>CAVSXT010000005.1:0-2979791 GCA_963732005.1 uncultured Acidobacteriota bacterium
CCTTGACAGCCCTGGCGCCGGGACGATAACTTTAGCTTCGGTAACGACTAGCGAGATCTATGACCACCGGCGAGGCGGGTTTGGCTCCGCGGTGTTGGCGGCCGAGTTTCTTGGCCTTTGCCGGCTGGCTTGCCACCGGCGGCTTGGTGCTTGCGCTAGCCTTGATTGGCCATGCCGGCAAGGCGAGTGAGGCCTCCGGGGTCCTCGGCGACCCCGACTCCGGCCTCGCCGAGGCTGGCGCGGCCGGTCATCCCGACGGCGGGGCGACGGCCTCGCCGCGCTCGCCGCAGGTTGGGCACCCTCCTCCTCCTCCGGTCAAGGTCGCACCGCCGCCGGTCTGCCTCGACGGCGAGCCGGCGCTGTCGCCGGCGGAGGTCACCGCCGTGGCGCATGCCGCCGCCGCCGCTCTCGATGCGCCGGCGATGACGGTCGCCGTGGTGGACCGGGTCGGCAAGGTGCTCGGCGTCTTCCGCAAGCCCGGCACCGCCGCCGCCGACGACGATCTGGCGGTGGGGCTCGCCCGCACCGGGGCCTTCTTCAGCAACGACCAGGCGCCGCTCTCCTCGCGCACCGTCCGCTTCATCTCCGGCATCCACTTCCCGCCCGGCATCGCCAACACCTCGAACGGCGCGCTCTACGGCATCGAGAACACCAACCGCGGCTGCTCCCTCGACGTCACCTTCCTCCCCGGCCAGGCGGTGCCGCCGGCGGGCTCGCTGGCCGGCGGCACCTGCAAGGGCAGCGTCCAGGCGGGTTGCGGCACCGGGCCGGTCACAGGCAAGATCGGCCCCTTCGACACCAACCAGGCGGCGGTCGATCCGGGCGGCCTGCCGCTGTTCCGCGGCTCCGCCGTGGTGGGCGGCGTCGGCGTCGCCGGCGTCCTGCCGGCGGACGCCGAGTTCGCCGCCCTGACCGCGGCCGCCACCGCCGGCTTCCTGCCGGTGGTGCCGGCGCCGGGAGTGGTGTTCATCAACGGCATCCGCCTGCCGTTCGTCGACCAGCGGCAGCGCCCTGCCGGCACCAATCCGGGAAGCGCCGCCGGCACCTTCACCGTCGGGCCGCTGACCGGCGGCTGCGCGCCGGAGGGCTACCTGGTCGGGCCGTCGGCCGGCACCCAGCTGTCGAAGGCCGAGGTCAACCAGATCGTGCAGCAGGCCGTCGCCGGCGCCTCCCGCACCCGGGCGCAGATCCGGCTGCCGATCGGCGCCCGCGCCCGGATGGTGATCGCGGTCAGCGACCTCGACGGCAGCATCCTGGCGCTCTATCGCATGCCCGACGCGACCGTCTTCTCGATCGACGTCGCGGCGGCCAAGTCGCGCAACGTCGTCTACTTCAGCGGCGGCAGCGTCGCCGCGCAGGCCGACCTGCCGGCAGTTCCCGCGGGCACCGCGGTGACCAACCGCACGATCGGCTTCGGCGCCCAGCCGCTGTACCCGCCAGGCATCGACGGCACCGGCGCCGGCCCGTTCTTCGATCTGTTCCTGCGCGACACCTCGTTCCCCTGCACCCAGGGGCAACAGGCAACCAACCCCCACCAGAGCGGCATCGTCTTCTTCCCCGGCAGCGTGCCGCTCTACCACGGCAGCAACCTGGCCGGCGGCCTGGGAGTGAGCGGCGACGGCGTCGATCAGGACGACTACGTGACCTTCCTCGGCGCGCAGGGCTTCCTGCCGCCGCAGAGCATCTGGGCGGACCGGCTCACCGTCGACGGCGCCCGGCTGCCCTTCCTCAAGTTCCCGCGCAACCCGGAGAACTGATGCGAGCGCCCACTCACGCTCGCCGGGTGTCGCCGCGGCCCCACCCGGCGCTGCTGCTGCTCGGGACCTGCCTGGCACTGCTGGCGCCCGGGTTGCTGAGCGCCGCGCCGCCGGCGCCTGCCACGGCTGCTTCCCCTGCCGCCACCGGAGCCGGCGAGCCCTACCAGCTGGAGATCCACGGCGGCCGGCCGCTGTTCAGCCAGACCCCCGAGGTGACCATCGACGGCACCACCACCGCGCCGGCCGGCTCCACCGTCGAGCTGTCGATCGCCCCGGCCTCGCCGCCGGCGTCCTCCGGGGCCGCCGGCTCTACCGGCACGCCCGCGCCCGGCGCGGCCCCGGCCACGGTTCCGCCGGCTTCGCCGCCGGTCGGCTCGGTGGGCGCGGACGGACGCTTCACGGTGCGCTGGCCGGTGCCCCTCGCCGCCGGCACCTACCTGGTCAGGGTCACAGTGCAAGCGCCGGCGGCTGCGCCGGCCGGCGGCGGCACCGCCGGCGCGATCGCGGACCTGGTGGTGCAGCTGCCGGGCCGGTTCCCGCGCCGGCCCCTGCTGTCGGAGCCGGAGAGCTACGCCCCGCCCGTGCAGTCGGCCGAGGCCGACTTCCAGGAGTTCACCGACCGCTGGCGGGTGGTGCTGCCGCCCTATGAGCTGACCGTCCCCGGCAGCCCCTGGGACCCCTACAACCAGAACCGGCTCAAGGGCGACCTGCCGATCCACGGCCAGAACCTGTTCCTGGACCTGAGCGCCATCTCCGACACCATGGTCGAGGCGCGCCAGCTGCCGACCCCGTCGGGCATCAGCGCCAACCGTCCCGGAAGCCTGACCTTCTTCGGCCACGAGGGCCAGCTGCTGCTCACCCAGACGATGAGCTTCTCCGCCGACCTGTTCCAGGGCGACACCGCCTTCCGGCCGGTCGACTGGCGGGTCAAGGGCAGCCTGGTGGCCAACGTCAACGACCTGCAGGTCGCCGAGAACGGCATCGTCAACCCGGACGTGCGCAACGGCACCAGCCGCCTCGACGGCTTCGTGGCGCTGCAGGAGCTGTTCGGGGAGCTCAAGCTCGCCGATCTCTCGCCGAACTACGACTTCGTGTCGGCGCGGGTCGGCATCCAACCGTTCAACAGCGACTTCCGCGGCTTCATCTTCTCCGACACCAACCTCGGGGCGCGCGTGTTCGGCTCCTACGAGTCCAACCGCGACCAGTTCAACCTGGCATTCTTCGACCGGCTGGAAAAGGACACCAACAGCGGGCTCAACACCTTCGACGCCCGCCACCAGCAGGTGTCTATCGCCAACTTCTATCGCCAGGACTTCCTGGTGCCGGGCTACACCGCGCAGGCCTCGGTGCACTACCTCTCGGACGAGAGCAGCCTGCACTTCGACACCAACGGCTTCCTGGTGCGCCCCGATCCGGTGGGCTCGTTCACGCCGCATGCCGTGCACGCGCTCTACCTGGGTTGGACGGGGCTCGGCCACTTCGGACCGGTCAACGTCGATCACGCCTTCTACTACGTGACCGGCAGCGACAGCCTGAACCCCATCGCCGGTCCCGACCCCTCCGGCGGCGGCCACGATTGGGTGGACATCCGCGCCGGCATGGGAGCGCTCGAGGTGTCGGTCGATCGCGACTGGTGGCGGCCGAAGCTCGCCTACCTCTACGCCTCGGGCGACGGCAATCCGACGGCGCGTGTGGCGCGCGGCTTCGACAGCATCTTCGACAACCCCGAGTTCGCCGGCGGCGGCTTCAGCTTCTGGAACCGCATCGGCATCCTGCTGCCCGGCATCGGGGTGGCGCTGGTGAACCGCGGCAGCCTGCTGCCCGACCTGCGCAGCAGCAAGGACGAGGGACAGCCCAACTTCGTCAACCCCGGCCTGCACCTTGCCAGCGCCGGTCTCGAGCTGGACCTGCTGCCGCGGCTGCGCGTCGAGATCACCGCCAACTACCTGCGCTTCGATCACACCGGCACGCTCGAGCTGCTGCTCTTCCAGTCGCCGATCCGCGAGACCATCGGCTGGGACCTGAGCGTCGGCGCGCGCTTCCGGCCGTTCCTCAACAACCACGTGACGGTGCTGGCGGGGGTGGCGGCGCTGGTCCCCGGCACCGGGTTCAAGGACATCTACGGCAACACCGGCACGCTGCTCGCCGGCTTCAGCAACCTGGTGCTGTCCTTCTGATGGAAAGGTCCCCGTGACACCGAACCTCGGCCGCTTCCGCCAGCCGCCGGCCGCGTCGCCGGCGCCGCCCACCAGGCACCCGCGTCGCCGCCGCCGGCGGCCGGACCGCCTGGCGCTGCTCGCGCTGCTGCCGCTGGTGCCGGCGGCCATCGGCCTGCTCTCCGGCCTCGCCGGCGCTCCCGCCGCCGGCTGGGCGTCACCGCCCGGCTCGCCCGCCGGCACCACCGGCGCCGCCGGCTCCACCGGCTCGAGCACCGCGACCCTGCGGCAGTCGCGGGAGGCGGCGCTGGCGGGCAGCCTGGGCTGCGTGAGCTGCCATGCCGGCATCGAGCCGATCCACGCCTCGGAGGCGGTGCAGATCAGCTGCGTGCAATGCCACGGCGGCGATCCGGGGGCGACGGCGCCCCCCGGCGCGGCGCCCGGCAGCCCGCCCTACGAGGCGGCGCTGGCGGCGGCGCACGTCAAGCCGCGCTTCCCCGAGCGCTGGGCGGGGTCGGCCGCCGCGCCGCGCCCCGCCGGCCGCCTGAGCTCGGCCAACCCGGAGCGCAGCTACACGCTGCTGCTCGCCGAGTCGCCGGAGTTCGTGCGCTTCATCAACCCGGGCGACCTGCGGGTGGCGCAGGAGACCTGCGGCCCCTGCCACCAGGACCAGGTCAACCGGGTGCTGAAGAGCCCGATGACCACCGCCTCGATCTTCTTCGGCGCCGCCGGCTACGCCAACGGCATCGTCGGCCAGAAGCTGTCGGCGCTCGGCGAGAGCTACGGCCGCGACGGCGGCGGCCAGCAGATCCGCCCGGCGGTGCCGCCGACCCCGGAGGAGCTGGCGCGCGGCGCCCTGCCGTTCACCCTGCCGCTGCCGCGCTGGGAGATCGTCCAGCCCGGCGAGTACTTCCGCGCCTTCGAGCGCGGCGGCCGCCTGCAGTCGCCGTCGCCGCCCGAGATCGGCAACCCCAACCCCGAGGAGGATCCGGGCCAGCCCGACATCCGGCTGAGCAACCGCGGCCGCGGCACCGGCCTGCGGGTCAGCCCCGGCGTGCTCAACCTGCAGAAGACGCGGCTCAACGATCCCCACCTGTCGTTGCTCGGCACCAACGACCATCCGGGTGACTTCCGTTCGAGCGGCTGCACCGCCTGCCACGTCGTCTACGCCAACGACCGCGATCCGGCCAACTCCGGCCCCTACGCCGCTTACGGCCACTCGGGGGAGAGCGCCACCGGCGATCCGACCATCCCGCGCGGCGAGCCCGGGCATCCGCTCCGTCACGCCTTCACCCGCGCCATCCCCACCAGCCAGTGCATGTCCTGCCACATGCACCAGCCGAACTCCTTCGTCAACACCTACCTCGGCTACACCATGTGGGACTACGAGACCGACGGCGAGGCGCTGTGGCCCGCCAAGCAGCGCTATCCCACCGCCGCCGAGAAGCGGGCCAGCCTCGACCGCAACCCCGAGGGGGCGGCGGTGCGCGGCCTGTGGTCGGACCGCGCCTTCCTCGACCGGGTGGCGGACCTCAACCCGCAGCTCAAGCACACCCAGTTCGCCGACTATCACGGCCACGGCTGGATCTTCCGCGCGGTCTACAAGCAGGACCGCAAGGGGCGCCTGCTGGACGCCGACGACCAGGTGGTCGCCTTCGACGACCCCGACCGCTTCAAGAAGGCGGTCCACCTCAAGGACATCCACCTCGAGAAGGGGATGCACTGCGTCGACTGCCATTTCTCGGGCGACGCGCACGGCGACGGGCTGCTGCACGGCGAGTACGGCGGCGCCATCGAGATCGGCTGCAGCGACTGCCACGGCACGATCGGTACCTATGCGACGTTGCGCACCTCCGGCCCGGCGGCGCCGCCGTCGGGCACCGACCTGTCGCTGGGCATCACGCCGTCGGGCCGCCGCCAGTTCGTCTGGCGCGGCGGGCGCCTCTACCAGCGCTCGATGCTCGACGGCGCGCGCGAGTGGGAGGTCGTGCAGGTCAAGGATTCGATCACCCCCGGCAACGTGCACTACAGCGAGCGATCGCGCCTGGCCAAGACGCTGCAGCGCGACGGCGCCAGCTGGGGCTTCGTGCCGCGCGACCAGGCGGCGCTCGCCCATTCCGACAGCTCGATGACCTGCTACAGCTGCCACTCCTCCTGGATGACCTCCTGCTCCGGCTGCCACCTGCCGCAGGAGGCGGATCAGAAGTCGGCAATGAAGCACTACGAGGGGACGGAGACCCGCAACTACGCCTCCTACAACCCGCAGGTGATCCGTACCGACGCCTACATGCTGGGGGTGAGCGGCACCGCCACCGGCGGCAAGGTCGCGCCGGTGCGGTCCTCGTCGGCGCTGGTGCTCTCCTCGACCAACGCCAACCGGGACCACTTCTACATGCAGCAGCCGCCGATCTCGGCCCCCGGCTTCAGCAGCCAGGCGTTCAATCCGCATGTGCCGCACACGGTGCGCGCCCGCGAGACCAAGGCCTGCACCGACTGCCACCTGTCGGCGGCCGGCGACAACAACGCCTGGATGGCGCAGCTGCTCACCCAGGGCACCAACTTCGTCAACTTCATCGGCCGCTATGCCTGGGTCGCCGAGGGCAAGAGCGGCCTGGACGCGGTGCAGGTGACGGAGTGGGACGAGCCGCAGGCGGTGATCGGCAGCTACCTGCACCGGCTGGCCTATCCCGATTTCTACCGCGCCCACGAAAAACGAGGCGGCGAGCTGCGCGAGGCCCATCACCACGAGGCGCGCGGCGGCCGGCTGCGGGGTGCCGAGGTGCGCAGCGTGCAGCTGCGCGGCGAGTACCTGTTCACCGCCCAGGGGTCCGGCGGCCTGGTGGTGCTCGACGTCGCCAACGTCGACAACAAGGATTTCTCGGAGCGCGTCGTCTCGGCGCCGGTCTCGCCGCTCGGCCAGCGCACCTTTGTCCCGACCCGCGACGCGACGGCGGTGGCGCTGCCGACCACCATGCCGGTCGCGCCCTGGCGCCGCGGCGATCCCGCCAACCACGAGCAGCCGATGCACCCGCTCTATCACTACGCGCTGGTCACCGACCGCCAGGAAGGACTGATCTTCGTCAACGTCGACACCCTGACCGACGCCGATCCGCAGAACAACTTCCTGCGCCGGGCGCTGACCTGGAACCCGGACGGCGCGCTCGACGGCGCCACCAACCTGGCGATCGCCGGCAACACCGTCTACGTCGTGGCGCGGCGCGGTCTGGTGGTGGTGGACGCGTCCGAGCCGCTGGCGCCGAAGGTGGTGGCGACGCTCGGCGGCTTCGACCAGCCGGCCGCCGTCGCGGTGCAGTTCCGCTATGCCTTCGTCGCCGACCGCCAGGGCCTGGCGGTGGTGGACGTGACCGACCCGCGGGCGCCGCGGCTGGCGGCGCGCGCCAGCGGCTTCGCCGCCGGCAGCGTGTACGTGGCGCGGACCTATGCCTACCTCGCCGCCGGTCGGCAGGGAGTGGCGATCGTCGACGTCGAGCGGCCGGAGCGGCCGGTCGTCGATCAGCTCTTCGACGCCGGTGGCAAGCTCGACGACGTGCGCGACGTGAAGGTGGGCTCGACCGACGCCAGCCTCTTCGCCTACGTCGCCAACGGCGGCCACGGTCTCGCCGTGCTACAGCTGACCTCGCCGGAGACGGTGCCCGGCTATCTCGGCTTCAGCCCGCGTCCGGCGCCGCGGCTGATCGCGACCCGCCGCACCCATGGGCCGGCGCTGGCGCTGTCCAAGGGGCTGGACCGCGACCGCGCCGCCGACGAGAGCGGCAACCAGGTCAGCGTCTTCAACCGCATGGGCGCGCGCCCGCTCAACGCCGAGGAGACGCGCCGCCTCTACCTGCGCGGCGGCGCCGTCTACACCGTCACCGATCAGCCGCCCGGTCCGGCCGGTACCGCCGTTGCCGCCAAACCACCGGCCGCGCCGGCCGCCGGCGCGAAGGCCGCGGCGCTGTCCGCCAAGGCGCGCGCCGCCTCGCCGACCTACCCTCAACCCGCTCCCCAGGAGAGGCGGCCATGAAGCCGATCCGATGTTTCGATGCCTGGATCCTAGCCGCGGCCCTGGCCGGGGCGCTCACCCTGGCGCCGAGCCGCGGCGCCGGCCAATCCGCCAAGGTAGCTGCCGGCGCCGCCGCCGCTCCGGGTACGGCCGCTGCCGCTCCGGCCACGGCCGCCGGTGCCGGCACCGGCACCGGCGCCGCCTCACTCGGAGCCTCGGCGCCTGCCGGCACCTCGGTCGGCACCCCTGCCGGCACCGCCGCGGCCATCGCGCCGCCGCCCGAGCCCGGGCTCTACCTGGGTCCGACCGCCTGCGGGTCGAGCAGCTGCCATGGTGGCGTCACGCCGCGCAAGACCCTCGGCATCCGCCAGGACGAGTACTTCATCTGGCAGAAGCGCGACCTGCACGCCCAGGCCTACGGCGTCCTCTTCAACGACCGCTCGCAGACGATCGCCCGCCGGATGAAGCTCGGCAAGGCGCCGGGGGACAGCCAGGCCTGCCTCGGGTGCCATGCGCTGTCGGTGCCGGCGCGCCAGCGGCGCGGCCCGCTGGAGCTCGAGGACGGCATATCGTGCGAGAGCTGTCACGGCGCCGCGAGCGGCTGGCTCGAAGGCCACCGCTCCGAGAGCTGGACCCACCAGCAGTCGATCGCGGCCGGCATGACCGACCTGCGGGACATCGGCACCCGCGCCCGGGTTTGCCTCGATTGCCACCTCGGCGCCCCCGGCCAGACCGTCGATCACGAGCTGCTCGCCGCCGGTCATCCGCCGCTCGGCTTCGAGCTCGACAACTACAGCGAGGCCATGCCGTCCCACTGGCTGCCCTTCGCCGACCGCCAGCCCAACACCGCCGGCGAGCGCGACACCCATGGCACCCGCGCCTGGGCGGTCGGTCAGGCGGCGGCCTTCCGCGCCGAGCTCGAGCAGGTGGCGCGCAAGGCCCGCGCCGCGAACGGCGCGAACCCCGCGAGCGCCGCCGGCGGCGGCCGTGCCCTCTGGCCGGAGTTCACCGAGCTGCGCTGCGACTCCTGCCACCACTCGCTGGCCCAGGAGCGCTGGCGCAACACGGCACCGCCGGCCGGCTTCGCCAGCGAGCGCCCGGGGCTGCCCCGCTGGAGCCCCTCCCATTACGCGGTGCTGCGCCGCCTGGTCGCCGCGGTCGCCCCGGAGCGCCAGGCGGCGCTCGACGCCGCCGTCGAGAGGTTGGCCGGCCAGCTCTCCCGCCTGGACACCCCGACGGCCGAGGTGGCGGCCACCGCCGAGCAGCTCAGCCGCGAAGCGGCCGAGCTGATCCCGCGCCTGGACCGCGCGATCTGGGACGGCGCGCAGGCGCGGCGGCTGCTGCTGGCGGTCGCCAGGGACGAGGACGGCCTCGAGGTGGCGGACTACCTCTCCGCCCAGCAGGCGGCCCTGGCGGTGCAGACGCTGGTCAGCCAGCTGGTGGCAGGCGAACCGCGGCGGCTGCGCTCCGGCCTCGCCGGCGCCGCCGAAGGGCTCGCCGCCGAGCTGCAGAATTCCTACGCCTTCGACGCCGGCCGTTTCGCCGAGCGCCTGGGCCAGCTCGGCAGCCAGCTGCAGCAGTAGGCGCGCCGCGGCCCGCCGCTGCCCCTGTAGTAACGTAGCGGAGCGTGGTGAGGCCAAACCGACCGTGAAGCTCGTCGCGAAGTCCGGAGCGCAGTCGCTGGAGATCGCGGCTGGCCGCACGCTGATCGTCGGCCGCACCGACGACTGCGACCTGCCGATCGCCGATCCGACGGTGTCGCGCCGCCATGCCGAGCTCGACCTCACCGAGGGCGGGCTGCGCCTGCGCGATCTGGGCTCCACCAACGGCACCTTCGTCGACGGCCGGCGGGTGAGCGAAGCGGTCGCCCTGCCGGGCGCCCAGGTCGCCTTCGGCAAGGTCGGCTTCGAGCTGTTACAGCCGGAGCTGCCGTGGGTGCCGGCGCCCGGCGCCGTGCCGCTCGGCCTCGAGGACAGCCCGCTCGCCGGCACCATCGTGCGCCAGGTGCCGCTGCGCGGCGCCGCCGACGTCGTGGCCCAGGTCGCCGACGCTCCGGTCGGCAAGTCGGTGCTGCGGATCGGCGGCCGCACCGCCGCCGTGCGGCTCGAAAAGAAGCTGGCGCTGCTGATCGCCATCGCCCAGGAGCTGTCGCAGCAGGCCGAGGTCGACCGCCTGCTCGAAAAGGTGGTGAACCTCACCTTCCAGGTGATGAACGTCGATCGGGTGGCCATCCTGATGGCCGGCCCGGGAGGCGATTTCCTGCCGCGGGTGGCGCGCAACCGCACCACGGTCAAGGCCGGCACGGGCGGCATCGGCCCGCCGGTGCCGCGGTCGATCGCCAGGAAAGCGGTCGAGGAGCGGGTGGCGGTGCTGATCGAGAACGCCCCCGACGACAGCCGGTTCGCCGGCGGCTCGGTCTTCCTGCAGAGCGTCAAGAGCGCCATGTGCGCGCCGCTGCTGGGCGGCCTGGGAACGGTGCTGGGCCTGATCTACCTCGACAACCAGGCGGCGACCCGCGCCTTCAGCGAAGAGGACCTGTCGTTCCTGACCGCCTTCTCCGGCATCGTGGCGGTGGCGATCGAGAACAGCCAGCTGATCGAGCGGGTGCGCCGCGAGGCGGTGGTGCTGGCGAACTTCCACCGCTACTTCGCCCCCGACCTCGCCCGCCAGATCGCCAACGCGGAGGGCGAGGTCCAGCTCGGCGGCGCCAAGCGCGAGGTGGTCGTGCTGTTCTCCGACATCCGCGGCTTCACCCCGCTCTCCGAGAGGATGAGCCCGGACGAGATCGCCACCCTGCTCACCGAGTACTTCTCCGAGATGGTCGACGTCGTCTTCGAGCACGGCGGGACACTCGACAAGTTCATCGGCGACGCGGTGATGGCGCTCTGGGGAGCGCCGCTGGCGCGCGACGACGACGCCGACCAGGCGGTGCGCGCCGCCGTCGCCATGCAGCGCCGCATCGACTGGCTCAATGCCGAGTGGGGCCGCCAGGGCCGGCAGACCATCGGCGTCGGCATCGGCCTCAATGCCGGCGAGGTCTTCGCCGGCAACATCGGCAGCGACCAGCGGCTCGAGTACACGGTGATCGGCGATCCGGTCAACACCGCCTCCCGCCTCTGCTCGCGCGCCGGGCACGGCGAGATCCTCATCTCCGAGGCGCTCTACCGGCGGCTCGCCAACCCGCCGCCGGTGCGCGCGCTCGAGCCCATGCCGCTCAAGGGCAAGGCCCAGGCGGTGCCGGTCTACAGCGTCGAGGTGGAACCCGTGGCGAGCACCACGAGCGCCGCCAGCGGCGCCAGCACCGCAAACCCCGCAAACACCGCGAGCGGTGGGCCCGGCGGCGGCCCCGGGAGCGGCGGTGAGATCGCCGGCCGCCTGCAGACCACGAGGACCGCGGTTGACTGACGGTCGCGAGCCGCGCCCGCTGCCGGACCCGTCGCCGGCGCCGCCGTCGACCGCCGCCGCCGCCCGCGGCTCCGAGCCGCCGGGCGAGGCAGAGAGGCCGCCGGCAGGCGCCGACGGCCCTCCGGGTGTGACGGACGGCGGCACGGTCACCTGGTCGCCGCCCGGGCAGCCCCAGCGGGCCACCATGCCGCTGGCCGGTGCCGCCCAGCGAGCGGCGTCGGCGGGCGCGGCGCGGCCGGCATCCTCCTGGGCGCCGGCGGAGGCGACCCTGCGCCTGGCCGATGCGGACGAGCCGCCGCCGTCGCCCGCGGTCCACCTGGCGGCCGGGGAGGTGCTGGCACACCGCTTCCGGATCACCCGCTTCATCGGCCGCGGCGGCATGGGGGACGTCTACGAGGCCGAAGACCTCGAGCTCGGCGAGCGGGTCGCCTTGAAGACGGTGCGTCCGGAGATCGCGCACCTCCAAGGCGCCGTCGATCGCTTCCGGCGCGAGATCCACCTCGCGCGCAAGGTCACCCACCCCAACGTCTGCCGCATCTTCGACGTCTTCCGGCACCAGCCGGAGGCGGGGCCCGAGATCACCTTCTTCAGCATGGAGCTGCTCCCCGGCGAGACCCTCGAGCAGCGGCTGCGCGGCGGCGGCAGGATGCGGCCCGAGGAGGCGCTGCCGATCGTCCGGCAGGTCACCGAGGGCCTGACCGCGGCCCACCGGGCCGGCGTCATCCACCGCGACTTCAAGCCCGCCAACATCCTGCTGGTCGCGGCCGGCGGCGATCTCCGCGCCGTGATCACCGACTTCGGTCTGGCCCGGACCCACGGGGAGGAGGAGAACCTCACGGTCCGCGGCAACATCCTGGGAACGCCGTCGTACATGGCCCCCGAGCAGGTCACCGGCGGCGAGGTGACGGCGGCGACCGACATATACGCGCTCGGCTGCGTGCTCTACGAGATGGTCACCGGCACGCCGCCGTTCGTCGGCGCCAACTCCTTCTCGACCGCTTTCAAGCGGGTGCAGGAGGATCCGCGGCCGCCGCATCAGCACGTGCCCGGCCTGCCGCCAGTGTGGGACGCCGCCATCCTGCGCTGCCTCGAGCGCGCGCCGGCCGACCGCTTCGCCCAGGCCCGCGACGTGGCGGCGGCGCTGGCCGGAGAGGCGCTCCCGCCCGGCCCGCGCCGGCGGCGGCTGCTGCGGCGCCGGGCACTGGCGGCCGCCGGCACCCTCGCGCTGCTGGCCGTGCTGGCATTCGCCGGCGCGCGCTGGCTGCGGCCGGCCGGCGGCCGCGCCACCGTGCGCAGCGCCGTCGCCCCGCTGGCCGACGTCTTCAGCAGCCCGGCGGACTTCTACGCCGAGGGCGTGAAGCTGCTGGGCAAGCGCGATCCCCAGCAGGCGCAGGAGCGCTTCGCAAAGGCGGTGAAGGCGCGCCCCGACGACTGGCTCGCCCACTCCGGGCTGGCCGTCGCCCTGGCGGATCTCGGCCACGACGACCGCGCCGGCCAGGAGGCCAAGCAGGCCTTCGATCATGCCGCCGCGCTGCCGCGCGAGCACCAGCTCCTGGTCGGCGCCCGCTACTGGCAGGTGGTCGGCCGCTGGGACAAGGCGGTCGAGAGCTACCAGGACCTGCACCACGCGGTGCCCGACGACGTGGACGATGGTATCGACCTGGTGCGGGCGCTGATCGGCGCCGGCCGCGGCAAGGACGCGTTGCAGCTGCTGACCGAGCTGCGGCGGCAGCCCGCCGCTGCCGCCGCGGCATCGCGTCTCGACCTGGCGGAGGCGGAGGTGCAGAAGGCGCTGTCGGATTTCCCGCGCGAGGGCCAGGCGGCGCGGCGGGCGCGGGAGCAGGCCGAGCGCGACGGCGACGATCTGCTGGCGGCGCGCGCGATGTGCTACGAGGCGGGCGCCGCCGGCCACCAGGGCGACCGCGAGGCGGCGCTCGCCGCCTACAAGCGGGCGGAGGCGATCTTTGCCGGCGCGGCGGATCAACGCGATCTCGCCCAGGTGCTCTGGGCGACCGCCGGGCTGCTCTACTACCAGGGCAAGCTGGAAGATGCGAAGGCCAAGGGGCAGGAGGCGGTCGACACCTTCAAGGACGTCGGCGACCTGCGCGGCCAGAGCCGCGCGCTCGACACCCTGGCGGCGATCGAAGCCGCCAAGGGAGACCTGTCAGGGGCGAAGAGGCAATGGGCGACCTCGGTGGAGAACTACCATCGCCTCGGCGACCGGGCGCAGGAGGCGGAGGTCGCCGGCAACCTGGGGCTGGCGCTCAAGGAGGAGGGCAAGCTGGCAGCGGCGGCCCGCTGGTTCGAGCGGTCGCTGGCGCTCTTTCACGAGCTGCAACAGCGCAGCGGCGAGGCGGCGCAGCTGTTCGCGCTGGCGGGGATCTCCTTCAACCAGATGGACCTGCCGAAGACCGACAGCTATCTCGCGCGGTCGCTCGAACTGGCCACCGCCATCGACGACCAGACCCTGATCGTGGACGCCCTGGCGCTAGAGGGCGACGTGGCCGAGGCGCGCGGCGATCTCGCCGCGGTGCGCCGCAAGCGCGAGGAGGCCCTGACCAGGGGCCGCACCGTGGGTGACAAGGGCATCATCGCCTTGAGCCAGCTGGCGCTCGCCGAGCTCGAGCTCGACAAGGGGCACCCGACGCAGGCGCAGGCCTACGCCCAGGACGCGCTCAATTATTTCCACGTCGAGCAGATGCTGGACGGCGAGGCCGAGGCCGGCGCCGCGCTGGGCCGCGCCTTCCTCGGCCAGCATTCGTTGCGCGAGGCGCAGGCGGCGATGGAGCGGGCCGGCCGGCTCGCCACCAAGAGCCGGCAGCCGGAGACCCGGGTCGTGGTCGCCCTGGCGCAGGCCCGTCTGGCCGAGGCGGCCCGGCCGGAGGAGGCGCTTCGCATCCTCGGCGGCGCCCTCGCCGAGGCGCAGGCGGCAGGCCTGGGTCCGCTGGCGCTCGAGGTGCGCCTGACCCTCGGCGAGATCGAGGCCCGGCACGGCGACCGCGGGCGCGCGGCCGAAGGCCTGACCGCGCTCGAGAAGGAAGCCCGGAGCCACGGCTTCACCCTGATCGCCGACCAGGCGGCCCGCACCCGCGCCGGCGGGCGAGCGGACGACGCCAGGTAGCGCCGGGTCGGGGGGATGCGGGGGGCGATCCGATAGATGCTTCGAGTAGGCCTGAAGTGGTCTGGTTCAATGCTTTGAGAGTCGCCTGGTAGGCGCTGCCAAAGTTGGTCGATCAGCGGGGCCGTTGCGGCTTGCCGGCGCCGGCTTCCACCAGCAGCTGCTGGGCTTCGCGGGTGTCCGGGTGCTCCGTCCCCCTGCGCGCCGCCAGCAGCGGCACGGCGGCGGCGAGGTCCCGGCGGGCGCGGACGGGATCGCTCTCGGCCAGGGCGAGGCGGCCGCTCTCGACCAGCGCCTCGCCGCGCAGCACGTCGCGCGGGTGGACGCGCGCG
Source organism: uncultured Acidobacteriota bacterium (assembly GCA_963732005.1). Classification (GTDB taxonomy): domain Bacteria; phylum Acidobacteriota; class Thermoanaerobaculia; order Multivoradales; family UBA5704; genus JASLEW01. Next base: position 14,772 of record CAVSXT010000005.1, read on the forward strand.
AAGACCTCCAACCCTTCGTCGAGCACCCGGCGCGCCTCCTGCGCGTCGCCGGCGGCGCCGCGCGCCAGCAGGGCGCGGGCGAGCAGCAGGTCGGCGCTGGCGACATATGGGTGCTCGACGGTGTGGAACAGCGTCTGGTCCAGGGCGCGCACCCGCTGCAGGGTCGCCACCGCCGCGGCCGCCTCGCCGGTGGTGGTCTGCAGCTCGCCCAGCTCCTGCAGCGGCTGCTGCAGCTCATAGCTGCCGATGCCGGCCGAGCGTTCGAGGTGCGCCACCGCCGCGCCGATCTCTCCCCGCGCCTCCGCGATCCGGCCGAGCCGCAGGTGGGCCCAGCCCAGGTCGGCCACCGCCCGCCACTGCTGCACGTCGTCGTTGCTCAGGGTGCGCCGGTAGGTCTCGGCGGCGCGGGCGAAGAGCTGGGCCGCCTCCGCGTAGCGCTCCTGCCCCATTGCCGACAGGCCCAGGTAGCGCAGGCAGTGGGCGGCGTCGAAGCGGTCGGGCCCGAAGATCGCAAGCGCCTCCGCGAGCACCTGGTCGGCCGCGGCATAGTCCGCCTCGCGGATCAGCAGCGGAGCATAGGAGAACAGCGTCTCGCCGAGCCGCTCGGCATGCGGCCCGAGCGCCGCCCGCTCGCTGGCGATGGCGCTCTCGAAGAGCGGCTTCGCCTCCCCGGTTCTGCCGGTGCGGTCGAGCAGCCCGGCGAGGGACTCCTCGGTTTCCGCCGTCTGCATGCTGTGCGGACCGAAGCTCCGCGCGATCAGCGCCGCCGCCCGGCGATAGGCCGCTTCCGCCTCGCCGTACCGCCCGCTCTGCTCGAGCGCCTGGCCCAGGTCCCGCATGGTGGCGGCGCTCTCCGCGTTGCCCTCGCCGTAGCGCTCGACGAAGGCGCTCAGCGCCTGGCGCAGGAGCTCCACGGCGCGGGCGCTTTCCTGTGGCTGCGGCAGCGTGGAGGCCAGGCCGCGGCGGGCGACCGCCACCTCGGTGCTGCCGGCGCCGAAGGCGCGGTCCAGCGCCGGCAGCGCCGCCTCGTAAGCCCGGCGCGCCTCGTCCATCGCGCCGCGCGAGCGCTGCAGGTCGCCGATGACCACGCGCGAGAGGGCGATCCTGCCGTCGGCCGGCGCCAGTGCCGCCTGGCGCAGGGCGAGGGCGCGCCGGGCGTGCGCCAGCCCCGGCTCGAGCAGGCCCAGGTTGTTCTCGATGCGCGCCACCGCGTCGAGCAGATCGGCCTGCACCTCCGGCTCGCCGGCGAGCCCGCTGTCGACGCTCGCCGCGCCGCGCTCGAGCAGCTCGCGGGCGGTGAGCTGCACGCCGCCGCCGGTGTTCGGGTCCGACTGGTCGAAGATCGAGATCAGGAAGGACTTGACCCGCTCCGCGCGCTCGGCCTCGGCGTCGGCCCGCCGCGCCGCGAGGCGCGCCGCGTGCGCCTGCCACAGCGACAGCGCCAGCCCGGCGATCAGCGCCGCGATGCCGGCCGCCAGCGCCGCGACCGGCAGCCGGTGGCGGCCGACGAACTTCCGCACCCGGTAGCCGACCTCGTCGGGGCGGGCACGGATCGGGCGGCCGGCAAGGAAGTGCCCGAGGTCGTTGGCCAGCGCCTGGGCGGACGGGTAGCGCCGCGCCGGGTCGCGGTGCACGGCGGTCAGCACGATCAGGTCCAGGTCGCCGGCGACCTGCCGGGCCAGCCGCGCCCGCCCGCCCGGCCGCCGCAGCGCCGCGCTCGGCCGCTCCACCGTCTCGTGATCGACGGCGCTGGCCAGCGCGCTCAGCGCCTGCTGGTCGCGCCGGTGCGGCAGGGTGCCGGTGATCAGTTCGTAGAGCAGCACGCCCAGGGAATAGACGTCGGTCGCGGTCGAGATGGGATCGCCGAGGATCTGCTCCGGCGCGGCATAGGCCGGGGTCAGGGCGCGCGCCCCGAGCTGGGTGAGGGTCATCCCCTCCGCCTCCTGCTCCGCCAGCAGCTTGGCGATGCCGAAGTCGAGCAGCTTGGCCGTGCCGTCCGCGGTGACCAGGATGTTGGCCGGCTTGAGGTCGCGGTGCACGACCAGGCGATGGTGGGCGCTCGCCACCGCCAGGCAGACGGTATGCATCAGGCGCAGTCGTCCCTCGAGATCGAGATCGCGCCGCCGGCACCAGGCGGTGATCGGCTCGCCGTCCACCCATTCGAGGGCGAAGTAGGGCCGGCCGTCCGGGCCGCTGCCGCCGTCGAGCAGATGGGCCAGGTTGGGATGGTCGAGGCGGGCGAGGATCTGGCGCTCGCGCATGAACCGCCGGACGATCGCCTGCGAATCCATGCCGCGCTTGATGACCTTGAGCGCGACCCGCTGCGCCAGCGCCGGATCGTTGCGCTCGGCGAGGTAGACCTCGCCCATGCCGCCGCGGCCGAGGAGTTTGACCACGCGCCAGGCCCCGACGGTCGCGCCGGCGGGCAGCTGCGGCTCGATCTCCGCGTCGGCCACGGCCGCGCGGTCCGGCCCGAGCAGGTCCAGGGTCGAACGGTCGAGGAAGCCGGTGGCCGCGGCGTCGGCCGCCAGCAGCCGCTCGATCCGGCCGGCGAGCTCGCCGTCCTCGGCGCGGATCTCGGCGAGCCGCCGTGACCGAGCGGGCTCCGGCAGCTCGATCAGCTCGTCGAACAGGTCCTCCCAGCGCGAGGGGGCCGAGGGCGGTGTCGAGAGCGGATCGGTGATCACGAGGGCGGTCGCCTCGGTTGGCGGCAGGGCCGCCGCGCCGGCCGGGCCGTCAGGCCAGCTCGGCGAGCAGGAAAGCCCGCGCCTTGCGCCAGTCGCGCTTGAGGGTGCGGTCGCTGACGTCCAGCATGGTTGCGATCTCGGTGATCGGCAGGCCGCCGAAGAAGCGCAGCTGCACCAGCTGGGCGAGGCGCGGGCTCTCGCGTTCGAGGCGGTCGAGGGCCTGATCGAGAGCCAGGATGTCGGCCCCCAGCATGATGCCATCCTCGGCCAGCGCCGCCGGCGCCGCCGGCTCGAAGCCTTCCGGCCACGAGACCCGCAGGGCCGCGCCGCGCTTGGCGGAATCGCGCCGCCGGGCGAAGTCGATCACCACGTGGCGCATCACCCGCGCCGCCAGATTGAAGAAGTGGGCCTGGTCCTCGGCGGCCAGGCCGGCGGGCGCCACCAGGCGGAGGTAGGCCTCGTGCACCAGGGAGGTCGTCTCGAGCGTCTGGTCCGGTCCGCGCGCGCGGCCGAGCTGGGCGTGCGCCAGGCGCTTGAGGTCGGCGTAGAGCACCACGAACAGCTGATCGGTGGCGCCGCGCTCGCCGGCGCGAGCGGCGCGCAGCAGGGCGATCAGGTCCGGGGCCGTGAGATCCTTTGAGGCCATCGCCGCTCGGTCATGATTCGGTACCACTAGTGTAGCGGAAGGGGCGCCAAGCCCGCCAGCGACCGTTGGCCGCGGCGGCGCCGAGCGCGGCGGCGGCGAGCCCGGCGGCGGCGAGCGCCAGGCCGGCGGTCCAGCCGCGCGGGCGATACCGCAGCCGCACGGCGTGCGCTCCCGGCGGCACCCGGCAGCCGAGGAAGCCGCCGTTCACCTCGATCACCGGCTGCTCGGCGCCGCCGATGGCTGCCCGCCACTCCGGCGCATAGCTGACGCTGGAAGCCACCACGCCGCCGCTCGGCGTCTCGACCTCCAGGTCGAAGCCGTTGCTGCGAGTGCGGATGCCGCTCACCCGCCCGGTCTGGGGTGCGGGCTCCCCGGCATCGGCGGCGGCGGCGACGACCTGGGCTGCTTCCTGGAAGTCGTCGGCGTGCATGGCGGCGCGCTGGGCGGCGGGCAGGTCGCCGAAGGTGACGATCGAGCGCGGCATGAAGAACAGCGGCAGCGCCCGCGGGTTCTCCCACACCCTGCCGCCGGCGCCCTCGAACGCCAGCCGCCAGGGCGGCGGCAGGGTGCGCTCGTGGGAGGTCTCCAGCCAGCGGACGGCGAGGAAGTCGTGCGCGCCCTGGTCGAGCTCCGGCAGCGAGTCGCCGATGTTCTGGTAGAAGCGGCGGCGATGGCCGAGCCACCAGCCGACCATCCGCGCCGCGTCCTCGGGGCGCATCGGGTCGTAGCCGCGCGGGTCCCACAGGCCATAGAGGGCGTTGAGGTTGGGCGGCAGGTCGAAATCCTCGAAGGACACCCGTGCTGGCGCCGTCGCCGGCGGCTGGTGCTGCATCAGCCAGGCGACGGTTGGCGGCGGCGCCAGGTCCAGGCGCGCCGGCACCGGCGGATGGTAGCGGACGCCCAGCAGGAATAGGTCGACGGTGACCGCCGCCACCACCAGCGGCGCGAAGCTCGGCCGCAGGCGCGGCACCAGCAGCGCGGCGAGGGCGAGCGCGGCGCCGGCCAGGGTTGCCAGCCACCAGGCCCGCGGCCAGGGTGGGCCGCCCCAGCCGCCGGGCGGCGGCGCCAGGGCCAGGCCGGCCGCGGCGGCCAGGATCAGCGTCGCGGTCACCGCCCGCGCCCTCCGCTCGCCGGCCACCCGGTCGAGAGTCAGGCCGGCGGCCAGCGCCGCCGCCAGCACCCATAGCTCGCGCAGCCGCCCGTGCGCGCCGGGGCCGATGACCGGCAGTCGCAGCATCAGGTCGAACAGCGGCGCCAGCCGCAGCGCGATCCACAGCGCCGCCAGGCCGCCCAGCAGCAGCAGCAGCGGCCGGCCGCGCCAGACGAGCGCGCCGGCCAGCGCCAGCGCCAGCGTCAGCAGCCCGGCGTAGCCGCTGCAGATCTCGTTGAAGCTCCACTTCAGGGAGTAGTTGCCGTCCGGCGGACTGCCCATGGCGAGCGGCGAGAGTGCCGGCAGCAGGAAGCGCGCCTCGAAGGGCGGCGGCTGGAAGTTCTCGGGCGAGCGGGCGAGCGCCGTGCCGCGCACGCTGCGCGGAATGGTCTCGGCCAGCGGCAACAGCGCCGGCGCGGCGAGCGCCGCGGTGAGCGCGGCGGCGGCGGCGAGGCGCCCCAGGAACCGACGCCGGCCGGGCCGGCGCGCCAGCAGCAGCGCCGCCACCAGCGCCGCGGCGGCGAGAGCGGCGTGCGCCATGGTCTCGGGGTGTCCCGAGAGCGCCAGGCCGAGCGCGCAGGCGACCAGCCCGGCCAGGCCGCGCGGCGCGCCGGCGCGCACCAGCAGGATGCCGAGCAGCAGGCCGGGCACGAACGCCGCCGCCATGCCTGGGGTGTCGTAGATCCACACCACCGCATAGGTCGAGAGCCCCGAGGCCACCGCCCCCAGCGCCGTTCCCCAGGGTCCGGCGCCCAGCCGCAGCAGCAGGGCGTGGGCGGTCAGCAGGCCGAGCAGGATCTGCCAGGCGCCGGCGACGGTCAGGCCGCGCAGCGGCGCCAGCGGCAGGGCCAGCAGGTGCAGCGGCGCGAACGGCGCCGACTGGCCGTTGCCGAGCAGCGGCTGGCCGGTGCCCAGCTCGTGCGCCCACAGCGGCGCCTCGCCCGCCAGCAGGCGCTGCCGCACCAGGGCGTGGAACGGCAGCTGCTCGAGCAGCGTATCGGCCTGGAAGAAGTTCCGCGGCTGGTCGGGGACCGCCGCGGTGTCGCTCCACGGCAGCCACTCGTAAGCGAGGTCGGTCGGCACCTGCAGCGCACCGGTGAACAGCGGCGCCGCGAAGAAGGCAGCGGTCAAGGCGGCGTAAGCCAGCGCGGCCCGCGGTGGCAGGTCGGGCCGCCACCACCGCACCGCCAGGATCAGCAGCGCGCAGCCGGCCAGGAACACGGCAAGGGCGGCGGCGGCGGAGTGCACGGGGAGAGGCGGGCGGGGTGGGCGGCGGTCGGCTCTCCTGCTAGTATACACAGGGCCCCTAACCGCCTAGAAACCGTCGCTTACGAAGCATTTGACGGACTGGCAGTACCAGCAACGGCAACCCCATAGGCTGCCATGGCAAGGGCGAGCCAATCGCCCATGGAGAACACTTTGCCCGCGGCACCTGCTGATCGCGACGGCGACCCCCGGCGACTCCATCGTCGCGATCATCGCGATCATCGCGCGGTGGCTTGACGGTAGGGCACTGCAACCATGATCCCGGTCTTCACCCCCTGGCTGCCCGACAGCGCCCGCCGCTACGTGCTCGACTGCGTCGATTCGGGCTGGATCTCCTCGCTGGGCGAGTACGTGCCGCGGTTCGAAGCCGAGCTGGCCCGCTTCTGCGAGGCCCGCCACGCCGTCGCCACCGCCAACGGCACCGTGGCGCTGCACCTGGCGCTGGTGGTGCTCGGCATCGGGCCGGGTGACGAGGTGCTGGTTCCCGACCTCACCTTCATCGCCACCGCCAACGCCGTGCGCTATACCGGCGCCACGCCGGTGCTGGTGGAGGTCGATCCGCGCACCTGGGGCATCGACCCGGAGGCGGCGCGACGCCGGCTCACGCCGCGCACCCGCGCCATCCTGCCGGTGCACCTCTACGGCCGGCCGGTGGATCTCGATCCGCTGTTCGAGCTCGCCGGCGAGCACGGCCTCGAAGTGGTCGAGGATGCGGCCGAGGCCCACGGCGCCCGCTACAAGGGCCGGCGGGTGGGCGCGCTCGGCCGCCTCGGCGCTTTCTCGTTCTACGGCAACAAGATCTTCACCACCGGCGAGGGCGGCGCGCTGGTCACCAACGACGCCCGGCTCGCCGAGCGCGCGATCTTCCTGCGCGATCACGCCATGGACCCGCAGCGCCGCTACTACCATCCGGAGATCGGCTTCAACTACCGGATGACCAACATCCAGGCCGCCCTGGGCTGCTCGCAGCTCGAGCACGCCGAGGAGATCCTGCGCCGGCGGCAAGCGCTGGCGCAGGCCTACGACGCCGGCCTGGCCGGCATCCCCGGCCTCACCTGGCCGCAGGCGATGCCGTGGGAGGAGAGCGTCTGCTGGATGTACTCGGTGCTGATCGGGCCGGAGCTCGGGCTCGACCGCGACGCCGTCGCCGCCGGCCTGCGCGCCCGCGGCGTCGATTCGCGGCCGTTCTTCGTGCCGCTGCACGAGCAGCCGCCCTACCGCAGCGACGACCTCTTCCCGGTGGCGGCGGCGCTGTCGCGACGGGGGATCAACCTGCCGTCGGGCACGGCGCTGCGCCCCGAGGAGATCGCGACGGTGTGCGGGGCGCTGCGGGAGCTGGCGAACGCCGCCGCGTGATCTCGGTCGTCCTGCCGACCTACAACGAGCGCGACGGCATCGCCGAGCTGGTCACCGAGATCCTGGCGGCGGTGCGCCGGGCACGGCTCGAGGCCGAGGTGCTGGTGATCGACGACGACTCGCCCGACGGCACCGCCGCCGCCGCCGAGGCGGCGTTCCGCGGCGATCCGGCGGTGCGGGTGGTGGTGCGGCGCGGCGAGCGCGGCCTGGCCAGCGCCATCTGGCGCGGCTTCCAGGAGGCGCGCGGCGACACCCTGGTGGTGATGGACTCGGACGGCAACCACGATCCGGCGCTGGTGCCGCTGATGGTGCGCTGCGCCGAGGACTTCGACGTGGTGATCGGCTCGCGCTACGTGGTGGGCGGCGGCATGCTCACCTCGAAGTTCCGTTACTGGGCGTCCTACGCCTTCAACGTCTTCATCCGCATCGCGCTCGCGCAGCGCATCCACGACAATCTCTCGGGCTATCTCGCCTTCCGCCGCGGCCTGCTGGCGCGGCTCGACACCGGCGCGATCTTCTATGGCTACGGCGATTACGCCATCCGCCTGCTGTGGCAGGTGGTGCGCTGCGGCGGCCGCGTGCTCGAGATCCCCACCGTCTACCGTTTCCGCAAGGGCGGCGAGTCGAAGACCCGTTTCCTGGCCTACTTCTGGACCTACGTCGCCTCGGTCTTCAGGCTGCGCCTGACCAGGCGGTAGCGGGCCCGCCGGCGGGGCCATGAACAGCCGGGAAGGGAGGTCGGCGCTGCGCCAGCTCGAGTGGGGGGCGGCGGGCCTGCTCAGCCTGTTCATGGTGTGGGTGCACGGTGAGCGGCTGGCGCACGCCGGCGCGATGTGGCGCGACGAGGCGGCAGCGGTCAACCTGGCGACCCTGCCTGCGCTGCGCGACGTCTACCGGCTGTTCCCGCACGAAGCGTTCCCGCTGGCGGTGCCGCTCTCCATCCGGCTGTACGCCGGGGTGGCCGGCGAGGGCGACGCGGCCCTGCGCGGCCTCGGCATGGCAATCGGCCTCGCCCTCGCCGGCGCGCTCTGGGTCAGCGCCCGCGCCGCCGGCCGCACCCTGCCGCTGCTGTCGCTGGCGCTGCTGGGCGGCAACGCGCCCTTCGTGGTCTTCGGCGACTCGCTGCGCGGCTACGGCCTGGGCAGCCTGTGCATCGTGCTCGGCTTCGCGGCGCTGGCGCGGTTGCTGGCGCCCAGATCTCCTGCCGTAGCCGCTGCCGCGAACCGGCAAGGGCAGTCCGGGCCGGCAGATCTGGCCACATGGCGGCCGGCCGCCGCCGCCCTGATCGCCCTGGTTGGCGGGGTCCAGTGCCTGCTCGGCAACGCGGCGCTGGTGGCGGCGCTGTGCGTCGCGGCGGCGGGGGCGGCGCTCGCGGGCGGCAGGCGGCGCGTCGCCCTGGCGGCGATGGGGTGCGGGCTGGTGGCGGCGCTGTCGCTGCTTCCGTACGCGGCGCCCCTCCGCGCCGCCGCTTCTTGGAACGTGGTGGTGGTCTACCACGCCGGGATGTGGCTGATCGCGCGGGTGCTGCTTGCGGCGCTCGGTCCGGTGGCCTGGGTCTGGCTGGTCTTGATCGCGCTGGCGACCGCCGGCACGGCCTGGGAGCTGGCGCGGGGCTGGAGGCGGCCGGTGGCCGGCGGGGACGGCGGTCTCGCCGACGGCGTGCGTCTCTTCGCCGTCTTGACCATCGCCCTGGGCATTGCGGCCCAGCTGTGGTTCCTCGATTTCCTCGCCTACACGCCGCGCGCCTGGTACGACCTACCGCTGCTCGCGCTGGTCGCCTGCGCTCTCGAAGTGCTGGTTGCCGGCATCGACCGGGCACGGTTCGGGCTATGCGCGCGGTGGGTGCGGCTGGCGCTCGCCCTGCTCCTCGCCGCCGCCGTGCTGCCTTCCGAGCTGCCGCGGCTGCGGATGCGGATGACCAACGCCGACCTGGTGGCCGGCAGGCTGGCCGCCGAGGCCGCCGCCGGCGACCTCGTGGTCGTGTCGCCCTGGTATTACGGCGTCAGCTTCCAGCGGTACTACCACGGTCCGGCAGTCTGGGTGACCCTGCCGGACATCCCGGACCACCGGATCCACCGCTACGACCTGCTCAAGGTGAGGCTGGCTTCTCCGCGGCCGATCGACGACGTGCTGGCGAGCGTCCGCCGCACCCTGGCCGCCGGCCGCCGCGTCTGGCTGGTCGGCCAGCTCCGCGTCCCGCCCCGCGGCCTGGCGCCACCGGTTTTCGCGCCGGCGCCGGCCACGCCCTGGGGATGGAACGACTACCCCTACGGCATCTCCTGGGGATTGCAGCTCGGCGCCCTGCTGCGCGATCACGCCGGGTCGCTGACCGTCGTGCCGGTGCCATCTGCCGATCCGGTCAGCTCGCTCGAGCGCCTGACGCTGGCCGCCGCCGCCGGCTGGCGGCCCTAGCGTCCCGCACGGTTGATGACAGCGACCGCAGGCGCCTGCGACAGGGACGACAGGCGCCTGGGACAGAAGGCCGGGTGAGACGTAAGATGCGTCCCATGCTCGAGCGCCTGTTCGGGGTGCGGGCGGCCGGCTCGACGCTTGGCCGCGAAGTGGTCGGGGGTGTGACCACCTTCCTCACCATGGCCTACATCCTTGCCGTCAACCCGGTTTTCCTGACCGCCGCCGGGATGCCGCTGGCCGGCGCCATCGCGGCGACCGCCGTGGCGGCGGCGGTGGCGACGCTGGCGATGGCGCTGCTCGCCAACTATCCCATCGCCCTGGCGCCGGGGATGGGGATGAACGCCTTCTTCGCCTACAGCATCTGCCTGGGGGGCAAGGTGCCATGGCCGACGGCGCTGGGGCTGGTCTTCTGGAGCGGCCTGGCCTTCCTGGCGCTGACCGTCACCGGCGTGCGCCGGCTGCTGGTGCGGGCCGTGCCGCCGGTGATCCAGCTGGCCGGGGCGGTCGGCATCGGTCTGTTCATCGCCTTCATCGGGCTGCAGCACGGCGGCCTGCTGCGCGCCGATCCCAACACCCTGGTGGCGCTCGGCGATCTGCATTCCACGACCGCGCTGCTCACCCTCGGCGGCCTCGCGGTCACCCTCGCCTTGCTCGCCGCCGGAGTGCGCACCGCCATCTTCTGGGGGCTGCTGGCGACCCTTGGCGCGGCGCTCGCGACCGGCGCCGTGCACGCGCCGGCGCGGCTGCTGGCGATGCCAGCGCTCGCCCTGCCGGGAGCGGCGATCGACCTCGGCGGCGCGCTCCGCCTCCAATACCTACCACTGGGGCTGGTGATCCTGTTCTTCGCGCTGTTCGACACGCTCGGTACGCTGATGGGTCTGGCGCGCATGGCCGGCTTGACGGGATTGGCGGGTTCGGTGGTGCCGGCCGCGCCACCGGTACGGCCGGAGTCGCCGGCCGGGCCGGCTGGACAGCAGGAGCCGCCGGCGGCGACGGCCCGCCAGGGCGAGTTGCCACGGCTCGAGCGGGCGCTGGCCGCCGATGCGCTGGGCATGGTCTCGGGGGCGCTCTGCGGCACCTCGCCGGTGACTTCTTACATCGAGAGCGGCGCGGGGATCGGCGTCGGGGCCCGCACCGGCCTCGCCAGCGTGGTCACTGCCGCCCTGCTGCTGGCCTCGCTGGCCTTCATGCCGCTGATCGCCATGGTCGGCCAGACGTCGGCCGGCGGCGGCAATCCGGTGACCGCACCCGCCCTGATCCTGGTGGGCACCCTGATGGTGAGGGCGGTGCGCGAGATCGACTGGTCCGACCTGACCGAGGCCGCGCCGGCCTTCTTCACCGCCATCCTGATGCCGCTGACTTTCAACATCTCGCACGGCCTGGCGGCCGGCATCGTCGTCTACGTCCTGGTCAAGCTGGCGGCGCGCCGCGGCCGCGAGGTGCACTGGCTGATGTACGTGCTGGCGGTGCTGCTGGTGCTTCGCTACACCCTGTTGCCGGCGTGAGCGGCGGAGGGGCTGCTCGCCAGCTCACGACCTGGGAACGCCATTCGCAAGCAGCCGGCGCAGCAGGCCGGGATCGACCGGCTTGGTGAGGTGAAGGTCGAAGCCCGCGGCATGCGACCGGCGGCGATCCTCGTCGTCGCCATAGCCGGTCAGCGCGATCAACCGTGCCGCGGCGGTCGCCGGATCGTGGCGCAACGCCTCCGCCACCTCGAAGCCGTTCATCCCGGGTAGTCCCAGGTCGCAGAGCACGACCTCGGGATGGAACCGCCGCGCCGTCGCCACGCCGGCATCGCCCGTGCCGGCGATCTCGACCTCGAAGCCAGATAGCTCGAGCAGGTCGCGCATAGTCTCCGCGGCATCCAGGTTGTCCTCGACCACCAGCACGCGCCGGGCCCTGGTCGCCGGTGCCGGGCTGGCGCCGTTTGCCGGTACCGGGAAGGCGCCGTTTGGCGGCGCCGGGTGGGCACCGTTTGCCGGTGCCGGGAGGGCGCCGTTTGCCGGTGTCGGGAAGGCGCCGTTTGACGGCGCCGGGAGGGCGCCGTTTGCCGGTGTCGGGAAGGCGCCGTTTGACGGCGCCGGGCAAAAGCCGTCCGCCGCTGTCTCGCCGCCGTCGCCGTCCGCGATCTCGTCCAGGTTCCCGACCGCGGAGTCCAGCGGCAGCAGCAGCTTGAACTCGGAGCCTCCACCGGCCCTCCCCTCGCTGCTGGCCTGCACCTCGCCGCCATGGCGCTCGATCACGCCCTTGACCATGGCCAGCCCGACGCCCAGCCCTCCCTTCGAGCGGTCGAGAGTGTGGTCGGCCTGGGTGAAGATCTCGAAGACGTGCGGCAGCAGCTCCGGCGCGATGCCGATGCCGCTGTCGCGCACGCTGATCTCGGCCCGGTCGCCGGCGGTGCGGCGAAGTCGCACTCTCAGCCGGCCACCGGCCTGGCTGAATTTCATGGCGTTTTGCAGCAGGTGCGCCACCGCCTGCCATAGCCGCGGCCGGTCGCCCGAAACCGGCAGCGCCTCGCGCGCCAGCTCGGTGTCCAGCGCCAGACCGGCGTCCCGCACCTCGGTGCGATGGGCGTCGACGACCTCCGGCAGCAGCCGCGCCAGGTCCAATGGCTCGCGCCGGAGCTCGATCTCGCCGCTGGTCGCCCGGGACGCCTCGAGCAGATCGTCGACCAGCACCGCCTGATGAAACACCTGGCGCTCCGCCGTGTCGAGCGCCCGCCGCCAGGTCTCGTCGCCTTCGCACTTGGCGCCCCGCTGCCGCAGCACGGCCAGCGCGATGCTCACGGCTCCGAGCGGATTGCGCAGCTCGTGCGCAAGCATGGCGAGCAGCTGCTCGCGCTCCTGGCCGGCGCGCTCGATCTCGCCTCCCCTTTCGGCCAGCCGCCGCTCGAGCTCGCGCAGCCGGCGGTCGCGGCGCAGCTCGCGGCAGAGCTGGCCGAGCATGCGCCCGACCCGCGCCTCGATGCCGGCCTCGGCGCTTTCCGCGCTGCCGCTCGGCGGCTGGTAGAAGACGTTGGTGCCGGCCTCCCCGCCGATCATCGCGCCGGGATGGCTGTGTAATACCTGCCGCAGCAGGTGCGCCGGCGTGCGCTGGCGCGAATAGCGACAGAGCACGGCGCAACGGCTGCCGGCCAGGACCTCGTCGAGCAGCTTCTCCATCTCCGCGAGGTTGGCGACGGCAGCGAGGCTGGCGGCGGCGGTGATGGTGGCGACGGCTGGCATCTCCCAACTGACGCGTAGCCCGGTGAAGCCGTCGGCCAGCGCCTGCCGCTCGGCATCGCGGATGCTGTCCATCCAGGCCTTCCAGCCGGCGTCGCGCGGCGGGGCGAAGACTCCGACCCGCTCCGGGCCGGCCGCGCTGCCAGTGTGTCCCGCGGCCAGCAGCAGGCTCGGTCCCGGCGCCGCGCGATAGGCCGCGAGCGCCCGCTCGACACGCCGCCGGTTGGCGGCGCCGCCATGGTAGAGGCAGCGCTCGCCGGCGGCCTGACCGGCGGCGAAAAAGGCCGCCACCGCGGCTCGGGATTCAGCAGCCTGCTCGTAAATCAGGCAGGCATGCCTGGCCTGAGGGTGGTCGGGGAAGCCGGCGGCGGCGAGTGGCGGACCCGAAGGGAACAGGGGCAGGCGCTCCGCCAAGCCCGGCGACGGCGCCGTCACCAGTGCCGGGCGCGCCTCGCTCCTGCCGGATGCCGCGCGCGCGCCCGGTGAAGGGTGACCGAAAGTGCCGGGCTCGCCGCGGTCCAGAGCTTGCCATCGAGTGTGCATCGTCACATCGCCTTGCCGTACCGGTCGCGGTCGCCGGCACCCATCTCCTACCCACCTCGACCGCGGCCTGCCGCCGAGGTCCCGTTCCGATCACAGTGCAAGGAACGTGCGCGCGCCCCGAGCCGGTCAGGAGCCGTCGCGGTCCGCAGGGTCCGCGGGCGGCGATGCCGACGGTTCGGATGGGGCTGGAACGGCAGTGGGGCGCGGCGGTGGGGCCGGCGCGGAGGGGGCCGGCAGGGAGGAGGCCGGCGCGGGCGGGGCCGGGGTGGGGACGCGGGAGTGCATGTAACGAAGGAGCTTGTGAAAGCCGCCGAGCATCTCGCTCATGGCCTGCTCCTCCTGGGAAGGCAGCGGCTCGCCGGCGCCCAGGATCTCGTAGAGGTCGGGAGGCAGTGAACCGCTTTCGCCTGCCTTGTCGGTAGCCGTCCGCCACTGGTCGCGGCCGGCGCCGGCGTGCCGCATCCGCTCCGGGCGCCCGTTGACGATCTGCAGGGCATTGTGGAGATCGTTCAGGTCGCAGACCAGGGCGTCGAGGATCTTCTCGAGGGTGTCGAGCGAGGGCTTCTGCTTGCCGGTCTCGTAGGCGGAAAGCATCGCCTTGGTGATGCCGGCGCCCTCCGCCACCTGGTACTGACGTTTGACCTGCCTCTCACGCAGCCAGCGCAGCGACCTGCCAAGGCCGTCGAAGATGGGCATGGCCGGCAATGTATCCTCAACGTCACTTTCAGGCAAGCGCAAAACATTGCAAATCAATAACTTAGATCGATATCCATGTTCCCGGCAGGCAACCCTTTATTACTTGACAGCAAGATCGACAGGCGGTAGAGTTGTTGGCGGCGACAACAAGTATTCGAAAGGCGCCCCGTTTATTGCAGGCGGGACTCCGAGTTGCGCCATCATCGGGAGGAGATGCTCCGATGCCGCACCATCCCCCTCGGCCCCCTGGTGACACCGATGGCGAAGGCAGACCTCATGGGGAATCCGGAGCGCCCGGAGAACCCCGCACGCCGGGTGCACCCATAGAACCCGGGAGACCCGGAACACTCGGAGAACTCGGTACACACCGCGAGCACCCGGATCCTACCCTGCTCGAGCGGTTCATGCGCAGCGACGCCGAGGAGCCGGAGCGGCGCTGGATCGTCCGTCACCTGATCGCCGGCTGCTCGCGGTGCCTGGCGGTGACCAGCCGCCTCTGGTCGCTTGGCGATCCGCTTTCTGCGCCCGGCCTGGAGGCGCTGGACGAACCCGGTGCCGCCCCCTCCCGCGCCGCTGGTCTCGATATCCAGCCGGCTGGCGCCCGCCGGCCGGCTGGCACCGCGAGCGCCCGCCGGCGGTCCACCGCCTCCCGCTCCGCTGCCGCCTACGGCGAGCTCTTCGAGCAGCTTGCCGACGCCGGGAGGCGCATCGAGGAAGAGCGCGAGCTCGGCCCGCGCCTGGCGGCGGAGCTGCTGGCCAGCCCGCCGGCAGCGCAGGCTGCCCTCCTGGCCCGGCCCGCTGCCGGCGCACACGTTTCGGTGGACCCCGCGAGCGCCGGCGGCGGCGCCGGGCCGGACGGCAGCAGGGACACCGCCGGCGGCGAGCGTTTCCCGGCCGCCGCTGGCGCGGCAGGGCGACGCTTCCTCACTCCGGCGGTCTGCGACGCGCTGCTGGACCGCAGCCGCGAAGCGGCGGCCGCTCAGCCCGGGCTGGCGCTGCAGGCGGCGGAGCTGGCGCTGGCCATCGCCGATCGCCTCGACGTCACCCTCTGCGGCGTGACCGTCGCCCTGGGATCGCGGGTGCGCGCCTGGGCGCACATCGGGCAGGCACGGCGCCTGGGTGGCGACCTCGACGGCGCGGAATGGGCGCTGGCAGTCGCCGACGCGCTGCTGGCGAAACGCTCCGGCCGTGCCAGCCGTGCGGCGTCTCCCGGCATCGCGAACCCTGCGGCTACCGCGAACCCTGCGGCTACCGCGGCCAGCGAAAGCCGCGCCGGCGCCGCGGCAGCCGGCGATCCGCATGGGACGCTGGCGCCGGCGGAATGGGCGGAGCTGCTGGTCTTCAAGGCCGGCCTCTTCGCCGATCGTGGCGACGCCGGGGGCGCCGACCGTCTGCTCGGGCGTGCGGCCGAGATCTTCCGCGCCGCCGCCGAGCCGCACCGCGCCGGCCGCACCCTGGTGCAACAGGGCCTGATCCGGGCCGATCTGGGCGATCGCGATCGTGCCGCCAAGCTCCTGCGCGCCGGCGTCGATCTGCTCGATCCCGTGGCGGAGCCGGGACTGGTGGCCGCCAACCTCTACCGCCTGGCGACCCTGTTGCGTGGCATCGCCTTGGAGCAAACGGCGGCCGCCGCACCACACGGTCCACACGATCCCGCCGAGGCCCTGCGGCTGGTGGAGCGCGCCCGCGGCCTGTACCGGGGCCTCGGCGACACCGCGGCCGAGGCCCACCTGTCGCGGCTGAAGGGGCAGATCGAAGCGTCCCTGGGGCGTCTCGAGGCCGCCGAGGCCACCCTGGCCGCTGCCGTCGCCGCCTTGGCGCAGCACGGCCTGGGGCGGGAGGCCGCCCTGGCGCAGATCGAGCTCGCCCAGGTGCTCGTCCGGCAGGGGCGAGCCGGCGACCTGCACCAGCTGGGGCTCGATCACTGGCCGCAGATCCAGGCCCGCGACCTGAGCTGGGAGTGGTACGCGGCGGTGCTCCAGTTCCACTGCGAGGCCGGCCACCGGCCGCTCCGCGCCACCGCGCCGCAGCTGATCGGCCTCCTGGACCAGCTGGCCCGCTACCTGGCCCCCCGCCAGCCGCGGCTCCCGGCCCAGCAGCGAAGCCCGAGCCTCGGCCGGGTCGCTTGATCGCCGTATAGACTGCGGCTGGTGAGCGCCGCCGAACCGCTGTCGTTGCTCTCGCCTGCCAGCGCCCAGGCCCTCGAGCTGCCGAGCCTCCTGGCGGTTCTGGCGCGGCTGGCCGCCACCGACCTCGGCAGGGAGAGCATCCTTGGCCTGCGGCCCTTCGCCGGCGAGGCCGCCCTGCATGCCCATCGCCGCCGTTACGAAGAGGCGGCACGCCTCGTCGCCGGCCAGCCCCTGGTTCCCGATCTCGATGCGCCGGCCGGCGAGTTGCTGCGCCGGTTGGTGACCGGCAGGCCGCCGCTCGAGGGCGCCGACCTGGTGCACCTGGCGGAGCTCGGCAAGGCCAGCCGCGCCGCGGCGCTGCGGGTGCGCGCCGCCGATCCACCCTGCCCCGGCCTGGCCGCATGGTGCGCGGCCCTGCCGGAGATCGAGCCGCTGCTGCGGCGCATCGACCGCACCCTCGACCGGCGCGGCGAGGTGCGCGAGGACGCCAGCCCGCGGCTGGCCTCGCTACGGCGCCAGATCCGCAGCGTTCGCGATCAGCTCTATCGCGAGCTGGGCGACTATGTCAGCGCCCATCGCGACGAGCTCTCCGAGGACACCATCCCGATGCGCGGTGGTCGGCTGGTGGTGGTGCAGTCGGCGGGCGCCCGGGGCCGCGCCGGCGGCCTGGTCCACGGGCGCTCCGCGACCGGCAAGAGCTTCTATTTCGAACCGCTGCAGGTGGTCGAGCCCAACAACACGCTGCAGCAGGCCAGCGAGGACGAGGAAGCCGAGCGCCGCCGCATCCTCGCCGAGCTGCTGGCGGCGGTGCGCGCCGAGCTGGCGGCGCTCGAGTCCCACGGCGACTTCCTCGGCGCCCTCGATCTGCTGCAGGCCGCCTGCCGCTTCGCCGCGCACTGCGACGGGCGTCTGGCCGAGGTGGCGCCGCGCCACCAACTGGCGCTGATCGCCGCCCGCCACCCCCTGCTCGATCCCTGCTTCGCCGAGCTCCGGGCCGAGGCGCTCGGACAGCCTGGCCACGGCGGCGCCATCGTGCCGCTCGACGTCGAGCTTGCGCCGGACCGGCGCATCCTGGTGATCACCGGCCCGAATGCCGGCGGCAAGACGGTGGCGCTCAAGACCATCGGCCTGCTCGCCCTGGCCGCGCAGTGCGGGCTGCCGATCCCCGCCGGCGCCGGCAGCCGCGTGCCCTGGCTCGGCGGCCTGGTGGCGACGGTGGGCGACGACCAGGACCTGCTCGCCGACCGCTCCACCTTCAGCGGCCGCCTGCTGCGGCTGCGCGAGGCCTGGGACGCGGCCGCGCCCGACAGCCTGGTGCTGCTCGACGAGCTGGGCTCCGGCACCGATCCGGCGGAGGGCGCGGCGCTGTCGATCTCGCTGCTCGAGGGCCTCCTCGAGCGCGGCAGCCTGGCGGTGATCACCACCCACCTGACCGAGCTCGCCGCCGCTGCGCTGGAGATGGACGGCGCGTCCTGCGCCGCCATGGAGTTCGATCCCGGGTCCGGGCGGCCCACCTTCCACCTGATGCCGGGACCGCCCGGCGGCAGTGAGGCGCTGGCCCTGGCCCGCCGCCTCGGGCTTCCCGCCGCCTGGCTGGACCGCGCGGAGGCCCGGCTGGGCAGCGAGCATCGCGACCTGCGGCGGCTGATCGCCGAGGTCGACCGCCTGCGCCAGGACCTGGGCAGCGAGCGGCAACGCCTGGCGGCCGAGGTCGGCGACGCCGAGAAGCTCCGCCTGCGGCTGGACGGCGAGCGGCGGGCCCTCGAACAGGAGCGCGGGGAGGTGGCGCGGCGCCTGCGGTCCGAGCTCGAATCCTTCCGCCGCGAGACCGGCGAGCGGCTGCGCCGCGAGGTGGCGCGGCTCGAGGAGAGCTTCGCCGCCGGGCGCCGGCGCGGCCTTGCCGCCGAGGCGGTGGAGCGCCTGTTCGCCGCCGCCCCGGAGCTCGGCGCCGAGCCCGAGCCGCCGCCGGCGGGGCCGCTGGTGGTCGGCCAGCCGGTCCGCCACCTTGGCCTTGGCTGGCGCGGTGTGCTGCAGAAGCTGGTGGACGACCGCGCCGAGGTGCTGGTCCATGGCAAGCGGGTGCGCAGCCGCGCCGGCGAGTTGGTCCCGGCCGACGCGGCAGGCCCGGCGTCCCTGCCGGCGGCGGCCTCGCCGGCCGCTGCGTCTCCGGCGGCGGCCCGCGCCTCCAGCCGTCGCGGCGGCGCCGGTCCTGCGGCGGGCCGGGACCTCGACGAGGCGGTGGCGGTGCCCGCCGAGATCAACCTCATCGGCGTGCGGGTCGAGCCGGCGCTCGAGCAGCTCGACAGCTACCTCGACCGCGCCCTGCTGGCGTCGCGGCGCGAGGTGCGCGTCATCCACGGCCACGGCACCGGCCGCCTGCGGCAGGCCATCCGCGAGCACCTGCGGCGCCACGCGGCGGTGCAGCAGGCCCGCACCGGCGAGCCCGACGAAGGCGGCAACGGCGCCACGGTGGTGACCCTGCGCGGCGAGAAATGAGCGCCCCGGCGGCGCTGTTTGAAGGCTTGAAATGCCACTGGGCAACGTCAGCCTAACGCCGCAGCTGGTGCAGGCGGTGCGCGACGCGGCGGACATCGTCGCCGTCGCCTCCGACCACACCCGGCTGCGCAAGGCCGGGCGCCGCTACCAGGGCCTCTGCCCGCTGCACAAGGAGAAGACGCCGTCGTTCAGCGTCGATCCGGTGCAGGGGCTCTTCTATTGCTTCGGCTGCGGTGCCGGCGGCGACGCCATCAAGCTGCACATGCTGACCAGCGGCGACGACTTCCCGGCAGCCATCGAGGCCCTCGCCCAGCGCTACGGCATCCCGCTGCCGGCGCGCACCGTCCGCGCCGGCGGCCCTCCCGAGCGTGACCTCGAAGGCGCGCTGGGCGCGGCGGCGCGCTTCTTCGCCGCGCAGCTCCGCCAATCCGCGGCGGCGCAGCGCTACCTCGCCGGCCGCCGGGTGTCGTCCGAGCTGATCGAGCGCTTCGGCCTCGGCTACGCTCCCGACGGTTACCAGGCGCTGATCGACGCGCTGACGCCGCGGGTGTCGCTGGCCGACCTCGAGGCGGCGGGCCTGATCGGCCGGAGCGACAGCCAGCGACACTACGACCGCTTCCGCCACCGGTTGATGTTCCCCATCCACAGCCAGTCGGGGCGGCTGGTCGGGTTCGGCGGCCGCACCCTGGGCGACGACAAGGCCAAGTACATCAACACCGCCGAGACCGAGCGCTTCCACAAGGGGCACCTGCTCTATGGCCTCTACCAGGCCCGCCAGGAGATCCGCGAGGAGCGGCGCGCGGTGCTGGTGGAGGGCTATTTCGACGTCATCGCGACGGTGGCCAGCGGCCGGACCGGGACGGTGGCGGGCATGGGCACGGCCCTGACCCAGGAACAGGCCAGGCTGCTGGCGCGCTACGCCGACGAGGTGGTGGTGGCCTACGACGGCGACCACGCCGGCGAGGCGGCCTTCGAGCGCGCCCTGCCGATCCTCCTCGCCGAGGGCCTGGGAGTGCTGCGCGCCCGCTTCGGCGAGGGTCACGACCCCGACTCGCTGCGGCTCGCGAGCGGCGAGGCGGCGGTGGCGGCGGCGATCGACGCCGCCGAGGACGGCGTGGTGTTGCAGCTCCGCGCCGCGATCCCCGCGCCGATGGCGAGCGCCAGGCTCAAGGCGACCCAGGCGGGGGCCGTCGCGGCGCTGCTCGAGCCCATCCGCGATTCCCTGGTGCGCGGCGAGTACGCCCGCCGGGCGGCCGAGATGCTCGGCGTGCCGGAAAAGGAATTCCTGAGCCGCCTCAAGGAGTTGAAGGGCTGGCGCGGGGTCGCCGAGGCGCCGGGCCAGGGGGAGGGCACCCCAGCCGCCCCCGCCGGCGCCGGGCCGCGCCTGGTGCGGAGTCTCGAGGAACAGGTGCTGTCGAACCTACTGCAGGCCGGGGCCGCCGAGCCCCTGCCGGCGCTGGCCGAGCTGCCCTCGCCGGCGGTGTTCTTCGACCCGGAATGCAGGAATATTTACACTGGTTTCCGCACTCTATATGCGGAGGGGGGAGCCGCGGCCGCGGGAGCACGCGCGGTGCTCGCCAGAGTGGCCTCGCAACAGGCGACGGTTGACCGGATGGCGCAGATTCTGTTAGAAGGGCCGTTTGACCTTGGCCGGTCCGGGCTCTCCGAGTCCCTCGAGCAGCTCCTCCGGCGCTGGCGCCGGCAACGGCTGCGGGAGCTGCTCAGCGAGATCGGCGCGGCACAACGCCAGGGAGACCAGGCGCGCCTGACCAGTCTCATGGAAGAGAAGACCAGCCTGAGCCAGAGCTTGCATCGCGGCGGCCATTCCGGGGTTGCAGGGGGCGAGGACCGTTGAGGATGAAGTCCGTCAGTTGCACGAGCACCGAGAGGAGAAGCCATTGCCCATTACGAGCCTGACACCCGTCGAAGACAAATACACCACGGTCAAGCAGCTGGTCGAGCTGGGCAAAGAGAAGGGCTATCTCCTCTACGACGAGATCTACGAGAGCCTGCCGGAGGAGGTGGTGAGCCTTCCCGACGAGCTGGACGAGATCTACATCCGATTTGCCGACCTCGGCATCGACGTCATCGACCGCCCCGAGCGTTACCAGAACCGGGACGATTTCGAGTCCAGCACGAGCGAGTTCGACAAGAAGGAAGACGAAACCACCGAGTTCGGCCTCACCACCCACGAGAAGACCAACGACCCGGTGCGCATGTACCTGCGCGAGATGGGCACCGTGCCGCTGCTCGATCGCGAGGGGGAGGTGGAGATCGCCCAGCGCATCGAGCAGGGCGAGTGGATGATCTACGAGGCCCTGTGCGAGAACCCGGTGGTGCTGCGTGAGCTGCTGCGCCTCAACGAGCTGGCCACCCGCGACAAGCGGATCCTGCGCGAGCTGGTCTCGGCCGATCCCGACGAGCCGCTCGACCCCAAGGCCTCCGATCGCATCCGCGGCAACCTCAAGATCTTCGAGCAGATCGCCGGCAACGACCACGACATCCAGGAGCTGCGGAAGCGCCAGAAGCGCTGCAAGCCGGAGGGCGAGAAGTACCTCGAGATCGAGCGCGAGATCGACCGGCTGGTGGCCAAGATCGCCAAGGACATCCGCACCATCGACTTCAGCGTGCAGACGCGCAACCGGCTGGTCGATTTCCTCAAGGACATCGACAAGCAGTTCTCGCGCTTCGAGCAGGACATCAAGCGCGCGCAGACGGCGCTCAAGCGCGAGGCCAACGAGGACCTCAAGGCGCTGCACCGCCGGCGCATCGAGAAGTACCGCGTCAACCTGCGCGAGCTCGAGGAGCGCTACGGCACCACCCACGCCGAGATCGCCTCGACCATCGAGAAGATCCACCTGGGCGAGGCGACCTGCGAGCGCGCCAAGGAGGAGCTGATCGTCGCCAACCTCCGATTGGTGGTGTCGATCGCCAAGAAGTACACCAACCGCGGGTTGCAGTTCCTGGATCTCATCCAGGAGGGCAACATCGGCCTGATGAAGGCGGTGGAGAAGTTCGAGTACCGCCGCGGCTACAAGTTCTCGACCTATGCCACCTGGTGGATCCGGCAGGCGATCACCCGCGCCATCGCCGATCAGGCGCGGACCATCCGCATCCCGGTGCACATGATCGAGACGATCAACAAGCTGACCCGCACCAGCCGCTCGCTGGTGCAGGAGCTGGGGCGCGAGCCGACCGCCGAGGAGATCGGCGAGCGCATGGATCTGCCGGCCTCGAAGGTGCGCAAGATCATGAAGATCGCGCAGGAGCCGATCTCGCTCGAGACGCCGATCGGCGAGGAGGAGGATTCGCACCTCGGCGACTTCATCGAGGACAAGAACGCGATCTCGCCGATCGAGTCCGTGATCTTCGCCAACCTCAAGGACCAGACGCGCAAGGTGCTCAAGACCTTGACGCCGCGCGAGGAGCTGGTGCTCAAGATGCGCTTCGGGGTCGGCGACGGCTCGGAGCACACCCTGGAGGAGGTCGGCCGCTCGTTCAACGTCACCCGCGAGCGCATCCGCCAGATCGAGTCCAAGGCCCTGCGCAAGCTGCGCCATCCCAGCCGCGCCACCAAGCTCAAGCCGTTCCTCGACAACACGGCTTAGTTGGTAGGGCCTGCTGTGCCTTCCATGCCTCCCGGCTAGAATTGACAAAGCGCCGCCGCCGCTCCTAGGATACGCGTCCCAGGGTCCGGCTCCAGGCCCCTTCGTTCCTCGGTAGCTCAGTGGTAGAGCGATCGGCTGTTAACCGATTGGTCGGGGGTTCAAATCCCTCCCGAGGAGCCACCCCCCTCCCCGTCCCGCCTTGGCGTCGCCGCCACGCAGCATTTTTCGCCGGGCCGTGCATTGCCTGCCGCCGGCTCCGTTGGTCCCCATCGCCGCTGGCGACTCTCAGGCGGGAATGCCGGACTCTCCCGAGGAGGCCGTTCAGCGGGGCGGTGCCTGCTCGCACAGGATGCGCCGTAGCAGCACCAGCAGCGACAGGGCCGCGAAGACCAGGACGGCGGGGATCACCCAGCTGGCCCACCAGGGTGGGACGCCCTCCTTCAGGCCTTCGCCGGTGAGGTCGAGCTCGGCGATCTGGGCCGGGCGGAGCGGCAGCACCTCGGCGAGGGCCGAGAGGTCGTAGGTGGGCGCGGTCAGGTCGCGGGCGCCGGCCAGGAGCTGCACCTTGCCCTGCCCCGGCCAGGCGAAGAAGAGCACGTCGCCCCGGCGCCAGGCGGCCACGTCCACGGTGGGCAGCGGCGCGTTGTCGCCGTCCGCGAAGCGCACCGTCAGGTAGCCGGGGGCGGGGCCGGCGAGCGGCAGGGCAAGCCGGCAGGGCAGCGGCGGTTCAGGGAGGCACTCCCAGGTGTCGCGTGCCACCAGCCGCTCCTCGCGTTGCGCCAGGCCGGGCGGGCCGGGATCAGGGTAGCGGATGCCGATCGGTCGCCGCAGCGGCGACGGCGCGGCGGTGAGCTGGAGCTGGGTGACTGGCAGGCCGGTGGCGGGCAGGTAGACCTCGATGCGGCTGTAATGCCGGCCCTTCTCGGCTTCCGGGCGCAGGCCGCTGCGCTCGACCACCGGCACCGGCTCGGGCGGGCTCCAACGCACGTAGGGGATCTGGCGGCTCGCCATGACCAGGCGCAGGTCGCCCAGGTCGGCCCGCGCCTGGCCGTAGACGGCGTCCGGGAGCTCGAGGCGCACCAGATCGCCGGGCGCGGCGCCGGCAGCGATCACCGCCCAGGCGGCGCGGAAGCGCTCGCGCGAGAGGATGGCGCCGGGTGCGGCAGCCGCCGGCAGCGGCGCATTCCGCGCCTCCTCTTCGACGCCGGGCGGGATCCAGGCCGCCTCGATCCCGGCAGCCACGGCAGCGGCGTCGGGCTGTGCCGCGCCGGGCGCGGGCGCCGGGGTGCCGCCGTAGGAGAGCGTGTAACGCCCTGGGGCCGCGGCATAGAAGAGCACGGTGTCCACCGCCAGGTCGAAGCTGTGGGCGAGCAGCCGCGGCGACGGATCGCCGGACGCGCCGAAGAGCTCCAGGCGCAGCTCGTCACCGGCGAGCGGCTCGCTGCCAAGCGGCAGGACGTGCCGGGCCGATCTCGCTCCCCGCCACACGCCCGCGGCCAGCGGCTGCCAGGTGCCCTGCCGCGGTTGGTATAGACGATAGCCGACCGCCGCCATCGTGGCGCCGGCGGTCGTCCGCCGTGACGCTTCCGGCGGGGCCGCGGCCGGTTGCGACCCTCCCGACAGGGGGGCGGCAGCGGCGAGCTCGACGGTCAGCTGTCGTACCGTCAGACCGGCGGCGGGCAGCGGCAGGCGGCAGACCAGGCTGGCGGTTGCGGCTCCGGTCGCGGCTCCGGTTGTCGCCATTCGCGACACTCCCTGCAGGTCGGTTGTCGCCATTCGCGACACTCCCTGCAGGTCGGCTGTCGCCCTTCGCGACACTCCTCGCAAGTCGGCTCCCGACAGGGCGTCGCGGCAGGGATTGCTGCGCGAGGTGACGGTCAGCGACTTGCCGGGAGCGGTGGGCTCCACCAGCACGCTGCGCAGCTCTGGGAAGCCGGCCTCGGCGGGCCAGGACAGGCGCAGGTAGCGGGCCGAGGTGGCGGGATAAGGGAGGAAAGTGCGCGCCAGACCCTCGCCGTCGCCGAGGCGAAAGAGGCTGCCGGCCACCAACGGCTCCCAGGTCTTGCCGTCCTGGCTGGCGTCGAGAGCGACGTCGGGCACCACGGTCAGGCGCCCCAGAGCCAGCAGCAGCCGCTCGTGCACCAGCGGCTCGGGACCGACGTCGAGGCGCAGGGTCCAGCCGCGCTCGTCCTTCGCCACCTCCAGCACCTTGACCGGACGCCGCTCGCTGTCCTCGACGTAGGGCGTCGTCCAGCGCGGGAGGTCCTCGCCGGTCGGTGCCGTGATCTGCAGGCTGCTGGCCAGCCCGACGTGCCGCAGCGCCGCGAGGTCGAGGGGAACGCGCACCCAGCCCGTGGCCGGCACGTCCACCGGACGGAAGAAGGGGGTGGCCTGGGCGCCGAGCGCCATCGCGCCGCCGGCCAGCACCATCCCGGCGATCGCCGCCCGCGCCGCGTTGCGGCTCATGGACTGGTCTCCCTGAAGACGAAGCGCTGGTACAGGAACCCCAGCAGCAGGAGGCTGGCCCCCAGCCCGAGGAACGAGAGCACCCGGTACAGGTCTGAGAGCCGGGCGGCGTCGTACAGGAAGGCCTTGCCGACCGCCAGCAGCATGACCGCGAGCGAGGCGTAGCGCAGAAGCGGGCCGCGGCGGGCGATGCCGGTCAGCAGCAGGCCGACGCCGTACAGCACCCAGGCGGCGGAGTAGGCATAACGCTCGGCCGCACCCGTCGGACCGGTGTCGAGGAAGGTGCCGTGGAAGAGCTGGCGGACGGTGAGCGAAACCCAGACGAAACCCAGCAACAACGCCGCGCAGCCAGCCAGGAGCGGCAGCTTCCGGCCACCGCGCCGCCGTACCTCGGCGGCGCCGGCGAGGGCCAGCATTGCCGGCAAGGCATAGGCCGCGGCCAGCAGGTTGAGCAGAGGCATCTCGCCGACCGGGCGATGCTGCCAGAGGGGATTGGCGGCCAGGCACGGGCCGGCGAGGGCGGCGGCCAGGCCAGCCAGCATCACCAGGCGGCCGGCCACCTCGAGCGACGCCAGCGCCGACCGCCGGTTGGCGCGCAGCAGCCCCCAGCCGAGCAGCAGCCAGGCGCACGCCAGGGCGGCCCATTCGGTCAGGCCGATGGACGGGAAACCGGCGGCGGCTCCCGCCATCCCGGAGGGTGCCGCCCCGGAGGGTACCGCCGCCGGCTGGAACGCCTGGTGAACCTCCAAGGTGAGCAGCATGAAGCCGATCGCCGTCGCCTCCCACTCCAGCTCGGCGGCGAGGCGCAGGGGCAAGGTGAGCGCCCGCGCCGGACGGATCGGGAGCGGGCCGCTCTCGCGCCGCGCCGGTCGGCTTGGGAGTTGGCCGCTCTCGCGCCGCGCCATCCAGGCGGTTCCGGCCAGGGCGAGGAGCGGCACGCCATAGGCAAAGAGCAGCTCGTTGAGGAGCGGCAGCTCGCCGCGCGCTCTCTCGGCGGCGCCGGAGAACAGCGCGCCGAGCACCGCCGCGACCGCCAGCAGCCGCGCCAGGACGACCAGCGCCGGCAGGCAGAAGCGCCGCGCCAGCCAGACCAGCGCCGCTGTCTCGAGCGCCCAGGCGGCGGCGAAGTAGTCCCGGTGCAGGGCGAGCGGCACGGAGATGCTCACCAGGCTGGTGATCGCGACCGCCAGGGCGGCGAGAGCCGGCGTCAGCTCCGGGCGGGTGCGCCGCCGCAGCGCCACGGGTAGTGCTGCGGTGAGGTAGAGCGCCGCGACCGAAAGCGCCATGCCGCCCCACGCCTCGGAGCGCCAGCCGGCCGCGGTGTGAGCCGCGCCCCAGGCGACCAGGAAGAAGGTCACGCCGGCCGCCGCCGCCAGCGCCGCCCAGGCGCCGGGGCGGTGAGCGGCGGTTGCGGGCGTCGCCGGGCCGTCCGGCCCTGGCCCTTCCGCGCCGTCAGAGCCCGGCCAAACCGAGCTGTCCGAGCCCAGCCACCCGGGAGGCCGCCGCCAGGAAGGCCGACCGGCGAGAGCGGCCGCCCAACCCGCCACCGCGAACAGACTGCCGCCGGCGAGCGCGATGCCGAGGAAGCGCTCCACGGCGGCAGGATCCAGCCCGTTGCCCCAGCTGGCGAGCACCGCCACCGTCGTCGCCTCGGCGATCCAGGCCAGCGGCAGGTAGCGCGGGTCGAGCCAGGCGAGGGCGAGCACGCCGGCGGCGAGCAGCCCCAAGAATCCCCATTCGGCGAAGGAGAACCCGCCGCGCGCGACGGTCCCCGCTTGCAGCGCCAGCGCCGCGGTGATCGCCGCCAGCGGCGCAGCCTTCCCGTGCCAGGTGGCGACACCGCCCGTCGCCGGTGGCGACGCTTCCGGCAAAGTGGCCGCGACTCCGCCGCCCGCGGCGAGCGGCGGCAACGTCGCACCGACAGCCAGGGCGATCAGGAAGATGCTCAACCAGGTGAGATCGCCGCCTTGCAGCGAGCCTCCCAGCCACACCGCCGCCCAGAGCAGGCTGGCGGCAAGGGCGGCGACGGCCAGCCATCGCCAGCGCCGCTGCCAGGCCACCGCCAGCAGGCCGCCGGTGAGCAGCAACAGGTAACCGAAGAGATTGCGGGCACTGGGCTGGGCGGTCTGGATCAGCGCCGGAGTGAGGAAGCCGCCGACCAGGCCGATCAGCGCCACCATGGCGCCCTGCCGCAGCGACAGGGCCACCGCCACCGCGGTGGTCAGGCCCATCAACAGGAAACCCGCCGCCGGCGGCACCAGGTGATAGACGTGCACCGCGGCCAGGAAGCAGGCGAAGAGATCGGCGATGCCGGCCGCGGCCAGCGCCGCCGAGATGCGGGCGGAGGAGCGCCGTAGCCATTCCGCCAGCGCCAACAGCCCGATGCCGAAGGCCACCCCGGTCGCCACTCGCACCGGCGGCGAGATCCAGCCGCGGTCGAAGGAGAACTTGACCAGGAAGGCACCGGCCAGTGCCAGCGCCATGGCGCCGACCCACACCAGCAACCTCGCCCCCACTAGCTCCTCGAAGGAGATGCGCCGCGTCGCCGCGGCGGTGGCAGGAGCGACGGCTGCCGGCAAGGCGACGGCTGCCGGCAAGGTGCCAGCGCCGGGCGTTGCACCGGCGACTTCCGAAGCGGGAAGCTGGCCGTACACGCTCGCCGCCAATGGCAGCGCCAAGGGCGGTCCAGGTAGCGGCGATCCGGGGAGGGGCGATCCGGGGAGGGGCGATCCGGGCAGCGGGGCTCGGGCCGGCGGCGCTACAGATTCCGGGCCTTTGGGCAGCGGCGAGCCCAGGGGGGACCCACGATACGCGGCCACCGCCGCCAGCGCCCCGTCCACCAGCTCGCGGAGCCGGGTGGCCTCGGCGCGGAGCGCGGCCAGCGCCACGGCGTTGTCCCGGGAGCGCAGGAAGGCCGCCAGCGCCAGACCGCCGACCGCGACGAGGAGCAGGCCGATGGCGGCGCCGGAGCAGTCCATGACGGAACGCGGCGGGCCGCCGGGCCGGCGTCAGACCGCCGAGTGCTGCCGGTGGTCGGCGACCAGCTTCTCGACGACCGAGGGATCGGCCAGGGTGGTGATGTCGCCCAGCTCCTCGTACTCCGAAGAGGCGATCTTGCGCAGGATGCGGCGCATGATCTTGCCCGAGCGCGTCTTCGGCAGCCCGCTCACCAGCTGGATGCGGTCGGGCGTGGCGATCGGCCCGATGGCGTTGCGCACCTGCTCCTTGAGCGCGCCCACCAGCTCCTTCGGATCGGAGCTCTCGAACGCCGGCGTCGGATGCACGTAGGCGAAGATGCCGGTCCCCTTGATGTCGTGTGGGAAGCCCACCACCGCTGCCTCCGCCACGGCGGCATGCGCCACCAGGGCGCTCTCGATCTCGGCGGTACCGAGGCGATGGCCGGCGACGTTGAGCACGTCGTCGACGCGGCCGGTGATCCAGTAGTAGCCGTCCTCGTCGCGCCGGCAGCCGTCGCCGGTGAAATAGAGGCCGGGGAAACGCGAGAAGTAGGTCTCGCGGAAGCGCGCGTGATCGCCCCAGATGGTGCGCGCCTGACCGGGCCAGGTGCCTTTGAGGCAGAGGTTGCCCGCGACGCCGTTGCCTTCGAGCACCTTGCCCTCCTCGTCGACGATCACCGGCTGCACGCCGAAGAACGGCAGCGTCGCCGACCCCGGTTTCGCCGGCGTGGCGCCCGGCAACGGCGTGATCAGGATGCCGCCGGTCTCGGTCTGCCACCAGGTATCGACCACCGGGCAGCGGCCATCGCCCACGACATCGTGGTACCAGGTCCAGACCTCCGGATTGATCGGCTCGCCGACGGTGCCCAGGATGCGCAGCGATTCGCGCTTGTACCGCTTCACGAACTCGTCGCCGGCGCGGGCGATGGCGCGTATCGCGGTCGGCGCGGTGTAGAACTTGGTCACCCCGAGGTCGTCGACGATCTGCCAGTAGCGGCCGGCGTCCGGATAGGTCGGGATCGACTCGAACATCACCGTGGTGGCGCGGTTGGCGAGGGGCCCGTAGATGATGTAGCTGTGGCCGGTCACCCAGCCGACGTCGGCGGCGCAGAAGTAGACGTCGTCGGGCTGCAGGTCGAACACCAGCTTGTGGGTGAGCGCGGCAAAGACCAGGTAGCCGGCGGTGGTGTGCAGCACCCCTTTCGGCCGCCCGGTCGAGCCCGAGGTATAGAGGATGTAGAGCGGATCCTCCGCCGCCATCCATTCGACAGGACAGGTGGAGCGGTGCTGCGCCGTCTCGTCGGCCAGCCACAGGTCGCGGCCATCTTGCATCGGCACCTCGCGGTCGGTGCGCTTCACCACCAGCACCCGCTCCACCAGCCCGAGGCCCTCCAGCGCCTGGTCGACGGTTGCCTTGAGCGGAATTCGCTTGCCGCCGCGCAGTCCCTCGTTGGCGGTGACCACCAGCTTGCAGCCGGCGTCGAGGATGCGCCCGCGCAGCGACTCCGCGGAGAAGCCGGCGAAGACCACCGAGTGCACGGCGCCGATGCGGGCGCAGGCGAGCATCGTGTAGGCCAGCTCGGGGATCATCGGCAGGTAGATGCACACCCGGTCACCCTTGCGAACGCCATGGGCGAGCAGCACGTTGGCGACCCGCGCCACGTTGTGCTTGAGCTCGCGGTAGGTGATGCCGCGGTACTCGCCGGGCTCGTCCGCCACCCACAGGATCGCCGTCTTGTCGCCATGCGCCGCCAGGTGCCGGTCGACGCAGTTGTAGCAGGCGTTCAGCCGGCCGCCGGAATACCAGGAGAAATCGACCTCCTGCAGGTCCACGTCCAGGATCGACGACGGCGGGTGGAACCAGTCGAGGATCGCCGCCTGCTCGCGCCAGAAGTCCTCGGGATGCTCGATGGAGCGGTGGTACATCTCCCGGTACTGCTCCATGCTCTTGACGTGGGCCGTGGCGGCGATGTGGGGCTTGGCTGGGATCATGGCTGGCGCCTCCCTCATGGTTGGCAAGCGGCACGGCTGAGCCGGCGGATTCCCGGCCGCGGCGTCTCCGGCGCTGCCGGAGCTTGCGAGCGCGGCCGTGGCGGCCGTGGCCGGCCGTGGCCGGCCGGGATGGCTTCGTCGGCGATTGTAGCCCCCATTCTGCCACGCCGGGAGGGCGGGGTGGAGTCGGGAGGGCGAGGGGGTACTGTCCTAGATTGTTTTTCGAGCCAGGCCCGGCTTCTGCCGTTTTGCCACAGGTGGCGGGCAGTGCGGGGACAGGCAGAGGCTCCGAGTAGGGTCAAGACGGCCGCGAGCCTTAGGGCTGCCCCGCGCGGGGCAACCCTGGGCCGGCCGAAGCGTTGAGGTCGTTCGCCAGCGCCATCTCGTCGTAAATGGTCGGGCTTCCGTCCTTGCGAGCGAGGCTGTAGTAGCTGCGGCCCCAGGCGAGCGCCTGTACTCGCAGCTCTGAGCTTCCCGGATTGGACCTCAGCCGTTGTAGAGCTTGCTGATATGCGCCCCAAGCTGCGGCAAGCTCATTCCTGCGTTTGTCGGCGGCTCTACCGATAAGCATTAGCACGGCCACCATGACCACCACGATGACCAGAACGACGACACTGCACGCGATCGAGGTCGAGTTCAAGAGTGCCCCTTAGTGTTGCCGACCGCACCCTGTCCGCAGGGGAAAGAAAACTTTGCCGGTACGATATTTGAGAGCCTTCCACCACCGCAAGCTTATAGTGCTTTGGCAATGAAGACTGAGCGCGGGTTCCGCCCCTAGATCGCCTTCCTCGGCCGGCCGCCGGAGTGCTCGACGGCCGGGAGCAGCTCCACCAGGTCCGCGATCGACCATACCCGCGCCGTCACCCCGGCCGCCATGCACGGCGTCACCCGCAAACTCTGGTGGATGCGGCAGAAGTTGTAGTGGGCCGTGAACAGGGCGACCGCTGCCGCATGGTTGCGCAGCTTCTTGGAGAAAGCGTTGGTCAGCCGGGTGAAGCGCCGGACGCTCATGCGGACGGTCAGGTTCGACCGCTCCACGTAGGACGTGGAGACGTGCTTCGGGTCGGGCTGGCCCGTGACCGCCGTCCGCTCGCACCCGATGCAGACCGCCGGGCTGTAGCGCTTCTCGCCTTCGGCAGCGTCGGCGCCGTACATCTTCACCAGCTGCGCGAAGTCCACGGCGCCGTGGAAGGCTTCTTCCGTGGCCGAGAGGTACATCTTGTGGCCGTCCGTGGTCAGCTGGACTCGGTTGACTAGGCGGCTGGCGAGATCCTGCATGAACTCAGTCGCGCTCTCCGCGTCCCGCGAGCCGATGAGGAACGACGGGATCAGCTTGGTATCGGCATCGACGGCGGTAAAGGTCCAGACATCACCCGCGCCAAACTCGCCGAGCCGATCCTGGGGGACGTTCTTCTGCTTGGAGTAGACGAACGACCAGACTTCGTCCACCTGTAGGCGCCGGCAGGTCAACTCGCGTAGTGTCTCGTCCTGGTAGCGGTGGCACGCCTCGCCCATCTCCACCCACAGCTTCATCACGGTGTCCTTGGAGACGCCGCACATGCGGGCAGTCGGCCGGATGCCGACGCCTTCGACCAGGGCAGAGACGATCTGGACCCGCTTCGCGGCGCTGAGTACGTTAGTCATGTTAGATCTTGTACGTAGGCGCCTACGAATTGTCCAATGACTGAGAGTGACTATGGCAAGTTGGTGGGTTACTATGAGTCAGGAGGGTTGAACTATGGCAAGGGAGAAGGCGATTGGCCTTATCGGCACACCGGATGTAGAGCGGCTACTCCTGCGAGCTGCGAACGCCTTTCGTCCCTCGGCGCCAATCACCTCCAAGGGCCTCTTCGCCGGAAGGTCGCAAGAGATCCGGACAGTAATCAACGGCGTTCTGGAGCCTGGAAGACATGTCGTAGTTTATGGCGATCGAGGCGTCGGCAAGACCTCGCTGGCCTACGTGCTTAAGCCGACCCTCACGGGGCTTGGCAGTGATCGCCCCTTCGCGAGGATCAACTGCGATAGCGCGGACGATTTCACCTCAGTTTGGCGGAAGGCCATTGAGGAGTTGGCACCTGATGGGCGCCTGCCGAGCCTAAAGATCGACCAGGCCGACGCAGAGGCGGCCATCGCTCGGTTGCAGGATGTTCAAGCGATCAGACCGGACACCATTCGCCGGCTGCTTGAACGACTACCCGATGTGCTGTTTGTCTTCGATGAATTCGACCGGCTATCGCTGGACACGGCCGCCATCTTCGCAGACCTGATAAAGATGCTCTCGGACTATGTCGTGCCCTCTACTGTGGTCATTGTCGGCGTGGGTGGCACTGTTGAAGAGCTGGTTATCAACCACGCATCGATCGAAAGAGCGTTAGTTCAAGTACGCATGCCGCGCATGGATGAGGCGGAGCTCACGGAGATTCTGGAACTCGCATCAGCGTCTATCGGGGTCGCATTCTCGGAACGTGTGCGAGATCAGATCGTTCGACTCTCTCAGGGACTTCCCCATTATGTGCACCTACTCGGACTGCACTCTGTCCGTGCCGCGATCCAAAAGGGAAGGCTCGCAGTGATCGAAGATGACCTGAGGGTTGCATACCGGGAGGCTACGGAAAACGCCAGCCATACCCTTCGTGCCGAGTACGACTTAGCGACAGGTAGCGCCCGAAGAGATGCCCTCTTTGAATATGTACTCCTGGCGTGCGCACTCGCCGAGAAGGACGAGGTGTGGTTTAGGGCTGCGCAGGTCAGGAAGCCACTACAGGAAATCACGAACAGGCCAATCCCAATCGATATCCCGCAGTTTGCGTCACACTTGCGTAGCTTCTGTAGCGAAGAGCGGGGGTCTGCGCTCGTTATTGAGGGACGCCCCAAGAATTTCAGATATAAATTCAGAAACCCGCTACTTGAACCATACGTGATCGTTCGCGGCTTGGCGGAGGGATTAGTACAGTGGATTTAGGGTTTACGCCAACGCGCTAGGGCAGCTTTGCTCGCAGCGTCGCTCCGCTGCTCTTGCGTCATACGCGCTGCCCGTTGTCTGCCGCCCTTCGCGCCGCCGAGCTTCCCGAGCGCCACGGCGGCGGGGTTCTTACCAGCGTCTGGATCGGGTTGCGGCGGCCGCTCGCCAATCGCCTCCTGGAACACCTGGAAGGCTAGCTCGTTGGGGTCGCGTGGCCTGCGTGGGCGCTTAGGCACGGTTCCATGGTAGCACAGATGGATGGGCTCGCGGGCGCTGAGGCAAGCGCTTCGGCTGGCCCCGCTTTGACGGAGAGGGCGCGGTCAGTCCAGGTAGAGGGAGAACGCTTTGCCTTTGCCAGTCGAGTGTTTGAATCAGCGACGGAGTCGCAAAGCCCCGCCTGTCCAGCAGTTCCTCAATCGTTCTAATCTGGATTCGTGGATAAGCATTGCCAAGGTAAGTATACATGCCGGCCTCGGCGGCTTCCTGGGCCATGCCTTTCGTTGGCATTTCCAGGCATATAAAGCCCGCCAACTCGGCATCCTCACGATGTAAGACACCCCGCAGTTCCCGGACATTCGATGGATTGATATGGCCGCCCTTTACAGAGAGCACCATGCTTCGCAGCCCTGGGGACGTTTCAAAATAAATCCTGCCGTCAATGCCCCTATCTCCTGACATTCGAGTGCCGCAGAATCCGCCTGCAAGCTCTACGGCCCAATGTTGGAATTGTTTCTTGTCGCGCTCAAAGAGGTAGCGGGCACCGTCAACGCTCAATGGTACTCCTGTGACCTCGTAATCGAGTTTCTCACGAAGACCATACCTCTTGAGGAGAATGTCGCGTACCAGACAGATTGAGAGGATCGCTATATCGCAACCGATCCAATGCCTCCGGAGCGTATGCGCAGCGTAGATGGCAGTTCCGCATCCGCAGAAGGGATCAAAAATCACATCCCCTTCGTTGCTTGACGCTGCTACAATGCGCTCAAGAAGTGCGAGCGGTTTTTGAGTAGCATACCCGAGTCGCTCGTCAGCTTGTGAGTTGATAGGGGGAATATCCGTCCAAACATCTTGCAGAGGCACTCCCTTACACTCGTCTAGATATTGCTTTAGTCGCGGCCACCCGTTCTTCTTCTTCGGCCAATAGATCCGGCCCTCCTCATCGAGGCGATCCAACTCGATGGGAGGATAGGCCCAGTGGCGCCCGAGAGAGGTGACGTCGAAGCCGCGCCAGGCCAAGCCCGTCTCACCATTCCGTACACCCGCCCCTGTTATGTTTTCGTCTTTCCATTGGCGCGAACCGTCTCCGCGCGCAAATCGTTGTTGCACATAGGCATCTTCATAGGCTTGATGGCCGCCTATCCATTTGGTATCTCGCGTGCGACCATAGAATAGAATAATATCGTGCACGGGACCATATCTTTTGGCGCTACTATGTGCGCTGGTCCTCTTCCATATGATCTCGTTTCGGTAGTTCTTGTGACCGAAGACGCCATCCATAATGACCTTTATATAGTGACTAGCGCCGGGATCGCAGTGTAGGTAAATAGAACCCGAGGGCTTCAACAGGCGGCGCAGCTCAAACAATCTGTATGACATATAGACGAGGTATGCGAGCAATCGCGGCTGAGTATTTCTCAGCGCATCGATCCATGCCATCCAAAACTTTGCGACATCCTTCTCGACGCCATAATGTTGCAGGACGACTGGCATGTTGCGGGCCATTTCCTCCTTTTCTGGATCTAGCTCCCATGCGTCGCAAAATGCTTCTTCCTGCTCCGGTACGGGAAGGCCGGTGAACTGCCGGTAGATTAAATTGTAGGTGCGTTGGCTGTTAAAAGGGGGATCGAGGTAGATGAGATCCACGGATGCGCTTGGCATGTTGCGCATGATGGTCAGATTGTCGCCGTATAGCAGCTGGTTCATCCGGCGATCACCAGACGTGCCGAGGCCCGGCAAGAGGTCGGTCATAGAGACGCACCTCACAACACCTGGAAGGACGGCTTGCTTGCAGGGACTCTCTCCTATTGCGCAGTTGATTTGCAACAGAAATATAGCAATGTGCAAGGAAGGCTATCCGGGGCGCCCATAGCGGCATAATACCCCGCATGGAGTATTATGCCACACTCATAATTGCCAGCGGGGCGAAAAGGTGCACACGCGCGCTATGGCTTGTGGAAGGCGGCTATGGGCGCTGTATGAAATCCTCCATTCTCTCGGCCTGCTCGTCTGCCAACTCTTATAGGGTCCTGCACGAGCCCTTGCGCCCGGTGCAGAGCGGCGAAGGTGACGCCCATGCCCGCCAAGATGCGCTTGAGGTTGGCATGCCGCGGGTAGCCGTCGCCCCGCTCGACCTTGCAAATCCGCTGCGGGTTGAGCCTGGCCCGTTCGGCAACCTGCCGCTGCGTCAGGCCGAGGGAGGCGCGCAGGGCGGCCGCGCCTTGCCGAGGATGCGCGCCTCTTCGATCTCCTCGTCGGATCTCTTCGGCCGGCTCACGACAGCCGCTCCTCGATCGCCTCGACCAGGGCGGTCACCCGGCGGCCCACCTTGCCGGCGAACCTGGCGAACCGCTCGTCCGGCTCGTCCAGGGAGCAGACATCGGCCGAGCGGGCGATCTGGTGGAGCAGGTAGCCGCCGGTGTAGCGGAGGTCGGCGGCGACGGCGCGCAGCTCGGTGCGGGTGGAGGACTCGTCGGCGCCCTCGCGGCTGGCAACGGCGGCCAGGTCGTAGAGCAGGCGGCCGACCTGGCGGACGGCTTCGCGGTCGGCCGGGTCATCCAGCAGTTGCAGGGTGGTTTCCCGGAAGGAGTCGGACTCGATCCAGGGCGGTGCGGGGGTAGACTTGTGGCGGTCGGGCCTGGCGTACCTCCGTGCTCGGCAAGTCCTCGGCGGGAGGTTCGCAGCCTTCCGCCGGGGGCGTCTGTCTGGTGCGGGGGAGGTGCGTCCCCTCCCCTTCGGAGGGGACGCTACAGCAGGTCAGGAGCGGCCGGATGGGCGCCGGGCGCGGAAAAACAAACTAGACTACCGGCGAGGGCGGGGAGTTGACCGCGGGACCGCCTTGCGCAAGGCTTGGCCCGCCAGCTCTCGAAAAGGGGGTCACGCTCGCCCATGTCCGATTTCAAGGTGACGGTCTCGAAGAACGGCCCCCTCCGCGTCGAAGGGGAGAACATCCAGCTCCTGGACCCCGAGGGCAGGCCTTACGGCCTCGGCGGCCGCAGCCTCATCTCGCTGTGCCGATGCGGTCACTCCGCCAACAAGCCCTTCTGCGATGGCAGCCACAACCATCACGGCTTCCAGGACGATCCACAAGCGCGCGACCTGCCGCCGCGAAAGCCGGCGCCCTGACACGCCGGTGCCACCGGCGAACCCGGCGGCGCCCGGGCCCCGCCTGACCCTTTGCCGCCGCGCTTTGGCGCCAACGGTCGCGGGGACCGTCGCGGTCGCCGTGGGCCTCCTGCTGCTTCCCGGCGTGGCGTCGCCTCGCCAGGGGGCGGCGATGCTGGCGGCGCCGGCACCTGGCCGAACCACTCCGGCGGCCGCGGCACCAGCGGTGACACCGGCAGCGGCTCCTACCGCGGCGACACCTCCTGCCGCGGCGACACCGGCAGCGGCTGCGGCGACAACGGTGGCAGCGGCACCGCCGCCGCCGCCGGCGCGCGGGCCGGTCGGCCAGGGACCCTCGGCGCCCTGGCGGACCCTGACCACCCCTCACTACCGGATCCACTATCCGGCGCCCTTCGCGGCCTGGGCGCAGCGCGCCGCCGGCGAGCTCGAGACGGTGCGCGAGCGCGCCATCGCCGAGATCGGCTTCGCACCGGCGGACGTCGTCGACGTCGTGGTCTCCGACCCGGAGGCCGATGCCAACGGCGCGGCCCTGCCGCTGCGCGGCTGGCCGCGCCTGGTGCTGTGGACCTCGCCGCCGCCGCCGGACTCGGAGATCGGCTACTACCGGGACTCCATCGAGGACCTGGTGGCGCACGAGGAGGCCCACCTCGTCCACCTGCTGCGCCCTTCCCGCAACCCGCTGCTGTCGCGCCTGCTGCCGGTCGGTCCGATCGCCCTTGCGCCGCGCTGGCTGGTGGAAGGCTACGCCACTGTCGTCGAAGGCCGCCTCACCGGCGGCGGCCGGCCCAACGGCGACCTGCGCGCGGCGATCCTGCGGCGCTGGGCGCAGGCCGGCGTGCTGCCCGACTATGGCCGCCTGGCGTCCGACGCCCACGCCTGGCACGGCATGTCGATGGCCTATCTGCTGGGCTCGGCGTACCTCGAATGGCTCGAGCAGCGCGGCGGCCCGGGCAGCCTGCGCCAGCTCTGGGCGAGGATGACGGCGCGCGCCAGACGCTCGTTCGACGCCGCCTTCGCCGGCATCTGGGAGAACTCGCCGGCCAGTCTCTACGACCGCTTCCGTGCCGAGCTGACCTGGCACGCCATGGAGGCGGAGAAGCGGGTGCAGGCGGTGGGGCCGCTGGCGGTGCGCGAGGGCGCCCTGTGGCAGGGGCTGTCGTGGACCACCGGCGCGCCGGCGGTGTCGCCCGACGGCACCCGGGTCGCCCTGGTCCATCGCTCCCGCGACCGGCCCGCGGAGCTGGTGATCTGGCCGACGGCGCCCGACCTGGAGGCGGAGCGGCGCTGGCAGGAGGCCCAGGCCCGCCAGCTGCGCAACGATCCGCAGGACGTGCCGGCGGTCCGCACCCGGCCGCTGCCCAGGAAGCCTCTCCACACCTGGACCGCCGCCGCCGGCGGCGACCCGGCGATGCCGCGTTTCATGCCCGGCGGCCGCTCGCTGCTGCTGGTGCGCTTCCTGCCGGACGGCGAGGGCTTCCTCCATCCCGACCTCTTCGAGTGGCGGCCGGAGTCCGGCGAGATGCGCCGCATCACCCGGCAGGCCGACCTGCGCGATCCGGACCCGGCTCCCGACGGCACCTGGGCGGTGGCGGTGCGCGATCGGTTCGGCCTGTCGCAGCTGGTGACCGTGGACCTGGCGAGCGGCGAGGTGCGAGAGCTGACCCCGCCCTCCCTGGACCGCGTCTACGACCGCCCGCGCTTGGCGCCGGACGGCCGCCGGGTGGCGTTCGGCCTGCACGAGGGCGGCGGCTGGAAGCTGGCGGTGCTCGAGATCGGCTCCAGTCGCGCCGCCGGCCCGGAGGTCGAGCTGGCGCCGCCCCCGGGCGCCGCCGCGTCCTCGCCCGCCTGGAGCCCGGACGGCGGCACGGTCTACGGGGTGGTCGGCCGCGGCGGCTTCATCGACCTCTATGCCTTCGCAGCGCGCGGCGGCGCGCCGCCCGCCGCCCTCACCCGCACCCAGGGCGGCGCCTTCGCGCCGGCGCCGACGCCTGACGGCAAGGGCCTCTTCTACCTGAGCCTGGAGCCCACCGGACTGGATCTGCGCCGCCTGGACCTGACCGCCCGGCGGCCGCCCCTGGCCGAGGTCGCGATGCCAGCCGGCCTCGCGCCGGCGGTGCGGCCGCCGGCGCCGGAGGCGCCGCCGCAGCCGGCCGTGTCCGCCGCTCTCGCCCCGCAGGTGGCCGGCGGCGTGCCCTACGGCGCCGGCCGTCCGGAGCTGCTGCCACTCGTCGGCGGCGGCGCCGGCAGCGCCGGCGGCACCCTCGAGCTGGGCCTGCGCGGCGGCGACCTGATCGGGCGCTTCGATCTCCTCGCGCTCGGCGCCATTGGTGGCGGCGGGGCGCCGCGCGGCGGCGCGCTGGCTGGGAGCTTCCGCGGCCTGCCGGTGGACCTCGGCCTGCACGCCTTCGACGTGCGCGAGCTGCCGTCGCTTCAGGACGGCTTGGCGCCGGCGCCGGGAAGGCCCCCGGCGGCGGGCGGCCTCACGCCGCCGGGTGCGGGCCCGCTCGACCTCGAGCGGCGCGGCGTCGCGGCGTCGGCCGAGTGGCGGCGGCGGGCGGCGGGCGAACGTCGCCGCCTGCGCGCCAGCCTGCTCTGGCAACGCCTGGAGCCGGCTGGCGCTGGCCCGGCACCCGCCGCGGGCGGCAGCACGGACGAGGGGATCGCGGCGTCGGACGGCAGCTACCGGCTGCTCCGCCGGCATGGCCTCTGGGTCCTGGACGCGGGCCTCGACGCGCACCTTGAAGCCGGGCGCACGCGCGGCGACGGCTGGGAGCGCTATGGCGGCGATGGGGAGCTGGCGATTCGGCGCGAGGGCGCCCGGCTGGCGCTCGACTGGCGTCGCGACGGTTCGCGCCGCGTGAGCAGCGCTTTCGATCTCTACCAGCTCGGCGGCGCCGCGAGCAGCCTGCTGCCGGACGCGGCGCTGGCCGCCCGGATCGTCTCTCCGGCCCTGCCGGCGGCGGCGCTGCTGGGGGCCGAGCATGAGGAAGAGCGGGTGGAGCTGGACCTTGGGGGCGATGGGGGAGCCGGATGGCTCGGAGGATGGCTTGGCGGCGCGCTGCCGCTGCCCCTCTTCTACGAGCGCCACCGGCTGTGGGGCGGCCCGCTGCCCCAGCCGGTGGAGGTCACTCTCGCCGGCCTGGAATACCGGCTCTACACCCGGCCGGTGCCGCTGGTGCGCCTGCCGGCCCTGGAGCTGCGGCTGGGCGCGGCGCGGCTGTTCGCGAGCCCACTCGCGGAACGCAATCGCTGGTGGCTGACTAGCGTTTGGCGCCCTTGAACAGCAACTGGTCGGGATCGACGCCGAGCGCCGCGGCCGCCTGCTCGACCAGCGGCCCGAAGCGCTCCGGCGGCAGCTCGATGAACAACCCGGTGGCGACGGCGAAGGCCTCGCCGGCGCCGTCCAGGAGCCGCCCGGAGGTCCAGATCTTGCGCCCCTGCTCCCGATCCACCCACGCCTCCACGGTGGCGTCGGTGCCGAGCGGCAGCATGCGCTGGAAGCTGGTGTCGAGGCGCGCTGCCACCGCGATGTGGCCGGCGACCCAGGCGGCGGCCCCCATCGCCTCGTCGAGCACCGCGGCGATGGCGCCGCCGTGGGCATGTCCGGGCGGTCCCTGCGCTCCCCTGCCGAACCAGGCCTTGCCCACCAGCCGGCCGCTGTCCGCGCGCAGGAAGTAGCGCACCCGCAGGCGCGCCCCTGCCGCGGCCTCCCCTGCCGTGCCGTCGCCGGTCACGAAGGTGCCGGCCCCGCCCTCGAGCCGGAAGGGGTCGATCGGCTGCCAGCCCGGCTCGGGCACCACCTCCGGCGGATGCAGCAGGTCGCGGGTCATCCCGGCGCCGACTATACCGCCTCCGGGTGCGAGACCCCCGTTCGCGCGGCTGGCGGGTCTGATTCTTGCTAGAACTTGCTAGAACTGTATGGCAGCTGCCGATCCTCGGGAGGGGAGTGCTAGCAGATGATGAATCTTTCGCCACGCAGCACGGAGATCTTGCCTTCCACTTTCGCCCGCGACGCCGGCGCCGCGGACACCTCCGGTTCGGTTGCCGAGCCCGATCCCTGGACCGACGAGATCTCGTCGTTGCGGCGCGATCAGGAGCTGGCCATCGCCACCCTCGCCGCGATCGGCGACGGCATCATCCGCACCGGCGCCCACGGCAGGATCGACTATCTCAACCGCGCCGCCGAGGAGCTGACCGGCTGGAGCGGCGAACGGAGCCGGGGGCGCCGGGTGGACGAGGTCTTCCGCCTGGTGGACGAGATCACCCGCCGGCCCCTCGCCGATCCGGTCGGGCGCTGCCTCCAGGAGGACCACATCGTGCGGTCCACCGATCATGCGGTGCTGCTCAGCGCCGCCGGCAAGGAGTACTCCGTGCATCATTCGGCGGCGCCGATCCACGATCTTGCCGGCCGGGCGCTCGGCGCCGTGCTGGTGTTCAAGGACGTCACCGAGCTGCGCGGCATGGAGCGCGAGATGATCTACCTCGCGAGCCACGACCCCCTGACCGGCCTGCTGAACCGCCGGGAGTTCGAGGCCCGCCTGCAGCGGGCCATTCTCACCGCCCGCCTCGACGGCCGCGAGCACGTCCTGCTCTACCTGGACCTCGACGAGTTCAAGGTGATCAACGACAGCTGCGGCCATCTGGCCGGCGACGAGATGCTCAAGCAGGTGACGGCGCTGTTGCGCGCCAACGTCCGCCGCGGCGACGTCCTGGCGCGGCTCGGCGGCGACGAGTTCGGCGTGCTGCTCGAGAACTGTCCGTCGCCCCAGGCGCGACAGACCGCCGAGGAGCTGCGCCGCACCCTGCGCGATTTCCGCTTCGCGCTACGCGAGCACGTCTTCGAGGTGGGGGCCAGCATCGGCCTGGTGCCGATCGGCAGCGACAGCGGCGACCTGGCCCAGGTGCTGAGCGCCGCCGACGCCGCCTGCTACGTCGCCAAGGACCGCGGCCGCAACCGGGTGCAGGAGTACGAGACCGACGACACCGGCGTGGCGCAGCATCACGGCGAGATGCGGTGGATCCAGCGCATCCACGACGCCTTCGAGCAACGGCGCTTCCGCCTCTACTACCAGAGGATCGAGCCGTTGGGTCGCGCCGCCGGCGGTGCGGACCCCGAGGCCTTCTGCGAGATCTGCGTCCGCATGCTCGATCGAGACGGCCAGCCGATCGAGCCGGCCGCCTTCGTCGCCGCCGCCGAGCGCTATCACCTCATCGACTCGCTCGACCGCTGGGTGGTGCAGACCGCCTTCGGCGCCGTCGCCGAAGCGCAGCGCGCCGGCGCCGGCGCGGCGCTGTTCGCGATCAACGTCTCGGCGCAGTCGCTGTCGGACGAGCGCTTCCTCGCCTTCGTCGTGGCGGAGCTGGCGGCCAAGCGGCTCGACCCGCGCGGCATCTGCTTCGAGATCACCGAGACCGCGGCGCTGAGCCGGCTGGGCAGCGTCCTGCGTTTCCTGTCGACGCTCAAGGAGAAGGGCTGCCGCTTCGCGCTCGACGACTTCGGCGGCGGCCTGTCGTCGTTCAGCCACCTGCGCAACCTGCCGGTCGATTTCCTCAAGATCGACGGCGCCCTGGTGCAGGAGATGGCGGTGGACCCGGTGAAGCGGGCGATGGTCGAGGCGATCAACCAGATCGGCCACGTCATGGGCCTGCAGACGGTCGCCGAATGGGTGGAGAGCCGCGAGATCCTCGAGCTGCTCGAGGCGATGGGCGTCGACTACGGCCAGGGGTTCTGGTTTTCCGGCGTCGAACCCCTGATCCACGACCACTGAGAGCCGGTGTTCCGCACGGCGCGCGGGGCGCGCGCTAGCGCGAGACCACGCGCCGCGGTCCGGCGGCCTTGACCGCCTCGTCCACCCCGGCCTCGTACTTCTCGAAGTTGGCGGCGAACATGTCGGCCAGCCGCGCCGCCTTCTCGTCATAGTCGGCGGCGGTCTGCCAGCTGTCGCGCGGCCGCAGCACGGCGGCGGGCACGCCCTCGACCTTCTCAGGCACCGCCAGGCCGAAGATGGGGTCGGTCCAGGTCGGCGCGGCGTCGAGCTCGCCGCCCAGCGCCGCGTGCACCATGCGGCGGGTGAAGCCCAGCTTGATCCGCTTGCCGGTGCCATAGGGGCCGCCGGTCCAGCCGGTGTTGATCATCCAGACCTTGGCGCGGTGCTGCTGCAGGCGCTCGCCGAGCATCTTGGCGTAGACGCCGGGATGGAGGGGCAGGAAGGGTGACGCGAAGC
The DNA here is from genome assembly GCA_963732005.1 of uncultured Acidobacteriota bacterium. Taxonomy (GTDB): domain Bacteria; phylum Acidobacteriota; class Thermoanaerobaculia; order Multivoradales; family UBA5704; genus JASLEW01. Next base: position 56,925 of record CAVSXT010000005.1, read on the forward strand.
AGGTGCTGAAGGTCACCTTGGGCTCGGTGACGCCGCGCTCGGTGCCGGCCACCCGCGCCGTGTAACCGGAGAGGAAGTGGTACATCGCCTGCTCGGGGCTGAGGCGGCTGATCGGCGGCAGCACCCCGAGCGCGTCGCAGGTGAGGAAGACGACGTTGCGGGGATGACCGGCGCGGCCGCCGAGGTCGACGTTGGTGAGCTGGGTCAGCGGGTAGCTGCTGCGGGTGTTCTCGGTGTAGGTGTCGGCGTCGAGGTCGAGCTCTCGCGTCTGGTCGTCGCAGACGACGTTCTCGAGCACCGTGCCGAAGCGGCGGGTGGTCTCGTAGATCTCGGGCTCGCCCTCGCGCGACAGGCGGATCACCTTGGCGTAGCAGCCACCCTCGATGTTGAACACGCCGTCGGCGCTCCAGCCGTGCTCGTCGTCGCCGATCAGGGTGCGGTTCGGATCGGAGGAGAGAGTCGTCTTGCCGGTGCCGGAGAGGCCGAAGAACAGCGCCACGTCGTCGCGCGTGGCGCCGTAGTTGGCGCTGCAGTGCATCGACAGCGCCTGCTGCCGCGGCAGCAGGTAGTTCATGACGCTGAACACGCTCTTCTTGATCTCGCCGGCATACCGGGTGCCGCCGATCAGCACCATCCGCCGCGCCAGGTCGAGCAGGATGAAGGTGCTGGTGCGGGTGCCGTCACGCGCCGGGTCGGCCTGGAACAGGGCGGCGTCCACCACCGTCATGCCGGGCTCGAAGGCGGCCAGCCGGGACGGGTCGGACTCGCGCAGGAACATGTTGCGGGCGAACAGGCTGTGCCAGGCGAACTCGGTGACCACCCGCACCGGCAGCCGGTAGCTCGGATCGGCTCCGGCATAGCCGTCGAAGACGAACAGGTCGCGCTCGGCCAGGTACTGCCGCACCCGCTCCCAGAGGGCGTCGAAGCGCTCGCGCTCGAAGGGCCGATTGGAATCTCCCCACCAGATGTCGCCGTCGATGGACGGGTCCGCGACCATGAACTTGTCCAGGGGCGAGCGGCCGGTCTGGGAACCGGTGAGGCACACCAGCGGCCCCTCGTTCGCCAGCTTGGCCTCGCCGCGCGCCACCGCCTGCTCGGTCAGCCGGGCCGGGGAGAGGTTCCAGTGCACCGTGCCGGAGCTGGAAAGCCCCAGCCGATCGATGCCGAAGCTGCCGATGACAGGCCCGTCGTTTTTCATGCCGCACCTCGGAAGTAGTAGTCGCCAATGCTCGATCGGGAGGCCGGACAAAGCATCACCACAGTCCTCCCGCTCTCGCGGACCCAGAACCCGGCGAGTTTATAACCTGTGACCGGCCGGTGACGAGGGCATGGCGGCGGCGGCGCGCCAGCTGGCCGGCAGGCACCCGCCGGCCGGCTCACTCGCCCGCGGCCGGGATCGGCGGCACCTTCACCGCCGCCGGCGGGTGCTTCTCGAGCTCCTGCAGCAGGTAGGCGACGGCGCGTGCGAGGCTGGGATCGTGGCCCTTGGCGATCTCGTCGGGCCGGTCCACGACCTCGATATCGGGCGGCACGCCGAGGTTTTCGATCCCCCAGTGACCCTCGGTGTCGAGGAAGCGGTAGGCCGGCGTGGAGAGGCTGCCGCCGTCGGCCAGCTTCGGGCTGGCGCGAAGGCCGATCAGGCCGCCCCAGGTCTTGGTGCCGATCAGCGGTCCCAGCCCGAGCTTGCGAAAATAGTAGGGGAAGGCGTCGCCGCCCGACCCGGCGCTGCCGTTGATCAGGCAGGCCTTGGGGCCGGTGTTGACGAAGACCGGGGTGGTGGTGGGCTCGCTCCCCCGCGCCACCCAGTACTGGAGCAGCGGCCGGCTGAGCAGGGCGATCATGCGGTCGGGGATGAAGCCGCCGCCGTTGTAGCGGTCGTCGATGATCAGCGCCTGCTTGCTGGCCTGGGGGTAGAAGTACTTGAACAGCTCGCGATTGCCGGCCGTGGCGGTGTCCGGCATGTGGATGTAGCCGATGCGGCCGCCCGAGGCATGGTCCACCCATTCGCGATTGGCCCGCACCCAGGCGTAGTAGCGCAGGTTCTGCTCGCTCTTGACGGGGCGCACCTTCTCGTCATGCGCGCCGGCGCCGGTGGGGCTGGCGGCGACCCGCAGCGTCACCACGCGGCCTGCCTTGTTCTCGAGCAGGCGGTAGAAGTTGTCGACGCCACGGGTGGGCTGGCCGTCCACCGCCAGGATGTAGTCGCCCTGCTCGACGTGCACCCCGGGCTCGGTCAGGGGCGAGCGGAAATCCTCCTGCCAGTTCTCGCCGGGGAAGATCCTGGCGACCCGGAAGGCGCCGGAGGGCTCGGCCTCGATCTCGGCCCCCAGCAGCGCTCCCTCGACCCGCGGCGCCCCCGGCTCGTCGCCGCGCGCGACGTAGACGTGGCCGGCCGACAGCTCGGCCCCCAGCTCCTCGAGCAGGTAGTCGAGATCGTCGCGGCAACCCAGCCAGGGCAGCAGCACGCCGTAGCGGTCGCGCATCGCCGGCCAATCGAGGCCGTGCATGCCGGGGTCGTAGAACCAGTCGCGCATGATGCGCCAGGCGTCGCGGTACATCTGGGCCCACTCCTCGCGCGGGTGGATCTGGATCTGCAGCTTGTCGAGCGGCAGCAGGCCCTCATGGTTCTTCTGACCGGGTTTGGCATCGGCGATGCCCCAATCGTCGCCGTGCTGGAACAGGACCTTCTTGCCGTCGGCGGAGAGCTGGTAATTGACGATCCCTTCGAGCACCACGCTCTCCTTCGACGCCTTCAGATCGACCATCTTGAGCTGGGTCTTGGGGCCGGCGCCGGCCAGGTAGAAGACGGCGCCGGCGCTCGCCTGCAGGTTCGCGTAGTCGCCGGCGGCGGCGGGCAGGGCCTGCACCCGCTGCTCGAAACCGGCGGCGTCGATGCGGACGCGCGGCGGCACGGCGGCAGCCGGCGGCGCCGGTGGCGCCCCGCCGGGAGTGTCGCGATTGGCGACTGTCTGAGCCGCGACCGCCGCGGGCTGGGCCGGCCGCTCCTCGTCGCTCTCGGGCGGGAACAGCGCCGGGCCGTCCTTGGCCAGCAGCGCCGCGTAGACCCGGGTCGGGCTGGTGTAGAGGTAATCGGGCTCGAAGCCGCTGAAGGTCAGGTTGAAGTCCCGGTCCGACAGGAAGTAGAGGTAGCGGCCGGCCGGGTCGAAGACCGGCTCGGTCTCGCTGGCCAGCTCGCCCGAGAGCTGGAACGCCTTGCCCTCGTCGAGGGCATAGATCCAGATCGTCGACAGCTGCGACTTCGCCAGCTTGGTATAGGCCAGGAAGCGGCTGTCGGGCGACCAGGCGCAGGTGGTGATGTCGCCGCGCGTGCTGTGATCGGCATCCGTCACCTTGCCGGTCGCCACCTCCACCCAGCGCAGGCGCTGCTTGCGGTCGCCGAAGGCCAGCTTGCGGCTGTCCGGAGACCAGACCGGCGGAAAGCGCCAGATGTCGCCGTCGGTGGTGACGCGGCGCTCCGCGGCGGACGCGGCGGCGTCGCGGACGTAGATCTCGTACTCGCCGCTGCGGTCGCTCAGGTAGGCGACCCAGCGCCCGTCGGGCGACCAGGCGGCGGCCATCGCCCGCACCCCGGGAGCGGCGGCCAGCTCCACCACCTCGCCCTTTTCGGCCGGCACGGTGAGGACCTCGCCGCGGGCGGTGAAGACGGCGCGCTTGCCGCTCGGCGAGATATCGGCGGCTTCGATCTCGGCGCGGACGTTCTTCCAGTAGGGCAGGGTTTGCGGCAGGTCGCCGTAGACGCGGATCGGCACCCTGACGCTCCTGCCGGCTGCCGGATCGAACAGGTAGATGGAGCCGCCGTTCTCGTAGACGATCTTGCCAGTGCCGGCGCTCGGCCAGAGGACGTCGTAGGTGTCGTGCTGGGTGAGCTTGCGCACCTGCTTCGAGCCGAGGTCGTAAGAGTAGAGGTTCAGAGTGTGCTCGCGGTCGGAGGTGAAATAGATCTTGTCGCCGATCCACATCGGCTGGTTGTCGGTCGCCGGATCGTGGAGGATGCGCTCGGCGGTATCGGCCCTTAGGTCGTAGATCCAGATGTCCTGGACGCGACCGCCGCGGTGGCGTTTCCAGCCGCGGAACTCGGATTGCAGCGGGGTGTAGACGAACCTGGTCCCGTCCGGCGAGAAGCTGCCGTTGCCGCTCTCCGGGATCCGCATCGGCCGCTCCATGCCCCCGGCCGCGGCCACCAGGTACGGGCGGCCGTTGCGGTCGGTCCAGGGCACACGGTTGGCGCGGAAGACCACGTCCTTGCCGTCGGGCGTCCAGCCGAGCACCTGGTTGTCGTAGCCGCCGCGTGGCGGCAGCTGGCCGACGTCGTTGTGGAAGGTCAGCTGCCGGGGCTGGCCGCCGTCGACGCTGATCACGAACACCTGGCGGTTGCCGCCGTACTCGCCGGTGAAGGCGATCCAGCGGCCGTCGGGCGAGAACTTGGGGAACAGCTCGAGCCCCGGATGAGAGGTCAGGCGGCGCGCGGTGCCGCCGCTCGCCTCCACCACCCAGATGTCGCCGGCATAGACGAACGCGATCTTGTCGCCATGGACGTCCGGATAGCGGAGCAGCCGGGCATCGCCCGGCGGCATCTGGGCCAAGGCCGGCGCCGGCAGCAGCAGCAGGCCGGCGACGGCAGCGACGGCGGCCACCGCGGCGAGGGCGGCTACCGCGGCGAGGGCAGCGAGGACGGCGGCGGCCAGGGAGGCGACCGGCGCCGGGGAGGCCTTCGCCGGCGTCACCGCGGTGGCGCGGCGTCTCGGCGGTGCCGCGGTTCTCGGGGCGTTGAGCAAGAGTCGGCTCCTTTTCTTTGGCTTCTCTTCTCGGTTCGAGTCCTTTAACGCACGGCGGGCCTTGAGGGTTGCTCTGGGGGCGGGGATGGCGGGGATGGCAGCTCGGTCTTGCCACCGATCCAGACGGTGTTCTCCGGCTGGGCGAGGCGGATGCCCTCGCGCTCGAGGGCCCGCATCAGCGCCAGCAGGATGGCCTGCTGCACGTCCATGAACAGGTTGGCGTCGGGGTCGGAGAGGAAGAACACCGCCTCCAGGTCCAGAGACGCCGGGGAGAAGCCCTTGAAGTGGGCGCGGTCGAAGCGGGCCGCCGGCTGCGCCTCGACGATGGCGCGCACCAGGTGGGGGATCTTCTCCAGCTGGTCGGCGGTGGTGCCGTAGGCGACCCCGAACGCCACCACCACGCGGCGGTCCACCAGGCGCGAGAGGTTGCGTAGGCGGCTCTTCTGCAGGTCGCTGTTGGCGAAGATCAGCTGCTCGCCCGAGAGGCTGTGCAGGCGCGTCGTCCGCCACCCGACGTCCTCGACCGTGCCCACCAGGGTGTCCACCTGGATGGTGTCGCCGAGCACGAAGGGCTTGTCGGCGGCGATCGACAGCGAGGCCAGGATGTCGCCGAGGAGGTTCTGCAGCGCCAGCGCGACGGCGATGCCGCCGACGCCCAGGCCGGCCAGCAGGGCGGTGACGTTGACGCCGAGGTTCTCGAGCGCGAGCAGCGCGATCAGCACCCAGAGAAGCAGCCGCAGGATGAAGTCGAGGGCGCCGATCAGGGTCGCCGAGCCGGCGTCGTTGGCGAGCCGCCGGCGGCGCTCGCGATTCACCCAGGTGTCGACCCCGACGGTCGCCCACAGCGCCACCTGCAGCAGCACCGCCAGGATGGCGAGGCTGCGCAGGATGCCGTAGGCGCGCGGCGAGAGCGCCAGCGCCAGCGCGCCGAGGAACACCGCCGGCAGCACCAGCAGCGCCCAGCGGGTGCTCCGCATCAGCTCGTGCACCAGCTCCTGGCCGGCGGGAGCGATTGCTGCCGGTATCGCCGCCGGCGGATCGAAACGCCGCCGCAATAGCCGCTTGAGCAGCAGGGCGGCGAGCAACACCAGCGCCGTCATCGCGGCGGCTTGCAGCCAGTCGGCCGCGGAGTTGCCGAACAGCGAGGTGGCGAGCGCGCGCTCCCAGAAGGCGGCGTCGAGGAGGACCATGGACGGTAGGGGTGCCCGGTTAGGGGATCGCCGGGGGTTGCGGGCGGCGCGGCAAGAATGCTATCACTGGACCGTTTGTCCAGACCGACCGCGGGGGCCGGCCCGGATCTGAGCCGGGGCGCTGCGCCTCGGCAAGGGAGTTATGGCCGAAACCATCAGCTTCTTCGAGCAGGTCAACCGGAACTTCGACAAGGCGGCGGCGCTCACCTCTCATCACCCGGACCTGCTGACGCTGATCAAGAACTGCAACAGCGTCTACCACTTCACCTTCCCGCTGCAGCGGGCCGACGGGACCATCGAGGTGATCCACGCCTGGCGCGCCGAGCACAGCCACCACAAGCTGCCCACCAAGGGCGGCATCCGCTACAGCCTGTCGGTGAACGAGGACGAGGTGGTGGCGCTGGCGGCGCTGATGACCTACAAGTGCGCGGTGGTGGACGTGCCGTTCGGCGGCGCCAAGGGCGGCATCGCCATCGACAGCAAGAAGTACACGGTGCAGGAGCTCGAGCGCATCACCCGGCGGTACACCTTCGAGCTGGTGAAGAAGAACTTCATCGGCCCGGGCACCGACGTGCCGGCGCCGGACTTCGGCACCGGACCGCGCGAGATGGCCTGGATCGTCGACACCTACGTGGCGCTCGCGCCGGACAAGCTCGAGGGGCCGGCCTGCGTGACCGGCAAGCCGATCGCCCAGGGCGGCATCCGCGGTCGCTCGGAGGCGACCGGGCGCGGCGTCGCGATCGCCACCCGCGAGGCGTGCGACGTCGCGGAGGACATGCAGCCGCTCGGTCTGACGCGTGGCGTCGCGGGCAAGCGGGTGGTGGTGCAGGGGCTGGGCAACGTCGGCTACCACGCGGCGCGCTTCCTCGAGCAGGCCGGCGCGGTGCTGGTCGGGGTGGTCGAGTTCGAGGGCGCCATCCACAACCCCAAGGGCCTGGACCTGGCGCAACTTTGGGCGCACCGGCATGAGACCGGCTCGATGCTCGGGCTGCCGGGCGCGACCACCTTGCCGAGCCGCGAGGCCGGCCTCGAGATCGACTGCGACATCCTGGTGCCGGCGGCGCTGGAGAACCAGATCACCCGCGAGAACGCCGGCCGGATCAAGGCCAAGCTGGTCGTCGAGGGGGCCAACGGTCCGATCACCAGCGAGGCGAGCGAGATGCTGGCCGAGCGGGGAGTGCTGGTGCTGCCAGACCACTTCGTGAACGCCGGCGGCGTGTTGGTTTCCTACTTCGAGTGGCTGAAGAACCTCCGCCACGTGCGCCTGGGGCGGATGGAGAAGCGCTTCGAGGAAGGGGCGTTTCGCCGCATCCTGAACGCCATCGAGGGAGCGACGACCAAGCATTTCACCGAGGGCGAGGTGGCCGACCTCACCCACGGTGCGGACGAGGCCGATCTGGTCAACTCCGGTCTGGAGGACACCTTCGTGACCGCCTACCACCGGCTGCGCGAGATCCGCAACCAGCACCGCGAGCATGCCGACCTCCGCACCGCCGCCTTCGTGGACGCGATCGACAAGATCGCCCTCTGCTACGGCGAGATGGGGATCTTCCCTTAGCAGTCCGCTGATCAGGACCTAGGCGCCGGCGAATTCGCTCAGGCGGACCGGCAGGCGGCGCGCTCCCCAGCGGCCCGGGGGACCGCTGAAGCGGCCGGGCAGGGGCGTGCCGCAGCGATCGCAGGCGGCGGTCTCCGCGGTGCCTGCGGGGGTGCCGATGGCGCCTGGAGCGGCGGAGGCAGCGGTAGCGGCAATGGCAGTGGCAGTGAGGTGCCAGCCGGTCAGCACGTACCAGTCGCGGCCGATCAGGCGGTTGCCGCATTGGTGGCACCAGGTGCTGCCGCCTTCCTCGTCGTGGACGTTGCCGGTGTAGGGGTAGCGCAGGCCGTTGGCGAGCGCGATGCGGCGGGCCCGGGTGAGGGTGGCCGGCGGGGTCGGCGCGGCCTCCGTCATCTTGTAGTCGGGGTGGAAGGCGGTGAAGTGGATGGGGACGTCGGGGCCGAGCTCGGCGGCGACCCAGCTCGTGAGCTCGTTCAGCTCGGCGTCGGAGTCGTTCTCACCCGGAATCAGCAGGGTGGTGATCTCGAACCAGACGTCGGTCTCGTGGCGCAGGTAGCGCAGGGTGTCGAGCACCGCGCCCAGCTCGCCGCCGCAGACCTTGCGGTAGAAGCGCTCGGTGAAACCCTTGAGGTCGACGTTGGCGGCGTCCATGTGGCGGTAGAGCTCGACCCGCGGCTCGGGGCAGATGTAACCCGCGGTTACCGCCACCGCCTTGACGCCGACGTCGCGGCAGGCGTCGGCGACGTCCACCGCGTACTCCATGAAGATCACCGGATCGTTGTAGGTGAAGGCGACGCTGGCGCAGCCCAGGCGTACGGCGGCGCGCGCGATCTGCTCGGGCGAGGCGCCGTCGGCCAGGGTATCGACCTCTCGCGACTTGCTGATGTCCCAGTTCTGGCAGAACCTGCAGGCCAGGTTGCAGCCGGCGGTGCCGAAGGACAGCACCGGGGTGCCGGGCAGGAAATGGTTGAGCGGCTTCTTCTCGATCGGATCGACGCAATAGCCGCTGGAGCGGCCATAGGTCTTGAGCACGATCTCGCCGCCTTCGCGGGCGCGCACGAAGCACAGGCCGCGCTGCCCTTCGAGCAGCTTGCAGGCCCGCGGACAGAGGTCGCACTGCACCCGTCCCTGCTCGCGGGGGTCGTCCAGCCGGTGCCAGTAGCGGGTCGGTACCGTGTCGCCCAGCGGTGAGATCGGTGACCGGACGCTCATGTACTCAGGTTACATCGTCCGGCGGGCGCTTATTCCTTTCCGCTCGTTCCTCTCCGCTCGCGCCCCGCCCGGTGCATCGGGGGCATCGCTAAGGCGCGGGAGGGCGCGGCGCGGTGGCCAGGGCGTGCAGCTCGGCCGGCGAGCGCACCACGCCGCCCCGCACCACCCAGCGCAGGCGGCGGAGATTGGCGATGTCGGCCTGCGGATCGGCGGCCACCACCAGCAGGTCGGCCAGCTTGCCCTTCTCGATCGTGCCCAGCTCCTTGTCGCGCCCCATCGCGGCGGCGCCGCCGCGGGTGGCGGCGATCAGCACCTCGCGCGGCGACAGGCCGGCCCGCTGCATGGCCTCCATCTCGGCGTAGACCGAGACGCCGTGCAGGGTCAGCGGATTGCCGGCGTCGGTGCCCATCGCCAGCGGGATGCCGGCCCGCGCCACGGTCGCCAGATTGGCGGCGGCGACACGCTCGCGCTCGGCGGTGCGCTGCGCCGAGGTGGCAAGCTCCTCGGCGGTGCGAAGGCTGGTGAGGCCGGCGGTCTCGGCGACCTTCGCCAGGGTTTCGCGATCGACGCAGCCGTTGGGATCGTCCACCGCCGGCGGCCGGTGGCTGGCGGCGCTCTCGAACATGCGCTGATAGCCGCCCATCACGGTCAGGGTGGGGCAGTAGAAGGTGCCCTGGCGCTTCGCCAGGTCGAGGAACTCCTGGTCCACCGGCAGGTCCCAGACGCTGTGCACCAGCACCCGGGCGCCGGCTCGCAGCGCCGCCTTGGCTTCGGCGAGGCCGGTGGCGTGGACGATGAGCGGCAGCCGCCGGATGCGCGCCTCGTCGCCGGCCGCCGTCACCAGCGGCTCGAGCTCCGGGATCGGTTTCTCCGGGATGAACCAGACCTTCACCGCGGCGGCGCCGGCGGCGGCGAGGTAGCGCACCCCTTCGCGCGCCGTTGCCTCGTCGCGCAGGAAGATGAACTGGCGCTCGGCCGGGAGGTTGAGCCAGTGGTCGCGGGTGGAGAGCAGGGGGCCGGCTGCGGCGATGCGCGGCACCTCGGGATCGGGCTCCGCCCAGGCCGGCAGCGCCAGGGTCCAGGGATAGCCGCCGACGTCGAAGACCGAGGTCACGCCGGCGCACAGGTAGGTGCGGCCGAAGCGCTCGGGGTGCAGGCGGAGGCCGGCCTCGACCTGGTCGTAGGGGTGGGTGGCCCGCACGTCCAGGGCATCGGGGCGGCCGTCGGCCCAGCCGGTCTGCGAGAAGTGGACGTGGGCGTCGATGACGCCCGGGGTGATCCACAGGCCGGAGACGTCGAGCACGTCGATGCCGGCCGGCACCGGGCAGATCGAGGACGGGCCGGCGCACTCGATCCTGCCGCCCCGCAGCACCACCACCGCGCCGCCGACCGCCGGCGCGCCGGTGCCGTCGATCAGCGTCGCGCCGACCAGGGCGCGCGGCGGCGGCGGCGTCCCGGGAACCTCCTGGAAGGCGGTGGTGGCGGCGATCTTCCAGCCGCTCGCGATCTTGAAGAACAGGCGTTCGGAGAGTCCCGCCACCTCCTGGGCGCCGTAGCGGACGCGGTAGCGGTAGGTGCCGTAGACCAGGCCGGGCCGCAGGGCCACCAGCCGGAGGTCGCTGGCGTCGATGTGGTCGGGCCACGCCTTGCCGATGCCGGCGGCGAGTCCGGCGCGGCCCAGCTCGAAGCCGTCGGGGCCGGTGCGCGGCAGGTTGGCGGAATCGAGGTAGCAGGCCAGGTAGGTCTTGCCGTCGCGGTCGCGGATGGCCTGCAGGTTGGCTTCGAACACCGCCCGCGCGCCTTCCAGATCCGAAGGCCCATGGGAGGCCTGGGTCCGCTTCGTCTTCTTCGCTTTTTTGGTGTGGGTCGACGCGGCGGGCGCCGATCCGGCAGCGGCCAGCAGGCAGGACAGGACGAGCACCAACACCACCGGCAGCCGACGCGCCATCATTGCCAGTTCCTCTCTCCCGCAGGGGTCCGTTTCTCGTGGACGGACCATAACATGCGCCTCCGGATTCGTTCGGGGGGGCGCGACAGATCCAGTCCGGTGACCTGCGGGCGGGTGACCTCACGACAGGCACGCCGGCGCGCGATCACACGCTTGAGAGAGCTGCTGACAGCGGAGCGTTAGGAGTAGAGGGTGTCCTGTTTTTCCCGTCTCGGACAACTATATAGGCAAGAGCTGTAGTCACGCTTGTGCTGAGAGATCGATCTCAGGTATAGTCAGGAGGGAGTGAAATGCGGTCATCGGTGTGTCTCATGGTTTTCGCCATCTTAGCGATCTGTGTGTGCTCTTTGGGTAGCCCGGCGGGCTATGCGCAGACCTGTTATGAGCCATCGCCGCTGTGCGACCCATGGTGGAATGGCTCGAAATACGTCAATAACCCCGATTGCTTCTACTCACCAACCGCTTCCTTCGTGTTGAGCAATATCCCGGCGCCAAACCCTTCTGAGGGGTATCGGATCAACCCCGGGGGCACACCGTGCGGGGCAACGAAAAGCTTCATACCCGTCCCGTGTGGTCTGACGACCTCGAACAATACCTGTGCTGAGTCCGCGATCGGTACAGAAGTGCACCGGACGCAGCGGAGCGGCCGCGGCGCTCGAGGCGTCCTAAGGGCGACGTAGGCCGCGGGCTCCGCGTGAGATCGAGCCATCCATTTCGTCGAGGCTGCGTGCCGGGCCCCGGTAGGCGGTGCAGCCGATCAGGTCGTCGAAAGTGGTTTCAGGGTCGGGCCGGGCCGTGCGGATGAGGATTGCGTCACCGCGGTCTTCGAGCGTGAGCTCACTGCCCGGCGACCAACCTTGGCGGTCCCGGACGACCTTGGGGATGACGATCTGTCCTTTCTTCGAGAGTCTGACCCGCATTTCAGGCCTCCGGTAAGGTCAAGTCCAAGATACCGCCTTTTCCTCTTTGCCCCGCATCGAGGCTGCGGTAGCCTCGACCCCGTGCTGGGTTCGCTGTTCGCAGGGCCAAGTCGACGGGAACGAATTCCGCCGCTGCCGAGGGCGGTGGTCTTGCTGGCGGCTGCCCTGGGCGTGGCCGTCGGCTGGGGCCTGGCGGCCGGCGGCGCGCTGGCCCATGAGCTCGGGCCCTTCCAGGTCTACGGCACGTTCCAGCGTGGCGGCTCCTTCCGGCTGGACGTCAAGGTCGACCAGGAGCACCTGGTGGCGGCACAGATGGGCGGGCCGGCGCGGCCCATCCGCTATGGGCGCATCCGCGGCCTGAGCGGACCGGTCGAGGCGGTCTTCGGGCGCTACCTGAGCGACCTTGCGGACTCGCTGACCGTGGCCTTCGACGGTACACCGGTGACGCCGACCTTCACGATGGACCCGGACCCGGAGAGCCTGGGGAGCGGTGGCGGCGGCGCTCCAGTGCGGGCGACGATGCGGGTGGAGGGGTGGATCCCGGGCGGCGCCCACGCCTTCACCCTGGCCAGCTCGCTGCCGGTCAAGTCCTTTCCATTGGTGCTGCGCTGCGAAGGGGACGAATCCTCCAGCTGGCGCTGGGTGGAGGGCGGCGTCACCAGCCCACCTTACGCGCTGGTGGCCGGGGTGGCGCCGCCACCGCGCGGCGAGGTGGCGAGGCGCTGCTTCGCGGCCGGCTTTGCCCGCGTCCTACCTCACGGCCCGGCGGCGCTGCTGGCGGTGGCGGCGATCTTCCTGCTCGCTCGCCGGCCCGGCCCGGCGCTGGCGATGCTGGCCGCCCTGGCGCTGGGCCAGGGAGCCGGCCTGACCCTGGCGCTGGGAGGCACCGTGGCTACGCGGCCGGCCTTGCTCGAACCGCTGCTGGCGCTCGCCGTCGCCGGTCTGGCGGTGACGGGGCTGGTCATGCCGCGTGCGCGGCCGGGTGCCGGCGACGGCACCTGGCGCCGGCGTTCGATGGGCAGTTCGTGGGCGCTCCGGCTGACGGCTGCAAGCGTGGTTGTCGTCCTGGTCGTCCTAGGCAGCCTGCTCGGCCTCGATCTCGCTGTCGCGCCGCCGGTGGGTGCCGGCGCTGTCGGGAGCGGGTCGCAAACCGCGGGTGGGGCCGCGACCGGCACGGCGGCCGCCGCAGGCTCGCGTCCGATCCCGCCGCTGCTGCCAGCCGCCGCCGGCGGCTTCGCGCTGGGCGCCGGCGCCGCGGAGCTGGCGATGATGACGGCGGCCTTCGTATTGATCGGCCTGCCTTACCGCGACCGCTCCTGGTACCGCGGCCGGGTCGTGATCCCCGCCTGCTGCCTGATCGCGCTTGTCGGCCTCTACTGGTCGCTCGCTGGCCTGCTGCCCTGAGCGGCGGCTGGCCAGACCGGAGGCAGCCGGTGGCGGGGCCCTCCCACTGCCGCCACGGCCGCCGCGTCCGTTGACTTCTACCCGCTGCCTGCTATCATCCGGTGGAATCAGTACTGCCTCGGTACTGTTTAATGGATTGGGCGAGAGTGCCGAGAGTATTGACCGGGCGAGTCGCATGATCAGGATCACCAAGCAGACCGATTACGGGGTCGTTCTCCTGACTCATATGGCGGTCCATGCGGACCACCAGTACAACGCGCCCGATCTGGCCGCGGAAGCTCATCTGCCGCTGCCGATGGTGAGCAAGATCCTGAAGCTGCTGGCGCGCGAGGGCGTGCTGGTCTCGCACCGCGGGGTGAAGGGGGGCTACGGCCTGGCCCGGCCGCCGCAGGCGATCTCGATGGCGGAGATCATCGCCGCTCTCGAGGGGCCGATCGCGATCACCGAGTGCATCGAGGAGGTGGGTGACTGCGCGCACGAGCGGCTCTGCCCCGTGCGCAGCAACTGGCACCGCATCAACCAGGCGCTGCTCGCGGCCCTGCAAGGCATCACCCTGGCCGAGATGGTCCACCCCCTGGCGGGGCTGGAGCCGCTGTCGCAGCGGCTGGTGACCCTCGGCCGGGGGCCGGGCGGCACGCCGCAGCCCGCCGTCTGAGGCCGGGAAGGAACCGGTTGGCGCCCGGCGCTCGGGCGGACCAAGACGGGCCGCCTAGAGACGGAAGACGGACCACGACGGCAGGCGAGACCACGACGGCAGGCGAGACAACGAGAGACGATCAAGCGCCACCAGGACCATCGGGAGCCATCAGGACCACCTAGCCATGCAGACCTCCACCGAGACCATCGAACAGCTCGCCACCCAGGACTACAAGTTCGGCTTCATCACCAACGTCGAGCAGGACACCGTCCCGCCGGGGATCGACGAGGACCTGGTGCGGCTGATCTCCGCCAAGAAAGGTGAGCCGGAGTGGCTGCTCGAGTGGCGGCTCAAGGCCTACCGGCACTGGCTCACCATGCGCGAGCCGACCTGGGCCAACGTCCACTATCCGCCGATCGACTACCAGTCGATCATCTATTTCGCCGCGCCCAAGCCAGAAAGCCGGGCCGAAGAGCCTCGACGAGGTGGACCCCGAGATCCTGGCCACCTACGAGAAGCTCGGCATCCCGTTGCGCGAGCGCGAGATCCTTGCCGGCGTGGCGGTCGACGCGGTGTTCGACAGCGTGTCGGTGGCCACCACCTTCAAGGCGAAGCTCGCCGAGGTGGGCATCATCTTCTCGCTCCTTCTCGGAAGCGGTGCGCGAGCACCCGGAGCTGGTGCGGCAGTACCTCGGCTCGGTGGTGCCATACTCCGACAACTTCTTCGCCACACTCAACTCGGCAGTCTTTTCCGACGGCTCATTCGTCTACGTCCCGAAGGGAGTGCGCTGTCCGATGGAGCTGTCCACCTACTTCCGCATCAACGCCAAGAACTCGGGCCAGTTCGAGCGCACGCTGATCATCGCCGACGAGGGGGCCTACGTGTCCTACCTCGAAGGTTGCACGGCGCCGATGCGCGACGAGAACCAGCTGCACGCGGCGGTGGTGGAACTGGTGGCGCTCGAGGGCGCCACCATCAAATACTCGACGGTGCAGAACTGGTACCCGGGCGACGAGCACGGCAAGGGCGGCATCTACAACTTCGTCACCAAGCGCGGCAAGTGCGAGGGCGCGCGCTCGAAGATCTCGTGGACGCAGGTCGAAACCGGCTCGGCGATCACCTGGAAATACCCGAGCGTGATCCTGAAGGGCGACCATTCGGTCGGCGAGTTCTATTCGGTGGCGCTGACCAAGGGCTACCAGCAGGCCGACACCGGCACCAAGATGATCCACATCGGCAAGCACACCAGCAGCACCATCGTGTCCAAGGGCATCTCCGCCGGCCACGGCCAGAACACCTACCGCGGCGCGGTGCGCATCCTGAAGGGCGCCGACCACGCGCGCAACTTCTCGCAGTGCGATTCGATGTTGATCGGCGATCAGTGCGGGGCGCACACGTTCCCTTACATCGACGTGCAGAACCCGCTCGCCCGCATGGAGCACGAGGCGACCACCTCGAAGATCGGCGAAGACCAGGTCTTCTATTGCAACCAGCGCGGCATCGCGACCGAGGACGCGGTGGCGATGATCGTCAACGGCTTCTGCCAGGAGGTGTTCCGCGAGCTGCCGATGGAGTTCGCGGTGGAGGCCCAGAAGCTGCTGGCGATCAACCTGGAAGGCAGCGTTGGCTAAGACGAAAGGAAAGGGCGCGAGCGAGCGATGCTTCAGATCAAGAACCTACATGCGGCGGTCGAGGGCAAGGAGATCCTGCGCGGGATCGACCTCGACGTGAAGGCGGGCGAGGTGCACGCGATCATGGGGCCGAACGGCTCCGGCAAGAGCACCCTGGCGCGAGTGCTGGCGGGACAGGAGAGCTACGAGGTCACCGCCGGCGAGGTGCTGTTTCAGGGCAAGGACCTGCTGGACATGGAACCCGAGGAGCGGGCGCGCGAGGGCGTGTTCATGGCCTTCCAGTATCCGGTCGAGATCCCGGGCGTCAGCAACACCTATTTCCTCAAGGCGGCGCTCAACGCGCTGCGCAAGCATCGCGGCCTGCCCGAGCTCGACGCGGTCGACTTCCTCAAATTGGTGCGCCGGAAGATGAAGCTGGTGCAGATGGACGAATCGCTGCTCAACCGGCCGGTCAACGAGGGCTTCTCCGGCGGCGAGAAGAAGCGCAACGAGATCTTCCACATGGCGGTGCTCGAGCCGCGGCTGGCGGTGCTCGACGAGACCGACTCCGGTCTCGACATCGACGCGCTGCGCATCGTGGCGGCCGGGGTCAACGGACTGCGCCAGGCCGATCGCGCCTTCCTGCTGATCACGCACTACCAGCGGCTGCTCAACTACATCGTCCCCGATCACGTGCACGTGCTGGTGGACGGCCGCATCGTTCGCTCGGGCGGCAAGGAGCTGGCCCTCGAGCTCGAGGAGAAGGGCTACGCCTGGCTCGAAGACCTGGCGCGACAGCTGGCGACAACCGAGCAGCCGGCGGCGGCCCCCCTCGCCGCGACCGCCGCAACCGGAGCCTGACACGATGAGCACCCCTGCCGTCAGTGCCGGCCCTGCGGTCCGGGCCATCCAGCCAGCTCTGGCGCCCGCGGCCCAGGCGCCCGCCGCGATGCCGGCGCGCGACCGTGACCTCGCCGCGGCCGCCCCCTATCTCGCCGACTGGGAGGCGTTCCGCCGTGAGCTGCCGCCGGACGAGCCGGCCGCTCTGGTCGCGCTGCGCCGGGCAGCCATCGAGCGCTTCGCGGTCCTCGGCTTCCCGACCACCCGCCAGGAGGAGTGGCGGTTCACCAGCCTCGCGCCGCTGGCGCGGGAAGTGTTCCAGCGGACGCCGGCGCCGGCGCCGCGGCCCGGCCCGGCCGAGCTGGCGCCGTGGATATTCGAGGCGGCGGCGCGGCTGGTGTTCGTGGATGGCCGCTTCGCGCCCGAGCTCTCCAGCGGCGACGGTGCGGTCCTGGCTCCGGATGCGCCGGGAGCTCCCGGGATCCTGGTGGCCAGCCTCGCCGGTGCCCTGGCGCGGGAGCCGCGGCGGCTGGAGTCGCACCTCGGCCGGCACACGCCGTTCCAGGACCGGCCGTTCGTGGCGCTCAACACCGCCTTCCTGAGCGACGGCGCGGTGGTGCTGGCGCCGCGCGGCGCGGTCGTCGAGCGCCCCATCCATCTGCTCTACCTCTCCACCGCCGGCGCGGTGCCGGCGGTCTCGTATCCGCGCAACCTGATCGTCGCGGGTGAGGGGAGCCAGCTGACGGTGGTCGAGACCTACGCCGGGGAAGGCGTCTATTTCAGCTGCGGCGTGACCGAGCTGATCGCGGGCGCCGGCGCGGTGGTCGACCACTACAAGGTGCAGCGCGAGAGCCGGGAGGCCTACCACCTGGCGACCCTGCAGGTCTATGGCGAGCGCGACAGCGCCATCTCGTCCCACTCGGTCTCGCTCGGCGGCGGCCTGGTGCGCAACGACGTCAACGCGCTGCTCGACGGCGAAGGCATCAACTGCATCCTCAACGGCCTCTACCTCGCCGAGGACCGGCAGGTGGTCGACAACCACATGCGGGTCGAGCATGCCAAGCCCCACTGCGCCAGCCACGAGCTGTACAAGGGCATCCTCGACGGCAAGGCGCGGTCGGTGTTCAACGGCCTGATCCACGTGCATCCGGGAGCGCAGAAGACCGACGCCAAGCAGTCCAACCGCAACCTGCTGCTCTCCGCCGACGCCATCGCCAACTCCAACCCGCGGCTCGAGATCTTCGCCGACGACGTCAAGTGCACCCACGGCTCGACCGTCGGCCAGCTCGACGACGACGCCGTCTTCTACCTGCGCTCGCGCGGCATTGGCGAGGATGCGGCGCGCAGCCTGCTGACCTACGCGTTCGCCTCCGACGTCCTGGCCCGGATCAAGGTCGAGCCGGTGCGCCGCGATCTCGAGGAGTTCCTTTTCGCCCGCCTGCCCCAGGGCGACGTGGTGAGGCAGGCGGTCTAGTGTCGAGCCCGCGCAGCGTCACGGCCGCGGCAGCCGCGGCGGGCGTGCCCGCAGCGTCGCGGCCGGCCCAGGGCGGGGCCGCGACGCTCGACCGCGCCGAGCAGGGTGCGCCGGCAGGCGCCGCCGGCACCGGCGGCGGCCCAGGCTACGACCTGGCACGGGTGAGGGCGGACTTCCCGATGCTCGCCCGCACGGTCCATGGCCGGCCGCTGGTCTACCTCGACAATGCCGCCACCGCCCAGAAGCCGCGCGCAGTGGTCGAGGCGATCAGCGGCTGCTACCGCGACTCCTACGCCAACGTCGGCCGCGGCGTGCATGAGCTGGCGCAGCTCGCCACCGGCGCACGGGAGCGCGCGCGAGAGACAGTGCGCGGCTTCCTGGGCGCCGCCGCCGCCGGCGAGATCGTCTTCGTGCGCGGCACCACGGAAGCGATCAACCTGGTCGCGTACGGCTATGGCAGAGGACGGCGCACCGGCCTGAAAGCGGGCGACGAGGTGCTGATCACCGTCATGGAGCACCATTCGAACCTGGTGCCCTGGCAGCTGCTGTGCGAGGAGCGTGACGCCGTGCTGCGGGTCGTGCCGCTCGATCGCCGCGGCGAGCTGGACCTGGCGGCGCTCGGGCGGCTGCTCTCGCCGCGCACGCGCATCGTCGCGGTGACGCACGTCTCCAACGTGCTGGGGACCGTCAATCCGGTCGCCGAGATCGCCGACATCGTGCATCGCCGCGGGGCGGTGCTGGTGGTGGACGGCGCGCAGGCGGCGCCCCGCCTGACCGTCGACGTCGCCTTGCTGGGCTGCGACTTCTACGCCTTCTCCGGCCACAAGGTCTACGGTCCGAGTGGCATCGGGGCGCTCTACGGCCGCGCCGAGCTGCTCGCCGAGATGTCGCCCTGGCAGGCCGGCGGCGGCATGATCGAGACGGTTCGCCTCACCGGCACCACCTTTGCGCCGCCGCCCGACCGCTTCGAGGCCGGCACACCCAACATCGAGGGCGCCATCGGGCTCGCCGCGGCGCTCGACTACCTGACGACCCTCGGGCTCAATGCGGTCGCGGTCTGGGAGGGGCGGCTGCTGGAGCGGGCGGCCGCGCGCCTGAGCGCGATCCCTGGCGTGCGGCTGGTGGGCGAGGCGAGCGAGCGTGCCGGCCTGCTGTCGTTCCTGGTCGAAGGCGTCCATCCACACGACGTCGCGACGGTGCTCGACGGCCTGGGCATCGCGGTGCGGGCCGGGCATCACTGCGCGCAGCCGCTGATGGAGGTGCTGGACCTGGCCGCCACCACGCGCGCGTCGTTCGGGCTCTACAACACCCTCGACGAGGTGGAGGCGCTGACGGCGGCCGTCGAACGGGTGCGGGAGGTGTTCGCTTGAGCGACGGCTTCGGCGGTCTCCAGGACCTCTACGGCGAGGTGATCCTCGATCACAACCGCCGCCCGCGCAACTTCGGCCCCCTGCCCGGCGCAAACCATCACGCGGTCGGCGACAACCCGCTCTGCGGCGACCGGGTGGCGATCCACCTGCGGGTCGACGACGAACGCATCGCAGAGATCCGTTTCGAGGGCGTGGGCTGCGCCATCTCGACCGCGTCGGCGTCGATGATGACCGAGGCGCTGAGCGGCAGATCCCTGGCCGAGGCGCAAGAGCTGTTCGACCGCTTCCACGCGCTGCTCACCAAGCCGGCGGCGGCGGACGCGCCGGACCTGGGCAAGCTCGCGGCATTTGCCGGGGTGCGAGAGTTCCCGATGCGGGTCAAGTGCGCCACCCTCGCCTGGCATGCCCTGCAATCGGCGCTCGCCGCGTCGGCCGCGCCGCCGGCGGCCGCGCCGCCAAAGGTGGCCGAGCGGGCCTGATGCGGCCGGCAGGCGCCGCCGCTGGAAAAGGAGAGACGTCATGGCAGCTGCAGAAACGAACACCGCCGCCGGCCAGCCCGCGGCGGCAGCCTCCGAGGTCGCGGGCGTCGCCCCCACCCCGGGAATCGCCGAAATCGGCGAAATCGCCACAACCGCCGGCTCGACCGTGGCTGCGGGCGCCGCGCCCGGCGTCGAAGAGAACATCGTCGAGGCGCTGAAGACGGTCTACGATCCCGAGATCCCGGTCAACATCTACGAGATGGGCCTCATCTACGACCTCAACGTCGAGCCCGACGGGAAGGTGCAGATCAAGATGACCCTGACCTCGCCGGCCTGTCCGGTCGCCGGCTCCTTGCCGGGGGAGGTGAAGGACCGGGTCGAGAGCGTGCCGGGGGTCGCCGCGGCCGAGGTCGAGGTGGTCTGGGATCCGGTCTGGAATCCCTCGATGATGTCGGAAGCGGCACGATTGCAACTCGGAATGTTCTGATACTGGCAACTTAACGCGTATTTCAGTGATACGATAGCCGGAGTGCGCAAGTCCGGCGGCCCGCGTCTCGGGGGCTGCCGCGGCGGCGACACCGGCTATGACCCTCCTGCCCACCCTCGCCGCTGCCACCGAGCTCGAGCTGCTCGTCGGCCGCCTGCGACCCCGGCTCAAGCGCATCCTCGGCGGCTACCGCATCCCGCCGACCGACGCCGACGACCTCCTGCAGGAGACGTTTCTTGCCGTCGTGAGCAAATGGGAGTCGATCGAGAACAAGGATGCCTGGGTGATCGGCACGTTGCGGCACCGTTGCGCCCGCTACTGGCGGGAACGGCGTTCCAGCGTCCTGGAGGCGGTCGACTCCGCCCTGCTCGAGTTCCTCTCCGCGCCGCAGCCAGCGCCGCAAGACCGGGCGGCGCTGGTCTGGGACCTCGAAAGCGTCTTCGACACCCTGTCGGTGCGCCACCGCGCCGTGCTGTGGCTGCGCTTCGGCCTCGGGCTCAGCACCGAAGAGGTGGCGGTTCGCCTCGGCTACTGCCCGGCGAGCATTCGCAAGCTGACCCTGCGGTCGCTGGCGCGCCTGCGCCAGGCGGTCTCGCCGCGGCAGCCGGCCGCCCTGCCCTGATCGGCGCGCTTCCCCGGGCCAGTGTCCCGCACGGCTGGTTCGCACGAGTCTGTGGCATAGTGGAGGGGTCGGCGCGGCGGAGCCGCGCCCGGTGTGCCCATGAACCCAGAACTGCGCAGAATCACGGCCGCCGCGGGCCTCGCCTGCGCCCTGCTCCTGGTATCGCCGGGCTCCCACGCCGGTGCGCTCGAAGGCGGGGACGAGGACTTCCACTATCACTGGCGGCTTGGCAACGTGGTTGGCGTCGTGCTCAGCCTGTTCCTTCCCCATCAGGGCGACGGCGAGCTGGCCTTCAAGATGCAGAAGGACGGGCACCTCCGGGGGGAGCTGATGATCACCTCGCCGGACAGCAAGACTGGCGAGTTCTGGCGCTATGGCTCCGAGATCGATCCGCACACCCTGCAGCCGATCCGCGTCTGGAGCTCCTTTTTCTGGCGCGGGCGCTCCAAGTCGACCAAGGACGAGATCGACCAGAAGGGCGTCCTCGACATCTCCTGCGCCATCTACGCTCTCCGTCATGAGCCATTCCAGAAGCCGCGCGACATGGAGATCTGGTCCGACGGCAAGATCTACCCGGTGACGGTGGTGCCGATGGGCGAAGAGATCCGCACCGTCTCGAATCAGAGAGTCGGGACCCGCCATTTCGCCATCCGTGGCAGGGACCTGCCAGACCGCCGGAAGTGGACCGCGAACGTCGACTTCTGGCTGGCCAAGGATCCGGCGGCGACGCCGGTGCAGATCCAGATCTCCCGCCGCCTGGCGGACGTGACGCTGGACCTGTTGCCGCCACCTTCACCAGGCTGATTCCATTGGTGCAGTGCTCTGCTCAAGAGGAGGATCTCTCATGAAGCAAGCACGGATCGGTTGGGTCGTCGGAACCACGTTGGCATTGCTCGTCCTGGCGCTGCCGGCCTGTGAGCCGAAGGGTTCGGTAGCGACCGCGACCGGCGGCGGCGCCGCCCCGGCCGGAGCCAAGCCGGCGGTCACTGTCAGGGAAGAGCCGATGAAGCCGGAAGAGGTCGCGGCGGCCACGGCAGCCGCGGGAGCCGGTGCGCAGGCGGTGCTGCAGCCCGGCCGGGAGACGCCGGGCTTCTCCGGCAAGGTGACGTTCACCCAGGTGGCCGGGGGGGTGCGGGTGGTGGCTGACGTCGCCGGTGTCGCCCCGCCGGGAAATCACGGCTTTCATCTCCACGAGAACGGCCGGTGTGAGTCCGATCCCGCGGGCAAGGACTTCACCACCGCCGGCGGCCATTTCAACCCTGCCGGAGTGCCGCACGCCTGTCCCGACGCGGCGAGCCATCACGCCGGCGATCTCGGCAACATCGTGATCCAAGCCGACGGCAGCGGCCACCTGGACGTCACCACCTCGGCCCTGGCGCTCTCGGGCCCGAGCTCGGTCGTCGGCAGGTCGGTCATCCTCCATGCCGGGACGGACGATTGCGCCACCCAGCCCACCGGCAATGCGGGCGGCCGTCTGGCCTGCGGCGTCGTCACCGCCGCGAGCGGCGGCTGAGTCCAGCCGACGTTGGCCGTGCGGTCGAGCAGGCGCCGCCGGAGGGGCGAGCCTCGAAGCATGAGATCGGACCGGGCGGGAAGCGGCCAGTTTCGTCTCAGGCGTCCGCGATGAAGCGCGCGCCGTCGCCGAGAGAGCTCTGGGCATCGCTGCTGCCGACCGCCGGGGCGGTGGTCGCTTTGGCGGTGGCCGGCTGGTCGCGAAGCCTTTCGGATCTCGACCTGCTGGGTGGATCCTGGACCAGCTTCGGCGGCCCCTGGTGGTTTTTGGCGCTGCTCGTTGCCGGTGCCGCCGGCGCCTTCCACCGGCCCTTCAACCGCACCACTCTCGGCCTCGGCGCCGCGGTGGTTGCCCCGGCGGTGCTGCTGTTCGGAGCGGTGACCGCCGCGGGTCTGGCCGCCCTCTGCCTGCTGGTGGCCGAGATCGGCTGGCGCTTGGTGCGCTCGGCCGGCGTGGTGCCGCTGCCCGAGCGGCGCAAGCTGCTGCGCGCGCTCGAAGCGGCGGGCATGGCGGCCTGTGCGGCGCTGGCGGGCGGCGCGGTGTGGGCCTGGCTGCCGCGCCTGCTGGAGGGCGCGCAGCTGCCGGCGCGCCTCGCCGCCGCGGGCGCCGCCTACCTGGTGGTCTGGATCGGCCTGCTGCTGGCGGAGCAGCAGATCCGCAACCCCGAGCAAGGCCTGCGGCCGCGGGCGGCGCTGCCGCTGGTGACCGATCTTGGTGGCTGGGTCGCGGGCGCCGGCTTGGCACTCACTGGCGCGCGGGCCGGTTGGGGCACCGCCGGGGTGGTGCTCGCCGCGCTGGTGCTGGCGGCGGTCGAGGCCGGGCGCAACGGCATGCTGCTGGCCAAGGCGCGGCGCCGCGCCGGCGACCTTGAGCGGCTGCGCCGCGCCGGTACCCGGATGATCACCCCCGAGCAGGAGATGGTGGGGGTGGCCGAGCGCATCCTGGCCGAGTGCGAGGTGGTCAAGTTTCAGTGGTTCCAGTTCGAGACCCTCACCCCGGGGAGCGAGTTCAAGAGCTGGTGGGCGGGCCCGCAGCATCAGCTGCAGGAGGGCGTTCCCGAGCCGGATCGCTATCCGCCGGCGCTGCCTGGCTTCCACCGCCGTACCGCCTGGCAGATCGTGGAGCGCCAGCTGCGCAACGAAGGCAGCGTCCTTGCCAGGTTGCGGCTGTGGTGCGACCCGCGGCTCGTCGAGCCGGCGTCGGTGGTGATGCTGGATCGGTTGCTGCCGCAGATGACCGCCTCGATGCGGCGCTGCCTGCTCGACCGCGAGGCGCGCGAGGACCCGCTCACCGGTGTCGCGGTGCGGCGGGTGCTCGAGCAGCGCCTGCACGCGGCGCACGCCCGCTGCCTCGACGAGGGGGGCACCATGTCGATCGTGCTCTGCGACCTCGACCACTTCAAGCGCATCAACGACACCCACGGCCATCCCGCCGGCGACGCCGCGCTGGTGGCGGTGGCCGGCGTGCTGCTGCAGGAGCGCCGCGACACCGATCTCTGTTGCCGTTACGGTGGCGAGGAGTTCGTGCTGCTGCTCGATCGGACCGCCGGCGAGGCGGCGCTGCTTGCCGCGGAGCGCCTCCGCGCCCGGATCGAGGCGCTGGACTTCCGGGTCGCCGGCCAAAGGGTGCCGCTGACTCTGAGCGCGGGCGTCGCCTGCTTCCCCGAGCTCTACGTCAAGGGCGCGGCCGAGCTGCTCCTGTTCGCCGACGAGGCCCTCTACGAAGCCAAGCGCAATGGCCGCAATCGCTGCCTCCTCGACCTCGGCCAGGGCCGCTACCTCGACGCCGAGGGCGTCGTCCACGCCAGCGACGAGGACCGGCCGGCGGTTGAGCCGCCCCGTATCTTCGCCTGATCGCGCGGAGTCGGGTGCGGGGCCGGTTTCTGGCTCGTCCGGATCAGTGCGCGAGGCGCGGCACGAAGGCCACGCGGGAGCTCTGGACTGTAGAGCTCTGGGCCGAAACCGGTCACGTGTAGGGCCGGCGGTGGCACTCTTCTTGGTAATGCGTAGATCGCGCAGGAAATCCAGGAGAGGAGGCCCCGGATGTCTCGATTCCGGTCGCTGCCGCGCCGCAGCATGATCCTGTTCGCACTGGCCATCGGAGCGGTCGCCGCGCTGCTCGTCCTGGCTGCGCCCCAGCGTGCCGCCGCCTTCCTCTGTGGGCCGGGCGGCCACACCAGCGCCAACATCACCTACTACAGCAGCCCGCAGCACGACGAGAAGGTCGGCGAGTTCTTTGGCTGCACTCAGGATCTGATTGGCGAGCAGACCGCCTACTACACCGGGCAGCTTGTCTGCTGCTCCGGCGACTAGGCGGACCCGCACCGATACGCCCTCTGATAGAGCGCTACCGAGGCCGTTCTTTGTTTGACACGGCTTGCGGCGCTGCCTTAGACTGCGATGCGCGTTTCCGTCGGGGCGTAGCGCAGCCTGGTAGCGCACCTGCCTTGGGCGCAGGGGGTCCCCAGTTCAAATCTGGGCGCCCCGATTACCGACGGCGACCCGAGGCGGTGTCTCTGGCCGGTGGACGGCCCGCGCAAGTCGCTGCCTGTAGCTCAGTTGGATAGAGCGGCGGCCTTCTAAGCCGCGGGTCGGGGGTTCGAATCCCTCCAGGCAGGCCAACCCCCCAATTTGAAAGCGCCGCACCCCATCAAGCGCCCTTAGCTCAGCTGGATAGAGCGACAGCCTCCGGAGCTGTAGGTCAGAGGTTCGAATCCTCTAGGGCGCACCACTCCTCTGCTGCTATCTCCTACTCCCTGCTACGCTTCCAAGCTCTTCTGCCATAGGTGTTTCCGCGCTACAATACTCTCGGCTACCGGGGTTTTCGCTCCCTTAGTGTACCCAGGGGGTACCCACGATCTGGCCGGATGGGTACCCTGATGGGTACCCCAGTGGGAACCCGGGCCCGCAGCCCGCTAGACCGCCCAGGAGGGGCACTCTCGCCCTGGCCTGGGCCGGAGGTCTACCGATGGCCGAGAAGTTCACCAAGCGCGTCATCGACCGCCTCATCGCCCAAGCCGATCCCGGCAAGGACTCGCTGGTCTGGGACTCGAAGGTGCCGGGTTTCGTTCTGCGGCTGCGCAGCGGGTCGGCACGGTTCGCCTATCAATACAAGCACCGTGGTTGGACGAAGCGGGTCAACCTCGGCGCCTCGGCTTCGCCGCCCGCCACCGCCATCTGCGGCCGGCAGCCGGCGATCCCACCGACGGCATCGAGCCCTACCCGGAGAAGAAGCACCGCGAGCGGTTCTCGCTCGCCCAGCTGGCGCAGCTCGGCGAGGTGTTGCAAGCGGCGGAGGCAAGCGGCTCGCTCCACCCCTCGGCGCTGCTCGCCATCCGCCTGCTGGCGCTCACCGGCATGCGGCGATCGGAAGTCACCGGCCACATGCAGAGAGTTCGCCGGACGGAGACCGCGGGCCTGCGCTGGAGCGACGTGAACCTCGAGGGCCGCGTCATCGAGCTCCGTGGCGGCAAGACCGGCGCGCGCGCGGTGCCTCTCGGTCTGGCCGCGGTCGAGCTGCTGGCGAGCGCCAGGCCGGCAGACTCCCGGCCAGACGACTACGTCTGCCCTGGCGAGCGACCTGGCGCGCCCTTCATCGGCATCGACAAGGTGAGGCGCAGGCTGTACCAGCAGGCGGGTATCGAGGGACCAGGGCGGGACCTGCATTCGCTGCGCACCACGTTCAGCAGCATCGCAGCCGATGCCGGCTACTCGGAGATCATCGTCGCCGCGCTCCTGGGCCACCGGGTAGCCAGCGGCGTCACGGCACGCTACATCCATCCCGACCGCGACCCGCTCCACCAGGCCGCAGACGTGACCAGCGCCACGATCGCAGCGGCACTCGCCGGTCAGAAGCCGGCGGAGATCGTGCCCATCGACCGGCACCAGCGAGGCTAGGGTAAGCGGAGGCTAGGCGAGCGGCGAGCGATCGCCGGCAACTCCGCTGAGGGGCCTGGCGGGCCTTGAGGTTCAGGCGCGATGGACATCCCAGGCAACGATGCGCCCCGGCTCGATGAGCTCGAACAAACTCCCCGGGGGACGCTCGGCGAGGAAAGGCTCGAGGCCATGGAGCCAGATCTCGACCCGCTCGCGGATGGGGAGACCTTGACCCACGCGCGACACGACGACCGCGCCGCGGCACTCGAAGTTGAGATCCAGGAACTCCGTGTCGTTGGTCAGAAACACCAGCTGCGAGTCGACCGCGAGACGTTGGCGAATCGTGGAGTCGGGGATGCCGCGCTCCTGCAGGAGGATGTGTTCTGCCTGCGCGCCGCCCTTGCGGAGCCGAGTGTAGAGTTGAAGCGGGAAGTTCTCGTCCAGCAGGATGCTCACGACGCCTTGGCCACTGCGGGAGGCATGTGGGCAGCCAGGTGCGCGGCATACGACAGCGCTGCGAGGACCTGCGGGCGAGTGAGGAGATATTCTTGCTGAACGGTTTCGACGCTCTCGCCCGCCGCGATCGCGCCGACCACGGTAGCCACGTCGACACGCGTCGCGGTGAGGCACGGTTTTCCGAAGCGCACCGCGGGGTCCATCGAAACGCCGGGGAAGATCTCCATCGCCACTCAGTTTAGCATTGCCGCCGACAAGTGAGCGAAGGCCGTCCCCGAGCCCCTGCCGAAGTGGCGTATGTCGTGAGAGATCGCGGCCGCGGCAACCACGCCGCGGTGCGTCCTTTCCACGGTGCTCATCCCCCTGCTGCGGGAGTTTCCGGTTCGATCGCAGCGTCGTCGTTGCGCCGCCGGCAGAATGGGCTCGGCAACCTGCCCCTTCCCTGCGCCTAGGTCGACACCCGAGCGCCGGCCGGCGAGGCGTCGGTGATCGTTCCCCGGAAGATCTTCTTGACCTCGTGCACCCGCCGCAGCTCGGCGGGTGCCGTCAGCCCGAGCAGCACCAGCAGCTCGTGAGCGCGGTACACCGGCCGCAGCTCCCCCGGATCGATCCGGGCATCGTCGGAGCCGAACACCACCACCTCGCCCAGGAGCTTGCTCCACACCTCGACAACGAGACCCGCCCGGGCGAAGTCCGCGAGCGCGATCGCGCACACCTCGGCGACGAGCAGCGACGGCTGCACCGCGGAGACACCTCCCAGGCCGTCACCCACGGTCGGCGGCGCCGGCGCCACCGCCGCCAGCCGCAGCAACTCTGGCTTGAGCTGCCGCAGACGCCGCAGCATCTCCGGCGAGATCGTGCCGCGCGGCGCCTCGACATGGAGCACCTCGCCCCGCGCCTCCACCAGGACGCCGCGCCGGCGCAGCTCCGCGAGCACCTCGAGCGCCGCCGCGGCGATCACAGGTCAAAGACCTCCCGCTCCGCCGCCGCGGCGCCGCCACTCCCCCCTCCCCGGCCCGATTTGGGCTCCCGATCCGTCACATCCGTCACAACGCCCGCCCCATAAGGGTTTGCGCCCGCCGCGCGATCCGTCACAGCGCCCGCTTCGTCGCCTTTGTGACGGATCGCAGATCCTCCAAACCCGCGCCGGCATTGATTTGTGACGGATGTGACGGATGTGACGGATCGGGGGGCAGGTAGCGGCTGAACGCATCCGCGAACTGCTCCCGGGTGTAGCCCTTGCCGGTCTTGGCGCCGTCGCGCAGCGAGCCGGGCTGCACGCCGAAGGGCTTGAGCCGCGCCGCGAGCTGCCGCGGGCTCATGCTGCCGCGCCCTCGTCCCCACTCCCCCCACGGCCGCTCCTCGCGCGCGCACAGGTCCTGCAGCAGCTCCTGGCTGAACAGCGAGCGCGCCGCCCATGGCGCCGCAGGCATCGCACCGCCAGACACCCTTGTCGCGGCACCACCTGGCGGATGGCCGGTGGTCGTCGTGGGCAGGGCAGAGAAAGCGGACCTCTCGCCCCGCGCGCCGGCCCGAGCACGGTCGCGCACCATTACGGGCGGTGGCGAGGACACCGGCGAGCTCGTAGGTCGGCCGGCGCGCCTCGGTCCGCGGATCACGCGGTGCCGCGGCAAGGTATAGTCTTCGAGGGGGCGAAAACGGGATGCCGCTTGGCGGTCGCGTCGGGCGCTCGTCCTCTGCTCTCGGCCGGGCTGCGCCGCGACGGCCGCGACGCCCACGCAACGTCGGACTTGCGCCGGCTCGTCACGGCTCTCGGCGGATCGCCCGCCGCAGGTGCGCGGGCTGCTGGCGATCTATGGCGTTGCCCCGGCCGGCCGCTCCCGCCGCCGCCCCGGCGTTCGGAAGAGCAGCCATGAGCAGGGTCAAGAAGTCCGCCGACGAAATCGAGGAAGCGAAGATCCTGAGCAAGGTGCTCGCGGCACTGCGCGTGTCTCGCGGCATGACGCAGCGCCAGGTCGCCAAGCTGGCCAGCCTCAACCCGCAGCGGATCTGCAAGGCCGAGCGGGGCCAGTCTTACCCGCGGGGCAGCAACCTCAAGCGTATCCTGGCCGGCATGGGCCGCGGCCGCCAGCGCTGTGACCGGAATCCACCATTGATCGTGTGTGATCGGATTCCGGGCGCGGAGCGTCCCGGTCTGGATGCCCTCAGCCTTCAGCAGTTCCACAACGTCGCGACCTCCTCCGGCGATCACCACCGCACGCTCGGTCATCGCCACAATCCGCGTGACCCATACGTCGGGTCTTGCCGCGAGCCCCCGGAACCGCTTGGACATCAGCGCCTTTCCTGCGCTGGCAACCGCCGCAGCATCAGTGGCAGCCACTGCATTAGCAAGCGATACCTGCTGCCAGTATCCTGACGCAAAGAAGTGTATTGACAATCCAGTGCCATGTGGAACAGAGTTGCCTGTTTGTTTTTTCTCTACCTTTCACCAAACCGGAGGATCGATGAAGAAGACGATCAAGAAGCTCAGCCTCTCGAAGGAAACACTTTGCGAATTGGAATTGGGTACCGTGAGAGAAGTTGCCGGGGGGTACAATACTCAGGGGGGTTTAATCTGCACTTTTGGTTGCCCAAACACCCGCGGTACTTGCACAACGAAGTTCTGTTGATGGATCGGCGAAGGGTCTCGTCCCAGCACGACGGCCACCGCTGGCGAGGGGGCAGGCAAGCGGTTCGAGCGAGATGAAGGAGGCGACCTCGGCAGCGTCCGGCTGTCGCAGGTCGAAGACCAGCCACAGGCTCGGATTGTCGGCGTTCTCTGGCGGGTGACCTCATAGCCGAGGCCACGAAGTGCGCGGGCCAGATCGTCGCCGGTCAGGCCGCGAGGTAACCTCACAGGGCGATGACGTCGTCGTGGACAAAATGGAGCCTAAGGACCTTGGGCTCCTGTCCCGCGTCGAAGTGGCAGTGCACGGCGTCGCGGATCTTCTCATGGAGACCGTCCAAGTCATCTGCCTCGGTGAAGATTGCTGGGCCGAGAGCGCGCGCCGTGTAGCCGCCCTCAGGAGCTTCCTCGACGATGAAGATCAACTCGCCCATGCTCCTGAGTATATCCGCCAAACGGGGCGCCTCTGCGAGTGGCGGGAGAGACCAGAGTTCAGCCTAACGGCTGACGTCTCGGCACGTCCACAAGTCTCTGATTATTTGGACCTGCCGCGGCAGCGGCAGCGGCCGGAGCGGGACCCCGCTGGCGACGCTGAAGATCGCGGTGTTGGCGCCGATCACCACGGCCTGCTGCGAACGCCGCGGACGCTGCAATGGCAACTGGTACGCCGGCCCGGGAAGGAAGTTGCAGGCCGGGATCTCCCGCCGCCGCGGGAGGCTCGGCGCGAGCTCAGGCCTGGAAGAGCCGTGCGGCGGCCAGGGCGTAGATCCGCGCGCAGTCGAGCAGGCAATCGACGGGCACCATCTCGTGCGGGCCATGGGAGACCGAGAGCAGGCCGGGCCCGTAGGCGAGGGCGGGGATGCCGCGCTGGGCATAGAAGCGGGTCTCGAGCAGGCCGGGGCACAGCTCGAAGCGCGGCGGCCGGCCGGTGACGGCCTCAATGCTGGCGGCCAGGGCCCGGGCCAGGGGGCAGTCCGCCGGCGTGGCGCTGGCGTCGCCCTCCTGCAGGACCTCGACCGCGGCGGGAATGCCGCTGTGCGCGACGAGGTCCAGGAGCCGGCGGCGCTCCTCGGCCAGGTCCTCCTCCGGATTGATGCGGCGGTCCAGGGTGAAGGAGCAGGCGGCCGGCACGACGTTGAAGTTGGCGCCGGCCGAGGCGCAGCCGCCGAGCATCAGGATCGAGTGCCGGGCGGCGGCGGGCTCGATCGCGTAGCCGGTGACGCGCTGCTCCACCTCGGCCTTGAGCCCCATCAGGGACTGCCCCAGGGTAAGCATGCGCTCAAAGGCATTGATACCCGCGAACTGCCGGCCGACGTGGGCCGACCGCCCCTCGACGGTGACGCGCAGCGTGATCGCACCACGATTGGCGTGCCACACCACGCCGCCGGTGGGCTCGGGGGTCAGCATGCCCACGGCGTCGCGGCCCAGGATGCCGCGCGCGGCGAGGTGCCGCGAGCCGCGCGGCCCGGCGGTCTCCTCGTCGGGCACGAACACCAACCCCAGACGGCCGCCCGCAAGCAGGCCAAGGTCGCGCGCCACCTTGGCGGCGAAGACCATGGCGGCGAGGGCGCCCTTCATGTCCGACGATCCGCGCCCGAAGAGATGGCCGCGCTCGAGGCGGGGCGAGAACTGCGCCGGCTCCTGCGCCGGCACCACGTCGTAATGGCCGCTCCAGTAGAGCGTGCGGCTGCCGCTCCCGGCAAAGCAAAGGATGCAGTCGCCGTCCACCAGGACCTCGTCGAACCCCAGGCCGCGCAGGCGCCCGCGGAGCAGCTCGACCGCCTGCTCGTAGGCCCGGCCCGGCGGGTTCTCGGTGGGCAGCGCGATCAGCTCGCCGGCAAGCTCCACGATGTGGTCGCGCTCGGCGGCGACCGCGGCGCGCAGCGCGGCGATGGACGATTCCCTGATCTGCATGCCCGGCACTCTATGCCACCGACGGCCGCGCCCGTGCCCGTCCGCGGGTGAAGCCGGGCACTGTAGATCTCGGGGAGGTTGGCGGCGGGCCGTCCGGCTCGAAGCGCTTGCCCCGGGCCGGCGGGCAGGCCTTCATCAAGAATTGGCGCTATATGTGATATGCTAATCAGCAGCGCTATCTAAGATACCTAGCGCCGTTGCGTAGCGCCTGCTGCGGCTGACCATGTGGCAGACGGGGAGCGTGACAAGGAGAGGACGATGAAGCGAAAGTTCTCGCGCAGGCTGGTCCTTCACACCGAGACCCTCCGTAACCTCGAGGGCACCGATCTCCGCCGGGCGGCCGGCGGATTGACGCCGATCCACACGGAGTGCCTGCCCTGTCCCTCCGGCGTCTACAGCAACTGCCAGACCTGGTGCCCTCCCTGCCCGACCGTCTTCATCACCTGCCTGGGGCCACCGCGGAACTGCTAGCGGCCGCCTGCGGCGAGGCGTCCCGCCGGCGCTTCGCCGCGCAGATCCCGAGACGTTGAGGCAGGCGCAGCCCCCACTGTGCGGCAGGGCTGCGCCCGTCAGGGAACGGCGCGGCTACTGGCCGCAGTTCGGGCCGGCCACGGTCGGGCAGCTGCCGGTGCAGGCGTCGCTGCAGTCGACCGAACAGGGATGCCCGCAGGTCACCCTGGTGATGGGGGCGCAGCCTCCCATCACTCCGCCCAGCGAGCGGTTCGCCAGCAGGCGCAGGGTCTCGCGATGCAGGCTGAGCTTGCCCTTGAACGACTTCTTCATCGGCGTTTCTCCTTCCTGGTCGAAGCGCGGGCGCAGGGCGCGCCGGCGCGCGTGAGCCTGCAGCTCACCGCGGGAAACCTCCGGCGGCCTGCCGCAGCCCCCATGGTTATAGTACGCGGTACCGCGGGTCAGCCGGACTTCGGCGGCGACAGCTTTTGCGCGATCTTCGTGGCCAGAAGATCGGCGACGCCCTCGAGATGAAGCCCCATCTCCTGGCACCACCGATCGTCAGAGCCCGACGGCGGAGTCGGAGGCTCTTTGATCTCACCCGCTCGGTTCCTGCGGTGCCGCAGCTTCTGCCGCCATTCCGCGTGATAGGCGGCCACCTCGAGAATCTCCTCCATGGAGCATCCCAGCGCGTCGGGCAATAACTGCATGGACCGCCGATTGGGCCGCCGCCGCCCCATCTTCCAGGCAGACACCGTCTTGTCCGTCACCTCGAGGGTCCTTGCCAGGGTCTTCTGACTCAAGCCGGCTTTGTCGGCGAGGAAGACGACCGCCTGCCCAAAGTCAGCCTTGTCCAACATGCCCCGAATGTACTGGGCATCCAAGTGTAAGTCCAGTTGACACAACAAGTTATCGGTATTCGCTACCGACTATTTATAGTTGCAATAGGGAGCCTTTAGAGGCTTT
The DNA here is from genome assembly GCA_963732005.1 of uncultured Acidobacteriota bacterium. Classification (GTDB taxonomy): domain Bacteria; phylum Acidobacteriota; class Thermoanaerobaculia; order Multivoradales; family UBA5704; genus JASLEW01. Next base: position 89,273 of record CAVSXT010000005.1, read on the forward strand.
TCGTCCATTTCTTCGTTGAGTTCAGGACTTTTTTGCCGATTATGGAGATCAATAGGGAGATTACTCTCTGTCTAGTGGGTGACATATGAAAGAGGAGCGCTACGCAGGAGCGATTACTTTTGGCCGAAAGGGTCCATACCGTGGACATGCCTTGCCACCGGCGTTGGGCGCCGTCGCGAATCGGTGCTCCTCGCCCACGCGCTGCGGCGGCGCCTGCCCTCTTCCGGGACGGCCGCCCCGGAAGAGGGTGTGGAAGGTTCAGTGGCAGGGTGCCGCGGGCTTTTTGAAGGTGCCGCCGGAGGAGTACCAGCCGTTGAACCCCAGCGACGGAACCTGGTCGAAGAACCACGAGAAGAAGGCGGTTTCCTGCGGCTGATAGGAGATGCCGTTGGGCATCTTGATGAGCGGCAGGAAGGTACCAGTCAGCGGGTCGCCGACTTCGAGGATCGGTTGGCATCCCGTCACCTGGCCGATGTTGCCCCAGGGCGGAGTCGCGTTGTCGATATAGGGGTCGTCGAGCCATTCGGCGAACTCATGCGACATGGGCCCGATGTTGACCACGTCTCCCGGGAAAGCGAGGCCGAGCTGCGCCGCCGCGTAGGTGATCTTGCCTTGCGGAGTGCCAAAGAAGGAGTGGTACGCGAATGCGATCTCCGTGCCGTCCGACGTGAAGTCGGCGAAGGGTAGAAGGAGGAGCACGAACGTGCTGGCGTTCACCCCCCACTTCGGGAGCCGCGGCACGATCTGAGAGTTGAGGAAGTTGGTGAAGTCGATGTCGTCGATGTGGCCCATTTTCTGGTTGCCGCCGGTGGTTTTGCAGGGGTAGTCCTGGGTGACGCTGGCGGGAGAAAGGGCGAGCGTCTGCGTCGGCAGGACGGTCGGCGTCCCAAACCGCACGCCATAGCCGGGATTCAGCTTGTGCGGACCGGTGAACTGCCAGAACTCCATGCGGCGGATCTGCTCGACGAACTGCCTGGGGCCTTGGCCGTAGTCGTAGTCCTGAAAGAGCGGCGACTGCAGGGTGACGTCCAGCGGCACCTGGCCTCCCAGGCAGCTATCCGGCGCGGTGGGATCGAGCACCGTTCCGTCGTGGAACTCCAGGCGCAGAGGGATGATCGTCACCGGTACCACCACGTTCTGGGCGCGCCGCAGCAGCGGGTTGCTGCCCACCATGGTGTACGTGTACCGCGTGCGGCCGATGGCCACGACACCGGTGAAGGTGGCCAGGCCGGGCGGCGGCCGGTGCCCCTGCATCTCGTCGGCCGCGGTGACCTGGTCGTCCGGCGCGGCGGCCGAGTCTTCGGCCGCGGCCGTGACTCCTTGTTCCTCGGCCGCGGCTGAGGCGGCTTGCTGCTCGGCCGCGAAGGCCTGTGCAAGGGGAGGGTCTGCCGGCCGCACCGGGTCCTCGGCGGCTGCCGGGGATGCCGCGAGCCCGCGGATCGGTACCAACAGGGAAGCGGTCACCAAGCCAATATGGACAATCCTGTTCATCCGAACCTCCTCCTATCTTCGTCGCCGCGTGACGGCGGCGACGTTCGATGGCCGGCACCCGGCACAGGCTCAGGATGCAGCCGTCTGGAGCCAGCCGCGCATCGGACTGGACGGCTCGCCTGACCGCCGGAACAATCGGCGGGCAAAATCGGCACATCGCCGACTGTCAGGCCATCAAAATTGCAATTAGAATACACGCTGGTATCACTACTGTCCAGCACATTTGCTGTATAGTGATGTGATGCAGACGATTCTGTCGAGGCTACGCCGCGACTCTCGGCCAGCTCCAGCGAGGGCGACATTCAGCTTGCGGATGTCGCCGCGTGGAAGCCGAGCGTTAGGTCGGCGACGATCTGTGCCTTGCGATTCGCGGCTAGGACGGCGGTGAGGTCGGCCGGCGCCAGGCTGCGGCACCGCCAGACGGCGTAGCCCCCGAAAGCGTCAGGCCTTCCGATGTTGCCGGCAGCGCTGATGCAGCTCGACGGGGACCCGCCGCGGCCGCGCCGGATCGGCGCGGCCGCGGGAGGAAATGCTAGTCCTCGGACTCGATATCGACCGTGCCCCCGACTTGGGTGAAGCCGGCATGATTCGAGAACAGCTCGTCCCTCAGGCTCTCAAGCTGCTTGGGCCTGTCCATCAGTCCCCTCTGCAGCGGGCGGCGCCTAGTCCAAGAACTCTTCGTCGTGGATCTTGCCGAAGTTGGTGACGCCGGGATGACTCGAGACGCTGCTGACGATGATGCCGCCGGCCACGCCGGTGAGCTCGGCGTCGGGCAGGTTCTTGAACAGCTCGTCCTGCAGGCTCTCCAGCTTCTTGGATTTGTTCACGGTCTTCTCCTTTCTACTGCAAGCGGCACGGCTCCGGCGGCGACCATTCGCCGCCGTCCCCGGACCGCGGGTCAACTCCATTGCGCGGTGTACGGGTCGTAGCCGCACTTCGCCGGCTTCGAGTAACGGTCCTCCGGCCGGCTCAGGTAGGCGCGGCAATCGACGCAGACGTAGCGGAACTCGCAGTCCTTGCACACCTCGATCTGGTCCTTGTTGATCTCCCACAGCTCGCGAAAGTCGCGCCGCGCCACCGCCGAATGCAGCGAGACGTCCCGCACGTTGCCGTAGGAAACGCCCAGCGACGGACAGTTCCTGATCTCGCCCCGCGCGTCCACCGACACCTTCCGGTTGAGGCAGGTGTTGTGGCGCTGCGCCTCCAGGAACACCTCCAGGTTCGGCGCGAAGTACGCCGGATCGATGCAGCCGCAGCACGCCGGCGAGCCCACCACGTCGCGCCGGAAGCCGATCTCGGCGCTCTCGGCCGGCGTCGGACAGGTGCGGTCTTCCGGCGCCGAGTGGACCCACACCCGCGCGATCCGCGGATGCCGCCGGCAGAGGTCCAGCAACACCTCTTCCGTCAGCCCCGGCTCGAAGGCCAGCAACAGCTCGATCGAACGCAGACGCCCCCGCACGGTGGCCGCCAGGAGGCCCTCGACGACGCCGCGGTCGAGCGGCTCGAAGCACCGCACCTGCAACGCCTCGCACCCCAGGTCGTCGAGCTGCCCGAGGACCGCCGGCACGTCGTGCGCCGAGCCGCGGTCCAGGTCCAGGATCGCGTTGGTGATGCGCAGCGGTGACTCCCATTCCCAGGCGATCGGCGGGAAGGCCTCCGGCTCGTCGCACCAGAACCCCAGCTCCTCCGTGAGCAGGAACTCGAAGTACTCGTCGATCTCGCGGTCGTAGCGCCCCTCGTAATGCGCCTTGATCTCGGCGACCCCTTTCTCGGCGTGCTCGGTCAGGATCTCGTAGAGACCGTTGGGGATGAAGCGCAGACGCTGGCGCCCAAGATCGCAGATCACGCTACGCCGCGCGCCCCGCACCGCGATGCAGCAGGCGAACAGGCGGAAGACCGCCGCTGCCTCAGGAGCGCCGGACAGGCAAGCAGCGGGAGATGGGCTTGTGGAAGGCATAGCAATGGTAGCCGCGCGCGCGGTGATGGGCGCTCCAGGCCAGACGTCCGTCCGTGGTTTCGCCGGCGTTCGGCGCGGTCATCAGCCGCAGGTTCACCGGCACCAGCTCCCTGCCCTCGGTGCTCAGGCTCTCAAGGATGCTCTCGCGTGCGCCCATCGGCTGCCTTTCGTATCAAGGTCTCGGCCACCTTGCGCTCCAGCTGGTAGTTGCAGGGCCGCGACACCATGGTGAACTGACCGTTGGGATTGACCTCGAGGAAGACCGTGCGCCCGTCGGCCGTCCTGACCAGATCGAGCGAGCCGGTCTCCAGGCCGAGAGCGCGCATCAGCACTTCGATCGCCGACGCCACCGTCGCCGGCAGGCGGTAGGGTACGAAACGGTTGGGCTTGGCGAAGTTGTAGTTGCGGAAGTCGAGTTGCGTCTGGGGGTCGCGCTGCGAAAAGATCGCCATCGCATGGCACTCCCCCGCCAGGTAGAAGACCCGCAGCTCATAGCGCTTCGCCAGCCGCTCCTGGAACAGCGAGGCGGGGAACGACTCCGGCAGCGCCGCGATGTCCTCGGGCTCCACCGCCAGCGTGTGCATGACCTGGAAGTAGCCGTCCAGGTAGAAGCTGTGCGCCTCGCTGATCGCCTTGGTGATCAGCGGGCCGTGCGCGGCGGCAAACCGTTCGAGCTCGGCACGGCGGTCGGTCACCAACGTCGCAGGGATCGCGAGCCCGGCTTGCGCCGCCTGCTGCAGCATCAGCAGCTTGTTGGGGCTGGCCGTCTTGGCACCCGACAACCACGGCACCCCGGCAAGCCGCGCGAACAGCACCTCGCTGAGCTTGCGCGCCTCCAGGTTCAAATGCCGGAAGAGATCGATGCGGGCTTGCTGCGCGATGCCGTGGCGCGCGTCCACCATGTCGACCGAGGTGTGGCGTAGGTGGCTCTGCCAGCGCCGGTACCAGACCGCATCGACCTCGGCGAGATCCACCGGCTCACTGCCGCCGCTGTCCTCGATCGTGAGCTCGCTGCTGCCGGTTGACAGCTCCAGGCGGACGGCGCTCTGGCCGTCGAAGTCCTCGCCGTTGAGCCGCACGCAGGGCGAGCCGAGGCTTTCAAGCCAATCCATCACGAAATCGGTGGTCGGCTCGTGGACGGTCTGGCTCAGGATCAGGATCACTCGCCAACTCCTGCTGCCGGTCGCCGCGCGCCGCGATCGACGGCGCGGCGCGTCGGATCGCGCTGGTGTGGGTCAGGCCGCGTCACGAGCCTACGAAGATCCACTCCCATGTCGAGGCAGGGTAGCACTTCGGCAAACCTGCTAGTGCTGTGTAACGTCATTTACCATAGGACGCTACCCTGTACGGGTCTCAGCCGCGCCGGTCTTGGCATGTTGTGTGGTGAGATGAGGATCGCTTTCAATCGCGACCTCTCCACGCCACCTGATCCCGGCAGCCTCATCCAGATCGCCGGCGGCGCCGTAACGGCAGTGAACCGCCAAACCTGCAAAGGAGGTTACCCGTGTCGGAGCTGATCGGTATCGTCGAGGAGATCTACGCGAATTTCGGCCGTGGCAACGTCGAAGCCATCGTCGAGACTATCGAGCCAACGAGGACACCGCGGCGGTCGCCAAGGCGTTCGCCCAGTGAGCTGGCGTCAACGCCGGCGGCGCCACCTGTAGCTGCCGGCGCAAGATCTCGATGGCGCCGTGCGGTCGCTGGCGGCCGGGGTGACTCCCCGCGGCGGGAACAGGTGGCCCGCCGCGGGAGCGGGGAGCTAGCCTAGTGGATGCAGTAATTGCAGAAGCTGGGAGCGCCGCTGGGCAAGACACCGCCGATCACTGTCGGCAGAGCCTTCTGATCGAGCTTGACCACCGTTTCACGCTTCAGACGCAGGACTTCAGCTTTCTTCTTCATGCTCTTTCTCCTTGAAAATTACCAGGTTGCATTGGCAATATCGTGACTCTGGCATATTCCACTTGGCGCGGAATCCCCCCTGCCCTATCGCTGGTGCCATGGCAGCCGCAAACCGGTGGTCGAGGTACCGGAGTCGGTGCTCGTGGCCGAAACGACCGATGACGTCGCCTTCGCTCACGAGTTGAGGCTGCTCCGGGTTCTGCCGCCGGGGAACGCCGCTCGTGTCGGCGACCTTCCCCCGGGGGAGCCTTCGTGTCGACTATGGGCCGGCGGGTTCGTACGTTTCGGCGGTCCAGACCCGCTCGAACCGCTCTCCGGCCGAACGGTAGGCGGCGCGGACCGCTTCGGCGTCGGCGGCTTGAAAGGTGCAGATCATTCGCCGGCGGTCGGTTGCCACCAGGCTGCGCCGCCACTGCACCTGGTGGGCGCTCAGGCAGGGATCGATGCGCTGGCTCATGGCGAGATACGCCTCGTCGGTGAGCGGCGGGTCGAAGGACTGTTCCACGACGAGATAGATCATTGGAACTCCCCTATTTCCCGGCACCCTTCGCGGCGGGCGTGGCCGGGAAGTCGCTGGAACTGAGGTCAACGGTGATCAGGAAGCCGTTGGTGCCCTTGTATTCGAAGGCCTTCGGCCCGACACGGTAAGCCTCGACCTCGTTCGGCATCATCACGAACCCGTCGTTGCGTGGCGCCCCCCAGTACTTCAGGTTTTTGAGCACGAGCGGACCGGGGCCATTGGCCGCGGCGGCGGGACGCGCCAGCTTCACTTCCGCTGTCTTGCCGCCATCCATGGTTGCATGAGCGCTGTCCCCATTGTACTCCCAGGTATCGATCGAGGCCTCCGCCGTGGTCGCCGAATTCCATTTCACCGGGAACAGGTGGCCGACGATCTCCGCGAGGCCCGCGCGCTGCGCCTGCGACAGCGACTTGTCGAAATACATCACGTTCCAGTCCATCTGTCCATGTGAGAAGTCGCCGCCCAGGTCATTGGCGAACCAGAACTTCGCCCCGTCCAGCGAGGTCGCCCCGAAATGGCCCTTGTTGACCCGATAGGCCAGGTTCGCCCGGCAGAAGTGGGCTTCCTTCGCTCCGTGCTCGTGGTGCCCGGCCGGCTTGCCGTTGAAATAGCACTGGCAGAACATCGGGCAACTGCAGGCTTCGATCGCCGTGGCGTTCATCGCCCACCCCGTGGCTCCACCGGCTCCACCGTTCCCGCTCGGCGCCGCAGCGACGAGAGCTACGCACAGGATGGTCGTGATTCCGGCCGCTCCAAGAGCCGCCTTCGTGGCAAGAGATCTCATGTCTTGGCACTCCTTTCGGCGAGCCGTGGCCCGCTCAGGACGGTTTCGAGTGCCCAGTCTGGGCGCTGATCGTTGAAGGCAACGTTGGAACTACCGTTGAAATTGTGCCAGACTGCCGACCTCTATTGAGAGGGCGCCGGTGAACCCGCCACTGCTCGAGATCCGTCTGCTGGGCGAGCTCGAAGTCGCCCGCGGCGGCCGCCCCCTCGACCTGCCCCCCTCGAAGCGGACTCGCGCGCTGCTTGGCTATCTCGCCGCGCTCGCCGCCTCGGGGGCGCCGGGCGGCGCGCCTTCCCGCGCGCGTCTTTGCGAGCTGCTCTGGGAGGGGCCGGCCGACCCCCGGGCCGCCCTGCGGTGGAGTCTGACCAAGCTGCGGCCGCTGGTCGACGACGTCGGCGGCTGTCCGCGCCTTTGCTGCGACCGTGAGCACGTACGCTTACTCACCACGGTACCCGGCACCGAGATCGATCTTGCCGCGGTTCGCGCGCTGCATGCCGGCGGCTTGGCCCCGGCGCCGATCGACGACCTCTGCCGGGCGGCGGCACGGTTCCGCGGCGACTTCCTCGCCGGGCTGGAGCTTCCCGACTGTTATCGCTTCCAGGAATGGCTGTCGGCCGAGCGCGAGGAGCTGCGCCGGTTGCACACGGCGATCCTGGCGGCGCTGGTCGAACGCCTTGCGGGCACCCCGGTCGCGGCGTTGCGCCATGCGCGCGCCTGGGTCGCCGTCAACCCTCTCGATGAGGCCGCCCAGGCCGCGGTGGTGCGCCTCCTGGGCGAGATGGGGCTGGAGCACGAGGCGCTGGCTCAATATGAAAGCTGCCGCCGCATGCTCCGCCAGGAGCTGGCTGCCTTGCCGTCGGCGGCCCTGGTGGAAGCCCGGCGCGCGCTCGGGCGCATTCCCTCGCGGCGGCGGCAGGAGGACGATCGTTACCCTGGCAACCCGCTCTTCGAGCAGGCCGCGGCGGTCGAGCCGCAGCAACCGAGCTCTCAGGCGCCGCCCGCGCCAGCGGCCGCGGCGTTGTCGCAGCGCGCTTGGGCGTTGGTGGGGCGCTCTCGCGAGCTCGCCGAGTTGACCGGCCTGCTCGACACCGCCGAGGCGGGGCAATCGAGAGGGCTCGCGCTGCTGCTGGGCGAGCCAGGGATCGGCAAGTCCAGGCTGCTCGGCGAGTTGTCGGCCGAGGCGCGCCTGCGGGGCGGTTTGGTGCTCGATGGCCGCGCCTTCGAGGCCGAGGCGGTGCGCCCTTATGGGCCATGGATCGATGCCTTGCGCAGTGCGCCGCTCCCCGCGCTCGCCGCGCCGCTGCGCGCCGACCTGGCGCCGCTGAGCGTCGAGCTCGGCCCGACGACCGGGTCGTCCACATCCAGCGACCGCAGCCGGCTCTTCGACGCGGTGGTGGCGCTACTCAGTGGCCCCGCGCCACCGTTTGCCGCCGACCCCCCGGTCGTGGTGGTGGTGCTCGACGATCTGCAGTGGATCGATGACGCTTCGGCAGCCCTGCTGCACTATGTGGTGAGGCGGCAGGGCGGCATGCGCCTGCTCTGTGTCGCGGCTGCCCGCGCCGGAGAGCTTGCCGACTGCCCGGCAGCCTTGCGCCTGGTGCGGGCGCTCGCCCGGGAGCGCCGGCTGCGCCGGTTCGAGCTCACCCCCCTCGATGCACTGGAGACGGCGGAGCTCGCACGCTCGGTGGCGCCGCTGGCGGACGGTGCCAGGGTCTACGACGAGAGCCGCGGCAATCCATTGTTCGCGCTCGAAGTGGCTCGTGCCCTGGCGCTGGGAGAAGACACTCTCTCCGGTACGTTGGGTGGTCTGATCGGTGACCGCCTGTCGCGGATCGGGCGCGGTGCGCGCGAGTTGCTCCCGTGGGCGGCCGCCTTCGGCCGGGAGTTCGCCGCCGATTGGTTGGCTAGCGTCACCGGGCTCGCCGCGTCCGACCTCGTGGCCGGCATCGCCGAGCTCGAGCGTCATGGCATTCTGCGTGGTGCGGCCGCCGGCGGGCAGGAAGGCGCCCTCGACTTTGCTCACGACCTGATTCGCAAGGCCGCCTACCAGCAGGTCTCCGCGTCGCGCCGGCGCTTCATCCACCTGCGGATCGCCCAGACCCTGTCTCCCCTGCCGGACCCCGACGGGGGCAACGCCGGCGAGATCGCTCGCCACGCCGCGTTGGGCGGCGACTACGAGCTCGCGGCACGAGCGGCGGTCACGGCGGGCGAGCGCTGCGTGCGGCTTTTCGCGCCGGTCGAGGCCAGCGAGCTTGCGGAAGCCGGGTTGCAGCACGTCCGCAACCTGCCCGAACCCACCCGGCTCTGCTTGCGGATGGACCTGTACAAGGTCTTCGTCCATGCGACGCTGGGGAGGCGGCGGCAGAGAGAGCTGGCGCAGGAGCTGGTGGGCCTGGTCGAACAAGCCGGCGGTGCAAGGCTCCACGCGCAGGTCCAGACCGGCCTGTACCTGCTTTCGGTGCTGAGCGAGGAGAGCGGCGACGGCGCGCGGGCGCAGGCTTACTCGCTACAGGCATCCGAGCTGAGCCGCGCCGCCGACCCGGTCACCGCGGTGCGCGCCCTCGCCAACACCGGCCGCTGCCTGGGGCAGCTCGAGCGCGACCACCGGCGTGCCACGTCGCTGCTGCGAGAGGCGCAAGCGCTGGCGCCCGGCATCGGCGCCACGGTGATCGATCTGCCCTGGGGCCTTGGCCTGACGCGGCTGTTCGCCGGCGAGGAGGCGGCCGCGGCGCGGTTTCTCGACGAGGCGCTGCACCTGGCTCGCCAAAGCCAGGACCATTGGGCGGAGTACGAATGCATGTCTCGCCTCTCGATGATCGACCTCGAGCAGGGCCGCCCGGCGCCGGCGCTCCGGCGCTCGGCGGAGCTGCGGGCCGCGGCAGCCAGGCTGGGGGAGGGCAGCGAGGCGCCAATGGCCGAGACGCTCGAAGTCCTCGCTCGTCTCGCGCTTGGCGAGGAGGCCGCCACCGGGCTGCTCGAGACGGCGCTCGCGCGCTTGCGGCTGATCGACACCAAGGGGCTGCTTGCCTACGCCCAGAACCTTGCGGCGGAGATCGATCTGGCCGCCGGCAGACTCGCAGGGGCCGAGTGGCGCGCCATGGAGGCGCTGGGCGCAGCGCGGACGGTGGAGCGCCGCAGCCAGCTCGTCCTGGCGCGAGCGATGCTGGGGCGGATCGCGCTGCTCGCGGGCGACCGCGACGCCGCCAAGGACCATCTGGCCGTGGCGCGCGGCGATGCCTGCGACCCTGAGCGAGTAAGCGCCCGGGCCCGCCGCGCCGTCGAGCGGCTGGCAACCGAGGTCGCTACGGCCTGACCGCTCCGGCCGGCGCCGCGAACCGGCCCCGATAGCGCCATGGGTGCCGTCGCATTCCCGCCCTCTAGCTGTAGAATCCCTTCATGCCTCCCTTCCACCTCCGGCAACGGCTCCTGCAGGCCGTTACTCCCTCCAGGTCTCCCGACGGATCCGCAAGCCTGCCCACCGCAGCCAACCGTCAGGACGCCTCGCAAACCGCGCCGAAGGTTCCCCCGCAGCCTCCGGCGGACATTCCCTCGCGGCGCAAGGCTGCCGGCGCCTACTACACCCCAGACGCCATCGTTGGGAGCCTGCTGCAGTGGGCGGTGCGCGGAGCGGACGAGCGGCTTCTCGACCCGGCGTGTGGCGACGGACGCTTCCTCGCCGGTCACCGGAACAGCGTGGGCATCGAGCAGGACCAAGAGGCGGCGCGCACCGCCATGGCGCGGGCTCCCTGGGCGCTGGTGCACGAGGGCGATTTCTTCGCCTGGGCCCGTGCCACCGAGGAGCGTTTCGACTGCGCCGCCGGCAATCCGCCATTCATCCGTTATCAGACGTTTCGCGGCGAAGTGCGGGAGCAGGCGCTCCGCCTGTGCGCGGCGCGCGGCGTCCGCTTCTCGGGGCTCGCCGGCTCCTGGGCGCCCTTCCTGGTGGCGGTGGCAAGCTTGCTCAAGCCGGGCGGCCGCATGGCGTTCGTGGTTCCGGCAGAGATCGGCCATGCTCCCTACGCGGCGCCGCTGTTCAGCCATCTGCTCGAGCGGTTCGATCTGATCCAGCTCGTCGCGGTGCGGGGCAAGCTTTTTCCCGAGCTCTCCGAGGATTGCTGGTTGCTCTACGCCGCGGGCTGCGGCGGCGCCACGCGCGAGATCCGTCTGTCCGTTATGGAGCGGTTCACCGCCGCGGCCGAGCCGCCCAGCGAGTGGCTGGCTGTTTCTGCCGCGGAGTGGCAGAGCGCCTGGCGGCGACGCCTGCGGCCCTACCTGATGAACGAGCAGGCACGCAGCCTCTACCGCGAGGCGGCTGGGCACGCTGAGACCCGGCTCTTTGGCGAGGTTGCACAGATCGGCATCGGCTATGTGAGCGGTGATAACGACTTCTTTCATCTCACGCCGTCGGCGGCGGAGCGGTGGGACATCCCGCAGCAACTGCTCCAACCCACCGTCCGCAACGGCCGGCTCCTGTGCCGGCGCAACCTGACGCGGCAGACGGTCGAGGCCTGGCGGCGCGCCAACCAGCCGATGCTGCTGCTGAACCTGCCGAAGCGCGGCAAGTTGCCGAGGTCGGTTGAGAAATACCTGGACACGGAGCCCGGCCGCGTGGCCAGCGAACGGTACAAGTGCAGGATGCGCAAGCCCTGGTACTCGGTGCCGGACGTCACGATGCCTGAGATGTTCCTCACCTACATGTCGGGTACGGCACCGAAGCTGGTGCGCAACCTCGCGGGTTGCGCCTGCACGAACTCGGTGCACGGCGTCCATGTTCGCGAGTTGCAGGATGCGCAGCGCCTTTTCGCGGCGTGGGACCACCCCTTTTTGCAGCTGAGCTGTGAGCTGGAGGGGCATCCCCTGGGTGGCGGCGTGCTGAAGCTCGAGCCCGGCGAGGCGGCACGCATTGTGCTGCCGCCGGCCGCGCTCCTGGCCGAGCTGGATACGCCGGCCATCGCGGCGGCGATCGGCGAAATGCGCGCCTGGAGGCACTGTGGCGGCTGAGTCCGAAGCGGGCGAGGCGAGGCCCGGACAGTGGCTGACCGGCATGCAGGCGCTCAGGCACTTCGGCACCTATCCCGGCAGCACGCAGAGTGCGAAACACATCAAGCCGCTGCACTGGTACGTAGCGAGCCGCCTCGTGGTCGAGGGTGGCTTCCACCCGGACGACATCACCCCGCGGCCACCGTTTGCCGTCGCCAGGCGCCGCAACGAGCCGCGGCTGTCGTTCGACCCGACGCGGGCGAGCACCAGCGAGCGGACGGTCCTGGGCGGCCTCAAGACCAAGCAGGTGGACGTGGTCGTCACCCGCGACGGCCTAGGTCCGGTGCTGGCTATTTCCTGCAAGGGCATGACCGGCGCCCTGCGCAACCTGACGAACCGCATGGAGGAGACGATCGGCGAGTGCACGAATCTCCACATCACCTACCCGGCGCTGGTGTTCGGCTATCTGTTCGCGATCCGCGCCAACGAGGCGGCCGTGGCGGCAGTCGAACAGGTGGAGGAGTCGGCGCCAGCGGCGCGGCAGCGGCTGCCCAATGACGTGGCGATCCGCCAGGCCGGCGACCCGGTGGAGTCGGTGTTACGCTTTCACGCTGCGCTCCGTGAGATGTGCGGCCGCAAGGGCATCCGCAACGATCTGAGCCGGTACGAGGCGGTGTCGCTGGTGATGGTGGACCTGGCCGCCGAGCGGGCGGGCGCGCTCCTCGCGAACTTCCCGCCGGCCGATAGCCCGCTGCGCTGGGAGCAGTTCTTCAAGACCCTTTACATGCGCCATGACGAGCGGTTCGTGCTTAGCGCACCCGACCTCCAGCACCTCACGCGGCGGCTCGCCTGGTCGCCGGAGTCGCCGGCCTTTGCAGCAGCGGGAGGCCGCCCTGCCGGCCTTGACTACGAGCCGCGACTGACGGATGGTGCTGATGAGGTCTGAGCGGTGCGGCGGCGGTGGCGGCGCTGGCCCCTCGCGGTGGCGGCCTACACGCTCGCGCTCTTCTGCCACCGCACCGAGATCGCTCGCTGACCTCCGACCTCTCTATTCCATCGCCGCGTACGCCAGGGTCCAGAAGTCGGTGAACACCGGCGGCGGTGCCGGCGACTCCATCATGCGCGGCGTGAAGAGGATGCCGATCATTCCTTCGACGGGATCGGTGTATGCCGAGGTGCCGAGGCCGCCGTCCCAACCAAATCGGCCGGGAGTGCGGAAGACCTCGTCGCGCTGGATGTCCACCGCCATGCCGAAGCCCCAGCTGCTGTGCGTCTCGAAAAAGATCTCGGCGCCCACGCGCTGCGCCGGAGTGAGTTGATCCGAGGTCATCAGCTCCACCGCGGCGCGTGAGAGGATTTGCTCGCGGCCGTGCCGGCCCTTGGCCAGCATCATGCGGTTGAAGGCAAAGTAGTCGTCGATCGTCGCCACCAGGCCGCCCCCGCCCGACTCGAACGGCGGCTCGGGCCGCCAGGCGCTGTCCGTCACGCCGTCGTAGAGATCCAGCGTGCCCGCCTGGCGATCGAAGCGATAGCATGAGGTGAAACGCGCGATTTTTTCGGGCGGCACGTGGAATGCCGTGTCGTTCATGCCGAGCGGCTCGAAGATCCGCTGGCGCAGGAACGTGCCGAGGGACTGGCCCGACGCACGCGCCACCAGGACCCCGAGCACGTCGCCACTCACGTGATACATCCACCGCTCGCCCGGTTGGGCCAGCAGCGGCAGCGAGCCGAGGCGCCGCAGCCATTCTTCCGCTCCCGGTGCTCGCGTCGGCAGCGGCGGACCGTCGCCGCCAATCTGATATTCACGGATCAACCTCTGAATCGGGTAGGTGTCCGGCGCCGCCATCACGCTGCCGAAGCCCATGCGGTAGGTCAGCAGATCGCGAACGGTAATGGCACGCGCCGCCGGCACGGTGTCGTCGAACGAGGACATGGATTTCAGCACGCGACGATCCGCGAGCTCTGGCAGCCACGGTGCGATCGATTCGTCGAGCCGTAGCTTGCATTCCTCCACCAGGATCATCGCCGCCACCGCGGTGACGGGTTTGGCGAGCGAGGCGATGCGGAAGATCGTGTCGCGCTGCATCGGCGCCGCCTGGCCGAACGACAGCGTGCCGAGCGACTCCACATGCACGTCGCCGCCGCGACTGACGAGCGCCACGAGCCCGGGCATCTCCTGGCGCTCGACGTAGCCGGACAACACCCGATGCATTTTCTCGAGCCGCGACCTCGAAAGACCTGCCATGCTCATGTTCACCTCCTCGCGCCAGTTGGTTGTCCGTCAGTGTGACAGCTGGTTGAGCTGGACCTCGACCGCCTGCGGCGTGCCGCCTCGCAACAGGTCGATGCGCACCTTGCGGCCGGCGATCGATTGCAGGAACGCCGGCACCGCCGTCGGGTCGAGGATCGCCTTGCCGTCGATGGCGACGATGATGTCTCCCTGCTGGATGTGAGCGGCCGCGGCGGGCGAGGCGTTGGTGACGAGCTCGACCACGATGCCGTCGTTGCGCATCAGCCGCGCCCTCTCCTGCTCGTCCAGCGGCCGGCTCATCACGCCCAGCACCGGCGGCTGGCTCTTGGCCCAGTAGGTCGTCTCGTGGTCGGTCCTGGAGCGCGGCGGCAGGGTCCCGATCGTGGCCTGGGCGCCGCCGGTGTCGGCCGCCTGCCGCGCGGGCGCGCCATCGCCACCCGGCGGCCGCGGCCGGAACGGCAGCGGCGCCAGCGGTGTCTCGGGCACGTCCAACACCTCGCCGTACAGCACGACCGCGGCGGCGCCCAGCTTCTGTCCCTGCTGGGCGGCCAGACGCGGATCGGCGGCGCCGCCGGTGAAGACGGAGAGGCCCAGCGGCACGTAATTGTTCTCGATCAAGGCGCGCTTGTCGGCAGCGTCATCGCCGCCGCCGCGGTAGAGCACCGGCGTCGCCGGCGGCGGCGCCAGGGCAAGTCCCGCCGCGATCCGCTGCGGGGCAAAGTTGTCGGCGAACGGGTTGCCGGTCTTCGCGGCCTTCGGCGGCCCCAGATCGAAGGACACCCGCGAAGGATCCTTCGGGTCGAAGCGGACCGGGATGACGTTGCCGGGCTGGAACTGGGGAATTTCCAGCCGGGAGACGAGGAGCCGCTTGATGGTCGCCCGGTAGGGCGGCCGATCCGCCGGCCGCACCTCGACGTCGAGCGTGATCACCGGATCGTCGTTGACGGTCAATCCGGTCTCGCCGATGGTCTGGATCTCGGCCAGAGCGGGTGTGCCGACCCGCTGCAAGTCCTTGGCCTCCGACATGCCGGTATCGAACATGGCGCAGCCGAGCGCCATCCCAACGACCGGCATCAGCAACGCAAGTGCGACGCCGGCCGGCGAAAAGCATCGTTTCATGGAACTCGAGCTGGTCATTGACTCCTCCCTGAGAGGTGACGCGCGACGCAGCGCGCTTCGACGCGCTGCTAAGGGAAGAAGCGCGGGCGAGCCGGATCGAGCGACACCGCTCCAGTCTGTCAGTCGCCTGGCGCCGCCGCCAGCGCATGAACATGCGCGCCCCCGCGGGCACCGGCAAGTAGCGCACTTGCAATATTTCGGAACCTGGCGCTCGCGGATGCCGGCGGCGCGTTTGGTCCGCCAAGCCGCACTTCGAAGGATGAGTGGCCGGCGGCGCCGGCGACCTTGCAGGCTGCGGAGCGAGGAGGCTCGATGATCCTGTCGCGGACCGAAGCGTTGCCGGTGGTGAGCTGTCACAACGAGTGGGACCCACTGGAGGAGGTGGTCGTGGGCGTCGTGGAGGGCGCCTGCGTCCCGACCTGGAATGCGGCGCTGGCTGCCACCATGCCGGAGGAACACCACGCCTTCTTTGCCGAGCAGGGCGGCAAGCCGTTCCCGGCAGAGCTGATCGCCGCCGCCAGCCGCGAGCTGGAGGAGCTGGTTCACGTCCTCGAAGGCGAGGGAGTCACGGTGCGCCGGCCCGAGCCGGTCGATTTCTCGCGGTCCTTTGCGACCCCCGATTGGCGGAGCCCGTCGGGACTGTACGCGGCGATGCCGCGCGACCTGCTGCTGGTCATCGGCGACGAGATCATCGAAGCGCCGATGGCCTGGCGCTGCCGCTACCATGAGATCGACGCCTATCGGTCCCTGCTCTGCGACTATTTCCGGCTGGGAGCGAGATGGTCGGCGGCACCCCGGCCGCTGCTGCGCGACGAGCTCTACGATCCGGACTGGGAGCGGCCCCGAGCGGCGGGCCAGAGCTACGTCGTCGGCGAGAGCGAGCCGACCTTCGACGCGGCCGATTTCGTGCGCTGCGGCCGCGACCTCTTCGTGCAGCGCAGCCACGTCACCAACGAGCTCGGGATCGCCTGGCTCGAGCGCCATCTCGGCGACGGCTACCGCGTCCACCGGCTGGTGCCCCGCGACCAGCATCCGATGCACATCGACGCTTCTTTCATGCCGCTGGCGCCGGGCAAGCTGCTGATCAACCCGGAGCGCATCGACCGCGTCCCCAAGATGTTCCGCTCCTGGAAGGTGCTGGAGGCCCCCCGCCCGGTCCATACCTCGTCGTTCCTGATGTGCAGCGCCTGGGTGAGCATGAACGTGCTGATGCTCGACGAACGGCGCATGATCGTGGAGCGAGACGACGCGGACTTCATGCGCGCCGCGCGGCGCTGGGGCTTCGAGCCGATCCCGGTCGGCTTCCACAACTTCAACCAGTTCGGCGGCGCCTTCCACTGCGCCACCCTCGACGTGCGGCGCCGGGGAGAGCTGCAGTCCTACTTCTGAGGCGCCGGCGAGCGGCGGGCGAAGCCGCCGGTGCGATAGAGGCGGCCGCCGGGTCGGGGGCTCCAGGGATCGGGCAGAAACCGGGCCGCGGTGAGATCGGGGCGCCCCAGGTAGCCGCGGGTCACTCCGGCACCGCCGACGTAGACTTCGCCGCGCTCGCCTGCGGGCACCGGATGCAGAGCGGCGTCGAGCAGATGCACCTCGGTGCCGGCAAGCGCACCGCCGAAAAAGAAATCCGCTCCAGGCGCTCGGCTCCCGGTCGCCGCTCCGGCTACCGGCTCCGGCCCAGGCCCGGAGTGACGAACCGTCCGCCGGCGCAGCTCGTCGAGGTGCGGGAGGCTGGCCAGGACCTGATCGGTGGCGACGCCGAAATCGATCAGACAGGCTACCTCGTCGACGCCGGCGGCGCGCAGCCGCTCGAGGGTGGCGGCACAGGTCTCGGGAGTGCCGATGAGGCCGGCGCCCGAGGTGACGTAGCGGTCGTAGGCGCGGGCGACCAGCTGGTCGAGCTCGGCGGCACCCAGCTGGCGGGGGTCGCTGTCCAGGCCGACGCTGGCGGCGAGGGAGCGGAGCAGGCCGAAGGAGGTCTTCAGATAGGCGCTGAGCGGTTCGCGCACCGCCGCGTGCACGGCGGCGAGGTGCGGCGCGACGTAGGCGTGCAGCATGACGGTCACCCAGCCGGTGCCGGGTCCATGACCGGCATCGCGCCAGGCGCCGCGATAGGCGGCGATCTTGCCGGCGATCTCGGCGGCGTCCTGGCCGAGCAGGTGGGTGAGCACGCCGGCCCCCAGCTCGCCGGCGAGACGGAAAGTGTCCGGGCTGCCGGCCGCCGTCACCCAGATCGGCAGCTCCGCCTGCACCGGCCGGGGGTAGATGCGCACTTCCACCTCATTGCCGGCGCCACCCGGCAGACGTAGCGCTTCACCCCGCCAGAGCCGGCGGACGGTGGCGATGCCCTGGCGCATGATCTCGTGGCGGTCCGCGTAGGCGCCGGGCCTGAGGACGAAGTCGTTGGCATGCCACCCCGACGCGAAGGAGACGCCGGTCCGCCCGCCGGACAGGTTGTCGACCAGGGACCACTCCTCGGCCACCCGCAGCGGGTCGTGCAGCGGCAGCACGACGCTGCCGGCGCGGATCTGCAGGCGCTCGGTGGCGACGGCGATGGCGGCGGCGAGCACCGCAGGGTTGGGGAACAGGCCGCCGAACTCGTGGAAGTGCCGCTCCGGAGTCCAGATCGCCCGGAACCCCTGGCGGTCCGCGAACCGTGCTCCTTCGAGGACCAGGCGGTAGTGGTCGGCGGCCCGTCCGGCGGCGTAGTTGCCGAAGTAGAAAAGGCTGAAGTCGAGGTCGCGCTCCTGGCCGCCGGCGCCGGGGACGCCGCCGCCGGCGCCAGACCCATTGCGCTCGCCGCGTGGCGTCACGCGGCAGCCCCGGCAAAGGCGCCACAGCATCTCCAGGCTCCCGGCGTCCACGCCGTCCGCCAGGCCCATCGCCTCCATCCAGGCGCCGGCCATGCCGTCGCCGCCGGCGGCGTCCATGGCGGCGAAGAAATCGGCCAGGTTGCCCTGGGTGAGGAGAATCATCGCGTCCCCACGGGTGCCAACGGGCACCACGCAAGCCAAAGCGTCGGCCGTTGGTCCGGGCAGCCCGGCAGCCTCCGGCCGTGTGGCCTCGTTGCCGGCCGCCTCGTCGAGCACCTCCTCGAGCCACATCACCGGCGGCAGGCGCGGCGGCAGGCGCCGAGCGAGCGAGCGTTGCGTGACGATGACCGCCGGGCGGCAGCCGGCGAGCTGCTGCGCCAGCCGGCCCGGAGGGACGGCCGGGTCGAGGAGCAGATAGGCGCCCCCCGCGGCGAGGACGCCCAGCAGCGCCGCCGGCAGGTCCAACGCGCGGTCGACAGTGACGGCGACCAGCGTCTCCGGCCCCACGCCCAGCGTGCGCAGCCGGCCGGCCACCGCGCCCGCCCGCCGCTCCACCTCGGCGTAGCTCGCCTCCCGGCCGCCGGCGGCGACCGCTACGGCGGCGGGGGCGGCCGCCGCCCGCGCCACGAACTGCTGGTTGACGGTGCGCTCGGGCATTGGAAAATTCTAGTGCCGGCGGCCGGCGTCGCCGCGCCCCGCCCGCCCGAACACGAATGGGGTCACATCGAGGAGGAAAGCTGACGCCTGCCGCCCGACCGCCGCCGCCGGGCCGGCGCCACGGGTTGTTATATTGCGATGGTGAGCGAAGTCGCCGCCACCAATATCAAGATCACCGCCCCGGCCAGGCTCACCAATCGCAATTTCCTGCTGCTCTGGCAAGGGCAGACGGTGAGCGCGCTGGGCAACCAGGCATTCTCGCTGGCCACCGCCTTCTGGGTGATGGAGGCGACGGGCTCCGCCAGCCTGATGGGCCTGCTGCTCAGCGCTTCCGTCCTGCCGTCGGTTCTGCTGGCGCCGTTCGGCGGCGCGCTGGCCGACCGCTGGTCGCGCATCCGCATCCTTGTCGGTTGCGATCTGCTGGCCGGCCTGACGATGGCGGCGACGGCGCTGGCCATGGCGTCCGGGAGGCTGTCGCACCCGGCCCTGGTGGCCGTCCTCTTCGCCGCCTCCATCGTCGCTGGGCTGCTCAACGGCATCTTCCAGCCCGCCTTCGCGGCGGCGATCCCCGATCTCGTCCCCGGCGAGCGGCTGACCGCCGCCAACTCGCTGGTGATGTTCTCGGCGCAGGCCGCCGGCCTCCTCGGGCAGGGCGCCGGCGGCTGGCTGGCCCGCCTGCTCGGCGCGCCGCGGCTGTTCTTCTTCGACGGCCTGAGCTTCCTCTTCGCCGCCGGCAGCGAGGCGCTGGTCCGCCTGCCGCCGCCTCCTTCCCGGGCGCGCGTCGCCCTCGCCGAGAGCGCGCGCCAGTTCCTGACCTCGGTCCGCGAAGGTTTCGCCTACATCCGCCGCACCCCCGGCCTGCTGGGCTACCTCGTCGCCCCCGCCGCATACAACGCCTGCGCCATGGCGCTCTCCGTGCTGCTGCCGTTCTTTGTGCGCATCAACCTGCACGCCGGCTATGAATGGTACGGCTTCCTGCTCGCCGCGGTGAGCTGCGGCACCATCGCCGGCTTCCTGCTGGCCGGGGTGATCAGGGTCGAACGCTCCTCGCGGGCCCGCCTGCTGATGGTGCTCATCGCCGTGGCGCCGTTGCCGATGGTGATCGTCGGCTTCGTGCACGACCGCTATCTCAGCCTGGCGCTGGCGTTCGCCCTCGGTACCATGCTGGGCCTGATCAACGTCTACCTGACGGTCCTGTTGCAGACGACGACGCCGGACGAGCTGCGCGGCCGCGTCCTGGGGCTGTGGGCCTCGCTGGTCAACGCGGTGATGCCGCTGGGCATGGCGCTCGGCGGCTTCGCCGGCGATCTCGCCGGCAAGAACATCCCGTTGGTCTTCACGATCTTTGGCGGGCTCACCCTCCTCGTCACCGCGGCCACTCTCGGCCGCCGCTCGACGCGACAGTTCCTGGCGCGTGCTTGACGATAAGAGCGCTTGTCGCCCGGAACGGGATAACTGACGCAAAGTTTCGTGCCGGTGCCGCTCGCCGCGCCCGGCCGCGAAACCAGATCCGCGATTTTGCCTGCCGCCGTCTCCCGGCAGCCGGCGAACGACACGATTCAATTGGATAGGCCGTCAATTCCATCAGCACGAAGGGAGAGGCTGAGAACCATGCATCAGCGGATGAGGAGCGAGGTCTTCGAGACCGGCGCCGTGGCGGAGCCTCTCGACGTCCTGGGAATCGGATTCGGTCCTGCCAACCTCGCCCTGGCGCTCTGCCTGGAGGAGCAGCCGGCGGAGCGCCGCGGACCACGAAGCCTCTTCCTGGAACGCAAGGCGGGCTACGACTGGCATCCGGACATGCTGCTGGCCGGAGCGGAAGTCCAGGTGACGTTCTTGAAAGACCTGGTCACGATGCGGAACCCGCAAAGCCGCTTCACTTTTCTCAACTATTTGCGCCTGCACGGGCGGCTGCTCGATTTCGTCAACCTGCGGTCCTGGTTCCCCACCCGGATGGAGTTCAATCACTACTACCGCTGGGTGGCCGGCCAGCTGGCGCACCGCGTGCAGTACAGCCGCGACGTCGTCTCGGTGGTGCCGGTGCACGGCGACGACGGCGGCGTCGGCCTGCTGCGGGTCGCGGCGCGGCAGAACCAGAACGGCCATCTGGAAGAGCACCTGACGCGCAACCTGGTGGTGGCGACCGGCGGCGTGCCCTTCATTCCGCCCGGCGTAAACATCGGCGCTACGGACAGGGTGTTCCATTCGTGCGACTTCCTGCAGCGGACCAGGCGCTGCTTCCCGGATCAGGCGGCACCTTACCGCTTCATCGTCGTCGGCTCCGGGCAGAGCGCGGCGGAGATCTTCCAGTATCTCTACTCGAACTATCCCAATGCCACCGTCACCGCGACCATGCGGCGATTCGCCTACAAGCCGGCCGACGAAAGCGAGTTCGTCAACGAGCTCTATTCGCCGCTGATGACCGACGTGATCTTCAACCTACCGGTGGTGGAGCGCCGCGGGCTGCAGCAGGCCCACGCCGACACCAACTACTCGGCAGTCGATCTGGAGCTCATCCGTTCGATCTTCCGGGCGCTGTACCAGCGCAAGGTGGCCGGCGACACCAGGGTCCGGGTGCGCTCCATGCTGGAGCTCCGGGAGGTGGAGCCCCAGGGCGACGGCATCGTGGCGACGATGTGGGACAGGGTGGCGGCGCGGTCCGAGGTCATGGAGGCCGACGGCCTGGTGCTCGCCACCGGCTTCGAGCGGCCGCAGCACCATCCCTTGCTGCGCGACCTCGCCCCCTTCCTGCTCACCACCGCGACCGGGGCGTACCAGGTCGAGCGCGACTACCGGGTGCGGAGCGCGCCGGCCTTCGCTCCCGGCATCTACCTGCAGGGCTTCTGCGAGAGCTCGCACGGCATCAGCGACAGCGTGCTGTCGGTGCTGCCGGCGCGCAGCCAGGAAATCACCGAATCGATCCTCGGTGCGCTCGCCGGCGCGGGAGCCGGCGACGAAGAGGACCTTGCCGCGCCGGGGATGCGCGCCGCCGCCGGGGTGCCGGCGAGCCGCGCTCCGCGGCCCTGAGCCGAACTTCCAGCGAAGGGAAAGAAAGCATGACTGAAAACTTCGACGCGATCGTCATCGGCGGCGGGCCGTCAGGCTCGACCATCAGCACCAAGCTCGTCCAGCGCGGCCACAAGGTGCTGCTGCTGGAGCGCGAGAAGTTCCCGCGCTTCCACATCGGCGAGTCGATCACGGCGTTCGGCTTCACCGTCTTCCAGGACCTCGGGGTCTACGACGAGCTGGCGGCGATGAACGACGTCAAGAAGAAGGGGCTGGAGTTCGTGCGCCCCGACATCAGCTTCCCGGTCTTCTTCTTCCGCGAGAACCGCGACGAGCCGCAGAAATGGGCCTTCCAGATGGCGCGCGGCAAGCTGGACCAGGTGCTGCTCGAGGCGGCCAGGCGCCATAACGTCGACGTCCGCGAGGAGCACCTGGTCAAGCGCGTGGTGTTCGAGGGCCAGCGCGCCGTCGGCGTCGAGTACAAGGACTACTCCCAGGGCCCGTCGGAGGAGCTCAAGTACGCCACCGCCAGGTGGATCGTCGACGCCTCGGGCCAGGGAGCGCTGATCAATCATCAGCTCAAGGACAACTGGTTCAACGACCCGCTGCTGGAGAACAAGATGGCGGTGTTCTGCCACTGGCGCGGCGACTTCGAGGTGAGCAACGCCGACGACGAGCTCAACTTCAAGCTCTGCACCCACCACAACGAGCGCGACTGGGCATGGTACATCCCGATCGCCAAGGACACGCTGTCGCTGGGGGTGGTGCTTTCCCAGCAGACGGTGAAACGCGAGGTGCAGACCAAGAGCCTGGAAGAGATCTTCAACGAGTACGCCGAGGGCATCCCCTTCATCTCCCAGATCCTCAAGAACCCGACGCTCAAAACGGTGGAGAAGTTCCGCTGCGTGCGCGACTATTCCTACCGCTCCAAGCGCAACTTCGGCGACCATTGGGTGATCGTCGGCGACAGCGCCGGCTTCATCGATCCGATCTTCTCGACCGGTCTGCAGGTGGCGTTCAACAGCGCCTACGCCCTGGTCGATCCGCTCGACGCGCTGCTGCGCGACGACCAGGCATCCATCGCCAGCCTCGAGCCGTATCACACGGCGGTGGACCGCTACTACCGGGTCAACTCGATGCTCGTCTACCTGTTCTACCTCTGCCGGCTCGACTACCGCAACTACAACTTCGCCTACATGTGGAAGAACATCCGCTGGGCGGGCTGGGGAGACCGCCTGCGCTGCGCCCGGCTCTACCTGCGCTACCTCGCCGGCACCCGCACGCAGAAGGCCAAGTGGTTCAACCAGATCCTATTCGGCAACCCGGGGATGGAGAACCCCCTCGGCGACGTGGCGATGGCGCTGTCGCACAACTACGATAAGGTTTTCCGGGACCGTTCGGCGCGCGAGGAGCGCCGCAAGCAGATCGTCGAGGAGCAACTGGCGGAAGTCTAGGTCCTAGGACGCAACAGCCAAGAGGGGCCATGGCGCCCCCTTCCGCCGCTCGGGTTTTATGCTTGAAGATCGCATGGAGGCGGGCTTGAACTAGATCCTGGGAATGGCTGCGGCTTCCGCGGCTTCCGGAGCCGCCGGCCGCCGCGCGGCCCGGCAAGGAGAGATGGAAATGTTGCAGGATCTCAAGCTGGCCTGCCGCCAGCTCGCGGCCCATCCCGGCTACTCGCTGGTCACCATCCTGACCCTGGCCCTGGGCATCGGCGCCAACACCGCGATCTTCAGCATCGCCCGCGGCGTGCTGCTGCGGCCGCTGCCTTACAGTCACGGCGCTTCGCTGGTGCGGCTGCTGCCGCGCTCCGGCGGCCAGACCGAGGTCAACGTCGACTTCGCGGTGCCGGAGGTGGCCGACTACCGCGCCCAGAACCAGACCCTGGCGACGATCATGGAATACCACTCGATGGCCTTCAACCTGATCGGCAAGGGCGAGCCGGACCGGGTGGCGACCGGGGTGACGTCGGCCAACTTCTTCCGCGCCTTCGGGGTCAAGCCGCTGCTCGGGCGCGACTTCCGGCCCGACGACGAGCACCACGGCGCCGATCCGGTGCTGCTGCTGTCCTACGACTACTGGCGGGACCGCTTCGGCCGCGATCCGGGCATCGTCGGCCAGCGGCTGCGCATGAACGACAGACCGATCCTGGTCATCGGCGTGTTGCCGCCGCTGCCCGCCTATCCCGACAAGGCGCGCGTCTTCATGCCCACCTCGTCGTGCCCGTTCCGCTCCGCGCAGTCGACGATCTCCAGCCGCACCTTCCGCATGGTCAGCCTCTTCGGCCAGCTGAAGCCGGGGGTCACCGTCCAGCAGGCGCAGGCCGACATCGGCACCATCAACGCCCGCCTGCAGCGCGAGTACCCGGCCGCCGCCGTCGCCGGCATGACGGTGACGGTGATGCCGGTGCGCGAGCAGCTGATCGGCGGCTTCCGACCGACCCTCTGGATCCTCTTCGGCACCGTCGGCCTGGTGCTGTTGCTGGCCTGCGCCAACGCCGCCAACCTCACCTTCGCCCGGCTGTTGAGCCGCGAGAAGGAAGTGGTGGTGCGCGCCGCGCTCGGCGCCAGCCGCGCCCAGCTGATGCGGCAGCTGCTGACCGAGAGCGTGCTGACGGCGCTGCTGGGCGGCGTGCTGGGATGCCTGCTGGCGTACTTCGGCCTCGGCGTCTTCGTGGCCTTCGCCCACCGCTTCACGCCGCGGGCCGACGAGATCCGCCTCGACGGCCTGGTGCTGCTCTTCTCGCTCGCGGTGTCGCTCGCCGCCGGACTGGCCTCGGGGTGGCTGCCCATCGTGCAGGCCCTGCGCCACAACCTGGCCACCGCTCTCCGGGAGGGGGCCGGCCGCTCGACGGCCACCGCCGCCAAACGGCGCTTCCGCGACCTGATGGTGGCGGCGCAGGTGGCGGTGTCGCTGGTCCTGCTCATCGGCGCCGGCCTGATGGTGCGCAGCCTGGTGCGGCTGGTCGCGGTCGATCCCGGCTTCCGGCCGGAGCGGGTGCTGACCGCGATGATCGACCTGCCGTTCACCAAGTACGCCACCGGTCCTCAGGTCGCCGGCTTCTATCAGCCGCTGCTGCAGCAGCTTGCCGCCGATCCGGGGGTGGTCGCCGCAGCGGTTTCCAGCGACGTTCCGCTGGAGGGTAGCGACGTACTGACGCCCACCTACCGCGTCGAAGGCCAGCCCACGCCCGCGGGCCAGGCACCGCCGCGGGCGGAGATCCATGTAGCGAGCGAAGACTACCTGCGGACCCTGGGCGTACCGCTGCTCGAAGGGCGGGGCTTCACCAGGCAGGACGATTTGAAGTCGCCCGAGGTGGCGATCATCAACCGCGAGATGGCCCGTCAGTGGTGGCCCAACCACAGCGCGGTGGGCCAGCGCATCGCCTTCGACCTGCCGAAGCGGGGAGCGGGGTGGCGGACGGTGGTGGGGGTCGTGGCCGACGTGCGCCAGCACGGCCTCTCCGGGCAGACCCGCTCCTCGGTGTACGTACCCTTCCAGCAGCTGCCGGGACCGGGATCGCAGATCTTCGTGCGCACCCGCAGCGAGCCGGCCGCCTTCCTCGCCGATCTGCGTGCCAAGGTGGCGGCCATCGATCCGGAGCAACCGGTGGCGGACGTGGAGACCCTGGAAGAGGTCTACAGCTCGGCGCTGGCGCCGACCCGCCTCACCACCCTCCTGCTGTCGCTCTTCGCCGCCCTCGCCCTGGTGATCACCGCCATCGGCATCGGCGCCGCCGTCTCCTTCGCGGTGGGCGAGCGGCTCAAGGAGGTCGCCATCCGCATGGCCCTGGGCGCCGATGGCGGCAGCGTCCGGTCGCTGCTGTTCCGCCGCGCCATGGGGCCGGTGCTCGCCGGCCTGGCGTGCGGCCTGGTGGCGGCATACGCGCTCACCCGCCTGCTCGCCGGCCTGCTGTTCGGCGTCGAGCCGACGGATCCGCTCGCGCTCTCGGCGGCGCTCGTCGTACTGCTTGGTATCGGCGCGGTGACCTGCATGCTTCCCTCCCGGCGCGCCTCGCGGCTGGACCCCGCCTCGCAGCTCAAAGCCTGATCGGGCGCCGCGATGTCCGATGACTGGGGAGGTCGGCCGGAGCCCCGGGAGCCGCCGACGATGCCGCGGCCAGTGGGCGGGCTGCCGGCCGACGAGGTGCTGGCGGCGGTGCGCCTGGCGGCGGCGGCCGCCCTCGACCTCGAGCCGTCGCGGCTGTCCGACGAACGGTCGCTGATCGCTTTCGGCCTCGATTCGCTTTCGGCGATCGAGCTGGCCGGCGCCATCGAGTCGGACCTGGGGGTGGAGGTGCCGTTGGCCGGCCTGCTGCAGGGGCCCACCCTGACGGAGCTCGCCGAGCAGGTCGCGGGCTTGCTGGCGGCAGCGCCGCCGGCGATCGATCCTGTCCCGGTGGTGGCCGCGGCGGCGCCATCCGGCCGCAGCTCGCTCTCCTGGGGCCAGCGCGCCATCTGGCTGCTCGACCGCATGGCGCCCGGCAACGCCGCCTACATCATCGCCGGTGCCGCGCGCGCCGGTCCGGAGCTCGACGTCGGGGCGCTGCGCGCGGCGATCACCTTCCTGGTGGCGCGGCACGGCGCCCTGCGCACCACCTTCGAGCTGGACGGCGAAGTGCCAATGCAGATCGTGCACTCTGCCGGCGCCTGGGAGCTCGTCGAGGAGGATGCGACGGCGTGGAGCGCGGCAGCGCTCGAGGCGCGGATGGTCGAGGAGGCGCATCGACCCTTCGACCTCGAAAGCGGGCCGCTGCTGCGCGTCGCGGTCTGGCGGCGGGCGGGTGGGCACGCCGTGGTGCTGGCGGTGCATCACATCGTGGCGGACTTCTGGTCGCTCGGGGTGCTGCTCGCCGAGCTCGGCGCGCTCTATGCCGGCCGGAAGCTGCCGCCGCCGGCGACGCCGGCGGCGGGCTCGGCCTCCTATGCCGGTCACGTGCGGCGCGAGGCGGAGCGGCTGCGGGGGCAGCGGGGAGAGAGTCTGCGAGGCTGGTGGAGCGCCGCCCTCCCGGCCGATCCGCCGCCGCTGGAGCTGCCGGCCGACCGCCCGCGGCCGCCGCTGCAGACTTTCCGCGGCGATGCCCGCGGCCTGCGCCTCGATCCCGGCACGGCGACCGCGGTGCTGGCCGCGGGCGCCGCCGCCGGAGCGACGCCGTTCATGACCCTGCTGGCCGCCTACCTGGTGCTGCTTCATCGCCACAGCGGCCAGGAGCAGCTGCTGGTTGGCACGCCGACCGCCGGCCGCGGCGCGCCGGAGCTGGCCGGCGTGGTCGGCTATTTCGTCAACCCGGTGGTGATCCGCGGCGACCTGGCGGGCGAGCCCAGCTTCGCGATGCTGCTCGGCCGCGTGCGGGAGGCGGCGATCGCGGCCTTCGCCCACCAGGACTACCCGTTCGCGCTGCTGGCCGAGCACCTGGGGACGCGGCGCGACGCCAGCCGCTCGCCGGTCTTCCAGGCGATGTTCACCCTCTACCGGGAGGCGCGCGCGGGCGAGCGCGGACTGGGCGGCTTCGCGCTCGGCGAGGCCGGGTCGCGCCTCGACCTCGGTGGCCTGCGGCTCGAATCGGTCCGCCTGCCGCGGCGTGCAGCCCAGCTCGACCTGACGCTGCTCATGGCGGAGATGGACGGCGGCCTCGCCGCCTCGCTGCAGTTCAACAGCGACCTGTTCGACGGCGCCACCGCCGGGCGGCTGCTGGGGCAGCTGGCCAACCTGCTGGCCCATCTTGCGGACGGCGCCGGCGGGGTGGCGCGCAACGGCAGTGCAGGCGCCGTGCCCCTCTCGGCCCTGCCGCTGCTCTCCCGCGCGGAGAGCCACCAGCTGACGGTCGAATGGAACGACACCGCTGCCGCGTGGAACAGCCCTGGCACGGTCGCCGGCGGTCCGCCGCCGGCCGCCCGGTGCGGCGCGGACGAACGGATCCACGAGCTGTTCGAGCGCCAGGCGGCGCTCCGGCCGGGTGCGACGGCGGTGGCGGGACAGGGCGCCTCGCTCACCTACGGCGAGCTGGAGGCGCGGGCCAACCGGCTGGCCCGCTACCTGTGGCGGCTGGGCGTCGGAGCGGAAGCGCGGGTGGGGCTCTGCGTCGGACGGTCGCCGGAGATGGTGGTGGCCCTGCTCGGCATCCTGAAGGCCGGCGGCGCCTACGTGCCGCTCGATCCCGGCCACCCGCCGGAGCGGCTGGCGTCGATGCTCGACGACGGCGCGGTCGAGGTGCTGGTCACCGAGGAGCGCTGGCTCGAGCGGCTGGGAGACGCCGCCGCGGCGGGGCGCTACGTCGTCTGCCTGGACCGGGAAGGCGAATGGATCGCGGCCGAGGATGCCGCGCCGATCCGACGGGAGGCTCCGAACGCCGGCGCCGAGTCGCTGGCCTACCTGATCTACACCTCGGGCTCGACCGGCCGGCCGAAGGGAGTCGGGCTGCCGCATCGGGCGGTGGTGAACTTCCTGCGTTCGATGGCGCTGCGGCCGGGTCTGGGCGCCGGCGACGTGGTCACCGCGCTGACCACCCTGAGCTTCGACATCGCCGGCCTGGAGATCTACCTGCCGCTGGCCGTCGGCGGGCAAGTGGAGGTGGTGGACCGCGACGAGGGCGCCGATGGGCGGCGGCTGGCGGCGCGTCTCGCAGCCGCGGGAGTGACCGCGATGCAGGCCACGCCGGCGACCTGGCGCCTGCTGCTCGACGCCGGCTGGCGCGCCCGCGGCGCGTTCAAGGCGCTGTGCGGCGGCGAAGCGCTGCCGCGGGAGCTGGCCGCGGAGCTGCTCGGCTGCGGCGCCGAGCTGTGGAACATGTACGGGCCGACGGAGACCGCGATCTGGTCGGCGACCCGCCCGGTGGCCGGCACGGCCGGCGGCGGCGGGGTCGTCGGCCTTGGCCGGCCGATCGCCAACACGCGGCTGTGGGTGGTCGACCGCCGCTACGAGCCGGCGCCGCTGGGGGTGGCCGGCGAGCTGCTGATCGGCGGCGCCGGCGTGGCGCGCGGCTACTGGCGGCGGCCGGAGCTGACCGCGGAGCGGTTCCTGCCCGATGCCTGGAGCGGCGAGCCGGGGGCGCGGCTCTA
Organism: uncultured Acidobacteriota bacterium; assembly: GCA_963732005.1. Classification (GTDB taxonomy): domain Bacteria; phylum Acidobacteriota; class Thermoanaerobaculia; order Multivoradales; family UBA5704; genus JASLEW01. The sequence goes on from CAVSXT010000005.1 coordinate 117,805, forward strand.
CCGCACCGGCGACCTGGTCCGCCGGCTGCCGGACGGCGATCTGGAGTTCCTGGGCCGCCTCGACCACCAGGTGAAGGTGCGTGGCCATCGCATCGAGCTCGGCGAGATCGAATCGGCGCTGCTACGCCACCCTGCAGTGGGACAGGCGGTGGCGACGGTGCTCGGCGAGGGTGCCGGCCGGCGGCTGGTGGCCTACCTGGTGGTGCGCGCCGGGGAGGCTCCGGCCGCGCTCACGGAGCTGCGCGACCTGGTGCGCCGAACGCTGCCAGAGTACATGGTGCCCGCCGATTTCGTCTGGCTGGATCGCCTGCCGCTCGGTCCCAGCGGCAAGGTCGATCGCCGCGCCCTGCCCATGCCCGACCGCCTGGCGCCGCCGGTGTCTGAGGGGGTGGCGGGGGTGGCAGGCGCGGCGGCGACGCCGGCGCCGGGAACGGCGGCCGGCGATCGGATCGCGCCGCGCACCCCGGCCGAGGAGCTGGTAGCGGGTCTCTGGGCCGAGGTGCTCGAGGTCGACGCGGCGGCGGTGTCGGTCGACGACGACTTCTTCCGGCTGGGCGGCCACTCGCTGCTGGCGGTGCGCTTGGCGGGGCGGCTGCGCGACCTCCTGGGGGTCGAGCTGGCGCTGCCGCGCCTGCTGCAGCTGTCGCGCCTGGAGGATCTGGCGCGCGAGGTGGAGAGCCTGGGGCGGGCGGGCCGGCCACCGGCGGCGCCCATCGCCCGGCTGCCGCGCCCGCCGGACGCGGCGACGGAGCTCCCGCTGTCGTTCGCCCAGGAACGGCTGTGGTTCCTGGATCAGCTGGACCCCGGCAGCGCCGCCTACAACGAGCCGCGGGCCATGCGTCTCACCGGGCGCCTGAAGGTGGCGGCGCTGGCGGCCAGCCTGGGCGAGATCCACCGGCGCCACGAGGTGCTGCGGACGCGCTTCGCCGCCCACCCCGACGGCCAGGTGGTGGCGCTCGCGGCGGCCGCGTCCTCGCCGCCGCCGGCACTGCCGGTGGTGGATCTCGCCGCCCTGCCGCCCGCCCGCGCCGAGCAGATGGCGGCGCGCCTGGTCACCGAGGAGGCCCGCCGCCCCTTCGATCTGGCCGCCGGCCCGCTGCTGCGCGCCGCGCTGCTGCGCCTGGCCGACACCGCCGGCGCCGCCGGTGTCGCCGCCAGGTCCGCCGCGGAGGAGCGGCACTTGCTGCTGCTCAACCTGCATCACACGGTCAGCGACGGCGGCTCGCTGGAGGTGCTGGCGCGCGAGCTGTCGGTGTTCTACACCGCCGGCGTGAGCGGCAACGAGCCGCCGACCGGAGCCCTGCCGGCGCTGCCGATCCAGTACGCCGACTTCGCGCACTGGCAGCGGCAATGGGCGAGCGGCGCCGGCCTCGCGGCCGAGCTGGACTGGTGGCGCGAGCAGCTCGCGGGCAGCCGCGGCGAGCCGGCGCCGCTCGACCTGCCGCTCGACCGGGTGCGCCCGGCGGTGGCGAGCGACCGCGGCGGGCGCCGCGCCATGGCGCTGCCGGCCGCTCTCGCCGGGGCGCTGTCGGGAGTGGCGCGCCGCCACGGCGTCACCCTCTTCATGACGCTGCTCGCGGCCTTCGACGCCCTGCTCTACCGCTACAGCGGCCAGAGCGACGTGGCGGTCGGCACGCCGGTGGCGAACCGCGATCGGCCGGAGGTGCAGGGACTCATCGGCCTGTTCGTCAACACCCTGGTGCTGCGCCTCGACCTGGCCGGCGACCCCACCTGGGGAGAGCTGCTGGCGCGCGTCCGGCAGACGGCGCTGGCCGCCTACGCCCACCAGGACGTCCCCTTCGACAAGCTGGTCGGCGAGCTGGCGCCGCAGCGCGGACCGGCCGAGACGCCATTCTTCCAGGTGGTCTTCGCCCTGCAGCCGGCGCCGCCGGCGCTGGCGCTGCCGGGCCTGGCGGTCGAGTATCTGGATCCCGACAGCGGCACCGCCAAGTTCGATCTCTCGCTCGCCTTCCACCGGCCGGCTGCCGGCGGGCTTGCCGGCACCTGGACCTGGCGCACCGACCTGTTCGCGGCCGCGACGGTGGCCAGGATCGGCGCCCACTGGCGGCGGCTGCTGGAGGAGCTGGCGGGAGCGGACGCGCCGGCTGCCGCCGGCCGCCGCCTCTCGGAGCTGACACTGCTCGCCGCGGCGGAGCGGCACCAGCTGCTCGCCGAGTGGAACGCCACCGCGGCGCTGGCGGCCGCCGCGGGCGAGCTCGTCCACCTCCCGATCGAGCTCCAGGCGGCGGCGCAGCCGGCGGCGGCGGCTCTGGTCGCCGCCGTGCCGGGAGGCGACGCCGGCGGGGCGCTCCCGGGAGGCGGTTGGCAGACGCTCACCTACGGCGAGCTGCAGGCGCGGGTGGACCGGCTGGCGCGCCGCCTGCGTCGCCTGGGGGTGGGTCCCGAGCAGGTCGTCGGCGTCTGCGGCGAGCCCTCTTTGGCGCTGGTGACCGGCTTGCTGGCCGTCCTGAGAGCCGGCGGCGCCTACCTGCCGCTCGACCCGTCGCTGCCGCGCGAGCGCCTGGCGCGGATGGTGGAAGACTCGGGGACGCGCCTGGTCCTCGCCGAGAAAGGGCTCGCCGAGGGCCTGCCGGAGGCGGTGCGCGTCCTGCAGCTGGCCGGTGCGCTCGCCGATCCTGGTCTGGCGGGAGCGCTCGCCGCTGCCGGAGCCGGCCCGGCTGCCGGCGCCGCGGTCTCGCCGCAACCCGGCAACGCCGCCTACGTGCTCTTCACCTCGGGCTCGACCGGGACGCCCAAGGGCGTCGTCGTGCCGCACCGCGCGGTGGTCAACCGGCTGCGCTTCCAGCTGGCGGCGGACCTGGCGCCGGGCGCCCGGGTGCTGCAGCGCACCCGGCTCGCCTTCGACGTCTCGGTGGTCGAGCTGTTCGCGCCGCTCTGGGCGGGGGCGACGGTGGTCCTGACGGACCCGGCGCTGCGCCAGGATCCCGGCTACCTGGCGGCGGTCGCCGCCGAGCAGCAGGTCACCAACCTGAATGCGCCGCCGGCGCTGCTGCCGGCCCTGCTGGCCGAGGAGGACCTGCGCCGCGCCCGCTCGGTGCGCCGCGTGGTCACCGGCGGCGACCGGGTGCCCGGCGACCTGCCGCAGAGGTTCTTCGCCGCGTTCGGGAACCAGGCCGGCGGCGGCGGCGAGGCGCCGCGGCTCTTCTCGCGCTATGGACCGACGGAAGCGACCGTCTCGGTCTCCGAGTGGGAGTGCCTGCCGCCGGCCGCCGGGACCGGCCCGCCGCCGCCCCTGGTGCCGCTTGGCCGGCCGATCGCCGGCAGCCGCTTCTACCTGCTGGACCGCCGCTACCTCACCGGCGAGGTCGGGAGCGCGCGCCAGGTGTCCCAGGAGCTGCCGGTCGGAGCCGCCGGCGAGCTGTGCATCGCCGGCTCGTGCCTGGCGCGCGGCTACCTGGGCCGGCCGGAGCTGACGGCGGCAGCCTTCATTCCCGACCCCTTCGCCGCGGGCGCCGGCGAGTCCGGCGGGCGCCTCTACCGCACCGGCGACCTGGCGCGCTATCGCGCCGACGGCGCGCTCGAGTTCCTCGGCCGCCTCGACCACCAGGTGAAGATCCGCGGCTTCCGCATCGAGCTGGGGGAGATCGAGGCGGCGCTCGCCGCCCATGCCGCGGTGGGCGAGGCGGTGGTCGTGGTGCGTCGCGATCCACCCGGGGAGCCGCGGCTGGTGGCCTATCTGGTCGCCGCCCGGCTACCCGCCCCTGGTGCCGCGGAGCTGCACGCCTGGCTGGGGGAGAGGCTGCCACCCTACATGGTGCCTGCCTTCTACGTCTGCCTGCCGGCGCTGCCGCTGTTGCCCAACGGCAAGTGCAATCGCGCCGCCCTGCCGCCGCCGCCGCCCGGGGCGGAAGTGCGGGCAGCTGTCGGCGCCGCGGCGGTGGTGGCGCCGCGTACCGCCGCCGAGGCGGCGCTCGCCGCCATCTGGGCACAGGTCCTGGGCGTCGAGCAGGTCGGCGTGCACGACAACTTCTTCGCTCTCGGCGGCGACTCCATCCTCTCGGTGCAGGTGGCGGCGCGGGCGCGCCAGGCGGGCCTGCGCCTGAGCATCGGCGACCTCTTCCGCCACCAGACCGTCGCCGAGCTGGCGGCGCGTGCCGCCCCGGCCGGGGAGGTCGCGCCGGCGGCGGCCGGCGCGGCGTCGGGCCCGGAGGCCGCCGCCGGCGAGGTGCCGCTGACGCCGGTGCAGCGCCGGTTCTTCGAGCTCGACTTGCCCGCGCCGCATCACTTCAATCAGTCCCTGCTGCTCGATCTACGTGAGCGGATCGAGCCCAGCCGCCTGGCAAGCGCGATCGCCACCGTCGTGCGCCGCCACGCCGCCTTGCGGTTCCGCTATCTGCCGCGCCCCGAAGGCGGCTGGATGCAGGTCGGCACGGCGGCGCCGGTGCGCCTTGCCACCGTCGACCTGTCGATCCTGCCGGCAGCGCACCGCCGCGCGGCGCTGGAGGAAGCGGCGGCCGGCCTGCAGGCCAGCCTGGACCTGGTGAACGGACCCCTGGTGCGGGCGGCGCTCTTCGAGTTGGAGCGAGCGGCCGGCGGCGGCGGCCAGAAGTTGCTGCTCGTCCTGCACCATCTGATCGTGGACGGGGTTTCCTGGCGCATCCTGCTGGTGGACCTGGCGGCCGCCTGCGCCGCCACGGACACCGAGGCGCCGGCGCCGGCGCTACCGCCGCCGCCGGACGTCTCCTACCGGCTCTGGGCGGCACGTCTGGCGGCGGCGGCGCGCCTACCGGCGGTGGCGGCGGAGGCCGAGTACTGGCTGGCGCCCGCCCACGCCCGCGTGGTCCCGCTGCCCATGGACGCCGTTTCCGGTCTGCCGGGGACGGCGGCGCGGGCGGCAGTCAACACCGTGGCCTCGGCGCGCGACGTGGCGGTGGAGCTCGACGCCGAGGCTACACGGGTGCTGCTCGAGGAGGTCCCGGCGCCCTACCGCACCCGTGTCGACGACGTCCTGCTGACGGCGCTGGCCGAGGCCTTCGCCGCCTGGACCGGCGAGCCGCGCCTGCTCGTCGACCTGGAAGGCCACGGGCGCGCGGACCTGTTCGCGGGCCTCGACACCGCCGGCACGATCGGCTGGTTCACCGCGATCTACCCGGTCCTGCTGGACCTCGACGGGGTGGCAGGCGATCCGGGGGAGCGCCTGCGGTCGGTCAAGGAGCAGCTGCGCGCCGTGCCGCGCGGCGGCTTGGGGTACGGCTTGCTGCGCTACGGCGCCGGCGGCGCGCCGCACGGCGCCGGCGATGGTCCCGCGCTCGCGGACCGCCTGCGCGCGCTGCCGGCCGCCGGAGTGCTGTTCAACTACCTGGGGCGCCTCGATCGCGCGCTGCCGCCCGCGTCGCCGTTCGCGCGCGCGGCCGAGAGCCCGGGACCGGCACGCAGCCCGCTGCAGCGGCGCAGCTATCTGCTGGAGATCAACGGCGCCGTCGCGGACGGGCGCCTGAGGTTCCTCTGGACCTACAGCGAGAACTGTCACCATCAGGGCACCGTCGAGGCCCTGGCCGCCGGCTTCCTGGCCTCTCTGCGCATCCTCATCGCCCACTGCGCGGCGCTCGCGGCGCCGGCCATCGAGCGCTTCACGCCGTCGGACTTCCCCACCGCGAGGGTCAGCCAGCGCGACCTCGACCGGGTGCTGGAGCAGGCCCTGCGCACGGGATCCGCGGCGGCCGGCGAGGCGGTCGCTGACCAGGGCGCCCGCGCCGTCCGCGCCTCCCATGCCTCCGGAATCGAGCAGGTGAGCGAGCTGTCGCCGGTGCAGCAGGGCATCCTCTTCCACTCGCTGCTGTCTCCGGATTCGTGGGTTTACGGCGTGCAGCTGAGCCTGCGGCTGAGCGGCCGCCTCGACACCGGCGCCTTCTGGCGCGCCTGGCGCCACCTGGTGGCCAGGCACGGCATGCTGCGCAGCGGCTTCTTCTGGCAGGAGCTGGAGAAACCGCTGCAGGTGACGTTCCGGGAGGCCGAGATCGAGACCGCGGAGGAGTCCTGGCGCGGCCTCGACGCGGCCGGGCAGGAGGCCCGCCTGCAGCGCTACGGCGCCGCCGACCGCGAGCGCGGCTTCGACCTCTCCTCGCCGCCGTTGACGCGGCTGGCACTGTTCGAGATGGCGGAGGACGATCACCGGTTCCTCAGCAGCGGGCACCACCTGCTGCTCGACGGCTGGTCGCAGGGAGTGCTGCTGCGCGAGCTGTTCCTCTGCTACGAGGCCTTCGCCGCCGGCCGCGAGCCGGCGCTGGAGCCGCCGCGCCCGTACGGCGAGTACCTCGCCTGGCTGCAGGGCCGCGACCTGGCGGAGGCGGAGGCCTACTGGCGCCGCTCCCTCGGCGGCTTCTCGAGCCCCACCTGGCTGGCGCCGCCGGACCCGCGGACCGCGGCCTCGGGCCGGGACGCCGGCGCCCCGCGCTCCGCCACGGCGCGGCGCCTGCAGCTGCGGCTCCCGGCCGGTCCCAGCGCCGGCCTGCGCGAGCTGGCGCGGCGCCGCCGTCTGACGCTCAACACCCTGGTGGAGGGCGCCTGGGCGCTGCTGCTGGCGCGCATGACCGCCGCTCACGAGGTGGTCTTCGGCGTCACCCTGGCGGGCCGGCCGGCGGAGCTGCCGGGTGTGGAATCGATGGTTGGAGTGTTCATCAACACGCTGCCGCTACGCCTGCGGGTCGCTGCCGAGCGCCGCCTGGGCGACTGGCTGGCCGAGTTGCAGGACCAGCAGGTCGAGCTGCTCTCCCATCAGCACACGCCGCTGAACCTGGTGCAGCGGTGGAGCGGCCTCGACGCGGGCACGGCGCTCTTCGACCACATCCTGGTGTTCGAGAACTACCCGCTCGACGAGGCTCTCTTCGGATCGCTGCCGGGCCTCGCGATCTCCGAGGTGGTGGCCGAGGAGCTGAACAACTATCCGCTCACCGTGATGGTCGCTCCCGGCATCGAGCTGTCCCTGCAGATGGTCTACTACGCCGACCGCCTCGCCGGCGTGCAGGTCGGTGCGCTGATGGCGCGCTTCGAAGCGCTGCTCCGCGGTCTGGCCGCGGCCGGCGACCCGCTCCTCGGCGAGATGCCGGTGCTGCTTCCCGCCGAGCGCCAGCAGCTGCTGCTGGAGTGGAACGACACCGAGTCCGCGCCGCTGCGCCGCCTGGACCAGGCCAGCCTGCACGAGCTGATCGCCGAGCAGGCTCGCCGCACGCCGGCGGCGCCGGCGGTGGTGGCCGACGGCGGCGGCTCCCTGACCTTTGCGGAGCTGGAAGGGCGCGCCGGCCGGCTGGCGCGCCGGCTGCGGCAGCTCGGCGTGGGTCCGGAAACCGTGGTGGCGATCAGCGTCGAGCGTTCCTGCGCCATGGTGGTGGGACTGCTCGCCATCCTCGAGGCCGGCGGCGCCTACCTGCCGCTCGATCCCGACTACCCCCGGGACCGCCTGCTCTACATGCGGCAGGATGCCGGCGCCGGCGTCCTGCTGACCACCCGGGAGCTGGCGGCGCGGCTGGAACCGGACCCGCCGCACCCTTCGGAATTGCCACACCCTCCGGAATTGCCGGAGCCGCTGCCGCCGCAGGTCCCGGCGGCGGGCGTCACCCTCCTGCTCGACGAGCTGGGGGAGCTGGAGACCGCGGCTCCCGCCGGCACCGATGCGGGTGGCGGCAGCCGGCCGAGCGAGCCTTTCCGGGCCGGCGGCGCCGTGCGGCCGGGGAACCTCGCCTACGTGATCTACACCTCGGGCTCGACCGGCCGGCCGAAAGGAACGATGAACGCCCACCGCGGCATCGTCAACCGCCTGCTCTGGATGCAGCGGCAATACGGGCTGGCGGCGGACGACCGGGTGTTGCAGAAGACCCCGTTCAGCTTCGACGTCTCGGTGTGGGAGCTGTTCTGGCCGCTGCTCGTCGGGGCCCGCCTGGTGATGGCCCGTCCCGGCGGTCACCGCGACCCGGCCTACCTCACCCAGGCGATCGCGGCCCACGGGATCACCACCCTGCATTTCGTGCCTTCGATGCTGCGCGCCTTCCTGGATCACCTCGCCGCCGCGGCCGAGGAGGCGGCGGCAGGCGGGGAGGCTGCTCCTGGCGCCGCGGCAGACCGCCGGCTGCCGACCCTGCGCCGGGTGCTGGCGAGCGGCGAGGAGCTGCCGCGCGATCTGCAGCAGCAGTTCTACGGCCTGCTGGACGCGCCGCTGCACAACCTCTACGGACCGACGGAGGCGGCGGTCGACGTCAGCTTCTGGCCCTGCGACCCGACCAGCCCGCGGCTGGCCGTGCCGATCGGGAGACCGGTGGCCAACGTCCGCCTCCACGTCCTCGACCGCGACGGCAACGAGTCGCCGAGCGGCGTTCCGGGAGAGCTGCACATCGGCGGCGTGCAGGTCGGGCGCGGCTACCTGGGCCGCCCGGAGCTGACCGCCGAGCGGTTCGTGCCCGATCCCTTCGCCGGGCTGCAACCGGCGCCGGGCGACGCGGCGGGAAGCCGCCTCTACCGTACCGGCGACCTGGCGCGCCACCTGTCCGACGGCGCGCTGGAGTTCCTCGGCCGCATCGACCACCAGGTGAAGATCCGCGGCTTCCGCATCGAGCTGGGTGAGATCGAGGCCGCGCTGGCGGCGCATCCGGCGGTGGCCCGCGCGGTGGTGGTGGCGGACGCCGCGCATGGCGGCCGGCTGGTCGCCTACCTGATGCCGCGCGAAGGGCTGGATCTGGCGGCGGTGCGCCGCCACGCGGCGCGCCAGCTGCCGGAGCACATGATCCCCGGCGTCTGGGTGGAGATCGCGGCGATGCCGCTCACCGCCAGCGGCAAGGTGGACCGGCGTGCGCTGCCCAGCCCGGAAGCGGTGGCCGGCGGGCCGGCGGTGGCGGGCCGCGGCCGGTTGGGATCGCGCGCGGATCAGGGAGCCTTCGTGCCGCCCGGCACCGCCGCCGAAGAGCTGCTGGCCGGCATCTGGTCGGAGCTGCTGGGGGTCGAGCAGGTCGGCGCCGGCGACGATTTCTTCGCGCTCGGCGGCCATTCGCTGCTGGCCACCCAGCTGGTGTCCCGCCTGCGGCGGGTGCTCGGCATCGAGCTGCCGCTGCGCCGGGTCTTCGAGCATCCGTCGCTGCGGGCGCTGGCGCGCGAGCTGAGCTCGGGGTCCGTACCGCGCCTGGTGGCGGCGGCCGGGCGCGCGGCCCTGGCGCCCCTCGCCGCCGGCAGGGAGACGACGCTCTCCTACGCCCAGGAACGCATCTGGTTCTTCGAGCAGCTCGCCCCTCGGACGCTCGCCTACCACCTCTCGGGGGCGCTGCGGTTTCGCGGCGCGCTCGACGCCGGCATCCTCCGCCGCTGCCTGGACGAGATCGTCTGCCGGCACCAGGTGCTGCGCACGGTGTTCCCGGTGACCGCCGGCAAGCCGTCGCACCTGGTGCTGCCGGCGAAGCCTCTCGCGGTGGCGCTAGTGGACTTCTCGCCGGCGCCCGGCGCGTCCGCCGCCTTTCGCGTCGAGGCCCGGCGGCTGATGAGCCGTCCCTTCGACCTCGCCACGGGGCCGCTGCTGCGGGCCGCGCTGCTGCGGCTCGGCGGCGAGGAGTCCGTGCTGCTCCTTTCCCTGCATCACATCGTCGCGGACGGCTGGTCGGTGGGGATCTTCCTGCGCGAGCTCGAAGCCCTCTACGCGGCGTTCGCCGCCGGCAGGCCGTCGCCCTTGCCGGCGCTGCCGATGCAGTACCACGACTACGCGCGCTGGCAGCGCGGCTGGCTGACCGGCGAGGTCATGGAACGCCATCTCGTTTACTGGCGCCAGGCGCTCGCCGGTGCCCCCGCCCAGCTGCCGCTGCCCACCGACCGGACGCGCCCGGCGGCGCCCAGCTACCGCGGCCGGCGCATTGCCCGCCTGCTGCCGCCGCCGGTGGTGGAGGGGCTGCGGCGCCGCTCGCGGGAGAGCGGCGCGACGCTGTTCATGACGCTGCTTGCCGCCTGGTACGTGCTGCTCTACCGCGTCACGGGCAGGGGGGACCTGGTCGTCGGGACGCCGATCGCCAACCGCGAGCGTCTGGAGATCGAGGGGCTGATCGGCTGCTTCATCAACCTGCTGGCGCTGCGCGCCAGGCTCTCCGGCGCGCTCTCCTGGGGCGAGCTGGCCGAGCAGGTCCGGCAGGCGAGCCTGGCGGCCTACTCCCACCAGGACCTGCCGTTCGAAAAGCTGATCGAGACCCTGGCGCCGCAGCGCGACCTGGCGGTGACGCCGTTGTTCCAGGTGGCCCTGGTGCTACAGAACACCGGCAGCGGCACCGGCGTCAAGGCCGGCGATCGGGTCGCCCTGGCACCCGGCCTGACCATGGAACGCGCCGTCCTCGACCAGCAGGGAGCGAAGTTCGACCTGACGCTTGACGCGATCGAGATGCCGCTCGGCCTGGAGCTGGCGGTGGAGTTCAGCCGCGACCTCTTCGACCCCGCCACCGCCCGGCGTTTGCTGGGCCACTACGCGACGCTGCTCACGGCGCTCGCGGCCGCTGCCGGCGATGCCGCTGCCGCCACCGCTGCCGCCGGCATCGCCGCGTTGCCGCTGCTCAGCCTGCCGGAGCGCCACCAACTGCTGGAGTGGAACGACACCGCGGCGGCGTACCCTACGGACCGCTGCCTGCATCGGCTGATCGAGGACCAGGTCCGGCGTACCCCGCGAGCGGTGGCGGTGGCGGCGGGCGACGAGACCCTGACCTATCGCGCCCTCAACGCCCGCGCCAACTGCCTGGCGCGGCACCTGCGCTCGCTCGGCGCCGGCCCGGAGACGGTGGTGGCGGTCTGCCTCGAGCGGTCGGCGGCGCTGCTCGCCGGCCTGCTGGCGATCCTCAAGGCGGGCGCCGCCTACCTGCCGCTCGATCCGGACTACCCGGCGGAGCGGCTGCGCTACATGCGCCAGGATTCGGGGGCGCGGTTGCTGCTGACCGAGAGCCGCCTGCTGCCGCGCCTGGGCGAGGCGGAGGGGCCGGGCGTCATCTGCCTCGACCGCCCGCGGCTCGCGGCAGACGCGCCGGCGGACCGGCGCGCGGCGCCCTGGGAGCGGCGTTCGAGCCGCAACCTGCCCGGCGGCCGCGGCGCCGCCGGCCCCGGCAACCTCGCCTACGTGATCTACACCTCGGGCTCGACCGGCCGGCCGAAGGGCACCATGAACACCCACCGCGGCATCGTCAACCGGCTGCTGTGGATGCAGGAGCGATACCGCTTGGGCGCCCGCGACCGGGTGTTGCAGAAGACCCCGTTCAGCTTCGACGTCTCGGTGTGGGAGCTGTTCTGGCCGCTGCTCGCCGGCGCCCGCCTGGTGATGGCGGCCCCGGGCGGCCACCGCGACCCCGACTACCTGCTGCGGACGATCGCGGCGCAGCGGATCACCACCCTGCACTTCGTCCCGTCCATGCTGCGCGCCTGGCTCGATCACCTCGGCGGCAGCGGCGGCGCCGCGGCGCGGCAGACGCGGTGCCTGCGGCGAGTGCTGGCGAGCGGCGAGGCGCTGCCGCACGACCTGCAGCACCAGTATCACGCCCTGGTGGCGGCGCCGCTCCACAACCTCTATGGGCCGACCGAGGCGGCGGTGGACGTCACCTGGTGGGAGTGCGACGCGGCGAGCCCGCGGGGGCTGGTGCCGATCGGCCGGCCGGTGGCCAACACCGGCATCCACCTGCTCGACGCCGACGGCCGCGAGGTGCCGGTCGGCGTGGCCGGCGAGCTGCACATCGCCGGCGTGCAGGTGGGGCGCGGCTACCTGGGCCGGCCCGATCTCACGGCGGAGCGGTTCGTGCCCGATGGGCTTGCCGGTGCCGCCGGCCGGGAGCCGGGAGGCCGCCTCTACCGCACCGGCGACCTGGCGCGCTTCCTGACGGACGGCGCCATCGATTACCTGGGGCGCATCGATCAACAGGTCAAGGTGCGCGGCTTCCGCATCGAGCTGGGCGAGATCGAAGCGGTGCTCGCCGCCCAGCCGCAGGTGCAGGCGGCGGCGGTGGCGGCGCGCCCCAGCCGCGCCGGCGAGCGCCAGCTGGTGGCCTATGTGGTGCTCGGCGCGGATCCGGCGGTGGCACCGGGCGGCGGCGCTTTCCTGCCGGGAGAGGCGCGGGCGGCGCTGCTCTCCCGCTTGCGGCGCGGCCTGGCGGAGAAGCTGCCCGACCACATGGTGCCGGCCGCCTTCGCGTTCCTGGAGCGCCTGCCGCTGACCCCGAGCGGCAAGCTCGACCGACAGGCGCTGCCCGCCCCGGACGCCGAGGCGAGCGAGCGCGCCGCCTTCGTCGCGCCGCGGCCCGGCCTGGAGGAGCTGACCGCCAGCATCTGGAGCGGCGTGCTGGGGGTCGAGCGGATCGGCGTGCACGACAACTTCTTCTTCCTCGGCGGGCATTCGCTGCTGGCCACCCAGGTCGCCTCCCGCCTGCAGACGGCCCTCGGCTGCGAGGTGCCGCTGCGCAAGCTCTTCGAGCTGCCCACCATCGCCGGCCTCACCGGCTGGCTGGCGGAGACCGCGGGCTTCCAGCTCAGCGGGCCGCCGCCGCTCCAGCGGCGGCCCGCCGACGCGCCGGCCCAGCTCTCGTTCGCCCAGGAGCGCCTCTGGTTCCTGGCTCAGCTCGAGCCGCGAAGCGCCGCCTACAACCTGCCGCTCGCGGTCTGGCTGGATGGCGCGCTCGACGTCGCCGCCCTGCGTGCCAGCCTCGCGGTGCTGGCCGCCCGGCACGCGTCGCTGCGCACCACCTTCGCGGTGCCGGAGGATGCGGACACCCCGGTGCAGGTGATCGCGGTGGGCGTGCCCCTGGCGCTGCCGGTCGCCGACCTCCGCGCTCTCGGCGCCGGCAAGCGCGACCGCGCCGCCCTGGCGCTCGCCGCCGCCGAGGGCGCCCGGTCGTTCGACCTGGCGCGGGGGCCGCTGGTGCGCGTCATCCTGGTGCGCCTGGTCCCGGCCCGCCACCTGTTGCTGATGACCCTGCATCATGCGATCACCGACGGCTGGTCCAACGGCATCCTGATCCGCGAGCTGGCCGCCGTCTATCGCGCGGCGCGCGACCGGCGGCCGGTGTCGCTGCCCGAGCTGCCCGTCCAGTACGCCGACTTCGCCCACTGGCAGCGGCGATGGCTGGAGCGGCAGGTTCTGGCGGGCGAGGTCGCCTGGTGGCGCGAGCGCCTTGCCGGCGCGCCGCTCGTCCTGCATCTGGCCGCCGACCGGCCGCGCCCACCGGTGCGCAGCGCTCGCGGGGGCGCCGTCGCGGTGGCCATGCCGGCGGACCTCTACGCGCGCCTGCAGGCGCTGTCGCGGCAGCAGGGGGTCACCCTGTTCATGACTCTGCTGGGGGCCTTCCAGGTGCTGCTCGGCCGCTATTCCCAGGAGGAGCGGCTGGTCGTGGGCTCGCCGATCGCCGGCCGCACGCGTATCGAGCTCGAGAACCTGGTCGGCCTGTTCGTCAACACGCTGGCGCTGGCCGTCGATCTCGGCGGGGATCCACCCTTTGCGGCGCTGCTGGGGCGGGTGCGGGAGACGGCGCTGGCCGCCTACGCTCATCAGGAGGTGCCCTTCGAAAAGCTGGTGGCGGAGCTGCAGCCCGAGCGCAGCCTGGCCCACTCGCCACTGTTCCAGGTCCTGCTGGTGCTGCAGAACGCCCCCGCGTCGCCGCTGGCGCTACCGGGGCTGACGCTGACGCCCGCCGCGGTGGCGGGCAGCACCGCCAAGTTCGATCTCACCCTCGATCTCGGCGAGGTGAACGGCGCGCTGGCAGGCTCCCTGGGATACAGCGCCGACCTCTTCGATGCGGCGACGGCCGGGCGCTGGGCCGGCCAGCTGGAAGTGTTGCTCGACGCGATCGCTGCCGACCCGCTGCAACGGCTCTCGGCGCTGCCGCTGCTCACCGCCGGCGAGCGGCACCAGCTGATGGAGTGGAACGCCACGGCCGCCGCCTACCGGCTCGATCGCTGCCTGCACCAGCTGATCGCGGAGCAGGCGCGGCGGACCCCGCACGCGGTGGCGGTCGAGGCGGCAGCGGACGGCGCCAGGCTCACCTTCGCCGCGCTGGCCGCGGCAGCCGGGCAGCTGGCGCGCCGGCTGCGCCGTCATGGAGCGGGCGCCGAGACGATCGTCGCCGTCTGCGCCGAGCGCTCGCTCGCCATGGTGGTGGGAGTGCTGGCGATCCTCGAGGCCGGCGGCGCCTACCTGCCGCTCGATCCGGAAACGCCGCGCGAGCGCCTGCTCTACATGCTGCGCGACGCCGGCGCGACGCTGCTGCTGGCGCCCGCCGCGCTGGCGGCGCGGTTGGGCCTGGGCGGCGCGGACCAGGAGGGAGTGCGGGTGCTCGCCCTGGACGGTCCAACCGCGGGAGGCGAGGAGAGCGCGTCGGGTCAGGCGGGCGAGGCCGCTCCGGCAAGCCAGCCCGACAACCTGGCCTACGTGATCTACACCTCGGGGTCCACGGGCAGGCCGAAGGGGACGATGAACACCCATCGCGGCGCCGTCAACCGCCTGCTCTGGGCGCAGCAGCGGTTCGCCCTGCAGCCCGGCGACCGGGTGCTGCAGAAGACGCCGTTCACCTTCGACGTCTCGGTCTGGGAGCTGTTCTGGCCGCTGCTGGCCGGGGCTCGCCTGGTGATGGCCGCGCCCGGCGCTCACCGCGATCCCGCGCAGCTGGCGCGGGCGATCGACGAGCACGGGATCACGACGCTGCACTTCGTCCCCTCGATGCTGCGCGCCTTCCTCGACCACCTGGAGGGGAGCGCCGGCGCCGGTGAACCGGGCGGCCGGCGCCTCCCGACCCTGCGGCGGGTGCTGGCCAGCGGCGAGGAGCTGCCGCACGACCTGCAGCAGCGGTACTACGGCCTGCTGGCGGCGCCGCTCTTCAACCTCTACGGTCCGACCGAAGCGGCGGTCGACGTCACCTGGTGGGCCTGCGAGCCCGCGAGCCCGCGGGCGCGGGTGCCGATCGGGCGGCCGGTCGCCAACACCCGCATCCACCTGCTCGACCGCGACGGCAGGCAGGCGCCGGCCGGACTGCCCGGCGAGATCCACATCGGCGGCGTGCAGGTGGGGCGCGGCTATGTCGGACGCCCCGACCTGACCGCCGAACGGTTCGTTCCCGACGAGTTCGCCGGCGAGGCCGGCTCGCGCCTCTATCGCACCGGCGACCTGGCGCGCTACCTGCCGGACGGCGCCGTCGATTACCTGGGCCGGCTCGACCAGCAGGTGAAGATCCGCGGCTTCCGCATCGAGCTGGGCGAGATCGAGGCGGTGCTCGCCACGCACCCCACGGTGCAAGCGGCGGCGGCGGCGGTCTGGGCCGGACCCGAAGGGGAGCGGCGGCTGGTCGCCTTCGCCGTCCCGCGGCCGCCGGCGGCGGGGGAGCCGGCGGAGCTCCGCGCCTTCCTGCAAGCCCTGCTGCCGGAGCCGATGGTGCCGGCTGACGTCCTCATGGTGGCGGCGCTGCCGCTCGGCGTGCACGGCAAGCTGCACCGCCGCGCCCTGGCGGCGCTGGTCGAGAGCCATGCCGCCGCGCGGCGGGCCGCGACCGCGGCTGCCGCCGGCACCGCCCGTCTGGGCCCCACCGAGGAGCTGGTGGCGAGCCTCTGGTCGCAGGTCCTCGGTATCGGCCAGTTGGGGGCCGCCGACAACTTCTTCGCCCTCGGCGGCCATTCCCTGCTCGCCACCAAGGTGGTGTCGCGGCTGCGCGCGACTACGGGCGTCGAGCTGCCGATGCGGACCGTCTTCGAGCACCCGACGGTGGCGGGCCTGGCGGCGGAGCTGGACCGCCTGCGGCGCGGTGCCGCGGCCGTTGGCGAGCGTCACGGAGGCATCGCTCCTGCTACCGCCGGGGGAGCTCCGGTTGGAGTGGCCGGTCCGAGCGCGGCGGTGATCCCGAACGGCGCGGTCGTCGCGAGCGGCGTCGGCGCCGCGGCCGCGCCGGCCACGAGAGCGCCGGCGCCGCCGAAGCTCCTGCCGGTGGCGCGGCAGGGCGAGCTGCCGCTGTCCTTCGCCCAGCAACGGCTCTGGTTCGTCGATCAGCTGGAGCCGGGCAGCGCGGCCTACAACATGCCATGGGCCCTACGCCTGCTGGGTGAGCTCGGCGAGCGGCAGGTCACGGTCCTGCGGCGCACGCTGGCGGCGGTGGTGCGCCGTCACGAGGCGCTGCGGACCTGCTTCGCCGCCACTCCCCGCGGTCCGGTGCAGATCATCGCCGCGCCCGCGGCCCCGCCCTTGCCGCTGATCTCCCTCGCGAGCCTGCCCGCGGATGCCCGGCAGGGAGAGGCCCTGCGCCTGGCGGTGGCCGAGGCCAGGAGGCCGTTCACGCTCTCGCGGGCGCCGCTGCTGCGCGTCACCCTGGTGCGCCTGGGCGCCGGCGAGCACCTGCTCCTGGGGACGATGCATCACATCGTCTCCGACGGCTGGTCGATCGGCGTCCTGCTGCGCGAGGTGGGCGCCTATTACCGCGCCTTCTCGGCCGGGCCGGCGAGGGGCGCGCGCGAGGCCGGTATGCCGGCGACGGGGGCGCGCGCGGCGAGCCCGCCGGAGGCGGCGCCGCCGGGACTCGCCAGGCTGCCGATCCAGTATGCCGACTTCGCCTGCTGGCAGCGCGCGTGGCTGCGCGGCGAGGTGCTGGAGGCCCAGCTCGCCTACTGGCGGGGCCAGCTCGATGGGGCACCCAGCCGCCTCGACCTGCCTGCCGACCGCCCGCGCCCGGCGACGGCGAGCCGGCGGGGCGGTAGCCTGCCGGTGCGGCTGCCGGACGAGCTTTCACGCCAGGTGGCGGCGTCGAGCCGCAGCCAGGGGACCACGCCGTTCATGACGCTGGCGGCGGCTTTCGCACTGCTGCTCGGGCGCTCGGCCAACCAGGAGGACGTGCTGCTCGGCACGCCGATCGCGAACCGCAACCGCCGGGAGATCGAAGATCTCATCGGCTTCTTCGTCAACACCCTGGTGCTGCGCATCGATCTCGGCGGTGCGCCGAGCTTCCATTCCCTGCTGCAGCGAGTGCGGGAGGTCGCGCTGGGCGCCTATGCGCACCAGGACCTGCCGTTCGAGCGGCTCGTCGACGAGGCGTCGCCCGGGCGCGATCTGCGGCACTCGCCGCTCTTCCAGGTCATGTTCGTGCTGCAGAACGCCAGCGACGAGACCCTCGACCTGCCGGAGCTGGCTTGCAGCGTCGTCGAGCTGCCGGCGCAGACGGCCAAGTTCGATCTGACCCTCTCCCTGGCGGCGAGAGATGGAGCCATCGCCGGCAGCTTCGAGTTCGACCGCGACCTCTTCGACGCCGCCACCGTGCGCCGGCACGCCCGCCGCCTGGAGACGCTGCTGGCGGCGGCGTTGCTGCGGCCGGATGAGCCGGTGACGGAGCTGCCGCTGCTCGCGGCCGCCGAGCGCCACCAGCTGCTGTGGGAGTGGAGCGCGGCGGTGGCGCCCGCTCGCGAGCCGCGCGGCGGCGCCACCCTGGTGGAGCTGTTCGAGGCGCAGGTGCGGCGCGCTCCCGGCGCGCCGGCGGTCCGCTGCGTGGGGAGCGGCCTGACCTACGCCGAGCTGAACCGCCGCGCCAACCAGCTTGCCCACCGGCTGCGCGAGCTGGGCGTCGGCGCCGACGAGCGGGTCGGCCTCTGCGTCGAGCGCTCGCTCGACCTGGTCGTCGGGATCCTGGGCATCGTCAAGGCCGGCGGCGCCTACCTCCCGCTCGA
Source organism: uncultured Acidobacteriota bacterium (assembly GCA_963732005.1). Taxonomy (GTDB): domain Bacteria; phylum Acidobacteriota; class Thermoanaerobaculia; order Multivoradales; family UBA5704; genus JASLEW01. The sequence goes on from CAVSXT010000005.1 coordinate 135,445, forward strand.
CCCGAGCTATCCGCGCGAGCGGCGAGCGTTCCTCGCCGCCGATGCCGGCGCCCGGGTGGTGGTGGGGACATCCGCGGCGCTGGCCGACCTGCCGCCCGCGGCCAAGCTCGCCGTGCGGCTCGACGCCGAAGCGCCGGATCTCGCGCGCCGGCCGGCGAGGAACCTGCCGCGCCTGGCCGGGAGCGCCAATCTCGCCTACGTCATCTATACCTCCGGGTCCACCGGCCGCCCCAAGGGAGTGCTGATCAGCCACGCCAACGTGACGCGCCTCTTCGCCGCCACCTGGCCCAGCTTCCGCTTCGGGCCGGACGACGTCTGGACGCTCTTCCATTCCTATGCCTTCGATTTCTCGGTGTGGGAGCTCTGGGGAGCGTTGCTCTACGGCGGCCGCCTGGTGGTGGTGCCATACGCCGTGAGCCGCACGCCGGAAGCCTGGCGCGAGCTGCTCGCCGCCGAGCGGGTGACGGTGCTCAACCAGACGCCGTCGGCCTTCGCCCAGCTGCAGCGCGCCGACGAGGAGGCCGCGGCGCCCGGCGGCCTCGCCGACCTGCGGCTGGTGATCTTCGGCGGCGAGGCGCTGGAGCCCTTCCGCCTGGCCCCATGGTTCCGCCGCTACGGCGACCGCCGGCCGCTGCTGGTCAACATGTACGGCATCACCGAGACCACCGTGCACGTGACCTGGCGGCCGCTGGCGGCGGCGGATGCCCAGGCGGGGCGCGCCAGCGTCATCGGCCGGGCGCTCGCCGACCTCTCCGCCCACGTCCTCGACGGCGCCTGCCAGCCGGCGCCGATCGGCGTCGCCGGCGAGCTGTGCATCGGCGGCGCCGGTCTGGCGCGCGGCTACCTCGGCCGTCCGGAGCTGACCGCCGAGAGGTTCGTGCCCGACCCCTTCGCGACCCTGCCCGGCGCGCGCCTTTACCGCACCGGCGACCTGGCGCGTCACCTGCCTGACGGCAGCCTCGACTACCTGGGCCGGCTCGACCATCAGGTCAAGATCCGCGGCTTCCGCATCGAGCTGCAGGAGATCCAGTTGGCGCTCGCCGCCGACTCGCGGGTGCAGGAGGCGGTGGTGCTGGCGCGCGAGGACGAAGGCGGGGGGCGCCGGCTGGTCGCCTACGTGGTGCCGCGGCCGGGCGAGGAGCCCGGCGTCCCCGAGCTGCGCGACCGGCTCGCGGCCGCGCTGCCGGACTACATGGTGCCGGCGGCCTTCGTGCTGCTCGCCGCCCTGCCGCTGACCGCCCACGGCAAGGTGGACCGCAAGGCCCTGCTGGCGCTCGCCGCCGGCCGGCGCGAGGAATCGCGCGACTACCAGGCGCCGCGCAACGATGCCGAAGCGGCGCTGGTCGAGATCTGGGAGCAGGTCCTCGGCCTCGACCGGGTGGGCATCGACGACCGCTTCTTCAGCATCGGCGGCGATTCCATCCTGAGTCTGCGGCTGCGCGGTCTGGCCGCCGCCCGCGGCCTCCACTTCACGCTGCCGCAGCTGTTCGAGCACCAGACGGTACGGGAGCTGGCCTGCCGCCTGGGATCCGGGCAGCAGGACGGCGCCGCGGCGCCGGCGCCGTTCGCGCTGCTCTCGCCGGCCGATCGTGCGGCGCTGCCCGCGGGCCTCGAGGATGCCTTCCCGTTGACCGAGCTGCAGACCGGCATGCTCTTCCACAGCTCCTGGAGCGCCGAGTCGACGCTGTACCACAACGTCAGCAGCTACCGGCTGGCGGGCGTCTTCGACGGGGCGGCGCTGCGCGGCGCCATCGCGCAGCTGCTCGGGCGGCATCCGGTGCTGCGCACCTCCTTCGACCTCCGCCGCTACAGCGTGCCCCTGCAGCTGGTCCACCCGCGCGTCGCGGCACCGCTGGCGGTCGAGGACCTGCGCGGCCTCCCGGCGGCAGTACAGGAGCGCCGTCTGGCCGCCGCCTTCGCTGCCGAGCGGCGCGACAGGTTCGACGGCTCGGCCGCCCCCCTCCTGCGCTTCCGCGTGCACCTGCTGACGGCGGCAGAGTTCCAGCTCACCTGGGCGGAGCACCACGCGATCCTCGATGGCTGGAGCGTCGCCAGCATGATCGCCGAGCTGTTCCAGATCTACCGCCGCCAGCTGCGCCTGGACCTGTCGCCGCTGCCGCCGCCGCCGGCCGCCGCCTTCCGCGACTACGTGGCCCTGGAGCGTCGCGCCCTCGCCGGGGAGGCCGGCGACGAGGCCAGGCGGTTCTGGGCGCGGCGGCTGGCTGGCGCCCCCCGCCCGCGCCTGCCGGCCGCGCCGGCGACGGTGGTGGCGCCGGAGGACGCCGACGCCGCGGCCTGGGAGGTGCGCGATCTCCATTTCGACCTGGGAACGGAACGCACCCTGGCGCTCAAGCGTCTGGCCGCGGCGAGCGGAGTGGCGTTGCGCAGCGTCCTGCTGGCGGTCCATTTCCGGGTGCTGGCCGCCATCACCGGCGAGGCCGACCTGGTGAGCGGCCTGGTGGTCAACGGCCGGCCGGAGGTCCGGGACGGCGAGCGCGTGCTCGGCCTGTTCCTCAACACTCTGCCGCTGCGCCTGCGGGTCGCCCCTGGCAGCTGGCTGGATCTCGTCCATCGCACCGCCGAGGCGGAGAGGGAGCTCCTGCCCTACCACCGCTTCCCCATGGCGGAGGTGCGCCGGGCGGCCGGCGGCGCCGGCGGGGAGGCGCTCTTCGAGACCGGCTTCAACTTCACCCATTTCCATGTCCTGCGCAGCCTCGAGGGCGCCGAGATGCGACCGCTGGGCGGCACCGGCGTGGCGGACATCGAGCTGCCCATGACGACCGACTTCTCGCTCGACGCGGCGAGCTCGCGGCTCACCCTCAGCCTGCAGTTCGCCACCGGCCGCTTCGCCCCCTGGCAGATGGACAGCGTCGCCGGCCGCTACACGGCGGCGCTGGATGCCATGATCGCCAGCCCCGAGGGGCGGCACGAGGAGGTGCGGCTCACCACGCCGGCCGAGCTCCAGCAGCTGGTGCGGGAATGGAACGACACCGCGGGCAAGGTTCCCGGGTTGGCGTTGCACGAGCTGTTCGACCTGCAAGCGGCGGCCCGCCCTGACGCCGCGGCGGTGGTGACCCGCGACGCGGTGCTCACCTACGGCGAGCTGCGCCGGCGGGCCGGCCGGCTGGCGTGCCACCTGCGTGCGCTGGGCGCCGGCCCGGAGGTCCGGGTCGGCCTGCTGGTCGAGCGCTCGCCGGAGATGGTCGTGGCCATGCTGGCGATTCTCGAGTCCGGCGCCGCCTACGTGCCGCTGGACCCGGAGGCGCCGGCGGGCCGGCTGCAGCACATCCTGGCGGATTGCGGCGCCAGGATCCTGGTCACCCGCGCGGCGCTGGCGCGCAATTTTGGCGGCGACGGCGGCGGGCCGGTGGTGGTCGATCTCGACGCCCTTCCCGAGCTCGGACCGGCCGCCGTCTCGGTTTTGGAAACGGCCGTCAGCCCGGCCGGCGGCGCTCTCGGAAACGGCCACCTCGCCTACGTCATCTATACCTCGGGATCGACCGGCGTGCCCAAGGGCGTCCTGGTCCCGCACGCCGCGGTGGTCAACTTCGCAACCGGCATCGCCCGCTACTTCGGCCTCGGCGAGGCCGATCGCGCCTTGCAGTTCGCGGCGCCGAGCTTCGACGCCAGCGTCGAGGAGATCTTCGGCATGCTGCTCGCCGGCGCCTCTCTGGCGCTGCGCGACGAGGAGATGGTGGGCTCGCCGCGCCGCTTCCTGGAAGCGCTGGGTGACCTCGGAGTGACGGTGGCGGTGCTGCCAACCGCCTACTGGCACGAGCTCGCGGCGGCGGTCGCCGATCCCGAGGTGCGGCTGCCCGCCGGCCTGCGGTTGATCGAGATCGGCGGCGAGAAGGCGCGCCCCGAGCACGTCGAGCGCTGGTTGGCTCGCGGTTTCCGCGGCGTCGAGCTGATCAACAGCTACGGCCCGACCGAGGTGACGGTGATCTGTGCGTCCGCCCGCCTCGAGCGAGGCGAAGGGCTGGCCGGGGGCGGCGAGCGCGGTGGGCGCGAGGTGCCGATCGGCCGGCCGGTCGCCAACGACCGCATCTACCTGCTCGACGGCGACCTGATGCCGGTGCCCGCCGGCACCGCCGGCGCCCTCTTCGCGGCGGGCGCCGGCGTGGCGCGCGGTTACCAGGGCCGGCCCGACCTCACGGCGGCGAGCTTCCTGCCCGATCCCTGGAGCGGCGTCGCGGGGGCGCGGATGTACCGTACCGGCGACCTCGCGGTGCACCGAGCGGACGGCAGCCTCGAGTTCCGCGGTCGCGGTGACGACCAGGTGAAGATCCGCGGCTTTCGCGTCGAGCCCGGCGAGGTCGAGCTGGCGCTCTGCCGCCATCCGGCCGTTCGGCAGGCGGTGGTGGCGGTGCGCGAGGATGCCCGGGGCGACGCCTTCCTGGCCGCCTACGTCGTCGCCGGTGACGGGGTCCAGCCGGCGCCCGCGGAGCTGCGGCGTTTCCTGCGCGAGCGGTTGCCCACCTACATGGTGCCGGCGGCCTTCGTCTTCCTCGACCGCCTGCCGCTCAACGCCAACGACAAGATCGACCGGCCGGCGCTGCCGGCGCCGGCCCCGGGCCGCGAGGAGCTCGGCGGCGACTACCTGGCGCCGCGCGACGCGCTGGAGCTGCGGCTGGCCGGCATCTGGGAGGAGCTTCTGGGCAGTGGCCGGCCGATCGGCGTGCGCGACGATTTCTTCGAGCTCGGCGGCCACTCGCTCCTCGCCGTGCAGCTGATGGCGCGCCTGCAGGGCGCCTTCGACCGCAGCCTGCCGACGGCGGCGGTGCTGCGGCACCCGACCGTCGAGGGGTTGGCCGCCCTCCTGCGGGGCGGCGCCGCGCCTGTCCGGCGCGCCGCCTTGGTGGAGATGACGGAGATGACGCCGGCGGCGGCTGAGAGCGCTCTACTGCGTGCACCCGATCGGCGGCGACGTCCTCTGCTACGCGCACCTCGCCCGCCACCTGACCGGCGAGCGGGCGGTCCACGCCCTGCAGGTGCCCGATCGCGACGGCGAGGCCCCCTGGGCGACGATCGAAGAGATGGCGCAGCACTACGTGGGCTGTCTGCGCGAGGCCCAGCCCGCCGGACCCTACGCCCTGGCCGGCTGGTCGATGGGAGGAGTGGTCGCCTTCGAGATGGCCCGGCAGCTGGAGGGCGCCGGCGAGCGGGTGGAGCTGCTGGCGCTGATCGATGCCGCCGCACCGCGCGATGACGCCGACGGCAACGGCGCCGGCGGCGACGGTCTTGGCGGTGGCGCGCGCGTCGCGCTCTTCGCCGCGGACCTGGCCCGGCTGCTGCGGCTGGACGTCGCCGCGGTGGCGATCGATCTCACCCGGCTCGAGACCGCGGAGGCCCTTGCCGCGCTGCCGGTCGAGGCCGAGAGGCTCGGCGTGCCGCTGGGCCTCGACGCCGCCGAGCTCGCCCGCCGCTTCGCCGTCTTCGACGCCAACTATGGCCGCCTGGAGCGCTACCGGGGAGGCGCCACCGCCGTCCCGCTGACCCTCTTCCGGGCGATGAGCCCGCCCGCGGCCGGCACCGCCGCCCCCGCGCCGGACCTGGGTTGGAGCGCCCTCGCCAAGGGTCCCATCGAGGTGCTGGAGATCGCGGGCGATCACTACACCCTGCTGCAGGAGCCGCGGGTCCACCTCCTCGCCGCGCACCTGCGGGAGCGCTTGGCGAACGGCGGGTAGAGCGGCTCGCCGCGGCATCAGCGGCGATCGGCGAGGAGCGAAGCGAGCTTCGTCTCGACCTCGGCGTGCAGGCCGGGAGGCGCGCCGTAAAAGGTCGCGGCGGTGCTACCGTCGCGATCGAACAGCAGCAGCGTCGGCAGGGCGGTGAGGTCGCCGAGCGAGCGGAACAGCGCCGGCGTGCCCATCGCCCAGACGAACGGCAGCCGCAGGCCACCGGCCAGCTGGCGGACCTGTGCCTCGTCGGACTCCGCCGCCACCGCCAGCACCGCCAGGCGGCCGCCGTAGAGCTTCTTGACCTCGCCCAGCCAGGGCAGGGTGCTGCGGCAGGGCGGGCACCAGGTCGCCCAGAGATCCATCACCACGACCTGCCCGAGGAGGTCGCGGCGGGTGACGCGCCGGCCGTCGATCGCGACCAGGTCGAGCGCGGGCAGCGCGGCGATGCCGCCTGCCGCGATGGGCGAGCTTCGCTGCCGCGCGGCATCCTTCCGGCCGGCCAGGACCAGCGCGATCATCTGCGCGAGGTCCGACCGGAATCGCTCCTCGCCCGCGGCGCTCGGGAACGACGCGTAGCGTCCACCGCCGCCGCCCTCGGCCGCGCCGTAGAAACCAAAGTCCTTGGGCGTCGCCACCAGCACGTCGTCGACGAAGATCGCGGGGTACCGCTTGACGCCGAAGCGCCGGGCCAGCTGCGAGTCGCCGTAGTTCTCGGCGACGAATCGCGCCCTGCCGCCAAACTCCTTGACCACGCTTTGAGCCAGCAGACCTGCTGGATCCGAGAGGTTTCAGGTATAGGGCCAGCGCACCAGGGTGACCGTCACCGCTGCCGCCGGCGGCCGCGGCGGCGCCGGCCGGGCGGGACCCAGGGCCGCCAGGTAGCGCGGCAGCACGTCGCCGGCGATCGCCGCCGCGATCGCCAGGTCGCCGGGCGTGCCGCGCGCCAGGTGCGCCCGGGCGGTCTCGAAGAACAGCCGGCCGATGGTGTGGTCGATCTCGCCGGCGGCGCCCGCTCCGAGCCCGGCGTCGAGCGCACGCAGCCGGCCGGCCATGGCTGCCTGTGTGGGGACCGGCGGCGAGGCGCGCAGCCTGCGCGCGGTGAGCGCCGCCTGCAGGTAGCGCAGCAGGGCGCCATGCAGCAAACCCGCCGCGTTCAGCTCGCGGGCCTCCTTGAGCAGCGAGCTGACGCCGATGAACTCGCCATGCCGCGCGAGCGCGGCCGGCGGCCGGTAGGCGGCGAGGGTCTCGCTCTCCAGCGCCTCGATCTCGCCGTCGAGCGGGCGCAGCGGCGGCTCGCGGCGGCGGGGAAAGGAGTCGCCGAGCGTGCCGCAGAACGCAACGAAGTCGCGCAGCGCCGCCGCTTGGCCCAGGTACGACAGCCCGTCCTGCAGGGTGGTGCTGCGCCCGTAGTCGAGGCTCGCCTCGTAGTAGCCGCGCACCTGCGGCAGCGCCGCCTCGGCCATGGCGCGCACGGCCGCGGGGCGCACGCCCGCCAGCGCGGCGGCGGACGGCTTGCCGAGATCGTCGCGCAGCACCGTCCCCATCCGTGCCCATTCGGCGGTGAAGGCGGGGCCGTCGCGCAGCTGGACGGCCGGGCGCTCCCGCACGTAGGAGGCGGTCTCGAGCTTCAGCCTCACGGCGGCGAGGCGTTCCAGCGCCAGCAGGCGCCGGCCGTCGCCCAATGCCTCGCGGACGCCGGCCAGCCCGGGCTGGCCGGCCTGCCCGAGCGGCCCCCAGGCCGGGTCGGCCGCGGCGCGGCGCCGCAGCAGCGCGGACCAGCGGTCGAGATCGGAGGCCAGCGGATCGGGGGCGGCGCGGCAGGCCCACGCCAGGGAGGCGAGCACGACCGCGACCGGCAGCAGCCGGAGACGGGCCGGCCGCCGCTGCCAGCTGGGCCGTGGCGGTGGGCCGGAAGATGGCGCGGCCATGTCGGATACTACGCGCGCTGCGCTCAAAGGTTCGAGGTACCGTAGACTCCGCGGTACGAACGGCCTGCTTGCCGGAGGCGCCGGGGTGCCGGGGCAGCGGTGTGCCGGAACGCCGGAGGACAGTGAGCACCGCTTCATCGACAGTCCCGACCTTGGATGCGCGGCCTCAGGCGCGTGGGGAAGCTCTGCCGGCCGGTGGCCGCGAGCCGGTGCCGGGCCGTCGCGACCTTCGCGCCGGTCTCTTGATCGGGCTGCTCTGCCTGCTGGTCTACAACGCCAACCTGCGGCAGATCGGCGCCGGCGACACCCTGCCGGCACGCTATCTGCCGTTCGGCATCTGGCGCTACGGCACCGTGCTGCTCGACCCCATCCGGGAGCTGACGCGAGAGGGCTACGCCGATCACTATTGGATCCAGCCCGGCCGCGCCGGCCACTGGGTGTCGCTGTACCCGGTGGTGCTGCCGCTGCTGGTGGCGCCACTCTATGCCCCGGCGGTCGGCTACTTGCAGCTGCGCGGCTGGACCGAGCAACGCCTGATGCGGGTGGCGATTGTGATGGAGAAGCTGACCGCCTCGCTAGTGGCGGCGGCGGCGGCGGCGCTCCTCTACCTGCTCCTGCGGCGGCGGGCCCCGCGCGGCGACGCCCTGCTGCTCACCCTCGCCTTCGCCTTCGGTACCGACACCTGGATGATCGGCAGCCAGGCGCTCTGGCAGCATGGCATGGCCGAGCTGCTGCTGATCGGCTTGATGCTGCTGCTCACCGGTCCGTGCACGCCCGGCCGCGCGTTGGCGGCCGGGGTCCTCTGCGGCCTCATCGCCGGCAATCGCCCTCCCGACGCCCTGCTGGCGGCGGCGCTCGGTCTCTACGGCCTGCGCTGGGCCGGGCGCCGGGCGGCGCCCTGGCTGGCGGCGGGGGTGGCCGTTCCTCTCGGCCTGGTCGTCAGCTACAACCTGGCGGCGGCAGGCAACCTCTTCGGCGCCTACGGCATACCCCACCATGGAGGCTTCTTCCGCTTCGGCCTGCTGGCCGGCGCCGCGGGACTGCTGCTGAGCCCGGCTCGCGGCCTGCTCGTCTTCTCGCCGTTCCTGCTGCTGGCTCCCACCGCCTTCCGGCAGGGTCTGCGCGACCGTGGCGCCCGCGCCTTGACCCTGGCGGCCGGCGTCGGCGCGCTCGCCCTGGTGCTGCTTTACGCGAAGGCCGATTGGCGGGCCGGCGACTCGTTCGGCCCGCGCTGGCTCACCGACCTCCTGCCGCTCCTGGTCTGGATGCTGCCGCCGGCGCTCGCCACCCTGCGCGGCGCGAGCCGCCTGGCCTTCGTGCTGGCGGTCGGCGCTGCGACGGCGATCCAGGCGGTGGGCGCCTTCTGGTACACGGGAGCGAACGACGCGGCGGTTCTCGCCACGCCCCGCGGCGGCCCCGGCGAGATGCTGCCGGCCTGGGTTCCCAGCAACGCCCAATTCATCGGCGAGCTGCACCACGACCGGGCGCCTTTCGATCCGGCGTTCCTCCCCTGGGGCGATGGGTACGGGGTGGTCGGCAGCATCGATCTCTTGTCGGCCGGCGGCCGCCCGGTCGCGGCGGCCGTCACTTCCGGCACGCCGCTGTCCGTCGAGGGCTGGGCGCTGGTCGAAGGCCATTCTCCGGCCGTCGTCGAGGTCACCCTGGACGGCCGGCCGGCGGGGGCGACCACTACGTTCTTCACTCGCCCCGACGTCATCGCCTCCCGCCACGAGACGGGCGCGGCAGGTTGGCGCATCGCGCTCGCGACCGGCGGCGTCAGGCCCGGAACGCACGTCCTCGCCGCGGCAGCGCGGGGCCAGGCAGGCGCCAGGGCCGTACCGGTGGCGGAATGGCAGCTCACGGTCGTCGCCGCCACCGGCGGTCTCGCTAGCCTCGAGGGTGCCGCCCGGCAGGCGGCGGCGCTGCTCGGCTCGCACCAGCAGCCGGCGGGGTTCTGGCTCACCGCTTACACCGCGGTGCCGCGTTTCGAGCGGCAGCGGCAGGAGATGAACACCTTCCTCACCGCGATGATGGTCGACCTGCTGGACCCGGTGGCGGCGGCCGCGGGCGCCGGCGACCCGACCGCGACCCGCCTGGCGCGGGCACGCGCTCATCTCGGCGAGCAGATCGAGGCGAGCGGGCTGGTGCGCTACCACGGCCGCCCCGACGGACCGACCATCCCCGCCCTCGGCTGCGCGATCACTCCCGACGCGGACGACACCGCGCTCGCCTGGAGGCTGGCCGGCGGCGACCGCCGGACACTGCTGCCGCACGCCTTGGCGGTCCTCGCTCAGTACCGCACCCGCGACGGTCTCTACCGGACGTGGCTGGCGCCGCCCGAGCGCTACCAGTGCATCGATCCGGGGAAGGACCCGAACCCGACCGACGTCGGCATCCAGATGCACGTCTACCTGCTGCTGGCGCAGGCGGATCCGCCGGCCGCTAAGGCGCTGTGCGGCGCTCTCGGTGCTCTCGGGCAGGCGCTGGGAGACGACCGGCTCTGGGTCTACTATCGGGCCGCCCCGCTGGTGCCGCTCCTGCGGCAAGCCGACCTCGGTGCGGCCGGCTGTCCGCTGCGCCTTCCCGAGGCGCGGCTGCGGACGACCGTCGCCGGTCAGGAGATCTGGCTCGCCGCCGGCCGGCTGCTCGAGCGGCTGCGGAGCCCGGTTGGACCCCTCCCCGCGCCCGCCGAAACGCTGGCGGTGCTGAGCAGCCTGGCAGAGAATGGGTTCTCCCGTGTCCGTCGGACGCCGCCGCTCCTCTATCACAACGACTTCAGCGCCAGAACGCCGCGGTTCTACTGGTCGGAAGATTTCGGGTACGCGCTCTGGCTCAGGCTGTTCTGGGAGAATGCGCACCATGGCGGCAGAACAGCAAGCTCTTGAAGCCCCGAGGGGCGGCGTCGCGAGCTCGGCCGCGCTCGTTCGCCGGTACCTCTCGTGCATTCGCTATCGCGAGATCCTCGTGCTGCAGGGCTCGCCGCTGCTCGGCGCCGCCTTTGCGATGGGGCAGGCGAGCCCGGATCGGCTGGGGGTCCTGCTGGTCTTCGCCGCCGCCAGCCTCCTGCTCGTCGCGCACATCTTCGTGCTCAACGACTGGGCCGGGGTGGACGCCGACCTCAACGACGACAGCAAGGTCGCGGGCGTCTTCGCGACCAAGGGCATCAGCCGGGAGGTCATCCACCAGCTCTGGATCGCCCTGCTGGCGCTCAGCCTGGCGCTGTTCAGCCTGCTCGGGGCGCGGCCGCTGGCGCTCGCCCTGGCCATCGCCGCCCTGAGCTTTTTCTACTCGCGGCCCGCGTCTCCGGCCAAGGGTGTCCCGCTGCTCGGCTCGGCCCTCCATCTCGGCGGGGGCTTGCTGCATTTCCTGCTGGGCTACTCGCTGTTCCGGGAGATCGACGGTCGCGGCCTGGCCCTGGCCCTCTTCTTCGGCCTGGTCTTCGCCGCCGGACACCTCAACCAGGAGGTGCGGGACTTCGACGGCGATTTGCGCAACGGGATCAGGACCAACGCGGCGACCTTCGGCAAGACGCCCACCTTCCTCGCCGGCCTCGTCGTGTTCACCTGCGCCTACGCACAGCTGGCGGTGCTGGCGGCCGGCGGCGTCATCGCGGGCTGGCTGGCGTGCCTCCTCCCGCTCTATCTCCTGCACCTCCGCTGGTCGATGCAGACGATGGCGGCAGGCTTGAGCGGCGAGGCCGTCCGAGGCTTTCAGGCGCGCTATCGCGGGCTCTATGCGGTGATCGGAGCGGCCATGGTGGTGGCGGCGCGGTTCCCGCCCGGCGCGCGATGAGCGGCGCCGGCCGAGACCGGTGATCTTACACGCGCCGGTCGCCGGCGCGTGTAAGATCACCGGGCCGCCGGTGCGGCGTTCCACTCGCAAAAAAGGAGAACGGCGATGCAGAGGCTCAAGGTGCTGTTGGCGGTGGTGGTGGCCGGTGGGCTGCTGGCGGTGGCCGGAGCGAAGATGGCGCCGGCCCAGGATCCCGCCGTGGTCAATGCGAAGATGGTCAAGGTCAAGCTCGACAACCCCCACGTGCGGGTGCTGGAATCGGTGCTGCAGCCGGGCGACAAGGAGCAGATGCACTCGCACCCGGCCTACGTGACCTACGTCGTCTCCGGCGGCAAGATCCGCAACCATACCGCCGACGGCAAGACCAATGAGGCGGAGCTCAAGACCGGCGACGTCCTCTACCGCGATGCGCTTACTCACTGGTCCGAGAACATCGGCACCACCACGGTCCACGTGATCCTCGTCGAGCTCAAGAACCCGAGCTGAGCGCCGGCCTGACGGCATCGCCGGCCGCGATCGGCGCCGTCGGTGCCGATCGCGGCAGGCTCCCGCGCGGCGGGGGAGGACGGCATGGCAAGCCGCTACCATGAAGCCTACAGGCGCTCGCTGGCGGACCCGGAGGGCTTCTGGGGCGAAGCGGCCGGGGACATCCGCTGGACCAAGCCGTGGTCGCGGGTGCTCGACGCCAGCCGTCCACCGTTCTACCGCTGGTTCAGCGGCGGCGAGACCAACACCTGCTACAACGCCCTCGACCGTCACGTCGAGGAGGGGCGCGGCGCCCAGCCGGCCCTGATCTACGATTCGCCGCTGGCCGGCGAGCTCGCGACCTTCACCTACGCCGAGCTGCGCGACGCGACGGCGCGCTGCGCCGGCGCCCTCCGCGCCCTGGGCGTCGCCAGGGGCGACCGGGTCATCATCTACATGCCGATGGTGCCCGAGACGGTGATGGCGATGCTCGCCTGCGCGCGCATCGGCGCCATCCATTCGGTGGTCTTTGGCGGCTTCGCGTCGCCCGAGCTGGCGACGCGGATCGACGACGCGAAACCGAAGCTGGTCATCTCGGCATCGTGCGGCCTGGAGCCCGGCCGGGTGGTGCCGTACAAGGCGCTGCTCGACGAGGCGATCCGGCTCGCCCGGAGCAAGCCGGAGCACAGCCTCGTCCTGCAGCGGCCGATGCTCGAGGCCCCCCTGGTCCCCGGCCGCGACCTGGACTGGCAGCGCGCCATGGCGGCGGCGCAGCCGGCGGACTGGGTGCCGGTGGCCGCCACCGATCCACTCTACATCCTCTACACCTCGGGCACCACCGGCGTCCCCAAGGGGGTGGTGCGCGACAACGGCGGCCACATGGTGGCCCTCAAGTGGTCGATGAAGAACGTCTACGGGGTCGAGCCGGGCGAGGTCTACTGGGCGGCTTCGGACGTCGGCTGGGTGGTCGGGCATTCCTACATCGTCTACGCGCCGCTGCTGCACGGTTGCACGACCATCCTCTACGAAGGCAAGCCGGTCGGCACCCCGGACCCGGGGGCGTTCTGGCGCGTGATCAGCCAGCATGGCGCGGCGGTGATGTTCACCGCGCCCACCGCCTTCCGCGCCATCAAGAAGGAAGACCCCCACGGCGAGCACATCAAGCGCTACGACCTGAGCCGTTTCCGCACCCTGTTCCTGGCCGGGGAACGGGCCGATCCCGACACCCTGCACTGGGCGGAGGACCATCTCCACCGGCCGGCGCTCGACCACTGGTGGCAGACCGAGACCGGCTGGGCGATCGGCGCCAACTGCGTGGGCCTCGGCGCGCTGCCGGTCAAGTACGGATCGCCGACCAAGGTGGTCCCCGGCTACCAGGTGGAAGTGGTGGACGAGGAGTGCCGGCCGGTCGCGCCGGGCACCATCGGCAACATCGTGCTGAAGCTGCCGCTGCCGCCGGGCTGCCTGCCGACGCTGTGGAACAACGACGAGGGGTTCGTGAAGTCATACCTCGCCCAGTTCCCCGGCTACTACAAAACCGCCGACGCCGGCTACCTCGACGAGGACGGCTACCTGTACGTGATGGGGCGCACCGACGACATCATCAACGTCGCCGGCCATCGCCTCTCCACCGGCGGCGTCGAGGAGGTGCTGGCAGGCCACCCCGACGTCGCCGAGTGCGCGGTGATCGGCGTCGCCGACCCACTCAAGGGAGAGGTGCCGATGGGCTTCGTGGTGCTGAAGTCCGGGGTCGAGCGGCAAGACGCCGAGGTCGTCGCCGAGCTGGTGCAGCGCGTGCGCGATCACATCGGTCCGGTGGCGTCGTTCCGGGCGGCGCTGGTCGTCAAGCGCCTGCCCAAGACGCGGTCGGGAAAGATCCTCCGCGGGACGATGAAGCAGATCGCCGACGGGCGGGAGCTCCGAGTCCCGGCCACCATCGACGATCCGGCGATCCTGCCCGAGATCGCCGGCGCCCTGCGCGGCCTGGGCTACCCGCCGAGCCAGGCCTAGGCTCAGACTGGAGCTGCGCTCGAAGCTCGGGCCAGGGCCGGCCAGGCTACGGCTTCAGGCCGGCTTGCCGACGCGAATGCGGGCGTCCAGCGCCTTCGCCGCCCGGCGGTCGGCGGCGGCGAGGAACGGGTTGATGTCCAGCTCGAGGATGCCGGGATGGCGGCTGGCGAGCTGGGCGATGCGCAGCAGCACCTCGGCGAGCAGGTCGAGGTCCGCCCCCGCCTCGCCGCGGAACCCGCTCAGCAGCTTGAACCCGCGGATGCCCAACACCATGTCGCGGGCCTCGTGGGCGGCCAACGGCAGCACCCCGAAGCGCACGTCCTGGAACACCTCCACGTACTTGCCGCCGAGCCCGAACATCAGCAGCGGTCCGAAACGCGGGTCGTTGGTGAGGCCGAAGATCACCTCGTGACCGCCCCGTCCCATCTCCTGCACCAGGAAGCCCTCGCAGCGGTGCCCGGCCCGCTCCACCGCCTCCTGCATCGCGGCGAGCGCGGCGGCGACCTCCGCCGCGTCGCGCAGGTCGAGCCGTACCGCCCCGGCCTCGGTCTTGTGCACCAGGTCGCGGGCGACCGCCTTGACCACGACCGGGTAGCCGATCGCCGCCGCCGCCACCAGCGCCTCCTCGCGGCTGGCGGCAAGCCGCCAGCGGGCTACCGGGATGCCGTAGAGCTCGAGCACCCGGAAGACTTCGGCGGCCCCGAGATAGCCCTCGCCGGCGCTCGCCAGGATGGCCGCCACCGCGGCGTCGTCGGCGGCGATCTCGGGGACCTCGGCCTCGGCCGGCTGGCGCCGCCAGGCGGCGTAGCGCGCCAGCATGGCCAGGGCGTTGGCGGCCGACTCCGGAAAGCGGTAGACCGGCGGCAGGTCGCGCTCCGCCTTGATCGCCTCGTAGAACTCGTCGGTGGCCATGATCACCGCCAGCGTCGGCTTGGCGCGGCCGTGGGCGGCGGCGGCGATGGCGCGCAGGACGTCGATCGGGTCGGCCAGCAGCGGCGTGACGTTGATCACCATCGCCAGGTCGACGCCGGGGTCGTCGAGCACCGCCGCCAGCGTCCTGCCGTAGGCCTCGGCGCCGGCGGAAGCGATCATGTCCACCGGGTTGCCGAAGCTGGCCTCGACGGGCAGGAACGACCGCAGGCCGTCGACCGTCGCCGGCGCCAGCTGCGCCATCCGCAGCCCGAGGTTGACGCAGGCGTCGGTCGCCATGATGGCCGGCCCCCCGGCGTTGGTCACGATGCCCACCCGGTCGCCGGCCGGCAGCGGCACCCGTGCCAGGGCGCGGCCGACGTCGAATAGCTCCTCGATGGTGTTGGCGCGCAGCACGCCGCACTGGCCGAGGTAAGCGGACACCGTCAGGTCGGTGCCGGCGATGGCGCCGGTATGGCTCGAAGACCGCGCGCGCGCCTTCCACGGTGCGGCCGGATTTCACCACCAGGATCGGCTTCTTGCGCGACACCCGCTTGGCGATCTCGGTGAACCGGCGAGGGTTGCCGAAGGACTCGAGGTACATGGCGATCACCCGGGTCTGGGGGTCGTCCTCCCAGAGCTCGAGCAGGTCGTTGCCGGAGACGTCGGCCTTGTTGCCCATCGACACGAACTGGGTGAGGCCGATCCCCTGGTCGTGGGCCACGTTCAGGATGGCGACGCCGAGCGCTCCGGACTGGCTGACGAAGCCGAAGGAGCCCGGCCGTGCGGGGGTCGGCGCAAAGGTGGCGTTGAGGCGCACCTCCGGGTCCGTGTTGATCACCCCCATGCAGTTGGGCCCGATCATCGGGATGCCCGCGGCGCGCACCGTGTCGCGCAGCCGGCGCTCGCGCGCGGCGCCCTCGGCGCCGGTCTCGCCGAAGCCGGCGGTGATCACCACCAGGCCGCGAACACCCTTGACCACGCACTCCTCGACCGCCTGCTGGACCGCGTCGCGTGGCACCGCCACCACGGCCAGATCGATCGGATCGGGGACGGTTGCCAGCGACGGGTAGCACTTCAAGGAGTGCAGCGCCGCGGCGTGCGGGTTGATCGGGTAGATGGCGCCGTTGAACTCGTTGACGATCAGGTTGTGGAGCAGCGCGAAGCCGATCGAGTCGCGGCGCCGCGAGGCGCCGATCACCGCCAGCGAGCGCGGCTTGAAGATGGGATCGAGCGCCGCGCCGCCCGGCGACCCGCTGTCCGCGTCGTCTGCCATCACCCCGACCTCCCGCGCGAGTGGAAGCGCCTGTGGCGAGCGCGACTATACTCCGCTGGACGTGACCGCCGGCCGCTCACAACTGCCGCGCTTCCTGGCGGCGCGGGTGTTGTCGGCGGTTTCCCTGCAGATCTCGTCGGTGGCGGTCGGCTGGCAGGTCTATGCGCTGAGCCGCAGCACGTTTCAGCTCGGCATGGTGGGGCTTGCCCAGTTCCTGCCGATGATCACCCTGGCGCTCGCCGCCGGGCACGTCGCCGACCGCTACGACCGGCGGTTGGTGGCGCGGAGCTGCCAGCTGATCGAAGCCGTCGTCGCCGGCCTGCTGGCGGTGAGCACCTACACCGGGCACCTGAACCCGGCAGGCATCCTGGCGGCGGTCGCGGTGCTGGGCGGGACGCGGGCCTTCGAGTTCCCCGCCATGTCGGCCCTGCTTCCCAGCCTGGTCGAAGCCAGCCAATTCCCGCGGGCCGCCGCGGCCGCCGCCTCGGCCATCCAGGCGGCCTTCATCGTCGGACCGGCCGTCGGTGGTCTGCTCTATGCCGCCGGGCCGACGGTGCCGTATGCCACCACCGCCGTCCTGTTCCTCGCCGCGAGCGTCTTTTCGACGCGGATCCGCCGGCAGCATGCCCCCACGGCGCTGGCCGAGCCGCCGGGCTTCCGGTCGGTCTTCTCGGGCGTCGCCTTCATCCGCGGCCGCCCGGTGATCCTGGGCAGCATCTCGCTCGATCTGTTCGCGGTGCTGCTGGGCGGCGCCACCGCTCTGCTGCCGGTCTATGCGCGCGACATCCTGCACACCGGTCCGTGGGGGCTGGGGGCCCTGAGGTCGGCGCCGGCGGCCGGCGCCCTGGCGCTCTCGCTGCTGCTGTCGCGCCGGCCGCTGCGCCGCCGGGTCGGGGCGAAGATGTTCGGCGCGGTGATGGTCTTCGGCCTCGCCACCATCGTGTTCGCCTTCAGCACCTCGCTCGCCGTGGCGCTCGCCTCCCTGTTCGTGCTGGGAGCCGCGGACGTGGTCAGCGTGGTCATCCGCTCCTCCCTCGTGCAGCTCGGCACCCCGGACGCGATGCGCGGGCGGGTGAGCGCGGTCAACTGGATGTTCATCGGCACCTCGAACCAGCTCGGCGAGTTCGAGTCCGGAGTGACCGCATCGCTGCTCGGCACCGTCCCCGCCGTGGCGGTGGGAGGGCTGGGCACGATCGCCGTGGCTCTCCTGTGGATGCGTCTCTTCCCCGACCTCCGCCGCGTCGATGCCCTGGAAGCCTTCCCCGGCCGGACCGCGCCGCCCGCCCCGCTACCCGAGCGTCCCGCGACCGTGTGAGCCGCGGCCGGTGGTTTTGCCTATGGTCCCGGCGGTTGGGCCGGCGGCGGGGCCGGAGCGGGGTCGGTGTTCTGCGGGTTCGGCGGGTTCGGCGGGTCCGGCGCCCGGTCGTAGGCGCGCAGAGTCGCGTGCTGTGCGCCGCCCATCCCGCCGCCGGTGGTGACTGTCAGGTAGAGGTGCTTGCCGTCGTTCGAGACCAGGTAGGACTCGGTGCGCTTGGGCCCCTTGTCGGGCTTGACCTCGACCGCCAGGGCACCCTCCTCGTCCCATCTCGCCTTGACCTGCGCCGCACCGCCGGGCGCGGCGGCGACGTGGACCTTGCTGCCGTCGGCCTTGACGGCCAGCGAGCTCCCGAGGTGATCGGTGATGGTGAGCTGGTCGCCCGCCTGGGCGATGGTCAGCGCGTCGAACGCGGCGCCCCGGTGTTCCTGCCCGCTGCCGCCCTCGTGACCGCCGTCCGCGGCTGCCGGCGTCCCGCTGCCGTGCCCCTTGCCGCCGCCGGGCAGACCGTCGCCAGGCATCCCGCCGCCCGGCATCCCGCCGCCGCCCCAGTCGCCGCCGCCCTGCTTGTGGTGCCCCTTGCCGCCGCTCTCCTTGTCTTCCGCCGGCTCGGATCCCGCCTGGTCCTTGTTCACCTGCGCGGTCAGCTCCGGGTTCAGCTTCCAGGTCCCCTGCAGGTTCGGGCGTTTCGCGGCGGCCGGCGACGCGGCCAGCGCGGTGGCGCCGGCCAGCAGGGCCAGGCCGGCCATGGTGGTGCTTGCGGCCAGGAGCGCTGTCGCGCCGTCGCGGCCGAGCGCCGGCAGGAAACGTCCCCGGCGCCGTCGAGTCGAGCTCATGGAAAGATCCTCCTATCCCGGAGACGGCCGGCCGCCGCTGGTGGTTACCAGGGGAATGCCGTCCGCACGAAGTCCTATTTGTTATCACGAATGTCGTCAAGGCATCAGGTGAGGCGGCAGGCAACAGAAAGGCAGGCAGCGATGGCCACCGAGACTTCCCCGACCTCCACGAGCGGACCGCAGGCTGTCCAGGAGGTCCCGGCGATCGACCGGCAGGACCGGCCGATCACCGGCCTCCATCACGTCACCGCCCTGGCCGGCGACCCGCAGGCAAACCTCGATTTCTATACCGGCGTGCTCGGGTTGCGGCTGGTCAAGAAAACCGTCAACTATGACGATCCCGCCACCTACCATCTCTACTACGGCGACGAGCTGGGGCGGCCCGGTACCCTGTTGACCTTCTTTCCCTGGCCACACGCCCGCCGCGGGCAGCTCGGGGCCGGCCAGGCGACGGTCACCTCGTTCTCGGTGCCGGCGGGCTCGCTCGGCTTCTGGAGCGAGCGCCTGCGCCGCGCCGGCGCCGACCACGACCAGCCGCGACGGCGGGGCGCCGACGAGGGTGGCGAGGACGACGAGGAGGTCCTGCGCCTGTTCGACCCGGACGGCCTCGAGCTCGAGCTGGTCGATCATGCCGGGCCGGCGCCCGGTGTGCCGTGGGAGGGCGGGCCGGTGCCGGCCGATCGCGCCATCCGCGGCCTGCTCGCCGTGACGCTGCTCGAGCGCGACGCCGAGCGCACTGCCGAGATGTTGACCGGCACCTTGGGCTTTCGCCTCGCGGCGCAGGCCGGCTCGCGCTTCCGCTTCGCCATCGGCGCTCCCGGCGCCACGCGGCTCGACCTGGCCGTGGACCCCGCGGCGGCGCGCGGCCGGATCTCCGCCGGCACGGTGCACCACGTCGCCCTGCGAGTGGCCGGTGACCGCGAGCAGCAGGCATGGCATCGCGACCTGATCGCGGGCGGCCGCCACGTCAGCCCGGTCATGGACCGCCGGTACTTCCACTCGATCTATTTCCGCGAGCCCGGCGGCGTGCTGCTCGAGATCGCGACCGACGCGCCGGGAATGACCGTCGACGAGATCGCCGGCCGGCTCGGCAGCGGCCTCGAGCTGCCGCCATGGCTCGAGCCGTCGCGCGCCCGGATCGAGGCTGGGCTGCCGCCGCTCGTGCTCGCGGGTGCACGGTGAGCGGTCCGCATGCCGGGCAGCCGGTGCTCACCGCCGGCGCCCCGGCCTTCGCCGCGCCGGCGGCGGTGGTGCTGATCCATGGGCGAGGCGCCGGCGCCGAGGACATCCTGGGCCTGGTGCCCGAGCTCGACCGGCCGGACCTCGCCTACCTGGCGCCCGAGGCGGCGGGGCGCAGCTGGTATCCGTCGCGCTTCCTGGCGCCGCTCGACCAGAACGAGCCCTGGCTGTCGTCGGGGTTGGCGGTGCTCGGCGAGCTGCTCGCGGGGCTCCACGCCGCCGGCATCGGCGCCGACCGCACCGTGCTGCTCGGCTTCTCGCAGGGCGCCTGCCTGGCGCTGGAGCTGGCCGCCCGTGCGCCGCGGCGCTACGGCGGCCTGGTCGGGCTCTCGGGTGCCCTCATCGGGCCAGCCGGCACGCCGCGCGTCTCCCTGGCGGGGCCAGGCGCTCGCGGCCTCGACGGCACGCCGGTGTTGCTCGGTTGCAGCGATCGCGATCCGCACATCCCGCTGCCGTACGTGCACGAGAGCGCGCGGACCCTGGCGGCCCTGGGGGGCCAGGTGAGCGAGCAGATCTATCCGGCGATGGAACACACCATCAATGCCGACGAGATCGGCAGAGTGCGCCGGCTGCTCGACCAGCTGGCGCCGCCACCGCGCTCCCGCCGGTGAGCGTCGCCGGTGGACCCGGTGGGCGGTTGCGCGGTTGCGGAAAGGGCTTGCGCATCGGGTAATGCTGGTATAGCATTTGAGTCAGGTAACGCGGTTCAGCCGTCTGGGGGGCTCCTCCCGGCTTGGAGCGAGACTGGCTCGCATCCTCGTCCCGCACCGGCCCCTGCGGCAGGCGTCCGCCGTGCCGGGAAAGGGGCCGAGTGCTATGCCTTCAAAGCATCTCCTGCCGTCGCAACCGGCGGCGCGCTACATCCTGACAACCCTTGCGGTCCTCGCCATCCTGGGCGGCAAGGCGCTCTCGGCCCAAGGGTATGTTGCCGTCGTCTCCTGCCCGTTCTTCGGCGTCGCGGAGACCGACGTCTTCCATGGCGTCTATGTTACGAACTACCAGGGAACCAACCTCTCGAAGGTCACGCTCGGATATTCGTCCGACGAGTCCGGGCTATTCTCGATCTCGCTGACCGCGCGCCGCGGCTCCTACGCCGGCCCGATCGTCGGCAGCACCCAGACCGCCACCGTCAACCTGACGGCCCACAGCGAGACGCTGGTGACGTTCGACTTCGGCGGCGCGCCGGTGACTCCCGGCGACACCATCACCTTCACCCAGCGCGGCAGCCAGCTCACCTCCACCAACGGCCAGTTCGGCAGCCTGTTCTTCGACATCGGCAGGACGGCCTGCACCGGGGTCTTCACGACCCAGACGACGACCCCACCCCTCGACTTCGTGGTAAACGACGGCGCCGGCATCGGCATCGAGCAGGTGGACGTGCCGACGGCCGCTCCTGCCTGCGTTGCCAGCGACACCGTGCTCTGCATCGACGACCAGCCCGGGGACCAGCGCTTCCAGGTCACCGCCACCTTCCATACGACCCAGGCGGGCGGCGTCTCCGGCAGCGCCCAGGCGATCCCGCTGGCGCAGCTCGGGGTCGTCCACGGCGGCCTCTTCTGGTTCTTCGGCGCCGACACTCCCGAGATGCTGTTCAAGGTCGTCAACGGCTGCTTGGTCAACGACCGTTACTGGGCCTTCCTCTCGGCGGCCACCGACGTCGGCTTCACCGTGACCGTCAACGACACCGTGCTGACGAGATCCCAGACCTACACCAACGCCGATCTCACCGCGGCGCTGCCGGTCCAGGACACCTCGGCGCTGGCGAGCTGCGACCCCTGTGCCACCAACGCTGACTGCCGGGCGCCGTTGATCTGCTGCTTCGAGATCTTCCACAATTCCTGCGTGCCGCCGGTGCCGGGCGGTGGTTGCCCGCTGTTCCCATGAAAGGGAAGCGGCGCGCGGCAGGTTCGCGGGGCGGGATCAGGATGCCGGGTCCGCGGCGGGCGCGGTCGGCGCGGCATTGTCGGCGCTGGCGGCGGCGGGAGCCTCGGCGGCAGGGTCCTCGGGCTGGGCAGCCAGGGCGGCGCCGAGCTCCTTCCATTCCGGCAGGGCCACCGCCACGCCGGCCCTGATCTGCTCGACGCGCTCGATCTTGAACGGCTGGGCGGCAAAGAGGTCGACGCGCAAGAACAGCTCGCGCTCGCCCGGGGAGTTGCGCAGCACGAACAGCCAGGCCTGCCGCGACTCGCGCACGACGGCGGGTACGCCCTGGCGGGCGCTCGGACCGCGCCCGGTCTGCGCCAGCGCCTCGACCTCCGGCACCTGATTGTCGCAGACCACGCGCAGGCCGAGCGCGACCGACACCTCGGTGCTGATGGTCAGCCGCAGGCCGTGGGGAAGCCTGGGGCGGCCAGCGGGGAGCGGCTTTTCGACCATCCGCAGGCCGCCCTCGACCTGCGGCAGGACCGGCGCGTCTCCGGCGGGCGCCCCTCGCCGCCACAACCACGCCGCGGCGCCGCCGGCAGGCACGAACAGCAGCGTGGCGAACAGCCATGAGAGGTAGCCCAGCAACGCGCCAGCAAGGGCCACCGCGGTCAGCCCCAACGCGGCGACCATCAGAGTGCGGTCCCTGGGGTTCACACCGTCACCTTACCATCAAGGTGCGGATCCGCGGCAAGCGGCGCGCACCCCTCGCGCCCGCGGCCTGAGCTACGATGGGTCTCTCCTGGAGCGAAGCGCTTCCGATATCCTTCGCGAGGCGCCGCGATCGTCCGCCAGCCACTGCCACCCGCCAGCCAGGTTCCAGCCGCAGCCATGCCCAGCCCGCTGTTCCGCCTGCCGCAGCCGGCAATCCTCATGGCGCTGCTGCCGGCGTTGGTATTGGCCGGTGGCGGCGTGCCGTCCGCAGCCTGCCGCGACGGCTCGCGTGGCGAGGTCCGGGGAACGTCGGGAGCGGCGCTTGACGCTTACCTGCGCCGGCTGGAGGCGTTCGGCTTCTCGGGCTCGGTGCTGGTGGCCCGCCGCGGGCAGGTGCTGCTCGACAAGGGTTACGGCCTGGCGGACGCGGAGACCGGCGCGCCCTACACCCCCGACACCATCTTCGACGTCGCTTCGGTCTCGAAGCAGTTCACCGCCGCCGCCGTGATCGCCCTCGAGCAGGCGGGCAAGCTGCGAGTGGAGGACAGGCTGGTCCGCTTCTTCCCCGGCGCGCCGGCGGACAAGGCCGGCATCACGCTCCACCAGCTGCTCACCCACACCGCCGGCCTGACCGACGTGCTCGGCGCCGAGTACGAGCCGGTATCCCGCGACGAGATGCTGCGCCGGCTCTTCGCCGCGCCGCTGGTGCTGCCGCCGGGCAGGCACTTCCGCTACTCCAACGCCGGCTACAGCCTGCTCGCGGCCGTGGTCGAGGTCGTCTCCGGCCGCCCGCTCGGCGAGTTCATGCGCGACCGGCTCTTCCTGCCGGCCGGGATGGGCCACACCGGGTTCCGGCTGTCGTTCTGGGACCGCCGGCGGCTGGCCCACGGCACGACCCTCGACGGCCCCTGGGGCACGCCGCTCGACCATCCCTGGGCCCCGGATGGGCCCTGGTGGAACCTGCGCGGCAACGGCGGCGTGCTGTCGACCACCGGCGATCTCTACCGCTGGCACCTGGCGCTCGCCGGCGACCGCGTCCTGGCCGGCGGCGAGCGGCAGAAGCTCATCACCCCTTACGTGCCGGAGGGCCACATCACGACCTCGCGCTACGCCTACGGTTGGTCGATCGCGCCCGGCCCGACCGGCGGCCGCGTCGCCTCGCACACCGGCGGCAACGGCGTCTTCGAGACCGACTTCCGGCGCTACCTCGACGACCAGGCGGTGCTCATCGCCAGCTCCAACCGCGCCGACTACTCCGCGGTCTCCACTGCCGCACACCTCGAGAACCGGCTGTTCGGCCTCGCCGATCCCGAGCCGCCGGCGGCCGCGAGCCTGCAACCCGAGCAGCTGCGGCGCTGCGCCGGAGTCTACGTCCTCGCCGGCGGCGAGCGGCTGCGCGCCGTGGCCGCGGACGGCGGCTTGCGAATCTCGGCCGAGGGGCCGGCGGGGCTCGCCCTGCTGCTGGCCGGCCAGGACGAGGACGAACGCGCCCGGATGCAGGAGCGCGCGGCCAAGGTCGAGGCGGCGCTCGCCGGTGCGCGGCGGCATGACTTCGCGGCGATGGCCGACCTCTTCGGCCTGCCGGCCGACCAGGCGGCGGCGCCGTTTCGCCAGATGATGGACGGCATCGAGCGCGAGCTCGGCGCCTGGACCGGCGCCACGGCCCTCGGCTCGGCGTCGGCCGATGGTTACCCGGTGACCTACGCGCGGCTCCTCTTCACACGCGGCTCGCGGCTGGTGCAGTACCGCTGGGACGGGCCGACGGCCGGTCTGGTGCGGTTTCCGGCCCAGCCCGCGGCGCAGCTCTTCCTGCCCGAGCGGCGCCCCCCCCCGAGCGCGCCGGGCGCCGCAGCGGGCGCCGCCGCCGTGCCCTTCGCAACCTACGACGTGCGCACCGGCGCCGTGCAGCGGCTGCGCGTCAACCTGCCGCCGCACGGTGCCGCGCTCGCGCTGGTCTTCGCCACGCGCGCCGGCGAAGTCCCGGCGCTGCGCAACGACGACTGAGCCGCCAGCGTCGGGGGGAGGACCGTCCGGTCGCCGGCGGCGCGGGAAGCGTTACGGCAAGTTGAAGATCGTCAGGGTGCTGGTGACGTCGTCCACGTAGGCGAAGCGGGTGCCGCCCCTGCCGCTGGCCACGGCCAGACCGAACGAGCCGCCCTGCGCCGGATCCACCGACAGCTGCTTGACGAACTTGCCCTCGACGGTGAACTCGACGATCTCGCTCGGCTGGTTGGGGTCCGAGTTGATCACGTCGGCGTTGGACACCAGCAGGTCGCCGTTGGGGGCGAGCGCCATCCCCAGCGGCCCGTGCAGGTGGGCGTTGTCCTCATAGACCACATGCCCGGTGCCCTGGTCGCGCGTGGTCTCGGCGGCGTGGCTCACCACATAGACCTTGTTGTCGTCGGTCGAGGCCACGTAGAGCACGTCCTTCGCCGGGTCGTAGACCAGGCCGGTGGGAGCGACCACGAGGGCCGCGGGATCGCACCGGTGCTGGTAGCCGGAGGCGATCTGGGTGTGGCTCAGGATGGCCAGGCCGCCCGGAACCACCCGCGCGTCGAGGCGGACCACGGTGCCGCTCAGCGCGTTGGCGACGAAGAGCAGCAGGCGTCCCCGCCCCTGCTCGAAGACCGTCATGTCCCACGGGCCGTC
The DNA here is from genome assembly GCA_963732005.1 of uncultured Acidobacteriota bacterium. Classification (GTDB taxonomy): domain Bacteria; phylum Acidobacteriota; class Thermoanaerobaculia; order Multivoradales; family UBA5704; genus JASLEW01. The sequence continues at coordinate 160,122 of CAVSXT010000005.1, forward strand.
GATGTCGGATTCGGTCAGGGTGGAGATCAGCTGGCCGTTGCTGTTGATCACCAGCAGCGATCCCGCCTGGGCGGTCGCGCAGCTCCCGTCGCTGGTCGGCATGTTGCCCACCACCACCAGGCCTTCCTGCAACACCTCCAGGGCGGTCGACAGGCCGAGCGGGGCCGTCCCCTGGAAGAAGACGGTCGGTGCGCCGCCGCTCGCGGGCACGTCGACGATGGTGGTGCCGGTCCCCTGCAGATTCGCCTGGTTGTTGAAGTTCGAGACCAGGACGTCGCCCTTGGCAAGCTTTCCTCCCGCGGGAAGACCGGCGGGCACGAAGGCGACTCCGTAGGGGTTCACGTCACCGTTGGGGGGCACCGTGGACGCGACCACGGGCGGAGTGGGGAGGAATGCGGGGTGAGGATCGCCGCTTTCCGGGAGCGCTTGCGCCACCAGCAGAGCGGCAGGCAGCAACAGCAGTGTGGCTGCGATGACAGCGACTTTGCTCATCATGGATCGCCTCCTTCTTATCTGACTGTTCTTGACGGATATCCCGGCCGTGCAGGGCCGAACAAAGCCAGATCAGCAGATGCATCTTCGCTGCCAGGGCGTGTCGCACCCGTGACGCGGCGGTGACGCCTCCGTGATGCGCCACGCCGCTCCCGGCGGATGCGAATCGACCGGCGATCCGCTATCCTGACGATTCCTCCCGCGGCGAGCTGACGAGCCCGGGGCACCTTTCCGCTCGCGCCTGCTCGTGCCCGAACCCGTCGCAGAACCATTCCGGTCGCCGGCCGGGCGCCGCGGCGGCCGCTTCGCGGAGCTCTCCTCCCCGAAGCCGCGGGGCGGCTACTACACGGCGCGCGAGGTCGCGGCGTGGCTCTGCGCCTGGGCCATCCGGGCGCCGACCGACGCGGTGCTCGAGCCGGCCTGCGGCGACGGCGTGTTCCTGGCCGCGGCGGCGGAGCGGCTGGCGGCGCTCGGCGCGCCGGCGCCGGCGGTCGCCGGCCAGCTGACCGGCATCGAGGTCGTCCCCGGCGAGGCCGCGGCCGCGCGCGCCCGCCTCGCAGGCCGGCCGGTCCCTGGCGCCGGCAAAGCCAGCGGCGCCCGCGCTGCTGGCGGCGCCGACGCTGCTGGCGCCGCCGGCGCGGCGGTGGTGACCGCCGATTTCTTCGCCTGGTGGCGGCGGCCGGGCCGCCGGCGGTTCGACGCCGTGGTCGGCAACCCGCCGTTCATCCGCTACCAGAGCTTCCCGGAGCCTCATCGCGGCCGGGCGATGGCGATTCTGGCCGGGTTGGGGCTGACGCCGAACCGACTGACCAACAGCTGGGTGCCGTTCGTGGCCGCGGCCGCCGCGACCCTGGTCGAGGGCGGGCGCCTGGCGCTGGTGCTGCCTGCCGAGCTATTGCAGGTCGGTTACGCCGCGCAGCTGCGGTCCTTCCTGGCCTGCCGCTTCGCGCGCCTCGATCTCATCGCCTGCAACGAGATGTTCTTCGCCGGCGCCGAGCAGGAGGTGCTGCTGCTGCTCGCGGACGGCGCCATAGCGCCGCGTGCGGACACCACCATAGCGCCGGGTGCGGACACCGCCGCAGCGCCGGGTGCGGACAGTACCGCAGCGCCGGGTGCGGAAATCGCGGCCTGCCGGGTGGCGCTCACCGAGACCCACACCGCCGAGGATCTGGTCTCCCGGCCGGCGGCGGCCGTCCTCGCCGGCGCCGTGCCCAAGACCGTCCATCACGGCGAGGAGAAGTGGCTCAAGTATTTCCTCACCGGTCGCGAGATCGACCTGATGCGCGAGCTGCGCGGCGCGAGCGCCGTCACCAGCCTGCGGACCCACGGCGGCGTGGATGTCGGCGTGGTGACCGGGAGCAACGAGTTCTTCGTGCTCAGCCGGCGGCAGGTCGGCGACCTCGGGCTGGCGGGGCACACCGTGCCGCTGGTGTCGCGCTCCGCGCAATTGGTGGGAGCGTCGATCACCGCCGCCGATTGGCAGGTTCTCTCGGCAGCGGACGCGCGGGTGCATCTGCTGTGTCCGGCGTCGCCCGGCCGGGCGCCGCTCGCGCCGCCGCTGGCGCGCTACGTCGAGGATGGAGAGGCCCGCGGCTGCCACCGCGGCTACAAGTGCTCGCTGCGCACGCCCTGGTACGCGGTGCCGGCGGCGTGGGTCCCGGACGCCTTCGTCCTGCGCCAGATCCACGAGTTTCCGCGCTTCGTTCGCAACGCCGCGGCGGCCACCTCGACCGACACCATCCACCGGCTGACCTGCACGGCGGATCCCGACGCGGTGATCGCCGGCGCCTATACCCACCTCACCGCCGCTTCCGCCGAGATCGAGGGCCGCAGCTACGGCGGCGGCGTGCTCGAACTGGAGCCGACCGAGGCCGAGCGCCTGCTGGTGCCGGCGCGCCTCGGAGCCGCGCTGCCGCTGGCCGAGTGTGACCGCCTGGTGCGCGGCGGCCGGCTGGACCAGGCTCTCGCCGAGAACGATCGCCTGGTCCTCGCCGGCCAGCTGGGCCTGGCGCGCGCCGACTGCGCCATGCTGCGCGCCATCTGGGTGAAGCTGCGCGACCGGCGCACCGCCCGCCGGCGCCGCCGGCCGCCGCGGCCGGCCGGGGCGGCGAGCGCAACCCGGGCCGCCGCTTTGCGTATCTCTTCCTGCACATCCGGGGCGACCGCTCCGCCAACGCCGCAAACCGCCTGAGGAGAGAAACCGTGAAGAAAATGCTGCTTTGTTTGATGACCGCCGTCGCGCTGCTGGGCAGCGTCGCGGCGCATGCCGCGGACGCGCCGGCCGGCGACGACGCCAAGAAGCCGGCAACGGAGCCGCCCAAGCCCGAGCAGTCGGTCACTCAGCACAGCGCCGAGATCGGCGGCAAGACGATCGAGTACACGGCCACCGCCGGTACGCTGATCATCCGCAACGACCAGGACGAGCCGACGGCATCGATCGGCTACATCGCCTACACCCAGCGCCCGGCCGGCGACCCGTCCAGGCGTCCCCTGACCTTCGCCTACAACGGCGGGCCCGGCTCCTCGGCGGTCTGGCTGCACATGGGCGCGCTGGGGCCGCGCCGCATCGTCACCACCGACGCCGGCCCGACCCCGCCGGCGCCCTACCGGGTGGTGGACAACGCCTACAGCATCGTGGACAAGACCGACCTGGTGATGATCGATCCGGTCGGCACCGGCATCAGCCGGGCCGTTGGCAAGGCCAAGGACAAGGATTTCTGGGGAGTGGACCAGGACATCGATTCGATCAGCCGGTTCATCAAGCAATACGTCACCGACAACGACCGTTGGAACTCGCCCAAGTACCTGCTTGGCGAGAGCTACGGCACCACTCGGTCGGCGGGGATCGTCGATCGCCTGCAAACCAACGAGAACATGAACTTCAACGGCGTCATCCTGGTCTCGGTCGCGCTCGACCTCGAGGCGATCTTCAACTGGCCCGGCAACGACCGTCCCTTTGCCCTGTTCCTGCCGACCTACGCCGCCGTCGCCGCCTACCATCACGCGCTGCCGCAGCCGCCGGCCCAGCTGGCGCCGTTCCTCGACGAGGTGCGCAAGTACGCGCTCGGCGAGTACTCCTCGGCGCTGCTCCAGGGTGATGCGTTGGGCGATGCGGAGCGCGACGCGGTCGCCAACAAGCTGCACGAGTACACCGGTCTGTCGGTGACCTACCTCAAGGCCGCCAACCTGCGCGTCCGCGAGTCGCAGTTCACCCAGGAGCTGCTACGCGAGCACCACGAGGCCGTGGGCCGGCTCGACGCGCGGTTCCTGGGCGTGAACTTCGATCCGCTCGGCGAAGACACCGACTACGACCCGCAGTCGGCCGCCATCAGCTCGGCTTTCACCGCCGCCTTCTTCGACTACTACCATCGCGACCTGAAATTCGGCAAGGGCAAGACCTACAACATCTCGAACGATGCGATCGGCGGCGCCTGGGACTTCAAGCATAAGATCCCGGTCGCCGGCTTCCCATTCCCGCTGCCTTTCCCGAACACCGGCATCGACCTCGCGCACGCCCTGGGCTACAACCCGAACCTGCGGGTCCTGGTGCTCAACGGCTACTACGACCTGGCGACGCCGTTCCTCGGCACCGAGTCGATGATGGATCACCTGGGGCTGAGCAAGGAGCAGCGCTCCCACATCCAGCTCAAGTACTTCGAAGCCGGGCACATGATGTACATCCATGAACCGGACCTGAAGAACTTCAAGAGCGACATCGCCGCCTTCTACGACGCCGCCGGCCATCCGTGAGCGCCGCCCGGCGGCCGCCCGACTACGGCCCGGTGCTCGAGGCACTGCGCAGCGGGCCGCGCGGCGCTGCCGCCGGCGTCTTCAACCCCTATCGCCAGCAGGCCGCCGGGCTCGACCGCGGTGGCGCCGCGCGGTGCCGGCGGCGCAATCTCGAAGCCTACCTGGGAGTGGTGGGGAGGCCGCGCTGGCTGCTGGTCGGCGAGGCGCCCGGCTACCGCGGCGGGCGCTTCTCGGGCATCGCCTTCACCAGCGAGCGCCAGCTGCTAGGCGGGCCCGAGCACCGGCTGCCCTGGGCAGCGAGCCCGCCGTTCGCGGCTTCCAGCCGCAACCCGGCGCTCTGGCTCGAGCCCTCCGGCACCATCGTCTGGGGCGCGCTGGCCGGGCGGCCGCAGGGGGTGCTGCTGTGGAACGCCTTCCCCTGGCATCCGGCGGGCGGCGGCGGCGCGCTCAGCAACCGCCGGCCGGAGAGCCGCATGGTGGCCGCCAACCTGCACGTGCTCGAGCTGCTGCTGCAGGCGGTCGGACCGGTGCGGCTGCTGGCCGCCGGCAGGACCGCGGCGGCCGCCCTGGCGCGCCTCGGTCTGGCCGCCACGGCGCTGCGCCACCCTGCCCACGGCGGCGCCACCGCCTTCCGCCGGCAGCTCGCGGCGCAGCTCGCCGGCGGCACGGGCGGAAGCGGCGCCTGACGACCCATGGCCCTGACCGCGACGGTGTACAACCTCGAGGTCGAGCTGGCCGACAGCGACCGCGGGGTCTACGAGACCCTGCCGCTACGCGTCGCTATGCACCCCTCGGAGGCCGCGGACTACCTGTGGACGCGGGTGCTCGCCTACTGCCTGGAGTACGCGCCGGGTCTCGAATTCTCGCGCGGCATCTCCGCCGGCGAGGAGCCTGCGATCTGGTTGCGCGACGCGACTGGCCACATCCAAAGCTGGATCGAAGTCGGCACCCCCGACGTCGACCGCCTGCACAAGGCGGCCAAGCTCGCCGACCGCGTCGCCGTCTACACCCACAAGGAGACCGCCGCCCTGCGCCAGCTCGCCGGCCGCCGCATCCACCGCGGCGCCGAGATCCCCCTCTATGCCCTCGACCGCGCCCTCCTCACCCCGCTCTCCGCCCTCCTCGACCGCCGCCTCCGCCTCCACCTTGCCGTCACTGGCGGCCACCTCTACCTCGACCTCGCCGGCCACCACCTCAGCGGCTCCATCGTCGAACACCGCCTGGAAGGCTAGGCGTGCGGTGACGCCCCGACGCGGCGAGCGTATCGGCGACAGCTCGACTGGCGAGTCTTTCCCGCCGGTGGGGAAAAGCGTGCTACCATGCCTACTTGGGTGCCGGCGCTTGCCAGCCCAGGAGGTTCGCGATGCCCAGGAATCGGAGCCGTCTGCTTCTCACGCTGCCCTTGACCGCCTTGCTGCTGACGCTGCTGGCCTGGACGGTGGCCCCCGTTCCCGCCCAGGGCGAGGTCTTCCACGTCAAGCTGCGCAACGGCACGGTCATCGACACCCTGTACCAGCCGCAGCAGGCGAGCTTCGACCCCAACATGGTGATCCTGCTGAGCGATGCCGGCAACTGGATCGGGGTCGACCAGCGCACCATCGAGTCCGTGATCTCCGAATCGGAGATCCACGGCTTCGGCGTCTCCCTGAACTTCAACACCGTCGCCATCGGCTGGGCGCCCAACGACGCCGCCGATCCGGCGGCGGCGCAGGCCAATCCGCAGGCGGCGACCCTGCAGGCGCTGCAGAACATCTACCAGCAGCAGCAGCAGCAGGAGCACTACACCATCCCGCAGTTCGTCAGCACCGACCAGGCCGCCGGGATCCCGGCCAGGCTGGTCGGCGGCGCGGTCCTCCCCGGCGTGCCGGCGCCTGTCCCGCAAATGCCGGTGGCGCTGCCCGCCGCGCCCAGCGGCGGCGGCGGCAGCCCGCAGCAGCAGCAGCGGTAGCGCGGGTCTCGCGGCGTGAGCGGAGCGGCGCCGGACCTGGCGCCGCCCTTGCGCTCTCGATATAGTGCGACAAGTTCCGTTCGAACCCGCCAGCCGCTGGACGGCTCGGGTTCCGTTGACAAAACCGACGGTGCGGTGACGGCGCCGCCTCCACGCGAGGAGGCCCGCCGTCTGTGAAAGGGAAGCCGGTGTGAATCCGGCGCGGCCCCCGCCACTGTAACCGGGTACGAAACCGGAGATGTGCCACTGCGCGCGGTGGATCCCCTGCCAACCAGGGGGTTGCCCACGTGGGAAGGCCCGGGAGTAGGAAGATCCGGAAGCCAGGAGACCTGCCGTTCCGTCCGACGCCACCCGCGGGGTGCGGGGCTGGGCTGCAGGTCGGAGTGTGCGCCTTCTCGACCTCGCCTCGTCCCTAGCGGGGACGTCGCAACCGGTGAAGGAGCACACATGCGTCAATTGCTGCTGGCGGCCGGCATCCTCGGGGGCGCGATGCCGGTCCTGCTCGCCCAGACCCTCCCTGCCTCTCCTCCCGCTGCCACCTCACAGCAGCTGCCGGGCGCCGTTGCCCAGGCGAGCGCGGAAAACCCGGCCACCCCAGCCGCTCCCGCCCAGGCAGGCCCGGACAGCCCGGCCGCCCCGCCGCCCGGCGCGCCGCGGATCGCCGACTCGGTCGTCGTCACCGCCTCGCTCGACGCCGAACCTCGCGCCGATACTCCCGCCGCGGTGACGGTGATCGACGCCCAGGAGATCGCCGACCGCCAGGTGCGCGACCTCGCCGACCTGCTGTGGAGCGTGCCCGGCTTGACCGTGTCGCAGGCGGGCGCTCCCGGCCAGCAGACCTCGGTGTTCACCCGCGGCGCCAACTCGAACCAGACGCTGCTGCTGTGGAACGGCATCCCACTCAACGATCCCTTCTTCGGCACCATCAACTGGCAGTTCGTGCCGACCGAGGGCGTCGAGCGGGTCGAGGTGGTGCGCGGCCCGTTCAGCGCGCTCTACGGCAGCAACGCCGTCGGCGGCGTCGTGCAGGTGCTGACCGGCGCTCACCACGGCCTGGCCGCCGATCTCGAAGGCGGCGAGCACGGCTACTTCCGCGGCGGCCTTGCCGCCGGCGCCAGCGCCGGCGGCGCGCAGCTCGACTTCGTCGGCGACGCCCGGCGCAGCGACGGCACCCTGAACAACGACTTCTTCGACGGCGAGGAGGCGGTGGGCCGCGCCCTCTGGTCAGTGCTGCCAGGGACCAGCCTCGGGGTCGTGGCGCGCGCCGACGACGCCAAGACCGGCGTGCCCTTCTCCTCCGGCGTGCCGACGCCGGACACCACCATCTCCTGGCAGGAGCGGCAGCTTGCCCTGCCCCTGACCGCCACTGGCGGGCGCTGGCTGGTCGACGCGCAGCTCTCGGACGCGCGCTTCGACTCCACCTTCCGCAGCCCGGACGACCCCTTCGGCGCCTATGCCGAGAACACCCGCGCCGAGACCCTGGCGGGCCGCGCCGTCGGCTCCTACCACCTGCTGCAGGAGCCGGCGCAGGACCTCGAGGTCTCGCTCGGCACCGAGGGCGAGGGCTTCCTGGTCACCGACCAGGACGTCTTCGGTACCAATCTCGACCGTGCCCACCAGCGGACCTGGGCCGGCTTCGGGCAGGCCAGCTACGGCGGCGGTCCGGTGCGCCTCGACCTCGGCGTGCGGCGCGACGACAACGACGTCTTCGGCGGCCAGACCAGCCTGCGGGCGGGCGGTGTCTGGCGCATCGCCGCCGGCACCCGGCTGCGCGCCAGCTTTGGCCAGGCGTTCCGCGCTCCGACGCTCGGCGAGCTGTTCTTTCCCTTCAGCGGCAATCCCAACCTGCGCCCGGAAACCAGCACCAGCTACGAGGCGGGAGTCGAGCAGGAGGCGGGATCCTGGCGGTTCCTGGTCACCGGCTTCGACAACCGCCAGCGCAACCTGATCGTGTTCGACAACTTCTCCTCGCAGAACGTCAACGTCGGCCGGGCGCGGAGCCGCGGGCTGGAGGGCGAGGTCGGCTGCCGCCAGGGGATCGTCGCCGCCCGGCTCAACGGCACCTATCTCGAGGCGGTGGACCAGACCACCGGCCTCGAGCTGCTGCGGCGCCCGCGGTGGAGCGCCAACCTGCTGCTCACCGCGCGGCCGGGTCCCTGGACCTTCGCCTTCACCGGCCGCTACGTGGGCGAGCGAGCCGACCTCGATCCGGTGAGCGGCGACCGCCTCGCCAACCCCGGCTTCCTGCGGCTCGACCTCGCGGCGACCTGGCGGGCGTCGTCGCGGCTGTCGCCCTATGCCCGGATCGAGAACCTGGCCGACCGCCGCTACGCGGAGGTGCTGGGATATCCGAGCCTGGGCCGGACGCTGATCGGCGGGGTGGCGCTCGAGCTCTGAGGCAGGCCAGAAGCGGCGCTCGGGCCAACCGGGATCGTGGCGCCCCCGAGGGCGATGAGCGCTAAGATAAGGCCATGCTCTTGTACAGGCTTGGCCCGGAAGGTTTCCATGCGGTGAGCGACGGGCCGGACGGCGAGCTGCGGTTGCTGCATTCCGACCCGCTCGCCGATCCGGTCGAGCGTTGGGAGCTGGGGCGTCCGGTCGCCCGCCAGGGGGCAGCCCTGCTCGCCCCCATCCTGCCTGGCAAGATCGTCGGCATCGGGCGTAATTATGCCGAGCACGCGCGGGAGATGGAGAACACCGTGCCGAGCGAGCCACTGCTGTTCCTCAAGGCGACCTCGGCGGTGATCGGCCCGCAGACCCCGGTGGTGCTGCCGCTCGAGAGCCAGCGGGTGGAGTACGAGGGCGAGATCGCGGTGGTGGTGCGAAAGCGCCTGCGCCGTGCGTCCGCCGCGGAGGCGGCGGAGGGAGTGCTGGGAGTCACCGGCGCCTGCGACGTCACCGCCCGCGACCTGCAGCGCACCGACGCCACCTACGCGCGCGCCAAGTCCTTCGACACCTTCTGCCCGCTCGGACCGGCGATCCTGGTGGGCGCGGACCTGGCGCAGCTGACGGTGGTCACCCGCCTCAACGGCGTCGAGCGCCAGCACGGCGAGACCCACGACATGGTGTTCGGGATCGTGGACCTGCTGGTCTACACCTCGCGCATGATGACCCTGGAACCGGGAGATGTGCTGCTGACCGGGACGCCCGGCGGGGTGGGCCCCCTCGCCGGCGGCGACCGGATCGAGGTGGAGGTCACCGGCGTCGGCGTGCTCGCCAGCCCGGTCGAGGTCTGGAGGCAGGGGCCGTAGCAGCCGGCAGCCCGCGGCAGCCGGCGGCAGCCGGGAGACCGCCGGGCGACGGCTCAGTCCTGCGGCCGGTCGGCGGTTTCTGGAGCAGCCGGCGGGGCCGGCGGCGCGAACGATCGCCACGGGAAGAGGAGCGCCGCTCCCACCAGCAGCAGGTGCAGGGCCCCCCTGAAGAGGAAGCCGGCGAACAGCAGGCCCATCCAAGCGGAGAACAGCAGCAGGGCGGCGGCGGCGCGCCCGTAAGCGCCAAGCAGGAGTGCGGCGATGGCGGCGCGTGAGGCCCGCGGCCTCGCCAGAGAGGGCATCGGCAGCGACCGTATCACAGGGCTCCGGCTGCCTCGGACGCCGCCCCAATTGGCGGTCGCGGCGGCATGAGACAGGCCGCGGCGCGATCCGCCGGTGCAGGCGACCGCCGGCCAGGCCGCAGGGCAACGAAGCCGTCGCGGCCGCCCGGCGCTTCGCCGTGGGTGCGCGGTGGGAGTATCCTGGAAGCGGCATGATCGAGGCGGTCACCTTCGACGTCACCCACACCCTCGTCCACTGCCCGCGGCTCGGGAACATCTACTCCGAGGTGCTGGGCCGCCACGGCATCGAGGTCGCGCCGGCCGAGGCGCTGCGGCTGATCGGCGTGGTCTGGCGGGAGATGGCCTGCTCGGCCGATCCGTCGCGCGACCGCTTCAGCGCCCATCCCGAGGGGCCGCGCGGTTGGTGGCGGCGGTTCCTCTGCCGCTTCTGCGAGCACCTCGAGGCGCCGCCGCCGTCGCGGTTCGCCGCCGCCGAGCTGTTCCACCGTTTCGGCGGCGGCGAGGCCTGGGAGGTGTACCCCGAGGTTCCCGGGGTGCTGGATGCGCTGCGCGCGCGCGGCCTGCGGCTGGGTGTGATCAGCAACTGGGACACGCGCCTGCCCGAGGTGCTGCGGCAGCTCGACCTGGCCAGGCGCTTCGAGGTGGTGGTGTATTCCTCGGCGGTGGGGGTCGAGAAGCCCGACTCCCGGATCTTCCGCCGCGCCCTGCGCGAGCTCGGCGTGGAGCCCCGCGCCGCCCTGCACGTCGGCGACAGCCGGCTCGAAGACCTCGAAGGCGCCATCGCCGCGGGCCTGCGCGCCCTGCTGCTGGTGCGCGGCGGGCGTGACGCCGCTGCCGCCCGGGCCGGCACGGCGCGCAAGGCTCGCGAGCTCGCCGGGCTGCACGACCTCTCGCCGCTGCCGGCGCTGGTCACCGCCGGCGCGGCCCGCGGCGGTGCCTCGCGGTGACCGGGCCTGTCGGCCTGTGGTAACATCAAGAGTCACATGAAAATCTCCACCAAGGGCGAGTATGGCCTGCGCGCCATGCTGCACATCGGAATGCACGGCGAAACCTCGCCGGTGACGAGCCACGAGATCGCCCGGCACCAGGCCATCCCCGAACCCTACCTGCGCCAGATCCTGGCGCTGCTCTCGAAGGACGGTCTGATCCATTCCAACCGCGGACCCCAGGGCGGCCACGTGCTGGGGCGGCCCGCGTCGCAGATCACCATCCGGCACATCCTGATGACGCTCAAGGGGCAGATCACCTCGGTGGATCAGATCCTCGCCCTCCCCTGCCACATCGAGATCGGCTCGGACCACTGCGCGATCCGCGAGGTGTTCCTGGAGGTGAAGGCGGCGGTGGAGCGCATCCTGTCGACGACCACCCTCGAGGACGTCGTCGAACGCCAGCGCCACATCCTCGTGCAGGGCATCTCGGTGCCACACGACCTGCCCACCTGCTCGCTGCTGCCGATCATCACCGAAGCGCAGGCGGCCGGCGCCGCGGTCCGGCAGCCCGCATCGCGCCACCGCTAGCAACCGCCCACGCCATCCGCGGCGGCCTTGAACGGGCAGGGCGAAGTTGCTACACTCCGCGCCGCGAGGCCGGGAGCCCGATGCCTGGCAAGCGGCAAACCCAGCGCGGCGACGCGGCACGTGCTTACAGTCTTGGCTTCGAGTTCGCCTGCGCTGTCGCCGGCTTCGTCTTGGTCGGCCTCTGGATCGATCGGCACTACAGCAGTGGGCCGTGGGCCACGTTGGTTTGCCTGTCTCTGGGCTTGATCGGTGGGTTCTATAACCTGATTCGCGGAGCGTCGCGGCTGTCGAGCGGGCCTCGGTCGAGCGCCGGTGGCGAGGCTGCAAGCGCGCTTGGCGCGTCCCCGTCCGGCGGCTCGCGCCCGGCACTCCCGGCGCGCTCGCAGAACGCCGAGCGCGACGCCGAGCCTGCCGTCGCGGCTCGGCCAGAGCGCTACCCGGGCAACGGCAGCGGTCCGGCGGGCACCCAGCGATGACGGGATCGAGGTCGCGGGCCGCGGCGGGTTACGCGCGGTTCCTGGCCACTGCCGCCGTGGTCGCGGCGGGGGTGGGCGCCGCGGGCTACCTTCCGGCCCGCTACCTGGGTGGCGCCGGCGCGGTACCAGCCATGCTGGCGGGTTGCGCGGTGGCGGTGGCCGCTTCGGCGGTGGGAGGCGTGCCGATCGCCCTGGCGGGCCCTGAGCCGGCGAGCCGGCCGCAGGCGGCGATGCTGGCCATGGTGGCGCGGCTGATGACCGCTCTGGCGCTGGGTCTGGCGGTGGCGGCGACCGGTCGCTTCGCCAGCCGTCCGCTGGCGCTCTGGACGGCGATCAGCTACGCGGCGCAGCTGGTGGTCGACAGCCGCTACGCGATGCGGGCGCCGGTCGGAGCCGCCGCGATGCCGCCGCCGCCGCGAGAGCCGCCGTCACCGGCCGGCGGCGAGCTGTAGGGGCCGGAAGAGAACGGCCGGCGATATTGGAGAACAGCGGGCGACATCGGGGCGGCATCGGAGAACAGCGGGCGGCGCCGGCCAACATCGGCGGTATTGGCGAGCGTCGGGCGAGCGTCGGAAAACGAGGACTGGACGAAGATGGCAACGGCAGCGAGCAGCAACCCCCTGGAGCACGTCGTCCAACATCCGCTGATCACGCGGCCGCTGGATCTGGGGTTCCTCACGCCGGAGCACCGGATCACGCTGCTCAGCAACCACATCTTCATGATGATCCTCACCGGCGTGCTGCTGATGGTGCTGATCCCGCTGTTCGTCAGGAAGCGCCGCGCCGCGCCCGGGCAGGACGAGGTCGAGAGCCTGATCCCGGCCAAGCCCGCCAGCTTCGTCGAAGCGATCTGCGAGTACCTGCGCAGCCAGGTCGTCGAGCCCACCCTGCACGAGCACACCGACCGCTTCGTCAAGTACATCTGGACGCTGTTCTTCTTCGTCCTGATCAACAACCTGCTCGGCCTGGTGCCGTTCTCGACCGTCTCGCCGCTCGCCGGCTTCCACATCGGCGGCACCGCCACCGGCAACATCTGGGTGACCGGCACGCTGGCGGCGATCACCTTCCTGATGTTCGTGATCAACGGCGTGCGCCTGGCGGGCTGGCACTACTTCGCGCATTTCTGCCCCGGGCCGCTGTGGCTGGCGCCGCTGCTGGTGCCGATCGAGATCCTCGGCCAGTTCGCCAAGGCCTTCGCGCTGGCCATCCGCCTGTTCGCCAACATGCTGGCCGGGCACATCATGCTCGCCGTGCTGGTTGGCTTCATCCTGGGCGCCGGCAGCGCGCTGGGCGCCGGCGTGGGGCTCGCGGTGGCGGTGCCGGTGATCGCCGGCGCCATCGGCATCACCCTGCTCGAGATCCTGGTCGCGGTGCTGCAGGCCTTCATCTTCGCCTTCCTGACCTCGCTGTTCATCGGTCAGGCCGTGATCTACCACCAGGACGACCACGGCGAGGCCGAAGCGACGATCTGATTTCCGTCCATCTCGCCATGCCCGGACCGACGCGGGGGCAGCGCGGGCTACCGCGATGGCGTTTTCGAGGAGAGGCGGCCGGCCGCGCACGGCCGCAAAGGAACCGACGAAAGGATCTTTTCCGATGAGCAAGAGAGCTGCGAAGTTCGCTCTGATGTCGATCGTAGGCGGCTGCTTCCTGATGTTCGCCGCCGCCACGCCGGGCCACGCCCAGGGCACCCCGTCGGCCGCCGCCGTCGAGGAGCACGGCACCGGCCTGACCACCGACGGCGCCCGCAAGCTCGGCGCCGGCCTGGGAGTCGGCCTCGTCGCCATCGGCGCCGGCATCGGCATCGGCCGGATCGGCGGCAGCGCCACCGAGTCGATCGCGCGCCAGCCGGAGTCGGTGGGTCCGATCAACAACGCGATGATCATCACCGCCGCGCTGATCGAAGGCGTGGCGCTGTTCGGGCTGGTCATCGACTTCTTGGTCTCGAAGTAGTGGCCCGCCTGCTGGCTTTCGCGTCCGCGACGGCGGCCGGGCTGCTCGCCACCGCCGCGGCCTTCGCCGCCGAAGCCCCGGCCGCCCACGCGGAGGGCGGTGGCGGCAACGTCTTTGCCGGCGACATCGGCAACGCGCTGTGGACGGTCGTCATCTTCGTGCTGGTGGTGGTGGTGCTCGGCAAGTACGCCTGGGGGCCGCTGCTCTCCGGCTTGCAGGCGCGGGAGGCCTACATCCGCGATTCGCTCGAGACCGCGCGGCGGGACCGGACGGAGGCGGAGGACCGGCTGCGCGAGTACCGGGAGAAGCTGGCCGGGGCGCGGGCCGAGGCGACCGCCATCATCGACGAGGGGCGCCGCGACGCCGAGGCGGTCAAGCGCAAGATCGAGGAGCAGACCAAGCACGAGAGCGACCAGATGATCGAGCGCGCCAAGCGCGAGATCGAGATCGCGACGGTGGAGGCCACCCGCCAGCTCTATGCGCTGTCGGGGCACCTCGCCACCGAGCTCGCCGCCCGCGTCATCGGCCGCGAGCTCGATCCCAAGGACCACGAACGGTTGATCGAGGAGTCGATCGCCGAGATCTCGGCGCGCCGCAATTAGCGGCCGCCGGGCAAGGGCGACGGGCAAGCGACTGATGGCGAACGTGAACGGCCGCGATCTACGGGTGGCGCGCATCTACGCCAAGGCGATGCTGGATCTCGCCGTGGCCGGCAAGCAGGAAGACGGCCTGCTCGACGAGCTGGACGAGCTGCAGCGCGCCATCGCCGGCGACGAGGAGCTGGCGGCTTTCCTGGCCAGTCCGCTGGTCGGCGGCGCGGCGCGTGCCGAGGTGATCGAGAAGGTCTTCCGACGGCGCGCCAGCGACCTGCTGGTCGACGCGCTCGAAGTCATCAACCGCAAGGGCCGGCTCGGGCTGCTGGCGGCGATCGCCGCTGCCTATCGCAGCGAGTATCGCGAGCTGCGCGGGTTGGTGGACGCGCGGGTGACCACCGCCGTGCCGCTCGGCAAGGCCCAGCGTGCCAGCCTGGCGGCGGCGGTCGCCAAGCTCACCGGCAAGCAGCCGGACCTGATCGAGCGCGTCGATCCGGCGATCCTCGGCGGCCTGGTGGTCGAGGTGGCCGGCGAGAAGATCGACAGCAGCCTGGCGACCCGGCTGCGGGACGTGGGCACGATCCTGGCGCAACGCGCCGCGGTGGAGCTGCACCGCGGCGGCGGCGGCGTCGACAGCGAGACACAGGCGAGCGAGGAGCAGGCATGAGATTCAAGGTCGATGAGATCAGCTCGGTGATCACCGAAGAGATCCGGCACTACCGCAGCAAGGTGGACCTTACCCAGGTGGGGAGGGTGCTCGAGGTCGGCGACGGCATCGCGCAGGTGTACGGCGTGACCGAGGCCATGGCGGGCGAGCGGCTCGAGTTCGAGAACGGCGCCGCGGGCCAGGTGTTCAACCTCGAAGAGAGCTCGGTGGGCGTGGTGATCCTGGGCGATTACCTGGGCATCAAGGAGGGCGACGAGGTGCGGCGCACCGGCGAGCTGCTGTCGGTGCCGTGCGGCAAGGCGCTGATCGGCCGCGTGGTCGATCCGGTTGGCCGCCCGCTCGACGGCAAGGGCGAGATCGACGCCGAGGCCCGCCGCCCGCTCGAATGGCACGCCCCCGGCATCGCCGAGCGCCAGCCGGTCAACGAGCCGCTGCAGACCGGCATCAAGGCCATCGACAGCATGATCCCGATCGGCCGCGGTCAGCGCGAGCTGATCATCGGCGACCGCAAGACCGGCAAAACCGCGGTGGCCGTTGACACCATCGTCAATCAGAAGGGCGGCGACGTGGTCTGCGTCTACGTCGCGATCGGCCAGAAGGAATCGACGGTAGCCGCGTTGATCGAGAAGCTGCGCGAGCTGGGCGCCATGGACTACACCATCGTGGTGGTGGCGTCGGCGGCAGACCCCTCGCCGTTGCAGTACATCGCGCCCTATGCCGGCGCGGCCATGGCCGAGTACTTCATGTACCAGGAGGGCCGGGCGACGCTGGTGGTCTACGACGACCTGTCGAAGCAGGCGCAGTCCTACCGCCAGCTGTCGCTGCTGCTGCGGCGGCCGCCGGGGCGCGAGGCCTATCCAGGCGACGTCTTCTACCTGCACTCGCGGCTGCTCGAGCGCAGCGTCAAGCTGCGCGAGGAGTTCGCGGTGGTGCCCAAGGACACGCCCGCCGACAGCCGCGACCGCGGTGCGGCCAGGGTCCATCCCCAGGGCCTGGAGGCGCCGCTCGACGTCCGTCCCGACGACCCGAGCGGCATCTATCACCGCCCGCATGGCAAGAAGAAGGCGGAGGCCTGGCTCGCCTCGCTGTCCGACCGCGACCAGTTCCGGGTGCACCGTTTCCCGGACAGCGGCGGCTCGATGACCGCTCTGCCGGTGATCGAGACGCTCGAAGGCGAGGTCTCGGCCTACATCCCGACCAACGTCATCTCCATCACCGACGGCCAGATCTATCTCGAGCCCGACCTCTTCTTCGCCGGCGTGCGGCCGGCGATCAACGTCGGCATCAGCGTCTCGCGCGTCGGCGGCAACGCCCAGCGCAAGGCGATGAAGCGGGTCGCCGGATCGCTGCGGCTCGACCTCGCAGCCTTCCGCGACCTCGAGGCGTTCGCGCAGGTGGGCACCGAGCTCGACGCCGCGACCCAGCGCCAGCTCGACCGCGGCCAGCGCATGGTCGAGCTGCTCAAGCAGCCGCAGTTCCAGCCGTTCCCGCTGGTCGAGCAGGTGGTCAGCATCTTCGCCGGCACCCAGGGCCTGCTGGACGACCTGGCGGTCAAGGACGTGTCGCGTTTCGAGGCGGCGCTGCTGCGGCACTTCCGTGACCAGCACCCGGGCATGGTCGAGGAGCTCGAGACGACCGGCGAGATGTCCAACGACCTGGCCGAGCGGATCAAGCGGGTGGTGGTCGAGTTCAAGACGCAATTCAAGTGACCCGGCAATGGCGAATCGACGAGAGCTGGTGAAGCGGCGCAAGGCGGTGCGCAACATCCGCAAGATCACGCGTACCATGCAGCTGATCGCGACCGCGCGCTTCCAGGCGGCGTTCAACCGGGCGATGGCGACCAAGCCGTACACCCAGAAGCTCGCCGAGCTGGTGGCCGACCTGTCGCGGGCCGCCGGCGCCGCCGCCGACATCGAGCACCCGCTGCTGGCCACCCACGACGAGGTCAAGCGCTCGGAGGTGGTGGTGCTCACCAGCGCCCGCGGCCTGGCCGGCGGCTACAACGCCCACGTCCTGCGCGCCGCGGTGGCGCACCTCGACGAGCAGACGGGCCGCGGCATCGAGACCCGGGTGCACATGGTCGGCAAGAAGGGCATCGCCTACTTCCGCTTTCTGCGCCGGCCGATGGCCGAGCAGACCCCGACCTTTGGCGACCGGCCGAAGTTCGAGCAGGTGGAGCCGATCGCCGCCGACCTGATCGGCCGCTTCCTGCGCGGCGAGATCGGCTCGGCGCACGTCGCCTACATGCGCTTCGTCTCGGCCGGGCAGCAACGGCCCGAGGTGCTGCAGCTGCTGCCGATGACTCCCGCCCTGGAGGGCACGGAGAGCACCGAGAGCGCGGCGGGCGGCGGCGGGCGCGCCCGCGACTACGAGTTCTCGCCGCCGCCGCGCGAGCTGCTCGACGAGCTGCTGCCGGCGATCCTCCGCGCGCGGCTCTTCCAGGCCTTCAACGACGCCCTGGTCTCGGAGCAGGTGGCGCGGATGGTCGCCATGAAGGCCGCCACCGAAGCCGCGGGCGACATGATCCGCGCCCTGTCGCGGCGCTACAACCGCGCCCGCCAGACCCAGATCACCATGGAGCTGCTCGACATCGTCGGCGGCGCCAACGCGCTGTCCTGACCTCTCACCAGATCGGAAATCACGATGGCAAAGTCCAATGTCGGCACCGTCACCCAGGTCATCGGTTCCACCCTCGACGCCCATTTTGCCGAGGACCAGATGCCCTCGATCTACAGCGCCCTGCGGGTCGAGCTCAAGCGCCTGGTGCAGGGCGAGGAGCACGAGCAGACGCTGTGGTGCGAAGTGGCCCAGCACCTGGGCGGCGGCCGCGTGCGCGCCGTGGCGCTGGGCTCGACCGACGGCCTGACGCGCGGCGCGGAGATCCTCGACACCGGCGCGCCGGTGACCGTGCCGGTGGGCGAGGAGACGCTGGGCCGGGTCTTCAACCTGGTCGGCGAGCCGATCGACGGCCTGGGGCCGGTGAAGGCGAAGGAGCGCCGGCCGATCCACCACGAGCCGCCCGACCTCAAGGACCTGTCGTCGAAGACCGAGCTGTTCGAGACCGGCATCAAGGTCGTGGACCTGCTCTGCCCGCTGGTGCGCGGCGGCAAGGCGGGCCTGTTCGGCGGCGCCGGCGTCGGCAAGACGGTCATCATCCAGGAGCTGATCGCGCGGCTGGCGCGTTTCCACAGCGGCTACTCCTGCTTTGCCGGGGTGGGCGAGCGCACCCGTGAGGGCAATGACCTCTGGCTCGAAATGCAGGAGGCCAAGATCGGCGACACCGGCAAGCGGGTCATCGACCAGACGGTGATGGTGTTCGGCCAGATGAACGAGCCTCCCGGGGCGCGCCTGCGCGTGGCGCTCTCGGCGCTGACCATGGCCGAGTTCTTCCGCGATCAGACCGGCGCCGACACGCTGCTGTTCATCGACAACATCTTCCGCTTCTCGCAGGCGGGGTCCGAGGTGTCGGCGCTGCTCGGCCGCATGCCTTCGGCGGTCGGCTACCAGCCCACCCTGGGTACCGAGATGGGCGAGCTGCAGGAGCGCATCACCTCGACCACGCGCGGCGCGGTGACCAGCATCCAGGCGATCTACGTGCCTGCCGACGACTACACCGACCCGGCGCCGGCGACCGCCTTCACCCACCTCGACAGCACCGTCAACCTCGAGCGCAGCATCTCGGAGAAGGGCATCTACCCGGCGGTGGATCCGCTCGCCTCGAGCAGCCGCATCATCGCTCCCGAGTACATCGGCGAGCGGCACTACGCGGTGGCGCGCCGGGTGCAGCAGATCTTGCAGCGCTTCAAGGACCTCCAGGACATCATCGCCATCCTCGGCATCGAGGAGCTCTCCGAGGAGGACAAGGTGATCGTGCGTCGGGCGCGCAAGATCGAGCGCTTCCTGTCGCAGCCGTTCTACGTCGCCGAGCAGTTCACCGGCTTCCCCGGCAACTACACCTCGCGCGAGGACACCATCCGCTCGTTCGAGGAGCTGTGCGACGGCAAGTGGGACCAGCTGCCGGACCAGGCGTTCATGTACGTCGGGGCGATCGAGGAAGCGGCGGCGAAGGCCGAGAAGCTACAGTAGGCGGGTCATGGCGAACACCTTCCACGTCAGCGTCATCACCCCGGAGAGGGCGGTGCTCGAAACCGAGGCCACCTTCGCGGCCCTGCCCGCGCACGACGGCGAGCTGGGCATCCTGAAGGGCCGGGCGGCGATGCTCTACCGCCTGGGGGCCGGGCTGTTGCGGCTCGACACCGCCGAGGGCAAGCGCGCCCTGTTCGTGGCCGGCGGCTTCGCCCAGATGCTGGACGATCGCCTGACCATCCTCACCGAGACGGCCAAGGAGCCGGACAAGCTCGACCGCGCCGCCGCCGAGCGCGCCCTGGCCGAGGCCGAGGCGATGAAGTCCACCAGCGACCCCGAGTTCAAGGCCCGCCAGCGAGCCCTGGCCAGCGCCCGCGCCCAGCTGCGCCTGGCCCCGCGGTAGCCCCGCCGGGCCGCCGCGGTGCGGGCGGGCGTCGCGGCGAGGCCGTGGGCGACCCGATATGCTTGCCGAGCGATCCGGCGCCAGGGTCCGAGAGAGCCGGCCCGATCGCCTAACCGACCACGGCGTCTCGACTTCGCCATCGCGCCATGCCTTCCGAGTATGAGCCGCTGTTCGCCGAGCGCGACGAGCGGGCCGAGGCGGGCGGCGACTTGGCGGCCGTCCAGGAGCTGTTCCGCGCCGCCAGCGGTCCCTATCTCCGCGCCTTCTGGTCGTGGCTGGCCTGGGCGCTGGTCCTGCCGGCCGCGGCGCTCGCCACTCCCCGCGCGCTCGCCCGCTTCGGCCCGGCTGGCACCTTGCTCACCTGGTCGGCGGCGATCCTGGTCGGTGGCGCCATCGAGCTGACCGCCATTCGCCGCGCTGCCAGCCACGATGCTGCTGGCCGCGTTGGTGCCGCTGGGCGCCCGGACCCGGGCACGGATGGGCTGCCGGATGGATCGCCGCGCACGGGCCGCTCGCCGCTGGCCTCCTGGGCGCTGCGCACCCAGGGCAACCTCTCGCTGGTCGCCCTGGCCCTCTCGGTTCTGCTGATCTGGCAAGACCTGGCCTGGGCGCTGCCAGGCCTCTGGCTGCTGCTGCTCGGCCACTCCTTCTACCTGCTCGGCGGTATCGCCTTCCCACCCTTCCGTACCTACGGCCTCCTCTATCAGCTTGGCGGCATCGCCGCCCTCTGGCCAGGCGGAGCGCCGCTGCCGCTCTTCGCTCTCACCACCGCGACGGCCAACCTCTGGATGGCCTACGCCGTCTGGCAGGTGAGCCGCGAGCCGGAACCGCGGTAACCGCACCCTGAAAATCACAAATCGTGATCGCCCCGGAGGTAAGGATCTGGGTGCATCCGGCCTTACGATCCAGCATCGCCGGGACTCCGCGGTTGCCCATGCGCATGTTGCAATATTAGAATGTCCCAAGGCGGCTCGCCGGCGCGCGCTTTACTTCTCGCGTATTCAGTGCTACGCTTTTCTTGACTAGCTGACTACGAAATGGTGGGCTTTCAGCGATGAAGAACCCGATTCGTCGGAGTCCAGGAATACATCGTCTTCCAAGAACTTTCCACACCAACCTCAATGACTTTCGAGACTTTCTGTCCTTCCTTGACGACAATCTTAAGTCATTCTCAAACGAAGCGAGCCTGAGACAAGAGAAAGGCGTCCGTTTCGTCTACCTTGTAGATTTCCAGGAGATCTACTACTGGCTTGCGCCATATCTACGCCTCACACTTGACGTTCCGGAGCCCGTCCTCGCTAGGCACCTAACCTGTCGGGCCTTCTTTGAAAATATCGACGAAGACTTTGCATTGCCGTTGGGAACATTGGCCGAATTGGCGGTTTTCCTCCGGACACTCAAGGCTGCCGTCGGCCTGCTACGCGAGGCTGCCGCGGCGGAAGATCCTGCTGCCGCCCTGGATGAATTAATAACCTATTTCGCTGCCCAGCGCTTTCTCTCTGAGCCTCGCTCTCTTGCACTCATTTCCGGCGGCGACGGCAGTCGTCAGTTTGCTGCGCAGGCGAAGCTACTTGCGATCCTGTCGAACTATGAAAGTGCTCTATCGAAGGTTGCCGCCCTACTCTCGCACCGACATCTTTGCCCGTTGAGGCCGATGGCAGAGAGAGTAGATCCGGAGTACTTTGGTGAAAGGTATCGCGACGCTCTATTGGAGCTAAGCAATGCGTCAGAGAAACGCAAGATCTTCGGCAACAAGGCTGACGCATACAATCTAGCGCTGCTCTGCTCACTGAATTCAGGCTCCGCA
Source organism: uncultured Acidobacteriota bacterium (assembly GCA_963732005.1). Lineage (GTDB taxonomy): Bacteria > Acidobacteriota > Thermoanaerobaculia > Multivoradales > UBA5704 > JASLEW01. The sequence continues at coordinate 181,367 of CAVSXT010000005.1, forward strand.
CGAACTGATGCTCAAGCCGAGCATGGCGATCCTATTTGCTTCAAACTAATCACCGACACCAAATCCATCCTCCGTCTGCCGCAGGGATCTACCATCGATGCGGAGCTCACGCTTCGAAAGGCATTTGGGTTACCATTTTCGGTGCGCCTGCTTGAGCAATACGAGGCGATCCTGCTTAAGAGACTGGTGAAAAAATATGCGATGGCGAATGGCGATCACGCGATTGGCGACATGTTGGTCTGGACAACGCGAGCGCTAACCGCGTTTGACTCGCTGCGCAGGCGTGCGATCGCAAGTGTCGACGTTGAGGCCTTCTTTGAAAGTTTGATGGATCCCAAGATTCTGACCGATAGAGACGCTATTCTCAAGTCACGTTCCAATATCCTTACACTGTATGAGTTTTTTGCCAAGGAGAAGGAGCTTACTGGTGATTTCCGGCCGATGATCGCTCGCGAGCAACTACTGGCTGGCTTTCCGGCGGATGCCGACGTTGCTCCTTCGCAGTTGGTTGCGCAAAGCGTCGCCGCGGTTGACGACGCGATCAGTACAGTGTACAAGTTGATGCATGCGGCTGACCCAACAGGATTAAAGCTAACGCCGCTGCAGGCTGGTTCCAGTGACGAAGAATGGATAAACCCTGTTCTTTCTCTTAAGCAACTTGGCTATGAGGTAAAAAAATCTGTTCGCTCTGGCGATTGGACATGGGAACTGATAGGAGTTGAAGCCAACAAAGTGGTCCTTAGAATAGAGTCGCAGTCTTCATCTCCACCATGCTGGACAATTACCTGGATTGCGCTGATTCCTTTACTTCGCCTAATCGATTTGGTGCTTGAGGGCGGTTTTCTCCGTGCTGGATCAGATGAGAAGCTGGCGGTGTATGTCTTGGGACCCTTTGACGAACAGCGCTCAACGGACGTTACGACGGAGACCCTCGTGCGCTTCATCAGCGGTGTAGGTAATCCAGGTTTCGTTAGAGTTGAATCAAAAGCCATGGCGTTCATTGCTGAGATCTTTTCTGTCGCGCCTCTTGAGCTGCGTGCTGGTGTCATCGTTGACTCATTCGATAAGGATTTAGTTCAAGAGCTATTCTTTGGTCTCTCGGGCTACGAGTACAATTTTCTACTCAGATTTCTGCTGGGCAGAGAGTTGAGAGACGGGTTCGATCTTTCGGTGAACTGGGGAGGTATTTGATGACACTCTCGTCCGAGCAGTTGTCGCGCTATCTGGAAGAGTTGCGTAGGGACACTAAGAATCGGGAGTATGTTGCCGTTATGCCCGAGAGTGTCGCTTTGGGGTTCCGTCATTTCGCTTGGGTGAGCGAGAATTACTGTGAGGCGAAGCCGAGACAGTACCCGGAAGCCGCAGACATCTTGGCTGTAGCGGTGGAAAATCTTGGGATTCGCCGCCTCGTGACCAAGTTCTCTGTTGCGTCGCAAGAAAGAAAGATTTTGTTTGGGCGGATTCCGCAGTCGGAATTCGTCCGCGAGCTCACCGTGCCTCCAAGACGAGGTCCTTATCCTTTGGTCGTGGGCGATATGGTTAAGCTTCATTTAGAGCCCACGGTTGCTGTTCCGAACGAGGTTCTGGGCGTGACTGCAAGCACTCGATTAGGTGACGAGTACTTATTCAGCGACGGCTGTGACATAGTTCTGAGGTTTGACGTAGATGTTCCTGCATGAGAGTGTCGCCTACTTCCCTTATGTTGTGGCTTTGCTGGCGCTGTTACCTTATAACGATTCGCAGTCGGACCTGCGCTTGCAGTATCCGATGAGGCAAATGGATGTCGCCACCAAGGAGGAGATCAAAGCGGCCATGGCGTTGACATCGAAAATCCAGAGGATTTCCCTTGCCATCATCCTGAACTTTGCCTATACCGATATCGCAATTATTGGGGTGATAGCATCGCTTAAAAGACCGCAAATTAACACAGATCAACTGCTTTCGAACTTAGCGCGCTGTCGCGCGCGAACCTTGGTGACGGCATGGGCTATTGCGGTCAGCTCGAGTTGAGGTGACGGCGGGCGGGGCAAGAGGTATCTTCGGGCTCCGATGCTGGCGGTCGGCTCTGAGATCCGGTACAGGATCGCGGCCCTCTTGGAGGCACACTGGGCGGAGTTTGTGCGCTCGACCCGGCAGTGGATCCGCCCCGTGGTCTTCGAGACGGTGCGCAAGATCATCGCCTGCCGCACACCGGCCCTGGGCTGCCATCTCTACGCCTGCCCGCAGTGCCAGCGCATCGAGGTCGTACCCCACTCCTGCAAGTCGCGCTTCTGTCCCACCTGTGGCAAGCACGCCACCGACCGCTGGGCGGAGAGCGTGCTCAACGACCTGCTCGAGGTGCCGTACCATCACCTCGTCGTGGCGGTCCCGGGCCATCTGCGCGGCGTGCTCTCCTTCAACCGGCCGGGGACCCTCAACCTGCTGTTCGGCGCCGCGACCTCGGCGCTGTCGCAGTGGGCGCGCGAGCAGCAGGGCATGCGTCTGGGCATCGTGGCGGTCCTGCATACCTTTGGCAGCGACCTGAAGTGGCATCCCCATTTGCACCTGCTGGTCACCGAAGGCGGGCTCTCTCTCGACGCCAGCCGCTGGGTCCGGCCGTACGGCGACGGCTGGCTGATGGCCCACGGCGCGCTGAAGAAGATGTGGCGCTACCACGTCATCTGCGCATTGCGTCGAGCCCATCGCGCCGGCGAGCTGCGCTTCTCGAAGGCGGCGGCCTTCCTCGCCGACTACCCGCGCTTCAACGCCCTGCTGCGGCGGCTGTACGAGATGGTCTGGTACGCACACATCGGCGCCAGCCTGAAGGACCCTCGCTTCACGCTGCGCTACATCGGCCGCTACACCAAGCGGGCCGTCCTCGCCGAGTACCGCATCACTCACTACGACCCCGAGCGTGGCGTCGTCCGCTTTGCCTTCCAGGACTATGCCCAAGGTGGCAAGACCTCCTACAAGACGCTGCCGGTCCTCGCCTTCATCGGCCGCCTGATCCGGCATGTACCGGACAAGCACTTCAAGATGGTGCGCTACGCCGGCCTCTTCGCCACCCGCTGGCGGCAGCACTACCTCGCTCACGCCCGCCGCGTCCTCGGCCAGAACCAGCCCGCCGCCACGCCCGTCGCCGACGACACCGCGGTCTGTCTGCTGCCCTGGGGAGAGCGGCGCCGTGCCGAGGGGGCGGATCCCTTGCAGTGCCCGACCTGTCGAATCCCCATGCAATTCGTCCGGCTGGTCTTCGGACACCACGAACCGATCGCCGAGCTGTTTCGCGCTGCTGGCAAGCCTCTGCGGCCGAGCCACCCGGCCTGGGACACTGGATGAACCTGCTCACCCGGCTGTTTGCCAAAGTGACCTACTCCTGCACCGGCTGCAATGCTGTGCAGAGGATCCCGCTGCGTCGCGTCCACGTCTTCGAAAGGTTTCATCGTCTCAGCGAGGGCCAGCCGCTGCTCATCGCCTGTCCGCAATGCGACGAGGGCGTCCAATGCCCCTCTCCGTACCGCACTCACACGGGCCATCTCGTGACTGTCGATCCCGGCCACCCTCCCCCAAACGCCTTCGTGCACGGTCTCTACTGATCTCTGAATTGTGAGCGTTAAGCCCTTTTCTTACTGATAGTTATGGACTTTCCGAGACGTCCTGTTAGGGGTAGTGCTAGTGGTGCACGTTCTGCTGGCGCTACTGTTAATGCGGAATAGGTTGGATGCATCTGGAATGACCATATACGATCTTGATAACAATTATCTAATCCGGATGAAAGGTAGAAGCTATCTTTGGTTCCTGGTCATCTCGGTTACCCTGGTGCCAGCGTTGGCGCGGCTGGCAATTGAGATGCTACTGACATGACGCGCAAGCGGATGGTTGCTTACTTGGTGTTTGCGCTCGAGTGTGCCGCTTGGCTGATAGTCGCCTCTGGCATTGGTGCGGTCTCCGCGAATCTCAAATTCGCACGGGAATTGATCCGAGGCGCCGTTGACGGCCGTCGGCTGCCCCACGAGGAATTGGCGCCGCGCGACTTGCTAATGTACTCCTATGCCGCAATGGACAATTGCCTCGGCGCAAAGTTGCCGGCGTCACCAACAGCGGGGCGAGTTCTTAGTTTGCGATACGATCCCTTTTACCATGCCCGCATCAGCCGGGCCGGGTTTTCAGTTAGGAATTACCCCGCTAGCTTCTCGCAAAAGAATGAGCCACAACGTTTGGCGGAGTGTGTGTCATCAGAAGTGTTTCGTTCCTTGGAGCTTGGGAGGTGGGAAAGGGTAGAGCCCAGAATAATGTGGGTTTACTTCTACATCGAAGAAGGAGATGTGGGCGTCTTCTCCACTTGGCCGGCATTCGCAATTGCTAGTAACTTCCGACCCTGGGAACGGCCGTGGGCGTACGATGAAATCTTTAAAAACAATGGTGGTAGTGGGAAAGTTGGCAATGTTACGATATTTAGCACGAAGCCATACAAGGACGCCTTTACTGGCGAAACAATTATTAGCTTATCGATTCCGATTAAAAGAGGCGCGTACAAGATTTCGCTTGCACTAGACGTACGGGCCGGAGCTGGACCGGGTCTCTATTCGTTATCGTTGCTGTTCAATCTGTTTGTTTGCCTGGGGGTTGCTATTGGCTCCCTCCTCATAGCCAGAGAATTCAGGTGGGGAGGGCTACGAGCCTGGTATGGTGGCTGGTTGATGCTGGCAGCGCTCTACAGCTACTTACATCTTTATCTTTTTCGCTCGTAGTGACGGCGCCGTGCAGAGTTATCTTCGTGGCAACCTCAAGCTTAACGGTTTCGTGCTTTCGACCGCGAACAGTGTATTCTTCTGTTTGACTGGGCTCTTGTTGGTAACTACGACGCGAGGTGCCAAAATAGCAACGCGGATATGGGCCGCAGTTGCAGTGGTCGGCGCCCTAGCGGCGCTGACGGAGAAATTGCTTCCGAATAGCCCACTGTCCCCGATTGATGTCGCGGAAGGGCTGATTTCTTTCCTCGCGCTCGCGACTCTCGGGAGTGCCCTCTCTATCATTGCTTGGCGTTGCGGCGCGGGACATCACTCCAGCGTTTTGCGCTGGGCCAGACCCACTATCGGTTTAATCGTTGTGGTCTTCTTTGGCTATGCCTTGTTGCAGCTTTCGATTCCGGTTTTCAGTCTTTGGCCAATGATGGAGGAGTTGTTTTGGCCTGCTTCGGTATTGATGAAGGTGGCGATGGTCGCGGTGTTCTTTGTCGTGATGCTGCTAGAGCTTTACCTGGAAAAGGTCGAAGTGAACGAGATATTTCTAACTAAATTCCCAGAAGGCATTTTCCTCGTCGATGTTAGTTGGCGAGTGAACAACATGAATGACTATGCCATTGCTCAGCTGGGCTTGACGCGAGTTCAGATCAGGGGTAGGCATCTTTCGGAGATTTTGTTTGCGTCGTGGTTTGAGGCCGAGCGCTTTTATGAAAAGCTTCTCGCGGAGCGACAGGTTGAGGAGTTTGATGCAAACATTAAGCGTTTCACCGAGGCTGCTTCGTCCAGCTTTCAAATTTGTCAGCGAAAGGTAAGCGCAGTTCTAGTTGGGGCGGCTGAAGGACGAGGCAGAGAGCGAGCTCACGCTCTGGTGTTTCTCCAGAACGACGAGTCGAAGGTGGACCCCATGGAACCCCGATTGCCATAGCCAGTCAGCGGGAGCCATTAATGCAGTTCCGCAAGTGCCGTCGGCGTGCTGGTACCTCCCGCGGTCGTCGCTCCCGCTCGGGCCTCCGGCCTATCCCGTCGACGGCGCTCGTACCGCGCTCTTCGCGACGGCGATCTGGACGTTCTCACCGGCACGGCCACTGATGCCTGGGCTGGCCTCTTACCTCCTGCTGGCCGCTGTGGTCCTGGCCGCCGCCGGCGGGCCGGCGGCGAGCGTCGGCGGCCGGCCGATCTTCGTCGACCGCACGGCCGAGTCCGGGCTGGCCTTCGTCCATCGCAACGGCATGAGCGGCAAGCTGTATATGCCAGAGATGATGGGTCCCGGCGTCGCGCTCATCGACTATGACAACGACGGCCGGATGGACGTCCTGCTGGTCCAGGGCGGACCGCTGGGTCCGGATGCGAAACCGGACCCGGCTCATGGCTCGCGCCTCTTCCACAACGAGTCCTGGATCGGGCCGGACGGCAAGCGCCACCTGAAGTTCACCGACGTCACCGAAAAGAGCGGCATTCGGCCCGCCGGCTATGGCATGGGGGTCGCCGTCGGCGACTATGACAACGACGGCTTTCCCGACCTCTACCTGACCGGCCTCGGCTGGGGCCAGCTTTGGCACAACAATGGCGACGGCACGTTCACCGACGTCACCGCCAAGTCCGGCACCGGCGATCCGCACTGGGGCGTCAGCGCCACCTTCCTCGACTACGACCGCGACGGCTGGCTCGACCTCTATGTCGGCAACTATCTCAATTTCTCCTTCGCCTCGGCCAAGGCCTGCCGCAACGCCGCCGGCGAGCCCGACTACTGCGGCCCGGTGACCGCCGACGCCGTCCCCGGCCGCCTGTTCCACAACCGCGGCGACGGCACCTTCGAGGACGTCACCGAGCGCGCCGGGCTGCTGGCGGCGTTCGGGCCGGGCCTGGGGGTCGTGGCCGACGACTTCGACGGCGACGGCTGGCCCGACCTCTACGTCGCCAACGACGAGAGCGGCAACCAGCTCTGGATCAACCAGCGCAACGGCACCTTCAAGGAGGTCGCGCTGCTCGCCGGCTGCGCGCTCTCGCCGGACGGCAAGCCGCAGGCCAGCATGGGGATCGACGCCGGCGACTACGACGGCGACGGCCGCGACGACCTGGTGATGGACAACCTCACGGGCGAGGGCAACGCGCTGTATCGCAACCTGGGCGACCAGCAGTTCGACGACGCTTCGCTCGCCAGCGGCATGCGGCAGGCGTCGCTGCCATTCACCGGCTTCGGCGCCGCCTGGCTGGACTACGACAACGACTCCTGGCTCGACCTGCTGGTGGTCAACGGCGCCGTGCTGATCGTCGAGGCCCAGCGGCAGGCGGGCGAGGCGCTGCCGCTCCGGCAGACGAAACAGCTCTTCCACAACCTGGGCAACGGCAAGTTCGCCGAGGTCTCGGCGGCGGCCGGCGCGGTCTTCGCACTGCCCGAGGTGAGCCGGGGCGCCGCCTTCGGCGATCTCGCCAACGACGGCGCCACCGACGTGGTGGTGGCCAACAACAACGGGCCGGCGCGCCTGCTGATGAACGAGCTCGCTGGCGCCAATCACTGGCTGGGCCTGCGCCTGCTCACCGGCAAGCCGGGCCGCGACGCGCTCGGGGCGCGGGTGGAGATCCGGCGCCCCGGGCAGGAAAGCCTCTGGCGCCGCGCCCGCGCCGACGGCAGCTACGCCTCGGCCAACGATCCCCGCGTGCTGGCCGGTCTGGCGAACCACCCGGCGGTCGCCGGCGTCGTCGTTCACTGGCCCAGCGGGCGGGTCGAGGCCTTCGCCGCCGGCGCCGTCAAGGTGGACGCCTACACGACGCTGCGGGAAGGCGCCGGCAAGACCCTGCCATGAGCGACCGCACACCGGACCGCGGCTGCGTGCGGATCTGGCAAACGCCGGCATCGCGACGGCTGGCGGCGTCTTCGTCCTGACGCGATCGGTTTTTCCCTGAGCGCATCCCGCATTTCGCGGCAAGCGCCGCATTCTGGTTTGAGTCTTGCAGTTCATACCGCGCAGCAACGGCTTGGCGCCGCCCGCGGGTTCGCGACCTCGGCGTGGCAGCGGCAGCTGTCGCCCGCAAGCGCCGGACTCCTATGCAACCGGCATTACTCACGAAGGAGGAGAGAATTTCCATGTCCAACCAGCGAGCGTGCCCTGGCCAATCCCTGCGCACGGCCACCCCGAAACCCTCTCACGGCGCGAAGCTCCGGCGGCCGATCGTCGCCCTCGCCGCCGCCCTTTTCGCCGCCGTCGTCGCCGGTGTTGCGATGCCTGCCGCGCAGGCCGCGCCGGCGGCTGCCGGCAATTCTTTCACCGCCTTCTCCCTGAGCAGCGGCGCGGCGGTGGCGCAACCGGGCCTCCGCCTGGTCCCCTTTCACCCCTTTCTGGATGCCACCGCACCGGTCCCGCCGCTCGGCCAGACGGTCGCCATCACCCAGCCCGATGACGCCTCGACCGGATTGTTCATCGCCGGCCCGGTGAGCGTCACGATCAACGGCGGCCAGACCGATCTGCGGGCGGGCGCCGTCATCAACGAGCGCACCAGCGGCACCAGCGGCGGCCTGGTCATGGACCTCGTCGCCACCACCACGCCGCCGCCGGTCGGCGCCTTCAACGGCTTCCTGCTGGCGAGCTTCAGCCTCGGCACCCTCAACGCGCAGACCGAGCTGACCAACGTCAACAGCGGCTCGATCGCCTTCTCACCGCCGGGCACCAACGGCTGCTATTACCTGTCGCTCGTCTTGCTCGAGAGCGGCGGCGTGGTCGACGTGCGCACCCTGCCCGCCGGCGGCACGCCCGAGACCACCGGCTACAGCGAGTTCGGCTTCGGTCAGACCTGCCCGGCGGCGACCGTCTGCACCCGCACCGCAACCAGCACCTGCCTGAACAGCTCGCGCTTCCAGGTCACGGTCGCCTATGACAACACGGCGACCGGCGCCGGCGTGGGCCAGGTGCTGCTCTTCGGCAGCACCCGCGCCGAGAGCGACGAATCCGCCTTCTACTACTTCACCGACGCGAGTAACTTCGAGCTCGGCGCCAAGGTTCTCGACGCCTGCGCCCTGACCAACACCTTCTGGGTGTTCATCGGCGGCCTCACCAACCAGGGCTGGTCCCTGAACGTTCTCGACACCAAGACCGGCAACAAGAAGTTCTACGGCAACACCGACGGCGTGACCACGGTGACCACCACCGACACCGCGGCGCTGCCCTGTCCGTAAGCCTCCCCAAGCCCTACCCGCGGCGGACCACCGGCCCGCCGCGGGTAGGGCAGCCGGCCTGGAGCGCCGTGAGCCGCAGGCCCCTCGCGTCGGGGTGGCTCAGACGTCGGTGCGGATGAGCGCGACCAAGGCTTCGATCTCCTCGAAGGTCGGGGGTTGGCCGGCGATCGCGATGCGCCCTTCCTGCACGACCCTCGCGACGTTCAACTCGCCATCGACCAAGCCCAGCAGGTCGGTGCCTTTCATCCCGATCGTGGTCACCGCATCGGCACCTGCCGCGGAGTCGTCCACGAGCACCTGGAAGCCGTCGGCCGCCCGCCGCAGCAGCCAGGCGCCGCCGTCGTCGCCCGAAATGACGAAGCGGTAAGAGTGGCCGAGCGGTGGTAGGAGGTTCGTTCTCTCCCGGATGCGGCTCGGCAGATGCGACTCGAACACCCAGCGCGGTCCGGAATAGTTGGCGCCGCCGCCCGCGGCCAGGGTGGCCGGTCCGCCGGCGGCTCCCGGCTCCCGGGTCGATGCCGCGAAAAGAGCCGAATAACCGAGCTCTTGATCGAGCTCTTCCGCCCGCTGTCGCAGCCTGGCATCGATCAGGTTCGATGTCTCGGTAAGGTAGCCAGGAACGCGGAGGCCGGCCCCGATCCGATCCGCCCGGATCTTACCGGCGAACCTCACGGACTTGTCGCCGGCTCCCAGGTCGTGCGGGGTCGCATAGACCATGTCGATCAGACGTGGATCCCATTCCAGGCCGAGGAAGGAAAAGAGCGCGGGTAGAGTTGCCTCCGGCTGAGCCACCACGTCCTCATAGCGAACGCGGTAGCTGTTCTTGCGATGCTGCCGCTCGAAGGCGAGCAGTGACGAAATGCCGTCGGTCCAGTACTCAGTGGCGGCACCGATCAGGGTTTCCGGCTGCCGGGCCATGTACTTTCGCAAAGGTACCATCGGCCTGTAGCGCGAGGTCTCGAGCAACGAAAACACGGTGTCGAGGCGATTGCGGTAGAGACAGACGAAGCGCGCGTCGGGGTAGAGCTTGGCGAGCAGGTCCAGGGCCTCGAGGTTCCGGGGCGTCTTCTCACACCAGATCAACTTGCCGCGCCGGCGCGTCTCGGCATCCAGCACCTCGGAGATGTTGTGCCGCACCTGCGCCAGAACCTCCGGGTCCGACATGTCGGCGGGATCCGGCGCCTTGAGGCTGCGGAGTGCCGAGTAGAATTGGTATGCCGCGTTGGCCAGGCCTCCGAGATTCATTTCAGGCGGCGCGTAGATAGCTGGATGAGTGTCTAGAATGTACCGCAACAGGCTCGAACCGCTGCGGACGCAGGAGAACACGAAGATCGGGCAGATCGGCTCCAGGCCGCTGTCCGATCGCTGGAGAACTTCATTGTCGCCGCCAGCTCGTCTCATGGTGAATTCCTCATTCATTAAAACAAGCATGGCGTTGGCCGCGGTAGCGAGTCAATAGAGGCCCGTCTCCTGCGCATACCCGGGCGCGGTATCCGCGGCTTAATAGTTTTCCGCGCATACCCTTATATGGTATATACAATGCCTAAGCAACTTCGTTGACTTTTCTGATTGCTATAGCTAACCTTCGTTAGTTCGCAGTCTAGCTGCCCTTGGCCCGCCGGCCGAGTGGCAGCGGGTACGGGGCGGAATTCGCTTGGGGTGCCCGCGCATGAGGCCTCTGAGGTGATCGAGCACCGTGCGGTAGGCCCCAATCGCGTCGGCGCGACATCGCGGCGGAGGTGCGGTGAAGAGAGTTGCGTTGGTTACTGGAGCGAACCGCGGTATCGGCTTCGAGATCTGCCGGCAGCTGGGCGCGGCGGGTTACTCGATCGTGCTCACCGCCCGCAACGCGGAGAAGGGCGAAAGGGCTCTGGCGGCCTTGGTCCAGCAGGGAGTGGCAGCAGACTTCTACCCGTTGGACGTGACCGACGGTGCCAGCGTGTCGCGGGCCGCCGCCTTCGTAGCCGGCCGGATCGGGCGCCTGGATGCCCTGATCAACAATGCCGCGATCGCGATCGACGTCAAGGATTCGCTGGCCAAGGTCGATCTCGGCGTCTTGCGGCGAACGCTCGAAACCAACCTGATCGGCGCGCTCGGCTGCTGCCAAGCGTTCCTGCCGCTCATGCGCCAGCAGGGCTACGGCCGGATCGTCAACCTGTCGAGTGGGCGGGCGTCCTTTTCGAGACTGGCTGCCGGCGGGCCGTGCTATCGCATCTCGAAGACCGCGTTGAATGCCCTCACGGTGATCCTCGCAGACGAGGTGAAGGACAGCAACATCCTGGTCAATGCCATGACCACCGGCTGGGTGCGCACCCGCATGGGCGGATTGTGGAAGGCGCCGCGGTCGATCGCCGAGGGCGCGGACACCGCCGTCTGGTTGGCGATGCTGCCGGACGGCGGCCATTGCGGCAAGTTCTTCAAGGATCGCCAGGAGTTCCCTTGGTAGCGGAGACGATCGGCCAGGCGGTGGCGGTCGACTCCGCGCAGTGGCAGTGGAACGCCGCCGCGCACCGGGTGGAACAGCACCTGGGCCGCCAAAGCCTGCTGCTCGAGGACGGCGTGGCCTGGCTGCGCGGCGTGAGCTTCACCAGCGGCGCCATCGATTTCGACGTCGCCCTCACCGCCGGACGCGGTTTCCCCGGGGCCGTCTGGCACCTCCAGGACGGCAGCGACTATGAAGAGTTCTACCTGCGGCCCCACCAGTCGGGAAACCCGGATGCCACTCAGTACACGCCGGTCTTCAACGGCATCTCCGGCTGGCAGCTCTACCATGGCGACCGCTTCTCGGCCCCCTTGGTCCATCGCTTCGACGCTTGGGTCCATGTCAGGGTGCTGTTCTCCGGCGCGCAGGCCGAGATCTATGTCGACGACATGGGGAAACCGCTGTTGTTCGTCGAGGAGCTCCGCCGTGGAGCGGAGCCGGGTGCGGTGGGCCTCAGGGCGGGGAAGTTCTCGTCGGGCCACTTTGCGAACTTCTCGTACACGGTCATGGACCCTCCGGCTTTCCGCGCGCGGCCCCCGGCGCCGACGACCGCCCCGGCAGGACTCATCGCTTCCTGGTGGGTGTCGGACGCCTTTCCGGAAAGCCGGCTCGCGGCGAGCGCGACCCTCGCCCCGGAGGATCTGGCCGCGCAGCGCTGGACTCGCCTCGCCACCGAGCGCTCGGGTCTTGCCAACCTGGCCCGGGTGCAGGGAGTCGACGGACGGCGGAACACCGTTTTCGCACGCCAGATCGTGCGCTCGGACCGGGTGCAGAGCCGCCTGCTCGACTTCGGCTTCTGCAATCGGATCCGGGTCTATCTCAACGGTCGCCTGCTCTACCGCGGCGACGACAGCTACCGCTCCCGGGACTACCGGTTCCTTGGGAGCATCGGCTTTTTCGACGCCCTCGATCTCCCGCTGGTGCGAGGTAAAAACGAGGTCGTGATGGCGGTCTCGGCAGCTGCGGACCTCGGTGGCTGGGGCGTCCAGGCGAAACTCGAGGACCCTTCGGCGCTCACCGTCGGCGATTGAGCGCCGCGACGTCCTGCACAGAAAGGAAACGATCATGCTCGACATCGTACAGGATCCGCAGCAGCGACCTGCGGCGGACCCGGAGCCGGCGCCGGTCGGCGCCAAACCCGAGCTCACCAGAAAGGGTTTCATCCTCACCTATCCGATGTTTCGTTACTGGGGCAAGGAATCGGTCGAGGACGGCGTGAAGCCGGCGCCGCTCAATCTCTACGTCCACATGCCCTACTGCATTCAGCGCTGTGCGTACTGTTACTTCAAGACCACGACACTGAAGGAAAACCGGCTACAGGAGATCGATCACTACGTGCGCGCGGTCTGCGCCGAGATCGAGCTCGGGGCGAAGCGCTTCAATCTCGGGCAGCGACCGATCGACACCGTCTATTTCGGCGGCGGCACGCCGACCCTGATGACGGAAGAGAACATCGACCTGCTCTTCGCGACGCTGCGGGCGAACTTCACGATCGTCGCTCCGCAGATCACCTTCGAAGGCGAGCCGGTGACCCTGACGCCGCGCAAGGCGGCGCTGCTGCAGCGCAACGGCGTCAACCGCATCAGCCTCGGCATCCAGTCGTTCAAGGAGGAGGTGGTCTTCCAGACCGGGCGCCGCGACACCGAGCAGCAGACCATGGCTGCCATCGCACTGGCCAAGAGCACCGGCGCCCAGGTCAACATCGACCTGATCAGCGGCCTGGGCGGCGAAACTCCCGCCACTTGGGCCTACTCCGTGCAGCGGGCGATCGAGGCGGCGGTGCACAACATCACGATCTACAAGCTCGAGCTGTACGCCAACACTCCATATTACTCGGCTGAGCGGCACCACGAGCTCGCGCTGCCCAGTGACGAGCAGGAGCTGGCGTTCATCAAGTACGCCGCCACGGAGCTCAAGCGCCACGGCTATCAACCGATCAACACCTTCACCTGGGCCAAGGACCGCGCTTACGACCAGCTCAATACCCGCAGCAAGTGGACTGGCCACGACAACTACGCCGTCGGCGTCTCGGCCTTCGGCAACCTCGGCCGGTGGAACTATCAGAACACGAACGACATTCCGACTTACACCAAGATCGTGGAGCGGGGCGAGCTCCCAGCCTTCCGCGGCTACACCTGCACCAGCTTCGAGATGATGGTGCGCGACGCCGTGCTGGGGATCAAACTGATCGATCTCGATCACGTCCGCTTCCGGGAAAAGCACGGCATCGATCTCCGCAACGTCTGCGCCGCCGAGCTGTCGGAGCTCGCAGTGCAGGGCTTCGTCAGCGTCGACGAGCGCCGCATCTCGCTGACGGATCAGGGCGCCCTGTACGGCGACTACGTCGCGCGCGCCCTCGAGGGCTCCTTGCAGAAGCTCAGCGGAGCGGGCGCCGGCAGTCGCGCGCGCGTTCTCTTCTAGCGCGCGCCGAGGGATTTCGGATCGGGAAAGAGGGGGTCGCAGATGACACCAGACGAGTTGCTCGACAAGCTCAAGCGGATCTTCGTCGAAGACCTGGACCTCGATCTTACCTACGAGGACCTCGACCCGGGCGTCCCCCTCTTCGAGGGCGGCCTCGCCCTCGACTCCGTGGTGGCCGTCGAGCTGATCGGCTTCCTCGAGAAGCGCTTCGACCTCGAGCTGCAGGATGAAATGCTCACGGCGGAGAGGTTTCGCGACCTGAGCGCCGTGGCGCAGCTGGTCCAAGAGCAGTTGGCGGTGCGGCAGGGAGCGTAGGGGGCGATGCGCCGTCCCAACTTCTTCATCGCCGGGGCGCCGCGGTGCGGCACCAGCTCCTTGTGCTCCTATCTGAAGCAGCACCCCGAGGTGTACGTCTCGCTCCCCAAGGAGCCCCACTTCTTCGGCAGCGACCTGTCACCGCTGCCCGGCGGAATCAGGGAGCAGGAGCTGTATCTGTCGCTCTTCACCCCGGCGGGCGACCGCCCGCGTCTCGGCGAGGCCTCTGTCTACTACCTGGGATCGGCAACGGCGCCGTTCGAGATCCGCGCCTTCGCGCCGGAGGCGAAAGTCATCGTCATGCTCCGCGATCCGGTGCAGATCGCCCGCTCCCTCTTCTCGCTCTATGGCCGTACCGGCAACGAGGACCTGACCTCCTTCGAGGCGGCGCTCGACGCGGAGCCGGAGCGGCGCCAGGGCCGCCGCATCCCGTCCGGCGCCTACTTCCCCGAGGGCCTGCTCTACACCGACATCGCGCGCTGCGGCGACAAGGTGGAGAGGTTCCTCGCGGTCTTCGGCCGCGAGAACGTGCATTGCATCGTCTTCGACGACTTCGTGCGTGATACCCCGGCGGTCTACCGGCGCACCCTGGAGTTCCTTGGTGTCGATGCCGGGTTCGCGGCAGATCTCGACTTGCAAAGGGCGCGGCAGCTCGACCGCATCACGGCGATTCGCCAGCTACGCCAGACCCACCCCGAGGTGAGGCGCCGGCTGCAGCTCGAGGTCATGAAGCAGCACGACGGCCCCGCCGCGCCGCCGATCTCGGCGGCGCTGACAGCCCGGCTGCGGGAGCTCTTCGCGGCCGACGTGGCCCGCCTCGGCGCCATCCTGGGGCGGGATCTGGGTGCCTGGACGCGCGGCGAGACGGTGCCGTCGGCGGCGGCGCCGATCTCACGCCGGCGCCAGCCGGAGGATCCGCTGGCAGGCGTGCGGGCCCTGAAAAGCTTCCCCCCTGAGCTCCGTTCCAAGCACGACAAGGTGGAAACCCTTGAACGCAAGTTCGCGCGCTGGCGGCGGATGCGGGTCCCGGAGCTTTCCCTGGAGCAGCGGCCGTACTGCCCGGCCTGGCCCGACTGGTTCGCCGAAGAGCGGGCACGAATCGTGGCGGCGCTCGGCGCACGGCAGGCGCGCATCGAGCATTTCGGCAGCACCTCGGTCCCCGGGCTCGCGGCGAAGAACGTCGTCGACATCGCCGTCGGCCTGCAAGACCTTGGCGGCGCCGACTCCGCGGTCGCAGGAGCTCTCGCCGGGATCGGTTATGCAGGTTACGGCAACAGCCCGCTCGATCCGGAGACGCTGTGGTTCTGGAAGCTGGGCGGCGACCGTGCCTTCGTGCTGCACGTCTGCGACCAGCGCCGGCCCTGGATCGGCGAACAGGTGGACATGCGGGAGTACCTCCGCGCGCACGCCGAGGAGCGGGACCGCTATGCCGAGATGAAGCGGCGCCTTGCCGAGGACCAGGGCAAGGGACTGCTCGATTACTCGCTGCGCAAGCTGGCGATCACCGTGGACCTGGTCGATCGGGCGCAGGCCTGGCAGGCCGCGGCCGCCGCCGGCTCGGCGGCGACCGCGGCGGCGCTGCTGCGGATGGACTCATGAACCCGCTGTCGTTGTCGACCAACCCGGCGAAAAGCCTGGCCACCTTCTGGAACGAGTCGCGCCTCTGCGCGGATCGCGCGAAGTCCGCCACCATCAGGCCGGCCCCGGAGATCGTCTCCTGGCGCTGTGCCTTGGAGGACGTCCTCAAGGTCGGCTATGGGATGCAGACCCAATCGCGCATCGTTGCCGGCGTCCGGCAGAGGGTCTCCTGGCGCACCGTCCCTTCGGCGGGTGGGCTCTACCCGTTCGAGGTGATCGTCATCGTCTGCGGCGAGGCGACCTACCTCTGGGACGTCGAAAGTGCGCAGCTCGTGCTCTTGGATCGGGAGCCGCCGGCGCGCGAAGACCTGGCCGCGGCCGGTATCGTCACCGAGCCCGGATGCCAGCCGGAGGCGCTGCTGGTGCTGGTCGCTCGTCCCTGGCTGAGCATGACCAAGTACCGAGCGCGAGGCTACATCTATTGCCACCTCGACGTGGGCCACGTCACGACGAACCTGGCGATCTACACCGCTGCCCTGGGCTACGCCCCGGCGGTGCACCTGCGCTTCAACCGCGGCGCTCTGGTCGAGCACCTGGGGATCGAGGGGCTCTGCCGCGAGCCATTGGCGCTGCTCTCCTTCGCCCACCCCGGGGACGGTTCGCCGGTGGCCGCCAGGTCGGAGGCCACGCCCGGCATCGAGCTCAGGGGCCTGCAGCGCCCCGAGCTCCCCGAGATCCTCGCCTGGGAGTCGCTCCAGGGCATCCTGTCGTTCGACGGCCCGATCGCGCCTCCCGGTGCTCCGGCGAGCGCACCGCTGCTGGCGGAGCCCGCCGTGATCGCGCGCCAGGTCTGCTTGCCGTTGCCCGCGGGCCACTCCCGTCCCTGGGCCGCCTCGCAGTGGCGTTCGGCGATCCTCAACCGTCGTTCCGCCAAGGGCTTTCTCGGCGAGCCGTTGAGCGTCGCGCAGGTTGGGGAGCTGCTGGCGGCGCTACGGGCCGAGGGGGTGCCGGCGGATTGCCCGGCCTATGACGCCGCACGCCTGGGTGTGCGCCTGATCGCGGCGAAGGTCGACGGGCTCTCCGGCGTCTTCGCCTACTCGCCGGGGCGCCATGCCCTGTATTTCCTCGACACCCTGGTCGAGGACACCCGGTCAGCTTGCATGGTGCAGGAGATCGCCAAGGGAATGGCGGCCCTGGTGGTCCTCCATGCTCCGCTCTTCCGGCTCTTCGAGCGCCGAGGGTACTCGGCCTTCGCCGAGCTGCACTTCCGCGCCGCGGAGCTCGGCCAGCGCCTGCACCTGGCGGCGGCTCGGCTCGGCGTGGGCATCACCTGCCTGGGCGGTTTCGATGGGCAGCGGTGTGCCGCCCTCTCCCGTCTCGACGACGAAGAAGAGGTGCTCTACGTGTTGCTGCTCGGCGTGGCCGACGAAGCGGCCGTCAAGCACGACCGGCTGAGCGTGGCTTTCAGCCACGGGCACTCGACCTAGGTAGGACAGGCCGATGGAGCGCTCACTTCTCGATCACCCGGCTTTCGAGCGGCATTACGAGCCGCCGCACCGCGAGCTCCGCGAACGCGCCGGGGCCTATTTCGCGCCCCACCGGCTGCGCGAATGGGTGGGTGAGCCGGGCGGCCATCTCGTCAAGTCGCAGTGGGAAGCCTTCGGCCGTCAGGGATTCCTGGGTATCTCGTTGCCGTCCACCCTGGGTGGCCAGGGGCTCGGCCTGCTGGGGGCACTGATCCTCTCCGAGGCGACGGCGGCGCTCGGCGATCTGGGGATCTCGCTAGGCCTCCACTGCCAGAACGAGATCACGGGCACCTGGCTGGCGACGGCCCACGACCCGGCAGTGGCCGGCGCCTACCTCCCCGGCATGATCGCCGGCCGGCTCGTCGGCTGCGCCTGCGACACCGAACCCGCCGGGGGCCTGGCCGCGACCGCGGTGCGCGACGGCCACGAGCTGATGGTTCGCGGGCGCAAGCTCTACGTCATCAACGGCGCCAACGCCGACCTCTGCTTCGTGACGCTGAGGCTCGACGGCGAGATGGCGACGGTCCTGGTCGAGAAGGACCGGCCCGGCGTCAGGGTCCTCAAGGTCTTCGACAAGCTCGGGACCCGGTCGATCGATTCGGCCATGCTCGACTTCGACGGCGTGCGGGTGCCTGCGGTCAACCTGTCGGTCAAGCGCGGGGTCCGCCAGCTGATGCATTGGAACAAGGTGATGACGGCGGCACGGTTCCTGATGTGCGCCGACGCCTGTTTCCTCCACGGTCTGCTCCTCCGCAGCATGCTGGAGTACGGGAGGCGCAGGCTCGTCGATGGCCGTGCCCTGGCCAGCTGGCCGATCCAGCGCCATGCCCTGGCCCGCGCCGCCGCCGACCAGGAGCTGATGCGCGCCGGACTGATCGACTGCTTCGAGCGGCTGGAGCAGGGACGGAACGCGGTTGCCGAGGTCGCCGCGCTGAAGTGGTTCTGCGTCAGCCGGACGGCGAGCTTCGCTGCTCGGTGCGCCGAGATGGAGGGCGGCGCGGGCTACATGTGGGAGAGCGGCTTTCTCCGCGCGCAGGCTCAGGTCTCGGGGCTCAAGATGGCAGGGGGCAGTCTCACGACGATGCAGGCCATCGCCGGCCAGGCGCTGGCCTATCGCGCGGAGATCGAGGCGCTGCAATGAGCGGCGCCCCCCTTCCGGGAGTCATCCGGCAGGCGATGAGCGAGTGCCGCGCCCATGGCCGGCGGCGCGCGGTGGTGAGCGGCGCCGAGGCCGTCTCCTATGCCGAGCTGAGCAAGCGCATCGAAGCCGCGGCCAGCCTGCTTGCGGGGATCCTCGGCACGCCGTCGCACGTCGGCTTCTGCCTCGCCAACCGGCCAGAGTACGTCGTCCTCTATTTCGCCGCGCTGCATGCCGGTCACCTCCCCCTGCTGCTCGACGCCAATTTCAACCACGGCGAGATCGCAGCGATCCGCAGCGACTGCGGCCTCGACGCGCTGGTCCTCGAACCGGAGAACGCGGCGCGGCTGGAGCTGCCGGGCAAGGCCGACCCGGTGCCGTACAGCGACGCCGTCGTGCTGTTGCCGCTGAGCGCCGGGCCGCCGCGGTTCGCGCGGCGGCCGAGCACGGAGGTCTGCCGGTTCACCTCCGGCACCACGGGGCGGCCGAAGTGCCTGGAGTTCAGCGGGCCTGCCGTCGTCTCGGCGGCGCGCAACTGGGTCGCCGGCACCGGCATGAGCGGCGACGACCGGACGCTCTGCCTGGCCGCGCTGTCGAACGGCCTGGCCTTCAACACGTCCCTGCTTGCCACCTTCCTGGCCGGCGCCGAGCTGCACTTCACGGCCGGGCTGCCACTGACCCGCCCCGTGGCACGCCGGATCGCGGAGTCGCGGATCACCCGCCTGGTCGCCTTCCCCACCCTCTACCGCAACTTCGTGACGCCCGGCGGTCCGGAGCCGGCGTCCATGGCCACCCTCCAACACGCCATCTCCGCCGGTGCGCCGCTCCGCTCCGACGTCCGCGAGGAGTTCCGCTCCCGCTATGGCCTCGACATCTCCGACTACTACGGGATCGCCGAGACCGGTCCCTGCACCTTCGAGCGGCAGGTGGGTCACGGAAGCGGGCTCGGCGAGCCGCTGCCGGGGGCGGAAATCCGGATCGACCCCGAGCCCGACGATCCGCAGACCGGCGAGGTGCTGGTGCGCACCACCTCGATGACCAGCGGGTACTTGAACCATCCGGGGCTGTTCGAGAGCCGCCTCGACGGCGACGGCTTCTACCGCTCCGGCGACCGGGGTCGGGTCGTCGCCGGGCGGCTTCACCTCGTGGGCCGGACGCAGGACCACATCAACGTCGCGGGCCGCAAGATCGATCCCGCGGAGATCGTGGCGCTGGTCTCGGCGCTCGCCGGGGTGACGGACGCCGTCGCCTTCCCCGACGAGGACCTGAACCAGGAAACCCTGGTGCACCTCGTGGTGGTGGCCGCCGACCGCGAGGCGACGAAAGCGGCCGTGGCCGCGGCCTGCCGGTCGCGGCTGGCGCCCTACAAGACGCCGGGCCGGATCAGTTTCGTGCGGGAGATCCCGCGCAACGGCATCGGCAAACCGCGGCTCGCAACGCTGCGCGAGCAGCTGCACGCGCCGAAGGCCGTCCCGGGCGACCGCCAAGGTGGCGAGAAAGGACCTGCCGGATGAGCGCCGACGACCTCCAATCCATCAAGCATCGAGTCCAACGCCTGGTCTACCTGGCCGCCGGGGGCAAGATCAGCGAGCAAGAGCTAGAGCGCCTCCGACGCCGACCTCCGGGACATCGGTCTCGACTCGCTCGGCTACCTCAACCTGCTCGAGGGCCTCGAACGGACTTTCGGGGTGACGATCGACCTCGATCAGGAGCTCGATCACGGCTTCCTGCACACGATCGACAACCTGGCGCGCTATCTGGCGGCGCGGCGAGG
Organism: uncultured Acidobacteriota bacterium; assembly: GCA_963732005.1. Lineage (GTDB taxonomy): Bacteria > Acidobacteriota > Thermoanaerobaculia > Multivoradales > UBA5704 > JASLEW01. The sequence goes on from CAVSXT010000005.1 coordinate 201,496, forward strand.
CCGGGCGGCGTGATCGAGGCCATGACCAGGGTGCCGGCTGGTGCAGATCCGGCCCGCGCCGGGCGAGCCCTGGCCGAACGCTTCGGTGGCGGCGGCGCGGACCTGCCGGCGGCGGAGTCGCCTCGCCAATGGGTGGAGAGCCTGACCAAAGGCCTGCCGGCCGTGGCTGCCGGAGCCGTCATCGAGCATCTGTTCGGCGTCCTGCCGCTGGTCGAGTGTCTCGGCCCTCGGGGCGGGCTCGAGGAGGTCGCGGCCGGCCGGAAGCTCGCCGCGCTCGGCCTCTTCACCCCCGGTCCGGACCTGCTCTGGGGTGCCGTGGACGTGGCGGCAGAACCGGTGAGCGACGGGTTTCGCCTGCACGGCGCGGTACGCCTCCCGGGCCGGGAGGCCGACGGTGCGCTGGTGCTGGTGCGTGCGGGAGCGGAGCGCCGGCTGGCGTGGTTGGACCATGACCAGCCCGGCGTCGAGCGGCACGGCGTTGCACCCTGCTGGCTCGTCATCGAAGGGGCGGCGGTCGGCGCCGCGGCTGTCTCGCAGCCGGTGGCGCTCACCTCCGGTGCCGAGATCTGGACGCATCTCGCGCGCTACGCCAGCCTCTGGGCCCTCGCCGCGGCGATCTGGGCGCAGCGCGGGGTCCAAGCTCTGCGCCGGGCCGCCCGGACCCCCCAGGCAGGAGGGACGCGCTGGAGCGCCTCGCAGCTCGTGGCCATGGGCATCACGGAGGTGGAGATCGAGACCGAGCTCGCAGCCACGGCCTTGCGCCTCCATCTGGCCGCGGCCGCGGGCGAGTCTGCCGGAGGCGTCGGCCTCGCGCTGGCGGTCGGGGCCGCGCGCGCCCTCTCGGCGGTCGCCGCCCGCACGGTCGAGCTACGCGACCGGCTGGGGCTCGCGACCGGCGGGCTGCTGGCCGACGGCCTTCCGGGCTCCCTGGCCGCCGCCCTCGGGGGTGCGCTGATGCTCGAGAGCGAGCTCGGCAGGTGCCTCGGCGCCGCCGATCCCGAGCCGCTGGAGGCCCCCGCATGAAGATCGCGCTGGTCGGCTACGGCAACATGGGAAGGGTCGTCGAAGAGGTGGCCACGGCCAAAGGCATCGTGGTCGTCGAGCGCTTCGACCGCCGGCGTCCCTTGACGGCCGACGGGGCCACGCGGGAAGCGCTGCGGGGAGTCACGGCGCTGGTCGACTTTTCGGTGCCCGAGGCGGTGACCGGGACGGTGCAGGCTGCGGCCGCCCTCGCGCTGCCGCTGGTGATCGGCACCACCGGCTGGCAGGAGCGGCTCGACGCGGTGCGCCAGACCGCCCTGACCTCGGGCATCGGCGTCGTCCATGGCGCCAACCTGTCGCTCGGCGTCAACGTCTTCTACCGGCTTGCCGAGCAGGCCGCGCGGCTGCTGGCTGGCTTTGCCGGCTACGACCCGTTCATTCAGGACTGGCACCACCGCGCCAAGCGGGACAGCCCGTCGGGCACCGCGCTCGAGCTCCGGCGCCGGATGGCGGTTCACCTTGGCGAGCGGGAGGTACCGATCACCTGCCGGCGCGCCGGCTATGTCCCTTCCGAGCATGCAGTCGGCTTCGACTCGGCGGCCGACACCATCGTGCTCGAGCACCGGGCGCGCAACCGCCGGGGATTCGCCGAAGGGGCACTGCTCGCGGCGCAGTGGATCTCTGGCCGATCCGGTTTCTACGACTTCCAAGCGGTGCTGGCCGACGTGCTTCCCGCGGATCCCGCGCCATGACCGTCCCTGCCGTGCGGACGCAAGCGGTCTGGCGCTCAGGCGCGGCTGAAGCGCTCCCGATCGACGATCAGGCGCTGATGCATACCGGTGCTGACGACACCTCCGGTAGTCGCGACCTCGACCGCGAAGCTGAGCAGGCGTTGCTGGGTGACCCGCGTCAGGCGGACGCGGATCGTCAGCTCCTCGCCGGTCCGCGCGATGCCGACGTGATGGAAGTCGACGCGGGTGCCGACCGAGGTCTCGCCGGCGCTCAAATAAGCGTCGACGAGCTTGAGGCAGGTGTCCTCGCAGAGCCCGATCATCCGCGAGGTCGAGAGGATGCCGCTCAGGTGTGGCGGGCTCATGTCCAGGGTGACCGCGCAGGTCGTCTCGCCGGACAGGCCGGCGCGGAGCGCGTCGACGGGCATGGCGATGGTTAGTCTAACGCAGCGCCACACGGGCCTCGCGCCTGGCGGACCAGCCCTGCTCGACCGGCTGGCGGCCGGTGCCGCCGGGCGCGACCGGCAGCTGACGGACGGCCGTCACACCGTCGCCTACGCCGAGCTAGAGCAGCTCCTGTCGGTGCTCGATCGCAGGTTCTGGCGCGCCGGCGTGACGCGCGGCTGCCCGGTGGCCCTGGAATGCTCACAGAGCGTGGCCGGCGCCCTGGCGCTCCTCCACGTCCTCGGCCGGGAGCACGATGTGGTGCTGCTTCCCGAGCTGGGGAGCGGCGGGAAGGAAACCGGCACGCCGCGCTTCATTCCGAGCTTCTGCTCGCACGTCGTGACCGCGGCGGCGCCGGACGGCAGCGGGTCTCCCCTGGACGGCATCGTCATCGCTCCTCATGCCGGCTTCGTCGAGGAGCCGGCCGTCGCCGGCCTCGCTGGTCCGGACCTCTACCTGCGGACCTCGGGCAGCACGGGCGTCCCCAAGCTGACCCGCATGTCACATCAGCGATGGCTGAACAACGCCCTGGCGTGCGTCGACCGGTGGCAGCTCGCGGCCGACGACCGGTTGACCATCCCGGTGCCGATTTTCCACAGCTACGGCTTCGGCGCCGCCTTTCTGCCCGGCCTCCTCGCCGGGGCGTCGATGGACCTCGGATCTGCCGGCAGCATCCTGCGCTACCTCGAGCGGGAGAAGCGCTGCGATCCAAACGTCGCATTCCTGACGCCGGCGCTCTGCGACGCGTTCGTCGCCGTGCGCAAGGCGCCGCGCCGCTACCGCCTGGTGGTCACCGCCGGCGACAAGGTGAAGCGCGAGACGATGGCCGCTTTCGAGGCGCGCTTCGGGCCGCTGCTCAACCTCTACGGCAGTGCCGAGATGGGAGCGGTTTCGGCCGCGGCGGCGGACGACCCCAGCGAGCAGCGGCTGGCGACGGCAGGCTACCCGCTCCGCGGCATCGAGCTGCGGGTCGAGGTGGACGGGCCGAAGGCCGCGGCGCCGGGCGCCAGCGGCCGGCTGCTCTGCCGGCAGGCCAACGGCTCGACCGGGTACCTGGCCGGAGGAGGGCCCTGGCGGTTCGAGCCACGCGAGGACGACGAATGGTTCGAGACCGGCGACCTGGCGAGGATCCGCGCCGACGGTTATCTCGAGGTCCTCGGCCGCTCGGGTCTGAGCGTCAAGCGCGACGGCCTGATGGTGATCTTCGCCGACGTCGAGGCGGCGGTCGAGAGCATCGACGGCATCGAGCGCGCCGTCGTCGTTACCGCCGGGGAGAGCAGCCGCGGCAGCCGGCTGGTTGCCGTCTGCCTGGCGGACCCGGAGCGCGGCGGTGTGGCTCCCGGCGCGGTGCGCCGGCGGTGCCGCGAGCTGTTGCCGCGCCACGCGGTGCCCGACGAAGTGGTGGTCGTCCGCACCCTGCCGCAGCTGCCGAGCGGTAAGGTCGATCGCCGCGCGATCCGCGATCTGCTGGCAAACCCCTATCCCAGAACGAAAACCATGGAGCTCGGCCGACCATGATCCTCACTCCGGACTTCGTTTTCATCCACTATCCCAAGACGGGAGGGACCTTCGTCACCGACGTCCTCTGCCGGCTCTACGGCGATCGCTGCGCCGACGTCGACCAGCACGCGACCTGCAGCGACCTCCCGCCAGACCACCTCGGCAAACCGCTGCTCTCGACGGTGCGCAGTCCCTACGACCGCTATGTCTCGCAATACCGCTACGGGTGGTGGAAGATCTCCCCCGACGAGTACTGCGGTGCCGCGGCGATGCGCGAGCTGTTCCCGCACTATCCCGACCTCACCTTCGAGGAGTTCCTGCAACTCGCCAACACGCGCTTCCTGAACTCTCATCGCGGCGTCCCCACCGGTTTCGTCAACGACAACTTCCCGGCGGAACGGCGGCTCGGTTGGCACACCGAGAATTTCGTCCGCTTCTTCTGCCGCAATCCGCGGCAGGTCTACACGCGCCTCGACGAGGAGACCATCACCAACGCGGGATTCGTGCGCGAGATGTTCGACGTCCACTTTTTGCGCACCGCCGATCTCAGGCAGGGGCTCCATGACTACCTGCTCTCGGTGGGGCATCGCGCGGCGGACCTGTCCTTCATCCTCTCTGCCGAGCGGGTGCTGCCGCCGGACGGGCTCAGGAGGCCGGACGGTGACCACTGGCAGCGTCACTACACGCCGGTGCTGAAGGACTTCGTGCGGACACGCGAGCGGTTGATCTTCCGCCTTTTTCCGGACCTGGACAGCTGAGGAGCCTGGAGACGGCGCACAAGGAGCAGTTCATGGAAACGTTATTGCGCGACCTGCGCGTCGGGTTGCGCCAGCTGATCGCGGACAAGGGTTTCTCGACGGCGGCGATCCTCACCCTGGCGCTGGGCATCGGCGCCATCGCCGCGGTGCTGACAGTGGCCCACGCCCTGCTGTTCCAGCAGCTCCCCTACCGCGATCCGCAGCGCCTGGTGATGCTCGAGGGCACCATGGAGCAGGGCGGCCAGGTGCAGCCCTCGGTCGTCTCGCACCTCGACTTCGACGACTGGCGCCAGCGCAGCTCGGTGTTCTCGCAGATGGCGCTCTTCGGCAGCCTCGCCTACAACCTCGAGGAAGGCCAGCAATCGCAGCGGCTGTGGGGCGAGTTGGTCACCGCCCAGTACCTCTCCGTGCTGGGGCTGCAGCCGGCGCTGGGCAGGTTCATCTCCGCCGACGAGGACGCGCGGCCGTTCGAGCAGTACGTCGTCGTGCTCGGCTACGACCTGTGGCGCACGGCCTTCGCCGCCGACACCAGCGTGCTGGGCCGCATCGTGCACCTCAACGGCAAGCCCTACCGCGTCGTCGGTGTCGGGCCGCCCGGCTTCCGCGGCCTTGGCGACCAGGCCGATCTCTGGCTCCCGTCGATGGTCCCGCCGGACCCTGATTTCCTGCGCCTCCGCCGCATGCGCTGGGCCACGGTGGTCGCGCGCCTCAAGCCCGGCATGAGCATCCCGCAGGCGCGCCAGCAGATGCGCGCGGTGACCGGCGCCCTGGCGCGCGAGATGCCGGTGGATGACCAGGGGGTCGGCGTCGCCGTTTCGTCCCTCGAAGACTACTGGTTCGGCAAGTTGAAGGCCGGCCTGCTCGTGCTCACGATCGGCGCCTGCACCATCCTGTTCATCGCCTGCATCAACGTCGGCAGCCTGCTGCTCACCCGGGCGGCGGCCCGCCAGCGCGCCTACGGCATCCGCATCGCGCTGGGCGCCAGCCGCTCCCGCCTTGCCCGCCAGCTGCTGACCGAAAGCGTGCTGCTGTCGCTGATCGGCGCCGCCGCGGGGCTGCTGCTGGGGCATTGGCTGCTGCAGGCGCTGGTCGCCGCGAGCGGCGTGCGCTTCCCGAGCTTCGTCCACGTCAGCCTGCAACCGGGAGTCGTGGCGGTGATCGTCGCGGTGGCGGTGCTCTGCGGCCTGACCTTCGGCATGGCGCCGCTCTGGGTCAGCTTCCGTGCCGATGTCAAGCGCACCCTCAGCCGGGAGGAGGGGCCGCCCGCCGGGGGCAAGCCGGCGCTGGGGTTCCGGCGCTTCCAGAACGCCATCGTCGTCGCCCAGGTGGCGCTTGCCCTCACGCTGTCGGTGGACGCCGGCTTGATGACGGCGAGCTTCCGCCGTTTCATTCAGCAGGACCTCGGCTTCCGGCCCGACAACCTGCTCACCTATCGCATCGATCTGCGGGGTCCCAAGTACGTGAGCATCCCGACCGTCACCGGCCTGCTGAGCCGCGTGTACGTGCCCCGGATCGCCGCTCTCCCGGGAGTGCAGCAGCTGGAGCTGACGGACCCGACGCTGCCATCCGATGACCTGGTCGAGGACTATTACAGCGTCGAGGACCACGACAGCGAGTCGCCGGACGGCACCTACATCGGCAAGATGCACGCGGTGACGCCGGGATATTTCCACCTCATGGGCATCCCGCTCATCAAGGGGCGCGGCTTCGACATGCAGGACACCCAATCGAACGTCACGGTCGTCAGCAAGGAGTTGGCGGACCGTCAATGGCCCGGCAAGGACCCCCTCGGCAAGCGCCTCAAGCTCGACCAGCCGCGCAGCGGCATGAAGCCATGGCTGACCGTCGTCGGGGTGGTGGGCGACGTCCGGTACGAGGGCATCCAGGCGGAGCGAGAGCCGACGCCCGACATCTACCTCTCGCTCCTGCAGTACATCCGGCGGCCACCGTTGACGGTCAATTTCGTCATCCGCCCGCGGCCGGGAAGCGCGGTTCCCGAGCTGCGCTCTGCCCTGCACCGGGAGATGATGGCGATCGATCCCGAGCTGCCCGACTACGACGCCGCGACCATGGCGGCGCGGCTGGCCAGACAGACCGACAAGGCGCGCTTCCAGGTGGCGCTGATCGGCGCCTTCTCCCTGCTGTCGCTGGTGCTGGCGGCGGTCGGCGTCTACGGCGTCATCGCCTACGGCGTCGAGCAGCGCCGGCGCGAGATCGCAATCCGCGTGTCGCTCGGCGCCGACCGCGCCGGGATCCTGCGCCTGGTGGTGGGGCGGGGCGCGCTCGTGGCGCTCCTGGGCGTGGCGCTGGGGCTCGCCGCGGTCTTCGCCTGCCGCCGGCTGCTGGTCCCGCTGCTGTTCGAGACCAGCATCGCCGATCCTCTCATCCTCGGCGGCACCTGCATGGCGCTGTTCCTGGTGTCGCTCTTCGCCAACTATTTGCCGGCTCGCCGGGCCGCGGGCGCCAACCCGATGCTCGGCCTGCGCCTGCAGTGATCGCGAGCAGGGTGACCATGGGCATCGCCGAAAAGACCTGGAACGATTTCTGGCAGTCCGCGGCCTGGCAGCGCAAGCCGGAAGCGGAGCTCTCGCGACGGGTGGGCGACGAGCTGCGCTCGCTGTTCGCGGACGTCGCGCCGCGACGAGTCCTGGAAATCGGTTGTGCCAACGGGGTGCTGTTCGCCCCGCTGGGCTTCGCCGCCGCCGAGCACTACCGCGGGGTGGACATCGTCGGCCACGCGCTGGCGGATTTCGAGCGCCGGCACCCGGGAGTCGCCACCACCTGCGCGAGCGGGCACGAGTACGTCGACGATTCGCAGTATGACCTGATCTTCAGCAACGGCACGGTGCAGTACTTCGACCCCCCGATGCTCGATCGGCTGTTCGCCAACGCGGCGCGGATGCTCGCGCCTGACGGACGCTTCGTCTGCGCCTCGATCCCCTGGCGGCACTTGCAGCTTGCCTGGATCCGCGGTCAGCTGCGGCGCGGTCCGCTGCAGGGGAACCGCCGGCGCAGCCTGCCGGTCGGCCTGGCGCTCCTGTTGCGGATGCGCCTGTTCGGCGGCGGGATAGGTTGCTGGTACGACATCCCCTTTTTCGAGAAGCTGGCCGCCAAGCATCGCCTGAGCGGCGAGTTCTTCGGCTCGCTCACCTCGCTCAACGGTTTCCACGCCGTCTTTCGCCGGGTCGAGGCCAGTCCGGCCGATGGGTGAGCCGGGATGAGCGCCGCTGTCCCCCGGGCACCCGCAGCCCTGGGCCTCCCATCCATCCGCGCCAGCATCGCGAGCCTGCCGGACCCGGGCCGGCGAGCGGCCGCGCTGGAGGAGCACCTGTGCGCGGTGTGCGCGAGCCTCGTCGGAGCCAGCCGAGCGAGCATCGCCGTCGATCGGCCGTTGATCGGCTGGGGTCTCGACTCCCTGAGCGCGGTGGAGCTCGCGCACCGCCTCGAAGGTGACTTTGGGGTCGAGGTCCCGCTGCCGGAGCTGTTGGACGGAGCTACGATCGCCGACCTGGTCGATCGCGTGGCGGCGAGCCTTGCGGATGCCGAGCCGGCCTTGCCGGAGCCGCTGCGCGATGCGCCGCGCCCGGCCGCGCCCGCCGTGGAGCTGCCGCTCTCCTGGGGCCAGCGGGGGCTGTGGTTCCTGCATTGCCTGGCGCCGCAGAGCGGCGCCTACAACGTCGCCGTCGCGGCCGCGGTCACCGGCGAGGTGGACCGCGCGGCGCTGCTGCGGGCCCTGGCGACGCTCTGCGATCGCCATCCCATGCTGCGCACCACTTTCACCAGCGTCGACGGCGAACCGGTGCAGCGCGTTCACGACCGATTGCTCCCCGAAGTCCTCGTCCTCGAGGAGCCCGAGCCGGCCGCCGCGCTCGACGAATCTCCGCACCGCCGGCTGGAGAGCCTCGCCTGGCGTCCCTTCGATCTCGCTGCCGGTCCGCTGGTGCGCCTGGTGCTCGTGCTCCGCGCCCGCGACCGCGCCGAGCTGCTTTTCGTGGCGCACCACCTGGTGTGCGATCTCTGGTCGCTGTCGCTGTTCCTCTCCGAGCTGCAAGCCATCTACCGCGAGGAGACGGGAGGAGCGCCGGCGGTTCTCGCCCATCCCGCCGGACAATACGCGGACTTCGTGCGCTGGCAGCGGCAGTGGCTGGCCGGCGCCGCGGGGCAACGGCAGGCCGCCTACTGGCGCGCTCGTCTCGCCGGCGCCCAGGGCACGCTGCAGCTGCCTACCGACCGGCCGCGGCCGGCGGCGCCGACCTACGCCTGCGCCGCGCGGCAGCTGACCCTGCCGGGCTCGCTCTGGGCGACCCTGCAGCAGACGGCCAGGGCACGAGCAAGCACCCCCTTCGCCTGGATGCTCGCCGTGTTCATGGCCTTGCTCCACCGCCATGGCGGCCAGGACGACCTGACGATCGGCTCACCCGCGGCCGGCCGTGGTCGCCCCGAGTGGGCGGGCGTGATCGGCTACTTCGTCAACCCGGTGGCATTGCGGGCCGACCTGGCGGGCGATCCAGAGTTCGCCGCGCTGCTGGCCCAGACTCAAGGGACCCTCACCGGCGCCCTGGAGCACCAGGACTACCCGTTGGCCCTCCTGGCCGAGGAGCTGCATGGCGGCGGCGAGGTGCGCAGCTCCTCGCCCCTGCCGGTGATGCTGGTGTTTCAGCGCCTGCCGCGCTTCGCCGATCCACGGCTGGCCGGCTTCGCCTTGCAGGAAGCCGGCGCCGAGCTCGAGCTGGGCGATCTCCGGCTCCGATCCATGGCGCTGCGCGAGCGGCGCTCCGAGCTCGACCTGCTGCTCGGCCTGGCGCCGGTCACAATGGGTCTCGCGGTTTCGTTGCAGTTCAACACCGCGCTGTTCGACGCCGCCACCATCGTACGGTTGCTCGGACAGTTCGCGCGGCTGCTCGCCGCGAGCCTGAACGAGCCGCAGGCGAGGCTTTCCAGTTTCCAGCTCCTCGACGCCGGCCAGCGCCACCAGGTGCTGCGGGAGTGGGGCGCGACGGCTGGTCCGGCGCCCGAGCCGGTCTGCCTGCACCAGCTCGTCGAGCGCCGGGCCCGCCGCTGCGGCGATCGCCCGGCTCTGTTGTGGGGTGAGAGCGAGGTCTCCTACCGCGAGCTCAATGGCCAGGCCAACCGGCTGGCACGGCGGCTGCGGCGCCTGGGAGTCGGTCCGGATGAGCCGGTGGCGGTCCTCTGCGAGCGGTGCCCGGACCTGGTGGTCTGGCTGCTGGCGGTGCTCAAGGCGGGGGGAGCCTACGTGCCGCTCGACCCCGCCTATCCGCCGGCCCGCCTGACGGCGATCCTCGCCGACTCCCGACCCGTCGCCCTGATCGCCCGGGCCGGGCTGTTGGGCCTGCTGGCGCCGCCGCTGCCGCCTCTCCTCGTCCCGGAGAGCGAGGAGCCGCCGCTGGCCGAGGAGAGCGCCGCCGATCTCCCGGCCGTCGCCGGGGCGGGCAATCTCGCCTACCTGATCTACACCTCGGGTTCGACCGGACGACCGAAAGGCGTGGCCATCGAGCACCACAGCGCCGTCGAGTTGATGGCGTGGAGCGCTACCGCCTTCTCGCCACGGGAGCTGGCCGGGGTCCTGGCCGCCACCTCGGTCTGCTTCGATCTGTCGGTCTTCGAGATCTTCGCGCCGCTCTGCCATGGCGGCACGATCGTTCTCGCCGCCGACGTCCTGGCGCTCGCCGGGCCCTTCGCCGCGGCGCCGCGAGTGACGCTGATCAACACCGTGCCTTCGGCGATGGCAGAGCTGGTTCGGCTCGGCGCGGTGCCCCCTGGCGCCGGCACGGTGGTGCTGGCCGGCGAGCCGCTCAAACCGCGGCTTGCCCGGCAGCTCCACGAGCTGGGGACCGTGGAGCGCGTGCTCAACCTCTATGGGCCGAGCGAGGACACCACCTATTCGACCGGGGCCACCGTCGAGCCCTGGGACGACCGGCTGACCGCCATCGGCCGTCCGCTCGCCGGCAAGCGCGCCTACGTGCTCGACCGCACCGGCCTGCCAGCCCTCCCGGGCGTGCCCGGAGAGCTCCTCCTCGGGGGCGGCGGGGTGGCGCGCGGCTACCTGGGGCGCTCCGAGCTGACCGCCGAGCGCTTCGTGCCTGATGCCTCGAGCGGTGTCGCGGGCGGCCGGCTCTACCGCACCGGCGACCTGGCCCGCCAGGGTCCGGCAGGCGATCTCGAGTTCCTCGGCCGCCTCGACCATCAGATCAAGCTGCGCGGCTTCCGTATCGAGCTGGGCGAGATCGAAGCCGTGCTGGCCTCGCATGAAGCGGTGCGCGAGGCGGTGGTGGCGAGCCGCCGGGCGCCGTCCGGTGAGCAGGCCCTGGTGGCTTATCTGGCGCTGCCCGCAGCCGGCGCCTCCGCCGAGGACCTCGCCCGATACGTCGCCGCCAGGCTGCCCGCGCCGATGGTGCCGGCAGCCTTCGTCCTGCTGCCGGCGCTGCCGCAGACGGCCAACGGCAAGGTCGACCGCCGGGCGCTGCCGCTGCCGCATTGGGGGGGTGGCCAGACCGCGGCCGGCGACGCTCCGCAGGGCCCGGTCCTGCCGCTGCTGGCTCAGATCTGGTCGGACCTCCTGGGGATTGAAGGCGTCGGACCCAACGACAACTTCTTTGCTCTCGGCGGGCACTCGCTGCTCGGAATGCAGGTGCTGTCGCGCATCCGCGAGCGGCTCGACGTCGACCTGCCGGTGGCGGCCCTGTTCGAGGCAACGACACTCGGCAAGCTCGGCGAGCGGGTCGAGCGGGCGCGCTCGACGGTCGCGAGCGCCCGTCTGCCTCCCCTCGCCCCCCGGCCTCCGGGTGCGCCGGCGCCGTTGTCGTTCGCCCAGGAGCGCCTCTGGTTCCTCGACCAGCTGGAACCCGGGAGCGCCCTCTACAACATCGCCGGCGCGCTGCACCTCGAGGGTCCCCTGGTGGTGGCGGCGCTCGCGGCGAGCCTCGCGGCCATCGTCGCTCGCCATCAGGCGCTGCGCACCCGCTTCGCCACCTCGGCGGCAGGCCCGCCGCAGGCGTTGGTGGATGCCGGCGCGCCGGGCCTGTCGACGGTGGACCTCGCCGCGCTCCCGCGGGAGCGCGGCGAGGGCGAGCTGTGGCGTCTGCTGCGCCAGGGGGCGCGGCGCGCGTTTGCGCTCGAGCTGGGCCCTCTCCATGTCTTTCGGCTGATCCGCCTGGGACCGCTGGAGCACGCCCTGCTCCTGGTCCTCCACCACACCGTGGCGGACGGCGGCTCGCTCACCGTCCTGCGCCGCGAGCTGACCGAGCTCTACGCCAGCGCCGTGGCGAGGCGGGCGCCGCGGCTGCCGCGGCTGCCGGTGCAATATGCGGATTACGCGGTCTGGCAGCGTGGTTGGCTGCGCGGAGAGATTCTGGAGCGCGAGCTCGCCTATTGGTGCGAGCACCTCGACGGCGCCCCGGCAGAGCTCGGCTTGGCCGCCGACCGGCCGCGGCCGGCGGCGCCGCTGCACTTGGGAGACACGCTGCGCGCCACCTTCCCCGGCGGGCTCGGCGAAAGGTTGAACAAGCTCGCCAGGGATTCCGGCGTGACGCTCTTCATGGCCCTGCTGGCCGGCTGGCAGGCGCTCCTCGGCCGCTACACCGGGGACTCGGAGCTGGTGGTGGGCGCTCCCGTCGGCGGCCGTGATCGCGCCGAGGTCGAAGGGCTGATCGGCCTCTTCGTCAACAGCCTGCCGCTGCGGTTCGACCTCGCCGGCGACCCGAGGGTCCGGACCCTGCTCGCCAGGGTGAGGGCGACGGTCCTGGGCGCCTTCGACCACCGGCATGCGCCGTTCGAGCGGATCGTCGAGGCGATGGGCCAGCAGCGCCGCCGCGACTCGAGCCCGTTCTTTCAGGTGATGCTGACTTTCGACGACCGGCCGCGCTCCCCTGTCGCCTTGCCGGATCTGGCCGTGGCCGAGGTTCCGCTGGACACGGGGACGGCGAAATTCGACCTTACGCTTGCCTTCGCCGCCGGCGAGCGCCTGCTTGAGGCGGCGATCGAGTACAGCCGCGAGCTGTTCGAGCCGCCGACGGTGGCGCGCCAGCTCCGCCATCTCGAGGTGTTGCTGGCGGGAATGGCCGCCGCTCCGGAGTGCCGGCTGAGCGAGCTGCCGCTGCTGGACGGAGCCGAGCGGCAGCAGCTGCTGGAGTGGGGGCCGCCGCGGCTCCTCGATGGCTTCGGCAACCTGGTGCCGATCGGCGTGCCCGGCGAGATCTGCGTCGCCGCCGACGCCCGCTCGGGAGACCTCGGCCGCTATCGGCCGACGGGCGCGATCGAGCACCTGGGCCGCCTCGACCGCTCTCCCCGGGCGCGGTTGCGCCGGCCGCCGGGCCGCCTCGCCATGGCCGCCGCCGTGGACGCCGGGCCTGCCGGTGCCCTTGAGGCCGAGTTGCTCCTGCTCTGGTCGGAGGTCCTGGGCATGCCGGCGCTCGGCGTGCGCGACGACTTTTTCATCAGCGGCGGCCACTCGCTCCTCGCCACCCGGGTTCTGGCGCGCGTGCGCGCCAGCTGCGGTGTCGACCTGCCGCTGCGATCGCTCTTCGAGGCGCCGACGGTGGCGGCCTTCGGCCGCCTCGTCGAGGGGGCGCTGGCGCGGCGCCGGGAGCGCTCGGCGCCGCCGCTCCTGCCGGCGCCCCGCGAACGCCCGCTGCCGCTGTCGTTCGCGCAGCAGCGGCTGTGGTTCCTCGAGCAACTCGAGCCCGGCCGCACGGCCTATCACCTCGCCGCCGGACTGGCCCTTCGGGGTCGCCTCGATCGCAGCGCGCTGGCAGCGGCTTTCACCGAGATCGTCCGCCGTCACGAGGTGCTGCGCACCGGCTTCGAGACGATCGCGGGCGAGACCTGTCAACGCGTTCTCGCAGCGGCGCCGTGCGCCCTGCCGGTGGTCGACCTCGCGGGCCTCGACGCGGCGCGGCGAGAGGCGGAATGCCGGCAGCTGGGCCGGGCCGTGGCCGAGCGCCCGTTCGACCTCGCCGGCGGTGCCCCATTGCGGCTGGTGCTCTGCGCCGAGCAGGCGGACTGCCATCGCCTGCTGTTCGCCATGCACCACATCGCCGGCGATGGCTGGTCGATGGGCATCCTGGTGCGCGAGCTGGCGGCGCTCTACGGCACCGGGATCGGGCCGGAGAGCGGCCTGGGCGAGCTGCCGCTGCAGTATGGCGATTACGCCACCTGGCAGCGCCGGTCGCTCCACGGCGAGCTGCTGGAGCAGCAGCTGGCACACTGGGTCGAGCGGCTGGCGGACCTGCCGCTCAGCCTCGAGCTCTCGTCAGACCGTCCGGTGGCACCGCTGGGCAGCAACGCCGGCGGACGCCAGCCGGTGCGGATCGGCCGCGATCTCCTTGGCCGCTTGGACGGGCTCGCCGGCGCCTCCCGGGTCACCCGTCACATGCTGCTGCTGGCGGTGCTCGAGCTCTGGCTACACCGGCGCAGCGGCGCCCGCGACCTGGCCGTCGGCTCGCCGGTCGCCGGCCGCGACCGGCTGGAGGTCGAGGGCCTGATCGGCTGCTTCGTCAACACTCTCGCCCTGCGCGCCCGCCCGGCGAGCGACCTGTCGTTTGCCGAGCTGTTGCGCGAGGTCCGCGAAACCGCCCTCGCGGCGCACCTGCATCGCGAGCTGCCGTTCGAAGCGCTGGTCGACCGCTTGGCGCCGCAGCGCGACCTCGGCGCGACGCCGCTCTTCCGGGTGTTCTTCAACCTTCACTCGCTGCCTGGGCCGCCGCGCCTCGCGGGTCTCGAGACGGAGCTCTACGAGGTGCCCTGGGAGCGCGCCATGTTCGACCTCGCGCTCACCGTGGTCGAGACCGCCCCGCCCGCGGCGCCGGCGCTTGCCGCCACCCTGGTCTACCGGACCGCGCTTTGGGACCGAGCGACGGCGGCGCGGATGGCGGCGGAGATCGAGCTGCTGCTTGCCGCCGTCCTGCACGACCCGGACGGCGCTCTCGCCTCGTTCGACCTGCTCGGCGCGGCGGTGCGGCAACAGCTGGTCGTCGAGTGGAACGCGGCGGCGGGGGAGCGCGAGCCGGGCCTGCTGCAGGCGCGCTTCGAGGCCATGGCGGCGCGCTGCCCGGCGTCGCCGGCGCTGGTTTTCGGCGGTCAGGAGACGAGCTACGGCAAGCTCGCCGCACGCAGCGAGCGGCTGGCGCGCGCCCTGCTCGGGCGCGGCGTGGGGCCCGAGGCGAGGGTCGGAGTCTGCCTGCCGCGCCGGCCGCGGCTGGTCGCGGCGCTCCTCGCCGTGCTGAGGGCAGGAGGAGCCTATCTGCCGCTGGATCCGGCCTACCCCTCCGAGCGGCTGAATTTCATGCTCGACGACGCTCGCCCCAAGGTGCTGATCGGCGAGCGGCGGCTGTGCGCTCGGCTGGTCCTGCCGGCGGGCACCGAGCTGCTCGACGTCGACGAGGCAGAGGCCGGCGCTGCCGACGCGCCGGCGCCGCTGCCGAGGTGCGCCGCCCTTCCCGGCAACCTCGCCTACCTGATCTACACCTCCGGCTCGACCGGCAGGCCGAAGGCAGTGGCCATCGAGCACGGCAACGCGGCGCACCGCCTGCGGTGGGCGGGCGAGGCGTTCGGGGCCTCCGAGCTGGCCGGCGTGCTCGCCGCGACCTCGGTCAGTTTCGACCTGTCGGTGTTCGAGATCTTCGCGCCCCTATCCTGGGGCGGCACCCTGATCCTGGCCGACAACGTCCTTGCGCTACCAGCCCTGCCGGCGGCCGCACGGGTGACGCTCATCAACACGGTGCCCTCGCTGATGGCGGAGCTGGTGGCCAGCGGGTCGCCGGCCCTGCCTGCCGGTCTGTGCACCGTGAACCTGGCCGGCGAGGCGTTGCCGGCGTCGCTGGTCCGTCGCCTGCGGAGCCTGGCGCCGGTGCGGGTCTGCAACCTCTACGGCCCCTCCGAGGACACGACCTATTCGACTCTCTCGGAGCCCCGGGACGGCAGCGCCAAGCCGCCGGCGATCGGCCGTCCGCTGGCGGGCACCCGGCTTTTCCTGCTCGACGCCACGGCGCGGCTGGCGGCGCTCGGGGTGCCCGGGGAAATCCACCTGGGAGGGGCCGGCCAGGCGCGCGGCTACTTCGGCCGACCGGAGACGACGGCAGAGCGCTTCATCCCGGACGCCGTGAGCGGCGCGGTGGGCGCGCGCCTGTACCGCACCGGGGACCTGGGCTGCTACCGGTCCGACGGCGAGGTGGAGTTCCTCGGGCGCCTCGACCACCAGGTCAAGGTGCACGGCGTCCGCGTCGAGCTCGGCGAGGTGGAGGCGGCGCTGCGCAGCCGTCCCGGGGTGCGCGAGGCGGTCGTGCTGCTGCGTCGAGCCGGCGAGGGGGGCGGCGGTGGGCGGCTGGTCGCCTACGTCGTCACGGACCACGAGCCCGCTGCCGATCTCGCCGAGTTGCGCGCGTCGCTGCGCGGCAGCCTGCCGGATGCGATGGTCCCGGCGGTCGTCGTCGGCCTGGCGGCGCTGCCGCGGCTGCCCAACGGCAAGATCGACCGCGCGGCGTTGCCTGACGCCGCCCTGCCTGCCGGAGCAGGAGGCGCGGCGCTCGGCTCGCCGATCGCCGAGTTGCTGGCGGGGATCTGGGGCGAGGTCCTGGGCGGTGTCGAGGCCGGCCCTGACGACGACTTCTTCGCGCTTGGCGGGCACTCCCTGTCGGCCCTGCGGGTGGCCGCGGCGCTGCGCGAGCGGCTGGGCATCGAGCTGCCTCTTCGCATCCTCTTCGAGCACACCCGCCTGGCCGATCTGGCGCGCCGCCTCACCGCGCTCCTGACGGCACGCAACCAGCTCGACAGGCCGCCGCTGACGGCCTCCCGCGGTCCGGGAACGGCGCCGCTCTCGTTCGCCCAGGAACGGCTCTGGCTGCTCGATCGGCTCTCTCCCGGCGGCACCGCCTACAACGTCGCGGTGGCGGCGGATCTCACCGGCCGCCTGGCGGTGGCGGCGCTGGCCGCGGCGCTGGCGGCGATCGCCACCCGCCAGGAGTCTCTGCGCACGCGCTTTCCCCTGGTCGCCGGCGCTCCGGTCCAGGAGATCGTGCCGGGTGCGCCGGTGGCGCCGCGGCGCATCGACCTCGCCGCGCTGCCGCCCGCCGCCGCGGCGCGCGAGGCCGGGCGGCTGGCCGCCGGCGAGGCGGCGCGGCCCTTCTCGCTGGCCACCGGGCCGCTCTGGCGCGCCACGCTGCTGCACCTGGGCCGGGAGCGTTGGCGGCTGCTGCTCACTCTGCACCACATCGTTTGCGATGGCTGGTCGCTGGACCTGCTGCTGCGCGAGCTGACGGCCGCCTACTCCGATCTCGCGGCGGGTCGGGCGCCGGCGCTTCCGCCGCCGGCTGTCCAGTATGGCGACTTCGCGCTCTGGCAGCGGCGCTGGCTGACGCGTGCGACCCTGGATCGACTGCTCGCGGGTTGGCGCTCCGACGTTGGCCCACGCCTGCAGCCGCTCGACCTGGCGGCCGGGCGGTACCGCCCGGCGGCTGGCGGCGAGCGCGGGGGGAACTGGCCGGTGACGCTCGGGCGGCCGCTCGGCGACGCGCTCGGCATGGCAGCCCGGCGGGCAAGCGCCACCCCCTTCATGGTCCTCCTGGCCGGCTTCGGCTCGCTGCTCGGGCGCTACGCGGCGACCACGGAGCCAGCGGTCGGCGCGCCGATCGCCAATCGTCCGGCGGCCGAGGTGGAGGGCTTGATCGGCTTCTTCGCCAACATCCTCGCGCTGCCGCTCGATCTCGCCGGCGACCCCACCTGGGAGGAGGTGCTGGGGCGGGTGCGGCGCACCACCCTGGCGGCCTATCGCTACCAGGACCTGCCGTTCGAGGTGCTGGTGGCGCAGCTGGCGCCCCAGCGCGACCTCGGGCGCGGCCCCGTCCAGGCGGTCCTGGCGCTGGCCGGCGAGCTGCCGGCGCTGTGCCTGCCCGGGGTGACGGCGCGGCTGAGCGCCATCCCCAACCGGGAGGCGAAGTTCGACCTGACCCTCGCTCTGCAGCCTCTGGGCGGCGCCTACGAGGGGAGCCTCGAGTACCGCCGAGATCTCTTCGACGCCGCCACCGCTGGACGCCTCGCCGGCCATTTCGCGACCCTGCTGGCGGCCGCCCTCGCCACGCCGGGGGCGCCGCTTTCGCGGCTGTCGTGGCTCACCCCGGCGGAGAGGTGGCAGCTCCGCGGGGAGTGGAACGCGTCGGCGGCAGGCTATCCCGGAGAGCGCTCGCTCGCCGCCCTCTTCGCCGTCCAGGTCGCGCGGCGGCCCGAGGCGCCGGCGGTGGTGGCAGCGGGCGAGGTCCTGACCTATGGTCACCTCGATGCGCGCGCCAACCGCCTGGCACGGGCGCTGATGCGGCTGGGTGTGGGGCCGGAGTCGCTGGTCGCGGTGGCGCTCGACCGCTCGCTTGACGCGATCGTGGCGCTGCTCGCGGTGGTCAAGGCGGGGGCGGCCTACCTGCCGCTCGATCCGGATCATCCGGCCGACCGCTTGCGCCTGCTGCTTGCCCAGAGCGGCGCCTCGGCGCTGGTGGCGCGGCACTCGTTCGCCGGCCTCGCCGGGGCGATCCCGGCAGTGTGGATCGACCGCGACGCGCGGTCCATCGCCAGCCAGAGCGCGACTCCGTTCGCGGCCCCGAGCGGTGGCCTCGACGCCCTCGCGTACGTGATGTACACCTCGGGTTCGAGCGGACTGCCCAAGGGCGTCGCGGTGCCGCAGCGAGGCATCGTGCGGCTGGTCTTCGGTGCCGACTACGCCAGCTTCGGCCACGAGCAGGTGTTCCTCCAGCTGGCGCCGCTCACCTTCGACGCCGCCACCTTCGAGATCTGGGGCTGCCTGCTCCATGGCGGGCGGCTGGCCGTCGCACCGGCTGGGCTGCTGTCGCTCGCGGAGCTGGCCGCGACGGTGAGCCGGCACGCGGTCACTACCCTCTGGCTGACGGCCGGTCTCTTCCACCAGATGGCGGATGCGGCGCTCAGCGGCCTCGCCGGTGTCCGCCAGCTGTTGACGGGAGGCGACGTGGTGTCGCCCGAGCACGTGCGGCGGGCCATCGAGCGGTTGCCGGGCTGCGTCGTGATCGACGGTTACGGCCCGACCGAGGGCACCACCTTCTCGTGCTGTCATCCCATCCGCCGCCCGCCGGCGACGAGCGGCACCGTGCCGATCGGCCGGCCCATCGCCAACACCCGCGCCCATGCCGTCGACCCCGCGGGCGAGCTGGTTCCCATCGGTCTCACCGGCGAGCTGCTGCTCGGCGGCGACGGCCTCGCCCGCGGCTACTGGCGCCGGCCGGATCTCACCGCCGAGCGGTTCGTGCCGGATCCCTTCTCGACCGTGCCCGGAGGCCGCCTCTACCGCACCGGGGACGCGGTCAGGCACCTGCCGTCGGGCGAGCTCGAGTTCCTCGGCCGGCTGGACGGCCAGGTCAAGCTTCGCGGTTACCGCATCGAGCCGGGCGAGATCGAAGCGGTGGCGCGACAGCACCCCGGAGTCCGCGAGGCCGCGGTGGTCCTGGTGAGCGCCGGCGGCGCCGGCTTGGCGGATCGCCGCCTGGTGGCCTTCGCCGTCGGCCACGGCGAGCACCCGCCGACGGCCGAGGAGCTGCGCGCCTTCCTGGCGCAGCGGCTGCCGGCCTACATGGTGCCGTCGTCCCTCAGCCTGGTGGCGGCGCTGCCGCTGACGCCAAACGGCAAGGTGGACAGGAAGGCCCTCGCCGCCCGCGAGGGGCAAGGGCCGGAGTCGGCTGCAGACGACACCGGGCCGCTGCCGCGCACGGTCGCCGAGGCGCTCCTGGCGGAGATCGTCGCCGAGGTCCTGAGCCTGCCGCGGGTCGGGATCCACGACGACTTCTTCCAGCTGGGAGGGCACTCGCTGCTGGCGGCCCAGCTCGGGGCGCGGATCCATGCCGCCTTCGGCGTCGACCTGCCACTCCGGGAGATCTTCGAGCGGCCACAGGTCGCGGCTCTCGCCAGGCTCCTGGAGGGTGGGGCGGCGGCGGCGGCGCTCCCCGCGCTGCTGGGAGGCCAGCGCGAGCACCCGCCGCGCGCCTCCTTCGCGCAGCGCCGCCTTTGGTTCCTGGATCAGCTGGAACCGGGCAGCGCGGTCTACAACCTGCCGGTGGCGATCCGCCTGGCAGGGGATCTGGACCGGGTGGCCCTCGGCGCGGCGCTGGCCGAGGTGGTGCGGCGCCACGAGGCGCTGCGCACCAGCGTCGGCGTCGAGGCAGGCGATCTGGTGCAGAGGATCGCCGCGCCCCCGCGTCCGGGTCTCCTGCCGGTCATCGATCTCGCGGCGCTGCCGGATCCGAGCCGCCTGCGGGAAGCCGAGCGGGTGACCGGCGAGCAGGCGCGGCGGCCGTTCGACCTCTCCCGGGGACCGCTGCTGCGGATGGCGCTGCTGGCGCTCGCCCCGCGCCGCCACCTGGCGCTGGTGACGATCCACCACATCGTCGGCGACGGCTGGTCGATGGGGGTGCTGGTACGAGAGCTGGGCGCGCTCTATGCCGCCCGCCGGGCCGGCCGGCCCTCGCCACTGCCAGAGCTGCCCGTGCAGTACGCCGACTACGCCGGCTGGCAGCGGCGCCTCCTGACGCCCGCACGGCTCGACTCCCTGCTCGCCTATTGGCGGCGCCAGATCGGTTCCGCGCCGCCGGCGCTCGCGATGCCGACGGACCGCCCCCGGCCGGCGCAGGCGGCCCGGCGCGGCGCCTGGTTGCCGCTGGCGCTGCCGGCGCCGCTGCTGATGCGGCTGCGGCAGCTGGCGCGGGGGCGGAGCGCCACCCTGTTCATGACCCTGCTCGCGGGCTTCGAAGCGCTCCTGGGCCGTTACAGCGGCCAGGACGATTTCACCCTGGGCACCCCCGTCGCCGGCCGTGCTCGCCTCGACACCGAGGCGCTGATCGGCTTCTTCGTCAACACCCTGGTGCTGCGAGCGAACCTGGGCGGCGACCCGACCCCGGGCGAGCTGCTCGGACGGGTGCGCGAAACGTTGCTCGCGGCCCACGCCCACCAGGGCATCCCGTTCGAGAGGCTGGTGGAGGAGTTGAATCCCGAGCGGAGCGCCGGCCTCACGCCGCTGTTCCAGGTGGTCTTCGCGCTCGACAGCACGCCCCGCGCGCCGCTGGACCTGCCCGGGCTTGCCGCGGAGCCCTTCGGGGTCGAAACCGGGACCGCCAAGTTCGACCTCACCCTGGCGCTGGCCGACGACGGTCTGAGCGGGACGCTCGAATACGACGTCGCCCTCTTCGACCGCGCGACGGCGCGGCGCATCCTCAGCCACTACCGGACGCTGCTCGACAGCCTGTGCAGCGCTCCCGACCTGCGGCTCTCCCGGCAGACCCTGCTGACCCCCGCCGAGCTGGCCGCGGTCCGTTCGGAATGGAACGACCGCGACGCCCGCTCATACGTCCTGGACCGGCACCTGGAGCCGGTCCCGACCGGAGCCCACGGCGAGCTGTTCGTGGCGGGCACCGGCCTCCCCCGCGGCGAGCGCGACCGTCCGGAGCTCACGGCAGGGAGGTACCTGCCAGATCCGTGGAGCGCCGAGGCCGGCGCGCGCATGTTCCGCACCGGCGAGCGCGTGCGCCGCCGGCACGCGGGAGAGATCGCCGTCGTCGGCCCCGTCGAGCGGCAGGGGTCGCCGGTGGCGCGCGCCGCCGCCGAGCATCGCGCGCCGCAGACCCCGGACGAGGAGCAGCTGGCGGCGATCTTCGCTCAGGTCCTCGGGCTGCCGCGGGTCGGGTGCGACGACAATTTCTTTGCCCTGGGCGGACACTCGCTGATGGCGACCCAGCTGATGGCGCAGCTGGGTGCCGCGTTCGGGATCGACCTGCCGATGCGCGCGCTGTTCGACGGGCCGACGGTGGCCGAGCTGGCACGACTGGTGGCGAGCCGCGGTGGCGCCGAGGAGCCCGCGCCGCCAGTGAGGATCGTTCGCCGTCCGCGCGGCGCCGAATCCCCGCTCTCCGCCTCGCAGCTGCGGCAGTGGATCCTCGATCGGCTCGATCCCGGGACGCCCGAATACAACATCCCGGCCATCGTCGAGCTCCGGGGAGCGCTATCGAGCGCTGCTCTGAGCGCGGCGCTGGACGCGGTCATCCGGCGCCATGAGGTGCTGCGGACGGCGTTCTACGAGATCGACGGACGCCCCGCGCAGCGCATCCTCGACCGGGTGCCGCGGAGCCTGCAGCAGGTGGACCTCCGGGCGCTGCCGGCCGCGGCCATCCGCCGGGAGGCCGACCGGCTTGCCGAGCAGGAATCGCGGCTGGGCTTCGACCTTTCTCGGGCCCCGCTGCTGCGCGGCCGCCTGTTGCGGCTCGGCGAGGACGAGCACCGGTTGTTCCTGACCATCCATCACATGGTCGCCGACGGCTGGTCGGTGGGGATCCTGGTGCGCGAGCTGGCTCACTTCTATGGCGCTGCGAAGGCCGGCGCGCGCGCGGACCTGCCGGCGCTGGCGATCCAGTATGCCGACTACGCAGCATGGCAGCACGACCACCTGCGCGGCGAGGCGCTGGCGCCGCTCGTGGCCTACTGGGTGGGCCAGCTCGAGGGCGGAGACCACCTGCTTCCCCTGCCCTGGGACCGGCCTCGGCCCGCGCGACCCACTCGCCAGGCCGGCCAGGTTCGCCGGGTGCTGCCGGCCGATCTCGGCGCCGCCGTCGCCCGTCTCGGCCAGGCCTGCGGCGCCACGGTCTTCATGACCCTGCTGGCCGTGTTCAAGGGGCTGCTCCACCGTTACACCGGCGATTCCGACCTCCTTGCCGGCACCTACATCGCCGGCAGGGAGCGCCAGGAGCTGGCAGCGTTGATCGGCTTCTTCGTCAACACCCTGGTGCTCCGCACCGAGGTGTCGGGCCGCCTCGACGTCCACTCCCTGATCGGCCGGGTGCGCGAGGTGGCGTTGGGCGCCTACGGCCATCAAGAGCTGCCCTTCGAGAGGGTCCTCGATGCCCTGACGCTGCAGCGTGAGCGCGACCGGACGCCGCTGTTCCAGGTCCTCTGCGTGCTCCAGAACACGCCGCGGGTGACCTATGAGCTGCCGGGTGTCGAGCTGCGTCACCTGCCCGTGGAGCACCGGCATGCTCCTTTCGACCTGGCGCTCTGGTTCTCGGAGGAGCAAGCGGAGCTCACCGCGTTGCTCGAGTATGCCGCCGATCGCTTCGCGGCGGCGACCGCCGAACGCCTGCTGGGGGCCTTCATGGCGCTGCTCGCCGGCGCGGTGGCGGAGCCTGCCCGCCCCTTGGCGGAGCTGCCGCTCCTGAGCGCGGCCGAGCGCCAGCTGGTGCTGATGGAATGGGCTCACGGCTCGCGGGCGCCGGCGCCCCAGGTGGGGCAGCACGGACTCTTCCGGGCACAAGCGGCCCGCACCCCCGAGGCCGTGGCGGTGGTGAGCGGCGAACGGCACCTGAGCTATCGCGAGCTCGACCGTCGCGCCTGCCGGCTGGCCCGCCACCTGCGCCGCCTCGGAGTCGGTCCGGAGGTGGCGGTCGGCCTCTCCCTCGAGCGCTCACCCGAGATGCTGGTCGGCGTCCTCGGGGTCCTCGAGGCCGGCGGTTTCTACGTGCCGGTCGACCCCGCGGAGCCGCCCGAGCGGCTGGCATGGCTGCTCGCCGATTGCGGCGCCGCCGTGCTGTTGACCCAGGGGCATCTGGCCGCGACGTCGCCGGCGGCCCTTCCCCGGCTGCTTCTCGACTCGCCCGGGGAGTGGCTGGGTGCGGCGCCGGCCGTGGCGACCGGTGCCGGCGGCGACCTCGGCAACCTCGCCTATGCCATCTACACCTCGGGGACGACCGGGGAGCCCAAGGCGGTGCTCGTCGAGCATCGTTCCCTGGTCAACTACGCGATGGCCGGAGCCGCGGCCTTCGGTATCGGGCCGGGGGATCGCGTTCTCCAGTTTGCCTCGCTCAGCTTCGACACCAGCGCCGAGGAGATCTTCCCGGCCCTCGCCGGCGGCGCCACGCTGGTGCTGCGGCCGCCGGGTGCGCCGGGCGCCGTGCCGGGCTTCCTGTCCTTCTGCCGAGACCAGGGGCTGACCGTGCTCGACCTCCCCACCGCGTACTGGCACGAGATCGCGCTCGACCTTGCCGCCAGCCCCGAGCCCTGGCCGCCCGCCGTCCGCCTGCTGATCATCGGCGGCGAGCAAGCACTCGCCCCGCGCCTGCGGTCGTGGTGGAGCGCGGTGGGATCGGCGCCGCCGCGGCTGGTCAACACCTATGGTCCGACCGAAGCGACCATCGTGACCACCTGCTGCGACCTGGCGCCGGACGACGAGGGCGCCGGCACCAGCGCGGGAGCGATCGGATCGCCGGTGCCCAACAGTCGGGTCGAGGTGCTCGATCCCTGGCTGGTCCCCACCCCGCCCGGGGTGGCCGGAGAGCTCCACATCGGTGGCGCGGGCCTCGCCCGGGGCTATTTGGGCCGCCCGGCGTTGACCGCCGAACGCTTCCTGCCTGACCCGTGGAGCGAGCTGCCTGGGCAGCGCCTCTACCGGACGGGCGACCTGGTGCGCCACGGCCCCACCGGCAAGCTCGAGTTCCGCGGCCGCGTCGATCACCAGGTCAAGATCCGCGGCGTCCGTGTCGAGACCGGCGAGGTCGCCGCGGCGCTGCTGCGCCATCCCGGAGTGCGCGATGCAGTGGTCGTGGCGCGCCGTCAGGCGGGCGAGGGCGCCTCCCGGCTGGCCGCCTATTGGGTGCCTGCCGGCGACTCCGCGCCATCGGCCGGCGAGCTGCGCGCTTTCGTGGGCCGGAGTCTGCCGGCGGCCATGATCCCGTCATGGTTCGTGGTGCTGGCGGCGCTGCCGCTGACCCGCGCCGGCAAGCTGGATCGCCGGGCGCTGCCGGCGCCGGGCGCGGGCGCGGTGGTGTCGACCCGCTCGGCGAGTCCCCCCGACGGCCCTGTAGAAGAGCAGCTGGCAAGCGTCTGGGCCGCGGTGCTCGATCAGCAGCAGGTGGGCAGGGACGACAACTTCTTCGAGCTTGGCGGCGACTCGATCCTGGCCATGCAAGTCGTGGCGCGGGCGCATCGCATGGGCCTGCAGCTCGACCCGCGCGACCTCTTCGCATACCAGACCATCGCCGAGCTGGCTCAGCTCTGCCGGCTGCCGCCGGCGGGAGCTGCCGGAGGGGAAGTGGGGACGGTGCACGGCCCCGGCCGCGAGCCGTTGCCGCCTTTGCGGGCGCTGGGGCCCCCCCGCCCGGGCGAGGCGCCTCTCACTCTGGCCCAGGAGCGTTACTACCGTCATCGCCACCTGGAGGTGAGGAGCGCGTTCACCGAGCCCCTCCTGGCGCGCCTCTCGGGTCCTCTCGAGCTCGCGATCCTCGGCCGCGGACTGGCCGAGGTGATCCGTCGCCACGAGGCCCTGCGCACCACCTTCCACGACGGTGCCGGCGAGGCCGTTCAGCGGGTGAACCCCCCGTTCGCGCCGCGGCTGCCGGTGATCGATCTGGCCGCGCTGCCGCCCTGGCGCCACGAGCCGGAGGTCCGGCGCATCACCACCGCCGGCGCCGCGGCGCCCTTCGACTGCGCCAGCCTCCCGCTCCTCCGGGTACGGGTCGTGCGCCTCACACCCGGCGAGCACCTGCTGCTCTTCCTGATTCATCACCTGGTGTTCGACGGCTGGTCGGTTTGGCTCCTTGCCGACGAGCTGACGACGCTCTACCGGGCCTACCAGTCCGCGACGCCTCCGCCGCTCCCCTCGCTGCCCGTGCAGCTCGCCGATTTCGCGTTCTGGCAGCGCGGCGTGCTGGCGGGCGAGCGGCTGCAGCGCGAGCAGGCATACTGGCGCCGCCGCCTGCAGGGCGCGCCGGTGCTCGACCTCTCCTTCGGCAGCCGGCCGCCCGGAACGCGGGGGCGCGCCACCCGGGAGCCGATCGAGGTCGGAGACGAGCTCACCGCCGGCCTGGAGCGGCTCTCCCGTGCCGCCGGCGTCTCCCTGTTCATGACCCTGCTCGCGGCCTTCAAGCTGCTGCTCCACCAGGTCACGGGAGAGCGCGATCTCGTGGTATCGACGTTCTTCGCCAACCGCGTCCAACCGGAGATCGCACGGTTGATCGGGAATTTCTTCACTCCCATGCTGCTGCGCACGGTGCTCGATCCGGCGGGCGACTTTCGCGGCCTGCTCCAGGCGGTGCGCGCCACGGTGCTCGAGGCTCAGGAGCATGCCGACCTGGCGGCGAGCGAGCTCAGCCCGGCACGGGTGCGTTTCAATCTTCAGGATCTGCCGGTCCTGCGCGATGTGGCCATTCCCGGTGTCGCCGTTTCGTGGCTGCCCTTCGACGACGGCGCCATCGGATGCGACCTGGCGATCCTCCTGCGCCAGAGCGAAGGCCGGGTGGTCGGCGCCTTCCGCTTCGATCGCGAGATCCTGGATCCGGCCCAGGTCGAGGGCTGGCGTGCGCTCTACCTGAGCATCCTGGAGGCGGTGACCCGCGATCCCGATCTGGCGCTGACCGAGATCGACGGTCCCGTCGAGCGGCAACCGCGAGCACCAGCGCGGCGTTGAACGGCGAGCGCCGGGGCGTGGCGCCGGCGGCGGAGCTTCAGGGTTTGCCGGCGGCAGCGGGCGACCGGCGGGCCGGACGGGCTCGCCCGCGCCAGATCCGCTTGCGCTCCAGCGCTCGGTGCGCCGCCGCCGTGATGGCAGCCGCGTCGAGGCCGTAGAGTGGCATCATCTGCTCATAGGGCCCGACGATCTCGCAGAAGCGGTCGTCCACTCCCACCCGCACCAACGGCGCCGGCGCTTCCTGCGCCAGCAGCTCGGCCACGGCGCCGCCCAGGCCGCCCAGGACGTTGTGGTCCTCGACCGTCACCACCGCGCCGGTGGCGGCTGCCGCGACGACCGCCTCGCGGTCGAGCGGTTTGATCGTGTGCACGTCGAGCACCCGCGCCCCGATCCCGGCCTCTCGGAGCCGCGCCGCCGCGGCCATCGCCTCGGCCACCATCTGATTGCCGGTGGCGAGGAGAGCGAGATCGTCCCCTTCGGCCAGCACCACCGCTTTGCCGATCGTCAGCTCATGGTCGCCGAAATAAACCTGCGCCGTCTCGGCCCTCCCCACCCGCAGATAGACGGGGCCGTCGTGCGCCGCCGCCGCCCAGGTCGCTTTGTAGGTTGCGACCGAATCCGCCGGCGAGAGGATGATCAGGTTGGGTAGCGAGCGCAGGATGGCCAGATCCTCGATGCAATGGTGGGTGGGCCCCGCGAAGCCCGCCGAGATGCCGGCGAGATAGCCCACCAACTTGACGTTGGCGCGGTGATAGGCAACGTCGACGCGCACCTGCTCGCAGGCGCGCATGGCCAGGAAGGCGGCAAAGGAGTTGACGAACGGGACCTTGCCGCGCAGTGCCAAGCCAACCGCGGTGCCGACCAGGTCGCCCTCGGCGATGCCGATCTGCAGGAAACGGTCGGGGAACTCGCGATGGAAGGGAACGCTGTACATGCCGAGATCCCCTTCGAGCGAGAACAACCGCCTTTCGATTCGCGCGAGATCGAGCTGCGCTTTGCGGCAGACGGTGCGGCTGGAAAGGCCGTAGGCGGCGATCCACTCCGGCGAGCCGATCGGTGGACCGGCGGCGGGCGTCGCCGCCGCGGCGGTCGCGTCGCCCATGGCCTGCCCAGCGCCGGCGGAGTCGTTGCCGATCATGCC
Organism: uncultured Acidobacteriota bacterium; assembly: GCA_963732005.1. Lineage (GTDB taxonomy): Bacteria > Acidobacteriota > Thermoanaerobaculia > Multivoradales > UBA5704 > JASLEW01. Next base: position 228,520 of record CAVSXT010000005.1, read on the forward strand.
GCTTTCCGCCTGAGCGCGAGGTGGGCGCCGGCGGCGATGCCCGGAGCATCCAGGCCGTAGCGATGCAGGTGCTGGTCGTGCGGCGTCTGCTCGCAGTAGGCGTCGGGGATGCCCAGAATGCGCACCGGCACCGGGTAGTCCTCCCCCAGCGCCTCGGCCACCGCTCCGCCGAGGCCGCCGCAAACGGAGTGGTCCTCGATGGTGATCACCAGTCCCGTCTCCTCGGCCGACCGCGCCAGCAGCGCGCGATCGATCGGCTTCACCGTGTGCAGGTCGATCACCCGCGCCTCGACCCCGTCGCGCCGCAGCAACTCGGCCGCCGCCAACGCCTCGGCCACCACGTCGAGGCCTGCGGCGACCAGAGTGAGATCGGCGCCATCGCGCAGCACCGTGCCCTGGCCGATCTTGAACGGGCAGCCTTCCGCGTAGACCTGCTTGGTGGGGTACGGCGCCAGGCGGATGTAAACCGGGCCGGCGTGAGCGCCGGCGGCAAGAGTCGCATGATAGGCGGCGATCGCATCGGCGGGAGCGATGACCGTCAAGTTGGGCAGGCTGCGCGCCACCGCCAGATCCTCGACCGTACAGTGAGCGGGGCCGGAGAAGCCCGCCTGCAGGCCGGCCGTGCAGCCGAAAATCTTGGCGTTGGCGTGGTGATAGCAAAGGTCGAGCCGCACCTGCTCGCAAGCCCGCATCAAGGCGAAGGTGGAGAAAGTGTTGATCAGCGGGATCTTGCCGGCGAGGGCGAGGCCGCCGGCGGCGCCGATCAGGCTCGCCTCGGCAAGGCAGCGGTCGAGGCAGCGAGCCGGGGGCTCGTCCCGGAACCACTTGCCGCCGATCCCGGCGGCGCCGGCGAGCAAGACGAAGCGCGCGTCGCACCGCACCAGCTCGCGTTGGGCGAGGCAGCTGGCCGCGGCCGCCACCAAGCCGTGGCGCGCGACCCACTGTGCACTCCCCACCGGCGGATCCTGGTCGCCGGCCAGTGGCCCGTGCGGCGGGGCGGCCGAGGCCGGAGCCTGCGCCGGCGGCGCCATCACGGCCGGCCTTCGCTCGCGTGTTTCGCCGCCAGCTCCGCGATCGCCTGTGCTCGTTGCTCCGAGCTCAGCTTGCCGAAGTGCCAGGCGCTGGTGTTCTCGGCGAACGACAGGCCCTTGCCCTTGACCGTCCGAGCGATCAGCAGCGACGGCTTGCCGGCTGCGAACGGCAGGTCGTGCAGCGCCGCCGACAGCGCGGCGAGGTCGTGACCGTCGACCTCCCGCACCTCCCAGTTGAAGGCGCGCCATTTGTCGGCGAACGGCTCCAGCGCCATGATGGTTTCGGTGGGGCCGTCCTCTTGCACGCCGTTGCGGTCGATGATTGCCACCAGGTTGTCCAGCCGGTAATGGGCGGCGGTCATCGCCGCCTCCCACACCGATCCTTCCTGGCACTCGCCGTCGCCCAGCACCACGAAGACGCGATAGGAGCCGCGGTCATGCTTGGCGGCCAAGGCGACGCCGTTGCCCACGGCAAGGCCGTGACCGAGCGAGCCGGTCGCCAGCTCGACGCCGGGTATGCTCTTGAGGGAATGTCCGGCCAGCCGGCTCCCCATCTGCTTGTAGGTCTTGAGCTCCGCGACCGGGAAGAAGCCGCGCTCGGCGAGCGCGCCGTACAGGCCAGCGCTGGCGTGCCCCTTGCTAAAGATCAGGTAGTCGCGCCCTTCCATCTTGGGCTGCGCGGGGTCGATTCGCAGCACGCCGTCGAAGAGCAGCACGGTCAGGATCTCGATCACCGACATGGAACCGCCGACGTGCGCCCCCGCGGAGTCGGTAGCCAGGTTCACGACGTGCCGGCGCAGGGTGTGGGTCACCTCCCGCAGGATCGCCAGCCGGTCGCAGGTGGCCCTTGCCGTCGTCATGCGAGCCTGATCTCCTGCTCCCACGGCTCGCGGTAGTCGAGCGCGCGGCCGTAGGCGACGAGCTGGTCGCGATGGGAGAAAACCTTGTGGAAGGCTGCCAGGTAGAGGTCAAGGTTGCGGCGCTCGAGGAAGCTCGCCATGCAGAGGCGCCTGCCGACCAGCAGCGAGCTGCGAATGACGTCGAGAGTCTGCGGATAGTCGTGGATGTCGTAACGGATGTCCCGGCTGGCGTGGCCACAGGTCCACGGGCAGCCTTTCCCGTAGCCGCGCCGCTCCTGGAAGAGCCACTGGCCGGCAACCGGGCGATTCTGATACTCGTTGAGCGCCACTCCTTCCGCCGCCATGAGGTCCTGCAGCGCCTTGCGGAAGCGACCGGCGGGCAGGTCGATGCCGGCTGCCCGCGCGTCGACCCGGACGCGGAAGTGGTGATAGACGTGCGTGCGCCCCTCCGGCACCAGGGGCGGCACCAGGCCCGGGATCTCGGCCAGACCCGCGGACAGATAGCGCGCCCCTTCCTGGACGCGGGCAGTGAAGTCGTCGAGACGCGCCAGCTGGCTCAGGGTGAAGGCGGCCAGGATCGCGCTGAAGCGGTAGTTCCAGCCCATGGTGAGCGCATTGAACTCGCGTTCGCCGTCGGGACACAGGCGCTCGCCGAACATCTTCATCATGTCGGCGCGGTTGCGCAGCTCGGCCTGGTCGGTGGTGAACAGGCCGCCTTCGCCGGCCGTCGGCAGGTTCTTGCCGGCCATGATGCTGTAGGTGCCCATGTCGCCGATCGAGCCCACCCTACGTCCCTGGTAGAGGGCCCCGGGGGCCTGCGCCGTGTCCTCGATCACCTTGATGCCGCGGGGACGCGTGATGGTGAGGATCTCATCCATGTCGGCGGGGAGGCCGTGCAGGTGCACGACCACCACCGCCCGAGTGCGCGCGGTGATCCGCTGTGCGAGCAGTGCCGGGTCGAGGTTGAAGGTATGGGGATCGACGTCGACGAAAACCGGCAGTCCCTGATGTTGCAGCACCGCCGAGGCAGAGGCGAGAAAGGTCAAGGCCGGCACTATCACCTCGTCGCCGGGTTCGACGCCGGCCGCCGCGACCGCGGCGTGGAGCGCAGAGGTGCCGCTGTTCAAGGCGATGCAATAACGCGATCCCACGTAGTCGGCCCAAGCGCGCTCGAGCGCCGGCACAGCTTCGTTGTTGACCCAGGTGAGCTTTCCGGAACGCAGTGTGGCGGTGACCGCCGCGATATCGTCCTCGCTCACCAACGGCCAGCGTTCCACGATCTCTCCTGGCGCCACCACCGGCGCGCCGCCATGAATGGCGAGGCTCGAAGCCGGGGCAGTGAGAAGCTTGGCTGCGATTCGAGATTGCTGCCGTGTCGGTCGATGCCATAGAGCCTCCGCCGTCCCGCGGTCGTCGGCACTGCTTAGATGATAATATAGCTATATGCGACCAGACGGCAACATACGTTCTCCGGGTATTCCGCGGGACGAGGCCCGGCGGACCGCTCAACCGGGCTACGCCGGCAGCGTGCGGGAGCCGCTGATGCGGTCGGCGAGGGAGCGGCCGGTGAGGGCCAGCAGCAGGGCCAGACCGAGGGTGGCCAGGGTGAGGAGCGCTCCCAGCCAGCGGCGGGCGGTCTGGTCGAAGCTGAGGGGCTCGCCTTCGGTGCTCTCGGAGGTGAGGCCCGCCCAGGTCATGCCGAGGGTGTGGCCCCAGAAGGCGAGCGGCACCACCGTGTAGAGGAACGAGAACGCCAGCAGGAAGACCGCGATCGCCGGCCAGTCGCGTAGCGCCGGCACGACGCCGAGATAGCGGCAGCCCGCCAGCGCCAGGATCGCCACCGCGACGTGCACCAGCAGATCGGCGGCGCCGGCGGCGAGGCGGCGGCCGACTCCCACCCGCCCGCTCCCGCCGGCCGGCTTGGCGCCAGGCTGGTCGACGGCGCCACCGGACGCGGGCACGCCGGCAGAAAACGGCAGGCCGGGGGCCTCGACCTGGGGCGAAGGGCGTGCAGCCGGCGGCGCCATGCCGGCAGCCGGCGACGGCACGCGGTCCCCGCCCTGAGGCGGCCGGCCGGTCCGGGGGTGGCGCTGCGGCGACGCTTCGTCGTGCGGTGGGCGCGGTGGGCGCGGTGGGCGCTGCGGCTGGCGTTCGAGCACCGGCTCGGATTCGTCGTCGCGCGCCGGCCGATCGAGCGGCAGGTCGAAGAGCAGCGGCTCGTTGTCCGGACGTCGCATCAGCGGATCGACAGGTACTTGGCGTAGATGCGGTAGAGGAGGTCCGGGCTGCGCTCGAGGTAGGTCTGCGCGAAGAGCAGCTGGCGCTTGACATCGGAATCGTCAGGAGACAGGTTCTTGGCCTCGGCGAACTTCTGCGCCGCCCGCGCCACGTCGCCGTGCTGCAGGTCGCGCACCCCGAGATCGTAATAGCTGTCGACGATCATGCGCGTGGCGTCCCGGTTGGCCGGCTCCGATTCGTGGATCCGCCACAGCTCCGGCAGGGCGTACTCCCAGTCGTGGCCGCGGAACATGGCGATCTGGCGCTGCAACGGGACCAGCTTCTGCTTCGCCGCGTCGAACTGCGCGGCCTCGCCCGGCTCGAGCTTGCCGAGCCTGCCGGCAGCTTCGAAGCGTTCGGCGGCAACCAGGTTGAGGCCCTCCCCATACGCCTTCCGGGCCTCTTCGAGCAGAGTGCGCCGCCGCTCGGCAGCCGGCGTTGCCGGTGTCGCCGGACCCAGGCCGGCTGCGGTGGCGGTCCCCGCGGCACCCGCGGCCCCGGCCGCGCCGGATTCGACGCCGGCGCTCCCAGCCGTGCCGGGAGCACCGGGGTTGCCGGCCCCTGGAACCGCACCCGGGGTCGCCGGCGCTCCCGCGCTGCCCTGGGCCTCTTCGGCCTGCCACTTGGCGATCAGCGCCTGCGCCTCCTTGTAGTGGGGATCGCCTGCCGGTACCCGGCTGAGCTGCGCCAGCGCGATGGCCAGGCTGCCCGAGTTGTGCAGCTTGACGGCTCGCGGGATGGGATTGGGTGCCGGCGGCTGGGCCGGTTCCTCGGTGCGGGAGTTCGGGAACCACTGCTCCCGATTCAGGTAGAGGAACCAGCCCACGGTCAGGACCAGCAAGAGGACGGCGCTGCCGACCACCAGGAACATCCGCCTTGCCCGCCCCTGCGGGGCGTTGGCCGAGCGCACCTCCTTGCGCGACTCGGGGCCACGGGCGGTGCCGCCGAGGTCGGGCGGGACCAGGATCTCCTCCTGCAGGTCGGCCGCCAGGTCGCCGTCCCCCGCCGCGCCCGCCGGCGCCGCGGCGCCGCTGCGGTCCACGCCCGCCGCAGTGGCCAGTGCCGGCGGCGAAGCGGCGAGCGCCGGCGACAAAAGAGGCCTTGCCGCGGTGTGCCGGCCGCCGCCGGCGACCGCCGGCATGCCGCCCTCGTCGAGCTGTTGCAGGTACTCGCGCGCCTGCAGGTGACCGGGTTGCAGCTCGAGCACCTTCTGGAAGGCCTGGCGCGCCGGCTCCGGATCGCCGGCCTGCAAATGGGAGAGACCGTCGTGGAAGGTCTCCTCCACCTGGCGATCGCGCTCGGCCCTGATGCGCCGCGCACGCTCGATGCGTTGCGCCGCCTCCTGGTGGTCGATGTCGATCAGGAAGATCCGCGACCAGGCGTCGATCGCGGCCTGCGGATCGCCGCCGTCGAGAGCGGCCTGTCCCTCGTCGAGCAGCTGCCGGATCCGCTGCTCGCTCTCGCTGTCGGCGCTCGGCCCCGGCTGCGGCGACGCTGCCGGGACGGCAGCCGCCATGCCGAGCGCGGCGGGGGGTGGCGCCGGCGAGACCAGGGCGGCGGCAGCGGCGGTCGCGGACTGGCCGGCGGACGCGCCGGCCGCGACGCTCTTCGCACCCAGACCGCCCAGCTCCGCAATGCCCGGATGGGTGGGGTCGAGCGAGCGCGCCTTGTCGAGCAGCCGTTGGCCTTCCGCGGCGTTGCCGTTGCGCAGCGCCTCCCGGGCGGTGAGCAGGAACTTGCTGACGTAGGGGCCCGCTTCGAGGCGCTCCTGCGCCAGCGTCACCAGGCGCTGCAGCTCGAGATCGCCTGCCACCGCCGTGGCTTCCGCCCGGGCGCGCAGCTGCAGCTCCTGGAACCTGCGCTCGGCGAGCAGCGACTCGAACTCGGCGCGCAGGCCCGAGGGATGCGCGTCGGGGAGGTCCGGCAGCTCGCTTCCCAGCCCTTCGAGGTCGTTCCAGAGCGGGTCGAGCTCGGGCGCGGAGTTGGCGGGGGCGGGGGCGCCGGCGGCCCTCGCTGGCGGTGTGGATGCCGGCGCCGGGGCAGGGGCTGGCGCGGGTTCCATGCGCCGCAGATCGTCGACCGCCAGCGGCCCGGTGGCGACCTCCAGCCGCTCCTGCAGCCGCCGCGCCGGCTCGAACAGGGGATCCATGCGGAGCACGAAGTCGCAGCCCAGCAACGCCTCCTGGCGGCTGCCCTTCTCGGCCAGACCAAGCGTATGCTCGAAAGTGCTGAGAATGCGCTGTTGAACGTCGGATGCCAGTGACGAATTACCGGGATAAGTCATTTTCGGAGCGCAGGGGCGCAGCCTGTTTCAGTGGCTCGGGACCGGCCGTATGCTACCAGGACGGAGCGTTCGTGGGTAGAGCCGCGGGGCGCGGGGGCGCGGGGGACGCGGTATACCGGTCGCTGGTGTATGGTCGGAGCGTGCCGCAGCTCGAGTGCGTTCCCAACCTCAGCGAAGGCCGCCGGCCGGAGGTGGTGGCGCGGTTGGCGGCGGCGGCCTCGGCTCCCGGGGTCCGCCTGCTGGACGTCGCCTCCGATCGCGACCACAACCGTTCCGTGCTGACGGTGGCAGGCGAGCCGGACGCGTTGATTGCCGGCATGCTGGCGCTCTACGAGCGGGCGCTGACCGAGATCGACCTGCGCCGGCATGAAGGTGTGCACCCGCGTCTCGGGGCCGTGGACGTGGTGCCCTTCGTGCCGCTCGGCGACACGCCGATGGCGGCGGCGGTGGCCGCGGCGCGGCGGCTGGCGACGGAGGTGGCACGCCGCTTCGACCTGCCGGTCTACCTCTACGAGGATGCCGCGTCCCGGCCCGAGCGGCGGTCGCTGGCGACGATCCGGCGGGGCGGCTTCGAGGCCCTCGACGGCAAGCTGGCCGAGGCGCGCTGGGCGCCGGACCACGGCCCGGCGCGGCGCCACCCCAGCGCCGGCGCGACGGTCATCGGCGCCCGCTTCTTCCTGATCGCCTGCAACGCCATGCTCGACACCGCCGACGCGGCGGTGGCCCGTGCCGTGGCCGCGGCAGTGCGCGAGTCGGGTGGCGGCTTGCCGGCGGTGCGGGCGCTGGGCTTCTACCTCCCCAGCCGTGGTTGCGCGCAGGTGAGCATGAACCTGGTCGATTATCGTCGCACCTCCCTTGCCCGGACGCTGGAGCGCGTCCGCGACGAGGCCGCGGCGCGCGGCGCGCGGGTGGTGGCGAGCGAGATCGTCGGCCTGTTGCCGCAGCAGGCGGCGCTCGACGTGGTGAAGGAGACCCTGCAACTGCCCGCCCTCGGCGCCGAAGGGCTGCTCGAGGAGCGCCTGCGGTCGACGGCGCCGGCTGGTTGCTAGGGTTTTTCGGCGGCCGCAGCGAGGGCCCCGAGCAAGCGGCGCGGCAGACCCGCGAAAGCGCCGGACGACATGGTGACCAGCACGTCGCCCGGCCGGCTGGCGGCGACGGCGCCGGCCAGCAGCTCGTCGACGCCGTCGTAGCGGACCGCGCCGACGCCGCCGGCGGCCAGCGCCGTGGCCAGCGCCGCGAAGTCCAGCCGCTCGCCGGCGGCCAGGCGGTCGCCGTAGAAGGTGGGCGCGAACAGCACCAGGTCGGCGGCGGCGAACGCTTCGCGATAGGCGTCGAAGAACATCGTCCTGCCGGCAGTCAGGCTGCGGGGCTCGAAGAGCGCCACCAGCCGGCGGCCGGGATAGCGCTGGCGCAGCGCCGCCAGCGTCTTGCCGACCGCGGTGGGGTGGTGCGCGAAATCGTCCACGACGGTGACCCCGCCCCGGCTGCCCAGCTCCTCGAGGCGGCGCTCGACGCCATGGAAGCGGGCCAGCGCCGCCGCCACCCGCGCGGCCGGCAAGCCGTCGTGGCGCGCCGCCGCCCACACCGCCAGGGCGTTCGCCACGTTGTGGCCTCCGGGCAGGAGCAGCTCGATCGTCACCTCGCCGGCTTCGGCATCCGCGATCTTGAAGCGGCTGGCGTCGGGCAGCGCTGCGCAGCCGGCCAGCGGGCGCAGGGCATTCGCCTCGCCGAGCCCGTACAGCAGGGTGCGGCAGGGCGCCCGGCCCGCCAGCTCCCGGACCTCCGGCGTGTCGCCGCAGGCCACCAGCAGGCCGTCGGGCGGCAGCAGGGCGATGACCTGCCGGTAGGCCTCGCGCAACGCCTCTGGGCTCGGGTAGAGGTCGGCGTGGTCGTACTCGACGCTGGTGAGGATCAGGGTCTCGGGGCGGTAATGCAGGAACTTGGCGCCACGGTCGAAGTAGGCGGCGTTGTACTCGTCGCCTTCGACGATGAAGCGGCGTGCCGCGGTATCCTCCGGGGTCGCCGGGGTCGCCGGGGTCGCGCCGGCCGGCAGCGTGGCGCCGCCGCCGGCGGCGAAGCTGCCGGGGAGGTCGCGCGGCGCCCCGCCGATCAGGTAGCCGGGATCGGCGCCGCACTGGCTGTAGACCCAGGCCGCCATGGCGGTGGTGGTGGTCTTGCCGTGGGTGCCGGTCACCACCAGCGGCCGCCTGCCGGCGAGGAAGAAGCGGGCCAGGGCCTGCGGCATCGACAGCAGCGGCAGGCCCAGCCGTTCGGCCGCCACCGCCTCCGGGTTGTCCCGGCGCACGGCATTGCCCACCACCACCAGGTCGGGCGGCGGCTCCAGATGAGCGGGGTCGTAGCCGAGAAATGGCCGGATCCCGGCCCGCTCGAGCAGGCCGCTCATCGGCGGATAGAGGGGCCCGTCGCTGCCGCGCACGCGATGGCCCTGCTCTTGCAGCAGGCACGCCAGCGGCGCCATGCCCGTACCGCCGATCGCCAGGAGATGGATGTCGAGCCGGTCTTGTCCCATCGGTCTCGTCGTCTCGCCGCCGCCCGTTCCTGGCCGGTTGCGCCGGGGTCAGGTTGGTGTAAGTGGATGGGAGGCCGGTCTTTCCGCCAGCGGGCGCAGAGTGTAGCATCCAACGAGCCGACGGAGCCGAACAGGCTCGCGCCTCATCTTCGACGAAGGAGCCGGTTGCCATGAAGTGTCCCAGTCCTCGCGTACGGCCCGTCATTTTGGCACTTCGTGCCATTCTCCCTTCCACCATCGCGCTCGCCGCGATGACCGCTTTCGCCCCCGCCGCCGTCGCGACGTCTCCGGCGGCGCCGGCCGCGCCGGCAGCCGCCGCCAGCGGCCAGCCGAAGGCCGTCGTGGTCCAGGCGATCAAGGACGTGGGCTCCGTCGCCAAGGGCGACCAGCTCGCCGAGGACTTCGAGATCCGCAACGACGGCAACGCGCCGCTCGAGATCACCGACGTCAGGCCTGCCTGCGGCTGCACGGTGGCCCACTACGACCGCACGGTCGCGCCCGGCAGGAGCGGCGTCGTGCACCTGGTGATCGACACCACCAGCTTCACCGGCCCGGTGGCCAAGGGCGTGACCGTCTTCACCAACGATGCCGCCAACCCGCAGATCGAGCTGACCGTCCGCGCCAAGATCGACCCCTACATCGCGGTCAAGCCGGGCTATGCCCGCTACAGCATCGTGCGCGGCGAGGCCAAGGAGGGCACGATCGTCCAGACGCTGTATGCGCCCGACGGCTCGCCGATGGACATCGTCAAGGTCGATTCGCCGTGGCCGTACCTGACGGTGACCTTCCGCGAGGCGCAGGAGGGCGAGCGGCTGCCGGACGTGAAGGTCAAGCAGTGGCGTGTCGAGACGCTGCTGTCGAGCGACGCGCCGGTCGGCCCGCTCGCCGGCAGGATCGTGGTGCACACCAACCATGCCCGGCAGAAGACGGTGGAGATCCCGGTCTCGGGCTTCGTGCGGCCGGTGATGGCGGTGACCCCGCCGAAGGCCGACTTCGGCAAGCTCGAGGTCAAGGAGCCCCAGCGGCGCGTCCTCGACGTCAAGAACTTCGCCACCGAGCCGATCCGGGTGATCCGCGTCGATCCGGTGGGCCAGGGCATCGAGGCCAAGGTCGAGCCGCTCGAGGAGGGACGTGAGTACGTGGTCCGGCTGACCCTCAACACGGGGATGCCCAAGGGGCCCTTCCACGGCAAGCTCACCATCCACACCGACAGCCCGAAATCGCCGGTGCTGGAGGTCGAGCTGACCGGCACCGTTCTGTAGCGGCTGTTCCCGCGCCGCCCGTATCCCGTTCTTAGCCGGGCGGCCCCCAGAGATCGCGCTCCGGCTTGGGCGGCGCCTGGCGGCGGTGCCCCCGGCCGCGCACCTCCGCCACCGCCTGCAGCGTCGGCCCCAGCACCTCGGCCTGCACGGCGGCGAGCTGGGCGATGCCCTGCAGGGCGAGGTCGATCAGGGCGTCCATCTCCGCGCGCCGGAAGCTGCGCCGCTCGCCGGTGCCCTGGATCTCCACCAGCGAGCCGCCGGCGGTGGCGACGACGTTCATGTCCACCTCCGCGACCCGGTCCTCCTCGTACTCGAGGTCGAGCAGCGGCACCCCGTCCGCGATCCCCACCGACACCGCCGCCAGCGCTTCGCCGAGCGGCCACTCCTTGATGTCGTTGCGCAGCAGCAGGCGCCCGAGCGCGATGGCCATCGCGACGTAGGCGCCGGTGATCGCGGCGGTGCGCGTGCCGCCGTCGGCCTGCAGCACGTCGCAGTCGAGCGTCAGCGCGCGGTCGGGCATGGCCTTGAGATCCACCACCGAGCGCAGGCTGCGGCCGATGAGGCGCTGGATCTCGGAGGTGCGGCCCGATGGCCGGCCCTGTGAGACCTCGCGCGCCGTACGGGTGTGGGTGGCCCGGGGCAGCATCGAGTACTCGGCGGTGACCCAGCCCTGGCCGCTGTCCTTGAGGAACGGCGGCACGCGGGTGTCGGCGCTGGCGGCGACCAGCACCCGGGTGTCGCCGAGCTCGATCAGCGCCGAGCCCTCGGCGAACTTGAGCACGTCGATCTCGATGCGGCACGGGCGCAGCGTGGCGGCGCCGCGGCCATGGTTGCGGCGCGGAGGAGCGGTCGGCGAGGTCATCGCCGCATTCTACTCATCCGCGCAGGCCGCAGGGGCGTAATGGGGATGGATGACCAAAGATCGAAGCAATGAAGGATAGGCTGAAGAGCATCGAGTCAACTCCAAGCTGAGAGGAGAACCGTTATGAGACGCCGTATCGCAGCAGCCGTGCTGGCCGCCGCCGCCTTGATGACGATCGCGCTCTCCGGGGCGCCGGCAAGCGCCTCGAGCCACCGCGAGGCGCCGGGGATCGCCATGATGCCGAAGGTGGACGGCACCGATTTCTACATCTTCAACAGCTACGAGGCGGGCCGTGGCGGTTACGTGACCTTCCTCGCCAACTACGTGCCGCTGCAGGACGCCTACGGCGGTCCCAACTTCTTCACCCTCGATCAGGACGCCGTCTACCGCATCCACGTCGACAACGTCGGCAACGGCGTCGAGTCGACCACCTTCGAGTTCCGCGTCCAGCAGACGTTCAACAACATCTCGCTGCCGGTCGGCGGCCAGACCGTGTCGGTGCCCTTCGTCAACGTCGGCCAGATCAGCGCCGGCCCCGGCGGCAACGCCGCCCAGAACGTCGAAGAGAGCTACGTGCTGAAGGTGATCAGCGGGCCGCTCGCCCACCGCACCGGCGCTGCGTATGCCAAGGACGCGGCAACCGGCCAGACCCGCTTCGCCAAGCCGATCGACAACATCGGCAACAAGTCGGTGCCGAACTACCACGACTACGCCGCCAGCTTCATCCACACCATCAACATCCCCGGCTGCGCCCAGACCGGCCGCGTGTTCGTGGGCCAGCGCCATGACGGCTTCGCCGTCAACCTCGGCGAGGTCTTCGACCTGGTCAACATCGCCAACCCGCTGGGCGACCGCAACGCCGAGCCCAACACCCTGGAGGACAAGAACGTCACCACCTTCGCCCTCGAGGTGCCGGCGTCCTGCCTGACCAGCTCCGCCAGCACGGTGATCGGCGCCTGGACGACGGCGGCGCTGCCGCGCGACCGCGTGCTCTCGAACACGCCGGACTACCGCAACGCCAACCAGAGCGGGGACTATGTCCAGGTGTCGCGCCTAGGCGCGCCGCTGGTCAACGAGCTGGTCATCGGGCTGGCGGACAAGAACAAGTTCAACGGCAGCGCGCCGAGCGCCGACGCCCAGTTCGCCACCTACGTCACCAATCCGACGCTGCCGGCGGTGCTGCAGCTGCTGTTCGGCGCCGCCGGCGTGCAGGCGCCAACCAACTTCCCGCGCAAGGACCTGGTGGCGGCCTTCCTCACCGGCGTCGGCGGCCTGAACCAGCTCGGCGGGCCCGCCGAGGAGGTGCGGCTCAACACCGCCATCGCGCCGACCGCGGCAGCCAGCCAGAACAACCTCGGCGTGCTGGGAGGCGACAACGCCGGCTTTCCGAACGGCCGCCGGCCGGGCGACGACGTGGTGGACATCGAGCTGCGGGTGGCGATGGGCGTGCTGTGCGTCGCCTTCCCCGGCACCTATTGCAACCCCTCCGACGCGCCGTCGGGAGCCCTGCCGTTCACCGACGGGACGCTCAACGACGTCAGCCAGTTCGACGACACCTTCCCCTACCTCAAGGACCCCTTCCCGGGCTCGCCCAACGGACCGCTTGGCCCGAACGGCAACGGCCTGACCAGCAGCAGCTCAGGCGTCACCAGGTAACCGGTCGCGCCGGCACCTCTGCTGTATCGTCCACCACACATCGCCCGCAGGCGCGCCGGTTTGGCGCGCCTGCGGGCGCCGGCGGTAAGATCTGGCTGATGAAAAACGGCAAGGGGAACCTCCAACCAAGAGGGACCATGGCGGTCGTCCGCCTGGCCGTGGCGCTGGCGCTGCTCGGCGCCGCCGGCGCCTCGGCTCACGACCTGTGGATCGAGCCCTCGGCGTTCCTGCCGGCGCCGGGCACCCGGCTGGCCGTGCGCCTGTTCATCGGCCAGCTCTTCCGGGGCGACGTCTATCCGCGCGACCCGCGCTACCTGGTGCGCTTCGCGATGATCGGCGCCGGCGGCGAGTCGCCGATTCCCGGCATCCCGGATACCGATCCGGCCGGCTTCCTGGTGATCGGCCAGCCCGGGCTCTACCAGCTGGTCTATGCCAGCCGCCCTGCCGCCGTCGAGCTCGACGCCACGAAGTTCGAGGCCTACCTCGCCGACGAGGGTCTCGAGCCGATCAGCGCCTGGCGCGCGCAACACGGCCAGAGCGCGGCGCGGGCCAAGGAGCTATACTCGCGCTGCGCCAAGTCGTTGATCGCGGTGGGAGGAGATGCCGGTTCCGGGCATGAGCGGGTGCTGGGGCTGACGCTCGAGCTGATCCCGGAGAAGAACCCCTACACCCTGGCCGCCGGGCAGGAGCTGCCGGTGCGCCTGCTGTATCAGGGCAAGCCGCTGGTTGGCGCGAAGGTCGCGGCGGTGCCGAAGGACCAGCCGGCGCGCCAGGTGTCGGCGCGCACCGACGCCCAGGGGCGTGTCCACCTGCCGCTCGCCGGCGCCGGTGTCTGGCTGGTCAAGGCGGTGCACATGATCGCCGCGCCGCCGGGAGCCGGCGCCGACTGGGAGAGCTTCTGGGCGTCGCTGACCTTCGCGTTGCCGGCGCATCCCCTGCGGTCGGAACGCCGATAGCCAGCCACGGGTCTCTCGCTTCGAGGATCGCCAAGCGGTCGGGACCAACCAAGTCACGGGACCCTCGACATGGACGGCACGCACCTCGAGGATTCCTTTCTCATCGGGCGGATCAGCGCCGGCGACCAGGAGGCCTTCGCCAGCTTCTTCGACCGCCATTCGGCGGCCGTCCTGGGCCTGGTGTTCCGCATCCTGGGCGCCCGCGCCGAAGCGGAAGAGGTGCTGCAGGAGGTGTTCCTGCAGGTCTGGCGGCAGTCCGACCGCTACGAGCCCGGCCGCTCGACGCCCCGTGGCTGGCTGCTCATGGTGGGCCGTTCGCGCGCTCTCGACCGGCTGCGCCGGCGCGACGCCCGCGACCGGCACGAGCAGGAAGCGATGGCCGACGCCGCGTTCCCGCGCCTGGCGGAGCCCCTGGGCACCGAACGGCTGGAGGAGGTCGAGCGCGGCGATCGGGTGCATGCGGCGCTCAATCTGCTCTCCCCGGAGCAGCGTAGATGCATTGAGCTGGCGTTCTTCGAGGGTCTGACCCACACGCAGATCGCCGAGCGGCTCGCTGCCCCGCTGGGTACGGTCAAGTCCCGCATCCTGCTGGGCATGAACAAGCTGCGACAAGCCCTGAACGCCTGACCATGACCGCCACGACCCATACGCCCCACATCGACGAGCTGCTGCCGGCCTATGCCCTGGGCGCGCTCGACGGCGAGGAGCTGCGCGAGATGCAGGCGCATCTGGCGGCGGCGAGCCCGGCCGGCCCGGCTTCCTCGGGCGGTACGAGCTGTCCGGTCTGCCAGCGCGAGCTGCGGCGGTTGGCCGGCGACCTCGAAGCGTTGGCCGGCGCCGCGGCGACCGTCCCCGCGGCCTTGGCGAGCGATGGCACCGCCGTCGTCGGCATGCTCGGCGGCGTCAGGTCGCGGCTGCTGGCGGCGGTGGCCGCCGCGCCGCGTCCCCTTGCGGCAGCCGGCGAGACGAGTGCGGCGACCGGCCGTCGCGGTGCCACCAGCCGCCCGGCACACCTCGCCGGCCGCTGGCAGCTGCTGGCCGCGGCGGCCGTGCTGGTGCTCGTCGCGGCCTGGGGTCTGGCGCGTCAGGCCAGCCTGGGCAACGAGGTCGAGCGCCTGCGCGGCGAGCGCCGGCAGCTGGCGGCGCGGGCCGATGCGCTCGAGCGCCAGCTGGCGCAGACGCAGGCGGAGGCGGGGCGGCTGGCGCGCACCCTGTCGATCATCGCCGCGCCGGGCGTGGAGTCGGTCCGCCTCGCGGGCATGGGCGCATCCCAGGCGGCGGCCGGCCGCACCTACGTCAACACCGCCGACCGCAAGGCGGTGTTCTATGCCTTCGGCCTGCCCGCCCTGGGCCCCGGCAAGACGTACCAGCTCTGGTACATCGACGACGAGGAGCACACCACCTCGGCCGGCATCTTCAACGTGGACGCCAGCGGCAAGGCCTCGCTGGTGGTGGACACGGCGCTTCCCGTGGAGCGTGTCCAGGCCTGGGCGGTGACCGTCGAGCCGAGCGGCGGCCGGCCGCAGCCCACCGGACCCATGGCTCTCGCCGGGTAGCGGATCGCCCCCGACCGCGAGGTCGTCACCGCTTTCTGAACGGCAGCCTCCTCCGGCCCCGCTGGGACCGGATAGACTCGCGTCATGGATTCAGGCGGGCTCCGAGCCAGCGCAGACGGATGCAGGTGAGCGGCCCGCTCGACCGCTTGCGGGAGCGTGCTCGCGAGGCGCGGGCGACGATCGTCCTCGCGGAGGGCGACGACCCGCGAGTGGTGGCGGCTGCCGAAGCCGCGGCGGCCGCCGGCCTTTGCCGCCCGCGGCTGCTGGGAACGCCCGCGGCGGTGGCGCGTGCCGCGGCGGCCGCGGCGGTGACGCTGACCGTACCGGTCGTCGAGCCGGTGGCGACTGCCGGTGAAGCCGAGCTGATCGCCGGCCGCCTGATGCGGTACCTGCCGCCGGCGGGCCGGCAGGCGGAGATCGACCGCCTCTGCCGCGACCCCCTGTACTATGCCGCCATGCAGGTGGCGACCGGTGACGCCGATGGCGCGGTCATGGGCGCCGCGGTGACCACCGCGGAGACGATGCGCGCGGCGCTGCGGATGGTGGGGCCGCGGCCGGGCCTGAAGCTGGTCTCCTCCTGCTTCCTGATGGTGATGCCGGACGGCCGCGGCCTGGTCTACAGCGATTGCGGCGTGGTGCCGGACCCGACCTCCGAGCAGCTCGCCGACATCGCGGAGGCGGCCGCCGCCAGTTGCCGTGACCTGCTTGACGAAGAGCCGCGGGTGGCGCTGCTGTCGTTCTCCACCCACGGCAGCGCCGCCCATCCCCGGGTCGCCAAGGTGCGCCACGCGCTGTCGCTGCTGCGTGCGCGCCAGGTGGGTTTTGCCGTCGACGGCGAGCTGCAGGCGGACGCCGCGCTGGTGCCCGAAGTGGCGGCGCGCAAGGCGCCCGGCAGCCCGCTGGCGGGGCGCGCCAACGTGTTAATCTTTCCCGATCTCGACGCCGGCAACATCGCCTACAAGCTCACCGAGCGCCTGGCGGGAGCGCGTGCGGTGGGGCCGCTGCTGCAGGGGCTGGCGCGGCCCATCAACGACCTGTCGCGCGGCGCTTCCGTAGAAGACATCGTGGAGGTCATGGCAGTGACGGCCTTGGCGGCCCGGAGACCTGTATGAAGGTGCTGGTGGTGGGAGCGGGCGCGCGCGAGCATGCCCTGTGCTGGAAGCTGCGGCAGAGCCCGCTGCTGCGCGACCTCTACTGTGCCCCCGGCAACCCCGGGATCGCGCAGCTCGCCGACCTCGTGCCGGTGGCGCCGGAGGAGATCCACCGGCTTGCCGACTTCGCCGCCGATCTGCGAATCGACCTGACGGTGGTGGGGCCGGAGCTGCCGCTCACCCTGGGCATCGGCGACGAGTTCTCGCGCCGCGGCCTGCCCATCTTCGCCCCCAGCCAGCGGGCGGCGGAGATCGAGGGCAGCAAGGTGTTCGCCAAGCAGTTCATGGAGCGCCACGGCGTGCCCACGGCGCCGTTCGCGGTGGTGCACGGCGCCGCCGAGGCGCGCGCCGCCTGCGGCCGCTTCGGCTACCCGGTGGTGGTCAAGGCCGATGGGCTGGCCGCCGGCAAGGGAGTCACGATCGCCGCCGGCGAGGAGGAGTTCGAGGCGGCAATCGCGGCTCTGTTCGAGGAACGCCGTTTTGGCGCGGGCAGCGACCGGGCGGTCGTCGAGCAGTTCCTGGCCGGCGAGGAGGTCTCGTTCATGGCCATCTGCGACGGCGAGCGGCTCCTGCCCCTGGCCATCGCCAAGGATTACAAGCGCATCGGCAACGGCGACACCGGTCCGAACACTGGCGGCATGGGGTCCCACAGCCCCGGCGGCCTGCCTTCCGGAGAGGCGGCGGCGGAGATCGTCGAGACCGTCATGCGCACCACCATCGCCGGCCTGGCCGAGGAAGGGCGCCCCTTCGCCGGCGTCCTCTACGCCGGCATGATCCTGACCGCCGACGGCCCCAAGGTGCTGGAGTTCAACGCCCGGCTCGGAGATCCCGAAGCGCAGGTGCTGATGCTACGGCTCGAGGACGACCTGCTGCCGGTGCTCGCGGCGGCCGCGGCGGGGGACCTCGAGCGCAACCACCGGCTGCGCTTCCGCAAGGAAGCCGCCGCCTGCGTCGTGCTGGCGAGTCAGGGCTACCCGGGACGGTCGGTCACCGGGGAGGTCATCCAGGGGCTCGACCAGGCGGCGCAGCTGGGCACCGAGGTGTTCCACGCCGGCACCCGGCGCGGGCCGCGCGGCGAGCTGCTGACCGCGGGCGGCCGGGTGCTGTCGGTGTGCGCGCTGGGATCCGATCTGGTGGGGGCGCTCAAGCGGGCCTATGCGGGAGTCGCCGAGATCCACTGGCCGGCCAAGGTCTTCCGGCGCGACATCGGCCGCCGGGTGCTGGATCTGCAGCCGCCGGCGGCGGGCGGCTGAAGCTGGCCGCGGCCCGGCCGCAGCCTGCCCGCAGCTCGGCTCCAGCCCGGCCGGGGCACCTCGCCGGTCGTGATACCCTCTCCCTGGTATTCATCGTGCATGAAATGCGTGAGCTGCGTGAACTGTGACGGTTGTTTACAGGTGGCACGGGACCTACGACCATGAGTGGATGTAGCGGCTGCGCTTTCAAGGGGATGTCGACCGCCGTCGAAGACACTTACGTCGGCGTGCGCTTCCGTGAAGAGACCAACGTGACGCTCTGCGCCACCGCCGGCACGATCTACGCTTTCGGCGAGCAGGTGGTGGTGGACCTCGAGTCGGGGCCCGCCTATGGCCGGGTCGAGCGCTCGCCGATGCCGGTCTTCAAGCCGTGCCAGAAATCGGGCGCGCGGCCGATCCTGCGCCGGGCGGACGATGCCGATACGGCGGCCCACGAGCGCCAGCGGCAGAGCGAGATGACCGCCAAGCTCTTCGCCCAGGAGCGGGCGCGCTCGCTCGGCCTGGACATGAAGGTGTCGCTGGTCGAGTTCTCGCTCAGCGGCAAGAAGGCGAATTTCTACTTCACCTCCGACGGGCGGGTGGACTTCCGCCAGCTGGTCCGCGACCTGTCCAGCCGGTTTTCGGTGCGGGTGAAGATGGTGCAGGTAGGCGCCCGCGACGAGGCCGGCCTGGTCGGCGGCATCGGCATCTGCGGCCGCACGCTGTGCTGCTCGACCTGGCTCAAGGATTTCCGGCCGATCTCGATCCAGATGGCCAAGCGCCAGAACCTGTCGCTCAATCCGTCGAAGATCTCCGGCCAGTGCGGCAGGCTGCTGTGCTGCCTGGCCTACGAGGACGATCAATACAAGACCCGGAACCCGGACGCCCGGCCGCCGTCGCCGCAGGTGTCCGAGGTCGCCTGACGCCGCGCCCGAGACGGAATACCGCCATGGCCAACCGCAAGCTGATCCGCCCGGACATGAACGAGCTCAAGAACGCGCTGCCGTCGCGCAGCCTGCGCCGCAAGCAGACGCCGCCGGAGCAGACCAACGCCGAGGAGTTCTACTACCTCAAGCAGATGGCGGCGAAGACCCCGATGGTGCTCATCCTCGACGACGGCGAGGAGCTGCGGGGCTGGATCGAGTGGTACGACAAGGGTGCGCTCAAGCTCAACCGGCACTCCGGGCCCAACCTGCTGATCCAGAAGCGCACCATCCGCTACATGTTCAAGGAAGAGGAGCTCAAGCGCCGGCCGCGCCGTAGCGGCGAGCCTCCGACGGAGCCGTAAGCGGCCCGCCGTGTCTCCCCTGCGTCTGGCCCTCACCCAGGGGGATCCCGCCGGCATCGGTCCGGAGATCCTGCTCAAGCTGCTCTCCGCGCGGGGAGATCCGGCGATCGGCGACCGCTGGCAGCCGATCCTGGTGGCCGAGCGGGCGGCGCTGGAGGTGCTGCGGCCCTCGCTGCCCGGCGCCCCGTGGGACCGGTTGCATTATCTCGGCGGCTTGCCCGGCGCCGCCGAGCTGGAGGGCCTCCCTGCCGGCACCCTGCCGGTGGTGGATCCGGTGGGGATGCGGCGCACCGTGCTGCCGGGCAGCTCGGGGCCGGCCGATGCCGCCGGTGCCATGGCGGCCCTCGACGCCGGCATCGCGCTGGTACGCCAGGGGACGGCCGACGCGCTGGTCACCGCGCCGGTGGCCAAGGACTCCATCGCCCGCCATCTGCTGCCGGACTTCCGCGGCCACACCGACTACCTGGCGGCGGCCTGCGACCTCGAGCGCTACGGCCGCGATTACCTGATGGCATTCCTGGCTCCCGACCTGCAGGTGGCGCTGCTCACCGTGCACCTGCCGCTGGTGCCGGCGCTGGCGGCGGCGCTCGAGCCGCGGGCGCTCGACGAGGCGCTCGCCTGCCTGGACCGTCACGCCGGCGGCCGCATCGCCCTGGCCGGGCTCAACCCGCACGCCGGCGAGGGCGGGCTGCTCGGCGGCGAGGAGGGAGCGGTGCTGGCGCCGGCGGTCGAGCGTGCCCGTCGCGCCGGCCGCGACGTCCATGGGCCCGAGAGCGCCGACTCGCTCTTCGCTCGCGCCCGCCGGGGCGAGTTCGACTGGGTGCTGGCCCTTTATCACGACCAGGGCCTGATCGCGGTCAAGACCGCCGCCTTCGGTCTGGCGACCAACTGGACCCTGGGGCTGCCTTTCCTGCGCACCTCGGTGGACCACGGCACCGCTTTTCATCTGGCGGGTCGTGGCCTGGCGGATGAGCGGCCGCTGTCGGCGGTGGTGGAAACCACCCTGGCGCTGGCGGCCGGCGAGCTGCCGCGGCGGCGCCGTCGCCCGTAGCCGGCGCCTGGGACTCGCGGAGAACCTTCCGGCCGCCTTCCACGCACCTGTTGACTGGCTACAGGAGATCCCTGTAGATTGTCAACATGAGCGACGGGTGGGCCGCCCGCGGGAGGTGAGTTGGAGATGGCGAGGCTGCGCGCGTGGAGCGTCAGGTTCTTGAGCCTTTTCCGCCGGCGGCAGCTCGACCAGCGGCTGGACGAGGAGCTGCGTTTTCACCTCGACATGCAGGCGCGCGACAACCAGGCCCGCGGCATGGGCCCGGAAGCGGCGCGCCGCGCCGCCCGGTTGAGCTTCGCCGCCGGCGGCTCGGTGGAGCCGCTCAAGGAGGAGTACCGGGCGCGCCGCGGCGTGCCGGCGCTCGAGACGCTCGGGCAGGACCTGCGGTACGCGGCGCGGATGATGCGCAAGAGCCCCGGCTTCACCGCCGTCGCGCTGCTGTCGCTCGCCTTCGGCATCGGCACCAACTGCGCGATCTTCAGTGTCGTCGACGCGCTGCTGCTCAAGCCGCTGCCGGTTCCCGGGGCCGATCGTCTGGCGGTGCTGGCGCCCCGCGCCGCCGGCCAGGATCTGCCAGAGCTGTTCTCCTACCCCGCCTTCCGCCGCCTCGAGCAGTCCGCCACGGTGACCTCCGGCGTCGTCGCCTTCACCGCCGATTTCCAGACCCTGGTGCGCGCCGAGGATGGCCTTGGCACGGCGGGCGACGACCGCGACTTCGCACGGACCCAACTGGTCTCCGGCAACTTCTTCTCGGTGCTCGGCGCCGGCACCGCCGCCGGGCGCACCTTCGAGGAGGCCGAGGACATGGTCCCCGGCGGCCACCCGGTGGCGGTCATCGGCTACGGCTACTGGCAGCGCGCCTTCGGCCGCGATCCGCGCATCGCCGGCAGGGTGCTGCGGGTGAACGGCGCGGCGGTGACGATCGTGGGCGTGGCCGCGCGCGGCTTTTTCGGGGTCTATGCCGACGCCTCGCCCGACATCTTCCTGCCGCTGACCCTGCGCGACCTGGTCAAGTACCGGGGCAACACCTGGGTGGACGGTCCCACGGACCTCCACCTCCCTGCCTGGCAGCAGGTCAATCTCCACTGGCTGAAGCTGATGGCGCGCCGGCGCCCGGGAGTCGGTGGCGAGCAGGCGAGCTCGGTGCTCAACGTGCTCTTCCAGCGCGACAAGGAGGCGCAGGCGGCGACCCGCGAGGACGCCCAGGAGCGCGCCGACGTGCTCGCCCAGAAGATCGTGCTGCTGCCCGGCGGGCGCGGCCTTGCCGAGTCGCGCGAGCGCCTCGGCCGGCCCCTGGTGACCCTCATGGCGGTCGCCGGCCTGGTCCTGTTGATCGCCTGCGCCAACGTCGCCAACCTCCTGCTCGCGCGCGCCGATCGGCGCCGCCGGGAGATGGCGGTGCGGCTGGGCATCGGCGCCGGGAGGGCTCGCCTGGTGCGCCAGCTGCTGACCGAGAGCCTGCTGCTGGCCGGTCTCGGCGGCGCCCTCGGACTGGCCTTCGCCTTCTGGGGCAGCCGCTTCCTGGTGGCGCTGGTCGGCAGCGCCGACGGCTCGCTGCGGCTCGACGTGGCGCTCGACGGCCGCAAGCTGCTGTTCGCCGGCGCCGCCGCCCTCGCGACCGGCCTGGTGTTCGGCCTCGCGCCGGCTTTCCAGGCGACCCGGGTGGAGCTCGCGGCGAGCCTGCAGCAGGGGGCCAGGGCGCTGGCGGGGACCGGCAGTGGGCGCCGCCGGCTGCCGTTCGGCAGGCTGCTGGTGGCGGCGCAGATCGGCCTCTCTCTGCTGCTGCTCATCGGCGCCGGGCTGTTCGTGCGCAGCCTGCAGAACCTGATGGCGGTCGATCCCGGCTTCGACCGCGACCGGCTGGTGCAGGTCTCGCTCAACCCCCGCCTGCTCGGTTATGACGAGAACCGCCTCGCCGCGCTCGACGACCGCCTGCTGGAACGGCTGGCGGCGGCGCCGGGAGTGCGTTCGGCCAGCCTTTCGCTGTGCGACCTGCTCAGCGGCGACGTCAGGACCAGCGACGTTTTCCTTCCCGGCTTCACGCCGCGCGGCGCCGAGTCCATGGAGACGCACGCCGGCATCGTGACGCCAGGCTACTTCGCGACCGCCGGCATGGCGATCGCGAGCGGCCGCGACTTCATGGCGCGCGATCGCCAGGGCGCGCCCGAGGTGGCGGTGGTCAACCAGACCTTCGCCCGCCGCTTCCTGGCGCACCGCCCGGCGCTGGGGCAGCGCTTCGGTTTCGGCCGCATGCACGATCGCGAGTACGAGGTGGTCGGCGTGGTCCGTGATGCCAAGTACAACCGCCTCGGGGATGCCACGCCGCCGATGGCCTTCTTTCCCGTCGCCCAGAACCGCGACGAGGTGATGCGCTCCCTGCTGGTGCGGGTGGTCCCGGGCTACTCGGTATCGACGGTGGCTGCCGAGCTGCGCCGGGTCGTGGCGCAGGTGAACCCGGACCTGGCGGTGCTCGGGGTCGCGACCATGGGCGACATGGTGGATCGGTCGCTGGCCCGCCAGCGCGCCATCGCCCGGCTGATCGGCTTCTTCGGCCTGCTGGCGCTGCTGCTCGCGGCGATCGGCCTCTATGGGGTGATGTCCTACAGCGTCGCGCGGCGCACCAGCGAGATCGGCCTGCGCATGGCCCTCGGTGCGATGCGCGGCGGCGTGCTGCGGCTGGTGCTGGTCGAGACGGTGCGGCTGGTGGCCGTCGGGCTCGCGGGCGGGCTGATCGCGGCCCTGGCGGTCACCCGGCTGGCGGCCAGCCAGCTGTTCGGGATCGCGGCCAGCGACCCAGCGACAATCGCGTTCGCGACCCTGGTGATGGCGGTGGTGGCGCTCGTCGCCGGCTTCCTGCCGGCGCGGCGCGCCGCCGACACCGAGCCGATGGCGGCCCTGCGGTACGAATAGGCGGCGTCGACTACGAAGCGCCGCGGCCGGAAAGCACGGCCGGGATCGTCTTGAGCAGGATCTTGAAATCCAGCATCGGCGACCAGGAGTCGATGTACTCGAGGTCGAGCTGCATCCAGCGGTCGAAGTCGAGCTGATTGCGCCCGCTGACCTGCCAGAGGCAGGTCAGGCCCGGCTTCATCGACAGGCGGCGGCGCTGCCAGCGCTGGTAGCGGGCGACCTCCTCGGGTATCGGCGGGCGCGGGCCGACCAGGCTCATGTCGCCGCGCAGGACGTTCCAGAACTGCGGCAGCTCGTCGAGGCTGAAGCGGCGCAGGAAGCGGCCCAGCCAGGTCACCCGCGGATCGCTCCTGAGCTTGAACACCGGGCCGTTCATCTCGTTGAGGTGCTCGAGCGCCTGGCGCCGGTCCTCGGCGTCCTCGACCATGGTGCGGAACTTGTAGAGGGTGAAGACCCGGCCGTTCAGGCCGCAGCGGCTCTGGCGGAACAGCACATTGCCCTGCGAGGTGAACTTGATCAGCGTCGCGATCCCCGCCACCACCGGCAGGCCCAGCAGCAGCAGCAGCGACGACAAGGCGACGTCCATGACCCGCTTGGCCATCAGCGGCAGCTGGCTGGTCGGCCCGGTGGCGAAGGACAGCAGCGGGATGCCGTCGAGCTCCTCGAGCTCGACCCGCGCCTGGGTGTGCGGGAAGAGGTTGACCGCGAAGCGGGTGCGGATGCCCTGCTCCTGCAGGCTCAGGAACAGGTCCTCCAGGCGGTCGAGGTCGCGGCGGCTCACCGCGAAGATGACGTCGTCGATCACGTTGTGCTCGATGATGTGAGGCAGGTGCTTGAGCTCGCCGAGGATCGTGTAGCGGCCCGGCCAGGGCTGCGGCGGCTCGTGGCCGTTGACGATGAAGCCGAGGATGCGGTAGCCCCAGAAGCGATGGCCGTGGATCGAATCGGCGATCTTCAGCGCCGCGGCGTTGGTGCCGACGATCAGCACGGTGCGGTAGTTGAAGCCGTGCGAGCGCACGTAGCGCGAGCTGATGCGCAGGCAGAGCTTCTCGCCCAGCAGCAGCAGCGACGCGAAGACGCCGAACAGCAGCACCCAGGCGCGGCTGATCTGGTCGTTGCCGAGCAGCCGGACGTCGATGCGCAGGACGTACAGCGCCAGGGTGAAGACGATCGTGCCGCTGGCGCAGACCCGCAGGATCGCCCACGACTCGTCGAGCAGCGGCACGGTGCGCTGGGACCGGTAGCGTCCCGACAGCAGCAGCAGGGTGCCCCAGATCACCAGCGCCAGGGGCAGCAGCGGCAGGTACGCGGTCAGCGGATAGAGACGGGCCGGGAAGGCCTGTGGCACCAGCCGCGGCAGGATCCAGCTGCGCAGCGAGAACGCCAGCAGGAAGGCGGCCGCGACGAGCGCCAGATCGACGAGAAAGATCGAGGCCGCAAGGATTCGGGCTCGTTCTTTCAGCATGGATTCGAGCTCAGCTTGGGCATCGCCCTCGATCGAAGAGGCTGTTCATTGTAACGTGGCGCAGCCTCGCACCGTCTATGCCCGCCGGCGGCAGCGGCGGGAGCTTTGGCATACCTGGAAAACGCCTGGCGACACCTACCAGTTCCTGAAACACCCGGCGATCGGGATTCCTGCGCCTGGCGGTGCTGCACGCGCCGTGCCGGCCGCGGGCCGGCGCCTGGGTGGCGCGG
This sequence comes from uncultured Acidobacteriota bacterium, assembly GCA_963732005.1. Classification (GTDB taxonomy): domain Bacteria; phylum Acidobacteriota; class Thermoanaerobaculia; order Multivoradales; family UBA5704; genus JASLEW01. The sequence continues at coordinate 253,121 of CAVSXT010000005.1, forward strand.
GCTGGCTCACCGCCGGTCGGCCAGCGCTGCCAGCAGCTCCGCGTACTGGTCGGCCACCCGTTCCCAGGAGTAGCGGCGGGCGGCCCGCCGGGCCGCGACCAGGCCGGCCTGCCAGGCGCGCAGGGGGCGCCGCCGCACCTGTTCGAGGCGGGCGGCCAGGGTCTCGGGATCGGCGGCCCGGAAGTAGGCGGCGGCCGGGCCGGCGGTCTCGCGGTTCTCGGGGGTGTCGTTGACCACCAGGCAGTTGCCGTATCCCATCGCCTCCACCAGCGCCGGGTGGGTGCCGCCGACCTCGGTGGCGTGGACGTAGGCGAGGGCGTTCGCCAGCAGCTCGCGGTACTCCTCGCCGTAGATCGGCCCGGGGAACAGGATGCGCGGATCGGCGCCGCGGGTGAAGCCGGCGATAAAGTCGCCCGCATACGGGGCCCCGCCCACCATCACCAGCGGCAGCTCGCCGCGCACCGCGCGGTAGGCCGCCGCCACCTGGTGCGGGTTGTTCTCGGGCTCGAAGCGGCTGACGTAGAGGAAGTAGCGGCGTGGCTGCAGCCCCAGCCGGGCCAGAGCGCCGGCGCCTGCCAAGGCCTCCGGGCTCGCCGCCGGCGGCGAGTCCGGAGGCCGGGGTGGGCGCGGATCGACGCCATAGGCGATGGCCGTCGAGTCGGCGCCATAGCGCTCCAGGTAGTGGCGGCGGATCACCTCGGCATCGGTGATCAGGGCGTCCGGCAGGATGCAGGCCAGGCGCTCGGACAGCGCGTAGACGGCGCGGCCGAAGGGCCCCCATTTGCGGCGGCGGCGCTCGATGCCGTCGACATGCAGGGCGGCGGGGATGCCGGCGGCGGCAAGCAGCGGCAGGAACAGGGCGTTGGCCGAGTTGACCACCAGCGCGGCGTCGAAGCCGCGGGCGCCGGCGTGCAGGCAGGAGAGCAGGGTGTGGACGGGCGTGTCCAGGTGCTTGGTGCGCACCGTCGGCAGCACCACCAGCTCGACGCCGCGGTAGCTGCGGAGCGCGCGCGGCGTCGAATGGGAGCGGCAGTAGACGGTGACCCGGAAACCGCGCGCCAGCAGCCGCACCGACAGCTCCTCCATCAGCGTCTCGTAGCCGCCGTAGCGGGCGGGGATGCCGCGGCTGCCGATCAGCGCCACCGCCGGGCCCGGCGGGCGGCTCACAGCGGCGCTCCCTGGCGGCCGAACCAGGCGTCCAGCTCGGCCGCCGGGCGGGTGCGGCGGCTCTGGATGGCGCGCCGCCGGGCCAGCAGCTCGGCGCGGTGGCGCAGCAGCCAGCCGTAGGCGCCGAGCGACGAGCGCTCGCGCAGCGCCACCCAGGCGAGCGCCCCGAGGTCGCGGCCGAGGGTGGGCAGCAGGGTGCGCGCCAGGTTGCGGCCGGTCTGGTGGTAGATGCGCAGCAGGTAGCGGTTCTTGAGCGAGTGGAGATTGACGGCGGCAGGCATCGCGCCGCGCCGTGCGGGCACGTTGAAGCGCCGGTGCTCGGCGACGGCGGCGGGCTCGTAGAGGATCTCCCAGCCGCGCTCGCGCAGGCGGAAGCAGAGCTCGGCGTCCTCGCGGAACGAGTGGAAGCGCGGGTCGAAGATCTCGCCGTCGACCGCCGCGTCGAGCAGCGCCGCGCGGCGGAAGAGCGAGGCCGCGCCGGTAGCGCCGAAGACCCGATCGGGAAGCGCCCACTGGCCGCGGTCGGGCTCGCCGGAGCCGCGGTCGAGGTGGCGCCAGGCGCTGGTCAGGCGCATGCCGCAGGCGTCGAGCAGGCGCGGGGAGCCGGGCTTCTCCGGACGCACCAGGCGCCCGGCGACCGCCGCGACCCGCAGCTCCGGATGAGCTTCCATGCGCGCCGCCAGGCGCTCGAGGTAATCGGGCCGCGGGCGGGCGTCGGCGTTGAGGGTCAGGACGTAGGGCGCGCGGGTGGCGGCGATGGCGGCGTTCATGCCGGCGGCAAAGCCGATGTTGGCGGCGTGGCCGGCGGCGGACAGCGGGATGCCGTGCGGCGCCGTGCGCCGCGCCTCGTCGAGGCTGCCGTCGCGGCTGCCGGAATCGACCAGCGCGATCTCGGCCGGCGGCGGCCGCAGTGCCGCGATCGCCGCCATGCAGCCCGCCAGGTCCGGCGCCGAGTCGTGGGTGACCAGGCAAATGGCGACGTCAACTGCCATCGCGCCCTCGCTGGGACCGAGTGGATGGTCCGGGAAGCGGAGCTCGCGTCAGCGTCAGGGACGGTGGTTGCGGCGTCGCCGGAGCGCCGAGGTCCTCGCGCGCGGCGGCGCGCCGGCGTGGCGCCGGTGGGGTCGAGGGACATGCCGCGGGGAAGGCGCCAGCCGGAGAGCGCGCCGGCCAGGGCCAGCAGCAGGCCGGACGCCGCCTCGCGGCGGGAAGCGGCGCGGCGGGGGCGGCGGGCGGCCACCAGCGGCAGGCGGAGCAGGAGGCCGGCGATCAGGCCGGCCCGCGCCGCCGGCAGCCAGGCGGCGCCGTGGTGCTTGGCCAGGTAGCGCTCGAGGCCGCGGTGATAGATCCAGAGGAAGCGCCCGTAGCCCAGGCGCGGCACGCTGCTGCCGAGGGCGTGGCGGAAGCGCGCCGCTGGCCAGTAGAGCAGGCGCGCGCCGGTCTGCCGCAGCCGGTGCGCCAGGTCGACGTCCTCGAACCAGGCGGGATGGAAGCGCTCGTCGAAGCCGCCGGCGGCCAGGAGCGCTTGGCGGCGGAGCGCCAGCGCCGCCGCCGCCGGCTGCTCGACCGGCGTGCCGGGCGGCGGCTCGGCGGTGAGGCGGCCGGCGGCGCCGGCAGCGCCGGCGAAAGGCCAGGGAAGGGTCTGGCGCAGGCAGCCCCAGGCCGAGGGGAGGCGGCGCAGCTGCCAGGCGAATTGCGGTTCGCCGTCGGCGCCGGTGAGGCGGGGAGCCAGGCCGGCGGCCTCCGGATGCGCGGCGAAGCCTGCGAGCAGCTGCTCGAGCGCGCCGGGCTCGGGCAGGGCGTCGGGGTTTAGCAGGAGGAGCAGCGGCGCCCGGCTGGCCGCCACCCCGGCGTTGACGCCGCCGGCAAAGCCGAGATTGCGCCCCGGCTGCATCAGCCGGATGGAAACGGACGCGGCCGGCGGTGGTTGCCCCGGCAGGCTTGCGATAGGCGCCGAAGCGCTGTTGTCCACCACCAAGAGCTCGAAGCGCTGGTCGTCGTGCGGCCAGGCGGCGATCAGCTCGGCGAGCCGGGCGTCGTCGCGCCAGTGCACCACGATGCCGGCCAGCGCCGGCAGCGGGTGTGGCGCCGCCGGTGATGCTTCCATGGCTGGCGGCGAGGGCGGTGCCGGTAGGGGCGAGGGTTTTCCCGGTGGCAGCGGGGAGCGAGGGGCGGCCATCGGTCAGAGGTTACCCCGATTGGGGCGGCCAGCGGCTCAGGCGGGCCACCTCGGCCAGCGGCGGCGCGGACGGGCCGCGGCGGGCGAACGCCGGCAGGTGGCGCAGGGCGCGCCCCCATCCCGCGATCGCGCCGGTCAGGCGCCGGCGGCCGGCGCTCCGATCGGCGCCGGGGGCAGCGCTCCGATCGGCGCCGGGGGCGGCGCCCCCTAGTTCGCGGTCAGCGCTGCGGTCCGGGGAGCGGCGCGTGGCGAAGGGGCCGGCGAGATCCAGGAGATCGCGCAGCAGCATCCGCGGCAGCCGAAGCCAGAGACCGCGGCCGAGCAGGCGGGCGGCCGCCAGGTAGCGGTTGCCGTAGATCAGGCGCCACCGTCGGCGGCTGGCGGGTGCCGCACGCCCCGAGGCCGATCCGGCATGGAGCGCCCGCGCCGCCGGCGCCAGCAGGGCGCGAAAGCCGGCTGCGCGCAGGCGGCCGGCCAGCTCGGCGTCCTCGTAATAGGAGATCAGGCGCGGGTCGAAGACCCGGCCGTCCGGCGCCACTCGTTCGAGTGCCGTGCGCCGGAACAGCGCGGCGGTCGCCGAGACCCCGAAGACTTCGACGGCGGTGGTTGGCCCGTTTGAAATCCCATTGGCTCCAGAGAGGCCGCCCCCTGCGGCCACCGCGGCGGCAGTTGACTTCCCGGCCGCCGGCGCAATTGCCGGCGTGTCGGGCACGGCGCCGGCGGCCAGCGCTGATTCCAGCTCCTCCAATGCCATGCCGTGCCCGAGCTGAATGGCTTGCCACCACCGGTTCCAGCCCAGGCCACAGCTGTCGATCTGCCGGCGGCGGTCCCGGGTTTGGCCGGGTGGCTCAGCCAGCGGCAGTCCGGCGGCGGCGTCCAGGTCGCGACCATCGGCGAGGAGGTTGACACCCTGCGCGGCGGCGGCGCCGGGATCGGCGCACAGCGCGGCGGCAAGCGTGGCGAGCCAGCCGGGTCCGACCACCGCGTCGTCGTTGACCGTGGCCAGCAGCTCGCCGCGGGCCGCCGCGATCCCGAGATTGGTGCCGCCCGTGAAGCCCAGGTTGCGTTGCGGCCGCAGCACGCGATCGGCAAGGCCGGGCGGCAGCGCCAGCGGTTGCGGGGCCTGATCCACCACCACGATCTCGAGCGAGCGCACGCCCTCCTGCCGCCGCAGCGCGGTCAGGCAGGCGGCGAGCCATGGGCTGCCGCCGATCGTCGGAACCACCGCGGTGACCTCCGGGATTTCCGGTTCGACGGCGGCCATGCGGGTCGCCGCGGGCTCGCCCGGCTCAGGCCGCATGCCGCGCCCCGCTCATTCCCAGGCGAGCTCGATGCGATCGAGCACCGCGCCGTTGAGGGCGCCCGGGGGGTGCGGGCCGTGGGCGGTGAGCACCAGAGCGGCGCCCGGCGGCCAATCAAAGGGTCCCAGGCTCAGCTCCTCCCAGGCGCGGTCGCGCACCGGCGTCCAGACCGCCAGCAGGCGGCCGCCGGCGGCGATCTCGACCTCGAAGGGCACAGGTTGGTTGCGGATCAGCTCGGCGTCGAGCGTCAGCCGCACCAGGCGGCCGCCGGCGACGACCGGCGCACGCACCTGGTCGCCCACCCGCAGCACCCAGCCGCCCCGGTAATCGGTGCGCTCGATCACCCAGCGGTCGGGGTAGAGGTGGCCGCCGAGCTTGATCACCGGTGGATCCTCGAGCTCGACGACGCGGGTCGGGATCCGCGCGGCGGCGATCGGCAGGACGGCGGCGGCGGCGAGCACGGCGGCGATGCCGGCCAGCGCCGCCGGCAGGCCTCGCCGGCGGGGCAGCCACCAGGCGCCGACGATCGCTGCCAGCGAGACCGGCGGCCAGAGCCAGGTGGCGGTGCGCGGCCGCACCGCGCTCGGGAAGAACCGCGCCAGGTCGGCGCCAAGCCGCGAGCCGAGATGGTCGAGAACGTAGGTGCGCCCGTCCGCGAAGTTGTAGGTCCAGCCGGGGACCACGATCCAGACGACGGTCAGGACCAGGGTCAGGGAGCCCAGACCGGCAAGCAGCCAGCGCGCTCCCGGACGGTGACGGCGGGCGAGCAGCGGCGCCAGCGCCAGGCCGAGCAGCGGCAGGGCGATCAGCGCGTAGCGGAACGGCGGCGACCAGCCGCCGTACCATTCGCCGCGCGGGGTCACCACCATCAGGTAGGGCAGGGTGAGAACGGCGAGGTGGGCTGGCAGCGCCGCACGGCGGGCGAGCAGCAGCGCCACGGCCGGCAGCAGCAGCAGCCAGATCGGCGCGAAGGCGAACAACCCGAAGGCGCAGTCGTAGAGCAGCCCGAGGCCGCCGCCCAGGTAGTCCTGCAGCGTGTGGCGGTTGGGATCGATCTCCTGCCAGCTGTGGATCTTCAGCGGGTTCGAGTAGAGCCACAGGTTGTACAGCAGGATGCCGCCCACCAGCGCCAGCAGGATCGTCCCCAGCGCCAGCAGCTGGCGGCGGTGCGACGGCTGCCTCGCGGTCCGCCAGGCGGCCAGCACTACCAGCGGTGCCGCGATCAGGATGAAGCGGATCTTGAGCAGCGGCAGCAGCAGCACCGGGATCGCGATGGCCAGCCAGGCGCGGCGGATCGGCGGCGGGGCGTCCGCCGGCGCGGGCGCCAGCGCCAGGATCTGGTCGAGCGCTGCTGCCGCGAGCAGTGCGGCGGGGACCTCGACCCATACCTGGTAGGAATAGAGCAGCAGCGGCGGCGCCAGCGCCACCCAGGCATAGACCGCCATTGTTTCGCCGGGAAGCTCGGCGGCGTAGTGCCGGCCGAGGCGCAGGGTCAGCCAGGCCAGCGCCGCGGTCAGCAGCGCCATGGTGATCAGGGCGCCGGCCTTGCCGGCCAGGCGATAGGCCGGGACCAGGGCCAGTGGCAGCAGCGCGTTGTGGCGGGAGTAGATCTCGCCGTGCCGGCCCACCGGATCGCCGGGCTGCGGCGCGATCGGGCGGTCCATGAAATGGCGCCAGTCGCCGGCGGCGTAATTGTTCGCCAGGTCGGTGTCGCCGTCGTAAGCCAGGCTGTGGGCGAGCAGCAGGTTGTAGGGCTCGTCGCCGTCCGGCTGGCGATGCCCGGCGGACCAGGGCAGGATGGCGAGATAGACCGTCAGCGGCAGCCAGAAGAACAGCGCCGAGGGGCGCGAGCCGAGCCGGTGCCCGAGCAGCGGCCGCAGCGCCGGCAGCTGCCGCGCCAGCCGATGGGCGAGCACCAGCAGCAGGCCGGCGGCCAGGATCTCACTGGCGTATGGCAAGCCCATCGCCGGCCGGGCGAAGGCCGCCGCTACCAGCAAGCCCAGCGCCGCCAGCTCGCCGGCGCTGCCGGCCCGCGGCAGCCGGCGGGCGCCCTGCCGCACGCCCCAGTGGTGAATTCCGAACAGGGCCGCTAGGACCAGCGGCAGGAGAGCCATGGTCCCCGCCAGCGGGTCGTCGGCCGGCAACGGCGGAAACCGCGACATCGCCGCGGTGGCGAGCGCCGCGGCGATGAACGCCGCCGCCACCTTGGCGACCGGTTCGAAGGCCGCGGGCTTATCTTTCAAGATCCACCTGGTACAGGGCCAGGCCGGTGGTCGGCGGCAAGCCGGCGGCGAGGTCGATCTCCACGCGGGCGTAGCTGCCGGCGCGCGGCAGCCGCAGGCGGGTACGGTAGCGCTGGCCGAAGAAATCGCCGGCCACCCAGGCCAGCCAGGGCCGCGGTGCGATCAGGCCCGAGGTGGCAGCCAGGTCGGGCCGGCGCGCCGCCCACTCGCCGGTGTCCTCGCCGGCGCGCAGTTGCAGCTCGACCGGCGCGAAGCCAGTGCCGAGCAGTCGTATCCGCGCCACCGGCGTGCCGGCGGCCAGGCCGGCCGCGTTGACGAGGCTGGTCTGCAACTCCAGGCCGCGGATGCGCCCCAGCCCGAGGTCGGCGCGCCAGAGTGGACGGCCGCCGTCGAGCAGCACGGCGTCGCCGCCGTCGAGGAGGGCAGTGCTCGGGGATGCCAGCCGGGGGCCCACCAGGGCGGCGAACAGCGCGATGCCGGCAGCGGTTGCCGCACGCCGCCCGGCGGCGGCTGCCGGGCGCGCTCCGGCGAGGCCTGCCGTGCGCCGGCCGGCGAGGCCTGCCATGCGCAGGCCGGCGAGGTCTGCGGTGCGCAGGCCGGCAGGGGCTGCTCTCGCCGGTTGCCGCAACTTCGGCGTACGGCGTAAGGCCACGCCGGTGACGGCGGTTAGCAGGATCGCGCCGGCGCCGATCGCCGCCGCCAGTCGCGGCCCGGCGCCATCGCCGCCACCGATCAACGCCAAGGCGTCGGCCAGCGGATCCTGGCGCAGCCAGGGATAGGACGCCAGCAGAGTGGTGCCGAGCAGCAGTGCCGCGCTCCAGACCGCCGCCAGGCCAGCCGCTGCGCCCGTAGCCGGCAGGGCGAGCGCCGCCAGTGCCAGAGGGGCCGCCAGCGCCGAGCGATTGGGTAGCCAGGGGGTGGCGGATGCGAGCAGCAGGGCGGCGACCAGTAGAGTCCGGGAGCGGCGCTGCCGCGCCGCCGGCAGCGCGGCGGGTACCAGCATCACCAGCCAGGCCAGGGCGGCGGCCCCTTCGTGCCAGGAAGCATGGGCGGCGAGCGGGCCGGGAAGGTTCAAGCCTGCCAGCGCCGCGCCGCGCGTCACCGCTGCCAGCGCCAAAGCCCCGGAAGCTGCCAGACCGGGGCGCCAGACCGCCAGGCCGGCGAGCGCCATGGCCCAGCCGGCACGCGGTTCCCAGGCGATCGGTAGCGCCAGCGCCAGCAAGCCTGGTGTCACTCGCGCCCAGGCCGGCCAGGCCGCCGTGGATGCCCAGATTGGCCACGCGCGCCAGGTCGTCCTCGGCGCTGGCGCTGGCAGCCGTGGTTCGCCGGTTCCGACCGTGGAGGGGGCCTCGCCCGCTCCGGGGAGGCTGGCGCCGCCGGCCAGTGCCACGAGCGCCAGGGTAGTTGCCACCGTCCAGCCAGGGGCCAGCACCGCCGCCACGGTGGCCGCAGCCAGCGCCGGCAGCAGGCCGCGACGGCGCCAGAGCAGCGCCAGCGCGGCACCGGCGGCCACCGGCAGCGCGACGAGCGCCATCCAGGGCCGCAGCGATCGCCCCGGTGCGAACAGCAGCTCGCCTCGCAGCAGCACCTGGCAGCCGAAGCAGAGCGCGATGGCTGCCCCCAAGCGAATCCGGCCAGAGCCGCTAGAGCCGCTAGAGCCACTAGAGCCGCCGGAGCCGCGAGAGGTGCTGAGGGCGCCAAGGGCGCCAAAGCCGCCTGAGCCAGGCGGGCGTGAGCGGGTGTCCGTGCGGTCGGCGCCTGCTGCGGCGCTCGGTCCCACGGAATGGCGATCCATGCTGGCGGGATCGGTGCCGCCGCTGCCACTCGTGATCGCCGACAGCCGCAGCAGCTGGCGTCCCACCGCGACGGCGAGAGAAGCAGCGAGCAGCGCCATCACCGCCGCGCCGCGCCCTGGGCCGGCGGGCAGCGCCCAGACTGCCGCCACCGCCAGGGCCGCCCCGAGCCCCAGCTCGGCAGCCGGTGGGGGTGCCAGAGCTGCCACCGCCACCAGCACCGCCGCGGCCAAGCGCCCGAGGTAGGCGCCTTCGGCCGCAGCCGCCGGATCGACCTCGTGTGCCGCGAAGCAGCCGATCGCCGCCAGCGCCGCAGGTGGCAGCGCCCACCGGGCCAGCCTGACTTTCAGAGGATGAGCTCGCACGCGCGCCGGCAGGACGGGAACATGGCACAGCGCCGGATCGCGTGCTGCCCGCGCTGTCGATGACAGCCGCGCGGCGGCCGCAACCAGCGGGGCACCGAGGTGCGCCGAGTCTAAACGCCGATTCCCTTCCGTAGCAACCTGCCGGCGCGGCGACAGCGAGGCAGATCCCCACTGACGCCGCGCGGGTTTTGCCCTGGTCCCGTCATCAGAGGGCTGGTCCGGCCGCCGCCCGCCGGGCCACCGCAGTGACACCGCGGATGGGGACCTGCGGCGCTGCGGTTCGACTCGGCGGTCAGCTAAGGAGATCTGCGTCCCGGCGCGCGAGCCCCAGGGCTAGCACTTGTGGATCGGGCAGGTTGATTGGCAGGTGTAGGCGTTGCAAGTTGGAGCGTTGATCGTCGGCTGGACGAAGCCTGCTGCCACCTCTCCGAGCCGGTCGGCCGTGAGCCGCAGGAGCGTCTCGCTGTTCAACCGGAGGCCGCGGGTCGTGGTGAGTCTCTTCATTTGGTCTTCTCCTCGAGAGGATGCGAGGGGCCCCATGCCCTCCACATCGAGAGACGCTGTCTCTGTATTGTCTCTGCATTTAGAAGTGTGCGAATAGTGCCAAATGGGACCTGGACACGAGTTCGCTGCAGGCGTCAACCCGCCGATCGCTGCCGTCTCGCGTGTCGCACGGCACCCTGCGCGGGCGGTGGCAGGTGCCGAGGCCGGTACGGGACCGGGTCAAGCCACTCGGCAAGCGGGGACTCCGCCGGCTTCGTACACGGGTCCGGGCGGGATAAACTGCCCGGCCATGTTGTCCCGAGAGCTCATGCGCGACGACCCGCAGGGCGTGGTCGAGCGGCTGGCGAGCCGCGGTGTCGATCCCGGTCTGCCGCAGTCCTGGCTGCGCCTGGACGCCGAGCGGCGGACGGCGCTGGTCGAGGTCGAGGATCTGAAGCGTAGGCGCAACGAGGCCAGCCGTGCGATCGGCGCGGTCAAGCAGCGCGGCGGCGATGCGGCTGCCGAGATCGCCGCCGTGGCGAGCATCAAGGCACGCACCGCCGAGCTGGAAGCCCACCTGGCCGTGCTCGATCCCGAGATTGCCGCCGTCGAGCTGACGCTGCCCAACCTGCCGCATCCGAGTGTGCCGCTCGGCGCCGACGAGAGCGCCAACCGCATCGAGCGCGTGGTCGGCGAGCCCACCCGCTTTGCCTTTGCGCCGCGCCCGCACTGGGAAATCGGTCCGGCGCTCGGCATCCTCGACTTCGAGCGCGGCGCCAAGCTGGCCGGCGCCCGCTTCACCGTTTCCTTCGGCGCGGGCGCCTTGCTCGAGCGGGCGCTGATCGGCCTGATGCTCGACCTGCACACCCGCTCCCATGGTTACGTCGAAGTGTTGCCGCCGTTCATCGTCAACCGCGCCGCGCTCACCGGCACCGGCCAGCTCCCGAAGTTCGAGCAGGATCTGTTCAAGCTCGAGGGCCACGACGGCTACCTGGTGCCGACCGCCGAGGTGCCGCTGACCAACCTTCATCGCGAGGAGATCCTGGACGAGGTCCAGCTGCCATTGCGCTATGTCGCCTACACCCCCTGCTTCCGCAGCGAGGCAGGCTCCTACGGCAAGGACGTCCGCGGCCTCATCCGCCAGCATCAGTTCAACAAAGTCGAGCTGGTGCAGCTGACCACCCCCGAGACCAGCGACGAAGCGCTCGAACAGCTAACCGGTCACGCCGAGAAAGTGTTGCAGCTGCTCGAGTTGCCCTACCGAGTGGTCTGCCTCTCCACCGGCGACACCGGCTTTTCCGCGGCCAAGACCTACGACCTGGAGGTCTGGCTGCCAGGCCAGGACGCTTACCGCGAGATCTCCTCCTGCAGCAACTGCGAGGCCTTCCAGGCCCGCCGCGCCAGTCTCCGCTATCGCCCGGCCGCCGGCGGCCATCTCCGCCACCTCCACACCCTCAACGGCTCGGGCCTGGCGGTGGGCCGCACCCTGATCGCAATCCTCGAGAACTGCCAGCAGCAAGACGGTACAGTCCTCCTCCCCGCCGCCCTACACCCCTACACCGGCGGCCTGACCCGCATCCTCCCCGTCACACCGTCCCCGCAACCCGCCCGGAGGGGTGGCTGAGTGGTCTAAAGCAGCGGTCTTGAAAACCGCCGGCCGTCCGCGGCCCGTGGGTTCGAATCCCACTCCCTCCGCCAGTAGAATCAATAGTTTAAGTGCCACGCCTGAAGGTCGTTGCTTGTGCCGGGAACGCGATTTGTGCCAAAATTGTGCCACTGTGGCTTACTTCCAGAAGCGAGTGGGCAGGCGCGGCCAGGTTTCCTGGCTGGTCAGGGTGCGCATCGGGAGCGAGTGTCGGACGAAGACGTTTCGCCGGAAGGCCGACGCTGAGCGCTGGGGCGGAAAGACGGAGGACGCTCTGCGGGACGGCGTCCGTCTCCCCGGTCGCGAGGAGAGGCGGCGGACTGTGGGCGACATGATCGCGCGCTACCGCGAGAAGGTCGTCCCGCGCTACCGACCACGAGAGCAGCTTCAAAGGGGAAGCAAGCTGGCCTGGTGGGAGCGCGAGCTAGGAGGCAGGCGTCTGGTCGAGCTCTCGGCGGCAGATATCGGTGAAGCTCTGGACCGGCTCACCTGCGGTCCCGCCACGGCGAACCGCTATCTGACGGTGCTCAAGCATGTGCTGTCCATCGCGCGCAGGGAGTGGGAATGGGTGGTGGACAATCCCGCGACCCGAGTCCGGGCGCGCAAGGAGCCGCGCGGGCGGCTCCGTTACCTTTCGGAGCAAGAGCGTCGCCGGCTCCTGGCTGCCTGCCGCGCCAGCGACGAGCCGCGGTTGTATGCGCTGGTGGTCGTCGCCCTGGGAACCGGCGCGCGACAGGGGGAGCTGCTCAGCCTTCGCTGGAGCGATGTCGACCTGGATCGCTGCCGGGCGACCCTTGAACACACGAAGAACGGTGAGCGCCGCGTGTTGCCTCTCGAGGGTCCCGTGCTGGATATCCTGCGGGAGAGGAAGGCGCGGCGCGAGGACGGTATCGACGAGGTCTTTGGCAGCCAGCGTGGGTTGGCTACGTTTCCGCGGAATGCATGGGAGGAGGCGATCAAAGCGGCCGGTGTAGCGGATTTCCACTTCCACGATATTCGTCATACGTTCGCCAGCTACATGGCCATGAGCGGCGCCACGCTGGCCGAGCTGGCCGAGGCCCTGGGGCACAAGACGCTGGCGATGGTGAAGCGCTATGCGCACCTCAGCGAGGCGCACACGTCCGGTGTGGTGAAAAGGATGACGGAGAAGTTCCTGGTTGGCGGTGTCTCCTAGCAGATAAAGCCCCTCAATCTTCGATCCCGAGGAACCGCCGCACCGCTTCCCGGATCAGTGCGGCCTCCGACCTGCGCTCCTGGAAGGCCCGAAGCCGTAGCGCCTCGGCTTCGTCCTCGTGAAACCAGGCGCACTTCCGCGTCCCGGTGCCGGTGATCCCCGCTACGGGGTCGTCCTCATCCTTGCGCCGTGTCGCCATGGTGCAATGAGCATAGAACAGTGGCCATGGCCATCTTGCGCCGTGGCGCCATGATGCCATAGACTGCCAGTAAACCAAGCGGCCCCGGCGCAGGGTGCGACCTGACGCCGGAGCCTGACCCGACACGGGAGAGAACCCCATGCCAAGCTGTGATGAGCTTAGACCACCGGAGCCAGGCGCCCCCTGGACCCCCGCCAGAGCGCAAGCGCAACTGGCCGACGAGGCGAACGCCCTGCGCGCCATCGCAGACCGCCTCTCGGACGTGCACGCCTGGCTGCCTCCTCCCCCGGACCTGGCCGACCGCCAGGAGCACCGCAAGCCCTACGACGTGGCAACCGACGTGCTGGCGACCATCGAATGCGTCCTGGAAGACAACCTGCGGCCGGCAATCGAGAGCCTCGAGGCGTCGGCCCAGGTCACGGACGAGGCATTACTTCTGGCGTTCGTGGAGGAGTGCCGCAGGTGGCAGCCATGAGGTCCGACGAACGGGTCGCCTCCCAGGTCGGCAAGTCCCTCCGGCGCCTCCGGCTTGAGCGCGATCTCAATCAGAAGCAGGTCGCCGGACGGGCCGGGATCACCAGCTCAATGCTCAGCCGCTACGAGCAGGGACACCATCACCCCTCCCTTCCCGTGCTGGTCAAGGTGCTCCGCGCCCTGGACTGCTCGGCCGAGGACTTCGGCAAGCGCTTGGGACCCTGGGGGCGCCTACCGTGAGGTCCACCCAATCGGCGGCGAGCTTGAGCGCGCGAGCGGCATCGCCGTCAACGCAATCTGCGCCTACAAGTCCCGGCGGCGGCGCCCGCCGCCGGCGGCCGTCGAACGCTTTGCTCATCGCGATGGGCCGCACCTGGGAATCGCTCGACCTGGCGCGGGCGCTCCTGCGTGAGGTCGGCGCTTTCGACGGCGAAGCGCGCTGACCGATCCCCTTCCGCGTCAGCTCGCGGAAGGCGACCACCGCCATGTAGTCGATCCGCTCGCAGCGGCAGGGGCCGACGCAGAGGCGCTTCCAGTCGCAATCCCGCCTGAATGATCTGGACTCTTCCGACGAGCTCAACCAGAAACTTCATAGTCTGGCCGACGGGATCGAGTCGCAATCCCACCTGACTGATCTGGTCTCTTCCGACGCTCCTCTTCCGAGGTACCCTCAGAAGGTGTGGAAATGCAGAAGGCGGTGTAGCCTACCTCTGACGTTCCAAAACCCGGGCTGGCAGGCCCGAGAACGAGGGAGGAACACCGCCGTGGTCGAGAAGATCACCGACAAGCGATCGACGTCAAGCGAGGCATGGGAGTCGCTCGAGAGCTGGGTGAGGGGGAAAGTGCAGGACTTCGTGCAAGCTCTGCTGGAAGAGGAAGTTACGGAGCTGCTCGGGCGTGCAAAGTCGGCGAGGAGAGCGACGGTGAACGCGGACGCCGGCTACCGCAATGGCCACGGCAAGCCGCGGCGACTGACGTTGAGCAGCGGCACGATCACGGTGCGCCGGCCGCGGGTGCGGGATCTCGAGGAGCGGTTCGAGAGCCGGGTACTGCCGCTGTTCGCCAAGCGGACGCGCGAGGTCGACGGGCTGATCCCGGAGCTCTACCTGCACGGGTTGGCCGAGGGGGACTTTGACCTGGCGCTACGCGGCCTGCTCGGGGAGGAAGCGCCGCTGTCGGCCTCGACCGTGGCGCGGCTGAAGGCGAATTGGCAGGTGGAGTACGACGAGTGGCGGCGCCGGCGGCTCGACGGTCTTGAGCTCACCTACCTGTGGGTGGACGGCCTCTACGTGAAAGCAGGGCTCGAGAAGGACAAGGCCGCGGTGCTCGTCGCCATCGGCGGGCTGTCGGATGGACGCAAGGTCGTGCTCGCGGTGATGCCCGGTCAGCGCGAGTCCACCGAGAGCTGGTCGGCGATGCTGCGCGATCTGAAGGCTCGCGGCCTGGTCTGCCCGCGCCTGGCGGTCGCGGACGGTCACCTGGGCATCTGGGGGGCGCTCCGCAACGTCTACCCGGAAGCTTCGGAGCAGCGGTGCTGGAACCACCGAATCGTCAACGTGCTCGACAAGGTCCCGCAGCGACTCCATGAAGAGGCCAAGCCGCTGCTGTGCACGATCCCCTACGCGGCAACGCGCGGCGAAGCTGAGGCGGCCAAGCAGCGGTTCGCGCGCTGGTGCCGCACGCGCGGCCAGCAGGCGGCAGCTGAGCTACTCGACCATGACTGGGATCGCATGGTCACCTTCTACCAGTTCCCAGAGCCGCACTGGCGCCACCTGCGGACCACCAACATCGTCGAGTCGCCGTTCTGCGGCCTGCGGCTCCGCACCGACGCCGCCAGGCGGTACAAGAAAGTCGAGCACGCGACGGCCGTACTCTGGAAGTTGCTGCTCGTTGCCGAGCGGCGCTTCCGCCGACTCAACTCACCCGTTCTGTTGAAGGAAGTCTTCGCAGGAGTGCAGTACATCGATGGAGTACGAGCGCGCCGCGAGGAGGCCGCCGCCTGATGCGTTTACACACCTCTTGACGGAACCTCTCCTCTTCCTGAAGAGTAGGAACGTCGACATGGAGTCGCAATCCCACCTGACTGATCTGGTCTCTTCCGACAGCTGGTGCAGGACTACCTCAAGACGTGGGCCGACCAGTCGCAATCCCACCTGACTAATCTGGTCTCTTCCGACCCTGTCCGTGGCGGTCATCCTGTTCATCGCAGGGGTCATGTTCGTCGCAATCCCACCTGACTGATCTGGTCTCTTCCGACCAAGCTGCCGGACCGCTATGGAGGCGGAGCGCTGGGCAGTTAAGTCGCAATCCCACCTGACTGATCTGGTCTCTTCCGACGCTATGAACCTTTCCCTTGAAAAGGCGACTGATTTCAGAAGTCGCAATCCCACCTGACTGATCTGGTCTCTTCCGACGACACCCGCGTCGACGCCCCCACTCTCATCACCTTCCCGAACCGTCGCAATCCCACCTGACTGATCTGGTCTCTTCCGACTGTTCTAAAGGGCAACCAACCGCCTCCCCTCGGGCAGTCGCAATCCCACCTGACTGATCTGGTCTCTTCCGACCCGTATCCCAGACCGGCAGTGTTCTGCCCCTAGTGAGGTCGCAATCCCACCTGACTGATCTGGTCTCTTCCGACTCCTTCCCTCGACCGCGACCGAGAAGCCCAAGGCCACCACCTATCAAGTCGCAATCCCACCTGACTGATCTGGTCTCTTCCGACAGCGAGGCGATGAAGGAAGCTCGCGTGCTCGTCGAATCTCTCGGTCGCAATCCCACCTGACTGATCTGGTCTCTTCCGACCGAAACACCCGCTGTATGTTCCCTATCACTACGCGCCGTCGCAATCCCACCTGACTGATCTGGTCTCTTCCGACAACCTCCTTGCCGACGGCCTCAGCATCGAGGACTTCGGTCGCAATCCCACCTGACTGATCTGGTCTCTTCCGACCTGACCAGCTATCCCGCGGCCCCCGCGACGCTGGGTGAGTCGCAATCCCACCTGACTGATCTGGTCTCTTCCGACGACCAGACGAACCCCCATCTCATCCGGGCGAAGAAGCCCCTCGCCGTCGCAATCCCACCTGACTGATCTGGTCTCTTCCGACGGAGCGTACGGCCATGGAGCGGGTCAAGTTCCAAAGAAGTCGCAATCCCACCTGACTGATCTGGTCTCTTCCGACTGCCGCCTTTTTAACTTCCTTATTATCAAAGAGTTGGAGGCCCTCCGGCCGTTACCTGCCGAAGCGGGCTCTTTCAGGAGAGAAAATCGTCCTTGGCTTGGCCGTCGCCGGTCATCGTAAGTGCTGAGGAGATGTGAGTTAGACGCTCGGCCGTTACCTGGGTGCCAAAATGGCGAATTTGGCTTGGCATCATCTATGCTCCGGCGCCGCTCAAGCCGAGATAGAGATCCGGATGGGCACGATGCCCAGGATGTCTTCGGGGCTCACACCCAATAGATTCGCACCCTGTCGTGGGCCTCGTCAATCACGCATGAAATTCGTGTTCCGATTGCGGCGGCGCATTGGCGCGCGGCGGTGGTTTCAAGGCTCGCATTGCGCGGCGCGTTCGTGCCGGAGGAGCTGGCCATGATCGTGGACTGCAAGGGCCTGCGCCGGAGCCTCTTGGACCCAGCCTCCGGGCCTCTGGTCTCGAATGCTGCGCGGTGGCTTCGGCCAGGCGCTACGGCGACTGGTCTGCTTCATGGGCCGCGAGCAGGTCGGCCGAGGCCGTGGCGGCATGCGGGCTGCGGATCGCCTTGGGGAAGAGCACCGTGAGAGTCCTGAGCGGCAGGTGCCGGTCCCAGCACTGCCTGGGCTTGGCGTCGGTGCGCGTGGTGATGGCGACCGCGGCGACGTCGAGATAGCCGAGGTGCTCCCGGTCGGAGTCGCGATCGTCGATCGGGCTGGCGCGGAAGGAGCCGGAGAGCTCGAGCCAGTTGCCGTACACCCTGGTGATGCGATCGTCCGCGTCGTAGGGGTAGCCGTGGCGGTCGGCGTCGACCAGATCGACCCTGAGGCTCACCTGCTCGCCGGCGAAGTGACCGATGACCAGCAGGGAAAGGTTGTGGCGGCCTGAAAAGTACGATTCGTCCGGGCGGATCCAGCCGGTGAGCAGGACGTCGCGGGCTTGCTGGTTCATCGCGGTCTCCGGGTGAAGTGCTTGCTGGTGGTGAATCGCTCGGGCTCGGTCGCGTCGGCGGTCTCTGGCGTGGCTGCTGGTGGCGAGGGCCGGGATCACGACATCCGCGCGGCGGCGTCGCGGTCCTCCGGGCCGGCGGTGTAGCGGCCGGCGCGGTCCAGGTTGTCGAGGGTCAGGACGATGCGCCCGGCCTCGGCGGTGACCCGAGCGCGCTGCCCGGGGGTGAAACCGAGCCGCGCCAGCCAGCGGCCGGAGAAGCGGATGGACGGTAGGCCGGCGTCGGCGAGGGCGCGGGTGACGGCAAGGCTGCGGGGCGCCGGCCGCCGCGGCGAATCGAGCAGCCCGGCGCCCTGCGCGATGGCCTCGGCGACGAGGTCCATGGCTCCGTCCACGGCGGGGATGTGAAAGCAGAGGCGGGCGGGGCGCGGGGCGGCAAGGCAGACGGCGCCCGCGGGGGAATCGGCGACCAGGCGCGGCGGTGGCGCCGCGGGCAGACGCCACTCGACGGCGAGCAGCGAGCCGTCCACGGCCTGGGAGAGGCGGGCGAGCACGGGGACGCAGGGGGGGACGGATTGGCGCCAGAAGGCGAGCATGGCCGGGCCGAGGGGCCGCCCATTGGGATCGGAGGGGGCGAGACGGATGGCCAGCCTGACCCAACCGTCGGCGGTGAGCTCGAGATCCTGCGGCACCTCGAAGGAGCACTGGACCGCGAAGCGCTTCCAGGGTTCCGGGTCGCCGCCGGTGGCGAGGGTCACATGCAGCTGCTGGCTGAGAATGGTTACCAAGGTGGCGCGGTAACCCGAGCGCTCGGCGGCATTGCGTGGAGTAGGTTGGGTCCGCACCACGGTGTCGGTGCAGCCGGCGATCTGGAGCAGGTAGGTATCGGTGTGCGGGAAGGTCATGAGATCGGCGCTCCTTTCAGCGGGCCGGGGCGGCGGGTGCGGTGGCCCGTCCGGCGAGATCGTTTAAACGCATCGCGGTGCCGCAGGGGCAGATGGGCAGGCCGGCGGCGATCCACTTGGCGGTGATGCGAGCGGTGTAACCGCAGCCCGGGCAGGCGACCTTGTGCAGGCGGGTGGTCTGCTTCCGCCGATCGGGATCGGCGACGAGGCCGGCATGGGGGAAGGTGCCGAGGCGGGCGGCGAGGTCGGCGAGGCGGGCGGCGAGCTCGGGGCCGGCGGTGGTGTCGGTCATGCGGCCGCGCAGGCCGAGGGCTAGGGCCAGGCGGCGGAAGGGCGGGCCGTGCTTGGCGCGGGTGCCGACGGCGGTGTGCACGAGCTCGTGGACCAGGACCTCGAGAACCGGCAGGGGCTCGCCGAGCAGCGGCGAGACGAAAACCTGATAGATGCCGTCGCGCGAGGCCTCCGGCGGCCAGCACTCGCCGATGCGGCGGGAGCGGCGGGCAAGAGCGCCCACCGAAGGAAAACCAATCGAAACCTGGACCGCCGCCGGCACCGGGATTCCCTGGGACTGAAAGTCGGGCCGGAGGTGGTTGACGGCGCGATGCAGCCACGCCTCGCGGGTGGCGGCTGCCGGCGGTGATGGCAGGGGCGGGGCCGGTTTGGCGATCTTGAGCATGGATAGATTGTATATCTAAATGGCAAACAAGTCAATCTTTCTCTCGAGACCGCGGGCGAAAAGCGAGCGCCTGAGGCGACCCTCGGGCCGGATCGGGAAGACGGCGGGGTGAGGCTAGGAATCTACGGGCGAGGCGACTTGCGGGGGCGTCCGGGAGACTTCAGCTTGGGCACGGGTTCGCCGCGGCGGCGGGCGCGGGTGCGCTGCTGGCTGAGGCGCTGGCGGCGCCGGACCTCGGGATCGGTCGGAGGCTCCGGCAGCAGCTTGGAGATGGTGGCCGCCACCGAGGGAATGAGGCCGAAGGCCTCCGCCTGGGCCAGGACGCCGGTGACGAGGATCTCCGTCTTCGTCAGGCCGCGGCGCTCGGCGAGCTGGTCGAGGAGCGCTCCGACCTCCGCGGAAACCCGAAGACCGATGTGCTGGCGGGGCGGCACGCCTGGCATTGTCGCACAGCCGCCGCGGCGGCGCCCCGGAAGGGTGGCGACCGAAGCCAGGGACCGAGGTCGATCGCGTGCGCGCGGGGCAGCGCTGGGAGGTCGGAGGCTGCGGCCCGCGAGCGTTCTTTTTTAAGAATCAAAATATATATGTACTCGTCGCCGAGCCCTGTGGGAACTGTGGAAATCGCGCTTCTCAGCGATTTCCAAGGGACTGCGGGAAGGGTGGGAAACCGGCGAACAAGGGAGCGGTCCACAGGCCGCTGGCGGTGGGGAGCCGGTTTTCCACGCTTTCCGCAGGCCCGGCAGTTTCCACAGTGGCCAAGAGGGAGGTGCTGGGTGCGTCCGCCGAGGGGTGGGCGGCGTCCGGCCAGAGCGCCCGAGATCCGTGGCCCGGCCTTGGGCGGTCGCGAGGTCGAGGGTGGTCTGAATGGGCCCGGCGAGGGAGGAAGAGCGCTCTTTCTGGTCTAGACCATATATATAGCTTGACACAACTATGATTCCGACCATAGTGTCTTATGCCAGGTCCGATCCCGCCAGCGCCGGCTCCGGATGCTGTGGTCGGGCATGAGGTCTGGACCGCTTCCTGTCGGAAGGGATCCGTGTGGGAAAGGGGCAGCACAGATGCGAGTCGATCGGGATCGTGGGCGGGTGGAGCGCGTGGAGCTGACGACGGGTCTTGACGAGGCGTCGCTGGCGAAGGTCAAGGGCGGCCTCAAGTCGGAGCGGGTCCAGGGGGACCCAGGGCCGGGCGGCGGCTAGCGGTCGGGTGTGATGTCTGGGCAGGCGGCGGGGCCGGGGGGAGCTTGGCGAATGTCCTCCCCGGCCTCGCGGCGTCTTGAGCGGGGCCGGGTGGGCGGGTGGACTGTCGACGCTCGCCGAGCCCAGGGGCGACTACCGCAAGCCGCTTCGATAAAATCAACTTATCGCAAGTCAGGAGTTGCCATGACCCCATCCGCGCCTGCCGTCGAGGCGGAACGCGCCGCGGCCGCCGGTGGCACGGCAGGTGGTGGAGAGGTTCGTTTACGAGAGGATCGTCGCGCCTGGCATGGAGCCGCCCATTCCGTTCAGCTCAAGTCGTCCGGGGGCGCCACGCCCGCCGCCGCCACCTGGCGCGGCCGCCGGGCCGCGCCGTCCCAAGCCAGCACCACGCGCGGGCGCGCGCGCCGCATGGCTTGAGGCGCGCCGCGGCCGGCCGCTGGGCCGCCGAGCGGCCTCGCCGGCCCCCTCGCCGGCGGTCGCGCCACCCGCCCCGCCGCCGGCGGTCGCCGGTGCCGCACCCGCCAGTAGGCGCAACATTCCAGCTCCACCGCCTTGAGCAGCCAGTCCCCTCTGTCGGCGTCCTCGTCCCAGGTCTCGACCGCGGCCAGGAGCGCCCGCTCCAGCACATCCACCATGCTCGCCGGGGGAATCCGATATCCCGACAGGAGGCGCCGCAGCCCAGGCCGGATCAGCGAGACCACCAGCGTCATCGCCACCAGGTCCTGCTGCGAACCGTTGCCTTCCATTCTCGGCTCTCCTCAGCCCGGCCACCACACCGGCGCCTGCCTCTCCCGCCTCGACAGCTCTGCTTTCGCGTGCGCCGGGCTCGGCGGCGCCGCCCCGCAGCGGATCGCCGCCAGCCTCGCCGGACGCCCCGCCCTGCCACCAGGTCGCCCAGCACGGGTTGCTCCGCTCGCCCCGCCCGCCATCGTCACAGCCCGGCCGCGGCGCCGAGCGGATCCTCGCTCTCGGCATGCCCGCGCAGCACGCGGTCGGCGAGCAGCCGCGGCGGCGTCAGCAGCGGCGGTCGGCCAGCACCGGTGACCGCCGCCCGCCGCAGCCGCCGTTTCCACTCGACGCAGCGCGCGTGCAAAGCTTCCGGCCGCTCCGCGGCGAGCCGCGACAGGCCCGCGAACCCCGACGCGAACCACCCGCCGGCGCCCGGGAACGCGACCGCCAGTGGGCGGGTCAGCTCCGCGACCGCGCCGAAGCGTCGCGCTTCGATCCGCAGCAGCACCTGCTCGAAGGTGGCGCGCGCCGCCTCCGCCGCGCTGCCGCGCTGCAGCAGCTCGCGGCGCACCGGCCGCAACAGCACCTCCGCCCGGCCACGCTCCCCAGCCGCGGCGGCGATCCTCGCCTCCGCCCAGCGGCGCGCCACGGCTTCGGCAGGCGACGACGCGAGCGGCACCAGCGCCGCGGCGCGCCGCTGTTGCTCCTGCGCCGCATCGAGATCGCCCAGCGTCGCCGCGATCTCGGCCAGGCCCAGCCACAGTCGCGCCGCGAGCGAGGGTGCAAAGGCGGCATCGAGCAGCTGCAGCGCCAGCTCGCTCGCGGTCGCCGCGTTGACCAGGTCGCCGGTGTCGAGCAGCAGCAGCCCCAGCTCGGCCTGGCAGGCGGCCGCCGGCCCGGCGGCGCCGAGCCGCGCGAACAGCGAGCTGGCGCGCAGGAAGTGGCCGACCGCCGCGTCGACGTCGCCGCTGTCGGCCGCCAGCTGCGCCCGGCCGGCGCTTGCCAGCGCCGCCGCCTCGCAGGGGCCGCCGGCCGGGACGAACGCCTCCATGGCGCGGAAGCTGTCGTCGGCCAGGCGCAGCTGCGCCGCCTTGAGCCGTGCCTTGCCCGATAGCCAGTGGGCGAGCGCCGCCGCCTGGCGGGCCAGCCCCTGCGCATCGTCCGCCAAGACCGCGGCGAGCGCCGCGCCCAGCTCGGCGACCGGCCGCGCGTCGCCCGCTGGCGCGAACAGCTCGCTCTCCGCCCGCAGCGCCAGCAGCTTGACCAGGCTCGGCCGGCGATAGCGCGGCTGGTGCCGGGCGGCCGCCGCACGCTCGCGCGCCGGCAGTGCCAGCAGCTCCGCCGCCAGCTCTCCGTCCAGCCGGGCCGCCCGCATCAGGCCGGCGGCGCTGCCGGCCATCCCGTAGGCGTAGGCGGCCGGTGGCATCGCCGGGCCGGGGGCCGGGCGCGCCGCCGTGCCGGCCTGGTCAGGACGCGCCGGCCGGAAGGGCATCGCTTGCCTCCTTGGCCGCCGCCCGCGGCACACTCCACCAGGAAAGCGAGGGCCGGCGTGCTGCGTCCAGCCGCGCGGCGAGCACGCCCACGAGCTCGGCGGTCAGACGCTCTTCCCTGCACGCCTGCTGGAACCGGAGCAGGGTCGCCATCGCGTCGCGCCCGACCTCGGCCGGTCCGAAGGCCGGCAGGATCTGGTCGGCGAGCTGCCGGACCGCCGCCTCGTCACCCTCCCCGAGGAGCAGGCTCGCGAGGTCCAGCCAGGCGAGCCCGGCCTCGATCCCGAACTGGTGCGCGACCAGCGCCCGCGCCGCCTCGTCCAGCTGCCGTTTGGCGGCCTCCCGGTCGCCGGCCGCGAGCAGGATGCGCGCCTGCGCCCGGCGCAGCAGCGTCGGGACCCTGCACCGGTCCAGGCCATCCTCCGGTTGCAGCGCGGCGGCGACCGTGGCGGCCGCCGCCTCGAAGCGCCCCAGCGCGATGGCCGACCACACCTCTGCGCACCACAGGTAGGGGCGCAGCGCCGCCGAGCAGGCGGCCGGGCGGCTCTCGTTCAGCCGCCCGGCGGCCGCCGCGAGCAACGGCGGCACAGCCTCCGGCCGGCCCAGGTGATGGAGGCACCACGCCTGCTGGAGCAGCACCTCGGCGCCGCTCATCCCTTCGAGCTCGCCGCCGGCCACCTCCCATGCTTCAGCGCCCAGCATCGCTTCGACCCGCTCGAGCAGCGCCACCGCCTCGCCGAGCCGCCGCTGCTCGCGGCGCAGGACCGCGGTTTGCGCCAGGATCTGCGCTTCGACCTGGGGATCGCCGGTGCCGCGCGCGCACCAGCTCCACGCGGCGTCGAGCGCCTGGTCCGCCGAGTGCGGCTCGCCCAGCAGGCGGCGCGCCATCCCCAGCCGCGCAAGGCCGATCGCCGTCAGGTCCGCCACCCAGGCCGGGTCGTACCCCTCGCCGAGGTGGCCGGCGATCCGGATGGCGACGAACGCGAGCCGCGCGGCGCGATCCGGCCGCTCGGCCGCCACCTCCTCGAGGCCCTTGGCCAGGAGCAGCCGGCAGAGGCCCCAATGGTGATAGGACTCATCCCTCTCGACGGCCCGGAGCTGCTCCTCGAAGCTCAGGGCGCCGAGCCCCTGCCAGAGAACCGGTGCGGCCGTGCCCTCGGTCGCGACGATCACGTCGTCGCAGTGCCGCACCGCGCAGCGGAGCCGCCGCAGCTCGGCCTCCGCCTCCCGCCACTCGGGGCAGTGGTGCACCAGGTCCGGCACCACCTCGCGGGCGATCGCCTCGGCGTCGAGCGCCCCGCCCACCAGCCGGGCGAGGAGCAGCGACGTCGGCTGCCGCGCGGTCGCGCCGGCGAGCAGTGCGAGGTGATCGGCGTGGTTGGGCATGTCTTGGCTCAGCAGGCGGACATCCAGGCACCTGCCTGGGCCGGCGCCTGCGCTTGCGATGTTGCGGAAGCGTAGGACCGGGGGCGTCTGGCGGCAATCACGCTGGGGACGAGATCAAGCCCGGCCGCAACGGCGGGGCGGTTTGGCCCACCGTACCGTCGGTCCACGCGCTCTGCGGCCTCAGCTGGCGCCGCGGGGCGCTCTCGCCTGCGTTGTAGCTGAGGCGAGCGCCGGGCTGTCGCGCGCCCCCGGTGGGTTCGCGCTGCCGGATCGGCGGCCCCGGCGCACGCCCGGCAGCATCTCGGAGGGCACTTGGCCTGGCTGTTCCGCCTGGGCATCGCGCTGCTGCTGGGAAGCCTCCGCTGCAAGCGCCGGTCGCGGGGCGCCCCCGGCCGGCCTCAGCATGGATACCGATGGCGGGCGAGCTGGGGGAGCCGCCGGCGCCGCTCGCCGCGTCTGCCGCCCCTTCCCGTTTCATGCCTCCTCGGCGCACACTGAGCAGCAATTGGGGGGGCCTTTGGCCCGCCCGGTACCGGGATCAAGGAGGTCCCCGCCCCGGCCATGGCGGTCGTCGCGGCGGACCTCGCCGAAAGGAGCTTGCGCATGCCCGCTTCCTTCCCCAGGCGCGCCGTTCTCGCGCTGGCGCTCGTCGTTGCGCTCTCCCTGCCCTCCGCCATGGCCGCGTCGCCCCTGGCCGCGGCCGGCGCGCCGCTGCTGCGCACGCCGGCCGCCGGCAGCACCGCGATCACGCGCCTGTGGAGCTGGCTCGCGCCCTGGTGGCCCGACAATGGCTGCAGCCTCGACCCGAACGGCGGCTGCGCCAGCATTGCTCCGGTGCCGCCGGTGCGCCCCTCAAACTGCGGCAGCGCCGATCCCGATGGCCGGTGTCGAAACGTGATCGCGGTGCACCCATCCACGGCGCGTATCAGGCGGCACTGATCAACGCGAACAGAGCCTGCTGCGAGGGTCAGGGTTCGAGGAACCTGTCCTCTCTCGGTGGACGCGGTCGGGCGTCGGGAGTGCGGGCGCGCTCCCACGCGAGGCCGGCGCACTTTGCCCGGCGGGAACGAGGGTGCGCTGCGCTATCCGGGCTGGAACGGCGGCGCCGGCTCGTGCCGGCTCTGCTCCAGGTAGTCCAGCAGCCGCCGGGCCAGCTCCGCCGTGACGGTCTGCGCCGCGGCTGCCTCGCAAAACAGGCGGAGCGCCGCCAGGGCCTCCCGGTGCACCCGTTGGCCGCGGAAGATCCAGAGCATCTCCTCGGCCAGGCCTACAACCTCCGCGCGCCGGCCCGCTTCGAGGTGCAGGATCGCCAGCTCCAGGGATACCAGGGCCGTGTCGTAGCCGTTCTCGAGCGCGGCAAACTCGCGCCGGACCTGCTCGAACGCCGTCAGCGCCTCTTCCCGCTGTCCGCGGCCCGCCGCCACCCGGCCCCGCAGCCAGCGCATCCGCACGGTGTCGAGCTTGTGGTCCAGCTCCTGCGTGAGCTGCTCGAGCGCGGGTAGCCTCGCCGCCGCCTCCTCGTACTCGCCGAGGTGGCATAGGTTCACGACGAGGTTGAAGCTCAGCACGCACTGCTCGCGAGCATCGGTGGCGTCGCCTACGCGCGAGGCGGCCTCGCGCAGCGCTCGCAGTGCCTGCACTGGCTCTCCCGCCTGCTCCAGCACCACCGCCCGGTTCAGCAGCAGCCGCCCGCGCGACTGTGGAGGCGCCATGGCCAGCGCCCGGTCGAGTAGCTCGAGCGCGATGTTGAACTGCCGCTGCTCGCGGCGCAACGATGCTTCCAGGTCGAGAAGTCGCCATTCGCCAGGCTGCGGCTCGCCGGCAGGCCCGCCCGCCCGCCGGAGGGCCCGGACCGTGGCGAAGCTCGCGTCGGCCGCCGGCAGGTCGCCCGCCACCCGCTGCGCGCTGGCGACGAACGCCCATGCGTAGCCTTCCAGGCTCCAGCATTGCGCCTGCTCAC
The DNA here is from genome assembly GCA_963732005.1 of uncultured Acidobacteriota bacterium. Taxonomy (GTDB): domain Bacteria; phylum Acidobacteriota; class Thermoanaerobaculia; order Multivoradales; family UBA5704; genus JASLEW01. The sequence goes on from CAVSXT010000005.1 coordinate 278,626, forward strand.
CGGGCGCCGTCTTCGCCACCCGCACTGCCAGCAGCGCGAGGCGGAGCGCTTGGCCCGCGTCGTCCGCCGCGGCCCGCGCGCTCGCTGCGCACAGCCGCTCGACGAGGTTCTGAAATTCCTGCCACCAATCGGGAAGCAGCAGCCTCTCGCGGGAGGCGAGGTCCGGCGGGCCGGAGAGGTCGCGCACCTCCACCGCCTGCGTGCCAAGAGCGCCGGCGGCATCGTCGCGCCCGTCGTCGGCTTCGGCTGGCGACGCCAGGAGCTCCGCCACGGCCGCGCGAGCCGCGGCGCCGAGGTCGCGCTCGAGCATCTCCCCCACGGCCATGGCCACCTCCTCGCCGGCCGGCGCGGCGCTGCCCTCCGACCACCGTCGCGCGAGCCGGATCGCGGGCAGCACCACCTCGTCGATTGCCCAGGGCGGCACCCCCGCCACCTTCGCCAGCCTCTCGATGCTGGCGCGCGACGGGGTCTCTTTTCCTTCCTCGAAGCGGCAGATCGTGCTCCTGTGCAGGCCCGCCGCGGTGGCCAGCTCGCGCTGCGTCCAGTCCCGCAGCAACCGCAGGAACCCGACCAGCACTCTCGAGTCGGCGGCATCAGCTGGCATCGGTCGCCTGGGCCTCGAATCGCAGTCCGGGATCGCGGCGCGCCCGCTCCAGGTAGTCGAACAGGCGCCGGGCCAACGCTGCTGTCGCGGTGTCGTTGGCCGCCGCCCTGCAATACAGCCGCAGCGCCGCCAGCGCCTCGCGGTGCACCTGCTGCGAGCTGAAGATCCACAGCATGGCCTCGGCCAGTGCCCGCACCTCTCCGAGATGGCCCTCCTCCAGCTCGAGCATCGAGAGCTCAAGCGATACCAGCGCCGTGTCGTAGGGATTGCCTGCCTGCGCGAACTGCCGCCGCACCTCCTCGAAGGCGACTCTCGCGGCCTCGCGCTTGCCCAGCCCGGCCGCCACCCGCGCGGACAGCCAACCGTGTCGTAGGAGGTCCAGCTCGTTGCCCAATTCAACGATCTTGTTACGCAGTTCCGGGAGCTGTGCCTCGGCTTCCTGGTGCCGCCCAAGGTGGCAGAGGATGACGATGCCATTGAATCGGACCACCAGCCGATCTCGCGGCTCGCGCGCCGCCTCGATCAGCGGTGCGGCCTCACGCAGCACGGCGAGCGCCGCGTCGATCTCCCCTTGGTACTCAAGCGTCACCGCCCTGTTGAGCAGGATGCGGCCCCTTGCCGCCGCCGGCGCCGCCGCCAGCGCCCGGCCCAGCAAATCGAGCGCCTGTTCGAACTCGCCCAACTCACGCCGCAGCGATGCTTCGAGGTCCAGCAGGCGCCATTCCGCCAGCGGGCTGTCTGCGGCGGCCGCGCCGGCCCGCCAGCACTCCGAGGCGGCGGCGAAGCTCTTGCCCGCCGCCTGCAGGTGCCCGCGCACGCGCTGTGCGTTGCCGACGAAGGCCCAGACCCACCCGAGCAGCCGCGACCGCCACGCCGGTTCGCCCGGGGCCAGCTCCGCCGCCCGCAGCGCCAGCCGCGCCAGCTCCTCGGCCCGCTGACCGTCGGCCGCCGCGGCGCGCACGCTCTCGTCGCACAGCCGCTCGGCGAGCGCCCAGGTCTGGTGCTCCGGCGAGGTCTCCACCCGATCGCGCCGCGCCGTCGGCGCCATTTGGCGCAGCTCCTCCCACAACCGCGCCGCCTCCCGCCGCGCCGCCGCCAGCCGCCGGACGCGCGCCGCCTCGAGCAGCCGCGAGCGCGTGAGGCTCGCCGCCAGCAGCCCGATCCGCGCTGCGGCCCGCGCCACTCGCTGCCGCTCGCCGCGCGAGGGCTCGATCGGCGACCGCCCGGCCGCGGCCGGCGCCGGCGCTCCCGGTGACAGGCCCCGCAGGAAGAGCAGCACCAAGTCCACCTCCCCGGCCTCGTAGCCCATCGCCGCCGCCAGGACGTCGAGCGTCTCGCGCGACAGGATCTTTACCGTCCCACCCTCGTAGCTACCCACCAGCTTGCGCCGGACGCCCGCTGCGGCCGCCAGCTCCGTCTGGCTGTAGCCGCGGGCGGTCCTCAGGTGGATGAGCGCCAGGCTCAGCGGCGGCGGCGCGGGTCGTGGCATAGGGCGGCCTCCATTGTCGCATGTCCTAAATACACCGGTGATCGCCACCCGTGCCGGCGAGACATCGCGGCGGAACCTCGCCCTTCACCTGCCCGCTTTCGAGACAAAGGTTCCCCGAAAAGCAACTCCGGGTGATTCTCGCGTATCTTGAAGTTCTTGCAAAGAGGAATTTGTGGATTCTCTCGCGCGCTCTCGGCCGCGCCTTCGGCGCGCGGACCGGGAGCCGCTTATCCCCATGAACCTCGGACCCGCGCGAATCCCGTCTCGCGCAGGTCCTCAGCCGTTGCAACGCGTCCTCGCTTCTGGTGTGTCCGGGCACCCTCTGAGATTCAGCCTGAGCACCTCCCCTCCTTAGTCGGCGAGAAGGCGCCTGGGTAGGCGGCCGGCAAGCTGCGAGAGCATGATTCCGTGGGCAGGAGCCGTCTTACTCCGATCTCTTTGCTCTCGGCGGCCTTTGATAATGAGTTGCTGTAACAAAGTCGATGAAAGCCACGGCAGACCCAACCGCGAGGCGGGCATGACGCGGTTCCAGGCCCCGGTGGTGGCCGTCGCGGCCGTGCCCCGAGCCATAGAGCCCGCGGAGTTCAGCAAGGTACTGAGTCAAAGCTGCGAGGTTACGGAGAATAAGTCGTATTGTCTCTGCGCCTTTGGCTTCGTCGGAGATGCCCTCCGGAACTAAATTGAGTTCCTTCGCCAGCAGCTTGGTGAGTTTCGGTAAATCTGCCTTGGGCGACACTGCAATACCCCTCTTCTTGAGAATGGTCTTGCAGCAAGTTTCGACCAGGTCCTTAGCGGTTCCAATCGCGAGTGTCGGATCTCGCTCTACTGCTGCCTCGAGACGTTCAATCTCCTTCTGCATCCATCCTGCGTCGAGGGCGTCGGCGACCGTCTTTGCCCGCGAGAGCGATCTTCCGCCGCTCCCAGGTTGACTCCTCCTGGGTACGAATCGAGGATGGCCGGCAACGGTCTCCTCCTCGATCAGATTCCAGCCTGATGGACGAAGAATCTCATTGAATTTCTGCGCGAGCTTAAGAGCCTCGTTCCGGTCGGGTCGCACGGCGGGATGGATCACTTCGCAAATAAATCGAAGGAAATTTGCGGACGATCCTTTCATTAGATCGAACCGGCCATCGCCAAAAATCCAGTCGTCAGGCCAATCATTCGGGTTGTTAACGCGATGTTGCCAAATATCATCAGCTGCGTTCTGAAAGCGGTAATCGTTAGAAGGTAGCTGTTCAAGGTCAAAGAGACGCTCAAGGAATTCGACGTCTCCCAGTTGACCATACCAAGGCACGTTGCCGATCCTCAGAGTGTCAGCTATGCTCTGGCGTGTTGCGCGGGACACCTCTTCGTCGGAAAGACGCCAATCGGCGCGTGTCTCTACGGTCGGTGCGATAAGTGCAGTGTACGAATCGCTCGAAAATTGCGCCAAGGCCGATGCGAGGCGTTTAGTGATCTGGTTTTCCAGTCCCTCGCGCTTGCCTCCCAACCGAGCATAAGCCGTTGGCTCTAATTGCAGATAGATGGTCCACGAGGTTGTGCCACCGTTCCAATTGTCGTAACCCGTTTCTTCAACGCGGGCCTTCGCGATTCGCAAGACTTTAGCCGCATCGGCCATTCCTTCCGTCGAGAGCATCGCCTCAGCGGTCGCAAGGTAGCGTTCTAGATCGTCAGGGCCTAGGTTCATGAGTATTCATCCATCAGGATACGGCGACCTGCTCCACTCTACTGTAATAGGTCCACGAAGGGGGAGCGAGCCGGGTCGTGCCTCACCTCGGTGCAATCGGCTCGGGCCTCGCATTCGAGCGCCGGCCGCTTGCGGCCCCGGATCTCGAGCCGCCTACTCGGCGGAGCGGCCGAGCTAGAGATTTGAATAGATGGTTAGCCATGCTGCGATGTAGTTTTCGCATACGGCCGAGTGTTGCTTTAAAAGCTCTTGTCGATTAGGCTTTTCCTGCGACAACTCAAATTAGGCCTCGCGGTGCGTCGGTCCCGCCGGGAGGAGGGCATGTCCAAAGCGGTCGGGCGGCTTGAAGGGGGGTTGCGCCCAGCGCTCCGGCGACAGTCGGGGCGAATGGCCGTAGCGCTGGCCGTCGGTCTGCTGGCGGCGGTGGCAGGATCGGCGCGCCTCTGCGGCCAGACCGTCACGTTGCAGGCCATCGCCGACAGCACGATCAAGCAGGAGAGCCCCAATCAGAGCTTTGGCGCTCAAGCGACGCTGGTGGTGAAGGAAGGCGGCAGCCGCGTGCTGGTCCGCTTCGATCCGGCGGCGATCGGCGCCGCGGTGGGCGGCGGCAGCCTGGCGTCGGCCCAGCTGCGGCTCTACATCGGCACCAATGGCGGCAACTGGGGGACGACCGGGCGCACTGTCGACGTCTACCGGGCCGACGCCTCCTGGACGGAGATGGGCGCCACCTGGAACTGCGCCGTGGACGCCAATCCCGCAAACAGTGTCGCTGATTGCGCGACCCCGTGGAACGGCGGCACGATCGAGGACGACGCCACGGATACGGTGGTCGTCACCAACACCAGCAGCGGCTGGATCCAGTTCGACGTCACGGCCGACGTCCAGGCCTTCCTGGCTGGCACGGCGAACGACGGCTGGCTGCTCGAGAAGACCGACGAGGGGCAGGGCGGCCGCGTCGATCTGGTGTCCAGGGAGGGGTCGGCGGGGCAGGGACCGCAGCTGGTCCTGATCAGCCAGAGCGCCGCGGTGGACACGGTGCCGCCGGCTGTCGCCATCGTCGCGCCGGCGCAGCCGGTGCTGGTCAACATGCCGTCGCCGCCGATCGCCGTGGCCTATCAGGACGGCGGCTCGGGGGTCGATACCTCGACGCTGCGCGTGGTGCTCGACGGCCAGGACCTGACGGCAGGCTGCACGGTCGGCGCCCAGTCGGCAAGCTGCACGTCACCGGCGCTTGCCGCCGGCGCGCATACGGTGACCGCCAACGTCCAGGACCACGCCGGCAACGCCGCTACGGCGAGCAGGAGCTTCCAGCTCTTTCTCGGTCCGGCGGTCAGCACGCTGACGCTCCCGGCCGTGGCGGATACCTACATCACCGGCGCAGCGCCGGACAAGGAGCATGGCCGCGCGGCGATCCTGCGGGTCGCCAAGAGCGGACCCCGCCGGGCGCTGGTGCAGTTCGACCCGGCGGCGCTGGCCGCGGCGCTGGCGGGCAGCCAGTTGCTGTCCGCTCAGCTCGAGCTCGCGATCGCCGCCAACGGCAACAACTGGGGAACGAGCGGCCGGACGGTGGGTGTGTATCCTATGACGGTGGCGTGGTCCGAGGCGGCCGCGACCTGGGACTGCCCGGCCGACACCAACCTCGACAATCACCAGCCGGACTGCGCCGCGCGCTGGAACGGCGGCGCCTTCGCGGCGAGCCCCACGGCCACCGCGCTGCTCACTCGCGATCTCGGCGGGACGCTGGATTTCGACGTCACCGCCGACGTCGCCGCCTTCCTCGCCGGCACGGCAAGCGACGGCTGGCTGCTCAAGAAGACCGACGAGGCGGCGAGCGGGCGGGCCGACTTCGTCTCCCGCGAGGCCGGCTCCGGCCAGGCGGCGCAGCTGGTCGTCGTCTTTCAGGTCCCGGCGCCCGACACCACGCCGCCGACGCTCACTATCACCAGCCCCGCCGACGGCTCGTACTCGCGGACGCCGTCGATCCAGGTCACGGGCACGATCGGCGGCACGGTCGCGGCGGTGACGGTCGGCGGTCAGCCGGCGAGCCTCGCCCAGGGCGGCTTCACGGCCAGCGTGACGCTGGTGCAAGGCGCGAACGTGCTGGTCGCGGTGGCGACCGATGCGGCCGGCAACCAGGCCTCGGCCACCGCCTTGGTGACGCTCGACACGACACCGCCGACGTTGACCCTGACGACGCCGTCGCCCGGGCAGCTCACCAACCAGCCGCAGGTCCAGGTGGCGGGCAGCGCCACCGATGACAGCGGCATCGCCACGCTGACGGTCGGCGGCCAGCCGGTCACTCTCGCCGCCAGCGGTAAGTTCAGCACCCTGGTGCCGGTGGGCGAGGGCGTGAGCTCGATCGAGGTGGACGCCGTCGACCTCGCGGGCAACCAGCAGACCGTCGTCGTGAGCGTCAACCGCTTCAGCATCCCGACGGTCGCCATCGTCTCGCCGCCGGACCTGAGCTACGTCAACGCCACCACGGTGACGGTGAGCGGCACGGTCGGCGCGGCGGTGACGGTCAGCGTCAACGGCGTCGCCGCCGCGGTCTCCGGCAACAGCTTCACCGCCGCCGGGGTGCCGCTCGCCGAGGGCGGCAACAGCCTGACGGCGACCGCCACCGATGCGCAGGGGCACGTCGGTCTGGCCACGATCAACGTGGTGCGCGACCTGACGCCGCCGCACGTGGCCATCTACACGCCGGCGGCCGGGGCGACGGTCGGCGACAGCGCGGTCGCCGTCTCGGGCCTGGTCAACGACATCGTCGCCGGCACGGTCAACGCCGGCAACGTGCAGGTGACGGTCAACGGCGTGCCCGCGGTGGTGGCCAACCGGGCGTTCCTCGCGCCCGCGGTGCGGTTGCAGCCGGGCACCAACGTGCTGACCGCGGTGGCGGTGGACGCCAGTGGCAACCAGGCGCAGACCAGCGTCACGGTGCAGCAGGCGCGGCCGGCCGCGCCCAGCGTCGCCGTCGTCCTGGGCGGTGGCCAGAGCGCGGTCATCGGCACGGTGCTGGCCCAGCCGCTGGTGGCGGTGGTGCAGGACGCGGTGGGCCAACCGGTGCCGGGCAAGACGGTGCTCTTCCGGGTGCGGGGCGGCAACGGCACGCTGGATGGCGGCCGGCGCGATCTGGGGGTGACCAGCGATGCCAACGGCCAGGCGCTGGTGCACTTCACCCTCGGCACCCGTGCCGGCGCCGGCAATCAAGTGGTCGAGGCGTCGGCGGTGGGCAGCGGACCGCCGGCGGTCTTCCTGGCCAGCGCGCTGCCGGGCGCCCCGGCGTTGATCGTCGTCGACTCGGGAGACCAGCAGCTCGGCGTCGCCGGCCAGGCGCTGCCGCGGCCGCTGGCGGCGGCCGTGGTCGATGCCGGCGGGAACCGCCTGGCCGAGGTGGCGGCCAGCTTCCGGGTGGTCAAGGGCGCCGGCCAGCTCGCCAACGGCCAGCAGACCATGGCGCTCACCACCGACAGCGACGGCCGGCTCATCGCGGCGCTCACCACCGATCCGGCCGAGGGCGTCGCCAACAACGTGGTCGAGGCCACGATCGATGGTCTCGCCGGCGGGCTGGTGGCGAGCTTCACCGCCTCCACCTGGGCGGCGGGGGACCCCAGCCTGACGGCGGTGAGCGGGGTGGTGCTCGACAACAGCAATCTGCCGCTCGCCGGGGTCACCATCCGCATCCGGGACACCGCCCTGACCGCGGTCACCGATGCCCAGGGGCTGTTCCAGATCGCGCCGGCGCCGGTCGGCACGCTCAAGCTGATCGTCGACGGCAGCACCGCGCAGCGCTCCGGCGCCTGGCCGGACCTGGAATTCGACCTCACCACGGTGCCGGGACGCAACAACACGGTGCGCATGCCGATCTACCTGCTGCCGCTCGACCTGGCGCACGGCATCCAGGTGGACGAGACGCACGGCGGCACGCTGACCCTGCCGCAGCTCCCCGGCTTCGCGCTGCAGATCCAGCCGGGCTCGGTCACCTTCCCCGGCGGCGGCCGCAGCGGCGTGGTGAGCGTGACGGTGGTGCACAGCGACAAGGTGCCGATGGTCCCCAACTTCGGCCAGCAGCCGCGGCTGATCGTGACCATCCAGCCGGCCGGCGCCCTGTTCAATCCGCCCGCCCAGCTCACCATGCCGAACGTCGAGGGTCTGGCCCCCGGCCAGGTGACCGAGCTCTACTCCTTCGACCACGACCTCGGGCACTTCGTGAGCATCGGCCCCGCCACGGTGAGCGACGACGGCAGCGTCGTCACCTCCAACGTCGGCGTCGGCATCCTCAAGGCCGGCTGGCACTGCTGCGGGTTTCCGCAGGGCAGCGGGACTCCCAACAGCTGCCCTGAGTGCACGGACTGTACAGGCGACCAGTGCAAGGCAAGGGATCTTTGCACAGCCTGCAAGAGCCCTCCGGGTCCGGGCTATTCCTGTAATGGTCCAAAAGACTGCGCACCTCCTAACGCGATCCTCCCCAACATCGCCGACAGAGTCAGGCTACAGGTCGACAAGCAGAGCACTCAAGTCTTCCAATGTCCGGACGATCCCAATGGTCCGCCTGACAAAGCCCAACGCTGCGGCGCGTCCATGTTCTTTAACTATTCAAGTGTGGATCCTCATTGTGGTTCCATCGATCTCGCAGGAAATAGCTGGTCGGAAACCGCTACCAGTGACTATAATTGCAGCGGAGCGCTCCAGCACAAGGCGATCGTGATTGGTTCCGGTTGCAGCGTCGATCCGGGGAACGCCCTGACAGGCTGCCATGATGAGTTCTCCGTATGTCTCGACCCTAGTTCGCTTCCTCTCGGCGATTGTATTGAGACAGCGCAGCAGCAAATTCTCTGGCAGCCTTATGGCAGTGATAACAAGTATCCAGGCGAGACCGTTACCGTGGTGTTTACCTTCCATAGGACACAGTCCGGATGCACCGGCAGCATATCGGTCACCCGGATGCCATAGCGCTATGCGTTCCAGCCCTCGGTTTGCCGGCGTCTGCGCGATGAGGCTTCTGGCCTTCTATCCGCTGATTGCAACCCAGCTCTTCTTTCATCCGGCGGTCGCGACCGTATGCCCCTGGACGGAGGTGGGTGGAGAGAGGCTGCTCGACGGCCGCGTAGGGTCCTTTTCCTCCACGGACATGACGGTCGAAGGGGTCTGGGACGCGCTGGTTAGCCAGCACGCCGTTCCACTGTCGTTCATCCAGGCCGCACCCGAAGCCAAAGTCAGCCTCGACCTCCGCGGGGCCACGGTCCGCCAGGTGCTCGACGCCGTGGTGGCTCGCGCTCCGGCATATCGCTATGAGGTCATCGGTGACCGACTCGTGTTGTTTCCGCGTGACCTGAAATGGGAGATGCGCCTCGAGGGCTTCACCTCCGGGCCGGCACGCCGCCTGGACGTGGCGGTCGACCTCGTCCGCGAGCTGAAGCGAAGAGACCCCGACTTCGCGGGGTTGATCGCGCCCGCGTATAGAGTCATTGGCAGCGAGGGAGCAATCTACCGTGACGTCGTGAAGGTGGTCTCACCGGGTACGATCCTCGAGCTGCTGGTGCAGCTCCTGGGCCAGCGTCCATCTGCCGTGTTCTCCCTGGGCCGAGATCGCTGGGGGCATCAATTCCTTGACCTTAGCGGGGTGCAGCTGCTGCAGTCCTTCGAGTTGACGGCGCCATCGACCACCTTGCGGGATAGGGCCGACACAGTGCAGCTCAAGGTGCTGGGCAGATTGAGGGGCCTGGGCGAGCGACTGGACTTCACTGCCGGTGGCTGTGGCACCACCTATTCATCCAGCGACGAAGGGGTGATCACTGTCAGCGCCGACGGGTTGGTTAGTGTACGTGGCACCGGTAGGGCAGTGGTCATCGCAAGAAACGACGACAGCTTGTCCTCTCTGCCCTTGACCGTCATCCTTACCGCTGAGCAGGTACGTCCGCGACCCGGGGCGCCGCCGCGGGCCACCGGAGGCGGCAAGCCCCTGGTGGCGGCAGCTCTACAGCTTGCCCAGGGGGCAGCCGCAGCCTGCTCATGGCCTGAGGCGACTGGCGAGCGGTTGCTCGCACGCAAGGTCGGCGATCTCTCGGTGACGCTGGTCGAGGTGGAGAAGGCGGTCGCCGAGATCGCCAAGCAGAGTGACCTGCCGATGTCGTTCATCCAGGCCGATTCACACCGCAAGATCAGCCTGACTCTGCGCGACGCGAGCGTGCGGCAGGCACTGGACGAGATCCTCCGGCAAGCGCCCGAATATCGCTACGGCCTGGTGGCCGAGCGCCTGGTGCTGTATCCGCACGATCCGATCTGGGAAACGCGGCTGGACAACCTGAGTCTGGGTCCCGGACCGCGCTTTGCGGTGACGGGTGAGCTGGCGAAGGAGCTATCCCGGCGTTTGCCCGCCCTCGCCTACCTTTCAGGCCCCTGGATGCTCGGCAACGGCAACAGCTACACCTATAGAGACATCGTCAGCGTGACCGGACCCGGCTCGATCCTTGATTTATTCGTCCAGCTCCTCGGCGGCCGCCCCTCTACCTTCTTCATCCTGGACAAGCCGAGCGAGGTGCGCGGCAGCCTGTCGGTGAGCTCGATGGACCAGCTACGTTCCCTGAAGGTGACGGCGCCGACCACGACATTTCATCGCTCTGGCGAAGCTGCGCAGCTAAAAATGACTGGGCTGTTGAGAAGTGGCGGAGAGAAGGATCTCTCCGCGGGTGCGTGCGGGACGGTCTACTCGGTCAACGACGATCGAGTCGTCGGTGTCACCGCCGACGGTCTGGTGAGCGCTGGTGTCAACGGCACCGCGGCGGTCACGGTGTCAAACGAGCATTCGTCCGCGTCGATCGTTTTCGAGGTCCGTCGATCCGACTCTCCGGCGCCGGCCGCGCCTTTGGCGCCGGCCGGCAAGGAGTAGCGGTGGGGAGGCCGATGCGACTGTCCAAGAGCGGTGCGCTGGTGACTGTCATATCGGGGGCGCGCTTCGACGGGTCGTGTCAGGAGGCGATAGCGCCCTTTCGATTGCCTCTCCTCGCTGGTGCCTGGAGGCTGCTTCTCGGGATCGGCGTGCTGGCGCTCAATGCGTTCGCTCCGCGACCAGCAAGTGGACAGGTGATCGATTTGTCGGTTGTGGATGTTCCGGTCTCCGCAGGGGCCAAGGAGGCTTGCGAATGGACTGGCCCCTCCGTGGAATGGGTGCTGGCGAGGCGTCTGCCTGCTGGCGAGATATCGGGTTCGTTGGAATCTGAGGTCATTCCGTACTTGAATCGGTACGGTCCGGTATCCTTCATAACGAAGGGCACCGGCGACAAGCAGGTTCGGCTACAGATTGGCCAGGGCGCCACGATGCGGGAGGTCCTCGGGCAGATGGGGGGCGAGGCTTCCGACTACCGCTTTGGAGCGATCGATGGCAGACTCGTCCTCTATCCGAAAGGAGAGATGTACGAGACTGTGGTCGAGCTCGGGCCGCTGGCCAGGATGAAGCGATCGGAGGCTTTTTTCTCCCTGATCAGGAGCCTAAAGGATTGGAGCAAAGCATTTCAGACCCTCGAGCTACCGACCTTCCGCGGGTCCCTGGTCGTAATGGAGAAAGAGGGATCGAAGCCGGGAGACTTTAACGCGGGTTCGGAAAAGTTTCCCTACCAAGACATGATCGAGGTCGGTGGCAAGCGATCAGTCCTCGAGCATCTGGTGTCCTTGATCCAGAAGCGCCCATCGCAGACGTTTCGAATGCTCGACACAGGCGATGGCCATCTCGTTCTTGACCTCGATTCGACGCCTTTGGTGGAGAATCTCAAAGTGCACCTGCCGTCAGCGGTCAGGGTCGGCGATAGCTTCGACGCATTGGTAACCGGGACGCTCGACGACGGTACGGTCGTTTCGCTCGCGGGGCCGGAGTGCTATGTCAGCTATGACGTCGATAGGGCTGAAGTTCTTGAGATCGACGGTCTGGGGAGGACGGTCGCGAGAAAAAAGGGCGTGGGGACCATTGTTGTCACGTATGAGCACCAGTTTGCCCGCGCTCAGGTTGAGGTCCAATGACGATCGGAGAACGGATGCGCCGGCAAGGGAGTTTGACCTCAGCGGCAGGCGCGCCTTTTCTGCTGCTCTTCCTCGCTGCCTCGGCTGCATGGGGCCAGCTCGACCAGACCTGCACGGTCAGCGCGCTCAACCGCACGGCGCCGGTGGACGCCAACGGCGTCTGGGTGCTGACCAACGTGCCGATCGGCTCGGGGCAGATCCGGGTGCGCGCCACCTGCGTCGCCAACGGCGTCACCCGCTCCGGGCAGTCGAGCCTGATCACCATCCCCGCCAACGGGGTGATCACCGTCGACGACATCTCGTTCGCTCAATTGCAGCCGATCCCGACGCTGCTCACGCTCGCGGCGCCGGTGGCGTCGCTCGGGAGCGCGGGCCAGCAGGTGCAGCTCGCCGCGACGGCGACCTATCCGGACGCCTCGCAGGCCGACGTCACGCCGGGCGCCTCCGGCACCGGCTACCGGTCGAGCAATCCGGCGATCGCCAGCGTCGATGCCAACGGCGTGGTGACCGCGCTGCTGAGCGGCGTGGTGATGATCAGCGCGCTCAACGAGGGGGTGCTCGGGGTGCTGCGCCTGCAGGTGGTGCTCGCCGGCAGCACGGCCGGGGACGGCATCCCCGACGACTGGAAGGTCGCGCACGGCCTCGATCCGAACGACCCCTACGTGGCGATGGAGGACCCGGACAACGACGGCCTCACCAACCTCGAGGAGTACCAGAACGGCACCGATCCCAACAACCCGGACACCGACGGCGACGGCCTCTCCGACGGCGACGAGGTGCACGTCTACCACACCAACCCGCTGCTCTGGGACACCGATGGCGACGGCCTCGCGGATGGGGTCGAGGTGCGCACCGGCAGCGATCCGCTCGACAGCCACAGCTTCAACCTGGCGGCGGCGCTCGCCGCGATCACGGTCTCGCCGGCCGCGTTCACCCTGGCCTTCAACACGGTCGGCGGCGAGGCGTCGCGGCAGCTGTCGGCGCAGGGCAGCGTCATCGACGGCCGGACCATCGACCTGTTCAATCCGCTCTACCAGGCCCAGGTCCAGGTCGCATCGAGCAACCTGGCGGTGGCGAGCTTCGGAGCGCAGCCGGGCCGGGTGTATGCCGGGCAGAGCGGCACCGCCACGATCGCGGTGACGGTGAGCCACGGCGGCCCTGCCGCGACGTCGAGCGTCACGGTGACGACGTTCTCGCCGGTCGCGCTGGCCTTCCTGCCGCTTCCCGGCTTTCAGAACGCGGTCGAGGTGGCCGGCAACTTCGCGTTCCTGGCCTCCGGCGCCTACGGGCTGGCGGTCGTGGACGTGACCAATCTGCAGGCCCCGGAGCTGGTCGCGCAGCTGGCCACCCTGGGCAGCGCCAACGACGTGCGGGTCGCGGGCACCATGGCCTACGTCGCCGAGACCATCGGGCTGCAGCTGGTGGACGTGAGCGAGCCGGCGCATCCCGTGCAGCTCGGCAGCGTGAGCTTCCCGGGTGGCGACCAGGGGCGCCTGGCGGTCGGTGGCAGCCTGGTGTATCTCGCCGACCTGAATTTCGGCCTGCACGTGGTGGACGTGACGAATCCCCTGCAGCCGGTCGAGGTCGGCAGGCTGGCGCTCACGGGCACCCCGCGCGCGGTGAGCCTGGGCGGCACCGGGCAGGGCGGCTTCGGCCTGAGCGGATCGTATGCGGTGGTCGCCTGCGGCGACGGGGGCGTGGCGGTCGTCGACGTGAGCGTGCCGGCGGCGCCGGTCCTCGTGGGCATCACCGCTCCCGACCAACCGCGCGCCGGTAGCGTCACGGTGCGCGGGCACTACGCCTACGTGGCCGCCGGGGAGGCCGGGATCTACGGCGGCTTGCACGTCGTCGAGCTGGCGGACCCGACCAACCCCGTGGACCTGGGGACCGGCGAGGACGATCTGGGAGTGGTCCGCGTGGCGCTGGCGGACGGGTTCGCGCTGGGCGCGCAGTTCTTCATCGCCGGCCAGGTGGCGATCTTCGGGGTCGGCAGCCTGCCGCCGGCCTACACCGCGGTGCTCGACCTGAGCACGGTGCCCGGCGCCGGCGGGGTGGTCGCGCCGCGGGGCAGCGACATCGCCGTGCGCAACGGCGCGGTGTTCATCGCCGGCAACGGCCAGCAGCTGGGCGAGTTCATCGACTACGCCACGGCCCAGGGCGGTCTCTACACCGGGCTCTTCGAGTTGCCGGTGGACGGCGATACCAATCCCCCGGCGGTGAGCATCACCTCGCCGGCGGCGGGCGCGCCGCTGCTGGAGCGGCTGCCGGTGACGGTGGCGGTGACCGCGCAGGACGAGGTGTCGGTGGCCTCGGTCGGCATCCTGGTCAACGGCGCGATGGTCGAAACGCTCTACCAGCCGCCCTACCAGGTCGCCCTGCAACCGCCAGCCGGGCAGGCGGCGATGACCCTCGGCGCCGTGGCGACGAACCTCGGCGGCGTGCAGGCGACCACGCAGGAGACGTTCGTCGTGCAGCCCTATCCGCTGCCGGTGGCGAGGCTGCTGGCGCCGGTTCCCGGCCAGGTTTTGATCGACGGCATGCCGCTCATCATCGCGGTCGCGGCGAGCGACGCCGTGGCGGTGACGCGGGTCGAGGTCTATGTGAACGGCCAGCTGGCCGGCACGCTTTCGGCGCCGCCGTACCTCTTCCAGGTGACGGTCCCGCGCGGGTCGGCAGCGCTCGCGGTGACGGCGCTCGCCTACGACGCGCTCGGGGCGGGGGCGCCGTCGGCGCCGGTGACCGTCACGGTGCAGCCGGACGTGCCGCCGACGGTGGCGATCTTCTCGCCGCTCGACGGCGCGCAGGTGACCGAGGGCAGCGTGGTGCCGATCGTGGCGGGAGCCAGCGACGCGACTGGTATCTCGAGCGTGCTGTTCGATCTCTTCGGCATGGAATTCACGGGTGCTGCCACCGCGCCGTTCGTGGCTTCGATCGTCGCGCCGCCGGCCGGCCAGACCGCGGTGCTGTCGGTTGTCGCCACCGACAACGTGGGCTTGGCGGCGCAGTCCGCCCCGGTGACCATCACCAGCGTCGTCGATCCGGGAACGGCGGTGAGCGGGCTGGTCGTGGACCCGGCCGGCGCCCGCGTCGCGGGAGCGAGCGTGAGCGTGTTCGTGGGCGGCGTGGCGGCGGCGACCACCACCTCCGGCGCGGACGGCTCCTTCACGGTGGGCGGCCTGCCCACCAACAGCGGCGACTTCGTGGTGGGCGTGGTCGGCACGCTGGGCGGCTGCCCCGCCGCCGCCGAGGCCGAGGTGCCGCCGCCGCCGCCGGGCCAGAACGAAGCGCTCGGCTACCTGACGCTGGTCGCGGCTGCCGTGCCGCAGCCGACCACGGTGATTGGCAGCGTCCTGGGCGCCGACGGCCAGGGACTGGCGGACGTCACCGTCACCGTCTCGAGCGCCGATCTGGCCGACACCGCCACCGTGGTGAGCGGCCCCGCCGGCGTCTTCACGATCGCCGCGTTCCCGGCGCGGGCGTGGACGCTGCAGGCCGAGGCGACGATCACCATCGGTGGCGTCATGCTCTACGCTGCCAGCGGCGCCAACGGCCCGCACGCGGTCGCCGGCGGCACCACGGACCTGGGCTCGCTCGCGCTCCAGCCCTATCCGTTCACCGGCCCCGACCCGCTGACCACGGTGACCGGCCAGGTCTTCACCTCCGATGGCTCGCCGGGGTCGGGCGCCCAGGTGGTGATCGACATCGGCTACGCCCAGCTCGTCGCGACGGCCGCCGCCGATGGCACCTTCGCCGTCGCCGGCGTGCCCACGCTGCAGGGCGCGGTCACGGTTACCGCCTCGCTGCACCTGCCCTGCCACGTCCTGCTGGTCGCCGGGCCGGTGACGGTGAGCCAGCTCGCGCTGGGCGGCCTGACCGCCGTCAGCATGCCGCAGCTGGTGCCCGATCCCGGGCCGCCGCCGCCGATCATCTTCACCTCCGTGCCGATCGAACCTCGGCGAGGGGACCCGGCGAGCGGCAGGGACGCCGGCGGACCGCTCGCCACGGCATCCATGCCCTGAGGTGCCTGGCGTGCTCGGCAAGCAGCGGCGTCCGAGGAGGCTCCCCGGCGATGGCGGCGCGGCCGGTGGCCCACGCCCACGGCAGCCTGCCGCCGGCGCCGCCGCTGCCGCGGGCGACGGAGCGGCTGGGGCGGCGGCAGCCGGCGGCACGCTGAGCCGGCGCGGGCTGATCGGCGGCGGCGCCGCGCTGGCCGGGCTGGCGCTGGCCGGGGACGCGCTGGCGCCCGCCGGTGTGGCCGCCGCCGCCGCCGGGTCCGCCGCGCCCGGTTCCGGCGCCGTCTCCCCGTCCCACCTCGCCGGCACGGTGGTCCAGGACCGGGCGCGCCATGCCTTCGAGGCGCGGGTCGCGGCCGCCAGGCTGCAGGAGGGCCAGCCTGCCGCCCGCCACGCCACCAACGGCGACGAGGCGGAGCTGCCCGGCTGGATCGCCTGCTACTCGAAGGGGCTGCCGCACGATGCACGAGGCGAGGTGGATGCCGCGGCCTACCGGCTGCTGCTGGACGCCATCGCCTCCGGGCGCCCGGCCGACTTCGAGCGCATCCCGCTCGGCGGCTTCGTCAAGCTCGCCAACCCGCAAGGCGGCCTTGCGCTCAACCTGATCGGTCCCGATCCGGGCTGCGTCGAGCTCGCGCCGCCGCCGCGCTTCGCCAGCGCCGAGCAGGGGGCGGAGCTGGTGGAGCTGTACTGGCAGGCGCTGCTGCGCGACGTCGCCTTTGCCGACTACGAGACGCATCCGCTGGCGCGGCGCGCTGCCGAGGACCTCTCCCGGCTCGCCGGCTTCCGCGGCCCGCGGGACGCGGCCGGCCGGGTGGCGCCGGCGACCCTGTTCCGCGGCACCGGCGCCGCCAGCCTCGCCGGACCTTACGTATCGCAGTTCCTGTACAGAGACATCTTCCTGCCGCCGATGTGGGTGCCGCAACGGGTACGCACCACGGTCCCGGGGGGCGACTTCCTGGTCAAGGCCGACGAGTGGCTGGCAGTCCAGAACGGTGCCATCGCCGGCGTCAACCGCTTCGACGAGCACCCGCGCCACCTGCGCAACGGCCGCGACCTCGGCGAGTTCGTGCACCGCGACTTCAGCTACCAGGGGGCGCTCGACGCCTGCCTGATCCTGCAAAAGATCGGAGCCCTGCCCAACGGCGGCAACCCCTACAAGCACTCCCGCACCCAGTCGGGGTTCACCACCTTCGGCGCTCCCTATCTGTTCTATCTCCTGGCCGTGGTCACCCAGGTCGCGCTCACCACCTCCTGGTACCAGAAGTGGTGCGTGCACCGGAGGCTGCGGCCGGAGGAGTATGCCGGGCGGGTGGAGGTACAGCGTGCCGGAGGTCGCCAGTATCCGATCCCGGAGGAGCTGCTGACGTCCGGCGGAGTCGGCGAGGTGGTGAGGCGGCATGGCACGGCACTGCTACCGCAGGCCTATCCCGAGGGCTGCCCGCTGCATCCGTCCTACCCGGCGGCGCACGCGGTGATCGCCGGCGCCGGGGTGACGGTGCTCAAGGCGTTCTACGACGAGTCGTACCTGGTGCCTAATCCGGTGATGCCGGCGCCCGACGGGTTGGCGTTGCGCCCGTATGCCGGGCCGCCGCTGACGATTGGCGGCGAGTTGGACAAACTGGCCTGGAACATCGCCATGGGGCGGAACTTCGCCGGCATCCACTGGCGGTCGGACGCTGGCGGTGGGCTCGAGCTGGGGGAGCAGGTGGCGGTGGCGGTGCTGCGGGAGATGAAGCTGACCGGGAACGAGGTGTTCGCGGGGTTCAGCTTGCGGCGGTTCGATGGGGTGCGGGTGACGGTGTAGCAGGCTCGGAATCCGAATATGCTTCCCGATCCGAGCTGGTGCAGGGGAAGGCTTTAGTATTTCCGGCAGCAGGAAGCACCGAATCCGGGTCCAGCAGAGATTTGGTAGGATGCTGGAAATGTCCGAGGCGGCCAGGCGGCGGCAAGCACGGAATCCAATCAGAGGTTTAGAGTGAAGACCGTTAGGATTGCAATCTGCCAGCTCGAATCGCATCCGGCGCTGTATTTCGGCGCAGCTGCCCTCCTCGAGGAACCCTTCGTTCCGGCACACAACAAACCATCGCTCGCGAAACTCGGTGCCAGAGGAATCGATGTAATATCGCTTCAGCAAGGCTGCCTAGAACACTATCTTGGGTGGAATCAAGTTCGCATCGCCAGCGTGTTGACATTCCTAGAGACCGTCGCGCCCCTTCCTGACCTTGTCCTACTTCCAGAAGGCTCAATTCCGATCGAGCTTCTACCAAGCGTTGGCGAGTGGTCGTCGAAAACTGGAGCAACCGTCCTGGCTGGTACGCATACTCCTCGGAGAACGCCACACGCCCAAGAATGCTACAGGGCGATTGGCTTAGACGCAAAAGGCATGAGGCAGTTATTCAAGTATCAGTCATCAAATGTCCTACCATTAATTAGAACGGGGCACGCAGTCATTATCCCCAAGCGCCATGCTTCTCCGTTCGAGACTTCCACCAGCTCCACGGTTTTGCCGGCCACACCCTCACTGAGGCCATTTTCTTCTGGTGCACCTCAGCATATTTTCGAACTATTGCCAATGATATGCTCGGAAGCACTACAGCTTTCCACGGTCGCTAAGCCCTATGACGTAGTGGGCCTTTTGGCCTATGATTCAAGGCCCACCCAGTTCGGCGCATTCATTTCAACCCAAGTGCGAAACAAGAAGGCAGTGGCGTTCTGCAACGATGGCGCCTTTGGTGGAAGCTCAATCGCGACAGCTCTCGACAACAGGATGTCGAGTTGGCTTCACGAGACTTTGCCCAACGGCCTTCCGGCAGGCGATGCTATCCTCGTGGCAGACATCGATCTCGACGTGACCGCGGTAGAGGTGGGTACGGCGGTGCCGGGGGTATCAATGCGGCTTGTGTTGCTTGCCTCTATCGTTGGTGAGCACCATCCCGCAAGTGAAGCAGCTCGGCAAATGGCTGAGGTGCGGGAACTCGGCCAGTCAACAGCGCGCGCTGCACAGCTAGAGGAGCTGTTGCGCAGGCCTTTGGAAACGTTGCAACGTGTCCGTCTCGATCAACTTCTGACTGTGGAGGCACGTGGACTTCCGTCGGAAGAGTTGTGGCGGGAACTAGGCCGAGATTGTATCCTTCCTGGGCTCTCTTCGCTTCGCGAACTCGAAGCCCAACTGAGCTCTAGATGTTCACGCTACCTTACTCCGCTCCTCGGATCCTCCTTGACGCAAAAGGAGGAGGTGGCGATTCCTTTTATGCAATATCTCGCCGAGTGCAATCGCCGGATGGGAGCACAGGCGCCCGATGATACCAAGGCAAAGGCTGAAGACTATGCCATCGCAATAGTCGACCGTGAGCGCGAAACCTCTTCCGTTCATCTCTTTCTAGACGAACCGACTCAGCTAGTTCTGGAAGTTACCGGTCTTAACGGGATTGGGAAAACCTCGACTCTTAAGAAAGCCCTTACGCAATCTGGAATATCAGCCACACTCAGGATCATTCTTACTGATACCTCCTCAGTGGATTATATCCTCTACTCTGTGCTTCAGTATGGTGGAGGCCAGCCACGACCACCCTACAGCGATCCTGCCCAAGTCGCCAGTGGTCCAGCCTTGCGGGCCGCGTTGAGATCAATTCGTGTCTTGATACTTGAAGGCGCACACTATCTCTTGGATCGAGATGCCTGGCGAGATGCGCGTTTCCCGTCTGTAATCGCAGCGCTGTTGGATTCTGCTGATGCGACGCGAACGAAAATCATTATAGAGTCGCGCCATGAGCTGCCCCTGGCGCTAGGGCATCCTGCTTCAAGGGCAAAGCTGCATGTTAGGGGCCTCAGCAAGGAGGCGAATAGATTTGGGGTTGCACTCTTCGATGCGCAGTTACGCCGTGTCAACCTTCTCCCAAGCGTTGTCGGCGATCGCGAGAAGAGCACTATCGTCGACAAACTTGGTGGTCATCCTGTTGCCATCGCGCTGGCGGCTGACGTGTCATACGAGGAAGGTGTCGATGCTTTGCTCGCTTCCCTAAGGGATCGTCGCGGTTTCTTTTTGCATTTTCTCGAAGAACTGGTTCGGGGATTGAAGCTCACGGATGATCAGGCGACTGTCATGCGACTTCTTTGCGTAGCGCGGTCAGGCGTTCCGCGTGCCGTCATACTGGAATCAGTACCGTTTGCAGCTGGCCCCAGCCTTCGAGAGCTCATTGCCATGGGTGCTGTAGAGGTCGGCCCAAACGGTTGGGTTGAGGTTGCCTCCGTACTGCGCGACTACTTTGACTCCTCTGAAGTTCCGCCCGACGTGCTGAAATCATTTCATGCGGCTGCAGCGCAGGCTCTCGCTCGCATGGTGCAAGAAAGCGATGGCGGTGCTGTGGGCCTAGCTGTCGAGGCAGAGTATCACGCGGCTCTAGGGGGGATTGAGTCTCCGGTATCGACAGGCCTGGTAGATGGTGCTGTTGCAACGGCGCAGGAGTTTTACGCGCAGCAACGATACGACGAGGCGGCGGCGATCCTCGCGCCACTTGCGAGAGCGAAGCAGTCGCTGGATATCCTTCGGCTTGCCGCGCAGGTGGAGGCGAGGCGTAATAACTTCGATGCGGCTCTTTCCTTTGCACGAGAGGTCTTTAAGCGGAATCCGAGGGACACTTCACTCCTGGCGGAGCTTTCGAAGATCACGCTCACTCAGTTCCAAGATGAAATTACAGAGCAACTTGTCAGCATTGCTCGGTCTTCTGCTGTTGAGGATGTGAGCATTATGATTGTGGAGGGTCGTCTGCATCTTCGGAGAGGGAACTTCCCTGCTGCCGAGACGGTGCTGAGGAAGGCTGCGCAGCTGACAGAGAAGAATCCTTGGCCATTTTTCTATCTTGGTAGGACGCTAATACGCAGTGGCAAGTTGGATGAGGCGATAGATGTACTTCATGCCGGCGAGGAGTTCTATTTTAAGGTCGAGGCAAGAGGGAGAGCGGCTCTTGACGCCATTAGGACACAGTTGGGCATTGCCTACCTGCTGGACGATAAGCTAGAGCTAGCGGCGACGATCCTTGAGTCGGTGCTTCAGCAGGACAAACCCAATCCAGAAGGTATTCGGGCATTGGCTGCGCTTGCGATTAAGCGCGATGGCGTTAAGGAAGCTCATCAGGTGCTTGAGCGACTGCAGGAAGCTGGGATTAAGAGTCGAGCCGATGAAGCTCAGTTCCGGCTGCTGTACGGTCTTTTTTATTTGGGTATAGACGACCTTAACAAAGCCAGCGCTGAATTTGGCAAGGCACACAACGCAGATAGGACGAACGTATTTGTGATGATGAAGTGGGCGAGGACTCTGTTTGATCTCGCAGTCAGTCGCTTCTCGGAATCCGATGAAACTTACAAGGTTTATGTGACTGACTGCGCCAGGCTGGTTAGAAAGATTCTGGAATTTGATCCAGATAATCACGAAGGAGTCCGCCTCATGGAGAGTCTCAGGAACCGTTTTGGAGTGGATATCTGATATCTAGCCCTAATGGCGCGTTGGGACCTGGGTTCACGGCCGCTTCGCCGTCACAGAGAACGACCCGACGAGCCTGGTCGGACGTCTGGCTGTCGTGGGCGAGTGGAAGCCCACAGGGGACCTTACAGGCGATTTGTGCCTCTTTTCATACCGAGATGGGCTCTAAACATTGGGTGAATATCAAATCGCCTGCTATTGGAGACACTGAGACTGAAGGCTTGATGAGGTCCCAGGTAACCACTCTTTGCTGCATGGCCTCGTCCGAGACTTCCAAAGGGCTCGGCCCGCAAAAAGCCAACTCGCCAGAGAAGGTCGATCAGCCTCCCGGGATCAATGGCAAGACACCATGACTCAGCACCTGGAGCGCTTAGCTCTCGTTCACAAATTCGAAGACAGTGGTATTCCAAAGCATCTCTTGAGAACGAAATCGGCATGCCGCGAAAGGTCTCAAAGATATCGTCAAGGCCAGGAAACTCAAACCTATATTCAGCAGCTGTATCCTTTAGGCGGGCCTCAGAATGAAGAGGCTCAACGGAGCTTATGAGGTCGTAATTAAAAGGAGGCAGTAAAGACCTCTTCAATGCGAGATCGCGAACTAGTTCGCAAAACTGTATTAGCTCGCGAGGGCGATAGAGAGTGCGGTCCACAAGATATTTAAACGACTTGCCCTGCCGATCCGTTAGAGTCTCAGAGAAGACCCTGTTCCAGAGGTGTTCCGCCTGTAGAAAGTTTAACTCCGGGACAGAAACGCGCAATCTCTTCGCTATCATCTCCAAGAGGCTTTGTTCATCCCATACGAGGAACTCAATGGTGTCGCGATATTTTTGAGCGTCGTCGAATAGAGCTGGGATGCTTCGGTAAAGCTCGAGGCGAAGCGATAGAATTACCCGAACGCCGTTTTGTTCATTGTTTATTAGCATGGAAGCATTGAAAAGACCTGCTACAAAGGCCCGCGCATCCTCCGAGTTGTCCCAGCCGCGATCCAACTCGTCAACAAGAACGATTACAGGCTTGGTCCGCGCCAGTATAGCTAGGTGACTAACCGGAGTTGTAAGCTCCTCAAGTCGATATAACCGGGCGAGCTCCCGTGCCTTGACACCAGCCTCGAACTTTCCTAGTTTGATGCCCTCAAGCCGTTTAATAAATGATATCAGCATGCCAATTGGATTCACGTCCATGTTGGCGTGATTGTCTCGTAAGTAGTTATACAGCTTGCCTGCTGCGCCGTGTTTCAGGCGAGAGCCAGTTTTGGTAACTGCCTTCATGGCAGACAGATATATGATGTATCTCCAGGCGGCCGCGTATGCAGCCTGCTTTGCCCATGCTCCATCCTCTTCCCTCCGCAGGGTGGTTTCAAGGATGCCATACGAGTAGTCATCAGGTGCGAGTTCCAGTACTGTCGCGCTGCCGCGGAGTCTTGCAGCCAGCGCCTTTAGAATCGCAGTCTTGCCCGCCCCTCGATTTCCAAGGACAATTGTCTTGTCGCCATACCTGAGGCGGCGAAAGGATTCAGATTCGAAGAAGTATCTATCGAGGTGCTCCTCTCTTTCGGCAGCAGGTGCGCCAAACGAAAGATCGGCTGGATCGATTCGGGTAGTGTGGGTATTCATGAAAGGCGAAAATGTTCTATTAGCCGCTGCCTACCTGAGGCAATATGGTCAATTGCAGCCGCGGAGTCAAGGAAGTTGCAATGGCGCAATGAGCGCATATGCAAATAGGGCCATTGATTCCACGCAGGTGTGGGGAGAGAAGGAGCCATCTCTGCTAGTGAAAAGGGGGCTCGCTGACGAATTCAAGGGCCAGCGCGGGAAGTGCGCTCCAATTACGGCACTGCCACGGGACCGGCGGCGGTTCCGCTGATCAATTGCAGGTCTGTGACCGACCTGGCCACCCCAGAGGCGTGAGGTGCTCATGCTAGCGCCCAAGGACCAGATCGAGGTAGCGGTCAATGCCTCTGGTTATTGCGCGCATGGCCACCCCGACGGGCAGCGCAACCTTCGGCGGCAGCAGGCGGAGGGCGCTGTGGACCGCCTGCCTGCTTATGCCGCGGAGCGCGGTTTCGAGGGCATCCTTGGCGCTGCGCGATGCCCGCTCATGGGTGCGGAGGGTGGCGGTGATGCGATCGAGCTCGCGGCGGACCTGCCGCATGCGGGGCACCCGGGTGGCCAGGGTGTGGGCGTTGTCGGTTGTGCGCTGATGGCAATCGGACCGCGAGCTAGCGCTAGCCAGCGGCAGGGAAAGGACGGCCTGCTTGGCAGCCCGGAGGGCCGCGAGAGTGCGGTGGTAAGCGTCGAGGCGGCCGGTCAGGGCAGGGACGGACTGAAGGGCGGGCGAGCGCTTGCGGCGGTCGAGGGGCGCGGTGCGGCCGCGAAGTTCGCCGTAGGCCCGGAGCTTCCCCTGGCGAATGCGATCGGCGGCGGCAGGATCGGGGAGAAGCGCCCGGATGGCCCTGGCGGGATCTGCATAGACATCGGCCGCGGCGCGGGCGACCGAGCGGCGTGCGGCGACCACCCGGAGCCTGGCGCGACGCAGGTCGTCGAGCGCTGCCGCGGCCTCGCGGAGAGGGCGCTGCTCTCGAGCCGCCTGGTTCGTTTTGACTTCGAAATGCTGCGCGCGGGTGACAACGCGGCGGACGTCTGCCGCGGCGTAGTCGCTGGCGAGATCCTTGTTGGCGGCGCGCGAGAGGGCCCTGTCGAGGTGGTCGCGGGTGGGGAAGGTCTCGCGGTCGGCGAAGAGGTCGAGGGCGCCGCGGTGACGGGTGAGGGCGACGTAGGCGGCGTTGCGGTTCATCACCGGATCGGCGAGGACGTAGACGCGGTCCATGGTGGCACCCTGGGACTTGTGGACGGTGACGGCGTAGCCATGGGCGACGGCGTTGTAGCGGGCGGGATCGAAGGCGACGGTGCGGCCGTCGTCGAGCCGGACGGCGAGACGATTGGGCTCTGCCGCGACGACCGTGCCGAGGGTGCCGTTGCGGACGCCGCGGACGGTGGCGGCGTCGAGGTTGACAACGTCGCGGCCCTGGTTGTCGTTGCGCAGGAAGACGACGCGGTCGCCGGCGGCGAGGTCGATCGTGCCGACCCGGACGGTGGGGCCGAGCTCGCCGGCGGCGGTGCGGATGGCGCGCACGGCGTCGTTGAGCTGGGCCACCTCGACGTTGCGGTAGGCGAGGATCAGCTGGCTGCCGGCAGGATCCTGGCCGCGATCGTGCTGCCAGGCGCGGAGGAGATCGGCCTGGGCGGCGGCGCGGCCGTCGCTCCAGTGGAGGCGGCCGGCCTCCTCGTAGGTGTCGAGGGCGGTGGCGACGCGGCCGCCGGCGAGGTGCTCGGAGGCCTCGCGCTGCCAGGGCTCGTGCTGGCGGCGGATGGTGTCGATGCGGGCGCTCGGGTGGTGCTCGAGGAGGCCGCGGAAGGCGTCGCCGGCGGCGATCGCCTTGAGCTGGTCGGGGTCGCCCAGCAGCACGACCTTGGCGCCGCGCTCCTCGGCCTGGGCGAGGATGCGGCCGAGCTGGCGGACGTCGATCATGCCGGCCTCGTCGATGAGCAGAACGGCGCGGGCGTGGAGCTGGTCGGCGCCGGCGGCCCAGGCGAGCTCGAGGCTGGCGAGGGTGCGGGAGGGCACGCCAGTCTCGGTCTGCAGCACCTCCGCCGCCTTGCCGGCCAGGGCGGCGCCGCTCACCTCGAAGCCCTGCTCCCGATAGGCCGCGGCGATGGTGCGCGCGGCGGTGGTCTTGCCGGCGCCGGCGCGGCCGACGACCTGGGCGAGGTCGGGGCCGGCGGTGGCATGGAGGACGGCGGCGCGCTGCTCGGTGGAGAGACCGGGGGCGGCGCGGTCGAGGATCGGGACGAGGGAGTCGGGGGCGAGGCGGAGGCGGTCGCGGGACGCCAGGCTGGTTGCCGCGGCGAGCAGCTGGGCCTCGGACTCGAAGTACTCGCGGGTGGTGTAGCGAGTGTCGCCGCGCGCGTCCTGCCCGAGCTCGAGGACCTGGTCGGAGCGCAGGGCCTCGCGGACCAGGGCCGCGGGCTGCGGCTGGTGGAAGGCGGCGCGGCGGAGGTCGGCCTCGGTGAAGGTGGCGCGGGTCTCGGTGACGCGGTCGAGCAGCACCGCGGCGCGGCGCTCGAGGGTGCCGGCGGGCCGGAAGGCGGCGTGTCCGGGGACGCGGACGGCGGGCGGCTCGGGATGCGCCAGGCGGTGGGCGCGGAAGGTCTCGCCGAAGCGGTCGGCGAGCTTGGGGCCGCTCAGGGAACGGTCGACGCGGGAGAGGGAGGTGGCGCGCGCGCCGTCGCTGACCAGGAGCCCCGAGCCCCTGGCGGCGGGCTCGAGCCGGAAGCCGCTGGCGGCGAGGCGCTGCTCGAGATCGGCCCAGCCGGTGGCCACCGCGAAGGCGGCGCCGGCCTGCTCGC
Organism: uncultured Acidobacteriota bacterium; assembly: GCA_963732005.1. Taxonomy (GTDB): domain Bacteria; phylum Acidobacteriota; class Thermoanaerobaculia; order Multivoradales; family UBA5704; genus JASLEW01. The sequence goes on from CAVSXT010000005.1 coordinate 304,317, forward strand.
GGACGCGGTCGGCGAGGGGCTGCAGGCCGGTGCGCAGGGCCTCGTGGTGGGCGCCGGGGGTGAGCTCCGGCACCGGCAGGTCGCGGGCGCCGGTGCGGACCAGGCCGAGGTCGATCTCGATGCGGCGGATGGCGTCGCGGGCCTTGACCATGTCGCGCCGGGGATCCCAGGCGCGACCATTCGGACCGACGCGGTTGACGACGAGGTGGACGTGCTCCTTGGCAGTGTCGCGGTGGGCGATGACCAGCGCCTGGTGGGCCTCGAGACCCATGCGGCGGAGCACCCGGTCCAGGACCTGGTTCCACTGCTCGGGAGTGAGGTGCTCGCCGGGGTAGAGGCTGAGGCCAAAGTGGTAGACGGGCCTCTCGACGCGCGGGTTCTGGCCGGCATGGATGCGCATGATCCGGGCGGCGCGCGCCGGGTCGTCCTCGCCGTCGAGGTGGCGGGAGGCGATCCAGGCGACGCGGTCGAGGTTGGGCACCTCGCGGGAGCCGCGCAGAAGGTAGGAGACGAGCCCGCCGAAGCCCTTGCCGAGGCCGGTGCGGGTGCCGGTGGCGGAGCGGGCGCCACCCTTGAAGACGATCACTCGCCGGGCTCCGAGGAGGCGGGGCCGGCGGCGTCGAGCAGCGCGTCGCGCAGGGCGCGGATCTCGGCCAGGACGGCGGTGAGCGCGCGCAGGAGGTCGGGTGCCAGGACGACGCCGGTGTGGGCCAGGTGGACGAGCTGGTTGAGGTTGTTGCCCACCCGGTTGATGGCGACGATGGCCGCGTGGGCGAGGGGGCGGCGGGCGACCGGGGTGACGCCGAGGACGACCTGGCGGATGAAGGCGGCGACGGGCAGGCCGCAGGCGAGGGCATGCTCGGCGAGGGCTGCGAACTGCCGGTCGGTGAAGCGGGTGCCGGCGGTGCGGGTGAGCCTGGCGAGGGCGTCCTCGGTGCTCGCCGGGGCCGGGGTTCGGCAGCTGGCCGGGGGCTCGGAGGTCGAGAGCGCGGCGCGGATGGCCTGATGCCGGACCCAGGCGGCCGGGCGCATGTCGAGGGCCTCGGCGGCGAGGGCAACGCGCAGGAACTCGGCGGCGGTGAGCCGGACGCCAACGTGCTTGATTCTGGCCATGCGCCGCCTGGCTTTCGAGCCGTAGGCGAGAAAGCCGGGATGTCAACGAAGTTGACATCCCCCTATCTGGCTCCTTGCCCCAACCCTCTTCAGCGTAGCCCATTGTGGAGCCAAATGCCAGCATGTATCATGGTCTAGACCACGAAGTACGATGAGGAGACGGCATGGCGTTCAAGTTCGACAGATTGCGGGCCCAGAAGCCGGTGCGGGTGACGTGGCGGCTGAGTGCGGCGACGGTGGCCGGGATCGAGGCGATGGCGGCGGCGGAGGGGGTCCGGGCCGAGGAGATCGCGGCGCAGGCGCTGGACCACGTGCTGGAGGGGTGGGAGCGGCAGCGGCGCGCCCAGGGTGCCAGGGGTGAGGGCTGAGGGATTCGGCGCCTGAGCTGGGGGCCGGATCGGTGGCGTCAGCTTGCGGGCGGCGGCGGGTGGGGAGGGCGGGGTGCGTGGCGGATCTGGGCGGCGTCCGCCAGGTGGAGCTTTTCGGCGAAGGAGCAGGCGGCGACGGCCGCGGCGAGCTCGGCGGCGTCGATGCCGGCCTCGCGGGTGCGGGTGAGAAAGTCCGGCCGGTCCGCGAGGTAGTCGCCGAGGCGGTGGATGTGGAACGGCTCGAGCTCCAGCGGCTCGGCGAGGAGCTCCAGGATGAGCTCGTACTGGTCCGCCGGCAGGGCGCGGGTGAGGCGGGGGTCGCTGCGCCGGAGGAGGCAGAGGTAGAGCTCGAGGTGGCGGGTGAGCAGCCGGGTGTAGTTGAGGGGGCCGTGGGTGCGGTCGCTGCGCCCGCCGCGGCGGCGCAGGTGATCGAGGATCGCCGGCGGGATGGTGATGATGAGGCGGTCGGGAGGGCGACGTTGGCTCACGCGGGGTACCTCGGCGGTGTTGGGGCGGTGAGGCTGAGCGGTTCGGCGATGGCGCGCGGGCCTGGCGGCGGCGGTGCCGCGCCTACTGGACCGGGCGGCCGGTGCGGAGCGGCCCGGGGCGGGCCGGGAACGGTTGGCCATGCTGCCTCTCGAGCCGATCAATCTCGCGGTTGAGCGCGGCGGCGGCGAGGGCCGCAAGGGTGAGGCCCGGCGAGTGGTAGACGGCGTCGCGGGCGCGGTCGATGAGGGCGGCGGGAAGATTGATGGTGAAGCGCTGCACAGCGGGTGCCGCGGCCCTGACGGCTGGCCGCGGTTGGGCGGCTGCCGCGGACCTGGCAGTCGGGCGCGGTCTGGCGGTCGGGTGCGGGCGGTTGGGCGCGATGTCTGAGGGTGAAGGTGCGGGTGCGGGTGCGGGTGCGGGCGCCGGCGGGGCCGGCGGGTCGGTGGGCGCCCCGAGGAGGTCGTCGAGGACGTCGCGGTGGGGGCGGCGCTTAGGCGAGGATGGCATGGCGTGGCTCCTGGCGGGCGATCTCGAGGGCCAGGGAGCGGTAGTCCGCGGCGGCGTGGCTCGCCGGCGCGTAGAGGTCGATCGGGGCGCGGTGTCCCCAGGCTTCGCGGAGGCGGACGGTGTCGCGGATGACGGTTTCCAGCGCCAGGTCGGGGAAGCTTGCCCGCAGCGCCGCCACCACGTCGCGCGCCAGCACGGTGCGGGTGTCGACGCGGCAGGCGACGATGCCGGCGATGGCGAGGCCGGCGTTGAGGTAGCGGCGCGCCCGGGTGACGGTCTGCATCAGGCCGGCGACGCCGGCGACCGCCATCAGCGAGGCCTCGACGGGCACCAGCAGCTCGCCGGCGGCGGCGAGGGCGTTGACGGTGAGCAGGCCGAGCGCCGGCGGGCAGTCGATGAGCAGGTAGTCCCAGCGGTCGGGGGCCAGCCCGCGCAGCAGGGCGAGGAGGCTCTTCTCGCCGCCGAGGACCTGGCCGAGGAGACGCTCGGCGCGCGCCAGCTGAGGCGAGGAGGGGATGAGCTCGACGCCCTGGGCCGGGGTGGGCCGAACCAGGCCGGCGAGGGAGCCGCCGTCGTCGGCGATCAGGGCGTCGAGCAGGCCGGCGCCGGCGTCGCGGGCGGCGAGCCAGGCGCTGGCGCTGGCCTGCGGGTCGAGATCGAGGAGCAGGACGCGGCGGTCGAGCCGCCCGAGGGCGGCGGCCAGGTTGACGGCGGTGGTGGTCTTGCCGGTGCCGCCCTTTTGGTTGGCGATGGCGATGACTCTCACGGTCGCGTCGTCCGGTCCGGTCCGCCGTGGCGCATGGTCGGAGCAGCCCATCTGCCGAGTTCCATGGTCGAAACCATAGTACAGTCTGGTCGCAGGGTCCAGGCCCCCGATCGCGGCCTCCGCCCGAGGCCGGCGCCTCAGCGCGCGCGGTCGCGCTTCCGTGGCGGCGCGTTGCGGATCTGGGCGGCGTCCACCAGGTGCAGCTTTTCGGCGTAGGTGTAGGCGGTGATGGCGGCGGCAAGCGCGGCGGGGTCGGCGCCGAGGTCGCGGGCGCGGGCGGCAAAGTCCGTGGTCTCGACGAGGTACTCGCCGAGGTGGTGGATCTGGAAGGTCTCGAGATCCTGCGGCTCGTGCAGGTGCTCGAGAATCAGGTCGTAGTGGTCCTCGGGCAGGCCGCGAGTGGCGCGCGGGTCGCTGCGGATGACGACCGACTCGTAGAGCTCGAGGGTCCGGCTGAGCTGCTGGGTGAGGTTGTAGGGGCCGTGGTAGCGGTCGCTGCGCGCGCCGCGGGTGCGGAGGCGATCGATGACCCCCGATGGGAGGGTGATGATGAGGCGGTCGGAGGGCTGGCGCTTGATCATGGTTGGTGACTCGCAGTCGTTGTGGGCGTCAGGCCGGGCGGTGGCGGCGGGATCGCGGGAGCCGCCGCCGACGCGAGCCGCCGGCGCACCCGCGCGAGGGCGCGCTGCGCGAGCTTGCGCACCGAGTCGGGCTGGCAGCCCAGGGCACCGGCGGCGTCCCGCGGCCCGAGCTCGAGGCCGTAGTGCAGCCAGAGGGCCAGACGGTCGCGCTCGCCCAGGGCGGCGGTGAGGGCCGCGAGGTCGTGGGCGGAATCCTGATGCTCCTGCGGCACGACCTCGACCGCGGCGAAGGCGAGCGCCAGGCTGTCGCGGAGGAGGCGGTCGCGCAGCTGGCGGCGAAAGTACTGGTAGATGGTCAGGCGCAGGATGCCGAGCAGCCAGGCTTCGTGATTGGCGATCTCGTCGAGCCGATGGCGGTCGCGCACGAAGACGAGCAGGGCGTCCTGGGCGACGTCGCCGGCATCGGCGAGCGGGACGCCATAGGCCATCAGCATGCGGCGGATCTTGGGTTTGGCGGTCTGCAGGAAGTCGCGGAACTCCGAGCTGTCGGTGGGAGCGAGCGGCCGGTGCATGGTCGCGGGGAGGGGGCCGGCGATTCAGCGAGCGGCGAGGGTGCCGACCCGGCGCATGGCGATGAGCGACGGTGCCGGCAGGTCCGGCCGGGGCTCCGGCATTGGGCGGTGGACGATGGTCGCGGCAAGGCTCGTCATTGGCTCTTACCATAACAGAGCGTGGTCGCAGGGTCCAGGCAGAGAGGTCCACGGTGGTGTCCAAAGACGGTGTTGGTGGCTGGGGTCGGTGGCGGCGGGGTCGGCTAGGCCCCTTGTTCACGGATGGTGAGCAGTTCGTTGTGGGCGGCATTGAAGGCGTCTATTGCCGAGTCGATCCGTGCTTCGATCCTCGCCTTTGCCGCCTGGTCTGGCTGGGGTGGCGCCCCGCCCTGACTGCGGACCCATTCGAGAATCCGCTCGTGACGTGCGGAAAGCATCGTCGGTTCTTCGTCGGCGCACTTCAGTTCCAGAAAGCTCTTCCAATCGCTATCGAGCTTCTCATCGCCGTTGCACCTGCCACATGCCAGGACGAAATTGGAGGGGTGGTTAGTGCCTCCGGCCGCGGTGGCCACAAGATGATCCGCGTGGCCCTCCCGCAGCTCCCGCTCAAGGGGATCGCCACAGTAGGCACAGCTGGCGTCAAAGTGATCCCAAAGCTCCGCCACCGTGCCCGGAGTTGGGTAGCGATCGAGGACGCCGCGAAGCGCCCTCCGAATCGCGTTGCGGGCCATTGAAGCTGTCATTTTGCCCAAGACTGGCTCCTTTCCCGCCGCCCCTGCGGCTAGCGCTTGCCCGGCGGCGACTGTACGGCTCGCAACTCGGACCCGCGGACCTGGGGAACATCAATCTTGCCGTCATTGACGCGGTAGATCGGTCCGTCATTGCCGGGTGTCTTCTCCGTCACGCGGCACAATCGGGCTTGGAAGACCGCCCGGTCACCGACCTCAAACTCGTGTGGTTGACTCATGCAGCCAAGTGTAGCGCATCCCTGCGCCTGCTAAACTACCCTCAAGCGCGGCTAGGGTGATTCCCGAACATCGGTCCCCACAGGCCGGAGCGGTCGGGGTGGTGATCGGGGAGTCCATGGCGTCGTCTCTGACCTCAAGATAGGTTACGCCTTCCGCCGGGGGCGTCTGTCTGATGCAGGAAGGAGCGGTCCTCTCCTTTCAGGGAGGACCGTAGCGGAGGTCAAGGCGGCGGGAGCCGCCAAAACACTAATAGGACACTCCCAGGCCCGCGGCTCCGCGGGTCTGTGGGTGGGCCGCATGGTGCCGGGCGGCTGTCGGCGGGAAAACTGCGCGGGCTAGCGGCGCCGGCGCGGGGCGTCGGTCTGGGGCGGGGCGTGGCGGACCTGGGCGGCGTCCACCAGGTGCAGCTTTTCGGCGAAGGGATAGCCGTTGAGGGCGTCGCAGACCTGCCGGGGGTCGAGCTGGCGCTCACGGGCCAGGGCCTGAAAGGCTCGAAGTTCGAAGAGGTACTCGCCCAGGCGGGAGATGTGGAAGTCCGCGAGCTCCAGCGGGTCGGTCAGGCTGTCGAGCACCAGCTCGTAGTGAGCGGGCGGCATGGCGGCGGTGGCGCGGGGATCGCTCCTGGCGAGCACGGTGTCGTAGCGCGCCAGGGTGCGGGAGAGCTGGCTGGTGTAGTTGAAGGGGCCGTGGCTCTTGTCGCCGCGGGCGCCGCGCTCTTCGAGGCTCTTGCGGAGCACGGGCGGGAGCGAGATGGTCGAGCGGCCGGAGCGCTGGCGGGGTGTGGGCACGTCGGGGATTTTATCCGAAGAGGTGGAACGGGAGGAACCGGAGGGTGTGCCAGCCGGCCAGCAGCCGACCCCACCGGCGGTAACACGAGCCTGAGCAGAAGTGCCGTATGTTCCAGTGATCAGTCAGATTCGCCTGGCAAACGACAATCACCCGTGAGAAGCGGGGGGCGAAGGCACCCCGGCTCCTCACCGGGGTGACTTCCAAATATCAGTCACGACGCGGTTGTCGATGATGATGCAGTACACGCCCGTCCATGTGCGCTCCCACTGCCACTTGCGGCGATGTTTGCGGACCCATAGGAGCTGCCAACGCCAAAGTGCCGTGAAGAGTACGGGCTGGCGCTCGACGTACTCCGCTGCTTGAGTCGCTGAGAGCGGTTGTCGACAATGAGGACATCTCGGACTCGCGCCGGCTCTGAATGCACCGCCGCAGGGACAGTTGGCGAGATGAGATTCAATCCCCGGCGTGATTGGGTGATACAAGGCGACCTCGGTCCCCGTGGGGACTTTCCATCTGTCCAACAGGGCCGTCGTGCCGCAGGCCTCGCAGTACGCATAGGCTGACTCGTTGAATCCGTTGTGGATCAGGTAATACCCGAAGCGCTGCTTGCAGTGCTCGCAGACGCCCACTTTCTGCGCTCGCGCCATGGCGTGTGCTCTTGCCTGGTAGGATCCCGCGCCTCACAGCAGAATTATATAGATTCTTGAGAGACCACGAAGCTGGTGGACGTTGCTGGGGGCTCGTGGGAGGCAGGTCAAGTACCGCCAAGGGGAGTCGCATTGTTCGGTGGCCGGCAGCTGGATCACTGCGCGAGCCGCTTGCTTCCTGCATTGAAGAATCGATCAGTGTGGAGCTAAATCATTGAGGGGGCTGTCCCGGAAAGGGGTCCTCGTAGCAACTCTCATGCTGAAACGAGATCTCGGGAGGGTTCCTGTGCGGATCGACGACGACGGGCATCTGGACGACAACGACCTCGAGGACCTGCTGGGCTGGCGGCTGACGGATGAGCAGATCGGGCGCATCGTCGGCCATCTGGCCGGGGGCTGTGCTCCGTGCCGGACGCGGTTTCGGGAGAGCCAGGAGCGGCAGGCTGGCGAGTGGCCGGGGGATGCCGCGTTCAACGCCGTGTTCGTCGCGGCGATGGTCGGCAGCGCCACGGTGTTTCGTGCCGAGCAGGCGCAGCGGGCAGTGGGTGCGGCGCTGTGGGCGGGGGTGCGGGAGAGCCCGGCGGGAAGGCGGGCGACGGTGGTGCTGAACTCCCGTCGCTACCGGACCGCCGGTGTGGTAGAAGCGGTGCTGCGCGACTACCGGGAGGGGGTCTGGCGGGAGCCGCAGGAGGGTCTGGCGATCGCCGAGCTGGCGCTTGCCCTCGCCGGGCGGCTCGATCGGGGCGAGCGCAGCTCGGAGCGGCTGGCCGATCTGCGGGGCGAGGCGCTGGCGATCGCCGCGGATGCCAACCGGCTGATGTGCCGGTATCGCGAGGCGACGAGGCTGCTGGTCCTGGCGGCGAGGGTGCTGGCCACCGGCAGCGGCGATCCGCTGCTGCAAGGGGCGCTGCTGCAGTACGCCGGCAGCCTGTTCCAGACCCGCCGGCGGCGGGAGTGGGCGGTGGAGGCGTTCCGCCGCGCCGAGCAGGTGTACCGCTGCATCGGCGACCTGCACCTGGCGGCGCGGTCGCTGGTGGCGCGAGCGCAGGCCATCGGCCATTTCCATCCCGAGCTGGGGGTGCGGCTGATCCGGCGGGCGATCCCGGAGATCGACGGCGAGCGCGACCCGGATCTCGCGCTGGCGGCGCATCACAGCCTGGCCTGGTATCTGAACGACGCCGGGCAGGGGCTGGCGGCACGGGAGGAGGTGGCGCAGAGCGCGACGCTCTACCAGCGCTGCGACAGCATGGTGGCGGACATGTCGCGCGCCTGGCTGGCGGGCAGGATCGAGCGGTCGCTGTGGGAGCTGCCGAGGGCGCGGCGATTGTACGAGCGGGCCTGGGAGGGTTTCGCGGAGCTGAACATGCGGGCCCACCTGACGGTGCTGGCGATCGACCGCGCGGAGCTGGAGGTGGTGGCGGGCAAGCCCGGGGAAGCCGTCGAGCTGCTGGAACAGACGCTGAAGCTGGCCCGCAGCCTGGGCGTCGCCGGCGAGACGCAGCGGGGGCTGCCGGCCCTGCAGGAGCTGCGGGACGCGGTGGTGGCGGGGCGGTGCGATCGGGCCGGCTTCCGGCGCGCGGCGCTCGCGGTGCGGCGCTCGTGGGCGATGGTCTGAACCTGGCGAGGCTCCGGAATCTCCGGATGCTGCGCAGGCTCCGGATGCTCCGGATGGCCCCAAAGCCGCGCGATGCTCCGAGATCTCCGGATCGTCCTGATGCTCCTGAATCTCCGGCACTGCGCCTGCGCGGAAAGCCCCGGAAGTTCCTGATGCTCCGGTTGCTCCTGATGCTCCGGTTGCTCCGGATGCTCCAAATGCTTCTGATGCTCCGAATCGCAGGGATGCGCCGAATCCTCGTGATGCTCCGGGATCTCCGGATGTCGCGCAGGCGCCGGATGCTCTCCCGGCTCTGGAATCGCGCCGGCTACTCCGAAAGCGCCGGATACTCCGAATTCTCCGGATGCTCCGCAGCCTGATGCTCCGGTGGAGGCGGCGGACGGTGGCAGTGGTGGTGGGGGCGGTGCTGCTGGGGGCCGGCCGGGTGAACACCAGCGGCAGCCTGCCGCGCGGGGTGTATCTCGAGGTGCCGCGTGGCTGGCTGGGGCGGGCGCCGGCGCGCGGCGACCTGGTGCTGGCCTGCCCGCCCGCGGCGGGCGCGGAGCTGGGGCGGCGGCGCGGCTACCTGGGCGAGGGACCCTGCCCGGCGGGCGCCGGCGGCGGCGGCCGCGGGGTGGCGCCGCTCGGCAAGCTGGTCCTGGCGGTGGCCGGCGACGAGGTGGCGTTCGGGGAGGCGGGGCTGGCGGTGAATGGCCGGCCGGTCGCCGGGTCGCGGCCGCTGCCGCGCGACAGCGCCGGGCGGCCGCTGGCGCACCAGCCCTTCGGCCGCCGCCGGCTGGCGGCCGGCGAGGTGTGGCTGTTCTCGCCCTTCCACCCGCGCTCCTACGACAGCCGCTACTTCGGTCCGGTGGTGGCGGGGGCGATCCGCGGCTGGCTGATGCCGGTGCTGGCCGCCAACGACGACCGCTTCCCGGAGCTGCGGCTCCACCGTTTCCACCTGGCGGCGATCGGCGGCGGCGGCATGGAGGCGGGGCGATGACGGTCGTCGTCGTGGTCGCTCGCTTCCTGGATCTCGCCATGCGTCGCCCCAAGCGGCGACGAGCCGGGCGCAGCCGTGGTGACGGTTGCCGGCGAAGACGACACGTCGCTGATTTCGGGGACACGCCGGTTCGGTCTGGCCGCGCCAGGGCCGGGTGCGGAGAGACGGCGGTGACGGCCGGGAGGTGTGGACGATGAGCGGCGGCGAGCGCGAGGAGAGCCTGTACCGGCTGCCGGCGCCGCGGGGCGCGCGGGCGGCGGTGGGGTGGCGGATGGCGGCGCTGCTGCTGCTGGGCGCGGCGGACGGGGGCTGGATCGGCAGCGGCTACATGGCCTGGCGGCTGGGCTACGCGGCGCGGCTGGGGCGGGCCTGGCTGGTGCGGCCGTGGTACCCGGACCGGTGGTTTCTGGCTGCGTTCCTGGCGGTGGCTGCGACCGGCGCCTGCATGCTGCTGGCGGCGGGCTGGCGGCGGCGGGCGCCGGCGCTGGTGCCGGTGGCGGTGGCTTTGCTGGTGGCGGCGCTGGGGCCGCTGTACAGCCCGCTGCGGGTGATCGAGTGGAGCCATGCCTACGAACGGCTGCCGCACCTGGCGGCGCTGGGGCGGACGGCGCTGGCGATCGGGGCCGGCGGCATGCTGGGATGCTTCGGCGCGACGGTCGCTTACGGGATGCTGAGCCTGGAGCGGCTGCAGCGGGTCGGCGACCTCCACGGCTCGAGCCACTGGGCGTCGGTGCGGGAGGTGGCGGCTGCCGGCCTGCTCGCTGGCGGCCCCGGCGGCATCGTCGTCGGCCGGCTGGGCCGGCGCGCGCTGGTGGACCGCAAGGACCGGCACGCGCTGGTCTACGCGCCCTCGGGCGCCGGCAAGTCGAGCTGCCTGGTGATCCCGACGCTGCTGCGCTGGCAGGGGTCGCTGCTGGCCTTCGACATCAAGGGCGAGCTGTGGGCGAAGACGGCGGGGTACCGGCAGGGGGAGGCGGGGCAGATCGCCATCCGCTTCGACCCGACGCTGCGGGAGGGCTCGGCAGGCTACAACCCGCTGCTGGCGATCCCGCGGTCGCCGGAGGACGTGGCGGCGGCGCAGGACGTGGCCGACATCCTGGTCAACCCGGAGGGCAAGGAGCCGAGCGGCGAGCGGTTCTTCGAGGAGTCGGCGCGGGCGCTGCTGACCGGGGTGATCCTGCACGCGCTGTACACCGAGGCGAAGCCGTCGCTCGGGAGCTGCCTGCGGCTGCTGAGCTCGCCCCGGCCGGCCGAGACCTGGGAGGCGATGCGGAGCACGGAGCACGATCCGGAGGGCCGGCGCGGCTGGCAGGACGCTGCCGGCGAGGCGAGCCGGACGCACCCGACGGTGGCCAGCGCCGCGGGCCGGCTGCTGGGCATGGACGAGCGGACGGCGAGCGGGGTGCAGGCGACGGCGCAGGCGAAGCTGGTGCTGTTCGAGGACCCGCTGGTCTGCGCCAACACGGCGCGCAGCGACTTCCGCGGCGAGGACCTGATCGGCGGCGAGAAGGCGGTGTCGGTCTACCTGACGGTGGCGCCGGCGGATCTGGACCGCATGCGGCCGCTGCTGCGCATCGTGCTCAACCAGATCACGCGGCAGCTGACCCGGGAGCTGCGGCCGGGACGGCGGCCGGTGCTGCTGATGCTCGACGAGTTCACCGCGCTGGGGAAGCTCGATTTCATGCACCGCGGCATCGGCTTTTTCCGCGGCTACGAGGTGCGGGTGTTCCTGTCGATCCAGTCGCTCGAGCAGCTGTTCCAGATCTACGGCCAGCACCAGAGCATCGGCGCCAACTGCGGGGTGCAGATCGCCTACGGCGCCAACGACCTGGTGACGGCGAAGCTGCTGTCGGAGATGACCGGCACGCGGACGGTGGAGTACCGGCGGGAGAGCCGCAACCGCAGCGTCTTCGGCGGCCGGCGCAGCGACAGCGAGACCGAGGCGGGCCGGCCGCTGCTGTCGCCGGACGAGGTGCGGCGGCTGCCGGAGGACGAGGCGCTGGTGTACGTGGCGGGATGCGCGCCGATCCGCGGGGCGCGGGTGCCGTACTTCCGCGACCCGGAGCTGGCGCGGCGGGCGGGGATCCGGGCGCCGGAGGGGTCGGAGGGGGTGGCGGGGAGATAGCCGGTGGTGCGGTTGCCTGGGGAGAGGCATCGGGAGTAAAGTGATCTGGGTGATCGACTGCGCCTGATCATCAACATCACCCGGGAGATCATCGCATGGCCACGACCCATCTCGTCGTCACCCCCCTTCGCGACGCCGAGCGGCGTCGCTTCGCCAGCGAGCATGGCCAGGCCGGCGCCGCGGTGAAAGGGGGTGCCGTGGTCATCACCGCGGACGATGCCGCGCTGCTCGAGGACGCGGTGACGCTGACCCGCCGGCTCTACCACAGCAAGGTGCGGAGCCGGCAGCTGCTGCGGCACTTCCTCTTGCCCGCCGAAGAGCCATCCGCGGCGGAGGTCATGCAGCTGCGGCGCAACGCCGAGGCGCGCCGGGCCTTCCTGGCCGAGTTCGGGGCGCTCACCAGCAAGCAGGTGGCGGAGCTGGTCGGCTCGCGCGCCAGCAACCGGGCCGCCCTCGCCAACCGCTGGAAGGCGCAGGGCAGGATCTTCGCGGTCGAGGCCGGTGGCCAGAGCCTGTTCCCCGCGTTCCAGTTTGCCGAGGACGGCCAGGCCAAGCCGGTCGTGGCCGAGGTGCTGGCGGCGTTCGGGCCGAGGGCCGCGGGGTGGCAGACCGCGCTGTGGTTCACGAGCGCCAACGGCTGGCTCGGGGCGAAGCGGCCGGTGGATCTCCTCAGGTCTGCGCCGGAGGCCGTGGCGGCGGCGGCGCGTCAGGAGGCCGAGGCGTTTGACTGACCCGGAGGTCCCCGAGCCTCCCGATCCTGCGACTCTCGATCCGCTGGTGCAGGTGTGGCCCGGCGGAACGGAGCTGTGGCGCGTGCACAAGCTCGACCGGCGCCCGGCGGAGTTCAATCCCGGCGTGGACAGCGGCCGCTTTCACCCCTTCCCGGGAGCGGCCGGCAAGCCTGTCCCGACGCTCTATGCGGCCAGCACCTGGCAGGGCGCAGTGGCCGAGACCGTCTTCCGGGACGTGCCGCTGCGGGGAGGCCCGCGCACCAAGCGCCAGTCCGAGCTCGAGGTTCGCGCCATGTCGCTGCTGCGGCTGCGGCGGGAGGTGAAGCTCGTCGAGCTGCGCGGGACCGGGCTTCGCCGGCTGCGCCTGCAACGTCGCGAGCTGATCGAGACCGAGGCCGATCAGTACCCGCGCTCGGTGCGGTGGGCCGCGGCGCTTTACCAGGCCGCCCCGCAAGCCGGGGGGCTGGTATGGACGTCCAGGCTCAACGACCCCGCCGCCGTGGTGGTGTTCTTCGGCGACCGCGTGGCGGAGAAGGACCTCTCGTCCGTCGAGGGTCCCATCCCGCTCGGAGTCGGCACGGGCCTGGCCAGAGTCATGGAGCTTGCCGAAGAGGCCGGTATCCTCATCACGCTTTCCTGACGCTCGCCCCGCCCGTTGCTCTCGGGCTATGAGGAGCCTGCCGCGGCCGTCGGCCACGCGGTGGGCCGCACCGCGCCTCCGATCCGACCAGCCGGCTGCCGCGGACACCGGAGGCGCCGGTGCCCGCGGGCAGGGCGCAAGGGACGGCAGGGCTCAGGTTCCTGGTGCGGCACCGGTTGCTGGCAGGGCTCCGGTTTGCTGGCAAGGCTCCGCTTGCTCGTATGGCTCCGTTTGCTGGTAAGGCTCCGCTCGCTGGTAAAGCTCCGATTGCTGGCAAGGCTCCGATTGCTGGGCAAGGCTCCCGTTCATGGCATTACTCCGGTTTGCATGCAATAAGCTGGTCTAGAAAAATGTAATCAATGGGAGCAAGTTGACAAGTCCATGGTCGCCTTGTTAGGGTCCCTCTCGAACGACGCTGGTTGGCAGGGCGAGGGGGGCTCGAGAGGGCATGCGCGAGGACGGCGGGGAGCACTCCGAAGCGATCCGGCGCCACCTGGGGGCCGGGGTGGTGGCGGCGCTGGGCGACGACGACGTGACGGAGATCTACGTCAACGCCGGCGACGGGGCGGTGTGGCTGGACCGGCGGAGCGCCGGGCGGGTGCGCTCGACGATTGAGCTGGCGGAGGGGCAGATCCGGTCGTTCCTCAACGCCGTCGCCAACTCCCAGCGGGTGGAGTTGACGCGGGGCAATCCTCAGATCCAGGCGGAGCTGCCCGACGACGGGCTGTTCCGGCAGGCGCGGCTGCAGGGGCTGGTGCCGCCGCTGGTGGCGGCGCCGGTGTTCGTGCTGCGCAAGCCGGCGACGCGGGTGTGGAGCCTCGACGAGTACGTGCGGCAGGGGGTCCTGGCGCCGGCGCACCGGGCGGCGCTGGGGCGGGCGGTCGCGGAGCGGCAGAACGTGCTGGTCGCCGGCGGCACGCGCAGCGGCAAGACGACGCTGGTCAACGCGGTGCTGCGCGAGATCGCCGAGCGCTGCCCGCGGGACCGGGTGGTGGTGCTCGAGGACACCCGCGAGCTGCAATGCGCCGCCCGGGACCGGCTGGCGCTGCGGACGACCGACGAGGTGGACCTTGCCGGGCTGGTGCGGCTGACGCTGCGCGCCAGCCCTGACCGGATCGTCATCGGCGAGGTGCGGGACAAGGCGGCGATGCAGCTGCTCGACGCCTGGTCGACCGGGCATCCCGGCGGGGTGGCGACGGTGCATGCGACGGACGCGGTGGGGGCGCTCGAGCGGCTGGACCGGCTGGCGCAGCGCAACGGCGTGCCGTCGCAGGCGCACCTGGTGGCCGCGGCGGTGGACCTGGTGGTGGTGATCGTCGGCGGCAGCCAGCCGCGGCGGGTGCGGGAGATGGTGCGGGTGCTGGGGCTGGACGGGAGCGGGAGCTACGAGCTCGCGGCGGTCGCGGGCAACGTCGAGGCCAAGGAGGAATGCAGATGAGCGCGGGAGCGAAGGCAGGCGAGAAAGCCTGTGCGCGGGCGGGCGGGAGGGCCGACGCCAGGGCCGGCGCGAGGGCAAGAGCCAAGGCTGGCCTGATGGCGAAGGTGGCGGCGGCGCGAGCGAGAGCCGGTGCCGGGGCGAGGGAGGGCGCCAGGGAAGGCGCGAGGGCGGGAGCCGGGCGGGCGGGGCGCGTCGCCGCAGTCGCGGTGGGCGCGGCGCTGCTCGACGCGGCGGCGGCGCTGGCCGGCACCGGCGGCACGGACATGCCGTGGAACGGGCCGATGCAGGCGGTGCTCGACAACATCACCGGGCCGACCGGCAAGGTGATCGCCGGGCTGCTGATCGCGCTCGGCGGCATCGTCTGGGGGTTCACCCGGCATGAGGAAGGATTCAAACGGGTGGCGCAGGCGATCATCGCCATCGGCCTGGTGCTGGGGGCCACCAATCTGGTGACCACGCTGGGCTTCCAGGGGTGCGTGTTTTGAGGGCCCCGGAGGCGCATCCGATCCACGCGGCGCTGCACCGCCCGGTGCTGATGGGCGGCGTGGACCGCGGGCTGGTGATCGTCGAGGCGACGCTGGTGACGGCGCTGGTGGTGATGGGCGGCCTGGACTGGCGGACGCTGTCGGTCGCCGCGGCGCTGGTGCTGGTTCTGCATCCGGCGCTGGCCTGGGCGACGCGCGCCGACGCGGCGATCGCCGAGGTGTACGTGCGGAGCCTGGGCGCGCAGGACTTCTATCCGCCGGTCGCGGGCTGGCGGGCGCGGCCGGCGGCGGTGCGGCCGGCGCTGCCGCCGGCGCGGGGATAGGGGGAGTCGCGGGGCCAGCGGGTCTCGAAGGACAACGATCATGGCGACCTTCTCTCTCGGGCTGGGCTGGACGCTGGGGGCGCTGTCGTGGGCGCTGCTGGGGCGGCTGCGCGAGCACCGGAGCGAGCCGGCCGGGCTCTGCGACTGGCTGCTGTGGGCCTACCTGGTGGGGGAAGGGGTGGTGCTGGGCAAGGACGGCAGCCTGCTGGCCGGCTGGAGCTACCGCGGGCCGGACACCAGCGCGGCGACTGCCGAAGACCTCGACGCGCTGTCGAGCCACGTCAGCCAGGCGCTGCTGCCGCTCGGCAACGGCTGGATGGTGCACTGGAACGCGGTGCGGCACGCGGCGCCCGGGTACGCGCCGCAGGGGGCCTTCCCCGACCCGGTGACGGCGCTGCTCGACGAGGAGCGGCGGCGGACCTACGAGGCGTCGGCGGCGCACTTCGAGACCGACACCTTCGTGACGCTGGGCTGGCTGCCGCCGCCGGACCTGTACTCGCGGCTGGCGAAGGTGTTCGTGCAGGGCGAGGCGGGCGGGTTGGCGAGCTGGGACGAGGTGCTGGCGGCCTTCGAGCGCAGCGCCGGCGAGCTCGAGCGGCGGCTGTCGGCGGTGCTGCGGCTGCGCCGGCTGGGCTCGGACGAGCTGCTGACGCTGCTGCACGGCTGCCTGACCGGGCTGGACCATCCGGTCAAGGCGCCGGTCGCGGGCAGCGAGCTGGACAGTTTCCTCGCCGACCAGCAGGCGGTCGGCGGCTGGCGGCCGCGGATCGGCCGGATGGCGATCCGGGCGCTCGCCATTCAGGGGTTCCCGGCGGCGAGCTATCTCGGGATGCTGGACCGGTTGGGCAGCCTGCCGTTCGCGGTGCGGCTCTCCCACCGGGTGATCCCGCTCGACCAGCCGACCGCGGCGCGGCTGATCCGGCGCCACCAGGTGCAATGGTTCATGAAGCGGCAGGGGGCGACGGACCTGGTGCGGGGCGCGGTCGCCCGGCAGCGCCAGGCGCAGACCGCCGAGCAGGAGGCCGACTCACGGCTGTTCCAGGACCAGGACGCGAGCCGGATGGCGGCCGACGCCGCGGCAGCGGCGGGGGAGAACGCCTCCGGGCAGGTGCGGTTCTGCTTCTACACCGCAACGGTGGTGGTGATGCAGCCGTCGGACGCCGAGGCGGACCAGGCGGCGGGCGAGATCGTCAAGCTGCTCGCCGACCGCGGCTTCACCGCACGGGTCGAGGATGTCAACGCGGTCGAGGCGTGGCTGGGGTCGCTGCCCGGGCACGGCTTCCCCAACCTGCGGCGGCCGCTGCTGCACTCGCGCAACGTCGCCGACCTGGTGCCGCTGACCAGCGTCTGGCCGGGGCTGAAGACCAATCCGTCGGCCTACTTCCCGGAGGGCAGCCCGCCGCTGCTGTGGGCGGCGACCGGCGGCGCGACGCCGCTGCGGGTGAACCTGCACGCCAGCGACGTCGGGCACTGCCTGGTGGCGGGGCCGACCGGGGCGGGCAAGAGCACGCTGGTGAACCTCTGCGTGGCGCAGTTCTTCCGCTACCGGCAGGCGCAGGTGTTCGTCTTCGACCTGGGCTACTCGGGGTATGTGCTGGCGCGGGCGGCGGGGGCCAGCCACTTCGCGATCCGCGCCGGCTCGGGGCAGGAGGCGACGGCGTTCCAGCCGCTGGCTGGGGTTGACGACGCGGGCGAGCTGGCGGCGGCCGCGGAGTGGCTCGAGCTGCTGCTGTCGCTGCAGGGCGGGGTGGTGGTGGGGCCGGCGGCAAGGACCGAGATCGTGGCGGCGCTGCGGCAGCTGGCCGGCGAGGCGCGCGAGCATCGGACGCTGGGGAACTTCTGCGTGCAGCTGCAGAGCCTGGAATTGAAGGACGCGCTGGCGCCGTACCGCCGCGACGGCAGCCTGGGACGGCTGCTCGACGCCGAGCGCGACGACCTGGACCGCAGCGCCTATCAGGTGTTCGAGATGTCGCATCTCTGGGAGATGGGGACGAAGACGGTGGCGCCGGTGCTGCGCTACCTGTTCCATCGCGTCGAGGGACGGCTGGACGGGCGGCCGACGCTGATCGTCATCGAGGAGGCGTGGCGGACGCTGCTGGACCCGGCGTTCGGGTTGCAGCTCAAGCAGTGGCTGCTGACGCTGCGGAAGAAGAACGCCGCGGTGATGGTGGTCACCCAGACGCTGGCGGACCTGAACCAGTCGCCCTATCGGGCGGCGGTGGTGGAGAGCTGCCCGACGCGGTTCCTGCTGCCCAACGCCATGGCGGCGAGCCCGGGGACGGCGGAGCTGTACCGCGACCTGGGGCTCAACGAGGCCGAGCTGGAGCTGCTGGCGGCGGGGCGGCCGAAGCGCGAGTACTACCTCAAGAGCCCGCACGGCAGCCGGCTGTTCGAGCTGGGACTGGGGCCGGTGGCGCTGGCGTTCCTGGCGGCGCCGGAGGGGATGACGCCGCAGGAGACCATGCAGCGGGTCGAGGAGCTGCGGCGGGAGCTGGGGCCGGATTGGCCGGCGGCCTGGCTCGAGGAGCGGGGGCTGGGCGGGTGGGTCCCGGATTACCGGCGGTTCCAGGCGGAGATCCGGGCGGGAAGGCAGGCAGGAGACGACGCCGGAAGCCAGGCCGGGAATTACGCGGAGATCCAGGGAGGAATGGCTCATGCGAAGTAGAGGGCGATGGATCACGCGATTGATCACGCGCAGGGCCGGACGTAAGGGGCGGGCGCTCGCGGCGGGCGGGCTCGTGGTGTTCGCGGTGGTGGCAGAGTTGGCGGCGCCGGCGCCGACCGCGGCGCTGGTGCCGGTGATCGATTACACCCACATCCTGGTGAATCAGTACTGGCACTACACGCATTACGTGCAGTTCGCCCTGCAGATCTATCAGCAGTACCAGGCGCTGACCAATCAGGTGCGGCAGATCGACAACCAGCTGCAGGCGCTGCGCAAGCTTTCCAATCCCAACTGGCGGGAGGTCTACGACCTGCTGGCGAACCTCGACTTCATCATGCGCCAGGGGCAGGCGCTGGCCTACTCCTACAAGAACATCGACGGCCAGTTCCAGCAGGCGTTTCCCGGCTGGATGGAGGTGCAGAGCTGGCCGGCGCAGCGGCAGCTGCAGGCGGTGCGCACGCTCGACACCATGCGCACCGGGCTCGACACGGTGTCCGAGCAGTTCCGCCACGACATCGCCGATCAGCTGTTCCTCGAGCGCATCAAGGCGCAGATGGACGGCATCCAGGGTCACCAGGAGGCGCTCGAGCTGGGCAACACGATCGCGATGTACTCGGCGCAGGAGCTGGGGGTGATCAAGCAGTCGCTGGCCACCGGCAACAATTTGCAGGCGGTCTATTACGGCCACCAGATCAATCGCGAGGCGCAGGGCGAGGCGACGTTTGCGGCCGGGTTGCAGCGCACGCAGGCGAGCAACAACCAGGCGCCGGCGCCGGGCTATGGCGCGATCCCGAATTGGTGGCCGTTCTTCTGAGGCGGTTGGCGATGAGCGGTGGGTGGAGAGCGGCGGGCGGAGAGCGTCGGGCGGCGGGCGGTGGGGTGGCGGGCCGTGGTCGGTGGCGAGGTGCGGACGCCGGGCCGCTGGCGGGTGTGACCGCCGGCGAGGCGGCGACGACGGAGGCGAGGAATGAAGAGCCGGAGAGGAGGGATGGACCGGATGGGGATCGCGGGGCTGGTGCTGGCGGCGGCGTTGGCGGCGGGCGCGTGCCGCACCTCGCCAGAGGCGGTTGCCGACGGCGACGATGCGCTTGCGGCGCTTGCGTCGCCGGCGCAGAGCGCGCGCTACGACGGGCCGTTCTGGGCGCGGGAGGCGCATCGCGGCTCGCGGACTTGGCGGGCGGCGCGGGCGCTCTGCGCTGGACACCGCGAGCTGCCGAACTGCCATCCGGTGGCGCTGGTCGAGCGCTGGGAGGCGCCGGCCTCACGGGCGACGCCGGGTGGGCTGCCGGCGCTGGCGCCGCCGCCGCCGCTGCCGCCGGCGCTGCATCCGGGCGCGGCGGCCGCGGCGGCCGAGGACCTTGCCGCCCTCAAGGCGTGGGAGGCGCAGCTGCTGGCACGTGGCCGGGCCGCCGCCGGGGATGGACGGCGATGAGGGGGAGCTGGCGGTGGGTGGTGAGGGGCCTTTGGGCGGCGCGGCCGGTGAGAAGCCGGCAGGGGCAGTGGGCGGCGATGAGCCGGCTTGGGCAACGAGCGGCGATGAGGCGGTGCGGGCCGGCGGTGGCGATGAGCGAGTGTGGGCTGATGGCGACCTGCCGGCGCTGGCAGATGGTGGCGATGAGCCGGGGCGCTGGCAGGGGGCGCCGGGCGGCGGCGCTGTGCGGCGTGGGGCTGCTGCTCGGGGCGGCGCCTGCCTGGGCGGGTGTGCTCGATGACCTGGTCCAGGGCTACCAGACGGCGTCGAGCTCGTGGCTGAGCACGCTGGTGCCGATGGCGCAACGGACGTTCGGCATCCTGGCCGGCCTCGAGATCGCGGTCGGAGCTCTGATGTGGGTGGTGAACCGGCGGACGGTGGACGAGATGCTGCTCGGCTTCATCCGCAAGGTGCTGGTGCTGGGCCTGTTCTACGCCTTCCTCGCGGAGTTTCCGCTGTGGGTGCCGCGCATCGTCCAGGGTTTCCAGGCCGCCGGCCAGGCGGCGAGCCGGACGCCGCAGCTGTCGCCGAGCGGGGTGATCAAGGCGGGCGTCGATATCGACGTCGCGCTGCTGTCGACCGCCGACAAGACGGCGATCCTGCTGGAGCCGGCGACAGCGATGGTGGTGGCGGGCGCGGTGCTGCTGGTGATGGTGGCGTTCATCGGCGTCGCGGCACAGCTGGTGATGGCGCTGGTCGAGAGCTACCTGGTGGTGACCGGCGGCGTGATCTTCCTGGGCCTGGCGGCCTTTCGCGGCAGCGCGCCGCTGGCCGACAAGTACATCGTCTACGCGGTGCAAGTGGGGGTGAAGCTGTTCCTGCTCTACCTGCTGGTCGGCACGGGCCTGTCGCTGACCGGCACCTGGGCGCAGAACCTGGCCCAGGCGGGGCAGGCCGGCGCCAACCTGCAGCCGCTGTTCGACGTGCTCGGCGGCAGCCTGGTCTTTGCGCTGGTGGCGTGGCGGATCCCGACGCAGGCGAGCCACTTCCTGACCCAGAGCATGCATCTGCACCTGCGCGAGGCGCTGACGGATTAGGGGCCGGCGGATGGGGACGACGAGGGTGGCGAGGGTGATGAAAAGGTTTTCATTGTGGCGGCGGGCGTCGGTGTCGGGGACGGCGGTGGCGGGTGCGGTGGCGATGCCGCCGCGGGCGGGCGGCGCGGCCGACAATCCGATCCTTGCCGGGCGCGGCGCCTTTGGCGGCGCCTTCGGCGACCTGGCCCGCGGCAAGCGCAACTGGCAGCTGATGGCCTTCGGCCTGCTGGGCCTGTTCGGGATCGTGGTGGTGGCACTCGTGCGGCTGGCGGCGGAGACGCGGATCACGCCGTATGTGGTCGAGGTGGACAGGCTGGGGCGGGCGACGGCCTTCGGCCCCGCCGAGCAGACGGCGACGACCGACCCGCGGATCGTGGCGGCGACGCTGGCGCTGTTCGTGCGCAACGTCCGCGCCGTGTCGTCGGACGGCGTGGTCGAGCGCGAGCTGCTGTACCGCGCCTACGCCAACACCTCCGGCAGGGCGCGGGCCTTCCTGGACGACTGGTTCTCGCTGCCGGAGCACGATCCGCGGCTGCTGGGGCAGCGCTGCACGCGGCTGGTCGAGGTGGGGGCGATCCTGCCGGTGCCGGGGAGCACGGTCTGGCGAGTGCAGTGGACGGAGCGGGAGCGGCCGGTCTTCGTCGGCGCCAGCCGCGAGTCCGCGTGGGAGGGGTACCTGACGGTCAAGGTGCGGCGCCCGCGGACGGCGAGCGTGCTCGAGGACAACCCGCTCGGCATCTACGTCACGGACCTGACGTGGACCGAGGTGACGCAGGCGCCGCAGGCGCAGGAAGGTGGAGGAACGCGATGAGCGGACGAGTGAGGGCGGCGGAGAGGGCGAAAGAGACGGATCGGGCGCGGCTGCTGGCGCTGATGGTGCTGAGCGTTCTGGGGGCGGCGAGCAGCACTTGCGGCGCGACGGCGGCGAGGGCGGCGGCCGGGCGGGTGGTGGTGGCGGCGGTGCCGGCGGCGGCGGCGGTGGGTCCGGCGGCTGGACCGGCGGGGGTGGCGGGCGCGGCGGCGGTGCCGGGGGCGGGAGCGGTTGCGGCGGCGGGGGCGGCGTTGCCGGGCCAGGCGGGAGCGCCGGCGGGCGGATCGGCGAGCGAGGGGGTGAGCGGGGGAGTGACAGCCGACGTCGAGCGGGAGGCACGTGCGGTGGCGGCGGGCCGGGAGCCGGCGGTGCTCGAGCACGGCGATTTCGTCGAGGTGCCCTACGGCCACCAGGTGCCGGTGGTGCGCTGCGCGCCGTTGCGGGTGTGCCTGATCGAGCTCGAGGAGGGCGAGCTGGCGCTCAACACGGTGACCGGCGACAGCGCGCGCTGGCTGCTGGACCGGGCGGCGGCCGGGCCGCGCGGGGCGACGACGGTGATCGTCGCCAAACCGACCGCCTGCAACCTGACGACCAATCTGGCGATCACCACCAACCGGCGGATCTATCAGATCACTCTCGATTCGCGGCCGTGCAAGAGCGAGCGCGGCGAGAACCCGCGCGAGCCTTACACCCGCCTGCTGCGCTTCTATTACCCCGACGAGCTGGTGCGGACCTGGGCGAGCGCCGAGGAGGCGAAGCGGGCGGCGGCGGCGGACGAGGCGCGGGCGGTGACGCCGCTCGCCGGCGGGTTGCCGCTCGGCGCCCTCAACTTCAACTACCGCTGGACGCGGCGCGGCAAGTTCCCGTGGACGCCGGCGGCGGTGTTCGACGACCGGGTGCACACCTACATCCGGCTGCCGGGCAGCGGCGTCGGGCAGGAGGCGCCGGTGCTCTTCCTGATCGACGGGCAGGGCGCCACGGCGCTGCTCAACTACGCGGTCCGCGGGCAGTTCTACGTCACCGACAGGGTGATCGACAGGGCAGTGCTGGTGCTCGGCTCGGGCAGGGACCAGCAACGGCTCGAGATCACCCGGGAGCACTGAGTCATGAGCGAACCACTGAAGGTGCCGGTGCCGCCGCGGCCGCAACGGCTCAACCGGCTGGCGCTGATCGCGGTGCTGGCGCTGCTCGGCGTGGCGGTCGCGGCGGTGTTCCTGACGCTGGCGCCGAAGAAGCCGAAGGCGGCGGCCGAGGCGGCGGACCCGGCGAACGGCGGGGTGGCGTTGCCCGGTTTCCTCGAACGGCAGCCGCGGGGAGGGGCGCCGCCGCGCCCGGCGGTGCCGGCGGCGGCGCCGGAGTACTGGCGCGAGGCGATGCGCCGGAGTGGGGCGCCGGCTGGTGCGGACGGCATGGACGCAGGCGGCAAGGCCGCGGTGGATGCGCCAGGGCAGGACGCGGCGGGGCAGGCCGCGGCGGCCCGGGCGGAGCTCGAGCGGGAGGCCGCGGCCGCTGCGGAAGCGGGTCTCGAGGTGCGCGGGGCGTCGCAGGGAGGGGCAACGGCGGGGCCGGCGGAGTGGCGGGGACGGCCGGGGGCGGCGGGCTCGCGTGACGAGGCGTACCGGCGAGCGCTGACGGCGCCGGTGACGCCCGGGCGCGGCGGTGCCGGGGCCGGCGAGGGCGGCTGGGAGGAGGCAGGCGGGACGGCAGTGCGGCCTGGGGCGCCGGCGGGGGTGGCCGGGATGCCGGGGGCGGCGGGAGTGATGGGGGTGCCGGGGGTGGCGGGGATGCAGGCGGTGCCGGCGGCGTGGGTCGCGGGTGGGAACGCGAGTGGCGGGTTGCCGGACGGCGGCGGCCCGGCGGCGGCGCCGGGAGCGCCGGGAATGCCGGGGGGCGCCGGCGGGGCGGCGCCGGGCAGGGACCATCAGGGCTTCCTGCGCGGCGCCGAGGGCCTGGCGCCGGCGGAGCTGCGGGTGCGGCGCGATCCGGCCGCGGCCGGCGGGAGCCTGGTGCTCTCGGCCGGGACGGTGCTGCCGGCGGCGCTGGTGACGGCGGTGGACTCGGACATCGCCGGGCCGCTGGTCGCCCAGGTGACGCAGGACGTCTTCGACCGCGAGCAGCGCCAGGTGGCCATCCCGCGCGGCTCGCGGCTGATCGGGAGCTATGACAGCCAGGTGGCGCTCGGCGAGAGCCGGCTGCTGGTCGCCTGGAGCCGGGTCATCTTCCCCGACGGCAGCGGCCTGAGCTTTGCGGGGCTGCCGGCGCTCACCCGGTCGGGGGAGGCAGGGCTCGCGGGGTCGGTCGACAACCACCTGGCGCGGGTCTTCGGCAGCGCGCTGCTGCTGTCGATCGTCAGCGCCGGCGCGCAGCTGTCGCAGCCGCAGGAGTCGGCGGCGTTCGGCGCGGCGGCCTCGACGCGGCAGGTGGCGGCGGCGGCGGTGGGCCAGGAGCTGTCAAGCGTGGCGATCGAGATGCTGCGGCGCCAGCTGCAGGTGCCGCCGACGATCCGGATCGCGGCGGGCACGCGGTTCTACGTGTTCCTGCGAGGCGATCTGCGCCTCGGGGAGGAAGGGCAGGAGTAGGGCCGGGCTGGCGGCCGGGAGAGCCGGGGAGAGCCGGGAGGGTCGCCAGGGCGGGGCTGGAAGGCCCGCGGCGGGCCGGAACCGGAAGGCCCGCGGCGGGCCGGCAGGACCAAGGAGGACCGGAAGGGCCGCGGTGGGCCGCGGCAGTCGCGGCGGGCCGAGGGGGAGAGTCGAGGCAGACGGGGCTGCGGTCCCGCCATGCCAGCGGTGTGCTCAAGACCAGACCATGGTGTTTTGTGGTCATCAACGAAGGGAGCCAGGTATGGATTGTCAAAGTCGGAAGCGGTGGCTGCGGTTGGGGAGTGTGGGGCTGGCGCTGCTGGGTGGCATGGCGGCGGCGCCGGCCGGGGCGCAGGTCATCGTCGGGCGCGGGTTCGGCGAGAGCTTGGTGGGTTTCC
This sequence comes from uncultured Acidobacteriota bacterium, assembly GCA_963732005.1. GTDB lineage: Bacteria > Acidobacteriota > Thermoanaerobaculia > Multivoradales > UBA5704 > JASLEW01. The sequence goes on from CAVSXT010000005.1 coordinate 328,393, forward strand.
AGGACGTCAACGGCAACGGCGTGCTCGACTGCGGGGAGCCGGTGACGATCCGGGCGGTCTACGTGGATCCGTCGAGCGACACCACGACGGGCAGCATCAGCGGCCAGATGACGGCGCCGGCGGCCGGCACGGCGGGACTGGCGTTCATCCCGGGCTCGGTCGAGCTCGACGCGGTCTTCAGCACCGGTTGCGTGGCGGCGATCGTCGGCGGCAACGCGCCGGGCGACGCCGGGGCGACGGTCAACTTCTCGTGCGGGCCGCCGCAGCAGGGCAGCGCCGGCTCGGGGCAGCAGAGCAACGTGGTGGCGTTCCTCTACCGCGCCACCTTCAGCGGCGCGCTGGCGAGCTTCACGGCGGTGCTGCACGGCACGACGAGCGACGGCCTGAACGCGACGCCGGCCCTGGTCGAAAGCGGCAACATCGGCACGAGCTGCCCGGCGGGCGGCGCGCCGCCGAGCGTCACGGTGACCAAGACGGCGGCGGGGACCGGCGTCCCCGGCTCGACGATGCTGTTCACCATCGCCGCCACCGACCTGAGCGGCCTGGGGCTCGGCGGGCTGCAGCTGACCGACGTGGTGCCGCTCAACACGGTGTTCGATGCCGCGGCGTCGTCGCCCGGGTGGGTGTGCCCGTCGAGCGCGGCGGGCTCGCTGTGCCGGCTGGCGGCGGGCAATCTCGATCCCGACGGCACGGTGACGCGGTTCTTTGCCGTGGACCTGCTGCCGGCGCTGCCGGCGGGGGTGGCGGCGATCAGCAACACTGCCTGCGCGCGGTCGGGACCCGCGACGGTCGTCGGCTGCGGCAGCGTCTCGGCGCCGACCGCCGGGCAGGCGGTGCTCACCCTGGTCAAGAGCCTGGGCAGCGGCATGGGGGCTCCCGGCGCCACCCTCACCTACAACCTGACGGTGAGCAACAGCGGCACCCAGGACTCCGGACCGGTGACGATCAGCGAGACGGTGCCGGCCAACACCAGCTGGGTGCCCGGCGGCGGGTGGTCGTGCTCGGGGAGCGGTGCGGGGGCGAGCTGCTCGCTGGCAGTCGCCAACGTCGCGGCCGGCGGCAGCGCGGCGGTGGCGCCGTTCGCGGTGGTGATCGATAACCCGCTGCCGGCCGGGGTTGCCACCATCGGCAACACCGCGTGCGCCGGCGCGGCCGGTGGCCCCGGCGCCGGCGCACCGCCGCCGAGCTGCAGCACGGTGACGGTGCCGACGACGGGGGCGGCGCTGCTGGCGGTGAGCAAGACGGTTGCCGGCAGCGGTGCGCCGGGGTCGAACCTGATCTATTCGATCACCGTTCAAAACACCGGCAACCAGGGCGCCGCGGGGGTCACGGTGAGCGAGGCGGTGCCGGCGCTGACCAGCTTCGTCGCGGTCGGCAGCTCGCCGGCCTGGAGCTGTGCCGGCACGGCGGCGGGCGCGAGCTGCTCGGCGGCGATCCCGTCGCTGCCGGCCGGGTCGTCGGCGGTGCTGACGTTCGTGGTGGCGATCGACTCGCCGCTGCCGGCGGCTGCCGGCGCGATCGGCAACCAGGCGTGCGCGGCGGCGCCGGGGCTGGCGGCGGTGTGCGCGGCGACGAGCTCGCCGACCACCGGCCAGCCGAGCCTGCACCTGGCGAAGAGCTACGGCGGCGGGGCGGTGGTGCCCGGCGCGGTGCTGGTGTTCCAGCTGACGGTCGCGAACACCGGCAACCAGGACCTGGGCGCGGCGGTGGTCAGCGAGACGGTACCGGCGCTGGCGAGCTTCGACGCCGGCGCGAGCGACGGGCGGTGGTCGTGCGCGGGGGTGGCGGCGGGCGCCGGATGCACGCTGGAGCTGGCCGGGGTGGCGGCGGGCTCGAGCCAGACGATCGTCTTCGCGGTGCAGGCGGCGGCGTCGCTGCCGGCGGCGGCGGTGATCGCGAACGCGGCGTGCGTGACCGGCGTCGCGGCGCTGCGGGAGGGCGCGGCGAGGGCGCTGCGGGCGGCGCTCGGCCGGGGTGAGAGGCCGGCGCAGGTCGCGGCGCCGCAGGCCTGCGGCAGCGTCGCGACGCCGGCGGCGCTGGCGATCGACACGACGCTCGGGGCGGCGGTCGTGGGCCACGCCGCGCCGGCGCTGCCCGGGGACCGCATCCATTACACGCTGACGGTGCCGAACGGGACGGGGGCGACGGTGACGGCGCTGGTGGCGACGGCGGCGCTCGACCCGAACACCGCACTGGTCGCCGGCTCGGTGACGACGACCCAGGGGACGGTGAGCGCCGGCAACGGCATGAGCGACACCACGGTGGCGGTGGCGCTGGGCGATCTGGCGGCGGGCGGCACGGCGACGGTTGAGTGGGAGGTGACGGTCGCGGCGCTGCTGCCGCCGGGGCTCATGGAGGTGGCGGCGCAGGTGGCGACGACCGGCGGCAACATCCCGGCGGACGAGAGCGGGCCGCCGCCGGCGCCGTCCACGCCGGGGCCGACCGAGACGCCGGTGGCGGCGGGCACGGTGGCGCCGCCGCCACCGCCGCCGCAGGCGATCCCGACGCTGGGGACCTGGGGGCTGGGCGCGATGACGGTGCTGCTGGGCGGGGTGGCGGCGGTGGTGCTGCGGCGGCGGGCGGGGACGCCGGCAGGCACTGCGGGCGCGGCGGAGTAGCCCATGCGCCTCCTGCGCCTGGTGGCTGCCCTGGCAGCGGCGCTCGGCGTCCTCGGCGTCTCCGGTGTCCCCGGGCCGGGGTCCGGTCCCACGGCGGGGCCGGGCTCGGGCGCCGGGGCGGCGGGGCCGGCGGGCGGCGCGAGTCAGCAGAACCCGGCGGTCGTCTTCACCACCGCCGGTCCGCAGACGGTGACGCTCACGGCCTGCAACGCGGCCGGCTGCTCGTCGATCACCAAGACGGTGATGGTGCTCGACCCGCGCCCGGCGGTGAGCGCGTTCTCGGTGACGCCGGCGCGGCTCGAGCAGGGGCAGAGCGTGCTGCTCGACGCCGTGGCGAGCGGCGCGCCGCCGCTGTCGTACAGCTGGCAGGTGCTGCGCGGCGGGGTGGTCGTCGGGACGCTGTTCGGCGCCGACGTGACCTGGCCCACGGCGGGCGCGGCGACGGGGACCTACACGGCCACCTTGAGCGTGGGGAACGCCTTCGGCACGGCGGGCCAGAGCGCGGACTTCACCGTGGTGCCGGCGAGCGCCACGCGGTTCTACACGGTGCCACCCTGCCGGGCGTTCGACACGCGGCTCACCCACCAGCCGCTGGTCGGGCCGGGGCCGCCGCTGGCGATCGCGATCGGCGGCGTCTGCGGGGTGCCGGTCGGGGCGCGGGCGGTGGCGGCCAATGTCACCGTGGTCGGGCCGACCGCCGGCGGCTACGTGGCGGTCTATCCGGCGGACCTGGCGCAGCCGACCGTGTCGTGGGTCAACTTCGGCGCCGGCGCGACGCGGGCCAACGCCGGCGTGCTGCCGCTGTCGACCGACGGCACGGCGCGGCTGGCCGCCGCGGCGAGCATGGTCGGGTCGGCCAATCTCCTGGTCGACGTCGCCGGCTACTTCGCGAGCCCGGGCGCGGGGGCCGGTGGCCCGCCGGCAGTGGTCGAGTTTCAGGCGCGGCTCTGCCCGTTCGGGTTCTGCGAGTTCGCCGCCGGCACCGAGGTCTTCTTCTCGCAGGCGTTCACCGGCACGCCGACGGAGTACCGCTACGACTGGACGGGGAGCGGGGTGTTCACCGACCTGTCGCCGGCGCCGATCAGGTCGCATGTCTACCCGAGCGCCGTGGGCGTCGTCGCGCCGGCGGTGCAGGTGGTGGCGGGGTCGGCCGTGTCGACCCTGGTGCAGCCGGCGCCGATGGTCATTCTGGCCGGGACGCCGGCGGCGCTGCCGGCGGCGCCGGCCGGCGTGTCGGCGACCTTCGCCGGCTACGTGAGCTCGTCGCCGGTCGATCCGACGCTCACCGGCCTGCATCCGGCCTACCAGCTGGCGATCGCCAGCCCGCCGCCGAACCTCTACGGCTACGACGTCTACGCCGCGAAGAACGGCGGGCCGTTCCTGCTGGTCGCGGCGCTCGAGCCGGGGCTGCCGGCGAGCGAGCCGCTGGTGGTCGACAACTTCACGCCGCCGGGGGATTCGCTGCGGATCGCGGTGGCGGCGGTGAGCTTCGCGGGCGAGGGGCCGCGGTCGGCGCCGCTCGCGCTGAGCCATCCATGACCCGAGACGACGAGGAAAGGGGGATACCGATGACGGTGACGAGCGCGGCAGGCCGCCCGGGCGCGAGGCTGCGGGCGGCGGTGGACCGGCTGTATGGGGCGCAGGTCGCGGCGCTGGCGGGCGGCGCAGGCGGCCAGGCGGATGCCTTCGCCGCGGGGCGGGAGCTGCTGGAAGGCGTCGGCGAGATCGGGTCGCTGCTGGTGGGACTGTCGCGGCCGGATGGCGCGAGCGCCGACGAGGCGGCGGCGCGGCGGCGGGTGGTGACGCTGGCCGTCGCGTGCGCCAACACCCTGGCGGCGGTGGTGAGCCTGGCCTTCGAGGTCGAGGGGACGGCGCAGGCGGCGGCGAGCGCGGCGCCGGGTCACGGCGCGGCGGGCCCGGAGCGGGCCGCGCCGGCGGCCGCGAGCGTGAACGGCGGCGCGCTGGGCTCGGCGCCGCGCGGCGCCAGGACGTCGATGCGGGCGGTCACCGACATGCACATCCTCCTCGTCGAGCAGCTCAAGCGGCTGATGCAGCACGTGGAGCGGCGGGAGAGCTGGCGCTCGGTGCGGCCCGCCGAGCTCTGGCGCGGCCTGCTGCAGCAGGTGGCGGGGTTGCTGCCGCTGGTCGCGGCGCTCGAGGCGGGCGAGCTTGGCGAGGGCGATGCCAGGGAGCTGGGCCGCCTGACCGCGGATGCGGCGAATTACATGGCGTTCCTGCGGTTCTATCCGCGGCTGCCGACGGTTTGAGCGCCGAGCGCTGACCGACCCATGTGGGTACGGCTCGACGATGGCATCGCGCAGCATCCGAAGTTCGTGCGGGCGGGGCCGGAGGCGCTGGCGCTGTTCGTGGCGGGGCTCGGGTACTGCAACCGGTACCGGACGAATGGCTGCATCCCGAAGCTGGCGGTGCCGAACCTGATGCCGGGGCTCACGGCACGGCGGGCGATGGAGCTGGCGCAGCGCCTCGGCCGCAACCACGAGGAGCGGCCGTCGTGGGTCGACGAGGGCGAGCACCTCCGCGTCCACGACTACCACGAGTACCAGCCGATGCAGCCGCTGCAGCCCATGCAGGCGCTGCACGACGAGGAAGGAGAGCGGGTGAAGAAAGCTCGGAACGCGGAGCGGCAGCGGCGGTTCCGCGAGCGGCACCCGCGGGGCGCGGCGGTGATGCCTGACGGTCACGCGGAGGGGGCGGTGGACGCGGCGGACGGGGACGGCGTAACGCGTGACATAACGGCTGAACCGCGTTACGTAACGCGTGACGTAACGGCCGGCGTAACGCATTACGTAACGCGTGACGGTCACGCCGACCGTAACGCCGGGGAGCGTTACGGTAACGCCCCCCTCCCCGAACCCCTCCCCCCTTCCCGTCCCGTCCTATGCAAGCAGGAGTTTTCTATCGCGCCCGCGCGAGGCGCACAGCCGCGCGAGGGGGAGCGCGACCTCGGCGGGGAGTTCCGGGTGTGGTTCGCCGCCTACCCCCGGCAGGAGGGCGAGGCCCCGGCCCGGCGCGCCTGGCTGGCCGCCGGCAGCGAGCTGCCGCCGCTGCACGAGACGCTCGCCGCGCTGGCGGCGCAGCAGGCCGCCAACCCCGAGCCGCGGTACTGGCGCAAGGCGGAGCGCTACGTGCGGGAGCTGGGCTGGCGGGACCAGCCGCTGCCGCCGCCGGCGGCGGCGGGGCCGGGGCCGGGGACGGGTCGAGCCGGCCGCAACGGGAGAAACGGCGCCCGGATCGGCGAGGGCGGCGCCTGGGAGGGCCGATGAGAGCGCTGGCCGATTGCCTCGAGGAGCTTGCCCGGCGGCCGTTCGGCCTGGTCGTCGAGGAGCCGCGGTGCGGGCAGTGCGGGCGGCCGGAGCACGGCCTGGTGGAGCGGCTCTGCGCCACCTGCGAGCGCGGCAACCGGGCGGCGAGAGACGCCGAGCGATGGCTCGCCAGGGCGCTCGCCGATCGGGGCGGAACGCTCGCCGCGCTGGGGGTGCCGCCGCGGTACCGCGAGCCCTTCGAGGAGCCGGAGAGCTGGCCGCGCGATCCGCGGGCGGGGCTCGGGATCGACCGCTGGCAGGGGGAGCCGTGGTCGCTGTTCCTGACCGGCGGCACCGGCGTCGGCAAGAGCTTCCTGGCCACCGAGCTGCTGTGGCGCCACCACGTGCGGCCGGCCGGCAGGAGGCGGTCGGCGCGCTTCGTCAGGGCGTCGCGGGTTCCCGGCCTGGTCTTCGGGCGCGACCGCGCGGCGGACGAGGCCGAGATGGCGCCGCTGGTGGAGGTCGAGGTGCTGGTGATCGACGAGGTGGGGCTCGGCCACCCCCGCGGTGGCTGGGAGGCGCTCGACGACGTGATCGGCCAGCGGTGGGAGATGCAGCACCCGACGATCGTCACCTCGCGCTGGACGCTGGCGGAAGTCGCCGGCGAGGCGGCGAGCGCGGCGGACCGGCTGGCGGAGGGGTTGGTGGTGACGGTCGGGGGGACGTCGCGGCGGCGGCCGCCGGCGGGGGTGGGTACGGGCCGGGGTCGGTGGGTGCGGGCGGAAGGCGGAGGGGCGGGTGGGGAGGTGGGCGGAGCGGTGGGCGGGGTAGAGGACGGAGGCAACGGCGGAATGGATGGCGGAGGGGAGGCGCGATGAGCGGGCTGGATCGGGCTGGAATCCTTGGATTAATAGCTGGAGGTGATCGATGAGTCCCGAGATCCTCGGTTCCTTGGAAGAGGCGCTTCGCGAGCTGCGGAACGTGGAGCGGCTGCTCCGCCCTTGGCGGAGGGATGGCGAGGACATGGCCGAGACGCTGCGGCGGCTGATCGCCGAGCAGGCCAAGCTGGCGGCGTCGGCGGCGCCGCCGCCTTGCCCGGCGTCACCTCTCGGGAAACTCAAGACGGCGAAGCAGATCGTGGCGGCTTGCCCCGCGCTGACCAAGGACTCGCTGAAGAAGATGATGTTCCTTTCGCAGACGAATGGGTTGGAGGAGCACCTGCTCCGCCTCGGGCGGAGGGTGTTGTTCGATGAGCAGGGCTTTCTCGATTGGCTGCGGCGGCGGGGACGGCGGCGAGCGGCGTAGGGCACGGGCGGTGGGGCGGCCGGACGCCGTTGCCGTCAGGGTGATCTGGTCTCCTCCGACCACGCTCTCAGCGGCCGGTGCATCCACAAGGCGTCGCAATCCCACCTGACTGATCTGGTCTCTTCCGACTCCTGCCTGAACAGCCCGGCAAACTCGCCGGAGGTGTTGTCGCAATCCCACCTGACTGATCTGGTCTTTTCCGACGCCAGCTCGAGTACGAGCAGCTGTTCTACGTCTTCCGGGAGAAGTCGCAATCCCACCTGACTGATCTGGTCTCTTCCGACTGGCACCTTCCTACTCTGCACCAACCTGCCGCCGCCCTTGAAGTCGCAATCCCACCTGACTGATCTGGTCTCTTCCGACGGTGGTAGGCCGAGTACAACCTGATCATGCAGACGGCCGGGGCGTCGCAATCCCACCTGACTGATCTGGTGTCTTCCGACTCAGTCGCATGCTGCTGTTGCTCCGTGGTAATGCTTTACGGTCGCAATCCCACCTGACTGATCTGGTCTCTTCCGACTGTTAGACTGGATGACGACTACATTTCGACCGCCACGTCGCAATCCCACCTGACTGATCTGGTCTCTTCCGACCGTGAAGCATCAGCAGAGCGAGGTCCGCGAGGACAGCGTCGCAATCCCACCTGACTGATCTGGTCTCTTCCGACTGGTCGAGGACAACCAGGAACCTGCCGATTCCTTCGAGTCGCAATCCCACCTGACTGATCTGGTCTCTTCGGACGCCTGCTCCGGCAAGCGGCGCGTGTCCGAGGCCACCACGACGTTCCAGAAGTCGCAATCCCACCTGACTGATCTGGTCTCTTCCGACGACCCCTCGAAGCCGCTCCCGCCGGGCACGCTCGCCTGGCGTCGCAATCCCACCTGACTGATCTGGTCTCTTCCGACCCGACCTGTTGGCCACGCCGCAGGGCTTCATCGCCGCGTCGCAATCCCACCTGACTGATCTGGTCTCTTCCGACCGTTACGTTCCGTATCTCATCGAGTACGGCGACGAGAGTCGCAATCCCACCTGACTGATCTGGTCTCTTCCGACGGCAATGTTCAGTAGCGGCAAGACCGCTGACGAGGCTCAGAAGTCGCAATCCCACCTGACTGATCTGGTCTCTTCCGACGGCGGGGAGCCACGTCGACCGTGTCACAGTGTAGCTGTCGCAATCCCACCTGACTGATCTGGTCTCTTCCGACAGTGCCCTGGCGCGCGGCAGCCTCGATACCGCGTTCAAGTCGCAATCCCACCTGACTGATCTGGTCTCTTCCGACGAGTGCTCTTCCTGCCCCCGGGCTTCGGCACCGTGGCCGCAGTGTCGCAATCCCACCTGACTGATCTGGTCTCTTCCGACATCGAGGCCGCCCTGCAGGAGACCTTCCTGAAAAGGACCGTCGCAATCCCACCTGACTGATCTGGTCTCTTCCGACGATGGCTGATCAGGATGCAGCGTCGGGCCTCTTTAGAAGTCGCAATCCCACCTGACTGATCTGGTCTCTTCCGACAAGCGCATGAAGTACCTTGCTCTCCAGAATGCCGTCCATCTCGGGTCGCAATCCCACCTGACTGATCTGGTCTCTTCCGACGCTAAACTATATCGCGTAAGTGTGCAAGCTCGCCTAGTCGCAATCCCACCTGACTGATCTGGTCTCTTCCGACGGCCGAGCAACTGACCTTCGTGATGGACTCCATGTCAGAAGTCGCAATCCCACCTGACTGATCTGGTCTCTTCCGACTGAGATGGGCTTCTCTGGCTTCATCGTTGGGCAGCTGCCGTTCGTCGCAATCCCACCTGACTGATCTGGTCTCTTCCGACTCTTGTTACCCGAACTGCAACTGCACCTTCGATGAGAGTCGCAATCCCACCTGACTGATCTGGTCTCTTCCGACTGCCGCCTTTTTAACCTCCTTATTATCAAAGAGTTAGAGGCCCCTCGGCCGTTACCTGCCGAATCGGGCTCTTTCAAGAGCGAAAACCGCCCTTGGTTTGGCCGTCGCTGGTGATCGTAAGTGCTGAGAGGATGTGAGTTAGACGCTTGGCCGTTACCTGGGTGCCAAAATGGCGAGTTTGGCTTGGCATCATCTATGCTTCGGCGCCGCTCAATCGAAGATAAATGATCCGGACAAGCATGATGCCCAGGATCGTCTCCGAGGTTCACACCCAACAGACTCGCACGCTATCCTGGGCCTCGTCAATCACCATGGAATTCGTGGCCCGCTTGCGGCGGCGCACCGACACGCGGTGGCGGTTTCGAGCTCGCATCGCGCGGCGTGTTCGTGCCTGGCTGATCTGGACTCTTCCGACTGCCCCTCTTAATATCCATATTATCAAAGAACTAGACGCCGCTCGGCCGTCAGTAGTCGCATCGGGCTGTTTCAACTGCTAGAGCACCCACGTCGCGCTCGCCTCGTCGACTGGCGTCGTCAGGCGGGGTCGCGGCCTGCTGGATCGCTTCAGCACCCGCGACGCCGCCAGCCGGTGATGCCGGGATTCACGATCAAGGGTAGGGTGCGCTTGCATGCCGAGCGCCTGCTGCGGTCGAGCGGTAGGGCCATGGCCGCCGCGCTCAACTGATCTCAAACCTTCCGAGCCCAAAGGTTGCGCCCTTGCCGACGTGGAGGATCTCGGCTGTTCGGAACAACGGCCACAGCGGCGCGAGGTCGCCCTCGATGTCCAGCGTGCCCACGAAGCCGCCAAGCGTCATCTTGGTCTGCTGGCGGTTGCTGTAACGTTGCCAGTCGCGCCAGTGAAGATCCGAACCCGCCAAGCGCACCGTGGCGGCGTGCTCGAGCAGGCCACGGATGTTCCAATCGACCGCGGCGCCTGGCACATGAAAGTGGGCGAGCTCCAGCGTCCGCCGCAACATGGCAAAGCTCAGGGTCCGAATGCTCACGGCCGGCACCAGATGATCGCGGACCTTGATCCGGGTCGGCGTCAGGAAGCGCAGGCGAACGCGCGAGGGTATGGCGACAGCGGCCGGCGGCGGCAGTGCCGCGGCAGGCGCCCGCCCTGCCACGCCACCGGGCTCGCCCACGTCGCCCCAATCGCCTTGCGGGCTCTGCTGCCGCACGCAGGCGACGGCAAAGCGATGCCGGTCGCGCCCCAGGCCGCCCGCCGCCATGCGCTCCACGGCCAGCACCGCGTAGGGCGTCAGCTCGATCGCCTGCCCGAGGAGGACAAGGTCGAATTCGAGCGCTCCCCCGGCAGCCAGCTCGCGCTCCCCGCTCAGCGGCTCGAAGATGTAGGGCCGCGGCGAGGTCGTGAGGCCGCGCAGAAATGGCGGCGGCGTGTCCTCGATCATGGTCTCGAAGAGCCGAGTGTGGACGCAGGCGCGACGAAGGGTGCAGCTGTCGCAGGGCTGTGCCGGCCCGAAGGCACAGACCGTCCGGCGCAGGGCATGTCCGAACGCACCCCGCAGCAGCGAGCCGTGGTACTGGGGTAGCCGCGCGCCATTCAGGGCTTCGAGCCTGAAGCGCAGACGCCGGTAGGGGATCCGCGGCAACGACACCAACTCGGTCCCCTGAGGAGAGGCCATCACGGTGGCGGTCGGGAGTGAGGGAGCGCTGATGTCGTCGAGCACCGCCATGGTTGCCTCCTTGGGCCTCAGGCGTCGGGCCGCAGCAGCGCTGCGGGTTGGTAGGGTTGCGCCGTGGCTTCGCTGATCCGTTCATAGGTCTGCACCGGTCCCAGCGTGTTCAGGAGCTGCCCGATCATCATGGCGAGCCCGGCCGGCACCGCCATGAACAGATGGATGCGCTGCAGCGATCTGAACTCCTGCCTTGCGGCACGGATGCCGTCACGGACGATCAGGGCGATGTCGGTGGCCTGAGCGGAGTCCGCGAGCTGGTGCCGCGCGGCGCCGGGCCGCGCCACCTCGAGGATCGCCCGCATCCTGGGCAGGCTGCCGGCGCAGGCGGCGAAGTCCGCCCTGACGTCGTCGGCGACGGAGACCAGCACGGCGAGGTCGCTCCCGCCGACGTCGCCCGGTCTGCACTCGGCCGTGAAGCCGGAGGCGGCGCGCCCGGCGGCGAGCGACCAGGTCTGCGGCTGCACGCCGCCATCCCTCCCCTCCGTGCGCTGCACCCAGGAGATGCGTGTCGGTCTGATCGAGAGGAACGCGACGCCGAGGGCGGTCGCGGCCGGGATGGAGCAGAACCCGGACGCCTCCACCTCGCGCCCCGGCGCGGCGTGAACCAGCGTGTCCGAGACGGTCCTCAATGCCGGCAGCAGGGAATCGTCCCAGGCACCGGGTCTGGCCAGCCTGCCGTCGAAGCGCCCGCTCCAATCGAGGGCGATCGCGACGCCGGACTCGAACGGCAGGGGCACGCGGGTGTTCAAGCACAGCCGCAGCGCCGCGCCAGCCGGCGACACGCGGTGAATCGCCGCGACCCGGTTGGCGAGGACGCGCGCCGCGATCGCCGCCGCTTCGCGAGGGGCAATCGGGTCTCCGGCCACCTTCCTCAGGTTGTAGGCCGCGAGGTCGTCCAGGGTGAAGCGGCGGTCGAGCGTGGCGGCTGCCGCCGCGTAGTCGAGCCCGCCGGCCGCGACCGGCACGAGGAAGAAATCGTCGCGTCGCCGCGCCCGCTCGATCAGCAGCGGCGCCTCCACCTTCTGGATCATGTCGGAGGTGCCGACCTCGGGCGTGAGCCAGAGGACACCGCAGGCGATCTCGCCGCCTGCGAGGACCGCGCGGAGGGCCTCCTCGGTCGGAAGCTCGGCGAGGTTGCCCAGGTCGTGCCAGGTGGGGACGCCGATATCGTGCTGTGCCGCGATGAGCAGCGCGGCCTCGTGGCTCCGCGCCCGGCGGTAGCTGAGAAACGAGAGGCCTGTGGGGTCCGTCATGACGCTTTCTCGGCTCGCACTGGCGCGAGGAGTGGCGGCGTCCGCAGGGCTACGACCAGCTCCCTGGACGAAGCGCCGTCGCGGGCTACCGCCCGCCTCGGAGCCTGGTCGCCTGCTCCCGTACCCTCGGCGACGGTATTGCCGGTCCCTGGCCCCGGCAACAGGTCACGAAGCCGGGTCAGGCAGGTCTCTGGATCGGCAAGCTCGCGAAAGGAAAACACGAACAGTACATCGGGAGCGGGTGGGTTGCGGCCGGACTCGGACCCGGGCGCCGGTCGTATCGATTCGAGGAACTCGGCGGCGAAGGCGGTCTTGCCGCAGCCCGCGATGCCTGAGACCACCACGAGGCCGGAGCCACTCGTCAGCCACCAGCTAGCGAGCACCCCGAGCGAGGAGCGCGGCTGATGGGGCTCGGGGAGGCGGAGAGGGTGGACGATGTCCTCCCGGCGTGCGCGATGAGCCTTCTCCTCCATGGAAAAACGTCCCGGCGGCCGGTCAGCTCTGCTTGTCCTTGTCGCGCTCCGCGAGCTGCTGCCGGAGCTTCTCGAGGGCGCTCAGGCCCTTGGGATTCAGGCCGCCGAACGCGGCTGGCCTTGCCGCGGGCTTCGTCGCAGACCCTGGTGCCGCGGCCGCCCCCGCCCGCCCCACGGGCCCACCACCGCGCGGCCCGGCCGGCGGCCGCATGCCTGGCCCGCCCACCGCTTCCTCCGGCGTCGCCACCGCGACGCCGCGCACGAGCAGCAGCCGCGCCGTCCAGCCGAAGAGGCTCTTGAGGTCGATCGGCTCGATCGTCTCGGTGGCGAGCACCCGCTCGAGCTCGGCGGTGACGGCCTCGATCTGCCGAGCGTAGCTGCCGCCTCGCTTCAGATGCCCGCCGCTGCCGGTGCGCAGGAGCCGCAGCGTCCGGCGCAGGCGCTCCGGGTCCGCCCGGCGGTCGGCCATGAAGTCGCCGACCACGGCCAGCAGGACGTTCCTCTCGACGCGCGTCGCGCCGCCGGCGAGGGCCGACGCCAGGCGCTCCGCACGCTCCAGGATCTGGGTCTGTCGCAGGGGCATAGACGCTCCTCGGCCTCGCGATGCGCCGCCATCAGCTCCGCAGCCGGAGCACGGTGGCGACCTCCTCGAGCTTGGGCCAGAAGGTGCCGGCCCAGGGCGACCGCCGCGCCGCAGCGATCCACTTGTCGCACTGCTCGCGGCAGGCGTCGCCGGCCGCCTCCTCCTGCCGCGGCCGAGCGAGGCGCAGCGCTTGCGGCGCCACCTCCACGGCTCCCTTGCCGTCATACTTGACGCCACCCAGCCGCAGGTAGAAGCGCGTTTCCTCGCCGGCACCGGCTCCCATCGCGAGCAGCAGGCGACCCAGCTCCTGCGTCTCGAGGTTGACGAAGGTCATCCGCGTGTCGAAGGCGCCCCGGTACACCTCGCGCGCCAGCTCCTTGGGCTGCCGCTCGGCGGTCGGGCGGCCGGGCGCGAGCAGCCTCGCCTCCTCGAGGTCGTAGAGCCGGAAGTCGCCGAGGGTCTGGCGCGGTGTCCACGGCACCGGTACCTTCTCGACCGTCACCTCCACCGCGGCCGCGGGCGGGCCGGCGGGCACGGCGTCGCCGAAGCCCACGCGGCCGTTGTAGCCCAGGAGGCCGAAGAGCGAGCAGGCGTCGCAGCACGCCTGGGGCGAGCAGTAGCCGGCCGGCCCGCGTCGCGCGAAGGGATCGCAGGAGAAGGAGAGCAGCTCGTAGAGGGTGCGCACCGCGCCCTTGATGCCGCTGCCCGGCAGCACCGGGACGCCGGCGCGGCGGGCACCGCGCTGCGCCACGGTCTCGGCCGCCCCCTCCCCGATCAGGCCCAACCGGCCGGTTGCGGGCGACACGTACTGGCCGGGTGGCACCGCGAGCCTGAGCGTCAGCGCGCCGGTCCACAGATTCGCCTGCCAGCGGTCGTGCGGCGGCGGCGTGCGCCGCTCGACGGCGCCTGCGGGCCGCGAGAGGGCATGGCGCCCCATCTCAGGCGGCCCCCTTCGTCAGGTACGCGCGCAGGGGCCCGTCGGTGAGCGCGGCCGCCAGCGCCTCGACGGCGGCCCGACCCTCGTAGCGCAAGACGCGGAAGAGGCCGCGGGTCGATTCCTGAACGCCCGGCGGCGCGGCGAGCGTATCGTCCTTCGGCAGCCGGTACTTCGCGTCCGCGGCCGCGAGCGAGCGCACCCCCGTGAGCCTGCCGCGCTCGGCATTGAGCAGGCGCAGCTCGACGGACCAGTCGTCGAGGCGCACGCTCCCCATGCCGCGCGCCTTCGCGCCGCCGATGCGCAGCAGCCCGCTGTCGAGGTCCTGCAGCGCCGCGAGCACCAGCCCGAGCTGCCAGAGGGCGAAGTTCTCGCCGCCGACCCGCAGCTCGAACGCGCCCCCCACCACCACCTCGGCGTCGTAGAGCACGCCAGCGCTCGCGGCCTGAGACTTGCGGTCGATGCCGACGCCGGTGCGCACCTCGGTGCGGTTGGCCTCCTCCTCCGCCTCCGGCAGCGGGTAGGCGTCGGCGACCCGGAAGCGCCCGGCCAGCTTGAGCGAGCCGAAGGTGAAGCAGGCGGCGCAGTTCTCGGCGTGCGGGTAGCGCTCGAGGTCGGTCGCCGCCTCGCGCCGCCCGCCGCAGCTCTCGCGCACCCGAGTCGGGTCGCAAGCGAAGCGGTCCTGGGATCGCAGCAGCCGCTCGCAGTGCGAGCGCAGCACCCCCTTGAGGCCGGAGCCGGCGAGGAAGACCGTGCTCCTGCCGTCGCGGTGGGTGCGCTGGAACTCCATGTCGGCGACACCGGGATCGATGCCCACCGACTGCGCGCGCACGAGGAGCGGGCCGTCGGGTCGCAGCACGGCCCGGACGGTGGCCAGATTCTGCAAGGTTCGGAACATGGGTAGGGTCCCTTCTCCCGCTCACTGAGGCGCCGAGCGGGCGGCCTCGGCGAGGTGCTCGAGGCTCGCGAGCCAGGGGGCCAGCATCGTCTCGGGCGGGCCGAACCGGCGCTCTGCTGAAGCTCCCGCGGCGGGCCGGCTCAGGATCTGCGCGGCGTCGAGGAGCCGCGGCGCGGTCACCTCCACCTGCATCCACCCCAGCCCGCGCGCCGACTTGCCGCCCAAGAGCAGCGCCCCGTTGTCGAGCATCCACAGCGCCTGGGCGAGGAGACCGAGCTCGAACTCGGCCGGGTTCTTGAAGCGGATGGCGCCGTGAAAGCGGGTGCCCGCCGGCACCACCTCGAGATCGAACTTGATGCCGGCGGCGGCGGTGCGGCTGTCGCGCTCGATGGCGACGCCATCGCGCAGCTCGACCGCCACCTCCCCCTCGCATGGCGCGTCGGCGATCTGCAGGCGGGAGGCGTAGGAGAACCCCTCCCGCTCCTTGGCCGCGGCGCCGAAGAGCCGCTCGACGACCGTCAACTTGCGCCACTGCGTCTGGAGCTTCGCCGCGGCGGGGGCGAGCTCGGCCGCGTCGCCCTCCGTCCTGGCCATGGCATCGAGGTTCAGCGCCCCGCAGACCGCCTCGACGCCAGAGCGCAGCACGCCCCGCAGCGACGAGCCCGGCACCAGGGGGCGGCCGGCGGCGTCGCGGATGACCGGCTGGTCGCTGCCGGCGAAGTCGTTGCTCTTGCCGGCGCCGATGTGGAGGCCGGAGCGGCAGGTGAGCCGCAGGTCGAGGAGCGCCAGGCGCTCGAGACTGCCGTGGAGACGCGGCCGGAACTCGTGGGCGTCCACGGCTCAGCGCCTCGCCTGGGAGGGAGGCCGGCCGCCTACGGGTTCCGCACCGGCCTCGCTCAGGTAGACGTAGTGGCGGACGAGGTAGCCGAAGAAGCTCTGCAGGGCGCGCTGCCGCATCTTCTCGTCGGGGAACCGCCCGCCGATCTCTTCGAGCACCACGAGGAGGTCGTCGACGATGAGCTGCCAGAAGCCGCGGGTCGCCCGGCGGCCGCTCTGGTAGCGGATGAAGTTGCGCAGCACGGCGATCTCCGACTCTCGCTGGACGATCTGCAGCAGGTTGCGCAGCTGCGAGGTCTGGCCGCGGAAGCTCCTGTCCATCTTGACCTTGTCGAGAACCATTTCGGCCTGCCCGACGAGCCACCGCTTGTCGAGGGGAGAGAGATTCGCGGTCACGGTTGCTCCTCCGGCTGGGGGTCAAAGGGCGCGAAGCGGCCACAGCCGCTGGCGATGCGCTGGCCGACGCCACGCCGCAGGGCCGGCAGCAGCGCGGCGAGCGTCGCTAGGCGGTCAGGGTCCAGCTGGTAGACGAAGACGCTGCCGGCGCCGACGGCCGGCAGCAGGGCCTTGAGCGGCGGCCGGCCCGGGATCTGGTCGTAGCCGCCCGCGCCGTCGGGCCGGAGGAAGGCGCGCACCGGCGCCGCGGACGCGAGGCCGCCCGCGCCCAGCGCCGGCTCGGCCAGGGGGTGGTCGATCCCCGCGCCCGACGGCACCCAATCCGAGAGGGCGACCAGCGCGACGGGCACGGCGTCCGCCGCCGCGCCGCCGGCCGCCGGCGAGCTCGCCGCCGCGGCCGCCTCGCCGGCTCCTCGCGCGAGCCGCGCTGCCTCGCTCTCGACGAGGCGGCCGAGCGCCCGCAGCCGCCCGATCGCCTGATCCGCCGCGGGCTCGCCCTCGAAGCGCAGCTCGGCCCGGACCTGGCCGAGGCCGTGGTTGCGGCCGCCGCCGACCAGCAGCGGCAGGCCCGCGAGCAGCTCGAGATGGCGCAGCGTGCCGGGCGGACCCTCGAGCACCGAGACGAACCGCACCGGCAGCCGCTGCGGGCCGCCGCCGGCCTCCTCCTCGTCGCCGGCTGCAGCCGCTGGCGCGGCGTCCGCGCCCTGCGGCTCGAGCCAGGGCTCGAGCTGCTCGATCGAGAACAGCCTGCCGTCGGCGGCGATCCCCTGCCAGCGGTCGATCGAGACGCGCGTGCGGGTGCGCCGCACCAGGCCGGTGTCGGGTCTCGCGGCCGGCAGCGGGTCGAAGCGGTCGGTGCCGTCGTCGGCGCGCAGGTAGAGGCCGTGCGCGGCAAGGCGCTGGTTGACCCGCTCGCGGGCAAGCTCGCGCACCAGGATGTCGTCGAACACCCCGCCCGGGCCGCGGCGGCGGCGGCGCGTGGCGGGCGCGAGCGCGGCCTGGTCCGTTCCCTCCGGGCACAAGAGGGCGTCGCCAAAGCTCACCGCTGCCGCCTCGTCGAGGAACAGCGCCGTGAACTCCGGGCTCGCCGCGTCGAGCCGCCGACCGCGCAGCAGCGCCCAGGCCACGGCGCCACGCACCGTGGCGCCCGGGACGAAGGTGCGCGTCGCGTGGTGGTTGCCGCGCGGGCCGCCGTCGCCGAAGTGGGCGGGCTCGACCAGCTCGAGGACCAGCCGCGCGCGCCGCGCCGTGGCGGCGTCGCCGGTGACGCGGCACCTGGCGAGCTCGCCGCCTTCGCGGTGCCAGGTCATGGCGACCGCGCCGCCGCCCTTGGACTTGCCGGCGCCCACCGCATCGGTCACCGCCACCGCGGCCGCGAGCAGGTCGAGGTCACTCTCGCTGGCACCGTCCAACGCGACCGAGGCGAAGAAGACGAGCGGCTGCTCCCCGAGCTCCGCGACCTCGCGGAAGTAGAGCTTGCCGGCGCTGGCGCTTGCCGTCTGGTCGTCGATCTCGAGGCCCGGGCGGACGGCCAGCGCGAGCCGCGCCGCCTCCGGGTCGGCGGGCAGGGCGTCGCCGAAACGAAGCGCCCCCTCGTGCGCGCCGTCGCGCCGGCGCGGCGGGCCCGAGTAGCCGAAGAGGCGGGACACCACGTCCGCGGCCGGCGGCGCCTCGGGGTAGGGATCGACGGCGCTGCCGTGGGTCGCCCGCAGCAGCGCCTCGAGCTGCAGGCGCACGGCACCGCGCACGGCGGTTGCGGGGATGTAGGGCATCCAGCCGTCGCGGTCCAGGCACCGCGCGGTCGCCAGATCGACCCCGAGGTCGGCAGCCTGGCCGCCTGCCACCAGGAGGTGCCCCGTGAGGACGATCTCGATCCGCGGCATGGCTCAGCTCGTGGCGCCGGCGAGGAGATCGATGAAGGGCTTGAGCTCGAGGAGGTCGGGGACCCAGGTGCCCCAGGTCTCCCGGTCGCCGTCGGGCGGCAGCCGGCGCAGGAAGAAGCGCTCGACCGCCGCCGGGTCGGCGAGGTCGACGTCCTTCATCCAGGCGCGGTAGGGGGCACCGGTCGCGGGCCGCGCGAGCTGGTAGCGGAGGTAGTTGAGGAAGATCGTCCTCCCCTCACCGGCCCCGGCCTGGAGCGCATGCAGCTGCGACTTGCCCAGATGGTGCTGGTTGGCGCGCGCGGCCAGCCCGAGCAGGCACACGAACTCCTCGTACCGGTAGGGCCGGCAGGTGCGCAGGAAACCCTTCTCGTCGGTGCGGTAGGCGAGACGGCGCATCGCCTTCAGGTCCTCGCTCCACGGCGACGACTCGGTGAGCACGACGAAATCGATCGACGAGCCGACCTCGGCTGCCGGCGCGCCCTGGAACCTCGCCTTGGCGCTCTTGAGGAGGGCCCCCGCCAGCTCATGCTGGTAGCGCACCGGAAACCCCTGGTCGCACAGCACCAGGCCGGCGCCGAAGGTCAGGGCCGGCATGCCGTTGTCGGCGAGGAGCGCTGCCAGCCCGGGCACCGCCCGCACCTCGGTGTCGATCCACTGGGCGAGCTCGGCGGCCACCTGCACCGCGAGCGCGCCCGGGAGGATCCAGATGGCCTCGTCGCCGCCGCCAAGCAGACTGAGGAGAGGCAGGTGCTCGCCGGCGCCGACCGGCACCCGCCGCGCGACCTCCTGCTCGACCCGGCGGTTCGCCCCCGCGAACACCTGGGCGATCGCGCCGCTGGCGAAGCTCAGCTCGGCCAGCGAGGCAAGGCGGCCGAAGACGCTGCCCATGGCGTTGCCATCGGCGTAGAGGAAGCCCAGATACTGCGCCTTGGCGCTGCCCGCTCGTTCGCCGAGGGCGCCCTCCCGGAACTGCTTCACCAGGTCCTCGAAGGAGTGGCCGTCGATCAGCACCTTGCCCTCGTCCCAGCGCAGGGCGCAGGGATCGCAGAGGTACCCCTCGCATTTGCCGTCCCGGTCCGTGCGCGGGCTTGGCCTGCTGCCGGCAGCGCGGTCGCGGCACGAGATGCACCGGTCGCGGTCGCTGCCGACGGGCTCGCGCATCGGCAGGCAGGCCTGCTTGCGCGACTGCACGGCGTCGCGCAGGCGTGCGAGGACCGCCTGGGTGCCGGCGACGAGCCGAATGCCCCCGGCGGCGCGGTTCCCCGCTCCCGGCGCGCCGATGAAATCCTCGGGAGCGACCGGCAGCGAGGTGACCGTCACCCGCAGGGCGCCGCCGGTCCGTTCGGAGAAGCGCCGCTCGAGGCTCTGGCAGAGCGCCGGCGCGCGGCCGGCCTCGACCAGCAGCATGCCCTCGCCGCCGCCCGAGTAGAGGATCTCGTCCGGGTGCTCGTCCGCCGCCTCCTGGTTGAGGTCGTGCAGGATCTTGGAGGCGCCGGCGAGGACCGGCGGGCGGATGGATTCGAAGACATAGGAGGCGATGCGGTCGGTGTCGAAGAGCACGAGCGCGAGCGGCTTGGCGCCGGCGCCGAACATGTCGCGCGACAGCGCCGCCACGCGCGTGCGATCGCCCACGCCGGCGGCGATGGCGCGCGCCAGCTCGTCGGGCACTGGCCGGCCGGCGGCGTGGTCGAGCGCGCGCTGGGCCGCGGCGGTGAGCCGCTGAACGCTGGCCTCGAGGCCCGCAGAGGTGGTGGGGTCGGTCATCGCGGTGCGCTCATGAGGCTCCGGCGGGGCGGCCGAGCGGACGCCCCGGCCATGCACGGATAGACATATATATCTTCATTGTGTAGCAATGATCCATTTCAGAATAATCGACAGGCGGCCGGAATGTAAAGCGGCGCACGGGCGCACGGGGCGCATGGGGAGCACGGTCGGGATCGCGTGCGGCGTGGGCGTGGCGAAGGCAGCGTCGTGGGCCTCCTGGATCAGGTCGACGAGAGCGGCAGCTCGAACGCCGGGATGTAGGCGCCGCGCACGCCGCGGGCGTCGAGGTCGTGGTCGTAGAGTTGGATGCGCCCAAGGCCCCGCGCCATCTGGCCGAGGAAAAAGACGACCGCGTTGGGGGCCGCGATGAAGAGGTGGAGGGTGCCGGAGCGCTCCTCGAGACTGCGTGCCTCGATGATGCGGCAGAGCGACTGCGCGAGCCGCAGGGCGTGGGCACCGTCGGCGACCGCGGTCTGCGCCTCGTCGCCGCAGGCGGCGTGCAGGATCCGGCCGACGGCGATGCCCGAGCGCCCGAGAAACGCCTCGACGTCGGCGAGCACCGGGCGCGTGATGCCGACAGCGAGCGCGACGTCGGGGCAACCGGGTACGCCCGGTACGCTGTCCTGGATCGCCCAGAGGGGCTCGCCCGCGGGCGAGGCGCCGATCCCGGCGCGCCAGTCGGCGACGCCGAGCTGACCGCGCTGGCGCAGCTCGATGTCGTAGCCGCCCTTGGCCTCGAGCAGGAAGCCCGCCGCGAACGCGATGCTCGGTAAGACCGCAAGGTTGAGGTGCAGCGGGCGCCGGTTGGCGGCGGCCTCGCCAAGGAATTGGGCGAGCTCGGGGAGGATGGCGGCCTGCCAGAGCGACCCATGCCGCACCCGGCGCCCGTTGAAGTAGGGCTTGAGCGCCAGCAGCCGTTGGGCCTCTTCCTCC
The DNA here is from genome assembly GCA_963732005.1 of uncultured Acidobacteriota bacterium. Classification (GTDB taxonomy): domain Bacteria; phylum Acidobacteriota; class Thermoanaerobaculia; order Multivoradales; family UBA5704; genus JASLEW01. The sequence continues at coordinate 349,129 of CAVSXT010000005.1, forward strand.
ATCTCCCGCCCGTGCCCGACGAAGCTGCGGATCCCCAGGCGCAGCGGCTGCGGGGCGGCGGGCTGCGCCTGCGGGGAGGGCTTTGACGCTCGCGCCTCCGGCCGGGACTCGAGAACGGGCACGGAGCCCGCGGCCAGCTTGTACATTGCCGTCTGCGCCCTTCCTGCCGCGAATGCCTCCGAGGGGTGGCGGCCGGCGCCGAGCGCCTGGTAGAAGCCGACCGAGAACGCGATGGCCGCGTCGTCGCCGATCTTCCGGCGCATTCCGACGACGAACGGCGCCACCTCGAGGAGCGCGGCGGCGAGCTTGGCGGAGTAGCAGGCGTTGAGGACGATGCACTCGAGCGAGCCCCCCGCGGTCGCTGCGAGGAGCTCCACGATCGCCCGCGGCGCCACCGGCCGCATCGCGCCGGCCTCGTCTTCGAGGACCAGCACGCCGGCGCGAGCGCCGTGCCCGGAGAAGTGGAGGATCCTTGGCTTCTCCTGCAACACGGCGCGGGAGAGGTCCTGCAGCCGCACCGATACGGCGGTCTGGAAGCTGAACCGGTGCCGGTGCTCGGAGGCTTGCAGCTCGCTCCGGATCTCCCGTTCCTCGCGGCTGAGGCGCAGCCGGCCGGCGTTCGAGGGATCGGCGGTGACGAAGAGGATGGAGATCTTGGGGGGCTGAGTCTGCTTCTCCGTGTCGGTCTCAGTGCCGGTCTCGGCCATGCGGGGTCCTCCGCGCTTGGGCGTTTTCAAGTCTCGAGGTTGTCGCTGCGCGGGTGGACGACCCGAGGTGGTTTTCGCCCGGAGCTGGAGACACGGGCTGGGCGGGATTGTTTAGACAAGGCTCTCCTCGATTGGCTGCGGGGGCGATCGGCAAAGGGCAAACTCGGAGTTCCCTGGGCGGCGACGGCGGCTCGAGCTGCCTGGCCGGCGTCGAGGTGCTGACCCTGGACGCGCTGCGCTCCCGGTCGCATTCGACCGACTTCTCGATGGCCGAGGATCTGGTCTTTTCCGACGATCATCGGCCTGATGGCGGAGTTCACCGAGAACGAGTCGCGATCCCACCTAACTGATCTGGTCTCTTCCGACGGGCGTCGCCGAAGTCACCTGGACCCAGGTGCGCAACGTCCTGTCGCAATCCCACCTGACTGATCTGGTCTCTTCCGACCGCGGCGCAGAAGATCATCGCTTCGACTCCGGCCCAGCAGAAAGTCGCCATCCCATCTGACTGATCTGGTCTCTTCCGACGCCCACAAGGTCTACGACGTCGGCTGGCCGATGACGAAGAAGTCGCAATCCCACCTGACTGATCTGGTCTCTTCCGACGGTGTGCTTCGGCATGCCGGTATGGGCAAGCGAACCGGCAAGGTCGCAATCCCACCTGACTGATCTGGTCTCTTCCGACTCGATCCTGGCAGGGAAACCGAGGCGTGGGATGTCCTGTCGCAATCCCACCTGACTGATCTGGTCTCTTCCGACGGGTACTTCGAGTAAGGTCGCGCGCACCACTAACGTACAGTCGCAATCCCACCTGACTGATCTGGTCTCTTCCGACGTGACGTGGGGTAACGCCAGATTGTACGGAACCTAGTCGCAATCCCACCTGACTGATCTGGTCTCTTCCGACCGGTGCATTTCTGTAACACCAGCACCTGGAACAAAGAAGTCGCAATCCCACCTGACTGATCTGGTCTCTTCCGACGCCGACAAGTGCGCTTGGGATGGCGGCCTTGAAGTGTCGCAATCCCACCTGACTGATCTGGTCTCTTCCGACAGCGATGCGCAAGAAGCTCAGCACCCGGCAGTTCAAGTCGCAATCCCACCTGACTGATCTGGTCTCTTCCGACTGCCGCCTTTTTAACTTCCTTATTATCAAAGAGTTAGAGGCCCTCCGGCCGTTACCTGCCGAATCGGGCTCTTTCATGAGAGGAAATCGCTGTTGGTTTGGCCGTCGCCGATCATGGTAAGTGTTGAGGGGATGTGAGTTAGACGCTTGGCCGTTACCCGGGTGCCAAAATGGCGAATTTGGCTTGGCATCATCTATGCCGCGGCGCCGCTCCAGCCGAGATAGAAATCCGGACGAGAATGATTCCCAGGATCGTCTTCGAGGTTCACACCCATAGACTCGCACCCTACCCTGGGCCTCGTCAATCATCATGGAATTCGTGGCCCGATTGCGGCGGCGCACCCGGCGCGCGGCGGCGGTTTCAAGGCTCGCATCGCGCGGCGGGATCGGTGGGATTTGCGACCTGTCGACCTGCGCCAGCTATGCCGTGAGGGCCACGCCCTTCAGGCGATCTCGACCTTGCCCAGGCCGAAGGTCGCGCATTTGCCGACGTGCAGCACCTCGGCGGCGCGGAGCAGCGGCGCGAACGGTGCCAGGTCGCCCGCGATCTCCATCTCACCCAGGAAGCCGCCGAGGCTCATCTTCGTGCCATGCCGGTTGCTGTACCGCTGCCAATCGCGCCAGTGCAGGTCGGTGGCTGTCACCCGCACTGCCCACGCGGCGTCGAGCAGTGGCCGGAAGGACCAGTCGATCGTGGTCGCTGGCCGCGGCGGCGGCGGGCGCGCCGGGGCGGGCGGCGATCCAGAAGCGGAGGCGCGCTCCTGGTGCCGCCGGCGTAGTCGAGTTAAACGAAATTGAGATACTTGGAGAGGCCAGGATCGAGCTTTTCGATCGCCTCAGCGACTTGCAGGTCGCGGCGAATTGGGGGCTCGTCAAGAAGTCGCCCGACAGCCGTGAGATCGAACGACAGGTGTACGTCCCCGACGCCCACCGTCAAAGGTGTTTCAGCATGATGCACTCGCACCTCGACTTTGAATCCCTTGCCCGGCCGCGGAACACCGTAGAGCGCAGCCGCGGTATCGCAGATACGACTGGCGGCGTCGGCATCTGAAGCGGTACCCCAGCGCCCGTGCACTAGTTCACGCACCCCCTCCTCCAGTTCATCCTTGGCGAGTAGTGACAGTTCGGCGTAGTCGACTGGGGTCACTACCAGCAGACCGTTGGGCCGCTTTCCGGGAGACGAAGACGATCTAAACACAAATACCGAGTTCGCCTCCGGGTTTCGAGGATCACTGGCATCGAATACCAGCAGGTGCAGTGAGTACCCCCGAATTTTGGCGATCTTCTGAATCGAATCCCGCACCTTATCTTTCCACCACTCACTCGGTGGTACAGATCTAGCCAACCGCGACAACGTCTCCTTGACAAACGCCGCCTTGGCGGCCTCTTGAGACGCCTGAACAATCCCGACGACTGCCGCCAGCACGACAGCCGCGGCCGCTATGTGGGTATAGGGAGCCTTTTGAGCAAAGTAGATGCCGAGAACAGCTGCCATCGTTCCGAGCGCGAGGACAAGCACCTGGGGCTGTTTCATAGGAGTGTTTCCAGGAATGTACTGAATGGTCGTCCGTCTAACGCTACGGGCCTAACCGGCATCACTGCGAAGCGGTGCTGTTCGGTTGGGGCCGGGGTTAGGCTCTCAACGGCTATTAGTTCTGCTGCTTTCAGAAAGTCCTGATCAGGGGGGTTATAAGAGCGCCTCCCCTGCCGAGACCGCGACGGGCGACCAGAGCCATCGCGCACAGGTTATTTGGGAAAAGCCTTACGATCGCATGCCGCTGGGCTTTTCGCGTCACTTCGGCCACTCCGACCTGCCTTTCACCGATTTTGCCGTCTCCAGACTCTCCAATGAGCTTCAAGTTGCTGTTGACTCCCCCTGCGTTTTCAATAGGCTGCAGGCTACTCCAGCTTCAACTCTAGCGCAAGCCTATCCTGCTATACTAATATTTCAAATACTCGCTCCTGCCCGGCGCGTTCTCTCTTGTGCTCCGGCAGGTTCCTCCGTCGCAGCTCGGCCCCGACTCGCGGTCGGACGGCCCCGATGCCGGGCGCCCGTGGTCTCCACGCGTGTACGGATCTCCGATCTTGCCGGATTTCAGACTACAGCTCCACAAATCCCTCTGGAGGATTTGGACCAGGACTCGGCCTTCGCAGGGGCCGGTCCTCCATTCTTACCAGCTCGACCCTATAGCCGCTGCAAAGCTCCCGACAAACCCCGTTCGTCTAGCGGGTGCGAATGACCTCGACGGGATCGCTCACCAGGCAGCCCTTGGGCGTCTCGAAGATGACGTCGCCGGTGTGCAGCTCGTTTCTGTCCCTGCAGGCCAGGAGGTAGATCTTGAACTGCTCGCCGGCCCCGTTGAGCTCCTCGCCGAGATAGACGAGCCCGGAAAAGGTCCCGTCCGCGCGGACGCTCTGGATGACCGGTTGAATCCAGGTCTTCGGGCTCACCGGCACAGGCTCGACGGCGAAAAAGGGCGTGTAGCCTGCCGGCACCCGTCCCTCGGCGCGGATCGAGTTGCAGTAGGTCTGCTTGGCGGGGCAGAGCCGATCGCCGCCCTCGCCGATCCGTTGACCGTCCTTGGGTGCCAGGACCGCCAGGTCCTTGCGGGGCGGCGCATCGCTCTGCGTCAGCGCGGGCCTGACCACCCCGGGACAACAGACCAGGAAGATACCGAGGATACCTGCCTTGAACGGCGTGAACGTGGACATTGCCGACCTCCTTGTGCGCCGGCGCCAGCCGGCGCGATGGTTACTGCGCAGACGTTGGGGGTGATGAGGCCGGCACGGTGACCTGCACCGGCCCGAGCCAGTAGACGGGGCGCTTCTGCGAGTCCGTGTCCGGAAGACTCAAGAGCTGGTTGGCGCTGGGCAGGGAGTCGCTGCCGGCCCCCAACCCCACGTAGACCGCGAACGGACCGGGAAGCCCGAAAACCACCGGCAGTGCCGGCGCGATGCTGCCCCCGCCTGATGAGAAACGCTGCTGAGGCTGCGGAAAGAAAACGTTGTTGGCGAGCGAAAAGACAACGGCCTGGCCGTAGAACGTGCCGGACTGGAAGACCCTGAAGTGCACCAGGGCGTTCGGTATGCGGAGGCCGCCCATGGCCACGCTGAGGATCTCGCCGATCGGTCCGCAGCGCAGCAGGAGGAAGTCCTGAAACCCGCCGCCGGTCAGCATCTGCGCCTTCTGCGGCACGATCTGCAGCAGGCGGCGGCTCCTGCTCTCCGTTTCGTCTTCGGCGAACTTCGCCAGGCTGGACAGGCTCACCGGCCGCGGTTGAGCGCTTGCGTCTCTACAGCTCAGCCCATCGAGCAGGGCGCCGGTGAAGATGCCGTTGCTCCGGGACGGGTCCCCCCCGCCAGCTCCTCGGCGCCGGTCGCAAAGAGGACGGCGTAGCTGGCGCGCCTGGAAGGTTGCCGGACGATCTGAAACCACGGCGTGGGCGAGCGGCTGTTCGCAGCGTCCGCATTCACCGCCCGCACGGGCTTGCCATTATCGACGTCGACGGGGTGTTGATGGCGGTCTCAAAGCGCGGCGTCCTGGCGGCCATGCCGCGTTTCCCTGGGTCCGGGTGCCTCCCCTGGCGCGCGGCAGGGCCTACTTGAGTTCGCCGAGCAGGCGTGAGTGTCGGAACGCGGTGAGAGCAATGAAGCTGGCTTCGAGGGTGTCAGGAGTTAGGCTGTCGAGGGCGCTGCGGTAGTAGGCGAGGGAGTGGACGGATTCAAGCGGGTCGCCGCCGCGCCCGAATCGGCGCACAGTGGTGAGTCGAATGGCGTGAGCGACGATTTCGAGTGGCAGTCTCCGCTGGTAAAAGGTGGCGGCGATGGCCCAGTCGCCGCGCTTCGCTTTCGTCGGAGTGTCCGGCTGCGCGAGGTAGAGCTCGATGATGGTGCGCAGGTAGATCTGGCGAGTCATCTGCAGCAGTCCTGCGGTCAAGAGCCGCGGCGGTTACCAGCAGCCGCGGGGCGACGAGCGGCGCGTTGCAGGGCGCGACGGCGAGCTTCCTCCTTGGACTCCTTGAGACGATAGGACTCGCCATCCATGTTAATGATCTCGCATCGATGGATGAGACGATCAATCAGGGTAACGACGGACGTCGCGTTGGGAAAAACCTCGTTCCATTTGGAGAATTCTTTGTTCGTCGTGATCAGAAGTGGGCGCTGGAGGTAGCGACGGGAAACGACCTCGAAAAGCAAGTCGGCGTAGCGCGAGTCGTAGGACAGGTAGGCCAGCTCGTCGATGACCAGCAACTGCGGCTGGCAGAAGCGAGTGAGTTTGCGTTGCAGGCTGGTGGAAGTGGTCTGGTCGGCGAGGGTGTTGAGCAGTTCAGAAGCGGTCAGACAGCGGACCGTAGCGCCGGCGACGAGGGCCTGGTGGGCGAGATTCTTGGCGATCATCGTCTTGCCGATGCCGTTGGGACCGACGAGGACAATGTTGGTGGCCGACGCGAGCCATTCGAGACGGAAGAGATCTTCGACCTGGAGGCGGTCGATTTTCTTGGGCCAAGTCCAGTCAAAATCGGCGATGGGCTTGAAGACGCCGATGCGGGCATCGCGGAGCCGCCGTTCGAGGCCGCGGCGAGCCCGTTCTTGCTCCTCCCAGGCGAGCAGCTGGACGAGCCAGGGTTGATCGTGGACTTGCTGCCAGTGAGCCAGCAAGCCGTGAAGCTTGAGCTGCTGGGCCTGTCGCTCGAGGTCGCTCATGACTCCTTCTTCTGCGGGTCCGGCTCGTCGCTGTCGTCGTGTTTGTCCTCTGGATTGTCGGCCTGGTGATCGTAGTCGGCCAGCCGATGGGGCGTGACGACGAGCTCGCGCAGCCGCGGGTCGTCGGGCAAGGCGACGGGCACGGGTGGCGGTTGGCCGCGGGCGTGCCGGCGACGGTCGAGCACCAGGCGTACCGCGTCGGGATGCGGCGAGCCGGCGGCCAGTGCCTCGGCGATGGCCGCGTCGAGCTCTTCGCCGCCGTGCTCGTCGAGCAGGCGCATGAGGTGGTCGACGGCGGTCTTGAGACGGCGTTGGCGCTGGGCGAGGGCGATGAGGAGTTGTTCGGCTCGAGGCACCGCGCGCAGCAAACGATCCTGGTCGCGGTGCAGGCGGGCCTGTCGCTTGCTTTGCCAGAGCGCCTCGAGGTGGCGGGGATCCTCGACCACCTGCCCTTTGCTCCAGCAGCGAGGGTGACTGGCAACGAGATCATGGCGGTCGAGAATGCGGATTTGCTCGCGCTCGGCCAACACCGTCAGATCGCGGTCGATGCGGTCATGAGGGATCGAGTAGCGGTTGGCATCGAAGTGCACGTAAGGGGTCCGGCGCACCGTGACAGTGACGAGCTCGTGGCAGGGGAAGGGCTCCCCGGGCAAGGGCTGCAGATGAGCTCGTTCCTCGCGATAGGCCTGCGCGACGGTGCGGCGGCGGTCCTGCGGCCATGGGCGGCCGGGAGCCACCTCGCCGCACCAGCGATCGACTTCACGATTGAGGGTTTGGAGGTCGCAGCCGTGACGCAGGGGGAAGAAGGCGGTCCGTAGGAAGCGCACGGCCCGTTCGATCCGTCCCTTCTCGTTGGCCCTGTAGGGTGCAACCGGCCGCGGATCGAAGCGGTAGTGGTCCGCCAGCGCGAGCAGCCGCGGGTGCAAGCGAATCGCCTCGCCTCGGCGTTCGAGCACGGCGCTCTTCAGGTTGTCGTACAGCAGGCGGCGCGGGACGCCGCCAAAAGCGATGAACGCTTCGACATGTCCGGTCAAGAAGCTCGACAGCCGGGCATCGTAGAAGAAGCGCACGAAGAGCCAGCGCGAATAGCTCAGGATCATCAAGAAGGCCAGCAGCCGGCGCCGTCCGCCTTGGACCCGCTGCGTGCCAAAGTCCGCCCAGTCCACTTGCGCTTGCTCGGCGACCAGCGTGCGCAGCTCGAAGAACGCCTCGGGCGTCTGGCGCGGACGTAGCGCGAGCTCCGCCAGACGGTGGCGAAAGTGATCCGGTCCCCCGCGATAGCCGCGCTGGCTCGCCATCTCGTAGAGCTGGCTCGCCGCCAGCTTGGGATAGCGCGCCAGCTGCTCGCGCAACCAGGGCACGAACGGGTCCAGTCGCGAAAGCCGCGGCAACCGTGGCGCCACCAGCGACAATCCACTTCGCGCCAGCGCCCGGCGTACGGTGCTGTGGTGGACGCCAAGATGGCGTGCAATGGTGTTGCGTCGCCAGCCCTCGACGGTGAACAGCCGGCGAATCTGGGCCACCAACTCGGGTGAGATCATCGCTGCGCCTCGGCACACGACGGTACCGCTTGCGCGAGCGCCAGAAGTCGTCGCGGAGAAACTCGCTGCACGGCCGGCCACAGAACGTGCAGCCCCGGTTCGCGATCGGTAGCAGCGGCGGGCAACGAGGACCAGATCTGCATGCCGCCAGGGTGTCAGACACCCTTTGCCATGGGCTACCCTGTTGCGTCACTTTCTGCACTTCTGCTGTCGCTGGTAGCGCCCGCCGCTGACGGTACGCCGCCTGACGTCGGGCGTGCGCGAACCGTCCCTCGCGACTCTGTTGGAAGCGCCGCCCTGACTCGCGAAAGGTGCGCCGCCGCGCTGCCTGGCTACACCTCGGCGAGCAGTAGCGCTGGCCCCGGTCGCAGTCGGAGCACACATAGACCACTTGGCGGCAGAGATCGCAGATGAAGCGGCGGCAGTCACAGGCCATCGTCGCGAAACGGCCTGGACACTGGCGCCCGAACCGAGCATACTGGCGCTGGTTGGGCAGTCAGTCAGCCCAGGCCAGCCGCGAGGGGATGAGGGGTCTTGGCGAAGATGAGCCTCGCCCCTCGCGGGTCCTTTCTCCGCCTCATTCTCTCCCATCAATCTTGTCGAGCGGGTTCGCGCGCACGCGCGCGACGATGATGTTGAGCTCTAGCTCATCTATCTACGCAAGAACAAAAACGCGGCCTCGCCGCCAACATACCGCGCCCTTACGCAGCCGGCGACACGGGGTCGAATCGTGACCGGCAAGAGTCGAGGAACAGGACGACGCGCCCCGCGGCGCCCTGCGTGGCATCGAAGATCTCTTGCGAGCTGACGGCCCCGGCCAGGGTGCGATCCCAATCCTGCAATATCACATAGCTGTCCTGCCGGTGGGAGAACCCGTGCGTGGCGACGAAGATATACAGCACGCCCTCGGGTCCCACCAGGGAAGCCTGCTCGCTGAGGGCGGTCAGGAAGTTCGCCTTGGTCGGTTCGCTCAGCACGGCGGTCCGCATCTCCTTGTAGCGCGTCAGGGAAGCGCCGGTGGGCTGGTCGGAGAGGAGAAGGCGCACGCGGCTCTCGGGCAGCAGCTGGTGATCGAGGGCCAAGGCGTGGGCCAGGTCCACGGCATCGTCGACCGTGTAGGCCAGCGGCCCTTCGCCGGCTGCCTCGGCGAAGTGGCCGACGCCGACGAAGACGCCGACCGACTGCGCGGGTGACGGCACGTCGGGCGGCGGCAGTGTCGGCCGGTCCACGGCATTCGCCACGCCCGGCGCCGCGGACTTCGTAGGGCTGTCGGGACCTTTGGAACAGCCGGCGCTGAGCAGTCCAAGGCCGGCCAGGACGAGGCTTGCGAGGCTGCCAAACCGGTCGGTCATGATCCATTCCCTCCGGGCAGAAAGACACGCCCACGCGGCGAGAGTGTCAGCCTACCGGTGTTGCCGGAGGTCGAGAGCGAGGACCGGCAGCCAGATGACGGCCAGCAGCGCGCCGACGGCCTGGCCCGCCGGCGCCAGCCGCGGCGCCACGCCATCCACGAAAGCCGGGACGTGACGCGGTGAGATTTGCGCCAGGGGGTTCGGCGGCAGCAGGAGGTCGCCGGCCAGGACCGACAACGGCACCCACCGGACCTTGCGGTCGTCGAAGAAAGGTTTCAAGAAACCGTCGGCCGGCTGGACTCGGGGGCTGTAGACCAGGACGATCCTGGTGCCCTTGGGGATCTGCTCGGGATGGCAGGCACTGGTGCCGCCGGTCTGCTGGAGATCGGTGAGAGCGAACAGCCACGGCTCGCTGCCGGCGCCCGCCTGCGCCAGCCAGCGGCCGGCCTCGTTCAACGCGCCGCAGATGTCGGAGCCGAGATGGTCGGGAGGTTGCCTCGCCTCGACCGCCGCGGCCCAGACTCTGGGTACCGTCTCGACCTGGTCCCATACCGGCTCCAGGCCGCGGATGAGGTCGTACATCTCTTCGCCTGCCGTGTGCGGCGCCGTCCCGCCCGCCCGGTGGCGATCGAGGATGTCGAGCGTCGCGGTCGGCTGCTGCGGGCGCGGCAGGGGCTCCTGCGACAGTCCGAAGACCGCATTGGCCTTGTTGTCGAAGCCGGGGCGGATGTCCCATGCCACGGCGACGTCGCCGTAGCTCACGGCGGGCAGGATCAGCTCTGTGACCACTTTCTTTCCGAGCTCGAAGCCGCCGTCACCGATCGATCTCGTGCCGTCGAGCAGGATGGCCACCCGAGCGAAAGCGTGCCGGTTTGGTGCTGGGACGGCGACCGGCGGGTGGGACGCGAGATAGGAGGCCACCACCACCTGCGTCGCTCCACCGAAGAGGACGAAGAGGGACAGGACCGTGGCAATGACGTGACGCCGTGCCGCAGGGCTCACTCCGGCTCCTCCCTTTTCGGTTTCCCGCGCGCGATCTCGTGCATGAACCGCGCGGTGGCGTGGCAGAGGAGAGCCAGCAGCACCAGGAGCAGGCGCACGCAGCGGAACAACATCGGTTCGAGCTGGTGCAGGGTGAGCCGGCTCACGAAGAAGAACGACAGCGCCTCGACGAAGGCGATGAGGAAGAACGCGATCGCGCCGAGGATCGCGACCAGGCCGGCCTTGCTCAGGAAGCTGTAGTAGAAGAGCGCCTGGAAGACGGCCAGGCAGCACAGGACGAAGGCCAGGCACATGCCGAGCGCGAGAGCCAACCAGCCTTTGCGGACGACGCCGTGCTCCGCATCGCTCGTCAGCTCGAGGAAGATGCCGGTGAGCGCCGTCAGCAGGATCAGCCAGACCGCCAACCCCTCGCTCTCCCGCCGCGGCAAGCCGGTGACCACCGCCACCGCCCGCGCGTAGAGCGGCAGGTAGAAGTGCGCAATGGCGAAGAGGAGCAGGGCGCCCACCGCGACGCCGAGAAGGAACAGGGCCGGCCGGGTGGGCGGGAAGCCGGCCAGCCGCGCCGCCAGCGCCGGCGCGGCGCGGTCGAGCCGGCGGGCGGCTCGCCGCGCCAGCGGTTCGACGAAGCCGCGCCGCCATTCGAGGAGCGCGAACGCCGCCAGCACGCCGATCAAGACGATCCACGGCAAGAAGGAGATCCACATCGGTCTGCTCCACCCTTCTGCGCCGGCGGTTGCGGTGGCGGGAGCCTCTCCCGCGGTCTCCTCCGGAACGCTCCACGGTCCGCCGAGCCAGGCCGCGAAGCTCGCCGGCGGCGGTTCGTAACGGACCTGGACGAGGTCGGAGCGGACGAGGAGAGACCGGGCGAGGTCGCCGGTGTCGACCTCGGCAGGCGTCTCGCCACGGGTGACGATGGCCAGCAGCTCGTAGTGGGCGACGCGTCGCGGCTCTGCGCCGCCGAAGGAGACGGCCGGAACGGTATAGGCGCGTCCCCCTGGCACGGCTTCGGCGAGCGTCCAGGAAAAGTCGCCCGTCCGATGCCAGGCCAGGTAGACGCGAGAGGCAGGTGGCAGCTCGCTTTCGACCTCGACCTCGATCGGCTCCGTCGCTCCCACCACGATCTCCTGCTGCGCGGTCCCCCCAGCGGGATCGACGTCTGTTGCGCCGATGCGTGCGATCGAGATCCGCTTGAGGACGGCGGGCATGGCGGCATCGGCGTGCACCCGCACCGACGCCGAGACGCTTTCGCCGGCCAGCCGCGACGGGTCGAGCCAGCCGCGCGGCAGGGGAGTCGTGGTCAGCACGGCCGCCACCTCGAAATCGTCGCCAGGCTGGGACCGCGCGCCGGCCTCCTCGCCCGGCTGGGCCGGCTTGCCGGCCTCGTCGCGTTCGAAACGCAGGCTGGGCCAGACCCAGACGGCCGCCGGCGCCGGACCCGGTGCGCCCGCCGGTGGCAGGCCGCGCAGCATGGCGGGTCCCTGGGCGAGCCAGCGGCCGCCGGCCACGGGCCGGGTGAGGAGCCAGAGTTGCTGCCCGATGGTCGCGCCCGCGGTCTGCTCGACCTCGGCGGGATCGCCGTTCGCGGCTGGCAGCGCCTGGCCGCCCGCCTGCTGGGCGCTCACTACCAGCTTACCGATGCGGTCGATGGCGATCTGCGGCACGAGCAGGCGGTCGGCAGCGTCCACCACCACCTCGCTGGAAAGCGAAGTCACGGCCTCCTGGCGCCGCAGCCAGGCCAGATTGGTGGGGCCGGTTGGCAGCGCCCGCGGCGAGACCACGGCGAAGAGGTCGAGATCGACGCTGCGCGGATCGCCGGGGACGCGCAGCGCGACGGCCGGCAGCAGGTACTGCTCCGGCGCCGTCCCCCTGGCCGGCCCCACCAGGCAGGCGTGGCCGGAGGAGTGAGCGACATCGCCAGGTACACCTCGGCTCGCGGTTGCACCTCGCGGGCCCGCAGCACCACGTCGCCTTGGGACGGCACCAGCGTCGCACGTTGCGGCTGGAGCACAGCGCCGCCGACCTGCACGACGGCGCGGGGCGGACGCTCCCCGTCCAACGGTTCCGGCGGCGCGTCCACCTTCACCAGGAGCTTCACCGAGACCGCGCGCGCCGGGCTCTCGGGGCGCACCGCGGGAGCTCCACCGTCGCCGCCTGCAGCCCTGGCCGAGAGCAGCTTGGCCAGGACCTCGTACTCGCCGTGGCCGGGAAAGCGCACCGCGCCGACCAGGTAGGCGCCGCCGCGCTCGACCGGGCTCGCTTCGGTGACCGTCCATTGGGAAGCGCCCAGGAGCCGGTAAAAGACCGCCACCACGCCGTCCGGCGTGACGTTCCAGGCTTCGCCGGCGACATCGACGACGGCCTCGGGCAGCTCGATGCGCCCCGATCGATCGACGTCGCGCGGGCCGATGCGGGTGATCGAAACCGATGCCCTGCCGGCCGGTAGAGGCAGCGCCGCCGGCTGCGCCGGGAGCTCCGGCGCGTCGGCGCCGCACGCGACCAGGCTGCCTAGCCCGAGGGCGGCAAGGCAGGCCCTCAGGCTCCGCCTCATGGCGTGCCGGTCCCACCGACCTGCACCGCGATATAGGCGCTCGTCTCGGCGCGCTCGGCGCCGAGGCTCAACCCGCGCACGATCGTGGGCGCGACGTCGCGTGACACCACGGCGAGCAGGTCGCAGGGCCCCGGCGCCTTGCTCAGGTCGACCGCCTGCATCGACCAGTGACCCGAAAGGCTGAGCACGGAGGTCGAGTGGACGATCGACGGCTCGCCGTTGCGCGGCACGCGGATCAGCCAGACCCGCTCGTCCTGCGCGAGCCGGCGCGGCGCCGCGCCGCGCACGTTCACCCGGTCCCTGATCGGAAAGCTGGACCCTGGGAGAACGAGAGTGTCGTCGATCTGCTCGATCCTGAGCTCGCGCTGCCAGCAGACGACGCGCACCGGCCGCGACTCGGCGAGGAGATGGGGCCGATAGCGCTGCCACTCGGCCGGCGGCAGCTTCTGGCCCGCCGGCGGCCCGCCCTCGCCGTCGGCCACGAAGGCCGTGACCGCGAAGTGGAAGGACGCCTCGCTCTTGTCGTCGCTGGGGCCGAAGTGCGCCCTGAGCCGGCCGGTGCTCACGAAGAGGAAGTCGTCCATGATCCAGCGGTCGTTGGAGCCTGCGGGCTGCACCGCCAGGCCCACCCGGCTGCCGGCCGGCAGGTCGCTGGCCGCGAGCCCGATGAGGCTCACCTCGTGCACCATGAGCTCGCGGTCGCCGAGGACGTACTGCGGATCGCGGGGATTGGGGGGCTCGCCGGCGGGAGCCGCGGCGACGATCTCGGTGATGCTCACCGCCGGGGTCACGTTGCGGCGCTCGACCTCGACGACCGGGGAACCTGCGAGCACGACCTGGGCCCTCATCTCCTCGGACAGGAGGGAGGGCGCCGTCTCGCGAGCCGCGACGACCTGGACCTCGAAGCGCTGCCCTACGTCGCCCGCCCGGCCGATCTCCACCAGGGTCGTCCGCTCTCCCTGGGGCGTCCGCTCCCCCGCAGGCGTCCTGCCTGCCGGGGTCTCGGCAACGGCTTGCGCGGTCCAGACGGCGTCTCCCTCCCGGTGCACCAGCACCAGGAGCCGCGTTCGCGGCGGCAGCAGGCCGGACTGGTCGAAGGTAAGCAGCTCCCTCTGCCGCATCCGGGGGTGCGCCGGTGCGGCTTCCGGCGCTGCTCCGGCGGACTCGCGGCCGACCGCAAGCGGACCGATCGTGAGGATGGCGAGCGCAAGGCCGCCCGCGCGCCCGGCCTCCGGCCCCGCGCTGCCGGCGGCCGCCGGCAGCAGCAGCGTCATCAGCGCGACGAGTCCGGAGGGCCGGCGGTGCGCCGGTCTCACGACCGCCGTCCCCGGTAGGCGCGCAGACAGTCGACGATCACCACACCCTCGCCGGGAGCCCTGCCACTCGAGACGAGGTTGATCTCGAAAGCCACGATGTGCGAGAGATCGAGCGGCCCGTGCGGCACCCTGACGCCGGCACCGTAGCCGGGGTAGAAGTCGCGGAACGGCGCGACCAGCCGCACGAACTTGCCAGTCGGGGTGAGGAGATCGGCCGGCGCGTCGTACCACCACATCCTGTCCGCGCCGTGCCGCGACGCGTCCCGAGGGTCGGCGACCGCCGTCAGCGTGATGCGGAAGCGGCTGTTGCGCGCGGCGTCGGCCCGCACGTCCAGCACCAGGCCGTCGTAGGCATGGAGGTCGGTAAGCCTGCCCAGCTCGCGGCGCACGCTCAGCCAGTTGCCCCAATCGAGGTGCGGCGGCAGGGTGTAGGCGATGCGCAGCGCTCGCTTGCGCCCCCTGACCGGGATGAAGTCGAGGGCGGCCTCGGCCTTCTCGTAATAGATCCCGTAGCCCTGCCACGACTTCGCCGTCTCGCCGTGGTAGGGCGTGTATTGGCGCGGCGGCCGCGGGCCGTCGAAGTGATCGAGATGCAGGTACCGCGGCACGGCGGCGGCGGCAGGAATGCCCAGCAGCAGCAAGGCAACGAGCGCCGCCGCCTGCGCCAGGCGGCATCTTTTGTTGTTCATCGCAGCTCCTCCCTGCCGTCGTTTTCGCTGCCGGCCAGCGACGGATCGACGGACTCGAACGGTTGGCTCTCCACCGACCAGTCGGCGGGCGTGACCGGCGTCGCCGCCCGCATCCAACCGCCGGTGAGCGCAAGCAGCTCTGCAAAAGGCGTCGCTCCCCTGGGACCGCGGGAGCTGAACCCCCGCCAGCTGAGCACCGCGGGATCGGGCAGCGACTCGCCGCTGGTCAGCAGGAAGTAGGTGTCGGTGCCATAGGGCGGGTCGGCGCGGAAGACGCCGTCCGGCGCCAGGGAGATCTCCACCGGATTTTCCGCCGTGGCCGGATAGAGGTTCTGGTACGGCGTTTTCGGGTTGGGGAAGAGGAGCTGGCCGTTGCCGGCGCTGTCGATGGCGAAGACATAGACGAAACGGCGCTGGACGCGTTCGGGAGAGACGCCGGCCTTGAGACGCAACGCGAGGTTGTAGAAGCGCTTGCCGACGAGGATGCGGCGGTCGACCGGCCGGGCGCCGGAGACGCCCTGGCGGATCACCAGCTCGTAGGCGGAGGCCATGCCGGGCGGGGACTCGAGGCGGAGCCACCCCTGGATCTTGCGCAGGAGCAGCAGGGCGTCCATGAGCGCGCCGCCGGTCTGCTCTCGTGACAGGGGTTGCCACTCGGTGCGCACCGGCAGGCTGGTCCGCGGTCGATCGGCGGCGGCCATACCCGGCCGCAACCAGGCGTATTCGAGGCCCCCTTGCACCAACCGGCCGGTCAGCACGACATCCGCCTCCTCGGGTCGCTCGGCGGCCTCGATCCCCGAGTAGCGGCTGCCGGGCCCGATTGCGATCGCCTGCGCGAGGGCCGCGGGGACCGGGAGCTGGACGAAGAGGGCGCGCGGCTCCTGCCCGCGGATCTGCGCGAGGACCGCGGCGGCGTCCGGCGCGGGCCCCAGGCGCGCCGCCGCGCCACCGCGGGCGAGCAGCTGCCAACCCTGCCGGTCCCAGCGCAGGACGTGCGTCGGGGCCTGCCGCGTCGGGTCGTCGACCCAGCGCACTCCTTGCGGCGGAGCCTGCTTGGCGAGCTGCCGCGCCAGCTGCGTCGCCGGTCCGAGGTCGGTGATCGTGGCCATCCAGATCCGCAGCGGCGGACCGGGTGGCGGCGCCCACCGCACGACCTCGGTCAGCGCTCCCGATTTCAGGGCCGCCGGCACCGGCCCCGACACGCGGCCCTTGCAGCGGCCCCAACCGTCGAGCTCGGTCACCACGATGCGCACCTCCCGACCGGGCGCCAGGAGGCGGAGCTCGCTCCCCGCGGTGAGGCCGTTGGCGCGGCCGCCCGCGAGGACGACGGTGCCATCGGGTTCGCGGCCTTCGACGGCGACGATCATCCGGCCGGCGTTCGCGCCGGCGGCCTGGCCCAGGAAGGGCGCCTGCCGCACGCCGGCGTTGCCGGACAGCACCGGATCTTGCGACCGCGGCTCGGCCTGGAGCCGAGCGCGAGCGCGTTGAAAGGTCTCCGCGACCGGTTCTCCGGCCGCGGCGTCCCGCAGGGCGCGCATCCAGGCGAGGGTGAAGGCGCCATGGTGCCGCCGCAGCTCGTCGACGGTCTCGTAGGCGGTGCCGAAGCTCTGGGCCGCCGCCAGGACCAGGGCGCCGCGGTCCTCCGGGCGCGGGCCGTAGCGCTCGCCGTCCTTGACCGCGCGCGGGTCCGGCTCGACGCTGCGCGGATGGGCCTCATCGAGCAGCCCACGGATGGCCGAGGCGGCATGACAGCTGTCGAGCAAGACCGTCAGACGCGCGCCACGGTCGAGCACCCGATTAAAAATCTGGCGCAGTTCCTTGTCACGCAGGTCCGGCACTCCCTGCACCGCATCGGCCGGCACCAGGGTCTCGTCCATCCGGTCCGGCTTCTCGGACTGCGGGTCGAAGACCTGGGAGCCGTGGCCGGACCAGAAGAAGAAGACCACGTCCCCCGGGCGCGTGGGTTCGACCAGGTGCTGCTCGATCGCGCGCAGGACGGCCTGCCGCGTCGCCGCCTGGTCGGTCAGCACCAGGATGTCTCCCGGCGCGAAGCCGTAGCGGGCGAGGAGCATCTGCCGCATGTCGAGCACGTCGTCGACCGCGCCCTCCAGGTCCGGCACGAAGCGGCGGTGCACGGCGCCTGGCGCCGAAGCCGGAGCGAGCTGCGAGGCGGAGTAGTCGTTGATGCCGACGAGGAGCGCCCGGCGCCTCACCGGCTGAGCCGGCGAGGTGCGGTGCGCGCCCTCCTGCGCCGGCGGCTGCGGAGCGGCCGGCGGCAGGGCGCCGCGGGCGGCGGCCTGTTCCATGCCGCTCCTGGCGCAGGAGACGAGGCCAAGCCAGAGTGCGAGCCCCGCACGAACCATCCGATGCATCGCCTGCTCCTTTCCCGGCTCGGGCCTGGCAAGCCGGCCTGTCCCCAAGGACACCTGGGAAGGGGAGAGGTGTCCCGGCCGGCCCGCCGCGGCGGGTGCGGAGAAGCGGCTCTGTCAGCGCTGGAGAGCGAGCGTGTAGCTCGCGAGGGGGGTGGGCACACCGCCGCGCAGGCCGGAGATCTCGAGCCGGTGCCGGAAGCCTGGGCGCAGGAAGGCGCGCGGCATCCAGATGGTGAAGGAGTTGCCCTCGGGGCGGAGCCCGTCGGCACTCCACACCACATCCGCGCGGGGGCCTGCCAGCTCCCGGATCTGGAGCCGGTAGTCGGGATAGGAGGAGAGGACGGTCAGGGTCGGCGTCAACAGGTAGTGGTCCGCGGTGGAGGTGAGGAGGATCGGGGCTTCGTCGCCCGCCGCATCGCGCACGCCGTCGGGCAGCAGCAGACGGTGCTCCAGGTTGACCCGTGGCGCCGCGAGCTCCCGCGCCAGCCGCCGCACCTGCAGCTGCGAGTCGAAGGCGAGGACGCCGCAGAGGCAGGCCAGGGCGAAGCCGCTCACGGCGGCCAGGCGCCACCCGCCGCGCCAGCCCCCCAGCCAGGTAGCTCTCGCGGGCCGCGGTCGCCCCGGCGGCGCCTGCCGCGCGAGGAGCTCCCTCGCCAGCTCGGGATGGTAGACGAGGAACTCTCGGACGCGCGCCGACTCCGCGGCATCGAGCTCGCCGAGCAAGCCGGCGATCAGCGTCTCGGTGGCGGGGGGATCGCCGAGCCTCGTGCGCCCTTCCGCAATCAGCTCGTCACAGGCGGCTTCCCAGATCTCTCTCTTGATCACGATCGAACCTCCCGACGTCGCGTCGTCAGTCGAGCCCTTCGAGGTCCTCTGCGAGCGCTTCGCGCAGGCGTGCCATCGCTCGACTCATCCGCAGCTTGGCGGCGTTTTCACTGGGCAGGCCGAGAATGTCCGCGATCTCTCGATAGGACCGGCCCTGCATCCTCAGCAAGACGACCTGTCGATCGATTGCGGGCAGCTCGAGGATGGCCGCCTTCAGGTGTCGTAGTTGCTCCCGGCGGATGGCATCGTCCTCGGGTGTCGAGGCCGCCCGAGTCCAGAAGCCCCGCTCAACGTCGAGCGCCGCCGGATCGGACGGCATGGCTGCCTCGAAGGGCCGCCGGATCTCCAAGGCCCGAAACAGGTTCTTGGCGAGATTGGACGCAGCCGTCACGAACCAGGCTTGCGGACTGCGGATGTTTGATGGGATCGGGCTGCTGGCGACCTTGACCAGGGCTTCTTGCGTCAGGTCCTGAATATCCTCAGTAGAAAGACGGAAACACCGAGAGAGCACCGCTATGACCTTGCCACGGTGCCGCTGGAAGAGGTTCCAGGCATCGCCCTCTTCGGTCACCTGGTCCCCGCGCCGGTCTGTCAGCTCCGCCATCGTGGATCCTCCCCTTCTGAGCCGGAAGGCCCTCCATCTCCTTGGGACACGCGACGAGCGGGTTGGTGTCACGGCACCTGAGATTCGAGGCAGCGTGCCAGGGATGCTAGAATTTTAGCTCTTCTCTCATCAATCGCTCCCTGTTCCCTGCCGCGCAGGTCTGCGGACGAGCCCATCCGGAGGAACGACCTTGATGGACCGTGCTCGGAAACCGATGGTTGCCGCCGCCTTGACGGTGCTGGCCGGACTGGCCGCCGTCGTGGCGCTCCGGCTGCTCCGCCCTCCCGCCGCCGCGGCGTGCCTGACAGAGAGCCTGGCGGACCTGACCGCGTGGCGCTGGGTCGAGCCCCGCCTGTCGCACGGATTCCCCTGGCAGCCGTGCACCAAGGTCCCGGCGGCGGGCCGCACCGTGATGGAGGTGCGCTGCCCGGCGGGACACTTCCCGCCGGAGCAGGTGTCTTCTTCGATCAGCGAGGTCTGCGACGCGCCGGGCTACCAACGCGCCCTGGCTCTCCGCACCCTGCTGCTGCAAGCCGACCAGACCGACGAGGCCGTGAAGAACTTGGAAGCCCTGATCCCCACCGCTCCCGCCGACGCCCGCCTGCTGAACGACCTGGCGGCCGCGTACCTGGTGCGCGCCGAGCGCAGCGCCCAGCCGGGCGACCTGCTGAATGGGTTCGATGCGGCGCTCGCGGCGGTGGCGGCGGACGCGGGGCTGCCGGAAGCGCGCTTCAACCTCGCGCTGGCGGAGGAGGCGCTCGGCCTGCCGGCGGAGTGGGAGGGCTATCTGAGCCTGGACCGGTCGTCGTCGTGGGCCGGCGAGGCGCGGCAGCACGCGCGGCGGCTGACGGCGCGGACCGCGAGGACGGCTGCCGCCTCCTGGGCGGCCAACTGCCAGCGGCTGCTGCCGGCCGCCGACGCCGGAGACCGGCGCACCCTGGCCGAGATCATCAAGCCCCATCCGGCGGCCACGGGGCGCTACCTGGAAGAGGAAGTGCTCCCCGGCTGGGCTCGCCAGGTCGTCCAGGGGCGAAGCCGGGCGGCGGCGGCGACCCTGCGGGAGGCGGGGGCCATCGCCGCCGAGCTGGCGGACCAGACGGGCGACCCCTACATGGCCGAGGCGGTCGGCGCGGTCACCCGCGCGTCGGCTGCCGTCTCCGGCGCGGCGCGGCTCCAGGCCCTGGTCGAGGGACACCTCGCCCTGGCCGAAGCGCGCGCCGCGGAGGAGGCCAACGAGCTCACCGCCGCCGAGGACGAGTATCGGCAGGCGGCGCTCTTCCTCGCCAGCGCCGGCAGTCCACTGCGGGCGGGCGCCGACCTGGGCCGCGCCCTCATCCTGTTCAAGAGCCACCGCGCTCCCCTCGACGACGTCATCGCACGCACCGAGCCCATCGCAACGGCAGCGCGCCGCCACCACCACCGATACCTGCTCGGGAGGACGCTCTGGGTTCGCGCCCTCTGCCTCTCCTTCCTGGAGCGGTCCACCTCGGAGGGCACCTTCGACCAGGCGATCCGCGAGTTCGAGCAGTTGGGCGACCGCGAAGACGTGGCCGGCGTGCGGGCGCGCAAGGCAGGGCTCCTCAGCGAGCTCGGGCAGGGTGCGGAGGCATGGCGGGAGATCTACCAAGCGCTGCCGGAGCTCCCCCGCGTCGACGGTCTTGAGCGCCGCCACTACATCCTGGGCGCGGCGGCCGCGGCCGCCCACAAGCTGAACCGGCTGCACAGCGCGCTGTGGCTCCAGGACCGCGCCGTCGAGATGGTCAAGGAAGCACTGCGAGAGAGCGGGCGCGGCGGCACGGCAAGACAGATCGAGGGGCTGCGTTTCAACCTGGCGGTCAGCTTCCGGGCGCGGGCGGGTATCGAGCTCGACGCGGGCCTGCGCCAGGCTGCGGCCGGCGACCTGGCACGGGCGCGCCGGCTGGTCGAGCCCGAGATGCTGGAGGTCCTCGGCAGAGAGCAGCTGGAAACCGATCCACAGGTGGCGCTCGCGACCCTGACCGAAGCCCTGAGCCTCGCTCCTGCCGGGGAGAACCGGTCGCTCATCGCCTCCCTGCATTTCCTGGCCGGCCGGGCACACGTGAAGCTGGGGCAGCGCCAGGATGGCGAGGCGGACTTCCGGGCCGGGATCGCCGAGCTCAGGAAGGAGGAGACGACACTCCTGGCGGGCCGGCAGCCGGGGCAGAGCGAGGAGATCTGGAGCGCCTATTTCTCCCGCTTCCAGGCGGCGTACCGGTCGCTGGTCCGCCTGCTTCTCGAGGATGGCAACGTGGGCGAGGCGTTCGACTACGCCGAGGAGGCGCGCGCTTTCGAGCCGCTAGACCTGGTCCTGCGGCAGCCGTTCGCGCCGGCGCGGTTCGTGCGCCTGGCCGGCCAGAGCAGGAGCCTCAAGCTGCGCCAGATCCAGGCGGAGCTCCCAGCCCGCACGTTCCTCTTGGAGTCTTGCGCGCTCGACGACCGGCTGGTGCTCTGGCTCGTCTCGCGCGACCGTTGCCAGGTCGTGACCTGCAACCTGAGCCGTGAGATCCTCGGCCGCTGGACGGAGAACCTCGACGCCCAAGCCGGCACCCGCCACGTCGAGGCCTTCGCCGCAGCGCTGGCAGCGCCCTTCCCCGACATCGTCAGCGAACCGCTCCGGCTCATCCGCGCGGCCCTGGGGCGGCACCTGCAACAGGGGCGCGTCGTCTTCATCCCCGATGGCCCTCTGTACGGCCTGCCGTTCGCGGCCCTGCGCGACCGCCTGACGGGCCGCCACGTGATCGACGACCTGCCGGTCGAGACTGCTCCCAGCAGCACGCTCTACGTCTACTCCCTGCTCCGCGATGCGGACATCCCGCGGCGGCACACGGCTTCCTCGGTGCTGCTGATCGGCGATCCGCTCTCGCCCTCGGCTGCGAGCCTGCCCGGCGCCGCCAGTGAGTTGAAACGCCTGCACCGGCTCTACCCGGGCGCGACGGTGAAAGCCGGGGCAGACGCAACGGCCGAGCGCTTGCTGACGCTGGCCAGGGACAGCTCCATCCTGCACTTCGCCGGCCACGCCTTCGCCGACCGCAGGCGGTCCTCCCGCTCGTACCTGCTGCTCACACCGACGCCAGAGCATCCGGGAGAGCTCTATGCCGGGGAGCTGCTGCGCCGGTTGACCCTGCCCAGGACCCGCCTGGTCGTGCTCGCGGCCTGCTCCAGCTCCGCCGGCGGCGCGGTCGGGCCGGAAGGGCTCGCGCCGCTCGTACGGCCGCTGATCGCGGCAGGAGCGCCGGCGGTGGTGGCAGGCCTGGGCGATCTGCGGGACCAGGCCACCGCGGAGCTCCTGGTGCGGTTCCATCGCTATTACCGCCATGGGCAGGACGCCGCGGTGGCGCTGCGCCACGCTCAGCTCGACCTCGCGGCCGAGCCGGTCCTGCTCTGGGCGCCTTTCCAGGTGATCGGCCATGCCGCGTCACCCTTTCCGTCAACCCACCAGCGGAGGGATTCACCATGACCTTTGTGTTGCGGATCTTTTTTGCCGGTTTGATCGCATTCGTGCCGAGCAAAGACGGTCGCGAGCTGACGGTGCTGCTCCTCGACGCGCGCGAGGCCTCGCAGGCCTCGGACGGCACCGCCATCCCGCGCCACCAGCCCATCCTCCTGGCGCGTGCCGGGCATTGCCAGGGGGACTGTGGGACCGGCGATCTCGCGATCGCCAGGCTCTTCTTCCGAGACGGCAGCGACGCGGCGGCGCGCAGGGACCTGGCCGAGGCTCTCGGCCAGGGCAGGGGCACCGCGTGGCGGCTCGACGGCTCGGACCTCGCCGTCGTCGCCGCCGGGGTCACCGGCGCCGCCGGGAGCGAGCCGGCCGCCGGTCCGTCTCTCAAGCCCGATCACACCGCTGCCGCGGCGGGTGCGGCGCGGCACCTGCCACAGAAACCGGCCGAGCAGACCGACTTCGACTGGATCGCGAACCTCGGCCAGATCGTGCCCTCTGCCGGGGTCGTCGACCCAGACGTGCTGGCAGGCCAGCCGAAAAAGGGGCTGATCGTCGCTCGCCTGCGCCTGCGGTCGGGAAGGGTCTGGTCCTACCGGCTCGCGCTCACGCCGGACAGGCACAGGAAACAGGTGCAGCTCTTCGGTTTCAAGCCGTTACGTGGCAAAGGCGCGGATGTCGGCTATTCCCAAGCCCTTGCCGCCTGGGTTGCGGCCGACATCGGGGTCGCCGGCGACAGTGTCGAGATCGTCGAGAGCCATTTCTCCGGCGCCGGGGTCCGCAGGGTTCGGCTGGCTCCCGAAAAAGGGCTGGTGGAGGTCGCCATCCTGAATGTCCCGCTGCCGCCGCCACCGCAGGAGGCCGGCCATGATGCCGCCGCGGTGCACCAGGTCGATCCGCACTTCGAACGCTACTTCGACCTGGCGCGGGTGCCGCCGGCCAGGGATCAGCGCGCGGTGCCGCGGGCGATCGCCGGACTGACCGTGCCTCCGCGCGCGGAGGAGCCTCCTTCAGCACTTCTCGCCGGCCTCAACCTGGACCTGGCCTCGGTAGACCGTGGGAAGGGCTTCTATGAACGGATCCTGTGCGCGATGGCCCAGCTTGCAGCGAGCGATTGACTCCACCCGGCTGCGCGGCTAAGTTTCGCGGCCGGAATCCGTCGCCAGGGCCATAGAGCGTGCGGGAAAGGAGCGCGGTCT
This sequence comes from uncultured Acidobacteriota bacterium, assembly GCA_963732005.1. Lineage (GTDB taxonomy): Bacteria > Acidobacteriota > Thermoanaerobaculia > Multivoradales > UBA5704 > JASLEW01. Next base: position 372,568 of record CAVSXT010000005.1, read on the forward strand.
TGAGGCACCCTAACCGACGTGAAATCCCCAACGCGCCTTCGCGGCCGGCGACGCCGCCGATGCGCTGCGTGCGGCGCAGCTGGCGGTGATCGCGGGATCGCCCGATCACGGGGCGGACCATATCGCTGTGGGGGCCTTCGAGGCCTTTGGGGCCAGCGGCGCTGCGAGGTCGCCGGCGGCCGGGATCGCTGAGCATGGACGGCGGTGGCTGACGCCGGTGCCGCAAGCGGGGGCGGCGGCGAAGGTGAGTGGGCCCGCTAGCTTGGCTCGGTACCTTCGTCGTCTATCGCAACTCTGCAATCACGGCAGCGAGTTGGTTGAGGTGGCCGGCCGTAGAGTGTCGGCGCCGTGCATGGGGATGTTTCCGAGAAGCTGCCGCACAAAGAACTCGTAGGCGGTGGTTGCGTGAACCAGCGAGGAGCCATAATGATGCAGCTAGACGCGCTCGCTGATCGAGGATCTCGCCGCTCCGGAGACCCGGGGGCCGGCCTGCCTGGAGGCTGGCCCGAGGCGGAGCGCCTCGCCTCCAGGACCCCGTCCGGGCAGTGGTCAGTAGGAGCTACATAGCCGCTGTTTTTTGTGCCAAAGTTGTGCCAGAGCCGGGGAGTCCTGCACGCACCCTCTCGCACCACGTGGCACCACAAGCTACTGACACCACGACGTTTGCGTGTGCCTGTTGGTGCCATAGAAAGTCCCGGCGGGCGTCCAGAAGAGGCTTGAAAACCGCCGGCCGTCCGCGGCCCGTGGGTTCGAATCCCACCCCCTCCGCCATCATTTGTCAGGGGCGGCCTCTCTTTGGCTCCACTCCCTACATCACATCAGGAGGCATGGTTGGAGCCTTCGACAAAGCCCCCCATCAGACCGGGCGTTCGGGCTAGGCAACGCTACTTCAGTCCTTGACAGTTCCTAGGTCACGCCGCATACTGATTAAATGCAAAACATCAAACCTATAGAGATATGGAGAAATGCAGAATGCCGCATGCGCTCGTTCAAATGCAGCGCCGTTGGCCCTCGCTCTCGGCGCGTTGCATTTGTCATCGTCGTTGCCATAGCGATCTATGGATCGAGGCCGGGACATTGCGCCTTCGCTCAACAGAGCGCAGTATCCTCTGGCATTGGCTCCGCTGGCATGTCCCACGGTGTCGTCAAGTCTCCAGAACAATACGATGGCAAAGTGCAGGCTCTTCCCGAAGGGACGAACGATCCAATTGCTTCGTCGGTTGATCCGGAAGCCCTAGAAGAGATGAAGCGGAACCCCCAGATTGAATCGATAGCGCCGGTCCAACAACAAGAAGACCTCGCGGCACCAGCAGGTGCGATCGTCAATTTGTTCAGTCCGGCCTCCAGCTTCCTTGGCCTTGGCTTTGACAACGCGATTCCGCCCGATAACGGTTTCGCGGCGGGGCTAGATTATCTGGTGCAGGCTGTCAACTTCCGCTGGCAGGTTCTTAGTAAGAGCGGTGCGCCGGTGACGAATCTGACAAACTTTTGCGGTTCGGGTGGCTGGTGGAGCACCGTCCTCCCTGCCGGGACGTTCAACTGTACCGACCCGAGGGTACTTTATGATCAGTATAGCGACCGCTGGATTCTATTGGCCCTAGCGATCGATCAGATTGACCATAAGGCATATCAGCTGCTCTCAACTTCCTTTGGCTCAAGCCCTGCTGGTAGTTGGTGCCTAGCCGCGCTTGACGCAACCATGGACGGATCCAATCAGACTAGCAACTGGGGCGACTTCCCAGGTTTAGGCGTTGACAATCAAGCTATCTATATAACGACGAATCAGGTACCCTTCGGAGCCAACTCCGCCAGCTATGCAAAGCTTCGCATCCTGGGTAAGAGTCAGTTCTACAACAACTTGTGTGGCGCCGTCTCGTGGCGCGACTTTTGGGGCATGCACAACCCGGACGGCACTACCGTCTTCACCCTGCAGCCTGCCCACACCTATGGCAGCCCTGGCGTCGAGTACTTGCTCGATGTCAATGCCACCGGCAGCAATACGATCGCAGTCTGGACGCTCGCTAATCCTCTCAGCTCGTCGCCGACGCTATCAGCAGCGAGTGCTGGTATCCAGAGCTTTAATTTAGGGCCCAACGCCCAGCAGTGTGCGAACGCGGCGCCCCTAAACACATTCGACGCCAGGTTGGCTTCGACAGCTTTCATGAACGGCAACTTGTGGACTGCGCACACGGTTGCATGTCCTACCGACTCTTCCAAGAGCTGCGTACATGTCTTGGAAGTCAATCCAGCTGGCGTTCCGGTGGTCGCATTCGACTCCTTCTATGGGTCGGCAGCCGCAGGGTGGAACTATTTTTACCCGGCTACTATCGCTGATCCTGCAGGTAACCTGTACCTAGTCTTCGGCCGGTCGCGGTCAAACGCGGACACTACTTCCGGATGCGCCGAGGCGCGCTTCGCCGGCAAGTCGTCTAATGAAGCGCAAATCGAAAACAGTCTGCAGCTCCAAAATGGAGCATCCTCTTATGTGCAGGTCGATTCGCTCGGCCGCAACCGATGGGGTGACTATAGTGGCATCGCGCTAGACCCATCCGATTCGACGAGCGTTTGGGTGTCGGGAGAGTTCGTGTCCTCGCAGAACACCTGGGGCAACTGGATCGCCCGCATGCAGATCTCGCAGTCGCCGCAGTGCTTTGTTCTGACTGAGGGACATTCTGGCTCGGGTGGCGATCCCGCGGCCTCGCCGGCAAACTCATCAGGCTGCGCGGCAGGTCAATACCAAGCGGGGGAGCAAATTCAGCTGACGGCGCTGCCGGCGGCGGGCTGGCAGGTCTCCGGTTGGAGCGGCACCAATAACGACGGCACCATCGCAGCGGTCAATTTCCTGACGATGCCCAGTGCGAGCCACGCCATCACGGTTTTCTACGCACCTACGTGCTTCGCCTTGAGCGTGGGCCATAGCGGTTCTGGAGGCGATCCCGTTGCCTCCCCGACAAACTCATCTGGATGTGCGGTGGGGCAGTATCAGGCGGGCGAGCAGATCCAGTTGACCGCGTCGCCGGCGCCAAACTGGCAAGTATCCGGTTGGAGCGGAACGAACAACGACGCAAGCACGTCCTCGCTGAACTCGCTGACTATGCCCAGCACGAGTCATGCCGTCGCTGTGTCTTACTCGATGACGCCAACGCTGTGCTTTATCCTGACGACTAGCCATATCGGCTCGGGAGGCAGTCCTGTCGCATCACCGCCAAGTTCATCGGGATGTGCTGCTGGACAATATCATTCCGGTGACCAGATTCAACTGGCCGCGTCGCCGGCAGGCGGTTGGCAGGTAATCGGATGGAGCGGCACGGACGACGACGCCAGCACCTCAGCCTCCAATTCGCTGACGATGCCGGCAGCGAATCGTACGGTATCCGTCCAGTACTCGCCTACGACGAGGGGAGGGTTTTTCACCGTGACTCCCTGTCGCGCATTGGATACACGCAGCGGGGCCGGACCGTTATCTTCTGGTATCGTTTATAACGTTCAGCTTGCTGGCATCTGTTCCGTGTCCAGCACGGCGAAGAGCGTGGCGGTCAACGTGACCGTTTTCCAGGGAACTGGCGCCGGTTTCATTGTGCTTTGGCCATCGGATCTGACTGCACCGGGAACAAGCACGCTGAACTTCACCCAAGGCAGGACTTTGGCGAACAACGCCGTCGTCGGGCTCGCCACGAACGGCGCCGGTGAACTGTCAGTGCAGGGCTCTCTAGTGAATGGAGGAACATTTCACCTGCTAATTGACGTCACTGGATACTTCGATTAACCGCAGGCATTGTCGTCCTGGATACCAAAACCGGGAAATGATCTTGCCCACGCAGGTCGTGTCACTGCAGGGGCCGCAGACCTCGCTGGCGGTGAGCTGAGGCTCGGAGCCCGGTCCGCTTCGAGGAGAGTCAGAGGCTTCTCGATGCGTAGGTCGGGCGCGCCGCGCTTTGGAAACTGCCGAGGCTGCGGAAATCGCTGTGCGATTTCCGCAGCCCCTTGGAAAACGTTGCACGTTTTCCACAGTTCCCACAGCGCCTACGACGACGAGTCCTAACCAGGTGTCCGCCGAACCGGGGCAAGATCAGAGGTCCGCTCTCGGGCAGAGGGAGGGTGCGGTCGAGGACACCGCGAGAGGTGGCCCACCCCGCCGGCAGGGCTAGGCTAGTTTTTGTCCTGGAGAGGTAAGCCTAAGAAGGGAAAGGAGTTAAAGGCACATTCGGGCTGGCGTTTTTTGGCCAAGCTGCGTAGAATCAGGTCGCCAAACCATTGATTCGAAACAGCTTGGGCCAAAGAGGAGGCCAACCCGAATGCGCGAAGCTCGCAAAACTCAGCACAGCCTGCGCGAGAACTGGCTCGATCTCGGTCACGCCAACGAGCTGCGAACGATCTCGCGGCTGCTCGATGACCATCCTAAGATCGCGGGCCTTTTCGATGACAACGGCGTACCGCATCGCGACCTCCATCACTTCAGTACGGCCTTCTTGAGAATGCTGTTTAGGGTTCCTGGGGCGCCGACGATCTAATTAGAGCCAGATCTCGAAGCGCGCTCCTCCGCCGGGGTTGTCTCCGGCGCGGATCGTCCCGCCGTAGCCTTCGGTGATCGCCCGCGCGATCGCCAGTCCCAGGCCGGCGTGGTGACGCATCGGATCGCCCGGCCGGTGGCTGAAGAAGCGATCGAAGATCCGTTCGCGGTGGGCCGCGGCCACGCCCGGACCCTGGTCGTCGACGCGGATGCGCGCCCCGTTGCCCGCCAGCGCCAGCTCCACGGTCACCGTTGCTCCCGGCGGCGAGAAGCTCCGCGCGTTGTCGAGCACGTTGTCGAGCAGCTGGGCCAGCCGCTCCGGCGAGGCCCGCACGAGGAGCGGCCCCTCCTGGCCGGCGAGGACGATGCGGAGGCCCTCACCGCCGTCGCGCACCCGCAGGCCCTCGAGCAACTCGGCGACCAGGGCCTGGAGGTCCACCGTCCGGGCCGGCTCCGCCGGGAGGTGGGCGTCGATGCCGGTGATCTCGCGCAGCCCGTCGAGCAGCAGCTCCATGCGTGCCAGCTCACGCAGGCAGAGAACGGCAAAGCGCGCCCGGTCGGCCGGATCCTCGACCTCCGCCAGCAGCTCGGTCGCGCCGCGGATCGCGGCGAGCGGGTTCTTGAACTCGTGCGAGACGTCGGCGGCGAACGACTCGATGAAGCCGAGGTGGCGCGCGAGGTGGCCGGTCAGCTCCTCGAGCGCCCGCGCCAGGTCCCCGATCTCGTCCCGGCGCGCCGAGCCGCGGAAGCTGCCGAGGAGACGCCCGCGGCGGTCGGTCAGCGCCCGCGCCTCGTCGGCGAGGCGCTGGAGCGGCCGCGTGAGAGTGGTGGCGACCAGGAAGGAGAGCACGGCCGCGGCGAGCAGGGACCAGAGGAAGACGCGGAAGATGCCCAGCCGCACGCCGGCGAGGGCGGCGCGCAGTCGCAGGGTCGACTGCGAGACCAGGACCGCGCCGGCCACCCTGCCTTGCGCGTCGCGCACCGGCACCGCGCTGTAGAGGGTGACTCCGCGCTGGCCCGAGCCGCTCGTCGTGCCGCCTGATCCGATACGTCACCGAACTTACGGTCCAGAGTACTAAGCCGTAGGAGAGCAGGGCAAGGTGCGGTGGGAGTCTGGATGCTGTTCGCGACGAGCCGGATCAGGCTGTGGCATGCGTCAATCCGCGTCATGCGGTCGAGCAGGGCCGAGAGGTCGGTAGCCCGCAGGGTGAGCAGTTGGCGGACCGCGCCCAGGTGGCGCTCGCCGGCCGGCGAGCTGGCGGCGCAGCGGGGTGTACGACACAGAGCTTGAATAGAGTTCCCGCGAGCTGGGGGTGTCTCCGGCTCTACTCAGCCATGCATCCATGCGCACGCAGCTATAGATACTTTCGGCTGCTTGCAAGTTCCGAAATGAGCTATACTTGAAGTATACGAGGACCAAGAGCGGCGGCCTCCTCCCGAGGCTTCCTGCCGGGCTGTGAACCGGTGTGCTCGCGGCCATCTCCGATAGGAAGGGATCTGCTCGTTGGAGCCGCAACCGATCTCGTCTCCCGCCTTCTCCTGCGAGATCCATCTGGTCTCCGTCTGTGGGCCGGTGCGCGACGAAAACCAGGACGCCGGCGTCGCCTGGCGCGGCCGGCGCGACGAGGCCGTGCTGATCGTCGCCGATGGCATGGGGGGCCACGCCGCGGGCCGTGAGGCCGCGCAGCTGGTGGTCAAGGCCTGCCTGGGATCGGTCAGGAGCTGTGCGGACGAGGGCTGGCCGGCAGTGCTGCGGGACGCGATCGGCGCCGCCCACGCGGCAGTCCTTTCCGCGGCTGCGAACGGCCCAGGGCGAAGCCGGTCCGCTCGGTCCTCCCAGCCCGGCATGGGTGCGACGGTTGCAATCGCGGTCCTTTCCGAGTGCGGCGAGCGGCCGCGTCTTCATGTCGCTCATGTTGGCGACAGCCGCGTCTATCTCTATCGCGGCAGGTCGCTGTACCGTTTGACAACCGATCATTCACTCGTCGCGGGGCTGGTCCGCGACGGTCTGTTGGCAGAGGAAGATGCCTTTGGTCATCCCGACAGCAATGTGGTCCAACGCGCGATCGGCCAGGCGGGACCCCTCGAGGCGGAAGTGCAGGAGCCGATTGACCTCGATGCCGGGGATACCGTGCTGATCTGCTCGGACGGACTGCACGGCAGCTTGCGGGACCAGGAGCTCGGGTCCGTCCTCGGTCAGGCAAAGTCCGCGGGCGAGATCTGCCAGGGCCTGCTCGACGCGGCCCTCGCGGCGGATAGCCAGGACAACATTACGATCGGTTGCGCCAGGGTCGCAGCCGCCAAGCCACAGCGGCGACCGACGCGCGTCCAGTAGACCGCTCACTTGCGAGAGCTTCGGCTGTGCGAGCCCAGGAGGAAGAACGTGATTGAATGCGCTGGTTGCCACACCTTGAATCCGGACGCTGAGCGCAATTGCCTAGTTTGCGGCACGGCTCTGGCCGCGCCGGCGAGGACCGGAATCTCGGACGCCGCGGTCACGCGCTGTGCAGCCGGTCACCCCATCGACCCGTCGTGGAAGAGCTGCCCTTATTGCGACCGCCTGGCGGCTGGCGAAGGCGGCGGTGGCGCACCGCACCGGGGAGCGACCCGCCTCGAGGCGCCCACGGCCCCCGGCGTGGACTCCCGGACCCGTCTGGAAGCGGAATCGCCATGGCCACCTCCGGCGCCGCCGCCTGTGGGTTCCCCGCGGCCGACGAGGCTCGAAGAACCAGGCTCGACGCCGGGAGGGAGCCCAGGAAACCCCGGCCGCCGGACCGTTCTGCAGGAGAGCGCGACCGCGGCGGGGGCGCTCTCGTCAGTCCCTCCGGCGCCGGAGCCGTCGGGCAACCCGCGGCCGGCAGCGGGAGCGCCGCAACGTAAGCTCGTTGGCGTCCTCGCCGCCCCCGGGCTCGGCTCCGGCGGCACCGTCTTCCCGGTCCGTGCGGGCAAGAACGCCATCGGCGCTGACCGCTCGAACGACATCGTGCTCGGCGCGGACGGCGAAGTGTCCCGCGAGCACGCGGTGCTGTTGCACCGCAACGGCGGCTTCCATCTCGCGGACCGCTTTTCGACCAACGGCACGGCGGTCAACGGCCAGGAGCTGCCGGCAAATGGGACCGTCCAGATCTGGGACCGCGACCGCATCCGTTGCGGCAAGACGGATCTCCTGTTCTTGGTGATCGATGCCGGCGAAGCCATCGCGTCCCCGCCAGCCGCGTCAGGCGCCGACTCTGCCGACATCGCCGACGACTCCGATTGATCGTGTTTCTATGCGCCGACCGCTCTAGGAGGAAAAGCAAGTGCCCATGATTCTGACCATCCGTCACCTCAGCGGCTCTCTCTCGGGAAGGAGCCAGCGCATCGTCATGCAGGAGGGGCAAGCGCTGCGGCTCGGCCGCTCGCCGGAGAACGACATCAAGCTCAGCGACGGTGACGACAGCGTCAGCGGCGTGCACGCGGAGCTGTTCCTGGAGGGCGGGCGGTTGTTCGTCGAGGACAAGCGCAGTGCCAACGGCACTTTCGTCAACGGCGCTGCCTGCCCCCCTTTTCAGAGAGTCGCGGTGCCGGAGGGCTCGCGCCTGCGCCTGGCACAGCAGGGGCCGGAGATGCAGATCACCACCGAGCCGGCGCCCGTCAGGGACGCCGGGCCTGCCGCCGCCGCCACGGCGAGCGCCGCTACGGCGCCGCCCAAGGAGGCGGTAGGCCGCACGACGATGCTGCGCGAGATCGACCGCGCCCGCCAGGAAGAGCGTGACGTAGTTCTGGGCCAGGTGGCCGCCGCGAAAAAGAGCACGGGCCTGTGGGTGACCCTTGGCCTGATGCTGGTGCTGCTGCTCGCCGCCGGCGGCATCGCGGGGGGTGTCTGGTGGAACCACCGACAGGCGAACCGTGCGGAGGAGACCCTCAGGGCGACGATCGCGCAGCGTGACGCGGAGGCCGACAAAGCCAAGACGCTGTGGGCAGACGTGAACAAGCGGGTCAGCCCGGCTGTGGTGCACATCCGCTGCCGCTATCGTTTGCGGGGCTCGTTCGCTGTCGACTCCAGGAGGAGCGTCGTGCTCGAGGTGAAGGGAGCTGCCATCGGGCAAGGGGAAGTGGCGGGCTCGGGTGTGCTAATCCGTCCCGGGCTCATCCTCACCGCGCTGCACGTGGCGCAGCCCTGGAAGGTCGTCATCAAGGATTGGGACACTCTCGAAGAGTCCGTCAAATCGGAGTACGACCTCCTCGACGTGCAGTTCCCGGGGCAGCAGCCGATAAACGCCTCCTTTGTCGCCGGCTCGGCTCAGCACGACCTGGCCCTGTTGCAGGTTCAAGTGACGGACGCACCGACCGTGCAGCTCGGCGGCTCCAATGCCGATATCAAGGTCACCGACAAGATCGCGACAATCGGCTACCCCGGAGCGCTCGGGCAATACTTCGTTCCGGTCAGGAACCTGAGCGGTTTCGGCGAGGAGCTCAGGGCCGTCACGATGGTCGTTCCGACTTTCACGGAGGGCACTGTCAGCCAGCCTTTGACCGGTGTCGGCGACGCTTCGCACTATGTCTTTTTCAACGCGGCGATCGAGCCCGGCAACAGCGGCGGGCCGATGCTGAACGAGCATGGCCAGCTGATCGGCATCGTCTCTCAGCAGTTCCTGCGCTCGGGGCCTTCGCTGCACATCCTGGGCAAAGAATTCCCCACTCTGCTACCCAGCAACGTGGGCAACATGGCGGTGAGCCTCGATGACGTCCATGATTTCTTGCAGAAGCATGGGATCTCCTGAAACGGCGAGCATGAGATATCGCGTCCTGGGCCAGCTCGCGAGCGGCGGCTTTTCGGAGATCTTCGAGGTCGAAGACCCGGCCAGCGCGCTGCCCGAGCGTCTGGTTCTCAAGCGCCTCAACGCCGCCATGAGTCGCCGGCCGGAGGTGCGCGCTGCCTTCGCGGAAGAAGCCAAGATCCTACGCGATCTGAAGCACCCCAACGTTGTCACGTTCCGGCGCTGCTACTTCGACGACGAGCAGCGAGTCTGTCTGCTCATGGAACAGGTCGCCGGACGGCCCCTGGACGCCTGGGTGCGGGACCGTGCCGGGGAGCCCGAGATCGTGCTCGACCTTTTCGCGCGGGTGCTCGCGGCCGTCGACTACCTGCACTATCGAGGTTCGCCTTTCCTGCACCTCGACCTCAAGCCCGACAACGTCCTGGTGACTGATTCGGCTGAGGGCCCACAGCCGGTCCTGATCGATTTCGGCATCGCCCGCCGCTCGGGCGCCAGGGGCCTCAAGGCATACACGCCGCCCTATGGCGCGCCGGAGCAGCAAGCCGGCGGTCGGCTCGACTGCGCAACCGACGTTTACGCCCTGGGCCAGATCCTTGGCGAGGTGCTGCAGGCGCTCGGCGGCGCCGAGTGCGACCTGGCCGCCGTGGCCGCCAAGGCTAAGAGCCCGTCGCAGTCGCGGCGTTACGCCGACGCGGGAGAGATGTCGATCGCCTTCCGGCGCGCCCGGGCCGCCGCCCGCGCAGCGCCGGCGCGCCCGGCAAGCTCCGGATCCTGGACTGCGCGGACATGGCGGCCTGCGGTGCTGGCTGGCGCCGCTCTGGTGGGCGCGGTGATAGTCGTGGCGCTCGTCTTGCGCGGGCAGCCCGGGCCGCTGGGCGGCGACGGTCCAAGGGGACCAGAAGGCCGGGTGCAAGAACCGAGGAACACTGCGGACGCAACGTTCCGCGCGCTCGTCGTGCAGGCGGACGAGGCACTGCGGGATGGGCAGCTCCAGCAGGCCACAGAGCGCTACGAACTGGCCCGCCAGACCGCGGCGCTGGCCACCCCTGGCAGCGCGGCAGCCCATGGCATGGACCAGCGGCTGCGCGAGCTTCAGAGCCGGATCGACCTGATGCTGGCAGGGGGGCCGGGCGCCGACGCCGTGCGACTCGATCTGGAGGACACCTTGCGCAAGGAAAAGGAGGCGAGATGAGGTGCGGCACGACGGCACGAGCGCTGGCTCTGATCATCCTGGCATTCGCCTGGCGCCCGGCCGTGGGGCAAGAGGCCACTGGTGTCGCGGGTCGAGAAGCGGCGGGCACGGCAGCTCAGCAGGCGGCGCTAGAAGCAGCCTGGAACCATGAGATCCTTGCGATCGCCAACCTGCTTATCGGCGGCGAGTACGACGAGGCGAGAGCCGGCGCCACGAACCTCCTCGCCGACGAGCGGCTCCCCGAGGCGCTCGCGCTCCGCGCCCGCCAGCTGCTCGCCAAGGCCGACGCAAAGCTCAAACCGTCCCCGGGCCTGCTCGCCGAACGGACCTTCCTTGTGCGGCTGGCGGTGATTGGACGCGGCTTTGGCGACGGCGCCGACGGCCGCCTGCGGATCTCCAGCCAGGGGCTGTCGTTCACCGGCGAGGGGCCGCCTCGAGCCAGCTGGATCGTGCACTGGCCCGACCTCGCCGCGGCGCGCCCAGACGACGGGTACTGGGATGCGCCGTACCCGCTGGTGATCGTCGAGCGCGGCGGCAAGAAGCACTACTTGAACTACGTCGACGGCAATGGCCACTACCTGGCAGGCAAAGAGATCCTGGAGGCGATCGTCAAGGCGCGGCAGGCCGCCAACCCCAGCAAAGCCACCTCCGGCGCCGGCGGTCCGGCGCCGGCCGGAGAGGGAGAAAAGCCGTGAGAACCAACGTCGGGCAGTACCGCATCGAAGGGTTTCTGGGACGCGGCGGAATGGGGGTCGTCTATCGGGGAGTTCATGACCATCTTGGCCGCCCGGTGGCGATCAAGGAGCTGGCCCCCGAGCTCACGCAACAGCCGGAGTTCAAGGAGAGGTTTTTCTCCGAGGCCAAGACGCAGGCTCTCCTCCAACACCCCAATATCGTCGCCGTCTACGATCTCGTCGAAGACGCCGGCGAGTATTTCATCGTCATGGAGCTGGTCTCGGGCGAGCCTCTCGACGAGCGGCTCAAGGCGGCCGCCGGACACGGCATGGATCTAGGGGAGGCGCTCGGTATCTTCGGCCAGATCTTGGCGGCTCTCGACTACGCCCATTCAGAGGGAGTGATCCATCGTGATGTGAAACCTTCAAACGCCCTGATTACGGCCCAGGGCAAGGTCAAGCTGATGGACTTCGGGATCGCGCTGCTGATCGGCGACAAGCGGCTGACCGCTTCGCAGTCCACCATCGGCACGCCTACCTACATGTCGCCCGAGCAGATTTTGCGCCCGCGCTCGGTTGACCACCGCAGCGACATCTACAGCGCAGCGGTCGTCTTCTTCGAGATGCTCGCGGGCAAGCTCCCCTTCGACGGCGATACCGAGTACGCAATCAAGAAGCTCCAGATCGAGGCGCTGCCGCCCGACCTGACCCTCCTCAATCCGCAGCTGCCAGCTGGGGTGGCAACGACAGTCGGGGTGGCCCTGAGCAAGGACCCGAATGATCGCTTCCAGAGCGCTGGTGCCTTCTTGCGCGCCCTGCAAGAGGCAGCTTCCATGGCGCTGGTCCCGCCAATCGGGGCGACCCCTCCCCCAATGCCGCCGCCAATCCATCGCCGCACGGTCCTGGAGGCCGTGCCGCGGACGGGCATGGCGCCGGGAGGTGGCGGCTTGGGCGCGGGCGGGCTGCCGCCGGGTGTTGGCGGACTTGGCCAGAGGCCCGGACGGCTGCTTCACAGTCGCAATACCTGGCTCGGGCTGGGAACCGCGGCGCTGGTTCTGGTGATCGCCACAGTGATCATCTTTGCTGCCTTCAGGAGCCGCGGCGGCGGCAACGACCAGGTGGCGGCGCCGCCGCCGGCCGCGGCTCCCCCCGCCGTTGCTGGCGCCGCGATGGCGAGCGCGAACTCTTCCACCGCAGGCTCGCCAGGCGGGACGCCGGTTCTGACCTCCGCCGTGCAGGTTGCCCAGGGTCTGGTCCCTCCGACTTCGGCGGCGGTCGTGCCACCGCCGGCTGCAACCCCTCCTACCCCCGATGCCGAGCACCAGCGGGCGAGTCCGCCCTCGCAGCCGGCCCATATCAAGAGACCGAAGCTCGAGAGGACGGACCAGACACAGGTGTCGCCGCCTCCCGTCGCGGAGACGCCGCCCCTGGCGCAGGCGCCCGCCGCGAAGCCGGAGGACGAGGAGCCGCCCCGCGCCAGTGGCAGAACCAGCCTGAGCGTCGAGCAGCTCAACGAGATGAGGGAGGTCGTCGACAACCTGCGGAGGCTCGGAGAGCAAGCTCAGGATGCCTCCGAGCACGACGCGCAGAAGACCGCCGGCGGCTTGCGCCTGGGAGACTTCGTGGAAGCGGCAGGCGAGGTGAAGACGGCTTTCCAGATCGTGACCGGGAGGGGGGTCAAGGGAATGTGGGGCCGGCTCCGTCACAAATCCACACCGGAAGTGGAGCAGAAGGATCTGGAAGTGAAGGCGAGAGACCTGGTCCGTCAGGGGAAGGAGATCGACCGCCTCCTTCACAAAGACGCCTTGGGTCCGGCGTCGATGGAATACTGGAGTGAAGTGATGCGCTACCTCCGGCGGCTCGACGGCTTTTACCGCTGAGGCTGGCGCCAACGGGCTTTGGCGGCAGGGAGTGGAGACGATTGATCGAGCGCATCGGCTCCTATGACATTTCAGGCCTCCTGGGCGAAGGCGGGATGGGCGTCGTCTACCTGGGCGTGCAGCCACACCTCGGCCGCCGGGTGGCGATCAAGGCGCTTGCCGTAGAGCTGACCCGCCAACCGGGCTTCAAGGAGCGCTTCATGGCGGAGGCGCGCGCCCAGGCGCTGCTGCATCACCCCAACATTGTCACCATCTACGACCTGATCGAGGACGGCGGCGGTTACTTCATCGTCATGGAATACGTGCGGGGCGCCTCGCTCGAGGGCATGCTGCGCGAGCGCCAGGGAGCGGCTCTCGAGGTGGGGCCGGCGCTGGCGCTCTTTCGCCAGATGCTCGCCGGCCTCGACTACGCGCATTCACGGGGCGTCATCCACCGCGACGTCAAACCGGCGAATGTGCTTGTCGATGAGGCGCGCTGCCTGAAACTGACCGACTTCGGCATCGCCCTGCTGATCGGCGACAAGCGCCTGACCTCTTCGCAGTCAACGGTCGGAACGCCGGTCTACATGTCGCCCGAGCAGATTCTACGGCCTCGCGAGGTGGACCATCGGACAGATGTCTATAGCGCCGCCATCGTCCTCTACGAGATGCTTGCCGGAAGGCCGCCCTTCGACGGGCCCACGGAGTACGCGATCAAGAAGCTCCAGGTCGAGTCCTCGCTGCCTGACCTCCGCGAGCAGCGGCCGGACGTTCCGGTCTGCGTGGCGGAGGCGATCGCCGTTGCCCTGCGCAAGGAGCCCGGCGACAGGTTCTCGAGCGCCGGCGAGTTCCTGCGCGCTCTCGATGGCGTTGCCGTTGTGACGCCGGCGCCGCCGCCGCTGGTCTCCCTGCCGGAGGAGCTTCCGTCGCGGGTCGTTGCCGAGCTCCGGCCGGCAGCGACGCCGGCGAGCAGCCGGCAACCACGGGTGGCGCCGCGTCACTGGGCAGGGATGCCGGGCATCGCCGCCGTCACCGCCGCTGCGATCCTGGCGCTGGGGATGGCCTGGCTCGCCCTTGGGCGACATCCACCAGGCCTCGCGCCGGTAAGCCCTGGCAACCCGCGCGCTGCTTCCCCAGCGGGCCCGGCGCGGTCCGGCGCGGTCCCTGCGCAGCGCTCGAGCGTGGGTGCGGTGGTGGGTGCAGGCGTGGAGCCCAGGAAGGAGACGGAGGCGCGAGTCCCTATGCCTTCAGGTCCCGCCCGGCCGGTGGCAGCTGCTACAGGTCGAGCGGCGCCGGCCGCCCCGAGGCTGGCGCCGGAAGTGCGCGCCGATAACCGTCGAGCGTCCTCGCCGTCCGTGGCGGCGCCTCCGCGGCTCTCGGCTCCTCCGGCTTCGGTGCCGGCGCTGAGCGCGTCCCAACGCCTCGATCTTGAGACTCGCCGCCAGCGCCTTGGCGCCGGCATCCAGGAGCTGAACGACCTGCTCGCCTTGCGAAAATACGACGCGGTGGAGCAGCGCCAGCAGGTGCTGCTTGCCCAGGCTGCTGACTATCCCGCTGAGCTCGACAAGGAGATCCGCGCGCTACGCGCCTTCGGCCATGCGGTCGAGGTCGCTCGCGCCGCGTCGTCCGTCACCCCCAACTCTCCCGTTGCGCCCACTGCCGAAGGCGAGCACCCCAGCGCCGCTCCCGCGTCGCGCCAGGCGGCGATCGAGATATTGCGCGGCGAGCCCAAGGAACACTATCGGCTCGGCCTCCAGTTCGCGGGCGACGTGTCGCACCGGAGCAAGGCCGGCGACTCGGTCGCGATCCACTTCCGCGTGGCGGTGGTGAGCGTCGTGACCGGGGAGGTGATCTCTCTCGCGGTGACCGGGCCGGTCTTGGAGGGGCCCGGCGCGGTGCGGACGGCGCCCGAGACCGTCACCCTGCTCATTCAGGACGGAGGGGGTGTCCGGGAGTTCAACCGCACCCTGGCGATACCGCCGAACACGCCTCCGGGCAGCTACCAGGTCAAGGTCTTCGCCGAGGTCTCGGGTACCGCGGCGCGCGTGGTTGCGACGGCGGCTCTCCAGGTGTATTGATCCGAGCGATCTATGCCTCAAGCCGTGGGTTCGAAGCCCATCCCCTCCGCCAGTAACTTCAGTCAAATAAACAGGTTATGGCGCAGCACAGCCGGGCTAGCGGGAGAGGTTCCTGCGGGTTGGACGCCTCCAAGGCACACTCCGCCGCCCCCCGGCGGCCTCTGCCGATCGCTCCGGGGTGGCGGCTGGAGGTTGCAGATTTACGCCGGCGGGCAGGTCGCCGGTGGCGACGAGGCGCCGCAGCCGCCGCCGATGCCAGTGGGGCAGCCCGGTGCGAGCGTCGGCACGCCGGCCGCGACATCGATCAGCTGCACGGTCTCTCGGTTTAGCTTGAGCTTCTTGACAGTCTTCTTCATCGCGTCAATCCTTTCAGATCTGTGCGAGAGCCCGGGTTCGGGCGTGCCGCGTCCATAAGGTTCGGTGCCTCGAAGGGGCGCCCGGAGGACGCGCCCTGAACGCGAGAGCTCAGGCCGGGAGCCAGATCTCGAAGCGCGCTCCTCCGCCGGGATTGTCGCCGGCGCGGATCGTCCCCCCGTAGCCCTCGGTGATCGCCCGCGCGATCGCCAGTCCCAGGCCGGCGTGGTGACGCATCGGATCGCCCGGCCGGTGGCTGAAGAAGCGATCGAAGATCCGCTCGCGGTGGGCCGCGGCCACGCCTGGACCCTGGTCGTCGACGCGGATGCGCGCCCCGTTGCCCGCCGGCGCCAGCTCCACGGTGACCGTTCCTCCCGGCGGCGAGAAGCTCCGCGCGTTGTCGAGCACGTTGTCGAGCAGCTGGGCCAGCCGCTCCGGCGAGGCCCGCACCAGGAGCGGCCCCTGCTGGCCGGCGAGGACGATGCGGAGGCCCTCACCGCCGTCGCGCACCCGCAGGCCGTCGAGCAACTCGGCGACCAGGGCCCGGAGGTCCACCGTCCGAACCGGCTCCGCCGGGAGGTGAGCGTCGATGCCGGTGATCTCGCGCAGCCCGGCGAGCAGCTGCTCCATGCGCGCCAGCTCACGCAGGCAGAGAGCGGCAAAGCGCGCCCGGTCGGCCGGGTCCTCGACCTCCGCCAGCAGCTCGGTCGCGCCGCGGATCGCGGCGAGCGGGTTCTTGAACTCGTGCGAGACGTCGGCGGCGAACGACTCGATGAAGCCGAGGTGGCGCGCGAGGCGGCCGGTCAGCTCCTCGAGCGCCCGTGCCAGGTCGCCGATCTCGTCCCGGCGCGCCGAGCCGCGGAAGCTGCCGAGGAGACGCCCGCGGCGGTCGGCCAGCGCCCGCGCCTCGTCGGCGAGGCGCTGGAGCGGCCGGGTGAGAGTGGCGGCGACCAGGAAGGAGAGCACGGCCGCGGCGAGCAGGGACCAGAGGAAGACGCGGAAGATGCCCAGCCGGACGCCGGCGAGGGCGGCGCGCAACCGCAGGGTCGACTGCGAGACCAACACCGCGCCGGCCACCCTGCCCTGCGCGTCGCGTACGGGCACCGCGCCGTAGAGGGTGACCCCGCGCTGGCCCGCGCCGCTCGGGCGGGTTGCCGCCCCGTAGCGGCCGGCAAGGGCGGCCCGCACCTCGGGGCCGAGCAGCGGCCGGCCGGTGCGGTAGTAGCTGTCGGCCTCGCGGCCAGGCGGCAGCGGCACGAAGCGTCCCTCCCAGAGCCGGTAGAGCGCGGCGCCGAAGCGGTAGAGCAGGCTGTCACGAGTCGAGCGGGCGGACCGCGGGCGACCGCCCATGCGGCCGGGCACCGCCCGGAGCGCCACGGCGGCCGGGGCCGCCGCCAGGCTGGAATCGGCGAGCAGCGCGCCGCTCGGGTCCACCACCCGCAGCCTGGACTCGACGCGCCGGTCGAGCCGATCGAGGAGGGCCGCGGCCGCGTGCGGATCGACCGCGGAGCCGCCGCCGAGGGCCGCGCCAAGCACGCGCCCCTGCTGCACCATCCCCCGCTCCTGCGCCGCCAGCAGCTGGCGTTCGTAGACGTCGAGGTAGAGCAGGCCCGCGACCGGCAGGAAGACCAGCAGCAGGTTGAAGGCGAGGAGCCGCAGCGAGAGCCGGGAAAAGGGCCTCATTCGGCGCCGCCCCAGCGATATCCCAGCCCGTACACGGTCTCGATCGGGGAGAACGAGGGATCGGCGCCGGTGAGCTTGCGGCGCAGCCGCTTGACATGGCTGTCGATCGTGCGGTCGCTCACGTACGCGTCGTTGGGGTAGGCCGCCGAGATGAGCTGGGCGCGCGTCTTGACGTGGCCCGGGTTGAGGACGAGGGCGTGGAGCAGGGTGAACTCGGTCACCGTGAGGGCGATCGGCACCTCGGCGAGCACAGCCTGATAGCGGTCGAGGTCGAGGCGGAGGTGCCCGCGTTCGAGGCGCCGCCCTGCGCCCGCAGCCTCTGGCTCGGCGCGCATCCTGGCCCGCCGCAAGAGGACCTTGACGCGGGCGGCGAGCTCGCGCATCGAGAACGGCTTGCACAGGTAATCGTCGGCTCCCAGCTCGAGCCCGAGGACACGGTCGAGCTCCTCGTCGCGCGAGGTGAGGAAGAGGATGGGCAGCCGCTCGGAAAGCGAGCGCAGGCGCCGGCAGAGCTCGAGACCGTCCATCTCCGGCATCAGGATGTCGAGCACGGCGAGGTCGGGAAGGGTGTGCTCGAAGCTCCGCCAGGCGGCGAGCCCATCGGCGAACTGCTCGACGCGGTAACCCTCGCGGCGGAGGGCAAACGCCACCGTCTCGCGCAGGCCCGCCTCGTCGTCCACCAGGGCGATCAGCGGGCCGGTCGGGGGCGGCATCCATTCAATCTAGCGCATTTGGGCGCACACGGCCCCGCCGTCGGCCGCCACGATTTCGCCGCAATCTGCCTGCACCCTTGCCATTTCCTGCCCGCATCGGGCCGCGGTGGCGCGCTCTACTGCACCCCAGGGAGGAACGAGAAATGTTCGAACGCGAAGGGCGCAGGCTGCGGGACTCGTCGATGTTCAAGCTGTTGACCATGGGGGGGCTCATCCTGGTCCTGCTCATCCCCCTCGCGATGGTGGGCTCCCTGATCGCCGAGCGCCAGAGCCGGCGCACCCAGGCGATCAACGAGGTCGCGGGGACCTGGGGAGGAACGCAGAGGCTGGGCGGCCCGGTGCTGACCGTTCCCTTCCGCGAGTGGCACAAGGACGAGCACGGCAATCCGGTCTCCACCCGGGGCGAAGCGCAGTTTCTTCCCGAGAGCCTGAACATCGAGGCGCGCGTGCTGCCCGAACGGCGCAGCCGCGGGATCTACGAGACCGTCCTCTACCGCACGGACATGAGGGTGACCGGCACCTTCCGGCCGAGCTTCGCCGCCAGCTGGCACGTGGCGCCCAGGGACATCCTCTGGGACGACGCCCGGCTCTCGATCGGGCTTTCGGAGCTGCGCGGCCTGCACCGCGTCGGCGATCTGCTCTGGCAGGGCCGCGCCCTGCAGCTGGCGCCGGGTGGCGCCGACCCGGGGCTGTGGGACGTGGGGCTGGGAACGCCGGTGCCCGGACTCACCGCGGCGGCGGAAGGCAGGGCAGCGGCCTTCGCGTTCGACCTCGCCATCGACGGCAGCGAGACTCTCAGCTTCCTGCCGTTCGGCAAGCAGACCACCGTCACCGTGAGCTCGCCCTGGCCCGACCCGAGTTTCTGCGGCGCGTTCCTGCCCGAGTCGAGCCGCGTTGGGCGGGGCGGCTTCACCGCCCGCTGGAGCGTTCCCTACTTCGCGCGCGGCTACCCGCAGCAGTGGATCGTCGAGAACCCCCCAAAGGAGTGGGGCAGCGGGCTCCGGGAATCGGCGTTCGGAGTCAATCTCTTCCTGCCCGCCGACTCCTATCAGAAGACCGAAAGGTCGCAGAAGTACGCCATCCTGTTCCTGCTCCTCACCTTCGGCACGTTTTTTCTCTATGACGTGTGGAGCCCGGTCGCCATCCACCCGGTACAGCAGCTGCTGGTGGGAGCGGCGCTCTGCATCTTCTACCTGCTGCTGCTCTCGATCTCGGAGCACGTCCCCTTCGGTCCTTCCTATGCCATCGCCGCCGCCGCGACCATCCTGCTCATCACCGGCTACGCCCTGGCCATCCTCGCCGGTCGGGCTCGCGCGCTGCTCCTGGGAGCGATCCTCACCGTCCTCTACGGCTTCCTCTATGTGCTGCTCCAGGCGGAGGACTACGCGCTGCTGCTCGGCTCGATCGGCCTCTTCGCGATCCTCGCCCTGGTGATGTATCTCACCCGGCGGGTCGACTGGCGGAACGTGCGCGAGAAGTCGACACACTCGCCCGCGGCCCCGAGCGGCGCCTAACGGCGGCGAGCGCGAGGTCGAAGGGCCGGAGGTCGTGACTGCGATCAGGGATCGAACGGATTCGGTGATTTCACTCCGCCGTCCCCTGGGCGACCAGGAGCTTCCAGCCCGGGAACGGCGTCTTGCTGACGTCGAGGCCCGAGGTGAGGTAGTAGAGCCGCTGGGTCGCAGGGCCGGCCGGCGCCTGCTCGAAGCGCTGGCGGAGGTAGTAGGGCGGGATCGCCTGGTAGTAGAGCTGGGCGGTCACGGTGACGTCGTCGAGGGTGGTGCCGGCGGGGACCGGCACGGCGTAGCGCACGACGCTCTGGCCGCGGGCACCCAGGGGGTCGGCGTAATGCGGGTCGTCACCCGTCCCACGCGACCAGGTGGCCTCGAGCGGCCGGCCGTTGAACACCGCCAGGTCGGGCCCCGACTTGCGCCAGCCCAGGGGGAGGATGCGGTTGTCCTTGAAGTGCTCGTCCTGCCGCAGGAAGCTGGTGGTGAAGTTGCCTTCGGCATCCTTGAGCAGCTCTTCGTAGATCTGGACCTGGTCGGAGCGGGTGATCGGCGCGCCTGGCGCCCAGAAGTGCGGCTGAAAGGTCTGGCCGTCCGGGCCGGCGGAGCCGTTGCTCTCCGAGGCCAGCACCCGGCCGTCCTGGTCGACCAGGGCGCCGATCGTGTTGGTGCGCCCCGACTCGAAGAGCACCTGGCCAGTCTTGCTGTCCCGCACCACGAAGTCGAGGAAGGCGCGGCGGAAGCTCACGCCGCTCGGGAAGCGGTGACCGGTCAGGTTGGTCACCGTGACGTCGGTGGTCAGCGTGGCCGCCGTGCCGCTGCCGCTCAAGGCCGGCCGTCCCACCGCCACGGTTGCCGTCTCCTTCGTCGCCTGATCGAGGAAGTTGCGGACGGCGAACGGGATGCCGCTCGTCGGTTCCTGGCCGCTGCAGCCGCTCGACATGTAGTCGCAGCGGCGGACGCCCAGGTCGTCGCTCCACTGATCGAAGAGCGCGAGCAGGAAGACGTTCAGACCCTGCAGCTGGTGGCGCACGTAGTCGCCGGAATGAAGTGGCACGGAGAGGTCGGCGTTGGCGGCACGGTGCTCGGCCGCCGGGTACTTGTCGTCCTCGACGGCGGCGATCTGGGTCTGGATCGCGGCGCCGTTGAGCTCGCCCTTCATGTGGCAGTCCTGGCAGGTCTTGGCGCCGGGGTGGCCGCTCGGCCTGATCTCGTTCTCGAAGGAGCTGTTGAGCCACTCGAGATAGGTGGCCTGCTCGAAGGAGGCGCCGCCGCCGTGGCCGCCCTGGCTGCCATAACCGCCGGCCGGCGCGAGCGGCGAGATTGGCGCGTCCAGGACCGGCAGCTCGATCGTGTGGCAGGTGCCGCAGAGGCGCGGATTCTTCACGTAGGGGTCGTGGACCGGCTTGATCCCCAACGAGTTGTCCATCGGAATGGTCACCGGCTTGTCGTAGGGCCCGGAGAGCTGCTCGGCCGCGGTGTAGCGGAACTGTCCGGTCGAGCTCTCGGCGATGAACTGCATGACGCTCTTGCCTTCGGTCGACGCCACGTGGTGGCAGACGGCGCAGCTCACGCCGTCGCGGGCGAGCGCGCCGTAGGGGAAGAGGGGGTCCCGGAGGTTGCGGAGCTCCACGATGCGCGGCGTGAAGCGCTGCTTGCCGCCGCTGTCCAGGGTGAGCTGCCGCTGCCCCATGGCGCCGTGGCAGCTGAAGCAGAGGTTGACGACCTCGGCCTCCTGTTCCGGGCGCTGCCGGCGCAGGAAGGCGATCTCGCTCTCGAGCTGGGCATGGAAGATCGGGTCGCGGCCCGCCAGGCCCATGGGCGACCAGCGCCATTCGCCGTAGGGCGCGACGTTGACCAGCGGCTTGTCGGCGACGCGGTTGTCGGCCCACAGCATGACGTTGCCGTAGCGGTTGCCGCTGTGGCACCCGAAGCACTGGTCGGAGGTCACGAAGTGCTGCGGCTTGACCGGCGGCGAGACGACGTGGTCGAAGTTCTCACCCGGAAAGGGATGGGGAGCAGGATCGACGTGGGTGCCGGCGAAGAAGTTCGACCAGTCGCTGCTGACCGACGGGTGAGCGGCGAGGGTATGCAGCGCCTGCTCCACGCGTGCCAGCACACGCGGGTGGGTCGATTCGAGCTCATCGTGAGCGTTCGGGTGGCCGGCGAGGAGCGGCAGCAGCGGGGCGCCTTCTTCGCGAGTCGCGATATGCAGGCGGGGCGCGGTCGCCGGCGGCGTCAGCGGGTCGTTGAAGAACCATGAGAGATCGTCGCGAAAAGTGAGCGGCTGGCCCGGCAGTCCCTTGATATTGGTGGACGCCGAGAAGGTCAGCTCCTTCTCGGCGGAGCCGTGGCAGCGCAGGCAGTAAAGGCCAAAACCGGCATTGAAGACTCCGAACGGTGGCGCGTAGCTGTTCGACGCCATGCCCTTGTACGCCTCGGCCCAGTACCAACCGTCCGCTGCTCCCTGGTGGTCGCGAATCATCACCGTCCAGTCATAGTGCTCTGTGAAATAGGTGTGGACCTGCTCGCGCGTCCACCCCTGGTACTGGCCGGCAGGCGGGGTGTCGAACTGCTCTTTGACGATCATCGCTGCGTCGGGCACATTTCCCTGGCGTCCCCCGACCAGCCAGCGTGCGAAGGCCGGCGAGTACCAGACGCGGACGACGGGATGGGTGCCGTAGTAGGCGCCGTCGATGTAGGGGCCGGTGTCGCGGAGCGACTTGTCTTCGCACCAGCCCAGCCGCTCGTAGGCGTGGTCCAGCAGGAACCTGGACAGGAGGTCCTGGAAGGCGGCCGGATTCTCGTGCCGGGCGAAACTGCTGGGCAGCGGCAGGTCCGACTCCTGGCCGTTGAGGCACGGGAGCGCCGGCGGAGCGATGGCCCGCGGGCGCTCCTCGGCGCCGGCGCCCCGGACGGCAGCAAGCAGGGCGAACGCGACGACCCACGGCGTCGAATGAGCTTGGCAGCGCATGAAGCCTCCGGACGAGATCGCAAGTCGATCGGAAACCGCACGAAGATACCACGAGGCACATGCGGCGGGTCTTTCCTGCCGCGCGCCACACCGCTCGCGTTGCGGCGAAACGGCGGGCGCGATGGTCCGGCAGCCACGTGCCGGATCAGGTCCGGCGGCAGCGGCAATTTTAGGGCTGCCGCCGTGAGCGGAGTGCGGCGTTTTTTGTCCTGATGCCGATTCAGGAGTTGCCGAGGCGCCGCGCCAGCTCGCCGTTGCAGTGGTCGACAATGAACAGATCGGTCTCGTCGGGGGAGTGCTTGTCGACCGGGATGACGGTCGCGGCAGCGAGGCCGGGGCGCGCGGCCAGCTCGCGCCCGGTGAGGACGACGACGCTACAGACGCCGGGAGGGAGCGCGGGCGGCAGGGGATACGCGACGCCGTCGAGCTGGTCGAGATAGTAGTAGTTCCATTCGCGGTACTGCGCGGGACTGCCGTGGAAATCGCCGGTGTAGAGGTGGGCACGCGGCAGCTGGCGAAACGCGACGACGAAACGTTGCATCTGACTGACGCGGCTCGGCCCGGCCAGGTTCTGCCAGGCGGCCACCGTCCGGCTGGCGACCAAAGCGGCCATGGCGGCGACCACGGCGAGGCGTAGGACCGGCCAGCGGGCGAGGCCGCGGACGATCTCGCCGCAGCCGGCGGCCAGCAGCGTCGCAATGGCCGGCAGGGCGGGATCGAGGTACCAGGCGAGCTTGGAGGTGGACAGCGACAGCACCGCGACCACCACCACCGGCCAGACGGCAAGCAGCAGGAAGGCGCGCGCCCGGGGACCGGCTCGCCTCCGTGCCGCGAAGAACGTCGCGACCGCCGGCACGATCGCGAGCCACCAGTGGCCAAAGGCATCACCCAGCGCGTGGAGATAGAAGCCGGCGCCCTGGACATGTGCGGGATCGATGCCGTGGGTGGCGCGCACCACGATGTCCCGATAGAGCACGCTGGACATCCCGGCGCGATGGCGCGCCGTATCCAGGAGCCACAGCAGATAGGGCACCGCGCCTCCGAGAGCCAGCATCAACGGTGCCCGGAGGCGCTTTGCGAGGGACCCGGGTGCCAGGGCGGTCTCGGTCTCCACGGTATCCGCGGCATCTGCGGTCTCCGGCAAATCCAGGGCAGCCGGTTTCTCCACAGTGCCCGCCGCACCGGGTACCACCCGCAGCAGGACTTCCCAGCACATGGTGATCGCCAGCAGCAGGAAGGGCCCCAGCAGGCCCTTGATCAGCGACGAGAGGGCGGCCGCGATGCCGGCGGCGGCCAGCCAGCGGCCAGCCCCGGTCGTTCGGTACCTGAGGTAGAGCAGCAGCGCGCCCATCAGCAGGAGGCAGAGCAGCGGATCGCCGACGCCGTCGCGGGGGCCGTGCTGGAACAGCCAGGGGCGGCAGCTGGCCAGCAGCACGGCGGCGAGCAGGCCGGCCCAGCGGCCGAGGAGCCAGGAGGCAAAGCCGTAGAGCAGGATCACCAGGGCGCCGCCGCACAGGGCGCTGGGCAGGCGGTCCGCCAGCTCGCTGATGCCCAGCACGCGGAACGACAGCGCCTCCGGCCAGACGGCGAGCGGCGGCTTGTTGACGAACAGTGCGCCGCGCATGACCAAGGGGTACCAGTGGCCGTGGACCGCAGCCTGGCGCGCCACGTCGCCATAGATGGCTTCGTCGCCGAGCAGGCTGCGGGCTCCCAGGTGCCAGCCGTTCAGCAGCAGGGCAAACGCCAGGATGAGGGCCGCAAGCAGTGCATCCAGGGGCGCTCGCGGCGCGGCGGCGAGCCGGCGGACGAAGCTCAAGGGTTTCCCAGGCCGCACGCGAGGCGTTTGGTCACGGAGAAAAAACTCTACCATGCGCACCGTGACGGCCGCCTTCGCCATGCCGCAACAATTCGCGGCGCGGCGCGTAGTGGTGGTTCACCAGCCGAGGATGCCGGCGGCGGGCGCCGGAAAGCTGCAGCTTGGAGGATCTTGCAGATGCGCAGGATGCAGTCGGCGTCGATCGATCTCGCAGGCAGCCTGCTGGTCCTGGCCGCGAGCGCTCTCGCGATCGGCGTGCTGATCCAGAGCCGGTCCCTGGTCTATCTCTTTTTCATCGTGCCTTCGGTCGTGGCGCTTGCGGCCGGTCGCTGGCGCGGCCGGTCGAGCCCTTTCCAGCCCTGGCTGGTCTTCGTCATGCTCAATCTCGTGCCGGTTTCCCTGACGGTGTTGCTCGGCGCCTCGCAGAACGCCTGGACGCTCATGGCCCTGCCGCTGCTCATCGCCGCGGCGTCGGCGCTGGGAATCTGGACCGCCCGCGGGGAAGGTCGCCCTGCCGGCGGGCACCGATGGTCAACGGTCCTGCAGACCCTGCTCCTGCCCAATCTCCTGCTCATGCTCGTCATGCCGCGGTTCGTGTCTTCCATGATCCCGCACAGGAACCTGAACGTCGCCGCCCCGGTCTTCCAGCTGTCGCTCCTTGGCGGTGGCAAGGTCTCCTCGGAGCAGCTGCGGGGGCGCGTGGTGGTCCTCGATTTCTGGGCCTCCTGGTGCCAGCCCTGCCGGCGCGAGCTTCCCGAGCTCGAAAAGGTCGCTGACCGCTTCCGCGGCCAGCCGGCAGTTGCCTTTTTTGCCGTCGATGGCGACCGGAAGGACACCATCGAGAAGGCCCAGCGGTTCCTTCACGACACCGGCGCCCGCATGCCGGCGGCATTCGAGCAGGGGAGCACGATCTACGACGCCTTCTCGGCCCCGGGATTTCCCACTCTGATCGTCATCGACCGCGCGGGCAGGCTGCGGTTCCGCCACACCGGGTATCTCGGTGCCGAGGACTTTGCGGCAGACCTCTCTCGCCTGCTTGACAAGCTGCTGCGTGAGAGCTGACCGCTCTGCCCGGTCTCAGGGCTTGACGACCGGCGAGGCCGCGCCGCCCACGATGGCGAGCGACTTCGGGTCCTGTACGAAGGCCACCACCGTCAGGGCGGCGGGCGGCCAGGATGGGTCGAGCTCGAGGTCGACCTCGCCGTCGCGCTGCGCCCCGGCGCTCTTGGAGAGCTTGAAAGCCTTCTCCAGCCGGCGCACCACGTAGTCGTCGCGCAGGGTCCTGGTGGCGTTCTCGCCGCTCTTGACCTCCGTGCTGAGGCCGCTCTGGGTGAGCGCCACCCAGACCTCGGAGTCGGCGTTCCCGGTCTGCCGCAAGGTCTGCGCCGACACCTTCACCGGCAGCTTCTGGTGCTTGCCGCCGCCCGTCGGCGCGCCCAGCGACAGGTCCACCCGCGCCGCCGGCTCCTGGGCGCGGGCCGCCGCGATCTTGCTCAGCACCTCGTCCCGCCGCGACCCCACGCAATCGCTGCGGCCGTCGATCACCAGCTCCGGCGTGGCGACGCCGTCGTGGCCCAGGGTATGCGCGTAGCCTTCCTGGCGCTCCGACCAGCGCTTCGAAGAGAAGGGATCGGACCAGCCGAGGCGATCCCAGTAGTCGACGTGGTAGGCGAGCGGGATCACCGGGCCCGCCGACCCGTCATGGCCGAGCTCGGACAGCACGCGGTCCGCCGGCGGGCAGCTCGAGCATCCCTGCGAGGTGAACAGCTCGATCACCACCGGGGCTCCCGCCTGCCCGCTGGCAGGGGCGGCGGCGCTCTGGCCGGTGGCGGTGCCGGCCAGCGCCCAGCCGGACGCGACGACGATGGCAAGCAACATGGTGACCGGCAGGGCCTGCCGTAGCCTGGGCATCGGCACCTCCACCCTGGCACCTCGGCGGACCAGGTCTGATTCCAGCGATCTCGTCGGCAAATGCGGCTCCGGAGCTGCCATGTCGCCCTCCTTTGCGGGGCTGCCGGCGGCTGCGATCCTGCACCGGCGGCGCCCCCATGCGGCGATTGTGGCGCCTTTTCGCAAGCCTGTGGAGATCCAGTTTCGGGCTGGCCGATAAAGCCAGTTGCCGTTAGCTTGACTCGCGTGTCCGGAGCGTGAGACCATCCACATATGGAGGTGTATATGGAGTTGTCGAAGAAAACGACTCTGCTGTTTCCCCCTGATCTCTATCGAGACCTGACGCGGCTGGCGCGGCAGCGAAGGGTGAGCGTAGGGGAGTTGGTGCGGCGTGCCTGCGAAGCGCAATACGGGATCGTGTCGCGGGAGTCGCGGCTGGCAGCGGTCAAAGAGCTCGAAGCGATGTCCTTGCCGGTTGGCGAGCCGGAGCAGCTGGAACGCGAGTCAGTGCCCGATCCCAAGGATCTACTGCCGTGATCCTGGTGGATGCCAACGTCTTCATGTATGCCGCCGGAGCCGATCATCCCCACAAGGTAGCCAGCACAGGGTTCTTGCTCGACGTGGCCAGCGCTGAGGTCGATGCCGGAGTCGATGCCGAAGCGCTCCAGGAGATTCTGCACCGGTACCGTGCGATGGGGCGGTGGGAGGACGGGCGCCGCGTCTACGATTCGGCTCGTCGTATCGTCCCGATCGTCTTCCCGATCACCAGCGAGATTCTCGACGCGGCGCGCGATCTGTTGGATGGGTACGATGGCCTGACGGTGCGCGACGCGCTTCATGCTGCCGTCGTCTTGCAGACGGGAAGCGAGGCGATCTGCAGCTACGACCGCGACTTCGACCGCATCGCCGGACTCAAGCGAATCGAGCCCTGACTCGCTCTCAGTTTGGCGGGATCGCTGCCGCCGGGGCCGCCCCTGAGGCGGCCGTCGCCGTCGCCTTGCCCGCCTCCTCCACCTGCCAGCCGCCGCCCAGGGCGCGGTAGAAGTTGACCATGGCCACCAGCCGGTCGTGGCGGTTCTGGGTCAGGAGGTTCTGCGCGTTGAGCAGGTTCTCCTGAGCGGTGATCACCTCGAAGTAGGCGGAGAGCCCCGAGTTGTAGCGCAGCAGCGACAGGCGCACCGCTTCCTGGTAGGCGTTCACCGCCCGCTGCCGGTCGACCTCCGCGGCGGCCAGCCTCTGCAGCGCGAACAGCGAGGTCGAGACCTCCCCGAGGGCGTTGGTGACCGCCTGCTCGTACTGGAGCTTCGCCTGCTCGAACTGCGCCACCGCCACCCGCTGCTGGGCGCGCAGGCTGCCGCCCTCGAAGATCGGCCCGGTCAGGCCCGCGGCGAGGGTCCAGGCCTGGCCCTTGCCGAGCAGGTGCTGCAGGTCCGGGCTCAGGCCGCCGAACATGCCGGTCAGGCTGATGGTCGGATAGAAGGCAGCCTCGGCGACGCCGATGCCGGCGTTGGCGGCGACCAGCTGCTGCTCGGATTGCTGCAGGTCGGGCCGCCGCAACAGCAGCGCCGCCGGCAGGCCGGCCGGGATCTCGGCGCGCAGCGACTGGCCGAACAGCGGCGCGCCCCTGGTGATCGGCCCGGGGCTGCGGCCGAGCAGCAGCGACAGCTGGTTCTCCTTGGCGGCGATCTGGGACTCCAGCGCCGGCACCTGCGCCGCCTCGTCGGCCCAGGCGGCGTCGGCGTTGGAGGTCTCGAGGGCCGAGGCGACGCCCCCTTGCAGCTGGCGGTTGAACAGGTCGAAGGTGTCGTGGAAGGCCGCCGTCGTGCGGCGGGCGATCTCCAGATCCTCGTCCAGCTGCCGCAGGTCGAAGTAGGCGGCGGCGACCTCGGAGACCAGGGCCAGCACCACGCCGCGCCGCGCCTCCTCGCTGGCCAGGTACTGGGCCTTTGCCGCCTCGTTGAGGCGCCGGACGCGGCCCCAGAGGTCGATCTCCCAGGAGACGTTGACGTTGGCGGTGACGAAGTCCGACGAGCCGCCGCCGGACGGGGCGCCGGGCTGGAAGCCGGAGATCCGTTCCCGCCCGGCTTGCCCCTGATAGCCGACCTGGGGATAGAAGGCGGCGCCGGCGATGCCGTAGCGGGCGCGCGCCTCCTCGACCCGGGCGGTGGCGATGCGCACGTCGTAGCCGTTCTTCAGGGCCTCCTCGATCAGCGACTTGAGGGTCGGGTCCTGAAACACATCCCACCAGGGCAGGTCGGCGAGCGAAGCGGCCTGGGCCTGTCCGGCGAGCCCGTAGAACTGCTCGGGCGAGGCCACCGGCGGGCGCCGGTAGGCCGGCCCCACCGTGCAGCCGGCGGCGGCGCCGGCCAGCGCGGCCGCGGCGAGGAAAGCAAG
The DNA here is from genome assembly GCA_963732005.1 of uncultured Acidobacteriota bacterium. GTDB lineage: Bacteria > Acidobacteriota > Thermoanaerobaculia > Multivoradales > UBA5704 > JASLEW01. Next base: position 400,973 of record CAVSXT010000005.1, read on the forward strand.
CCAGGATCGCCGCTGGCCGCGCGTCATCCCGGCGCTCCCACCGGCGCTTCCTCGCGGACGTCCTCCCGCTCGTGAGGCCCGGCCTGCCGCTCCTCGTGCGGACCATCACCCGGCGGCGGCCCTTCTCCGTTCTGGCGCTGGCGGCGCTCCGCCCCGGAGAGCCGCTCGACCACCACGAACAGCACCGGGATGAGGAAGATGGCGAAGCCGGTGGCCGCCAGCATGCCGGCGATCACCGAGGTCCCGAGGATCTGGCGCGAGGCGGCGCCGGCGCCGGTCGCCACCCACAGCGGCACGCAGCCGAAGATGAAGGCGAACGAGGTCATCAGGATGGGCCGCAGGCGGAGCTTGGCGCCGCCCAGCGCCGCGTCCTCCAACGGATTCGCCGCTGCTCGAACTCGTCCTTCGCGAACTCGACGATCAGGATGGCGTTCTTGGCGGCGAGGCCGATGAGCATGACCAGGCCGATCTGGCCGTAGACGTCGAAGTCGAAGTGGCGCAGCAGCAGGCCGGCGAAGGCGCCGAAGACGGCGACCGGCACCGAGAGCAGGACGCTGAACGGCAGCGACCAGCTCTCGTAGAGGGCCGCCAGGATCAGGAAGACGAAGATCAGCGACAGCGCGAAGGTCTTGCCCGAGGTGCCGGCAGCCTTCTGCTCCTGGTAGGAAAGGTCGGCCCAGGCGTAGCTCATCTGCGGCGGGCAGCGCCTGCTTGGCGACCGCGTCGAGCGCGGCCATCGCCTGCTGCGAGCTGTAGCCTGCCGCGGCGGAGCCGGTGACCTGCGCGGAGCGGAAGAGGTTGAAGCGCGTCGTGTACTCCGGCCCGGCGATGTTGCGGATGGTGACCAGCGCCGACAGCGGCACCATGGCGCCGTCGTTGTTGCGGACGTAGATACTGATCGATCTGCCTCGGCGTTGGCGCGCGACTCCGCCTCGCCGCTCAGGAAGACCCGCCACTGGCGGCCGAAGCGGTTGAACTGGTTCACGTAGACGGCGCCCAGGAACGCCTGCAGCGTCTGGTAGACGTCGCCGATCGGCACTCCCTGCTTGATGACCTTGTCGCGGTCGACGTCGACGAACACCTGCGGCACGCCGGCGCGGAACACGGCGTTGACGTTCTGCAGCTCCGTGCCGCTTGCGCGCCGCCGCCAGGAACGTCTGCAGGTTCTGGTACAGGTAATCGAGCGAGCCGCCGCTGTGGTCCTGCAGCCACAGCGAGAAGCCGCCCGCCGCGCCGAGCCCCGGGATGGCGGGCGGCAGGAAGCCGAAGGCGGCCGTGGCCTCGGGGATCTGCGCCTTGACCTCCTGATTGATCTTGGCGATCAGCGCCTGCGCCGTCTGCCCGGAGCCGGCGCGCTGCTCCCAGGGCTTCAGCCCGACGAAGTAGAAGCCGTAATAGGACGCCGAGACGTAGGAGAGCAGGCTGAAGCCGGCGATCGTCGTGTAGTAGCCGACGCCCGGCGTCTTGGCGAGGATCGCGTCGAGCTTTCCGGCAGGCCGCGTCGGTGCGCTGCAGCGAGGAGGCGTCCGGCAGCTGCAGGTTGAGGAAGAAGTATCCCTGGTCCTCGTCGGGCAGGAAGCTCCCGGGCACCGACCTGCCGAGGAAGAAAGCCAGCACCGCGAATGCCGCCAGGATCCCCAGGCCGAGCGCGAACTTGCGGATCAGGAAGCGCGAGGCGGTGATGTAGCGGTCCGTCGCCTTGCCGAAGACCCGGTTGAAGCCGCCGAAGAAGCGCGCCAGGAGTCCCCGCCGCTTCTCGCCCTTGGGCCGCGGCTTGAGCAGCATCGCCGACAGCGCCGGCGAGAGGCTCAGCGCATTGAACGCCGAGATCAGCACCGAGATCGCGATGGTCACCGCGAACTGCTTGTTGAGGCGGCCCTGGATGCCGCTCATCAGGGCGACCGGCAGGAACACCGAGGCGAGGATCAGCGCGATCGCGACCACCGGCCCCTGCACCATCTCCATGGCGCGGATGGTCGCGTCGCGCGGCGCCATGCCCTCTTCGATGTTGTGCTCGACCGCCTCGACCACCACGATGGCGTCGTCCACCACCAGGCCGATGGCCAGCACCAGGCCGAACAGCGACAGCGTGTTGATCGAGAACCCGAGCAGCGGAAAGACGGCGAAGGTGCCGATCAGCGAGACCGGCACGGCGATCAGCGGGATCAGCGTCGCGCGCCAGTTCTGCAGGAAGATGAACACCACCAGCAGCACCAGGCCGATGGCCTCGAGCAGCGTGGTCAGGATCTCGCGGATGCCTTCGGTGATCACCACCGTGGTGTCGAGCGACACCAGGTAGTCGAGGTCGTTGGGGAAGCGCTGCTTCAGCTGCTCCATCTCCTCCTTGACGCCCTTGACCACCGACAGGGCGTTGGAGCCGGGCAGCTGGTAGATGGCGATGATGCTCGACGGCTTGCCGTTGAGGCGCGCGATCTGCTTGTAGTTGAGCGCCCCCAGCTCGATGCGCGCGACGTCGCGGAGCCGCACCACCGAGCCGTCGGGGTTGAGCCGCACCACCACCTGCCCGAACTGCTCGGGAGTGACCAGCGTCCCCAGGGCGCGCACCGTGTAGGTGAACTCCTGACCCGCCGGCGCCGGCTCGGCGCCGAGCTGGCCCGAGGGGTTGACGGTGTTCTGGCGCTGGATGGCCTGGGTGAGATCGGCGACGGTGAGCCCGAGCTTCGCCAGCTGGTCGGGCTTCACCCAGATCCGCATCGAGTAGTCGGCGGCGCCGAAGTTGAGCACCTGCCCGACCCCCGGCACGCGATAGAGCGGGTCGTCGACGTTGATCAGCGCATAGTTGCCGAGGAAAAGGTTGTCGAAGGTCCCGCTGCGGCGAGTACAGCGCGATCAGCAGCATCGGCACGCCCGCCGTCTTGCGGTAGGTGAGGCCGAACTGGTTGACGTCGGACGGCAGGTTGGGCTGCGCCTGGGCGACGCGGTTGATGGCGTTGACCTGGTCGATGTTGACGTCGGTGTCGACGTCGAAGACGACGCGCAGCGTCATCTGGCCGTCGCTCGAGTTGACCGAGTACATGTAGAGCATGTTGTCGACGCCGTTCATCTGCTGCTCGATCGGCGTCGCCACCGTCTGCTCGACGGTGATCGCATCGGCCCCGTTGTAGGTGGTCTGGATCTGGATCTGGGGCGGGATGATCTGCGGGAACTGCGCGATCGGCAGGCCGGTCATCGCGACCACGCCGAGCAGCACGGTGAGGATCGCGATGACGATCGCGACGATCGGCCGGTCGATGAAGAACCGTGACATGGGTCAGTTACCCGCGGGCGAGGACGGTTGCCGCGGTGATGCGGCGCCCGCCGGATTGGGCGGCGCGGGCGTAGCCGCGGCCGTCTGGGCCGGACCTTCGACCGGCTTGACCAGGGTTCCCGCCTTGGCGCGCGAGAAGCCGTCGACCACCACGCGATCCCCGGGGCTCAGGCCGCGGTCGATGACCCACAGGCTGCCGGTGCGCTGCCCGACCTGGACGTTGCGGACGGCCGCCCGGTTGTCGGGGCCGACGACGGCGACCTGGTAGCCGCCCTGCAGCTCGTTGACCGCCCGCTGCGGCACCAGGATCGCTCCCCGTTCGATGCCGGTCTCGGCGCGGACCTTGGCGTACTGGCCGGGCCGCAGCAGGTTGCCGGGATTGGGGAACAGCCCGACGGCGGCGATCGTCCCGGTCTTCACGTCCACCTGGCGGTCGGTGAAGATCAGCCGGCCCTGATGCGGAAAGGTGGTGCCGTCGGAGAGCACCAGCTCGAGCTGGCCGATCCGCTGGGCGGTGGCGGGGTCCGCCTGGGCGCGTTCGCGGTAGCGCAGGTACTCCTGCTCGCTGAGGTTCCACTGCACCCGCAGCGGATCGACGCGCGAGACCGTGGCCAGCACGCTCTGCGGGGTCACCAGGTCGCCCACCTGGGCGGTGGAGGCGCCGGCGATGCCGCCGATCGGCGAGGTCACCCGGGTCCAGCCGAGATAGAGGCGGGCCTGGTCCACGGCCGCCCGCAGCGCCGCGACCGCCGCCCGCGCGGCCTGTTCGGCCGACACCGCGTTGTCGAGCTCCTGCTGGCTGAGCGCATGCTGCTCGGCCAGCGGGCGGAAGCGGGCGACGTCGCGCTCGGCCTTGGCGAGGTTGGCCTGCCCCTGTCCCAGGTTGGCCTCAGCCTGCTGCAGCTGGGCCTGGAGCTGGCGCGGATCGACCTCGAACAGGAGTTGGCCCTGGCGGACGAAGCTGCCCTCGTCGTAGTTCCGCCGCAACAGGTAGCCGGTGATCTGCGGCCGGATCTGCGCGTTGATGTCGCCGGCGGTGGTGCCGATCCACTCGCCGTAGACCGGCACGTCCCGCTGGATGACCGGGGTGACGACCACCACCGGTGGCGGCGGCGGCGGTGGCGGCGGCTTCTTGCCGCAACCGGCGGCGCCGGCCGCGATTCCGGCGACGCCAAGCAAACCCAACCCGAGGAGCAGCTCCCGCCTCATCCCTCGTCTCCTTGCCCACGATCCACCACCATGGAACCCGCCCGCCAGGGGCCGCGAGAGCGCCTGCCTGGCCCGGTGCACGCTAGGCCAAAACCGCGGATTCGGGGAAAGCATTCCAGGGTGCGGCGATGCCGTCCAGCGACGACGTCCAGCGACCGGCGCGGCGGGGACGCTACTTGTAGTAGCCCGAGACGTCGATCAGCAGGTTGGCGCTGCCGGCGCCGTCCGACTGCACCCAGGCGGTGCCCAGCGGGTCGCCGGTGAGGCCGATGACCGCGTTGCTTGCCAGCAAGCGCCCGGCCGAGAAGTTCAGGCTGGAGGTGACGTTGGCGACGCCGCTGGGGCCGATCCGGAGATCGCCGGCCGCGGACGGGTTGACCACGGTGACGTTGGCGGCCACCGCCTTGGCGTCGGCGGGGACGCCGCACTGCCCGGCGAGCTGGAAGGCCCGGCGCGCGCCGAATCCCGCCAGCGCCGGCCCGCCATAGGGTCCGGTCGGCCCGCGGGTGTCGACCACCCGGCAGGGAGCGACGGTGAAGAAGCCCAGGGGCGCGGCGGCCGGCGCGTAGGCCCAGAGATGGGCGCTCTCGTCGGCGACGTAGAGGCGGCCGTCGATCACGATCAGGCTCTCCCAGTGGATGCCGCCGGTGCTGGTGTCGCCGAACAGCTGGGTGCCGGTGGTCGGGTCGAGCGCCTTGACGCCGCCGCCGCCGGCGTAGAAGACCAGGCCGTTGGCCACCACCACCGAGGTGCCGCCGCTGCCGTTGGTCCACACCGTGCTCATGCTGGGATTGCCCATGCCGTCGACCACCATCTTCAGGCCGGTGATGCCGCCGCCGTTGGCCACGAAGACCCAGACGGTGCCGTCCACCGGGCTGACCCAGATCGCCGGCTGCGTCAGGATCACGCCGCCCTGGGGAAGGCCGAGGACCTGCAGCTCGCCGCCGACGTGCGCGGGGCCGCCGGCGCGGCTGAGGTCCGCGAGCTTGAGCAGCCGCAGCTGGGAGTCCTTGCCGCCCTGTATCGCGAGCGGCGCGACGTTGCTGCCGGGCACCGGCGGCAACAGCGCCGGCGAGGTGCTGCCCAGGTCGAGGTCCTCGTTCTGCAGGGTCTGGAACTCGGTCGGCGTGTAGCTGTCGAGCGGCTGGCCGCTGGCGCCGGTGCCGTCGGAATGCGTGGACAGGACGCTGTCGCCCCAGTTGCGGCCGCCGGTGCTGGCGTCGTAGGTGCCGTTGCTGGAGGAGAAGAAGATGCGGTCGAGCTCCGAGCTGTAGACCACCGAGGGGCGTCCCCAGACCGCCGACTGCACGCCGCCGGAGCAGTCCGGGGTGCCGGGGGACATGACGAAGTGGACCGCCTGGTCGCTGCACATGGCGTTGAAGACGTTCTGCGCGCCGGTGGCCAGGTTGATCGCGGTGATGTGCCCCTGGTAATCGCCGGCGTCGCCCGGGTAGCCGCCATTGGCGACGTAGAGGTACTCGGCGCCGCTGTTGGTCACCACCACCGACAGCGGCGGCGAGCACTTCTCGACGCTCGGCTTGAGGGTCGCCAGCTCCGGCCAGCCGCCGGTGGTGATCTCGGTGCCGTCGCCGACCTGGTACTTGTGGACCTTGCCTTCGAGACCGTAGGAGTAGACATAGAGGCGATTGGGATCGACGGCCGGCGAGGAGGTGGTGTAGTTGGGTCCGGTGGCCGGCTGGTGCGACCAGACGGTGGCGCCGGTCGCCGCGTTGAGCGCCAGGATGTGGCCGTCCTTGGTGGTCAGGAACAGCAGGTCCTTGATGCCGCCGGCGGTCTGCACTCCTGAAAGGAAGACCGGCGGGCCGTCGGCGACGCTGGGCAGCGTGACCGGAAAGCCGGCGAGCACGTGCAGGGTGGAGACGTTGCCCGAGTTGATGGTCGTTTCCTGCTGGTTGTTGCCGAGGTGGCGGCCGTCGCCGTTGAACTCGGGCCAATCGGCGGCGTGTGCCGGCGGTGTCAGCAGGGCTGGCAGGACCGGCAGGCAGGCGATGGCGACGAGCAGGACCAGCGCGGGTTCGAGCCGGCGCCGGGACGGCGGCAAAGCGGACGGTGGCGAGGACGTTCGCATGGTGAGACTATGATATGCGCAAGTCCAAATGGATTCCAGGGGCGCCGCTAGCCGTGGCGGCCGAGCAGTCGCAGGGCGCGGTCGGCCACCTGCTCGGGGGTGAAGCCGAACGGCTCGTACAGCTGCTTGGCGGGTGCCGAGGCGCCGAATCCCTCGATGCCATGAACCTCGCCTTCGAGCCCCACGTACTTGTGCCAACCGAACGGCGCGGCGGCTTCGATCGCCAGCCGCTTGCGCACCGCCGGCGGCAGCACCTCGTCGCGGTAGGCGGCGGGCTGGCGGTCGAACAGCTCCCAGCTGGGCATGCTCACCAGCCGCACCCGCACGCCCTGGGCAGCCAGGCGCTTGGCGGCCTCGTAGGCGACCGACACTTCCGAGCCGGTGGCCAGTAGCAGCAGCTCCGGCAGCCCGGCGGCGGCGGCCGAGCTGCCGCCCGAGCCAGTGCCGCCCGAGCTGGTGCCGACGCTTGAGCCGCCGGCGCCTGCCGGCGCCGGCTCGGCGAGGACATAGGCGCCGCGGGGCACGCCTGCCGCCGCTCGCTCGTAGGTCTCATCGAGGATCGGCAGGGCCTGGCGGGTGAGCACCAGTGCCGTCGGTCCCTCGCGGTTCTCGATCGCCGCCCGCCAGGCGGCCGCCGTTTCGCAGGCCTCGGCGGGGCGGATCACCGTCATCCCCGGCAGCGAGCGCAGCGAGGCGAGCTGGCTGATCGGCTGGTGGGTGGGGCCGTCCTCGCCGAGGAAGATGGAGTCGTGGGTGAAGACGTAGATCACCTGCAGCTTCATCAGACAGGCGAGGCGGATCGGTGGCCGCATGTAGTCCGAGAAGATGAGGAAGGTGCCGCCGTAGGGCAGCCACAGCCGCGACAGGGCGAGGCCGGAGAGCGCCGAGCCCATGGCGTGCTCGCGCACCCCGAAATAGAGGTTGCGGCCGCCGGGCTTGCCCGGCTCGAAGTTGTCCTCGCCCTTGATCAGGGTCTCGTTGGAGGAAGCCAGGTCGGCGGCGCCGCCGCAAAGCTGCGGCAGCTTCGCCGCGATGGCGTTGATCACCTTGCCGGAGGCGACGCGCGTCGCCATCGCGCCGTCGGCCGGCGAGAACGACGGCAGCGCCTCGTGCCAGCCCTCCGGCAGCTTGCCGGCGAGGCGCGCTCCGAGGTCGGCGGCCTCCGCCGGGAAGGCGGCCTGGTAGCGCTGCCACATCTCCTGCCACGCGGTCCGCAGGCGGCCGCCGCGCTCACGCGCCGGCGCGAACGCAGCGACGGCCTCCGGCGGTACCAGGAAGGTGGGTTCGAGCGGCCAGCCGAAGAACTTCTTGGCGCCTTCGGTCTCTTCCTTGCCGAGCGGCGAGCCGTGGGCCTTGGCGGTGTTCTGCTTGGTCGGGGCGCCGTAGCCGATGATGGTGCGCACCGCCACCAGCGACGGGCGCTCGGTCTCGGCCTCGACCGCGGCGATGGCAGCGTCCATCGCTTCCAGGTCGTTGACGTCGGCCACCCGCTCGACGCGCCAGCCGTAGGCGGCGAAGCGTGCGGGCACGTCGTCGCCGAAGGACAGGCCGGTGGGGCCGTCGAGCGAGATGTGGTTGTCGTCGTAGAACACCTTGAGATTGCCGAGCTGCAGGTGGCCGGCCAGCGAGGCGGCTTCCGAGCAGACCCCTTCCATCATGTCGCCGTCGCTCGCCACCACCCAGATGCGGTAGTCGAACAGCGAGTAGCCGTCGCGGTTGAAGGCCGCCGCGGCCTTGCGCTGGGCGATCGCCATGCCGACGGCGTTGCCGAACCCCTGGCCGAGCGGGCCGGTGGTGGTCTCGATGCCGGGGGTGTGTCCATGCTCGGGGTGGCCGGGGGTTTTCGAGCCGAACTGGCGGAAGCGTTGGAGCTCCACCATCGGCAGGTCATAGCCGGAGAGGTGCAGCATGGCGTAGAGCAGGGCGGAGGCATGGCCGGCCGAGAGCACGAAGCGGTCGCGGTCCGGCCAGGCGGGGTCCTGGGGGTCGAAGCGCAGGTGCCGGCTCCACAGCAGGTAGGCGAGCGGCGCCAGCGCCATGGGCGCCCCGGGGTGCCCCGAGTTGGCCTTCTCGACCATGTCGACGGCCAGGAAGCGGATGGTGTTGATGACCAGCTCGTCGGCAGTCCGGTCCGCGCTCGTCGCCATGTCCTCGGTCCCTCCCAAGCGATGGCCAGCGACCCCCCGCGGCCGCAGGCGAGTCTATCGCGGCCGGCCGGTGGCGGCGGCCGGCCGGTGTCTGCCGGTCAGGAAGGGTACGGAGGCAAGGCGGGCTTGGACTTCGGCCGGCTCGGCTCCGTGCCATTTTTGACTCCCAGCCTGGGCGCCTCTAGAATGAGTCCTCCTGTCGGACCCTGCGGAGAGGTGCTGGAGTGGTCGAACAGGGCTGCCTGCTAAGCAGTTGTCCGGGGTAAACCCGGACCGAGGGTTCGAATCCCTCCCTCTCCGCCAATTCTCGATGAAGCCCGTAACGTCTTTCGCCAACGCTAGCGCTCTACCTCGAACCCTCAGCGCGGACGGCCAAGCGACGGGAGCGCGCCGCGGCGCTTATCGAGGCCGTGGCCACGGGATCAGGCCGTCGTCAAGGACCTGATCCACCGATTCAAGCTGGAGCCTTGAAGATGCAGCGCAGATCTCGACCCACGCCAAAGCTTTTGCGTAGCTTAAGGAAGGGGAAAGCGGAGCTGCACGCCCGGCGCAGCTCGATGTCGCTCCAGGAGAAGGTGGCGATCGTCCTCAAGCTACAGCAGATTTACTTGCCGCTTCTCAAGCGGCGCCGGCCGTTGGCTCCTTGGGAATATCCTTGGAATGTCGAGCCATGAGCGGGCGCGGCTGCGACGACTTCATGGCCGAATCACTGGCGCATGACACCGTGGTCCGTCAGATCGAGGTGACCGGCGAGGCGGCGAAGCCCGCGGGTGGCTGGCGTAGCGTCTTCGGACGAGCCCGTCCCGAGGACGTGGAAGAGATCGACCAGATCGTCGCCGAGGAGTTCGGGCAGGTGAACCTGGATGCGAGCCGTGATCCTGGTTGTCCGCGTGGGATGGTGAATAGCCGATGAGCCAGACGATCTCGGGACCCGTTCGGGTCCGCTTCGCTCCCTCCCCGACCGGGTTCCTGCACGTCGGCGGCGCGCGCACCGCGATCTACAACGACCTGCTGCGGCAGAGCGTCGGCGGCGCCTTCGTGCTGCGCATCGAGGACACCGACCGTGCGCGGTCGGACGCGGCGATGACGCACCAGATCCAGTCGGCACTGGCGTGGATCGGTACCGTCTGGGACGAGGGGCCGTTCCTGCAGAGCGAGCGCCTGGAGCGCCACCGCCAACGCGGTGAGGAGCTGCTGGCCGGCGGCAAGGCCTACCGGTGCTTCTGCAGCGCCGAACAGCTGGAGGCGCAGCGCGCAGAGGCGCAGAAGCGCGGCGAGGCGTTTCGCTACCCGCGCACCTGCTTCGCGCTCGACCCCGCCGCGGCCGCCTCCCGGGCCGCCGCCGGCGAGCCGTTCGCCGTGCGCTTCCGCATGCCCGACGACCACGTCCGCTTCCACGACCTGGTGCGCGGCGACATGGACTTCCCGCCGGACGCCCTGGACGACTACATCCTGCTGCGCTCGGACGGGTCGCCGACTTACCACATGTCGGTGGTCTGCGACGACATCGACATGCGCATCACTCACGTCATCCGCGGCGAGGACCACCTCTCGAACACCCCCAAGCACATCCCGCTCTTCCAGGCGCTGGGCGGCCAGGTACCGGTCTTCGGCCATCTGCCGCTGATCCTGGGCAGCGACAAGAAGCGCCTCTCGAAGCGCTACGGCGCCACTTCGGTCGAAGAGTTCCACGCCGCGGGCATCCTGCCGCAGGCGCTGTACAACTACCTGGCGCTGCTCGGCTGGAGCCCGGGAGGGGACCGGGAGATCATGTCGCGCGCCGAGATGATCGCCTGCTTCTCGGTCGATCGCCTCAACGCCTCGCCGGCGGTCTTCGACACCGAGAAGCTGAGCTGGGTGAACGCCCAGTACCTGTCGAGCCTGCCCCTGGCCGAGCTGCTGCCGCACCTGCGCCCATTCCTCGCCGAGGTGGGGCTCGGCGCCGGCGACCCGGCAGAGGGGGAGAGCGGCAGCCCCGTCGGCCTCGACGCTGGCCGCCTGGCGGCGGCGATCGAGCTCCACCGGGGCCGCGTGCACACCCTCAAGGAGTTGGCCGCGGTCGTCGTCCCCTACTTCCGGGACCGCCTCGACTACCCGCCCGAGGTGCTCGCCAAGTTCGCCGGCGACTCTGCCCTGGCGGCGCATCTCGAGGCCTTGCGCGACCGCTTCGCGAGCCTCCCCGCCTTCACCAAAGATGCGCTGGAAGCCGCGCTCAGGTCGGTGGCCGGAGAGCGCGGCATCAAGGCCGGCGCGCTCATCCACCCCACCCGCACCGCCCTCTCCGGCAGCCAGGCCGGGCCGCCGCTCTTCGACCTGGTCGAGGTCATGGGCCGCGAGGCGACCCTCCGCCACCTCGACCACCTGATCGGGCGCCTGCGTCTGCCGGCTGCCGATCCGGTGGAGAAGACCCCGTCACACCAACCGGGCTGACCCCGGGCACACCGCGCGCCCTACCAGGCAGCCGATCCGATCAGGGGCCAACCGGCCATCGGCCCCGTCGGCTCAGGGTTGACCGGCTATCCTCCTTCGGCTAGGCTTCGGTGCCGTCCTTCCTGGGAGGTCGTTCAATGGTAGGACATGCGGCTCTGGACCGCAGAATCGGGGTTCGAGTCCCTGCCTCCCAGCCAATCCAGATTCCCCAGCTCCAAGCGGCGGGACACCGCCTCCCGCAGGTGCTCCGGCCCGTGCGCTTGTAATGCGCGCGCCGCGCCGCAGGCTGCGCCGCGCCGCAGGCTGCAGCACACTGGCGCCGCGATCCTGCATTGGGTGGCCATCTCGTGCAGGGCAAGAGTGGCCATTGTCACCAGCCACGGTCCGAGCTACTTTGCCCGCGCACTCAGCCACGGAGGCACGGATGAACGCTTTGCAACGTACTTTGACCCACGCGCTTGCCGGCAGCCTGCTGCTCATCCTGCATCCCTCCGGGGGATTTGCGCAACAGAGCTCCGACGCGGCGAAACCAAGCCCGCACCAGGCTCCGGCGGTGCGAGACGGGCAGCACGATTTCGACCCGCTGATCGGTAAGTGGAAATATCACCTGAAGCGCCGCCTGAATCCGCTGACCGGCTCCAATACCTGGGTCGCATTGACCGGCACCGGAGTCTGCTACAAGGTCTGGGATGGCCGCGCCGAGCTCGACACGATCGAGGTCGATGGCTCATCAGCCCACATCGAAGGGCTGACCCTGCGTATGTACAATCCTGAGTCCCACCAGTGGCGGCTCTATTGGGCCAACAGCAAGAACGGCATCATGGACCCACCCCAGGTCGGCGAGTTCAAGGATGGACGCGGCGAGTTCTTCGCCCAGGATACGATCAATGGCAAGACCATTCTCGTTCGTTTCGTTTGGACGAACATGACCACGGCCTCGCCGCATTTCGAGCAATCATTTTCGGATGACGGCGGCAAGACCTGGGAGGTGAACTGGATCACGGACCAGACGCGGGTCATGGACTAGGCTTGCAGCCAAATCGTTCCGCAATATCGCGCGCGGAGAGATCATCATCCTGCGGCCGTCGGTCGGTTGATTCAGAGCCATAAATATGGTAAATCTCCAGAATGAAGACGACGCTGGAAACCCCTGATCGCCAGCCGCCGAATCTCCGCATCAAGCGGGTTTCGCGGCGCAACGAAGGGCAGGATCTCATCCGCGACGTCGACATCCTGCAGCGCACCATCAACCGGCTGAGGGGGCAGGATCTCGTGCGCCGGGGCGTCTATCGCTTCCGCACTCACCAGGAGGCCGACGCATGGATGACGCGGGAGATGGCGTCTACTCACGCGCTCCGGAGCTCGAAGACCTCCTGAGCCTCTGCGCGGCTCTCAACCGCGAGCAGGTGCGGTACGTGCTGATCGGCGGTTTTGCCGTCATCCTGCACGGTTTCGTCCGCGGCACGAAAGACGTCGATCTTCTGGTGGACCCGGCAGAGTCGAACGTCCAGGCACTCAAACGAGCCATGGGGCACCTTCCCGATAACGCCGTGGCGCTGATCGCCGACGACGAGATCGGCAAGTACCAGGTCGTGCGCATCGCCGATGAGATCGTGGTGGATCTGATGGCGGCCGCATGCGGCATCGACTACGCCGCGGCGCTCGCTGGCGGGGTGGACCGGGTCACGATCCACGGTGTCGAGATCCCGCTGGCAGGCAAAGAGCTGCTGATCCGGATGAAGGACACCGTCCGCCCCAGCGACGCTGCGGACGTGCAGTTCCTCCGCATCAGGATCGAGGAGGGCCTCGCCCACGGCGATAGCTGACGGCCGTCGCCGGCCGCCGGGGCTAGAATGCCGGCGGAGGTGCTGCATGAAGACCGTGGGTTTCGCCGTCCTCGCCCTCGCCGCCGGTTTGCTGCTTCCGGGCCGGGCGCTCTCCCAGACCATCACCTGCGAGCCCGGCGCCGCGCCGCTGCTCGAAGTTCTCAACTTCAGCGCCGCCGGCATCGGCCGCCCGCCCAGCGAGACGCGCAGCGCGCTGGTGCTGTGCAAGGACCGGCGGCTGATCTTCTGGTCGACCCAGACCCTGCCGGTGTCCGGCGGCTCTCCCACCCTGCCGCCCTTTCCCTTCGGCGCCACGCTGCAGGTGGGGACCGTATCGCCCGACTCCTTCAGCCAGCTGCAGGCCGCCATGCTGGCCGCCCAGATCGGGCAGCTGACCGATTGCACCACCAGCGTCTCGCCGTTCGAGCGCACCAGCCTGCAGGTCTCCTGGTTCGGCAGCGGCACCCGAGAGAACACTTTCAAGCTCGGCGCGATCGGCGACGGCGCCGCCTGCTCGACCAGCGCGCACGAGCTCTTCCTGGCCATCCTGACCTTGCAGTTCGGCCCGCAGCCGAGCACCATCATCTTGCAGTGAGCGAGGGCGGCGGCTCTCGCCGCGTGTGCTAGTGTCGTGCCGTCCCTCCTCCCCCAGGGGCGGGCGAAACCCGGCCGGCATGCACGCGAGCGATCTTCCCGTGGTGAGCGTCATCATGGGCAGCAAGTCCGATTGGGAAACCCTGCGCCACGCCGACGAGATGCTGGCCCGCTTCGGCGTGCCGCACGAGTGCCTGGTGGTGTCGGCGCATCGCACCCCGGAATGGATGCGCGAGCTCGCCACCGGCGCCGAGGCGCGCGGCATCGAGGTGATCATCGCCGGCGCCGGCGGCGCCGCCCACCTGCCTGGCATGGTCGCCGCGCAGACCCTGCTGCCGGTGCTGGCGGTGCCGGTCGAGAGCCGCGCCTTGCACGGTCTCGACTCGCTGCTGTCGATCGTGCAGATGCCCTCGGGAGTGCCGGTCGGGACGCTGGCGATCGGCGCCGCCGGCGCCGCCAACGCGGCGCTCCTGGCGGTGCGCATCCTGGCCGCGAGCCGTCCCGAGCTGCGCCGGCAGCTGCGCGACTGGACCGAGGAGCAGACCCGGCGGGTGCGCGGCGAGACCGTGCCTTGACCTCTCCCATTCTGCCCGGTGCCGCTCTCGGGGTGCTGGGCGGCGGCCAGCTCGGCCGCATGTTCGCCATTGCCGCCCGCCGCATGGGCTACCGCGTGCACACCTTCTCGCCCGAGGACGATTCGCCCGCCGGGCAGGTGTCGGACCGCCAGGTACGAGCGTCCTACGACGACCTCGACGCGGTGCGGCGGTTCGCCGGCGGCGTGCAGGTGGTCACCTTCGAGTTCGAGAACGTGCCGGCCGCGACCGCCGAGGCCGCCGCCCAGCAGGCGCCGGTGAGGCCCGCCGGCGCCGTCCTGCACGTCACCCAGAACCGCCTGCGGGAGAAGGGCTTCCTGGCTGCCGCCGGCTTCCCGGTGACGCCCTTCCTGGCGGTGCGGTCGGAGGCCGAGCTGCAGGCCGGGCTGGCGGCGCTGGGCACCCCGGCGGTGTTGAAGACCGCCGGCTGGGGCTACGACGGCAAGGGCCAGGTGCGCATCGCCGCGGCCGGCGAGGCGGCGGCGGCCTGGGCGGCGCTGGCCACCGGCGAGGCGGTGCTCGAGGCGTTCGTCGATTTCGCGGCCGAGGTGTCGGTGGTGGCGGCGCGCGGACTGGACGGCGCCTTCGTGCACTATGGCCTGATCGAGAACCAGCATCGCCACCACATCCTGGACGTCTCGGTGGCGCCGGCGCCGCTGGCCGTCGCGGCTCCCGCTATGGAACGGGAGGCGATCGACCTCGCCCGCGGCGTGCTCGACGCGCTCGAGGTGGTCGGGGTGCTCTGCGTCGAGCTCTTCGTGACCGCCGGCGGCAAGCTGCTGATCAACGAGCTGGCGCCGCGACCGCACAACTCCGGCCATCTCACCTTCGATGCTTGCGTGACCAGCCAGTTCGAGCAGCAGCTGCGGGCGGTCTGCGGCCTGCCCCTCGGGGCCACCGAGCTGCTGCGGCCGGCGGCGATGGCCAACCTGCTCGGCGACCTCTGGCAGGACGGCGAGCCCGACTGGGTGGCGGCGTGCGGCTTCCCGGCGGTGAAGCTGCACCTCTATGGCAAGTCGCAGCCCCGGCCCGGCCGCAAGATGGGCCATCTGACGGCGCTCGACGCCAGCGCCGGCGCGGCGCGGGAGCAGGCGCTGGCCGCCCGCGCGGCGCTGGCCGGCGGCCACCCCGTGGCTTAGACCGCGGCCACCAGGCGCAGGCTGCCCCACGCCAGCGCGCAGCAGACGCCGATCGCCAGTGCCGGGATCGCCAGCACCGCCGCCACCACCAGGATCACCGGCGCCGCCACGGCCAGCGCCGCCACCGCCACCAACCCGACCAGCCCGACCACGACCAGCTTGACCAGGCCGGCCACCAGGACGAGCGGCAGCAAGACCAGCCGGAACAACAGCTTGAGGACGCCCAGCACCAGCCCCACGCTCAGCAGCAGCGCTCCGAGTCCGGCGAAGGCCAGGACCAGCAGGAAGGCAATGGCGAACATGGTCTCGTGCACCTCCTGCCCCCTCTTACGGAACGAGTCGCGGAGGAGTTTCGTGGCTGGACGCGGTCGGTAGTGACCTCAATCCATGCCGGCGCCGGAGGTGAACGCCAGCGCCAGCAGGGTCTGCTGCTCCATCAGGTGGGCCTTGCCGGAGCCGGTGGCGGGGCTGCCGCTGGCATGGCGGCGGACCGACCGCACGCTCCTGCCGGTAAGCCGCTCGAGCCGCGGGTGGACGTAGAACAGTGCCCCCATGTTGGCGGGCTCGTCCTGCACCCAGACCAGGTCGTTGCAGTGCGGATGACGCGCCAACTCGGCGGCGATCTCGGCCTTCGGCAGCGGGAAGAGCTGGTCGAGGGCGAGGATCGCCGTCGGGGTCGTCGTGGCGGCGTGGCTGGCGGCGCCGGCCTGGCGGCGCGCCCGCTCGTGGCGCAGCTCGTGGGCGATCTTGCCGGTGCAGAGCAGCACCCGGCGCGCGTCCTCGACCTCGCGGTCGGGCACCACCTTCAGGAAATGTTCGCCGGCGAGGTCCGCCAGCGACGACGAGGAGTCGCGGTGGCGCAGCATGCTCTTGGGCGTGAGCACCACCAGCGGCTTGCGCCAGAGCGACAGTGCCTGCCGGCGCAACAGGTGGAAGTACTGCGCCGCCGTCGTGGGCTGGCAGATCTGGATGTTGTCGTCGGCGGCCAGCTGCAGGTAGCGCTCGAGGCGGGCGCTCGAGTGCTCGGGCCCCTGCCCCTCGTAGCCGTGCGGCAGCAGCATCACCACCCCCGAAAGCAGGTTCCACTTGTGCTCAGAGGCGGCGATGAACTGGTCGATGATGATCTGCGCGCCGTTGGCGAAGTCGCCGAACTGGGCCTCCCAGAGCACCAGCGCCTCGGGGTAGTCGCGGCTGTAGCCGTACTCGAAGCCGAGCACCGCGGCCTCCGAGAGCATCGAGTCGTAGACCTCGAAGCGGGCCTGGTCGGGAGCGACGTGAGCGAGCGGCGTGTGCTCGCCGCCGTTCTCGACGTCGATCAGCACCGAGTGGCGGTGCGCGAAGGTGCCGCGGCGGCTGTCCTGGCCGCTCAGCCGCACCGGCGTCCCCTGCCGCAGCAGCGATGCGAAGGCCAGCGCCTCCGCCATCCCGTAGTCGATGGGCCGCTTGCCCGTGCCCATCTCGGCGCGCTGCTTGAGCAGGGTCTCGATCTTCTTGTGGATGTGGAAGCTCTCTGGCCAGCTGGTGAGCGGTCGCGTCAGCTCCGCGATCTGGCCGCTGTCGAGCCCGGTCCGCACCTCGTACTCGGGCTTGTACCAGCCTCCCCGGTAGCGGTCCCAGTAGGCGGGCAGGGTGCGCAGCGAGGGCTTCTTGTCGAGGCTCTTCGCCGCTTCCTGGGCGGCGTCGAGCTCTGCCCGCACCGCCGCGGCCCGCTTCGCCCCCTCTTCTTCGGCGACGCCGATGCGCCGGGCGTAGATCTGCCACAGCGGCGGATGGGCCTCGATCTGCTTGTACAGCAGCGGCTGGGTGATGGTCGGGTCGTCGACCTCGCTGTGCCCGTAGCGGCGGTAGCCGATGAGGTCGACGACGACGTCGGAGTGGAAGGCGTAGCGGTACTCGACCGCCAGCGCCGCCACCCGCACCACCGCGTCGGGATCCTCGCCATTGACGTGGAAGATGGGGATCGGCAGGCGCTTGGCGACGTCGGAGGCGAAGCGCGACGATTGCAGGCTCTTCGGCTCGGTGGTGAAGCCGATGAGGTTGTTGACGATGACGTGCACCGTGCCGCCCACCCGGTAGCCGTCGAGATCGGCCAGGTTGAGGGTCTCGGCCAGGATGCCCTGGCCGGCAAAGGCGGCGTCGCCATGCAGCACGATCGGCATCACCTGCGTCCAGTCTTGGTCGCCCAGGCGGGTCTGCTTCGCCCGCACCCGGCCGAGGGCGACCGGGTCCACCGCCTCGAGATGGCTGGGGTTCGACACCAGGTGCAGGTCGATCTCCTTGCCGCTCCTGGCGCGCCAGGTGCCGGTGGCACCCATGTGGTATTTGACGTCGCCGCCGCCCAGGACGCTGCGCGGATCGACGTCTTCGAAGCCGGCGAAGATCTGCGCCGCCGGCCGGCCGACGGTGTTGACCATGACGCTGAGCCGGCCGCGGTGGCTCATCGCCAGCACCACCTGCCGCGCCGAGCGCTCGGCGGCGCGCTCGAGCATCGCGTCGAGCGCCGGGATGAGCGCCGCGACGCCTTCGATCGAGAAGCGCTTGCTGCCCTGGTAACGGGTCTGCACCAGCTGCTCGAAGGTCTCGGCACGCATGATCTGGGCGAGCACGTGGTCGCGGTCGGGCGGCGCGGGATCGGCCTCCAGCCGCTCGGCGATCCAGCGCCGGCGGTCGGCGTTCGGGATGTGCATGAACTCCGCGCCGATCGTGCCGCAATAGCGGCGGCGCGCCCAGTCCGCGGTCTCGGGGTCGGCCTCCTCCGCCAGCGCCGGCTGCGGCTCGCCGTGGAGGCGCCCCAGCGGATCGAGGTCGGCTTGCAGGAACCCGAGGCGGCGAAACGAGTTGAGCGTCTTGGGGTCGAGCTGGGGCCGCCGCTCGAGGAGGACGGCCGTAGGGTCGGTGGTGGTGATCGTGGCCATGGCCGCTCCAGGATACCTCGGCCGGGACCCCGCCTGCGATGGGTTGATGGGTTACAGTACGCGACGGCCGGAGGCATCGAGAGATGAGGGCGAGATGAGACAGAGGTCCGCGATCCCGGCGCTCCGGGCACTCCCGGCGATCACCGCCGTGCTGGCGCTCGTCGCGCTGGGCGCGGCGTTGCTGCTGGTGGCACCTGCCGGCCCGGCAAGGGCCACCGCCGTCAACCTGGGCGCCGCGCCGCTCGAGCCGGCGTCGACCGGCGGCCTGGCGGCGCTCGACCGCGCCCTCGCCAAGCTGGTCACCCACAAGCGCCTGCTGGTGATCGCGGCACACCCGGACGACGAGGACACGGCGCTGCTCACCCTGGTGTCCCGCGGCATGGGCGGCGAGGCCGCCTACCTGTCGTTGAGTCGCGGCGAAGGCGGTCAGGACCTGATCGGGCCGGAGCTGGGCCCCGGCCTGGGCCTGATCCGCAGCCGCGAGCTGCTGGCGGCGCGCGGCATCGACGGCAGCCGCCAGTACTTCACCCGCGCCTACGACTTCGGCTACACGCTGTCGCTCGACGAGACCCTGGGGCAGTGGCCGAAGGACGCGATCCTCGAGGATGCGGTGCGGGTGATCCGCCGCTTCAAGCCGCAGGTGATCGTCTCGGTCTTCCCGGGGACGCCGCATCGCAACCACGGCCAGCACCAGGAGGCGGGCGTCATCGCCTACGCCGCCTTCCCGCTGGCCGGCGATCCGGCGGCGCTGCCGCGGCTCGCCGCCGAAGGCCTCGCCCCGTGGGCGCCGCAGGCGCTCTACTGCTGCACCTACTTCGGCGGCGAGGGCGGCGCCGCGGTGACCATGTCCACCAGCGCCATCGATCCGTGGACCGGTAAATCGGCCTACCAGCTGGCCGCCGCCAGCCGCAGCATGCACCGCTCGCAGGACATGGGCCGTTTGCAGCCGCTCGGGCCGCAGGAGAGCCACGTCGTTTGGGTGGCCGGCGCCGGCGGCGGCGGGGCGGCGGCCGGGACCGGCGCGGCGGCCGGGACGAGTGGCGCGGCTGGTGGGACGACGGGCACGGTAGCCGGGACGGGCACGGCAGCCGGGGCAGCCAACGTGGCCGGGCCGCGACCGGTTGCGGGGATGGGCACGCCTGCCGCCGGGGCGGGAACCAGCGCCGCAGCGGCCGCCGCCGGCGCGGCGGGAGCTGCCGCCGGAGCGGGCGCCGCCGCCGGCAAGGATGTCTTTGCCGGCATCGACACCCACCTGCACGCCATCGCCGCGCCGATCGCCGACGCCGCCAGGCGGCAGCAGACGTCCGCAGCGCTCGACGAGGTGGAAACGCTGGCGGAGCGCACCCGCGCGCAGCTCAACCCGGCGCGACCGCAGCAGGCGCTTGCGCCGCTGCTGGAGATCGTACGCCGCCTGCGCGCGGCGCTGGCCGTCCTGCAGCCGGCGGCGGCGTCCGGCGGCGCCGCGCCGGCCGGCGAGCAGGCGGCAGCCGAGCTGATCGCCGAAAAGCTCGAGGTGGCGCAGACCGCGGCGGCGGCGGCGGCGGGGATCGCGCTCGACGCCACCACCGACCAGGAGGCGCTGACCGCCGGCGAGACCTTCGGCGTGCGTGCCGAGCTCTGGAACGCCGGCGCCGCGGCGCCGCTCGCCGCCGCCACGGTGACGCTGGTGCCGGCGGCCAGCGGCCCGGCCTGGAACGAGGCGGCGCTACGCGGCGAGAGCCGGGCGGTGGCGGCCGGGCAGCTGGCGCGCTGGGACCTCAAGCCGGAGGTGCCGGCCGCGGCGCCGCCGACGACCCCGTACTTCCTGCGCCGGCCGCTCCTCGGCAGCCTCTACGACTGGAGCGAGGCTGCCCCGGCCGAGCGCGGCGAGCCGTTCGGGCCGCCGCCGCTCGCCGCGCGCTTCGCCTTCACCCTCGACGGCGTGCCGCTGGTCCTCGATCGCGAGGTGGTGCATCGCCATCGCGACGAGGTGCTGGGCGAGGTGCGGCGGCCGCTGCGCATCGTGCCGGCGGTGGAGGTGGCGGTGGCCGAGCCGCTGCAGGCCTGGCCGCTCGCCCGCCGTGAATCGAAGAACCTGCGCATCGTGCTGACCTCCCACCGGCGCGCGGCGGTGCACGGCCGGCTGGAGGTGACCTGCGACGCGACTCCGGAGGGTACGTCCTGGCCGGCGATCGCGCCGCGCCCCTTCGATCTGCCCGCCGCCGCCGCGGAAGAGGTCGACGAGGGCCTGTCGGTGGCGGTGGCGCTCACCCTGCGCCCGCCGCCGGCGCTGGCCGGCGGGCGCTATCCGCTGCGGCTGGCGGCCGTGCTCGACGACGGCTCGCGCTTCGACCTGGCGGTGCCGTTGATCGATTTCGAGCACATCCGGCCGACGCCCTACCCGCATCGCGCCGTCGTCGAGGTCAGCGCCTTCGACCTCAAGCTGCCGCCGCTGCGCAAGGTCGGCTACGTGCGCGGCGCCTCCGACCAGGTGCCCGAGCAGCTGCGCCAGGTGGGGGTGCCGGTCGAGCTGCTCGGCCCCGGCGAGTTGGCCGGCGGCGATCTCGCGCGCTACGACGCCATCGTCATCGGCAGCCGCGCCTACGAGAGCGATCCGGCGCTGGCGCGTGCCAATCCCCGGCTGCTCGACTACGTGCGCGCCGGTGGGCTGATGATCGTGCAGTACCAGCAGTATCCCTTCATCGACGGCGGCTTCGCGCCCTACAAGCTCGAGATCGCGCGGCCCCATGACCGGGTCACCGACGAGACCGCGCCGGTCAAGCTGCTGGATCCGGAGAGCCCGGTGTTCAACACCCCCAACAAGATCGGCCCGGCCGACTGGCTGGGCTGGGTGCAGGAGCGCGGGCTCTACTTTGCCCACAGCTGGGACGCCGCCTACCAGCCGCTGCTCGCCATGGCCGATCCCGGCGGCCCCGAGCAGCGCGGCTCGCTGCTGGTGGCGAGCGTCGGCAAGGGCAAGTACGTCTATACCGGTCTCGCCCTGTTCCGGCAGCTGCCGGCGGGGGTGCCGGGCGGCTACCGGCTGTTCGCCAACCTCCTGGCGCTGCGCTGATGGCCGGGCGCAGCCAGCCGCCGCGCCGGGCCGGGCGGTCCCGGAGGGCGCCGGCGCTGCTTTCCCGTTTCGCCACCGTCGCGGTGGTGCTTGGCGTCGCCGGCGGCTGCTCCGACGGCCGCATACCGCTGACCGTGTACTCGCCGCACGGCCGCGACCTGCTGTCGCTGATGGAAAAGAGCTTCGAGGCCCGCCATCCGCGGATCGACGTGCGCTGGCTCGACATGGGCTCGCAGGACGTCTACGACCGGGTGGGCTCGGAGGCCGCCAATCCCCAGTGCGACGTCTGGTATGGCGGGCCGCGGACGATCTTCGTGCGCGGCGCCGCGGACGGCTTGCTGGCGCCCTATCGGCCGCCCTGGGCCGGAGCCGTGCCGCCGGCCAGCCGCGATGACCGCAACCTGTTCTTCGGCGCCTACCGCACCGCGCCGGTGCTGGTGTTCAACGCGGCGGCGGTGCCGGCCGCCGCGGCGCCGCGCGACTGGGACGACCTGCTCGACCCCCGCTGGCAGGGCAAGATCCTGATCCGCGATCCGCTGGCTTCGGGCACCATGCGCACGCTCTTCGGCATGATCCTGGCGCGGTCGGTGGCCGCCACCGGCAGCCCCGACCGCGGCTTCGCCTGGCTGCGGCGGCTCGACGCCCAGACCAAACAGTACCTGCAGAACCCGGCGCTGTTGATCCAGATGCTCGACCGGCGAGAGGGGTTGATCACCGTCTGGGAGCTCACCGACATGCTCTGGCAGAAACAGCGGGGCGCGCCGCTCGACTTCCGCTTCCCGACCAGCGGCACGCCGGTGATCGACGACTCGATCGGCCTGGTCAGGGGCGCTCCCCACCCGGCGGCGGCCAAGCTGTTCATCGATTTCGTCGGCAGCGTCGAGGGCCAGGAGCTGGCGGCGCGCGAGGCCTTCCGGTTGCCGGCGCGCACCGACCTCCCCGCTTCGCGGCTGCCCCCCTGGGCGCAGCAGGTGCTGCGCTCGATGGTTCCCGCCGAGGTGGACCGGGGGCTGGTCGAGAGCCACCTGCGGGAATGGATGATCACCTGGGACCGCGCGGTGCGCGGCCACGGCACCGCGGCGGCCGGCGTCGCCGGCGCACCTTGCGGCAAGACGGCGGGGCTCACCGCCGGCGCCGCCGGCGCCCCCCCGAGCCAGGCGGCAGGACTCTGAGATCGAGGCCATGCCGCCCTTCCTGCTGCTCGACCGTCTCGGCAAGACCTTCGGCGCCGCCGCTACCGGGGCGCGGCGCGTCCTCGACGGCCTGACCCTGGCCGTCGAGCGCGGCGAGGTGGTGGCGCTGCTCGGCCCGAGCGGCAGCGGCAAGACCACGGCCCTGCGGTTGATCGCCGGCTTCGAGACCGCCGACCCCGATGGCGGCAGGATCCTGGTGGAGGGCCAGGACGTCTGTGGGCTGCCGCCGGCGCGCCGCAACTTCGGCATGGTCTTCCAGCACTACGCGCTCTTCCCGCACCTGACGGTGGGCGAGAACGTCGCCTTCGGCCTCGAGGGGCGGCGCCTGGAAAAGGCCCAGGTGCGGTCGCGGGTGGCGGCGGCCCTGGCGCTGGTGGACCTGCCTGGGTACGAGCGCCGGCGGGTGGGCGAGATCTCGGGCGGCCAGCAGCAGCGGGTGGCGCTCGCCCGCGCCCTGGCGCCGGAGCCGCGGGTGCTGCTGCTCGACGAGCCGCTTTCGAACCTCGATCCGGCGCTGCGCGAGCGCACCCGCCGCGAGCTGCGGCGGGCGATCCTCCGGGTGGGGATCACCACCGTGCTGGTCACCCACGAGCAGGAGGAAGCCTTCCACCTCGGCGACCGGGTGGCAGTGCTCGAAGGCGGGGTGCTGCACCAGGTGGGCACGCCGGAGGATCTCTACGACCGGCCTGCCACCCGTTTCGTGGCCACCTTCGTGGGCCGCGCCAGCGTGCTGCCCGGCACCTTCGAGGGCGACGGCGAGGCCGGCCTGGTGCGGCTCGACGGTCTGTCGGCGGGCGGTCTCGCCGATGCCGCCGGCTCCGGTGTCGCCTGGCCTGGGGCAGCCACCGAGCGGCTCGTTGCCGGCGAGGCGGTCGAGCTGGTGGTCCGCCCCGAGGCGCTGCGGCTGGTTCCCGCCGACACCCCCGGCGCCCTCGCCGGCCGGGTGGTCGAGCGGCGCTACGCCGGCGCGGCGACCTACTACCAGGTCGAATTGGTGGCCGGCGGCCTCGAGGTAGAGGTGGCGGCCGGCGCCGCCGACGCGGCCGCCGGCGATCAGGTGGCGGTGGCGCCCGCCGCCGGCCGGCCCGGCGGCAGCGCCGGCCGGATTTTCCGCCGGCAGCCAGGGGAGCGGCCTTGACGGACTCCCGGCGCCCGCTGCCGCTGCTCCCTGTCGTCGCCGCTCTGGCGCTGGCGCTCCTCCTGGCCTGGCTGGTCGGCTATCCGCTGCTGCTCACCCTGGTGGAGTCTTTCCGCGGCCCGTCCGGCTGGACCCTCCGCTGGTTCCAGCAGTTCTGCCAGCGCCCCGACGAGTGGCTGGCGCTCTGGCGGAGCCTGTGGATCTCGCTCGCCTCGGTCGTCCTGGCGGCGGCGGTGGGGATCCCGCTCGGCTTCATCTTCGAGCGCGCCGACTTTCCCGGCCGCCGTTTCCTGGGCGCGGTGGCGGCGCTGCCGGTGGCGCTGCCGCCGCTGGTCGGAGTCATCGCCTTCCTGTTCCTCTACGGCGAGAGCGGCTTCGTCTCGCGCGGCGTGCAGGCCCTGCTCGGGCTCGACCACGCTCCCTGGCAGCTGGCCGGGCCGGGCGCCATCCTGCTGGTCCACACCTATTCGTTCTACGTCTACTTCTATCTCTTCACCCGCGCCGGCCTGGCGCGCCAGGACGCGGCCCTGCTCGAAGCCGCGGCATCGCTCGGCGCGGGCAGCCCGCGCCGCTGGTGGCGGGTCACCCTGCCGCTGCTGCGCCCGACCCTGGTCACCGCGGCGCTGCTCACCTTCATGACCGCCCTCGCCTCCTTTTCGGCACCCTACCTGTTCGGCGGCGGCTTCCGCGTGCTGCCCACCCAGATCCTGGCTTCGAAGCTCAACGGCGACCGCTCGATGTCGCGGGTGGAGACGGTGATGCTGGCGCTGGTGGCGCTGGCCGGACTCTGGGCTTCCCAGCGGACCGGCGCCGGCGTCACCCCGGCCAGCGGCCTGCGCGGCGTGGCGCCGGCGCGCCGGCGGGTCGCCTCGCCGTGGACCCGCGCCGCCGCCGCCGCCGCCGGCTACACACTGGCGCTGGTGCTGCTGCTGCCGCACCTGGTGATGGCGCTGATCTCGCTGGTGCCGGCCTGGACGTGGAACGCCGAACCCTTCCCGCCGGTGCTCAACCTCGGCAACTACGCGCAGCTCGGCGACCGCGTCCACCTGCGGCCGATCGTCAACTCGCTGTGGATGGCGGCGGCGGCGACCGCCGCGGCGGTGGCGCTGGGGCTGGCCGCGGCGCTGGCCGGCACCGCAGTCGCCGGTGCCGCCAGTGCCGCCAGTGGCTCCGGAGCCGCCGGAGATCGGCGCCGCCCCGGGTGGCGGCGTTTGGGCGGTGCGCTGGAGACGCTGGTCGGCTTGCCCTGGGCCATACCAGGCACCGTCTTCGCCATCGCACTGGCCACCACCTTCAGCGTCGACGCGCCCTGGCTGGGCCGCTTCGTGCTCATCGGCACGCCGGTGCTGCTGCCGCTCGCCTACCTGGTGCGCAGCCTGCCGCTGACCGGCCGCGCCGCCCTGGACAGCCTGCGCGGCATGGACCCGGCGCTCGCCGAGGCCGCGGCGGCGCTCGGCGCCGGCCGCCTGCGGACACTGCGCCGCGTCGTCCTGCCGCAGCTGCGCCCGGCGCTTGCCGCCGCCGCCGGCCTCGCCTTCATCACCGCCCTCGGGGACTTCGTAACTTCCGTGGTCCTCTATACGTATGACACCAGGCCCATTTCGATCGAGATCCTGGCCAACGTGCAGCTCCAGGACCTCGGAATGGGCGCCGTCTACGGCGTGTTGCTGATGGCCGGCAGCGCCGCGGCTTTCCTGCTCTGGAGCCCCGCCGAGGGCCGCAGCACCTGAGGACCTTGCATGAGCCGCTTGCCGAGCCCGTCCGTGCCAACTCCTGCCGCTGCCGATCCCGGCGATCCCGGTGCCCCGATCAGCTCCGGCGCTTCGATGCGCCGGCTGTGGGTGCTGATGGCGACGGTCTTCATCGACATGATCGGCGCCATGATCGTGCTGCCGCTGCTGCCGTTCTACGTGCTCAGGATGGGCGCCAAGCCCTCCATCGTGGGCCCGCTGATCTCCACCTTCTTCATCGCCCAGATCGTCTTCTCGCCGCTCTGGGGACGCCTCTCCGACCGCTACGGCCGCCGGCCGATGATCCTGGCCGGCCTGCTGCTGTCGGCCGCCGCCTACACCCTCTTCGGGCTCGCCCACACGCTGCTGCTGCTGTTCCTGTCGCGCCTGGTGCAGGGAGCGGGCAGCGGCACGGTCGGCGTGGTGCAGGCCTACGTCGGCGATTCCGTGGCGCCCGAGGAGCGGGCGAAGGCGCTCGGCTGGGTGACCGCCGCCACCAGCTTCGGCGTGGTGATCGGGCCGACCATCGGCTCGCTCGCCAGCTACTTCGGGCGCTCGGGACCTGGCTACTTCGCCGCCGGCCTGTGCCTGCTCAACGTGGCGTTCGCCGGCCGCTGGCTGCCGGAGTCGAGACGGCACGATCCCGGCCATGCCGCGGCGGCGCGCCCGCTGCGCTCGCTCTGGCACCGCCTTTGGGAGGTGGTGCGCCAGCCGCTGTCGCCGATCGGTTCGCTGATCTGGGTCTACGCCATCGGCATGATGGCCTTCATGGCGATGAACGCCGTGCTCAGCCTGTATCTTGGCCACGTCTACGGCGTCACCGAGAAAACCATCGGCTGGTTCTACACCTACGTCGGCGTCATCTCGGTGGTGATGCGCGCCGTGCTGCTGGGGCCGGCGGTGCGCCGGCTGGGCGAGGTCGGCGCGATGCGCGCCGGCGCCCTGTCGCTGGCGCTCGGCATGGCGGCGATCCCGCTGCCGGCCTGGCTGCAGACGTCCCAGCCGCTGCGTATCGCCTGCCTCGCGGTCATCGTCACGCTGGTGCCGGTAGGCACGGCCTTGCTCTTCCCGTCCACCACCGCGCTGGTGTCGCGCCGCAGCCCGCGCGGCGAGATGGGGCAGATCATGGGCGTGCAGCAGCTGTTCGGCGGCATCACCCGCTTCCTGGGCCCGATCTGGTCGACCTGGCTCTTCGGCGCCAGCGTCGCGCTACCGTTCTGGGCCGCCTCCGCCTTCATGCTCAGCGGCGGCTTCCTCACCTGGCGCATACAGCGCGAGCCCCGCGATCGGCCGGCCGCCGCGCCGGTTCCGGTCGAGCTTGCCCAGGTGACGGCCGCCGCCGACCTGCCGGATGCCCGCGCCGCGGCCGAGCTGCCCGGGCCGCCGGCAGAAGCGTCGCCGGCGCCCGCGCCGCTGCGCGGCTGACGCCCGGACCCGCGACGGTCCATCGCCCGGCCACGCCTGCGCTTGCTCACGCAGCGCGGGAAGGAAGTGCAGATAGAAGACCGCTCGCCGGCCGCGGAGCTTGCATGGCAGCTCTGCGTAGGTAGCCGTCGGAGACCACGCGGTAGCGTGACGATGCAGAACTTGCGAGCTCACCAGCTTGGCGTCTTGCGTCGGCAGCCAGGAAGCTCCTGCGGAAGAGGAACGACTCGGCCAGCGAGTTAATTCAGATTGGCTCGCAGTGGGAGCCCACGACGTATCCGATCGCCTTGAGGATCTCCCGCCATGACATCTCGTCGAGCGTGCCGATCCGGCCGGCACTAGCCCGATAAAGCTGCGGATTGTCGATCGACAGGATGTTCTCGCACTGCGCGACGCAGTCTGTCGTAAAGCCAAAGTGCCCGGCGTGGAATGGCCCGCAGCTCGCCAGACTGGCTGCGGAGCGCAAAGCGCGCCGAGGTGCAGACAACGATCAGAGCGTAATGGCCGCGGTTGAGCTCCTCGCGCGAAACGACGATAGACGGGATGCGGTCCGCCCTCGGAGAAGTAGGTAAGGTAGATCTCACCGGGCTCCATCAAGGCGCCCTCTATGGCGCGGTCCCCAGCGATGCGTAGGGCCACCGCCCGGATCGCCATCTGCAGTCTAACGTCGTCGACGTTCTCACGGATTGCGTCGTACTCCGCCAGAGGGAGGAGTTCATATGTCTCGTTGGAATGGGGATCAACCAGGCGCGAGAGGGCCGCCGTGTATCTCGTCGATTGCCCGCTGCTGATGCTCGGTCAAGCGAATGGACATGGTCATTATCGCTCAATCCAGGAAGCGCGGCGCATTTCGCTGGCGGCCGAGAGAGAGCGCGGCCCGTCGTACCAGGCGATATCACAGGTCCCCTCACAGCTCCAAGGAGGCGAGCCATCGCTCGACGACCAACCAGGTCCGCGAGTACCCGGGGCTCATCCGCCCCGCTCCCAGGCGGCCAGTGTGCCAGGGTAGAGCTCAAGCCGATGGGCGAGTGCCAGTTGCGAACGCGGCCCCCGCGGCCGGCACTCGGCGCTCAGACCTGCGAGCGGATCGGCAGCACCACCATCGGCACTCCCATCCATTGCAGGCGGCGCTGGATGAACCAGGACGTCTCGTTGTGGAGCAGGCGGTAGAAGAAGCGCTCCTGGCGGAACACCAGCTTGCCGGTGAAGATGGTCGCCTTGGGGTAGATCTGGGCCAGCCGGCGGCAGACCTGCGCCGCCTCGGTCACCACCTCGATCCCCATCTGGGTGACGCAGTCGGCAGGGAAACCGAGGCGGCGCGCCAGGTCCACGTACTTGGCGAGGTCTTCCTCCTGGTGGCGGGCGAGCGCCTCGAGCTCCTCCTTGCCCTTGAAGGTGCCGGAATCCACCACCGCGATCGAGACGAACACGAACTGCTTGTAGAGCCCGGGGAAGAAACGCAGGATCGACAGCATGGTGTGCACGCCGAAGCCGTTGAACGAGCTGACCAGCAGCACCGCCGTGGGCGCCTTGTGATCGAGCGGCGCCCGGTTGGGCTCGCCGCTCGTCGGCAGCGAGCCGAGCACGTCGTCGAGCTGCCGCAGGCCGGCCTTGGCGCGGGCGTAGTGCCCCTGGATCAGGTAGCAGATGATCACGAAGGTGGAGGTAATCAGCACCGTCACCCAGCCGCCGTGGGTGAAGCGCTCGATCAGCGTGATCACCAGGATGCTGGCGCACATCACCAGCGCGATGCCGTGGATGAACAGGTGCCGCCGGCGGCGCGGCTCGCCCCGCTTCGCCCACCAGAAGCGGCTCATGCTGAGCTGTGACAGCGTGAAGGTGAGGAAGACGTTGATCGAGTACATGAACACCAGGATCTGGATGTTGCCCCGGGTGTAGAACAGCATGCCGAGCGCCGCCGCCCCCATCAGCAGCACGCCGTTCTGCATCGTCAGTTGCTCGGAGAGGGCGGCGAAGCGGTGGGGGAAGAACGAGTCGGTGGCCATGGTGGCCATCACCCGCGGCCCGTCGATGAACCCCGCCTGTGCCGCGACGATCAGCAGCAGTCCCTCCGAGACCAGGGTGATCAGCACCAGCCAGTAGCCGAGCGGCAGGCCGTCGATGTGCCAGTTGCCGAAGACGTTCTCGGCCAGGATGGCGTTCATCGTCTTGCCCTCGACGTGGTGAGCGTTGAGCAGCAGGTAGCCGATGAGAATGCCGCCGGCGGTCAGCGCCAGCGACAGCGCCATGTAGACCATCGTCCGCTTGCCGGTCTCGACCCGCGGCTCGCGCATGATCTGCAGCCCATTGGACACCGCCTCGATGCCGGTGTAGGTGCCGCCGCCCAGGGCGTAGGCGCGCATCAGCAGCAGCGCCATGCCGCCCAGGCCGAGGGTGGTGAGGCCGGAGGAGAAGCCGCGCGATGCCTGGTGGGCGACGATCGGCACCTCGTGCAGGTGGCCGAGCACCGACCAGGAGATGAGCAGGGCGTGGGTGACCAGGAAGACCAGGAAGATGGGCAGCAGGGCCTTGATCGATTCCTTGACGCCGCGCAGGTTGAGCGCGATCAGCAGGCCGATGACCACGAACTCCGAGCCGAGCTTGAAGTGGTGCAGGTGTTGCGGCAGGAAGCTGAAGATGGCGTCGCCGCCCGAGGCGATCGACACCGTGATGGTGAGCACGTAATCGACCACCAGGGCGCAGCCGGAGATGACGCCGATGCGCGGTCCGAGCAGGTGGGAAGCGACCACGTAGCCGCCGCCGCCGGTCGGGAACTGCTCGATGATGCTGCTGTAGGAGGCGGAGATGATGAGGACGGTCAGCGCGGTGGCGATCGCCAGGCCGATCGCCAGGTAGGTGTGCTCGCCGAGGGTGCGAAACGCCTCCTCCGGGCCGTAGGCCGACGACGACAGGCCGTCCGCTCCCAGCCCCACCCAGGCCAGGAAGGCGATCAGCGACATCTTGTGCAGCTGCGACGTGTCGGTGACGTCGCGGGGCGCCCCCAACACGGTCCGGCGGACCCTTTCCGACAGCGTACCTTCGGTGGGTTCCCGCTCCTGTTTGGCGTCAGTCATCCAGGGCCATCTGACAACAAAAAAGGCAGGGAAGCTCTCGCCGCCCTACCTCTGAATGCCGTTCGGCAGACGTTGCGTATGGTTGCGGGGGCAGGATTTGAACCTGCGACCTTTGGGTTATGAGCCCAACGAGCTACCAGGCTGCTCCACCCCGCGATGAGGGATGGTCGCATATCGCCGTTGGGCTGTCAAACGCGCGGCGCCGCGGGTCGCCCTCGATAGGCGGTGCCGGGATGGACTGCGCGCGAGTCACTTGCACGGTTGATTCTACCGGAGTATAGTTCACTCATGAACGACTTATGCCCTGCCGAGCGGTCGGGAATGCTGATGCTTCTCCTGCGTGCGGCGGAGCGGGTCGAGCGGGCGCTCGAGCGGGCGCTCGAAGGCATCGGCCTCTCGCCCGCCAAGCTGGCCGTTCTCGGCGGGCTGACCGCGGCGGGGGGGCGGCTGTCGCTGGGCGATCTGGCCCAGCACCGCAGCTGCGTCAAGTCCAACATCACCAAGCTGGTCGACCGGCTGGAAGCCGACGGCCTGGTGGCCCGCCTCGACGACCCCAGCGACCGCCGGGGCGTGCTGGCCGAGATCACTCCCGAGGGGTGGCGGCTGCAGGCGGAAGGCGAGCGCCTCATCGCGGTGGTGGAGGCGGCGCTGACCCGCAATCTGGCTGCCGCCGACGCGGCGGTATTGCGTCGGGTGCTCGGCGAGGTGATCTCCCGCAGCCTCCCCGGTTGTCCGGCGTCGGCAGGAGGCCCGGAGAAATAGCCCGGCTTTTTTTTGGCCATATCGTTCACCGGCGTACAGTACTGCGCTAAACTAAAAGTAGCCCAAGAGAGAGGAAAGACCATGCTGCAGCAGAGCAACGATTCGACCAGGATGCTCTTCACGCCAGTCCGGCTCGGGGATCTCGCGCTGCCCAACCGCGTGCTGATGGCTCCGATGACCCGCAACCGCGCGGCGGCCGGCAACGTGCCGACCGAGCTCAACGCCACCTACTACGAGCAGCGCGCCTCGGCGGGGTTGATCGTCACCGAGGCGACCCAGGTGAGCCCGCAAGGTGTCGGCTATCCGGGCACGCCGGGCATCCACACCGACGACCAGGTGGCCGGCTGGCGCCTGGTGACCCGCGCCGTGCACCAGCGCGGCGGCCGCATTTTCCTCCAGCTCTGGCACGTCGGCCGCATCTCCCATCCCGACCTGCAGCCGGACGGTGCGCTGCCGGTCGCCCCGTCGGCGATCGCGCCGGCGGGCCAGGCGATGACGCTGGCGGGGCCGCAACCCTTCGTCACCCCGCGGACCCTGACGCTCGCGGAGATCCCCGGCGTGGTGGGGCAGTTCGCGGCGGCGGCTCGCCGCGCCCGTGACGCGGGGTTCGACGGCGTCGAGATTCATGGCGCCAACGGCTACCTGATCGACCAGTTCCTGCGCTCCGGCACCAACACCCGCACCGACTTCTACGGCGGTTCGGCGGCGAACCGCGCGCGCTTCCTGCTCGAGGTCACCGCCGCGGTGCGCGACGCCTGGGGCGGCGGCCGGGTCGGCGTGCGCTTGTCGCCGCTCAGCCCCTACAACGACATGCGTGACGACGACCCGGTGGCGACCTTCACCTATGCGGCGACGGCGCTCGGCGAGCTCGGCCTCGCCTACCTGCACCTGGTCGAGGCGCGGCCGGTCGCGGCCGGCCAGCCGTATCTCACGCCGGCGCTTCGCCGCGCTTTCCGCGGGCCGGTGGTGGTCAACGGCGGCCTCGACCGCGAGCTGGCCGAGGCGGCGCTACGCCAGGGCGACGGGGAGGCGGCCGCCTTCGCCACGATGTTCATCGCCAATCCCGACCTGCCGGCGCGCCTCGCTGCCGGCGCGCCGTTGAACCAGCCGGACCGCACCACCTTCTACGGCGGCGGCGCCAAGGGCTACATCGACTACCCCGCCCTCGACGGCGTGCCGGCAGCCCGGCTGCCGACATAGCTTGACACGCCGTCGCCGGCCGGCGGGCGGCGGCCTCCCAACCGCGCCCGGGGCGCCAGGCTCCAGGCTGGCGGCGGCGGGCGGCGGCGCATGCTAGACTCCACCGCCGCCGGACGGTTTGGCCCTGCCGGCCCGGGCTGCCGCGCGCCGACCTCTCGCCATGGTTCTGCAGCTCATCCGGAAGCCCCACTCCCGCCTGCACATCGGCAGCGGCCGGGAGCGGCTCGAGGGCTGGATCAACGTCGACTCCCAGGCTCTCCCGGGCGTCGACGTGGTGGCCGACGTCACCAAGGGGCTGCAGTTCTCCAACATCGAAGCGATCTTTGCCGAGCATTTCATCGAGCACCTGCCGCTCGACCTGGCGGTCGAGTTCCTGAACGAGGCCTGGCGGGTGCTGGCGCGCGGCGCCTGGATGCGCCTGTCCACCCCCAACCTCGACTGGGTGTGGGCCACCCATTACCGGCTCGAGGCGGATCCCGACACCAAGCGCGCGGCGGCGCTGCAGATCAATCGCGCGTTCCACGGCTGGCGCCACCAGTTCCTGTGGAACCGCGAGATGCTCGGCGCGGCGCTCGAGGCCTGCGGTTTCGCCGGCGTGCGCTGGTGCAGGTACGGCGAGAGCGAGCTGTCGGTGTTTCGCGGCATCGAGCGCCACGAGACCTATGGCGACACGCCCCAGCTGCCGCACGTCATCATCGTCGAGGCGCAGAAGGGCAAGCCGCGGCCGGAGCGTCTGGCGGAGTTCCAGGAGCTGATCCGGCGCGAGTTCCTGATGCATCGGGCGGATTAGCAGCTCGCCTGGCGAGCCCGCAACGCTTGAGGCGACGCGAGTTTACGGCTACTCTTGAGGCAGTCATCCCCAACGCCGCCAGCTGCCAGCCGGAGGAGTGGGCATGTTCAGCATCGAAGAGATCGTGGCGCGTGAGATCCTCGATTCGCGCGGCAACCCGACGGTCGAGGTCGAGTGCATGCTGCAGGGCGGCGGCGCCGGCAGGGCGGCGGTGCCGTCGGGCGCCTCCACCGGCAGCCGCGAGGCGCTCGAGCTGCGCGACGGCGGCAAGCGCTACGGCGGCAAGGGAGTGCGCCAGGCGGTGGCCGGCATCCACGACGAGATCGCCCCGCGGCTGCGGGGCATGGACGCGCGCGACCAGGCACGCATCGATCGAGCGCTGATCGAGCTCGACGGCACCGCCGACAAGAGCCGCCTCGGCGCCAACGCGGTGCTGGGCGTGTCGCTGGCCATCGCCAAGGCGGCGGCGGATGCCGCCGGCCTGCCGCTCTATGCCTATCTCGGCGGGC
The DNA here is from genome assembly GCA_963732005.1 of uncultured Acidobacteriota bacterium. GTDB lineage: Bacteria > Acidobacteriota > Thermoanaerobaculia > Multivoradales > UBA5704 > JASLEW01. The sequence goes on from CAVSXT010000005.1 coordinate 434,056, forward strand.
CGGGCGCGACGGTGCTGCCGGTGCCGCAGCTCAACGTGCTCAACGGCGGCGCCCACGCCGACAACTCCGTCGACGTCCAGGAGTTCATGCTGGTGCCGCTCGGCTTCGAGAGCTTCGCCGAAGCGCTGTGCGCCGGCGTCGAGGTCTACCACACCCTCAAGGGAGTGCTGAGGGAGCGCGGCCTGGTCACCGCCGTCGGCGACGAGGGCGGCTTCGCGCCCGACCTCAAGAGCAACCGCGAGGCACTGGACCTGCTGGTGCGAGCCATCGAGAAGGCGGGCTACGAGCCCGGGCGCCAGGTGGCGCTGGCGGTGGACGTGGCGGCCAGCGAGCTGACCGGCGGCGAACCGCGCCGTCATGGCGGCAGGCCGCCCGGCCGGGTGCGCTACGACCTCGCCGGCGAAGGACGGCACGACCTCGGCAGCTCGGACCTGATCGGCACCTACCGCGAGTGGCTGGACGCCTACCCGCTGGTCTCGCTCGAGGACGGCCTCGCCGAGCACGATCGTGAAGGTTGGCAGGAGCTGACCGCCGAGCTCGGCGGCCGCGTCCAGTTGGTGGGCGACGACCTGTTCGTCACCAATCCCGAGATCCTGGCGCAGGGCATTGCCGGCGGGCTGGCCAATGCCCTGCTGGTCAAGGTCAACCAGATCGGCACCCTCACCGAGACCCTGGAGGCGGTGGAGCTGGCCAAGACGCACGCCTATGCCAACGTCATGTCCCACCGCTCGGGCGAGACCGCCGATACCACCATCGCAGACCTGGCGGTCGCGACGCGCTGCGGCCAGATCAAGGCCGGCGCTCCCTGCCGCAGCGATCGGGTGACCAAGTACAACCGCCTGCTCCGCATCGAGGAGGAGCTGGAGGGCGTCGCTTCCTACCCAGGGGCCGCCGCCTTCCCGCGTCGGCCGGCGTGAGCGGCGCGAGCGGACCGGCCGGCGCCGCCGGCCCGAGCGACGTGGCCGGCGCGAGCGGCGCCAAGCGGCAACGGGGCCCCGCGCGCCCCGACTCCTCCCGCCCGGTGCTCCTGGCGGCGGTCCTGCTCTTCGTCATCCTGCTCGGCGCCGCCGGCCTGAAGAGCTACCGCGACCTCGGCGCCGCGCGGGTGCGTGAGCGGCAGCTCGAGTCGCGGATCGAGGAGACCCGCAATGGCGTCGACCGGCTGCGTGTCCGCATCGCGCGGCTGCGCAGCGACCCGGCGATGCTGGAGCGGCTGGCGCGCGAGGATCTCGGCCTGGTACGGCGAGAGGACGTGGTGATCGAGCTGCCGCGCGACGACCGGGGCGCGCACGGCGATCGCGGTGCGCCCGGCGATCGCGGCGGCCGCGGTGATCGCGGCGACACCGGCGCGCCGGCAGCGGCGCCGCCGCCGGCGCGTCCGTGATCGCCGCTCCCGCGCCGCGAGCGGGCGGAGCCGGCCGGCGGGCCGACCGCCTGGCGCTGGCCGCCGCCGCGGCGCTGCTGCTGGCGCTGGCGCTGTACGGCTCCCGCGTGCACTGGGTGGAGGAGGCCGGGACCGCCGAGCGCGACGGCTACGTCGGCCAGGCGGAGCTGCTGCTCTCCGGCTCGCTGCCGCACGACCCCTATCGCCCGCTGCTCTATCCGCTGCTGGCCGCGGCGCTGGCACCGGTCGCCGGCGGCGCTTTCGCGGCTGCCCGGCTGCTGTCGAACCTGGCCGCCGCCGCTCTCGCCTGGCTGGCCTGGGCCCACGGCCGGCGGCTCGCCGGCGCCGCCGCCGGCGGCTGGGCCATGGCGCTGGCCGCCGTCAACCCCAACCTCTGGATCATCGGCCAGCACGTCACCACCGACATGCTGTTCGCGGCGCTGGCGGCCGCCGGCCTGCTGGCCGGCCTGCGTTACCTGCAGGCGCCGGCGACGGCACCGGCCGTGGTTGCAGGTCTGGCGCTCGGCCTCGCCGCTTTCACCCGCGCCAACGCGCTGTTCCTGGTGCCGGCGCTGCTGGCCGCCTGGTGGCTGGCGCCGCGGGTGGTGGCCGGCGGGGGCGCCGCCCCGGTGCTCGCCGCGACCAGCTCGCCGGAAGGCACCGCTGCGGCGGCCCTCGGCCCTACCGATAGCTCCCTGGAAGGCACCGCCTCATCCGTTGTCGCTCCGGCCCTCGCCTCGGCCGAAGGCTGGTCCGCACATGCGCCGGGCGAGTCAGGCGGCCGGCGCCCGGCCTCCGGAGGACGCCGGCGGTGGCGCCACCTCGCCTATGCCGCCGGCGCCGCCGTGCTGGTGCTCCTGCCGCATTGGGTGCTGAGGCAGACCGAGTTCGGCAATCCTTTCTATGACGAGAACTGGAAGAACCTCGCCTGGAAGCTGTATGGCTATCCGGACTGGTCGTACCTGGAGCGCGTGCCGTTCCGTTCGCTGGCCGCAGTGTTGGCAAGCGACCCGGCAGCGGTGCTGCGCGGCTGGTTCGCCGAGCTCGAACGTTTCGCCGCCGCGGGCGCCGCTCAGCTGCTCGGGACCTGGGCACATGTCCTGCTGGCCGCCGCCGGCGCTCTCTGGGCGCTGGCGCAACCCGCCACCCGGCGGCCCGCGGCCTGGCTGCTGTTCGCGCTCGGCAGCTTCCTGGCGGCGACGGCGTTCGCGTTCTTCACCTGGGGGCGCCTGCTGCTGCTGCTGCTGCCGGGCGCCTATGCGCTGGCCTTCGCGCCCTGGGGCGAGGCGACCGGCGCGTCCCCGTCGTTGGCGCCGGCCTGGCTGCGGATTCGCTGGCCGCGCCTTACCGCGGCAGGCCGCCGCGGGCGCCTCGTCCTGACCGCGATCGGCGCCGCCGCGGTGCTGCTGCTGGCCGTCAAGACTTTCGCCTTTCGCCTGCCGGCCTTCGCCGCCCGTCACCCCTACGTCGAGGTGGCGCTGCTGCGGCGCCTGGACAGCGCGCTACCGGCCGGTGCTGCCCTCGGCGGCAGCTCGCCATTTCTCGGGCGTTACCTGCGCCATCGCTACGTCGCGCTGCCGGATGCCTTTGGGCCGGAGACCGCCCAGGCCGGCCTCTATTACGCGAAGCTGTGGCCGTTGCTGCGCCAGGCCGGCGTCGCTTATCTAGTGATTGGGCCGATCGATCTGCGATCGCGGCCGCCCGATCTGTTGGGGCCGCGCGCCCCGGTTGCCTGGCTGGCGCCGGCGGGCGGCGAGAGCGGCGTGGTTGTCTGGCGGGTGGTGGCGAACTGAGGAAGGAGATCGGTGGCAGCAAGATGGCGAAGGGCCCCTGCCGGTCGGGCCTGAGGACTGCGACTCAACCGGGCGAGGCAAGCAGCGTCGATCTCGGCACCGTACCCACTGCGAGCCCGTTGGTCGCAGTCCTCAGGTCCGGCCGGCCCCGGCCCGGCCGAAGGGCACAGAGTCCCTACCCGCGGAATCTTAAAGAGCGACCGCGGCGCCCGGCCGGCAACTTCACCGGCAGGGCGCGGGAGGTATGGGCGCGGAAGTAGCTCAGGAAATCTTGACGACGTTCTTCGCCTGTAGGCCTTTTGGCCCCTCGACGACCTCGAAGGAGACGCGGTCCCCCTCGTTCAACGTGCGGAAACCTTCGGCGATGATCGAGGCGTGGTGAACGAACACGTCCGCACCCCGTTCCCGCACGATGAAGCCGTACCCCTTCGCGTCGTTGAACCACTTCACGGTGCCTTGCTCGGGCATACTCTCGCTCCTTGAAACAGGTTGTTGTTCGGTGGCCGCGCTGATGCGGCATTTATCTCCCAGTCCCCCACCGACAGCCAGGGGGAGACAGAGCCAGTGAACCAGCGAACCCTCCTCTTTGCCTGCCCGACTCCATGATTCCAGATGTTGCGTGCTGGAGAGATTTATTGAAGGAGTGGAAAGGTGAAGAGGTGGCGATGGTGTCGATCGGCGCGCTTCAGCGGTTCACGCTGTGATGTGTCAGGTATTTCGTGCGCACTAATCGGCTGATGATGCGGAGGAATTACAGAGGAAGAATCTCTATGTCCAATCCTTAAGGCGCAGAAAGTAGGGTGAGTATCGCACCTCGCCCGGGGGAATGCAAGACCCCGGCGGCCCCGGGGCAGAGTCCTTGGAAACCGCCGCGGCCCGGCGCCCGTCCGGCCACCGCTGGTCACCTGCCCACCTCGATCCCCGCGGTGAAGGCGCGCGGAGCGACAGGCACCAGAAAGCGGGGGTTGTCGTAGGTGGGACCGAGGACGGCGCCGGGCTCGCCGAAGGCGCCGAAGCTGGCGAGATTGCGGTCGAGGAGATTGGTGATCCTCGCCACCAGGGCGAGGCGCTTGGTGAGCGTCACGCGACCGGTGACGGCGAGGAGCTCCTGGCCGGGAAGCGGCGGGGCGAGGTTGGCCTCGTCGCCGCGCAGGAACTCGGGCGCCAGATAGAGGAGCTCGAGGCCGGCGCGCCAGCGCTGCGAGCCCACGTCGATCCCGGCCTTGACGTCGTAGCGCGGGATGAGCGGCAGACGCGCGCCGCGCGCGACGGCGATCGAGCCGTCGGTGGCGAAAGGGTTGTCGGGGCTGGCCGCCATGAAAGGCGTTTCGAACCTGGCATCCGTCAGGCTGCACGCGAGGAACCAGCCAAAGCGCCCGCCCGGCGCGCCGCGGAGGTCGAGATCGACGCCCTGGCGGCGGGTGCGGCCCACGTTGGCGAAAAAGCCCTGCCCCAGCAGCCTCCCGCTGTTGATGAAAAGGATGTCGTCGAGGCTGTCGGCGCGGTAAAGGGCGGCGCTCCACCGCAGGCCGCCGGACCGTGTGCCGTTGCCGCCGCCGAGTTGGCCGCGGGCGCCCAGCTCGGCGGTGCGCGTCACGACCTGCGCGAGCGGGGGGTCGGAGACGAAGGCGCTGGGCAGCCGGCAGCCTGAGCTCGGGTCCGAGCAGGTCAGCTCGACCGGGTTTGGTGCCCGCGACGATTCCGAGAAGCGGGCGTAGACCGAGGTGGCGCGTCCGGCGGCCCAGGTCAGCCCGGCGGAGGGATTGAGGTGGTGGAAGCTGTGCCGACCCGTGAGGTCGCCACCGAGCTGGTCGTCGAGATGGATGGCCGCGACGTCGAAGCGGCCGGCGAGATGGATGGTCAGGGGGTCGAAGGGCACGAAGGTGTCGGCCACGAAGAGCCCCATGCGATCCAGGCGGCTGTCGACTCGGACCAGCGAGTCGAGGGTGATCAGGCCGTCGCCGATGGTGTCGCGGTCGCCGGTGAGGCGGCCCAGCTCCGAGTGAGCCGCGAACAGCGCATTCGCGAGATCGGCGGAGACGCCGGCAAGCAGCTCGTTGGCGTGGCCGCGGAGGCGGCCTGGAACGATCCCCCGAAAGCTGCCTGGTCGACCTGGGTGTCGTTGCGCACGCCGTCGAGCGGCGGTGTGCCGACCGGCACCTGGCGGCCGAACTGGTCGCGCACCACCTGCTCCGCGGCCCTCTCGCCGTTGCACAGCAAGCCGGCGTCGGCCGCCGCGTCGCAGGGCGCGTAGGAGGTGGCGTCGCCGTTCACCGTCGAGGTGAGGATCCGGCGCTCATAGACGTTGCCTTCGAGCAGCGTCGTGGAGTCGGGGCTGAAGTGAAAGCGGGCCGATGCGAGCAGGGCCTCACGAGCGGTCGAGTCGGGGAAGGTGAAGACGGCGCGGGGATCCGTCGCCAGCAGCTGTACCGGGGTGGCGCCGTTGCCCGCGAGGCTGCTCTCGGAGCCGGTGACGCTCAAGTCCACGCTGCCGCGGGCGCCGGCCCAGCCGAGATTGGTGAACAGCTGCCGGACATCGGTCGGCGAGTGCTCGCGCCAGCCGTCCTCACGGTAGAGGTCGCCGGCGAGGAGCGCGTTCGCCCCGCCCCAGCTTCTCCCCGCCGCGGCGTCGAGCGCGCGGCTGCCGAAGCTGCCGCCGCGCAGGCTCGCCTGGATGCCGGGGTCGGTGAGGCCGGTCTTGGTGTCGAGCGTGATCACGCCCCCCTCGGCGTTGAGTCCGAACACCGGACTGGCACCGGTGACGAGGTCGAGCCGCGAGATCGCCGCGAGCGGGATCAGGTCCCAGTCGACGGTGTCGCCGAAGGGCTCGTTGAGACGCACGCCGCCCTGATAGAGCGCGATGCCCTGTGGCGTGCCGAGCACCGGGGAGGCGCTGAAGCCGCGGATCTGGAGGTCGCGCTCGAACGGGTTCCCCTGGGTGTCGTTGGCCGTCACGCTGGTCAGGCGGCTGGCCATGAAGTCGGAGATGGCGAGTGGCTGTGCCGCCGCGATCTCGGCGCTGGTGGCCGACTCGACGGCGCCGGCGGCCCGCCGGCCAGCCTGGCCGGCGCCCCCCAGCGGCGACTCCCCGATGACCTTGATCTCGCCGCTGAAGCGGGGCGAGGCCGGTGCCGGCGGCTCCTGCGGTGTCCCCCCTCTGGGCGCGGCTGGTGGTTCGGCCGGCGGCGCCGGGGCGGCGGCCGGTGGTTCGGCCGTTGGCGGTGTCTGAGCGGCGGGACTGGCGGGACCGGTGGGACCGGCCGGAGCCGTGGGGGCGCTGGGAGCCGCGGCGGTGTCGGGTGGTGGCGGAGCCGCCGGTGGCGCCGCCGCGGCCGCTGCGGCGCTGGCCGCCGTCGCGGTGACGGCGAGCAGCAGGCGGCGAAGGCGGCGAAAGCGGCAAGGGCGCCGGTGGCGAAGGTTCGAAGCGTGCGCCGACATGCACTGCTAGAGCGGCGCCGGCAGTGCGTACCGCAGGCCGAGCCGCAGGAGGCGCGGCGCGCCGAGCGTCAGCAGCGGCGTGCGCGCCACCTCCGCGCGCTGGCCGAGCAGGTTCTCGCCCGCGACGAAGATGGCGAGGCCTCGCGCCAGCGGCCGGGTGACCGTGGCATCCAGGTCCGTCGAGCTGCGCAGCAGCAGCTGGTTCAAGTCGTCGTCGAACTGCGAGCTGACGTAGCGCGCCTGCAGGCCGAGGCTGGCCGATCCAGCCAGGTCATAGGTCAGCCCGAGGCTCACGCTCAGCCGCGGCACCTCGGGCAGGCGCTTGCCTACCAGCGTCGGGTCCGCGAAGCTCACCACCGTGGCGTCGATCAGTGCGCCGCCGGCCGCCAGCGTCAGGCCGGGAGCGAGGCGGGCAGTGAGCTCGGCCTCGATGCCGCGCGAGCGCGTGCGGCCCAGGTTTTCACGCTCGCGCGTGATCAGGCTGGGGGTCTCCGACACGGTGACGTTGGCGATCGGCCGGTCGATCTCCATCCAGTAGAGGACCGCGCGCGCGGTCAGCCGCCCGCCCATGCCGCTCCACAGGGCGCCGCCCTCGGCGCCGCTCAGGCGCTCGGCGTCGAGGTCTGGATTCGCATCGGTCAGCGTGTTGCCGACGCGAAAGCTGCGGTAGAGCTCGTTCTCGGTCGGGGCGCGAAAGGCGCGGTAGACCGAGGCGGTGAGCCGCAGGTCGTCGGCGGCGCGCAGCACGGCCCCCAGCCGCGGGCTCCAAGCCGTCCGCTCGCGATCCGGCAGCGCCGCCGCCGTCGTCGCGCTTCGCTGCTCGGCGGCGTTGCGCCAGAGATCGCCGCGCAGGCCAAGAACCAGATCCAGCCGCGAGGACACGCTCGCCAGGTCCTCGAGGAAGGCGCCGCCGGTGCGCTGGCGCGCCGCCACAGCGCTCGGGGAGGTGCCGCCCGCGGCAAGGAACGCGGTCTCGCTGTTGGTCGCGTCCACCTGCTCCAGGTCGGCGCCGCCGACCAGGGCCTGGGCCTGGGTGAGGGCGCCGGACCCCTGCAGGGCGAGATCGAACGAGCGCACCGGCACCCTCTGGGTGCGCGTCAGGGTCTCGCTCTCGCGGTCCGGCGCGACCGCGGAGAAGGTCTGGAAGAAGCCCTGGCTGGAGCCGTCGAGGCGCAACCCGAGCGAGCCGTTCCAGGGCTGCCAGTCGCCGCCCGCGGCCCACTGGCGGATCTCCGTGTCGTTGACCTGCAGCGGCGTGCCGTTGTCGCGCGACTCGCCGTAGTAGCCGCCGCGCACGAACAGCCGGCCCTGATCTTCCGGGGCGCGCGCGATCGTCGCCTGTGCGCTCTCGTAGTCCGAGTTGACCGGGGTATCGACCGGGCCCCGCAGCTCGGGAGCGATCGCCACGTAGCCGCGAGTGCCGAACGACTCCGCGGCGGCGGTGGCCTGCCAGTCTCCCCGCCTGCCGGCGGCGAAGGTCGAGGCGTCGCCGCTGTGCTCGCTGCCGTAGGAAGCGTCGGCGAGCAGCTGCGAGGTGGCGCCGCCGCGGGTCACCAGCTGGATGACGCCGGCCATCGCGCCGCTGCCGTAGAGGTCCGACTCGGCGCCCCGGACGACCTCGATCCGTTCGACCGCGGCCCGCGGCACCCGGCCCCAGTAGACCCAGCTGCCGAACGGGTCGTTGAGCCGCACGCCGTCCTCGAGCACCACCGTCCGCGAGGCGCCGCTGGCCGCCAGGCCGCGCAGCGAGACACCCTGTGTCGTGGGATTGGCGAAGCGCCCGCCGGTGCGGCGGAAGAGGCTGAAGCCGGGGACCTGGCGCAGGATGTCGTCGAGGGCCGGCGCGGCGCTGGCGGCGATCGCCCGCTGGTCCAGGACGACGACGCTGGCGGGGGTGTCGCCGAGGCGGCGCTCGGTCCGCGCCGCGGTGACGGTGATCGTCTCCGCCACGTCCGCAGGTGCCGGCGGCGGCGCCGGAGGCGCGGCCGCCGCGGCGGCCGCTGGCACGGCGGCGGCCGGAACGGCAGCGGCGGGAGGCTGATCCGCCGCCCGCGCCGGCGCCAGTGGACCGAGCGACAGGAACCCGGCGAGCAGAGCGCGGCAAACCGCCAGATGCGCCCAACGCCGCCCGCCGATCAGCATCTCGTCGTCCCTCGAAAGGCTCGTCAGACCACTTCGAAGCGGGGCGGCCCGGCAAGCACCTCGCCGATCTCGGCGGCGCGGTGGCCCGAGGCGGCGAGCGCCGCCAGCAGGGGCGGCACCGAGGTGGCCGGCAGGGTGAGCAGCAGTCCCCCGGAGGTCTGGGGGTCGAAGAGCAGCTCGCGCTGGACCGCGGTCAGCCCGGCGCGGTCGGAGAAGGCGCTGGCGGCGCTGCTCTGGTTGGCGGCGGTGCAGCCGGTGCTGACACCGCTCGCCGCCAACCGGTAGAAGCCGTCGTGGACCGGCAGGCGCCCGAACTCCACGCGCAGGCCGGCGCCCGAGGCGCGGGCCATGCCGAGGGCATGCCCGGCCAGGCCGAAGCCGGTGACGTCGGTGGCCGCTCCGGCGCCGTGCGCCAGCGCCAGGCGCGCAGCCTCGGCGTTGAGACGCTCCATCTCGCGCAGGGCGGGCTCGAGGCCGGCCTCGTCCAGCTTGTCGTCCTTGAAGGCGTTGATCAGCACGCCGGTGCCGAGCGGCTTGGTGAGCACCAGGCGATCGCCGGCGCGGGCGCCGGCGTTGGTGAGCAGCCGGTCAGGCGCGGCCTCGCCGATCACCGCCAGCCCGAACTTGAGCTCCGGATCGCGCACCGTGTGGCCGCCGAGCAGCGCCGCTCCGGCCTCGCCCAGCGCCGCCGCGGCGCCGGCGAGGATCTCGGCATAGGTGCCGTCGGGCACGCCAGCCTCCGGGAAGCAGCAGAGATTGAGGGCGAACAGCGGCCGGCCGCCCATGGCGTAGACGTCGGAGAGCGCGTTGGCGGCGGCGACGCGGCCGAAGCGGCGGGGGTCGTCGCAGACCGGGGTGATGAAATCGGCGGTGGCGACCAGCGCGCGCCCGTCGAGCAGGAACACTCCGGCATCGTCGGCCGTTTCAGGGCCGACCAGCACCCGCTCGTCGCGTCCGGTCACGCGTGCCAGCGGGCCTATCAGCTGCGCCAGGTCCCCCGGACCTATCTTGGCGGCTCAGCCGCCGGTCGTGGCGCAGGCGGTCAGGCGGAACTTCCGCCGCAGCCATGCCATGGCGGCGGATTGTACCCCGGCGTCGCCGGCCCAGGCGGCGCCGGGGGCCGAGTGTAGACTACGCACCGTTCGCAGCGGTCGACAGGCAGGCGGTGACTGCTGACCATCCGGACGCTTCGCCGTCCGAAGGAGGGTTTCCGATGTACGGCAGGCTTTCGACCTCGCTGGTGGCCGAGGCCATCGGCACCTTCGCGCTGATCTTCATCGGTGCCGGCAGCGTGGCGATCACCGGCAACCTGGTGGGCATCGCCCTTGCCCACGGGCTGGTCATCGCCGGCTTCGCCTACGCCTACGGTCCGATCTCCGGAGCCTACGTCAACCCGGCGGTGACGCTGGGGGTCTGGGCGGCCGGCAAGATCGACGCCGGGCGCGCGGCCGCCTATATCGTCGTGCAGCTGGCCGGTGGCATCCTGGGCGCGCTGGCGCTACGCTGGGTGCTCGGCGGCACCGGCACCGGCCTGGGGACCACGCATCTCGCCCAGGGGCTCGACCTCCACGGCACGTCCGTGACGGTGACCCCGGCCGTGGGTCTGTTCGTCGAGGCCGTTCTGACCTTCTTCCTGGCCAATGCGGTGATCAACGCCGCTCTCGGCGCCAAGGCGACGGTCGCGGGCGGGCTGGCGATCGGGCTGACCCTGACCTTCTGCATCCTGATGGGCGGACCGCTGACCGGCGCCAGCCTCAACCCGGCGCGGACGCTGGGGCCGGCGGTGGCCGCCGGCAGCTTCGAGGACATCTGGGTGTACTTCGTGGGTCCGGCGGCAGGGGGCCTGGCCGCGGGCTTCCTCTACAAGGGCGTGATCGCGGACAGGTAATAGCGGCGCCGGCCGCCCCCCGCGGCCCCGGAAGGGTCGAGGGGTATCGCACCTTGGCTCGGAACTGCTTATTCTCTTCGTAGCCGAAGGTGCGCTTCGGCCGCGTTCCGAATCTCTTGCGAATCGGTGAAGGAGGAGAAATGAAGCTGCGATCCGCCATGGTGGTCCTGACCGTGCTGCTCCTGCCGGCAGCCGTCGCCGGTGCTGCAACGGCGCCCGCCGGGCCGACCCCTGCGGTTGCCTCGACCGTGGCCGCGCTGGGCGCGCCGGCCTCCTGCCAGGCCAGCCGCTCTAGCTTCGGCCTGGCCGAGCTGGCGCCCGCCGCTCCCACGCCCCTGACCGGAGCGGCTTGCGGGGCGTGCAGCCTGAGCCCCTGTCAGGGAGCGACGTTCGGCGAGCTCTGCGGCTTCAGCGGCGGTCAGTACGGCTACTGCCAGAGCCCGTATGGCAACCGTTGCACCACCGGTCACTTCGAGTGTCAGTGCTGGTACGGGCCGCTGCCGTAGCCTCCTGACCGCGCCGCCGTCCTCACCCAAGCGAGCCCCACCGCGGTGACGGGCGGCGGCATCCTACTCATCCAGCGCTCGAGATCGCAGAGTCGAAGGGACGTGGCCAGCGCACGACCCGGCAAGAGACAACCGCCACAAGGGTCAAGCGCCCTCATGGCGAGGAGTGCGATACTGAGCTGGCGCCCGAGCTCCCTTCGAGGATAGGAATGCCTGAGAGCGGATCGGAAATCGTCATCGTCGAGCGGAGGATCGAGGCCTCCGAGCTGGCTCGGCTCGTCCACCTCTTCTTTGGCGACATGGTTAAGTACGTTGTTGACGTCGAGCGCCGGATCGCCGCGGTGGGCGGTCAGCTGCACGCGGATGCAGAGCAGCTTCTCCTCGCGGATGGTAGCCGTCAAGCCGATGTTTGGGGCGCCAACTACTACCCAGGCAAGGGCGTGAGTGATTGCATCGAATTTACAGCGCTCATCAACATTCGCCCTGCCCAAGGGAACCGAAGCATGGAGATCGCGGACAGCACGGTTCGTGATCGTGTCCGTGAGGTCACGTTCGATCTGATAGGCCGCGGGGAGCCTCTGGAATGACTCAGCATGCCTCGCTGTCACCTGGCCGCTGGTCGGCCTTCAGCTTCGACCAGCAAATCCTGATGATCGGCAACGAGATGAATCGAGCCTCCCGGCTCTTCCGCCAGGAAGAGACGACAGGCCTCACCCTCGCCTATGAGCGGGTGCTTCGTCTGGTCGATCTGACCGTCGAGGTGCAGCAGCGCTCAACCTGGCGGCGCGAGCTCCTGCGGTGGCGAGACATCATTGCGGATCTCTATATCCAGCCCGAGCGAGACCTCGCAGTGCACACGGCCGCGTTCCGAGCGCTCCTCTTGTTTACCCCAGAGGCAGCACGTCAGATCCCCTTCGTGCTGCCAGATCGTTCAGAGCCTGGACTTTGACACGGTCATCGTCTACCAGGCCTTTGCCAAAGCGCAGTGAATGAGGGACTTACGGCTTGCCAGGATCCGTCCAGGCTAACCCTTCTACATACTGGAAGTGGGTGTCAGCGGATAGCAACTCGGCACCGGTTTCCATGGCATGGGAGCAGGCGGCACCCCGGAAGCGCGACCCGCTGTGCATCCTCCGGCGGCGGCGCGCTGGGCGCAGGACGCTGGTCCGCGCTCGCGCGCTCAATGGCAAGCAGACGGCGGTAGGCGAGGGCGTACGCCGCCGGATCGATCCCAAGCGGCCGCCGCAGCGCTTACCTTCAGGCGTTCCTTTCCAGCTTGCGGGTCCGGATCACGGCCGCCGGCAGAGCAAGGATCTCCGGATCGCCGGTGATGATCGGCGCGTTCTCCAGGCGACCGGTAGCGACCGCGAAGGCGTCGGCGTACGCCAAGCGGTGTCCGGCCTTGATCCTCGCAGCCTCCATGACCAGCCCCTCCCGCGCCGGCACGATCTCGATCGGCAGGGCCTTGATCTCAGCGAGGCGCTCCTCGGCCTGCGTCGCACCGGTGAGCTGGATGAGCCGGTAGAAGACCTCGCCGAGGTTGACCACGTTCAGCAGCAACCGAAGGTTCCCAGCCCGGGCGCGTCGCAGGTAGCGGCGCATGGCCGCGGCTCCGGGTTCCTCGGCACGCAAGAACGCGAGGATGCTCCAGGAGTCAACGACCGCGACGCCGCCGGTTCTCATCGACCTCGATCTCAGCGCGATGCTCTGCCTCCAGCTCTACGAGGGGATCGCGGGGCGCTGGCCGCAGACAGCCGTACAAGCGGTCGATGGGGTCAGCTGTCTCGAGCGGCGAGAGGCGCAACGCGCCGGTACCGACCTCTTCTACGGCGAGCTTTGTGCCCGGTGCCCACCGGAGCCGTTCGCGGATGGCCTTGGGGATGACGACCTGGCCCTTGGTGGTCAAGCGGGTTGCCGTTGCCATGGCACGCATCTTACCATGCCTGTAAGACGTGCATGACCCCTTCACGGCTGCCGCCGGCCGAGGTTTGGCCCCGCTGCAGCCGAAAGGACCGGCCCTTGATGTTGAAAACAGGGCGGATCCTCGATGCCTCCATCGCTACGGCGTCACCGTCTGGACCAGGGCGGCAGAGGTGCTGGTCAAGAGCGTCGAGCTCCCCCCGTACACCGCGGTGATCGAATGCGTGCCCGCGGCGAGGGACGAGGTGGTGAACGATGCCTGCCCCGCGGCATTCAGGGACGACGAACCCAGCTTCTTCGTGCCGTTCTTGAAGGTGAGCGTGCCCGTGGGGATGGCCGTTCCCGGGGCGTCGGCAACCACGGTGGCCGTGAAGGTGACGGCCTGGTTGTGCGCCGAGGGGTTGAGAGAAGAGGTCACCGCGGTCGTCGTGCCGTCCTTGGCCACCGTCTGGGTCAAGGCGGCGGAGGTGCTCGCGTTGAAGTTGGTGCTGCCGCCATAGACGGCGGTGATGGAATGCGACGCCACGCTCAGCGTCGAGGTCGTCAGGCTCGCATGGCCCGTGCCATCGAGGGTGCCGATCCCCAGGGTGCTCGACCCGTTCTTGAAGGTCGCCGTGCCCGTGGGCAGCCCGCCGCCGGGGGCGTTGGCCATGACGGCGGCGGTGAAGGTGACCGGCTGGCTGTAGACCGTGGGGTTCGCAGAGGCGCTGACCACCGTCGTGGTGGCATCCTTGGACACGACCTGCGGCGCGCTGCCGTCGGTGCCGGTGCTGTTGCCCCAGCCGCCGGTCCCGGTGAAGGCGGCGGTGAGGGTGTGGCTGCCCGCCGCCAGCGCGGCGGTGCTGAAGGCGGCGTTGCCGTTGCCGTCAACGGCGACACCGGAGGCCCAGACGGTGGCCCCCTCGGTGAAGGTGACGGTGCCCGCGGGCACGCCGCCGCCGGAGGTGACGTTGGCGGTGAACGTCACCAGCTGCCCGGAGGTGGAGGGGTTGGGCGAGGAGCCGAGCGTGGTCGTGGTGGGAGTGGCGCTCCCCACGATCTCCTCGACGCAGTTGCTCACCTGGAACGGGCAGGTGCGGACGCGGTACCCGTAGGTGGAGCCGGAGGTGACGGCGGTGTCCGTGTACGAGTCCGTGGTGGTCGATGCGATGCCGGCAAAGGTGCCGCCGCAGCCGCCGTCCGCCCGCTCCACGACGTAGTTGGTCACCGGCGGCACGGCGGGCCAGGTGAGCTGCACCTGCTGCGCGCCCACCGTGCCGGCGAGCGTCGCGCCCGAGGCCGGGCAGGCGTAGAGCGGCACGGCGGTCGAGGCGATCAGCGCGATGGCCGCCTTCTCGGTCGGCCACGAATAGTCCTGGTTGAACATCAGCGTCGTGCCGCCGAGGGGATAGACCTGGGTGACGGTGTCGCGGCAGGTCGCGGTCTGGAACTGATCGAAGCACGGGCAGATGTCGTTGTTGGTGAGGTCCTCGTTGAGATCGATCGCGGTCACGCCGACGTTCCAGAATGGGCAGTGGTCCGTCTGGCACATCTTGGTCGTGTTGCGCACGATCTTGGCGGGATCGATGATGTCGCCGTAGTCGGAGTTGGCCTGGACGAAGGCGTCGCCGAAGGCCACGCACGAGGGGCAGCTCGTGGTGTTCCAGTTGTACAGATTCATCAGGCCGTCCATGTCCCCGTCGTACGCGGTCTGATCCATGTTGAGCACCCGCCACATCTGCGCCGTCGGGTTCATGCGCGTGTAGGCCGTGGAGCCGCACAGCCCGACCTCCTCGCCGCTGACGAACAGGAACTTCACCGTGTACTGCCAGGCGTAGCCGTTGAAGATGCGCATCGCCTCGAGCAGCGCCGAGCCGCCCGAGATCGCATCGTCCGCGCCCGGGGCATTGTTGGCGTCGTTGGCGGCGCTCTCCGAGATGGTGTCGTAGTGGACGAGGAAGATGACCTGCTGGTTCTGTGCGTAGTCGACCTGGGAGGGCAGCGTGAAGATGAGGTTCTGCCAGGTCATCGAGCCCTGGCGGGCGGTGCAGCCCGAGTTCGCCGAGGTGTAGCTCTGGCGCGCCGCGTTCGGCGCGACGAAGCCCCATCCCGCGGCCTTGTTCTCCAGGTACTCGGAGGCGAACGGATTGCCGAGCGGGTTGCCGGTGTTGTTGGGCGGGAACATGTAGTTGGAGGCGCGGGTGCGGATGCGGCAGGCGGTGCAGTAGCCGGGGATGGTCACGTCGCTGTTGCCGGACAGGTCGCTGACGTCCTGGAACCAGCTCGCCTGGCTGGTGGCGTCGACGATCTGCTGCACCAGCGGAATGGCGGCCGGCGGCACCAGCGGCCCGCCGGCGTCGGCGGCATGGACGCGGACCGGCGGCAGTGCGACGCGCGGCACGCCGTGGAACAGGGCGTGCAGCTTGAGCCCCGGCAGCTCCATTTCCAGCCCCGCGGGCATGAGATAGAGCATCGCCCGGTCGTTGATCCGGTAGCGGCGCAGGCCGGCGAGGACGGGCGGGGCGAAATAACGGTCGTGACTGAGGACGTGGATGCCCTCGCCGTGGTCGAGGACGCTGAAGAGCGGGGCGATCCCCTGCGCGCCCAGCACCGCGAGCTGGGCACGGGAAGGCCCGGCGATGACCACGCCTTCCTCGCGGCCCCAGATGGGAACGGCGGCATCGTGGAGGACCGGCTCCTGGTCGCCGGCGAAGAGCGCGATCCAGCGACCGGCGTCGCCGTCCGGAACCGCCGCTCCGGCGGCGGCGGCCGTGAACCCCAGCAGGCACATCAGCGCCAGGACACCGGCAACCGGGTCGAGGGAGGAACGACGGCGAGAGGGCAGGCTGCTCCGCATGGTGTTCCCTTCGGCAGCCGCCACCGGCTCACCTCACCCGGTGGCGGGTGAACGTGGCGGGGAGGGCTGCATGTAAGTACTCGTTAAAACGCCTTCCCATGATAGCCGCCTGCATCCGCCGTGGCTATCGTCTCTAGAGAGGATCTTTGGCCGGGCCGCGCGCCTCCTCTCTGGAGAGGAGGCAATCGGACGGCAACCTTCCGCGTTGGTTCCCGCTCGGCGCCGGCTCGGCAGGCGCCTCCGTGCCCGCCGGGCAAACATCCGCCTTGGGCAGCCAGCGCTGGCGGACGGAGCTGCGTGCATGTTTTCTCACTGACCCTTCGCGGCAGGGTTTTCCGCCCGGACTACCCCGAGAACCCCGGACGGTGGGCGAGCACTTGAAGAAGGCCCGGCTCGACCGAGCCGGCCGCCCGGAGCTTGGGCTGCCGCCCCGCCACCCTCGGCACATGGGAGAAGGACAGTGTCGCGCCCGACGTTCGCTTCTGGCCGGCGATCCTCCGGTTCCTCGGCTACGACCCCCGCCCGGAGTCCGCCATTTCGTACTTCGTCGTTCCGGTCGCCGCAATTGCCGCCTGTACCTCAACCCTTGGCCATACAGACACTTCGGCGCTAACTCTCGGCGGTCGGGTCCGGCTAGGTTTCGACGAGCCAGCGCGCCTCGCACCTGAGCATGCGAGCGAAGCGGCCGCCCTCTCGGTCCATGCGCTGCCATTCGTCGCGTGTGTAGACCAGAATCTCCGCCGGCACCGGCAGCGAACTCAGGTCCCAGGCGAGGGCGCGACTCTCGAACGGTTCTGCCGACGACTCGACCACGGCGACAAGATCCAGGTCGCTGCCGACCCCGGCGTTGCCGCGGACGTACGAGCCGAAGCAGCCGAGCCGGATCAGCCCAGGGTGGCGCAGCCGCTCGCGGGCCGCCCATGCCGCGGCAGCCTCCTCGACCGTGCGGCGATCAGGCCATTTGAGCACGGACGAATGTAAGGATCTCACCGGCATAGCGCAGAGCCTCGCCGCTTTGGATCTCCCCGTAGTGCTCGAACGGCGGCCCCTCGGGGTGTCCGTTCGGGTAGCGGGTGCCCACGTAGAAGTTGTCCAGCACCTTGGCCTTCTCGATCAGCCCTGCCTCGACGGAGCACGGCAGCTCGGCGAGCAACCGCGCCACGACATGCCCCCAGGCTTCCTGTCCAGAGTGGAGATGAAGCGCCTTGACCGCCTTCTCAGCCGCCTGCTGTGCCGCGAAGCAGGCCCATTCGTGGCGCCCCCCGGCCCGTGACGCCTGGGCCTGCTCCAGATCCCGCTCTGACTGGGCCAGCCAATCCGGTGCGCGGTTCATCGGCGAAGCCCCCCCTTCTGCAGAGGCTAACATGACCAAGCTAAACGCGGAGTCTCGCAGCGGTCGCCAGTCGGCTGCGTGCGCCTTCTTGAGGTGCTCGCCGCGTGGACCTCTCGCCCGCCTTCGAGGAACTCGTCGCCTCCTACGTGCTCTTCACCTGGCTCTACGATGCCTTCGAGAAGTTGTCCTACCTACGGGTCCGCGCGGCCCGAGCGCCCCTCCGCGCGTGATACGGTCGCAGCGTGGCCGCCGCACTGCCGCCGCGGCCGAAGTTTCCACATCCGCCAGCCGCGCAGCGGGCGGCGCGAGGCAGGCCTCTCGACGAGCTGCTGGCGACCTGCCTGACGGCGCCGCGGCGGCTCGACCGGCGGGTCGTCGCACGGCTGGTGCGCGAGCTGGCGCCGGACGGCGTCGATCCGCGGCTCGCTCTCGCGTTGCTGGCGGCTCTCGTTTTTGCCCGCGGCGGCCTCCTGCGCGCGAACGACGGCGCGCTGCTGGATCGGCTGGAAACGCTCTGGAACGAGACCCTGACGACGGACCTTGCGGCGCCGCTCGGCGTGGCCGTGCGGGCGCTGGCCCATACCGCGCTCGGCCCCGCACTGGCCGACCGCCTGCTCCTGCCCACCACCACTCCTGGCACCGCTGTCGCCCCTGACGTCCATAGCGCCCCTGGCGTCCATAGCGTCCCTGGCCCCCCCGGCGGCTCTGGAGCCAAGGGAGCCAAGGGAGCCAATGGCGCTCCTGGCGCCGAGGGCGCCGCCGCCACGCCACCCCTCGCCGGCACGCTGCTGGACTGGCTTCGCTTCCTGGTGACGCGGCATCCCGAGTGGCTCGACATCGACGCGCTCATCCGTCGCGGCGCCGGCGCATGCGACCGCGAGCGGGTGCTCGGCGAGCTGGTCGAGCCGCTGCTGCACCATGCGCCCGAGAGCTTCACGCCGGCGCGGCTGAGCGCGCTTCGCGGCGTGTTCGGCACCACCCAACGCTGGCGCTACTTCGCTGCCTTCCTCGCCGCGGAGCCGTCGGCTCCGCCTGCAAGCCGGCGCCGCGCCGCGGCCATGCTGCGCGGCAAGCTGCCGTATCGCCACGCGGCGACACGGTGGCGGGGCGGCGGCCCCTTCCGGCTGGCGGTCGTCCAGAACCTCGTCTTCGGCCAGGAGTTCTTCGACGCGCTGACAGCCGGCTCCGTGCCTGTCTACCGTGGTGCGCCCGAGGTGGCCGAGCTTGCGCCGGCGCCCGGTTGCTACATCGACGCGGCGGACTTCGCGTCGCCGGCGGCGCTCGCCGCGCACCTCGACCGGCTGAGCGGCGACGACGCTGCGTATGCCGGCTACCACGCGTGGCGCGCTGGCGGCTTCTCGGCGGCGTTTCGCGCGCATCTCCGCCGCCTGGGACGGCCGCCCTTTGCGCGGCTGGCCGAGCGCGTCCGGGCGTGGATCGCGGCCGGCCGGCCGGCGGCCCACCGGCCAGAGTAGCGAGCGGCCAGGAGCGACTGGCAGGAGCGAGGCGCCGCCGCTCCCGCCGGAGCTGAGTCCCCCCGGCTACGGTCCGGGTGCCCGGTTTGCGACCCGGTAGCCGTCGTTCCCGCCCGGGCCGGCGGCGGACGCCGCCCGCAGCACCTCGCGCAGGTGCCGCACGCCCGCGGGACGCGCGTAGCGCCGGCGCACCAGGGCGAGAGCGTTACAGGCCAGGCGCCGCGCCAGGGACCGGTCGTCGTGCAGGCGCAGGCAGGCGGCGGCGAGGCCGGAGGCATCGTCCGCCAGCAGGAGGTGGCGGCCGTCGCGCACCGCCAGTCCTTCGGCGCCGAGGCGGCTCGCCACCACCGGGACGCGCGCCGCAAACGCCTCCAGGATCTTGATGCGCGTCCCGCCTCCGGCGCGCAGCGGCGCCAGGGCGACGTCAGCCCAGTCATAGTGGGGCGCGAGGTCGGCGGGGTCGGCCCAGACCTCGATGCCGGGTGCGGCGAGCGCCACGACGGCAGGCGCCGGGTTGGCGCCTGCGATCCTCAATTCCACCTGCCGGGCCACCGAGCGCAGCCGGGGAACCACCTCGCCGGCGATCCAGCAGGCCGCGTCGACGTTGGGCTCGTAGCCGAGGTTGCCGACGAAGAGCAGGTGCACCGCCGGCCCACTGCGCGGCCGGCGGCGGCGGCGGGGAGGCGTCTCGACGCTGTTCGGGACGACCTGCCGGGCGGCGCCCGGATGGCGTTCGGCGACGGCCACCGCGTGCAGACCGGAGACGGCCAGCACGAGGTCGAAGCGCGGCACCCAGAGCGCCTCGTGGCGTGCGTACTTCTGCGCTTCGGCGCCGGCCAGGAGGGCGTCCTCCGCGCGCCCCTGGAGGGCGAACATCTCGCCCAGGCGCTGGTGGGTGAGGCGCTCGTCGTCGTCGAGATCGAGCACCCGGAGCGTCCGGGGCTTGACCAGACCGGTCGGCGGGTCGGACAGGAAGGGTGCCGCGTAGGGAGCAAGGTAGCTGCGCAGCACCACGACCACAGCGAAGGGTGGCGGCCCTGCCGCGCCGTCCGCAGTGATGGCGGCGGTGGCCGCGCGCAACGCGGGGCTGGTGGCCCAGCGGCACAGGTGCGGCCGCGGGTATTGGCGCAGGGCGGCAAGGCGTGCGCCGGGATCGCGCTGGCGGGCGCCGAGGCTGTACAGCGGGTCGAGGGCGTCGTCGAGGGATAGGACGGCCAGGCGATGGGCGCAGCGCAAGGTGAAGTCCGCCGCCCGCGCGCTGCCACTGCCGCCGGCGACCGGCACCACGAGGACGGTCACCTGGTGGTCCATGGTGAGGGCGTCCAGGAAGGCGCCAGCCCGCATGGCGAGGCCGTTGCCAGCCGCCTGGGGCAGGAGCGGCGAGATCAGCAGCGCGTGGGGCCGGCCGGTCGTGGCAGTCCTACGGTAGGTCGCCGGTAACCCCTTCGATCAGGCCCTCCGCGAGGAGGTTCGCCAGGCATTCCGCCACCTCGTCCCGAGGCGGTTCGAGGAGGTGGAAGGTCCTGGCGAGGAAGGACGGCAGGGCGGCGGCGGGTGTCGCGCCGTCGCAGAGCGTGAGGATGAGGGCCGCGGTGCGGTTGAGGTAGTGCACGCGGTCGCGCTCCGGCTGGTAGACGACGAAACCGTCGGTCACCTCGCTCAGCTCGACGCCGGTAGCCAGCCCGCGGCCGCATCTGCCAATCGACCGTACCGGATCGGTCCTCCGTCTGCGCCATGGTGGGTAGTATCGGCGCGGCGCGGCGACCCGTCAATCGGCGCCGCCGTCCGCGCCGACGGCAGCCTCCGCGCTGTGGACCGAGCAATCGCTGGAGCCGCAATCGCTGGCCTTCGTCGATGCCTTATGGGCTGTCATGAACCCGATCCTGCAATCATCGACGGCCCAGTACGGCGTGCCCGACCTGCAGCTCGGAGCTCAGCTGACGACGTCACCGAACCCCGCCTACGTCCACGCCTACTGGAGCAGTCCGACGCACAACTTCGTGCCCTTCTTGATCGGCGTCAAGAACAAGTACGTCCTGCAAGGACGTGTTCAAGTTCGCCCAGAGCATTCCTCTCACGCTCTGAGGGCGATTCGGCACTCGGCGCGCCAGTTCTCGTAGGTCTTGAAGCTGACCCCGGCCGGCCTGCCACGTTCTTCTGCCGAAGCCCGCGGTCAAGCCGCCGCTGCTTGAGGTGCTCCCCGACCGTCGATTGCTTCTTGGGACAGCCCGCCCGAGGTTCCCGTCCTCTCAAGGTGACATGGCACTTGTCCATGAACCCCTGGGGATGCGTGGCCCTTTTGTGATCCGCCTCAGAGGCCGGATTCCTCACCCTGCCGGCTACCCCGAGACGCCGAGGATCCTGGCCGACCACCTGAAGAAGGCTCGCCTTGACCGCGGCATCCCGCAGAGGGCTGCGGCCAGGGCGATCGGCTGCGGCTCTCTGACCTTCCTCCATTGGGAAAAGGGCCGTGTGGCGCCCGACGTTGGCTTCTGGCCGGCGATCCTCGCCTTTCTGGGCTACGACCCCCGGCCGGAGCCTGCGGGCTTTGGTGGGCGGATCAGGGCCGCACGTGAAGCCGAGGGCCTGTCCGAACGGGAGCTCGCCCGCCGGCTCGGACTCGACCCCGGCTCGGTGGCCGCCTGGGAGCGAGGCGAGATGAGCCCGGCATACTCGCGGACTTGGTGGGTCTTCGAGCGCTATCTGGCTACAGCACGGGCTCCCGGCTCAGCTGCCGAGGAAGAACGTAATGGGCTTGCCGTATAGCTTCGCGAACTTCTCAAGCTCGGTCGGATCGATCCGGCGCTCCCCGGTCTCCACCTTGGAGACGAAGGACTGCGGCTTGCCGAGGTGCTCCGCGACCTTCTCCTGGGTCATACCCGCCGCCTCCCTGGCTTCCCGGAGTCGCTCGCGCATGCGCTTGTATTCGGGCGTGTGGATGGGCTTCATGGTAGCCGGGGCCTTGGGCTTCACGTCCTGCACCTGAAGATTCTTCATCCCATCCCCGGATAACCCAGGTTCGGATAGTCTCGCCGTCGACGAAGCATCCCAAGATGGGATGAAGGAGGCATATGCCTGAGCCCGAGACCCCCGAACGCTGGCCCATCGCCCGGTGCAGGGAAACCCTGTGGGAGGCGGCCTGCCAGATCCTCCTCGTGCGGGAGGAACTCGCATCGCTGCGCGCCGCTCTGCCCTTGCCCGACGATCTGGACGAGCGGCTCGAACATCTGAAGCCCTACGACCTCCCAACCGACATGCTCGCGGCGGTCGAGACCGTGTGCCAAACCCTCCTCGCGCCCGCCCAAGCCGCGTTGGAGAAGACGGCGGCGGCGACCGAGGAGCAGCTCGCCCTTGAGTTCGAGGCGGAGGTGCAGAGATGGGCACGCTGACGCTCTCGATCACCCGATCCGAACTCGCTCGCACCCTGGCCCTCCTCAGAGTCGCCCGCGGCTGGTCGCAGCAGGAGGTCGCATCAGCCGCCGGACTCTCGGCGGCCTTGGTCTCGAACGCCGAGAACTCCCAGGCCCTCCCGCCCTCCGTGCACTCCCTCGAAGTCATGGTCGAGTCGATGGGCTTCCCGCTCGCCATCCTCTCCCGCGCCCGCGACTTCCTGCGCGAGCTGGACGCCGAGGTCCGCCGGCAGGATGCCCGCCGCGAGGACCCCGCGTGGACGCGGGAGATGCCGACATTTCTTGTGGAGCCGGGACGGATGGCGGCCGAGCGCCGCTCCTTTCCGGGACCGCACACGACGAACTGGACAAGCGCGCGCTTCGCGCGGCGCTGAAGGAGAAGACATGAACAACCATACCCGAGTGCAAACCGGAGTCCGCATGGAGAAGCGCTTGGTGAAGGTGCTGAAGGCTCTCGCCGAGCTGCGCGATCTCTCTTTGGGCGATCTCCTCGAATACATCGTCCGCGCCGGGTTCGCGGGCGAGGAGCCCTTCAACGCGGATGAGGTCCGGCAGATCACGGAGCTGACCCGCATCTACGGTCTTGATCTTGGCACTTGGCCCCGCGCGCGGGCGGGACAGGAGGCGGCCTCTGCAACCCAAAGCTAAGAGAGCGAGTACCAGGCGGAAGCCGAAGGGGGCCGAGGTGCTCTCGGATGCGGAACTCCTCGCGGCCCTGATCGCCGAGGGCGAGGAGAACCCGCTGCCCTTGGCAGAGACCCTCGTGGGGCGGTGGGGCGATCTCTTCACCTTGCCGGGTACGTCGCGCGAGATGCTCCGCCACGAAGGGGTGGACGAGCGCCAGGCCACCCGGCTCCTCGCCGCCGCGGAACTCGGCCGGCGGTTGGCGCAGGGCGAGGTCCGGGAGAGGAAGCCCCTCGATCGGCCCCATGAGGTGGCGCGCTACCTGACCCTCCGCTACGGCTTGCGCGATCAAGAGGTCATGGGTTCGCTCTTCCTCGACGTGCGCCACCGCTTGATCTCCGATGCCGAGGCATACCGCGGCACGCTGCACCGGGCGGCTGTCGAGCCGCGAGAGATCCTGAAGGAATGCCTTCTGCGCGGCGCTGCCGGCGTGGTCATCTTCCACACCCACCCGAGCGGCGATCCGACCCCGAGCAGCGAGGACGTGAACTTCAGTCAGCGGATGGCGATAGCCGCGAACTTCGTCGGCATCGAACTCGTGGATCACCTGGTCCTGGGGAAGGCCGGCCGCTACGTCTCCCTGAAGCGGAGGGGCGCATGGTGAAGCCCACGGTGACCCTCGACCGCAAGATCTTCGAGCTGACGCGGGCCGTCGCCGTGAGCCATGAGGTGCCGCTGCCCGATCTCGTGGAAGAGGTCTTGCTCGCGGCCTTCATGGGCGAGGAAGCCTTCCACCCGGACGAGCAAGACAAGATAGACATGCTCTCCAAGATCTACCTGCCGGACTTGGACAAGCTCGCCGAGCGGCGCCTCAGAGGCGGAATCCTCACCCGCACGCGGCGGCCGAAGCGCCGGAGGAAGCGGCGCACCAAGAGCCCCGAGTGAAGCCATGGAACGGCAAGGCGAGACGACGGGCGCGAGCCCGATGCGAGACGGCAAGGCGGAGGCGGCGCGCGTTCGTGAGGCGCTCCGCAGCGTGATCGACGTGGCGGGCATGAGCCAGCGCGCGATCGAGCGCTCGCTGGCGGCCAGGGGCCAGGGCTTCGACATGAACCGCATGCTTACGGGTAGGTTCGAGACGAAGCTCTACCAGATCCTCGATGTCCTCGCCGTCCTCGAGATTCATCCGGTGGAGTTCTTTCGCCTGGTCTTCAGGGAGCCCACGAAGCAAAGCGCGATCCTTCTGCGGATGCGGGAGATCTTCGGCGCCGTGCGCCCGGCCGCGGTGGCGCCGCCCCCGAGCGCGCCAATGCCAGGAGTGACGCTCGACACGCTACAGCGCCGCGTGGAGGAGCTTGCCCGCCAGCTCGATCAGCTCGCGAAACGCGGGAGGTAGCGAGGCGCGCGAAAAAAGCCCCACGGGTGAGGCGTGGGGTTGAAACATTGATCGACGGGAACCGGGTGTGGCACCTACGCGGCCTTCAGAAGCCGCGAGACCCGCCGCTCCAGGGTGACCCGCTCGTCGGCGTGCGGAATCGCGCGGGCCAAGGCGGTGCCGCCCTGGACGAGCTGCCAGATGGTGCGGGCGCCGCCCTCCTCGCTCTTCGCGAGCTCGATCACCCGCTCCCCCTCCCGCTTCGTGAAGTCATGGGAGCGCAGGAAGTCGAGGACCGCCTCGTCGGAGCCCGCGACCTTCTCCTGCGCCGCCCGTTCGAGCGAGGTCTCCACGTCCTGGACCGAGGACTCGGCATAGGCGTAGAGACGGGGCAGGGCTTCGCGCATGAAGCGCTCGGGCGCGTTCCTCGTGTGCCGGATCTCGATCTCCTTCACGTTCCGCGCACCCCACACGATGCGGTTGTCGCAGACGAAGTTGTAGAGGAAGGTCATGAGCCCGAAGCGGTGGGAGCCGACCTCCGAGTTCCAGACCATGAAGCCCCGGAAGAGATCCCGCCGGATGCCATCGGCCTCGAAGCTCACCGGGTTGCGGTCGTCGACGAGGAAGATGAAGACATCCCGGTCGGAGGCGTAGAGGGTGGTGGCCCTGAGAGGATTCGTCGCCGAGTAGCTCGCGGCCGGCACCCGCCAGCGGTTGTCGGAGTTCAGCTCGCGCACCGCCTTCACCACCTCGTAGTCGTAGATGCGGCCGTAGTCGGGACCGACAAGGCAGCGCAGCTCCGTCTCGCCTCCCGTCTCGCTCCACCGACTCATGAGCTGCACCTTCTCCGGGCCGGCCAGGTGCCTGAGCCCCAGGTTCACCGCATGGGCGGCGAAGGCGGGACCGGCGGGCGCTCCCGCCACCTCCCTGATCCACTTGGCCGGCGTGTGCGAGAGGGTCGCGAGCTGGCCGAGGCTCCAATGGGTCGGAGCCAGGATGCCCACGTCCTCCTGTTCGAGGGTGAGGGCGCCGCCGGCCGCTTCGCTGCCGCGGGCCAAGAGCGAGCGGTTCGGGACGGTGAGGACGCGGCTCTCCCTCGCCCGACCGCACACTGCCTCGTAGAGATCATCGAGGGTGAGGTAGCGCTCGTCGGCGGGGCGGGAAAGCCACTGCTTCGAGGCGCGGGTGATGGTCGTTTCTTCGGCGACAGACATACGGGTCTCCTTGCCGGCAGAGTGCCGGCCGTTGGCGGCAAAGCCGCGCTAGGTTTTCGAGGGAACTGCGATCCAGTCTGCCGGGGGAAGGAAAGGTGCGGAAGGCAGAGAAATATGCCGGGAGCGGAAAGTAGGAGTAAAATGGAGCCCTACGACAGCTACCTTCTGGGGCGATCTAATGAACGACCAGCCAGCTAGACCACCTCCCGGAATTGACCTCCGGGACCTCATCTCCTTTGCCGACGTGGTTAGGACCGCGAATGTATTCGAGTCGACTCTTCATGCCCTCAGCATCGAGATCGCGCCCGGATCACCTTTGGAAGAGGCGCTTACTCTCCTCAAGGGCCTTGAAGCCATCCGACTTGGGCACAAGGCTCTACCCGACAGCCTTCGAGAGGATCTTCCTAGAGCAGCAGGCTTGCTTGAACTGGTGCGGCTCGTTAACGCTGGACAGGAAAACACCCAATCCTTGGCTCCCTTCGTGCCGCACCTTAGACTCCTGAGCAAAGCGCGCGAGGTGTCTCAGCATGTCAGGCAGAGAGGAGACGAGGCGACCAACAAGCTATTCGAGCTATTCTTTGGCGGCGTATGCGCTGCTTGCGGCTCCGACCTCATACTCGCTGACCCTGAGCACTCCCGGAGTGAGAAGCATCCAGATATTCTGATCACCATCAAGAATCGACGCTGGGCCTTCGAGTGCAAGGTTATCGTAGGCGATTCTCCTCGCTCATGGTTTGAACGCCTGGAAGACGGCGCAGGCCAGATTCAGAACTGCGCCGAAGCCGAAGTCGGCTGTGTCGTTCTCAACCTAAAGAATCTGCTGCATCCTGACGATTTCCTACCAGTGCTGAACGAGGAGGCGTATCGCGCTGGTCAAGAAGCGCCAGAGTTTGGGGTGTGGAAGGATCGAAAGACGCTTATCAACTATCTCGGTGCCTGTGGCCAGTTACGCGACAAGCAGTTCAGGCAGATGAATGTCGAGGCGGACCTAGTTGAACTCTTTGCGAATCACCAGAAGGTCGTGCCTGCCGCTATCTTTATTCTTCCCACCTTTGCATTTGTGGCGAGCGAGACGGGGCCTCTGCCCACGCCTATTCATATGATGTATCTCGCACCATTCGGCAGACCTGGCCGTGCCGACGAATATGTTCTCTTTCTTCTCAACGAATGCCTGCACCACCGGCGAGCTCAGTCCCGGGTAAAGATGTGGATAAACACGATTCGTTTCATGATCGGGTGTAGGTAGTCCCTTGCGCGATCGTTATTCACACAACACACTACTATGCTCCGCAAGAACTCTCGATGCAGAGGATGCAGTCGTCATCGGTGCGTCGTGCCGTTATGAAAAGCCCCCGGCAAGAAGCCAGGGGCAAGGGAGTCAATACTCCTCGGGCAGGAGGAGAGTGGTTGCGGAGCGGTCGCCTTCGGTCACGATCCAGAGCCGGGCACCCTCCGAGGTGCGGTACTCGGATATGAGCGCGCGGTTCTCTCGAAGCGCGGCGTCATTCGCAGAAGACTCCTCCTGGCCGACCGCACCCCAATCACCATGCTGGTGGCGGGCAAGGAACTCAACGATGTCGTGATGGCCTCGGACGAGAGCGATCAGGGCGCCGGGAGTGGCGACCACCATGCCGAGCGGGAAGAGATCCTCCTTGCCGCAGCGGGCCTTCTCGGGCGAGCAGTGCGTTTCCTCGCAGGCATGGCAGATAAGGTGGCCCTTTTCCCCTCCGTGACCGGAGGAGGCTTCCTCCTCACAGCCGGGGCAGGCACAGATGAGGCGGCCCTCCACGTCAGTATCGGCGTCCATGGTCGTCACTCCTCCTCGAGGAGCGAGATGCGCGTTGACGCCTGGATCGTGGTCCTCACGATGACCTGGGTCTTCGGGCCGATTTCGTAGATCGAGATCACCGTGCCGCCGTCGCGGAGGGCCTGGTCGTTCATCGAGCCGTATTCCTTGACGGCACCGCCCCACTTCCCGGCGCGGTGCCAATCGAGGAGGCCCAAGAGGCCGGAGTCGCTCCGATAGAACTCGCGGAGCGCGGACGGAGTGACGGTCACGACGCCGAGGGGAACGAGGAGGTGGGAGTAGCGGGTGTTGTCGCGGGATTCCATGAGGAGTCTCCTTGCCGGCAAAGGACCGGCGGTTGGGGGCGGCGATCGGCCGCCCGCGATTTGCAGGGAACTCCCCTCACTCTGCCGACGAGACGCGCTGCGCGGTAGAGCGCGATCTGTGCCGCAGGCGGCAATTGACACAGTCCTGTCTCCCTACGGAGAATAGGCAGGACTGATCTTACCGCCCATCGAGAGGTGGGTAAGCGAGAGCGTCCGCAAGCACGGCGTACCTGAGAAAGACACTATGAGCCGTCGCTGCTTTATCTGCAATGGTTCCTTCACTCCCGACCGCAAGCGGGCCAAGGAACATATCCTACCCTTGTGGTTGCTTGAGGAACTCTGCGTCAAAGATGACGAAGTGAGTCCGACATCGTGGTACTGGCCGAGTCCAGGCATAATTCGTGAGCGCAGTTGGAACGCGGAAGAACCGCAGGTCTCTTTGAAGCGCGGTCCTCACACCCTGAACGGCTTTGTAGCTGGTCGAGTTTGCCAACCGTGCAATTCTGATCGCCTCAACGGCTTCGAGAGCGCCGCAAGCCAAATTCTCAAGCGCCTGATCCGCCGTGAGGTTAAGGTAAACGAACTACGAGAAGCCGAACGCGAGGCAGTGGCAAGGTGGCTACTCAAGACCGCTCTCATTTTCAAGTCGTATTTCCATCACGATGGCGACGCTCCCTTGACCCACCGCATTTGGTTACGCGAGTCAGAAACAGGACTTCCCGAAGGTGTCAGCGTGTTTGCTCAACTGCACCAGGCGACACAGCCGTTCTTTTGGTTTGGTAACGCGCCCTTTCAACTTACCGCCGTCGAGGGTGCGACGTATGACGAGATAGAGGCGACGACCTTGTCAAAGGAGGCATACAATCTTGGACTCCAACTTGGAGGGCTCTTGTTGCTCGTAGCATACTGGCCGGTGCGCACGGGCTGGACCGTGAGCTTTTGGACGAGGGTCCACATTCCTCTTTGGCATCGGCCCCGAGTTAAGCTTGGCTACTCCCTGCCACCTGGAGCGTGGCCCAAGAACGATTCTCTGCGTGCTATCGTTGCGTTCTCAAGTTCTCTTCTCATCACAAAATTCAACAGGTCACTAGAGACGACCGCCAGGCAAGTTCCGATAATGGCTCGCAGCGGGCCTGTGGCGCTCGACTACGGCAAATACAAGCCTGTGAAGGTATCACGTAACGCCAGCTGCCCGTGTGGCAGTGGCTTAAAGTACAAGCACTGCCATGGTAAGCCACAGGCGAGTTAGAGAGGCTGCCCGGCACCACTTGCTCGCGCGGCCAACCGAACATGCACCGGACGCACTACCATCCGCTTGCTAACTCCATTCTCAGGCCGTAGTGAGCAGTAGAAAGGCACTCGGTTGCATCGCGCAAACACCGCGATTCCTCCTCAAGGGCAGAGGAGTTCATCATGTAGGCAGCCGAGACGCTGTCGTCTTCACTAAGAACAAGGAACGCCTTGCGGTAGGGTTTGCCTGGTGCCATCGCCGCGAAGACCTCGCCGATGTGTGAAGTCTGAAACATGGACTTGCGTTCGTCCTCCTCGCTAAACTCCGGATAGCGGAAGAAGGTTCCGCGTCTGTCCGTGTCGTCAATCACATGAACCCAGCGATCGAGGTCGGCTGGAAAGTCTGACCAATCCGTGGCGCATATCGCTCTCCACTCATTCTCGTATACTGCAATCCTGTCCCTCAGGGCTTTGTACAGGAGGCCGATCCCGTGGACCCTCGTAATCGGCAGCGGCTTGCCGTCAACGACGATCACGACCGCAGCGGGAGTAGCAATAGCTCCGAAGCGCCGGTCAAAGGTCACGATCATGGACTTCAAGAAAAGCTCGACGGCGTGTCGTCGGAGGAATCCCACGGGAAGTACCCAATTGAAGAACGTTCTCCTTCTGGCGCTCTTATGAAGGCGGTTCGCCGCTTCTTCAAACGCCTCGGCCATGGCGCCCAACCCGCCATCGAAGTGCGTCGTGAGTGGTGTAAGTGGCCAGTGCATAGGTGAGGAATGTCAGCTCTGTGGAGACCCGAGGGCGAGGCGCCGAGCAAGGAGAGTGTCGCGGAGGCACCTGCCCTCGGTCGCCAATCCTTATCCTATGCGAAAAGGTCCCCTCCTCCCAAGAGGACTTGCGTCGGGCCGCCCGTAAGGCATCGCCTGGATTGTGCGCAGTGCGGAATCAAGTGGTTCCGCGGTGGGCGCCGATGCCGTGACGACTCGCATCCATTGGCCTTGACAGTAGGCGCAGACCTTGGCTTTACTTAAAACACGATGACCGAGTTCAGTGAGTACATCGCGACCGAGGCGGAGGACATGGATGCATGGCTCTGCATCTGCGGCAACCGCCCTGATTTTGACGGTTTCTACCCGTGCGACCGCGACGGCAACGAAATGGAGCCGGTGAAGGGATGGGAGGACGGCCTCTACGTGTGCGCGCGGTGCGGCAGGATCATCAAGCAGGAGTCCCTTGAGGTGGTGGGCCAGAATCCGCAGTTCAGACTGCTTGGCTAGCGAACTGGTAAGGCCCGGCGCCGCTCCCATCTCTACCGGATCTCTATCGCCGCCCCGAACTGCCGCAGACGGTCAACGATCCCCTTCACGAGTTCCCGCTTTAACCGCGTGTGATGCGGGATCGTCGTCACAAACTGCCCCGTCGTGGTCTTCACGCGCCAGTGCTTGCCGCCTGGCGTTAACACAAAGCCAGCCCGTCGTGCGAGCCGTTTCAGATCGTCTGCGGAGCAGTCACTTGCCCTAACGACCTCCCTTCGCGCCATGCGGCAGGACGAGGGTGATCTCTCTCTCGACCTCACGCACGGGGTAGGCGTCGAGCTGCTGCGCCATTTCGATCGATGGCAGGTAGGTCGGCATATAGGCGAGGTACTTCGCGGGAGTCTCGAAGTAGGTGCGGATAGCGTCGTTTACCATGTCGAGCAGTTCCGAGAAGCTTTCCGCCTGGGTTTGCACGCCGGGGATGGAGATGACGGACGCCACGAAGCCGCCGTCTGCGGAACGGGCGACCTGAACTGCAAGCTGCTTCGGGAATACGGCTCGCAGGCGCTGGATCTCAAGTTGTGCCTTCTTGGAGAGCTTCATATCTTCATGATACCTGGGCCTACCGCAGCGTCAAGAAGCCGCTCATGGGAGCTTCATGCCGCCGCCTGGACGATGGGGCCACCTGGCCCTAAACTGAAGTGGTGAGTATGCCAAACTATCAAAGCAGAAGATTGCCTTCTGGCGTGCTTACCTCGAAATCCCGCGCGAACGGACACCCTTGGCAGAGGAATGGAGCGACGCCCACGTCACCTGGCATCCGCGCGTGGTGCAAAAGATGATCTGGTATTCCGGCCTCAAGAATACGCCAAGAAACCGCGCGCTTGTTAACGAATGGCTCATGGATAACGCGAGAAGCAAGAGCCCGGCTTGAGGCGGGTTAGAGGAGTCCCGGACACGCGGACATGCCCGCATCGAACGCCTGTTAGAGAGGCCGCGGTTGAGCCAAGAAATCGACCTCGCCATCCAAAGCCCTTCTTACTTCTTCAAAGTGCATAAGAAGGCTCCGTCGACCATCCCAGGAATGCTCATGTAGCGCTTGGTAGCGTAGAAGGTGCAGTCTGCGTGCCGGTTCGCGTAGCCTTGCTGCCAAACCCGGTGCAAGGCTATCGAGGTCATACTGTGCCGTCTCGCAAAGTCTATCACCAATCGCGGACGCTTCACCCATTAAATTCAGCGCCGCATCCGAATCGTCGGTGGCTAATGCTCGCGCCACGCGCCGGCCGAGGGCTTCTAGGCGCATCTTTTCGTTTCGGAGGCGTTGTGCCATTGCGGGTGGAAAGGCGATCTCTCTTTCTACGTGTGGCGCCCATTGACCTCTTATTGAACGCGCTGTCTCTGCCGCCGCCGCTATGAGAGCAATGAACTCGTCGGCGTCGCCGGCGTAACCATCGAAGCGCACAACCGCCTCCAAGTGGTCAGCCAGCTCCTCCAAGGGCTGTAAAATGTTACGCGCTACGGCGTCGTCAGATGCGGCCAGATGGCGCATTGCACCTGCATAGTATTGGAACTGATGAATGAGGTCGCGACGGCCCGGGTCTATAGTGCGTTCGCTGCTTTCATCGGCATACACGAGTATATAATTCACGATGTTGACCAGCTTGCGCGCGAAGTCTCCGGTCGCAGCGTCTTCGGAAATCTGGCGCAGAGCGAGCACAAAATCGTTAGTTAGTTCCCGTTTGGTGGCCGCCAGTTGTGGTCCGTCCGCTTGCGGATCTGCGGTATACCGCAGTATACGCTTAGGGCGGAGGTCGAAGGGCAGATTCTCCATACCGCCAAAGTGTTCATTGATCGCGAGCACGAGTCGCTTATCGCCGAGAGCACGCATCGCGTATCCAAGCTCAAGAAGGACATTCGGATTCGGGCTTGGCCTCCTCTCTTCCCTCATGGTGACCATGCTGACATCGCAGACAAAGGCGGTGGCCCTCTCGATTTTGGCGTAGATCACCTCGGCGATATTCGGCGCTCCGGGGACCTGGAAGGTATCGCGATCCACCGACGCCTCAAGGTGCGGACCCCACTCAGCGGCGAGGCGCGCGAGGGCATTCTCCAGAGCCTCTTGTATCAAGGTTCTGTTGCTTCGCGAGGGTAAGTCGGACTGCCAGGAGTAGAAAACCGTTCGCGCCATATCGGTCGTTCCTCGTTAAATTGAATCAAGGCGCTTGCCGCGTGAGCTGGCGCCTCACGAGCCGTGGGCAAAGAGGGTATCATAAATCGTATAGACGCAGGAGGGGCGGAGCGGCCCGTCCTCATGGAGACACCTCTCGGTTATGGGTGCATTCCGACTGGCCTCTGTAGTATCCTTGGATCTGCGAGAGATACCCTATGCGCTTCAGATCGGCAACGACATTTCCACAGGCCATGGACCCCGAGCGTCCGCTGGAGCGACTTCGTGCTTTGCCGGAGGGCTCCCTTGAGGCGGAAGCCGCCAGCAGGATGCTAGCGCGCTTCCGGGAGATTCAGAGCCGGCTGGCGACAAAGAGCTACTCGGAGCGCGAGGCGACCGCCAAAGCACTTCCCGATCACCATAGTCGGCCGCCGACTGGCGACCAGTACTTCGAGGCGGCGTATGCGCTCGATGAGTACGAAAACGGGGTCTGCGAACTCAACGACCTCTACTGCTCGCTCCTGGCCTTGGCATCGCTCGTGGCCGACGAGGCGCGCGAGGAAGTGCTGTCATCCTTGGCGATGCAGGGATGGCACATAATGCACGAGGTCTTGGCACGCCGCGCGTGGATGCAAGCCCATCAGAGGCTAATCGCGAAAAACATCGGCCTTGAGCTGCCATTTGGCTGCGTCGTGGCCGCGCGTGGAAGAGATGAGCGGAAGGACGACAAAGAGTTCTCGACGCTCATCGCATTTCTGCATGGCCTGCACGTTGCCAATGGGGATCGACTTCTCCTAGTCTCGAAATGCGAGACGCCCGACTTCACTGTCAAAGACTCTTCAGGTGCGCTCTTCGGTGTGGAGGTCTCGGATGTACCACCTACCAAGGAGGGCGGGGACGAGCAGGACGCGGAAGATGAAGTAGTCAAATGCCTCTCCGTGCTCGAGCACGAAGGTATCCGCGTAGTAATTCACGAACCGCCATCATGGCAAGAGATCGAGAAAGACATGGCGGCCTTCGCTCGCTGGCGTGATACAGAGCTTCTCACGGCAGCCCATAGCGGCACGAGGATGTCGGTCTGGTATCCTGCGGGCCTCTGCGTCGAGGTTGAACCGTGCTCTCCGTCCTACACTGTAGTAACCTCCTTCAAGGGAGGCCAGGAGGTCGAACATGATGAGCTTGCCTTTGGGGATTCCCTCTATGAGAGCGTCAGGAAGAAGCTCTGGAAGAAGAATGGCAAACCGAAGCTAGAGCCAAAGGTAAAGCCCTGCTACCTGGCGCTCTATGCTAATGCACCGCTCTGGGACTTCAGACGAGTGGTCCGCCGTTTCCAGGAGCGTTTCCAGCTCGATATCTCGGCCTATTTCTGCGAGGTATGGCTCGTGAGTGACGCGATGGTGCAGCGCATCGCCTAGAGCAGGGCGAGTCCGTGAACGAAAATCCGGTTCAGCTCCGGGTTGGCATTCCTCACGCGGCAAGTTTATCCTCCTTCACGCCACCTGCAAGTCCCTTACTATGGACGAGCGTCGAAAGGCGTCGGAGCTTAGCGACCAGCTCTAGTATTTGCGGGTCATGATTCTGGATGCCGGTTCTAACATCCTCTACGGTGCTCCACATCTTAGGAAAATCGACGCCTCCTGGCTGCCGCTGAAACGGTTTCGCCCCGTCGATATTGACTTCCCGGCACTTGAGGGTCGATTTCGATCCCGCAACCGCGAGGATAAGGCGCTGGATCTCAATTTCTCCGGTCTGAAACCAGGAAATCGCGCGAAGATTGAATGAAACGAGCATCTTGGCCGGTTCTAACCATCCTTGGGGTATCGCCTCCGCCTGCTGAGTCAAGCGGAGCTTCTCGCGGTTCAGCGCCTCCCGCTGCTTCACGAACTCCTCCTCGGAGATGAGTTCCCGGACCCGCATCACGGTCAGGTTGTCGAGCTGTTTGAGGACCGCTGCCGTCGCGGCCTCGGCGGAGCGCCGGCCCAGGGAATCGATCGATGTCTCTTCGCCTGCCGCGTCTTCGAGACGGCCAAGGACCCACCGATGGATCTCCTCCGGCACGGAGAGCTCGGACAGGAACTTGAGGATCGCCTCCTCGAGCTTGGGGAGAGCGATGGCGGGCTCCGTGCAGGCTGGCTTCTTCTTGCGCGTGCAGTGGTAGTAGACGAAGCGCAGGCCCGAGGGCTTCACCTTCTCCTCGGCGGTCACTGCACAGCCGCAGGCCCCGCAGCGGATGAGCCCGGTGAAGGCGAAGACATGCTCCTTCGGTCGCGGCCGGCCGGGGCGGCCAAGGAGCGCCTGGACACGCTCGAACTCTTCGAGGGTGACCATGGGCTCGTGCTTGCCGGGATAGGTCGTGCCGTGGCGTTCGATCACGCCCGCGTAGAAGGGCTGGCCGAACATCTTGTACAGGGCGCCGAGGGTAAGCGCTTTGCCGCCCGTTCGCCTGCGCTTCTTTGTGCGCAGGCCCCATTGGTCGCTCGCGATCTCGAGGATTTGGCGGGGCGAGTACGTGCCGGTGAGCATGAGGTCCCACATGCGCCGCATCAAGGGGAAGCGCTCCGGGTCCGGGACGATCGTGCGTCCTTCCCGGTCGTTCAGGTAGCCTGTCGGGGCCATGTTCGGGAGCCAGCCTTTTTCGAGCTTGGTGCGGATGCCGCGCCGGATGTTCTCAGAGAGAGAGTCCACGTAATACTTGGAGTACCCGAAGATGATCGAGAGCATGAACTTGCCCTGCGGGTTGTTCTCGAAGGTGAGCGTCGCGAACTTCAGGTCCTTGAGCGAGCCCTTGTCGAGGAGAAAGATGATCCGGCCGCCGTCCACCGAGTTCCTCGCCAGGCGGTCGGGGTGCCAGGCGATGATGCCATCTGCCTCGCCCTTCTCCACGCGGCGCAGCATCTCCTCGAAAACAGGCCGGCCGGGCTTGCGGGCGCTCATGGACTCCTCGAAGGTCGCGACGATCGCGTCCCCGGTCCAGCCGGCCGAGAGGCGCGCCATCTCGCTCTTCTGCGATTCGATCGAGAGCACCTGGCGGTCTTCGGCCTCAGAGGACTTGCGGCAGTAGAGGAAGTATTTCATAACGGGATGGGTGGATGAGCTGCGGGATGATCTGCTTCCTCGGGTAGGCGCTTGGCGAGCGCGAGATAGAGGGTGACGAGCTGCGAGGCGCGGTGGCGCGCATCGGCCAGCGAGATCTCCTCGTTGAAGACGCGCTTCCAGATCGCCACAAACTCCTTGAGGTCGTCGTCCTTGAGCTGCATGCGCCGAAGCGTATGCCGGGCGGTCGAGGAGCGGGAGCGGGCAATTCTTTCCGTGCGCGGAACAGCAACATCTCTGGCATTTGAATAATGTGAACGGATTCGACCTTTCGGGCTCCAGGCTACCTCCAGGAGGGAGAAATGCAAGTAGTCGTGTACCGAGGTTACCTCAGAAACTCTTGAACACTAACAAGCCGTCTGGATTTCCAACTCTCGTATCAGTCCCTCGGCTAGGGGGATCAGAGAGGTTCGCTTTACGGTGGTTCCCGAGGCAACCTTCGACGAGATCTTATGAGTGCGCTCTACATAGGCACGCGCCAAATAAAGATTCAGGCAGCCAGGCTCTGCATGTATCAGATCGCGGCGCTCGGTTCGCTTCTGTGCCTCGGCCAGAACATCCAGCTGCATTTGCCTCGTGTAATAGATATCTGCATAGCCCAAGCCGAGAGCGTCACTGGTACGAAACATCACATTCAGATCGAGGCGACCGCCGCGAAACTTGAAATCCCCTGCTATGGCGCACGGAACGTAACCCGGCCGGAACTGATCGTGAAGGTCGGCTGGCCGAAGGATCACGAAGGAAAGGTTGCTGAGACCGGGTTTTCTGCCCAGGTCATGGCTAATCTTATCCAGCTGATCAAGGCCAGCAACAGAGGATGGCTTCCTCCGGGGCGTATCCGGGTAGTGCCTCAGGCGCCTCAAATAGCTTGGCTTTGTCGGCTTATCTGTTTGTGTTGTGTAGACCCGCGTTGCCCTTGCCCACCCCTTGTCAACAACCTCTCCGCCGAGTCTCAGGTATTCATCCCGAAGAGAACAGTACCTAAGCCATTGGCTCTCGGCGAATTCGATTGATATAAGACAACTGAGGATTTCTAGATAATTCCCGTTCCTGGTCCCGTGCGAGAGGATCAGGCCGAGGAGATCGCGCAACGCGCAAAGCTCATTGGGGGCTCGAAGGAAATGCGCTCGTGCGTTCAAGGTGTCTTTCAAAGATGTGGCTTAGTTGAGTGCGGCGGAGGCGGAGTTGGCTTTCCCGGGGCCGTTGGTGCGCTGTTGGTTTGAGGTACTGGCGTCGCTGCTGGACCTGGACTTGTTACTCCTGGCGTTCCGCTAGGCGATAAGATGATAGGAGGTGCAGCCTGACCTGCGACAGGCACCGACGATTGGCGGTGTGGAAAGTCGAATGTCGCGTAGGAAGCAACCAGCATGAGGAATACGGCACCCGTGGCTAGCAGGCCGCGAAAGAGCCAGTTCGCCATAGTCTTGACCTGCTGATAACGATAGCGTTGAAGGATCATAAGTATGGCGACTTGCTCTAGATCCTCACGTAGAAAACCAAGATCTTCTTTGGCTAGCGAGAGCCAGCGATCGAAAAACACTGTAATGAAACTCGCTACTTCCTCAATCTGGGCACGAGCCTCAGCAGGCTTACTGCTGATGGAGAGTGCTAAGGAGCGAGGAAAGCGATATATGAAATACCAGCTTGTGATATCCACGATCTTGCGGTAGGGATGGTCGAGTTCTAGCTGCCGAGAATACAGATAAGTCAAGATCAAGCCTGTCGCGAAGGGAAAGATACCAAGAAGCCAAGAAAGCACGAAGGTCGGAACGGAAAGGCCGTCAGCTTTCAAGAATAGGGCGCAGACGGCAACTCCGCTTGCCATAAGTGCCAAGCCTATTTGGAGAAGCCGATGAGACTGATCGACATACCAATCCTGACGCTTAAATGCATAGTCGATCATGCGATAAAGACGGTCTCGAACGAGCGTCAGATCCTGATCTGACAGCTTTGCATTCTTGACGGAGTCTCGCTCGCGGTCCTGAGTGTTTGCCTTTTCGTCAGCCCATGGCGCCGAAGGAGCTGGCTGTGATGGCGGCGGAGCCGGTGGTTGGTTGATCGGCTGGCCAGAGGACATGGCGATAACTCTCCTTATTTGCGTTTAGGGTGCGTCGTTCTATGTATTTTCCAGGTAGTTCCGGTCTTCTCCGCGCCGAGAACGAGACCCTGCCGGCACATCCTCCGAAGAAAGCTGCCGGGCCGGGTTTCGAGAGCATCCCGAAGTCCAGCCTCGATGAGCCAATGAGTTGCGGTCACCGGGTCGACCGCTGTCTTGTTCTCCTTCTTGAGTCTGATCTGGATGGTGTCGTTGATCTGCCCCGCGCTGTCTTCTTCGGGTGGTTTCACCTGGTCCTCCCTGCCATCGGCGAGTATAGCCCAAAGAGGTTGCGTCCCCTGGGCCGGTGCGGATCGGTCGCGAACCTCGCGGATCTTCAATGGCCAACATTATGGAGCACGGCGTAGGTGTCTGTCAACGCATATGCTGAAATAGCGCCTATTTACTCTTGGGCGTGGTCTTGGAGGGGAGAGGAGGATGACCCGCCCCGGCAACAAAGGCTCTCTTGGCCGGCGCTCCCCGGCAGTCGAGAATCCAAGCCGTGCCTCACAGCTTCGTAGACAAGATCATCCAGGGCGACTGCCGCACAATTCTCGGCCGGCTGCCGGCCGAGTCGGTAGACCTTCTCCTCACCGACCCGCCCTACGGCATGCGCTACCGCTCGCGCGCCGGAGGCCGCCCGATCGTGGGCGACACCGACCTCTCCTGGTTCCGGCTGTTCATCCAGGAGGCGTACCGGGTTCTCAGGCCCGACACCCACGCCTACCTCTTCTGCAACGAGTACGGACTTGCCACCTTCCGCGCGGAGATGGCCGCCGCCGGGTTCAAGGTGAAGCGCCTCCTCGTGTGGGTCAAAGACCAGCACACGGCCGGCGACCTCGGGGGCGACTACGCGAACCGCACCGAGTATCTGCTCTTTGGACACAAGGGCCGCCGGCGCCTCAACGGGCACCGGGAAGCGAATGTCCTCTTCTTCAAGCGCGCCGGCCGCAGGCGGGAACACCCCACCGAGAAGCCGGAGGAGATGCTTCGCTACCTAATAGGAAAGAGCAGCGAGCCAGGCGAGCTCGTGCTCGATCCCTTCGCCGGCTCGGGCACGACCTGCCGGGCGGCGAAGGACTTGGGCCGCCGATTCCTCGGGATCGAGATCGATCGGCGGTACGCGGAGATCGCGCGGCAGCGCCTTTCATTCAGGCAATCGAGCGATGTAGTGAGGGCCGCCTGAGCCCATCACTTCCCTAACTTCAACAGCGGCTTTAGGTCGAATCCCGGTCTCTGAAGTACGGCCTCCGCGGCTTTTTCAGAAGGGAAGCCGACCCTTTGCCAAAGAATGTCCTTGTATAGCGCACGCAGATAGTCCAGCAAATCGGAATGAATCCCAGGGATATGGCCTTGATGTAAAATCTGGCTACGAAAGCTAAAAAGGGACCTGACCTGGAATCGTTTATTGGCTTCCGTGGTGGAGATACCGTATGCCTGGGCGAGTGCCTCCTCAAGAGGCGCAACGTTCTTTTGAGCCGTCATGCCGAGGGCTTCGAGCGCTACCCACTCATTGACGAAGGATTCAACGCCCGCGCCGTCGCGTGCTTCGCCGTGCCATCGGAGCGAGAGCCGAATCCGGTTGCGTTGATGTTCCTCAATGGCATCGATTGCCGCGGAAAGATCCGTAACTTTTCTCAGGCCCGCGTCTGAGATATCCGGCTCAGGGTCGGAAAGAGGGTTTCGGAGAGGCTCTCCGTAGAGCTGAGCCTC
The DNA here is from genome assembly GCA_963732005.1 of uncultured Acidobacteriota bacterium. GTDB lineage: Bacteria > Acidobacteriota > Thermoanaerobaculia > Multivoradales > UBA5704 > JASLEW01. The sequence continues at coordinate 473,063 of CAVSXT010000005.1, forward strand.
GGGCTTATCTTCCCTGATAGGATAGTGGTAGAGGCGGTGATAGACTAGATTCTCGCCGAGCGCCGTAGCGAGCAGAGAACGCAGAGTGAGTTCCCGTACGCGGGCGTCGTACTCGGTCTCTGCTGGCGGTTGATAGCGGAGGATCATCATGGCATAGGCACCTTCCATCCCAACTCTCTGCTCGGTAACGTGCAGATGAAAGGCGGGCGGGTAGGTGCTTTGTATGTCCGTCAAGGTAGGAGGCGGCTGATAGCTGGGCGAGCCGTAGAACAACACGACTCTTGCATCTGACAACTCGATCGTTCGCAGCTTCTCAACAAGATGCTCCTTCCTGATCCGCATTGAGTGATAGCAGGCAATCCAAAGCCAGGAGTTCTCCTGCGTGAGCCATTCAGGAGGCACTAAAGAGATTCCCTGAATATAGTGACACGCGACTCTAAATCTGGTACCATCCTCGGCATGGGAAATCCAGCCGGGGTGCGACGTGATTTCAAAGCCCTCGAGCAGCGGCGCATGAAGGCGGCACGGTTGCTCGAGAAAGGGTACCCAGAAGCCGAGGTGGCGCGACGAGTAGGTGTGCACCGACAGTCGGTGAACCGCTGGGCCAAGGAGCTGGCTTCGGGAGGGCGAGTGGCGCTCAAGCAGGCGGGCAGGGCAGGGCGCAAGCCGCGACTGACCGCCGACGACCTGCGCCGCATCGAGGAGGCTCTCAAGCTCGGCCCTGAGGCACTGGGATACGGGGCGAGTTTGTGGACCGCCTGGCGTGTGGCCGACCTCATCCACCGCGAGTGCGGGGTGAAGTTCTCCACCGGCCACGTCTGGCGGATTCTGCGCGACGAGCTGGGATGGAGCCCACAGCGGCCAGCGGGCCGTGCCTTGGAGCGCGACGAGACGGCCATTCGGCGGTGGCAGCGCGTGCGCTGGCCGGAGCTAAAAAAAACGCCGCCCGACAAGGAAAAACCATCGTCTTCGTCGATGAAAGTGGACTGAGTGAGCGCCCGCACCGCTATCGCACTTGGGCACCGCGCGGCCAGACGCCAGTGCTGCAGTACCACTTCCGCTGGAAGACGTTGTCGATGATGGCTGGGATCACCTGGTGGAACTTCTACTTCAAGCTCTTCCCGGGGTCCATCAAGGCGCCGCAGATCATCGAGTTTCTGCAGCACTTGCAGCGCCACCTGCGGCGGCGCCTGCTCGTCATCTGGGACGGGCTGCCCGGCCACCGCAGCATTGCCGTGCGGGACTTCGTCGCCAGCCAGGGCGAGCGATTGACCCTCGAATTCCTCCCTGGCTACGCTCCCGAACTCAACCCCGTCGAGCACATCTGGGGCTATCTCAAGTCGCGCGAGATCCCGAATCTCTGCCCCCGGGAGCTGTGGCAGCTCAGCGACGCGGCCAAACGAGCGCTCCGCCGAATGCGTCGCCGGCCGACGCTGGTCACGGCCTTCTGGAAACAAGCGAACCTCTTCGCATAGTGTCACTATATTGAGGGATCATCCTTAGCTCAGGGAAGCTCAGTTGAACCTGGTGCTCTTGTCGTGGTTCATTTGAATCGGGCATGCCGCAATTATAGACGCGCTCCAGGCGGTTGGACCTCTACGCGCCGCCATCTTGGAATCGAGATCGATTCGTGGTATGCGGAGGTCGCGCGGCGACGAAACGCGGTCAGCTCACGGGTACATCCCGGAACTGCACCCGGAAGCCCTGCGTCACGACTTCCACCAGGGAGAGGTGCTGTGCCTTCAGCGCCAAGCCCTTGAACCGTAGGCCGAAGCGCGTCGGTACGCCGGTCGCAAGCTGCATGTACAAGTTGTTCTCGAAGGGTCCGGCCTCCCGGTCGCCGAAAACGCGGCTGCTCTCGATGTACGGCGTGCCATCGTCGGCGATGACGCGCGACTCGGAGGAAACCCGGAGCTCGCGATCCGCGGCGTCGTTTCGGACGACGATCCAGCAGTAGATGTCGGCGCTCTGCCGCCGGCAGGCGTCCAGAGTGAAGACGTAATCCTCGATCGACTGCACCCGCGGGTCGCCGGAGACCTGCCCGTGTGCGGGAGTTGCCGCCGGCGAGGCGCTGCCCTTCGGGGCCGCCGGTCCCGATCCCTGCTGCCCGCGCCCGCCGCGCGCCACAGCAAGCTCCGCGGTCAAGGCCTCGATGCGGGACTGATCCTTCGTGTGGTCGGCTTCGAGCGTCTGGATGCGGGCTTCGAGGTCTTGGCGCTGGTCCTCGGAGTGGCCCTTCTGGATGCCGACCACGACCGTCCCCGCGGTGCCGATGATCGCCACGAGGACCGCCGCCTAAAAGCTCCACACATGCGGTCGCCCGCTCGGTGGAGCGTCCTTCGCGTTCTCGGCCATGAGCTGATCCTCCAAGGTCGTCGACGGGCCGAGAAGATACCGGGAAGCGCTTGCGCGCGTCAAGAATGGCGAAGATACGGCAATGTTCCGCCCTCGGCAAGCAGGGCTTCCTTGTCGCTCTCCGCCCGCCGGCTACCCTCAAGGCATGTCTTTCACCCGCGCCGTCTTCGATCACTTCTCCACAGCTCTCGGTTACCATCGCCGGCTCCCTGCGCGCATCCGCACCTACCTCATGGAAACTCGGGGACTCTCCGATGACGTGATCTGTCGCTACCTCCTCGGCTGGAACGGCTTCCGCATCACGATCCCGATAAAGAGCCGCGACAGCGCTATCGTCTCCTTCCGGCTGGCCCGCGACCCGGAAGACAGCGCAAGTCCCAAGATGATGTCCGCTCCCGGCAGCCGGGTCACCCTCTACGGCCAGGAGATCTTCCAGAATCAACCCGAGCGCATCGTGATCTGCGAGGGCGAGTTCGACCGCCTTGTCCTTGAGACCCATGGCTTCCATGGCCTGACCTCTACCGGCGGCGCCGGGGCCTTCCCCGAAGAGTGGGTCAGGTTCTTCTTCGGCATCCCCGAGGTCTACGTCTGCTTCGACCTGGACGAGGCCGGCAAGAACGGCGCCGAGCGGGTAGGTCGTTTCATCCAGCACGCCCGGATCGTGACTCTCCCCGCCGAGGTGGGCGAGAAGGGCGACCTCACCGATTACTTCGTCCGCCTGAAGCACACCGCCGCGGACTTCGAGGCGCTCCTGAAGTCTGCCGAGCCGCTCTCCGAGGAGCGGATCGGAAGAAGCAAGCCGCCCTCGCCCTATCCCGCGCTCTCTCCCCGCGGGTACAAGCGCGTCCAGGGCGCGAAGAAGCTGGTGGGGATTGCCGAGGTGGTCGGTACCTACGTGAAGCTCCAACCCGCCGGCCGCGTCCTCATGGGCCGCTGCCCTTTCCACGAGGACCGCCGGCCTTCGCTCGCCGTCTTCCCCCTCTCCGATACCTATCACTGCTTCGCCTGCGGCGCCCATGGCGATCAGATCGCGTTCCTGAAGGCCAAGGAAGGTCTTGGCTTCTTTGCTGCGCTCGACCGATTGGAGAAATGGCGGAAGGCATGAGCGGCGAGGAAGACCGCACAAAGGAGCGCGGGATAGCTTCGGCCGGCGCGGTCCTGCCTGGCGGCGTTGTGGTCGAGATGGTCTATGACCCCGAAGCCGGCACTACCGCCTTTGTCCGCTACGAGTCGGGGAGCTGGACCGAAGAGCCCTCGATCGAGACCGCGGCTGGCCGCCTCGTGCCCATGAGTCCCCGAAACAATCTCCTCGTGCATGAGGTGGTGCTCCTGCCCTCGGCGCCCGAGGAGTACGGGACAGACGGCGAGCTGCTTGCTGCCGTGCGCGCCTTCATCCACCGCTACGTGGATCTCTCGCCACCTTTCGAGGAGCTGGCTGCCTCCTACGTGCTCTTCACCTGGCTCTATGACGCCTTCGAGGAGTTGCCCTACCTCCGGGTCCGCGGCGACTACGGGAGCGGCAAGAGCCGCTTCCTCCTCGCGGTCGGCTCCCTCTGCTACAAGCCGATCTTCGCCTCGGGGACTTCGACCGTCTCGCCCATCTTCCGCATCCTCGATGCCTTCCGGGGAACCCTGATCGTGGATGAGGCGGACTTCCGCCTGTCCGACGAGAAGGCCGAGATCGTGAAGATCCTGAATAACGGCAACGCCAGGGGCTTCCCGGTCCTTCGCTCCGAGGCCGGCTCCCGCCGCGAGTTCGACCCGCGGGCCTACGCGGTCTTCGGCCCGAAGCTCGTCGCCACCCGGGGCTTCTTCGAGGACAAGGCGCTTGAGAGCCGGTGCCTCACCGAAGAGATGGGCGGGCGGCCCTTGCGCGAGGACATACCGCTGAACCTGCCGGCCGCGCTCCGAGACGAAGCCCGCGAGCTCCGCAACAAGCTCCTCCTCTTCCGCTGCCGCAACCGGACCCGACCGCGCGATCTCACCGCTGCCGCCGATCGGCAGCTCGAGCCCCGCCTGGCGCAGATCCTTTCGCCGCTCATCTCTACGATCGAGGACGAGGAAGCCAGAGTGCGTCTCCGGGACCTGGCTCGCGGCTACGAGCGGCAGCTCGTCGCCGACCGGGGCATGGAGACGGAGGCGCAGCTCCTCGAAGTCATCCGCGACCTGGCCGCCGCGGAGACCCCGCTCTCAGTCAAAGAGATTACCGCGCTCTTCGCCGATCGCCACGAGAACGACTACGACCGCAAGGTCTCCCCGAAGTGGGTTGGCTACCTCCTGCGCCGCAAGCTCGGGTTGCACCCCGAGAAGCGCCACGGCGGCGTCTTCGTGATCCCGGACGCGGACGGAGCGATGCTCACCCGGCTCTTTGAGAAGTATGGCGTACCAACTGGGGACAAGGGGGACGTGGAGGACATCAAAAGCCCCGGGGAACATGGGTGAGCTATGCGGCGCAATGGATTCCCGGTCGCAACTTCTTATATTTCTCATTCCTTTACAACGTCCCCAATGTCCCGATGTCCCCGGGCCACAACCAATCTCTCGCTGCTAATCATTGACATAATGAACGTATTGTGGGATAATATGCAGGTGTCTTTGTGTCAGCCTGTGATTTGTTCGGCAGCGGTGGGATAGATCTCACAGTTGTCTCTGTCTCGAGGACTTTCCGCCTGCGGCAAGTTTCGCTCTCTCCACAGGACTTCGCCCGCCGCTTATTCTTTCTGCCATGACGAATATCCACGGACGGCCACTCAACTATTATCTGCGTTCCTATCGCCGGCATGCGCACCTGACCCAGGAGGAGCTGGCGCATCTCTTGGGCGCCGCAACCGCTGCGAAGGTATCTCGCTACGAAACCGGGAACCGCATACCCACTCTTCAGACCGGGCTCGCTTATGAGGCGGCGCTTGGCGTTCCCGTCGCGAAGCTCTTCCACGGCAGTTACGAAGAGATGCGGGAGTCGGTCGAAGAGCGCCGCCGCAAGATGAAAGCAGAGAGGGAGCGGCGGCAAGCGAAAGTGGGCGCTGCAATCCACGCTCTTGCCTGACATGCCGAACCTGCGGCCGGAGACCATCATCATGGCGATTGATCCCACGAGAAAGGGCTTTGCCTTCGCCGTCCTTGAGACGCCGGACTTTCTCGTAGATTGGGGCATGAAGAACGCTCCCCCAAAGAGCGGCGACCTCCGCCGCAAGGTGGGTGATCTCCTCTCGCGCTACCAGCCGTCCTTGCTCGTCGTCGAGGATCTTGCCGCGCGCGGCGCGCGGCGCCGCAAGCGGGCGCGCAGGGAGATCAAGTCGGTAGAGCACCTGGCCCAGAAGCGCGGAGTGCCGATAGAGCGCGTCGCCCGCCTCGCGGTCCAAAATACCTTCGCGCCGCGGAGGAGCAAGTACGAGGTGGCGGTAAAGCTCGCGGAGATCTTCCCGGTGCTCGCGCCCCGGCTGCCGAGGCGGCGCAAAGCCTATACCACGGAAGACGCGCGCATGAACATCTTCGATGCCCTGGGCTTCGCGAGGGTGCTCGCGGACGGACGGCCGAGCATCTCTGAGAGATAGATACGTTTGCACATTGACACAGAGACCCGTAGCCATTTGGTAGAGCAGCCGGGCTGAATGTAGAATGATCGGTTGCCCATCAGAGGAGGAAATGACTTATGTGGCACATCCGCCCAACAGACTTGGTTCCTCACAGACTGCAATTCTCAGGTGGTGATGGTCGTCCAGACTCCATTGGAGAAACGATACTGACATTTGGATCGTTCCCGTTGATCTTGGCCGGTCTGATCGCCGGTGCGTATGGAGCGGGCGCCTTGGGGGCTGCCGTCTCGCCTTGGCTTGCATTTCCCGCAGGCTTTATTGGTGTTTGTGTAGGAGGTGGCCTAGTGGGTAGCCTGGTCGGAAACCCAACGGTCCTCTGCGGAATCGTCGAGGCAGCCTCGTATGCGACCATCACGCTTCTGCTAGGATTGGAGCCCAAGACCGATCCGACTCCTGCGTGGATTAGTGCTGGCGTCGTCGCTGCGTTTTTTCTCTGGGCAACCTACTCGGCGAACAGGCGCCGGAGGTAATTCGCGCACGACGGATTACTGCGTGACTGTTCCTCACTTGTGATGCGGGCGCGATCCTTGAGTCCGTGTTTCCGCCGAAGGCACAATTCGCAGTCTTCCGCGAAGCGTCGTAAGGACGAAAAATGGAGTGATGTCTTTTCCCTCTGACCACCTCTCCTTTTTCGGTCGCACCAATTTCCGCGGCAACCGCCGCCTCTTCGGCGTGCAGCGCGCCGATCGCCGCTCGCATATGTATGTGATCGGGAAGACGGGGACAGGAAAGTCCACCCTCCTTGAGACGCTCTTACGGCAGGATATCGGCAAGGGCGATGGCTGCGCAGTCGTGGACCCGCACGGCGATCTCGTGGAGCGGCTCTCGGCTTGGCTGCCGGCGCCTCGCCGAGCGGATCTCGTGCTCTTCGATCCGGCTTCGGGCGATGGCCTCGGCTTCAACCCCCTGGCCGCCGTGCCGCCATCGAAGCGCTCCCTTGCGGTCGCGGGCCTCGTCGAAGTCTTCAAGAAGACCTGGCTCGACTCCTGGGGGCCACGGGTGGAGCATCTTCTACGGAACGCCCTCTTTGCTCTCCTCGAACAGCCGGAGGCGACCCTTGGAGACGTGGGCCGTCTCCTTCACGATCCCGCATACCGCGAGCGAGCGGTGGAGCGAGTCACGAACCGTGCCGTGCGCTCCTTCTGGAAGGACGAGTACGGGGAATACTCGAAGAGTCTCCGCTCCCTTGTGGTCGCACCCTTGGAGAACAAGCTCGGGGCATTCCTCACCGATCCCAAGATGCGCTCTGTCCTCGCCGAGAGCAGGCATAGCCTCGACCTGCGCCGGATCATGGATGAGGGCAAGGTGCTCCTCGTGAACCTCTCCAAAGGCAGGCTCGGAGAAGGGCCGGCCATGCTCCTCGGGTCCTTGCTTGTCGCCCACATTTCCTTGCATGGCCTGGCGCGGGCGGAGCTGCCGGAGGAGCGCCGCCGGGACTTCTTCCTGTATCTCGATGAGTTCCAGACCTTTGCTACGAAGAACCTAACGGCCATGCTCTCGGAGCTGAGGAAGTACCGGGTCTCCCTCGTCCTCGCCAATCAATACCTCGACCAGCTCGACCCGGACATCCGGCATGCGATCCTGGGGAACGTCGGCACCCTCATTACCTTCCGGGTGGGGCCGACCGATGCCCGGATCTTGGCGCAGGAGTTTTCCCCGGAGTTCGAGGCTTCGGACCTCACCAATCTCCCGAACCACGAGATCTATGTGCGGCTCATGGTGGACGGGTCCATGACCCGGCCCTTCAGCGGGGAGACGGTGAAGCTGTAGCGGGATCGTTGCGAAGGGATAGCTTGCGGATCTGCTCGGCCTTGTCCGTCTTGCCCCACTCAACGTAGAGGCGCAGCAGGCTTGCCAGCGCTTTCTTTTGTTCGCCAGCTCCCGCATGAGCTTGGAAGGCCACGAGGAGCGGCTCGGCCTCCGAATACCTATTGAGCCTCACCAGAGTGTCTCCAAGCTCGTTGCCCGTCGAAAGATGTCGGCGGCGGCGAGGAAGCGCGGGATTCCGGTGAATAGCGCGGCGACCGCCAGCCTCAAGCGGATTGTCCCCGGCTGCGATGTTTGCGGACTTGGTCCTCGAGGTAGACGACGTAGGCAGGGTCGGGAGGCTGCTGCTGGAGTTCGTCGACGATGGGCAGAAAGTAGTGCAAGGAATGGATGACGATCGGCGTAGGCTGAGACCCGGCGGCCGGGACGCGGCGAGCGCAGCCAAGGAGGAGAGCGGCTTTGACGAGTTCGAAGGAAACCCCTGATTGCTGGAGTGCCAGGGCGAGGTCTCGATCGGCTCGCCGAGGATGCCGAGGGGTGCCGGGGAGTCGTTGATAGAGTGCCAGCACTTTTTGGGCGTAGGTCATGTGGTGTGATCGGAGGCGATGGTCAGGCGGGCTTGTGGCGCCTGCGGGTGGCGCGATCCTTGGACTTGCGGGTGGCGTCGTCCTTGGCTTCTTTGAGGCGGTAGGACCCGCCGTCGATCTGGACGATCTCGGCATGGTGGACGAGCCGGTCGACGAGCGTAACGACGCAGCTGGCATTCGGGAAGACCTCGTTCCACTCGGCAAAGGGCTTGTTGGTCGTGATCAGCGTAGATTTCTTCCCATAACGACGAGTGACCACCTCGAAGAGCAGGTCGGCGTGGCGATTGTCATAGGACAGATACCCCAGCTCATCGATGCCGAGGATCTGCGGCGAGCAATAACGCCTGAGTCGTCGTTGCAGCGACGAAGTGGCCTCCTGAGCGGCGAGGTCGTTGAGCAGTTCGCTGGCTGTGACGAAGAGGGCCGTGGCGCCACGCACCACCGCCTGGTAGGCGAGGTTCTGGGCGATCATGGTCTTGCCGATGCCGTTGGGTCCGACGAGAATGGCGTTGGCGGTCTCGTTGACCCAGCCCAGAGTGAAGAGGTCTTCGATCTGCTCGCGGTCGATCTTGGTCGGCCAGGCATAGTCAAAGTCGGCCATGGGCTTGAAGCGACCGATCCTGCTGTTGTGGATGCGACGTTCGAGGCTGCGCTGCTGGCGGCCGGCTTCTTCGCGGCGCAGGAGCTCCTCGATCCAGGGCGCGGTCGCGACCGCTTCCCAGTCGCTGAGCAGACCGTAAAAGCCGAGCTTTTGCGCCCGCTGGCGCAGTGCATCAGAGGCTGTCGCCGTCATCGGGGTTCTCCTCGGCCAGGGAGTCGTAGCTGGCCAGTTCATGGGGCCGCACGACCAGGTTACGGACGCGCGGATCGGCGGGGAGCTGGACAGGGAGCAGTGGCGGCGTCCCGAGCTGGCGCTGGTGGCGCTCGAGCACGAGGCGCACCGTATGGGGATGCGGCGAGCCTTTGTCGATGGCTTCGGTGATCGCGAGATCGAGCTCGGTGGCGCCGTAGTGGTCGAGCAGGCGTAACAGCGCTGCGGTCGCGCTGCCGAGAGGCGCTCCACGCTGTGCCAGCAGTCGATGAAGTTCCTGGCTTCTGGGCACCGCATGGTGCAGCCGGTCGAGACCGCGATGTTGAGCTGCGGCGGCGCGCTTGTGGCTCACCAGCGCCTCGAGGTGCGCTACGTCTTCGATCTGGTCCCTATGGCCGTAGCTGCGGGCGTGTGTCGCCACCACCTCGACACCGTCGAGCAGGCGGATCTGCCTGAGAGTGGCGACCGCCACCAGGGTCCGTCGGACGTGAGTGTGCGGCACCGAGTAATCGTTGCCGTCGAAGCGCGCATAGGGCGTCTTGCCCACCTGCACCGGCAGCCGCTCTTCCGTCGGGTAGGCCGTGTCGGGCAGCGCGAGGAGCGCTTGACGCTCCTGTGCAAAGGCTTCTCGCACAGTGAGCGTCGGCTCTTCCGGGCAACGGCGGTCGGCGGCCACTCCGTCGCACCATTGCGCGGCCTGGGCGTTGAGATCCTCCAGGTCCAACCATTTCCGGGCGGCGAAAAAGGATCGGCGTACATAGCCGATGGCGCGCTCGACGCGGCCCTTCTCGTTACCACGTGCGACCGCCACGGGCCGCGGCTCGAAGCGGTGGTGGCCGGCAAAGTCGAGCAGCGTTGGATGGAAGCGAATGGCATCGCCGCGGCGCTCGAGCACCGCGCTTTTGAGATTGTCGTAGAGCAGGACCCGCGCTGTCCCACGCCAGGCATCGAAGGCGGCCTGGTGCCCGCGGAGGAAGTTCTCCAAGCGCTCGCTGAGGAAAAACCGCAGGAAGATCTGGCGCGACCAGCTCAGCACCATGACGAAAGCAACGAGCGGACGCACTCCCGAACCGAGGCGGAGCTTGCCGAAGTGCGCCCAATCTACCTGTGCCTGCTCGCCGGGTAGGGTCCGGAGCCGCAGGTAGGCTTCGGCCGAAGCTCGCGGCCGGTACAACGCCACCAGGTGCCGAAAATGATCAGGCCGGCCGGGATAGCCTCGCTGCTTGACCATCTCGAATAACCGGCTGGCGTGGAGCGACGGATATTGCTCCAAGGTCTGCAGGATGAAGGCCAGGAATGGCTCGACCTGAGAGGGCCGCTGCGATTGCGCCGCCTCAGGTGCTCCGCCACGCACGACCACCCGCCGCACCGTGGTGTGGTGCACTCCGAGATGGCGAGCGATGGTGCCCAGCGGCCACTTCTCAGCGTGGTACAACCGCAATATCCTGGCCTGCTGCTCAGCAGAGATCATCGCCAGACCTTTCTGTCAGGCCTCGCCGTCGAACCCGCCGGCGCCACCGCAGCGGCTCACGTCGGGCGTAGGGACGACAACGGCTGCCGCAGAAGTGGCACAGGACCCAGCGTCGCTCCGCCGCGCTCTCCACCTGCAACACCCGCCAGCTGTCCGTAAACGATGGCTCGGCGACCACGACTCGCAGTGTGATCCCCTTCGCCATCTCGGGGGTACCCTGATGCGTCACTTCTTCTTGTGGGCTTGGTGCGCGCTGCTGCCTTTGGCGCAATCGTGCCTGCCGGGCCGCGTGTGTCCGGCGACCCTGCCGGGTGGCTTGATAGCGCCGTCCCGCTGCTCGCGACAGCTCCCGACGAGTCTCCAGCGAGCAGGATCTGCCGCAGTACCACTGGCCGCGATCGCAAAACGAGCAGATCGCCACCAACCGGTGACACCGAGCGCAAGCAAACAGCCGGAAGTCCTCCCGCATCGACAGCCCTTTCGGCTGCCGAAGGGGCTAGACGGCGCTCAGAATCCCGGCGATACTGCGGGGTAGGACGCGGTGGCAACGCCGTGCTTCTGAAAGAAGGCCCAGGGTGACCGGCCAAGTCGAGTCCCTGGGCCTTCGCTGTCTCTTGGCAGCGCCACCCTTCTAGCCCCAAAACAAGCGCGTAACGGCCGCCTGGAGGGCGGAGCGTCGCAGTCGATATCTTCCACCGCGATCTTGCGCCGGACTTTCGCCTCTCAAGAGATTCGCCCTCGCACTTAATGCCGGCTGAACTGCCCCTCGCGGCCTGTCGGCAGAGCCGGACGTTGTAAGAGGGCTGATTTGGGACAGACTTGTTCCAACAAAGCAACGTGGCAGCGCGAAAGCGACGGTAGCGATTAGGCGAGGCATCGTCGTTTAAGCGCGCGTGTGCCGTCGAGCAAGAGAGGCACCCAGCGATTGATCGCCAACAGCCGGAAGATCAGTCTGCGACCGCTGCGGAGGATCTGCGCTGGCAGCAGGATCAGCTCGTTGAGGAAGCGACGGAACTCCATCCGCAGGATCGCCCGCGCTCCGAGCTTGCGGGGTAGCAAGAGGCCGGCCCACGCCTTGAGGTTCAAGGCCAGCGAAGCGATCACCAGATAGGCCCAGTTGGCATCAAATTCTGCCACCGGCATGCGGGTGGCATGAACCCCGTTCTTGAGTTGCTCGATCAAGTTTTCCTGGTTGCATCGAGCGTTGTTTTCGCGGACCACTGCGGCTGTGCCGAAGTGCTCCCGCGGGAGATTCGTGATGTAGAAGAAGTAGCGGATCTCATCAGCCAGCCGGAGTTGCCCCTCGGTGACCTTGATCCGCTTGCGCAGGATCACGAGGCGATAGGTGCGTTGGCACTTGCGGGGCCGGTAGTCGATCTCCGCGACGTGCTCGTGCTCCAGATCCAGGTCGCGGAAGCCCCGCTCGACGATGACGGCCCTCTTGACCTTGACCGGCCGGCGCCGCTTGGCGGTGCTCTTTGGCCGCGTGAAGGGCTTCCAGGCGTCGTCCGCAAGCGCCTCGGCTCGCCCGACGAAAGCGGGATTGGCGTCCATCCCAAAGACGAACTCGACGTCCCCGGCCGTCCAGCGATCGAAGTTCTCCGTCAGCGAAAAATCGGTGTCCCCCCGCAGCCGCACCCGCTCGAATCCGCCTCCGGTTTGCGCCCAGGCGATGCCGCGGTCGAGCCACTCGGCTGCACCCTCGTGCGAGGGGCGATTCGCTGGCCGGTTGACGACGTAGAGCACTTCCTGGCTATTGGCCAGGCTCACCACCAACGGACCATAGCCCCAGCGTCCGTCGTAGGAGATGTCCATCCGCTCCTTGCATTCCCCGCTGGTCTCGCTGATCGTGCCGTCGACATCGAGAATCGCCAGCCTGCGCTCCGCCTTGGGCTGCACGCACCAGGCCGCCGAGCGGGCGCGCTGGATCGCTTCCATCAGCGTCAAGACGTCGGCCGCGCCGAACCGACGCAGAAAATCTCCGGCCGTCGTCGGGTCCGGCAACCGACGCGCCCCCAAGGCATTGAGAAACCCCTCGTCCGAGCGCCGTGCCTCGAGATCCTCGAGGCAGCGGCCACCGGTCAGCAGGTTGTACACCAGCGCCAGCACGTGGTCCGATTCGTGGTACGGCATGTGGCGCCGAAACAGGTGCAAGTTGCCGTCGATCTGCTCGCGAAGACCGACCACATCCACCAAGGCCTGCAGCATTCCCAGGCCACCACCGCTGATCGCTTCGGTGCGCCCGGACACTTCATAGGCGATGTTGCCGCCTTCCAGCACGGGTTCGGCCCGCTCCGGCTGCCACCTGGGATCCAACCGCGCCGCGATCGACCTTTGACGCCGCTCGAAATTCGCTCTACTCTTCACCTGAAACGCCTCCTTTGCTGGGTCCGTTGGAGTCTCGACAACCCAACAATACCCAGTAAGGTGAGGCGTTTCAACCTCTTACCCCATCCCGCTCCCCTCCCTACGCGCTGGTACTGGGTCTAGCGGAAAGCCCTCCCGCTGTCACTTGCGGCTCCCGCCGGCCGAGCGCCCGCCTGCGCCCAACCCCCCACCCGGCGGGGATGATGCTGAAACCGGAGGCCATCGACTCGTCAACAGGCCGCCTTGGCGGTCGCCGCGCTATTCACCGGAATCCCGCGCTTTCTCGCCGCCGCCGACAAAAGAACGATATGGCTCGTCTTCTCCTGTCCATTCGCGAGAAAAAGGTCCATCGCCCTCCGAAGATCACGCTCCGCCGGAACGAATGCTCCTTCTCTGAATTCAAGCTGTCCCTGTGCCCGGACGATAGTCGCAAAGAACTCTTTGGGGAAGTCGGTCTTGGCCTCGGCGCGGGTCAAGGCGTCCTGAAGCAAGCTGCGCGCTTCATCAAAATGCTCGGTTCGCATCAGTCCGCGTGCCAGTTGCACCTCGAGTATGAGGGTGTCTGGATGGCTGACTCCGAGAACCGTCCTGGCCGCGGGAAGCGCTGTCCTCAATTCAGAGATGCCTTGCTCCAGTTTTCCGGTGACCAGAAGGAACGAGCCTAAATTTGCCCTCGCCACGACCGTACGGTTATTGTATTCGCCGAACGTGGCGGCAAAGGTCTCCACCGCGGCACGCTGGAAGCGCTCCGCCTCTTCCAAACGATTTGCCAATTGGAGCGGCACCGCCAGGTTCATCATCGTGGTCGCCACGAGCGGGTGGTGCGGGCCGTAGAGTCGCTGTCGCAGGCGAAGGCACTCCTCCAGCAGGGGCAGTCCCTCATCGGTGCGATGTTGGCGGTCGAGCAGCTCGCCGAGCGCGTTTAGCGAGGAAGCGATGGATGCCAGATCCACCGGAGTTGCTCTTCGGCGCAGCTCAAGCGATTTGCGGTAGAGGGCCTCGGCCTCCTTGTACTTCGTCTCGTACTCCTTGACGTCGCCCATCTCGAACAGGGTGAAGGTTAAGCCCGGGTCGGTCGCGGGCACTTGCGGCTCTTGAATCAGGCGCGCTTGATCCAACAGGCTGTACGCCTCGCCGTACCGCGCCTGGTCGCGCCGGAGCACGGCGAGCCAGGTCAGCGACTCCGCTTTGAGCGGATGGTTCGGCGGCAGCTTATCTCCCGCAATTTTCAGGGCGGACTGAAGCACCTGCTCGGTGCGGTCCTTGAGGTCGAGATCAATATAGATTTGCGCCAGCGTGTTCAGGATTCTGACCTGGGTCTCCGGCTGGTCGCGGAGTTGCTCTGGCAGGCCCTTCGTTGCGTTGTCCAGAAGCTCCTTGACCGTGACGGCGTTGCCGGGCCTTATCTCGGGATCGTAGAAGGCGAAGACGTTTAGAAGAAAAGAGGTCACCGTGTTCGCCTGGGTGCTTGCGGTGCGCGCCTGGTCGCGCTGGCGGCTGGCTTCGCGCCACTCGATGAATACGACCGCGGAGAATATGACAAGCGCGAGCACGGCAGCGGACGCGAGGGCGATCGGCAGCGCGCGGCGCCTGAGCAGCTTGGCCGTCCGGTAGGCGATGGTCGCCGGTCGTACCGAGACCGGCCGGCATTCCAGGTGCTTCCTGATGTCATCCGTGAGCATATGGACGCTGCCATACCGCTCTTTGGGATCTTTGCGCAGGCAGCAAAGCACGATGGCGTCGAGATCGCCCCGCAGCCGCTTGGCGAGAGCTGCCGCGCTCTTTGCCGGCGGCGGCGAGGAGTAGCGCGGGGCCTCTTGGGCGCCGCTCGCCAGGGACTCTTCCGACAGGACCAATTCGCTCGGAGGACTTGGTCTCTCACGCAGGATCGCATCGCGGAGTCCGGCGACCGTCCTGGCGTGACGGTAGGTCAGGCGGCCGGTGAGCAACACCGAGAGGAGGACGCCGAGCGAATACACGTCGCTCAGCGTCGTCGTCTCCTCCTCGGCGACCTGTTCCGGGCTCGCGAAGGGCAACGTGATGGGCGATGGCTCGCCCGCGGCACTTCCCACCGCGCCCACCTCCTTCGCGATCCCGAAGTCGAGGAGCTTCAGCTCGCCGGTCGCGGTCACGAGGATATTCTCCGGCTTCAGGTCGCAGTGGATCACGAGCCGCTGGTGGGCATAGGCGACGGCCTCGCATACTTTCTGGAAGAGGCGGAGGCGCTCAGGCAGCGCGAGCTGGCGGCGGTCGCAGAAGGCCGTAATGGGCTCGCCCTCGATGAACTCGAAGACGAAGTACGGCAGGCCCTCCGAGGTCTGGCCGCTGTCGTGGAAGGTCACGATCGCCGGGTGCGTGAGCCCTGCCAGGCGCTTGTCCTGGGATAGCGTCACGGCCCGGGAGAAGAGAACCTTCACCGCCACCCGCCGGTCATTGTTCCGCGTGTCCCGCGCCTCGTAAACGACGCCCATGCCGCCCTGGCCCACCCGGCGGACAATCGCGAAGTGGTCGATGCGGTCGCCCTCGGCGTAGTCCGGCTCGTCCTGTCTGCCGGGCAGGCCGAGGAGGCCAGCAAGGGCAGCGGTGGGCAGCGCCGGAGCGCCAAGCAGGGCCTCGACCTCGGCGCGCAGCTCTTGGTCCTCCCCGCAGGTCCGGTCGAGGAAGGCGGCGCGCTCCTCCGGCTCGACCTCGAGCGCCGCCTCGAAGATCCGCTTCACCTCAAGCCAGCGTTCAAACGGTGCCACGCTTCGTCCTCCCTTCGACGCCGAGGAGATGCGCCAAGAGGCTCCGCGCTGTTGTCCATTGCCTCTGGACTTTCTTGCGGGAGATCCCGAGTTCCTCCGCGGTCGCCCGTTCGCTCATGCCGTCGAAGACCCGGAGCTTGACGACCGCGGCGAGCTCCGGGTCCTGCGCCTCCACGCGGGCCAAGACTTCAAAGACCAGCACGACTGCCTCCGCTCCTTCGAGCTCGTCGCGCTCATCGCGCACCTGCACTTCCTCGACGGGGACGTGCTTGCGGCCGCCCCCGCGCTTCGCCGCCCCCTCCTTGCGCAGCGCACTCACCGCCAGGTGCTCGATCGCCGCATGCGCATAGGCGAAGAACTTCTGGCGATTCGCGAGATCCGGGAAGCGCCCCGCTAGATCGAGGTACAGCTCGTGGAGGAGCGCCGTGGGGGTGAGCAATCCGGCGGGCAGCCTCCCGAGATGGGACTGGCACATGCCCCGCAGGGTCGTGTAGAGGAGACCGACGAGTTCGTCGAGCCCCTCCCGGTCGCCCTGCGCCAGCCGATGGAGCAGGTCGGTGATCGGCCGGGCATCCTCGCCCATATGTTCCACCTCCTCAGAGCCTTAGCGCCTTCGCGTTCGAGCGATGCCGGCATCCTATGCCGGCCCCTCTCTCTTCTTCAAGCGCGTTTCACCCTACGAATGGTTCTCCCCGGCGCCAACTGTCCCCAAAATGAGGCGAAGCCAAAACGCCTCCGGCTCGCGCCTAAGTAAACAGAAGGGAAAGGTCGGGCGGAGCCGGCGGGCAACTTCTTGAGCCTGGACTCGCACATACGAAGGAGGGCGGAATACAATCACGGCTGAAGCTGTTCCTCGATGGCGGTCACAATGCCACTCTTTAATGAAATGTCGTAGAGAGTCTGCGCGCAATCGCCACCGTTATAGAGGCTGTATGGATTGGCGGTCGATCCGCTCTGACCCGTACGGTCCGACGCAGCCAGACATTCAGCCAGCTGCGACAAAGCGAAAGGCTGCGGCCCAACATTGCCGTCGTTTACGCTGCTCGTTGCCGTGAGCAGGCACACTGGTGCTTGAGGCAAGATCTCTAACGTGCGAATCTGGGTGTCCTGATTCACAACGAGATATCCGTCTGGGCCGCACATAGGAATCGTCCCCGGTACTTCTCCGCCCGGAGAAGTACCGTCATTATTCGTACAAGTATTGGTGTTCTCGGTAAGCCAATCAACGTAGTCGATATCCATGTACAGTCGGTCATCTTGGGAATATATGCGTTTGATGTATCCAGTCGCCGAGGTCGGAGTCGGCACTCCGGCACCGATATTCAGAGACAAACAATCGCCGGCAGTGGCAGTCGGGCTGCTTGTGGCACTAGCCGATGTCGTCGAAGACGTTGAGGGTACGGCAGTACGAGGAATTGGAGGTTTCGATTGAGATGCTGCATACAAGTATCCGGCAAGGGCTAGGCCCCCTACAGCTGCCAAGCTAATCCAGAGCGCCTTCATAGTCTTAATTATACCATTTTGCCGCCGCGCCGCGAGGAGACATTGGCGATCTCGCAGCGTCGGGCCTTGTCAGTCTGACGGCTGGAGCACACAGAGGGACTTGTGCATATATAGCTATAGCATGACTGCTATTTTGCGCCTACTCCGTTGTGCTATGGTTGGGTCATCTAGCGGTACCACCGTGCCCACAAAGAAGAGTGGGGGCCAAAACGCCTCCGTTTTGCGCTTATGTGATTGAGGAAGAGACTCCAACCGGGGGGCCTCGCCGGGGGAGGCGCCCTGCCTCACAAGATAGGAGAATATCCATGGTCACGAACGATCCCTACAGTTCCCTTCCGAGAAGGCCCGCTGTTCTCGCGTTCCTTCTGCTCGGACTCCTTGCGCCTCTTACTTGTGCCCTGGGCCAAGGGTCGGCTCCACCTCGGGAGAACGGTGAACTGCTCTTTCGACTTCCAATCGGCGATGGGGGCCTTCACTACGCTGGAATAGGCTCGGGCGCTAAGCCTTGGGGACCAGCCGCAATCGCAGTGGCGGGGGATGGCTCACTCTGGATCGCTGATACTGTAGCCGACTCCCTGCTTCACTACGACACTCGAGGCCATCGTTTAGGTGCAATCTCACTCGCGGGAGTCGTTAGGGCAATAACGCATGTCGTGCCTTTGCATGACGCGCTGGCCATTCTCGACTATTCACCGAACGACTCGCAGGTAGACATCATTACGAGCAAAGGAAACCTAATTGCAGCGGCCAAACTCCGCGAAGACACGGCGCTTGACATGACCAACCTGCTCGTAGACGCACGAGGCGACCTAGTCGTCGCCCACGACGGCGGCGTCTCTATGACCCACCTCATGACTCACGGCGAAGCGCCATTCGCCAGCGGTGACTCGGCGCGGGTGCCAGGCATCATCGAGCCTGACAGAGGCACCCGCCTTGCGGAGCGCCACACCGCACTCCTGAGCATCAATGGTCGGCATATTGAGGTCAGCTCCGCCCAAACCCTTGGCGGGGTGCTTCTTCTCGCACTTCGCGATGGCGCAGCCTATCTCGTCACTGAAGAGTTGTCCCCCACTATGCCGTTAGTTGTTAGCCAAGTCGTTCATCGCTTTGATGATGATGGGCGCGAGGCACAGCTCGTGATCCCGAGCAGCGACGGCAACTACACATATGTCGAGCATCGACTTGCGGTCACGCCCGATGGTGAAGTTCTGGCTTTGCTTACCTATCCGGACTATACGGAGATTCGTCGGTTCAACTTCGCGCCGGCTCTGGAGGGACTTCAGACAGAGACGGCACCTCCAGCGCAACGCCGAGAAGCATACCCGAGCCGGGCGAGCGCCGGAGCATGTACCGAAAGAGCTGACATGATCGCAACCGGAGAGGCGTACCGCATCAACTCGCATCTTGTCACCGCACAAAATATAGATCAAACTGGCAAGGCTTGCTGCGATGCAAGAGGCGACTACTGCCGCACACCTCCGGCATTCTACACCACGCCAGGTCTCTATCCGAGTGTCGCATACTCTTGGGGCGGCTTCGACAGCGTGAGCGCATTTAACGCGAAGCTCGACGGTGGAAAGCAGGTAGGCAATGTGAACTTCTCAAGATCGTTTGGACTTATGTGTGCTGCGGGCGTTGATTGCGCAGGTTTCGTGTCTAGAGCCTGGGGACTCAGCGCGTATGGGCTAAAAGGGCTCTTGATTCCCCTTCAAGCGCAGAGCGACCTCTTGCCAGGCGACGTTATGTATGTATCCGGCGCCGGTGCTCATGTTGCGATGTTTGCAGGACCTTATATGTCGAGCGGTTCGATGTTCTATGAGTCGACAATTACCAACAAGGCGGACAGGGTAGTCTTGTGCCTCCGGAGTTGGCGTTACTTCACGGGATACCTTCCTTACCGCTATCAAGGTGTCTGTTCGTCGCAAACTGTAGGCACAGTGTTGGTCGCGGTGACATTGGACGGCCTGCCATGGCCCGGTGCGGTAGCGTTTAGGCTCGACGGCCCGAGCGGCTTTTCTAACGTGTCCGGTGTCGGTCCGTGGAAGAATATGCAACCGGGAGTGTACACGATGTCCTACTCGGGCGGAGGTCCGCCCGGCGCCAAGTTTGTCAGCGTTACGCCAGCAAGCCAGGCCCTTACAGCCGATGGAGCTATTACATTCACCTTTGCATTTACCAGCTCTGGCTCTTCAAACCTCTCCGTGATCCTCACGGCCACGCCGAACAGCGGTCCTGCTCCCCTGAACGGCGTCACGTTGCAGGCCAATGTGACCGGCAACGATCCGAGCGAAACCATGAACTACACCTTCTACTGCGACCGCCCGGACGGAGGAACGAACATCACCCCAAACCCCGATTTGAAGGTTGACAGCGTGTTTAGGACCCAGGTGAGAGCGCTCGGTCTCTGCCACTATCCGACCGCCAAGACCTACACCGCCAAGGTCATCGTGGAACAGGGGAACGGCGCGGTGGAGAAGCGCGTGCAGATCACGGTGGGCGGGAGCCCCAGCGGCTGCTTCCCCCTCACCCTCGCGGCAAACAACCTGGCCGGCGGCACGGTTCCCACTGCCACACCGCCGGGGAGTGACCCCTGCGTCCCCGGCGACTACATGCCAGGTACGGAAATCCAGCTCGCCGCCTCGCCGGCGGGCGGCTGGACGGTGGGGAGCTGGACGGGTACCTCGGACGACACGAGCACCTCGGACACAAACAACCTCGTCATGCCTGCGGCGAGCCACACGGTCACCGTGGACTACGTCCAGACGGCACCGAACCCGCTTACGATCGTGACAAGCACCCTGCCGGATGCCGCCCCCAATCGGCCGTACTCAACGCAGCTCGTCGCCTCGGGGGGCACCGGCACGGGCTATCTCTGGAGCGTACAGGCCGGAAGCCTTCCCTTCGGACTCAGCCTGAACGCGCAGACCGGCGTCATCAGCGGCACCCCGACGCAGGCCGGCGTATCGAGCGATTTCACGATCGGCGTCCGGGATTCCGGCGGTGACTCCACGATCCGCAGATTCTCGCTCTACGTCCAGGCCGCGCCCGGCCTCGTCATCACCTCAAATGCTTCGAGTAGCTTCGTCTTCATAGTGGGCGACCCGTACACGAGCGCGAACTCGATCACCTACCTGGTGCAGGGCGGGCAGGCGCCGTATACCTGGGGCGCCACGAACCTGCCGCCGGGCCTCGCGATCAATGCGGCGAGCGGCCTCCTCTACGGCACGCCGACCGCGCCCGGGAGCTTCCAGTCGGAGATCATGGTCACCGATTCGATCGGCGAGAAAGGTGCGCTCGGCGTCGTGCTCCCGGTCACGACGACGCCCATCACCATTTCCGATTCGTCGGGGCACACGCCGGCGAGCCCGCCTCCCGGCCAGGTGGGCAAGAGCTATGTCACCTTCTTCCAGGCCGGGGGCGGCAGCAACGCCGGCTACACCTGGTCGGTTCCCCAGGGCTCCGTGCCGCCGGGCCTCGCCCCGCAGAACGGCCCCGGCTGTCCGGCGAATTGCGCCTTGGAGATTACGGGCACTCCGACGATGGCGGGCACCTACGGGTTCACGGTCGCGGTGACCGATTCCCTCGGCGACCACGCAAGCCAGCCCGCGACCATCGTCGTGAATTCCGGGACGCCGCCCGCGATCTCGACCTCCACGCTCCCCTTGGCAACGATAGGCGCCTCGTACTCGACCATGCTCGGCGCCACGGGCGGCACTCCGCCGTACCATTGGAGCTTCGTGGGCGCCTCGCCCGATCCGGGCATCCAGCTCGCGCAGGATGGGACCTTGAGCGGCGTGAGCCAAAACACGAACGACTGCCCGACCGGCTCCTCGGACGGCCTTGGCGGACTATGGGTGGGCAGCGGCTATCCCTCGAAATATTTCCAGGTGCTCGTGACGGATGCCGCCGGCCAGAGCAACTCGAAGCAACTCTGCCTCGTCTCCTACTACCCGCGGCCCCAGGTGTCCTCGGACACGCCGTCCTCGGTCACGATCGACGGCGCAAGCCACACGGTCACCTTGAACGGCGCGAACTTCAGGAGCACCTCGTACATCGTCACCAATTTCGGCAACTGGCCAGTGACCTACATAGGGCCGACGGCGATCTCCTTCACCCTCTACTCCGTTGCGCCGGGGCCGCTCTGCGTGAATGCGAACGGCACCAGCTGCCTTGATGCGCAGACCCTCCAGCAGAGCGTGATCGAGCCATACTCCGATATCAGCCTGACGAGCATCGGCTTCCCGATCTACAACTCGCCGCCCACCCTGAGTTCGGTCGCGGCCGTGCTCGACAACACCAACCAGCCCTGCACGGCAAACCAACTTTGCCAGCTCGAGGTAACGGGAAGCGGATTCTCTTACGGTAGCGACACCTTGATGCTCATCGTGGAAGCCAACGAGAGCCTGACGGCAGCTACCTATCCCTCCGGCCCGGCGCCGTGGACTCAGCTCATTACGGGCGCATTCTCCCTGCCTTCCGGGACCTACACCTTGCAGGTTACGAACACTCACCAGGCGGGCGGGTCGAACGTGTCGGTATCGAAAACCTTCCAGGTGAACTGACCTATCTCGCGACCTTTCGAGCGGCCCGGTTTCGACCGGGCCGCCCGGATGCGTCTTGTTAAACCACTCGCAGATAGACGAGAGTCTCACGAGCGGCCGAAAGGAGCCGAGCCATGCGCAAGCCGGAGGTGGAAGGTCACTGGCACAGCCTGATCGAGGGCTTTGCCACTTCATCCCTGGACTTCTACGAGCTGGTCAAAGCAGGGATAGCTCGCCGGGAGATCCCCGACCTCAAGATCTCCCAGGTGGAGTGGAAGGAGAGCGGCCTGGGCTCCGGGAAGCGCACCTACCTGCGGGTCAGCCGCGAGGGCCTGAACTTCGACATCTGCGCCGCGCCCTTCGGCACCGGATACTTCTTCTCCTGGTGGCTCGCGCGTATTCCCCGCATCCTCCTCGACTTCGCCTTCCTCTTCGGTTGCTTTTTCGCGCAGTGGATCATTTCCATCATCCTCCTCTCGGGGAACCGGGAGGGCCATGGCTGCGGCGTGATCTTCGCCCCCTTCATAACCTTGGCACTCATCCTCGCCCTCGGCTTCTACGTCCGCTACGGGGACAGCGGGCTTGAGCCCACCGTGGTCTCCATGCCGATCACCGGCTGGCTCTACAGCTTCATCTTCCGGCCGAACACGTACTTCAACGAGGACACCGCGATCATGTTCCGGGCGTCCGTGCACCATGCGGTCACCGAAGCCATCGACCAGGTGACTTCCGCTCAAGGCGTGCGGGGACTCTCCGATGAGGGACGCAAGGTAGACTGGAAGCCCGGCGGCAAGCAGACCTGACCGCCCCTTCACGATGAGCGGCCCGACCCTCCCCGAGCGCCTGACCGAGCAGTTCTACGCCTGGGAGCTGCGCGGTCGGGGCTGGCAGGAGTTTCCCCGGCCGGTCGCCCTTGAGCCGCCCTTCCGGCCCTTTCCCGGATACTTTCTGCCGCCGATCAAGGACGACGGCCACCGGCCGGGGCTTCTCGGCCGGTTACTCCTGTCACCGCGGCCGGAGCCCGAGGCGCCGGAGATCGAGGAGCCCGAGCCCGAGTCCTTCGACTCGGATGAGGCACTCGTAGAGTGCGTCGTCTCCCTACCGCGGGAAGAGGCGGTCAAGGCCGAGAGCGCAGAGCGCTTCCTCCTCGCCCTCTCCGGCGCCGAGTTGCCCTTGGCCTTCGAGGTCGTGGGTCTCCACGATCAGCTCCGCGTGCAGCTCGTGTCACGTGCGCCGGATGCGGGACTCCTCGCAAACCAGCTCCGGGCCTTCTTCCCCGAGGTCTCCATCTCCGCGGAGCCGGAAGGACTGCGGCAACTGTGGGCGGCAGAGAAGGGTGAGACCGTTCTCGTCCACTTCGGCCTAGCGCGCGAGTTCATGCTGCCGCTTCACTCCTTCCGCTCCCTCGATCCTGACCCGCTTCTGCCGCTCTTCGGCGCGCTCTCCGAGCTTGAGCCCGGAGAGGCGGGCCTTGTGCAGCTTGTCTTCCAGCGCGTCAGGGAAGAGTGGGCCGCGAGCATCATGCGCGCGGTCCTGACCGGCAACGGCGAGCCCTTCTTCGCCGACTACCCGGAACTCACGAAGCTGGCGCAGGAGAAGATCTCCCGGCCCCTCTATGCAGCTTGCCTGCGGGTCGCGGCGAAGAGCGGCGACAAGACCGGCGCCTGGCGGATCGTGCGCGACCTGGCCGGAGGACTGACCCACTTCGGCGACCCGACCGGGAATGAGCTCGTACCCCTCGCCGCTGAGGATGGCGAGGAAGCACGAAGACAGATCCTCGAGCGGGTAAGCCGGCGGCCGGGCATGATCGTGGGCTCGGACGAGCTTGCCGCCTTCGCGCACCTGCCGAGCGCCTCCGTCCGGGTGCCAAAGCTCCTGCGGGAGATCCGGCGCTCGAAGGCGGCGCCCGCCTTGTCCCAAGGAGCAGGCATCCTGCTCGGGGAGAACGTGCACCATGGCAGGACCCTGGCCGTGCGGCTGCCGAACGATCTGCGGCTGCGGCACCTCCATGTGATCGGCGCCTCGGGCTCTGGCAAGTCCACGCTTCTTATTGATCTCATCGCCCAGGACATCGAAGAAGGCCGGGGTGTGGGCGTCCTCGATCCGCACGGCGATCTTGTGGATGAGATCGCACGACGCATCCCTGCGGCGCGCTTGTCGGACGCCATCCTGTTCGACCCCGCGGACACCGAGCACCCGGTAGCCTGGAACATCCTCGAAGCCCACAGCGAGCTTGAGCGCACGTTGCTCTCCTCGGATCTTGTCGGGATCTTCCGCCGCTTCTCGACTTCCTGGGGCGACCAGATGACCTCGGTCTTGGGGAATGCGGTCCTCGTGCTCCTTGAGAATCCCGGAAGCACGCTCCTTGATCTCAGGGAGTTCCTCGTGGACCGCCAAACGCGCGAGCGGCTCCTTGGCGCGGTCGATGATCCATACCTTCTCTCATATTTCCGGCATGAGTTCCAGCTTGCGGCCGGGAAGAGTGTGGGCGCCATTCTCACGAGGTTGGATGGATTTTTGAGAAGTAAGACGGTGCGCCAGATCGTAGGTGCAAGGGAGAGCCGCCTCGATCTGCGTGCGGTCGTGGACCAGGGGCAGATCTTCCTTGCGAGGCTCTCAGAAGGGGCGATCGGGGAAGAGAACGCCGCGCTCCTCGGCTCTCTTCTCGTCTCCAAGTTCCACCAGATCGCGATGAGCCGGCAGGAAGTGAAGCGGGAAGAGCGCCGGCCATTCTTCCTCTACGCCGATGAGTGCCAGGAGGTCGCCACTTCTTCCATGGCGCAGCTCCTTGCGGGTGCAAGGAAGTACGGCCTGGGACTCATCCTTGCGCACCAGGATCTCCGGCAGCTTGAGGCACGCGCCCCGGAGGTCGCCTCTGCCCTCTTGGGGAACGCCGGCACGCGCGTCTCTTTCCGGGTCGGTGACCGGGACGCCAAGACCTTGGCCGAAGGCTTGTCCTTCTTTGGCCCCGCAGACCTCATGAGTCTCCGGGTCGGCGAAGCCATCGCTCGGATCGATAACGCCCAAGGCGACTGCAACCTGAAGACACAGCTCCTGCCCCCAATCGCGGTGGAGACCGCCGCGGAGCGACGCGAGGCGATCACCGCCCGATCGCGGGAGCGCTATGCCGTGCGGCGGGAAGAGCCGGCGAGAAGAGAGCCGGCGCGCGAAGTCCCGGTGTCCGAGGTGCCAGCAGCGCCACCGGAGCCGGAACCTCGGCGAACAGCTCCGGCGACAGCGCCGCCCGCGCCTCCACCTCCGGCTCGCGAGCGGCGAGTTGCGTCGGAAGCGCCCGCACCCCTCGGCCGCGGTGGGCCGGAGCACCAGTACCTTCAGGAACTCGTCAAGCGCTGGGGCGGAGCCAAGGGCTACCGGGCAACGGTCGAGGAGCCCCTGCCCTCGGGTGGCAAGGTGGACGTGGCCCTGCGCCGCGAAGGGCACGCCCTGGCCTGCGAGATCTCCGTCACTTCCTCAGTCGCGCAGGAGATCGGGAACGTGGAGAAGTGCCTTGCGGCCGGCTTCGATGAAGTGGTCCTTCTTTCCTTGAGTCGAGGTACACTCGGCAAAGTACGGGAAGCGCTCGACTTGCGCCTCCCGCCAGAAGCCGCCTCCCGCGTCCGGTGCCTCAGCCCCGAGGAGTTCTTCACCGTCCTCGACGCTCCGGTGCCGCCCCCGGAGGAATCCAAGGTCGCCGGGTACAAGGTCCGGGTGAAGTACCGGCCCTCCGAAGGCGAGGCGGCGAGCCACAAGTCGAAGGCGGTCACGGATCTCATCTTGAAAAGCCTGAAGCGCCTGAAGCGGGAGGAGTGATCCCCGCGAGGGGCGCGAGGAGAACCACGATGGCGAAGCGATCGGAAGTCGACATCGCCTGGCGCGAGCCTGGCCCGCGCCAGGCGGAAGTGGCCCCGAAGCGCGTCGGGATCTGGATCAGGGTCTCGACCGAAGACCAGGCGCATGGGGAAAGCCCCGAGCACCACGAGCACCGCGCGAGGAGCTACGCCGAGATCAAGGGCTGGCAGGTCGTGACCCTCTATAACCTCGCTGGCGTCTCCGGCAAGGCCGTCCTGCCGCACCCCGAGGCGCGCCGCATGATGGAGGACGTGAAGGCTGGCAGGATCACCGGCCTCATTTTCTCGAAGATCGCACGACTGGCCCGGAACACCAGGGAACTCCTGGAGTTCGCCGAGTTCTTTGAGGCCCAAGGCGCGGACCTCATCTCGCTTGGGGAATCGATCGATACCTCGACTGCCGCCGGTCGCTTCTTCTACACGATTGTGGCCGGCATGGCGGCGTGGGAAAGGGAAGAGATCGCCTCACGGGTCGCGGCCTCGGTCCCGATCCGCGCGAAGCTCGGCAAGCCCTTGGGTGGAGCGGCCCCCTTCGGCTATCGCTGGCACGATCGCAAGCTCGTCCCCGATCCCGAGGAGGCGCCCGTAAGGCGCCTCATGTATGAGCTATATATAGAGCACCGCCGGTTCAAGACCCTCGCCCGCCTCTTGAATGAACGGGGCTATCGCACCCGCAAGGGCGACAAGTTCACCGGCACGACCGTCGAGCGCCTCATCCGCGACCCCATCGCCAAAGGCGAGCACCGCTCGAACTACACCCGCTCCCGCGGCGAGGGCAAGAGCTGGAGCTTGAAGCCCGCCTCCGAGTGGGTCGTCACTCCGGTTGAGCCCATCGTCTCCGAGGAGCTGTGGAACGCGGCGAACACCATGATCGCCGAGCGCCGCCGGAACCGCACCCCCGCCCCCAAGCGGCCGGTGCAGGTCTTCGGCGGGCTCATCTTCTGCCACTGCGGGGCGAAGATGTACGTGCAGGTGAGGAGCCCGAAGTACGTCTGCACGAAGCCGGGCTGCCATACCAAGATCGGCCAGGTAGATATTGAGCGGGTGTTTCAAGAGCAGCTCCGCCGCTTCGCCTTCTCGCCCGAGAAGGTGGCCGCGAGCCTGGCCGAGGCGGACCAAACGATCCGGGCCAAGGTGGAACTCCTGGAATCCCTCCGGCGCGAGGACGCGAGCCTGGCCGCAGAGGCCGAGAAGGTCTACCGCCTCTACCTGGCCGGCGAACTCACCCCTCGCGGCTTCGGAGCGAGGAACACGCCCCTTGAGGAGCGCCGCGTCCAGCTCGAAGAGGAGATCCCCCGGCTCCAAGGCGAGATCGACTTCCTGAAGATCCAACACCTCTCCCAGGAAGAGATCACCTCCGCCGCGGAAGACCTCGCGACCCGCTGGTTCGATCTCTCCCTCGAAGAACGCCGGGCCATCGTCCAGGCCACGGTGGAGCGAGTGATCGTGGGCCGGGACGAGATCGAGTTCTCCCTGACCTACCTGCCCACCGAACCGCCCTCTGCCCCCGCCCCTCCCCCTCTCCTAAGATCTTCACAAAAGGGCCATGAACCCCTGGGGGTGTGTTGCCCTTTTGCCGTCTCATCCTGAGGGCGCCCTTCCCATCAAAGCTACCGCAAGCCCCGGTCCCTGGGTGACCTCTCGCTTGACCCGGTGCCGCACCAGTGGAACTCGCCCGCCGCCTCGAGCAGCCGTGCTGCCATCGCGATGACCACGATCAGCTCGCCCCCGGCACCCTAGCCGACTGGGAGCGAGGCGAGATGAGCCCGGCATACTCGCGGATCTGGTGGCTCTTCGAGCGCTACCTGGCGTTGTTAGAAGGTTGGTCGGTCAGCCGTCCAGGAAGAACATGATCGGCTTCCCGTAAGGCTTCGCGAACTCCTGAAGCTCGATGGGGTCGATGCGCCGCTCGCCGGTGGAATTCGCGACAGGGATGATGAGCCTCGCTCACTGCGGGATGCAAAGCCCTCGGGGGGTCTGTTCTGCTGCGGCAGCCGGGTCTATACTTGTGGTATATACGTCAAGGAAGGAGGGTCATGACCACCACTGCAAAGCTGTTCAAGAACGGGCGCAGTCAGGCCGTCCGCCTACCTCGTGAGTTCAGGTTCGAAGGTGACCGGGTAAGAGTACGCCGCGCCGGGCGAGGAGTCCTCGTCGAGCCGATATTCACGGACGTTGAAAAGTGGTTCGCAGAACTGGATGGCTTGGCCGCCGAACCTTTCATGCCCGAAGGACGTCGGCAGCCACCTTCTCCTCAGCGCGACGTTTTCCATGACGACGTACCTGCTTGATACGAACACGTGCATCGCGCTGATCAACGGCACCGAGGCCAACTTCCGTCGGCGATTTCGACGGGTGGTGGCTCGGGAGAGCGTCGTCCTGCTGTCGTCGATCGTGGCGTTCGAGCTGTGGTATGGAGTCGCGAAGAGCCAGCGAAAGGACCAGAACCGGCAGCGACTCGCAGCATTCCTCGCCGGCCCGTTCGAGTGGACGATGTTCGACGATGATGACGCGGAAGCTGCTGGAATCGTTCGCGCCGAGCTCGAAGCCGCAGGGACACCGATCGGCGCTTATGATGTCCTCCTCGCGGGTCAGGCCCGGCGACATCGCGCGATCCTTGTGACCTCCAACGCGAAGGAGTTCGTGCGCGTGCGTGGTTTGAAGTGGGAGGACTGGGCGGTCTCACGTCGGTAGGACGCCTCGATGAGCCTGATTACGGGCACGGTCGATGATACGTCGCGATCCGAGGTCAAGATCGCGCTCTTCCGATCCCTCTTCCGCGGTCGAGACGATGTGTACCCGCGCCGCTTCGAGAGCCGGCAAAGCGGCAGGGCCGGATACGCGCCCGCCTGCGCGAACGAGTGGGTACGCGGTATCTGTGAGAAACCGCGCATCAAATGCGCCGCCTGTCCCCACCGCCGCTTCCTGCCGGTAACCGATCAGGTCATTCGCTGGCACCTCTCGGGCCAGGATGCCGCTGGCCAGCCCTTCGTCGCCGGCGTGTATCCATTGCTTCTCGATGAGACGTGCTGCTTCCTCGCGATCGACTTCGACAAAGCCGGGTGGCAAGAGGACTCACTCGCCTTCATGAAAGCGTGTCGGCGCCTGGATCTCCCGGCAGCGCTCGAACGCTCGCGGTCCGGCCGCGGCGGGCACGTCTGGCTCTTCTTCGAAGAAGCTGTACCGGCAGCCCTGGCGCGACGCCTCGGGTCCCATCTCCTCACGGAAGCCATGGAAGGCCGGCCCGACATAGGCCTGGACTCTTACGACCGCTTGTTCCCCAGCCAGGACACCATGCCGCAGGGGGGATTCGGGAACCTGATCGCCCTGCCGCTGCAGAAACGCGCACGCGGACAAGGAAACAGCGTATTCCTCGACGAGCAGCTGACTCCGTGGACCGATCAGTGGGCTTTCCTTGCGAACGTGCGCCGGGTCAGCCGATCCCAGGCTGAGATCACCGTCCAAGAGGCGGAGCGACGGGGCCGCGTCCTGGGGGTGCGCCTGCCGCCACAGGAAGAGGACGGTGAACCGTGGGCCGCGCCTCCTTCGCGCTGGCGCCATGAGCCGCCCTTGGCTGGCGAGCTGCCACCGGCTCTCGAGCTGGTCTTGGGCAATCAGATCTACATCCCCAAAGTCGCTCTTCATCCTGGTCTGAGGAACCGGCTGCTTCGCCTGGCAGCCTTTCAGAATCCAGAGTTCTACAAGGCCCAGGCAATGCGGCTATCCACCTATGACAAACCGCGGGTGATCGTCTGCGCCGAAGACCATCCTCACCACATCGCCCTGCCGCGCGGCTGCTTCGAGGACGTCCAGAAGATGCTCCAGGCACTGCGCGTTCGTATGACCGTTCGCGATGAAACCTCAATCGGTCGCCCCCTGGATGTCGCCTTCCACGGCGAGTTGCGTCCTGAGCAGCCGAATCGGCGGCGGTAGGAGGCGACCATCTGGGCTGCTCGATGTCGCCGTGATTCAGAGCTTGGTTCGCAAGGGCGTTGTCGACGATCTTGTGGCCGACTACGGCCATCTCGTCGTCGATGAATGTCACCATGTCTCAGCGCACAGCTTCGAGCAGGTGGCGCGGCGGGCGAAATCTCGCTTCGTCCTCGGGCTGTCCGCCACGGTGGCACGCAAGGACGGTCATCACCCGATCATCTTCATGCAGTGCGGTCCAGTCCGGCATCGCGTGAGTGCCCGGTCACAGGCAGCAGCTCGTCCCTTCGAGCACCACGCCCTCGTGCAACCGACGTCATTCCAGTCCATCCGACCGCCCGACCCGGACAGGCGCCTCGAGTTCCAGGCCCTCTACCGAGAGCTGGTGGAAGACGAGTCGCGCAATCGACGGATCTGCGACGACGTGCTGGAGTCGGTTCGCAATGACCGTTCTCCTCTGGTCCTGACCGAGCGCAACGACCACCTGGACCGGCTCGAACGCGGTCTCATAGACAGGATTCAACATCTGGTGGTGCTGCGGGCCGGCCTGGGAAAGAAGCAGCACAAGACCATCGCCGAAAGACTGGCCACCATCCCACGAAACGAACCCCGCGCCATTTTGGCTACCGGCCGCTACGTCGGCGAAGGGTTCGATGATCCTCGACTCGACACGCTCTTCCTTACGCTGCCGGTCTCGTGGCGAGGCACCATCGCTCAGTACGCGGGCCGACTGCACCGCCTGTACGACGGCAAGCGCGAGGTGCGCATTTACGACTACGCCGACCTCAATGTGCCCATGCTCGCGCGGATGTTTGACCAGCGCTGCCGAGGATACGAGACCGTCGGCTACACCGTGCTCCTCCCCGCCAGTGCGATCCCGGGTTGGCCCGCGGACGTTCTCCTGCCGTCAGACCCCGCGTGGAAGCGAGACTACTCGGGCAGCGTGCGACGGCTCGTTCGTGACGGGATCGATGCACCACTCGCCAGCCTGTTCATCCACGTCGCGAGAGCCGTACCTCCAGACGCCATCGGTGCCCACCGTGCGCGGAGCGCCACGGAGGCCTTTCTCTTCAAGCGGTTGGACACACTTCCGGAGACGAAGGATCGCTTCCGCGTCAACGCGACATTACCGATCCCGTTCAACGATATGGCGAGCCTGGAAGTCGACCTGCTCTGCGCCGACGCGCGGGTGGCGGTGGAGCTGGACGGCGCTCAGCATCTCGCCGACCCGATCGCGTACCGGAGGGACAGACGCAAGGACCAGCTGCTCCAGGAGAACGGTTACTTGGTGCTCAGATTTCTCGCTGAAGATGTCGGCAAGGAGCTGGAAAAAGTACTGGACGCAATCCTGAGATCTGTCACTAACCGTTCACGGGTTGCCACCTATCTGACTGACGCCCATGGGCGCCTACCGGGAGTGCCTTCTTGAAGTGCTAGCCCAAGGATCAGTGCATCTGAGGATAGCCGGCGCACGGTACCGACCTCGCAAGAGGATCACAAAAGGTGCACACACCCCTGGGGTTGCGAGCATAAGTCTTCGTGTCCACTTACGAGGACAGAAATCCCGCCCCGGCGACCCGGAGGCGCCCATGACCATCGGCAAGCAGCAGAGACGGGTGCGCCTCGACCCTGGCCTGGACCGACGCATCGACCTGGAGGGGCCGTAGCATGAACCTTGACAAGCCTCGGCCGTATCTACACACTGTATCTATGACAACCGCGAAGCTCTTCCAGCATGGTGGCAGTCAGGCGGTCAGGCTGCCGAAGGAATTCCGCTTTGAGGGCACCGAAGTGGAGATCGAAAAGCGCGGCCAGGAGGTGGTGTTGCGGTCCAAGCCTAAACCTAGCCTGAAGACCCTCGCGGATGTCGCGCGCTTAATGCGGGAGAGCTTCCCTGAAGCGGGTGACTTTCCGGATCGCGACCAGCCAGCGGATCGTCAGTTTCGAGATCTGACGCTCGATTGAGGCACGCTCATGTACATGCTGGGCACCTCCGTTTGTGTGGACCTGATCCGGGGGCGGGCGTCGGAAACAGAGCTGCCGTCTCCATCCGAGTGTGTGCTCTCCGTGATTACCGTCGCGGAGCTCGAGGTCGGCATTCGCCGCTCCACTCGTCCCACCGCACAGCGGCAGGCCGTTGAGGCTTTCACTAGCTTCTTTGAGATCGTCCCCTGGGATCTCCAAGCGGCAAGCCACTACGGCGAGTTCCGCGTCGATCTCGAAAAAAGAGGCATGGCGATCGGTCCTCTCGACCTGCTCATCGCGGCCCATGCCCATCGGCTTGGGGCAACTCTCGTGACTGGCAACATCCGTGAGTTTCAACGCGTCGCCGGTCTGACGTGCCTGGAGTGGACGAAGGCTTGAAGCCTAGCGGCGCCTTAAGGTGGACATCTTGACCCGCGAGCGGGAAGAAGAGAGCGTAGGGGAGGAAGACGAACAGCTCATAAGGGCTCATAGGCGTATGGCTACCGGAGCATCGACTTGATGCGCAGGGCCGGATTCGAGGAGGATGTCTGTGCTCGTTTCTGGCCACGATGAGCGCGAGTCTCCCAAGGAGAAACGATGCGAGAGTACGTCGGCGGGGCAACGCCCTCGAGACAACCACGATTCTCGGAGGGGTCCCGGCGGCACCTAGAACCCTGTTCCTTGTGCGCTCCGCCGCCACGATGCCTCGACTTCGCACCGCGTGCGAGCAAGAAGGCCCGGAGCCGTTGCGTCGCCGGGGACTCCTGGCGCCACCGGGTTTCCTGACTATGGCCTAGCTTAGCTAGGAGAAGCCCGGAAGGAGGAGCCCCTCCCAGGTCTGCACGATCGAGCCCGAGCGCGGCAGCGAGGTCACGCTGCGTCATGCCCTGGAAATCCGCTTCGCTCTATCGATGCACGTAGCTAATGACGGTTCGTCG
This sequence comes from uncultured Acidobacteriota bacterium, assembly GCA_963732005.1. Lineage (GTDB taxonomy): Bacteria > Acidobacteriota > Thermoanaerobaculia > Multivoradales > UBA5704 > JASLEW01. The sequence goes on from CAVSXT010000005.1 coordinate 505,486, forward strand.
AGCTCCAGCATGCCGAAGCGTTCCGGCCGGTGGAAGTCCGGCGGGGCGGTGATGGTCGGAGACCAGCAGCTCAGCTCCGGCTCGCCGTCGCGCGGGCGCTCGATGCGATAGAAGTTGGCGCGCCAGCGATTCGGCAGTTGGCCACCTGAACCACTGGCCGATGGGCCTGAGGGCGCCTGCTTGCCGGGCGCCTGCCCACCATCCACCAGCTCCGCCCATGGGATCGCGAGCGTCGCCCACCAGTCCTGGCCGCTGCCGGCGGCGATGGCCGGTCCGGCCTGCCACTCCAGCCCCCGGCACTTCCAGGTCGTGTCGGCCACCAGGTCGGCGCGCCGGCCGGTGGGATTGTGGATGCGGGCGGCGAACAACACGCCCAGCGGGCTCACCTCGAGCTCCCAATAGCGCCGCGGCGTTGCCTCTCCCGGCGCCAGAAACACCTCCACCGCCTCCTCCCGGTAAATCGGATCGTTGCGGCTCCGATAGGTTCCCCAGGCGTCGCGGTCGACACAATCGAAGCGGACATAGAGCGCCCGGGCATCGCAGGCGACGCGCACCACCGCCTGCTGTCTGGCGACTGCGCTGCCGTCCGCCAGGACGAAGGCGCCAAGGGGGACCGCCCTCGGCCACGGAAAATCGGCCAGGCCCGGCGGCGCCGCCCCTCTCGCCCGTCCCTCGCTCGCCAACTTCTCGCCCGCCGGCACCTCGCTCGCCCGCCCCTCGCCGGCTCCGCCGCGGTCCACCCATGGCACCCGCGCGAAGGGAAGGTCACCTTTGCCCGGTAAGCCTCTGGTTCCGGTCATGCCGCCGCCGCCGGTGCCAGGGCGTCTCCCAGGTCCATCCGCCAATCCATGAGCCTGGGTCCTCCCTCCACCGCCTCGTCCGCCTGCTCCGCACCACCGATTGCCTGCCAACCGGCCCGCTCGTCTACAATACCCGTGTCCCGCGTCGCACGTCCCCGAGGAGAGCCCACCCGGCCATGAGCGCCCGCCATCCCTTGCACCAAGCTACCGGCATCGCCGCCCTGCTGCTGCTGTTCGCCGCCGGTCAGGGCGAGGCCCGCCGGCCCGGCGGCGGCCAGACCTTCTCGGGTAGTTATTCGAGCAGCCAGTCGTCCTTCCAACTCGCCTCGCTGGGGCGGCCTGGCGGCGGCCACACTTTCTCGGGCGGCGGCCGCTCGGGCGGCGGCCGCAGCTCTTCGGGTGGGGGCTTCCGCAGCGGCAGCTCGTTCGGCTCGGGGCCGCACCTCGGCGGTCCGGCGCTGATCGGCACCGGCTGCGGCTTCGGCGGCTGCTTCAGCCTGGTGCTGCTGATCCTGGTGGTGCTGCTCGTCCTCTATCTGATCAACAAGAACCGCGGCGGCGGCCCGCCCTCGCCACCCGCCGGCCAGAACCCGCCGGATGCGCCGCCGGCCCCCGATCTCGACGCCGTCCGCGGGCTCGATCCCGAGTTCTCGGTGGTGCTGTTCGAGGACTTCGCCTACGCCCTCTACGCCAAGGCCCACGAGTCCCGCGGCGACCGCCAGCAGCTCGATGCGCTGGCACCCTACCTGAGCGCCGAGGCGCGCGCCGAGCTGGCCGCCCGCCCGCCGGTCGGCGCGCCGGTTTCGGGAGTGGTGATCGGCGCCATGCGCACCATCGGCCTCCGCCTGCCGGCCGGCGACGAGCCGCGGCCGCAGGTCGCGGTGACGCTCGAGTTCGAATCCAACATGACGGTGGGCGCCGGCACCGGCGACGCCACCCAGTACGTCCGCGAGCGCTGGCACCTGGTGCGCGACGCCGGCGTGCAGACCAAGCCGCCGGCGGCGGTGCGCAGCTTCCACTGCCCCAACTGCGGTGCGCCGTTCGGACCCGGCGGCGGCGACCGTTGCGAGTACTGCGGCGAGGTGGTCACGGGCGGCCGCTTCGATTGGAGCGTGATCGCGACCCAGGCGCTCGAGATCGAATCGCGGCCGCCGGCGCTCACCGGCACCGTCGAGGAGGTTGGCACCGACTGGCCGACGATCGTGCACCCGGCCCTGGCCGAGCGCTGGGCCGCGCTGCAGCAGGCCGATCCGGCGAGCGGCGAGCAGGCGCTCGCCGCCCGGCTGCAGCTGATCTACCAGGACCTCAATCCCGCCTGGACGGCGCTCGATCTCGGGCCGGTGCGCGGCTACGTCTCGGATGGGCTCTTCGATTACCTGCAGTACTGGATCGTCGCCTACCAGCACCAGGGCCTGCGCAACGAGCTGCGCGACATGCGCCTGACCAAGTGGCAGGTGGTCAAGGTGGTCAGCGACCGGCACTTCGACGCGGTGACCTTCCGCATCTGGGCCAGCGGTCGCGACTCGACCGTCAGCCAGGCGACCGGCAAGGTGGTGGGCGGCAATCCCAACGCCGACCGCGACTACTCCGAGTACTGGACGCTGATCCGCGGCGCCGGCGTGCGCGGCGCCCCGCGCCTCGACAAGAGCTGCCCCAACTGCGGCGCGCCGCTCGAGGTGAGCATGGCCGGCAAGTGCAACCACTGCGACGCCAAGATCACCAGCGGCGAGTTCGACTGGGTGTTGAGCAAGATCGAGCAGGACGAATCCTACAGTGGCTAGCGGGCGGCGCGGCCGGCCGACCCAGGGGCGTGACCGGTGAGATGGGCCAAAGTTCTCGACAACGAGCGCTGCATCGGCTGCCACGCCTGCACCACCGCCTGCAAGTCCGAGAACGAGGTCCCGCTCGCGGTCACCCGCACCTACGTCAAGTACGTCGACGTCGGCGTCTTCCCCGAGGCTCGCCGCGCCTTCCAGGTCACGCGCTGCAATCAGTGCGACGACGCCCCCTGCACCGCCGCCTGTCCCACCGGCGCGATGTTCCGGCGGCCCGATGGCATCGTCGATTTCGACAAGTCGATCTGCATCGGCTGCAAGGCGTGCATCGCCGCCTGTCCCTACGACGCCATCTTCATCAACCCCGAGGACCATTCGGCCGAGAAGTGCAACTTCTGCGCGCACCGCCTGGACGTCGGGCTCGAGCCGGCCTGCGTCGTCGTCTGTCCGACCCAGGCCATCCTGGTCGGCGACCTCGACGACCCCGGCTCGCAGGTGGCCCGCATCGTTCATCGCGAGCCGGTCACGGTGCGCCGCCCCGAGAAGGAGACGCGGCCGAAGCTGTTCTACCGCGGCGCCCACCAGGCGACCCTCGATCCGCTGGCCGCCCGCCGGCCTCCCGGTGGCCTCTTCTCGTGGAGCCAGCAGCTCGCCGGCGGCGAGCACGTGGTCTCCGGCCACCCGGGCGGCGCGGGGGCGGGGAACTCCTCGGCCGCCGCCATCCTGGCCTACGACGTCGCCCACGCCGCGCCCTGGGACTGGCGAGTGAGCCTCTACACCCTGACCAAAGGGGTCGCCGCCGGCGTCTACCTGGTGGCGGTGCTGCTGATGGCGCTCGGCCGGCTGCGCGTCACCAGCCCGGTATGGCTCTTCGAAGTGCCGCTCGCCGCCGGCCTCTTCCTGGCCGCCACCGGCGCGCTGCTCATCTGGGACCTCGAGCACCCGTGGCGTTTCTTCATGATCTTCACCCGTCCGCAGTGGCGCAGCTGGCTGGTGCGCGGGGCGTTCCTCATCGGCGGCTACGGGCTGGTGCTGGCGCTGCACCTCGCCGCCGCCGTCGCCGGCCGGCCGCAGCTGACGCGGTCGCTGATCTGGCTGGGCCTGCCGCTCGCGCTGCTGACCGCGGTCTATACCGCCTACCTCTTCGCCCAGGCCAGGGCCCGCGACCTGTGGCAGAACCCGCTGCTGCCGCCGCACTTCGCGGTGCAGGCCGCACTCGCCGGCGCCGCGGCGCTGGTGCCGGCGGCGCTGCGGCACGGCGGCGGGCGGCTGCTGGCGCCGCTCGCCGGCAGCCTCGCGGCCGCCGCCCTGCTGCACCTCGCCCTGGTGCTCGGCGAGTGCACCCTGACCCACGGCACGGCGCACGCGCGGCTGGCGGTCCACGAGATGGTGCGTGGCCGCTTCCGGGCCTGGTTCTGGGCCAGCATCCTGCTGATCCTGGTTGCAGCGGCGCTCGCCTGGGAAGGCGCCGCGTCCGCCGCCGCCGCTTCGTCCACGGCCCTCGCGATCGCCGCCGCCGGGCACGCCGCCACCGCGGCGGTGGCCGGCGCCGGGCTGTTCTCCGCCGCCCTCTCCGAGGTCGTCGCCACGTTTGCCGCCGCGGCGGCGGCCATCCTGGCCCTCGCCGGCCTCTTCGCCTACGAGCACGCCTATGTCCAGGCGGGCCAGTCGGTGCCGCTGGCATGAGCCTCGAAGAGCTGGCGCGGCGGGTGAGCGCGGCGCGGGCGGCGACCGAGGCGCGGGGCGAGACGTTCTACCCCGGGGCCAGCCGGGTGCACCTGGCGGCGTTCCCGCCCAAGGAGCGCTGGGACGACTGGGTGGAGCTCGACTCCCGGGCCTGGCCGCGGCGGGTCGAGCGGCGCTACCTGCTGGTGCCCACCACCTGCTTCAACTGCGAGTCCGCCTGCGGCCTGCTCGCCTACGTGGATCGCGACACCATGCAGATCCGCAAGTTCGAGGGCAACCCCGAGCACCCGGGCTCGCGCGGCCGCAACTGCGCCAAGGGCCCCGCCACCCTCAACCAGGTCACCGATCCAGACCGCATCCTCTATCCGCTGAAGCGCGCCGGGCGCCGCGGCGAGGGCCGCTGGGAGCGGGTGAGCTGGGACGAGGCCCTCGACGATCTCGCCGGGCGCATCCGCCGCGCCATCGTCGAGCGCCGCCAGAGCGAGGTCATGTATCACGTCGGGCGGCCCGGCGAGGACGGCTTCACCGAGCGCGTCCTGGCCAGCTGGGGCGTGGACGGCCACAACTCCCACACCAACATCTGCTCGGCGGCTGCGCGCTCCGGCTACCAGCTCTGGTGCGGCATCGACCGGCCGAGCCCCGACCACGCCAACGCCAAGGTCATCCTGCTGGTCAGCGCCCACCTCGAGAGCGGGCACTACTTCAACCCGCACGCCCAGCGGATCATGGAGGGCAAGCAGCAGGGCGCCAAGCTGATCGTGCTCGATTCGCGGCTGTCCAACACCGCCACCCACGCCGACGTCTGGGCGGCGCCGATCCCCGGCTCCGAGCCGGCCATCTTCCTGGCGATCGCCAATCACCTGATCCGGCACCGCCTCTACGACCGGGAGTTCGTGCGCCGGTGGTGGAACTGGCAGGAATTCCTCGCCGCGGAGCACCCGGAGCTGCCGCCCATCTTCGCCAGCTTCGAGGCGGTGCTCGCGACGCTTTACGCGAGCTACAGCTTCGAGCTTGCCGCCGCCGAATCGGGGATCGCCGTGCCGGTCCTCGAAGCGATCGCCGCGGCGGTCGCCGGCGCCGGCACCCGCCTCGCGACCCACACCTGGCGCAGCGCCGCCTCCGGCAACCTCGGCGGCTGGCAGGTCGCGCGCACGCTGTTCCTGCTCAACGCCCTGCTCGGGGCGGTGGCCACCCCGGGAGGCACCTACCCCAACGCCTGGAACAAGTTCGTCCCCAAGCCCATCCACCTGCCGCGCCATCCCGAGCACTGGAACGAGCTGACCTGGCCGCCCGAGTTTCCGCTGGCGACCTACGAGCTGTCGTTCCTGCTGCCGCATCTGCTCAAGGCGGGGCGCGGGCGCCTCGACGTCTACTTCACTCGGGTCTACAACCCGGTGTGGACCAACCCCGACGGCTTCACCTGGATCGAGGCGCTGGCCGACGAGGGGCTGATCGGGCTGCACGCGGCGCTCACCCCGACCTGGAACGAGACCGCCTACTTCGCCGATTACGTCCTGCCGATGGGCCATGGCCCCGAGCGCCACGACGTCCACTCCTACGAGACCCACGACTCGCAATGGCTGGGCTTCCGCCAGCCGGTGCTGCGGGCGGCGCGCGAGCGGCTCGGCGAGAGCCTGCGCGACAGCCGCGAGGCCAATCCCGGCGAGGTCTGGGAGGAGAACGACTTCTGGCTCGAGCTCACCTGGCGCATCGATCCCGACGGCAGCCTGGGCATCCGCAAGTTCGCCGAGTCGGCGGCGCGCCCCGGCGAGCGGCTGAGCGTCGAGGAGTACTACCGCTACATGTTCGAGAATTCGGTTCCGGGCCTGCCGGAACGCGCCGCCGCGGAGGGGCTCGAGCCGCTGGCGTTCATGCGCCGCTATGGCGCCTTCGAGATCGCCCGCGGCATCGGCCCGCTGCACGAGCGCGAGGTGCCGGCGGCCGAGCTGGAAGACGTGGCGGAGGACCGCTTCGGCCGCGTCTACACGCGGGCGCCGAAGCCGGCCTCGCCCAACCTGGCGCCGGTGGGCAGCCCCGAGCCGGATGCCGGCGGCCGGCGCGCCGCCGGCGTGCGCGTGGACGGCAAGGTGCTGGCGGGCTTCCCGACCCCGAGCGGCCGGCTCGAGTTCTACTCCGCGACCCTGGCGGCCTGGGGCTGGCGCGAGCAGGCGCTGCCGGGCTACATCCGGAGCCACGTCCATCCGGAGGCCCTGGGCGGCGACCGGCTGTGCCTGATCTCCACCTTCCGGCTGCCGGTGCACATCCACACCCGCAGCGCCAACGCCAAGTGGCTGGACGAGATCGCCCACAGCAACCCGCTGTGGATCCACCCCGGCGATGCCACGCGGCTGGGCATCGGCACCGGCGACCTGGTCCGGATCGAGACCGAGATCGGCTGGTTCGTCGACAAGGCCTGGGTGACCGAGGGCATCCGGCCGGGAACCGTGGCGTGCAGCCACCACATGGGACGGTGGAAGCTCGCCGCCGCCCCCCAGGCCCCTCTGGATGCCGGCCGGCCGGGAGAAGCGACCCCGTCGGGCCAGGGGGAGCAGGACGTCGCGCCTGACCGCCCCGGAGAGCCGGGCCAGCGGCAGATGATGGCCACCGTCGCGTTGGGTCGTCAGGGCGACCGCTGGACGCTGCACCGTCGCGCGGGGGTCGGCCCCTACGTCTCGAACGATCCCGACTCGTCGCGGATCTGGTGGACCGACGTCGGCGTCCACCAGAACCTGACCTTCCCGGTCCATCCCGATCCGATCTCCGGCATGCACTGCTGGCACCAGGCGGTGCGGGTGACCAGGGCCCAGCCGGGCGACCGCTACGGCGACGTCGCCGCCGACACCGAGGCGTCGCACCGGGTCTTCCGGGAATGGCTCGCCCGGACCCGTCCGGCGACCAGCCACTCGCCGGACGGCACCCGACGCCCGCACTGGCTGATCCGGCCGCTGCGGCCCTCGCGCGAGGCCTACCGCCTGCCGGTGAAACCTCCGGCCGAGAGTTGAGCAGGCCGGCCGAGAGCGCGGAGATGGAGCTGTTCCGGGCGCTGGGCGCCCTGTGCGAGACGCCGCGCCCCGAGTTGCAGCCGATCGCCGACCTGCTGGAGCTGGGGCCGCTCCCCGGCCGCGCCGAGCATGGCGAGCTGTTCCTCTTTCAGCTGTATCCCTATGCCTCGGTCTACCTGGGGGCCGAGGGCATGATGGGAGGTGAGGCGGCCGATCGGATCGCCGGCTTCTGGCGCGCCCTTGGGCAGACGCCGCCCGAGGCGCCCGATCACCTGGCGCTGATGCTCGGCCTTCACGCCCGCCTCGGCGAGCTCGAGCAGCAGGCCGCCGCCGGTCCCGAGCGCGAGCGCTGGCGCCATGCCCGCCGGGCGTTCCTGTGGGAGCACCTGTTGAGCTGGCTGCCGGTTTTCCTGATGCAGCTCGACGTCGGCGCAGGCGAAGGCGAAGGCGGAGACGACGCCGGTGCCCCGGGAGATCCTGAACGGTCAGGCGCGGCCGGTGCCGTGGCCCACCCCTTCTACCGGCGCTGGGCGGCGCTGCTCGGCGCCGCGCTGCGCGCGGAAGCGGCGGCGATCTTTCCGCCGGAGACCGGCTGGCCGGCAACGTTGCCGCTGCATCTGCGCGAGGCGCCGGCTGCCGTCGACCCACGCCGCGAAGGCTCGCAAGACTTCCTCGCGTCGCTGCTCAGCCCGGTCCGCAGCGGCATGGTGCTGGTCCGCGGCGACCTGGCGCGCGCGGCCCGCGAGCTGGGCCTGGGTCTGCGACTCGGCGAGCGCCGGCTGGTGCTGGCGGCGATGCTGGAGCAGGACGCCGGACCGGCGCTGGGCTGGCTGGCCGAGGAGGCCGCGGCCTGGGCGGCACGACACCGGCCGGAAGCCCATATCGCCGGGCCGATCGCGGCTTTCTGGCAAGATCGCGCCGCGGTCACCGCAAGACTGCTGGGCGAGCTGAGGGAAGGGATTTGACCGGGGCGGCGGGGGGCCGCCGTTGGGGGCCGCCCCCGGAGGTGCCGGCTCAGGTCCCGGGCCGGCTGGCGTGGCGCGCCACCACCTGCCAGCGGCCGGCTCGCCGCACCCAGACGTCGGTCAGCAGGAACTCGCCGCTCCAATCGCGGCCGGCGAAGGTCGCGGTCTGCTGGAACTGGGCGTTGATCACCGCCGTCTCGCCGTAGATCCGCACCGTCATCCGCTCGAAGCTGTAGCCGTCGCCGCGCACCAGCTTCAGCGTCGAGTCGATGTACTGGCGCTTGTTGGTGATCTCGCCCTTCGAGCTGGAGCTGGTCAAGGTGAAGTCGTCGGCGACGAGGTTCTCCAGCGCGCTCGGATCGGGCAGCTGCCAGGCCCGCGCCCACTCGTTCTCCATCTTGACCAGCTCCTGCTCGAGCAGGGGGCTGGGGAACTGCTCGGTCTGTCTCATGGCAGAGGGTGGGAGCGCTTACCGCCGGTGCGGTGCCGCTCCCGGAAATCGGTGCTCGATGTGACTAGGGTATAGGGCTCGCGATTCGACTGTCAAACCCGGCCTGCCGGATTCCCATGGTAAAGTTACGCCCCTCCTCGCGGTCCGTTGCCGGCGCTCGCCGTGCCGGGACCCGAGCCTCCCGGACGAGAAAGGAGCGCCTGCGCGAAGCGCGATGCCTGCTACCGCTACGATGACGAGCCGCTGGTCCGCCGCCGATTCGATGGACCTCTACAACATCGACGGCTGGGGCAACCGTTACTTCTCGGTCAACGACCGGGGCCACATCTCGGTGCATCCGGCGGGGCCCGGAGCGCCGGCGATCGATCTCAAGGACCTGGTGGACGAGGTGCGCCAGCGGGGCATCGGGCTGCCGCTGCTCATCCGCTTCTCGGAGATCATCCGGGCCCGCGTGGTGGAGCTCAACGAAGCGTTCGGGCGCGCGATCTCGGAGTACGAGTACCGCAACGTCTATCGCGGCGTCTATCCGATCAAGGTGAACCAGGACCGCTACCTGGTGGAGCGCCTGGTCGCCTTTGGCCGCCCCTACCACTTCGGTCTCGAAGCGGGTTCCAAACCCGAGCTGCTGGCGGTGATGGCGATGCTCGAGGACGAGGAGGCGCTGATCGTCTGCAACGGCTACAAGGACGAGGAGTACGTCGAGACGGCGCTGCTCGCCAGCAAGCTGGGCCGCAACGTCATCCTGGTGGTCGAGAAGCCCTCGGAGCTGGCGCTCATCCGCCAGCTCGGCGAGCGCACCGGCGTACGGCCGCGGATCGGCATCCGCTCCCGGCTGTCCGCCCGCGGCGCCGGCCACTGGGAGGCCTCGGGCGGCGACCGCTCGAAGTTCGGCCTCTCCGGCCGCGACCTGCTCAACGCCGTCGGCTACCTGCGGGAGCACGGCCTGCTCGACACCTTCGAACTGCTGCACTTCCACCTCGGCAGCCAGATCTCGTCCATCCGCTCGGTCAAGGACGCCCTGCGCGAGGCGGCGCAGATCTACGTCAACCTGGTCAAGGCCGGCGCCTCGCTGCGCTACCTCGACGTCGGCGGCGGCCTGGGCATCGACTACGACGGCTCGAACACCAACTTCGCCTCGTCGCTCAATTACACGCTGCAGGAGTACGCCAACGACATCGTCTTCGGCGTCATGGAAGTCTGCGATCACGAGCAGGTGCCGCATCCCATCCTGGTCTCGGAATCGGGGCGCGCCACCGTGGCGCACCATGCGGTGCTCATCGTCGAGGCGCTGGGGGTCGCCGAGTTCTCGGTCGGCAAGCTGCCGCGCCAGCTGCCCGCGGACGCCGAGCTGCCGCTCAAGCATCTGTTCGAGACCTGCCGCGAGGTGTCGCGCAAGAACCTCCTCGAGTCCTACCACGACGCCATGTCCTACCGCGACGAGTGCCTGAGCCTGTTCAATCTCGGCCACCTGTCGCTGGACAACCGCGGCCTCGCCGAGGACCTGTTCTGGGCGACCTGCCAGAAGATCCTCAAGATCACCCGCACCCTGCCGCAGGTGCCCGAGGATCTGGAGGGGCTCGAGCGCAGCCTCGCCGACACCTACTTCTGCAACTTCTCGGTCTTTCAATCGCTGCCCGACTCCTGGGCGATCGATCAGCTGTTCCCGATCCTGCCCATCCACCGGCTGCGGGAAGAGCCGGCGAACCGGGCGGTGATCGCCGACATCACCTGCGACTCGGACGGCAAGATCGATCACTTCATCGACCGCCGCGACGTCAAGAGCGTGATCGAGCTGCACCCGCTGCTGCCCGACACGCCGTACTACCTCGGCGCTTTCCTGGTCGGGGCGTATCAGGAGATCCTCGGCGACCTGCACAACCTCTTCGGCGACACCAACACCGTGCACGTCTCGCTCGACGCCGAGGAGGGCTATTCCATCGACGGCGTCGTCACCGGCGACAGCGTGGCCGACGTCCTGCGCTACGTGCGCTACAACCGCGGCGACCTGGTGGCGCGGGTGCGCCGGGCCGCCGAGGCGGCGCTGCGCGCCAAGCGGATGACGCTCGAGGAGTCGCGGCTGCTGGTGCGGCGCTACGAGGAAGGGCTGTCGGGCTACACCTATCTCGAACAGGACTGAGGTCAGGAAAGGAAACGCCATGAGCAGCGTCGCCCTCGAGGTCGAGCCCTTGATCGAGAACCTGCGCGCCGCCGTGCTGCTGGGCGAGACCGCGGCGATCGCGGCGCGGATCAAGCAAGTCCTCGAGGAAACCATCCCCGAGGAAGGCCTGCGCCTGCCCGACCGTTTCCGCCGCGCCCGGCCCGACCGCTATTGCCGCCGTCTCCTCTATCGCGACCCGCAGCTGGAATTCACCGCCCTGGTGATGACCTGGGGCCCGGGTCAGTGCACGGCGCTGCACGACCACGCCGGGATCTGGTGCGTGGAAGGGGTGGTCGAGGGCGAGCTCGAGGTGACGCGCTACGAGCTGCTCTCCGAGACCGCCGACGGGCTCTGCGAGTTCGCGGAGAAAGGCGGCGTGCGGGCGCGGGCCGGATCGGCGGGAGCGCTCATCCCGCCGTACGAGCACCACGTCCTGGCCAACGTCGATTCCGGCAACATCGCGCTGACCCTGCACGTCTACGGCGGCGAGATGAACCACTGCGGCGTGTTCCAGCCCGAGTCCGGCGGCGGCTACCGCCGGCTGGCCAAGCAGCTGGCTTACGACGACGACTGAGTCGATCTGGCGGGACGCGCCTCTGCGCTACCGCGCGCCGGCGATGGCCGAGAGCGCCGCGAGCCCTGCCGGCGCCGCCGCGGCCTGAGGCGGCTCCGGCGCCGCTGCCGGCGGGTCGAGCAGCAGCGGAAATCCCAGCAACCCGAAGATGCGCTGCACGTAGTCGCGGGTCTCGGCGAACGGGGGCACGCCGCCGAAGCGGTCCACGGCGCCCTCGCCGGCGTTGTAGGCGGCGAGCACGCGCACCGGATCGTCCCCGAAGCGATCGACCAGCCAGCGGAGGTAGCGGGTGGCCGCTTCGAGGTTCTTGCGCGGGTTGAACAGGTCGCGGTGGCGGGGCAGCCCGAAGCGGCGGGCGGTCGAGGGCAGCACCTGCATCAGGCCGCAGGCGCCCTTGCGCGACCGGGCGTGGGGATTGAAATCGGATTCCACCTTGGCGATGGCGGCGACCAGCAGCGGATTGAGCGCGTAGCTCCGGGCGATCTGGTAGATCAGCTTGCCGAAGGGCTGGGACGGCACGGCCGCGGCGCCGTCGAAGGCGAGCGCGGGATGGGGCGCGGGGGCGGCCGGCTTGGCAACGACGGCGGCCGGGGTGGCGGCGGCCGGCGGCGTGCCGACGGGCGAGACCGCTTCGCGCGGTGCGACAGGCGCGTGTGGCGCCGAGAGCGACGAATCGGAGTTGGTGTTTGCCGGAGCAGGCGAGGCGGCTGGGGTGGCCGGGTTCTGCGGGATCGAGGGTTTCTCCGGCGCTCCCTGGTTCCCGGCGGCTGCCGGCGCGACCAGCACGCCGGCGATGGGCGGCGCAGGTTCGGGGTTGGCGGCCGGGACCAGCGTGGCCGAGGCCAGCGGCGGTCGCGGAGCGGGAGGCGGTTCGGCAGCGGTCGGCAGGTCGGCCGCCACGCCGCGGAAGGTGCCGGCCGGCAGCCCGGTGGCGCCGGCGATGGCGACGGTGGTGCCGGCGGGCACCTCGGCCAGCGCCTGGCAGACGCTGGCGTCGTCGACCAGGCCGGCTCGCGGCGAGGCAGGCGCGAGCGGCGCGACGGCGCAGCCGGAACCCGCCGGCGAGCCGGGACGGGGAGCGGTGCTCGGAGGCTGCGGCAGTCCGGCGGCCTGGACGCCCAAGGCGCCGGTGAGCCCCAGCAGCAGCATGGCGCCGAGGAGCAGCCAGCGGGGGCTCGGACATCCCGCGATGCGGCCCACCGGACCGCGGATCCGCGGCGAGCGGCGGCAGGCTGGCGATAGCGATCGCATGGGACCCCCTTGCACTCTCATGGTCAAAACGCTGGCAGCTCCGGGCTGAGAGGGCATAGATACTAAAGTCGTCACCGCGCTGTCAATCGCGAATTGGGCGTAAGTTCCGGCAGATCAGGACATAGCACCCGTCAGGGGCGTCGTGTTAGCTTGGCGGGGACCCGCTGCGGGAGCCCGCCGCCCGCGCCGTTTCCATCATGAGGTCGCCGATGAGATCTCGACGGTACCGATCGCGGCCGCCGCGTCGCCGGCGGCGTCGCCACCTGGGGCGCTCGTTCTGGCCGCTGGCGCGCCTTTGGCCGCTGATCGGCCTGGCCCTGGCCGCGCTGGCTGCGGCTACCGCCATGGGGGGGCTGGCTCGCCGCCGGCGCGATGCGGAGGAAGACGAATCCGGGCCGGTGGTGTCGCCGTCGCCGCCGCCGCCGCCGGAGGCCGATGCCGCCGCCGGCGCGGCGGGCGGCCCGGGCGGCGAGCGCGAGCCGGTCGAGGCGGTCCAGCTGTGGATCGCCGGCCCGGCAGGCAACCTCTACGTGCGCGACGGCGGCGAGGTCGCCGGCCGGCGACTGCCGGTGCTGTTCGTCCACGGCCTCGGCGGCAATGGCGGCCAGTGGGCGTTGCAGCTCGACGACCTGCGGGGGCGCCGCCGCGCCCTGGCGCTCGACCTCCGCGGTCACGGCGACTCCGACCCGGCCGAGGACGGCGCCTACGACGTGCCGTCGCTGGCCAGGGATGTCGCGGCGGTGGCCGATCATTTCGCGCTGCGGCGCTTCGTGCTGGCGGGGCACAGTCTGGGCGCCGCGGTGGCGATCGCCTATGCGGCCGACCACCCGCAGCGGGTCGCCGGCCTGCTGCTGGTGGACGCCAACGGGGACCAGACCCGCATCCCGCGCCGGCAGATCGAGCCGTTCATCGCGGCGCTGCGCGCCGAGCCGCTGGGCGAGCTGGCGGCCTACTACCGCCAGCTGGCCGCCGGCGGCGACCGCGAGGCCGCGCGCTGGGTGCTCGAGGACCTCCGGCTCACCCACCCGGAGGCGGTGGCGGCGGCCGCCGCGGCGGCGCTCGAGTTCGCGCCGCTGCCCGCCCTGGCGCGCTACGGCGGCCCCAGGCTGGCGGTGATCAGCGACGCCAACAACCTGCCCTACAGCCTGCACCGGCTGCTGCCGGAGCTGCCGGTCGAGCTGGTGCGCGGCACCGGCCACTGGTTGATGATGGACCGTCCCGAGGCCTTCAACCGCATCCTCGAAGCCTTCTCGAGCCAGGTGAGCTGAGCCGGACGTAACAATCCCTGCCGCGGATCGTTCCATGATCGAGGACGACGAAGATCCACGGAGGGACACCGACGTGCAAGCCGCAGCTCTCGATACCGCCGCACCCCCACCGGGCATCGGACCGCCGCCCGACCTGGCGGCGATCTTCGCGCAACACCATGGTGCGGTGCTGCGCGCCGCACATCGCATCACTGGCAACGCGATGGACGCCGAGGACGTGCTGCAGACGGTGTTCACCCGCCTGCTGCGCCGGCCGGGTGGCGCGGAGCTGGACGGCGGCGGTGTCCGCGGGCTGGACCCCTCGCAAGCGGTCGGCAGCTACCTGCACCGGGCGGCGGTGAACGCGGCCCTCGACCTGCTGCGCTCGCGTCGCCGGTCGCGGCTGGTGGCGCTCGGCGACGGGCCGGGCGGCGAGGGCGCCGAGGGCGGCCTGCAGGAGCCGATCGACGACCGCACGCCGTCACCCGAGCGCCGCACCAGCAGCCGCGAGCTCGGCCGGCGCCTGCGCGCCGCGATGTCGCGGCTGTCGCCGCGCCAGGCCGAGATCTTCGCCCTGCGCTACCTCGAAGGGCTGGGGAATCTGGAGATCGCGCGGCGGCTGGGCAGCTCGCAGACCGCGATCGCCGTCATCTTGCATCGCGCACGGCACCGCCTCCAGCAGGAGCTCCGGTCGGCGCAAGGAGGCAGGTCATGAGCCGCAACGGCACCGACATCCACGACCATCGGGACGACCTGGAGCGGGCGGTCGCGGAGGTGCTTGCCGAGCCGCTGGACGACAGGTGGGTCGAGGAGGCCGCGGCGCGGGTGTGGAAGAACCTGGCCGGCGCCGGCGACCTTGGCTTCGCCCCAGGCGTCGCCGGCGCCCCTGACGACGCCGGCGCCCAGGTGATCCAGCTCCAGGGCTGTCGGGAGCAGGGACACCAGATCCCGGCCTTCCTGCGTGGCGAGCTGGCACCGGCCCGCGCCATGCTGTTCGAGGACCATCTGCGCGACTGCCTGCCATGCCGGCGGGTGGTGCACCTGGCGCGGCAGGAGCGCGCCGGCCGCGCCGGCTCGGCGCTGCACGAGGTGGTCGATAGCGCGACGGGTGGGCGCGGTCGCCTCGCCTCCCGGCGCCCGGCCGCCAGCTGGACCGGCTGGACCGGCCGGCCCGCCGAATCCTCCCGGCGCCCCTGGCGATCCCGGCGGCTGCTGCTGGCGACGGCGGCGGCGGTGCTGCTGGTGGGCACCGGTCTGGGACTGGCGCTCTTCCGGGCGCTCGGGTCGGGCGCAGCGGGGGGGCCGGGCGTGCGGATGGCCCGGGTCGAGACCGTGGACGGCGGCCTGTACCGCGTCGCCGGGCCGAGCAGCCTGCCGGTCGGGACCGGCGACGCCGTGCACGAGGGCGAGCGGGTGCGCACCGCCAAGGGCTCGCGCGCCGTGCTGCGGATGAACGACGGGTCCCGGATCGAGATGGCCGAGCGCGCCGGGCTGGCGCTGGCCGCCGGCCGCGGCGGCAACACCATCGAGCTCGAGCGCGGCTTGATCATCGTGCAGGCGGCCCGGCAGCGCCCTCATCACCTCTACGTCGCGACGGCCGACTGCCTGGTCTCGGTGACCGGCACCATCTTCGCCGTCAACCACGGCACCAGGGGCTCGCGGGTCTCGGTGATCGAGGGCGAGGTGCACGTCGGCCCGCAGGACCTCGTCCTGCATGCCGGCGGTCAGGCCACGACGCGCGCCAACGTCGCGGCGGTGCCGGTGCGAGAAGAGGTGGCATGGAGCCGCGACGCGGCCCGTTACGACGCCCTGCTCGCCGAGCTGAGCGCGGCGGGCAGCGCCATCGACGCCGAGGTCGTCCGGCCGGCGACGCGCACCTCGAGCCGTCTGCTGGACCTGGTGCCGGCCGGCTCCCTGGTGTACGTGGCGCTGCCCAACCTCGCCGCCAGCCTGTCGCAGACCCAGCAGCTGCTCGAGCAGCGGCTCGCCGGCAGCCCGGTGCTGCAGCAGTGGTGGAGCCAGACGCTGGGCTCGCCGGCGAACCAGCAGCTCTTCCACAACCTGATCCAGGAGGTTGCCGACCTCGGCCGTTACCTCGGCGACGAGGTGGTGGTCGCCGCCGGCGCCGCAACCGCTGCCGGGACCCCGGCGACCCCGGCGACCCCGGCGACCCCGGAGGGTACCGCCGGCTCCGGCCCGCCGGTATTGCTGGCGGAGGTGACGCAGGAGGCGCAGCTGCGCGCCGCCCTGCAGCAGGAGGTCGCGACGGTCAATCGGCGGGCGGGCAAGACGGTGCTGGTGCTGCTCGACCAGCTGCCCCAGCCCGCCCCCGCGCCGGCGGCGGGGAGCGCCTCCGGCACGGTGCAGGTGTGGGTGGGGCAGGGAGTGCTGGTGGCCTCGCCGAACGCCTCGCAGATCGCCGCCGTCGCCGCCAACCTGCAACCCGGAGCGGTCAACGGCTTCGTCGCCTCGAGCTTCCATGCTCGCCTGGCACAGGCCTATGCCGATGGCGCCGGCACACTCTTCGGCGCCGACCTCAAGCAGCTGATGGCCGGCCTGGCCAAGCGCCATGCCGCGGCGCCGGCGTCTCCGGCATCGTCCGGGCTCACCGACGCGATGGGGCTGTTCGATCTCGAGCACTTCGTCCTCGAGCGCCACGACGGGGCCGCAGGGGCCGCCGGGGCCGCCGCCAGCACCGAGACCCGCGCCGCGCTGACCTTCAGCCAGCCGCGCCGGGGCATCGCCGCCTGGCTGGCGGCGCCGGCGCCGATGGGCAGCCTCGCCTTCTTCTCGGGCGACGCCAGCCTGGTCGCCGCCTTCGTCGTCAAGAGCCCGGTGGAGCTGCTCGACGAGCTGCTGAGCCTGTCGCCGGACCTCGCGTCCACGCTTGCCAAGGCGGAAGCGGAGCAAGGCTTCGACCTGCGCGCCGACCTGGCGGCGCCGCTGGGCGGCGAGATCGCCCTGGGCCTCGACGGACCGGTGCTGCCGAGCCCGGCGTGGCAGCTGGTGGCCGAGGTCTACGATCCGGCCCGCCTGCAGCAGACCTTCGCTCGGGCGGTGCAGCAGGCCAATGCCGGCCGGGTGGCGGCGGGCAAGCCCGGGGTGCAGTTGCAACAGCAGGAGGACGGCGGCCGCACCTATTACTCGATCACCTCCAGCCAACCGCCGCTCGAGCTGCACTACCTGTTCGTCGACGGCTACCTGGTGGCGGCGCCCACCCGGGCCCAGCTCGACCGCGCCCTGGCGCAACGGGCGGCAGGCACCACCCTCGCCGCCTCCGCCAGGCTGCGCGGCCTGCTCGGGCGCGACGGTCAGGTGAACGTCTCGGCGCTGTTCTACCAGAACCTCGCGCCGCTGGCCGACCTGGCGTCGGGCGTCGTTCCCGGTGGCGGCCAGGGCTTCTTCGGCAACCCGCTGCTCGGCGGCGGCCACGGGCCCTCGCTGCTCTACGCCTATGCCGAGGCCGATCGCATCGTCTTCGCCGGGCACACCGAGGCCGGCCCGGCGGGGCTCAATCTCGGAACGCTGACCGGCTTCGGCGCTATCCTGGGCGGCATGGAACGTGCTCACGACGCCGCCAAGCTGGGGACGCCAACGGCCCTCGCGGTGCCCAACCCGGCGCGAGCGCCGAAGACGGCGCGGGCGTGGCGGGCGGCGCGGAGGAGCGGCAGCTCGTACTAGGCTGCCGCCCACCCTCCGTGCAAGATTTGGCGCCGACGGTCCCGCTGCCTGATTCGGCCCAGGACGCGTCCGCTCTGTCACCACTTCCGGCGCTCCCGGCAGTCCCGTCGGCCCCGCCGCTGCCGCCAATCGTCGAGCTCGACGGGCTCACCGTCTCGCTGGGCGGCCGCGCCGTGCTGCGCGACCTGCGGGCAGCGCTCGACGGCCGCTGTATCGGTCTGCTGGGACCGAACGGCGCCGGCAAGACGACCCTGCTGCACACCCTGCTCGGCTTCTTCCCGCCCGCCGCCGGCACCGCCCGCGTCTTCGGCCGCGACATCCGCACCGACACCGCCGCCATCCGCGCCCAGATGGGGTACATGCCGGAGAGCGACTCGTTCATCGCCGGCATGAGCGGCATCCGCTTCGTGCGCCTGATGGCCGAGCTCTCGGGCCTGCCGGCGGCGGCGGCGTTGGAACGTGCCCACGAGGCGATGTTCTACGTCGGCCTGGGCGAGGCGCGCTACCGGCCGGTGGACAGCTACTCCCTGGGCATGAAACAGCTGGCCAAGCTCGCCCAGGCGCTCGCCCACGGCCCGCGCCTGCTGTTCCTCGACGAGCCCACCAACGGCCTCGATCCGCCGGCGCGCCGCCGCATGCTCGAGCTGATCCGCAACGTCCGCGACGGCGGCGAGGCGCGAGTGATCCTCTCCTCGCATCTGCTGCGCGACGTCGAAGAGTGCTGCGACGAGGTGCTGGTGCTGAAGGCCGGCCGGGTGGCGGTGTATGCCAACCTCGAGGCGGAGCGGCGCGCCAACCGCCGCCTGCTCGAGCTCGAGGTGCGCGCCGCGGACGGCGCCCCGGCGGCCGCGGCCTTCGCCGAGCTGGCGGCGACCGCCGGCTGCGAGGCCGCCCTGGGCACCCGGCAGCGCCTCAAGCTGGTGCTGCCGGACGGCGTCGACGCGCGCGACATGTTCCGGCTGGCCGCCGGCGCCGAGCTGCAGATCCGCCGCCTCGACTACAAGCGCGATTCGCTCGAGGACATCTTCCTCAAGGCCATGGAAGGGGACGCCGATGGCGGTGTTTGAGCGCACCTACCGGCGCTATGGCGGCGCGCTGAGCAGTCGCCGCCGGCGCTTCCTGGTGGTGCCCCGCTACGCCCTGGCGGAGGTGATGCGGAGCCGCGCTTTCGTGATGTTCTACCTGCTCTGCTTCCTGCCGCCGTTCGTCGGTCTGGTCCTGATCTACCTGCGCCACAACCTGGCGGCGCTGCAGCTGCTGAACCTGCCGCTGGACCGTCTGCGCGACGCCCTCCCGATCGACGGCAGGTTCTTCGAGCGCGGGCTCGAGATCCAGGGTTTCCTCGCCTTCCTGGTGACGGTGGTGGTGGCGCCGGCGCTGATCGCGCCCGACCTGCGCAACAACGGCCTGGCGCTCTACCTGTCGCGCCCGTTCTCGCGCGCCGAGTACCTGCTGGGCAAGCTCTCGGTGCTGGCGCTGCTGCTGTCGGCGATCACCTGGGCTCCCGGCGCGCTGCTGTTCCTGCTGCAGGGCTACCTCGAGGGCGCCGGCTGGCTGGCCGCGCAGGGGCGGGTGCTCGGCGCCCTGTTTGCCGGCAGCTGGGCGCTGATCCTCGCGCTCTCGCTGCTGGCGCTGGCGGTGTCGGCCTGGGTGAAGTGGAAGCCGGTGGCGAGGATCGTCCTGCTCATCCTCTACTTCGTCACCAGCGGCATGGGCCGCCTGATGGAGATGGCGCTCGGCACCTGGTGGAGCGAGCTGCTCAGCCTGCGGCTGGTGATCGAGACGGCTTGGATCGGCCTGTTCGGCCTGGCGCCGCGGACCGGCATGCCGGCCTGGGCCGCCTGGGTGGCGCTGGTGGCCGGCTCGCTGGCCTGCCTGGGACTGCTGGCGCGGCGGGTCAGGGCTTACGAGGTGGTGCGGTGATGCCCGAGACCGGCGCGGCCGCCGCGGCGAGCGGCGTGGCCGCCAGCAACAGGGGCGCGGGCGCCGCGGCCGGCGGTGCCGGCGACCGCATCGTCTTCGACGGCGTCTCCAAGTTCTACGGCGAGGTCCTCGGGGTCAACCGGGTGCAGCTGTCGATACCGCCCGGCATCACCGGCCTGGTGGGGCCCAACGGCTCCGGCAAGACGACTCTGATGAACCTGATGGTCGGCCTGCTGCGCCCGAGCGGCGGCACGGTGCGGGTGCTGGGCATGTCCGCCGACCAGCCGGAACAGCTGTTCCGCCGGGTCGGCTACGCCACCCAGTACGACGCCTTCCCGCCCGGCCTCACCGGCTTCCAGCTCATCGAGTCGCTGCTGCGGGTGCACGGCTGCGACCCGCGGCAGGCCGCGGCGCTGGCCTGGCAGGCGCTCGAGCGCGTCGGCATGGTCGAGGCCGCCGGCCGCAAGGTGGCCGCCTACAGCAAGGGGATGCGCCAGCGGGTCAAGCTGGCGCAGGCGATCGCCCACCAGCCCACGGTGCTGGTGCTCGACGAGCCACTCAACGGCCTGGATCCGATGGCGCGGGCGGAGCTCATCGCCCTGCTGCGCGAGCTCGCCGCCGCCGGCCTTTTCGTCGTCGTCTCGAGCCACATCCTGCACGAGGTCGACCTCATCTCCGACCAGGTGGTGATGCTCAACGGCGGCTACGTGGTGGCGGAGGGCGACATCGTCGGCGTGCGCGACGAGATGGAGGAACAGCATCCGGCGCAGGTGCTGATCCGCTGCGACCGGCCGGAGCTGCTGGCGGCGAGGGCCTTCGAGCAGGACCACGTCGTCGAGGCCCGCATGCTGGCGGACCGCAGCGGCGTGCTGCTGCGCACCCGCGACGCCGGCCGCTTCTACTCGATGCTCAACCGGGTGGTGGTGGAGCAGGGGCTGCGCGTCGAATCGGTGGCCCCCGCCGACGCCGACGTCGAGGCGGTCTACCAGTACCTGATCGACGGCCCGCCGGGCAACGGTGGCAGGCCGTGAGCAGGCCGCCGCTGACTGCCGGCGCCGCGGTGCGGCTCCCCCCGCTGGAGCCGGCGCCGGCGCCGCCTGGCGCGCTCTCCGGGAGCGATGTCTCCGGCGTTACCGGCGCTGCCGGCGCTCCCGGCGCGGGAGCGCCGTGGGCGCTCTGGCGCCGCCAGCTCGCCGCGGTGGTGCGGCTCGAGCTGCGCAAGAGCTTTGCCGGACGGCGTGCCTTTGGCCTCTACCTGCTGGCCCTGGCGCCGATCGTGGTCCTGGCCCTGCGGGCCATGGTGCCGCGGGCCATCTCCGATCCGGGCAACCTGGGCGACGCCACCCGCCTGCTGGCCGACATCTATCAGGCCTTCATCCTCAGGGTGGTCATCTTCCTTGGCTGCGTCGCCATCTTCGGCAGCCTGATCCGGCGCGAGATCCTGGACCGCAGCCTGCACTTCTATTTCCTCACCCCGATCCGCCGGGAGCTGCTGGTGCTCGCCAAGTACCTGACCGGCCTGCTGGTGGCGCTGGCCCTCTTCGGCGTTTCCACGCTGGGCAGCTTCCTGCTCGCCTACCTGCCCTACGACGGCCGCCTGCGCAACGCCTTCCTGCTGCACGGCCCGGGCCTGGCGCACCTCGGCGCCTACCTGCTGGTGACCGCCCTGGCCTGCGCCGGCTACGGCGCCGCGTTCCTGGCGCTGGGCTTCTTCTTCCGCAGCCCGGCCATCCCCGCCCTGGCGCTGTTCGGCTGGGAAGCCATCCACTTCCTGCTGCCGCCGCTCCTCAAGCAGCTGTCGGTGATCCACTGGCTGCAGGCCCTCTGCCCGGTGCCCATCGCCGAGGGCCCGTTCGCCCTGCTTTCCGACGCGCCGTCCCGCTGGGTCTCGATCTGCGGCCTCCTCGCCCTGACCGCCGCGCTCGTCGCCGTCTCGGCCTGGCGCATCCGCCGCCTGGAGGTGGTTTACCTCGACGACTGAACCGCGGGCGGTGTGCGATACTCGCCCCCTGGGATGAACGCAGGCCGGCCGATCCTGTTCAACATCAGCGGACCCTATGCCGTCGGCAAGGACACCCTCATCGACGCCATCCTCGCGGCGCACGACGGCCGCGTCCATCGGGTGAGCACGATCACCACGCGCCCGGCGTCGCGCACCGCCGATCCGTCCTACGAAAGCGTCTCGGCCGACGAGTTCCGCGCGCGGACGTCGCACGGCCGCTGGCTGATCAACGACCAGCTCGCGGGCGCCGTCGCCTACGGCACCAGCGTCGACGAGATCGAGGCGATGGCGAGCGCCGGCCGGGTCTCGGTGCACAGCATCTATGCCGGGCCGCCGGGGGCGGGCAGCCTGCGGCAGGTGTTCGGGCGCCGGGTCTTCTCCCTGGGGCTGCTCGCCGCCGACGGTGGCGTGGAGGCGCAGCTGGCGGTCCTCCGCGGCCGCCTGCTCGAGCGCGGCCGCGAGGATCCGGCGACCATCGAAGCCAAGCTCCGGCACCAGATCGAACCGCTGACCTACGTGCTGGAAAACCCGGTGGTCGCGACCGCCGACGGTCCGCTGCCGGTGTTCGATCGGGTGCTGGTCAACGCCTCGCTGCCGGCGGCGATCGCCTGCGTGCTGGCGATCTTCGACCAGGCCTGCGGCTTGCCGGCGGGCTGAGACGAGGCCGAGCCCTTGATCACCGCCCTGGATCCCGCCCCGACCGCGGCGCCGTCGCCTGCCGACGGGCTGCTGCCGTCGCAGGGCATCGCAGAGCTGATCCGGCTGGGGCACATCCACGCCTCGCCGCCCATCGGCGACGAGCAGGTCCAGCCGGCCAGCCTCGACCTGCGGCTCGGCCCGGTGGGCTACCGGGTGCGCGCCAGCTTCCTGCCCAACAAGGGCTCGACGGTGGCGGCGAAGCTGGCGGAGATGGAGGCCAACCAGGAGGCCTTCCGGCTGGACCTGACGCGGCCGGCGATCCTGGAGCGTGAGCACGTCTACCTGATCCAGGTCATGGAGGGTCTGCGCCTGCCGGCAGGCGTCTCCGGTAAGGCCAGCCCGAAGAGCACCACCGGCCGGCTGGACGTCTTCACCCGCCTGATCGCCGACTATGCGGACGCCTTCGAGCTGGTGCCGGCCGGCTATTGCGGACCGCTCTACGTCGAGATCATCCCGCGCACCTTCGGCATCATCGTCCGGGCCGGCCAGAAGCTGAATCAGCTGCGGCTCTCCCGCGGCCTGCCCGAGGAATCGGACCGCGACCTCGCCGCCCTCAACGCCAGGGAGACCCTGGTCTTCTCGCGCGACGGTTTCGCCGCGGTGCCGAGCATCGCCAAGGGCCTGCTGGTCTCGGTCGACCTCGACGGTAGCCGCGATCGCATCGTCGGCTTCCGGGCGAAGATGGACCCCTGCGTGCTGGACCTCGACAAGCGCAACCACTACCCCGCCCTGGACCACTGGGACCCGATCGTCCGCACGCCGCGGCGCCAGCTGCTGCTGGTGCCGGATTTCTTCTACATCCTGGCCTCCCGCGAGAAGATCCGCATCCCGCTGACCCACGCCGCGGAGATGGTGCCCTACGACCCCAACTTCGGCGAGTTCCGCATCCACTACGCGGGCTTCTTCGATCCGGGCTTCGGCTACGGCGACGGCGACATCCGGGGAGCGCGGGCGGTGCTCGAGGTGCGCTCCTACGGCGTCCCCTGCCTGCTCGAGGACGGCCAGGTCATGGGCCGCGTCGTCTTCGAGCGCCTCGCCGCCGTGCCGAGCAAGATCTACGGCCCCGGCATCGGCTCCTCCTACCAGGAGCAGGGAGTTTCCCTGGCCCGCCAGTTCGCCGCCCCGGTCGATGCGCCGGGCTTCGTCCGCTAGCGGGCCGGCGATCGACAGGAGGAGTGCGCCATGGCCGCCCTGAGCTTTGCCGAAAACCTCTACTCCTTCCATCGCGCCTTCGTCGCCATCCCGGCGCGGACCGACGACGAGCAGGCGCTGGCGGCGATCAGCGCGGAGCTGGCGGCGGCGGCGAGCGCCTTCGCCGCCCGGCGATTCGCCGCCGCGATCGAGGCCTATCGCCAGGCCGAGGCGCTGATCTACGCCCAGCTCGACCCGGCGTTCTCGGTGGCGGACGGCATCGACGAAAGAGTGGCGTTGCCGCGCGACCCCAAGCTCTTCCCCGCCCTGCTGAGCGCCTCGCTCGAATGGGCGAACCTGACGGCGGTCAAGGAGCCGCAGTCGCCGGTCGTCGGACGCATCGCGCCGGACGCCTCCCTGCTGGCGCCGGCGCAGCCGATCGATCAGGTCGGCGTGGTCACCGCCAAGCTCGCCGCTCCCGGCGCGCTGGCCGCGGTGGCGGCATGGCGCCTGGGCCAGACGCTGCAAGCGCAGGGCGATAGTCAGGCGAGCGCATTCTTCACCAGCCGGGCGCAGGCGAGCAGCGGCGACACGGTCAAGATGCTGTCCGCGAACGCCGCGGCGACCCCGGCGGCGCCCAAGCAGGGCCTGCTCTCGGCGGTCTCCACCCGGGCGCCCATCACCCGGTTCGCAACCAGGCAGTCCGCCGGCAGCCTGCCGAGCACGCTGACCGCCGACAGCCGCACGCTCGGGACGCTGATCGGTGGCGCCGCGGTGACCTTCACCTGGAACGCCGGCGACGGGCCGCCCGCCGATCAGGTCACGACGCGGGTCTACCAGGCACGCGTTTCGGCGAAGGAGCTGATCTCGCTCGGCGGCAGGCACCTGACGCTCTCCGACGTCGCGCTCGACCTGCCGCACGAGTACTACTACGTGATCCCGCTCGGGATCGCCGAGTCCTATCGCGGCCTGGGCGACTACGCGGCGGCGGAGACGAGCTATCTGCAGGCCGCCGCCTATGCCTACCTCAACGTGGCCATCGAGGCGCCCTATCTCTGGCTCCGGCTGGCCGGGCTGTATCTTCGAGTGGGGCGATTCGCTGTTCCGCAATGGCGACGCGCCCAGCGCGCTGCCGGTCTATACCAAGGTGATCGCGGTCGACAAGTCGGCGCCGGCGGCCAGCCCGCTGTTCGCCACCGCGTCGCTCAAGCCCGGGGCGGATCCGGGACGGACGGTGATCGCCAACCTCGACGCGCTGGTCGCCGGCACCGCGACCGCCGCGTCGCTCGACGTCAACCCGCTGCTCGCCGCGGCGGTCCTCGACGTCTGGCAGCAGATCCGCAAGATCGGCGCCGGGCTCGATTTCTGGGGCATCTGGGCGCCGTCGGTGCCGCTCTGGACGTTCGACTACCTGCAGGGCGTCGCCGTCAACTTCGCGCAGCTGGCGATGAGCGCCGAAAAGGACATGATCGACTATTGGGACCGCGCCGACCAGGGCACGCTGACGCGCGACCAGCTGACGCAGAACGCGGCGCAGGCCGAGGCCGACCAGTTCACCGCGAAGATGCAGCAGAACGCCTCCCTGGCGGAGGTGGGGGCCTACGGCGTCGCCGCCACCCTGGCGGTGCAGCGCGCCACCGACGCGCAGGCCAATGCGACCGAGTACGGCCAGCAGTCCGAGCTGGCCAACGAGTACCAGGCGCTCTCGACCCAGATGCAGGGCGGCGACGACCCCGATCTGGGCGCCATCCTGGGCAGCAGCTTCTTCATCGCCCAGCCGAGCGACGTCGAGAACGCGCCCAACACCGGCAGCGGCGGCACCGGCGCGGCCATCGCGCAGTACATGGCCTCCTCGGCGACCAGCCAGTACGAGATCGACGCCCTGGGCCGCACCGCCGCGGAGCTGCAGACCGCGGCACAGCAGGCGCAGAAGGAGGTCGAGGCGGCGGCGGCGCGCAACGACGTGGCGAACGCCGCGGCCGCCGCGGCGAAGCTGCGCACCCAGCACGCCAAGGACATGGTGTCGGCCTTCGACGCCCAGCTCTTCACGCCGGACGTGTGGAAGCAGATGGGCGACGCGATGCAGGCCATCTACCGGCGATACCTCTGGATGGCGCTGTATGCGGCCAGGCAGATGCAGCAGGCCTACAACTTCGAGACCGACCAGGCGCTGGCGATCATCAAGAGCAACTACTCCTCCAACGAGATCAAGGGCACCTTGGCGGCCGAGTCGTTGATGGCCGACGTCCAGACCTTCACCTACGAGCTGATCACCACCACGACCAGCAAGCCGCAACCGCTCAAGCAGACGATCTCGCTGGCCGCGCGCTTCGGGTTCGCTTTCGAGAACCAGTTCCGCAAGACCGGCGTGATGGACTTCGAGACCCGGATCGACGACTTCGATCTTGCCTATCCGGGCACCTATGCCGGCCGGATCCAGACCCTCGAGGTCGAGATCTCGGGGCTGATCCCGATGAGCGGGGTCTCGGGCACCCTGACCAACGGTGGCATCTCGTTCTTCCGCGTGCCCTCGCCGGCCTGGCCGCCGCAGACCAGCGGGCTCAAGGCGCGCGTCCAATCGGCGGAGACCCTGGTCCTCTCCGACTACCGGGTGCGCAACGATGCGCTGGTCTTCTCCCCGGACCTGAGGATGCTGGGCATCATGCAGGGCGCCGGCGTCGTCTCGTCGTGGCGCCTCGAGATCCCGCGCGGCGTCAACGATCTCGACTACGGCACGATCACCGACGTGCTGCTGACCTTCACCTATACCGCCCGCTACGATCCGCAGCTCCGCGACCTGGTGCTGGCGCAGCTCGCGACCATCCCGGCGCTCAACACCGCGCAGCGGGGCCTGCCGCTGCGCTGGGTGTATCCCGATGCCTACTTCCATTTCCAGGACACGGGCACCTTCTCCGTGACCCTGGGCCCGGGGGACTTCCCGCGGTTTCAGACCCAGCCGCAGCTGCTCGACGTCGGCGTGCTGGTCTCGACCGACGGCAGCGTGGCGGCCGCCGGCCTCAAGCTCGGCCTGAGCACGCCGGCGCACGCCGCGATCACCGGCTCGACCGACGCCGGCGGCGCGATCCAGGCCGGCGCCGCCGGCAGCCCCTGGCAACCGCTCGCCGCGGGGACCGCGCTCGGACCGTACACGCTGACGATGACCGCGGCCGACAACCCGGCGCTGGTCAAGGGCGGCGTCTTCTCGCTGGCGCCGGTGATCAACATCGCGCTGATCACCAAGTACTCCTTCACCCGCCGCGCCTGACCGGCCGCCGGCGGCGGCCGCCTGGCGGCCCAGCGCGCCTCATGAGGGATCGAACGGCTGGTCGCCCATCGAGAAGGCGTCGTAGATGCCGTTGTTGAACTTCTGCCAGAAGCCGAACTTGCCGGCGTCGAAAAGGGCGGGCAGCCAACCGACGATGGGGATGAGGCCGATCCCCATCGCGATCTGGTTCTGGTAGGAGAAGACGCCGAAGTCGTCGAGGGCGATCGAGAACGCTTCCAGGCCGGCGATGCCGCCGTAGCTCATCAGCACGCCGGGCACCCAGCCGACGGGGATGTTGATCACCGCGCCCTTGAACAGCTGGCCGCTGTCCCAGATCAGCGTCGGCGGCTGGCTGCTGGTGTCGACGACGTCGGGTAGCAGGTTGAGCGGATTGCCCTGGACGACGGTGGACGCCGCGTCCTCGCCCCAGGAGAACTCATGGTCGACGACGTTGAGCAGGCTCCCCTGCTGCGGGTCCAGCTTCTTCAAGGTCAGCAGCTGCAGATTGTGCTCGTCCGCGGTCTCGGAGGCGAGGTAGCCGAAGACGACGCCGCTGGCGAGGCCCCAGGCCATGCCGTGCACCAGATGGCGGTAGATGCTCTGGACGCTCCCCTTGCCGCCGGCGAAGCCGATGGCGACGCCGCTGCCGGCGCCGGCGATCTCGGCGTTGCCGACGCCGCCGATGATGTAGCCCGCGGTGGTGGTGCCGAGCGCGCCGAGCACGTTGGCCGCGACGGCGCCGCCGAGCAGCGCGGTGGCGCCGCCGATCAGCGCGCCGAAGACCATGCCCAGCATCACGTCGCCGCCGGCGCGGTCCGCGGCCAGACCGCCGAGCGCGGCGTTGCTGACCATGCCGATGGTGACGGTGGCGACCGTCGCGTCGCTCAGCGCGAAGCCCAGGGCGGTGCCGAGGGCGGCCGCGGCGCCGAGGGTGAGGACGCTCAGCGCCAGCCCGACCAGGATGCCGGTGAGCGTCACCGCCAGCGCGTTGGAGCTGAGACCGGTGGGGTCGCAATAGCGCAGCGGATTGTCGTGCGCATAGACGTAGCGGTTCCAGCCGTCGAGCTGGAAGATCCCGGGCACCAGCTGGTCCGGCGAGATGAAGCGGCCCAGCCGTGGATCGTAATAGCGGCGCCCCATCGCCACCAGGCCGGTCTCCGCATCCGCGAGGTGGCCGCCGTAGCCGGTGCCGCCGGCCAGGGCGGCGCCGGCGGCGGTGTCGAAGCGCACGGTGCCGTAGGGGCCGAAGCCGACGCGGCGCGCCTCGCTGCCGTCGAGCGCCGTGTACAGGGTCGGGGTGCCGAGCAGATCGGTGTGGACGAAGACGCCGGCGCCCCCCGCCAGCGCCAGGATGCGCCGCCCGGCGAAGGGCACCCAGAGGATCGCCGTCGCGCCGTCGATCTCGACGTAGGTGTCGGCGACGATCTGCGCCGCCTCGCCGCCGACGCTCTTGCCCACCCGCCGGCCGCCGAAGTCGTAGGCGTAGTCGATCGCTGTGCCGCCGGCGGTGTCGGCATGGACCAGGCGGTCGAGCGCGTCGAAGCGCAGCTTGCCCCAGGGCGCGCTCTGCAGGCGGCCGTCGGCGTCGTAGGCGTAGGTCCCGCCGCCCGCCGCGGTGACCGCGCCGCTGCCGGCGGCGCCGCCGTAGGCGAGCTCTCCCAGCCCGAGGATCGAGGTGACGTTCCCGCCGTCGCCGTAGGTGTAGGCGAAATGCTCGCCGCTGCCGTAGGTTGCCGCGGTGAGCCGGTCGAGCGCGTCGTAGGCGAAGGCGCCGGCCTCGTCGGCGCGCGGGCTCGCGACCGCCGCCAGGTTGCCGGTCTCGTCGAAGGTGAAGGTCTGGTCGCGCAGCGCCGCGCCGCCCGGCCCGAGGACCTGCTGGCGCTGCGCCCGGCCGGTGAGCGGATCGAAGGCCGTTCGCTCCTCGACCCCGTTCTGGAAGGCGATCCGCACCACGTTGCCGTCGACGTCGTAGTCGACGCCCTGCACGTGGCCGGGCGAGCCGGCGGCCAGCCCGCGCGCGTTGTAGCGGTAGTCGACGATCCGCCGGCCCTGGCCCGGCGCCGCTTCGGGCAGCGTCGTGCGGACCGTCCTGCCGAGCGCGTCGTAGACCACGTCGGTCACGAAGCTCCGGCCGGCGAGTGGCGCCACCATCCGGGTGGAACGGGTGACGCGGGCCGCGGCGTCGTAGGCGTAATCGAGCGTTCCCAGCCCGTCCTGGATCTGGTACAGCCGGCCGCGGCGGTTCTGCCAGCCGTCCGGGGGAGCCGCGCCGCCGCCGTCCATGAAGCGGTACTGGATGTCCGGCGAGGCCGCGCCGTCCTGGCTCACGCTCACCAGCCGGTCGAGCTGGTCGACCTCGTAGCGCACCACCCTGCCGGAGGCCGCCGTGCGGGTGCGCAGGTTGCCGGCGGCATCGACCGTGTTGACGACGCGGCCGGTATCGACGGTGGTCTGCGCCAGCAGGTTGCCCAGCAGGTCATAGGCCATCGTCGTCCGGGCGCCGCCGGGATCGACGGCGGCGACCAGCCGGTTCTGTGCATCGTAGGTGTAGGTCGAGCCGACCGTCTGGTCGCCGGCCTGGGCTTCGACGCGGATCACCCGCTGCAGCGCGTCCAGGTGATGGACGATGCGCTTCGGCGTCGCGCCCGGCGCCTGCGGCCGGTTGGCGATTTCGACCGACCCCGGCTGGAAGGTCTTGATCACGGTGGCGCCGCTGGGCGCGCTCTGCGCCACCAGGCGGCCGAGCCCGTCGTAGGCGCTGGTCGTCCGGCGCCCCTGCGCCGGCGGCGGGGCGTAGGCCGCGCTCGCCGCGTAGTAGGGCTCGTAGGCGGCGCTGACCAGCCCGCGCGCGTTGCAGGTCCGGGCCCGCTGGACGATGACCTGGCGCCCGGCGTCGCCCTCTCCCGGCACCAGCTGCGCGATCCGGTTGCCCTCGCCGTCGAACCACTGCCGCCGGTCGAGGGTCGCCGCGGCGCCGGAGGTGACGCGCGAGGAGACGGTCGCGCTCATCGGCAGCGGCGCCGTCGAGTAGGCGAGCAGGACCGTCGGCAGCGCCGCCGTGTCGTTGGGCTTCACCGTCGCGATCACCCGGCCGAGCGCGTCGAAGGTCTCGGCGGTGGTCTGGCCGTTGGGGTCGGTCAGCGTCGCCATCTGCATCGCCCGCCGGTCCGGCGTGCCGGCGGTGACGTTGCCGGCGGCATCGGTGAGCCGGCTCGGGAACTGGCGGGTCGCGTCGTAGTCGAGGCGGGTGTCGAAGCCGCGGGCGCCGCGGGTGATCAGCGCCGTGGCGGCCGCCGACTGCAGGCGCTCGTAGCTCGCCTTGACGACCCAGGTGCCGTCCTCGCCGGGGTGCCGGAAGTAGCCGAGCGCCGGCCAGTCGGGAGGCGAGGCGCCGTAGATCGATGCCGCCAGGGCGTCGGTCAGGGCGAGCGCCTCGCGCCGCGTGACGTTGCCGGCAACGACCTGGCCCTCCGGCAGCCCCTGGTGCGGCGGACCATCGTAGAGGGTCACCGCGGCGGACAGCACGGTGCCGTCGGCTGCCAGCTGGGTGATCCGCGCCGGCAGGGCGACGATGTGCGCGCTCTCGTCCACGGCGAAGGTCGCGACCGTGGTCACGTCCTGGTCCGGCGCCGCCACCCCGGCGCGCCAGGCGCGCATCCGCTGGCGCAGCACGTTGCCATGGGCGTCGACGTCGAGGTAGGTGGTCTCGCGGGAGGCGAAGGCGGCGTCGCCGCGCTCCCAGCGCTCCTCGAGCGTCCGCGTCGGGCGCGGCACGTAGACCGTGGCGCCGTTCGCCGCCGTCGTCACCTGCACGTCGTAGTCGTGAGCGACGATCGCATAGGGCTTGCCGGCCTGCGGCGAGCCGTCCAGCCCATAGACCTCGGAACGCAACAACCGGCCGGCCAGGGCGCCGAGACGGCGGCGCTCGGCCGCCTCGAGCGGCCGCGCCGGAGCGGCGGGGTCGAGCCCGACGTGGTAGACGTTATGGGTGCGCATCGTCGGGATGGTGGCATCGCCGACCGCCTCGACGTCGACTGCCGCGAAGCCGGCGAAGATCCTGGCGACGCCGTCGTAGTGAGCCTCGTGGTAGTGGAAGCGCGTCACCTTGGCGTTGCCGGTGACGGCGTCGCTCGCCGTCACCTGCGAGACGCATTGGGTGGGGAAGGGATGGAAGGTCCGCCAGGGCAGGCCCGCGGCCGCGTCGTCGAGCGCGAACTCGGTCGACGGGCGGTAGTCGATCGCCGTGCGCAGTCCGATGCCGTTGTCGATCGAGCTCAGCAGGTAGGGCTTGGCCGCGCCCAGGAGGTCCAGGAAGAACCAGGCGGTGCGGCTTCCCGCGACCACCGCCGACCAGAGCACGCCGGCCGTGCCGGTGCCGTTGAGGTCGGCGAGGCGGATCTGGCTCGGCTGGGCATTGGGCGTGAAACCGACGATGGTCTCCGCGCTCCAGGCGGCGCCGCCCTGATTGAACCAGTAGGAGACCCCGGCCTCGCCGACGTACACCAGGTCGGCGCAGCCGTCGCCGTCGACGTCGGTGAGGAACAGCCGGCCGGGGTCGAAGCCGCGCGGCAGGGCCGGCGCGTTCGCCATCCGCAGCGGCGGGGCCCAGCGGCCGTTGCCCAGATACTGCCAGTGCTCGACGCCGCCGCCGTCGACGCGGACCAGGTCCTGCAAGCCGTCGCCGGTCATGTCGGCGAGGAAGACGTGCGGATCGAGCAACGACGCCCGCGGCGCCTCGGCGGCCGGGATGGTGGCCGGCCGCCGGCTCCAGCCGCCGCCGGGCAGGCGATAGTAGAGGCGGAAGTAATCGCTGCCGGTGACCAGCAGATCGATCACCCCGTCGCCGTCGAGATCGACCAACCGCGCGTCGCCCGCCGCCAGCAGCGCCGCCGGCGCCTGATCCCAGTGCACCGGGCGGCCGAAGCCGCCGCCGGGCAGGTGGGGATAGTAGCCGCCAAGCGGGCGGTCGAGCACGATGAGATCGGCGGTGCCGTTGCCGTCCATGTCGGCGAAGGCGACCCCCGGCGCGTCGAACGCGGCGAGGGCGGGTCCACCCGCGAGCTGCCGCGGCGCGCCGAAACGATGGCGCCCGCGGTTGGGCCAGACGCGCAGCCGGCCGGCGCTCAGGTCGAGGACGTCGGGCAGGCCGTCGCCGTCCCAGTCGAGGAGCTCCAGCGCCCCGGAGGCGAAGGAGCCGGGCACGGCGCCGGGCCAGGGGCCCTCGATCCGCTGCAGCGTGCGCGCCCGGGAGCTGGTGTAGCCCAGCGTCAGCGGCGGCGCGGCGATGGTGCTGCCGTCCGCCGCGTGGCCCGCCAGGGTCACGGCCGCGAGCAGCGACAGGCCGGTGCCCGGCGCCTGCGCATACGCGAGCGTCCAGCTGCGCACCAGTGGCGGGGTCTCGGAGGTCACCGTCAGCTCGATGCGGTTGCAGCGCCGCCGGGTCTCGAGCAGAAACCCGAAGCTGCCGTCGCGCATGGGGTCGGGGCGGGTCTCATAGTCGAAGGCGAGCTGGTACGTCCCCCAGGAGACCGCCGCCAGGTAGCGCTGCGGACCATCCTGGTCATAGGCGAAGGTGACGGCGTTGCCGTTGGTGTCGGCGAACTGCTCCAGCAGCCAGGTGGCGGTCTTGGCGAGGCCGTCCTCGACGGTCTCGACGCGGCCGGCCGGGGAGGTGCCGAGCAGGTAGCGGGTGCCGCGCGTGTCGGTCAGCTCCCAGCCGTCGCCCTGGCGGCGGATGCGCCAGGACAGCGTGTCGACGCGCGAGCGGAAGGTGCCGTCGCCGAGGTCGACCAGCTCCTGGTCGCCGACCAGCACGAAGCGGTCGTCGCCGGCGGCGTAGGTGGGCAGGTGGCCGTCGGTCTGGCGCGCGATGGCGAGGAGCCCCAGCGTCCAACCCATCCCGAAGGCGCCGTTGTCCGCCGCGCTGTGGTAGCGCAGGCCGATGGCGGGGGAGATGCCGTTGGGGCCGGCAGGCAGGGAGAGCGGGATCTGGTACCCGCCGGTGCCGGTGTTGAGATCGGTCTCGAAGGTCGAGCCCAGGGCGGTGACGGCGCCGCCGCCGGCCGGGAGCGACAGGATTTGATCGTCAACGCCGCTGGCTTGCGTCATGGCGACGCTCCCGCCGCTTCACCGGCCGCTCCGCCCGAGTCTTGGCGGCCGCCGATCTAGCTGCCTCCCGCGCACAGGTTGAAGTGGCTCAGGAAGCTGGTGATCGCTTTCGGGTCGGCGGGGGTGCCCGACTTGTCGAGCGTGGCGGTGGGCTGGCCGGGGTCGGGGTCGGGTCCGAACCAGATGCCGACCCGGAGGCGGCGGTCCGGGCACTCGACCATCAGGATGCCGGTAATCCCCCGGTGCCGCCGGCCGCTCATCTGCATCTCGCCGCGCGACGCCCGGTAGACGACGTGGGCGCCGCCGGCGTCGACCTCGCCGTCGCCCAGCGGCTCGTGGCTCTCGACGCGGAAGCCGGAGCCCTGCTCCCACGGTGCCGCCTTGCCGTCGGTGCCGTAGAGCAGGCGGCGCCTCGCGTCGGCGCCGGTCGGGATCTTGGCCCAGTGCATCTTGACGAACATGAAGCCGTGGTCCTCGATGTCGACCTGCGTCTGCCCGGGCGCGGGCTGGTGGTCGGCAAGGAAGGCCATGTCGAGCACGTAGGGGATCGAGATGGCCCCCGCCGGGTAGTAGCCGGCCGGCAGCTCCTGATAGGAGAGCAGCTCGCGGGTGCGCTGCTCGCGCACCTTGGGATCCGCGAGGCCCTGCTCGATCTTGTGCCCCGTGTCGGCGACCTTCTTGAACACGAAGACGACGACGACGGCGCAGAGCACCAGCAGGACGGCGCAACCACAGCCGACGTAGACCCAGGGCGAGGTCTTGCGCTGGGTGGGAACCGGGGTGGCGGCAGCGTTGGGGTCCATGTCACATCCTTTCAGGCGTGGGGATGCCCAGCAGCTCGGAGAGGTTCTCGAGGCCGCGGCGGAAGATCTGGACCGCGGCGAGGCGGGTGGCGCGCAGCCCGGGATCGCTCTCCTGCAGGATCGGATGGTGATGATAGAAGCTGTGGAAGCGCTGGGCGATCTCGAGCGCCTGACGGGCGACCAGCGACAGCTCGAGCGTCGTCACCGCTCGCTCCACCAGCTCGCCGATCTGCGCCACCTGCAGGATCAGGTCCCAGAGGTCCTCGGCGAAGTGGCCGGCGGGGAGCTCCCGGACGCCGGCGGCGTCGACCTCGTCCGGCAGTCCCGCTTCGCGCAGGCGGCGGCGGATGTTGCGGGCACGCACCAGGGAGTATTGCAGGTAGGGTCCCGATTCGCCCTCGAAGTTGAGCGCCTCCTCGAAATCGAAGGCGATCACCCGGTTGGTGGTGGCCTTGACCATGAAGAAGCGCAGCGCGGCGACCGCGATCTCGCGCGCCAGGGCGTCGAGCTCCCCGCCCGCCAGATCCGGGTAGCGCTTGAGGATCTTCTCGCGGCTCTTGGCCTCGAGCTGATCCATCAGGTCGTCGGCCTTGACGCCGATGCCCTTGCGCCCCGACATCTCCAGCGCCTTGTCGCTCTCCTCCTCGCCGTCTTCTGCCGCGGCGGTATAGCCGAGTTGGCGCGCCGTGGCCGGCGACAGTGCGACCATCTCGTAGGCGAAGTGCACGGAGCGCTCGGCCTCGCCGGCGTGGCCGAGCGCCTGCAGGCCGGCGCGGACGATCTTCTGCAGGTAGCTCTGGCGCGCGTCGATGACGTTGATGACCCGCTCGGCGCCGCCGAACGGCGGATGGACCCCCTCGCCCTCCGCACAGGTCTCCCAGACCTCTTCCTGCTGCCACCAGCGGTACCCGAAGTCCTGTCCCAAGAGGCCGAACTTCCAGAGCTGGTAGGCGATGTCCTTGCCGACATAGGTCACCGTGCCGTCCGAGCGCACGATCACCTTGTCGGGGTCCTCCATGCCCGCGAACTCCTCGCTGTGCTGCAGCGGCATCACCCAGCAGCCGGCGTTCTTGCCCGCCGTCTCGAGGCTCACCGCGCCGCTGTCCTTGAGCCGCTGGAACGCCCGGTCGAAGAAATGCAGGGCCAGGATGTCGCTCTCGCGGGTCAGCAGGTCGTAGGAGATGCCGAGCCGGGCCATGGTGGCGAGGTGGCGATGGACGACGCGGCACGCCACCAGCCGGCCCATCTCGGCGCGCTCGCCGCGCCCGGTTTCCAGCTCGTGGAGGGTGTCGCGGACCAGCTGGCGGCGCTCGCTCGGGGAAGCGTCGCCGACGGCGTCCGCGTCGTACCAGCGCCGCACCTCGGCATATAGGTCCCAGCAGAGGTAGTCGAACGGCTCCGGGAGCTCAGCCACCTCCGCCGGGCGTAGCCGCCGCAGGTCGTGGAAGCCCACCACCACGTCGGCCAGCTGAACGCCGGTGTCGTCGATGTAGTTCTGCACCTCGACGATGTGGCCCAGGCTCCTGAGGCAGGCGGCCAGGACGTCGCCGAGCACCGCGTTGCGCAGGTGGCCGATGTGCGCCGCCTTGTTGGGATTGATGTTGGTGTGCTCGACGATCACCTTGCCCAGCCGCCCGGCGATGTTGGCGCCATTGGCGCCATTGGCGGACGTCGGCGGGGCGTCGGGCGGCGCGAGCAGGGCGGCGGCGACGGCGGGGCGGTCGAGGAACAGGTTGAGGTAACCGGCGCCCAGCACCTTGACCTCGCGCACCAGGCGAGGGGGCCGGAAGGCGGCCGCGAGCTCCTCGGCGATGGCGCGCGGCGGGCGCTTCAGGGTCCGCGCCAGCTGCATGGCGGCGGGGGTCGCCAGGTCGCCCAGCTCGCGGCGCGGCGGCACCTCGATCACCGGCCGATGGGCGACCCCGAAGCGCTCCTGGATGGCCCGCGCCAGCTCGCGCGCCAGCTCGTCCCTGAGCTCCGTCCACATGTTGGCGAGCAGTCTACACTATGGCATCGGGAAGCCCGGCGATGGCGGCGGCGCTCCTGCGTGAGGCATTTGAGGGGTAAGGCTTGCTAAAATTGGGTTCCGGGGGGCCTTGGACTTGATGACCGACGACAACAAGCTGATGGTGAGCCTCGACCGCACGCAGCTCGAGCTGGTCGAAGGGGACATCACCGGCATCGAGGTGGACGCCATCGTCAATCCCGCCAACGAGCGGCTGCAGCTCGGCTCGGGAGTCGCCGGGGCGATCCGCGAGCGGGGCGGGCCCTCGATCCAGGAGGAGTGCAACCGCATCGGCGGCACGCCGGTCGGCACCGCGGTGATGACCGCCGCCGGCAACCTCTCCGCCCGCCAGGTGATCCACGCCGTCGGTCCCCGCATGGGCGAAGGCGACGAGGACAAGAAGCTCGCCTCCGCGGTGCGCGCGGCGCTGGCCCTGGCCGACCGCCGCGGCATGCGGTCGATCGCGCTGCCGGCGATCTCCACCGGCGTCTTCGGTTTCCCGATGGATCGCGCCGCCCGCATCATGCTCACCGAGATCCACCGCTACCTGCAGGGCGGCACCAAGCTCGAACGGGTGGTGGTCTGCCTGCGCGGCGAGGATGCCTTCAATATCTTCCGCCGCGAGCTCCGCCGCGGATTCCGCTAGGACGCAACCCCCGCCCCTCCCCGCCGCCCTGGCGCCCGGCCGGGTGGGCGAGCCGGTTCCTCAGGCGCCGTATTTGGCCAGGCGGCAGGCGTTGGCGAGCAGCAGGCCCATCAGCTGATGAGCGGGGAGCGTCCCCAGCTCGCCGCGCGCCGCGGCCCGTTCGCTGAACTCCTGGCTGCCGTCGATCGAGCAGCGGTCCGAATGCAGCAGCAGCGGTACGGGGTGCCAGCCGTGGCTCTTGAGCGGCACCGGGGTGGAGTGGTCGCCGGTGACGGCGAGGACGTCCGGACGCAGCGCGAGCAGGGCGGGCACGATGGCGTCGACCTCCTCGATCGCCCGCACCTTGGCGGCGAAGGCGCCGTCCTCGCCGGCGGCGTCGGTCTGCTTGGCGTGCAGGAAGCAGTAGTCGAACCGCTGCCAGTTGGCGCTCACCGCCTCGATCAGGTCCGCCGGACGCTTGCCGGTCGGCACCACCTCCATGCCGCACGCCGCCGCGGCGCCGCGGTAGAGCGGGTAACCGGCGAAGGCGCCGCAGCGCAGGTGATAGAGATCGCTCATCCGCGGCAGGTGCGGCAGCTGCGAGAAGCCGCGCAGCAAGACCCGGTTGGCGCGCGGCTCGGCGGCCAGCACGGTCTCGATCGCCGCCGTCACCTTGCGGACCACCGCCACGGTGCGCTCGGTGTTCTGGTCGTGCTGGTCGTTCCGGCCGCGTTGGTCGCGCGCCGCCACCGGCAGCGGCGGCACCCCCAGGCGCTGGGGATCGGTGTCGTCGAGCGCGGGGGAGAGCCCGTCGCCGTGCAGCAGCAGCACGAAGCGATGCCCCTCGCCGGCCTCGACGGTCACCTCGACGCCGTCCAGGGGCTGCGCGGGCCGCAGCGCCGCGCGGATCGCCGCGCACAGCCGCCGCGACTCCTCGGTCGGGATGCGTCCGGCGCGGCGGTCGGTCAGGTTGCCGGCGGCGTCGGCGGTGGCGAAGTTGCCGCGCGCCGCCACGTCTCCCGGCCCCACCGGCAGGCCTTCTCCCAGCGCCTCCAGCACGCCGCGGCCGATGTCGGCCGCCGGCTGGGTGGGGTCGTGACCGAACAGCGCCAGGTGTCCGGGACCGCTGCCGGGGGTCACGCCCGGCGCCACCGGCACCAGGCGGCCGAGCGTCGAGCGGCGGGCCAGGGCGTCGAGGTGAGGCAGCGAGGCGTGCTCGAGCGGCGTCAGCGGCTGTGTCGCGGTGCGGATGTCGCCCAGGCCGTCGAGCACCAGCAGCAGGATCTTGCCCTCGCCGTCGGCGAGCGGCTGCGCCAGGCGCGAGATCAGCTCGAGATGGGTCACCTGTCAGGCTACAAAATACGCGCTGGCGCGGATCTGCAGCCGCGCGCGGGGCTCGAAACCGCTGCCCACCAGCGCGAAGGCGGTCGACGAGCCGAGGATCGGCAGCACGATCCAGCCGTCGAAGCTCTCGCCGCCGGCATAGGGCGGCACCACCGGCTCGATCTCGGCGATCTTGGTCCAGTGGTCCTCCTCGGGATCGAAGGAGGCGCGCAGCTCGACGTAGGCGCGGTCGAGGTCGATGGTGCGCTGGCCGGAGGGATGCCAGATCGAGAACACGAAACGCACCTCGTCATAGGTGCCAGTCGACAGGAAGGCCTTGCCGGCCACCAGCAGCGGGTAGCTGAACGCTCCGGCGGTGTCGGTGGCGAAGATCTCGGGGGTCGCGTCGAAGACCACCTGGCGCGCGGGCGCGGCGGCCGAGTTCATGGGCGCTCCTCGCCGGCAGCGTCCTCGCCGCCGGTAGTGAGTTCGGAAAGGGAGGCGGCGGCCAGCGCCAGCCGCAGGCCGCGCGCTACATGCTCGCGGATCACCGTCGGCGGCGCGTCGAGGCGTCCCGCCAGCAGCGGGAAGCCGATACCGAAGGCGGAGGCCCCGGCCTGCAGGTAGGCCGGGATGTCGCCGATGCCGAAGCCCCCGGCCGCCAGCATCGGGATGTCGCCGAGTGGCTGGCGCACGGTGGCCAGGTAGGCGGGACCGCCGACCGGCGGCAGGGGATAAACCTTCACCAGGTCGGCGCCCAGCTCGTGCGCCGCCACGATCTCGGTGGGAGTGAGGGCGCCCAGCACCAGGAAGCGGTCTGCCGCCCGCGCCGCCGCCGCCACTTCCGCGTTGACGTTGGGGCTGACCAGGAACTCGGCGCCGGCGGCGAGCGCCTCGCGAGCGCGGCCGGCGGTGGTGACGGTGCCGATGCCGATCCACGGCGGGCCGGCGGCGCCGCGCTCCGCGATCAGCTGCCGCGCCAGGCCGGCGGCGCCGGGCACGGTGAAGGTGACCTCGATCAGCTCGAGGCCGGCCTTGATCAGCGCCCGCGCCTGGCGGGCGGCTTCGTCCGTCGAGGTCG
Organism: uncultured Acidobacteriota bacterium; assembly: GCA_963732005.1. Classification (GTDB taxonomy): domain Bacteria; phylum Acidobacteriota; class Thermoanaerobaculia; order Multivoradales; family UBA5704; genus JASLEW01. Next base: position 544,041 of record CAVSXT010000005.1, read on the forward strand.
TGCGAACGACCCCGATGATCGGCTTCAGGCGGAGGCTCTGGGCGACCAGCGCGCGGGTGTCGACGGTTGGCGTCATGCGGGGCGGGAGTCTATCAGGTCACCCAAGGTCCCGCACGGCAAGCCGCCGCCGGGGGCGCTGCCGGGGGTCCCGCCGTCGAGGGCAAGCCAGACGCTACCGATTTGTCTGGTAGAGGCCACTAGGACTTTGGTACCAGTCTGGGGTGGTAAGAGAACCCCGGGCGGGTTTATGATGGACCGGCTGAGCGCCAACGACAGCGTGACGACCATGGCAGTCTCCGACCAACCCGCATTGCCTCCCGACCGGGAGCCGCTGGACCTGGTCCTGCGCCGGCTGCGGCCGCGCCTCAAGCAGGTGCTGAGCCGCTTCCGGGTGCCGGCGCACGACGCCGAGGACCTGGTGCAGGAGGCGCTGGTCGCCACCATCCAGAAATGGCAGGAGATCCAGGATCCCGACGCCTGGATCGTGGTCACGCTGCGCAACCGCTGCGTCGTCTACTGGCGCAAGCGCCGCAACAGCCTCTACAACTCGGTCGACACGGTGATCCTCGAGCTGCTGACCGAGCCGGTGGCGGCTCCCCAGGAGCGCGCCGAGCTGCTCTGGGATCTCAACGACCTCATGGAAGACCTGCCGCCGCGCTGCCGCAAGCTGCTGCGGCTGCGCTACGGCCTCGGCTACGACCCGGCCGAGGTGGCGGAGAAGATGGGCTACCACCCGTCGAGCGTGCGCAAGGTCGCCCGCCGGTGCATGGCGGCGCTCACCTACCAGATGGTGGCGCGCGGGTTCTCCAAGGCCGAGGTGAAGGGGTTGCTCGAGGACGAGGTCAAGAAGTAACGTCCCCGGCGAGCCGCAGGGCGTGCGCGGCGCGCCGGCAGATGCCGCGCAGGATGTCGGTTTCGCGGCGCGAGAGGCGGGCTCGCGCGGCGGCGGCACGCAGGTCACGCAGGACCCCCGGAAAGCTGGTGTCGCGCTCGAAGCCGATCCGGCGCAGCACGGCCGTCAGCTGATCGAACAGCCCGTCCACCTCGGCGCTGGTGGCGGCAGCCGCCACGGCGGCAGGGGCCGGCGGCTCCTGCAGCCTCGCCTGATACAGCTCGTAGGCCACGATCAGCACGGCCTGGGCGAGGTTGAGCGTCGGTTGCGCCGCCGCGCAGGGGACGGTGACCACCAGGTTGGCGCACGCCAGCTCGTCGTTGGTCAGCCCCCCCACCTCCGGACCGAAGACCAGGGCCACCGGCGTCCCCGGCGGATCGGCCGCCAGCCGCCCCGGCAGCTCGCGCGGCCCGATCAGCGGCGCCGCCGGCCGGCGGTCCCGGGTCGAGGTCGTCCCGACCACCCGCGGGAACGGCGCCAGCGCCTCGCGCAGGCTGCCCACCCGCGAGCAACTCTCCAGCACCTCCCGGGCGCCGACGGCGAAGGCTCTGGCGGTGGGACCCAGGGCCGCCGCCGGCTCGACCAGGATCAGCCGCCGCAACCCCATGTTGGCCATCGCCCTGGCCGCCGCTCCGACGTTGCCCTCCTCCCGCGGCCGGACCAGGACGACCGTTGGGTCCGGGTTTTGGTTCTCGTTGTGCATGGGATTTACCTCTGTCCAAGCGTGAAACCGCACCGATTGAGGTCTACTCAAAGCATCTATCGGGTCGCCCCCCGCATCCCCCCGACCCCCTTCCCACCCCTCTGACCTGCGGGGCATGCCGCGATTGGCGACAATCGGAGCCGCGGCCGGGGGGGAAGGGGGCGCCGCCGCCCTCCTTCGATACGACCCCGAGCCATGGATTTACCTCGCGTCCGCTCGGGGCTTCCGCCGCGAGCCGCCGCGTGATTTACTCTTGCCGGCACCCACGCATGCAGGGAGGCAGGAGTGTGATGACCAGCCCGAGTCTCACCAAGACCGCGATCCGCGCCTATCTGATCTTCACTGGCACCGGCCCGATCCTGGTGCTTTCGACCTATCCCACGCTCACCGACGAACGGCTGGTCGGCAAGCTGCGCTACAAGGGCATCGACAAGTTCATCGCCTACGAGGTCGACCTGGCGGCGGTGCGGACGCGCTACGCCCACTCCTACGCCAACATCGTCAGGGACCTCGAAGCCGAGGAAGACCTGCGGGTGCTCGACTTCAACGGCCATCAGATCATGGCCAACTTCTCGCTCGAAGAGCTCGGCAACCCGATCAAGTTCGGCAGCTGACCCCGGGCGCACCCGCGGCGACCGCTCCGGCGCCATCCAGCGATGGCGACTCCGCGAACCACCGCAGGTCGTACCCCAACGCGGCGAACAGCCGGTGCGTCGCCGGCAGCGGCAGGCCCACGACGTTGGTGTAGTTGCCGTAGACCGCCTCCACGAACGCCGCCCCCAGACCCTGCACCGCATAGGCGCCGGCCTTGTCCAAGGGCTCGCCGGTCGCCACGTACCACTCGATCTCCCGCAGCGTCAGGCGCGCCATGCGGACCCGCGTCGCTTCCACCGCGGTCTCGCGCCGGCCGAGGGGCGGCGCCTCCTGCAGCGTCAAGCCGGTGAGCACGGTGTGCTCGCGGCCGGCGATCGCCGCCAGCATGCGCCGGGCATCGGCCGGGTCGCGCGGCTTACCCAGCAGGTGGCCGTCGAGGACCACCACGGTGTCCGCGGCCAGCACCAGCTCTCCGGGTTCGATCCTGGCCGCCGCCTTGGCGAGGGCCAGACGGCGCACGCAGGCCGCCGGCGGCTCGCCGGCCAGCGGCGCCTCGTCGACGTCCGCGGCGCGGATGGTGAAGCGGACCCCCAGCCCGGAGAGCAGCTCGCGCCGGCGCGGCGAGGCCGAAGCCAGCACCAGGCGGGGGAGCGGCGGGCTCAGGGGTAGTATCCCGGGACTGTCCGGGCCTCGAGGCCGGAGCGTGCGAGCTTGATCTCGACGGTGCGGAACTTGCCGTCGTTGCCCTGCTTGGACGACTGGTAGGCCAGCAGGTACTGCGAGCGCAGCTCGGTCTCGATGCTGCGATAGATGCCGGCCAGGTCCAGCACCTTGTCGATGAAGTAGGAGCGGCCGCCGGTCTCGGTGGCGATCTGCACCAGCTTCATGTGGATGTCGGGTTGCTTCGCGATCTGGCCGAGGCCGATGGTGTAGAACGCGATGCCGCTGTGCTTGGCGTATTCGAGCGCGTCGGTGTAGCGGAAGCGGCTGCCCTCGTCCTTGCCGTCGGTGAGCAGCACGATGGCGCGCTTGCCGCGCACGCCGCCGAAGTAGTAGAGGGAGTAGATGATGCTGTCGTAGAGCGCGGTGTTGCCGTCGGCCTGCAGGCCGGCCAGGCCGCCGGCCAGCACCTCGCGGTCGTTGGTGAAGCGCACCGCCAGGTTGGGCTGGCCGTTGAAGGTGATCACCGCCGCCCGGTCCTTCGGCTGGATGATGGTCTGGAAGAAGCGCAGCGCCGCCTGCACCGCGGTCTGCAGGTTCTCGACCATCGAGCCGGAGGTGTCGAGCAGCACGCCGGCGTAGATCGGCAGGTCCTGCACCTTCTCGAAGCGCCGCACGGACTGTTCGACGCCGTCCTCGTAGACCCGGAAGTCGTCGCGGGCCAGCCCTGCCGCCGGATGGCCGCGGTGATCGGTCACCGTGGTGTACAGCTCGACCATCTGCACGTCGATGCGCTCGCCGGCGGTGGGCGAGTTGACCAGCACCAGGTCCTCGGTCGAGTTGCCGTCGGGCAGGTAGGCGACCGCCCGCACGTAGGACAGCTTCGCGGCGTCGCCGACCAGGATGATCTGCGTCCATGGCGGCTGGTACAGGGTCGCCACCAGCGAGTCGTCGCGGTAGAACTCGAGGCGCTCCAGCTTCTCGCCCTCGGGGATGTCCACCTTCGCCTCGGCGCGCAGGCTGGCGGTGTAGTGCTTGCCGGACTGGGGTTCGAGCAGCCTGACGCCGAAGCGGTGGGGTCCGGCGTTGAGCACCAGCTGGTCCTCGGCCACCGACCTGCCGTCCGCCGCCTCGGCCACCGCTCGGATGACGTGGGTGCGGGGCTGCGGCCCGAGGTTCAGGTCGACGCTGAAGGGCGGGCGGCGCTTGGTCAGCTCGGGGCGGCCGTCGAGCAGGAAGCGGACGTGGTCGATGGCGCCGCCGGTGGCCACCGCGTCGATGCGGATCGAGCCGGTCAGCAGCCCGTCGGGCGGCGCCAGCAGGCGCAAGCTCTCGTCGCCCGAGCGGATCGACTTGTTGGCCTCGCGCAGCGCCGCGGCGGTGAGCGCCGGCGCGGTCGACTGGCCGCCGGCCGCCGGTGTCGAGGCCTGGGCCGGCGCCGCCTGGCCTTCCGGCAGGGCCGCGGTGTCTGTGGCGGGCGCCGCGGGCGCGGTGGCCGCCGCGGTGACCACCGGCACCTCGAGCTCGCGCTCGGTGCGGAAGTAGCGCTTGCCGCCGGTGTCCTCGAGCTTCAGCACCAGGATGTAGGCGCCCGGCCGCAGGTAGCGCTGGAAGACGAGCGGGATCTCGGCGGTCGCCGCCGGTGGTGGCGCCGCGGCGGCGGCGGTGGCCGCGGTGCCGGGTGGCTGCGCCGGCGCCACGGGCAGGTTGAACCGGTAGCGGAAGTGCTCGAACAGCTCGTCCTTGCGCAGCACCTCGCCGTCGACCAGGAAGTTGTAGAAGGCGTGGTCCTCGAGCCGCTGCGCCGACGCCGCCTCGCGCGGCACCCGTACCAACCCCTGCACCACGGTACGGCTGCCGGTGCGGCCGGGGAAGGAGATCTCGACCTCGGCCGGCAGCGCCTCGGCGCCCGGCGGCAGGTCGGTCGAGGCGGCGGCGAAGCCCGACAGCCACTCGTCGCCCGGCTTCGGCAGCAGCTGGCCGCGCGCTTCGAGCTGCTTCTCGTCGATGGCCTGCGAGAGATAGCCGGCGATCTCGCTGCCTTCCGGGCAACCGTTGAGCGCCGAGAGGTCGGTCGCCGCCGGGCTGGCGGCTCGCGTCTGCATGGTCAGCAGCGAGGCGAGCCCTTCGCTCGGCGCCCACAGCCGGTAGCGACCGCGCGCGGCTCCGGAATCGGCGACGAACACCAGCGCGAAGCTGCGCCGGATGCGCGGCGTGCGGTCGTAGGCCCAGACCTCGAGCGGCAGCACCGTCTCGGCGCAGCGCGAGCGGAAGACGTGGCCGGGCTCGCCATGCACGAGCAGCATCCGCGCCCGGTCCTCCACCACGTTGCCGAAGCGCTCGCGAGCCGTTTTCAGGCGCTCCTCCCAAGCGTCCCGCAGCTCGTTCTGCGGCGTCTGGGGGAAGGGATCGCGCACCGCCCAGAACCGCTGGATGAAGTCGTCGCGCTGGTAGTCGCGGTTCAGCGACAGGAAGACCTGCCGCTCCCGCTCGCTCATCAGCGGCGCCACCTCCTCCAGCCAGGCGCGGTACTTGGGATCGAGATCGGCGGGAACGGCGGGCGGCGGCGGCCCCGCCAGCAGGGAGTGGAGCGGCGCCAGGGAGGTCAGCAGCCCAACCGAGCCGGCCAGCAGCGCGGGGCCGGCAAGCATCAATAAGAGGCGGCCCAGCCGCCGCCGCGGAGCACCCCACATCCCTGCCATCCTAACCGGCGGGGGAGGCGGCGGCAAGCGGCGCCGGCGCGGCCGGCGCGGCCCGGGTTAGAGTCTTCGCGGTGGAGGGGGACCCATGAAGAATCTCTGGACGGCTTTGCGGTCTCTCGTCTACACGGGCCTGTTCGTTTGGCTATGGGGGTGGGTGGCGCTCATGGTGCGGCCCTATGATGACCGGCTGGGCGGCGCTCTGGGGACGTGGGCACTGCCGTTCGGTTGGCTGGTGATCGCCGGCGGCGCGGTCCTGGTGGCGTGGTGCCAATGGGCGTTCATCCTGCGTGGACGGGGCACTCCGGCGCCGTTCGATGCGCCGCGGCTGGTGGTTGCCGCTGGCCCTTACCGGCTGGTGCGCAATCCCATGTACCTGGGCGGCTTGCTGGTGCTGGCCGGTTTCGGCCTGGTCGAGCGGTCCGGCGCCATCGTGATCTTCTCCGCCCTCTGGCTGCTGGTCGTTCACCTCGCCGTGGTCGGCCTCGAGGAACCTGATCTCAGGCGCAAGTTCGGGTCGGGCTACGAGGACTACCGGCGCACGGTGCCGAGGTGGTTGCCGCGCCGGCCGAGGCGGTGAAGGGCGGCGACTCCGGGGTGTCTGGACACCGCCCGCCGGGAGGTTCAACGGCCGTCCAGGCCGTCGTCCGCGAGCGGCCGGCCGAGGGCGGCGGGCGGGCGCGAGCGGCCGATGAGACCGGCCGCCACCACCAGCGTCAGGACGTAGGGCAGCAGCTGGACGAGCTGGCCGGGCAGCCTGACCGCACCCTGCAGCTGGATGGAGATCGCCTCGGCGAGGCCGAAGAACAGGCAGGCGAGCATGGTGGGCACGGGCCGGCGGTCGCCGCCGATCAGCGCCGCCAGCGCGATGAAGCCGCGGCCGGCGGTCATGTTGCGGGTGAACTGGGACGACTGGCCGATGGACAGGTAGGCGCCGCCCAGGGCCGCCAGCGCTCCCGAGATCAGCACCGCCGCGTAGCGCAGGCGGGCGACGCCGATGCCGGCAGCGGTCGCCGCCGCGGGATTTTCGCCGGCGGCGCAGAGGCGCAGGCCGAAGCGGGTGCGGCGCAGTACATAGGCGGTGACCGGCACCAGCGCAAAGGCGAGCACGACCGGCGCGCGCGGCAGCTGCTCGCCCTGAGCGAGGGGCGGCGTCGCGCCGGTCGAGGAAAAGAGAGCGCCCGAGAGCAGCGGCAGCAGGCCGGCGAAGAAGATGTTGATGGCGGCGCCGCTCACCACCTGGTCGGCACCGCAGCGAATCGACGCCACGGCGAGGAGGATGGCGCCGGCGATCCCGGCCGCCGCCGCCGCCGCCAGGCCGAGCCACGGCTGGTGCGCGGCGTGGGTCACCACCGCCGCCGTGAAGGCGCCGGCCAGCATCAGCCCTTCGAGCCCGATGTTGATGACGCCCGAGCGCTCCGCGTAGATGCCGCCGAGCGCCGCCAGCAGCAGCGGCGTCGCCATCCGCACCCCGGAGACCACGAAGAACCAGAGCACGGGCCCGGTCATCGCCCGGACGGCTCCCGCGTCGCGGCGATCGCCGGGGTCGCCGGCGTCGCCGGCGTCGCCGGCGTGGCGGGCATCGCCGGCGTCGCGGGTGCCCCGCGCCGGCGCTGCGCCGCGACCGCCAGGATCATCAGGCCCTGCAGCACCAGCACCAGGTCGCGCGAGACATGGTCGCTGAAGATGCCGACGAACAGGCCGCCGCGTTCCATGGCGCCGAAGAGCAGCGCGGCGAGCAGCACGCCGGCCGGATGGTTGCGGCCGAGCAGGGCGACGGCGATACCGGTGAAGCCATAGCCGGCCGAGAAGCCGTGGTAATAGCGGTAGCGGTAGCCGAGCACGTCGTTGATCGCCACCCCACCGGCCAGCGCGCCCGAGATCGCCATCGCGGCGACCACCACCCGGCCGCCGGCGATGCCGCCGTAGGCCGCCGCCTCCGGGCTCGCGCCGGTGGCGCGCAGCTCGTAACCCCAGCGCGTGCGCCAGAGGAGCACGTAGACCAGGGCGCAGGCGACGAGCGCCGCTGGGAAGGCCAGGTTCAGCGGAATGCGCGAGGGCAGGCCGGGCAGCAGCTGACCGAGACGGGCCACCCGCGCCCCGGCCGCGATCGGCGCGGTCTCGAGGATCGCGTCGCCGGGCTGCCGGTAACGCGCCTCGGTGAGGTAGGCGGCGAGGCCGACGGCGATGAAGTTGAGCATGATCGTGGTGATCACCTCGTGCGCCCCGAAGCGCGCCTTGAGCACGCCGGGGACGGCGCCCCACGCCGCGCCGGCCGCGGCGGCGGTGAGCCAGGCGAGCGGCGCCAGCAGCCATCCCGGCAGGCCGGCGCCGGCGACGCCGATCCAGGCGGTGGCGAAGGCGGCAACGTAGAGCTGGCCCTCGGCGCCGATGTTGAACAGCCCGGCGCGGAAGGCGACGGCCACGGCAAGGCCGGTGAAGATCAGCGGCGTGGCGTAGAAGAGCGTGTAGCCGATGCCGTCGGGCCAGGACAGCGCGCTGCCCAGCAGCAAGCCGTAGACTGCCAACGGGTCGTCGCCGACGGCCGCAATCAGCAGCGCGCCGGCGGCCAGCGCGGCCAGCACCGCGGCCGCCGAGGCGAGCGGTGCCCCGCCGGTGAAGCGATTCAGGCGGCCCCCCCGGGCGCGAGGCTGCCGCCGGTCATCAGCAGCCCGAGCTCCTCCGGCGTGGCGCTCGCCGGATCGAGCTCGCCCGCCACCTTGCCGCGATGGAGGACCAGCAGGCGATCGGCGAGCGTCATGACCTCGTCGAGGTCGGAAGAGACCAGCAGCACCGCGCAGCCGGCGTCGCGCAGCGCCACCAGCGCCCGGTGGATCCGCGCGCTGCCGGCGAGGTCCACGCCGCGGGTGGGTTGCGCCGCCAGCAGCAGCCGCGGCGATCCCGCCAGCTCGCGCGCGACCACCAGGCGCTGCTGGTTGCCGCCGGAGAGGGCGCGCGCCGGCAGCTGCAGGAGCGCGGGGCGGACGTCGAATCGCTGCAGCAGCGCGGCGGCGTGCGCCGCGATGGCCTGCCGGTCCAGCCACAGGTGTAGCGGCCCGACGGCGAGCGGCGGGCGGTCATGGGCGCCCAGGATGGCGTTCTCGGCCAGGTCGAAATCAAGCAGCAGGCCGCGCCGCTCGCGGTCTTCCGGCACATGGGCCAGGCCGAGCTCCCGGCGCCGGCGCGGGCTGGTGCCGGCGACGTCCTGGCCGGCAAAGCGCACCGTGCCCGAGATCGTCCCGGGGTCGGCAAGGCCGGCGACTGCCGCGATCAGCTCGGCCTGGCCGTTGCCCTCCACGCCGGCGATGCCGACGATCTCGCCGGCGCGGACCTCGAGCGTCACACCGTCGAGGCGGCGTTCGCCGGCGCCGGCGGTGACGGCCAGGTCGCGGACCACCAGCCGCGGCAGTCCCGCCCGGGCAGGCCGCTTCACGGTGCGCGGCGGCGCCTCGCCCCCGATCATCAGGCGGGCCAGCTCGCCGGCGTTGGTCGCGGCGGTCCGGCGGCTGGCGACCACGCGGCCGGCACGCATCACCGTCACCTCCTCGGCAACCGCCAGCACCTCCGCCAGGTGGTGGGTGACGAGCACGATGGTGTGGCCCTGCTGCCGCATGCCGCGCAGCACGGCGAACAGGCTGGCGACCTCCGGCGGCGCCAGCACCGCTGTCGGCTCGTCGAGGATCAGCACGCTGGTCCGCCGGTAGAGCGCCCTGAGCACCTCGACCCGCTGCCGCTGCCCGACCGACAGCCCGGCGACCCGCGCCGCGGGCTCCACGGCGAGCCCGAGCTCCCGCGCCAGCGCCGCGATCCGCGCCGACGCGCCGGCGAGATCGACCGCCCAGGCGGGACCCGGCTCGGCGCCGAGCACTACGTTTTCGGCGACCGTCATGGTGTCGACCAGCATGAACTGCTGGTGCACCATGCCGATGCCGTGGCGGATGGCCTCCCGGGGACCGGCGAAGCGGCGCGCGACGCCTGCCACCGCCACCTCGCCATGGTCGGGGGCCAGGAAGCCCGCGGCGATCCGCATCGCCGTCGACTTGCCGGCGCCGTTCTCGCCCACCAGGGCGTGGATGGTGCCGGCCGCGACCGCCAGGTTCACGCCGTCGTTGGCGGCGACGCCGCCGAAGCGCTTGGTGATGCCGCGGAGCTCTAGCGCCGGCGCGGGCGGTGGCTGGCTCATGGTGGTGGCGGGGGTGAGGGGGAGGGCATGCCGGCCGCCATCGCATCGGTGACCTGGATCGCGCCGCTCAGGATGCGGCGGCGCGCCGTCTCGACGTCGCGCAACACCGCCGCGGGGATGAGGCCGCGGTTGAAGGAGTCCATGGCATAGTCGATGCCGCCGTTGGCCAGACCGTAGACGTGAACGCCGCCGTGGAAGCGGCCGGCGACGCGGTCGGCGACGATCTCGAAGACGGCATTGTCGACCCGCTTGACCATGCTGGTGAGCACCCGCCCGGGCTTGATCCAGTTCTGGTCGGAATCGACGCCGATGACGTAGACGTGGTACTGCGCCGCGGCGTCGAAGGCGCCGAGCCCCGAGTTGCCGGCGGCGGCGAACAGGACGTCGGCGCCGCGGCTGATCTCGGCCGCGGCCAGCTCCTTGGCGCGCCCCGGATCGTTCCAGGCCCCCTCGCTGGTGCCGATGTAGCTCGCCAGGACGACCGTGCGCGGCACCGCGGCATGCGCCCCTTCCTCGAAGCCGAGCTGGAACTTCTGCACCAGCGGCACCTTCATGCCGCCGATGAAGCCGAGCACGCCGGTCCGCGAGACCCTGGCGGCGATCATGCCCACCAGATAGGCACCCTCGTGCTCCCTGAACACCAGCGACGCGACGTTCGGCAGGCGAGCGACACCGTCCACGACCGCGAAGTCGAGCCGCGGGTAGTCGCGCGCCACCGCTTCGGCGATGGGGGCCTGCGCGAAGCCGATGCCGAGGATCAGGTCGTAGCCGCGCTCGGCGAAGGCGCGCATCGCCGGCTCGATCGACGCCGGGTCGCCCGGCTCCGCGGTGCGCAGCACGATGGGCAGGGTGCGCGCCGCGCGCTTGCCCCCCGCCCAGGCCGCGGCGTTGAACGAGCGGTCGTCCTTGCCGCCGCTGTCGAAGACGATGCCGACGCGGACCCGTCCTCGCGCCGCCGCCTCGCCGCCGGCCGCTCGGCAGGCCGCCAGGGCTCCCGCCGCCGCCAGGGTCAGGGCCGCCGCGAGCGCACGCCGCCGCCGTGGCAGGCTCGTGGGCATCGCCCGGGCGCTACGGGTAGTAGCCGTGCAGGGTCTTCACCTCGACCCCGGGGCGATCCACCTTGACGTCGACACTGCGGAAGTTGGCCTCGGGGCTGGTGTTGGTGGACTGGTAGGCGACCAGGTACTGCGAGCGCAGGTCTTCCTGGATGGTCGAGTAGATGCCGGCCAGCTCGCCGGCGCTCTTGATGAAGAAGGCGCGCCCGCCGGTCTCCTCGGAGAGTCTGGTCAGCTTGTGCTTCTCGATGTCCTGGCCCAGGCCGATGGTGTAGATGGTGACGCCGGCGCGGCGGGCGTCCTCGAGGGCGTCCTCGAAGGTGAAGCGGCTGCTCTCGTCGCGGCCGTCGGTGAGCAGCAGGATGGCGCGCTGCCCCTTGACGCCGTTGAAGTAGAAGAGGGTGAAGATCATGGTGTCCCAGAGCGAGGTGCCGCGCTCCGCCTTGAGGCCGGCCAGCCCGCCGGCCAGCGCCTCGAGGTCGTTCGAGAACTTGACGCCGATGTTCGGGTGGTCGTTGAAGGTGATCACCGCCGCCCGGTCCTTGGGCGTGATGGCGCCCTGGAGGAAGCCCAGCGCCGCGTCGCGCGCCTGCGGCAGGCTCTTCTCCATCGAGCCCGAGCTGTCGAGCACCACCGCCGCATGGATCGGCAGGTCGTTGACCCGCTCGAAGCGGCTGACGGTCTGGTGCACCCCGTCCTCGCTCACCGTGAAGTCCTTCTGGGCGAGGCCCAGGACCGGCCGTCCCTGGTGGTCGAGCACCGAGGTGTAGAGCTCGACGAACTGCACGTTGAGCTGCTCGACGTTGTTGTCCGGCGCGTTGACGAACACCAGGTCCTCGGTGGTGTTGCCGTCCGGGGTGTAGGCGACCGCTCGCACGTAGGCCAGCGCCTGCTCCTTGGGCAGCACGATCGGCTGGGTGTAGGGCGGCTGATAGAGCGTCGCCACCAGCTCCTCGTTGAGGTAGAACTCGACGTGATCGATGCTCTCGCCCTCGGGCACGTCGGTCTCGGCGCGCGCCAGCAGGCTGCTCTGGTAGCGGTGCCCGCGCTGCGGCTCGGTCAGGCGCACCCGGAAGCGGTGCAGCGGCGCGTTGATCACGATCTCGTCGCTCGCCACCTGGGTGCTGGCGGCGTCGAAGGCGGTGGCCAGCAGGGTGCGCGAGCGCGGCAGGTGGCCGAGGTCCAGCTCGACGCTGTAGGGCGGCTTGACCTTGGTCAGGATCGGCTTGCCGTCGAGCGAGAAGGTGACGCGCACGACGTCGTGGCCGGTCACCAGGGTGTCGAAGCGCATCATGCCGGTCTGCAGCTCGCCGCGCGGCGCGATCAGCTTGAGGGTGTTCTCGCCGGTGCCGATGGCGGCGTTGGCCTCGGCCAGCAGCTTGGCGCTCTCGGGATCGGCGGGCGGCGGCGCCGGCATCTCCTGGGCGACCAGCGGCACCTGCAGCTCCTGCTTGATGCGGCAGAGCTTCTTCGAGTTGAGGTCCTCGACCTTGACGATCAGCGTGTAGTCGCCGGGACGCAGGGGGCGCTGGACGATCAGCGGCAGCGTGGTGGTGCCGGGAGCGCTGGCGGTGCTGGCGGTGCTGGTGCCGCCGGTGCCGGCGTTGGTGGTGGTGGTGAGGGCTCCCGGCGCACCGCCGCCCGGGAACTCGAACTTGTAGCGGAAGTTCTCGAACAGCTTGCCGCCCTCGAGCACCTCGCCGGTGAGCAGCAGGTTGTAGGAGCGCCGCTCGGCGAGCTGCAGCACGTTGGCCTCGGCGGCAGGGACGGTGACCAGCGCCTCCACCATGGTGCGCTCGCCGAAGTGGCCGGGGTAGGAGATCGCCATCTTGGCCGGCAGGTTGGGGACGCCGAGCGGGATGTCGGTCGAATAGGAATGGAACGAGCTGATCCACTCCCCTCCCGGACCCTTCGGGGTGGACTCGAACTGGGCCTCCATGCTGGAGTAGCCCATGCCCTGGTTGTTGACGAAGCCGATGGCGGCGGCCAGGGAGTCGCCGTTGCGGCAGCCGTAGGCGATCTCGGACAGCTGGTGGTTGTTGTGCCCGTCCTGGAACAGCTCCCCCAGCCCGGCGGCAGGCTCCCAGATGCGCCACTGGCCGGCGCCCCAGACCTGGTAGAAGACGACGGCGAAGTCGGTGCCCAGCCGCTCGCTGCCGTGGTAGAACCAGGCCTCGATCGGCCACAGCATGACGTTGCAGTGCTCCGCAATCAGGGCGATCGGCGGCCCGTTGAGCAGCAGCACCCGCGCCCGCTCGTCGGTGAGCCGGCCATACTGCGCGCGGACCTGGGCGACCCGCGCCTCCCACTCGCGGCGGAACTCGCCGCTGGCGCGGCCGCGGTCGCGGACCTCCCAGAAGCGATCGATGAAGGCATCGCGCTGGTAGTCCTCCTTGAGGTCGAGGAAGGATTTCTTCTCCGCCACGGTGATCAGGGTGTCGACCTCCTCGAGCCACGCCTTGTACTGCGGCGTCAGGCTCGCGAGGGTCTGCTTCTCCTCCTTGGTCAGCCTGGACTCGCTGGCCCGGGCGGCGGGCATCCACGCCGGCGCCGCCATGCCGGCGATCAGCATCAACCACACGGCGAGGTTTCGGCGGCACCGCCGCGTCGGGGGTCTCTGGGTCGAGTGCATCGCGATCGTCTCCGCTACGGTTCTTGAAAGCGCGGGTTGCGCCGGCGCGCCTCTACTTTGCACTATACGCGCCAGTGGGACTCCGGCGATGGCAACGGCGAGCCGGCGGGCGCCAATGCGTGCGTGCCCGCCGGGCGGACCGCGGTTCAAGCGCTACAATGACCCGGCCATGGCCGACGTCTATTTCGATCACAACGCCACCACGCCGCTCGATCCGCGGGTGCGCGAGGCGATGCTGCCCTGGCTCGGCGAGCGCTTTGGCAACCCCTCGTCGATCCACCGCACCGGCCAGGCCGCGCGCAACGCGATCGAGGAGGCGCGCGAGCGCGTCGCGGCGCTGATCGGCGGGCGGCCGCCCGAGGTGGTCTTCACCGCCTCCGGCACCGAGGCCAACAACACGGTGGTGGCGTGCGCCGCGGAGCGCTGCCGGCAGCAGGGCGGCGGCCACCTGGTGATCTCGGCCATCGAGCATCCGTCGGTGCGCCAGGCGGCGGCGCGCGCCGCGCTGGCCGGCGTCGAGGTGACGGTGGTGCCCCCGGGCGAGGACGGCGTGGTCCCCGCCGCGGCGATGCTCGCGGCCCTGCGACCCGACACCCGGCTCGTCTGCCTGATGCTCGCCAACAACGAGGTGGGCACGCTGCAGCCGGTCGCCGAGGTGGCGGCCGGATGCCGTGAGCGCGGCGTCCTGCTGCTCTGCGACGCGGTGCAGGCGGTGGGGAAGGTGCCGGTGGACGCGGTCCGCCTCGGCGTCGATCTGCTGGTGCTGGGGGCGCACAAGTTCGGCGGACCGCTCGGCGCGGCGGCGCTCTGGCTGCGCGACGGCGTCGAGATCGAGCCGCTGCTGGTGGGCGGCAGCCAGGAGCGGCGGCGGCGGGCCGGCACCGAGAACGTGGCGGCGATCGTCGGCCTGGGCGAGGCGGCGGCGCTGGCGCGTGACGAGGTCGGTGTCTTCGCGGCAGCCCAGGAGGCCCCGGACGCGGCGATGGCACCGATGGCTCCGATGGCTTCGATGGCTTCGGAAACCGCGGTGGCCCGGGTGGCCGCTGCCGCCCTGCAGACGGTTGCGGCCGTCGAGGTCGCGGCGGCTCCCGCGGCTCCCGAGGACGCCGGCCAGCCGGGCGAGCGCCCGCGGCGGCTGGCCGCGCTGCGCCGGCGCTTCGAGGCCGGCCTGGCGGCGATCCCGGGCGCGGTCGTCCACTGCCGCACGGCGCCGCGGCTGCCGAACACCTCGCACGTGGCCTTTCCGGGCGCCGAGGGCGAGGCGCTGCTGATCCGGCTCGATCTTGCCGGTTTCGCCGTCTCCACCGGCTCGGCCTGCTCCTCGGGCACCGTCGAGCCGAGCAAGACCCTGCTCGCCATGGGCCTGCCGGCGGCGGAGGCGCTGTCTTCGATCCGCGTCAGCTTCGGCATCTCCAACCGGCCGGCGGAGGTCGATCGGTTCCTGGTCGCGCTCGGCCGCGAGGTGGCGACGCTGCGCCGGTTGACCGGCGGCGCCGCGGCATGAGCCCGCGGTCCATGAGCGCGAGGACCATGAGCGCGAGGACCATGAGCGAGGGGACCATGAGCCCGCGGGACGGCTCGCCGGACGGTCTGGTCGCGGTGGCGATGAGCGGCGGCCTGGACTCGTCGGTCACCGCCTGGTTGCTGGCCCGCGCCGGGCGGCCGGCAATCGGCCTGTCGATGCTGCTCTGGGACCATTCGGCGCGGGCGAGCCACGGCCGCTGCTGCGGCGCGCTGGACCTGGGCGACGCCCGGCGAGTGGCGCAGCAGGCGGGCATCCCGCACTACACGCTGCGGCTCGACGAGGAGTTCCGCCGCCAGGTGGTGGACCCGTTCGTCGCCGACTACCTGGCCGGCCGCACCCCCAGCCCCTGCGTGCGGTGCAACACCTGGATCAAGTTCGACCTGCTGCTCGAGCGCGCCCGCAGGTTTGGCGCCGAGCGGCTGGCCACCGGCCACTACGCCCGCATCCTGCCGGGCGCGGGCGCGGGCTCCTCGAACGTCCCCGAGCTGCACACCGCGCTCGACTCAGGCAAGGACCAGAGCTACTACCTTTTCGAGCTCAGCGTCGAGCAGCTCGCCGCCGCCGAGTTCCCGCTCGGCGCGATGACCAAGGCCGAGGTGCGGGCGCTGGCCCGGGAGGCTGGCCTGGTGGTCGCGGGCAAGGGCGAGAGCATGGAGGTCTGCTTCGTCGAGGGCGGCGTGCGGGAGTTCGTCGAAGCCCAGGTGGGGGCCGCCGGGCCGGCGGCGGCGGTGGTCGATTCCGCCGGCCGGGAGCTGGGCGCCGGCCAGCCGTACTACCGCTACACCGTCGGCCAGCGCCGCGGTCTCGGCCTGGCCTCGCGCCACCCGCTCTACGTGCTGGCCATCGAGCCCGAGGCGAACCGCGTGGTGGTCGGGGAGGAGCGGGAGCTGCTCGCTCCCGGCCTGCTCGGCGAGCGCCTGCACTGGATCGGTCCGGCGCCGGCCGCGGCCGCGAGCGGCGCCATCGAGGCCACGGTGCGCATCCGCTCCCGTCACCCCGGCGTCGCCGCCCGCATCCATCCCCGCGCGCCCCGCGCCGGTGCTGGCGCCGGCGGCGCGGTGGGCGAGGTCGAGGTGGAATTCGCCGAGCCGCAGCGCGGCGTCACTCCCGGACAGGCAGCGGTCTTCTATCGCGGCAGCCGCGTCCTGGGCGGCTGCTGGATCCGCGGCCGGCTCGACGGCTGAGCCAGGCCGGTTGGTCCGTTTCCCGCGCGGTGGGCGGGAGCGGCTCACCTCACCCGGCGGAGGGCCAGGAGCGTCAGGTCGTCGGTGCGCGGCATGCCGCCGAGGAAGTCCTCCATCTCCTGCCGGCAGCCGGCGAGGAGGTCGGCCAGCGGGCGGTCCTTGAGCCGGCGCAGGGCGGCGGCGGCGCGGCCGATGCCGAACTCGCCGGCGTCCGTCGCCGCCTCGGTCCAGCCGTCGGTGTAGAACAGCAGGACGTCGCCGGCGGCGAGCTGGAGGTCGCGGGCCGCGTATTCGGCGGCGCAGAACATCCCCAGCGGCAGCCCCGCGCCCTCGACCGGCCGCACGCCGCGCCGGTCGGCGAGCAGCGGCCGCGGATGTCCGGCGCTGGCCAGCTCCACCCTGCCGCCGGTGTGCAGCCGCGCCGCCAGCAGCGTGGCATAGGCCGCAGGGAGCGTGACCTCGCAGAGCAGGCGGTTGGCCCGGCCGAGCAGCGCGGCGAGCGACAGCTCGGGAGCCGCCAGGGCGCGCAGCAGGGCATGCAGGTGCGACTGCAGCAGCGAGGCCGACACCCCCTTGCCCGCCACGTCGCCCACCACCAGGTGCAGAGGCTCGTCGTCGCGCTGCGGCCGCAGCAGATCGTAGTGGTCGCCAGAGAGCGGCCCGAGCGGTTCCCACAGCAGCGCCACCTCCCAACCGTCGTGCTGCAGCTGGCGCGGCGGCAGCAGCGCCGCCTGCACCCGGGACGCCGCCTCCAGGTCCCGTTCCAGGGCCTGGCGCTCGCCGGCGGAGAGGCACTCGAGGCAGACGGTCAGCAGCGGATCCGCGGCCTGGCGGTCCTCCTCGACCGAGCCCCGGCAGACGGCGCACTGTCCCCAGGTGCCGCCGTCGAGGCGCTCGAGGGCGCTGTCGACGCGCTGCAGCAGGTCGACGAGCTGGGTCTCGCGCACCGTCACCGCCAGGTCCGCCAGGCGCTCGCGGCGCTGCAGCAGCTCGCCGCGCACCGCCTCGAGCGCGGTCATGGCCGCGCCGCCGCTGCCGCCTTCCGCAGCAGCACGATCTGGCCGACGTGATAGGCGTTGTGCTGGAGGACGCCGAGCAGCATCCCCTGCACCGTGGGATCGCTTCCGGCCACCGGGTCCTCGAGCTGGGAGTCGGCGAGCGAGAGCACGCGCTCGTGCAGCGCGGCATGGGCGCCGGCGAGCGCCGCCTGGGCTGCCCGCCAGGCGTCCGGCGAAACCTCCCCGACCGCCGGCCAGTCCTGCGCGGCCGGAAGGTCCTGCAGACTCTCGCCGTCGAGCCGCCGCCGCGGCACGTCGTTCCAGACGGTCAGGTGGTGGACGATCTCCCAGATCGAGTGCGCCGCGGCCACCGGCCGGGCGGCGGCGGTCGCCGCCTCGACGCCGGCGAGCGCCTCGGTCACCGCCAGCCCGTGCCAGGCGCCGCCGCGAAAGGAGCGCTCCAGCTGATCCGCAAATCCCTTGCCCTGGTTCATCGTGATCTCCTTCTGAGTCTAACTAGCGTTAATCGTCATGAGAGTTAGAGTACCTCGGTTTGCCTCACCAGTCAAGGCTTGTTCATAGGTTAGAATCAAGCCGTGGTGCATCAGAGTCTGGCCATCCCAACTTTCGAACTGTCCGGCGGCGCTCCGAGTCTGGATTTCGCGAACACCTGGGGCGACCGGGAGCGACCGGAAACCGACAAGCTGGGCGCCTATCCTGATCTCCTCGGCTTCGCGGTGCAGGCAGGCCTGCTGGCCCAGGGCGACGCGGCGGGGCTGGCCGTCCTGGCGGCGGCGGAGCCGCGGCTGGCCGCGGCCGCCATTGGCCAGGCGCGGGACCTCCGGGAGGTGCTTTATCGCCTCTTTTCGGCGGTCGCGGCCCGCCGCGACCCTGGCGCGATCGACCTCGAACGGTTCAATGCGGCGCTGCCGGAGGCGCTCTCCCATCTGCGCCTCGAGCGCCGGGGCGCCGGCTACGCCTGGACGTGGGTGCCGGTCGAGGCGGCGCCCGCCACGCTGGTGTCGCCGCTCTGGCCCATCCTGCGCTCCGCCGCCGACCTGCTAACGTCAGCGGAGCGGCAGCAGGTCCGTGAATGCGGCGGCAGCGCCTGCACCTGGCTGTTCCTGGACCGCAGCCGCAACCGATCACGCCGCTGGTGCTCGATGGAGAGCTGCGGCAACCGCGCCAAAGCCCAGCGCCACTACCACCGCCGGCGCGAAGCCGGGGCGCCGGCCGCCGTGACGGGCAAGCAGCGCCGCTCGTGAAGCAAGGATGCCCGAATGGGCGCCGCGTCCTGCCGCCTGGCGGTGGCAGGTTGGCTGCCGATCCACGCTATCCTTCCTGGCCGATGTGCGTGCGCCGTCCACCCTGCCTTCTGGCTGCCTTCGCAAATGTGCAATCCTCGAAACCTGAGGCCGTCGGATCGAGAGGAAGCGAGGGGCCTACGCCGGCCGGAGGGCAAGGAGGTCTCCAGGGCGCCCGCCACAGAACCCGACCTGTTGCAAGCAGTTTCGTTCTTGGTGCCACCGCGGCAGCGGTGCTGCTGATCGCCGGCTGCGGCGGCCGCTCCGCGGCGCCCCCGGCCGGGCAGCTGGTGCACTTGACCGACCTCCTTGGCGCCGGCGGCGGAGCGGCGCCGGCCGCGCTGCCGGCGCTGCCGCCTGGCACGGCGACGCCGGCGGCTCCCTACGAGGTGACGGTCGATCTCTCCGCCTCCCAGGTCGGCCGCCTGCGGCTCGCCGCCCAGGGCAGCGCGCGGCTGGCGACCCTCTCCTGGCGCCTGCCCCAGGACCACGGCTTCAGCCGCTTCCGCGCCCTCAGCTTCCCGGTGGCCGGCGACGGCCAGCCGCACGTCTACGAGGTGGATCTCGAGCGCGAAGCGCACTGGCACGGGCGCGTCGAGGGCCTGCGCCTGGCGGTCGACGGCGGCAGCCTGCGGCTGACGAGCCTCGCCGCCGAGGCGCCGGACGCGCCCTACCGCTCGATGTCGCTGGGGGAGAGACGATGCCGGCGCTCGCCGGTGGCCGCCGGCTCGAGCTGCCGCTGCCGGACGGCCTGCCCGCCGGCACCCGCTTCGAGGCCCACGTCGGCCTGCTTCCCGAATACGACCGGCCCGGGGTGACGGCGGTGTTCAGCGCCTGGCTGGTGGCCGGCGCCGAGCGCCGGCCCTGGCTGCGCGAGACGGTGGCGGGCGGCGCCGCCGGCGGCCCGGCCTGGCGCCTGGTGCAGGGCACGCTGCCGGCCGCCGGGCGAGCCGCCGGCTCCCGCCGGCTGGTGCTCGAGGCCACCGCCGCCGCGCCCGGCGCCGAGCCGTTCCCGGAAGGCGCCGCGGTCTGGGGCGATCCGCTGCTGGTCAGGCCGGGGCGGCCGTCCGGCCGCAACCTGGTGGTGATCCTGATCGACACCCTGCGCGCCGACGCGCTGGGGTCCTATGGCGATGCTCTCGGCCTCACCCCTCGCCTCGACGCCTTCGCCCGGCAGGGGGTGCGCTTCGCCGACCTGCAGGCGCCCTCCCCCTGGACCCTGCCCAGCGTCAGCTCGCTGCTGACCGGCCTGCAGCCGCAGACCCATGGCGCCGGCCAGCGCTTCGGCGACCTGGATCCGGCCAGCCCGCGCCAGAACGACTTCGCGCCCACCGGTCTGCCCGGCGGCGTGCACACCATGGCGGGAACGCTGCGCCAGCAGGGCTTCTACACCATGGGCGTGTATCAGAACTTCTACATCCTGCCCGGCTTCGGCGTGCACCAGGGCTTCGACGACTACACCTCCTACGAGGAGCGGGCGGAGGTGCTGGTGGACCGCGCCCTCGAGCGGCTGCGCCGGACCGCCGGCGACCGCCGCACTTTTCTCTACCTGCACCTGTTCGACCTGCACTCGCCCTACGACCCACCCGATCCCGAGTGCACGACCGTGGCGCGGCGTCTCGCCCCCGCCTACCGGGGCAGGCTGGGCTGCGAGGGCGACCGCAATCCGGAGCGCACCACCATCCCGGCGCCCGCCGATCGGCCCTGGTTCCGGGCGCTCTACCGGGCCGAGGTGGCCTACACCGACCGCCAGGTCGGGCGCTTCCTCGACGGCCTGCGCGACCTCGGGCTGGCGGACCGCACCGTGGTGGCGGTGGTCAGCGATCATGGCGAGGAGTTCTGGGACCGCCTCGACCAGGAGCGGCAGCTGGGCTACGAGACCAACTCGGATCACGGCCACACCCTCTATCAGGAGCTGATCCATGTGCCGGCGCTGCTGCGCATCCCCGGGCGGCGGCCGGCGGTGGTGCGCGAGCCGGCGCAGCTGGTCGATCTCTTCCCGACCCTGCTCCGGGCCGCCGGCGTCGAGCCTCCCGCCAGCCAGGGCGCGGACCTGACGCCGCTGCTCGACGGTGCGCCGGAGTCGCCGGCGACCGAGCGCCCGACGCTAATGGCCGACGTCATCCTGCACGGGCGCCCGCGCTGGTCGGTGCGGCGCGGTCCCTGGAAGCTGGTGGTGGCGCGCGACCCTGCGTTGCCGGTCGAGCTCTACGACCTGCGGCAGGACCCGGGCGAGCGCAACAACCTGGCGGCGCGCGAGCCGCGGCTCGCCGCCGCCATGCGCGCCTGGGGGGAGCGCGAGCTGGCGGCCCGTGTCCGGGCGCGGCAGCAGTTCGTCAAGCGCGCCGACACCCTGGGGGCGACCTACCTGGAGTGGCGCTACATCACCAAGCTGCGGGCGCTCGGCTACCTGAAATGAAAGGTTGCCCTCTCCCACTGGACTTGCGGGCGGCTACCGCTTAGGCTCTGCCCGCCGGCGCCCCCCGGCCGTCGCCGGGACGGGGCGATCGCATTACCACCGCCATGGCCTTGCTCAAGCAGATCGTCGACTCGGTGCTGCACCTCGACCGCTCCCTGGGGGCGGTGCTGCGGCAATACGGCGCCTGGACCTACCTGCTGCTGTTCCTGATCGTCTTCTGCGAGACCGGCCTCGTGGTGCTGCCCTTCCTGCCCGGCGACTCGCTGCTGTTCGCGGCCGGCGCCTTCGCCGGGCTCGGGGCGCTGTCCGCCTGGTGGCTGATCGTGCTGCTGCTGGTGGCCGCCGTGCTCGGCAACACGGTCAACTACTGGGTGGGGCACCTGGTGGGGCCGCGCCTGGTGGCGGCGCGCCGCCGGCTGGTGCGGCCCGAGCACCTGCAGCGCGCCCACGAGTTCTACGCGACCTACGGCGCCAAGACCATCGTCATCACCCGCTTCGTGCCGATCCTGCGCACCGTGGCACCGTTCGTCGCCGGCCTGGGCAAGATGCCCTTTGCCAAGTTCACGGCCTACAACGTGGCGGGTGGACTGGCGTGGGTGGTGATCGGCGTCATGGCCGGCGACCTCTTCGGCAACGTGCCGGCGGTCAAGAACAACTTCTCGCTGGTGATCCTGGCGATCGTGGTCGTTTCTCTGATCCCCGCGGGCTACGAGATGATGCGCGCCCGCCGCGGCGCCCGCGCGGCGCCTGGACCGGCGGCCGGGACACCCGATTAGGTCCGACGAAAGGAGAACGGCGATGAACGGCAACTTGCGGTGGGCGGCGTTGGGACTGACGGCGTTCCTGGCCGCGGCGCCGGCGCTCGGCGGGCAGGCGGCGGCGGTGAGTGACCCTCCACCAGCCGCGCCGGCGGCGGGCGGCGGCCACGAGGCGGCGGCACCGGTCAGCAGCCACGAGGCGGCGGCGCGCGAGCTGGTGCGGATCACCGATCTCATGCGGCTCGCTCTCGACGCCGGCGGCGGGATGATCGACGCCCAGATCAAGGCCAACTCCACGATGGCGCCGTATGCCGACATCATGCATACCTGGATCGCCCACGTCCTCCAGGATATCGACCTCGAGGGGATCGTGGTGAAGCTCTACATGGAGTCCTTCTCGGAGGCGGAGCTGCGGGACCTGATCGCTTTCTACCGGACGCCCACCGGCAAGAAGGCGCTCACCGTCATGCCCCAGCTGATGCAGAAGGGCATGGCCCTCGGCATGGCGAAGGCTCAGGAGCACTCCGCCGAGCTGCAGGATCTGATCGCCAAGCGCAACCAGGAGCTGAAGGGGAAATCCGGCGCCACCAAGCCGCCTGCTTAGTGCTGCCTGGCGAAGGATGCGGTAGTGCTTCGGGTACCAGCGGTGCGACGGCCTGCGGCCACATTTCATTACATAAACACAGGTCAATGAGTCGACTCATTGACGGTGTTCCTTAGGTATACTCCTTGTTGCCCTGATCCCGTCCACATGCAGCTGCCCAGCGCGCAGAGCTTGATCGTGCGCGGTTCCGGGCACCATAAAGGAGGACTTGGTCATGAAAAAGCTGGCTGTCGCCGCCTTCCTGGGATTCTTGACCGTAAGCGCACAGGCCCAGACGATCTGCGGCTCACCCGTCGTGGAGTCCCTGGTCGCCAACGGCAACATCACCGCAGGCAGCATCACCGTTGACAATGACAACACCAATGTGTACGTCCAGATCACCACCACCGGCGACTTCACCCTGAGCCGCGCCGACGTGGCGGTCGCGACCTCGCTGGCGGGGCTGCCGCAGACCGGCGGGCAGCCCAACCTCAGCCACTTCCCCTATCACCAGACCTTCAGCCCTAAGGTCACCTCCGTCACCTTCACCATCCCGCTGGGCAGCAACGTCGCGGGAACCACGCTCCTCATCGCGGTCCATGCCTCGCTCGATTCGCCCACCCAGGGCCACCAGCAAGCCTGGGCCAGCCCGGGCCAGCTGTTCCCCTGCTCCCAGGCGTGCAGCCAGGGCAGCTGCGGCGACGATCACGGCGACGCCGCTCACCTGGGGACCAACGATGGCGGCGGAGGCGGTTGCCACGGCGACGACCGGGCCAGGACTGCGCACAAGGTCGGCATCAGGGTGTACGACGACGGCCACGGCCATCAATGCCAGTGTAGCGGTGGAGGCGACGACCATGGCGACGGCCAAGGGACCCCGCTGGACGGCGAAGGCGGCAGCTGTGGCGGCGGTGACGACCGTGCCCATGGCCTGATGGCGGGCCCGCAGGGGGGTGGCGACAACGGCGGCGGCGGCTGCGGCGGCGACGATCACGGCGACTCCGTCCACCTGCGCATCAACGACGACGGCGGCGGAGATCACGGCGGCGGCAGCGATTGCCAAGCCGGGTGCGGCGCCACCTACTTCGCCTACGTCATCTCCGCGTGCGGCATCCCGCCCGAATAGACGGCGTCTGGGACCGCACAGCAGGGCACGGCCGACCGAGGCCGGCAACACGCTGATAGAGCACCACCGAGGGTGCCGTCGATTTGGAGTTTTGGCCGAGGTGTGAGATTCTTGGTGTCGCAGTCGCTCCCGGACGGCCACCGCGGCCAGCAGGCAAGGGGTCAGCGGCGGCATCCGATGCGCCACCGATGCGAGTGGCGCGCGCGCCCAGCGGGATCACTCGCGGCGCGAATCGTACGGCAGCGTCTCCCGGCGGAACGACCTCCGGGAAACCCGAGCGGCGGCATCCCGGCAAGCCCCCCGTTCTAGTTCTTCTTCCCGCCGGAAACATCCTGGCGGTGCGCTCCCTCGCGGACGGAGCGGGCCGCCGGCGAGAGAGTGGTGCACATGACCGATTTTGCTTCCTTTGGCCTTTCCGCCGAGCTGTTGCGCGGCATCCAGGACCTCGGCTTCGTCGAGCCCACCCCGATCCAGATCCAGGCGATCCCGCCGGCCATGGCCGGACGCGACGTGCTCGCCTGCGCCATGACCGGGAGCGGTAAGACCGCGGGTTTCCTGCTGCCCATCCTGCAACGCCTCGGCGAGCGGCCGTCCGGCGCCACCCGCGCGCTGGTGCTGACCCCGACCCGCGAGCTGGCGGCGCAGATCGCCGAGCACCTCGCCGGGCTCGCCGCCCACACCCGGCTGACCGGCGCCGCCGTCTTCGGCGGCGTCGCCAGCGGTCCCCAGGAGAGTGCGTTCCGCCGCGGCGTGGACGTCCTGGTGGCCACGCCGGGACGCCTGCTCGACCACTTCCAGAACGCCTACGCGCGGCTCGACGATCTCGAGGTGCTGGTGGTCGACGAGGCCGACCGGATGCTCGACATGGGCTTCCTGCCGGACGTGCGGCGGGTGCTCGCGGCGCTGCCGCGGGAACGCCAGACCATGCTGTTCTCGGCCACCCTGCCGCCGCCGATCGTCGAGCTGGCGCAGGAGATGCTGCGCGACCCGGTCGCAATCAACGTCGAGCGGCGGGCGCTGCCCGCGGACGGCGTCGAGCAGGCGGTGTATCCGGTCCGCGAGGACCTCAAGCCCTGGCTGCTGCTCGAGCTGCTGCGGCGCGACGAGATCAAGAACGTGCTGGTCTTCACCCGCACCAAGCATCGCGCCAATCGCCTGGCCGATTTCCTGGACCGCCAGGGAATGCCCTGCGACCGCATCCACGGCAACCGCAGCCAGGCCCAGCGCACCGACGCCCTGGCCCGTTTCAAGAGCGGCCGGCTGCGGGTGCTGATCGCCACCGACATCGCGGCGCGCGGCATCGACGTGGAGGCGCTCTCTCACGTCATCAACTTCGACGTGCCCAACGTGCCCGACGACTACATCCACCGGGTTGGGCGCACCGCCCGCGCCGGCGCCGTCGGCGACGCCTTCACCTTCGTGGCGCCGCAGGAGCAGGCGGACTGGCACGCCATCGAGCGCGCGGTCGGCAAGCGCCTGCCGCAACGGACGCTGGCGGGCTTCGACTACGCTGCCGCGGCCAGCGAGCGACTCGAGATCCCGATCGCCGAGCGCATCGCCGCGATCCGCGCCCGCAAGGCCGAGGAGCGTGCACGGGCCCGTGAGAAGGCGGCGCGCAAGGCGCAGCGCGATCAGCAGCCTGGTGCGCCGGCGCCGGCCCAGGGCTCGCCCCAGTCGGCACGCGCCGGCAGCCGCCGGCCGGACCGCGACAACCGGCAGCCATCTCCGGCCCGTCATCAGGCGGCGGCGCCGGGCGCCCGCCCGCACCGTGGCCACCAGGCAGGCCCCGGCGCCGGCCCTCGCGCCGGCGGCGCCCCCGCACGGTACTCCCCCGCCGCGGAGCGGGCGGGGCGCCAGGGCAACGGCGGCGCGGCCGGCCGCAGCTCCGGCCGCCACGCGGGCCAGGCCGGCGGCGGTTACGGCCGTGCCGGCGGCCGCCGGGACTTCCGCCCGGGTGGGCAGGCCGGCCCCATCGGCCCGATGGCGCCGTCGACCCGCATGCCGTCGATCCTTCCCGATCCGCACCAGGGCGGGCGTGGCGGCCGGCCCGAATTGGAGGCGGAAGGGCAGCCGCCCGTCGACCCGCGCCAGGTGCCGGTGGAGCTCGATCGGCTGGGCGACACCGAGGCCCGCGCCGCCAAGGCGGCGACCATCTTCCGGCCCCGCTTCAGCACCCGCTGGTCGGGCTGAGCTGAAGCCGCGCAACCTCCGGTCCCGTTTCAGCAGCTGCTGGCCGGGCGGGGCCGGAGGGCGCGCACCCTGCCGGATCCGCCTTGCCAACAGCTCTATGCTGATGTAGCATTCCCTAGCAGGCGATCCGCTCGACAGCACGGTCCGGCCTCGGCCGGCAGGTACCGTCAGCCATGAGGTTTCCCTGCGCATGCAAGGGGGGCAGGCAGGCCGGCGGCCGTGTGCGAGCTCTCAGAGGGGGGATCCAGTCATGGTGTTGAGACATTTTCGAATCGGCAGAGCGCTGGCGCGGTGGGCACCAGGCCTGGCTGCGGTGCTGCTGCTCGCCAGCCAGGCGCCGGCATCGTCGGCGCAGAACCTGTTGACCAATCCTGACTTCGACACCAGCCTCAGCGGCTGGCAAGCGTTCAGCCCGGCTTCCTGGGACGCCACCCTGAACGACGCCGGCGCCGCCATGTCGGGCTCGGCCAAGGGCGTGTTCAATTCTCCGTCGGCGGATGGCTTCAACCTCGTCGTCAGCCAGTGTGTCCCGCTGGTCGTCGGCCTGACCTACCACATTGGCGGCAGCATCTACATCTCCCCCGGCGCAACCGCCACCGGCGGCGCCTTCTACGACATGATTCTCTACCCAACCCTCGATTGCTCGGGGCCGCCACCGCCGGAGCCGGTCGTGCAGACGCCGTTGGTGACCGCCGCGGGCTCCTGGACCGACTCCTCCGTCACCAGCGTCAACTCCTTTGCGCGGTCCGGGCTGCTCACCGCCCTCCTGGCGCCGGCGACCGGAGGCCACCTGCAGGCGAACTTCGACGCCGCGGTCGTCGAGGCCGGCGCCCCGAGCTGCAGCGCCGACGCGCACACTCTCTGCCTGCTGGGATCGCGCTTCCAGGTCAACGCGGTGTTCGCGCCCGACGGCGGCAGCCCGGGCGCCGCCCAGGCGGTGTCGATCGGCAACAGCGGCTACTTCTGGTTCTTCGATGCCGGCAATGTCGAGGTGATGGCCAAGGTGATCAACGGCTGCGCCCTCAGCGGGCACTTCTGGTTCTTCGCCGCGGGGCTCACCAACGTCCGGGTGACGATCACCGTCGTCGATACGCTGACCGGCACGGTCCAGACCTACACCAATCCGGCAGACACGGCGTTCCAGCCGATCCAGGACACCGCCGCGTTCAGCTGCCCGTAGCCTCCCGGCCGGCCAGACCGCTGGGCCTGGCCTCGTTCTAACCTGCCGCCGCCGGCGGGTCCGCCTGCCGGCGGCGGCGCAGCAGGCGCTTGGCCTCGCGGACCGATCGGCCCTGGATGAAGTAGGCGATCGCCGCCTCGCCGACGCCCCAGGTGCCGGCGAACGCCACGCCGCCGGAGATGGCGGAGCCGCCGCCGGGGAAGACCACCTTGACCAGCGCCCGCGCCGCCTCGCGCAGGGCGAAGGCGGCGCCGACGTTGGCGCCCAGCGCCACCAGGAACTCGCGCGCCGTCGCCGGCGACAGGTCGCGGCCCGACAGGTAGGCGATGGCGGTGATCAGGCCGAGCTGCAGGCCGGTGATGGGCAGGATGTCGGCGACCGGGATCGGCACCGCGGCGACGCCGGCGGACAGCGCCGCGGCGGCGCCGGTGAGGCGCCGCGCCAGGCGCTCCTGCACCGCGCGCTGGCGGCTGAGCCGCGCCAGCTGCAGCTGGGCGCTCTGCGGCAGACCCTCCACCAGGTATTCGACCAGGCGGTCGACGTTCCAGTAGTTGTCGTAGATGCGCTCGCCGTCGCGGTACTCGGCGTAGGCCGAGACCGGCAGCACGCGGGGCAGCGCGATGCCACGTTGCGCCAGCGCCGCCTCGACCGCGGCCACGGCGGCGGCGATGTTGGCCTGCTTGACCGGATCCGCGTATGGCGGCTCGATCCGCTTCGGATCCAGCTCGTCGACCTGGGTGACCACCGCCACCACCGGCGGCTCGTGACCGTGGCGCCGGCTCACCAGGCGCCGGATCTCGAGCACGTTGTCGATGTCCTCGCCGATCCGCGCGTCGACCTCCTTGGCCTTGCACAGGAAGAGCAGCGAGTCGGGTGCCTCGAGGTCGAGCGCCGCCGCGATCTCCGCCAGGGCGCCGCGGAAGTTGGCCGCTTCCGGCCGGCTGCTGTCGCCCAGCCCGCGGGTGTCGAGCAGCCGCAGCTCGCCCTTCGACGTCGCGTGGGAGTACCAGCGGAGAGTGCCGGTCTGCGCCAGCACCGAGCCCACCGCGGCCACCGGCTCGCCGACGATGGCGTTGACCAGCGAGGACTTGCCGGCGCCGCGGCGGCCCACGATCATCAGCTTCGGCGGTCGCGCCTCCATCAGCAGCTCCTTGAGCGTCCGCACGTCGCCGGCCAGCCGGCCGCGGAGCGCGCCGGGCAGCGCCGGCGCCAGCCGGTCGAGCACCTCCGCGACCGCGGCCAGGATCGGGTCGTCGCCTGCCACCTCCTTTAGGATAGCGGATCGCTCGCAAGGTATCCTTCCGACTGGAGGCAGAGCGATGGGAGCCGCCAGCGAACTGGACACATCCGCCGGCGGCATGCGCCGGCAGGCGCCGCGCGCCGGTTGCGCGGTGAAACCTGGAGCCAGGCTGGCCGCTCTTTTTCAGGATGACGACCTGCTGGTGGTGGACAAGCCCTCGGGGCTGGCGGTCCACCGCGGTTGGGCCCGCGATGGCGAGGTGGTGATGACCCTGGCGCGGGCCCTTGCCGGCCGCCACGTCTTCCCGGTGCACCGGCTCGACCGCGGCACCAGCGGCGTGCTGGTCCTGGCGCTCGCCGCCGGCGCCGCCAGGGCGCTCGGTGAGGCCTTCGAGGCGGGCCGGGTGCGCAAGCGCTACCTCGCGCTGGTGCGCGGCATCCCGCCGCCGGAGGGAGTCGTCGATCACCCCATCCCCCGCTCGCCCGGCGGTCCGCGGGTGCCGGCGGTCACCCGCTTCCGGCGCCTGGCCACCTACGAGCGCTACGCCTGGCTCGAGGTGGTGCCCGAGACCGGGCGGCTGCATCAGATCCGCCGCCATCTCAAGCACATCTCCCACCCGGTGATCGGCGACGTGCGCTACGGCAAGGGCGAGCACAACCGCCTGTTCCGGACGCGCTTCGGCCTCCACCGCCTGGCTCTCCATGCCGCCGAGATGGCCCTCGACCACCCGGTGAGCGGTGTGCCGCTGCGTTGGCTGGCGCCGCTGCCAGGCGACCTGGCGGCGCCGCTCGCCGCCATGGGCCTGGTCGGTTCCTCACCATGAGCGGCGGCCGGGTGGCGCCCGCGGCGCCGGTGCTGATGGCGCTCCTGTTCGCCGGCGGCGCCCTCCCGCGCCCGGCCATTTCCCAGCCTCAGCCCCAGACCGGTGACCAGGCCGCCGCGGCCGCCGCCCTGCCGCCTCCCGCCACGGCGAACCCGGCGCCGGCGCCCGCAATGCCTGCGGGGTCCGCCGCGCCGGCGCCGGTTCCCGCCGGCGTCGGCACCCTCTACTCGCCGCTCGTCTCCTCGGATCTCTACGGCATTGCCGGCGACGGCGACCCCTGGGCGCTGCTGACGCGGGCGCCGGAGGTGATGGCGACCCGCGCCTATGCCACCGGTTACGGCGGCCACCCCGGCGAGGCGTTCGTCGGCACCGGCTCGACCGGCGGGGAGGGCATCGTCCGCATCGACGGTTTCGAGGTCGGCGACGCCTCGTCGCCCAGCCTGCCGTTCGGGGTGAGCGCGCTGACCGCCCAGGAGGTCGCGGTGACCACCGGCGGCGCCGATCCGGCGGTGCTCACGCCCGGGCTGCAGATCAACCTGGTGCAGAGCCGCGGCACCAACGAATGGCGCGCCGCGCTGCGCGGCCTGGGCAGCGGCGGCGCGCTGGCCGGCAGCGCCCCGGCGGCGCGGGATCTGGCTCCGGGTCAGGCGGCCGGCGAAGGGGTGAGCGGCGACCGGGTGCGCGATCTGGCCACCGGCGGCGGCGAGCTGGGCGGCCCGCTGCTGCACGACCGGCTGTGGGCCTGGGGCGGTCTGGATCGCGCCTGGACCGCGCTCAGCGCCTTCGGCGGTCAGCGGCTCGACCTCTCCGACCTCGGCGGCGCCGCCAAGCTCGACGCCCGGCTGGCCGCCGGCAACAGCGCCACCCTGGCCTGGACCCACGCCGGCCGCACCGAGGACGGCGAGGGCGCCGGGCCGGACCGCGCGCCGGCCGCCACCCTGGAAAGGCAGTCGCACGACGACGTCTGGCGCCTTGCCGACACCGCGATCCTGTCTCCCAACCTCTACGCCGCCGCCACCGGCGGGGTGGTGGCAGCCGCCACCCTGGGAGTGCCGCGCGGCGGGCTGGCGACGCCGGTGGTCATCGACGCGGCCGGCGTGGCCCGGGGCAGCTGGTACGCCGATCAGGAGAGCAGCCACAGCAGCGCCGGCGGCGTGGAGGTGAGCGACTCCGGGCGCATCGCCGGCATCGCCAACGAGCTGCGGCTGGCTGGCGAATGGCGGCGAACGGCGGAGGCGTCGCGGTTCCAGACGCCGGTGTGGGCCCAGGTCACCGCCGGCCAGGTGCTCGACCTGCCCACCGGCCAGAATGCGCTCGACGTCTGGCGCGACGGCAACGTCCGCGACACCCTGACGCGGCAAGGGCTGTGGGCCGCTGATACGCTGCGCTGGAGCCGGGCCACCGCCGATCTCGGCCTGCGCTTCGACCGGCAGACGCCGCGCAACCTGCCAAGCATCGCTCCCGGCGTGCCCGGGCAGGCGCTGCTGCCGGCGGTCGATTTTGCCGGCAACGACGCCGGCGGCATCCGCTGGAACAGCCTGACGCCGCGCCTGGCGCTCGCCCTGGCACCGGCCGCGGCGCCGCGGCTGCTGCTGCGCGCCTCGCTGGCGCGCTATGCGTCGCAGCTCGACGGCGCCATCGCGGCGCGCCTCGACCCCGCGGCCGCGGCCAGCGCCGCCTTCTACCAGCCGGCAACTCCCGGCGGCCAGGGTCTGGCCTTCTGGTATCCCAACGGCTTCGATCCGGCCCTGCCGCCGGGGGTGTCCCCCAATGAGCTGGACCCCCGCCTGCGGCCGGAGCTCACCGACGAGGCCGTCGTCGGCGCCGAGCAGGCGCTCGGCGGCGACGGGGCGCTCGGCATGCAGCTGGTCTATCGGCGCGTCACCGGGGTGCTCGAGGACCGCCTGCTGGTGCGCGACGCCGCGACCGGCGAGGTGCGGGAGGCGACGGTGAGCGACTGGCAGCCCGCCGGGGTGGCGACCGGCACCTTGCCGAACGGCAGGCCCTACAGCGTGCCCTACTACGACCTGCGGCCGCAGCTGACCCCGACCGGCGGCACCATGCTGACCAACGGCGACCGCCAGCAGCGGCTGCTGGGGGCGACGCTGGAATGGCGCCAGCGCTTGGCGCGCCGCTGGACGCTGCGCGGGCATCTGAGCTGGCAGGACTGGACCTGGAAGCTCGGGCCGGTCTACCGCCACTATGCCGATCCCACCCCGGCGCTGGTGGACGGCAACTACGACGGCCAGCCGGTGGCCGGGCAGTCGCTGGTGCCCGGCGCCGGACCGCTCTACCTGACCAGCAACTGGTCCTTCGACCTGAGCGGCGCCGTCCAGCTGCCCGCCGCCTTCGCCGCCGCCATCGAGGTCCACGGCCGCCAGGGGTTCCCGCTGGCCTACTACCGCACCATCGGCCGCGGCGACGCCGGCCCGATCGACCTGCGGCTCACCGGCAAGGTGGACGCCTTCCGCAACGACGACCTGGTGACCTGCGACGCGCGCCTCGACAAGCAGATCGCCGCCAGCTCCGACCTCGCCGTCGCCGTCAGCCTGGAAGGCCTCAACCTGCTGGCCGCCGGCCAGGTGCTGCGCCGCGAGACCAACCTCGGCGTCGGCCGCGCCAACTACGTCGACCAGGTGGTGATGCCGCGGCTGCTGCGGCTGGGCCTGAAACTAGACTTCCGCTAGCGCCGGCCCGCCGGCGCCCGCCGGCCCACTGCCGCCCGCCGGCCGGCCGTCGGCGGCGGCGGCGTCGAGCGGCAGGCTGCGGGCGCGCACCTCCTCGGAGGTGAGCCCGTAGATCGGCGGCGTGGCGACCCCGAGCAGGCCGAGCATGGTGTAGATCTGGCCGCGGTGGTGCACCTCGTGCTCGACCATGGCGCGGAGCCACTTCCAGGTGGTCATGGGGACGCCCGCAGGGGTCTCGCAGCGGCGCTCGAGATCGGCGGCGGAGAGGGCGCGGAAGATCGCCATCGCCTCGGCGTGCATGCGGGCCAGGAAGCTCATCACCTCGTCGTAGCCGGCGGCCAGCTCGGTGCCGTGGCCAGGGTAGCGGCTGGGCAGGCCGCGGGCGTTCTCGGCGAACATGTAGCGCTCGATGGCGCCCAGGTGGCGCAGCAGGTCGCCGAAGCTGAAGGCCCCGGCGCGCGGCGCCCACTCGAGACGCTCGCGGGGGATGCAGGCGGCCACCCGCAGGGTGCGGCCGCGGATACCGTCGAAGTAGGTGGCGAAGGACTCGGCGCGTTGGATCTCCATGGGCTGGCCCACCTCCTGGAAACGCTGCCCGAGATGGTACGCTAAACGGTCGATGACGTCTGCCACCGCCGCGCCCGTCGCCGCCGCGCCCGCCGACCGCTCGGCGACCCTGCAGGCTTTTCGTCCGCTGCCGCGCACCGGCGTGGTCTACGTCACCGGCGAGGCCGCGGCGCGCGGCTACCGCGCCGGGCACCCGGACTGGTGCAACCTGGGACAGGGGCAACCCGAGACCGGGCCGCTGCCGGGAGCGCCGCCGCGCATCGGCCAGCTGACGATCGACCCCGCCGATCACGAGTACGCGCCGGTCGGCGGGCTGTGGGAGCTGCGCGACGCGGTGGCGGCGCTCTACAACCAC
Organism: uncultured Acidobacteriota bacterium; assembly: GCA_963732005.1. Classification (GTDB taxonomy): domain Bacteria; phylum Acidobacteriota; class Thermoanaerobaculia; order Multivoradales; family UBA5704; genus JASLEW01. The sequence continues at coordinate 576,398 of CAVSXT010000005.1, forward strand.
CTCTACCGGCGCGGCCTGCCGTCGCAGTACACCGCCGAGAACGTGGCCATCTCGGGTGGCGGCCGCGCGGCGCTGACGCGGGCGGTGGCGTCCCTCGACCAGGTGAACCTGGGCCACTTCCTGCCCGACTACACCGCCTACGAGGAGCTGCTCAAGATCTTTCGCCGGGTGTCGCCGATCCCCATCCTGCTCTCCCGCGAGCAGGCCTACCGCTTCAGCGTCGAGGACCTGCGGCGGGAGGTGCTGGGCCGCGGCCTGTCGGCGCTGCTGATGTCGAACCCCTGCAACCCGATGGGCAAGCTGATCTCCGGCGCCGACCTCGCCGGCTGGCTGGAGGTTGGGCGCGAGCTCGACTGCACCCTGCTGATCGACGAGTTCTACGCGCAGTACGTCTGGAACGTGGGAGCGGGCGAGCCCGGTCCGCCGGTGAGCGCCGCCCGCTACGTCGAGGACGTCGATCGCGATCCGGTGGTGATCGTCGACGGGCTGACCAAGAACTGGCGCTATCCCGGCTGGCGGATCACCTGGACGGTGGGGCCGCGGCAGGTGATCGAGGCGGTGGAAAGCGCCGGCTCGTTCCTCGACGGCGGCGGCTCGAAGCCGCTGCAGCGCGCCGCCATCCAGCTGATGGAGCCGCAGCGGGTGCTGGCCGAGGGCACCGCCATCCGCCAGGCGTTCGCCCGCAAGCGGCAGCTGATGCTGCGCCGCGTGCGCGAGCTCGGCATGATCCTCGATCGCGAACCGGACGGCACCTTCTACGCGTTCGTGTCGGTGCGCGACCTGCCCGACCCGATCGCCGACGGCATGGCGTTCTTTCGCGCCGCGCTCGAGCGCCGGGTGATCACCGTGCCGGGACTGTTCTTCGACGTCAACCCCGGCCACCGCCGCGCCCAGCGGCTCTCCCGCTTCCACCAGTACGCCCGCCTCTCCTTCGGCCCCAGCCTCGACGAGGTGGGCCGCGGTCTCGACCGCCTCGGCGAGATGATCCGCGCCTTCGCCGCCTGAGGGGCCGGCGAACCCTCCAAGGAGTGCCCGCATGAGCCAGTCGATCCGCCGCCGCCCTGCGTCCGCGTCCGGCCGCCGTCGCCTCGCCGGCGCCGCGCTTGCCGCCCTGGCACCGCTCGCGCTCCTCGCCACGCTGGCGCTGCTCGCCGCGGCGGTGGCGGCGGCGCCGGCCGCCGCCGCGGAGGCGCCGCCGGAGGCCGCCAGGCCGGGCGGGTTCAACGGTTTGCAGGACCCGCCCGGGCTCGCGGCGCTCAAGTTCCGCTCGATCGGTCCGGCCTGGGGCGGGCGGGTGTCGCGGGTGGCGGGTGTGCCGGGCAACGCCAACGTCTTCTACCTGGCCTCGGCCTCGGGCGGGGTGTGGCGCTCGAACGACGGCGGCATCAGTTGGAGCCCCATCTTCGACGAGCAGCCGGCGACCTCCACCGGCTCGCTGGCGGTGGCGCCTTCCGACCCCAACGTGCTCTACGTCGGCACCGGCGAGGCCAATTTGCGCGGCAACGCGGCGCCCGGCGACGGCATCTACAAGTCGGTGGACGGCGGCAAGACCTGGAACCGGGTGCTGGCGCTGGTCGGCCAGATCGGCAGCCTGGCGGTCGATCCGCACAACGCCGACGTCGCCTTCGCCGCCGTGCTGGGCCACGGCTTCGGCCCCAACCCGGAGCGCGGCGTCTACCGCACCCGCGACGGCGGCAAGAGCTGGCAGCAGGTGCTCAGGAAGAACCCCGAGACCGGCGCCTCCGACGTGGCGATCGACCCGAGCAACCCCAACCTGGTCTTCGCCGGCCTGTGGCAGGTCCGCCGCCGGCCGTGGACGCTGGAAAGTGGCGGCCCCGGCAGCGGCCTCTACCTGTCGCGCGACGGCGGCGACAGCTGGAAGCAGCTCACCGGCAAGGGGCTGCCCGAGGGGATCTGGGGCAAGGTGGGGGTCGCGGTGGCGCCCTCGGACGGCCGCCGGGTCTACGCGCTGATCGAGGCCGAGGAAGGCGGCCTGTTTCGCTCCGACGACGGCGGCGACTCCTGGACGCGCATCAACGGCAGCCACGAGCTGCGGCAGCGGGCCTTCTACTACACGGTGGTGACGGTGTCGCCGAGCAACCCCGACGACCTGTGGTGCCCGCAGGTGACGATGCTGCACAGCATCGACGGCGGCAAGAGCTTCCAGCACGTCGCCATGCACCACGGCGATCACCACGACGTCTGGATCGACCCCAAGAACCCCAGGCGGATCATCGCCGGCAACGACGGCGGCGTCGACATCAGCACCAACGGCGGCGCCACCTGGACGGTGCCGGCGCTGCCGCTCGGCCAGCCGTACCACGTCTGGGCGGACACCCGGGTGCCGTTCCGCGTCGCCGGCGCGTTGCAGGACATCGGCACCGCGCAGGGCCCCAGCGACAGCCTGACCGTCGGCGGCATCCCCAACGCGGACTGGTACGAGGTGGGTGGCGGCGAGGCCGGGTTCGTGGTCTCCGATCCCACCGACCCGAACATCGTCTACGCCGGCGAGTACGGCGGCTACCTGTCGCGCTACGACCATCGCACGGGCGAGTCGCAGGTGGTCGGGATCTATCCCGAGAACCCTTCGGGACACGGCGGCGAGGACCTCAAGTACCGCTTCCAGTGGACCGCGCCGATCGCGCTGTCGCCCCACGACCCGAAGGTGGTGTACCACGCCGCCAACGTGCTCTTCCGCACCGCCGACGGCGGCCAGACCTGGACGGCCATCAGCCCCGACCTGACGCGCAACGACAAGTCGAAGCAGGGCTGGGCCGGCGGTCCCATCACCGGTGACAACACCGGCGTCGAGATCTACTGCACCATCTTCGCGGTGGCCGAGTCGCCGGTCGCCAAGGGGGTGATCTGGACGGGATCGGACGACGGCCTGGTGCACGTCACCCGCGACGGCGGCAAGAGCTGGACCGACGTCACCGCCGGCATGCGCGGGCTGCCGGAGTGGGCGACGGTGACCGGCATCGAGCCGTCCCATTTCGACGCCGGCACCGCCTACGTGGTGGCCGACGCCCACCGGCTCGACGACCTCCATCCGTACCTCTGGAAGACCAGCGATTACGGGCGCTCCTGGCGGCGGCTGGACGGCAAGCTGCCGCCGGACCTGTTCCTGCACGCGGTGCGCGAGGACCCGGGGCACCGGGGCATGCTGTTCTTGGGCACCGAGCACGGCGTCGCCTTTTCGACCGACGACGGCGCCAGCTGGCACGCGTTGCGGCTCAACATGCCGGCGGTGGCCGTGCATGACCTGGTGATCAAGGACGACAAGCTGGCGCTCGCCGCGCATGGGCGCTCGTTCTGGATCTTCGACCACCTGCCGGCGCTCTATGCCCTGACCGCCGCCGCCGGCCAGGACCGCCATGCGGGCGCGCGCCTGCTGGCGGTGCCCGATGCCGTCCGCTGGGACCTCCACCAGGGAGCGGAGGGCTGGACCGGCGAGAACCCCGCGCACGGCGCGTCGATCTACTACCAGCTCGACGCCGCGCCCGTGCCCAAGGACGAGGTCACGATCGAGATCCTCGACGCCAAGGGAGCGGTGGTGACGACGCTGTCGAGCAAGGCGATCGAGCCGATCGGCGTCAGCGAGAGCCCCGAGGACGAGGAGCCGATCCTGAAGCGGCGGCTGATCGCCAAGGAGCCGGGGGTGCAGCGCGCGGTCTGGGACCTGAGCTGGGCCGGGGCCGAGCTGATCCCGCACGCCACGCTGGATTCCGGCTATCCGGCGCACGGGCCGGAGGCGGTGCCCGGCAGCTACACCGTGCGGCTGACGGTCGACGGCAAGGTCTCGACGATGCCGCTGACGGTGCGCCCGGACCCGCGCGTCACCGCTTCGCAGGCCGACCTCGCGGCGCAGCTGCAGCTCGCGCTCGCGGTGCGCGACGCGATCAGCAGCCTGACCAGGACGGTGGTGCGGCTGCGCGAGGTCCGCCAGCAGCTGCTCGCCCGCAACGCGCTGATCAAGACGGAGCCGCGCGCCGAGGCGCTGGTCAAGGGCGCGGCCGATCTGGCGCGGCAGCTCGACGCGCTGGAGGCCAAGCTGCACAACCCGAAGGCCGAGATCACCTATGACGTCCTGGCGCAGCGCGGCGGCGCGCAGCTGTACTCGCGCCTGTCGCCGCTGCTCGACTGGCTCGACAGCGGCGACGGTGCGCCCCCCAGGGCATGCGCGAGGTCTTCGCCGGGCAGCAGCAGGAGCTGGCCGCCCGCCAGGCCGACCTCGAGCGCCTGCTGACCACCGACCTGGCCGCCCTCAACGACGCCGCGGCGAAGCTGGACCTGCCGAAGATCTACGTGCCGCCGGCGCGGCCTTGACCGCGGCGGAAGCAGGTTGTACAGTAGTCCTGGACAGGTCGAGATATGATCGAAACTACCTATACCAGTGCGCGCGCGCGCTTGGCCAAGCTCCTGGACGAGGTCGCGGAGAACCGCGAGACGGTGGTGATCCGCCGCCGGAAGGGCGAAGCGGTGGCGATGATCGCCGCCTCGGAGCTGAGCTCCCTGACCGAGACGGCGCACCTGCTGCGTTCGCCGCGCAACGCCGAGCGGCTGCTCGCCGCCCTCGAGCGCGCCAGGTCGGGCGACGGAGAGCGCAAGACCGTGGAGCAGCTCCGGCGCGAGCTGGGACTTGCGCGGCAAGAGTGAGGCGGACCATCCAACCAGGCGCGAGGCGCTGTTCGAGCGCGAGTTCCTGGACGACCTCCGCCACTGGATCGAGACCGACCGCAAGACAGCGTTGCGCGTCCTGCTGCTCGTCGAAGCGGTCCTGCGCGACCCTTTCCAGGGCGCCGGCAAGCCCGAGCCGCTCAAGCACCTGCTGGCCGGCGCCTGGTCGCGCCGGCTCACCCAGGAGCACCGCGTGGTCTACCTGGTGAGCCGGGAGAGGATCGTTTTCCTGCAGGCCCACTACCACTATTGAAGCGCGGGCGGGCGGCACCGAAGATCGCCTCTACCCTCAGAAGGAGCGCGCTGCGCTGCGTGGGCTCCTTGAAGACCAAGCGGAAGAACTCCACCGGATGGATGCCGAGGACGCCAAGGACATCGAGGACCTGATGGAGCTTCAGGTCGAACTTGCCCGCGAGCATCCGGTCGAGGTCCAGGCCGCATCCCCGGCAGGCGGCGGAGGCCAGCGCCGGTGACAACCTCACTCTCCAGAGAACTCGGCGGTTGGCACGTGCCAGTAGCGGAGGTAGTAGAGGCGTAGCCGCGAGAAGAGGGCGGCCACCGCGACCGCACCACCGTCACGACGCTCTTCGAGCGCCTTCTGAAACATTAGCCAGGCGGCCAAGGCGTTCCGGTGGAGCTTCCAGGCCGTCATCAGGGGGGTCACCTCGGCGAGCAGGCGCCCTGCGGTCGTCATCTCGCCCGCGGCGACATGGGCCTCGGCCAGGTCGATCGAGACCATGAGGAACTCCATATGCAAATCCCTGGTCCGGAACTCCTCCTGCGCCTGGCGGAGGATGTCCACCGCCTCTGCGTATTGCTCTAACCCGCGGGCGATGCGGCCCTGAATCCAGTGCAACCGGAGCTGTGTCCAGTCGTCGGGAAACTGCTTGTAGAGCGCGCGGGCGCGGTCCAAGACCGCGAGGGCCTCCTGCGGCCGATCGGCATCGGTCAGGCAGTAGGCGAGGCCGTGCTGCGCACACAGTTCCAAGCGCGGCTCGCGCACCGGATTGATGAGCTGCAAGCCCTCCTCGATCTGGGCGATGCCGCGGTCTGGGTCCACGTAGCCAATCGTCGTTCCCATCTTGATGAGGGTCCGCCCTTGCAGGTGCGCGTCGCCCGCGGCCCGGTAGAGCGCGAGGGCTTTCGCGAGGCTGACCTCGGCCATCTCGAACTCGCCCACCATGCGGGCGTAGGACGCATCGAAGCTCAATATCTCGGCCTGGTCCAGCGGGCTGCCGGCACCTTCCTCGTTCCACTTCCATGCTTCGGCGATGGCTTCGCGGGCGCCCTCGAGATCCGAGGCTAGGCGGCGGCAGTTGCCGAGGATGGCCCACGCCTTGGCGCGCATGTCCTTCGCCGGTGCCTCGCCGCCCACGGCCTTGGGGTCGAGGAGATCCACGACGTCGAGCGCGAGTTGCACAATGTTCACAGCCTCTCGGGGATCGCGGAAGCTGTACCAACGGGCGGCCTCGAGGAGCGCCCGGAAAAGTCCCCAATGCTGCCAGTCCTGGCGCGAGACCACGACCGGCAGCCGCTCGTTCGGCGGGAGCGGGTCCAAGGCCGACCAGTGTCCCCAACCGCGCAGGCGCTCGAAGGCGATGCGCCGGGCCTCCCGGTCGGTGAACTTGAAGGCGGCTTGGAACGCCTCGGCGTAGTCGCGCTCGGCGAAGACTCCCTCTCCGGTCGGGCCGAACCAGTAGCCGCCCTCGGCGACAATCCGGCCCACGAGGCCGAGACACTCCGGGCATTGGCCGATGAGGTGCCGAGCCACTGCCCGCCGCTCCGAGCGGGAGACCCGCTGATCCAGAAACCGCCGGAAGAGCTCCGCCGAGAGGTGCCACGTCTCCGTCATGCTTCCCTCCATGTGAGCAGATACTGTCTTCTCGCGGCGCTACACCTTCTAAGTTGCCGGCGAGCGCCGATTTGTGACATCGCCAAACAAAGACGCCGGCACGGATGCCGGCGTCTTTGGACAGAGTGCCGCCAAGCGCAGTACTGCGCCTGCTACGGCCCGCAGCGACCGTCCGGGTCCGCGCTGCCGCAGGTGTCGGTCTGCTGCCCCCGCGGAGTCCCTGGTTCGTGGGTCGCCCGGGTGGGATGCCAGGGCGGCAGGAGGCTCAAGAGGATCGCGCGAACCCGGGCCAGGGCCGCGTCCCAGGGAGAGGTTGCGGCGGCCGGCCGCAGCGAGGCGGGGGCGGCGGTGAGCGCCGCCGGTGCCACGAGGAGGAGCGCGGCCAGGACGAAGGAAACGAGCTTGCGGGAATGCATACGCGCCTTTCCGTGGGGGCAAAGATCGCGCGGCACGGTGCCGCGCGATGCTTGGGGAGCCCCACTAGAAGCAACAGTTAGCGGATCGCTCCGATGTGAGACGGAGCAGCCGCCATGGTTAGCGTTCTTGCGCCTCAGTTACGCTCCGCCACCCGCGCAGACCATGGACAATCAGTCGCCGATGCGCTAAAAAAACGCCGTACCACTTGAGCGGAGCAGTAACGAGCGGAGGAGAACGGCCGGCATGCAGGCTATCAAGGATGATCTCAGCACGGACCCTCTCACCGAGCCATGGCCCGAGTTCCTGAACCGCATCCGGCAGCGCGCGGGGGCACTCATGGCCGCCTACGAGATTCCGCCTCACGAAGCCGAGGATCTGGTGCAGGATGCACTCCTCGCCCTCGTCTCCGTGCAGGCAGAGATTCGCTCGCCCGAGCATTACTTCCTCGGCATCCTGCGCTACCGCTGCGCCGCCCATCTCCGGGAACGCTACAAGGAGCGGCACGTCCTTCAGGTTGACCCGCCCACCCTCGCGGCGCTCGCGGGAGCTGCCTCGCCAGCCTCCGAATTGCAGGATCACCGGCTCGACTTCGAGTCGCTCCTCGACACGCTGCCCACGAGGCAATTTAGCGTGCTCCTTCTGCGCTTCCTCGGCTTCAGCCATGAGGAGATCGCCGCCGCGTGCCGGCGGGCCTCCCCAGCCGTCCGGCGCGACTCCACCCGGGCCATCGCTAAACTTCAGGCGCTCTCCTGAGCGCGTGAGGGTTGAGGCCGCGACTCCGCGTCGCGGCCGATCCCTGGCCGGCTGTCACCGGATTGTCACATCTGGCGGGGTCACATACACCCCCCTCAATTTCAACTTCTTAAACCAGGAGATCAGGTCGAGGCTCGGGACGGGCAGTCCTGTAGCCGCGACCTGCCTCGCCGAGCGGATATGCATAGCTACTTCCCTTAATCAGACCACTGCGCACGCCAGGAGACAGTGAACCGATGAAGAAGTTGGCACTCGTGACGATCCTTCTCGGCATCGTTGGCTTTCCGAAGAACGTCAGGGCCGTAGATCCCGAAGACCCCATACCGTACAAACGCTTCGTGCTGGGTAACGGTCTTACGGTCATCGTAAGCGAGGACCATAAAGCTCCGGTCATCGGGATCACCCTCTCTTATCACGTGGGATCGAAGGATGAAGTGCCGGGAAAGACCGGCCTCGCGCACCTCTTCGAGCACCTGATGTTTCTCGGCTCGGCGCACTACAAGGAGAACTATAACCACGCCCTCGAACCGCTCGGCGCGAGTGGCATCAACGGCACGACCGACGAAGACCGGACCGAATACGTACAAACCGTGCCACGCTCCGCCCTCGACACTGCGCTCTTTTTGGAATCCGATCGCATGAAATCCCTCCTGATCGATCAGGAACGTCTCGACGCCGCGCGGGCGGTAATCAAAAACGAAAAGGGGCTTGCCGACGCCAGCGTCTACCTCCGAGCCTGGAGCTTCATTACGCCGAATTCCTGGCCGACGGATCATCCGTATGCCCATGCCGCAAGCGGGTCCATCGAGGACTTGAACGCCCTGACCGTTGCCGACGCTAAGAAATGGTTCGAGCGTTACTACACTCCGAACAATGCGGTGTTGACCTTGGCCGGTGACATCGATCCCGCGACCATCGAGACACAGATAAGGAAATATTTCGCGGAGATTCCGCCGGGGCCGCCACTCGCCCGGCAGAGGAAGTGGATTCCGCAGCGCCTTCACGGCACTCATCGGATGGTGGTCCAGGATCGCGGTGCCATGGCCCTCCTTTACCAGGTCTGGAATGTTCCTGGTTGGGCGAGCACCGAGACCGCGCTCCTCCGCCTCGCCTCCGGAGTGCTCGTCCTCGGGGAGACGGGACGGCTCTACGAGCGGCTGGTTCACCAGGAGCAAATCGCGACAAGAGTGTCTGCCGGCATCGTTCCGCGCGAAATCGGGAGCCAGATCTTCGTCGCGGTAACGGCGAAGTCCGCCACGGACATGGATGGCATTCGCACAGCCCTCAAGGGCGAAATCGCCAGACTCCTTGCCACAGGACCGACCGATGCGGAACTTGACCGCGTCAAGGCCAACTTCCAGGCCGGCTTTATTTTTCAAAACGAGCAGGTGGGCGGCTTCCTCGGCAAGGCAACGACCTTGACCGAAGGTCAGATATACGCCAGTGAACCCGGATATTACAAGATTACCAATAGCATATTCCAGGGAGCGACCACGGAGGCCGTCCGTCGAGCGGCAGCACTCTGGCTCTCCGAAGGGGCCTTTGAGCTCGAAGTGCAGCCCTACCCCGCTTACCAGGCCGAACCAGCGACCCTCGACCGTTCCAAGCTCCCTGAACCTTCGCCGGCCTCAGAGCCCACATTTCCCGTCATCCATAACTTCACGCTCAAGAACGGACTCCGGGTGAAGCTCACCGAGCGGCACTCTTTGCCCATCGCCGAAGCGACCCTCATGGTCGATGCTGGCTACGCGGCGGACGATCCGGCACGCCTCGGGCGGGCGTCCCTTCTTATGGCGATGCTCGATCAAGGAACGTCTGCTCCCCATCCCCGCACGGCACTCGAACTCAGCCGCGACATTGCGAGTCTCGGCGCTCTCCTCGCCTGCGAGGCCGACCTTGATACCAGTGCGGTTTCCGTGGCCACGGTGAAGTCGTCGCTCTCCCCCGCCCTCGCCATATTCGCGGATGTGATCCTGCACCCCGCCTTGAACCAAGACGAGTTCATGCGGGTGCGCCAAGGGCGCCTAAAGGCCATTGAGGATGAGAGGGGGAAGCCCCTCCAAGCGGCCAACCGGATTCTGCCAAGAGCTCTTTACGGACAAGGGCATCCTTACGCTCAGCCTCTGAGCGGGACGGGGACCACCGCCACGGTATCGAAGCTTACCGTCGCCGACCTTGCTGAGGCGTACCGCTCTTGGTTTCATCCGGAGAATGCCACCCTTGTCGTGGTCGGCGATACGACGGAGGGCGAGCTGCGGCAGATCCTTGAGAAGGACTTTGGCGAGTGGAGGCGAGGTGACTATTCGCCATCGAAGAAGGAGCCCGCGCCGTTCGAGCCAACGGGGAACGTAGTCTACCTGCTCGATCAACCCGGCGCTCCACAGTCCTTTATTGTCGCTGCCACGCTCGCGCCACCGAAGCAGGACCCCGGCGAGGAGGCGCGCCAGATTTTGAGCAGCGTCCTCTCATCACGCCTTAACACCGAACTCCGGGAAGAGAAGCATTGGAGTTACGGCGCCGGCTCCTATTTTCGCGCCGCCCGAGGTGAGCGTCCGTTCATCATCAATGCCGCCGTGCAGCCCGACAAGACCGCCGAGTCGGTGCGGGAAATTCTCTCCCAGATCCGAGGTATTGCCGGTGAGCAGCCGATCACCGCCGCGGAGCTCGACGTAGCGGTGAACAGCCAGACGCGCAGTCTTCCGGGGATCTGGGAAACGACGGAAGCAGTCAATCGCTCGCTTGAGGGGATCGTCCGGTACAGGCTCTCCGACGACTACTACCAAGGGGTTGCCGCCAGGATCAAGCGAGTGACCCTCAACCAGGCAAGAGACGCGGCCAAGGTGCTCCTTCGGCCCGAGCATCTGGTATGGGTGGTGGTCGGCGACCGGAAAAAGATCGGCGAGAACCTCGGCAAACTAGACCTCCACCTCGACATCCGGACGGTCGACGGCGACGGCAATCTGGTGCCGTAGACCGGTAGGGCGTGTGCGCGCTCTCTTTACCGAAGGCAAGGGAGGGCGGATCAATTGACCTCCTGCGGATCGGGACCGGCATCATGCGGCAGCGGGTCTTCTGCTCCAAGCGCTCCCGCGTGGACGATTCCACGTCCCGCCGTATCCGATCGAGCCGGTCCAGCTGTGGATCGCCGGCCTGGCAGCCAACCTCTACGTGCGCGACGGCGGCGAGGTTGGCTGCCGGGCTCGGCCTCGGTGTGACACCGTATTTCCGTTAGCCAGTACTAAGCTCTTGCTTAGGGATGGTAGGCAACCCTCGGCGGCGCTGTCAACCGCGGCGGCAGCCGGTCAGGGGGGCGCAGGCGAGGCGGGAGAGCGGCGGCAGGCCAGACCGCGCCCGCCGCCGGATGCCCGGCGACCCGAGCTGGCGGGCTATTGGAAGTACCCGTTCACGTCCAGGGCGAGGTGGACGCTGCCGGCGCTCATGTCGGTCTGCACGGTGATCGCGGCGTTGCCGTCCTGCGAGACGGCGACGACCGCGTTGCTGGCGATGACCCGGCCGGCGGGGAAGTTGACGATGCTGGCCAGCGGCGCGGCGGCGAGGTCGGCGGCGAAGGCCCGCAGATCGCCGGCGGTGCCGCCGCCGATCGCGGTGAGGTTTGCGGACACGGCGCGGGCGGTGGCGGGCACGCCGCAGCGGCCGGAGAGCGCGAAGGTGCGCTGGCTGCCGCTTGCCAGCGCCGGGCCCGCCCAGGTGCCGGCCGGGTTGCGGGTGTCGAGCACCCGGCAGGGCGCCAGGGTGTAGAAACGGGCCGGGCCGGGTGCGGAGCTGGCAGGGGCCACCGCCAGGGTCGCCGAGAGCGCCGGCAGGGTCAGCGTCACGCCGCCGGCGGTGAGCGTGGCGGTCCCCGCCGGCCCGAAGCGGTTCACGGCGTCGAACTCGTAGAGCGCCAGCGTCGCCGACGGCGAGCCCGCGACCTGCACCTGCACCGTGTGGCTGACGAAGTCCTTGTTGAACAGCAGCAGGTGCAGCCGCAAGCCGGCGCCGGCGACTGCGTAGGCGCCCACCGTGTCGACGTTGGAGCTCACCGCCTGCACGCTGTCGCCGGCCACTCGCGCGCCCTTGCCGTCGTAGTCCAGGTACATCCGGAAGGCGTCCTCGACGCGGCTGCCCGCCGCCGGCGCCACCCAACGGGTGGCGAGGTCCACGCCCTCGCGGCCGAAGATGGCGAGCGCCTCGGCCTGCGCCAGGGCGCTGCTGGCGCCATTGTCGTTGCCCCAGTTGTACTCGGAGATGGCCAGCCGGGTGCCCGGCAGCCTGCCGGCGATCCAGGCCTGCATGCGCGGGATGAGGTCCACCGGCTGGCCGATCCACGACTCGTCGACGTAGGTCGGATCGTAGAGGCCCTTCAAGCTGCGCAGCCGCAGCGCCGCGGTGGCCTGTGACTCGTCGTCGGAGAGCGCCACGCCGCCCGCCTGCGGATAGTAGTGGACGTCCAGGTAGTCGAGGAGCCGCACGCCGTGCGCCGCCTGGTAGTTTGCCGCCTGCAGCAGGTACCAGTCGGTCAGCGCCAGGTTGCCGTGCGCCGCGGCGTCGCTGCCCGCCTGGCAGCCGTCGGCAGCCGAGAAGAAGTAGGCGCACCAGCCCCAGTCCGCCGGGCCCAGCACCTGGGCCGCCGGGTCCTGCGCCTTGATCGCGGCGGCGACCTGCTGGCTGCTCTGCCACAGCTCGTCATAGGTCGTCGGCTGCGGATGGACGTCGCGGTGGGTGCTGTTCCACAGCGTCGGCTCGTTGTCGAGCGCGTAGAGATGGACGCCGCCGTTGCCGGCGGTGCCGGCGATCCCCGCCAGGTGACCCATCCAGCCGGTGACGAAGCTCGGGTCGATGGCGCGCGAGGTGTCGCGCGGATCGTTGCCGGTGATCGGCGTGCCGTCGGGATGGAGGCCGTTGCCGGCGTCGGGGTTGCACCACGAGGCGTTGCCGGTTGCCGTGCACTCGGTGGCCTGCTGCGGGCCGTACTTGGCCACCGAGAAGCCCCAGCGGCGGGTGCGGTCGATCGGCGTCCAACCGATGGTTGGCACGGTGATCAACGGCTCGCCGGCGGCAACCCGGGTGGCGCCGACGAAGACGTCGGAGGCGGAGCCGTTCGGCAGCGCCTGCGGGTCCGAGTTGTCGTTCGGTTCGTTGTAGAAGAACCAGTCGCTGGCGTCGTTGGCGATGTCGTCCTGCCACGAGTAGCGGGTGGTGGCGTTGCCGCCCCAGCGCCGCACCGGCCAGCGCAGGCTGGCGGCCTGGCCGTCATCGCCGAAGTTGACGCCGTAGATCAGCGGGCTGATCGGGTGGCGCGCGCCTGCCGGGTCGACCGTCACCGTGATCGCCGTCGCGGTCGCCGGGGTCGCGGCGGCCGGAGTTGACGTCGCCGGGGCCGCCGCTGCCACGGGGCCGCGGTCCGGGCCGCCCGCCGGCGCCGCAACCGCCGCGGCGGAGCTCGCGGCCGCCCCGGCGGTCAGCAGCAAGGCCACCGCTCGGAAGCGACGACTGGATGGCTGGACCGATGCAGGTGCCACGTTCGCAAGCGTACCGTGGCGGCGCCCTTCGCGATGTGGCAAACGTCACAGTGGGCGCCGATGGGCGCCGGAGCGCTATGATTTTACCGGTCGTGACGACACGCCCGGCGATCGAGCGGGGCGCCGGGAAGACCCAGGGGAGGACGCGATGGCGGGCAAACGGTACTGGTTGCTGAAGTGCGAGCCCGGGGCCTACAGCATCGACGACCTCGAGCGCGACGGCACGGCGAGCTGGGAGGGGGTGCGCAACTTCCAGGCGCGCAACCTGCTGCGCGACGAGCTCCGAGTCGGCGACGGCGTCCTCTTCTATGCCTCCAACGCCGAGCCGTCGGGTGTCAGCGGCGTCGCCGAGGTGGTGCGCGCCGGCTATCCCGATCCGTTCGCGTTCAAGCGCGGCCACAAGTACCACGACCCCAAGAGCGATCCAGGCGATCCGACGTGGTACTCGGTGGACATCGCCTTCGTCGAGAAGTTTCCGGCGCTGGTGAGCCTCGCCGCGCTCAAGGCGACGCCGGGCCTCGCGGACATGATGGTGGTGCGCAAGGGCTCGCGGCTGTCGGTGCAGCCGGTCGCGGACAGCGAGTTCGAGATCGTGCGCCGGCTCGGGCGGGGAGCGAAGGGCGAGGCGGCGAAGGAACCCGCGAAGCAGCAGGTAGCGGCGAAGGGGAAGGGAAAGGCGGCAGCGAAGACGCCGGCAGCGAAGACGGCCGCGACGAAGGCGGCAGCAGCGAAGCCCGCGGCGGAGACGGCAGCGAAGACGGCAGCGAAGACGGCAGCGAAGACGGCAGGACGGGCCGCAGGGAAAAGAGGCGGGAGAGGCGGGACGCTGGCAGCGCCACCGAGCAAGGGACGGGCGGGAGGCGCTTGAGCGGCGACGGCTACTGGAACGTCGCGATCGAGGTGCAGTGCCCCTATTGCGGCGAGCGGGTCGAGATCGCCGTCGAGCCGGACGTCTGGGGCACCATGGTGCAGGACTGCGAGGTCTGCTGCAATCCCTGGCAGCTCACCATCACCCGCGACCGTGACGGCGATCCTGACGTCAGGGTCGAGCGGCTGCAGTAGCCGCCGCGTCGGCGGCGCCGGCCGCGCTGCCGGGCGCGGTGGGCCGGTGAACACGTTGGCGGATCTCTGACGAGCAGCACTTGGGAGCGGGACGGGTCCATGGCAGGCGATGGCCAGTTGCCTCTGTTCGGGGAGGATTCTGCGGCAGGGGCGAGTCCGGCGGGGGCGAATGGTCCCACGGCAGCGGGCCGTGCCGCCGGCGGCACCGCGGCACCGCCGCGGTCGGGAACCGCCGGCGTGGGCGCCGCGGCGGCGCCGGCCGAGGTCGCCGAGCTCGCCCGCCGGCTGCCGGCAGGGCTCCACTTCGGCGGCTCCACCTGGTCCTTCCCGGGCTGGGCGGGCCTGGTCTACGACCGCGCCTACCCGGCCGCCCGTCTGGCGCGGCACGGCCTCGCCGCCTACGCCCGCCATCCGCTGCTGCGGGCGGCCGGCATCGACCGCACCCACTACCGCCCGCTGCCCGCCGCAGAGCTCGCGGCCTATGCCGCGGCGGTGCCGCCGGACTTCCTGTTCCTGGTCAAGGCGCACGACGCCTGCACCCTGGCGCGCTTCCCCGATCACCCACGCTACGGCGCCGAGCGCGGCCAACCCAACCCGCGCTTCCTCGACGCCGGCTATGCCGCCGGCGAGGTGGTGGCGCCCTATGCCGCGGGCCTCGGCGCCAGGGGCGGCGCCCTGCTGTTCCAGTTCGCTCCCCAGGAGCTGGGCCCGCCGGCCCGCTTCGCGGCGCGCCTGCATGCTTTCCTGGCCGCGCTGCCGCGCGGGCCGCTCTACGCCGTCGAGCTGCGCAACCGCGAGCTGCTGACCGCCGACTACGCGGCCGCCCTGGCGGGCGCCGGCGCCTGCCACTGCCAGAGCGTCCATCCCCGGATGCCGGACGTGCGCGTCCAGGCCCGCCTCACCGCCGTCGCCGCCGCGCCGCTCACCGTCGGCCGCTGGCTGCTGGGCGGCGGCGCCTCCTACGAGGCGGCCGGCAAACGTTTCGCGCCTTTCAACCGCCTGGCCGCTCCCGACCCGGCAGTGCGCCGCGCCTGGGTCGAGCTGGCGCGCCAGGCGCTGGCCGCCGGCCGCCGCTTCCTGCTGACCGTCAACAACAACGCCGAAGGTTGCGCGCCGCTGTCGATCGTGGCGCTGGCCCGGGAGCTCCTCGCCCCGCCCGCGCCCCACCAGCCCTGAGACCGCGGCAGGGCAGGCGGCCGGCGTTTCGAGTACAATTGCGCGACCAGAGAAGACTCTAAATCAAGCCGAGCATCGGTCCGTGGAAACTCGACCCACCCCCGGCGAGCGGCGCCCGGCGCCGCAGACGCCGACGCTGTCGATCAGCCGCTTCCTGATCCCGGTCCTGCTGTGCGTCGCGCTGGCGGCGGCGGCCCTGACGCTGGCCTTCTCCGGGGGCCAGCGCGGCGTCGCCGGCCTGCCGCGCCC
Source organism: uncultured Acidobacteriota bacterium (assembly GCA_963732005.1). Taxonomy (GTDB): domain Bacteria; phylum Acidobacteriota; class Thermoanaerobaculia; order Multivoradales; family UBA5704; genus JASLEW01. The sequence goes on from CAVSXT010000005.1 coordinate 592,106, forward strand.
GGCGCTGCTGGCGGCGGCTGCCCTGCTGGCCGCGGCGGCGGCCTTCAACACGGCAAGGCTCGCCGCCGCGGCCGGCCGCCTGCGGGCGGCGCTGGCCGAGAGCCAGCGGCGCCACCGCACCTTCTTCGACCGCACCCTGGCTGGCATCTATCGCACCACGGTCGACGGCCGCTTCCGCGAGTGCAACCCGACGCTCGCCCGGCTCCTCGGCTACGGCTCGGTGGAGGAGCTGATGGGCGCCGGGGTCGGCGATCTCTACTTCGACCCGGCGGAGCGCGAGCGCTTCGTGGCCCGGCTCGCGGCGGCCGGCCACCTCAGCGGCTGCGAAGCCCGGCTGCGGCGCAAGGATGGCAGCACCCTGTGGATCCTCGAGAACGCCACCTGGCGCCCGGCGCAGGGCGGCGATCCGGACCTCATCGAGGGCACCCTGGTGGACATCACCGACCGCAAGGCGGCGGAGAGCCAGATCGTCTTCCAGGCTTTCCACGACTCCTTATCCGGGCTGCCCAACCGGGCGCTCTTCCTCGACCGCCTGCTGCTGAGCGTCGCCAAGGCCCGCCGCACCGCGACCGGGGTGGCGGTGCTGCTGCTGGATCTCGACCGCTTCAAGGTGATCACCGACACCCTCGGCCACGGCCGCGGCGACCAGGTGCTCTGCGGCGTCGCCGCGCGCCTGGGAGCGATGGTGCGCGAGGGCGACACGGTGGCCCGCTTCGGCGGCGACGAGTTCGGGTTCCTGCTGCAGTACGATGCGGGTGCGGGCGAGGCCGCCAAGGTGGCGCAGATCGTGCTCGAGCGGATCGCCGCGCCGTTCGAGTTCCCCGACCCCGGCGAGCATCCGCTGTACGTCACCGCCAGCATCGGCATCAGCCTCTTCCCCACCGACGGCAGCGATCCCGAGTCGCTGCTGCGTAGCGCCGACCTCGCCATGCGCCGCGCCAAGGAGCTCGGCGGCCACTGCTACCAGCTCTGCACGCCGGCGATGAACGCCAGGGCGGTGACGCGGCTGGCGCTCGAGAGCGAGCTGCGGCGGGCCATCGAGCGCGACGAGCTCGAGGTGCTCTACCAGCCGGTGGTGAGCTTCGCCACCGGCATGGCGGTGGGCATGGAGGCGCTGGTGCGCTGGCGGCACCCGCAGCGCGGCCTGCTGCCGCCGGCGCAGTTCATCCCGCTGGCCGAGGAGCTGCGCCTGGTGATCCCGATCGGCGATCGGGTGCTGGCGGCCGCCTGCCGGCAGCTCAAGGAGTGGCACCTCGGCGATCTGCCCGGTATCCGCGTCGCCGTCAACCTGTCGCTGCGGCATTTCCAGGATTCCGGCCTGCCGCGGGCGATCGCGGCGCTGCTGCGCGAAGTCGGCCTCGATCCGGGTTTTCTCGACCTCGAGATCACCGAGAGCGCGGCGATGCAGGACCTCGAGCAGACGGTGGCGACGCTGGCGGCGCTGCGCCGGCTCGGCGTGCGCATCTCGATGGACGACTTCGGCACCGGCCAGGCATCCCTCGGGCATCTCAAGCAGCTGCCGATCGACTGCCTGAAGATCGATCGCAATTTCGTGCGCGACATCGACGGCGGCGCGGCCGGCCAAGCCATCGTCAAGGCGATCATCGAGCTGGGGCACGGCCTCGATCTGACGGTGATCGCCGAGGGCGTCGAGACCGAGGCACAGTTCCAGTTCCTCGCCGCCCAGGGCTGCGACGAGTATCAGGGCTACCTGGCGAGCCGGCCGCTGCCGGCCGAGGAGATCGAGCAGCAGGTCGGCAGCGGCCTGTTGCTCGGCGGCCTGAAGGCGTCCCGCTCGCAGGGAGCGTAGGCCCCTATCCCGGCGTGCGCCGGCGCCAGTTTTCCGCGCGCCGCGCCCAGCGCTGGTGGTCGCGCCAGCGGTTGCGGATCTTGAGGTAGCGCGGCGAGAAGCCCTCGAGCGCGAAGCCGCAGCGCTGGACCAGGGCGATCGACGCCAGGTTGCCCGGTTGGATGTTGGCCTCGAGCCGGTGCAGGCGCAGGTTGCGAAAAGCGTGTCGCAGCAGGAGCTCCATGCCCTCGGTCATGAAACCCTGGCCGGCGTGGGGAGCGCCGACGTAGTAGCTGAGATAGGCGCTCTGCAGCGCACCGCGCACGATCTCGCTGAGCTGGAAAACGCCAATGATGCCGCCGGCGCCGGCGCCGTCGCCGGCGCGGCAGGCGAGCAGCGCCAGCGCATTGGGCTGCCGTCCACGCGCCAGGAAGGCCCGGAAGGCGACGCCGTCGAGGGGCGGCGACACCCAGGGCTGGTGCAGGCGCCGGCTGGCGCGCATCAGCGCCACCAGCTCCGCCTCGTCACTCGCCGCCGGCTGGCGCAGGTAGACGCGCAAGGCGCGCCTCAGCGCTGGCCGCCGCTCGGCGGTTCGGCGCCGGTCTTCGGCTGCTCCTGGTCCTTCTTGCCCTTGTCCTTCTCCTTGTCCTTGTCCTTGTCGTCGTCGTCGTCCTTGTCGACGTGGACCATCTTCAAGGTGGCGAGCTGCTTGGCGGAGCCGTCCGGGTTGCACTCGTACTGCAGCATCGTGTGCTGGATGGCGATCTCGTCAGGATCGCCCGAGCCGTCGTCGGCCAGGACGTCCAGCACGTTGGGGCCGCAGTCGCCGTCGGTGCCGCCGCCGAAACGGTGCTGGCTCTCGGTCTCGTTGACCTTGCGGACCAGCAGCGAGTCCGCCGCCGGAAAGGGATCGCTCGACACGATCACCACCTGGTAGCCCCAATCGGTGACGTCGCCTGGTGGGCCCAGCGCCTTGCGGTCGATGGCGGCCGAGATGGTGTGGCCGGAGCCCTTGACGCGCGCCGGGACGACGATGGCGTCCTTCAAGGCCGGCGCCTTGGCCTCGACCTCGGCCTTGACCCGCGCCGCCGGCAGCGGCGACAGGATGATGCAGCGGTCCCAACCGTCCTCGGGCGCGAAGCGGACGTTGAGGCCGGGCAGGCCCTGGGTGAAGCCGTGCGGCTTGGGCTTGACGGCGGGCAAGGCGACGCCGGCCTTGGTGCCCTCAGCTTTGGCGGCGCCGGCCTTGGTGCCGGCGGCTGCTGGTTCGCCGGCCAGCGCCTCGGCGGCCGGCGGCGCCGCCGTCCCGGCCTCGGCGGCGAGATTCTCGGCGCCGGCCGCTTCGCCGCCCGCCTTCGCGGCGCCGGCGCCTGCCTTCTCTTTCGCTTTCTCCTTCTCCTTCTCCTTCTCCTTTTCCTTGGCGGCGGCCTTGCGCGCCTTGCGGTCGAGCGGCTTCCTGGTGGGCTCGGCGCGGACGAAGACGAGCACCATCTGGACCGAGAAGCCGCTGCCGGTCTGCCACGGATCTTCCAGCTTTGCCGCCAGCTCGACGGCGAGGTCGACGCTGTCGCCGCGGGCCTTGAGCTCGAAGCCGGTCATGTCGAAAGACCCCGGCGTGTAGACCGGGTCGGTGGGATAGGTGATCTTGCCCGGGCCGTTGTCGTCGTCCTTGGGATCCTGGAACGACACCTTCTGCGCGGCCGTCGCCGGCATCGCCGCAGCCATCGCGAGCCCCACCGCCGCCGCCACCGCCGCTGCCCGCCAGCGGAGCTTGCGCATCTCGGACCTCCCTCCAGGCCACCGGGCCTCGGCGGAGGATATCCGAGATGAGGACCGCCCCGGAGGCGTGTTAACGTTCGGGCGCGGGGCGCGGGTTGCGGTCACGGCGGGCGGTCGCGGCGCCGGCCCCTGACAAATTCCTGGGAGGGTGCCCTGGATGGCTGAGAACCCGGAGGCCGCCGAGACGCCGGCCACGCCGGCAACCCCGCAAGCTCCGGAGAGCTCCGGGCGGGTGAGCCGCATCGGCCTGGTGGGCATGGGCAGGGTGGGACGCAACCTGTGCCGCCTGCTCTACGACAGCGACGACCTGGCGCTGACGGCGCTGAGCACGGCCATCGACCCAGCGGCGCTGGTCTACCTGCTGCGCTTCGATACGCTCCTGGGGCGGTTCCCGGCGCCGGTTTCGGTCGCCGGCGACGCGCTGCACCTCGGCGGGCGCCAGGTGCGGCTGCTGCCGGACAAGCCGCCCGGCGAGATCCCGTGGGGCGAGCTGGGCATCGACACGGTGGTCGACGCGACCCCGGGCGGCCGCACCCGCGCCGAGCTCGAGCGCCATTTCGTCGCCGGCGCCCGGCGCGTCTTCCTGTGTGCGCCGGCTGCCGAGCCGCCGGACGTCACGGCGGTGCCGGGACTCAACGACGACGAGCTGCGCGGCGAGCAGCGCATCGTCTTCCTCGCTTCGCCGCTGATTCACGCGCTGGCGCCGGTCGCCAAGGTGCTGCTGGAAGCCTTCGGCATCCGCCGCGCCTTCCTCACCCTGGTCCAGGCCTATTCCGAGCAGCAGCACCTGGCCGACATGCCGGCGGCCGAGCCGCGCCGCGGGCGCGCCGCCGCCGAGAACGTCGTCCTGCAGCGGACCGGCGCCGCCCAGGCGCTGGGCTGGTTGGTGCCCGAGCTGCGCGGCAAGGTGACCGGGCTCGCGATGAACGTGCCGGTGGCCGACGGCTCGGTGGCGGACCTGGTCTGCTGGCACGAGCGGCCGGTGACCGTCGAGGAGGTGAACCGGACGCTGCGCGACGCCTCCGCCGGGCGGCTCGCCGGCATCCTCGACTACGAGGACCAGCCGATCGTCTCGTCCGACGCCCTGCACCGCGAGTCCTCGGGCACCTTCGACAGCCTGGCCACCATGGTGCTGGCGGGCAACGTCTCGAAGACCCTAACCTGGTTCGACAACGGCTGGGGATACGCCCACCGTCTGATGGACCTCATCCGGCGCTTCCGGGAGATCGACGCCCGGGTGCCCGCCGGCGCCAAGGAGACCGGGCGATGACCAGGATCGGCATCAACGGCTTTGGCCGCATCGGCCGGAGCGTGTTTCGGGTCCTCTCCGACCGCCCGGGCCTCGAGGTGGTGGCGATCAACGACCTGTTCGAGACCGCGCAGCTGGCCTACCTGTTGCGGCACGACACCGTCATGGGGGCCTTCGACAAGGCGGTGAGCCACGACGAGCGCGCGCTCTACGTCGGCGGCAAGCGCATCGCCATGACCGCGGAGCGCAAGCCGGCGGCCATCCCGTGGGGGGACCTCGGGGTCGAGGTGGTGATCGAGTCGACCGGCGTCTTCACCAGCCGCGAGCAGATCGCCCAGCATCTCGCCGGCGGCGCCAGGAAGGTGATCCTGACCGTGCCGGCCAAGGACGAGGTGGACGCCACCGTGGTGCTCGGCGTCAACGACGAGGTGCTGCGGCCCGAGCACCGGCTGGTGTCGAACGCCTCGTGCACCACCAACTGCCTGGCGCCGCTGGTCAAGATCCTCGACGACAGTTTCGGCGTCGAGGAAGGCTTCATGACCACCGTCCACGCCTACACCAACGATCAGCGGCTGGCCGACGCGCCGCACAAGGATTTCCGGCGCAGCCGCGCCGCCGCCGAGAACATCATCCCCACCACCACCGGCGCGGCGCGGACGGTGGGCAAGGTGCTGCCGCACCTCAAGGGCAGGCTCGACGGCATGTCGCTGCGGGTGCCGGTGCCCGACGGCTCGCTGGTCGATTTCACGGCGCGGCTGCGCCAGCGGCCCGACGCCGCGGCGGTGAACGCGGCGGTGCGCGAGGCCGCGGCCGGACCGCTGCGCTCGATCGTCGAGTACAGCGAGGTGCCGCTGGTCTCCACCGACATCATCGGCAATCCGCATTCGTCGATCTTCGACGCCCTCTCGACCGAGGCCGACGGCGACGGCTTCGTGCAGGTCGTCGGCTGGTACGACAACGAATGGGGTTACTCGAACCGGGTCGCGGACCTGGTCGAGCGGCTGGCGGCGTTCGACGGCGCCGCCTGACCTCCGCGGCCCCGCGCCGGCGGCGGGTCGAACGTGCACTGACATGGCAAGACGCATCGGCATCCTCACCGGCGGCGGCGACGTGCCGGGCCTCAACATGGCGATCAAGGTCTTCGTCGGCCGCATGGAGGAGGCGGGCTACGAGGTGATCGGGCTGCGGCGCGGCTGGGCGGCGCTGCTCAACGTGATGCCGTCGCCGGACGCCGACAACTCGTCCTGGCTGGGGCCGCTGACCCGCGCCAACACCCGCACCATCGACCGCAGCGGCGGCACGGTGCTGCACACCTCGCGCATCAACCCGGCGATGATGAAGCCGGAGAGCGTGCCGGCGCACCTGCGCGGCCGCGAGATCGGCTGCGACGCGGAGGGCCGCCTGGACCTCACCAACGTCGCCCTCGAGGTGCTCGAGTTCCTGCGCCTGGAGGCGCTGGTTGCCATCGGCGGCGACGGCACCCTATCGTTTGCCTGCCGGCTGCACGACGAGGGGGTGCGGGTGATCGGGGTGCCGAAGACCATGGACAACGACGTCTTCGGCACCGAGTACTGCATCGGCTTCTCGACCGCCGTCACCCGCTCGGTCAACTTCATCCACGACCTGCGCACCGCCGCCGGCTCGCACGAGCGGTTCCTGGTCGTCGAGCTGTTCGGCCGCTACTCCGGCGAGACCTGCCTGCTGGCCTCCTACCTCGCCGGCACCGACCGCGCGCTGATCGCCGAGGTGCCGTTCGAGCCGGCGCGGATCGTCGAGCTGCTGGCCGAGGACAAGCGCAGCAACCCGAGCAACTACGCGGTGGTCGCGATCTCCGAGGGGACCTACCCGGTGGGCGGCCGGCCGGTCGAGACCGGCGATGCCGACGTCGTCGGCAACCGCGAGCTCGGCGGCGTCGGCCGGCTGCTGCGCCATGAGCTGCAGAAGCGGACCGGCGACCGCGTGATCTACCAGCGCCTCGGCTATCTGATGCGCTCCGGGCCGCCGGACGCGCTCGATCGGCTGGTGGCCAGCAACTTCGCGCTGCTGGCGGCCGACCTGGTGATGGCGGGCGAGACCGGCAGCCTGGTCGCCATCCTCGGCGGCCGCTACAGCACGGTCCCGATCGGCACCGCCCGCGCCGGCAGCAAGCAGGTGGACGTCGAGCGCTTCTACGACCGCGCCAACTACCGCCCCAAGATCGTCGGCGTCCTGGACCTGCCGATGTTCTTGCATTGACCATCGAACCGGCCCCACCGCGGGCTGGCTCTCGAAGAGGAGATTCCCCGATGTCCACGTTCAGCAACCCCGTCGGCGAAAGCGGCGCCGCCGCCGACGCCTATGTCGCCAACCTGCTGCAGCTGGTCGGGGACCGCGATCCCCTGGAGGTGCTGGAGGAGCTGCCGCAGGCCCTGCGGCAGCTCACCACCGGGCTCGACGACGCCGCGCTGCGCCAGCCCGAAAAGCCCGGCAAGTGGTCGGTGATCGAGGTGGTGCAGCACCTTGCCGACGGCGAGATGATCACTGGCTACCGCCTGCGCATGGTCCTCACCCACGACGAGCCCGAGATCCAGGCCTACGACCAGGACCTGTGGGCACGCGAGCTGCGCTACAACGAAGCCGGCCTGGACGAAGCCCTGGAAACCATCCGCCTGCTGCGGGCCGCCAACCTCCGCCTGGTACGGGCGCAGGAAGCCCGGCTCGATCGTTTCGGCATGCACTCCGAGCGCGGCAAGGAGAGCGCGCGCCGGATGATCCGCATGCTCGCCGGCCACGACCTGGTCCACCGTCGCCAGATCCAGAGGATCCGGCTCGGCATGGGGCAGGGCTGAGGTGGTCGGGCGGCGGCGCGGTGACTCGGGTGGCGGACGCGGCGACTTGGGCCACTGGCGGCCGGGCCGCTCGGGCGACGGCTGCCCGAGGCGGCGCTGTCAGGCGACCTGGAGCTCGTAGGTGAAGCCGAGATTCCGGACCGACCGGCGACACAGGCGGCAGCGGCGGCCCAGGAAGCGTGACTCGCTCCAGCCCTCGGGATCGGATGGTGACAGCACGTAGCGGCCGCCGGGAGCGAGGTGGTGGATGCCGAGTTCGGCGGTTTGCTGGTGCTGGGGTTGCTCGCGCCGGTCGGGCTGCCCGCGCCGCCCGCGCGCATCGACCAGCCAGAGCTCCGGGATGCCCGCCTTGGCGTAGAGCGGCGGCAGGCGGCGGCGGTCCTTGCCCACCGAGCTGTCGCTGATCACCTCCACCACCAGGTCGGGGGCGCCCTCGAGCTCGATGAAGGAATCGGCCTCGCCGCCGGCGGCCGGCACTCGGATCACCCGGCCCGACTCCAGCGAATCCCAGAGCACGGCCAGCACGTCCGGTTCGACCGACAGCTGGGCGTCCACCGAGACGACGCGCGTGCAGTCGACGAAAACGCCGCCCCTGCCCGTGCGCACCACCTGGTCATAGAGCGCCGCGGTGAGGGCGGTCTTTGCCGCTCCATGGAGGAAGAGGTTTTCAGGGCTCAGGTCGATCTCCAGCTCGCCGGCGAGGAAATCGATGCGGCCGCGCTCGGGGAAGCAGTCGCTGGAGGACCAGCGGCGGAAACCCGCCAGGGTGTCGACTCCCGGGGGGATGCGCAGCTCCTCGCCTGACTCGATTGACGGATTCCGGTCCATCTTGCTGACCTCCTGCTTCTCTTGAGACGGATTCCGGCTCATCTTCCTGTCCCTCGCGCCATCGTACTGCCGCGGCGCCGTCCGGGCCAGCAGCCGGCGCTCGAGCGGCGAGGAGCGGTGCGGGCAAGCCGCGCGGCACAGCTGGTGGTCGACGGCCGCACCAAATGCGTCGGCCCGGAGATGCCCCGGTCCTATCCAGCTGAACTCCGATGCGGGTTGAAATCCCGACTCCCCGGCCAAGCTGTGTGAATTCTGCCGCCGTGTCCGTCTCCCCTGCCAGAGGCCATCACCCGGCGCCCAGGGGGGGCGCGGCCAGCCCGCGCCCTTCAGCCCTGAGCAACCCACCGGCCTCGGGATCTGGAAGGAGGTTGCGATGCGCCGGGGGACGCGCTTTGGCCTAAAAGGAAATCTCGGTCCAACGTCGGGTAGGAACGTATTGGGAGAGATCGGAATCCTCAGTCACCACCGTGGCGCCGATAGCCTCGGCCTGGGCTGCGAGAATCACATCCCCATCGAGCGCCTCGGGCGCGGCAGTTGGGCGCCCGCGGCGCCTCGCCGCTGCCCATAACTCGGCGGCCCGCCGCATGGCTTTCGTATCGATCGCGAGAAAGGAGAGTGACGATTCCAAGGAATCGAGCCGTGCTATTGATCGGTTAAGATCCTTGTGCAAGAGCTTCCGCCGAAGCTCATAGTCGGCAATCTCTGGGATCACGAGCTCCTGCCCGGCGGCGATCGCGGCTCGGAACCACTCGAAGAACTCTCCGCCGAACCTCGGATGGACGAGCCTGGCAAGCGGACCCGTATCGAACATCAGAGGTCCTGGCGTCACTCCTTGAATCGCCTCCGGTAGGAGAGCCGATCGGCCTCGAGTTCCGCCATCAGATCGGGGAAGACCTCCAGATCGTACCCTGATTCATCCGCGAACCATTCGCCTACCAGCTTAAGAGCGCGAGCGTTTCGCTGGCGAAGATCGTCGCTTGGCTTGGTCTGCGGATGAGGTAGAGGATGATGAGTCGTCATGGCATTGCTCCTTGGGCCTCCAGCAGTGACCCCCGAGGCCCGAATCTCAGTCTACACCTCCCGGCTGGGGTTCGTGGAAGGCGGCGCGGTGGATGCCGGCCCTGCGGCGGAGAGCACTTCGCCCATACGGGCGAGCTCGGCGCCCGAGGGGAAGCGCTCGCGGCGCTTCTCCGGGTACTTGTCCACGTAGCTGAGGGGGTTGGTGCCCTCCGGCCGCACGCTCCGCCGCTCCGCCAGGTTGAACATCTTCGACAGCAGGGCAAGGACCCAGTTGGCGCCGTAGGGCGTTGCCCGGAGACCATGGTGCAGCTTCACTACCTCGGCGCGTGTCATGTCCTCGACCTTTCGGCGGCCGAGTCCGCGGTGCATGGCCACTCTGGATGCCGGCAGCCAGGGCGACGGTGGAGGGCCTCGCCTTGACCGTACTGTGGCCGTCACAGCCGTCCTCGCCGTGGCGCGCGAGCAACCCCATGACGGCGACTTTGCCCATGCCGCCAGTGCCGGTAATCTTTAGCTTGCGCTCGCCCTTGTGCATGTTGCGGGCCTTGCCGCCGATATACGTCTCGTCCACCTCCACCTCGCCCGACATCCTGTCGAACGAGCCGGTCTGCACGGCGAGGCGGATGCGGTGGGTCATGAACCAGGCGCTCCGCTGGCTGACGCCGAGAGCGCGGCCCATCTCGTAGGAGCTGATGCCGTTCTTGCAGTTGACCACGAGCCACAGGCGGGCAGCCACTTCTCCAAGGGGATGGGGCTGTCCTCGAAGATGGTGCCCACCTTGGCCGAGAACTGCTTCTTGCAAGCGCGGCACTTCCACAGGCGGCGGGTGGACAGGAAGGACAGCTCCTTGGCCTCGCAGCGGGGGCAAGTCACGCCTTGCGGCCAGCGAAGCTTGACCATGAAGGCGAGGCAGTTGTCGGGGTCCGCGGCCGGCTTCCCGAGCCAGCTGGACGGTCGCCCGGCCAAGAGCCGCTGACTCAGTGGCTTAGGAATCTCGGGACCGGCGATTAGCCGCTGACTGTCGACGGCGAACCCTTTGCTGGTGGCATCTCACCGGATGGGCTTGGCTGCGCAGCCCCGGAGAGGACGATCTTCTTGTTCCCGAACGCCGCTACCAGCTCCAAGTGTCCGCCCAGGGCAGCTACATAGCGCTGCAAGGTGGAGACTTGGCACTCGGCGAGGTTTTCTCGACTCTCCAGGCGGGAGATGTCCGCCTGATCGATCTTGGACGCGTCTGCCACCTCTGATTGTGTCTTGCCGGCCGCTTCGCGCAGCGTTCGCATCGTAAGATGGACTCCCCGCTGTGCGCGCAGCCCACGGCCGAGAACCCTCACCGGTTCCGCGTCACGCTCGACTCGCTGCTTCCTTACCTGACTCATGATGGACCTCTCGCTTCGTAGACGTCCCGTTCGCCCGCCGTCGCCCGCCGTGCACTGACGATCCGATCCCGTTCATCGCGTTCCACATGGACCACGAAGAGCACCCGCTCGCGAAGCGAGGTGCCGATGACCACCATGCGGTCCTCTGCCGATTCATCCTCTGCCGAATCATTCTCGATGTAGACAGCGAAGGGATCTGCGAAAACGGTCGCAGCTTCGGGAAACGAGACGCCGTGCTTCGCCAGGTTGGCCTCGGCCTTGTCAGAATCCCACTCGAAGTCGCCGTCGACTACCGTGGCCATGGACAAGTATGGGTTAAAGCCCATGTCGCCGTCAATCGCGGCCACCCGCCCGCCGCTGGACCCCCGGTCGCCGGGTGCTCGGTGGACATGGGGTGCACGGCCACTCTGGATGCTGGCGACCAGGGCGAAGGAGGAGGACCCACCTCGCAGTTGGTGCGGCACCGAGCTTGGCGCCGGCTGCAGGCGGTAGAATGGCCCGCCTTGACCGGATCTCGCCAATGACCGACACCACTTCATCTGCCCCCGGGCGCGACTTCATTCGCGACATGGTCGAGCGGGATCGCGCTGCCGGCAGGCATGGCGGCAGGGTGGTCACCCGCTTCCCCCCGGAGCCGAACGGCTACCTCCACATCGGCCACGCCAAGTCGATCTGCCTCAACTTCGGCCTGGCGCTGGAGAACGGCGGCACCTGCAATCTCCGCCTCGACGACACCAACCCCGAGACCGAGGAGCAGGAATACGTCGAGGCCATCCAGGAGGGCGTGCGCTGGCTGGGCTTCGACTGGGGGAAGAACTTCTTTCACGCCTCGGACTACTTCGAGCGGCTTTACGACTTTGCCGTCCAGCTGATCCGACAGGGCAAGGCCTACGTCTGTAGCTTGAGCGAAGACGAGATCCGCGAGTACCGGGGCACCGTCACCGAGCCGGGAAGGAACAGCCCCTACCGCGACCGCACCGTCGAGGAGAACCTCGACCTCTTCCGGCGCATGCGGGCCGGCGAGCTCGCGGACGGCGCCTGCGTGCTGCGCGGCAAGATCGACATGGCGGCGCCCAACATGAAGCTGCGGGACCCGCTGTTCTACCGCATCAAACGGGCCACCCACTACCACCGCGGCGACGCCTGGTGCATCTACCCGATGTACGACTTCGCCCACCCGCTCTCGGACGCCATCGAAGGCATCACCCATTCGCTGTGCACGCTCGAGTTCGAGAACAATCGGGAGGTCTACGACTGGCTGGTCGATTCCCTGCCTTTCCCGGACCCGCCGCGGCAAACCGAGTTCGCCCGCCTCAACCTCACCTATACCCTGATGAGCAAGCGCAAGCTGCTGGAGCTGGTCGAGCGCAAGCTGGTGGCCGGCTGGGACGATCCACGCCTGCCGACCCTCGCCGGCCTGCGCCGCCGCGGTTTCACGCCCGCGGCGCTGCGCGACTTCTGCGAGCGCATCGGCGTCGCCAAGGCCAATAGCACGGTGGACGTGACGCTGCTGGAGCACTGCCAGCGCGAGGATCTCAATCCCCAGGTACCGCGCGTGCTCTGCGTGCTGCGGCCGCTGCGGCTGGTGATCGAGAACTACCCGGAGGGCCAGGTCGAAGAGCTGGGCGCGCCGTTCTACCCGCACGACGTACCCAAGGAAGGCAGCCGCAAGGTGCCGTTCTCGCGAATCCTCTATATCGAGCAGGACGACTTCGCGGAGGTGCCGCCCAAGGGTTTCCATCGTCTCTCCCCCGGCCGCGAAGTGCGCCTGCGCTATGCCTACCTGGTCCGCTGTGAGAGCGTCGTCAAGGACCCCGCGAGCGGCGAGGTCGTCGAGGTCCGCTGCACCTACGACCCCGCCACCCGCGGCGGTTCGGCCCCGGACGGCCGCAAGGTGCCGGGTACGCTGCACTGGGTGTCCGTTGCCCATTCGCTGCCGGCCGAGGTGCGCCTCTACGATCGGCTGTTCCGGGTCGAGCGGCCGGATCTCGAAGAGGGGGGTTTCGAAGCTTGCCTCAACCCGCGGTCCCTCGAAGTGCTCACCGGCGGCCGCATCGAACCGGCGGCGATGGATCCGGGGCTGGGGGAGAGGTTGCAGTTCGAGCGGCAGGGCTACTTCTTCCGCGATCCGATCGACTCGCGCCCCGGCCAGGTGGTGTTCAACCGCATCGTGCCGCTCCGGGACTCGTGGGGTCAGGAGGTCCAGAAGCAGGCAACCGTCGCAGCCGCCGCGGCCGCCGCGCCCGCCGCGCCGAAGGCACCCGAAGCGAAGCCGCCGAAGGTGCAGGAGGTAAAGGTCCCCGATCCGCTCTCGGCGGAGGAGCTGGAGCTGCTCGAGCAGCTGCGACCCGGGCTCCTTCCTGTCGTCCAGCGCGTGCTCGCCGCTCATCCCGCGGAGGTGGAGCGCTACCGCAACGGCAAAACCGGCCTCCTCGGTTTCCTCGTGGCGCAGGTGATGAAGCAGGTGGCGCAGGGCGGCGGCAAGGCCAACCCCAAGCTGATCAACGTGTTGCTGACACGGGAGCTGGGCTCGCCTTGATGGCGATGGCGGGCGGCGCCGGCTCCTGGCGATGAAACCGACATTCGTCGAGGTCACGCCGTTGATTCCGGCCGGCAGCAGCTTGGCGGCCGCGCTTGCCTTCTACACCGACCACCTGGGTTTCTCGGTCGTCTGGCAAGGCGATGGCATGGCTGGAATCCGGCGGGACGGCATCGCGTTCAACCTCGTGGTCAACGACAACCGGGCATGGGCCGACAATGCGAGCTTCAGCATCGGAGTCTCCGATCTGGAAGCGCTGTACCAGGAATACCGCGGGGTTCCCGCGAACGTCGGTCCGCTCGAGCTGAAGCCCTGGGGCCGACGCGAGTTTCATATGATCGTACCGTCCGGCGTGTGCCTGCAATTTTACGAGCGCGAAGTCGCCTGAGCGGCACTGTCTTGGCGTCCGGCGAGCCGGCGGCTGCTCGCCAGACACTCTCCTAGATCTTGAACACCAGGCCCTTCTGCGCCGGAGTGTTGGGGAAAGCGTAGACCTGGCCGCGAAAGTGGGTCCGGATAGCCGAAGGTATTGCCGGGCTCCGGCGTGAGCTGGAAGTCGGACTTGCGATAGATCAGTTCGAGGCCGAGGTCGGTGCCGCCGAACTGGTCGCGCGCCTCCTGCAGGGCCTTGACGATGTTGGGATCGTTGTTGACCCAGGAGAGGGTGGGGCCGCTCGAGGTCTCCTGCGCGGTGGTGATCAGCACGATGCGGCTGGCGTTGCCGTAGTCCTTCATCGGTTGGAAGTAGGAAAACAGCAGCAGGGTGATGCCCCAGATCGCCCCGGCGCCCGACATCTTCACCGCCATGTTGGTGCCGCCCACCGGGCTACCGGTCAGCTGCGTGGCCCCCTTGTTCCAGAACAGGACCGCGGCCACGAAGGACGCGGCGGTCGCGAACACCCACCATCCGGCGTTGAACAGCAAGAGTTGGTTGAGACCCATTCCCTGCATCGTCGTACCCTCCTTGGCGCCGCGCCGCAGATGCCGAGGGGTCGCGTCGTTGCGAACGTTGCCGCCGTCGCCGGCGGCAACCTGGCATCGGCTGTCTGACTGACGGGGTAGGCGCGCGGCGCGGGCAGGTCGTTACAGCGATGGAACAAATGATGGCGCACTCGCGTGGCCGCCGCCGAAGACTTCGACGCACCGCTCCCCGATTAGCAATTTCCGGGATTTTGACGGAAGTTCCTGAGGCTCCTGGGACGGCGGCTCTGCGGCCTCGGTGTACACCGTGCTTCCGGCAGGCATTGCTACGGCGGCGGGTAGGTCAGCAGCGGCATGGTGCACTTGCCGCAGTGAGCAGGGCCGGGTGGGAACTCGGTGTCGCACTGGGGGCAGTATCCGGCCGCCCCGGCGCTGCGGCGCGGCGGCGGGGCGAGCGCCTCCTCCTCGCTCACCCCGAGGTGGCGCAGGAGGCCGCCGAGCCGGTGGCGGCGGCCCTCCCAGAAGCGCCGCCAGCCCTCGTCGCCGCCGCTCGCCGCTGCGCAGGCGGCGCCGTGCAGCTCGGCGCGCAGCAGCGGCAGGGCGGTGCCGCGCGGCAGCAGGACGGCGGCGGCGGCGAGGAAGTCGCAGCCGTACAGGAGGTCGTGCCCCAGGTGAACCGCGGCCCTCGCCGCGCTCGGCAGCGACAAGCAGATCGCCGAGAGCGCGCCGTAGCCGCCGATCAGGCCTTGCCGCCGCAGCCGGCGCGCCACACCTGCCGCCGCCGCCGCTGTCCCCGCCCACAGCACGGCCGCCATGAGTAGCAGGGTGCCGGTCAACGACGCCGGCGGCACCCCGAGGAAGACCAGCGGCGGCAGCGCCAGGAACAGAGTGCAGAGGAGCGCCCAGCCGAGGGCGACCAGCGGGTTCACCGCGGTTTCGAAGGCGGCGTGGCGGGCGAGCAGCAGCTCGGGGTCGAGCGCCCGCTCGCTCCAGCTGCCGGCGGCGGTTTCGCGCTCGCCCGGCGGCAGCGCCAGCAGCTCGCGGACCATCGCCGCCGCGTCGCGGGCCTCGGCGGCGGTGGCGGCGCGCAGGCGCCTGCCGCCGCTGAAGCGGACCTCCCGGCCATCGACCGCCAGCCCGCGGGCCTCCTCCCAGGCCAGCGCCGTCCATTGCCCCTCGCTGAAGGCAGCCGCTGCCGGTGCTCCCGCCTGCGGCAGGTAGAGCCGCTCGGCGGTTGCCACCAGGCCGCGGCGGGAGATCGCAAAGGCCTGGTCGAGCGGCAGCAGGCCGGCGAGGGCAAGCCTGCCCTGCCGCAGCCGCGGCTCCGCGCCGAAGCTCGAGGCGATCAGGGCCTGGCCGCGGCCGAGCCAGGTCAGGCAGTCGGCGAGATAGAGGCCAACCAGGAAAGGCAGGATCTCCCGCAGCAGGGTGACCATGCAGGCATCGTATCTGTTCCGTCCGTGCCGAGCCGTGCGGTGGCGCCGCGCCGGTGCCGGCAGTGCGCTGCCGGCGCGATCAGAGCTTGTGGGCCTGGGTGGCTGGCGCGGCGGCGCCGTCGAGCTCGGCGATGATGGCGGTCTTGGTGGGGAGCTCGCTGAAGACGTGGGGCTCGCGGCCCGGCCGGTAGAGGAGATAAAAGGGAATGCCGTAGCGGCCGTGGTCGGCGAGGAAACGGCCGATCTCGTCGTTGCGGTTGGTCCAGTCGGCGCGCATCGGCAGCACGTGGTGCGTGGCGAAGGCGCCGGCGATCTCGGGGGTGTCGAGGATCAAGCGCTCGTTGACCTTGCAGGTGAAGCACCAATCGGCGGTGACGTCGACGAAGACCAGCTGGCCGGAGGCGGCCAGGGATTCGGCGCGGTCGCGGTCGAAGGCGACCCAGGCGATGAGGCCCGCGGGTTTGCCCTGGGCGGCGAGGCGTGCGCCGGCGGCCTCGCTACCGGCGCCGCCTGCCGCGAGCGCGACGGCGGCGACCGCGGCCGCGGCAAGGGCCAGGCCGGCGGCGCGGCGCGCGACCGGGCGGGCGGCCGCGGCATGGGAGCGCAGCCAGGTGAAGAGCGCGACCAGCAGCAGGCCGACCTCGAACAGCGCCAGGCGCTCGGGGCTGACCTGGGCGGAGAGGACGTAGAGCAGCCAGACCGCCGAGCCGCCCAGCAGGAAGCCCATGATGCCGCGCAGCGTCTCCATCCAGGCGCCCGGGCGCGGCAGGAGGCGGGCGGCCCCGGGAGCCGCGGCCAGCAGCAGGTAGGGCAGCGCCAGCCCGGTACCGACCGCGGTGAAAATGGCGAAGACGATCACCGGCGGCTGGGCCAGGGCAAAGCCGATCGCGGTGCCCAGGAATGGCGCCGAGCAGGGCGTGGCCATCAGGGTGGCGAAGAGGCCGGAGACGAAGTGGCCCGCCAAGCCCTCGCGGGCGCCGACGCCGCCGGCGCGCGCCAGCGCCAGCGCCGCCCCCGGCAACGGGATCTCGAACAACCCCCAGAGGTTGAGGCAGAAAAGGGTCACCACGACGGCGAGGAAGGCGACGAACCCGGGGCGCTGGAACTGGACTCCCCAACCGACGGCGGCGCCGGCGGCGGCCGCGACGCTGGCGACGGTGGCCAGAGCCCAGAAGGAGACCAGGATCCCGGCCGCGGTGGCGAGGGCGCCGCGCACCACTTCGCGGCGGCCGTGCACGGCGCTCTTGACGAAGCCGAAGACCTTGAGGGACACCACCGGCAGCACGCAGGGCATGGCATTGAGGACCAGCCCGCCGACCAGGGCGATGAGCAGCATGGCGGCCAGGCTGCCGGAGCGCGGTGCCCGCCGTGCGGCCGGCGCGACGCCTCCCGGCGACGCGGCGCCCGAGGTTGCCGCCGTCCCGGAGGCCGGTGCGGCCTCCGCGGCCGGTCCGACAGCCGCCGGGGCATGGCCCGGCAGTGGAACCGGGATCCCTTGGCCGCCCGCACTCGCCGCGCTGTCGGCCCCACCGCCCGCGCCGGGCTTGCCGGCCTCGCCCTTGCCGCCGCGGGCCACCGCCCTGACCGTCAGGGTCAGCTCGGAGCGGGTGGTGACCGGCGGCAGGCACTGCGAGTGGTCGCAAGCCTGGTAATGCAGCCGCGCCCGCAGCGGAAAGACGCCCGGCCGGGTACCGGCCGGAATCTTGAGCAGGGCCTGGATCACGACGTCGCCGTCGTAGACCGAGAGCGGGACGTCGGCAAAGGCGAAGCTCTTCTTCTGCGCCGGCGGATACTCGACCACGGCCTTCACCCAGCCGGCGGGCAGGTCCAGCTCGAGCTCGGTCGGGATCAGGTAGTCGAACGTCGGGGTGTGGCTGTTGACGTGCCAGCCAGGATCGATGGCGACCAGCGCCGAGAGTTTGACGGCGGCGCCCGCGGCGTAGGCGGCCTGGTCGGCCTGCAGCGCCAGCTTGGCTTTCTCGGCCCGCGGCAAGGCGGCCGCCGCGCCGCGGGGCGACGCCGCCGCGGCGGCGAGCAGGCAAGCCGCGGCGAAGCCGAGCGCCAACCGGCGGGCGAGCCGGCGGCGGTCCGACGATGACCTGGTGGTTCCCTCCGCAAGCGGCTGTTTCATGGGCTGCATCCCCTTGTGCCGGCGCGCCGCGGCGGTGCCGCGGCCGGCGCCGTTCACCACCTCCCCATACGGCTTGCGGCGGGGCGGCGGTTTGCTCAGGCGGTCCCCGGAGCGGTCCCCAGAATAGCATTCGCGGTCAGCCGCCGCCGGGTGCCGGCGCCTCGCTCCCGCGGCTGCCGCGCCACCGCCCCGCGCGGTGATACCATCCGGCGGTGCACCCGCTATCCGCCAGAGCCGCGGCCATGGGCGAATCGGCGACGCTACGGGTGGCGCGCCGGGCGCTGGAGCTGAAGGCCCAAGGCGTCTCGCTGGTCGACCTCGGCGCCGGAGAACCCGACTTCCAATCGCCGCCGGTGGCGGTCGCCGCCGCCTGCCGGGCGCTCGCCGAAGGCTTCACCCGCTACACCCCCGGCAGCGGCACGCCGGAGCTGCGGCGGGCGCTGGCGGAGCGGTTCCGGAGCCGGTATGGCGCCCCCTGGACGGCGCAGCAGTCGGTGGTGACGGTGGGCGCCAAGGCGGCGCTGTTCCAGCTCGCCCTGGCCCTGTTCGAAACGGGCCAGGAGGTGATCCTTCCCGCCCCCAGCTGGGTCAGCTTCGACGAGCAGATCCGCTTCGCCGGCGCTCTCCCGGTGCCGGTGCCCACCGACCGCCGGGACGGTTTCCAGATCCAGGCCGAGCCGCTGCTCGCGGCGGTCACCGCGCGGACGCGCGCCTTCCTGATCAACTCGCCCTGCAACCCGACCGGCGGCACGATCGCCGCCGCCGACCTGCGCGAGGTCGTCGCCTTCGCGGCCGCGCGGGGCCTGCTGGTCATCTCCGACGAGACCTACGAGCGCTTCGTCTACGACCGGCCGCACGTCAGCGCCGCCGCGCTCGCCGCCGAGTTCCCGGAAACCGTGGTGCTGGTGGGCTCGTTCTCGAAGACCTACGCCATGACCGGCTGGCGCATCGGCTACCTGCTGGGACCGCAGGGCATCGTCCGGGCGGTCGAGAACATCCAGAGCCACGCCACCTCGAACCCGACCTCGTTCGCCATGGTCGGCGCCCTGGCGGCGCTGGAAGGCGCCGAGCCGGAGGTCGCGGAGATGATCGCCGAGTACCGGGCAAGGCGCGAGCTGCTGGTCCCCGCCCTCAACCGGCTGCCGGGATTCTGCTGCCGGCCGCCGGAGGGCACCTTCTACGCCTTCCCGCAGGTCTCCGCGGCCTACCGACCGGGCCGCCAGGGCTCGGTGGAGTTCGCCGAGTTCCTGCTCGAACAGGCGCGGGTGGCGGTGGTGCCGGGGGCCGCGTTCGGCGCCGATGGCCACATCCGCATCTCGTTCGCCTGCGCGCGCGCCGAGCTGCTCGACGGCCTCGAACGGATGGCCGCCGTGCTCGCCTGACCTCGTTTCACGAAGGAGACCAGCCGCATGGTCGAAGATCCCGAAGATCCCGCAGACCCCGGAGACGCCGAAGACAGCGAGCACGCGGCGGACGCCAAGCACGGCAAGGCCGGCAGTGACGCCGGCCGAGCCGATCGGGCCAGCCTGGGGCCGGAACCGGCGGCCGGCGGCGAAGGCGGATTGTCGCGGCGGGCCTTCCTGCGCGGCGGCGCCGCGGCTGGGGCGCTCGGCACCGCGCTGCTGGCCGGCGGCGAGAAGGCCGTCGCGCCGGCGCCCACCCGCCGCGAAGCCGGCGTAGAGCTGCTCGGGCCGGGCGCGGTGGCGATGACCTGGCGCATCAACGGCCGCCAGCTGGCGGCGACGCTCGAGCCGCGGGTGACGCTGCTCGACGCCCTGCGCGACCATCTCGAGCTGACCGGCGCCAAGCGGGTCTGCGACCGCGGCACCTGCGGCGCCTGCACGGTGCTGATCGACGGCAAGACCGCCTACGCCTGCAGCGTCCTGGCGATCGAGGCCCAGGGGCGGGCGATCGAGACCGTCGAGAGCCTCGGCGCGCCGGAGCATCTGCATCCGCTGCAGGCGGCGATCGTCGCCCACGACGGCCAGCAGTGCGGCTTCTGCACGCCGGGCTTCGTGATGGCCGCGAAGGGCTGGCTCGATCGCCTGGACGCCGGGGAGCCGACCGCTGCCGACGTGCACCGCGCCCTGTCGGGCAACTTCTGCCGTTGCGGCACCTATGCCGGGCTGCGCCCCGCCGTGCTGGCGGCGGCGGTGGCGGCGGCGAAACGGCGGCTGGCCGGCGAGGGTAAGGGGGCCTGACCATGGCGGACTACTCCTGGCCCGAGCCGGCGAGCCGGCGCCTGATCGGCAAGCGCATCCCGCGCCTCGACGGCCCGGCCAAGGTGACCGGCACCGCCCGCTACACCTACGACGTCCACCGCCCCGGCATGCTGTACGCCAAGGTCCTGCGCTGCCCGCACGCCCATGCCAGGGTGGTCAAGCTCGACCTGGCGCACGTCGAACGGATGCCCGGGGTCAAGGCGGTGGTGGTCATCCACGAGGAGGGCTCCGAGATCAAGTGGGCGCTCGACGAGGTGGCCGCGATCGCCGCCACCAGCGAGGAGCTGGCGGCCGACGCGGTGCGGGCGGCGGCGGCGGCGGTCCGCTACGAGGTGCTGCCGCACTTCGTCGACGACTACCAGCTCGAGCGAGCGCCCGGCACCAGGCCCGGCGAGTCGGAATCGGTGGGCGACGCGGAGGGAGAGCTGGCACACTCGGCGGTCCGGCTGCGGCGCCGCTACGGCCTGCCGCGGGTGTCGCACAACTGCCTCGAGGCGCACGGGCACGTCTGCGAGTGGCAGGACGGCAGCCACCTCACCACCTGGTCGTCGATGCAGGCGGTGTCGGCCGCCGCCACCCAGTTCGCCGAGGGGATGGGCATCCCGGCCAGCAACGTCGAGGTCCACACCGAGTACATGGGCGGCGGCTTCGGCAGCAAGTTCAACATCGACAGCTGGGGGCTGGTCTGCGCCAAGCTGGCCCAGCAGGCGGGCGCGCCGGTGCGCCTGATGCTGGATCGCGACGCCGAGCTGACGGTGGCCGGCGACCGGCCGTCGACCTGGGCCGACGTCGAGGTGGGAGCGCTGGCGGACGGGACGCTCAACGCCTGGATCTCCAACGCCTGGGGGTCCGGCGGCCTGGGCGGCGCCGGCAGCCCGCCGATCCCCTATGTCTTCGAGGTCCCCAACCGCCGCCATCGCTTCACCGCGGTGCCCACCAACACCGCGGCGTCGCGCGCCTGGCGGGCGCCGAACCATCCCCAGGCCTGCCTGGTCACCATGTCGGCGCTCGACGACCTGGCCGACCAGCTGGGCATGAACCCGCTCGACTTCTACCGCAAGAACCTGCGCCTGACCGGCCCGCGGCAGGCTTTCTTCGCCGAGGAGCTGGAGGTCGCGGACCGGCTGATGAGCTGGAGCGGCCGCTGGCGCAAGCGCGGCGCAGCCCAGGAGGCGCCGGGGCCGTGGCGGCGCGGCCTGGGTTTGTCCCTGCACGTCTGGGGCGGGCGCGGCCACGCCAGCAACTGCGACGTGACCATCTATCCGGACGGCACCGCGGAGGCCAAGCTCTCGACCCAGGACCTGGGCACCGGCACCCGCACCGTGGTGGCGATCGTGCTGGCCGAGACCCTCGGTCTGCCGCTCACGGCGGTGCAGGTGCGGATCGGCGACAGCCGGTACCCGACCTCCGGCGGCTCGGGCGGCAGCACCACCGTCGGCGGCGTCAGCGCCTCGACCCGGCGCGCCGCGGTGGACGCCCTGGGCCTGATGCTCGCCAAGGTGGCGCCGCGGCTCGAGGTCGCGGCGGACCGCCTGGAGGCGGTGGACGGCCAGGTGCGGGTCAAGGGCGAGCCGGCGCGGGCCCTGAGCTGGAAGCAGGCGGCGGCCGCGCTGGGGGTGTCGCCGGTCACCGCGCGCGGCACCAATCCCGGCCCGGGCGAGCTGATCAACAGCGGTTCGGCCGGCGTGCAGATGGCCGAGGTGGCGGTCGACATGGACACCGGCATCGTGCGGGTCGAGAAGATGGTGACGGTTCAGGAGTGCGGCCTGATCCTCGACCTGCAGACCGCCGAGAGCCAGGTCTACGGCGGCATGATCATGGGCATCTCCTACGCGCTCTCGGAGGAGAAGGTGCTCGACCCGATCACCGGCCGCATGCTGAACGTCGATTTCGACACCTACAAGCTGGCGGGTATCGGCGACGTCGGCGAGCTGGTGGTGCAGATGATGACCGGCCCCGAGTACGACCGCCGCGGCGTGGTCGGCCTCGGCGAGCCGCCGGTGGTGTCGCCGGGCGCGTGCATCGCCAACGCGGTGGCCAATGCCACCGGGGTGCGGGTGCCGTTCCTGCCGCTGACCCCGCAGCGGGTCCTCGACGCGCTCGAAAGGAGGGCCTGATGCAAGCCTTCGAGTATGCGCGGCCGGCCACCGTGCCGCAGGCGGTGCGGCTGCTGGCGGCGCCCGGCAGCGTCGCCCTGGCCGGCGGCTCCGACCTGCTGGCGCTGATGAAGGACGGCGTCGAGGCGCCGCGCCGCGTGGTGGCGATCGGCGGCATCGCCGCCTTGCGCGGCCTGCAGGCCGACGCCGCCGGCCTGCGGATCGGCGCGCTGGCGACCCTCGACGAGCTGGCGACGCATCCGGAGGTGCGCCGGCTGCACCCGGTGGTGGCGGCCGCCGCGAGCCACGTCGCCGGGCCGCAGATCCGCAATCTCGGCACGGTGGCGGGCAACCTCTGCCAGCGCCCGCGCTGCTGGTACTTCCGCACCGGCTACGGCCTGCTGCCGGAGCACCAGGGCAAGTCGATGGTGGTGGAGGGCGATAACCGCTACCACGCCATCCTCGGCAACGGCGGCCCCGCTTACTTCGTGCATCCCTCGACGCTGGCGCCGTTGCTGATCGCGCTCGGCGCGCAGCTGCGGCTGGCCGGCCCGGGCGGCGAGCGCCAGCTCGACCTGGCGAGCTTCTACCGCGCGCCGCGCGCCGCGGGGGAGCGCGAGCATGCGCTCGGTCCCGGCGAGCTGGTCACGGAGATCGTGGTGCCGCCGCTCGCCGGTCGCCTGGCATGGAGCTACGAGGTGCGGCAGCGCCAGACGCTCGACTGGTCGCTGGCCACCGCCGCCGTGGTGCTGGCCATGCGCGACGGCAAGGTGGAGTCGGCGCGGGTGGTGCTGGGGCAGGTGGCGCCGGTGCCATGGCGGGCGCAGGCCGCCGAGGAGCTGCTGCGCGGCAAGGCGATCGACGCGGCGATGGCCGGCCAGGCCGGCGAGGCGGCGGTGGCGGGCGCCCGGGCGCTGTCGCGCAACCGGTACAAGATCCAGCTGGCGCGGGTGGCGGTCCGGCGCGCGCTGCTAGCCGCCACCGGCCATCAGGAGGCTTGAGCGATGTCCGCGAACGACTCGTACGGTGCTCCTTCGCTGCCGGCTGCCGGCGGTGGCGCCGGTGCTGGTACCGGCATCGGCGCCGGCGGCCGCTGCCGCGGGCTGCGCTGGAAGGGGATGTTCATCGACAGCCCGCCGGACCCGACGATCCCCAATCCCCATGACGGTCTGTGCTGGTGCCGTCACACGCTGACCTGTCTCGGTCCGGACGGGGAGGTGGCCGAGCCGGCCGCCTGCATCCCGGGCCGGAGGTGCTACGAGGCGCCGTGAGCGGTGCGGCCCGGGGAACCCGGGGAGAGAGTTGCCGGGCGAAGGTCCGTCGACGGCTACCGCGGCGCGGCGCCGCGGAGAAGGTGACGAAGGTGAAGCGCTCATGATGACGACCATGCGAACGATCCTCCACGGCAGGGGCCTGGCTGCACGATGGACCGCTGGCGCACTGCCAGCGCCGGCGGCCACCAGCGTCCTGGCGGCCTCTTCGGCCGGCGCGCTCTCGCGCCTCGCGCTGCTGGCGATGCTCTTGCCGTGCACGCTGTTCGGGGCCGTGCCGGCGCAAGTTGCGACCGCCGCCGCGGTGCCGGCGATCTCCGGCGACTACCTCGAAGCGCGGACCGCCGACATCTACACCGGACCCTGCTTCGCCAACTCCGAGATCGACCTGGTGGGCAAGCAGGCGGTGCTGGCCTGGCGGGTGCGCGAGGGCGCCTGGAACGGGGTGCAGCTCGACGGCCTGGCGGTGGTGGCGGCGGTGCGGGCGGCGGTGACGCTGGGAGACCCCGCCGGCGGGCCGCTGCATGCCGCGGCCGTGCTCGTCGTCGATCAGCGAGCGACGCCGGCCCAGCGGGACGCGCTGGTGGCCTTCGCCCGGGCCATGGCAGGCGACATGCTGTCCAAGGTCGTCGCGGTGAAGAGCGCGCCGATCGAGATGGCGCTCGGCGCCCCGTCTCCAGTCGCGCCTGCGGCCGGGCTCTCCGGGCATCACCATGCGCCGGCGGGCAACCTCGAGGCCGCGGGAATCTCCGGCGACGCCCGCCTGAAGGCCGGCGACTGGATCGACCTGGCGACCCGCGGCATCGGCGCTCAGGACCACCTCTGCGGCAACGAGGAGGTCTACTATCCGCCGCTCACCGCCGAGAGCTCGCGGGTGACGGCGGTGCCGGCGGTGACCGTGGCCTACGACTTCCGTGGCCCGGGCCTCGGCATGGTGTGGAGCAGCCCTGGCAAGCGCAGCGCCTTCGTCGGCCACTTTGCGCGCTAGACCGGTGATCGTGGCGCTGGCCGCGCTGCTGGCGGCGCTGCACGCCGCGCCGACGCCGGCGGTGCCTGCGGCATCGGCGTCCGCCGCATCCGCGCCGGGGTCTGTGCCCAGCGCGCCGGGGTCCGCATCCGCCGCGCCGGCGTCTGCTGCCGCGGCGCCGTCGCCCCCTCACCCGGCAGCTGGTGCCGCCGCCGCGGTCGACCACCGCCGCGAGAACAAGGCTCTGGTCATGCGCTACCTGACCGAAGTGCTGGGCGCCGGCAAGCTCGATCAGCTCGACGAGATCGTCGCCAAGGGATTCGTCGACCATACCCCGGGCGCTTCCGTGCGGCACGGCCCCGAGGCCGCGCGGCAGGCGCAGCAGAAGCTCCGCGACCTCTTCGCCAAGGTCGAGTACCAGCCGCAGGCGCTGATCGCCGAAGGCGACCAGGTGGCGGCGCACTACCTGGTCCTGGCCACCCCGAAGACACCGCCAGGCGCGCCGGCGCCGCCGCCGCTGCTGCTCAACGGCGTGGCCCTGTTCCGTGTCCACGGCGGCAGGATCCAGGAGGTCTTCGTCCTCAACGACCAGATCGGCCTGCTGCGCCAGCTCGGCTACACCCTGGTGCCGCCCGGCGCCGGTCCGCCGGCAGCAGCTCCTCCCTCGGCGCCGGCGCCGCCGCCGTCGTCAAGCCCGGCGCCACCCGGCAGGTCGGTGGCAGCTCCATCGAGGCCGGCGCCCATGGGACGGCCGTCTGGTTCGCCGGCGCCAGGGACGCCCGACCGTGCGCCCTGATCTGACGGCGGCCGTCTATGCCGCCGCCCTCTACGCCGTCGTGCCGCCGGATGCTGCCGACCGGGCGCCGCTGTGGCTGCTCGCCGGCCTGCTGGTGGCGGCGGGGATCGCCGGCACCGTGATGCCGCTGATCCCGGGAGCGCCGCTGGTCTTCCTCGGCCTGCTGGTCGCCGCCTGGATCGACGGCTTTCAGCGCGTCGGCTGGGTGACCCTGGCGCTGCTCGCCCTGCTGACCCTCGGTTCCTTCGCCATCGAGATCTGGGCGACCCGCCACGGCGCCCGCCGCGTGGGAGCCAGCGGCCTGGCTGTCTGCGGCGCCGTCCTGGGCAGCATCGCCGGCCTGTTCTTCTCGCTGCCCGGAGTGGTGCTCGGCCCCTTCGTCGGCGCCTTCGCCGGCGAGTACCTGGCCCGCCGCAACCTGCGGCAGGCCGGCCGCGCCGGCCTCGCCACCTGGCTGGGCCTGCTGCTCGCCACCGCCGGCCGGCTCGCCCTGGTCTTCACCATGCTGGGCATCTTCGGCGTGGTCTACCTGCTGCACGCCTGACCCGTGGCCAGGGCCACGCCAGGCTAAGGCGGGTGGGCGGCCACGACCTCGACCTTGCCGGCCATCGTCTCGCGGCCGTGGAGGTCGCAGTAGACGGTGTAGACACCGGCGCGTGCGAAGCGGTGGGTGAAGCGCTCGCCGCTGGCCAGCGGCCCCGAATCCATCTTCTCCTCGTCGCAGACCGCCGAGTGCATGCCGACGTCGTCGACCCAGACGACGGTGTCGCCGGCGGCGATCGTCACCTTCTCCGGGGTGAAGCGGAAGTTCGAGAGCTTAACCTCGACGCCGCCGACACCGCCGGCGCCGGCGGTGCGAGTCGCCCCCGCCGCCGCCCCGGTCGCCGGCACGGCAGCGGCCGCCGGACTGGACGCCGCCGGCGCGGTCGCCGGGCTCGCGCCGGGGCCGGGGCCAGGGCCGTACCAGACGACGTAGGTGGCGATTCCCAGCAGCAGGGCCAGCAGCCAGATGCCGAGGGTCGCCCGCATCCACGGCTTGTAGCGGCGCAGGCGCAGCCTTTCCGGAAGGATGGGAGTCCCCGCGCTCGCCACCACGTAGAGCCCCAGGACGAACGCCACGGTCCCGACCACGGCGTGGAGCAGGGCCGCGGTGAAATAAACCTGGCGAGGATGACGGAGCGCGCCGGAGAGGATGTGCTGGGCGTGAAAGGCCGGCGCCATCACCAGGGCCACGAGCACCACGTTGAGCAGCACCACCGCGGTCTGCACCACGCGATGGGCGGTGAACCACCGGCGGCGGGCGAGGACCATGCCGGCCAGGAGCGTCACGCCCATGGCGACCTGCAAGATCAGGTTGACGTTGGCTGCCGGCGGTCCATCCAGGTGCCCGATGCTTCCCATGGCCAGCCTCCTTTCCAAAGCGGTTTAGACCGCGCCAAAGCGGTTCAGACCGCGCCAGAGCGGTTCAGACCGCGGCCAGCAGCGGTTCGATGCAGTCCGGCTCGTCGTGGGCGGGACTGTTGACGGCGCGGCTGACCGGCACGGCTTCCCAGCCGCCGGCGGGGGCGGGCGCCAGCAGCGCCTGCAGCGCGGCGGCGTCGCGGGCCGCCGGGTCGAGCCAGGCGGCGAAGTCGCGGCGGTCGAGGATCACCGGCATACGGTCGTGGAGGGGGCGCATCAGCTCGTTGGGCGAGGTGGTGAGGATGGTGAAGGTTTCGACCGGGCGGTCCGCCGCCGGCCCCCGCCAGGCGGCCCACAGGCCGGCGAAGGCGAAGGGGCGCCGGTCCTGCCGGCGGATCAGGTAGGGCTGCTTGGTCTTGGCGTCGAGCTTCCGCCACTCGTAGAAACCGTCGGCGGCCACCAGGCAGCGCTGGCGGCGGAAGCTGTCGCGAAAGGCCGGCTTTTCGGCGGCGGTCTCGGCGCGGGCGTTGATCAGGCGGTTGCCGATGGCGGGATCCTTGGCCCAGGCTGGGATCAGTCCCCAGCGCAGCATGGCGAGGGCGCGCGCCGCGCCCGGGGAGGCGACGCGCACCACCGCCGCCTCCTGAGTCGGCGCCAGGTTGTAGCGGGGCGGGACCGGCGGCACGTCCACCAGCTCGAACACCTCGGCGACCACCTCTCCCGGCGAGGTCAGGGTGTAGCGTCCGCACATCTCAGTCCTCCTCTCCATGCCCTTCGCCGCTCTGGCGCCACTCGCCACCCACCGCGGTGGCGGCGATCACCCCGTCGCCAGCGCCGAAGATCAACGCCTCGAGCAGGGTCTCCGGCTCCCAGCCGGCGAGCGCCGGGTGGGCGAGATCGACGGCAACCAGGTCCGCCCAGTGGCCGGGCGCCAGCTCGCCGCACGGCAGGCCGAGCGCGCGGGCGCCGCCGGTGGTGGCGGCGCGCAGCAGCGCCGGGGCAACGGCGCCGCCGGTGTCGCCGGCGTTGCGCAGCAGCCCCCGGCTCTCGGCGCGCAGCCGCTGCCCGTACTCGAGCCAACGCATCTCGTCGAGCAGCGAGATGCGGGCGTTGGAGTCGCTGCCCAGGCAGAGGCGGTCGCCACGCCGGTGGGCGCCGGCAAGGTCGGGCAGGCCGTCGCCCAGGTTGGCCTCGGTCAGCGGGCAGACGCACACCGTCCCGCCGGCGTCCAGGAAGCGTTCCATGTCCTCGGCGGTGGTGTGGGTGCAGTGGACGGCGGTGAGGCCGTCGGCCGCCGGCAGGGAGGCCAGCGCCAGCTGCATCGGCCGGCGGCCGTAATAGGCCAGGCAGTCGGCGATCTCTAGCCGCTGCTCCTCGACGTGCATGTGCAGCCGCAGACCGCGGCGGCGGGCCTCCTCGTAGATCGCGGCCAGGTCCGCCGGCGGTGCGGCGCGCAGGCTGTGGACGGCGGCGCCGAGGCTCTGGGCCGGCCCGGCCAGGCGGTCCGCCAGGCGATCCATCTGCTCCCAGAAGACTGCCGGCGATGGCGACGCGAAGCGGCGCTGGGCGCCTGCCAGCGGCTGGTCGAAGCCGCCGGTCCGGTAGTAGGTATTGAGCAGCACGATGCGGATGCCGGCCGCGGCGGCGGCGCGCAGCACGCGCTCGTCCAGGGCGTAGTCGAGCGGTGCGCCGGGAGCGCCGCTCCCCTCATGGTGGAAGTAGTGGAACTCGCCGACCGTGGTGACGCCGGCGTCGCGCAGCTCGCGGAAGGTCTGGCGGCAGAGGCGCTCGAAGGCGGCGGCGTCGAGCGCCGTCGCCAGCTCGTACATCGCCTCGCGCCAGCTCCAGAAGCTGCCGGTCCCCGCCGGGAACCGCTCGCCGCGGCCGCGCAGGGCGCGCTGGAAGGCGTGGGAGTGCGCGGAGACCAGGCCGGGCAGCAGCGCCTGCCGGCGCAGCCGCAGCGTCGCTGCCAGCCCGAGCCGCCCCACCGCCTCGATGCGGCCGTCCTCGCCGACCAGCAGCTGCACGCCGGTGGCGAAGCCGTCGCCGGTCCAGGTCCAGTCGGCCTCGACGACCCGCGCGCTCATCCCGCTCCCGCTCGGCCGGCAGCCGCGCCGCAGCAGTCCTCGATCAGGCGCTCGACCACGGCGCGGGCCGCCGCCAGCTCCGCCTTGGGCAGGAACTCGTTGGGGCGATGCGCGACGTCGATCGAGCCGGGGCCGAAGAGCACGCAGTCCATCCCCAGGCGCTGCAGCCAGCCGGCGTCGGTGGCATAGGACACGGCGACGCTTTCGCGCTGGCCGACCAGGGCGTGGAGCCGGCGCAGCAGCGGCGCGTCCTCCGCCACCAGCAGCGGCAGGCTGTCGGAGAGCACCTCGACCTCGGCAACGAGGGGGGCCGCGGCGGCGCGGGCCGCCTGCTCGACGCGCTCGGCCAGCCGGCGCGAGTCGGTTCCCGGCAGCGCCCGCAGCCCGAGCTCGACGATGCAGCGGTCGGGCACCACGTTGATCGCGGCGCCGCCCTCCACCCTGCCGACGTTGAGCGGCACGAACGGCACCTCCGGGAACAGCTCGGCGTGCGGCCCGCCCTCCGCCGCCAGCTCGCGGCGCAGCCGCGCCAGGGCGGCGATCACCTCGCCGGCGGGCTCGATGGCGTTGACCCCGAGATGCGGGTAACCGCTGTGCGCGCTGCGGCCGTGGAGGGTGATGCGCATCCGCAGATGGCCCTTGTGGGCGCGCGCCACGCGCAGGCAGGTGGGCTCGCCGATCAAGGTGCTCGATGGCAGCTCCCGGGCCTCCGGGCAGCTTTCGACCAGGTGGCGGGCGCCCAGCGTCCCCACCTCCTCGTCGTAGGTGAAGAGCAGGGCCAGCGGTTGCCGGAGATGCCGCCCGCTCGCCGCCAGCGCCAGGTTGGCGGCCAGCGCCAGGAAGCCCTTCATGTCGCAGGCGCCGCGGCCGACCCAGCGGTCGTCGCGCTCGGCCAGGGTGAAGGGCTCGCTTTCCCACCCCGCCTCGCCCGCCGGCACCACGTCCAGGTGCCCGGACAGCACCAGCCCGGTCCGCGGCCCCTGGCCGTCCCCGTGCTCCGCCGCCGGGGGCCCGAGCTCGAAGATCAGGTTGACCTTGTCCCCGGCCGGCGAAGGGTTGCGCCGCAACCGCACCCCCGGCCGGTCGAGGTAGTCGCAGAGGAAATCGGCGATCGGCAGATTGCTGTTGCAGCTGGTGGAGTCGAACGCCACCAGCCGGCCGAGCAGGTCGGCGTCCGAGAGCTGCGCAGGGGTCGAAGGAGGCACGGAGCGAGGACCGGGTTGCTGGACAGGCGGCTTTCTCGATCCGCCGGCCGGCGGCGAACGCGGCCGCCGCGGCCTGCGGAGGGACGTGCGGGAGTATAGAAGATGCCGCGCCGGTCCGCGGCGAGCGACGCCTGGGCATGCCCTGGAGCTGCCGGGAATCCGCGGTTGGCGCGGACTCGTATCAACGTGAGGGGCAGGGCGCTCGCGGCTCTGCCGCCGCTCTTCAGAGGGAGAACACGATGCTCACCAGCACCAAAACCACCGTCGCGGCCCTGGCGCTCGCGACCTTGACGCTAGCGGCCTGCCGGTTGGGGGCCGACGCCATCAACAAGGTGATTCCCGCTCCCGCCGTCGATGCGCCCGCCGCCGAGGCGACCGGACCCCAGGTCGCGGTGCTCGCCGGCGGCTGCTTCTGGGGCCTGCAGGGCATGTTCGAGCACGTGCAGGGGGTCACCAGGGTCGTCGCCGGCTACGCCGGCGGCAGCAAGGCGACCGCGCACTACCAGGTGGTGGGCACCGAGACGACCGGCCATGCCGAGTCGGTGGAGATCACCTACGACCCCAAGAAGATCTCCTACGGGCAGCTGCTGCGGCTCTACTTCGCCGTCGCCCACGATCCCACCGAGCTCAACCGCCAGGGCCCCGATTCCGGCCCCAGCTACCGCTCGGAGATCTTCTTCACCTCCCCGACCCAGGAGCGCGTCGCCAAGGCCTACGTCGACCAGCTGACCAAGGCCAACGTCTTCAGCTCGCCGATCGTGACCAAGATCGAGCCGATGAAGGGTTTCTACCCGGCGGAGGACTACCACCAGGACTTCCTGATCCACAACCCGACCTACCCCTACATCGTGCACAACGACCTGCCCAAGATCGACGCCCTGAAGCGGACCTACCCGGAGGTCTACCGCGACGCGCCGGTGACGCTGGCCGGCGCGACCCGCTGACGGCGAGCGGCCGCGAGCGCTAGGCCGTGAACTCGCTCGGCAGGCGGCCGATGTCGACGATGCTGCAGCCCGGCCGGGCGGCGATGCCGAGGCGGCCGGCTTCGGCGAGCACGGCGGCGTCCGCCGAGCCCGGATTGAACCAGACCTCGGTTGCCTCTCCGGCCGCTCCGACGCCGGTACTCGGCGCCGCGGCGCGGGCGATCTCGGGGAGCAGCCCGAACGTGGTGGCCGGCGGCAGGTAGACGCTGATGCGGTCGAGGCGCGCCGGCACCTCGGCCAGGGTGCGGTGGGCCGGCAGCCCCTCGATCTCGCGCTCGGCCGGGTGGACCGGGTAGACCTGCCATCCGGTTTCCAGGTAGGCCCGCACGCACTTGTTGCCGAACTTGTGCCGGTTGGCGGACGCGCCCAGCACGGCGATGGTCTTCATGCGCTCTCCTTGGCGACGGCCGGTGCCCGCACCACCAGGCGGTCGTCGCCGGCGCGGCGGGTGGCGCCAGCGGCGTCGAGGTGCTCGAGCAGCGGGATCGCCCATTTGCGGGTGAGGCCGAAGCGGTCCTTGAACTGTGCCACCGAGAAACGCTCCCACGGCTCGGCGAGGAGCTGGCGGCGGAGTTCGGCGAGGGCGGCGGCGGCGATCATCAGGCCGCCGGGCAGCCGCACCAGGCGGCCGCGGGCCACCAGGTGACGCAGCACGCCGTCGAGGATCTGCGGCTTGGCTGAGAGCTCCTGGCGCACCTCCCCCGGCGAAGGCGGCGCCAGGCCGGCGCGTTCGAAGCACGCCATTGCCGCCGCCGCCAGGGCCGATTCCTCGCCGCTCAGCTGCGCGCTGCGCCCCGGCAGGACGACGCGGTCGCCCTCGACCGCCAGCACCTTCTGCGCCGCCAGCCAGGCGAGGTAGACCGGCGCCAGCTCCGCGGCGCGGCCGCGCAGGATGCGCCGCACCGCTTCGGCCTTGGGCATGCCGTCGGCCAGCCGGTCGCGATCGAAGTAGTCCTTGAGCACCCGCCGGGCGCGCTCGACGACGCGCTCGACCGCCGCCGGCGCGATCCAGCGCCGGCCGTGGCCGGGAGCCTCGCGCACCGCGATCAGGCGGGAATCCGCGGCGAGCGCGTTCAGCTCCGCCACGGCGCGCTCCTCCGGCAGGCCCAGCCGGCGTGCGGCGCCCGCGGCGTCGAGGCCGCGCTCGCCCGCTTCCAGCGCCCAAAACGACAGGGTCCGCGCCAGGCCGCCGTCCAGCGCCGCAAGAGCGGCCGGCAGCAGCGCGCCGCGGTGGCGGCGCCAGCGCGGGTCGAGCACCTCGCCGCCCCCCAGCGTCGTCGCCGGCGAGGGGCGGCGGAGGATGATGCGGTCGCCGCGCGCCGCCACCAGCGGGCTCTGGAGCCGGATCTCGACCAGCCCGCCCGTGCCCGGCAGCAGCTCCGGCGCCGGCCGGCCGCCGCCCAGCGGCCGCATCCTTCCCAGCGCCTCGCCGGCGTGCAGGTGCAGGCGCACCGGCGTGAAGCCGTGCAGCGCGTCCGGCGCGTCCGGCAGCAGGGTGACACGGGCGAGCAGGCTGGTGGTGGCAGCGAAGGCGCCGGGGGTGCCTAGCTGCTGGCCGCGGCGCAGCGCCTCGAGCGGCGCCCCGGTGAGCTGCAGCGAGGTGCGCTCGCCGGCCAGCGCCTGGTCGCGCGCCTGGCCGTGGACCTGGATGCTGCGCACCCGCAACGTGCCGTCGACGCCGGGCGCCGGCGGCAGCAGCTCGAGGGCGTCGCCGATGCCCACCCGGCCACCGGCCAGGGTGCCGGTCACCACCGCTCCCAGGCCGCGCAGATGAAAGGCGCGGTCGAGCGGCAGCCGCGCCGGCAGCGCCGCCTCGGCGCCGACGGCATGGCGCGCCGCCAGCTCGAGCAGGGCGGCCCTGAGCTCCGCGACCCCCTCGCCGGTGGCGCTTGACACCGCCAGCACCGGCGCGCCGGCGAAGGGGGTCGGGGCGAGCAGCTCTTCGACCTCGAGCTGGGCGATCTCGCGCAGGTCCGGCGCCGCCAGGTCGGCCTTGGTTAGGGCGACCAGGCCCGCGGGGATGCCGAGCAGCGAGCAGATGGCCAGGTGCTCGCGGGTCTGCGGCTTGACGCCTTCGTCGGCCGCGACCACCAGCAGCATGATGCGGATGCCGCCCAGCCCGGCCAGGGCATTGTGCAGGAAGCGCTCGTGGCCGGGGACGTCCACGAACCCGAGCTGCACGCCGTCCGCCGCGAGGTGGGCGAAGCCCAGGTCGATGGTGATGCCGCGCGCCTTCTCCTCGGCCCAACGGTCGCAGTCGATGCCGGTCAGGGCGAGCACCAGGCTGGTCTTGCCGTGATCGATGTGCCCCGCGGTGCCGACGATCGCCCGCAGCGCCCCCATCGTGACTCCGGCCGGCGTCAGCGGCCGGCCCCGGCGCCGCCGAGCAGCTCGCGGGCGATCCGGTTGATGGTGGCGCCGTCGGCGCTGGTGCCGAAGCGCGCCAGCGTCTCTTTCATGATCGGCCCGATGGCCTGGGGCCCGGCGAGGCCGCGCTCGGCGATCAGCGCCGCGATGGCGCGGCGGATCTCGGCCTCGTCCGCCGCCGCCGGCAGGAAGCCGGCGAGGATCGCCGCCTCGCTCTCCTCCTTGGCGGCCAGCTCCCGGCGCTCGCCGGCGCGGTACTGGGTGGCTGCCTCCTCGCGCTGCTTGAGGGCCTTGCGGACGAGCGCGACGAAGCCGGCCTCGTCCACCTCGCCGCCGCGGCGGATGCGCTCGTTCTTGATGTCGGTGAGCAGCAGCCGCACGGTCTGCAGCCGCAGCTTGTCGCCGCTCTTGAGGGCGGCCTTGAGCTCGGCCTCGATCCGCAGCTGCGGGGGGGCTTGGGCGATGGCGTTCATGGCTCGATTATAGGGGTGGCGGCGTTTGCCGGGTTCGCCGCGGTTGCCGCGTTGGCCGAGTCCGCCGGGTTGGCCGGGTCTGCCGGGTCCGGGAAGTCCGCGGCGCCGGCGGCGCCATGGCGTTCGACCTCGATGCCATAGGCCCGCATCTTGCGGTAGAGGTTGCTGCGCTCGAGCCCGAGCACCTGGGCGGTGCGGCTGACGTTGCCCTCCAGCGCGGCCAGCTGGCGCTCGATGAAGTACTTCTCGAAGGCGTCGCGGGCCTCCCGCAGCGATGGGTACGCATCCCACGGCGCCCGGCTGTCAGCGGCCGGCTCGTCGCCGCGGTGGGCCTGGCCGCCGCCTCCTCCTCCGGCGTTGCCGCCGTTGCCGCCGTCGGTTGCACCACGCACCGCCGCCGATAGATCGGCGAGGGCGATGGTGGGGCCCGGCACCATGATCATCATCCGCTCCACCAGGTTGCGCAGCTCGCGCACGTTGCCCGGCCAGGAGTGCTCCCGCAGCCGCCGCAGGGCGTCGCCCTCGATCGCCTTGGGCCGCTGCTTGGTCTCGTGGGCGAAGAGCGCGACGAAGTGGGCGACCAGGACCGGCACGTCCTCGGCGCGCTCGCGCAACGGCGGCACCCGCAGCGGGATGACCGCCAGCCGGAAGTAGAGGTCCTCGCGGAAGCGGCCCTGCCGGATCTCCTCTTCGAGGTCCTTGTTGGTGGCGGCCAGGACGCGCACGTCGACACGGATGGGCGCGGAGCCGCCGACCCGCTCGAAGCGCTGCTCCTGCAGCACGCGCAGCACGCGGGCCTGGGTCTTGAGCGACATGTCGGCGATCTCGTCGAGGAAGAGAGTGCCGCCGTCGGCCTGCTCGAAGCGGCCGGGGCGGTCGCCGACGGCGCCGGTGAAGGCGCCGCGGACGTGGCCGAAGAGCTCGCTCTCGATCAGGTCCTCGGGGATCGCGGCGCAGTTGACCTCGACGAACGGGCCCTGGCTGCGGCCCGACAGGCGGTGCACCTGCCGCGCCACCAGTTCCTTGCCGGTGCCGTTCTCGCCCAGGATCAGGATGCGGCTCTCGGAACGCGCGGCGGTCGCCAGCTCGGCCTTGAGGCGCTGCATGGGTGGGCTGCCGCCGAGCAGCGGCTCGGCGCGCGCCAGCCGGTCGGACAGCTGGCGGAGCTCGCGCGCCAGCCGGCCGCGTTCGAGCGCGTTCTGCACCGTCACCACCACCCGCGACAGCGACAGCGGCTTTTCGAGGAAGTCGTAGGCGCCGAGCCGGGTGGCCTTGACCGCGGTATCGACCGTGGCATGACCGGAGATGACGATCACCGGCTGGTCGCGCACCTCGGAAAGCAGCTCCATGCCGTCGCGGTCGGGCAGCCAGAGGTCGAGCAGCACGGCGTCGAACGCCTCGGCGCCGAGACGCGCCGTCGCCTCGGCGGCGGTGCCCACCGCCGCCACCGCATAGCCCTCGTCCTCGAGAATGCCGGAGAGGGTCGAACGGATGCCGGCCTCGTCGTCGACGATCAGGATGCGCTCGCCGCGTTCGGTCATCGTGCCATTCTAGTGGACCTACTCCGGGTCGGCGGGCAGCTCGACGGTGAACACCGTGCCGCGCGGCAGGTTGTCTTCGACGTGGATCGAGCCATGGTGGTCGGCGACGATGCGGTGCACGATCGCCAACCCCAGGCCGGTGCCGCGGCCCTTGGTCGAGAAGTAGGGCAGGAACAGCTTCTCCTTGGCGTCGGGCGGGATGCCGCGGCCGGTGTCGGCGACCTGGATGGCGAGGTGTCCGTCGCGCTTGCAAGCCGACACCGTCACCTGGCCGGGAGCGTCGGTGGCCTCGACCGCGTTGTCGAGCAGGTTGATCAGGGCGCGCTTGATCTGCTCGGCGTCGATCACCACGCCTGCCAGGTCGCCGGCCAGGCGCGCCTCCACCGTCACTCCCGGCTTGAGGTTCTGGTAGAGGTGCAGGGTGTCGTCGAGCAGCCGCGGCACGTCCACCCGCGCCGGCTGCGGCCGCGGCATGCGCGCGAAGCGGGAGAACTCGTCCACCATCCCCTGCAGGGTGGTCACCTCGCGGACGATGATCTCGACGCCGTCCTCGATCGCCCTGGCGAGGCCGGGCTCTGCCTGGCGGTGCTTCTTGAGCATGCGCTCGGCGGCCAGCCGGATCGGCGTCAGCGGGTTCTTGATCTCGTGCGCGACGCGGCGCGCCGCCTCGTTCCATGCCGCCAGCTGCTGCGCCTTGATCAGCTCGGTCAGGTCCTCGAGCACCAGCACCCGGCCGCGCGGCGTGCCGGCCGCGTCGCCGAAGGCGGTGACCTTGGCCTCGAAGGTCTTCCACTCGCCGCCGAGCAGCAGGTGCAGCTCCTTGCCGTCCTGGGGCCGCGGCTCGGCCAGCAGGGCCGCCAGCTTGCGGCGCTCGGGGTCCCCCCAGGCTGCCGTCACCGGGCGCCCGACCACCTCCTCCTCGCGCTGGCGCAGCAGCAGCAGCGCGGCCTCGTTGCAGGTGAAGATGTTGCCCGCCGAATCGATCGAGACCACGCCGGCGGCGACGCTCTGCAGCACCGCCGCGATCAGCGCCCGCTCCGCCGCCAGGCGCTGGTTGCTGAGCGTCAGCTCGCGATTGCCGCGCTCGAGCTGCTCCTTGTTGTTCGCCAGCTCGTCGGTCATGCGATTGAAGGAATCGACCAGCACCCCCAGCTCGTCGTCGGCCCGCACGTCGACGCGGTGGCGGAGGTCGCCGCCGCTGATCCGCCGCGTCCCCTCGGCGAGCGCCTGGATCGGCACGGTCACCCGCCGCGCCAGGTAGAGCCCCACCCAGGAGGAGGCGAGCAGGATGACCAGGGTCACCATGATGAAGATCAGCAGGTGGCTGGCACGCAACTCGTCCTTCTGCACCTCGAGCTGGCGGTAGCTCTGGAAGTCCTCGATCAGCCGGGCGGAGCGCTCCGCCAGCACGGGATCGATGAGCGTCGCCGCCACCACCACGATGCGCTGCGAGCCGCCGGCCGGTCCCGGGCGCCGGCCGCCGCCGGCCACCGCCGCATAGACCAGCTTGCCGCGGCCGCCCGGCGGGGTGTCGATCTGGGTCACCTCGCCCTCGGCGACGGCCTCCTCCAAGAAAGAGCGGCGCGGCTCCGGGAGATCCTTGAGGCCGGACTGGGAGTTGACCACTCCCTGCACGAACTCGCTGCCCTCGTAGACCGAGAGCAGGTCGAGATGGAGCTCGGCCAGCAGCCCTTCCAGCCGCTGGCGCTCGACCGCCGCCCGGGGGTCCAGCCTGGCGGTCTCGCGCAGCACCCGCTCGGCGTCGCGCAGGTTGTGCTGGCCGGTGCGGTCGTAGAGCGCGCGCGCGACGGCGCTGCCGCGCTCTAGCACCGGCCGCAGCGGTGTGTTGAACCAGCGGTCGATCGAGCCCTGCAGCAGCTCGGTGGCGATGGCGAACAGCGCCAGCACCGGGAACAGCGACAGGCCGATGTAGGTCGCCACCAGCTTGATCTTGAAGGTCGAGCCGAGGATGCGGTGGCGGCGCTCGATCAGCAGCTTGAACAGGTTGCGCAGCAGAACGAAAAGGACGATGAGGATCAGGACGACGTTGGCGTACCAGAGCACGAACAGCAGCACCCGGTTGGTGACCAGGAAGGCCGGCAGGTCGCGCTCGCGCAGGAAGAGATAGAACGAGGCGGTGAACAGCAGCAGCAGGGCCGCCAGGCCGCCGACGATGAGGCGCTGGTCCTTGCGGTGCCGGACGAGGATCTGGCGCAGGCCCATGGGTTGAGGCCTCAGGGCCGCACCGGCGTCGCGGCGGCGGCGGCAGGCCGGAACTTGTCCGATTCCACCCACTCGGTGGTGATCAGCACCGGGATGAACGACAGCACCGTGCGCGAGCCGAGCTCGGCGCGCGCTCGCAGCAGCATGCGGCGGCGGTCATGGAGATCGTTGAGGCTGAAGACCGGCAGCCGCTCGATGCGGCCCATGGCCGCCGCCAGCGCCTTGCGGTCGTGCAGGGTGCGGCTCTCGATCAGCTTGTCGTCAAGGCGAAAAAGGACGGTGTAGACCCGGTCGACGGCGTCGTAGATCGCCTCCACCGCGAGGCTGCAGGACTTGAGCCGCGGGTCCCACCAGTGGCGGCGGACGAGGTCGAGCTCGAAGCGGTAGACGATGGTGGTGGGCAGGCCGCTGTCCACCCGGGCGAAGAACCGGTGATCGAAGGCGTTGGCGAGAGCGGCGCTGGCAAGCACCTGACTGCCGTTGAGGACGACCTGGAAATCGGTGATCTTCGCCTCGGCTCGAGCGCGGGAGCCAAAGGCCAGAAAACAAAGGAGAAGCGCCAGGGTCGCTCGCATCAACCGAGCGAGTCTAGCACCGCGATGCCGCCGGTCCCGGGCCGGCGGCGGGCTGGGGGGCGGGGCTGGGGCCGGAAGCTACCTGCCGCGCACGCCGCTCAACACCCGCATTGGCTTGGCGGGCTTGGCGGCGGTGTTTTCCAGCGGCTCCAGTGGCTGCAGCGGTGCCAACGGCTCCAGCGGTTCGAGACGCCCCCGGCGCTCGAGGTGCTCGAGCTGGCCGGCGTCGATGCCCTGGGGGCCGACTCCTTCCATCCAGGTCCAGCAGCCGGGCCGCTCGCGCATCGCCTCCAGCAGCGAGAAATGGACCTGGTGGCCGCCGCGCTCCACTTCGATGTGCGCCCAGAGCGGGCCGCCGGCCAGCGCCAGGTCGCCGATCGCGTCGAGCGCCTTGTGGCGCACCGGTTCGTCGGCGAAGCGCAGGGAGGTGTTGGTGGGCCCGTCCGGACCGAACACGATGCAGTTGTCGAAGGCGCCGCCGAGCCCCAGGCCGCGGCGGTGCAGCCACTCGACCTCGGCCAGCAGGGCGAAGGTGCGGGCCGGCGCCAGCTCGCGCGTGAAGGTGTCGCGGTCGATCACCAGGTCGGCCTCCTGATGGCCGATGGCCGGCGCCGCGAAATCGATCGCGTAGGTCACCCGCAGCCCCGGGAAGGGCGAGGCGCGGATGCGCTTGCCGCCGAGCTCGACGGTGATCGGCGAGGTGATCGCCAGGATGCGCCGCGGCGCCCGCTGCCAGCGGGTGCCGGCCGCCTCGATCAGATGCAGGAACGGCAGCGCCGAGCCGTCGAGGATCGGCACCTCGGGCCCGTCGAGGTCGATGCGCAGGTTGTCGATGTCGCAGACGCGCACGGCGGCGAGCAGGTGCTCGACCGTCGAGATGGTGACGTCGTCACGCCCCAGGCTGGTGGCCAGCTCGACCGAGCTCACCTCGCTGGCCAGCGCCGGGATCTCGACGCCGCCGCTGTCGGTGCGCCGGAAGACGATGCCGGTGCCCTCAGGAGCGGGGTGCAGCTCGAGCTGCACCAGCTTGCCGGTATGGATCCCCACGCCGGAGATCGCCACCGGGCGGGCGATGGTCTTCTGGGAGAACAGCGGATGGAGCGACGATTGGAGCGAGGTTTGGAGCGGTGGGGGGCGATGGTTGGGCATTGGGTCGTCCATGGCTCGCGCTGCGACACCCCTCCCGTGCAGGGTCGATGCCAGCCGGGCGGAACTGCCGCCGCTGCGCGCCACGCTGCGCAAGTCGTTGGTAGACCAGATCTTGAAGCCCTTCCTGCACAGCCCAAACAAGGCATGCCCGGAGGGGGTGTGGCTATCGTGCAACAGCGGGTGCGGCTGTGGCGCCGCACGGCCGGCGGGCCGCGACGGCGCCCGGCAGGTGGCGGCCGGCGCGCGCCAGCCGGCAGGCGGAGCGAGTAGACTTCCTCTCCCATGGCAGCGAACAAGCCGCAGGGCGCCTCCCGGGACGGCGCGCCACGCACTCTGGCCAGCAACCGCCGCGCCCATCACGACTACCACATCCTCGAAGCGGTCGAGGCCGGCATCCAGTTGCAGGGGACGGAGGTCAAGGCCGTCCGCACCGGCAAGGTGCAGCTCAAGGACAGCTTCGTCGAGTTCCGCAACGGCCAGGCGTTCCTGATCGGGGCGCACATCAGCCCATACAGCCACGGCAATCGCGAGAACCACCTGCCGGAGCGCCCGCGGCGGCTGTTGCTCAAGCGGCGGCAGATCGAGCGCCTGTTCGGACGCACCCTGCTCAAGGGGTACACCGTGGTGCCGCTGTCGGTCTATCTCAAGGGCAACTGGGTCAAGGTCGAGATCGCGCTCGCCCAGGGCAAGAAGCTCTACGACAAGCGCGAGACCGAGAAGCGCAAGGAGCTGGCGCGCGAGGCGGAGGAAGCGGTCAAGGGCGGCGGCGGCGGGCGCTGGTGAGCCCCGCGTTCACGGCACGGCCTGCCAGGAGGCCGGCGCCGCCGTGCTGCGTGTGCTTCATTCGTCGGCTCCCAAGCCCTCCTCGGCGCCAAGGCTCTCTTCTGCGCCGAGGCCCTCCTCGACGCCAAGGCCCTGGCGGCGGCGCCTGCCGCCGGTGTCCTGGATACGTTCGAGAGCGGTCTGGCCGCCATAGCGCGCCACGATCCGGTCGTCGTAGTCGTCGGCCACCGAGGCCACCGCGGTGATGGCGCGCAACAGGTCGCGCGGCTCGAGGTTCCTGCCGAACAGGGAGTGCGAGAAGAAGATGTCGTTGCCGACCAGCGAGAAGGAGCCGCAGGGCAGCTGGTGGTTGAGCTCCAGCAGGCCCAGCAGCAGCTCCTCGGCCAGCTCCACCTCCTGGACGCAGTAGGCCATCAGGACGACGATCGCCTCCTCGCCGCCGTAGGGCTGGACCGAGATCTCGAGCACGGTGCTGCCGTAGCGGACGTAGAAGTGGTCGTTGTCGGGGTCGTGGAAAGGCTCTTCGAACAGCTCGCCCAGGTACTCCTTGAGGCGGTTGAAGGTCTCTTCGTGGATCTCGTTCTCGAACTCCATGCACGGTCCTCCCGGCCGGTACTCTAGCAGCAGGGCCACTGCTCGGGAGATTCCGGAGGCTCCGGCCGACTCCCCCGCTCCGGCAGCGGCCGTCACGCCGTTGACACCTCCCCGGCTTGAGACTAACGTTCTGTTAAACTTGCGCGCCCAATAGCCCCTGAGATTGTTTCAGCTGCCGTCAACGGACGCGATTGCGAGGAGGATCCAAGGGATGCGAAGGCGAGGAGCTTCGAGCTGGCAGGCTTTGAGTACGCTGGGAATCGTGATGCTGGGCGCGATGGTCTTCGCCTCCGCCAGACCGCTGCTCGCGGCGGGGTTCAGCATCTTCGAGCAGAGCGCCAAGGCGACCGGCATGGCCGACGCCGTCACCGCCCAGGCCGACGACCCGTCGGCGATCTTCTTCAACCCCGGCGGCGTGGCGTTCTTCGACAAGGCGGCGGGCTCGGTCGGCGTCACCTACATCACCGAGACCAGGGCCGACTTCCAGGGCGCCAACCCCTTTCCCGGCGACGGCGTGAGCGCCGTCGAGCACCGGCTGCAGGCGTTCCCGCCCCATGCCTACTGGGTGCAGCCGATCACCTCCCAGTTCAAGGTCGGGTTGGGCTTCGAGTCGCCGTTCGGCCTCACCACGCAATGGAACGACCCCGACAACTTCGCCGGCCGCTTCCTCTCCACCAGGGCGGCGATCCTGGACGTGGACATCAACCCGACCATCGCCTGGCAGGTGACCCCCCAATTCGGCATCGGCATCGGCGGCATCGCCCGCGTCTCGAAGGTCGAGCTCGAGCGCGACGCGCCCGGCCTGGACCCGTTCACCTTCAACACCGTCAACGCCGCCAAGGTCAAGCTCACCAGCAACGACGACGAAGGGTACGGCTTCGACCTCGGCTTCCTGCACAAGCCGACCAGCTGGCTCTCCTGGGGCGCCTCCTACCGCAGCAAGATCACCGTCGACTACTCGGGTAGCGCGGTGCTCTTCCCGCGCCCCAGCGGCGACCCCAACTTCGACGCCCTGGTCGCCCATGAGCTGCCGTTCAACACCAACATCCCGGTCAAGACCCAGATCAAGTTCCCGGACATGGCGAGCCTCGGCGTGGCCTTCAAGCTGATGCCGGCGCTCACCGTCGAGGTCGACGGCAACTACTTCGGGTGGGGCACCTTCAATTCCGTGCCGATCACCTTCCCCACCGGCCAGCTGCCGAGCAGCACGGTCATCGAACGGTGGAAGAACTCCTATGCGGGCAGGATCGGCGTCAACTGGGCCTCGAGCGCGATGTGGCAATGGCGGGCGGGCTACGTCTACGACCAGACGCCGCAGCCCGAGCAGTCGGTGAACCCGCTGCTGCCCGACGCCAACCGCAACGGCATCACCGTCGGCGCCGGCTACACCGGCAAGAATCTCGACGTCGATCTCGGCATCATGTACCTCTTCTTCGCCGACCGGACCCGCAACTCCACGTTCGACGGCGATCCGCAGGGGGACTTCTTCGGGACCTATAGCACGCGCGCGCTGCTGGTCAGCCTGACCTTCGGCTTCCATCAATAGCGCCGCGAGGAGAAAGAGCCTATGAACCGTCCAAGAGCCCTGATCACCCTGCTGGCGCTCGCCCTGGCGGTGCCGGGAGCGGCGTTCGCCGTCAACACCGGCTCCGCCGACTTCACCAACTACGTCTCGGCGGGCGACAGCCTCACCGCCGGCTTCATGAGCGGCAGCCTGATCGAGACCTCGCAGCTGCACGACTATCCTTCGATCATCGCCAACCAGGCGACCGCCGGCGCCGCCGACTTCCAGCAGCCGCTGGTGTCGCCGCCCGGCATCCCCAACATCCTGCAGCTGCAGGGGCTGTTCCCGACGGTGATCCTGCCGTTGCCGGGCCAGGGGGTGCCGATCAACCTCAACCTGCCGCGCCTCTACAACAACCTGGCGGTGCCCGGCGAGACCGTCGGCACCATGCTGACGGTCAAGAGCGACGTGCCGACCACCGGCAAGCCGGGCCTGCACGACCTCATCCTGCGCGGCTTCGGCACGCAGATCGAGGAGGTGGTGGGATCCAAGCCCACCTTCGTCACGCTGTGGATCGGCAACAACGATGCGCTGGGGGCGGCGACCTCCGGCAACGTGGCGCTGCTGACGCCGCTGGCGGTCTTCCAGCAGGAGTACACGACGGTCATCGGCGCCATCGCCTCGACCGGCGCCAAGATGGCGATCGCCAACATCCCCGACGTCACCTCGATCCCGTTCGTCACCACCATCCCGATCGTCCTGGTCAATCCCGACACCAACCAGCCGGTGATCTTCAACGGCGCCCTGGTGCCGCTGATCGGCCCCAAGGGCCTGCTGGTCCCCGGCGACCACGTGCTGCTCTCCGCCAGCGCCGATCTCGCCAAGGGGCTGGGCATCCCCAAGCCGATCGGCTCCGGCCTGCCGCTGCCGGCCTCCGACGTGCTGCTTGCCGCCGACGCGGCGACCATCAACGCCCGGATCGGGCAGTACAACGCGGTGATCGCGGCGGCCGCCCAGAAGACCGGGGCGGCGCTGGTGGACATCAACTCGCTGCTCGCCGAGCTGGCAACCACCGGCATCGAGGTGGGCGGCATCCCCTTCAACGCCGGCTTCCTGACCGGCGGCGTCTTCTCCTACGACGGCGTGCATCCGACGCACTTCGGCTATGCCTTCGTGGCCAACGCCTTCATCGCCGCTATCAACCAGCAGTTCGGCGCCGACATCCCGCCGGGCAACCTCGGGCCGGCGATCTTCGGTTTCTCGACCGGTGCGCCAGGAGCTGAGAGCCTGGAGAGTCTGGAGTCGCCGGCCGCCGCGGCGCGCCCGACCGTGTGGACGCGGTACCTGTTCACCGCCGCGGCGATGAAGAACCTCGAGTCGATACTGGTCACGCCCAGCGGAGGCCGCAAGCACCATTGACGGCGGACCGGCTGTAGGCTCTCCCGAGTTCCCCCATCCCCGGTGCCGGGCCATCACCGGGGATGGGTGCCTGAAGCGACCCGCGCCCGAGCGTGACTCGTAGTGCAGT
Source organism: uncultured Acidobacteriota bacterium (assembly GCA_963732005.1). Taxonomy (GTDB): domain Bacteria; phylum Acidobacteriota; class Thermoanaerobaculia; order Multivoradales; family UBA5704; genus JASLEW01. Next base: position 635,770 of record CAVSXT010000005.1, read on the forward strand.
GCAGAGTTCAACCACTTGTTGTGTCAATTCGCCATCACTGATGGTTGATTTGCCATCTTGTTTGATGGTATCTTCTCTATGGTGATTCTGGTGTCATGGGAGAGTAGCCTCGAAGTTGGTGAGCCGGGCGACTGCCGTTGAGTCAGGCGGCCGGCCGGCTCGGCCCGATGGAGGGTGACGCAGATGAGCAGCGGGTCGGTTGGTAGCTCGTTCCGGGTCATGCCGGCGGCGACGTACGCGGTGCTGGCGCTCGGCATGACGACCGCGGGCGCCGTCGGCGCCGCCGCCGCCGCCGCCGCGATGACGCGGGCGGTGCCGAAGGGCATGCAGATCCAGAGCGGTTCGGCGGCGGTGTACACCACCGGGATCACGCCGGCCTCGGCGCCGCCGCCGTCGGCGCCGGCAGCGGATCCCTGGTCGGGGCTGTTGCTGACCACGGCCGACCCGTTCGCGCCCGGCGCGGTGCCGCTGCGGCGCCGCCCCACCGGCGCTCCCGGAGCGGCGCCGGCCCTGGCGCCGCTGGCGCCGGTGCCGCCGCTGGGCAAGGGCGAGAAGCCGGGATCGGAGCGGGTGCAGGCGCTGTACCGGCAGGCGCTGGGGCATTGGGCCGACGGCAAGTCGGAGGTCGCCTTCGACGAGCTCGCCAGCCTGGAGGCGGCGGTGGTCAACGACCAGGACACGGGCTCGCCAAAGCGCCTGCTGCGGGCCGAGGAGAAGGTCATCGATCAGGTGGCGGGGGCGGACCTCGAGGTGCTGCTGCCCATCGCCCGGCTGCACTTCGAGGTCTTCGAGCTGTACGCCAATCAGAGCGCCAAGGGCCGCGCCCTGATCGCCAACCATTCGCGGACCATGGTCCACGACCTGGCGATGCTCTATCGCGAGCAGTCGGGAAGCGCGGGCGCCGCGCTGGTCGCCAGCCATCTCCTGACCAGTCTGGCCGAGCTGCTGCAGCGCGGTTCCCAGCACCAGGCGGCGGCGGCGATGTACACGCAGGCGGCGGAGCTCGATCCGCACAACCTGGTGCCGGCCCTGCGGCTGGCAGTCACCTACGAGAAATTCGAGCAGTACAAGAGCGCGGTCGGCTGGTTGAACAAGGTGCTGGCGATCGATCCCAAGCACGCCGAGGCGCGGCTGCGGCTGGGGATCAACCTCGGCCGGCTGGGGAAGCTGGAAGAGGCCGCCAAGCTGCTGGGGGCGCTGACCGCCGAGGAAGGGGATTCCTGGGTGACGCCGATCGCCTACGAGGAGCTGGCGCGCCTCGACGAGCGCCGGGAGGCCTATGCCAAGGCCGAGGAGTTGCTGCGGGCCGGCATGGTGCGGTTCCCCCGGACGGTGCGCATGCGGGTGGAGCTGGCGGCGCTGTTGGATCGCCAGGGCAAGGTGCGGGAGGGGCGCAAGGTGATCGAAGAGATCCCGGCGCTGGAGGTGGGGACGGTGGAGGATGGGGCCCGTTTCCGCTACAACAACACGACGGCCGACAGCGTGGCGGCGTCGCGCCGCTTCTTCGAGGAGAACGCCGGCTCGCGCATGCGGGTGCTGGCCGAGGTGCTGGCGAGGACGGCCGCGGAGCCGGCCGAGACCGCCGCCGCGCCGCCGCCGGCCGAGGCTTCGGCCGTGCGGGAGCAGCGGCCATGAAGCGGCGCCCGATCTGGCCGGCGTTGGCGGTGGCGCTGGCGCTGGCCGGTGCGCTGCCCGCGGCGGCGGTGGTGCAGGTCAAGATCCTGGCGCCGGCGTCGCAGCAGCCGGTGTTCGGGCAGGTGGTCTTCGAGGTCCAGGTGTCGGGCAACGAAGCGATCGCGAGCGTCGAGTTCCTGGTCGACGGCAAGTCGGTGGGCGTGGTCCGCCGGCCCCCTTACCGGGTGGTCACCGACGTCGGCGACGACAACCGCGAGCGGGAGTTCCGCGCCGTCGTCCACGGTGCGGGCGGCGCCAGCGCCGCCGATCGCGTGGTGACGCTGCCGGTGCGCATCGACGAGCAGATGAGCGTGCGCCTGCAGCAGCTGTTCGTGACGGTGATCCAGCGCGGTGCCCGCACCCTGGCGCTGGAGCCGCAGGACTTCCACATCCTGGACAACGGCGAGGAGCAGAAGATCGTCACCTTCGACAAGGGGGAGCTGCCGATCACCGCGGTGCTGCTGCTGGATTCGAGCGAGAGCATGCGGGGCGAGCTGCTGGCGGCTGCGGAAGGCGGCGCGCGGGCGTTCATTCACGACATGCGGCCGCTGGACCAGGCGATGCTGGCGCTGTTCTCCGATCAGCTGCTGCGGGTGACCGATTTCACCGCCGACCATGCGCTGCTCGAGCAGGCGCTCAACGGCGTCGAGGCACGGGGCGGGACCGCGGTCAACGATTTCCTGTACATGTCGTTGAAGCTGCTCGAGGGGCACCAGGGGCGGCGGGTGGTGGTGCTGCTGTCGGACGGCTCGGACGTCAACAGTGTGCTGTCGATGGTGGACGTGCTGCGCAAGGCGCGCACCAGCCAGTCGTTGATCTACTGGATCCAGCTGGAGGGCGGCGGCAAGCACAAGTCCTACACCAGCTCGTGGCGGGGCCATGCGGAGAACGACAAGGATTACCAGGACTTGCAGCGGGCGGTCGAGGAGAGCGGCGGGCGGGTGCAGCGGGTGGACCGCACCGCGGAGATCGAGCCGGTGTTCCGCGGCATCATGCAGGAGCTGCGCGAGCAGTTCGCGATCGGCTACTACCCGAGCAACCTGAAGAGCGACGGCGCCTGGCACAAGATCAAGGTGGCGGTCTCGGACCACGCCTGCTACAACTGCCGGGCTCGCACTGCCAACGGGTACGTGGACTTCTGAGTCGCGGCCCTCGGGGTCGTTCGCCAAGGCCCTCCGATGTCTCACGCGATCTGTCTTCAGGGACAGGGCAGGGCGCTGGTGTCCTGCAGGGGCTGGAACGCGGTGTTCTGCGGGTTCATGTAGGTCTTGGAGGCGCCGGTCTGGGTGTCGGTGACGGTGAGCGTCGTGTGGACGTTGGTGAGGCCGCCGGCGAAGACCCAGAAATGCTGGTTGAGGGCGCAGGCGTCGATAACCTTGACGACCGCCTCGATGTTGGTCGAGGCAAAGAACCAGAGATAGCCGGAGTCGGTGGTCAGCGGCACGGTCTGCGCCTGGCCGGTGGCGCTGCCCGGCGCTTGGAAGGTCGCTTGGACCTGGAAGCGGTTGCCCTGCAGGCACATGGCGGTGGTGGTCGGCACGCAGTTGGTCTGCGCGAGGGTGGGAACGACGCGGATGCCGAAGGCGCGGTAGGGGGCGTTCTGGTTGGGGTCCTGGCTGGTCTCGGTCAGCCAGGTGGTGCCGCCGTCGTTGCTGACGTAGGCAGGGCGCAGGGCGGTGGTGGCGCTGGTGTCGATGCCGACGAAGAACTGCTGGGTACCGTCGAACTGCACCCCGGCGTAGATGGTGCGCGTCGCCGGCAGGGTGAGGGCCGAGCCGATGCTCACCGAATAGAACTGGGTGCTCACCGTGCCGCCGTTGCTGGCCGGCACGGCGGTGGCGGTCGTTGGCACGCTGGCGAGCAGCGTACCCGGGATGCCCGAGGGACCATCCGCGGCGTAGAAGACCGCATTGAAGGGTAGGTCCGGCGAGGCTGAGGTGGACAGCCGCGTCAGCGCCACGCAAAGCTGCTGAATGCCGGCGGTGTTGGCCGGCAGGTCGAAGCTCATCACCAGGAGGCCGTTGGCGACCGGGACCGCGGTCGCGTCCTCGAAGCCGCCGTCGTCGTAGATGATGCCGCCCGTGCAGTCGGAACCCGCCTGCGCGGTCATCGCCTTCAATCCCAACCGCGAGCTGAGCCGGACCAGCGCGGAGCTCGCCGGTTGCTCCGGGCGCTCCTGCGGGCCGGCTCCGGCCGCAGTTGCCGCGACGGCGGCGGGAGGTCCGCCGCAGATAAGAAATCCGGCCCAAACAGCCGCCAGCCAACCCAATCCCTTGCGCTTCATCACACCTTCCTCCTTCGCTGCACCCGCGAGTCTACCATGGCACAGGAGCATATCCGGCTGTGGCGGGGGGGCCTCGGCCAAGGACAGCCGAACCGATCGGGCGGGCTGGGGCGGCGGGGAAGATTCTGCAGCTCCGCCCCGTTCTAGCTGGCGCCGCCCGCTGGGTGGTCCTCGGAGCAAGAAGCAGCGGTTATGGGAGAGGAAAGCGGAGGGCCGCCAGCGCTGCTGGCAACTCCGATCCGCGCCAGGTGTTGGTCCTTCGGAGCACGCAACAACGGTTCTGGGAGAGGAAGCGGAGGGCCCCACACGGCTGGACCTGGGGACCCGGGACTCAACCGGGCGAGGCAAGCAGCCTCGATCTCGGCAACGTACCCACCGCGAGCCCGTTGGTCCCGGGGCCTCAGGTCCAGCCGTCCCGGCCCGGCCGAGGAGCACAGAGTTTCGCCGGAGGAGCGCCACCGGGCAAGTGTCGAAGGCGCGTCAGAAGAGCACGGAGTTTCGTCAAAAAGTAAGCATCGTGGGTGCAGGAATGCGGCACCCGTCCTTCCCTGAACCACGGTTCGGCTCTGGTAAAGTGAGCGACTTCATGGATGTCATCTCAGTCCGCGGCGCACGCGAGCACAACCTCAAGAACCTGAACCTGGAGATCCCCAGGAACCGCCTGGTGGTCATCACCGGCGTCTCGGGATCCGGCAAGTCGTCCCTCGCCTTCGACACCCTGTTCGCCGAAGGCCAGCGCCGCTACGTCGAATCGCTCTCGTCCTACGCCCGCCAGTTCCTGCAGCAGATGGAAAAGCCCGACGTCGACTCCATCGAGGGACTGTCGCCCGCCATCTCGATCGAGCAGAAATCGGTGTCCAAGAACCCGCGCTCGACCGTCGGCACCGTCACCGAGATCCACGACTACATGCGGCTGCTCTACGCCAGCATCGGCGTGCCCCACTGCCCGAGCTGCGGCCAGCGCATCCGCCCGCAGACCGTGCAGCAGATGGTCGACCGGGCGATGGAGCTGCCCGAGGGCAGCCGCCTGATCATCTACAGCCCCTACGTCCGCGGCAAGAAAGGCGAATACCGCAAGCAGCTCGCCCAGATGGCCCGCGACGGCTTCCAGCGCGCCCGCGTCGACGGCGTGCCGACCGACCTCTCCGGCGAGCTCCCCAACCTGGACAAGCAGAAGAAACACAACATCGACGTCGTCGTCGACCGCCTGGTCATCAAGCCCGGCATCGAGAAACGCCTCGCCGACTCGATCGAGACCGCGCTCAAGGTGGCCGCCGGCCTGGTGGTGCTCGCCCCCGAGGGCGCCGCCGAGGAGACGCTGTCCCAGAACTACGCCTGCGCCGAATGCGGCACCGGCCTGACCGAGATCACGCCGCGGCTGTTCTCCTTCAATAGCCCCTACGGCGCCTGCCCGACCTGCTCCGGCCTGGGCTCCCTCATGGGCGTCGATCCCGACAAGATCGTCCCCGACCACGACCGCTCGATCGACGCCGGCGCCATCGCCCCCTGGCCCGAAGGCTCGAAGTCGTGGCGAATGAAGATGGTCGCGACCCTCGCCGGGGCGATGGGCTTCTCCCTGACCACCGCCTGGCGCCGCCTGCCGGCGGCGGCGCGCGACGTCATCCTCCACGGCAGCGGCGACCAGGAGATCACCTTCAAGCTCGACGGCAAGAAGTCGAGCTACAAGTGGACCGGTTCCTTCGAGGGCGTCGTGACCATGCTCGACCGCCGCTACAAGGAGACCGACTCGACCGCCATCCGCACCGAGATCGAGAAGTACATGTCGGTGCGCATCTGCCCGGCGTGCGGCGGGCGCCGCCTGCGCCCCGAGGCGCTGGCGGTCAAGCTGGCCGGCTACTCCATCGACCAGCTGTCACGCCTCTCGGTCGAAGCGCTGCGCGCCTGGATGGCCGGCTTCGACCTCGACCGGCGCGAGCGCGCCATCGCCGAGAAGGTGGTGCAGGAGATCGCCGACCGCCTCGGATTCCTCGACGACGTGGGGGTCGGCTACCTGACGCTCGACCGGTCCTCGGCCACCCTCTCCGGCGGCGAGAGCCAGCGCATCCGCCTCGCCACCCAGATCGGCAGCAAGCTGATGGGCGTGCTCTACGTGCTCGACGAGCCCTCGATCGGCCTGCACCAGCGCGACAACGCCCGCCTGCTGGCCACGCTCAAGGGCATGCGCGACCTGGGCAACTCGGTGCTGGTCGTCGAGCATGACGAGGAGACCATCCGCGCCGCCGACTGGGTGATCGATCTCGGACCCGGCGCCGGCATCCATGGCGGCGAGCTGGTGGCCCAGGGCACCGCCGCCGAGGTCACCGCCGCCGCCGCTTCGCTGACCGGCCAGTACCTGCGCGGCGAGCTGCAGGTCGCGGTGCCGGCGACCCGCCGCCAGGGGCGCGGCAAGCCGCTGGTCATCGAGGGGGCGCGGCAGAACAACCTCAAGGACCTGACCGTAGACTTCCCGCTCGGCGTGCTCACCGTGGTCACCGGCGTCTCCGGCTCGGGCAAGAGCACGCTGGTCAACGACATCCTCTACAAGGCGCTGGCCCGCCATTTCTACCGCGCCGGCGAGCGTCCGGGCGAGCACGACCGGATCCTCGGCCTCGAGCAGCTCGACAAGGTGATCGCCATCGACCAGAGCCCGATCGGCCGCACGCCGCGCTCCAACCCGGCGACCTACACCAACGTCTTCAACCCGATCCGCAACCTGATGGCAATGACCCCCGAGGCGCGGATGCGCGGCTACCAGCCGGGACGCTTCAGCTTCAACGTGGCGGGCGGCCGCTGCGAGGCCTGCAAGGGCGACGGCCAGATCAAGATCGAGATGCACTTCCTGCCCGACATCTACGTCACCTGCGAGGTCTGCGGCGGCAAGCGCTACGACCGCGAGACCCTGGCGGTGCGCTACAAGGGGCTCAACATCGCCGAGATCCTCGATCTGCCGGTGGAGCAGGCGCACGAGCTGTTCCGCAACCTCCCGGCCATCGAGCGCATCCTCGCCACGCTCTGCGAGGTGGGCCTCGGCTACATCCGGCTCGGCCAGTCGGCGACCACGCTCTCGGGCGGCGAGGCGCAGCGGGTCAAGCTGGCGCGCGAGCTGTGCAAGCGCTCGACCGGGCGCACCCTCTACCTGCTCGACGAGCCCACCACCGGCCTGCACTTCGACGACGTCGGCAAGCTCCTGGCGCTGCTCCACCGCCTGGTGGAGCTGGGCAACACGGTGATCGTCATCGAGCACAACCTGGACGTCATCAAGACCGCCGACTGGGTGATCGATCTCGGCCCGGAAGGCGGCGCCCGCGGTGGCGAGCTGGTGGCGGTCGGCACCCCCGAGCAGGTGGCGGCGGCGCCGCCCAGCTTCACCGGCGGCTATCTCGCCAGGGTGCTGCCCGAGCCGCCGCCGCCGGCGCCGCCGGACAGGGCGGCAAGGACGGGGAAGCCGGGGAGGCCGGAGACCCCGGAGACCCCGGAGAACCGCCGCGCCGGCAGGAAGCCGCGGCCCGGGGCGCCGGGGCGCCCTGGCCGCCGGCCGGCGGCGGCACCCGCCGGTGTCTCCGGTCCCGCCGCGGATCGGGCGACCTCTGCTCCCGCCGCGGGGCGGGCGGCCTCCGGTCCCGCCACCGCAGTGCGGCCGCGCCTGCGCCGCGCGGCCAGATAGGGCAGCCTGCCCGCCGGCGCCGCAGTACGGCCGTACCCGCGCCGCACGGCCCCTTAGTCACCGCCCGCCCGCCGCGGACGCCGCGGCTCGCAACTCCTGGCGGTGTCTCGAGACTCCGGCGGCGCTCCGCGGCTGCCGGTAGCGCCCGCAATCGCCGCGGCAAGCTCCGGGGTTACACTTTCTCCCATGCGATCCGACGCCAGCCTGGTCGAAAAGCGCCGCATCCTGCAGCTCGAGACCCTCTACGACCTCGCCCTGGCGCTGCACGCACAGCGCGCCGAACAGGAGCTGGTCGAGGAGCTGCTGGGCCGGGTCTGCGCCGTGCTCGATCCGGCGGCGGCGGTGGCGGTGACCCGCGACGCCTACGGCGGCGCCCGCGGCGTGGCGGTGGTGGGCTGGACGGACGCGGCGCCCGACGGCACCGCGCTGCTCGCCGCGCCGCTCTGGCGCGAGCTGCTGGCCGAAGGGCACCAGCTGGCGCGCGCCGGCGGCGATCTCGCCGGCCGCTCCTACCACCACCTGCTGGCCACGCCGCTGGCCTACCGCGGCGTCTACCTGGGCTACCTGGCAGTGCTCGACAAGGAGGTGCGGGGCGACCCGGACGCCTCGTTCACCGTCGACGACCGGCGCTTCCTGGAGTCGGTGGCGGCGCTGGCCGGCGTGGCGCTCGACGCCGCCCGCCAGGTGGAGCGCCTGGAAACGCAGCGTGAGCGCCTCGAAGAGGAGAACAAGACGCTCAAGGGCCGGCTCGCCGACGAGGTTGCCGGCCGCCGCATCGTCGCCTACGCGCCGCCGATGCGCCGGGTGCTCGAGATCGTCGAACGGGTGGCGCCGCGCGGCGTCAACGTCCTGGTGCGCGGCGAGAGCGGCACCGGCAAGGAGCTGATCGCCAAGCTGCTGCACCTGCGGTCGGGCCGCGAGGGGTCGCTGATCGCCGTCAACTGCGCCGCCCTTCCCGAGTCGCTGCTCGAGAGCGAGCTGTTCGGGATCGAGGGCGGCGTGGCGACCGGAGTGCAGGCCCGCCCGGGGAAGTTCGAGCTTGCCGACCACGGCACCCTGCTGCTCGACGAGATCGGCGACATGCAGACCTCGCTGCAGGTCAAGCTGCTGCGCGCCCTGCAGGAGCGCGAGGTGGTGCGGGTGGGCGGCCGGCGGCCGATCCCGGTGGACGTCCGGCTGGTCGCCGCCACCCACCAGGACATCGAGGCGCTGGTCGCCGCCGGGCGCTTTCGCGAGGATCTCTACTACCGGCTCAAAGGCGTCGAGGTGGAGCTGCCGCCACTGCGCGAACGGCGGCAGGACATCCCGCACCTGGTGCGCACCTTCGTCGAGGAGTTCTGCCGCCGCGAAGGGATCCCGGCGCCGCCGTTCCGCCCGGAGGCGCTGGCGCTGCTCATCGCCCACGACTTTCCGGGCAACGTCCGCGAGCTGCAGCACCTGGTCGAAGGCGCGGTGTCGCTGGCCGAGCACGAGATCGACGCCGAGCTCATCCGGTCGCTGCTGGGCACGCCGGCGGCGCAGTCGCCCGAGCCGCTCGACCTCGGCGCCATGGAGCGGCGCCACATCGGCCGGGTGCTCAAGCTGGCCGGCGGCAACAAGAGCGAGGCCGCGAGGATCCTGGGCGTCGACCGCAAGACGCTGCAGCGCAAGGGGTTCTAGGCCAGAGCGACTTTTTGTCCCCGCCGCGACAATTTGCCGCAAAGCCGCATGGACAGGGGCGGCAGCACCACCGATTCAGTGCGGGGGCGCCGGCGAGGGCGAGGCCTTGGGGCGTTTTGCCCCATGGGTTCGGTGGCAGGTTGTCGCGCAGGGAACGGTACTCGGCGGTCAAGCTATTGATCTACAAGGGCTTATGGATGTAGGCGCACGGCGCGCCCCGACCTGGCAGGGGGCTTGCGATGGTCCATGCTTCGAGGATGAGGAGAACTCGAATGCACGATCTGGTCCGCAAGTCCGTCGCTGTCGTCCCGCAGGTGTCGGCGAAAGTGCTACTGTCGGCGGCAACTCTCGCCAGCTTCGGTTGGTTGCTGGCGCACGGTATGGTGCACCCCGTGGTGATCTACGCCCTGCAGCTCTATCTGACCTTCTGAGCCAGCCCCCTCCCTCTCCCCGCGACCGCATGGACATGGCAGGTGACGCTGTGCTGCGAGAAGTGACTCTGGCCCTGCCGATGGTGCCCGAGATCGAGATCGAGGCCAGCAGGACCGCGACCGCCGTGGCTGAATCGATGAAGATGAGCCCGGATAGGATCGACGAGGTCCGGATGGCGGTCGTGGAGGCCTGCATCAACGCCATCGAGCACAGCCAGGCCCGCGAGCGCGAGGTCTACGTCACCTTCGAGGTGCTCGGCGCCAAGGACCCGGAGAAGCTGCGGATCACGGTGCGGGACAACGGGGTGGGATTCGAGCCGGAGGATATGGTCGAGCCCCGGATCGAGGATAAGCTGAAGGCGCGCAGAAAGCGTGGCTGGGGTCTCAAGATCATCCGCGGCCTCATGGATGAGGTCGAGATCCACTCCGGGGCCGAAGGCACGATCGTCGTGATGAGCAAGCTGCGATGAAAGCGGGGACGTCGATGACCGATAGCCTGAATCTGACTGTCGACCGCCGCGACGGCCTCGCGGTGATCTACACCGAAGGGTACATCAACAATCAGGGTGGAGAGGAGATCGCTCGCGCCGCTTACAAGCTGCTCGAGGAGGGTTTCAAGGTGCTGCTGCTCAACCTCGCGGGCACCAAGATCGTCAATTCCATCGGCATCTCCATCCTCATCGAGATCATCGAGAAGATGATCGAGATCAACGGCAAGCTCGGCTTCTGTTGCCTGACGCCGACCATCGAAAAGACCTTCCACATCATGGGCCTCGCGCAGTACGCGCCCATCTTCGCCGGCGAGGCAGACGCGGTTGCCCAGCTTGGCGAGCACCGTGGCTGAAGAGACCGCGGCGGCGGCCGCCGCGACGGAGGTCGCCGCGGCGGGCGATCCGGCGGCGGTGCAGGCGTCCGTTGCGCTGACGCCGGCGGCGTGGCAGGAGCTGCTCGCCCTGTGCCAGGACGAGGGAGCCGACCGCGTCCTGCTCGAACGCCTGCTGGACCACTGGCGCACCGCGCACGGCGCCGCCCACGCCGCGCTCTACCTCGAGCAGGACGGCGGCTTCGAGCTCGAGCTGATGGCGCCGGCGGCCGGTGCGGGAGCGACGGCAGACGCCGCCGCGCACTCGGCAGTCACGGGGATCGCCGCCCGGGTGGTCCCGGCAGCCGCCGGCGTCAAGGCCGGTCCGCCGGCGCCGGCGGGCCACGCCACGCTCGCGGCCACCGCCTTCCAGAGCCTCGGCCTGCTGCGCTTTGCCGGCGGCTGCCTGCTGCTGACGGCGGCCGGCTCGGCTCCTCCGGCCTCCCTTGCCATCTCGGCCGGACAGGTTGCGCCGGCGCCGGCTGCCTCGCCGCCGGCTCCGCCGGCAGGGCCCGCCGCCGGCATCGCGGACGGGCCGCTGGCGCTGCTGCTGCTCTCGTCGCTCAAGATCGTGCGGCTGCGCCAGGAGATCAAGGAGCAGCAGTTCCAGGTCAACTACCGGGTGGTGGAGCTCGAGTCGCTCTACGACGTCGGGCTGGCGGTCGCCGCCACTCTCGATCTCGAGAAGCTGTCGGAGGAGATCCTGCTGCGCGCCGTCTCGCTGCTCGACGCCCGCCGCGGCGCGCTGTACATCCACGAAGGCGGCCGCTACCGGATGGAGCGGACCTTCGGCGGCGATGCCGCGCCATGGCTCGAAGGCGGCGGCGCCGGCAATACCGCGCTCTACGCTTTCCTGACCGGCCAGGGACCGGCGCCGCCCGAGCTGCTGCCGGGGGCGCGCTACCTGCTGGGGGTGCCGATCGACATCGACGGCAGCCCGCGCGGGCTGCTGGCGGTGGGCGACAAGGAGAGCCGCCGCGGCGTTGGCCCGTTCCCGGCCTCCGACCGCCGCACCCTGGGGCTGTTCGCGAACCAGGCCGCCATCGCCCTCGAGAACGCCCGCCTCCACCTGCAGGCGCTCGAGAAGGAGCGGCTGGAGCGCGAGATGCACCTCGCCTCCGAGATCCAGCGCCGCATCCTGCCGCGCGAGGCGCCGGTGGTGGCGGGCTACGAGCTGGTGGGCTGGAACCGCCCGGCGCGCCAAATCGGCGGCGACTACTACGACCTCTTCCTGCGCCCCGACGGCCACGTTGGGCTGGTGGTGGGGGACGTTTCCGGCAAGGGCATGCCGGCGGCGCTGATGGTTTCGACGTTGCACTCGGCGCTCCACCTGCTGCTCGACCAGGTGGGCTTCGGACCGGCGCTGCTCGAGATGCTCAACCGCCACGTCCTGGAGTCGAGCGCCGCCAACAAGTTCATCACCATGTTGCTGGCGGATCTCGAACCGGCGAGCGGCCGCCTCGCCTACCTCAACGCCGGCCACAATCCCGGTCTGTTGCTGCGCCGGGCCGGCGACGGCGCCGGCCCGCCCGAGCAGCTGGGAGCCTCCGGCCTGCCGATCGGCGTGCTGCCCGGCAGCCGGTTCCTGGCCCGCAGCATCGACCTCGAACCCGGAGACCTCGTCTGCATCTACAGCGACGGCATCACCGAGGCCGAGTCGCCGGACGAGGAGGAGTTCGGCACCGGCCGCCTGCAGGCGGTGCTGCACGAGCACCGCGACGACGACCTGGCCGCGGTGCTGACGGCGATCCAGGAGGCGACCGGCCGCTTCACCGCCGGACTGCCGCAGGGCGACGATCAGACGCTGGTGCTGCTGCGCCGGCGGTTGGGTTAGCTGAGCTGGCGGTCGGATTCGTTGGTGGCCGGACGGCTGGCCGACTCCGGCGCGATCTGCCGAGGCGGGATCCTAGCGGTCCGCGACGCCGAGCCGCTCGGCGCGGCGTAGCGCCAGCAGCGGCGCGGCGGTCGCCCCGAACAGCAGGTCGCGGCCGGCGATGGCCACCGGGCGATCGCCGAGCGCCTGGACGCGCGCCAGGACGGCGAGCAGACTGTCCTCCCACACCAGGTTCGGCAGCGGCGGCCCCAGGCCGCCGCCGGCGATCCGGCGCACCCCCAGCGCCAGGGCGCGGAAGCGCAGCCGGCCGAGATCGAAACATTCGAGGCCGCCGAGCGCTCCGATCCAGATCCCGTCCTCGGCCTGACGCAGCAGCTCGGCTTCCGCCAACGGCTCGCCGGCGCCCGGCAGCAGCAAGAGGTTGGCGGCGATCGTCTCGTCGGGCGCCATGGCATGCGGCGTCGGCTGGCGCCCGAGCTCCTGAGCCAGCTGGACATCCACCGCCGGCGTCATGAAGACGCCCTCGACGATCAGGTCCACCCGCCGCTTGCGCCAGCCGGCGAGGTCGAAGGGGAACGGCAGCGCCCGCGGATCGTTGCCGTCGTCGCGCAGGGTCAGGCAGGGGGCGAAGAGCAGCTCGCCGAGCCTGCCATGGAGGCAGCACCCGGCGTCGCGCTGCGCCGTCGCCGACAGGCCATGCAGGTTCAACAGCTCGAGCAGCGCGGCGGTGCTCTGTTCCGACAGCACCAGGGTGGGCGCCGTCGCCAGCGTGGCGCCGGCGTCCCACGGCGGCGGTGCCGGCAGCGGTGGCTGGGCTGGCCCGCCGGGAGCGACGAGTGCCGGTGGAGCGGGCGGCGGTGCATCGCCGGTGCCGCCGGCGCCGCCCGCCGGCGTGGCCGGGCCGCCGCCGGCTTCGGCGCCGCCGTGGCGGGCGCGGGCGTGATCGAGCAGGTCCTGGATGCCGAGGGCACCCAGGTGGCGCGCCGCGCCGGCGGCGCTGCCGGCGCCGGCGCCGGTGCCGCAGCTGACCTCGAAGCTGGCGGCGGTCACACGGGCGGCTCGGCGCAGGCCGGCGCTGTTGGCGACCATCACGCGACCCTCGAGCCAGGCGAGACGCAGCCGCTCGCGGCGCCCGGCGGCGCGGTCCAGGAGCCCGCGCGCCTGCCCCGCTCCGAGCTCGGCGAGCTCCTGGTCGAACAGCCCGCCGTCGAGGACCGGACCGCCCAGGGCGGCGAGCGCCGGGTCGCCGCCGGCGGCCCGCTCGCCGGTGGGTCGTTCGTTGGCGGCCCGTTCGCCGGCGGCGGTGGGCAGCGGCTCGGCAGTGGTGGCGGGCGCCAGTCTCGCCTGGGCCATGGCATCGCGCACCGCGTTCTCGAGATCGGAGGCGCCGGCCCCGCCGGTGCGGTGGAGACCGGTGCGCCCGCTCTGCCGGACCCTGATCAGCAGGCTGCGCTCGTGGTGCGAGGAGCCGGCGCCGGGGGCAGCGGCCCGTCCGCCGTCGGCGGCCGCTTCAGGCGCTCGCGCGCCGTCGCGCCGGCCGCGCCCGGTGGCCACTTCCGACCGCCGCGCCTCGATCCAGAGGATCTCGGTGCTGTCGGCAGGAGAGCTGGCCAGTGCCCGCTCCAGCCTTGCGGTCATCTCGTCGAGGGATACCAGCTCGTCGCCAGGCATGCAGCGGCAGTGTAGCCCGCATTCGCCGCGCCGGTTCGTACGTGCAGGTGGCCGGCGAGGGCAAGCCAGGAGCTACCCGATTCGTCGGGCACGACCACGGGCCGCTCACGGGTCCGGCAGCCGTCGCTCGCTCGTCGCGGTTTGGCCGCCAATGGCTTGGACTTTGCACCCTGCGGCTGGCAGAATGTGCCGGTCCGACCTGACTAAAACGCCATGATTTCAAAGCTTTCCCTCGGATTTGCCCTGGCCGGTGCGCTGCTCGCAGCCGCGCGCCCATCCTTTTCGGAGGACGGCGCCGACCTCATCCTGGTCCATGGCGTCTTCTATCCGGTCCAGCCGCCGGGGCGGGTCGACGGCAGCCTGGCGGTGCGCGGCGGCCGCATCGTCTACCTGGGCGACGACGCCGGCGCCAGCGGCCTGCGCGGCCCGGCGACCCGGGTGATCGATCTGGCCGGGCGCGCCGTCACCCCCGGTTTGATCGACGCGCATTCGCATCTCGCGGGCCTGGGCGCGGCCCTCGAACAGGTCGACCTGGGCGGTGCCGCCACCTACGACGAGGTGGTGCGGCGGGTGCGCCTCGCCGCGGGCCAGACCGGCGGCGCGGCGCCGGCGGCGGGAGCCTGGCTGTTCGGCCGCGGCTGGGACCAGAACCTGTGGCCCGACAAGCGCTTCCCGACCCACCAGGCGCTGTCGCAGGCGGTCCCCGATCACCCGGTCTGGCTGACCCGCGTCGACGGCCATGCCGCGCTGCTCAACGCCCGCGCCATGGCGGCGCTGGGCATCACCGCCGCCACCCGCGACCCGCAGGGGGGGCGGCTGCTGCGCGACGCGGCCGGGCAGCCGACCGGGGTGCTGATCGACCGCGCCATGGAGCTGGCGCGGCTGCCGCCGCCGACGCCCGCCGACCGCCAGCGCCGGCTCGCCGCCGCGGCGCGCCATTGCGTGGCGCTCGGCCTGACCACGGTCACCGACATGGGCATCGGCGAGGACGATTACCAGGCCTACGACGAGCTGCGCCGCGGTGGCCGCCTGCCGCTGCGCGCCGCGCTGTTCGTCGCCGACGACCAGGCGCTGCTGGCGCGCTGGTTCGCACGCGGGCCGGAGATCGATCCGGCGGCGCGGATCACCGTGCGCGGCGTCAAGCTGTATGCCGACGGCGCCCTCGGCAGCCGCGGCGCCGCGCTGCTCGAGCCTTACAGCGACGACCCCGGCAACCTGGGCCTGCTGGTGTCCACCGGCGCCCACCTCGAGGCGGTGGCGCGCCAGGCGGTGGCCCACGGTTTCCAGGTGGCGATCCACGCCATCGGCGATCGCGGCGGCCTGGTGGCGCTCGACGCCATGGAGCGGGCGCTCGGCGGCCCGCGCCCGCAGCTGCGCTTCCGGCTCGAGCACGCGCAGGTGCTGCGGCTGCAGGACATCGAGCGGCTGGCCAGGCTCGGCATCATCGCCTCCATGCAGCCGACCCACGCCACCTCCGACATGCCCTGGGCGCAGGACCGGCTGGGGGAGGCGCGCCTTGCCGGCGCCTATGCCTGGCGCAAGGTGCTCGCCGCCGGCGGCCGCCTGGCGCTGGGCAGCGACTTCCCCGTAGAGTCGGCCGATCCCCGGCTGGGGATCTACGCCGCGGTCACCCGCCAGGACCAGGCCGGCCGGCCGCCGGGCGGCTGGCTGCCGGGCGAGCGCCTGAGCCGCGAGGAGGCGCTGCGCGGCTTCACTCTCGACGCCGCCTGGTCGCTGTTCCTCGACACCGAGGTGGGCTCGCTCGAGGTGGGCAAACGCGCCGATCTGGTGGTTTTCGCGAGCGATCCGATGACGGTGCCGGCGGCCGCGATCCCCAGGGCGGCGGTGGACCTGACCCTGGTGGATGGGCAGGTGGTGTACCAGCGCACCGGCGGGGAGCCGCGGCGGTGAGCCCAGTCTTCGGACCACCGCGGTGGCTGGCGGTGGCCGGCCTCGCGCTCGGCCTGATGCTGGGTGCTGGGGACACCCGCGCCGGCGCCCAACGGCCGTACCGGGTGGCCGGTCCGGTGCGGGGCGGTCCGATTCGGGTGCCCAACGGCGGGGCGATGCACCGCGGGGCGATGCGCCTGCCGCTGTCGCCCCGCCACGCCGGTCCGCCGCCGGCGGGCGCGGCGCTGGTCACCGCCCGGCAGGTGCAGCCGCCGCCCCCCGGCTTCGTGGTGCCGGGGCCGCACCCGCCGCGCCCGGCGCACCCTCCCCGGGTGCTGCCGCCACCGCGGGCCGGGGGACGGGACTTCTACCGGGTGCAGCGGCTCGACATGGTGAACCTGCAGCTGCGCCAGCGCGGCATCAGCCAGCCCGAGGTGCTTGCCGCCATGGAGCAGGTACCGCGGCACCTCTTCCTGCCCGAGCGCATGCGCGTCGAGGCGTATGCCGACCGCGCCCTGCCGGTGGGACCGGGCCGCACCATCTACCAGCCCTACGTGGTGGCGCTGATGACCTCGCTGCTCGACCTCAAGCATGGCGACAGCGTGCTCGAGGTCGGCACCGGCACCGGCTACCACGCCGCCGTGCTGTCGCGGATCGCCCGCCAGGTGTATTCGATCGAGATCGATCCGGTCGCCGCCAGCCAGGCCGGCAAGGCGCTGTCGGCGATGGGCTACCACAACGTCGAGGTGTGGCTGGGCGACGGCTATCGCGGGCTGGCGGAGCGTGCGCCGTTCAACGCCATCCTGCTGTCGGCGGCGCCGCCGCGCATCCCCGCGCCGCTGATCGATCAGCTGCGGGTGGGGGGTAAGATGGTGGTGCCGGTCGGCGGCGGCGTCCAGGACCTGCTGGTCATCACCAAGACGGCGCAGGGCATCGAAAAGCGGACGGTGGCTCCGATCCGGGTGTCGCCCATGACCGGCCAGGTGCAGGATGGCCAATGATCCGCCGTCCCCTCACCGCGCGCACCCCGCGGTCGGTGGCCGGGCCGCTCTCGCCGCCCTGACGGCGCTGGTGGCTCTCGGGGTCCTGGGGCCGGCAGGGTTCGTCGGCATGAGCGCGCCGGCAGCCGCCGGCGACGGAAGCACCGCCCGGGCCATGGCCGCGACCTCGCAAGCCGACTCCGACCCCGCCTCCGACACCGACGGCGATCAGGCGCTGCAGCGCCGGCTGCGTAGGCAGATGGTGGCCGAGCAGATCCGCGCCCGTGGCGTCATCGCGCCGCGAGTGCTGGCGGCGATGGAGCAGGTGCCCCGGCATCTCTTCGTGCCGGCAGCCGAGCGCGGCCAGGCCTATGAGGACCATCCGCTGCCCATCGGCGGCGGCCAGACGATCTCGCAGCCCTACATCGTGGGCCTGATGACCGCGCTGCTGGACCTGACGCCGGGATCGCGGGTGCTCGAGATCGGCACCGGTTCGGGCTACCAGGCAGCGGTGCTGTCGCGGCTCGCCGGCCAGGTCTACAGCGTGGAGATCGTGCCGGCGCTGGGCATGCAGGCGCGCGAGACGCTCTCCCGGCTGGGCTACGACAACGTCCAGGTGCGCATCGGCGACGGTTACCGCGGCTGGCCGGAGGCGGCGCCGTTCGACGCCATCCTGATCACCGCCGCGCCGCAGGCGGTGCCGCCGCCGCTGCTCGCTCAGCTCAGGCCCGGCGGCCGCCTGGTGGCGCCGGTGGGCGGCTTCGACCAGGAGCTGGTGCTGGTCACCAAGCAGCCCGGCGGCGCCGTCAAGGAAGAAAGGATCCTGCCGGTCCGTTTCGTGCCGATGACCGGCGAGGCCGAGGGCAAGCCCTGATCGCCCCGATCTCGTCGCATTGACGCGCGCTCCTGCCAGCACGTAGGCTGTCGCGGGCCTCGATCGCCGAGAACGGACGCGGATCTGACGGAACTCGATCGCGAGAGCATCCTCGCGCTGGACAACATCCGGCTGGACCTGCCGGTGGCGGGCCTCGGCAGCCGCTGTCTGGCGGCGCTCATCGACGGCGTCGGCGTGGCCATCCTGCTGCTGCTCTGGGTGCTGCTGTGCGCGGTGCTGGCGATGTGGGCGAGCCGTAGCTGGGGGCTGGCCATTGCCGTGGCCGGCGTCTTTGCCGTCGAGTGGGGATATTTCGCCGGCATGGAGATCGCGACCGGCGGGCGCACCCTGGGCAAGCGGGCGATGCAGTTGCGGGTGGTGGCCGCCGAAGGTGCGGCAGCCGGCTCCGGCGCGCTGCTGATCCGCAATCTCGTCCGCGACTTCGACTACCTGATCGGCGTGCCGCTGATGGCTTTCGACCCGCTGGCGCGACGCCTCGGCGACCGCCTGGCCGGCACGCTGGTGATCCACGAGGGGCCGCGGCGGACGGTGCTGCTCGGCCGCGTGCCGCCGGCCTGGGGGGTGCGGGAGGTGGCGATCGTGGAGACCTTCCTGGCGCGGGCCGCCGAGCTGAGCGACGCCGCCGACCGCGACGAGATGGCGCGGCGGCTGCTGCGGCGGCTCGAGCAGGACGCGCCGGAGCTGCTCGCCGGGCTCGGCCCGCCGGCGACGGCCGAGCCGGTGGCGGCACTGCGGCTGGCCCTGGCCGCCGAGGAGCGGTGATGGACTACTCCCGCTTCCTGCGCCAGCGGCGGCCGCGCTGGGACGATTTCGCCAAGCGCCTCGAGCGCCTGGAGGAGGCCGGCGCGCGCCGGGCCGGGCCGGCCGCGGCGAGCTACGGCGAGATCGAGCAGCTGGCGCTCGCCTACCGCCAGGTGCTGCACGATCACGCGCTCGCCGCCACCCGCTTCCCCGGCACCGGCGCCGCCCGGCAGCTGGCGGCGCTGTCGCTCGCCGGCACCCACCGGCTGACCCATCCCGGCTCTCCCTGGCGCGGCCTGCGCCACTTCGCGCTGCGGACGTTCCCGGCCGCCTTCCATCGGCAGCTGGGCCTGCTCGGCCTGGCCGCGGCGGTGTTCGGCGCCTCCTGCCTGCTGGGGCTGGCCCTGGCGGCGGCGCAGCCGGAGCTCGGCATCATGCTGCTCGGCCCGCGAGCGCTCGCCGGCCTCGCCGAGGGGCGGCTGTGGACCGAGAGCCTCGCCACCACGGTGCCGCCGGCCGTCGCCTCCTCCGGCATCGCCACCAACAACCTCACCGTGGCGCTGGTGGCCTGGAGCGGCGGCGTGCTGGCGGGCCTGGTGCCGCTCTACCTGCTGCTGATGAACGGGGTGCTGCTGGGCGGGGTGCTCGGCATCACCATGCGCTACTCGATGAGCGGCGAGCTGCTGACCTTCGTGGCGGCGCACGGTCCGCTCGAGCTCACCCTGATCATGGTGGCGGCGGCGGCGGGGCTGGCGCTCGGCCGCGCCCTGGTGACGGCGGGCGACCTGCCGCGCGGCGAGGCGCTGCGCCGGGCCGGGGCCGACTCGCTGCAGGTGATGCTCGGCTGCCTGCCGTGGTTCGTGGTGCTGGCGGTGGTCGAGGCGCGGATCTCGCCCGACCCGTCGCTGCCGGTGGCGCTCAAGGCGGCGCTGGGCCTGGGTCTCGAGCTGCTGTTCTTCGGGGTGGCGCTGGCCCCCTGGCGCGCCGGAGCCGAGGCCGATGCCGTCGCTGCCTGAGGCGGCGGGCGGCGCGGCGCCGCTCCCGCCCATCTCCCCGATACCGTTCCGGATGCTGCTCGACGAGGCGGTGCCGTGGACCCGGCGGCACCTGCGGACGATCTATCCGCCGCTCGCCCTGCTGATGGCGATCGCCACCGCCGGCGTGGCCGCGGCGCAGGCTCGCTGGCAGGTCCCCAGCGCCATGAACGCCGTCGATCCACGCCAGTCGCTGGTGCGCCTCTACGCCGTGCTGGGGGCGACGGTGCCGTTCCTGCTGGTGGTCGGCCTGCTCCACGGCGCGATGACGGTGGCCGCGGTCGATGCGGTGGCCGGCCGCGCCGTCGACGTGCGCCGCGCCCTGCGTTTCATGGTGCGGCCCGGGGTGCTCGGCGCGCTCTCGCTGGCAATGCTGTGCATCCTCGGATCGTGGGCGTGCTGCTGCTTCTTTCCGGTCCTCTACGTCTGGCCGCTGCTCGGCATGACGCTGCCGGCGATGGCCGCCGAAGGGGTCACCGGCACCGCGGCGCTGCGCCGCAGCGCCCAGCTCACCCGGCACAACCCGCGGCGGCGGTTCCTCACCAGCCCGATCGTCAAGATCCTGGCGCTCAGCGTGGTGGTCGGCATCCTGTCGTACCTGGCAAGCCTGGTGCTGCAGCTGCCCCTGCAGGTGCTGCAAGGCCTGGTGTTCCTGCGCCGAGCGGCTTCGGGAGAGGACCTGCCGGCCTGGTTCTCGGGCGCCGCCTGGCTGCAGGTGCCATTGACCTTCCTGGCCGCGCTCGTCACCTCGGCGGTCGCGCTGTATTCGAGCTTCGCCACCGCGCTGCTGTTCTTCGACCTGCGGGCGCGCCGCGAGGGGGACGACCTGCGGCAGGCGATCGCCGGGATGACCGGCGCCGGCCCGGAACCGCCTGCCGCACCGCAGGATGCGCGGCGATGACCGCGGCGACGGCGGCCGTCGCCTTGCGAACACCGCTGGCCGTCGCCTTCCGAACGACGCCGAGCGTCGCCTTCCGCGCCGCGGTGGCCGATCGCGCGCTGCTGGGACGGGTGCTGGCGGGTAGCGGGGTGGATCGCCGCCCGGAGCCTCCGGACGCCTCTTACCTGCGCGACCTCCTGGCCCGGCTGCTCACCGCCCTGGCCGAGCTCCTCGATCGAGCAGGCAGCCGCCTGGGCCTGCCGCGTTGGCTGCTGGCGGTCGTCGCCGGCGTGCTGGTGGCGGTGGCGGCCGTGTTGCTGGCGCGGTCCTGGTGGGCGCGCCGCCGCCGCCGCGCCGCGCGGCGGCCGGCGGACCCGGCGGCGGGTGGGGACGAGGCGGCCGGCGGCGAGCGGTGGGCGGCCGGCGACGACCGCCGCGACGCGGCGGCCTGGCGGCTGGAGCTGGAACGGCGTTTGGCAGCGGGCCAGGTGCCGGAGGCGCTGCGGGCCACCTGGTGGTGGCTGGCGCGGTCGCTGGCCGGCGCCGGGGCGGACCCCACCTGGACCGGACGCGAGCTGCTGCTGCGGTACCGCCGCGACGACCTGCGGGAGCTGGTCCGGCAGCTCGACGGCATGACCTACGGCCCGCGCCCGCCGGTCGCCGAGCAGGTGCGGCGGCTGGCCTCGAGCCTGGAGGCGGCCCTGGCGTGAGCGGCCGGCCGGAGGCGCGGGTGGTGGCGGCGGCCGACGGCCGGCAGTGGCTGGTGGCGGCGGTGGCGCTGGTGCTGGTGGTCGCCGTGGTCGCCGCCCTGGTCGGCGGCGGCGGCGGCAGCCGCGGCAGCACGATCTCGCGCGGCCCGGGCGGCTGGCTGGCGGCCCGCCGGTACCTGCTGGCGCGCGGTGCCCGGGTGACGCTGATCGCCGAGCCGCTCGCCGGCTATGTCCGCGGGGAGCCGGGCGAGCCCTCCGCGGCGGGCGCCGGCGAGGCATCGGTTCGGCGGCCGGCGGCGGCCGGCCGCCGCCCGGCGCGGCCCGGCGTGCTGGCGCTGGTGTTCCCCTGGCAGGGCCAGGCGGCGGGCAGCTTCGACGAGGCGATCGACGCCCATCTGGCGCGCGGCGGCGACCTGGTGCTGGCCTACTCCGGCGAGGAGGCGGGGTTCGAGCAGCTGCTCGGCGTCTGGCACCCGCGTCCGGCGGGCGAGGTGCCGCTGGCGCCCTGGCGCTGGCGGGCGTTCATGCGCCGGGAGTGGGACCTGCAGCCGGTCGACCGGCCCGGCGCCCGCCGGCCGTTGCGGGTCTGGGCGCCGCGGGTGTTGCCGGAGCTGGGCGCCGGCTGGCGAGTGCTGTACGCCGCCCCGGGCGGCAGGCCGGCGGTGGCGGTCTTCCGCTACCACGGCGGCCGGGTGGTGATGCTGCCGGCGGACGCGCTGTCCAACGCCCGGCTGGGCGAGGTCGGCAACGCCGACCTGCTGGAAACGCTGCTGCGCAACCTGGGCCGGCGCTGGGCCTTCGACGAGTATCATCACGGCCTGGTCGCCGCCGGGCCGGCGGGCGGCGGGCTCGGCCGCACCGCCGACCTGCTGCTCGCACATCTCGCGCTGCTCTACCTGCTGGGGGTCATGGCGCTGGCGCGGCGGCAGGGGCCGGCCTGGAGCGAGCCGGCGAGGATCGCCGGGTCGCCGGCGGCCTTCCTGCTCGGCCTGGGTGCGCTGCACCATCGGCTGGGCCATCATCACGAGGCGGCGCTGCTGCTGCTGCAACGCAGCCGCGAGCTGGACCGCGCGCTCGAGCTGCCGGCCGCGCTGGAGCGCCAGGCCGCGAACGCCGGCCCGGGGGAGCTGGTCGCGATCGCCCGCCAGGTGGCGCGCCGGCGCGCCGGGCACCCCGTCACCGCATCCGGAGACCCACGATGACCTCGCTCAGTTCCCCCGGCAGTCCGCTGCCGTCCCCCCCGGAGACGGCGGCCGCCGGTGGCGGCGCCGCCGTGCCGGCGCCGGACGCCCCCGCCATCGCCGCCACCGTTGCCGAGCTGCCGGCGGCGGGTCTGGCCGTTGCCGCCGGCGAGCTCGTCGCCGCCGTGGAACGGCGGGTGCTCGGCCAGCGCGAGGCCGTCGAGCTGCTGCTCGCGGCCTACATGGCGGGCGGCCACGTGCTGCTCCAAGGGCTGCCGGGCCTGGGCAAGACCCGGCTGGCCCGCGTCTTCGCCCAATGCCTCGGCGAGCGCTTCTGCCGCGTCCAGTTCACTCCCGACCTGATGCCCGCGGACCTCGTCGGCACCAACGTGTTCGACGCCGGCGCCGCCGCCTTCCGGCTGCTGCGCGGGCCGGTGTTCACCGACGTGCTGATGGCCGACGAGATCAACCGCACGCCGCCGAAGACGCAGTCGGCGCTGCTCGAGGCGATGCAGGAGCGCCAGGTCACCATCGACGGCGAGAGCCATCCGCTGGGCGAGGCCTTCTTCGTGGTGGCGACCCAGAACCCGATCGAGCTCGAGGGGGTCTACCCGCTGCCGGAGGCGCAGCTCGACCGCTTCCTGGTACGCATCGAGATGGGCCTGCCCTCCCGGGACGCCGAGCTGCAGCTGCTGCGCCAGGCCGTGGCCGGCGACCTCGACGACGCGCCGGCGGCGGCGGTGCTCGGGCCCGGCGAGGCGCTGGCGCTGCGCTTCGCCGCGCGCCGGGTGCACGCGGGCGAGGAGCTGCTCGACTACCTGGCGCGGCTGGCGGCGGCGGCGCGGCGGTCGCCCCAGGTCGAGCTGGGCGTCAGCCCGCGCGCGGTGCTGGCGCTGCTCGCGGCGGCGCGGGGGGCGGCGCTGCTCGAAGGCCGGGACTTCGCCGTTCCAGACGACGTCAAGCGGCTGCTGGTGCCGTGCTGGGCCCACCGGCTGATCCTCACTCCCGAGGCGGAGCTCGAAGGCCACACCGCGCGGCAGCTGCTCGAGCAGGTGGCGGCGGCGGAGCCGGTTCCGCACTAGTGTCCACCACCGGGCACTAGCCGGAAAACGGGAGGCGCCTGTCGATGCCGGCTGCCCGCTGCTTCCAGCTGCTGGGGTTCTTCACCGTGCTGTTCATCGGGGCGTTCCTGGCGCCGCCGCTGGCGGGGCTGGCGGCGTTGCTGGACGTGGTGGTGCTGGTGGCCGCGGCCGTCGATTGGCGGCGGGCGCGGGGGCGGCGGCTCGCCGCCTCCCGGCGCTGGCCGCCGCTGCTGGTGCAGGGTGCGGAGGTCGAGGTGCGGGTCGAGATCGGCGAGCTCGCCGGGCGGCGGACCGTGGTGCTGCTGCGCGAGGGGCTGCATCCGGCGCTGGCGCCGGCGCCGCTGCGCCAGCGCCTGGAGGTGCGCGCCGGGCAGCCGTCGATCTGGCGCTACCGCCTGGTGCCGCGGCGCCGCGGCGAGCATGCCCTGGCGCCGCTCACCGTCCGGGTGCTGGGCCCCTGGGGGCTGGCCTGGGCGCAGCGCGACCTGCTGCCCGGCGAGCGGGTGCGGGTCTATCCGCAGGTGCGGTGGGAGGGCCGGGTCGGCCAGCTGCTCGCCGCCGCCCAGCGCCAGCGCCTGGGACAGGTGGCGCTGCGCCTGCAGGGCGTCGGCAGCGAGCCCTACGCGCTGCGCGCCTACCTGCCCGGCGATCCGCTGGGGAAGGTGCAGTGGAAGGCGACCGCGCGGCACGGGCGGCTGGTCAGCCGGGAGGACACCTGGGAGCGCAGCGCGCGGCTGGTGGTGCTGCTCGACTGCGCCCGCACCATGGCCTCGATGGACGGCGGCCGCAGCAAGCTCGATTACGCGCTGGCGGCGGCGCTCGCCCTCACCCGGGTGGCGGCGGCGCGCGGCGATCAGGTCAGTCTCATCGCCTTTTCGGATCGCATCGAGCGCACGGTGCGAGTGCGCTCCGGCGCGCGCGCGGCGCGGCAGGCCTACGCGGCGCTGTTCGATCTCGAGGCGCGCCTGACCGAGCCGGCCTACGACCTGGCGGTGGAGGCCACTGGCCAGATCGAGGCGCGGCGGGCCACCGTGGTGCTGCTCACCTCGGTGGTCGACCTGGCGGCGGCCGAGCTGCTGCGCGAGTCGCTGCTGCGCCTCGCCGGCCGGCACCGGCCGCTGCTGGTCAATCTCGAGGACCCCGAGCTGCGCCGGCTCGCCGCCGCCGAGCCGCGCTCGCCGGAAGAGGCGTTCGCCCAGGTGGCGAGCCTCGAGATCGGTCTCGCCAACCGCCGGCTGGCCAAGCACCTGCGGCGCGGCGGCATCCGCGTGGTGAGCAGCCCGGCCGACCGCCTGGCGCTCGAGACCCTGGAGGCGTACCTGGCCCTGTATCGCGGCCGCGCCGCGCCGGCGCTCGCGGCGACGCTCTGACCGCCGACCGCGGGTTCCCGCCGCGGCGCTCGGATCAGCCGCGGGCCTGGCGCGTGCGCGCTGCCCAGGCGAGAGCGAAGAGCGGCGCAGTCAGGCCCAGGTAGAGCCAGGCGATGCCGGCGGCGCGGCCGGCCGGGGTCAGGCCGGTGTAGTCCATGTCGGCGACGCCGTTCATCGGGCCGAGGTACCAGAGCAGCAGGTAGACCATCTCGAACAGCCGCGGACTGCCTGACAGGGTGCCGAGCACCAGGGCGAGGGTGGGGATGAAGAGGCAGCCGGCGATCCAGCCAAGCAGGCCGCGGATATCGCCGCTGAGCGCCAGACGGATGCCGACGCCGGCGCCGGCGAGGGCGGTCACGGCGACTCCCGCCACCCAGATCGCCGCGGCTTGCAGGCCCGGCGGCAGGGGCGCCGAGAGGACCAGTGGGCGGGTGCCGTGCTGCGCCTCGCGCGCTCCCAGCGCGGACCACAGCGGCAGCGGCCAGATCCAGGCCAGGGCGAGAAGGGCGGTCCGCGCCAAGCCGGCCGGCGCCGCGAGGCCGCCGACCCACAGGCCGGCGGCGACGGCGAACCACCAGAAGCCGCGGCCCCGCAGCATCAGGCGCAGCTCGGCGAGGACCAGGTTTGCGGCCCGGGAGAGGGGTGCCCACGCCGGCGGGCGCCGCGTCGCCGGCGGCGCCGCGATGGCCCACGGCGCGGTCAGCGCCGCCGGTGCCCTCGGCGTGCCGGTGGCGACCGCGACCCGAGCCGCCGCCAGTGCCGCCGGCTCGCGCTGCGCTGCCGGCATGGCGAGCGGTGCCGGATCTGCGAGCGTCTCCGGCCGATCGGAAATCTCGGGCGACTCGCCATGCGGCGGAGGGTCGGCGCGCCGGGCCGGCCGCCGCCGCCCGCGGCGGCCACTCTCACGGGCCGGGTCGAAGCGCGCGAACGGCAGCGCCGCCAGGAGCGCGACGGTGATCGGCAGCAGCAGCCAGGACAGCCGCCGCGCCACCGCCGCGGGAGTCCACTCGATTCCCTGCCAGCGCACGCCGCTGCGGAGGACCGGCGGCCGTGTCCCGCGCGTGCTGGCCGGAGTCGCCGGAGCCGTCGGGGTTGTCGCGGTCGGTGCGCCGGCCGCACCCGCCTCGCCGGCATCGGCGGGTCCGATGGTGAGCGAGATGCCGGTCGCGCGGGCGGCCGCCGGCGGCAGGTGCCTGGCGAAGCTGCTCTCGACCAGGTGAAAGCCGAGCAGGTCGCCGCCCGGGCCGACCGCCGACAGGCTCAGGGCGCCGAGCCAGAAAAAGAAATAAACCACGTTGCCCAGCGAGCCGCGCAGCCAGCGGACCGCCTCGAACAGCACCGCCATCGCCGCGGTCATCGCCACCGCCGGCGCCGCCAGCGCCGCCATCGGCAGCAGCAGCGCCTTGAAGTCGAGGTGAGTCTCCTCGTGGGCGAGCAGCTGCGACGCGCCGGCGGCGACCGCGAGCAGCGCCAGGATCGACCCCAGCAGCAGAAAGTTGGACAGTGCCTTGCCGACCGTGTAGGCGGCGCCCGGCAGCGGCGTCGCCGCGAGGATCTCGCCGACGCCGGTGCGGCGGTCGTGATCGAGGGTGTTCTTGACCAGGTAAAAGCCGGCCAGCGACAGCAGGACGCCGACGCTGAGGGCCATCTGCGTGCCGATCCAGGCCGAGTTGTAGACGCCGCGCTGGCCGTGGATGGCGAGTTGCAGGTGACCCGCGGTGACCAGGTAGACGAAATACAGGGTCGCCGCCAGCGTCACCAGGTAGCTGTAGCGGCGCATCCGCTCGCGCAGGTCGGCGAGGGCGATGGCGTAGACCTGCCGTAGCGCCGCGGCGGCGGCCGCCGCCGGCGGCACCGGCGGCGCCGCGCTCAAGCCGCCCTCCGGTCCTGGCGTGCCGCCGCGATGGCGTGGAGATAGGCGTCTTCCAGGGAAGGCGTCACCGGCGGGCCGCCGGCCGGCGGCGGCGAGCCCACCACCCGCAGCAGCACGTCGGCGCCGCGGCGGGCCGTGCCGCTGACCACCAGGCCCTGGCGCACCGTCGCCACCTGCGCTGCCGCCACCGTCCACTCCCACACCTGGCCCTCGACGGTGTGCAGCAGCGCCGCCGGCGTGGCGTGGGCAATCAGCCGTCCGCGGTCGATGATCGCGATCTCGGTGGCCGTGGCCTCGACGTCGCTGACGATGTGCGTCGACAGGATGACGATGCGCTCGCCCGCCAGCTCGGAGAGCAGACCGCGGAAGCGCACGCGCTCCTCGGGGTCGAGGCCGACCGTCGGCTCGTCGACGATCAGCAGCCGCGGATCGTTGAGCAGCGCCTGGGCGATCCCGACACGCTGCCGCATGCCGCCGGAAAAGCTGCCGAGCGGGCGGCGGCCGGCATCGGTCAGGTTCACCAGCTCCAGCAGCTCGGCGATGCGGGAGCGGGCGCCCTTGCCGACCAGGCCCTTGACCGCCGCCAGGTACTCCAGGAACTCCCGCGCGCTCAGGTTGGGATAGACGCCGAAATCCTGGGGCAGGTAACCGAGCACCCGGCGCAGCCCGCGCGGATGGCGCACGATGTCCTCGCCCTGCCAGAGGACGCGGCCGGCGGTCGGCCGGGTGACGGTGGCGAGGATGCGCATCAGGGTCGACTTGCCGGCCCCGTTCGGTCCCAGCAGGCCGAGGATCCCCGGCCCCAGGTCGAGGCTGAAGCCGCATAGCGCCCGGGAGCCACCGGGATAGGTCTTGTCCACCGTATCGATCGTCAGCATGATCGTCTGCCTACGGAAACAATGGCCGGAAGTTCCCGGGGGGCGCGTCCAGGCGAAGGAGACTCCAAGTGATTCCTGAGGATCGCGCCCCTGCCGAAGCCAGGCGGAACGGGTGGGGTGGGGGGGTACCGTCAGGTGCCGAGACGTCGTAGGCTTGGCGCCTCTGGCCGACCGTGATCCAGTCGCGAGGCGGTGGCGCGCGCCACTCCCGCGCTTCGCCTTCGAATCGAGGGCGAGCTCGCCGCCGCGCGGCCGAAGGCGCCAGCGGCGCCTTCGGTGCTGGTGGCGCCGGCCGGGCCTTTCTCATCGGAGGTGGTTCATGATCGCGCTGGATCGCTGTCTTTCTCGGGTCGTCCAAATGGCCGGAGCGGTGCTGCTGTGCTTCGTGGGCGTCGCCGGCTCGACTCCCGCCAGCGTCGCGGCGCCGGCCGCCGGGGCCGCCGCCGCGGGGAGCGCCGCTGCCGGGGCCGGCGCGCTCGCCGGCGGCGCCGCCGGGCACGCCGCGGTGGAGCTGGCGACGATCGCCGCCGATTTCTGGCGTCATCAGCTCGACGAGGACATCTCCGTCCGGCTGCGCGAGGGCTTGCCGATCGAGCGGCTGCCCGACCTGTCGCCGGAGCACGCGGCCCGGGACGCGGCCTGGGGCCGGGCGCTGCAGGAACGGCTGGCGCGGATCGACGAGGCGGCGCTGGGGCATCAGGACTGGCTCACGCTGGCGCTGCTGCGACAGCAGGCCGAGGAAGCGGTGGCGGCGCAGGGCGTCTACTGGCACCTGTTCCTTGCCACCCCTTACGATGCGCCGTTCGGCGCGGTGCATACGGCGCTCGGCGCCAGCAAGCTGGAGTCGCCGGCCGATCTCGCGCGCTATCTCAAGCTGCTGCACGCCTATACCGCGATGGTCGAGCAGCTGCGCGCCCATCTCGAAGGCCAGCGTACACGCGGCATCCTGCTGCCGAAGCCCGAGGTGGACACGGTGACCGCGATGCTACGGGCCTATGCCCGGCCGGGGAAGGAGAGCGTGCTCGCGGTCGCGCCCGGCCGCCTGCAGGGCGTGGACGCGAAAGCGGCGGCGGAGTTCCAGAGCGCGGTCGAGAGCATCGTCGCGGAGGAGATCGATCCGGCGCTGGTCAAGCTCGCCGGCGAGCTCGCCGGCGGCTACCGGGCGCAGGCGCCCGACCGCATCGGGGTCGGCCAGTATCCGGGCGGCGCCGCCGCCTATCGTGTGATGGTGCGGGTG
Source organism: uncultured Acidobacteriota bacterium (assembly GCA_963732005.1). Classification (GTDB taxonomy): domain Bacteria; phylum Acidobacteriota; class Thermoanaerobaculia; order Multivoradales; family UBA5704; genus JASLEW01. The sequence goes on from CAVSXT010000005.1 coordinate 664,600, forward strand.
CAGACGGGTATGGACCTGACTCCGGAGGAAATCCACCGCCGCGGTCTGGCCGAGGTGGAGCGGCTGTCGGGCAGGATGGCCGAGGTGCGGCGCCAGCTCGGTTTCCAGGGCACGGCTCGCGAGTTCAATCAGCGCCTGCGCACCGATCCGCGCTTCCTGGCGCGGACCCCCGAGGAGGTCGCCGAGCGGCTGATGGCGCCGGTGCGGAAGATCGAGCCCAAGATCTTCGAGCTGGTTCCTGCGCATCCCGAAGGCGGCCTACGGGGTCGAGGCGCTGCCGGCGGCGATGAGCGGGATGACCTACGGGTACTACCAGGTGCCGACGCCGGCGCAGCCCCGCGGCCGCTATCTCTTCAATGCCGGCCAGCTGGATCAGCGGCCGCTGGTGTGGGCGGCGGCGCTGATCTATCACGAGCTGGTGCCGGGCCATCACTTCCAGCTCGCGCTGCAGGCCGAGAACCCGGACCTGCCGCCGTTCCGGCGCTACCTCTTCCACACCTCCTTCGTCGAGGGATGGGGCGAGTACGCCTCGAACCTGGCCGAGGAGATGGGCCTCTACGACGACCCGTACTCGCTCTACGGCCGTCTCGCCATGGAGCTCTTCCTGTCCAACCGCCTGGTGGTGGACACCGGCCTGAACGCCCTGGGCTGGACCCGCCAGCAGGCCACCGCCTTCATGCAGGAGCGGCTCCTACAGTCCGACGCCGAGATCGACTCCGAGATCCTGCGCTACGCCATCGCCTCGCCGGCGCAGGCCCTGGCCTACAAGCTGGGAGCCGCGCACATCCAGCAGCAGCGCCACCGGGCCGAGGCCGCGCTGGGCGCTCGCTTCGACATTCGCCGCTTCCACGACGCGGTGCTGGGGAGTGGTTCCCTGCCGCCGAGCATTCTTGCCAAGCACATCGACTGGTGGATCGAGCAGGAGAAGCAGCGGGCGTCCGAGCACGGGGCGCGCTGAGGAGTGGGTCTTGCGCAGCGCCTAAAACAGCAGCCGGCTGTTGCCGTCGCGGTAGTCGTAGACAGCTCGTCGGAGGCGTTCCGCCGCCGCTGCCCAGGGCGTGGAGAGCGGCCATGCCGGGACCTCTGCAGTCGAACTCTAAGCCGCATTGTATATATGCTGATGTTTATTTAAAATCTGGCTGTCATGTGCGCGCGAGGCGCCGGCACGAGGTGAACTGATGTCCAGGATCGTCTTCCTGCTCGACCTCGAGGAAGGGCACCTTTTCCCCACCTTCAGGCTGGCCAAGGATCTGCGCGGCCGCGGGCACCAGGTCTCCTATCTGGGGCCGGAGAGCGCCGAGGGGCTCGTGCGCGGCCAGGGCTTCGACCTCGTCCCCATCCTTGGCGAGGTGCTGCGCGGCGCCAGCCGGCAGGCGCAAACGGCAGCGTTCGACGCCAGCGCCCTCGAGCTGGCGCTGCTGCGCGGCGGCGCGCTCGACGGGCCCATCGAGCGGCTGCGCCCCGACGCCGTCGTCCTGCTGTCGCTGTACTACCTCGAGGCTCTGCTGGTGCAGTGCCGTTACCGGTGCCCGGTGGTGCTGGTGACGACGCAGTTCCGCGCCGCCCGGCGCGAGCGTCTGATCGAGGGCCGCATCACGGAGCGCCTGGCCAGCCTCGATTCGGACGTCCTGGGCGAGATCCTCGAGCTCTTCGCCAGCCTGGGTTTCCGCTTCCGGTCGTTCTCGGACGTGACGCAGGTGCTGCTGCGTATCCCGGAGCTCGTCCTCGAGTTCCCGGCCTTCGACCTGCCGGAGCTCGCCGACGACCCCCACGTCACCTACATCGGCGGCGGCGTCGATCTGGCCCGGACGGAGGAGCCCTTCCCCTGGGACGTCATCGACCTCCGCCTGCCGCTCGTCTACTGCTCGCTGGGCAGCCAGTGTGACGTCGAGCCCGAGGTCTCGCGCCAATTCTTCCGCTGCGTCGTCGACACCGCCGCCTCGCGGCCCGAGCTGCAGTTCCTGGTCTCCGTCAGCAGGGGGTTCTCGCCCGCCGACTTTCCGGCGCGCTCCGCCAACGTCCACCTGCGCAGCTGGGTGCCCCAGATGACGGTGCTGGCGCGCACCCGCCTGATGGTCAACCATGCGGGGCACGGCACGGTCAAGGAGTGCATCGTCCGGGGCGTGCCGATGGTGGTGCTGCCGCTCATCCGCGACCAGTTCAACTGCGCCCAGCGGGTGGTCCACCACGGCATTGGCGTCCAGGGGGACCTGAGGCAGCTGACGCCTGACCAGCTCGGTGCGCTGATCGACGCGGCCAGCGCGCCGTCGTACCGCGAGCGGGCAGCGGCCATGCAGAAGAGCTTCCTGACGGCGGACAATTCGCAGCGCGGCGCGGAGATCGTGGAGGCCGCGATCACCGGTCCGCATGCCGTCGCAGCGCTGTAATCAACCTCCGTTGACTTGCGTAACATTGGGCACGAGTCATTTCCAAGCTCCGCGCCTCCCGTCGGTGAAACAGAGCCATCTGCTCCCCGCAGCTCGGGTGCTAGAATGAGACGTCCTATGGTCACGCTCCCGACTCTCTCCTACCCGCACATCGCGACGCATCCGGAGGTGATGAGCGGGCGCCCCTGCATCGCCGGCACCCGGGTGCGCGTGATGGACATCGTCGCCGTGCGGCAAGCCGGCGTGCCTGACGACGAGCTGCTGGAATACTTCTCGTCCCGCACCTTGACGCGAAGCGAGCTGCATGCCGCTCTCGCCTACTACTACGACCACGCGGACGAGATCGATGCAGCGCTCGCCGAGGACACGGAGCTCGGCCGGCAGGCCGAGCGCGATCAGGCACCGGCCAGCCGCTGAGCCGCCGCATGGCTGGCCGCTTTCCTTTGCTCTTGGACGAACACGTCCCCCGTTCTCTCGCACAGGCGCTGCGCCAGCTCGGTTGGACGGTCGCGCGGGTCGTCGACCTCAAGGCCGAACTGGGGCCGGGCGCTGAGGACGAGCAGGTCTTCACCTACGCCAGCAAGCAGGGTTACGTCGTGCTTTCCAGCGACGAGAGGGCGCTGTGGCGGCCGCGACTCCATAGCGAGCACGGAGATCCATTCCCGGGCATGCTGTGCTGGCCCCAGCGGCACCGCGACCGGATGACGATCGGGGAAGCGGTCGAGGCCCTCGAGCGAATGGCCCTGGAGGAAGATCCTTTCGCCTACGGGTATCGCTTCATCCAGCCGCCCCCCGACTAGAGGCTCGCGAATCCCGCTCCCATCCTCCAGCACCAACGCCGCCCGGCGACCTTCACCGTGCCCGACACCTTCGGGTGGTGAACGTGCCAGCCTTTAGGCGATCGATCCGCTGGTGGTGTCGGGCTTGATGTCTCCCGTGTTCCAACCGTCGCCGCTCGCGGTGTTGCGCATGCCGAAGGCGTTGGTCCACGAGCGCGGGCAGGACCGCTCGCGCGTAGCCTAGTTGCAGGATGAAGGAGCCGAGTCGAGATTCTGCTCGACCACTGGCTTGCAGCTGCTGCCGCTCTGCTGGAAGCCCGTCACGACTGCCCATTTGCCCGATTGAAGGTTGAACTGCACACTGCCGGACACCGCGCTGCTGCCGTCACCCGCTTTGCAAGCCGCCGGGAGGTCCGTGACCGCGATGATCATCTGGCAGTATCCCTTACCTTGTCCCTCACAACTGAGCGTGGCGCTCTCGCCGGAGCTCTTGAGCGTCTTGGTCGAGTACGCGACCTCCTTCACCGAGTCCTTGGCATCGAATGACTGGGCCTCAATGGAGTCCGAGGTACAGTTCATCACGTGCACCTGGATGTCTGCCCAGGCCTCGCCGGCGCCGAGGCAGCCGGCTACTAACGTCAAGGCGACCAGCGCCCACCCGCGTGAACGCCTGGCCACTACGTCTTGCGGCTCCGAGTGCATAGGATTCCTCCTTTCCGTGTCCTCTTGCGGTCCGTCGCGACCGCAAGGGTCAATCGGCTCGCGCGCAACGCCCGACCGGCGGTGGCGCACACCCCAATATGAATGTCGACAATATTACTCGATTAGGAATTCTATCAGGGATGCGGAGGGTCTTCCCGGTCCTTAGAGCCAGCTCTCGATCCGGAGTGAAGGGATCAGGTCGAAGTGCTTCCGGTTGTTGGTGACCAGGGTGAGATCGCAGCTCAGAGCGTGGGCTGCGATGAGCGCGTCGAAATCTCCGATGGGGCTACCGGCGCGCGCCAGATCAGCCGCGACGTCGCCGAAGCGCCAAGCAGGAACGTGCCCTCCGTGGGGTGGCTCTCGGCCGCAAGAACTGGCTCTTCGCCGGGAGCGATGCCGGCGGCGTCCGGGCCGCCAAGCTCTACAGCCTCATCGCCAGCGCCAAACGCCGCGCACTCGAGCCTTACGCCTACCTGCGCGCAGCTTTCGAGCGTCTCCCGAGTCACCCCGCCGACCGACTCCACGAACTCGCGCCCGCCTTCTGGGCAGGCGACTCAGCATCTCGCTGAGGGCGCCGCCACCCTCACCCGCCGTGGCGACTGGGGGGGAGGTTGACCGAACGCTTACGCACAGCCCGAAGAACTACATCGTGGGCGGAGGCTTCTTCGCGGCGTGGTCGGTTCTTCCTGCGAGCCTGGTATGGGAGACCTTCGAGCAGCAGAACGGTGCGCGACCTTCGGCCGTATGGTGTTGGAGCGGAAGTTCTTCGGCCTTATCGACGGAGTAGATCTGAAGTCGCTACTCGCCGGAGTCCGGGCTCGGGTCGCTCCAATCGTCGGGCACCTCAATCCTCGCCTCAATGCCCGCATGTTGAGCAAGCAAGTACAGCAGATGGCTGCCGCTGAGAAGCTCAATCGGCTTGCCATCTGCGAACTCAAATGCGGCCTTTCCGTATCCACTTGTTGTCACGAGGATGCCCTTCGAGGCACCCTCATTCTGGAGGGTCCCGAAGAGGTCGCGAACGGCGCTGACGCCGACTGTGTTCTTGTACCGCTTGGCCTGGATGACGACTTTCCCTCCAAAGATCGGGCGCGGATCGTATGCCACGCAATCGACGCCGCCGTCCCTCGATGCACGTGTCAGCCGCGTTTCTAGTCCCATCTTGCTGAAGAGGTTGGTGATCAGGGTCTCAAACTCGCCCGGAGTCAGGTCCATGAGATTCGGTCGGTCGTCGAGCTGCGAAAGAACATCGCCCTCCTCGATGAAGCGCGGATCCACCATGTTGAAGTCAAGGACCGGTCGGACAGCAGCCAACTCGGATGGGTCCTTCGAGACAGATGCATTCAACGCCCGCAAGCACGCGGTTGGTTCCACGTGTAAGAGGTCCAATGCATGAAAGGTCTCGCGAGAAACCCGCACTGTAACGAGGCAGATTCTAGCTGGGCGACCTGTGGCCTTATCGAGCCCGTTGACGAAGCCATTGAACACCACTGTATCGGCAAAGTGATTCGGGTCGGCCGAGAACAGTTCGTGGATGCTGCGCAGAGTCATTTGTGAGATAAGCGAACCGTAGATACCGCGCCTCTCTCTAAAAGCGCGCGGCAACTCGACGATTTCATTGGTGCTCTTCACGTGCTTGTATGCCCGGACCACCGGCACGACGTCGAAGGTCGGCAGATCCATTTCAACGACTAGTTGCTTCGACTCGGAGACGAAGGCAATGCGCAAGCTGCGCGGATACTCCTCTAGATAAGAGCTGCGACTCAAAACGAGCGTGAAGTAGCTCGCAACGGCATTTGCGGCGCCGGTATCAAGCGCCTGCATGAAGGTCTCCACCTCGGCGTGCTGTGCTTCGACCCGCGACCTCTCCTTCGCGACGGCAGCGAGATGAGCGGCGTGAGCGTCCTCAAGCAGCTGCTGGCGCTCTCTTTCGCGATTCTCGTGCAGGACAAGGTCGGCATGGTAGCGCTCATGAGCTGCCTCACTTTCCCGCTGGTAACGTACTCGCCTACCGGGAATCAGCTTCTGCAAAGTCGTCAGGGCAGGCGGGAGGTAGGCACCCGCCTGGGGTGCTGCGAGTGGCACTGCCAGAGCGCCTCCACCAAAGGGCGGGGAGGTGAACTTCTCTTTAAGCGTCTCCAGATCGACTATTGCGCTTGTTGCTAGCCCCGCAGCCAACGTCGCCTCAAGTCGCTGGATCTGGAGCGCGAGCGCGGCGTTTAGCGCTTGAACTTTCTCAGCTCGCGGTTGGTCCGCCCTACTAGCCGTAGCTTGAGACAATGGCACTGTAGGAATCCAAAGCGGCGGGATATTCCCGTATCGCCTCAGTGCTGCCAGTCTCATTTCGTCGGAGAATGACATGCATTTACACCGAGCGCGGACTTTTGGCTGCGGGGCCGCGCTCCTGTTATGGCGGTGGCGGAGTGTTCTGTGGTGATGCTTTGATGGGTGCCTTCTTCGGTGGATTGTCGAGTCCGAGAAGCTTCTTCTTCTTGGCCTCGAATTCCCCCTTCGTGATGACCCCTTGATCCCGGAGGGCAGCTAGCTGCTTCAGTTCTTCGATGTAGGAGGGAACTTCTTGCACACTTGGAGATGCATTAACGGTCGCCGCGAGATACGTCTTCTCCGCAGCAGCCATGCGCAAGTCTGCCATGATCCATGGTATCTGAACCGAAACAGGATTGATCGTGATCGTCCTGCCTCCCCCGGCACCAGCCGATTGCGTTTGAGTAGTTATCTTGTAGGCGTCAACGATCCGCCGCATCTCTGGATCTTCAAGCATCTCTCCGGTGCCGACACTGGAAAGAGCAACCATAATCTGACCATAGAGGAAGGGGGTGCCTGCATCATTGATCTTGTGTTGCCAGAGCGTGACGCTGTCACGATACGCAGCGAGGATCATTGTAAAGCGTTGAGCAAGCGCCTGTTCTCCTGGCGAGGACGCTTTGTCCCTTGCGATCGAAGCCTCGGTGGCCAAAGCCTGCACCAACTCGGAATAGCGCGGAAAGTTCACCCCAACCCCAGTCGCCTCCTTGACAGCCTTCGCGGCGCGGTAGACCGCGTCGAACTTCTGCTTGTCAATGCCCTTCGGCGAAAGGTCTTGCTCGTCAAGGGAAGGAGCTGGCGTCGCTGTGGCCAGGTCTGACGGCGGCGTCTTGGTCGGTGTTACATCGGCCTCTTGTGCGCGGCGCACGGAGAAGATGATGCGTTCGTATCCGGGTCGTCGCGCTGCGAATTGGGCGCGCGGCGACTGGCCCAGAAACTCCACGCAACCGCTGCTTGTGGGCAGCATCAGCCCAAGCACGGTGGAGTTGCCCTGATCCCACTCGGCGAGGACGCCACGGACCCCGTCAATATCCTTGACCACGGCCGTCTTGACCCCCTTGAGAGTGCGTTTGACGTTGGCAGCGACCTCGTCCGGGTTTGCTAGCGAACGGTTACAGGCGATAACCCCGATCATATCGGGATTGCCGTTCCTGGTCCCCGGAGGAACCAGCAATAGCATCGAAGGCGGATTTCCCTCCTGATAGATGTACCAGTCTGAGGGAATCTCCACGGTGTAGGGGTAGCGCAACGAAGTCCCGGCGACGGCAACCCGTCGGCCAGGTAACTCGGCCTTGGCGTCGGCGGCCAGAGCGAGGGACAGGGCGAGGGCAAATGGGGCGGCGGAGGCGAGAGCGACGGTGTACCGGCAGCTGGGCATAGGTGCGGTCCTCCTTCGTCTCTCCCGGATCGGGCAAGCGGGGGAACGGGTGACGCTCTTTAGTGTATCGCGTTTTAGGTGGAACGCTTTACCTGGGCTGGCGGCATCGCCGCGACGATCCAGGCCGGCTTCGAGATCTTCACCCGCTTCGCCCAAGAGGTCGGCACTATCGACGCCCAGGCAGCGGAGCGGTTCAGCGAAGATTGCTTACAGGCCCTTCGCGAGGCGGAGGCCGCCCAGAAGGGCGAGCAGCCACCGTTGATCCAGTCCAGCAGTTGGCCTCCGCTATCTCCTCGGGTGCGTGCCACCTCGGAGCGGCAGCAGGAGGTGATCGACCTCAGTCAACGAGCGTGTGGGGCTGGCACGACAGCGGCGGGCCTTGGTCGCCACAAGGTAGCCGCGTCGGATGGACCGACAAAGGAAGGGAACATCTTCCTCGACCCGAACGCGGCCTTCAAGGCCGTCCAGCAGCAGTCGATGGGAGCCTTCTCGGTCAGCAAGGGGACCCTCTGGAAGCACTGCCACGGTGCCGGGCTACTGGAGCTGGACTTCGAGCAACGTCGAGCTCGGCGCCAGGAAGCCTCACACGAGATTCTCGACGCCTTCAAGCTCTGGCTCGATGATCTTGAGCCGCAGGTACTACCCAAGAGCGCACTGGCCACGGCGATCGGCTACACCCGCCGACAGTGGGCGGCCCTCGAGCGCTACCTCGGCGACGGCGAGCTCTTCGCCGGGAGCGATGCCGGCGGCGTCCGGGCCGCCAAGCTTTACAGTCTCATCGCCAGCGCCAAACGCCACGCGCTCGAGCCCTACGTACGCCTACCTGCGCGCAGCTTTCGAGCGTCTCCCGAGTCACCCCGCCGACCGACTCCACGAACTCGCGCCCGCCTTCTGGGCAGCAGACCTAGCATCTCGCTGAGGCGCCGCCACCCTCACCCGCCGTGGCGACTGGGGGGGCGGTTGACCGAACGCTTACGGACAAGCCTCTTACCGGCCGAGCCCGAGGTCGCGGACCAGGTCGATGGCGCGGTCGAGCGCCTGCACGGCGACGCGGATCGGCAGCTGTAGGCCTTTCGGCAGCAGCGAGGTGGCGGTGTTGACCGCGGCGGCGCCAAGCCGCTCGACGGTGCGCTCGAGAGCCTTCTCCGCCGGTTCGGTCGCGGCTCGCACGTGTTGCAGGGATGCGGCGACGCGGCCGATCTGGGCCCGGACCTGATCCATGCCGGCGCCGACGCGGCCGGCGGCCTCGACGGCGCGGGCGGCGGTCCGCTCGACGAGACGATGGTCCTCGAGGCGCCAGCGCAGGCGCGGCAGGGCCTGCTCCGCGGCACGGCGCTGGCGATCGCCACCGAGCAAGGGCAGGGCATGGCCGCGCTGGTGCCCGTAGGCCTGGGCCTGGCCGGCGGCCAGACGGTCGGCTGCGTGTGGGTCGGCGAGCAGGGCGCGGACGGCGTGCTGGGGATTGGTGTAGACCCGGGCGGCGTCGCGCTCGAGCGCGGCTCGGGATGGGCCCAGCTCGCTCTTTGCCTTCTGCGCGTGCTCCAAGACCTGCCAATCGCGACTGAGGTGCTGGTGCTCGCGGCTCAGGGCCTGGCGGCGCTCCTCCCACTGCTGGACGCGGCTGGCGGTGCGCTCGAGCTCGGCGGCGCCGTAGTCGCGGGCGAGGTCCTTGCGGCTGTCGCGCGAGAGGGCACGGTCGAGATGATGGCGATCGGCGAAGGTCTCGCGGTCGGCGTAGAGATGGACGCCCTCGCGGTGACGGGTCATCGCGACGTAGGCCGCGTGACGGTCCATCAGCGGGTCGGCCAGGGCGTAGGTGCGGTCGACCGTCGCGCCCTGGCTCTTGTGGATGGTGACCGCGTAGCCATGGGCGATGTCCTTGTACTCGCCCGGATGAAAGGCGACGGCGCGCCCGTCGTCGAGGCGGACGTTGAAGCGCTCGGGGGTGGCGTGCTCGATGGTCCCCAGCGTGCCGTTCTTGACGCCTGAAACCTGGGCGCCGCGGTCGAGGTTGGCGACCTGGTGGCCCTGGTGGTCGTTGCTGAGGAAGACGATACGGTCGCCGGCGGCGTAGTCCCTGCCGCCGATCGGGACGGCGGGATGGGCGAGCTCGCCGGCGGCGTGGCGGGCGTCGCGCACGGCATCGTTGAGGCTGCGAGCGTCGGCGTTGCGGTAGGCGACGATGAGCTGAGAGCCGGCCGGGTGCTCGGCGCGGTCGGCCATGCGAGCTCGGCCAGGCGCAGCTCGAGGTCGCGCCAGCCGGTGGCCTCGGCGAAGGCCTCGGCGGCCTGCTCGCGCACGCGGTCGGCGAGGGGCTGCTGGCCGGTGCGCCGCGCCTCGGCGTAGGCGCCGCTCGACGGCTCCGGCGGATCGAGCTCGCGGGCCGCGTCCCGGCCGGTGCGCCGCAGGCCGAAGTCGCGCTCGATCTGGGGGATCGGCCGGCGGCGGGCCTTCACCATGTCCTGGAACGGGTCCCAGACTTCGCCGTCGTCGCCGACGCGGTTGACCATGATGTGGACGTGCTCGCGGGGCGTGTCGTTGTGGGCGATGAGCAGCGCCTGGTGGTCGGCGAGGCCCATGCTGTCGAGGACGCGGTCGACCGCCTGGCCCCACTGCTCGCGGGTGAGGTGCTCGCCCTCCGGCAGGCTCAGGCCGAAGTGGTAGACCGGCAGCTCGACGCGGGTGCTCAGCTCGTCGGCGTGGGCGCGCATCACCAGCGCGGCGTCGCGCGGGTCGTCGATGCCGTCGAGGTTGCGGGTGGCGGTCCACTCGACACGGTCGAGGTTGGGGGCGGACTTGGGTCCTCGCTCGAGGTAGCCGGCGAGGCCGGTGAAGCTCGAGCCCAGGCCGGTGCGGTGGCCGGTCTTCGAGAGCCTGCCGCCCTTGAAGGTGGTCACGCGCCGCCCTTCCTTTCCGGCTCGTCGCGGAGGGCCGCGAGGAACGCCTGCTGCAGGGCGCCGATCTCGGCGCGCACGGCGTGGATCTCGCGCAGCAGCTCGGGGGGCAGCAGGATGCCGCTGTTGGCGAGCTTGACCAGCTGGTTGAGGTTGGTGCCCACCCGGTTGACGGCGACGATCGCCGAGCGCACCTCGGAGCGCCGCGCGATCGGCGTGCCGCCGAGTACCAGGACGCGGATGTAGGCCGAGACCGATAGGCAGCAGTCTTTGGCGCGCTCCGCGACGGCGGCGTGCTGATCTGGGGTGAAGCGGGTGGCGGGCGTGCGGCCGAGATGAGCGACGTGACTTTGTGGCTCTTGATCCACAGCAGGAGCGCATCCGAACAGAGCTCCAGATAGAGGATGTCGAATATGTCTTTAAATCTGGTCACTGCTGTCCAAGAACGCCGTAGAGTCGGGCTTGAACTCGGGCTAAGTCATTGAAAATAAGAGGCTGGCCTCCCAGGGCGACGCACGTTCCGGGTTGAGGTCTCCTCCATTCCCCACTTTTCGTGAGCACCCGATTCGCAGCACCTCCGCTTCTGGTGCTCATGCCGGAAGCTGTCCAGGAACCGGCAGCGACAGCGCCAGCTGCTCGGCGGGCGGCAGCAGTGGCGGGGTCTCCAGGGGTTTCGCCAGCCAGTCGTGGAGGTCCCTATAGGTAAAGAGGTTGAGACGCAGCAGCGAAGCCAGGTTGGAGAGCGACCAGCCGGCGGTGGAGAGGAAGTGGAGCCACTTGAGCAGCAGCAGCGCGAGCAGTGCTGTCCAAAGCTGAATGCGCAGGGCGTTCTCGGTGGTGCCGACGAAGGTCTTGACCTTCAGGTTCTGCTTGAGCGCCTTGAAGAAGAGCTCGATCTGCCAGCGCTCGCGGTAGATAGCGGCGAGCGTCGTGGCGCCGAAGGCGAGGTGGTTGGTCAGCACCTCGATCTGGCGCTGCTGCTCGGGATCCCAGACGACGATGCGCCGCAGCCGGTCGGGGCACTTGGTCTCGGCGACGGTACCGGTGAGCAGGATGATCTCGTCGGCCAGGATGCGATGGCCTTGCGGCAGGTCGCGGGACTCCTCGACCGTATAGGCAGTCCCCTCTTTCATCCGGGTCACCCAAAAGACGCCCTGGCCGCACCACCGGCCGAAGAGGGCGAAGTCGGTGTAGCCGCGATCGACGACGACGATCGAGCCCGGCCGCAGCGGCGCCAGCCGGGCCGGCCGGATGTCATGCTGGCGGGCCTCGGTGAGGACGGCGAACTCCGGCAAGTAGTCGTCGTGGCTGAGCAGGACGTGGAGTTTGACGCCGCCTTTGGCCTGGCGGAAATCGGCCCACGGGAACAGCGACAAGCACAAGCTGATCGTCGTCGAGTCCAGCGACAGCAGGCGGTTCTTGAAGCGGAAAGGATGCTTCTTCTCGCCCAGCACTCCCTGCTCGCGGAAGCGCTCGAGCACCTTCCAGAACAACGCCTCGAACATCGCCGCCGGCCGATGCTGGTTGGCGTAGGCTAGCGTGGAGCGCCGGGGGGCGCTGTCGATGCCGACGTGCACGAGCTTACCCTCGCAGCAGGCGAGCCCATTGCAGATCTCCCGCAGCGAGTCGGCGCGCGCCAGTTGCGAGAAAAGCATGGCGACCAGGTGAGTCCAGGACGCGAAGCCCTTGGCATAGCGCTCGGCGCCGAACTTCCGCACCAAGCCCTGGAAGGTGTCGCGGGGGATCTGCTTGAGGAGTTGACTGAAGAGGCTGCCGACTCGTACCATCTGTCCACCCTCCGTTTTTTGTCTTGGCAGACTTGGCCCAGGATACCCTGAGCCGGAACGGAGGGCCTACAACAACCTTATTTCATGCCAGGTTCTGGGGAAAAGTGACCGGTTGGGCGACTCTCAGATTTCCGATTTTGGACAAGAGTGAAATCTGGTCATGCTCTACCCACGGGACGTCGCGGATTTGATATAACAGAAGCAACTGTAGCGCTTGCCTGCGCTGGTAACGATGTTGGTCTGGCGGTTCAGGCGAAGAGGGAGATCGGCAAGCTCTGGGAAGATATCACGAAGACACCATATCTTGCCCTCTTCAACCCGTCAGTCTCAGGGCCCGCGCTCTGGCGTCTAGTTTTTATATTGCGTTTGGTGGAGCAGACCTTGCAACAGCACCAAAGGGCCAGGGAGGGGCGCGAGCGTATGTTCGCCGTTCATGGGAATCGCCTTGTCGAGTGGTTGGTATTTAGGAACCTCCCCAGGGACCTTGCCCTTGATTCCAATGCGAATGTGGAGCTCATCATGGAGAATACGGGTGCCGCACTCGATGAAGTATCAAGCGCAGCGAACAGGCTCTTTGGGACTGACGTCTATCTCGCTAGTTTGTTCAAGAATCTAACGAAGTGCCGCCTAATTGTAAAAGATATCACGAAGGAGTAGCGTTCTGAAGATCAGGACTTGAGATTCCACCGTCCTGGAGGCATTAGGGTATCGCCTTCAGTCATATTTTCACGGCTCCGGTTTTCTTCGTCACCCAAAAAAACACCGACAGCACGGCTTCGAGTAACCATCGGCGAAAGTCGTCGTAGTGCGGCGCCATGGCTGGGTCGGCCGGATCGATGTTGTGCGAGGTCTCGTTTCGTAACCTATACGTAAGAAGAATGCGCTTTGCAACAGCATCCGCCGCCGAATCGGTGCCGCAGAGAGTCGTCGTGTTTAGATATTGCCACACCTGGTCCGGTGTGTGCGCAGCATCTCCGGAGCGATCGATGCCCGCATCGATTGCCGCCAAGAGACCCGGCCATGAGGCTACCGAATTGCGGAATAGGCCAGGACGGCTGCTTGATTTCAGATTGGGCTTCCTCCGACGATCTCTGCGCTTGTCGGCGAAGTGCATATGGCAGATTGTCCCGGCGAGAGTGGGGGGCGTGGCGAACGCCAATGCCACATCCGGACTCCTGTGCGCCTTGCCCAGCATCTTGAGGAGCACTTCGAAGAGAGTCGCTAAGTCGCGAACGCTTGCCAAGCGAACAGCCTGTGCGTGATAGTCGGTCATCGTCCCCACGCTAGCGTACTCCACAATCCCAGTGAGTAGATTTAGGTCGCCTCTGCCAGCCAACCACCTGATTAAGGCTCTCACGTCCGAGTCGCTAATGCTGATACCCAACTCTGTGTTGACGAAGGCGATGACGGCAGCGGGCAACTTTGGGAGAACGTGCATTTTCAGCCATTGGTTGAAGATTCCCTCTTCTGAAAACGCATAGCTTTCGTGAATAGTCTTTATGTCGGCTCGGTGACGGATGTCCTCATTTGCTGCGGCATGCAACCACGGCAGCGCCTGGCTGTATCTGCCGATCACGAACTGGGCGATAGCATAGTTTGCATATATAGCCCCGCGGTGGAGATCAATCCCCTGCGTCCGGCAATGCTCGTCGATGATCTCCATAGCGAGTTCATATGTATCCCTACTAACGTCAGGCAACTTCTTTAGCCGCAACAGCTCTGCAAGGGTGATCAATGGCTTGATGTAGCCGTCCAGGTCGGCTGCATGGGGATCAGCTGTCTTTAGTGACTCCATGACCCACTTGCTCCCAAGAGACTCTACCTCATCCCACAGCGCCTCGATTTTGTTGATCAGCTCGTCGTACGACAAGGTTGTAGCCGTGTGGACGACGCCTGCAGTGCCATCGCTTTCACTCACGTTAGGCATTCTCACTGGTCCGACAACTGGAAACTTGTTGGCCGATGATTCCGGCTCTTATCCATCTATTTCCCAAATGGCAATGGTGAATCCTGCGCGTCAGCCTGAGGAGACCGCACTGGTAGGCCTAATCCTAGCAATTCCGATACCAAACGCCCTTGCCATTGCCGTTCTTCTCCCAAGCTTATGTAGGAAATTCCATGAATGTCCGACGGCAACTCGATCTTGGGCTCGCACAGAACGATTACGCGATTACGGCCCAATCGGCCAATAAGATAGCCAAGCTCAAAGACTACGTTCTGTCGGGGCCGCGGGCGAAAGTCTCTTTCCGTGCCCCTCTCGTCGGCTGTGAGCAAGACAACTGCACAACTGACGTTATCCGCAGATTCGAATCTTTCTAGCATCGTCAGACCAAAAGCTGATTGGTCCTGTATGCCAGCCGCCTTGAGACCGAGCACCGACAGGAAGTGCAGCAATCGATGGCCCATCTCTAAATTTTGCCCGTAGACTACGAGTACTGTACGCTCGTCATTAATAGCCTCAATTTCTGAGATAATTGCCTGGTAGAGATCGTCCCTCTCCAAAGCTACAAGCTCTAACGGAAGACGACCTTTATCAAATTCTGCGTGGTGCTCTTCGCAGAGATAAACCAGGTTATCAATAGACGGGGCGGCATTAGACGCCGCCAGCATAGCGATTTGCCCTAGCTTGGCATCAGCATCCTGTTCGAGGCCATAGCACACAGCACACCGTCGCCGGCTTTTCAGAAGAACTTCGTTCTGGAGGCGCGCGGGGATCAGCTTTCTTTGCGAACTCATATCAGTCTTCAGGCTCCTCACGAACTGACACGTCGCCGGAGAACTGCCGGAGAATCTCATGTGCTTGCGCGATGACTTGCTTTGCCCGGTCGTAGCGAGAGCGGTGAACGACCAGCGTAATTTGCCAGCGTACGCGGTCTTGGCCCAGCGCGGCGTAGAGCTTGTCTCGATAGTACTTGAGTTCACCTGGGGTGTATGACAGTACGCGGTTGCTTTTCTTGTCGTAAACGCTATGGCATTCCACGCAGAGGAAGGCGAGATTATCGATGGAGGCGTTGGATCTGTCACGGTCTAAGTGCGCGATCTGTCCATCTTTGATTTCTAATATGCCGTTGAGGCCATAACACATGCAGCATCGCCGCTTGCAGCGCCTCAGCACCTCGTCTCGAACAGCCGGCGGAATGGGAACCCTGGGGGGGGTGGCTCCCTCGGGCGCCTGATATGGCTGAGAGTTCATGGGCCAACCTTAATCTTAAGTCGCTTCATGACGACACACGTTGAACGAGGCCACTGCGGCGCGCGGGAAATCAAGTCGCTGCCGGTCTCCGTCGGCCGGACTGCTTCGCGGTCTTAGGTACCTCGGCCGCCATCCGCCGCCGTGTCGCCCAGGCCTTCAGGGCACGGGCGGAATCGGCCGCGAACCTTTCCGTGGCTCGCGTGGCCCTTGGCGAGTCGGCGCGGTTTCGAGAGTGCCGAACCGAGCTGGTGAGCGGGTCGATCCGCGTCATCAGCTCCCGTAGGCCAGTCGAGAAGACCTTGATCTCACGGCTGTCCAGCCATCGCCAGCCTTCCTCTCCCAGGAAACGAGCCACGATTCGCTCGGTAACGGGGAAGTACTCGGCGAACGGAGAGTGCCCGACGAACATCTTCACCCTGCCGTCCTTGCCTTCGCCCCAGATCGTGAAGAGCATCCGGGTATGGTTGTTGGGCGGCGTGATCATGACGCTGGTCCGATAGGGGCGGAGGTAGAGCTGCAAGTCCCCGGCGGTGTCCAGGACCCGCCCGACGAGTGGCCCGACACCGGTTTGGTTGGCCAGTGCGCGGACGGCAGGCACCGACATCTTGCGGCTGTGGCTCGTGGACGAAGGCGGCGTCTCCGCTTCCGAGATCTCTCGCGCCAGGGTACGGGAGCCGTCGGGCGCGTCGAATACATCGAAGGTGATGGCGGTGATGGGGATCCCGCGCTGCGCGAGAAAGGCGCTCATGCGCTCGACACCACTGCCGCGGCCCGTGCCGACGATGAAGAGCAGGACCTCGCGAAACGGAGGGTGGCCATCGCTGGCGCCGCGATCGACGAAGAGGTGGCCGACGTCGAGATTTTTGCTAGCGAGGTAGGGCTTGAGCTTGTCATGAAGCTGCGTCGAGGGAAGGGCCTCAATCGAGGCCGCGTAGTCGATCGCCTGGGTGATCGCCTCGCGACGGAGCGCACCGCGCTTGACCTCGATGACCGCCCACCGGTCTTGCGGGTCAACGGCGAGCAGATCGATGCGGCCACCCTCGACCTCGACCTGCCGGCCGACGACGGTCAGGCCGTCGCGGATGAGGCTGGGCTCCTCCGCTATCAGATCCTCAAGCAGCGCTTCGAGCTGGAATTCGCTTTCGGCGAGCCGTGCGAGGGATTTGCCGGAGAACGTCCAAAGGCCAATCTTGTTCACGTTCGAGGCTCCTCCAAGCGCATCGGCGGTTACGAATCGCTCGAATGCTAATCAATGATGACTCCAGGACGGTGCGCCCGCAAGCGCCAGGGTACTCAAGCGCTCTCTTCCCGGTGCTGCCCAGGCGCTGCCCAGGCAAGGATTGAGCGTCGCGGCGGCCATCCGACGTCGCGCATAAACATATGGTTCTAGATGAGTTAAGTGGTGCCCAGGAACGGAATTGAACCGCCGACCCCGTGATTTTCAGTGACGTACCACAGCAACGCCACATTTGCGCCACGCTCCTCTAATCTACTTCACTACAGCTAGTTATACCGCTTGCCTTGCCCTCTCATGCTTCCCCATGATACGCTCTGATTTGCTTACCAGGGCTTACCCGGAGCTTACCGGAAACGCCATGCCCAAGCTCACCAAACGCACCGTCGACGCCCTCAAGCCGCGCCCGGGCCGGGACCTGGTGGTCTTCGATTCCGAGCTCAGCGGCTTCGGCATCCGCGTCAAGCCGAGCGGCCGCAAGTCCTACCTGATCCAGTACCGTAACGCCGGCGGGCGCAGCCGGCGGCTGACCATCGCCGGCCACGGCCGCCTGACCGCTGAGGAGGCCAGGGGCGAGGCAGCAGCTGCTCGCCGCGGCCGCTCGCGGCCAGGACCCGGCCGAGGAGAGGCACCTCGCTCTCCGCGCTCCCACGGTCGCTCAGCTCGCCACCCTCTACGTGGAGCGTCACGCCCGGCCGAGAAAGAAGACCGCCGTCGCCGACGAGTCGATGTTGAGGCGCTACGTCCTGCCGGCCTTCGGCACCAAGAAGGTGGACGCGATCACCGCCGCCGACGTCGCCAGGCTCCACCATGCCCTCGGCGACAAGCCGCTGGCGGCCAACCGGGTGCTGGCTCTGCTCAGCGTCATGTTCAACCTCGCCGAGAGCTGGGGCCTGCGGGCGCCGGCCTCGAACCCCTGCCGCCACCTCAAGCGCTACCCGAGCGCAAGCGCGAGCGATACCTCGGCGCCGAGGAGATCCAGCGCCTCGGCGCCGCCCTGGTCGCGGCCGAGGGCGTCGAGCACCCGAGCGCCCTGGCCGCCATCCGCCTGCTGCTGCTGACCGGCGCGCGCAAGTCCGAGATCCTGACCCTCAAGTGGGAGCACGTGGACCTCGAGCGCTACGCCCTCCGGCTCCCCGACTCGAAGACCGGCGCCAAGGTCATCGCCCTCGGCGCGCGCCGCCGCGGCGCTGTTCGCCAGGCTCGACCGCCAGGACGGCAATCCCTACGTCTGCTGGGGCGACAGCTCCGGCGGCCACTTCGTCGGCCTGCAGCACGTCTGGCAGCGCATCCGGCGCCACGCGCAGCTGCCCGAGGTGAGGCTGCACGATGCTCGTCACACCTTTGCGAGCTTTGGCGCCGCCGCCGGCATGGGCCTGCCGGTCCTGGGCGCGCTGCTCGGCCACAAGCAGCCGGTGACGACCGCGCGCTACGCGCACCTGGCGAACGACCCGCTGCGCGCCGCCGCCGACCGGATCGCCGGCGAGATCGCCGCGGCCCTCGACGGCGGCCCCCTGGCCCAGGTGGTGCCGCTCAGGATCGCCGCGGACCGAAAGGGAGGTGAACACAGCCAAGACGACGACATCGACTCTTGCCGCCTCCAGAGGGGACCCCCCTCCTTCCGACAAGACGGCCCCGACGAGAGCGTCAACTCCCGCCGAGGCCTGACTCCGCAAAGGACCAAGCCCAATGCGAAGCTACCAGGATGCTATCAATCCCCCGTCCCTGCCCGCCGACCTCGACCTCGAGGTCTACACCGAAGCTACCCGCCGCGCCCTCTACGACCTGGTGGTTGCCGTCCACTTCACCGCGCCGGCCGCGGTCAAGCGCGGCGACTGGTATCCCGACTACTCGCCCGATGAGGCCGGTTTGGTCGTGCTTTTCGCCCATGGGCGCTGGCTGGCCCACTGGACCCGGCTCGAGGAGGCGACCTCCGACCTGCCCGAGCCGCGCCGCCAGGCGCTCGTCCGCATCCAGGCCGCCCGGAGGCACCCTACGGGGTGACGTTCCATGAAGTGTGACGCCGGCGTCGCTGCCGGTGGCAGCGACCGCGCACGACCGCTTCGATCACCACCTGCACGCGATCGCCGATGACGAGGTGCTTGGCGTGCTGCTCGCCGGCGGCCGCGTCCACGGCGCATCCGTCCGGCTCGCCCGCGAGCTGCTGAGCGCAGTGGGCGGGCTCGCCACCCTTCCGGGAGCGACGAGATCGATGCTGCGGTACCAGGGGCTTCGCGACACCCAGGCATCGGCGCTGCTCGCGGCCCTCGAGCTCGCCTGCCGTCTCGCCCGCCAGCGCATCCCGGTCCGCCAACCCCTCACCCGGCCCGACGAGGTCGCCAGCTTCCTGGCACTGCGCTACTGGCAGCGCGACCAGGAGGTGATGGGCGTCCTGTTCCTCGACGTCCGCAACCACCTCCTTGGCGAGAAGGAGATCTTCCGCGGCACCCTCCACCGCGCCGTGGTCGAGCCGCGCGAGATCCTCAAACAGTGTCTGCTTCGCGGGGCTGCCGCCTGCGTGCTCTTCCACACCCGCCCCGGCGGCGACCAGACGACCAGAGCGGAGGACCTGAGGTTCACGCGCCAAATGGCACACGCCGCGGCAGTGGTCGGCGTCAACCTGCTCGATCACCTGGTGGTCGGCGCGGCTGGCCAGTGGGCAGTCGCTCTTTGCGCGAGGTGGCTGGTGACGCTGCCGAGACCCAACAGCGGCTGCCGCGATAACACATTCTTATCGCAACCCAGGCGCGGGAGAGCGACGTGCGCCCCGCCCCGCGCTCCGAGCGCCGCCGCACCACCGGCCATACGCCGATTCGGCGCGCTCCATCCATCTTGCAGCGCCCGCGAGAGGTGTAGAGTATTCGGCGTCTGGGCTTTGCGAGCCACCGCTCAAAGCCCGAAGGGGATGAGGATGTTCCTTCGTGACTCAGGCATCGATTTCGTTCTCCACAGCCGCGACGAGCGGCTGACGACCCTTGTCGAGGTCCGGTCGAAGACGAACACATCGTCGAGCTGGGCGACCGAGCTCAGGCGCAACCGCCTTGCCCATGGCAGTCCCTCGCCACGCGGAGATTCTTTCTCTGGCGACGCCGGACAGACTCTACCTGTGGAAGGGCGCCGACCTCGGGGTGGCACGCTTCGAGCCCTCCTTCGAAGCCGATGCCCGGCCGCTCTTCGCGCCGTATTTCCAAGGCACAGCGTCAGCGCCGCGACGGCCAGCTCTGAGGCTTTCGAGCTGGTCGTCGCTTCCTGGCTGGCCGACCTGGTGAGGGAGGCGGAGCCGCGCGCGAGGCTTGCCGCCGAACGTCCCTGGCTCGTCGAGTCCGGATTGCTCGACGCCGTCGCCGGCGGCGAGATCGAGTACGCCACCGCGGCGTGAACGTCTACGTCGAATCCAATTTCGTCTTGCAGCTGGCACTCCTGCAGGAGTCCCAGGCCAGCTGTGGGGCCATTCTGCAGCTCGCCGAAAGCGGCGCCGCCCGCCTGGTGATCCCTGCCTTCTCCCTGGTCGAGCCCTACCGGACCCTCGAGCTGCGGCGTGCGCAGCGTGAGCGAATCAAGCGGGATCTCGACACCGAGTTCCGCGAGCTGGCGCGGAGCTCGTCCTTCGGCGACCGACTCGCCGAATTCGCCAGCCTGAGATCGCTGCTGATCGACAGCGCCGACGAGGAAAGAATGCGCTGGGAGGACGTGCGCGCTCGCCTGCTGCGCGCCGCCGACGTCGTGCCGATGGACGCCGCGATCCTTGGCGCCGCGGCACGGCAGCGTCTCGCCCATGCCCTGCAGCCTTACGATGCGATCGTCTATGCGTCGGTCCTCTCGCACCTCGAGCGCTCCGGCGGCACCGCCTCGAGCTGCTTCCTGAACGCCGATGCCAAGGACTTCGACGATCCGGATCTCGTCGCAGAGCTGGCGGCGCGCCAGTGCAAACTGATCTTTCGTTTTGACGACGGCTTGCAGTACCTGAGCCGCGTCAGCTCCTAACGGAACCAGACCCGGCAGCAGCCAGCACCATGGGCACAGGCGTCCGGCAATGTGCGCCTGCCGCTTGATATCAAGTCCTTATCGCAACTCAGGCGCGGGAGAGCGAGGCGCGACCCGCCCCCGCTCCGAGCGCTGCCGCATCACCACGGCGACCCCATGGGCGGTGAGCGCACTGCGGCCCAGGTTGCCGTGCCGGCCCGCGAACGCACTGGTGTTCCGCAACGGTTGGCAGGTCGTGCGCGGTGAAAGGTTGACGATCATCTCTGCGCCTGTCCCGGCACCGATAGCGCCGGCGAGGGCCCGGTGGCAGCCACCCACCGCGGGTCAGCGAGCCCCCTTTGACTCCGAAATTCTCGGGTTTGATCCAGAAGACGGCTTGTAGCCCCGCCGGGGTGGACGCGCATTCGCCATAGTCGTCTCCGCATATTCCCATAGGCAGATTTCCTTGACACGGCCTCGCAGCATTCGTTAGCTTGGCTGACGTTGCAGCACAACGTCGGGCGCGAACGACCAGAGTCGATGGCGTCCAGCTTGCGGCTAAACGGCGACGTGGCGCCGCACGGCAAAAGATCGTGGTGGGATCTGAGCGAGGGGGATTCAACGATGAAATGCAAAGTAGTCAATTCTTCGTTTCTTGTGCCCCTTATGCTGCTCGTCGCCGGGACCTGCCTCGGGGCAGCGGCAGAGGCGCCGAAGCCGCTCACCAACGAAGACATCGTCACCATGGTGCAGGCGGGCCTGGACGAAGGTCTGGTGATCGAGAAGATCAAGACCTCGAAAACCGCCTTTGACACCTCGCCGAGCGCCTTGGTCGCGCTCAAGAAGGCGGGGGTCGGCGCCGAAATCATCCGGGTCATGGTGAACCCCGCGTACGAGGGGAACCTGCCGCCGGGGCCCAGCACTGGCCAGGGCCCGGCACCCTGCCAGGTACCTCCTGGCGGACAGCCCCTCTGGCTTTCGGGCGCTTCGCCGGCCATGTGGTACTCCGACCCGGACAAGGGCAATCGGGTAGACATGAACTACGAACGTGGCACGATCGAAACCGTGGGATTCGTCGTCCACGCCAGGCTCTTGGTTCTCCACCTGATCCGAGCCGGCCTCCGCGTCAGCGGCCGGACGCAGTTCCTGAGCTGCATCAATCCCACGGATGCCCCTCTGGTCCATTTCAGCCTCGACAAAGGCAGCGACGAGCGCAACACGTCCGTGGGGCGCATCACGCCGTTTGGCGCTTCTTGGAACATCTCGGCCGAGGATCTGGTCCCCTTCAAGTTCGAGAAAACGGCAGAAGGCTACTTCAAGATCACACCGGAGACACCCTTGAAGCCTGGCGAGTTTGGGTTCGTGCCGCAAGGGAGCATCGGCTTCTTCGCGGCCGGCGAGCGGGTTTACTCCTTCGGGGTTGATTGAGTTCTGTCGCAGCAGCGAGCGGTTCGCGTATGATCTGTCGATGCGGAGAAAGGAACGAATCATGGCGGCACGGTTGTCGTACGAGAATCTGATCAGCTTTCTTAACGACCTTACCCGCAATCAAACGACGAGGTGTCTCTCTCTTCCCATTCTGTTCTTGGTATTCTGCGCCTTTCCAGGCCGGCTCGTTGCCGCTGGTCCCAGGACGGCCGCAGGTCACTCCGTGCTTACGACCGGCACCGCGTCGTCTCCAATCACCGTCCAGGACGTCAGTTGGACCTTTCCCGTGACTTCGATCGGCACCACCTCGGGAGCCTGTTTCCAGTTGTGCTTCTGCAGTGACACAAGCAGCTGCACTTGCGATGTATCAGGCACCGCGACGCTCGACCACGACCTGTTAGCGCCGTTTAGTGCGTTCAACTACCAACTGCAGCCGTACATCGGTGGCGCCTACGATTGCAGCAGCGGCACGCCCGTGACCCTGCCGGTCTTTGTCGGTGGCGGCCAGCAACTGACATTCGACGTCGAGTTTTCGCCGACTGGCCCCGGAATGTTTACTGACTTCCTGACGCTCAGCGGGTTTACGTTTGATTTTTCGGGTTCCACCCCGGCAAGCGGTTGCACGCCCAACGCCACGACTCTCTGCATCGACGGCCGCTTCCAGGTCAAGGTCGCGTACAGCACATCGCAGAGCGGTGGCGAGTCCGGATCTGGCAATGCCATCGCGCTCTCCAGCCTTGGCGTTACCGAGGGCGGTCTGTTTTGGTTTTTCGGCGCCACGAACCCGGAAATGCTGATCAAGGTCATCGACGGCTGCTCCCTGAACTCAAACTACTGGGTCTTCTTCGCGGCCACTACCAACGTCGGCTTCACGGTCACGGTCACCGACACGACAACCGGTAACCACGCCACCTACCATAGCCCGGATCTGACCGCGGCGCTGCCAGTCCAAGACACATCGGCTTTGCCCTGCGCTGCGGGGCCGCCTGAGCCATACGGAGTTGATGCCAATACCGTGGCCCTCTACCATTTCGAGGATGCGCCCGGCAACGTCGTCGCCGATGCCACTGGGGTCAATCCTGGCGTCGCCACCGGTACGACGATCGTGCCAAGCCTTTTCGGACACGGACGTCAGTTCCGGGGCAACGGGGATGGTGATTACATCACGGTGCCCGACAAACCCTCGCTCCGCGGCATGGCCCAGATGACGATCGAGGCATGGGTCTACCCGACCGGGTTCGATCTTGGAGCCGACAACGCGAACGAAACCATCGCCGGGCGCGGCGATCAAACGCCTCCTTACGACCTCTACGAGATCACGATGACGCGCAACAACGACCCTGCTTCAAGCTTCAGCTACTTTACGGCTGCGATGGCGATTCTTGCCTCCGGGCAAGGATCCCAGGCCAATTCTACCGTCCACCACTTGCCAAACCAGTGGTACTACATCGTTGGCACCTACGACGGACAGAAAACCCGCGTGTACGTGAATGGCGTCCTGGAGCAAGTTGGGAATACCGCTCCGGGCCTCGTCGTAGACACGACTGCTCCGCTATACCTTGACAACCATACGTTCTTTGGCCAAACCGCCAGCTCTAACGGCCGGATAGGCGGGGTGTTTGACGAGATCAGGATTTCCAACATCGCTCGTAGCGCGAGCGAAATCGCGGCGATCTACGCCGCGGCGCCGCACACGGGGCCGCACTGAGGAATCGTCAGGTATGGTGTCTACGACCTCCCGGGCGATATAGAGGCCGATCTCGAGGAGGTCTTCCTCCGCCGCCGGAAACGTCCTCACCCTTCGCATGGCGTTGCTACTGGTGAGGCCGGTCCTTCCTCGCTTCCACCTCGGCGCGGATGCGCCGCTTGACCTCGCTGAAGTCCATCGGCGTCGCTGGCCCGCCTGCCAGCCGCCGCTCGATCTCCGTCTTGAAGGCTTCCGCTCGCGCATCTAGAGCCAGCTCTTGCTCATCGAGCGCTTGCAGAGCCGTGCTGATCAGATCATCCGCCGAGCGATAGCGGCCGCTCGCGACCCTGTCCTGCAGGAGCTGCTCGACCTCCGCCGAGAGATGTACGTTCATGTCGTCACTCCTCTGTCGGATCTGGTGCCGTGCCGCCCATAGGGCCACTTCGACGCTCACAAGGCTACCATTGAACCGGACGAACCCGCCCGCGCTCCGAGCGCTGCCGCATCACCACGGCGACCCCTTGGGCGGTGAGCGCACTGCGGCCCAGGTTGCCGTGCCGGTCGATGGCGCGAAACACCGGCCCGCGGACGAAACTGCTGGCGGCGAGCCATGCGGCCATGGCCTCGGCGGCGGGTCCCAGCAGGGCGATCGTCGAAAGACCGTCCGCGGCGGCCCGCCGGAAGAGGCCCACGCGGAAGCCGCCGGCGATCGGCTCGAGGTCCTCCACGCGGACCTTCGCGATCTCGCTCCGGCGGGCGCCGCTCGCCCAGGACAGCCACAGCAGCGCACGATCGCGCCGGCCGGCCGGATCCTCGCCGCAGCTGGGGTGTCTTTCTGCGCGCGATGGATGAAGTCGTCTTGCGCCAGCGCTGTTTTTTTCCTGGCTGCCCTGCCCTTGGATCGCCCTTGCCCGCCTGCGCGCCCACCGACCTTGCCGTTGAGAGTGCTCAGAGCTCGCGTGCGACGCGGTCCCGGCAGGAGCACCGCTCCGTGCCCAGCCTGCGGCTGCACCACCGCCGCGGCCCCGCTGCCGGCGATCACCAGCGCCGCTGCCAGCGACTGAGCGTCGCTGCCGGCAAAGCGAGCGCTGCCGCCTGCGCGCCCGACCCCGCACGCGCACGCCACTCGCTGCCTCGCTGGTCGGCGCCGCAGCAGTCGAGCGGGCACCGCGCCGCAGGCGCCGCATCGTGCCTCAGCCTGCCGGCACCCTGCCGGCAGCTGCTGCACCGGCCCTGCCCGACGACGGAGATGCCGGCGACTGACTGGCCGGCTCACCGGCCGCGAGAAGGGAGCAAGCACGAGGAGGAGGAAGGCGGTCGCGGAAGGCGTTCGGTCGCTTCACTCGCCCTCACCCGGCCTGCTCGCTGCGCTCGCGTTGGCCCAGCGCCGTGATGACCGCTTTTCCGCTCGCTTCGCGAGCGCTGCTAACAATTCATCCACACTCAACAAGGACGGCCCACGGGCAAGCACCAACCTGCCATAAGGAACCGATGGCGGCGCCCGGGGCCGATCGTTTGCGCCCTCCGCTTCGCTCTGGGCGCGAAGACCGACAACGCGGTGCCAGCGGCTCTGATGGGTCGAGCGCGCTCGGCGCCAGCGCACCCGCTCGCCGGCAGCGGCGTCTTGGCTGTCGCTGGTCCGTCGAGCTGGACGACGATGCCGGTGCAACCACTGCTTTTTTTCCTGGCTGCCCTGCCCTTGCATCGCCGCTGCCGCCTTCGCGGCCACCGACCCTGCCGTTGAGAGATCCGACGGCTCGCGTCCGACCCAACCGCGAATCGCAGCACCGGCAGCGTGCCGGAGAGTGCCGGCAGCCTGCCTCGCTTGGCGACGCTGCGCAGCACGGGCGACCTGCGCTTGCCGCCGGGACTCGCGAACCCGACGCCGCTGCCCACGGCAGCTCCGCGAGCGACCCGCTGCGAGCGCCACCCGCAGCCGATCGCCGATCGGCGAACCGCTCGCCGGGCGGCCACGGCAGGCGCGATCCCCGAACCGCTGCCAGCGTGCTCGACCGGCAGCCGCCGGCAGGCCGTGGCAGCCTGCCGGTTGGCGTGCCGGCAGGGCTCGCCGGAGTGCCGGCAGGACTCGCTGAGGTGCAGGCAGGGCTCGCGGGAGTGCCGGCACCGTGCCGGCAGGTCCAAGAGGCGGCTGCCGGCACGCTGCCGGGAAGGAGCCAGCGAGCCGGCACCACCGCCGGCACCGGGCAACCACCAGAACCGCGGAGCTCCGGCAGCGACCTGCCAGAGTGCCGGCAACGCCCGCCTGCCAGCTGCACCAGTTGGCCTGGAGCGGCGGTCAGTTCGCGGGCTCCGCGCCGGCTCTGGGCCTGGCGGCGGGGGCAATGACGAAGATGAGCGATCTCGGCTTGCTGGGAGACGAAGCTGCGGCCGCAACCCGCGCGACAAGCGATTCCCTGCGCCGCAGCCTGCGGCAGCGCAGCACCAGCTGCCGCTCCTGCCGGCAGGACGCGTCGCTGCCTGCCGGCAGGTCGATGGCGGCAGCGACCCGCGGCGCCGTCCCGACTCCGGCAGCGCCACCAGCTTGAGCGGCCCAGGCAGCGCTGGCGAGCACGCAGCCGGCAGCGGTCAGCTCGTGCGCGAGGGCGGCGAGCAGCGCCCACGTCCACGCGAGCCTGCCGGCGCCGAGCACCTGGGGCAGGGTGCGCGCGGACAGCCCGGCGACGATCAGCGGCAGCACCAGGCCGCCGGAGGCGGCGAGCACCGGCAGCCAGGCGGCGGCCAGGGTGCGGCGCCAGGGCCGCACCTGGGCGACGGTGTGGGCGAGGTAGAGATTGCCGCCGGTGAGCACCAGGGCGGTGCCGACGCCGGCGAGGACGAGGAGGGCACGCTCGGTCGGGGCCGGGACCGGCATCCGATCGGCGCCGAGCAGCGCGAGAACGAGACGCGGGGCCTGCACCGCGATGGCGGCGAGCGCGATGGCGAGGCCGGCGCGGCGAGATGTCATGCGGTCTCCGGCTCGTCCGTCTCACGTTTCCAGGGTCGCTCGGCGCCCCGCAACCAGGTCCGCCGAGGTTGGGGTTGCCGCTCCCATAGATGGCCAAGCCGGCGCCGGCCCGGCCTGCCACGCCCCGGCGCCGAGCCGCACGCGGGCTGCGGCCGGCTCGCCGCCCCGCGCCGTCCCACGCCCGCCCGCGTTCGCCGGCGCGCGCCGGAGCATGCCCGGGCAAAGCGCACCGGCCTGCCGGAAGGGGCCTGCCGCGCCCGCATTCCCGCCCATAGATGACCATGCTCCCCATATATGGGAGCTTGGTCATCTATGGACGCCTTGGCCCCGCCGCGACCCTGCCTGGCCATCACCTCTCCCCCTCGGGCGCCGCCGGCAGCCCGTCCAGCGACCAGCGCCAGCTGCCGCCGGGCCCGTAGCCCTGGCGCCGGGCCGCGATGCCTTCCAGCTGCTTGGCGCGGCGCAGGGTGTGCTCGGCGATCCCCGCCTGGCGGGCGGCGGCCCAGATCTCGTTGGTGGCCACCGGACCGGCGCCGAGCAGGCTGCGCAGGAAGGCCCGCGCCTCGTCGAGCGACGAGAGGTCGTTGCCGGTGGCCTCCGGGGCGAGCAGGTCGCTGGCGCGCAGCGGGCTCGCCCCGGCCCAGCGGAAGCCCTGCTCGTCGATGGCGTAGGCGAGCGTCGGCCCGACCGCGGCAAGATTGGACTTGATGTGCACCAGCGCCCGCTCGGCGTCGTCGTCGGCGCCGCAGCCGGCCAGCAGCACCGAGCGCGCCGCGGCGGTGAAGTCGATCGAGCCCTGGCCGGCGTAGATGCTGCGGCTGCCGCGCGACTTGTTGAGGTGGCGCACGGCGAGCACGGCGCAGCCGTGGCGGTCGGCGAGCCGCGCCAGCGGCGCGAGGATCGCCCGCACCTCGTTGGCGCGATAGGCGTCGGTCTTGGCGCCGAGATAGGCCACGATCGGGTCCAGGATCACCAGGCGCGGCCGGTGCTCGGCCAGCGCCTGCTCGATCTCGGCGAAGTCGTCGGCCTGGGCCAGGTCGAGCGGCTGGTCGTGCAGGAGCACCGCGTCGCAGTCGGCGCCCAGCAGGTCGAGCCGCGGGCGCAGCGTGTCGCCGAGGCCGTCCTCGGCGGTGAAGATCAGCGTGCGGAAGGGCGCAAACGGCGCCGCGCCCGGCAGGCCCTGGCCGCGCGAGCCCGCGGTGGCGAGCGCCGCGGCGATCCAGCTCTTGCCCTGGCCGGGATCGCCCTCGAGCAGCGTCAGCTTGCCGCACGCGATGTAGGGCCGCCAGAGGAAGACCACCGCCTGCGGCGGGATGTCCGAAGCGCGCCGGACACGCGACGGACGCCCCGCCGGGGATCGCGCTGGCGAGAGGTCCGCCGGCAACGCCGCGGGCGCCGCGGCGGCCAGCTCCTCGAGCTCGCGGCGGATCTCCGCCGCCGTGCGGCCCGCGCGCTCCCGCTGCGCGATCCAGTCCGAGACGTCGCCCTTCTCGGCCAGACCCGCCAGCTCGAGCACCCGCACCTCCGCCGCGGCGCACCGCGCATCGTCGTCAGGCTTCTGGCGACGGTTTCGGCATGCCGCCGGCCCGCCAGGTCGTGGTCCGGCAGGATCACCACCGGGCGCCGCGCAGCGCCGCGCCGTAGGTCGCCCGCCACTTGCCGGCGCCGCCGGGGTTGGTGGTGGCGGCCAGGCCCAGCGCCGCCAGGCGGTCGGCGTCCTTCTCGCCTTCGACGAGGAACACCGGCTCGCCGGCCGCCATCGCCGCCGCCGTCTCCGGCAGCCGGTAGAGCACCCGCTCGATGCCGTCGAGGTTCCAGGCCCAGCCGCCGCCCGGCAGCGGCCGGCGGCAGGCGAAGGGCTTGCCCCGCTTGCGCAGCACCTGGAACAGCAGGCGGCCGTCGCCGTCGCGGTAGTCGTAGACCGCCTCGACCTCGGCGAGCAGCTCGCCGCCGGCGGCCGGCAGCTCGAGGCCGAGCCGCGCCGCGAGGTCGCGCCAGCCGCCGCCCGCCTGGCACACGTCGCAGAACCAGGTCCGCTTCTCGCGGTTCCAGCGCGCCGAGGGATGGCGGTCCTCGTGCGCCGGGCAGAGGAAGCGCAGCTCGGGACCCTCGCGGCGAGCCTGCCTCGCCGCGAGGGCGCGTTCGATCGCCGCCAGCTGGGCGCGGTCGGAGGTCATCGCCGGGAGCGCCGCGCTCAGCCGCGGACGGCCAGGTCGTCGGAGGTGCTTCGCCGCCGGTTCGCCGCGATCCAGGAGTCCAGATCCTCGAGCCGGTAGCGGACGGCGCTTCCCAGCCGGATGAAGGGCGGGCCGCCGCCGGTGACCCGGTGCTTCTCGAGCGTCCGCGGCGACAGGTTGCAGCGTTCGGCGGCTTGTCGGGTGTTGAGCAGGACGGACATCACGAGCACCTCGCAGTCGTAGGGCCGGGCGAGCCGGCGCAGGTTGAAGGGGCCAATGGAGGCCCTGGCAGGCGTTCCCACCGCACCTTGACTCCACTGTGACCCTCTATTCATGGTCTATATCATGATATGATGGTCGTATGAGGATGTCTAGCACGCCACAGGCTTATACGTTGGCCTCAGAGGAGCTTGAGAGCAAGAGAGCCGCCTGTTAACTCCGTTACCAGGCGGGCATTCTCGCCTTCGGCTCGAATGCCATGGACCGGTCCCGGCTGATCACCTTCGACCCGTCCCGACTCGGGCGAGGTCGCGCACCGCGCCACCGCGCCCGGTGAGGCTCGGCGCACGCCCGCTATCCGGTGCCGCTCCCCGATCGTCACCGCTGCGCTCTCCGACCCTCGTGCGACTCACCGGTCGAAGTGCCGGCCCTGCCGGCTTCGCCGCACGTTCGTCGGCCTTTGCATCTCTGCTTTTCCAGGTAGGGGGTCGATCATCGTTGCCTCGCCGCCCGCCGCTCGTGGCTCCATCGGCATCGACCCGGCCGCTGCCACCTTCTGCGCGTCGTTGGTAAGTTTCAGACGGGCAGCCCACCGGCGTTGCCTTCGCTCACCGGCGTCGGGCCCGGCCTTCGGCGTTGCCGCCAGCACCGGCGTCAGCCGCCCGCTCCCGGACCGCCACGGCAACGCCGGACCGCCTGGGCGGGAAGGGCGCCTTCGCTGCGCTCGGCGCCTGCGAGGCCCTGGACCGAGGCGACGGCCATGAGCCGGTCCCACCTCGTCGCCTTCCGGCTCACCCCCGAGGAGCATGCGCGTCTGACCGCCGCGGCGCAGGCGGGCAGGCTCGCGCCCGCCGCCTGGTGCCGCCGCACCGTCCTCGAGCAGCTCGCCGCCGGCGACGCGCCTGCCGGCGCGCCCCTCGCCACCGCCGGGACGGCGCCCGTCGCCGCCGTCGCGGGCGACCCGGCAGCTGGGGCGGCCGAGCC
Source organism: uncultured Acidobacteriota bacterium (assembly GCA_963732005.1). Lineage (GTDB taxonomy): Bacteria > Acidobacteriota > Thermoanaerobaculia > Multivoradales > UBA5704 > JASLEW01. The sequence continues at coordinate 694,702 of CAVSXT010000005.1, forward strand.
CGAGCCGCTGTCGTGCGTCGTGGGCGCCCGGCTCACCCCGAGCCAGTACTTCGATCTCGAAGCCCGCGCCAAGGGCGCCGGCGTCACCGTCGGCACCTACCTGCGCCACCTGGTGCGCGGCCGGCCGCCGACGGCGCGCTGGCCGCTCGCCCGCGCGGCGATCGTCCAGCTCGCCAGGGCCGGCAACAACTTGAACCAGCTGGTCAAGCTCGCCCACTCCGGCACCCTGCTGTCGGTCGAGCTCCTCGGCGCCGTCCAGAGCGTCCTGGCCGAGGTGCGAGCCGTCCGCCGCGCCCTCCAGGTGGAGCCGCGCGGGTGACCACCTTCAAGGGCGGCCGCAAGTCCGGGACCGGCGCCAGGACCGGGCTCGGCCGCAGCTTCGGCGGACTCATCCGCTACCTCCAGCAGGGGCACCGCGACCGCCCCGACCTCGCACGGGTCGCCTGGTCCAGCACCCGCAACCTCGACACCGAGGACCCCGCCGAGGCGGCCCAGCTGATGCGCTACGCGGCCAGCGAGAACCCCAGGGTCGAGGAGCCCGTCTACCACTTCGGCCTCAGCCTGGCCGCCGGCGAGCACCTCACCCGCGAGCAGTGGGAGGACGCCGCCGGCCGCGTCCTCCGCCGCATGGGCCTCGCCGACCACCAGGCGGTCCTCATCGCCCACCGCGACACCGAGAAGGAGCACGTCCACATCGTCGTCAACCGCATCGGCGACGACGGCCTCGCCTGGCGGCCCTTCCGCGACATGGTGCAGGCCCACGAAGCCATCCCCGCCATCGAGATCGAGTACGACCTGAGCCGCACCGGCCGCGAGCAGGCGCCCCCCGACCTCGGCGCCGGCGCCGTCCGCGAGGCCATGCGCACCGGCGTCCAGCCCCTGGCCGACCGCGTCCGCGAGGAGGCCGGCCACGTCTTCGCCCAGGCCACCGGCTGGGTGGAGCTCGAAGCGGGGCTCGCCGAGCTCGGCTACCGGCTCGAACCGGCCGAGCGCGGCTCCGGCCTGGTCGTCACCGACGGCAGCCGCCGCGTCTCGCTCTCCAAGGTCGACCGCAACCTGAGCGGCCCCAAGCTCGCCGCCCGCTTCGGCGAGACCTTCCGCGAGCACCGCGAGCGCCACCCCGAGCCGCCGCAGGTCCAGCGCCAGGCCGGCGCCCGCGAGCGCGAGCCCCTCGCCGGCGCCACCCGCGGCGAGCGCGCCGCGGCGCTGATCGACCGCCTGACCGCGACCCGCGCCACCTTCACCGAGGCCGACGTCCAGCGCGCCGCCTTCCACGAGCGCGACAGCCACGCCCTCGCCGAGCGCGCGCTCGACCGCGGCGAGACTGTGAGCGTCGGCAGGGACGCCCGCGGCGTGACCCACTACGCTGCGGCCGACTACCTGCGCGACGAGGCGCGGCTCTTCCACGCCGCCGGCGAGCTCGCCGCCCGCCAGGACCTCGCCTCGATCCCGGCGACGTCCAGCGCGCCCTCGACCGCGCGCCGCGGCTCTCCGCCGAGCAGCGCGACGCCGTCCTCGCCGCCACCACCCGCGACGACCTCGCCCTCATCGTCGGCCGCGCCGGCGCCGGCAAGACCACCACCGCCGCCACCATCGCCGAGGCCTACCGCGAGGCTGGCTACGAGGTGCTCGGCGGCGCCCTGGCCGGCAAGGCCGCCGACACCCTGCAGCGCGAGACCGGCATCCACTCCCGCACCCTCCACAGCTGGGAGTACTCCTGGGACCGCGGCGAGATCCTCGACCGCCGCTGCGTGCTGGTCATCGACGAGGCCGGCATGGTGGACGCCCGCCAGCTCTCCCGCGTGCTCGACCACGCGGCCAGCCAGCGCGCCAAGGTCATCCTGCTCGGCGATCCCGACCAGCTCAAGCCGATCGGCCCCGGCGACGCCTACCGGGGCCTGCTCGAGCAGCACGCCCCGGCCCGCCTCGAAACCATCCGCCGCCAGGCCGAGCCCTGGCAGCGTGAGGCGTCCGAGGACCTCGCCGGCGGCCGGGTCGCGCCGGCCCTCGACGCCTACCAGCAGGCCGGCCGCCTCCACGTCGCCGACACCCGCGACGCCGCCCGCGCCGACCTCCTCGGCCCGCTACGCCGCCGATCGCGCCGCCGACCCCGGCCGCGGCCAGCTGGTGCTCGCCTACCGCAACGACGACGTCGCCCGGCTCAACACCGGCATCCGCGACCAGCGCCTGGCCGCGGGCGAGCTCGGCGCCGGCGTCACCGTCGCCGGCGCCGACTACGCCGCCGGCGACCGCCTGGTCTTCCTCAAGAACGACCACCAGGGCCGCGAGGTGACCAACCTCGGCCGCGCCAAGGGCCAGGCCGTCGGCGTCAAGAACGGCACCCTGGCGACCCTCGAGCGCGTCTCGCCCGACCGCTTCGTCGCCCGCCTCGACGACGGCCGCCGGGTGGCCTTCCATCCCGGCCAGTACGACCGGATCGCCCACGGCTACGCGGTCACCATCCACAAGAGCCAGGGCGCCACGGTGGACCGCACCTACGTCCTCGCCGACCCGCTGATGAACCGCAACGCTTCCTACGTCGCCCTCACCCGCCATCGCGAGGGCGTCCAGGTCTACACCGACCGCCAGACCTTCGCCGACCGCGAGCACCTCGACCGCGCCCTGTCCCGCGCCCCTTCCAAGGATCTCGCCCGCGACTACGCCGCCGCCGCGATCGAGCGCCAGGCCGCCCGCCTCGCGCCGCTCGAGAACCAGGCCAGCAACCTACGCCACGAGATCCAGCACGTCCGCTGGGACCTGTCCATCGTCGAGCATGCCGTCACCGCCGCGCGCGACCTCGCCGCCGATCGCGCCAACCTGGTGTAGGCGGCCGGGCGCGTCTACACCCATCCGGCCCAGGTGGTCGAGCGCCTGACCGCCGACCCGCGTGCGTCGAGCGGCTCAGAGCCGGCCACGCCGCCGTCTACGGCCAGGTCCACGGTCGCGCGGAGAGCCTCCTCCGCCGGCCCGATCGGACCCAGCAGGAGGCCCTCGGCGCCGTGCCCACCCTGCGCTCCGCTCTCGATCGCTATCACGGCTCAGAGCGCGCCGCAGCCCAGGCGCAGCAGGCCGCGAACGCCATCGGCGAGAGCCTGCCCAAACTGCGCGACCAGCTGCAACACCTCAACAGGCCTTGCAGCGAGTGGAGCAGGCGATGAAGGGACCCGAGAAGGCGATCGAGGCCATCGTCCGCGAGATAGGTCCGGAAGCGGCCAGGCTGGCCGTCTCGGCGCTCGCCCGAGAACTTCCCTTCGCCGTCGAGCTCGCCATCCGAGCGGTCGAGAGAGTCCTGGAACGTGGACTAGGACTTGGCCGCTGATGCTAACCAGACCGTCGCTCCCGATTTGATTCGCTGGCTCACGTCTGAGAACGCTTCGCGAATTCACAGGAGCCTCGCCGGGGCCGCCGACGAACCAGACCCGGCCGAGGAGTAGTGCCGGCGGCCCGCACGTCTTGTTGCCAGCCTGGGCGGGAACGGAATGGGGGATGCGCATCAAGTCGCCCCGCCCTACTTTTCTCGGCCGACGGCCCCTGCTAGATAGCCCTCGTGCGGCAACTCGCGTCCTATGCACTCCACGCTCAGTCGGGACCCTCCCCAGGTACTCTGGAGGCATCAGCGGTTCTTGGAAGGGTCGATGAATGGCTCGGCTCAAAGGGTACCGCCGAACGAGGTAGCAACCAGTTAGCACTTCAGGACGGGCGCATCGCATCTCTTGTCAGATCAACTACGCAAAGCTCTCTCGGGACAGTGAAGGAGTTGTTTTAACTGAACCCACGGGAAATGGCTGGTTCCGGACCTATGTTGGCATTGCAGACTCGCCTGGCAGCCTTGACGTTGCGGTAAGCCTTGCGGCAGCTTCTACAACCTTGACCCCGCTTTCACTTGACGTTCATTGCCCACGCCTTATCAGAAGCCTTCTCGAAATGCCCGCAACTTGGGCCTATGCTGGAACTTTATTGCCGTCATCCGCGAAGATATTAAGTGGCGACGATGGCGGTGACGAGTTTACAGACTCCGCGTGGGACCCCACGAGGTCAGTGCCCGTCGTGGCTGTTTCGGATGAATATGGAGCAGTACTCTATCCCGGAATTGTCGAGGCACTGGCCAAGGACCTCGCTGGCCTTGCAGCTGTAGCCCGGCTAGATCCGGCGGCATCTTGGAGGATCACGCGACGGAAAGGAAAGGAGTGGTCGTGCTACGGTGGAGCGATCCGCCTTTACTGGCCCGGGATCGGCGCGGGTTCAGGTCCCTACGAGCATCCCCTTTGGACAACTCGGCGATTGCTTTCGGGTGTAGTTGACACCGAAAGTGCCGCGATGCGTATCCGGTCTCAGTTGCGCAGGCGCATTCTTGGCCAATCTGCTTTCGCCGTCTCCGAAGCCCCAATCTTCGGCCTAATCCGGCGCACCTCAAGCGCTGAAGAGCTTTCAGCCTTACGGAAAAAAGCCGTTGAGAACGCAGACTACCAGGCGCTTGCCGACGGATTCTCCAACGAGCTGCTTAAGGTGCAGGCGGCTCTTGACCAGCGGGAAGAGCAAAACGCCTCTTTGCGCCAACAAGTTCGCGATCTCCAGCTTGCCGTGAGGTGGAGAGACCAGGAACCAGGAGCAATCGAGCCGATCCCGAGGTACCTCCGTCAACGGTCGAGGAGGCTTATCTAGAGGCATTAGATCAGTTTGGCGAGGCACTTATCTTCGGTGAGAACGTGGAGGACGGAATTGGCCAACTCGCCAGTGACGCCGGGCCGCCTGATAAGGTTCTATCCTATCTCAGAGAGTTGGCTAATCTCACCGAAGCTAGACGCAGAGGGCCGCTCGGCCTGACGACGGTAAAGTGGCTTGAGTCGCGTGGTGTTAGCTGTTCGCAGGAGTCTGAAACGATACGGAATTCGCCAAGCGAACAAGCTATCCGTACTTGGGGCGACGGCTCTGGTGGTCGCAGAGCCTTCAATCTTCATCTCAAGCCAAGCGATGTGACCTCGCCAGATCGATGCGTCAGAGTTTATTTTGACTTTGACGACGGCGAGAAGAAGACGCGCATTGGCTGGATTGGCCCCCATCTATAAGCGGTCACCTTTCCATTCCGCCACGATCGAACTCAGTGAACATCTGCATCGGACGCTATTTTTTGCTTAATTAACGCAGCTAGCTTGGCCGGCGTCAGAACCCGGAGATCCAAGAAGCCGATCGTGGGCGGAAGGCCCGGAATCTCCGTGTTGTCGAACCGGACCGGCAGCAAGCAACTCCCACTGCCACCGATGAGGTTTGCTATCGCAAACCGCTTTTCGTGGGTCGGCCAAGCCTTTTCTGCGTAGTGCTTGGAGGCGAAGAGAACGACGAAGCGAGAATCCTTAGAGTAGACATTCCCTAGGTGCTCTGCAAGATCTGCTCCCCAGAGCTTAACCTCTTCGAAGCGATCGTAGAACACCTCGACCTTCATCTCCCTAAGCAACTCGGCGACTTGGTCGACGTAATCTCTATCCTCGCCTGCGAAGGAGAGCGCTACATCATAGAGTTTTCGAGTACTATCACGCTTCTTAGCGGCTCGAGCACCTTTCGCCTCCTGTACCGAGGTAGTACTACTAGCTCCTGGCTCAGGGGCAGCTCTCTCCGCATGAACATACGCCGCTTTCTCGTTGCGGACGCGAAAACCCAGCCCATCTAATGCTGTTGCCGTGCGTTCAAGTTCCTGGCGCCGAACAACCACTCGCTCGCGTACGCTCGCCTCAAGCCTCGAATTGAAACCACTGACCTGATCATTAACCGATGGAAGCCAGTCGCCAAGGTTCTTAAGGTCGCGCTCGAATTGCCTTTTCGCCTCATCGACATTCCTGTCTGGGCATCCATATGAGAACAATAGCTCGTTGCCATGGACGACCGCCATGGGAACATTTAGGCTATAGTGATTCGGTCTACATCGAAACAATTCGGGGTCACCAGAGAACGGCACTGCGAAAGTGATCTCCAAACCGTCCATGTGCAAGGGGCCAAAACTGCTCCCGAGGGCGCGCATAGGATCGTGACTCACGTCGATTTTTGCATCTTCCGACGATACGGAAATTCCTGATTCGATGAGTTGTATGGGCTCGATCAGAGAGCTGCGTCGCTACCGATGCGGCGAGGAACCCGTCTGACTCAGACTGAAAGCGAGCCTTATCGAGAGCAATTACTGAATCGGGAACCCTTTCGAGTTGCCCCTGCAGCACGAAGTGAAGAGCGAGGTCTGAGAACAAGGGGACCGCGTTGTGAGTAATGACCATTATCTTATCAGCATTAACAAAAATTATCGATGCCGCCAGCATTGAGGCAGAACCCACAAAGGCATCGCCATTAACGGCTGCGGCTAGAGGCTAGCCTAGCCTAACACACGGCACTCGGAAGCCGCCCAAGGGAGATCGACTTGTATGCGCTGGCCTGAGCGAACCTCACCCCGCTACAGCACGCTTCGATGAGACCTACGGTGATTACCCAGTGCTTACCTAGCCACAACTCACGGCAACGCCCAGCGTCAGCCATATCCACTAAGCTGATGTATTTACTATAGTTTACATGGTGCCCAGGGACGGAATTGAACCGCCGACCCCGTGATTTTCAGTCACTTCACCGCTCTCCGCCCTCACGCCGCCCACACGCGGTCGCGGGAGCGGCCTTCTTGCTTGCTGCGGTAGAGGGCCTGGTCGGCTCGGCTGGTGACCTCGGAGAGGCTCTTGCCGTGCTTGGGGAACGCCGCCACTCCCATCGAAACCGAAATCGGCAGGAGGGTCGTGGCGTCGAGGCGGAGCGGATGCTCTCCCAGATAGGTGCGCACTCGGCGGCAGTAGGCCAGGGCACCGGCCTCCGAGGCACTGGCCAGACGGACGATGAACTCGTCGCCACCGATGCGGGAACAGAGATCGTCGCCACTGCGGGCGGCACTGCGGATGGCGTCGGCGACGGTGCGGATCAGGTCCGAACCGATGGCGTGACCGTGGGTGTCGTTGACTTGCTTGAGATGGTCGGCGTCCACCATGACGATGGTGTAAAAGCCGCCGAGCTTGCTGCGCAGGTCGGCGGCGATGGTGAAGTAGCGCAGGTTGGGCAGACCCGTCAGGGCGTCGGTGTGGGCCGCCAGGAACAACGACTGATGGAGGCTCGCGCCCAGGGTTCCCGCCTCGGCGGAGAAGTAGGCCACCAACCAGACGCCGGCAAGCGGCCAAACCAGGTTCCCGACCAGGCTCAGCACGTCCCAGCTTGGCGACGCGGCACCGTTGCCGCTGGGGGTACCGGCTCCCAGCGGCAGGATGATGCCCAACACCAGGATGGTGATGGCGACGGCCTTGCCGTAGGTCTGCCGCCGGCTCGTGGACGGGGTGCTGGCATAGAGGACGATGTAGTAGAGAAAGAAGAAGGGACTGACGGTCGCCCCGGTGAACAACACCACGGCCGTGATCCAGGAGAGGTCGATGCCGTTCTCGGCCCACATCCGCTCCTCGACGGTGAAGCGGGCGAAGAACCGCGAGTGCAGCGCCAGGGTGTAGAGCACCATGGCGGCCGCCAACACCAGGAGTGTCCCCAGGTCGGACCCCAGCCGTACGTCGCCGGCGAGCACCGCGGAGAGTTTGACGCCGTGCGCCAGCAGGCCGTAAAGCACGACCAGGGCCGCGGCCAGCCAGTGCAGGTTGCGCACCAGCTGCGAGTAGGAGTGGAAGCGCTCGCGCTCGATGGCCGACAGAGCGCCAGTGCTCTCCAGGGTGCGGAGGGCGGTTTCTTCGGCCATCGGGATCTCGGTCGCTGGGGAGATTATAGCAAGCCCGCGATACGACGGCGGCATCCGCTCGGCGGACAAAACGGCCGCAGTGGAGAGCAGGGGAGGGGAAGGGGGAGCCCAAGCCCCGCGGAGCCAACTAGAATGGCAGTATGACCGCGGCACGACGGACTCTTGGCTGTTGGGTGCTGTCGGCGTTCCTGCAACGCGACTGCGATCCGAGCTATCCGCGCCTGCCTCGGGAGGTCTGGAGCGTCCGCCCACTCAGCGCGCGCGAGGCGGCGGCGCTCAACCCGCTGGCCTGCCTGGCTTCCCTGGGACTGACCCTGGCGCCGCTGACCAACCTGCGCTGGCTCCCGGCAGCCGCCGCGGCGCCGGCGGCAGGGGCCTGGCGCCTCGGCGGTCGTTGACAGTCCGGCGGCGACCGCCTAGGCTCGGCCTGGTCCACTGCAGGTGTCAACGCCGGCGGCAGTCGGCTGCCCGCGAGGAGGAGCTATGTTCGAGCGGATCTCCCGCCTTTTCAAATCGTGGCTCGGCTTCTTCATCTCCTTTGCCGAAGACCCGGAAGTCATGCTGCAGCAGTCGATCGAGGAGATGCGCAACACCCTGCCGCGCCTGAATCAGGTGCTGGTCACGACCCGCGCCACCTCGATCCGCCTGGAGCAGGAGAAGGACGAGCTGGCGTCCAAAGAGAAGCAGCTGACCGCCTCGATCCAGGCAGCGCTCAAGGAGGGCAGCCCCGAATCGCGGCACATCGCCGAGGACAACGCCGTGATGCTGCAGCAGGTGCGGCAGGACCTGGCTTCGACCCGCGATCAGCTGGAGGCCGCCAATCACGCCTTCGAAAACGCCCAGCTCTCGGTCGAGGACATCAAGTCCAAGCTCCGCGACAAGATCGAGCAGAGCCGCCGGGCAATCCAGGAGTCGAAGAAGGCCGCGGTGATGAAGAGCGCCGCCTCGGCGCTGGCCGAGCTCGACAGCTACGGCACCGCCGCCACCACCGACAAGTACCTCGACCAGATCAAGCAGCGCGCCGCCGAGGCCAAGGCGGCGGTCGAGGTCGCGACCGGCGGCATGAACGTCGAGCGGATCAAGAACGAGCACGCCGCCCGCCGCCTGCAGGCACAGTCGATCCTGACCGAGTTCGAGACCGAGATGGGGCTGCGCCCACCTGACGCCGCCAAGGAGGCGGCACCGTTCCCGACCGGGGCCGCCTCCGATACCGCCGCCACCCCCGCTCCCGAAAAGGCAAAGGAAGGGCCGTAGCGCTGCCGCCCGCCGCCGCTCCCTCCCCGGCCTTCCTGGCCGCGCTGCCTCCGTGGGCCGCGGACCTGGTGCGCGCCGTCTGGGCCAAGCAGGCCAACGTCTTCATCCTGCACGGCATGCCGGCCGACCTGGTGCCGGTGAAGGCCCCGCCGCTCCAAGCAGCGGGCAGGGACCCGGCGCTGCCGCCGGCGATGCCCGGCGGGGTCCCGGCGGAGGCGACGCCCGGCGGCTTCCCGGCGCAGACGACGCCTGGCGGGATCCCGGTGCCCCACGCCACCGTCGCCACGCGCTTCTATCAGCTCGAGGACTTCCTGCAGCAGGAGCTCTTCAGCGGCTGGGGATCGATCCTGACCTACAACCGCGCCGAGGGCATCGGCTTCGGCAACGCCGCGACGCGCAGCCACTTCCAGGACAAGGTGCGGGCCTACGACTCGGTCCACGGCACCTCTTGGTCGCAGGGGCTGCCGCGCGACCCGCTCAACAGCTTCGCGCTGCTCGAGGCCTACTTCCGCCAGGCCAGCGCACAGTCGCCGGCACGGCCGGTGGCCCTGTTCGTCCCCTTTGCCGAGACCGTGGCGCCGGCCGCCGAGGCCGCCTACCGCACTCCCGAGGACCGGGCGGTGCTGGTCTACCTGCGGCGCTGGGCCCAGGACCCGGTGCTGCTGGCCAAGAACGTCGTGCTGGTGCTGATCACCGAGAGCCTGGCCGATCTCGACCCGCAGCTGCGCCGCGCCCACGCCACCCGCGAGATCGAGATCCAACGGCCGGACACCGCCGAGCGCCTGGCCTTCCTGACCGCCGTGCGGCCGCCGGATTGGTACGCCGGCCACTCGGAGCTGCCTGCCGAGCGCCTGGCCGAGCTGACCGCCGGCATGAACCGCGTCCAGCTCGGCCAGCTGCTCGACGGCATCGACGCCTACGGCGAGACCCTGACCCGCGAGCGGGTGCGCGACATCAAGAAGGAGGTCATCGAGACCGAGGGCCTCGGCCTGCTGGAGTACGTCGAGCCCAAGTACGACCTGTCGATGGTCGCCGGCATGCCGGCGGTCAAGGAGCGGTTGCGCCGCGCGGCCCGAGCGGTCGCCCGCGGCAACACCGCCGCGGTACCCATGGGCTACCTGGTGTGCGGGCCGGTGGGCAGCGCCAAGACCTTCCTCGTCGAGTGCTTCGCCAAGGAGATCGGCATCCCCTGTGTGAAGCTCAAGAACTTCCGCTCCATGTGGGTGGGCTCGACCGAGTCCAACCTCGAACGCATCCTGAAGATCCTCTCCGCGCTGACCCCGGTCGGCGTGGTGGTCGACGAGGCCGACGCGGCACTGGGCAACCGCGAGGCGCAGGGCGACTCGGGGACGCAGAACCGGGTGTTCGCGCAAATCGCCGCCTTCATGGGCGATACCCGGCACCGCGGCCAGATCCTCTGGTTCCTGATCACCGCCAGGCCGGATCTGCTGCCCATCGACCTCAAGCGCCAGGGCAGGGCCGAGGAGCACATCCCGCTCTTCTACCCGGAGACCGCCGCCGAGTACGACGAGATCTTCCAGGTGATGGTCAAGAAGCTGGATCTCCATACCCCGGTCGAACGCATCTCAGAGATCGCCGCCGAGCCGCAGCTGCTCGGGCTCTCCGGCTCCGACCTGGAGGCGGTGCTGGTGCGGGCGGTCCTCGAAGCCGCAGCGGCCGGTGCCGCCGAGGTGGGCGCCGAGCACCTCCGCCTGGCCTTCGCCGATTTCATCCCCTCGGTCAACTCGCTCGAGCGCGAGCTGCAGGTACTCTACGCCGTGCTCGAGTCCACCAGCCGCAGTCTGCTGCCCGCCGCCTACCGCGACCTCGACCGCGGCACCATCCAGGCGCGGGTCCACGAAATCCGGATGGAGCTCCGGATGCAGTGACTGGTATAGTGCGCCTCCTTCGCGAGCGTCGTGGGGTACCCTGACCATGCACCAGAGCCTGCCGTCGTTACAGTGTCCCCGCATCGCGTCCGGCCGGCGCCGCCTCGCAACCCATCTGCTCGCCGCCGCGGCGCTGGCATGGCTGATCGGCGGTCCGGCCGTGGCGGCTCGAAGCCGCCTCCGGACCGGTTTCCTCCCGCAAGCTGGTGATCCTCGGTTTCGACGGCGCCGACGCCAAGCTCACCCGGCAATGGATGGACGAGGGCAAGCTGCCGAACCTGGCGAAGCTGGCCCACCAGGGCAGCTTCGCGCCGCTGCTGTCGACGATCCCGTCGCAGACGCCGGTGTCGTGGTCGACCTTTTCGACCGGCTTGAACCCCGGCCGCCACGGCATCTTCGACTTCCTGAAGCGCGACCCGCAGACCTACCGGCCGAGCTTCGCCGCCTTCGACGAGAAGCAGGAGCCGTTCCTGTGGGGCAAGAGCAACGGCTGGATCGTGGGGGCGATCGCCGGCGTCGCGGTATGCCTGCTGGCGCTGCTGGCGGCGGCCCTGCTGCGACGGTCCAGGCCGCCGCGGGAGGGCCGGCGGGGAGGCGCCGCGGTGACCTTGGTCGCGGCTCTGCTGGCCGGCATCGCCGCCGGCGCGGTGGCCGGTTACGGCGCCGACCGGATGCTGCCCAAGCAGCGCCCGGTGGCCTTCAACCGGCAGCGCGGCGACACCTTCTGGGCGATCCTCGGCCATGCCGGCAAGCGGGTGCGGGTGATGCGGGTGCCGGTGACCTTTCCGCCGAAACCCTACGAGGATGGCCAGCTGCTCAGCGGGCTCGGGGTTCCCGACCTGTCGAAGCGCATCGGCAAGCCGTTCTACTTCACCTCCGAGCTGTTCTTCACCCCCAAGGGCGGCGGCGACTTCAAGGTCGAGGTGGTCGAGCTGCCCGACAACAAGGGCGTCATCGATACCGAGATCAAGGAGATCCCCAACGACCTGTTCCCCGGTCACGGCGACTTCGTCACCATCCCGATGCGGCTGAGCGTCGCCCCCGACCGCGGCAGCGTGCGCATCCAGGTGTCGGGCAACGACCTGAGCCTGAAGGCCGGCGAGTGGAGCGGCTGGGTGCGCTTCGTCTTCCCGTTCAACTCGCTGATCAAGGTGCACGGCATCGGCAGGTTCCGGGTGCTCTCGGTCAGCCCCGAGCTGCGGCTCTACCTGTCGCCGATCCAGCTCGATCCCGAGAAGCTGCCGCCCGGCCTCGCCATCACCACGCCGGGGTCCTTCGTCGACCGGCTCACCGGGCGCTTCGGGCTGTTCAAGACCATCGGCTGGCAGATCGACACCTGGTCGCTGACCGACGGCACCACCGATGAGCAGGTGTTCCTCGAGGACGTGCAGGCGACCGTCGACAAGGACCGCGAGATGCTGCGCGGCCAGCTCGCCGACGACGACTGGGACGTGCTGGTGCAGTACTTCGAGTTCACCGACCGGGTGCAGCACATGATGTTCCGGTTCCTCGACCCCAAGCATCCGCTCTACACCGCGGAGGGGGCGCGGCGCTGGGGGCCGTCGGTGCTGCAGGCCTACCAGCAGATGGATGCCATCGTCGGCGAGACGATGGCGAAGATGCCCGCGAACGCCGCGCTGATGGTGCTCTCGGACCACGGCTTCGCTTCCTTCCGGCGCGGCATGAACTACAACACCTGGCTGGCGACCACCGGCCTGATGGCGCTCACCGGCGAGGACAGCAAGCGGATGAACCTCGAGGACCTGTTCGGCCAGGGCGACTTCTTCGTCAACGTCGACTGGTCGAAGACCAAGGCCTACGCGCTGGGCCTGGGGCAGATCTACATCAATCTCGCCGGCCGCGAGGGCAAGGGGATCGTGCAGCCGGGCGCCGAGTACCGGAAGGTCGAGGAAGCCATCCGCTCCGGCCTCGAGGCCTACGTCGATCCGGCCACCGGCGAGCACCCGGTGGCGCACGTCTTCACCCGCGAGGAGGCGTACGGCACCTTCGACCCCGAGCTGATCCCCGACCTCATCCCCTCCAACAACGAGGGCTACCGGGTGGGCTGGCAGGACACCCTGGGCGGCATCGGCAAGAACATCGTCGAGCCGAACGACCAGATCTGGTCGGGCGACCACTGCTCGGTGTATCCGCCGCTGGTCAAGGGGATCCTGTTCACCAACTTCAAGCTCAATCCCGCCAGCATTGCCAGCGGCGCCAGCGGTGCCAATGGCGCCACCGGCGCCAAAGCCTCCAACGCCGGCGATGGCTACAACGTCGCCAACGCCGCCGAAGCCAAGATGGGCGACGTCATGCCGACCATCCTGGACCTCTACGGCGTCCAGCCGACCGAGCGCCTGGACGGCAAGAGCCTGCTGCCACCGCCGCATCCCTGAGCTGGCGCCGGCACGCCGAGCGCCGGCTGGTCTCCGCCTTCCCCGCCGTCTCCCGATCCCTCGTCCCGCCCGGTCCGCAAGCGCGGCAGCGCCGCCGCGGCGCGCGCCGCGTTGTCCAGCCTCCGGCGGGCTTCGCCGCCGGCCCGAGGCCGGCCAAGGTTGCGGCATAGAGGGCCGGCATCGCCCTTTCCTAGACTCCCCGCACGATCGCCCACGATCGCCGCTCGAGAGGGGAGGCAAACGATGCCGGGTCCACTCTTCACCACCAAGCCGCTGCAGCAGCTCCTGGCCGAAGCCGAGCAGGGCGAGGGGCGCCTGCGCCGGGTGCTCGGCCCGGTGCAGCTCACCAGCCTCGGCATCGGCGCCGTGATCGGCGCCGGCATCTTCGTTTCGACCGGCGTCATCGCCCGCCAGACGACCGGCCCGGCGCTGATGCTCTCCTACGTGGTGGCCGGCCTGGCGTGCCTGTTCGCCGGCCTCTGCTACTGCGAGTTCGCCGGCCTGGTGCCGGTGGCCGGATCGGCCTACACCTACGCCTATGCCACGCTCGGCGAGCTCTTCGCCTGGGTGATCGGCTGGGACCTGACGCTCGAGTATGCGGTAAGCGCCGCCACCGTCGCCAACGGCTGGTCGGGATACTTCCAGAACGTGCTGGGCATCTTCGGCATCGCGCTGCCCGCCAGCGTCAACCGGCCGCTGGTGATGGCGGCGCCCACCGGCGGGCTGGTGCCGACCGGCTCGACGATCAACCTGCCGGCGCTGGCCATCGTGCTGGTGGTGACCGCCGTGCTGGTGGTCGGCATCCGCGAGAGCGCGCGGTTCAACTCGGTCCTGGTCGCGATCAAGGTGTCGGCGGTGCTGTTCGTCGTCGTGGTCGGCGCCTTCTATGTCAAGACCGCCAACTGGCACCCCTTCGCGCCGTTCGGTTTCGCCGGCCTGAACCTCTTCGGCCACACCATCGGCGGTCGCACCGATGCCGCCGGCCAGCCGGTGGGCATGCTGGCGGGCGCGGCGCTGGCGTTCTTCGCCTACATCGGCTTCGATTCGGTGGCGACGCAGACGGAGGAGGCGCGGCGCCCGCAGCGCGACGTGCCGATCGCCATCCTCGGCTCGCTGCTCATCTGCACCGTGCTCTACATCGCGGTGGTGGCGGTGATCACCGGCATGGTGCGTTACACCGAGCTGGATCTGACCGCCCCGGTGGCCGACGCCTTCCGGCGCGTCGGCCTGCGCTGGGCGCAGTTCGTCATCGCCCTGGCGGGGATCGCCGGCATCACCTCGGTGCTGCTGGTGACGATGCTCGGGCAGGCGCGGATCCTGCTCGCCATCGCGCGCGACGGGCTGCTGCCGCCGGGGTTCTTCGCCGCCGTGCATCCGCGCTTCCAGACACCCTGGAAGTCGACGCTGGCGACGGGAGCCTTCGTGGGGGTGCTCGCCGCCTTCCTGCCGATCGACGTCCTGCTGCTGCTGGTCAACATGGGCACCCTGCTGGCGTTCGTGCTGGTCTGCGGCGCCGTGCTGGTGATGCGCCGCACCCACCCCGGCGCCGCGCGCCCCTTCCGCGTGCCGCTGGTGCCGCTGGTGCCGCTGCTCGGCATCGGTTCGTGCGCGATGTTGATGTTCTCGCTGCCGGCGGTGAACTGGATACGCCTCTTCGTCTGGCTCGGCATCGGCCTGCTGGTCTACTTCACCTACGGCCGGCGGCACAGTCATCTGACCGGGAGCGCCCGCCAGGGTTGACGGAGCCGGCCTCTCCTGCTAGACTTAGTTCGTATGACTTAGTCCGGTGAGGCGCCATGGTCATCGTCAATATCCACGAAGCCAAGACGCAGCTCTCGAAGCTGGTGGATCAGGCTGCCAAGGGGGAGCCGTTCGTGATCGCCCGGGCAGGCAAGCCGCTGGTGAAGGTGGCGGCGCTGGACGCACCCACGGTGGCGCAGCGGCTGGGTTTCCTGGCGGGCGAGATCGCCGTTCCCGAGGACTTCGACCGCATGGGCGAAGCCGAGATCGCCGCCCTGTTCGGGACCGGGGCGTGAAGCTCCTGCTCGACACCCAGCTGCTGCTCTGGGCGGTCGGGCAGCCTGAGCGGCTCTCCGCGCCGACGCGCAAGCTGCTCGACGATCCGCGAAACGAGCTGCTCTTCAGTGCCGCGAGCCTTTGGGAGATCGCCATCAAGAGCTCCTTGGGGCGCGAGGACTTCCGCGTCGATCCGCGCCTGCTTCGCCGGGGCCTGCTCGACAACGGCTACATCGAGCTGCCCGTCACCAGCCAGCACGCGGTGAGCATCGACGGTCTCCCACCTCTGCACAAAGACCCGTTCGACCGCCTGCTGCTGGCCCAGGCCCTCACCGAGGGCATCACCTTGCTCACCGGCGACACGCAGCTGGCCCGCTACCCCGGACCGGTGCGCAAGGTGTAGGCAACCGTGCCGGGAGATCTCATGCCCGAACTGTCAGAGGAAACACTGATTCTCATTACTGATTGGTTCAGGCGCGTGCGAGAGAGCCAGCAGATCCATTATGAATGCGCGAATCACTTCGGTCGTATGCATCTGGTTCTAGGAATCCCTACTGTAATACTATCCACTTTGGCCGGCACCGCAGTATTTGCTTCCCTCGCAAAGGATGCTCATGGACAGATCATTGTCGGCCTTACCAGCATACTGGTTGCGGTCCTCGCGGGCCTCCAAACATTCTTGAGCTTGTCGAAACGATCGGACGGCCATCGCATTACCGCTGCCAAGTACGCTGCTGTCCGTCGCCTCTTGGAGGAGCTCAAGACACATCCACCCGACGCCAGCAACTTGAGGCAAGCAGTCACGGAAGTTCGCAAATCGATGGATGCACTCGCCGAGACTGCGCCCGAAGTACCGGCCCGCATCAAGTGGCGCGTCGATGCACGGGTAAAGGCCAAAGGCTTTGACGGCATCTTTAAGTTACCTCCCCAACCGGGCGCCTGACGCTGGAAGGGCCGTCATGCCGCGAGATGCGCGCAGGGCGGCTGCGAGACCTCGAACGGATGCTCAAGTGCTTTCTGTAATTCGCGTGACGGAGCGATCGACGAGGAAACCTACCAGGTCCACTTGGCGCATGCCGAAGAGAGCTGACGCTTGCCAGGGTCAGGCGGGTGAATTGGTGGAGCAGAAGGGATTCGAACCCTCGACCCCCACGTTGCGAACGTGGTGCTCTCCCAGCTGAGCTACTGCCCCACGAGAGGCGCGTATTGTACTCGCGCCGGCTCGGCGCGGCAAACCGACGGCCGACCCCTCACTTCATAGGCTGGACACAGGGTCTGTGCGCACTTATTATGTGTGGGGAGGATGGAGCATGAACCTGACCCTGTCCCTGGACGAACGCCTGCTCGAGGAGGCTCGCAAGGTCGCCGCCACCATGGGCAAGAGCGTCAACCAGCTCATCCGCGACCACCTCGAGCAGATCACCTCCAAGCCGCTGGTCGAGGACGAGATCGCCGAGCTCCGGCGGCTTTCCCGGGAGAGCGGCGGCAGGTCCCGCGGCTGGAAGTTCGACCGCGACGAGATCCATGCCCGGCCGTAGCTTCCTCGACAGCAATCTGCTGGTCTATACCGACGACCGGGACGAGCCGCGGAAGCAGGAGGTCGCTCTCGCCGTGCTCGAGGAGTGCCGCCGGCGGTCGAGCGGCGTGGTGTCGAGCCAGGTGCTGCAGGAGTACTTCGCGGTCGCCACCCGCAAACTGGGGGTGCCGGCCGAGATCGCCCGCCGCAAGGTCGAGCTCTTTGCCCACTTCGACCTGGTGCTGATCGCCCTCGACGACATCCTGGCCGCCATCGACCTGCATCGCCTGCACGGCTTCTCGCTGTGGGACGCGCTGGTGGTGCGGGCGGCGAGCCGGTCGGGCTGCGCGGTGCTCTACTCGGAAGATCTACAGCATGGGCGCCGCATCGAGGGCCTCGCGTTCGTCAACCCGTTTCTCTGAAGCGGCGGCCCCTGGTGCCGCGGCCTCGGCGGCCGGCGGCGCCAGCAGCTCGGCGAGGGTGAGGCTGCCCAGCCGATGGGCACGGGCGCCGGCCAGGACCCCCACCCAGCGCTCGAGACGGTCGCGGAGGTCGTCGCCGAGGTGCTCGACGCTGCGCCGGGCACGGTGCTCGTAAGCGTCGAAGACCTCTTCGACCCGCATCGCCGCCGGATCCCTCCCCAGGACGTAGCCGCGGCCCGGCGTCTCGCGCAGCAGGCCGCGGGCCAGCAGGGGATGCAGCGTGCGCTCGAGGTCGCGCGCCGGCAGGCTGAGGTGGCTGGCCAGCTCCTCGCTCGATGGCGGCGGCCCGGCCGCCGCTACACGGTCCTCCCGCCGGCGCCCGCCACGGTCCTCCCCCCGGCGCCCGGCGGGCTCGTCGCGCCCGGCGACGACCGGCCCGCCGGCGAGGAAGGCGAGGGCGGCCAGACCCACCCAGCTGGCCGCCACCGGCGGATGAGTGTGCAGCCCGCGGCTCAGCAGCGCGAAGTGCTGCGCCGTGTAGGCGGCCTCGCTGCCCAGCAGCACGATGGTCCAGGCGAGCTCGATCGAGATCATGAACAGCAGGACGAAGGCCGAGCTGCCGTAGACGGTGCTGACGCCGCGGAAGAACTCGACGTAGTAGCCGAAGGACTGGCGCAGCACCTCGAGCAGGATGGCGCCGAACAGGCCCCCAGCCAGAGCGTTGCGGAAGCGCACCCGGGTGGACGGCACCAGCCAGTAGAGCAGCGTCAACCCGACGACGGTGGCCAGGAACGGGGTGAGATGGAGCAGCACCGAGCCGCGCACCAGCTCGCGCATCGCCGAACGCTGGCGCAACAGGATCAGGCTCGAAGAAGGTGACGCCGATCAGCAGCGGCCCCCAGAAGAGCAGCAGCAGGAAGGTCAACAGCCGATAGCGGAAGGGCCGCCGCCGCGAGACGTTCCAGATCTTGTTGAAGGTCTCCTCGATGGTGGCGAAGGCGAACAGGGTGGTGGCGAACAGCGCCGCCAACCCGAAACCGTGCATGGTTTCGGCCTGGTCCAGGAACTCCCGCAACTTGTCGGTGAGGCTCTTCTCCGCGTACGGCAGCACCTGGATGAAGACCTCGAGGCTTTTTTCCGGATACTGGCTGAACACCCGGGCGCCGACGAAGGAAAGGGCGGCGAGCAGCGGCACCACCGACAGGATGGTGACGAAGGCCAGGGCCGAAGCGGTCAGGAAGATCGAGTCCTCGTAACCCTGCCGGATCGTGAGGGTGAAGAAGCGGCCCAGCTGGCGGTGGAACGGCGGCCGCGGTGGCGAGCGGCGAGGCATCCGCGTCTCGGCCGTCGCGGCGTTGCGGTCGTCCATCATCGGCGGTTCATCGGCGGTCGGAGGTCGGCGCTGGCTGCGGAGGGAGCGGCCACGAAGTCTAGCCTATCGCCTCCGGCGGGCCGCGATCGCCGCGCCGGCCGGCGGCCCTTTGGCATGGGGCGGTGCATGGGGCGGTGCGGGCGCGATCCGGGTACGGCATGAATTCTGCTACAGAGAACAGGGTGGGTGCTGCGCCGGCTGCGCCGCGCGGCAACTCTCACCCATTGACGTTTGGCTGGCTCAACCCTACGGAGGTAAACATGGCCGACTCAGGCTTCGGTGAAAGTGCCGAAAAGGCAGCGGAAGCGGTGGCGGAAAGCGTCGCCGCCGCTCGTGACAAGTTCTCTCGCTTGAGCGACGACGTGCAGCACCGCTACAAGCAGGTATCCAAGGACGTGCGGCGCGGCGCCGAACGGGCCGGCCGGGAGCTCCGCAAGAGCGCCGATGCCGCCCGCGATACCTATCGCGACACCGCGGACAAGGTCCAGAAGACCTACAAGCGCACCCGGTCCGAGGTCAAGCGCATGGGCCGCGACGTCGGCGAGTACGTGCGCGAGAACCCGGGCAAGGCGGTGCTGGTCGCCGCCGGCGTCGGCTTCCTGCTCGGCCTGGTGATCCGCCGCCGCGACAACGACGACGACTAGACCTCGCGGCGCGGTCCATCGGCAACAGCCGGGCCGCGCCGCCGCTATACTGCTGGCGCTCCGTACCCAGTGACATCAGGGAAAGCGAGGAGAGCAGGCGATGCCAGAAGGTAGATCTTGGAAGGCCGAAGGGATCGTTCACGACCTGCTCGACAGCGTGCTGCCCGAGGGGCTGGACTGGGAGCACCTGGTCCGTTCCTATCCGGCGCCAGCCCTCGCGGTGGCGGCCCTGGGCGGCTTCCTGGTGGGACGCGCCTACGGTCCCGAGATCATCGAAGCGGTCTCGAGCTTCGCCGCGGCCGAGGTGGCGAAGAACGTCGGCTGCCTGCTGGGCCAAGAGCTCGAGACCTGAGGCGGCGGGCACCCCGCGGCCGAGCTCCCGCGAGAGCTGGCCACAGGGTTCCCTCGCCACGGGCCGGCACCCGTCCCGCCGTGCGCGTCCTTCTCCACTGTTCCGACGTCCACTTCGGGCCGCCGCATCTCCCCCGCGTCGCGGCGGGCCTGCTGGCCCTGATCGAGGACCAGCGCCCCGACCTGGTGGTGATCTCGGGCGATCTCACCCAGCGCGCCAAGCCGGAGCAGTTCCAGCAGGCTCGCCGCTTCGTCGATCGCATTCCGGTACCGAGCCTGGTAGTTCCCGGCAACCACGACGTGCCGATGTACCGCGTCTGGGAGCGGGCCTGTAGGCCGTTCGGCGCCTACCGCTCGCATTTCAGCCCGGAGCTCGAGCCGGTCTACCGCGATCGGGAAATGCTGGTGATCGGCATCAACACCGCATTCCAATGGACCATCAAGGGCGGCCGCTTCACCGCGCGACGCCTGCGCGAGGTGGCGGCGATGCTGGCCGCCGCGCCGCCGGAGCTCTGCAAGGTGGTGGTGCCGCATCACGACCTGATCCCGCCGCCCACCCTCCGACGCCAGCGCGTGGCCGCCCATGCCCGCCAGGCGATGGCGGTGTTCGCCGCCGGCGGCGTCGACCTGGTCCTCTCCGGCCACCAGCACCAGGCCTACCTCGGCACCTCCGAGGAGTTCTATCCGCAGGGCCGGCCGCCGGTGATCGTCGTCCATTCCGGGACCACCACCTCGAGCCGCGGCCGCGGCGGCGAGCGCCACCTGAACACCTGCAACCGGATCGAGATCGACGCCCGCTCGCTGGTGGTGTCGCCCTATGCCTGGCAGCCCGGGCTGGACCGCTTTGCCGAGACCAGCCGGCACCGGTACCCGCGCCGGCAGGTATCTCCCTACACGATCGAGGACCTACCGGCGCCTTCGGCGCCCGCCGGCGGCTGAGAAGGGGCGGGCACCTCCGCCCGCACTGTCCCAGCCGCTGCGTTATCATGACGACGCCGACCGGCGAGGAGATTGCGCAAATGGCTGACGAAACATCGAGCGACCAGGACTGGGCGGTCGCCAGAGTCGTGGAAAGCAACGAGGAAGCGACCTTCGTGGCCGGATACCTGGACAGCAACGGCATTCCCGCTCGGGTCGAATCGCTGCACGTCGAGGAGCTGCCGGTCAACCTCGGCGGCCTCGGCGAGGTGCGGATCCGGGTGCCGGCCGGGCGCCTCGACGAGGCGCAGGAGCTGCTCGCGGCCAGCGACCGGGAAGCGGCAAGAACAAAACCGGGAGACCACGCCGGGTGAGCACTCTCGACAGCGGCCAGCGCGTCGGCCGCTACCGGATCGTCCGTTTCCTGGGTGCCGGGGCGATGGGCGAGGTCTACCTGGCGGAGGACCCGCACATCGAGCGCCGCCTGGCGATCAAGACGGTGCGCCTCACCGGCGGCCGGCCGCAGGACATCGAGGACCGCAGCCGGCGGCTGCTGCGCGAGGCCAGAGCCGCCGGCCGGCTGCTGCATCCCAACGTGGTGACCCTGTTCGACGCCGGCGAGGAGGACGGGCTCCTCTACCTGGCTTTCGAGTTCGTCGAGGGCAGCGACCTGGCGAGCCGGCTGGACTCGGGCGCGCCGCCGACACTGCGCGAGGTCCTGCGCATCGTGCGCCAGGTTGCCGAGGCCCTCGACTACGCGCATCGGCAGGGCATCGTCCACCGTGACATCAAGCCCAGCAACATCCTCCTCGACGCCGCCGGCCACGTGAAGGTTGCCGACTTCGGCATCGCCAAGGTCGCGGGCCAGAACACCGAGCTGACCATGGCCGGCTCGGTGATGGGCAGCCCGCAGTACCTCTCGCCCGAGCAGATCCGCGGCGACGAGCTCGACGGCCGCAGCGACGTCTTCTCGCTCGGGGTGGTGCTCTACGAGCTGCTCTCGGGGCGGCGGCCCTTCGACGGCGAGACGATCACCACCCTGGTCTACCAGATCCTGCACAAGGACCCGGCGATCGGCGAGCTGCGGGCGGTGCCGCTGCGCCTCGACCAGCTGCTCCACCACATGCTGGCCAAGGACCGCGACGACCGCCTCGCCACGGCCGGCCTGGTCGCCGAGGAGCTGGCCGCGATCGAGCGCGAGCTCCCCGAGGCGACGCTCGCGGCGCCCGCGGCGCCCGCCCCCGAGCTGCTGGACGTCACCCGGGTGATGCCGTCGCGCTCGCTGGCGCCCGACGGCGCCGGCGCCGCCGGCGGCCCTGGTGGCGGCGGGGCGAGCGGCAGCGGCCCGGGCGGCGGCGGGGTGACTCCGGTGGAGGGAATCGCGGTGGGCGGTTGGGGCGCGGGCTACCCGGGCGCCGGCATCGGCGCCTCCGCCGGGCCGGGTGGCTCGGGAGGGGCGGTCGCCGCGGTCGCGTCAGCTGCCCAGGGGCCCCAGGCCGGGCCGGCGGCCTCTGCCGGCGCCGCGCGAGTGGCCGGGGCCGTGGGCGGCCAGGGCGGCCCATCGCCCGTGCCGGTGCCGTTCGCACCGCCGCCCGGCGGCAGCGGGTTGCCGGCGGCTCCGCCGGCCGCTGCCGGCGGCGCGAACCCGCCGGTCCCGGCCACCCCTCCGAGTACCGCGGCGGGGCGGCCGGCGCCGCTGCCTCCCGCCGCCGGCGCGGCGGTCGCGCGGCGCTCCTCCGGCGCGCGGGTGTGGCTGGTGCTGTTGGTTCTCCTGCTGCTCTGCCTGGCGGTGGTCGGGGTGGGCGCCTTCTGGGTCTGGCAGCGCTACCTGCAGCGCGGTGGGCAGGGGATGCGCGGCCTGCTGACGTCGTTGTCCTCGTCCTCCTCGACCGCGGCGCCGTCCGCGAGCCCACCGCCGGCAACCACGGCGCCGCCGGTATCGGCGCCGCCAGCGCCCGCGTTGCCTGCCAGCCCGGTCAATCCCACGAATCCCCCCAGTCCCTCCAACCTCGCGCAGCCGGCGCCGACCACGCTGGTCTCGCCGGTCCCCGGCGTCGCCGTCCCGCCGGCGCGGCAGACGCCCCCGCCGGCGACGTCCTTCGGACAGGCCGGCGGCGGCGCGCCGGGTGCGTCGTCGCCATCGCGCAACCGGCAGGCGCCGGCAAACGCCGCCGGCGGTGCGAGCGGAGTTGGCAGCACGGGCGGTGCCGGTAGCGCTGCGAGCACATCGCCAGGCACGGGAGGTACGGCCGGCGCCGGCGGCCGGTCGAGCATCGCGGTCTCGCGGCCTTCCCAGCCGCGCACGGCAGCGGCCGAGGAGGGCGCGGCGGACACCACCGCGAGCGGCAGGAGCGGCATGGGCACCGCCGGGGCCGGCGCCGCTCGCGGCGGCGCCGCGGCGAGCAGGGGGACACGCCAGCCGGCGGCGTCCGCGCTCGCCGACGCCGGCGGCGGCCAGGCTGCCGCGCCGGAGCGGGAGGGCGCGGCGGCCGGCGCCGCCAGCGCGCCGCCCGCCGACCGGGTGATCCGCAGTGGCCTCGAGCTGGCGTTCCGGGTGAACCCGCCGGACGCCTTCGTGCTGCTCGACGGCGCCGTCATCGGGCGGGCGGAGGACTGGAGCGGCCAGCGCGGCGGCCGCTCGTTCACTCTGCCGAGCTCAGGCTCGCACCAGGTCAAGATCAAGAAGGCGGGCATGCGGGACTACCGCATCGCCGTCGAGGCGGGCGACACCGGCGGCACCACGGCGGTGGTGGTCAACCTGCAGCCGCTGCCCGCGGCACAGATCGATACCGCCGACCTGCAAGCCGTCCGCGTGCGGGAGGCCATCGCCCTGCGCATCTCGCCCGAGGTGAATGCCGTGGTCCTGGTGGACGGCGTCACCGTCGGGCCGGTGCAGAAGTTCGCCGGCCGCTTCGGACACTCCGACGAGTGGCTCACCCTGCCGAACGGGATGCACCGGGTGACGCTGATCGCTCCCGGCTACGCCCGCCGCGATCTGGCGGTGGAGGTCAACCCGGGAGCGGAGAAGGCACGCCAGAAGATCGACATCCCCCTCTCGCCCGCGACGGGGAATCCCTGATCTTGGCCAGCTCGAGCCGGTCGACCCCCGCGGGCGCGGCCGCGCCGCGGCCGGAGCCGCTGGCGGCGGCGGCCGCGGCGGCGTTCCCCGGCGGCTCCTGCCTCCCCGGGCGCCGGCAGCTCGCCCGGCTGGCCAACGGCCTCACTGTCTGCGTGCTCGAGAACCACCAGGCACCGGTGGTGACCACGGCGCTCTGCTTCCGCGCCGGCACCCGCGACGATCCGCCGGGCCACGGCGGCGCCGCCCATTTCCTCGAGCACATGATGTTCAAGGGCGCCGCCCGCTTCGGACCCGGCGAGATCGACCGCCGCACCCAGGCGCTGGGCGGCTCCAACAACGCCTTCACCAGCCACGAAGCCACCAGCTACTATTTCAGCTTCGCCGCCGACCGCTGGACCGAGGCGCTGGCCGTCGAGGCCGACCGGCTCACCTCCCTGGCGCTCGACCCCAAGCAGGTGGCCAGCGAGCGGCAGGTGATCCTCGAAGAGATCGCCATGTACGAGAGCGAGCCCTGGGACGCGCTGGAGATCGCCGTCCAGGCGCGCCTGTTCCGGGGCCATCCCTACGGCCGGCCGGTGCTCGGCACCCGCGGCGAGCTGCGGGCCACCGGCCGCGAGGATCTGGCCGGCTTCCAGCGCCGCTTCTACCGGCCCGACAACGCGGTGCTGGTGGTGGCCGGCGAGGCCGCCGAGGATGCCGTCCTCGCCGCCGTCGAGCGCTTCCTGGGTGGCCTGCCGCCGGGCGCGGAGCCGCGCGCCGGCGAGGCGGCGCCGGTGAGCTGGCCGGACGGCATGGCGCGCGTGCGCCGGCGCAAGGGCGAGGTGGCGCGGCTGCTGCTGGCGCTGCCGGCGCCGGCGGGCGACCATCCCGACCACGCCGTGATGCGGCTGCTCGCCGCGCTGCTCGGCAGCGGCCGCACCAGCCGGCTCCACCGGGCGCTGGTGGACGACGGCCAGCTCTGCAGCTCGGTCGAGACCGCCCTGACCGAGAGCCTCGATGCCAGCCACCTGACGATCGCGGCCGAGGTGGTGCCCGGCGTCGAGCCGGCGCGGGTCGAGGGCGAGCTGCTGGGCCAGCTGGCGGCGCTGGTGGCCGCGCCGCCGTCGGCCGAGGAGGTGGAGCGGGCGCGCCGGGTGGCGCTCGCCGACTGGGTGCTGCAGCACGAGCGGGTCGAGCAGCAGGCGCTGTCGCTCGCCGTGGCGCTGGCGCTGTTCGACGCCGAGCACCTGGACACGCAGATGCGGCTGCTGCTGGCGACCGGCCCCGAGGCCTTGCACGAAGCGGCGGAGCGCTACCTCCGGCCCGAGCGGGGCAGCGTGCTCGGGTGGTCGCTGCCGCGCGCATGAAGCGCGTCGCGGCAGCGGTCCGGCCGGGTCTGGCGGCGCGGGTACGCCGAGTGGAGGGCGCGCCGGTGGTCGCCGTGCGCCTGTGGCTGGATGCCGGCACGCGGGCGGAGGCCATCCCCGGCCAGGGCCTGCTGACCGGCCGCATGCTCGAGGAGGGGACGCGCCGCCGGGACTGGCGGCGCATCGCCGCCGACGCCGAGGACCGCGGCATGGACCTGTCGAGCTTCGGCGCCTTCGAGGGGCACGGCGTCAACGTCGATGCCCTGGCGCCGGACTGGGAGCTCGCCCTGGAATGGGCCGCCGAGCTGCTGCGCGAGCCGTCGTTCCCCGAGGACCGCTGCGCCTGGCTGGGCAAGCAGGCGGCGGCGGAGCTCGAAGGGGCTGGCCGACCAGCCGGACGTCAAGGCCGCCTGGGGGTTCCTGGAGCACCTGTACACGCCGCATCCGCGCTGCCGGCCGGTGCACGGCAACGTCGCCAGCCTGCTCGCCATCACCGCCGCCGACTGCGCCGACTTCCACCGCCGCGCCCTGGACGGCGGCGTCATCGCCGCCGTCGCCGGGGTCGTCGACGAGGACGCCGTCGAGAGGCGCCTGCAGAGCCTGTTCGCCGACCTGCCACCGCGCCGCCGGCCCTTCCCGGCGCCGCCGGCCCCGGTGGGCCTGCCGGACCGCCGCCACCAGGTGACGGTCGAATCCGCGGACCAGGCCCACCTCTACATCGGGCACCTGACCGTGCCGCGGCGCCACCCGGACTATGCCGCGCTCGAGCTGCTGGCGGTGATCCTGGGCTCGGGGGCGGGCCTCACCGGCCGCATCCCGGAGCGCATCCGCGAGCGCGAGGGGCTGGCCTACACCGCCTACGCCCAGACGCTTGCCGGCGCCGGCGAGGATCCCGGCCGCCTGGTTGCCTACGTCGGTACCTCACCCGACACCGCCGCCCAGGCCGAGCTCGGCGTGGCCGAGGAGATCGCCCGCCTGGTCGATCACGGCATCGACGAGCGCGAGCTCGAGGACGCCCGTTCCTATCTCCTGGGCCGCGAGCCCTTCCGCCGCGAGACCGCCCGCCGCTGGGCCGACCTGCTGCTCGAAACCGAGCAGTACGGGCTGCCGCTCGACGATTCCCAGCGCCGCACCGCCGACCTCCGCGCGCTCGATCGCCGCACCTGCGAGGCGGCGGCCCGCAGCCATCTGCGGCCCGCGGAGCTGCGGGTCACCATCGGCCTGCCGGATTGAAGCGCGGCTTTCGGGCAGGCGCGGCTGGCCGCTTCGCATGGTCATGACGCTGGCGCTGGTCGCCGTCGCCACCGCGGTCTCGCTGGCCGTCCGCCACGTCATGGGCTTCGGCTTCTCGCTCACCTTCGTGCCGCTGGCGAGTTTGTTCCTGGCGGCGCGGGAGGTGGTGCTGGCCGCCATCCTGCTCGAAGATCCTGCTCGGCGCCGCGCTGGCGTTCGAGCTCCGGCAGGACCTGCGGCTGCGCGAGTCGCTGCAGCTGCAGGCGGCGTCGTTGGTCGGCATCGTCGCCGGGATCGGGCTGTTGCACCGCGTCTCCCAGGCCCTGCTGTTCGAGCTCTGCCTGCTGCCGATGCTGGCGGCGGCGGCGCTGCTCTGCGTCCGGCCGGACTTCACCATCAGACGCAGCCGCGCGAAGCTGCTGGCGGCCGGCGTGCTGAGCGGCACGCTCAACGTCTGGGCGAGCTTCAGCGGTCCACCGGTGGCGCTGTACTACCTCGCCACCGAGACCTCCGCGCGATCGGTCAAGGGCATGCTCGCCGGCTATTTCCTGCTGCTCTACCTGTGCACCGCCGGCGCGCTGGCGATCGCCGGCGACTACGGCGGCTTCGCCGGCTGGCCGGTGGTGGCGGTGGCGGCGGCCACGATCGCGGCGCTGTATCCGCTGTCCAGGGCGCTGGCGCGGGCCGCCGAGCCATGGTTCCGCAAGCTGGCGGCGTGGTTCCTCTTGCTGGTCGCGGTGGCGGCGCTGGTCAAGGCGCTCTGGTGACGAGGGCGGGCCGCGGTTGCCCGTGCCCTTACTCCCGGATCGCCTGGATGAGCACGTTGGCATAGGGGGTGCCCATCCCCATCGGGGCCGCCTTCGCGGTCAGGCCGCGGCCGGCGAGGAGGTCGAGCCATTCGGCCTGCGGCCGGTAGTGGTACCCCTGCCGCCACTGGCGCCAATCGCGGCGCCAGAGCGCCGTCAGGCGCTCGCTGAGGCGGATGGATTGGAAACGCCAGCCGGCGCCGGCGTCGGCCTCCCGCACCAGCAGGCGGCCGCCGCGGGGCAGGGCGTCCGCGACTTTCGCCAGCAGGCGCTGCTGATCGGCGGGGGGCAGGTAGTGCAGGACGTCGATCAGCAGGATGGCGTCGACCGGCGGCAGCGCCGCGCCGAGCAGGTCGGCGGTCTCGATCGCCGCCCGCCCCTGCAGGCCCGCCCTGGCCACCCGCGCGGGACGGGGGTCCGCCTCGATGCCGATCAGCTGCAGGTCCGGCGGCGCCGGCGGCCAGCCGTCGGTCGGGGCGCGGTGACCTCCGCGGTCGCCGGCCGCCGCCAGCAGCGCCAACGCGATGCCCCGGCCGCAGCCGAGGTCGAGCAGGCGGCCGTGGGGCGGCAGCACGCCATCGCACAGCAGGGCGAAGTAGACCGGGTCGTGGCGCAGCTTGCCGCGCACGACCTCGCACTGGATCAGGCCGGCGTCGAGATAGCGGTGGGCGGTCGCCTCGATCAGCGCCTCGACCGCCGGCGGCCGCCGGCCGCGGCGCAGCAGCAGCAGCGTCAGCAACCCGCAGAGCGCCGCCAGGGCGAGGCCGAGGACGGCGCTGCCCACCAGCAGGTCGAGCCACGACTTCCAGTGCCAGAAGGCGAGGTGCGCGGCATCCCAGCGCCAGCGCGAGGGGACCTGCGAGGCACGGATGGAGAGCAGCGGCTTGCCCCGCACCAGCTTCCCCGTCTGCACCTCGAAGAACAGCAGGAAGGGCATCAGCACCGGCGTGCTGATGTGGGCGGCGAGGTAGGTCTTGATGCGGTTGACCCCGAGCATGCGGGCGAACAGCACGCAGAGCGGCAGGTGCAGGCCGTAGAGCGGCGTGCAGCCGATGAACATGCCGAGCGCCACGGCGGCCGCTTGGCGCTCGGGCGAGCCGCCCTCGACGCGCAGCTGGTAGAGCAGCTCGCGCAGCCGCTGATGCCAGCCCACGCCGCGCCGCGGGGGCGCGGCCTCCGCCGCCAGGCTCAGCTGGCGGCCTCCTCGTCGCCGCCGGCCGGGGCCGGCACCGGTAGCGGCATCGCCCGCAGGCCGCGCGCCGCCAGCTCGTCGAGCAGCTGGGGAAGCGCCGCCAGCACCACCGACGCGCCGTGGCGGTCCCGCGCCGCCGAGCCGTCGTGCAGCAGCAGGACGTCGCCGCCGGCGGCGCCGCGCAGCAGCCGGCACACCACCCGCCGGGCGTCGCGCGACACGGTGTCGAAGCCGCGCCGGGTCCAGGAGGCGAGATGGAGGCCCGCCGCCGCCAGCTCGCGCTCCAGCAGCGGGTTGCGGAAGCCGGCCGGCGGGCGGAAGAAGCGTGGCGGGGAGCCGCCGGCCCGCCAGAGAGCCTCCTGGGCGCGCCGCACCTCGCGGCGCAGCGCCGCCGGGGGATAGCAGGTGAAGGCGTGCGGGTGGGTATGGGAGTGGTTCTCCACCCGGTGGCCGCGCCGCACCGCCTCGGCCACCAGCTCCGGGTGCGCTTCGGCGCGGCGGCCGATGCAGAAGAACGAGGCGTGCACGCCGTAGCGCTCGAGGCAGTCGAAGACCGCCGGGGTCACCCGCGGGTCCGGGCCGTCGTCGAAGGTCAGGGCGACCTCGCCGCGGCGCGCGGCGGCGGCGGAGAGGCGGGTGAGGTTGGGACCGAGCAGCCGCGACCGCGGCCAGAGGCCGGCGCCGAACAGCACCGTGTGATTGCCGACCAGGGCGGCGGCGGCCAGGGGCCAGTGACGGGGCGCCGCCGCCAGCGCCACCGCGGCGGCCAGGTGCAGGCCCGCCGAGGCGGCGATCACCGGGGAGGGCCGCCAGGGCCGCGGCACCGGCGCCGCGACCGCGGGATCCGGCGACGACGCTTGGCGAGGTGCGGCGATGGCCATGTCCGGTTTCCGCTCCCGCTAGCGGCCGCGGCGGCCGGCCCGGGCGTCGCGCGCGGCTTGCGGGCCGCCGCCGTCCGCCTCGCCGCAGCCGGAGCCGGAGCCGCAGCCGGCGTCGCCGCGCAAGGTCAGCAGCGCCGCGCGATCGAGCTTGCCGCGCGCCGTGCGCGGCAGCTCCGGCAACAGGATCAGGCTGCGCGGGATCTTGTAGGCGGCCAGGCGCTCGCGGCACCAGGCGAGCACCGCCTCGCGGGTCAGGCGCCCGGTCCGGCAGGCGATCACCGCCCGCAGCACCTCGCCCCCGCGGTCGGGAACCGGCATGCCCAGCACCACCACCTCTTCGACGCCGTCGATCTCCGCCAGGACGCTTTCGACCTCCCGCGGGTGCACCTTCTTGCCCTTGATGTTGACCACGCCGTCCTGGCGCCCCAGCAGCATCAGCTCGCCCTGCCGCCAGGTGGCGAGGTCGCCGGCCACGAAGCGGCCGTCGGCCAGACGGGGGTCGGGGTCGGGCACGTAGCCGGCGGCCACGGCCGGCGAACGGACCACGACCGCGCCGTTGAGGTCATGCCGGTCATGCGCGGCAGCCGCAGGGGTGCCGCCGCCGGCGGTCGTGCCGCAGAGCACCTGGACGGTGACGCCTTCGACCGGCGAGCCGACGGTGCCACGCTCCGCCGCTCCACCCTCGCGGTCGTAACAGATGCCGCCGCATTCGCTGGCGCCGTAGAACACGTGCACCGGCAGGCCGAAGACCTCGCGGAAGCCGGCGGCGGTGGCGGCCGCCAGCGGCGCGCCGGCGGCGATCACCAGCCGCAGGGCGTGCGGCCTGCCGGGGACCTGGGACAGCCGCAGCAGGGCGTCGAGATACGGCGGCACGGTTGGCATCACGGTGGCGCCGAGCCGCTCGGCGGCGACGAACGGCCCGAACATGCCGCTGTCCTCCGGCATCACCAGCGGGGTGCCGCGCACCAGCGCCGGCACCGCCAGGCTCGACAGGCCGTAGGAATGCGACATGGGGATCGCCGCCACCAGCCGGTCGTCGGCGCGCAAGCCCATGCTGCGCACCAGCGCCGCGTCGTCGGCCAGCAGCGCCGCCGCGGGGGTGGCGATGCCGCGGGGCGCTCCGGTCGAGCCCGAGGTCAGCTTGACCACCGCGATGCCCGGCAGGCAGAGGCTGCGTTCCGACCCGGCCCCGGGCAGGCAGGTGGCCTCCCAGTCGTCGAGCGCCGCCGGCCAGGAGGTCAGGCAACGCAGCAGCGCCGACGCGCCCAGCGCCTGCGCCACCCGCAACGCCTCGGCCGGCGGCGCCTGCCCGTCGAGCAGCACGGCGGCGACGTCGCTCCGCCGCAACGCCACCAGCGCCGCCAGCAGGCCGGGGCCGTTGTGCGCCGAGACCGCCACCAGGGCACCCGGCGGCAGCAGCGCCGCGGGCACGCCGGCCTCGAGGCGGCGGCGGGCCGCCAGGGCGAGGGAGTCCACGTCGGCGACGCTCGCCCGCCGGGAGCCGGACAGCACCAGGGGCGCCAGCGGCTGGCGCCTGACCAACCTCGCGAAGGCCTGCAGCAGCGGGTCTCGTGGGCGGCGCCGGGAAGGGGCACGTCCGTCCTCGTCCCCCCGCGGGGCCATGCGGGTCGATGCCTGAATCAAGATGTTCGTCGTCTCCGGGTCGAGGGCCGATCCTAGCATCGCGGCGCCGGCCCGCGGCGCCCGCCCTCGGCGGCCGCGTCGCGAGAGATCGCGGGATTGCCAGCGCCGAGTGGTCACGGTAGCATGACGAGGAGCTATCTGGGCAGCCGGGAACCGGCCGGCACGGAGCGTGCAAGCGTGCGGGGCAATGCGGGAAACGCAGGCGCGCAGGCGGCGCGCCGGTAGAGCGTCCGACAAAATCCGTCCGTCACACGCGCCGCGCGCCCAGGAATCGACCTCCATGAGCAGCCTCGAAGCCGAACCACAGCCAAGGGCCAGGCCCCTGCCCGCCCCCGCCCCCGCCCCCGCCATCGCCATCACCGCGCCGCAGGAGGCCGAAGCCCCGCCGGACGCGGCGCCGAGCGCCCTCGGCACCGAGCTCACGGTGGCGGCGAGCGGCGCGGATGGCGCCGCCGGCTCCGGAGCGCCCGGCAGCCCCGCAGGCGGTGCCGGCGGCGACGCCGCCGAGCTTGCCCAACTCGCCTACCTCTCCCACCTCGCCGACGTCGCCGGCCGGGTGAAACGGCTGATCGTCGAGAACCTGCACCTCGACGGCCTGCGGCCCGAGATGATCGACGAGCAGGCGCCGCTGTTCGGGGACGGCCTGGGCCTCGACTCGGTGGACGCCCTGGAGCTGGTGGTGGCGGTCGAGAAGGACTTCGGCATCAAGATCAAGAGCAACGAGATCGGACGCGACGTGTTCTCCTCGGTGGCCAGCCTGTCGCGGTTCATCGCCGGCCGAATCTGAACCCGGTCATGGCGCTGGCGGAAGCGAGCGCGGCGGCCCCCTCCGAGCGGGCCGAGGGCGACCGCCGCGTGGTGGTGAGCGGCGCCGGCGCGGTGAGCGGTTTCGGCTGGGGCGTCGAGGTGCTCTGGCAGGGGCTGCTCGCCGGCGCCACCGCCGTCCGCCCCGTCTCCCGCTTCGACCACCGCCGGCATCGCACCCACCTGGCCGCCGAGGTGCCACCGCCGCCGGCGGGCGGCTCGGCGCCCGGCCGCAGGTCCGGCCGCCAGCTCAGCCTGGCGGACGGCTTTGCGCTGGCCGCCGCCGACGAGGCGCTGGCGGCGGCGGGGCTGGATGGCGCGCTCGCCACCCTGCCCGAGGGCGCGGCGGGGGTGTTTTTCGGCAGCAGCACGGGCGGCATGTGGGAGAGCGAGGGTTTCCTCGCCGACCTGTTCGCCGGCCGCCGCGCCACGCTGCATGCTCTCGCCTCGCAGCCAGGTGAACGGACCGGGAGATGCGGTGGCGCGCCGCTGCGGCATCACCGGACCGGTGCTGACCATCTCCTCGGCCTGTGCCTCCGGCGCCCTGGCCATCGCCGCCGCGCGCGCGGCGGTGCGCGACGGCGAGGTCGAGGTGGCCCTGGCCGGCGGCGCCGACTCGCTCTGCCAGCTGACCTACGCCGGCTTCAACTCGCTGCGCTCGGTCGACGAGGTCCCCTGCCGGCCGTTCCGCGCCGGGCGCGCCGGCATGTCGGTGGGCGAAGGCGCGGCGGTGCTGGTGCTCGAACCGCTCGCCCGGGTGCTGGCGCGAGGCGCGGCGCCGCTGGCCGAGCTGGTGGGCACCGGCGGCGCCTGTGATGCCTTCCACATGACCGCTCCGGAGCCCGCGGGGCGCGGGGCCGCCGCGGCGATCGCCGCCGCCCTTGCCGACGCCGGGCTGGGTCCGGAGGCCATCGACTTCGTCAATGCCCATGCCACCGGCACGGTGCTCAACGACGCCGCGGAGTGGCAGGCGTTGTTGCAGGTCTTCGGCGAGCGGGCGGAGCGGCTGCCGGTGACCGCCACCAAGGCCGGCGTCGGGCACCTGCTGGGCTGCTCGGGCGCCATCGAGGCGCTGGTCACGGTGCTGTCGCTGGCCCGCGGCGAGCTGCATCCGGTACCTGCCTCCGCCGAACCGATCGACCAGGCCTGCCCGGCAGCGCTGGTGACCGGCCGGCGGCTGGCGCTGCCGGCGGCGCGCACGGCGCTGTCCACCAGCCTGGCGTTCGGTGGCTCCAACGCCGCGCTGGTCTTCCGGCGCTGGACGGGCGCCTGACCGCGATGCCGCCGGGCCGCCGCGAGGTGGTCATCACCGCGCTCGGCACCGCCGGCGCCCATGGCTGCGGCCGCGCCGGCCTGGAGCTGGCGCTGGCCGCGGGAGCGCCGCCGGCGACCACCGAGGTCGAGCGCGGCGGCGGCTATCACCGGCGCGGCGGCGCACGCCGGGCGCTGCTGACGCCGGTCGCCGCGCTGGTGCCGTGGGTGCCGCCGGCGGAGGCCCGGCGGATGAGCCCGCCGTCGCGGCTGGCGGTGGCCGCCACTCGCATGGCGCTCGCCGAGGCCGGTCTCGAGCCGTCGCGGCTGGCCGGGGCCGGCACGGCGGTGGTGGTGGCGACGGCCTGGGGCCCGACCTCGTTCTCCGAAGCGCTGGTGCGGCAGATCCTGCTCGACGGTCCGGAAGCGGCATCGCCCTACCTCTTCACCGAGAGCGTCGCCAACGCTCCGGCGGCGCAGATCGCCATCGCCTGCGGCGCCCGCGGCGCCAACCTCACGCTCTGCCAGCGCGAGGCCGGCGCCCTGCTGGCGGTGGCGCGCGGCGCCGCCGAGGTGGCGGAGGGCCGCGCCGAGCGCGCGCTGGTGGGGGCGGTGGACGAGATCGCGCCGCTGCTGCACGCCCTGCTCGACCGCTTCGGCGCGCTGGCGCGGCCGCCCGCTCGGCCGGCCCCGGGCGCGCCGAGCCCGGCCGGCGCGGAGGACCCGGGAGACACCGGCGAGGTCGGCCGCCCCTTCGACCGGTGCCGCTCCGGGGTGGTGGTTGCCGACGGCGCCACGGTGCTGCTGCTCGAGACCGCCGCCGCGGCTGCCGCTCGCGGCCGGCTGCCGCTGGCACGGCTCCGCGGCTGGGGGAGCGCTTTCGATCCCTCGGCGCCGCCGACCGGCTGGGGCGACGGCGGGGCGACGCTGGGGCGCGCCCTGCGGCGGCTGCTCGACCGCTGCGGCGCTGCGCCGGACGCCGCGGGCGCTCCGGGCGCGATCGACCGCATCGCCTCCGGCGCCTCCGGATCGCGCGCCGGCGACCGGCTGGAGGCGCGGCTGCTGCGGGCGGCGTGGGGCGGCGTGGCGCTGCCGCCGGTGTTGGCGCCGAAGGGGGTGACCGGCGAGTTCGGCGGCGGCTTCCTCGCCGCCGCGGTGCTGGCCGCCGCCGGCGCCGGGGGCGTCGCCGGCGCGCCGACCGCCGGCTTTCGCGAGCTCGACCCCGAGCTCGGCGTGGCGCCGCACGACGGCAGCCCGCTGCCGCCGCCGCGGGCGCTGCTGGCGTCGAGCCTGGCCGCCGGCGGCGCCGCCGCCTGGCTGGTGCTGGGCAGCCCATGAGGCGGCGCGCCCGGCCGCCCGTTGGGTCCGCGGATGCGGGCCACTGGTGACGGCGTGCCGTTGCCGATACGATCGGGACGGCACTGAGCAGGCCACGACCGCGATGCACGACGACCATTCCACGCCGCGCAGCGGCGGCCGCGAGCGCATCGCGGCTGCCATTCCCGCCTACCAGGCGGCGCCTTCGGTGGCCGCGGTGGTGGCGGGGACGCTGCGCCTGCTGCCGGAGGTGCTGGTGGTCGACGACGGTTCGACCGACGGCACCGCCGAGGCGGCGCGGCGCGCCGGCGCGCGGGTGATCTCGCTGCCCGAGAACCGCGGCAAGGGCGCGGCCCTGGCGGCCGCCTTCCACGACCTGTTCGGGCGCGGCTGCACGGCGGTGGTGACGCTCGACGCCGACGGCCAGCACCTGCCGGAGGAGATCCCCAAGCTGCTGGCGGGCGCGGCGGAGGCCGACCTGGTGCTGGGGGTGCGCGACCAGCTCTTCGCCCAGATGAGCCGCCTGCGGCGCACCAGCAACCGGCTGTCGTCGGCGGCGATCTCGTTTGCCGCCGGCCAGCGGCTGAGCGACGTCCAGACCGGCTTCCGCCTGTACTCCGCGCGGCTGGTGGCCGCGATCGGCTTCCCGGAGTCGCGCTTCGAGGCCGAGAGCGCGGTGGTGGTGAGGGCGGCGCGCCGGGGCTTCCGCATCGCCACGGTGCCGGTGCGGCTCGGCTTCGCCGACGGGCGCACCACCAGTCACTACCGGCCGTTGGTGGACAGCTTGCGGATCGCCCGCGCCGTGCTCCACGCCCGCCTGCAGGCGCTGCCATGGCGACGGTCCTGGTAACCGGCGGCAGCCGCGGCATCGGCCGCGCCGTGGTCGAGGCGCTGGCCGCGGCGCCGCCGCCGGCCGGCGGCGAGCTGGCGGTGGCCTTCACCTGGCGCTCGCACGAGACGGCGGCGCGGGAGGTCGAGGCCGCCACCGGCGGTCGCGCCCGCGCCTTCCATCTGGACCTTGCCGACCGCGCCCGCCCGGACGACCTGATCGCCGAGGTGGAGGCGGCGCTGGGGCCGCTCGCGGGCCTGGTCAACAACGCCGGCGAGCGCCGCGAGGCGTTGCTGGCGATGATGAGCGACGAGGACTGGGAGGCGGTGCTGGACGTCAACCTGGGCGGCCTGTTCCGCTGCTGCCGCGCGGCCCTGCGCGGCATGCTGGTGCGCCGCCGCGGCGCGATCGTCAACGTCGCTTCGCTGTCGGCGCTGCACGGCGTCGCCGGCCAGACCGCCTACGCGGCGGCCAAGGCCGGCGTCCTCGGCCTCACCCGCGCCCTCGCCCGGGAGGTGGGCAAGCGGCAGGTGCGGGTCAACGCGGTGGTGCCGGGCTTCGTGCCGACCGATCTGACCGCCGGCCTGCCCGCCGCCGCCGCCGCCGCGCTGCGCGCCGGCGAGTGCCTGCCGGGCGGCACCTCGCCCGCCGCCGTCGCCGAGGCGGTGCTGTTCCTGCTCTCGGACCGCGCCGCCGCGATCACCGGCCAGACGCTGGTGGTCGACGCCGGGGCCTCGGCCTGAGCGCCGCCGCCATGCCGCGCCGCCGGATCTGCTGGTCGCGGGCGCTGTCGGCGCCGCTGGCGCGGCATCCGCGCCTGGTGCTCGCCGGCTGCCTGGCGCTGTCGCTCCTGGCGCTCGCCCCGGCGGCGCGCATCCACGTCGACTCCGACCTGTCGGCGCTGTTGCCCGGCGACGCGCCGGCGGCGGCGGACTACCGGGTCTTCCTGCGCACCTTCGGCGGTCTCGAGAAGGTGTTCGTGCTGGTGCGGTCGCCGGGCCGCCGGCTCGACGATCCGGGACCGCTCGAGGACGCCGCGGCGGCGCTCGCCGGCGAGCTGCGCGCCAGCCCCGAGGTCGCCGATGCGCGCAGCGGCCGTACCGAGGAGGATGAGCGCTTCTTCTACCGCTATCTCGCGCCGCGCCTGCCGCTGCTCGCCGCGGACCCGGGCGCCGCCGCTGCCGGCGGCGGCGGGCTGGCGGAGCGCCTGACGCCGGCGGCCATCCACCGCCGGGTGGCGCTGATGCGCCAGAGTCTCGCCGGCCCGGCGGGCTCGGCGCTCGCGCCGCTCTATGCCAGCGACCCGCTGGGCCTCTCCGAGGGGCTGCTCGCCGCCGCGGCGGCGGCGCTGCCGATGGATCCGCTCTCCGGCGCCTTCCTGTCGCGCCGCGGCGACGCGGCGCTGGTCATGTTGACGCCGGCGCGGGCGGAGATCGATCCGGCGGGAGGCCGGGCGCTGCTGGCGCGGCTCGCCGCCGCGTATGCCAAGGTGCGCGCCGGTTCGGAGGTGCCGCTCGACTTCCGGGCGGTGGGCGGCCCGATCTACGCCGCCCAGGACGAGAGCATCCTGCGCACCGACCTGGGCCGCTCCAGCTTCTCGACGGTGGGGGGCGTCGCGCTGGTGCTGCTGGCGGGTTTCGAGGGGCTGCTGCTGCCGGCCGCCATCCTGCTGGCGGTGCTGGCCGGCGGCCTGTGGGCGGCGGGTGTGGTGGGGCTGGCGATGCCGGCCGTCACCGTGGTCGGCGTGGGTTTCGCCGCCGCCCTGGTCGGCATGGGCGTGGACTACGGCATCCATGGCGGTGTCCAGTACCGCCAGCTGCGCCTGGCCGGCGAGGATCTGCCGGCGGCGCTCGCCGGAACCTTCCGCGACACCGGTCCGGGGGTGCTCACCGCGGCGACGTCCACCGCCGCCGGCCTCGCCGCCCTGGCGCCGGCGCATTTCCGGCCGCTGCGCGAGATCGGTATGGTGCTGGCGCTGGGCGTCGTCGCCACGCTGCTGGCCACCGTCACGCTGAGCGCGGCGTTTGCCGCCGCCGCACCGGGCGCGGCCCGGCACCCGCCGGCGCCGCCGAAGCTGTGGGCGCGCTGGGGCGCGCCTGGCCTGGGGGCTCTGGCGCGGGTGCCGGTGCGCTGGCCCCGGGCGGTGCTGGCGGTGGCGCTGGCGATGTCCGGCTTCGCCGCCTGGGGACTGTCGCGCGCATCGCTGTCCACCGACCTGCGCGCCCTGCGCCCGGCCGACGCCCCCTCGATGGCGGCGGAGAAGCTGCTGGTCGAGAGCTTCTCGCTGGGCATCGACACGCTGTCGGTGGTGGTCCGCGGCCGCGACCTGGATCAGGCGCTCGACCGCGCGGCGGCGGCGGCAGCCCAGCTGCGGCAGCGGCTGGGGCCGGAGGCCGAGATCGCCACCCCCTCCGACTGGCTGGTGCAGGGCGCGCGGCGGGCGCGCCGCCTGCAGGAGCTGCGCCGGCTGCCGCTGGCGCGGGCCGCCGGCGATCTGGAACGCGAGCTGGCGGCCGCCGGCTTCCGCCTCGAGCCGTTCGCGCCGGCGCTGGCGGCGCTGCGCGGCCTGGCCCGCGGCGAGGACCCCGGCGCGCCGCCGCCGGCCGCCTGGCCGAGCTGGATGCGCGAGCTGGTGCGCACCGGGCCCGGCGTCTGGGGCGTGCCGCCGGGTGGCGCGGCGGTGGCGGTGCATGCGCGCCTGCCGCTGGCGCGCGGCGGTGGCGTGGCGGCGCTGCCGGCAGGGTTGCCGCGGGAGCTGGCACGCGTCGCGCCGGGTGCCGCCCTCGCCTCGGCGGCGCGGGTGGGAGCCGAGCTCAGGGAGCTGACGCTCGCCGATCTGCTGCGCTCGAGCATCATCGCCCTGGTGCTGGTCGCGACGGTGGTGCTGATCTCCTTCCGCGGCCACCTCGGGCGGGCGCTGCTCGCCTTCCTGCCGTTCAGCCTCGGCT
Source organism: uncultured Acidobacteriota bacterium (assembly GCA_963732005.1). Taxonomy (GTDB): domain Bacteria; phylum Acidobacteriota; class Thermoanaerobaculia; order Multivoradales; family UBA5704; genus JASLEW01. The sequence continues at coordinate 732,566 of CAVSXT010000005.1, forward strand.
GCCTCTGGACCTTTGGCACCTGGAGCGCGCTGGGCCGGCCGTTCGACCTGCTGGCGGTGTTCACCGTGCCACTGCTGCTGGGCACCGGCATCAACCTCGGCGCCCACTCGGTACACTGGCAGCGCCTGTATCCGCGGCGCGGCATGGCCGGGGCGGTCGAGGACATCGGGCTGGCGATGATGATGGCGACCTTCACCACCGCGCTGGGCTTCGGCAGCCTGGCCACGTCGCGGGTGCCGGGCCTGGCGCATGACGGTATCCTGGTCGCTGCCGGCATCACCGCCTGCCTGCTCGCCACCTTCCTGGTGCTGCCGGCGATCGAGGCGCTGCGCGCGCCGGCCTCGCCGGGGACGCCGGCGACGACGCGGCGGCGCGGCGCCGAGGAGACCGCAGCGCGATGAGGCACACCCAGGCGTCGCCGGCATACTCGGGCGGTCCTGGCGGCGCCGCGGCGCCGGCGCCGGCATCTGGCGCATCGGCGGCATCTGGTGCAGCAGCGGCAGCGGGCGGAGCGGTCGCGGTGGCGCCGCATGCGCCGGAAACCGGGTGGGCGCGCCGGCTGCTCGGCCGTTTCCACGTGACCGGGGTGTTCTGGTACCGCTTTCACGGCTGGGGCGCGCGGATCTGGCCCTCCTCGCAGATGTGGATGGTCATCGCCCCGTTCACCACCTTCTTCTTCTTCACGCTGATCAAGATCCGCGGCGCCCTGGCCCACAACCTCGAGGCGGTGCTCGGGCCCTGCGGCTGGGTGCGGCGGCAGGCGCGCATCTACCGGACGATGTGGGTGTTCGCCTGGTGCCTGACCGAGCGCTACGAGCGGCTGCAGACCGCCCGGCCGTTCGCCATCCGCGCCGCACGGGAGGAGCTGTGGACCGAGCTCTGCGGCGCGGGCGGCGGCTTCATCCTGGTCACCGCCCATCTCGGCAACTGGGAGGTGGGATCGCTGCTGCCGGCCTCGGCGGAGTCGCGGGTGATCCACGTCGTGCGCGAGGCGGAGGCCGATCCGCGGGCCCAGGAGTACATCTTCGGGCTGATCGCCAAGCAGGGCAGGGGCGGTCTCTACGTGACCCATTTCGCCGAGGACCCGCAGCTGGGCGTGCAGCTGCTCGATGCGCTGCGCCGCGGCGAGATCGTCGCTTTGCAGGGCGACCGCCCGCGCGCCGGCGGGCGGTCCGCCGCGGTGCGCCTGTTCGGCCGCCCCTTTCCGCTGCCGGTGGGACCCGTCGCCCTGGCCCGCGCCGCCGGCGTGCCGCTGTTGCCGGTCTTCGTGTTCCGCGAAGGCCGCCGCCGCTACCGCTGCGAGATCCGCCCGCCGATCGTGGTGCCGCCGGCCGACGAGCGGCCCGACGGCGTCGACGAGGCGCTGCGTCGCTTCGCCGGCGAGCTCGAGCGCGCCATCGCCAGCGAGCCGCACCAATGGTTCTGCTTCCGTCGCCTGTGGCCCTGAGCACTAGCCAGCGAGCCCTGTCGCGATTGCGCTCGCCCGGCGAACGAGGAGGAGATCTGCGATGAGCGTAACCGCCGTCGTCAACCGCCGGCCGGGAAGGCTGTGGCGGGTGCTGCAGTTCCCGGTCACCCGGGCGTTGCTGGCGATCCTGGCCATCGCCGTGGTGGTCGGGGCGGTGCAGGGCGCCGCTGGGCTGCTGCATCTGCCGCTGCACGGCGGCGCGCGCCGGGCGCTCGGGCTGGTGCTCATCGCCGGGGTGTGCCTGATCTACGCCGGCTACGTGCGGCTGATCGAGCGGCGCGCGGTGGAGGAGCTGGCGCTGCGCGACGCCCTGCCGGAGCTCGCCAAGGGCTTGCTCGTCGGCGCGGCGCTGTTCGGCGCCGTCATCCTGGTGCTGTGGGCGGCGGGCGTCTACCGCGTCACCGGCGTCAACGGCGCGGAGACGCTGATCGGGCCGCTGGTTAGCGCGCTGATCGCGGGTTTCTTCGAGGAGCTGGTGTTCCGGGGCGTGCTGTTCCGGATCGTCGAGGAGAGCCTGGGCAGCTGGCTGGCGCTGGGCATCTCGGCGCTGGTGTTCGGCCTGCTGCACGCCTTCAATCCCGGCGCCACGCTCGCCAGCGCGCTCGCCGTCGCCCTGGAGGCCGGCATCCTGTTGGGCGCCGTCTACATGGTCAGCCGGCGGCTGTGGACCTGCATCGGCCTGCACTTTGCCTGGAACTTCGCCGAGGGCGGCGTGTTCGGGGCGAGCGTCTCGGGCGGCAAGGCGGGCGGGCTGCTGTCCGGGCGGTTCCAGGGCAGCGACCTGCTCACCGGCGGCAGGTTCGGGCCAGAGGCCTCCGTGGTGGCGGTCGTCATCTGCCTGGCCGCCGGCATCGCCTTCGTGCAGCTCGCCCGGCGGCGCGGCAACGTCGTGCGACCGTTCTGGCGGCGGGGCGAGCAAGCACCTCCCGGGATGGGGTAGGGGGCGGGGCGGCTTCGCTACGGATCCGGCAGGAAGGTACTGATGGTGCCGGCGGCCAGACGATGGTGGCTCGCCGCGTCCGCGATCTCCACCTCGTAGGTCGCGAGCGCGCCGGCGCCGCCGGCAGGGGCGGCGGTGACGCGTAGGGCGCGGCCGGTGGGCAGGGCAGCGGGGAGCTGGGCGCCGCGCACCCCCACCAGGTAGCCGATGCGCGGCGCGCCGCTGACACTGCGCGTCAGGTCTTCACTGGCGCTGCGCGACCGGTTTTCACTGGCGCTTCGCGCCAGGGCCTCGCCGGCGCCGGCGGCCTGGGCGGCGAGCTCGAGCGCCAGGAAGCCGGGGGCTTCGCCGCCGGCGGCCAGGGGATGATCGGCAGCAATGACGCCGGTGGCGGTGATGCCGCCGGCGCCCGCCGCCAGCACCGCCGCGAGCAGCCGGGCCGGGGGCGTATGCGGGAGGAGCTCGGCCGGGTCCGGAAGGTCGCTGGCGCCGGCAGAGCACGCCGGGCAAGGGGAGGGCGACAGCGGCGGCGGCAAGCGCGGCGCCGGGTGAGTGCCGGGCGAGAGCGGCGGCGGACGGCAGCCCGCCGACGCCGCAGCGCACCGCGCCATCGGCGGCGATCTCCCCGCCGGGTCCGCCGGCGGCGGGCTGGCGCCGTACCTCGAAGCGGACGGTGCCGGCGGCGTCGATGGCCAGCACGCGCAGCTCGAGACGGTCGCCGGGGGACACCTGCTGGCGCAGCCGCAGCCGGTGGACCTCGGTGATGGCGCTGGCGGCCGGCGTTCCCAGGCCGCCACCGCCGAGCTCGCCGATCTCGCGGCGCGCGGCCAGCTCGTCGAGCACCATGCGCAGCAGGGCGAGATGGGCGATCCCGGGCAGCAGCGGCCGGCCGGGAAAGTGGCCGGTGAAAATCGGGCTGGCCGCCGGGATCAGGAGCTCCGCCACCACCACTGCCGCCGCCGTCGAGGCCGAGGTCGGTGCCGCGGATCCGCCGGGTGCCGCGTGTCCGCCGCCGGACGGCTCGGACGCGAGCCGCAGCAGGCGGAAGCCGGCGCCGGTCTCAGAGCCGGAAGTCGAAGGGGATGACATGGAAGACCTTGATCGGCTTGCCATTGCGGGTGGCGGGCCGGAACCGCCAATGGCGGACCGCCGCCACCGCCGCCTCGTCGAAGCCGTGGCCCAGGCCGCGCAGCACCTCGATGGCGCCCACCTTGCCGCGCTCGTCGACCTCGACCTTGAGCACCACCAGGCCCTGCAGCCCGGCCCGCTGCGCTGCCTCGGGATAGGCCGGCACCTCCCGGCTGCTCTCGATGACCCGCGGGCCGACGACGTCGCCGCCGGCCGCGACCGGCAGATCCGCCGCGCCGGGCAGCGCGCCGTCGCCGGCCGTGCCGGGCGGCGCCGCGGTGGCGGCGTCCGGCGCGGGTGCGGGGAGGGGGGGCGGGGCGGGGACGGTCGAGGGTTGCACCAGGCGGTCGAGCATGGCCTGGCGCTCGCGCTCCGCCCGGCGCTCGGCGGGCGTGGCCGGCCTGGCGGGCGCGTCCGCCGCGCCCCGGATCGCCGCCTCCAGGAACAGCACGTCGATCTGCCGCTCGCCGTCGCCGGGCGCGGGGCCGCGCGCCGCGGCGAGCGCCAGGGCGCCGATCGCCGCGAGGTGCAGCAGCACCGAGGCGGCGAGCGGCCAGGCGCTCCGCCGCCCCGTGCCCGGGCGTAGCGTCGAATCCTCGAACATCCTTGCGCGTCCGGCGGCAGCATAGCGCCGCCGCGGACGCCGGAGTGAGCGGAATGCGGACCAGAGCTAGCGCACCTCGAACTGCACGGTGAGGTCGAAGTAGACCTTGACCGGCCGGCCGTCGAGCAGCGCCGGGGTGAACTTCCACTGGCTGACCGCCTTGACCGCCTCCTCGTCGAGCCCGAAGCGCATCGTCTTGAGCAGGTGCACGTCGATGACGTTGCCGCGCTCGTCGATGGTGGCCTGCAGCACCACGACGCCCTGCAGGCGGGCCTGGCGCGCCTGCTCGGTGTAATGGGGCTGCACCTTGGTGCCCGGCACGATCTGCGGCGGCCGGATCCTGCCGCCGACCGGCAGCGGACGATCGTCGTCGCCGCCCGGTCCCCTGCTGCCGCTGCGGGTGCCGTGGCCGTCGCCGCCGGGACCGCTGGCCTCCGGGCCGGGAGCGGCCGGCATGGCCGGGTCGGCGAGCGCGGGATCGAGCTGCTTCGCCGGCTCGTGCGGCGGCGCCTTGGGGTCGGGCTGGGCGAGCGGCGGCGTCGCCGGCACGGCGGGGGTCGCCGGCGCGATCGACTGCGGCCTGGGTGCCGCGGTCTGGCGGGCGCGCACCTCTGGCGATGTGCGCGGGGATGGTGGAGGTGGGAGCGGTGGCAGCGGCAGCTGGACCTCGAAGACGGCGGCCACCGGCGGCTCGGCCACCGCCGCCACCCGCCAGGTCTCGAAGCCGGCCAGGGTCGCCAGCGCCAGGCCGTGCAGCACCACCGAGGAGGTCAGGATCCAGGCCCGCCGGCGGTCGGCTGGCCGGCGGTCGTCCGGCGGCTTCATCCATGGGCTCGTGAACATGACGTTCTCCTTCTGCCGTCTACCGTCTAGATGCTTCGATCGGGGGCGGCGCCCGGGAGTTCCCGCCCATGCCTGACCTGCCGTATCGTCCCAGGGTGCCGCCGACGCGGCACTTGAGATGCATGGGGTCGCCGCGCCCGCCGGCGGCGGCCCGCCACGTCGAACCGACCGGAGGATGCCGATGGACCTGAAGACCACGCCCCTGACCCGCACCGCGGTCGCTCCCGCGGCCCCCTCCGTGTCTCTGTCCTGGGAGAGCCTGGTCGAGTTGGGGCGGACGCGCGCCGCGGATCTCGGCGACCAGCCGCTGTACACCTTCCTGCCCGACCGCAGCGGCGAGGATGCAGTCCACCTCAGCTTTTCCGGCCTGGACCTGCGGGCACGGGCGATCGCCGCGGCGTTGCAGCGGCTGGGGGCCGCCGGCCAGCGGGCGCTGCTGCTTTATCCCCCCGGGCTCGAGTTCGTGGCCGCCTTCTTCGGCTGCCTCTACGCCGGCGTGGCCGCCGTGCCCGCCTATCCGCCGCGCTCGGCGCGCACGCTGCCGCGCCTGCTGGAGATCGCGCGCGACGCCCGGCCGGCGGTCGCCCTGACCACTTCCGAGCTCAAGGCGGCGATCGGCGGCCTGGCGGCGCAGGTGCCGGATCTCTCGGCGCTGCGCCTGGTGGCGACCAACGAGGTGCCGGCCGAGGACGCCGACGGCTGGAGCGATCCCGGCGTCTCCGGCTCGACCCTGGCCTTCTTGCAGTACACCTCCGGCTCGACGGCGGCGCCCAAGGGCGTCATGGTCACCCATCGCAACCTGCTGCACAACGAGGAGATGATCCGCCAGGCCTTCGGGCAGACCGCGGACTCGGTGATCGTGGGCTGGCTGCCGCTCTACCACGACATGGGTTTGATCGGTAACGTCATGCAGCCGCTCTATCTGGGGGCGCGCTGCGTGCTGATGTCGCCGATCGCTTTCCTGCAGAGCCCGAAGCGGTGGCTGGCGGCGATCTCGCGCTACCGCGCCACCACCAGCGGCGGTCCCAACTTCGCCTACGACCTCTGCGTGCGCAAGATCTCGGCGGCCGACCGCGCCGACCTCGATCTCGCCAGCTGGGACACCGCTTTCAACGGCGCCGAGCCGGTGCGGGCCGAGACCATGTCGCGCTTCGCCGACGCCTTCGGCGGCTGCGGCTTCGCCGCCGGCGCCTTCTTCCCCTGCTACGGCCTGGCGGAGGCGACGCTGTTCGTGGCCGGCGGCGCGGGGTCGGGCGCGGTCCGCGGCGCGCCGCGGACCGCCACCTTCGACGGCGCCATGCTCGAGGCCGGCGAGGCGAGGGCGCTGCCGGCGGCAGACCCGGCCGGGCGCACCCTGGTGTCGTGCGGCCGCTCCTGGCTCGACCAGGAGCTCGCCATCGTCGATCCCGCCACCCTGACGCGCTGCGGCCCCGGCCGGATCGGCGAGGTGTGGGTGCGCGGCCCGAGCATCGCGCAGGGCTACTGGCACCGGCCGCAGGAGACGGCCGAGACCTTCGACGGCCGCATCGCGGCGGGGGCGGATGGGGCGGAAGAGGAGGCGGCGGCGCCGTTCATGCGCACCGGCGACCTGGGCTTCCTCGACGACCGCGAGCTGTTCGTGACCGGCAGGCTCAAGGACCTGATCATCATCCGCGGCCGCAACCTGTATCCCCAGGACATCGAGCTGACGGTCGAGCGCAGCCATGCGGCGCTACGGCCGGGGTGCGGCGCCGCCTTCTCGGTCGAGATCGGGGACGAGGAGCGCCTGGTGGTGGTGCACGAGCACGAGCGCTTGGCGAGCGATTCGCCCCTGGATGCCGACAGCGTCGAGGCGATCGCCGAGGCGATTCGCCGCGCGGTGGCCGAGCAGCACGAAGCACAGGTGCAGCAGGTGGTGCTGCTGCGCGCCGGCAGCATCCCCAAGACCTCGAGCGGCAAGATCCAGCGGCGAGCCTGCCGCGCGGCGCTGCTCGGCGGCAGGCTGGACGTGCTGGGAGCGAGCACCCTCGGCGGGCCCGGACCGGCGCGTTGAGCGGCTATCGGCCCGCTCGGTTCATCGGTGGGCCAATCGCCGAGAGATCCGCGGGCCCGGCCGCCGGCTTGTAGCGTCCGCGGCGGATCTGCTGGCGCAGACCGCTGAAGACGTAGGGCATGGTTTGGGCGGTGCCGCGGTGCACCGCCCAGGCCGGCAGCCCGCCTCCCGGATCGGTGTAGAGCAGACAGGTGCCGAGCGTCTGGTTGCGGCCGTATGGCACCAGCACCCACCAGCCGTGGTGGTCCGCGACGTTGCCGGTGCCCGGCAGGTAGCGCCACCAGGCAAGCCACGCCGGCGCGGCTCCGGGCTCTGGAAGGCGGCTTCTGGCGGCGATCTCGTAATGCCGTTGGCCGAGCGGGAAGGGCAGCGCCAGCGACTGGAAGCTGACCACCGAGCCGTCGGCCTGGGGCCGCGCATCCGAGCGCTTCACGAACGGCACCCACTCCTGATAGTGAGCGAGGTCGACCACGGCCGCGAACACCCGCCGCGGCGGCGCGTCGAGGACGCCTCGCCCAACCTCCTCGGCCAGCCTGCTGGGGCCCGCCTGACGGGAGGCCAGCAGCACCTCGCCGGCGGCGAGCCGCGCGGCTTCCGCGGCGGTAGGGGGCGGCGGCGCCGCCGGCGGCGGTCCCGCCGGGTCGGTCGCCGCCGGCCCTGGCCTGGGCACGACGACGCTCCCGCCGCCCGCGGGGAGCGCCGGTGCTCCGGGCGCCGAGACCGGCGCGAGTACGGCCAGGAGAGGTAGCAGCAGGGCGAGCCGGCTCATGATGCATAGTCTAGTGGTCGGTGCCTGACGGATCGGCCAGGAGGGGTGGACATGACCGAGCGTGATGGAGAGAGCGGGGCCGCCGGCAAGCCGGCCGGCGCCGAGCGGCTGGCAAGCAGGAGCGTCTTTGCGGGGCGCCGCATCGAGATGCGGGTCGACCGCGTCCGGCTGCCCAACGGCAGCGAGCTTGACTTCGAGATGATCCATCATCCTGGCGCGGCCGCCATCGTGCCGCTGCTCGGCTCGGGCGAGGTGCTGATGCTGCGCCAGTACCGCTACGCGACCGGTGGCTGGCTGCTCGAAGTCCCCGCCGGCACTCGCGACGGGGACGAGCCGCCGGAACAATGCGCCGCCCGCGAGCTGCGGGAGGAGACCGGCTATCAGGCGGGAACGCTGCAGCCGCTGGGCTGGATCTGGACCACACCGGGATTCACCGACGAGCGGATCTGGCTCTACCTGGCGACCGACCTGGTCGGCGGCGACCAGGCGCTGGAGAGCGACGAGGTGCTGACCCTCGAGCGCCTGCCGCTGGCCAATGCGGCGGCGATGGCGGCCGGCGGCGAGATCGTGGATGCCAAGTCGGTGGCAGCCCTGCTGCGGGCCGCCGCCTGGCTCGGAAGGGGATAGTGCGTCCCGACACGGGACACTAGACGCCGCTCAAGACTCCTCGCGGGTGAACAGGTACTCCTGGATCCCGTGGCGCATCAGGAAGGAGCGATCGAGCCGGAAGCCGCGCAGCAGCTCGGTGAGCTCGGCGGGCGCATAGCGCGGACAGGGACGCTGGGACGACGTTCTGGACTCGTAGGCCAAGTGCTCCTGGTCGAGGATGCGGAAGCGCATCGGCTCCGCCGGGATCTGCTTGAGGATCGAGATCAGGGCGAACAGCTGCGCGCCAGGGCGGCAGAAACGGGCCAGCTGGCGGGCCAACGCCGCCACCTCGCGCCGCTCGAGGTAGTTGATCAGGTCCCAGGTCAGCACCGCGTCGAAGCGCGTGTCTTCCGGGAACGTCAGCAGCTCGGCGAAATGACCCGCCAGCCCCGGCTCGTCGGCCTCGCCACCCTCACGGAAAGGGCGGGCATCCCAGGTCTCCCGCGCTTCGCGCACGGCGGCGCGGTCGATGGTGGCAACGGTGGCGGCGCCGGGAGCCGGCAGCCCGATGGTCTCGGCCTGCAGCGGCACGATGGCCGGGTAGAGGTCCTGGATGTAAAGCTTGCAGCCGAAACGCGACAGGAACTCGACGTTGCCCCCGACCACCGGTCCGAGGTCCAGGATGTGCAGCCGCTGGCCACCGGTCAGGCCGCCGATCAGCGACGCCAGGCCCAGCGAGCGATGGGACTCCGAACCGCCGGCGGTGGTCGCCGGGTGCGCCGGGTGCGCCGGCAGCGCCGGCACCGCCGGCTGCTCGGGGTGCTGGCGATTCTGGGTCGGCTGGCGCGGCTGGCGCGGTCCGGCGCCGCGTGAGGAGAACCAGCTCATCCTGCGCCGCCCGCCAGGCCGGTCAGCTCGCGGGGGAGCGTCCGCTCGCCGCCGGCGCCGCGGTGTTGGCGCTGCTGTTGGCCGCATGAGCGGCGGGGAGATGCTGCTGTGGACCACCGCCTCCCGCCGCGGGGCTCGCCGGCCCCGGGGACGGCGCTGCCGTCGCCGCACCCTGACTTCCCGGCGGCGCGGCGGCCGGCTTCGCGGCCTCCTTGGAGTCCATGTCGATGCTGCCGCGGAAGCGGGAGCCATCCTCGAGCATCACCCGCGGCGCCGAAATGTTGCCGCGCACCGCGCCGGACTGCCGCAGGATCGCCTGCTGCTGGGCGAAGAGGTTGCCATCCACCTCGCCCTCGACCACCACCGTGTTGCCGAAGACGTCGGCACGCACGCGGCCGTTCTTGCCGATCGTCACGTTGTGCTGCTTGAGGTCGATCTTGCCTTCGACCCGGCCTTCGATGACCAGGTCCTCGTCGCCGCTGAGATCGCCCTTGATGAAGATGGAGGGTCCAATGGTGGCGGTGGCACGGTCGCCGCGCCTGGTCTCGACCGGCGCCGCGGCCTGCCGGGGTGGAACAGGCGCCGGCTCCGGATGGGATGGATTGTCGTCGGGCTTCTTCCAAACCATGCACTCTCCTTCGCAGAGGATTGGTTTTGCAGGTTACGGAGGTGGTTCGGCGAAGTCAAGAGCCGCATGGCTCTTTTTCTATCGCTGCGAATGCTAGCCTGCGGCCGTCGGCGCCGAACCTCCCAGCAGGTGTGCGTCGAGGGTGATCTCGGTACCGGCCAGCGCCTTGGACACCGGACAGCCCTCCTTGGCCTGGCGCGCCTGCTGCTGGAAGGCGGCGTCGTCGATTCCCGGCACCTCCGCTTCGGCGCGCAGCTCGATGCGACTGATCCGCGGCCCGTCGCCGCCGGTTTCCAGGTGCACCGCGGCACTGACCGCGACCCGCCGCGGGACATGGCCGGAACGGTCGAGCGCCGCCGAGAGCGCCATCGCGAAGCAACCCGCATGGGCGGCGCCGAGCAGCTCCTCGGGATTGCTGCCCTGCCCATCCGCGAAACGGGAGGCGAAGGAGTAGGGTCCCGACCAGGCGCCGCTGCCCAGCGACACCTTGCCATGGCCCCCCTTGAGGCCGCCTTCCCACACTGCATCCGCCTTGCGCACCGGCATGATGGTTCTCCTTTCGATCGCATCGAGTTGGTCAGGGTCCTGTGGCGGGCGCCGGGAAAGGATGTCGAGCCGCGGCCCGGCAACCGGAACTTTCCCCTGCCGGCTGCGTTTCGAAACTGGGGAACCGGGCTGGCAGGGACCGCGTCCGCATCGCCCCGGGATCGTAGCATCACCATCAGGAGGAGCATGACCGAGCGGCAGGCTGGCGGAGAAAGCCAGATGATTCTGGGCGGCGACGTCGGCGGCACCAAGGTCAATCTCGGGCTGTTCGAGCTCGGCGCCGGCAACCCGCGGTTGGTGTCGGCGGCCAGCTTTGCCAGCCGGGAGTTCGCCGGCCTCGGAGAGGTCGTTGGAGCTTTTTTGCGCCAGCCGGCGCCGGCGGCGGCCGCCGCCGGCCGGCCGCTGGCCGCCGCCTGCTTCGGGGTGGCCGGACCGGTGATCGACAACCGCGCCAGCACTCCCAACCTGGCCTGGGAGATCGATGGCCGCGCGCTCGCCGCGGAGCTGGGGACCCCCGACGCGCGCCTGATCAACGACCTGGTCGCCACGGCGGCCGGCCTGCCGCTGCTGGCCGCCGGCGAGCTGGCGCCGCTGCAGACCGGCGCCGCCGAGCCGGGAGGCGCAGCAGGGCCGGGCGGTGCCGCAGGGCCGGGCGCCGGGAGCGGGACCGGCAACCAGGTGCTGATCGCCGCCGGAACCGGCCTGGGCATGGCGCTGCTGCCGGTCGTCGGCGGCGAGCGGGTGGTCGTCCCCTCCGAGGGCGGACACGCCGACTACGCGCCGCGCAACGAGGACGAGACGGCGCTGCTGCTCTATCTGCGCCGCCGCTTCGGCGAGCACGTCAGCGCCGAGCGGGTGGTCTCGGGGCCAGGACTGGGATGGATCTACGAGCATCTGCGCGACGCCGGCTATGCCCCGGAGAGCCCTAAGGTGCGCGCGGCGCTCGCGGTGCTCGCGGCCGGGGACCCGGCGCAGGCGATCGCGGCGGCGGCGCTCGCCGGCGGCGACCGGCTGTGCGACCGGGCGCTCGACATGTTCGTCGCCGCCTACGGCGCCGCTGCCGGCAACCTGGCATTGATCGGAACGGCGGTCGGCGGCGTCTATATAGGTGGAGGGATCGCTCCCAAGATCCTACCCCGGCTGGCCGGCGGCCTTTTCGTCCGCGCCTTCCGGGACAAGGGGCGCTTCGCGGCCTACCTCGAGAGCATCCCGATCCAGGTGGTGCTCAACGACCGCGCCGCCATGCTGGGAGCGGCGCGCTGCGCCGCGGCGATGGTGACGGCCGAGCCGGCGATGCCGGTGCCCGTGCGGTAGGCCGCCGGTCCGTCCCGCCAGGACCAGGCGTCGCTGGCGCGACGGGGGCAGGGGGAAGTGTGGGAAGGCTGTGCCGTTTTGGCGGTCGCGTCGGAGTGGCACGCCATTGGTGTGCGCGGGCCGCTCGCGGCGGCCGCCGTCCTGGGGCTTCTCCCTTGGCAGCAGACCTGCCGCCACCGCGGCTGGCCCTGGCATCGCCAATGCATTAGCCGTGGCTCGGGACGGAGAATCACCTCCGATCGTTTTCTGATAAAGGAGCGCTCGATGCGCAAGACGTTCATTCTCACCCTGGTGCTCTGTGTGTTCGCCGCCATCGCGTACGCGCAGACCGGCGCCACGACCGGCACGACCTCCACCACCACCACGACCGCGACCTCGACCGGCGGCGGCGCCACCACGACCACCACCACCAAGCACAAGGCTGTCCACAAGCCGAGCGTCAAGGGCACCGTCGCCTCGGTCGATGCGACCGCCAAGAGCTTCGTGGTCCACCCGGCGAAGGGTGCCGACGTCACCGTCAAGGTCAACGACAAGACCAAGTACATGCCCAAGGGCAAGACCTGGGACGACGTCAAGGCCGACGCGAAGGTCACCGTCTCCTATCACAACGACGGCACCGACAACTGGGCGCTCTCGGTTCACTTCTGGACTGAGAAGGCCGCTCCCGCCGCCAAGACGACCGGCCGGTAAGCACCCCTTTCAAGCTTCAGCGTTCCTGACGGCGGGGAGGAGCGAGGAATCGCTCCTCCCCTTCGTGTATTCGGCGGCTCCCACCTGCGCGGCCAGACGGGCGACGGCGGCTTCCAATGCCTGCCGGCGGCGGCGGGTTGGCTTGACGCCAGGTTCCCAGCTCACGGTGCGGATCTCCAGGCGGCCCTCGGCGCGGTGCAGCTTGGGATCGAGCCTTCCCACCAGGCGTTCTCCTTCGAGCAGCGGCATCACGTAGTAGCCGTGGCGGCGTTGCGCGGACGGCACGAACGCCTCGAAGCGGAAATCGAAGCGGAACAGGCGCAGCGTGCGCCGGCGATCGCGCAGGATCGGGTCGAAGGGGCAGAGCAGCCGGATCCTGGTGGTGGCGGCGGGCTCGAGCCGCGACCGGTCCTGCCAGTCGAGGACGGCGAATGCCGCACGCGGTGCCGAGCCGTCGGCGGCCTCGACTTGCACGGCGGCGATCTCGCCGCGAGCCGCGGCGGCCGCGCACCAGGCCCGCACGGCGGCGCCCGGGACCGCCTTCCAGAAGGCGGCGATCTCCTCCGGCGTCGCCGCCCCGAGCCGCTCGAGCGCCGTCCGGCACGCCCACTCCAGGTGCTGCTCGGGAGCGGGGCGGGGCGCGGCGAGGGCCTCCGGCGGCAGCACCCGCTCCGCCAGGTCGTAGAGCTTGTGGAAGCCACGCCTGCCGGCGACTGCCACCTCGCCGGTCCACCAGAGGTACTCGAGCGCCGCTTTCTGCGGCGACCATCCCCACCAGGAGGTCCCTGCCGGGCTGCGCCCCTGCTCCGCGGCAAGCTCGCGCGCCAGGAGCGGTCCGCCGCGCGCGAGCTGTGCGCGCACCCGCGCGATCACCGCCGCCGGCTTCTCGCCCATCCGCTCGCGCCACCAGCGCCGCCGCGGCAGCTCGCGGCGGTAGCGCTCGAAGCGGGCGTGCCAGTGCGGGAACCAGACCGTCGGGATGGCGGCGGCGTCGTGGGTCCAGTGCTCGAACAGCCGGCGCCGCCGCTCGAGCAGGCCATGGAACAGGGTGCTCCGGTAGGCGCGGAGGCGCGGCGCCAGGACCAGGTGGTGCGCCCGCTCGACGACGTTGATGGAGTCGATCTGGACGTAGCCGAGGCGCAGCACCAGCTCATGGACGCTCTCGGACGTCGCGCGCTCGGGGACCTGCAGCAGGCCCTGAGCGCCGAGCAGCAGGCGGCGCGCCTGGGCGGCGGACACCCGCGGGAGGTGGGAAGGCGCGCGGGCCATGCGGGTGCGAGCTTAGAACGAAAGTGCCTGTTGCCGAAGCGCTCGCGGCGCCGCAGCGCTCGCCCGCTCGCCATCGCCGGTCGCCCGGCCTGCGGGAGCTGCTAAGCGGCGACCTGGAAGCTGAGGCGGGGGTTCTTGCGGGCTCGTTGCAGGTAGGCCGCGATGTCGCGTACCAGGGAGGGTGTGACCAGGTCGTCCGCGGCCGCCTGGTGGAAGGCGACCAGCGCGGCGACTGCCTGCCGATGGATGTCCAGGCTCAGGAAGAAGGGCAGCGTGCCTTCGGCGAGGCCACGGATCTCGCTCCGCTTCCCCTGCTCGAGATAGATGTTGGCGAGGTCCAGCATCACCAGCGCCGCCTCGTAGCCGAGGCCGCCGGTCACGCATCGCTGCAGCAGGCTGCCGAGCCGCTGCTCGGCCTCCAGCCGCCGGCCAGCGCGGTTGGCGATGCGTCCTTCGAGCCATTCGAGGCGCAGCTCGATCCAGGCGTCCCCACCGCCGGCTTGCAGGCTCTGCCGGCAGCTCTCGAGCTGATGCTGGGCCTGCTCGCACTGCCCGCACTCGTTGAGCGACCAGGCCAGCTCGTGCCTCGCCGCCATCTCGAGCGGCGGCTCGATCTCCCGCTCGAGCAGCGCCAGGCCTTGCGGGATCAGCTCGACCGCCTGTTGCGGCCGGCCGGAGCCGCCAAGATAGATCCCCCGGCGGATGACCGCGCAGCCCTTGCGATGGAGGTCCTTGATGTCGTCGTAGATCTCGATGACGGTCTCGAGCAGGTCGGCAGCCTCCTCGAACCAGCCCTGGTCGCAGAGCAGCGACGCCTTGAGGTCGAGCAGCCGCGCCTCTTCGAGAGGATCGGCCGAGCCGTCCTCGGCGAGGGATTCAGCGAATGCCAGCGCCTGCTCCGCGCCGGCGAGGTCCGCGCCCAGGCGGCGGGCGTTGCCCAGGTAGGCCCAGGCTCGCGCCATCATGTCGTGCACCACCGCCGAGCCGTAGTAGCGGACGTCGAGATGGTCGGCCACCGCGATGCCGAGCCCAGCAAAATCGGCCGCGGCCACACTGTCGCAACTGCCGGCGTCGCAGCTCCGGTCGAGCAGCAGATCGCAAAGCGCCAGGGTCTGGAACCGGCGGCTGGCATGCACCAGGGCGCCACGCTCCGCCGCCGGCCGCTGCAGCAGCTCGCCGAGCAGCCGCGGCGCCGCGGCGCGCTCGGAGTCGATCATGGCGAGCCGCTGCTCGAGCTTGGCGAAGATGCGGTCGAAGGCGGCGATCTCGTTGACCTCGGTGGTTTCAGGAGTCTCAGGGGTTTCGGGAGCCCTGATGGTTCCGGCGGTTTCGGCGATCCCAGCGGTCCCGATGGTCCCGGCAATCCCAGCGGTCCCGATGGTCCCGGCGGTCCCGGTGGTTTCGGGCATCGCGCCGGCTCGAGGGGCGCCGGCGTCGGCGCCGGCCGGCGCGGCGGCGGCATTGGCCAGACCCCTGCGGTCCTGGACGTTGCCGGCGAGATCCAGCCTGGGACCAACCATGGGGCGCGGCAGCCAGGGGGCGGTGCCCGGACGCTCCGCGTGATGCCCCGGCAGGCCGGCGGGTCCGGTGGCCGGCCCACACGCGAGCGCCGCGCGCCGCGAGGGATCGAAGAGCGGCAGGGGCGTCCCGATCTTGGCCGGCGACGGCACGGCAGCCAGCGGCCGGCCGAGCTGCGTCGACGGCGAAGCGGTCGCCCCGGAGGTCACCGTCGCGGCAGGCAGCTCGGAAAGCCGCGGCAGCAGCGCATCCACGGTGCGCTGGCAGATCGCGCAGTTCGAGCGGAGATGTTCCAGGATCCAGCGCTCGGTTTCGGCCAGAACCTCGCCGCGGGCGAAACACTCCAAGGCGTCCCGGTCAGGATGGTACTCAACCAAAGTACTGCCCTCCCTTCAGTGCTGCAAGCGAAAACCGCCAAATCCAGGAAGCCCCCCCAAGGCTTCCTGTCGGGGCCATCCCAGCCCCTCAAGAGTTATAGTTGCTTTAAGGGCAAAAAAAGTGACAGTGGCGCGGAAAAAACACCGAAATCGTTGCATCGAGATGTCGATCCGGTCTCGGCTGGCCATTCCGGAGGGGCCGAACACCCCCCGGAGGTGTGCCTTTTCGCCGCGCTGCGGCGAGGCCTGGCGCGGCGCGGCAAGCCGGAATCGGGAGACCCACCTGAAAAGGCGAAGGGGACCGGTTTCCCGGTCCCCTTGGAGTAGGGCGCGCGGCCCTGGGCCGCGGTCGCGTGGGAGGGTGGTGCCGCGGTGCGGGATATCCGCCTTGGGGTTCCCGTCCGAGGGCGGACGCTCCTCGGTGGAGCCCCGGTAGGGTGGGCCGCGGACGCTGAGCGCCGCGGCCCAGGGGTAGTTATACACGAATGAGCACGTTTATGGAATAGCAATTTCACCAGAAGCGGTGGCTGGTGTCCCGCAACCGGCGCCGGCGAGGCGCGAACGCGGCGGGCGGGACGCCGGAGCCTGATACATTCCGGAGCGTGAGCCGCGGCGCGCGATCCAGCACCGAGCCGGCCCGGCCGGCGCCTGCCGCCGGTGGCCGGTACCGGAGCGTGCGGTGGTGAGCAGGCCGGCGGCCTCGGAGGCGCCCGTGCCGTCGCCCCGCGCGGCGAGGCTGCGCCGCTGGCGGGAGTGGGCGGGCTCGCTCGAGTTCGCGCTGGCCCGGCGGTTTGGCCTCGCGACCCGCGAAGAGCGCGTCTTCTTCGTGCTGATCGGCGTGGTGGGCGTGATCGGCGGCCTGCTGGGAATGGCCACCGAGGCATTGATCCAGGCCGTGCAGGCGGTGCTCTGGGGCTCGCGCGGCGATCTGGGGGTGGCGGTGGCGCCGGCGGTGCCGCTGTGGGTGGCGATCGCCGCTCCCGCCGCCGGCGGCGTGCTGGTGGGCCTGATCATCTGGCTCGGGCGCAAGCCGGTCGGCGGCGAAGGCATGGCGATGCTGATCGAGGCGGTGGCCCTGTCCGGCGGCAAGATCCCGCGCGGCCCGGTGGCGATCGACGCGCTGGCCTCGATCGTCACCGTCGGCAGCGGCGGCTCGCTGGGCCGGGAAGGTCCGATGATCCGGCTGGGCGCGATGCTGTCGTCGTGGCTGGGACAGCGCCTGGGGCTGCCGCCGCACCGCCTCAAGATCCTGGTGGGCTGCGGCGCTGCAGCCGGCCTGGCCGCCACTTACAACATCCCGTTCGGCGGCGCGCTGTTCGCCATGGAGGTCATCCTGGGCAACTTCGCCCTCGAGATCTTCGGCCCGATCGTCGCCTCGTCGGTGATCGCGACGGTGATCGCCCGCTCGGTGGTCGGCAACGCGCCGCTCTACGAAGCGCACGGCTACACCCTCACCCAGGGCTGGGAGCTGGTGCCGTACGCCGGGCTGGGGATCGTCGGCGCCCTGGTGTCGCTGCTGTTCGTGTCGGTGGTGCGGAACGGGCGCCAGCTGTTCAAGCGCCTCACTTTCATCCCGCGGCCGCTGGGGCCGCTGGTCGGCATGCCGCTGCTCGGGTTGCTGGGCTTCTTCGTCCCGCTGGTCCTCGGGCGCGGCTATGGCACCATCAATCTGGCGCTCACCGAGAAGTTCCACGTGATGGCGCCGTTCTGGCTGCCGCACCGGTTCGGCGGCGAGCTCTTCATCCTGATGCTGCTCGGCCTGGCGCTGGCCAAGCTGCTGGCGACCACCCTGACCTCCGCCTGCGGCGGCTCGGGCGGGATGTTCACGCCGTCGCTGTGCTTCGGGGCGCTGATCGGCAGCGCCTACGGCTACTCGGCGCACCTGCTCTGGCCGCACCTCACCTCCGAGCACTACGGGGCTTACGCCGCGGTGGGCATGGCGGCGGTGATGGCGGGTACCAGCCACGCGCCGATCAGCGCCATCCTCATCCTCTTCGAGTTCACCCAGAACTACGACCTCATCCTGCCGGTGATGCTGGCGGCGATCATCGCCAGCCTGCTCGCCAAGCGCCTGCGGCGCTATTCGATCTACACCGAGCCGCTGCGCGGCCGCGGCATCGAGCTGCCCTGGCGCATGGAGGAGGCGGTGCTGGCCGGTCTGAAAGCCGCGGACCTGGCGCGGCCGGATCCGGAGGTGCTGCATCCGGGCGACCACTACCGCAAGGTGGTCGAGACCTTTCTGTCGGGCCGGCGGCAGCGGCTGTTCGTGATCGGCGAGGACCGGCGCCTGCTCGGCGCCATTTCGCTGCACGACATCAAGCACGTGCTCGAGCACCCGGAGGCGCTGACCGCGGTGGTGGCGCACGACCTGATGGTGCCGGTGGGCACGGTGGTGACCAAGGACGAGCGCCTGCACCGGGCGACGCAGCTGTTTGCCCAGAGCGACTACGAGCGCCTGCCGGTGGTCGACGACGAGGGCCGGCTGCTCGGCGTGCTGGCCAAGCGCGACCTGATGGCGGTCTACGCGCAGGAGGTCCTGGGCAGGCCGGCGCTGCTCGCCACCTTCGTCTCGAGCCACGACTCGGGCACCAGCCGCCAGTACGTCGAGCTGCCGCCCGACTTCGCGCTGCGCATGGTGCCGGTCCCCGAAGAGCTGGTGGGGCGCAGCCTCGCCGAGGCGCGGCTGCCGCAGACCCTCGGCGCACGCATCATCGAGATCAAGCGCCAGGGCCGCCACGGCGAGGAGCCGGTGATCCCCGACGCCGCCACCGTCTTGCAGAGCGGCGATCTGCTGGTCCTGATCGGCCCGACCGTCCAGGTCGAGCACCTGGCCGAAGGCGGGGCCGCCGTGCTCGACGAGGCCCTCGCTCACCGCCAGATCGATTAGCGGCCGAGGGCGTGAAAGCAGAGGCATGACGGAAGAGGACAGGGAGGGGGGCGGAGACGGTGGCGGCAACGGCGGCGGCGCCGACACGGCAGGTCCGCAGGCGGTATCGACGGCCGACGGCGGCGCCACGGAGGCGTCCGAGCGCCGGCGCCTGCTGGCCCGCCTCGCCACCCCGCCCGGCCTGTGCGCCGCCTGCACCCACCTGCGGCTGCTGGCCTCGCCACGCAGTGTCTTCGTGCGCTGCGGCCTGGCGGCGACCGACCCGGCCTTCCCGCGCTACCCGGCGCTGCCGGTAAGCCGGTGCGCCGGATACCGGCCCGTAGCCGGGTTGGGTATCATCGGCCGGTGACCGGCCTTGCTCGGTACTGCCGCTTCCTGCTCGCGTACAACCTGGCGGTCATCGTCTGGGGCGCCTATGTGCGCGCCAGCGGCTCGGGGGCCGGATGCGGCAGCCACTGGCCGTCGTGCAACGGCGAGGCGGTACCGCTGGCGCCGTCAGCGGCAACCCTCGTCGAGTACTCCCATCGGCTGAGCAGCGGCCTGGTGGTGGTGCTGGTCGCCGTCCTGGTCGCCTGGACCATCCGCGTCAGGCCGGCAGGTCACCCGCTGCGGCGCGCCGCCGTCCTGTCCCTCGTCTTCACGCTCACCGAGGCGGGGGTTGGCGCCGGCCTGGTGCTGTTCAAGCTGGTCGCCCATGACGAGTCGCTGGCCCGCGCCTTCGCCATCAGCGCCCATCTGCTGAACACGCTGCTGCTGCTCGCCGCGCTGACCCTGGCCGCCCGGGCTGCCGGCGCCTTCCGCTCGGCGGCGGCCGGCGGGGCTGCCGCGGCGGCGGCTGGTGGAGCGGCGGCTGCCGGCTCGACGGGCCGATTCTTGCCGCCAGCCGGTGCCGGGGGCGGATTGCCGGGCGCGGCTACGCCTCCAGACCTGGGGAACGGGTCACCCGCCGCGGGTTTGCCGGACGCTACGGCGCCCCTGCGTGCCGGCAGCTCGGGCGAGCGAGGCCGATGGACCGGCTGGGCGTTCACTCTGGGCCTCGCCGGCACCATGGCCCTCGCCGTCACCGGCGCCGTCGCGGCGCTGGGCGACACCCTCTTCCCCGCCTCCTCGTTGCAGCAGGGCCTGGCCCAGGACCTGTCGCCGGCGTCGCACCAGCTGCTGCGGCTGCGCAGCGTCCACCCGCTGCTGGCCGTCGCCGTCGGTATTTACCTGCTCTACCTGTGCCGCGAGGCGGCAGCGGGCGGCGGCGCGGCGCGGCGCTGGGGCGTCCGCCTGCGCTTCCTGGTGCTCGGCCAGGGGATGCTCGGGCTGCTCAACATCGCGCTGCTGGCGCCGGTCTGGCTGCAGCTCACCCACCTGCTGGTCGCCGACCTGGTCTGGATCGCCCTCGTCCTGATGACCTTCGAGACGCTGGCCGGCGCGCCGGCGCCCGCGCCGTTGCCGCCGCTGCTGCCGGCACCGGCGCGCGGCTGAGCGCCGGCAGGCAAGTTCCAGAAAACGCGGCGCCGCTGCCGGCCCCTTCGGCTACACTGTCGGCCGCCATGCCCAGACGCCACGACCTGCGCTCCATCCTCGTGCTCGGCTCCGGTCCCATCGTCATCGGTCAGGCCTGCGAGTTCGATTATTCCGGCACCCAGGCCTGCCGGGCGCTGCGCCGCGAAGGCTACCGGGTGGTGCTGGTGAACTCCAATCCGGCCACCATCATGACCGACCCCGACCTCTCCGACGCCACCTACGTCGAGCCGCTGGTGCCCGAGGTGGTGGAAAAGATCATGGAGCGCGAGCGGCCGGATGCGCTGCTGCCCACCGTCGGCGGCCAGACCGCCATCAACCTCGCCATCGCCCTTTCCGAGCGCGGCACGCTCGAGCGCCTCGGCGTCGAGGTGCTGGGGGCCGGGATCGCGGCGTTGCGCCTGGGCGAGGACCGCCAGCTGTTCAAGCAGGCGATGGAGGAGGTGGGGCTCGAGGTGCCGCGCAGCGGTTACGCCACCAGTCTCGAGGAGGCGCGGCAGATCGCCGCCGGCCTCGGCTATCCGCTGATCGTGCGGCCCAGCTTCACCCTCGGCGGCGAGGGCGGCGGCGCCGCCTACAACCGCGACGAGCTCGACGAGGTGGTGGCGGCGGCGATCGCGGCCAGCCCGGCAGGCAGCGTGCTGGTCGAGCAGTCGGTGCTCGGCTGGAAGGAGTTCGAGCTCGAGGTGATGCGCGACACCGCCGACAACGCCATCGTCGTCTGCTCGGTGGAGAACGTCGACGCGATGGGGGTGCACACCGGCGACTCGATCACCGTCGCGCCGCAGCAGACGCTCTCCGACCGCGAGTACCAGGAGATGCGCGACGACGCCTTCAAGGTGATCCGGCGGATCGGCGTGGCGACCGGCGGCTCCAACATCCAGTTCGCCGTCGATCCCGCGACCGGTCGGCGGCTGGTGATCGAGATGAACCCGCGGGTGTCGCGCAGCTCCGCCCTGGCGTCGAAGGCGACCGGCTTCCCGATCGCCAAGATCGCCGCGCTGCTGGCGGTCGGCTACACCCTCGACGAGGTCGCCAACGACATCACCGGCAAGACCTACGCCGCCTTCGAGCCGACGCTCGACTACACGGTGGTCAAGATCCCGCGCTGGGCGTTCGAGAAGTTCCCCGACACCCCGACCACCCTGGGGACGGCGATGAAGTCGGTGGGCGAGGTGATGGCCATCGGCGCCACCTTCGGCGAGGCGCTGATGAAGGGCCTCTCGTCGCTCGAGCTGGACGGCAGCCTGGCGGCGCGCGAGCGGCGCATGGGAGACCCGGTGCGCTTGCGCCAACGCCTGGCGGTCCCCAACTGGGAGCGGTTGTTCGCGGTGTTCGCCGCCCTGCGCCAGGGGTGGAGCCCGGAGGAGGTGGCGCTGGTGTCGCACATCGACCCCTGGTTCCTGCGCGAGATCGCCGCCATCGTCGAGCTGGAGGCCGAGGTCGCCTGCTGGGACCTCGGCTCGATCCCGGCGCCGCTGCTGCGCCGCGCCAAGACCCTCGGGCTGACCGACGCCCGGCTCGCCGGCCTGCTGCATGCCGAGGAGCCGGCGGTGGCGCAGGCGCGGGCCAGCCGCGGGGTGCACCGCATCTACCGCCGGGTCGACACCTGCGCCGCGGAGTTCCCCGCCACCACCCCCTACATGTACTCCACCTTCGGCGATCCCGCCGACGACGAGAGCGAGCCGAGCTCCCGCGACAAGGTGGTGATCCTGGGCTCCGGACCCAACCGCATCGGCCAGGGGATCGAGTTCGACTACTGCTGCGTCCACGCCGCCCTGGCCCTGCGCCAGGCCGGCTACGAAACGGTGATGGTCAACTGCAACCCGGAGACGGTGTCGACCGATTACGACACCTCCGACCGCCTGTATTTCGAGCCGTTGACGCTCGAGCACGTGCTGGCGGTGATCGAGCGCGAGCGGCCGCGCGGCGTCATCATCCAGCTGGGCGGTCAGACGCCGCTCAAGCTGGCCCATGGCCTGGAGGCCGCCGGCGCACCGCTCTGGGGCACTCCGCCGGAAGCCATCGACCTCGCCGAGGACCGCCAGCGCTTCGGCCAGCTGCTTGCCGAGGAGGGCATCCTGCAGCCCGAGAACGGCACCGCCTCCTCGCTGCCGGAGGCGATCGAGGTGGCGCGCCGCATTGGCTTTCCGGTGCTGGTGCGGCCGAGCTACGTGCTGGGCGGTCGCGCCATGGCGATCTGCTACGACCCGCCGACGCTCGAGCACTTCATGCGCGCGGCGGCCGAGGTCTCGCCGGGCCATCCGGTGCTGCTGGACCGCTTCCTCGAGGACGCCTTCGAGGTGGACCTCGACATGATCGCCGACCGCGAGCAGGCGGTGGTGGCCGGCATCCTCCAGCACATCGAGGAGGCGGGCATCCACTCCGGCGACTCCGTCGCGGTGCTGCCTCCCTACAAGATCTCGGCGGCCGATCAGGACGCGATGCGCGGCATCGCGCGCCGGCTGGCCCTGCGCCTTGGCGTCGTCGGGTTGATGAACGTGCAGTTCGCGCTGAAGGACGGCCGCATCTACGTCCTGGAGGTCAACCCGCGGGCGTCGCGCACGGTGCCGTTCATCGCCAAGGCGGTGGGCGTGCCGCTGGTGGCGGTGGCGGTGCGGGTGATGGCCGGCGAGAGCCTGGCCGCCATCGGTTTCGTCGCCGAGCCGCGGGTGCCGGGAGTGTTCGTGAAGGCGCCGGTCTTCCCCTTCCGCCGCTTCCCGGGCGTCGACCCGGTGCTGGGCCCGGAGATGAAGTCCACCGGCGAGGTGATGGGGGCCAGCTCGGCTTTCGGCAATGCCTTCGCCAAGGCGTGGCTGGGAGCCGGCCACAAGCTGCCGCTGGCCGGCGCCACGTTCCTGTCGGTGCACGATCAGGACAAGCCGGCGCTGCTGCCGGTCGCCCGGCGCTTCTCCGAGCTGGGCTTCGAGCTGGTGGCGACCGCCGGCACCGCCGCCTTCCTGCGCGCCCACGGGCTCACCGTGCGGCTGGCGCTCAAGGTGCACGAGGCGCGCCCGCACATCGGTGACCAGCTGATCAACGGCGAGGTCGCGCTGGTGGTCAACACGCCGCTGGGGCGTGCATCGCACGAGGACGACACGGTCATCCGCCGCATCGCGCTGCGCTACGACGTGCCCTGCATCACCACGCTTTCAGGCGCCATGGCCGCGGCCGAGGGCATCGCCGCCCTGCGCCGCGATGGGCTGGCGGTGAGCTCGCTGCAGGAGATCTACGCCGCCGCCGCGGCGCCCGCCGCGGTGCCGGCGGTCTAGGAGCCGCAGGCCTCTAAGGATAATACCCGCGAGCAGTTCGCGCCTTGAGATTGGACTGGCGCATCTTGACCTCGATCTGACGATAGCCGCCGGCGCCCGCCGCGACTCCCGACTGGAAGGCGAGCAGGTAGCGGCTGCGCAGCTCCTGCTCGATCTCGGCATAGACGCCGGCCAGCTCGGCCGCCCTGCTGACGTAGAAGACCTTGCCGCCGGTCGCCTCGCCCAGGCGGCTGAGCTTGCCGCGGATGCCGACCTGGTGCCGCGGGATGTTGAGGCCGATGGTGTAGATCGCGACGCCGCTGCGCTTGGCGTACTCGAGCGCCTCGTCGTAGGTGAGCTGGCTGGTGTTGTCGTCGCCGTCCGAGAGCAGCACCAGGGCGCGCTGGCCGCGGGTGCCGCGGAAGTAGAACAGGCTCTGCACCAACGCGTCGTGGATCGAGGTGGAGCCGTCCGCCTGCAGCTTCTCGAGCGAGCGGGCGGCGGCACGGGGATCGTCGGTGAGCGGCATGCGCAGCACCGGGCGGTCCGAGAAGGTGAGGGTGAAGCAGCGGTCGCCGGGGCGCACCATGCGCTCGAGGAAGCCGCCGGCAGCGCGCTGCGCTTCGCCCAGCGAGCTGGCCATCGAGCCCGAGGTGTCGATGAGGATGCCCAGGGTGAGCGGCAGGTTCTCGACCAGCTCGAACTTCTCCAGCTTCTGCGGCTGGCCGCTCTCGAGCACCTCGAAATCGCCGGCGGTGAGGCCGCGCACCAGCTGGCCGGCGCCGTCGAGGACCGTGGTGTAGAGCTCGATGACGTTGACCGCCAGGTTCTCGACGTAGTCGGGTGAGCGCAGGAAGCGGACGTCCTCGGCGCGCGTGCCGTCGTCGAGCTGGGCGGCAACGGTCAGGTAGACGGTGTCGCCCGCCGCCGGCACGTCGATGGTCGCGGCCCAGGGCGGCTGGGTGACCTTGGCCACCAGCTGGTCGTTGAGCCGGAACTCGACGAGCTCGACGCGCCGCTCCGACGGCACCGTGATCTCGACGGTCGCCGCGGTCTTGCCGACCGCCCGCGAGCCGCGGGCGGGCTGCTGGATGGCCACCGCCAGGCCGCCGCGCGGCTGGTTCAGCACCAGACGGTCGGAGGCGATCAACTTGCCGTGGATGTCGTAGCCGTCGGCGTTGACCACTTGCTCGGTCGGCAGCCGCTTGAGGCGCAGCTCGACGCTGTAGGGCGGACTGTTGCGCGCGTACTGCGGCTTGTTGTCGACCGAGAACACCACCTTGGTGATCCGCGTGCCGGTGACCAGCGCCTGCGCCCGCCAGAGCCCGAACACCACGTCGTCCTCGGGCGGTTCCAGGGCCACGGTGTCGGGCGGCAGCTTCTCGAGGTGCTGGCCGCCGACGCGCTGGCGCTGCGCTTCCTGGCCCTCCGGCAGGCTGGCCACCACCGCCGCCGCCGGCGGCGTGATCGGCTGCGCCGGCACCACGAAGCCGCGCGCCACATGCGCTTCCGCGCCGTTGCCATCGTCCCTGATCTTGAGGCGAAGCACGAATGGCCGCCGGGGCCGCAGGGGGCAATCGAGCGCGATGGTCACCGGCTGGCCGGCAGCGGGCGGCTGCAGGCGATAGCGAAAACGGAAGCTCTCGAAGATGTGGCCGGCGTTCTCGACCGCGCCCTCGACCGTGATGCCGACCACCTGCCTGGTGGTGGCGGCGTTAGCGGGGGTGGTGGCAGAGGCGGCCGCGGTTTCGGCGCCGCCGGTGCCTGGTGAAGCTGGCGAGGCCGTCGCGCTCTTGGCGCCCTGGGATGCCGGCGCTTTCGGCGCCGCTCCGCCGGCGGGGGCGGGCTCGCTCTCGCTGCCGGAGGAGGGGCCCTGCTCGACGACCCGTCCGTTGGCGATCACCTGAGCGATCGCTCGGATGACGATGCGCTGCCCCTCCCATTCGGGGAACTGCAGCTCGAGCTTGGGCACCGCCAGCGGCGCTTGCTGGTTGGCGTTCTGCGTGGTGGCCGCCTGCCGCGTCCATTGCGCGAGGTCGCCGGGCGGATCGAGCAGCTTCTCGCCGTCGCCGCCGTCCGGGCGCTGGGCATAGGCGTGTCGGGCCTTCTCGGAGCCCTCGCCGCCGCGGCCGCCGCTCAGGCCGCCGATGCCGGTGACCTTGTCGATCAGCGTCGCCTGCTTGCACAGCCGCAGGTCGAAGCGCTTGCCGCCGCCGATGCCGTGATGCTCCTCCCACTGCTCGAGCCAGTTCTCCATCTCGCCTTCGTAGAGGACGCGCTTGCCGTCCTGCTCCGTCCAGGCGCGGAAGGGCTCGTCGGGCTCGGGGCGATAGACCACGATGCTGCCGGAGCGATTTGCCGCCTCGGCGCCGCTCTTGTAGGTCCACACCTCGATCGGCTTGAAGGTGGTGCCGCAATCGAGGATCGTGCGCTCGGCTGGGGTGCCGTCGAGAAACAGCAGCTGCGCCCGCACGTCGGCGGGCGACACGAACTTGGCGGCGGCGAGGCGCTGGCGGCGCTCGATGGCTTCCCGCAACGCGCTCGCCGGCGTGGTGCCGTTCGGGGCGCGCGCCAGGAAATCGTCGATCCAATGTTGCCGCGCGCCGACGTCCATGTGGAGCAGGGCGGTGCGCTGGAAGTCGGTCAGCAGCAGCTGCGGCCCATCCTGGAAGAAGGCGCGCTGCGGCTCCGGCCACTGCACCGGATCCTCGGGTGGCGGCGGGGGCGGCGGCACCACCGCGGGCGATAGCGTGGTGGGGCCGGCGGGGGCGGCGGGCGTGCCGGCGGGCAATTCCGCAACCGATGGTGGCGCGGAAACCGGCGGCACGACCGGCGACAGGGCAAGCGCGGGGCTCGGCCGCCGCGCCTGCAAGGCCGGCGAGGGCAGGAGCAGGAGCGCCGCGAGCAGCGGCAACGCGGACTTCGATCGTGATCTCACGGCCGCGAGTATTGCATGGTGGGTGCCACGCCGGAGGCGGCCGGCTTTGGCGCTGGCGCGCCAAGCGATAGTATGGCATCGATACGTCATGCCGCGACATCAGCGAAACGCCCCGATCCGCACCTGGGAAGCCGGGGATTCGGTCCAGGGCTACGCGCTGCTCACCAAGAAGGAGCTGCGCCAGGACCGCAACGGCAAGAGCTATCTCGACATGGAGCTCGCCGACGCCAGCGCCTCGATCGTCGCCAAGGTGTGGGCCGACAGCCCGGCCCTGAACGGCCAGTTCGATCTGCACCGCTTCATCGCCTTCCGCGGCACGGTCAAGAGCTATCGCGACCAGCTGCAGCTCACCATCGACGATTGCCGCGAGGCGACCGACGACGATCGCCGCCTCGGCTTCGACGAAGCGCTGCTGGTCCCGTCCACCCGCGAGGACATCGACGATCTGTGGATGAGACTCCGCAGCCTGCTCGAAACCGAGGT
Organism: uncultured Acidobacteriota bacterium; assembly: GCA_963732005.1. Lineage (GTDB taxonomy): Bacteria > Acidobacteriota > Thermoanaerobaculia > Multivoradales > UBA5704 > JASLEW01. The sequence goes on from CAVSXT010000005.1 coordinate 759,239, forward strand.
GGAGCGCCCGGCGCTGCGCCGGCTGGCCGCCGAGACGCTGGCCGCCTACGGGGCGGAGCTGCGCGAGCATCCGGCCGCCAAGTCGATCCATCACGCTTACCGCGGCGGCCTGCTGGAGCATGTCGTCTCGATGGCCGAGATGGCGGCGGCGGTCTGCCGCCACTACCGTGACCTGGACCGCGACCTGATGTTGCTCGGCGTGCTCTTCCACGACCTCGGCAAGCTGCGCGAGCTGGGAGCGATGCCCGCCAACGATTACACGCTCGAAGGGCGGCTGATCGGGCACGTGGTGCTCGGCCGCGACCTGCTGCGCGAGCGCTGCGCCGCCATCCCCGACTTCCCCGACGACCTGCGGCTGCTGCTCGAGCACCTGGTGCTGTCGCACCAGGGCAAGAAGGAGTTCAGCTCGCCGGTGGAGCCGATGACGCTCGAGGCGGTGGCGCTGCACTTCATCGACGATCTCGACGCCAAGCTCAACCAGCTGCGCATCGCCCGCGAGACCTCGCCGGGCATGCTCTACCACCGCGGTATGGCGCGCTACCTCTATCTGCCGGCGCCTGATGGGCCGCCGCCGCCCGAGTCCCTCGAAGGCGCCGGTCCCCAGGAGGCCCCGGCGCCCGAGCAGCCGGGCCTCTTCGGCGAGGCGGCCACGACCGTCGCCGCCGCGGCGGCGCCGGCCGGCCGCACCTGAACGCCGGCGGAGTGCGTCCGGCGCTCAGCGACTCTTGGTGCTGGCCGCCGCCCCCGCTGCAGGCACCGCCGGCACCGCCGGCAGGTCGCGATAGGCGAAGGTCAGCTCGACCGCCTGGCGCGGCCTGCCATCCACCTCGACGTAGGGATAGACGAAGTAGTTGAGCGGCGCCCCCTGCTGCGGCGGCGCGAGCACCAGGTCCCGCCCGGCCGAGAACTGCACCCGGTTTTCGTCCAGGGCGCCGAAGAAATACTCCTTCTTCTCCGGATGCTTGCGCGCCTCGGAGGCGTCCACCGGCACCCAACCGTGGCCGGCGAGATAGAACTCCGACCAGCAGTGATAGCCGCCGATTTTGCCCGCGCCGCGGTCCGGTGGGATGGGGAAGCCGATCTCGAACTTCGCCGGGATCCCAACCGCCCGCGCGAGGCCGGTGAACAACGCATGGAAGTCGGTGCAGTTGCCGCGCTTCGCGTCGCAGGCCCAGTAGATGTCGCCCTGGCCCCAGCCGGTGCCCTGCTTGTCGTAGCTCATCGTCGCCACCACGTAGTCGTAGATCGCCCGCGCCTTCTCGAGGTCGGTGCGCTTGCCCGCGGTCACGCTCTGCGCCAGGGTGCGGATGCGCTCGTCGTTGGGCACCAGCCGGTCGGGCCGCAGCCAGTGCGCCACCGCCGGTTGCAGCTGCCCCTGCCAGCGTTCCTGCGCCCCGCCGAAAGGCCGGCTGACCCATTCGGCGCGGGTCACCCGCACCGTCATCGCCACGGCGATCGTCGAGCGGTCGGGGTGCTCGGCCGCGAGGTGGAGCACGCTGTTGCCCAGCAGCGGCTCCCTGCGGACCTCGGTCGGGTAAGGAGCGGAGACGCCGGCCACCTCCACGTTCTGGTTGGCGTCGCTGGTCGGATAGGGGACCCAGATCTCGACCCGCGCCGCTCCGGCGGGAAGGTCTCGCACCACCGCCTCGTAGGTCAGCTCGAACGTCCGCGCCCGCGGCGCGGCGGCCGCATCGCCGGCGCCGGCGACGCTCGGAGAACCGCCCGCCAGGGCTGCCGCCGTCAGGAGCGCCACCGGGATCAGCCTGGACGTCACTCTGGACATGATCATCCTCCTGGTTGCCGGCGAGGGTATCGCATCGGGCGCCGTGCGTGGATACCGCGGCCCCGTCTCGCGAGAGGTAGTGGGGTATCCCCCACCACCTCGCGAGCGACGGTTTTGCCGAGCTCTCGGCCCGCGCTATCCTCTCTCCTGTCCTTGGCGTGCCGGCGTGTCCGGCGTGCCGGCGATGGGAAGCGAGGCGACAGGACCATGTGCAGGAACATCCGAACGCTGTTCAATTTCGAGCCGCCCGCCACCGACGCGGAGATCCGCGACGCTTCGTTGCAGTTTGTGCGCAAGCTAAGCGGTTTCACCGCGCCATCGAAGGCGAACGAGGCGGCGTTCCAGCGCGCGGTGGAGGAAGTGTTCCAGGTCTCCCGGCGGCTCATCGACTCGCTGGTGACCGGCACCCCCGCTCGCGACCGGGCCGTGGAGGCGGCCAAGGCCAAGGCCCGGAATGCAGAGCGCTTCGGACGCCCGGTGGTGAACCACCGATGACGACCGGCAAGAGCCTGGCGGCGCTGTTCCGGCGGGACCTCTCACGACTCATGCAGCAGCTCGCAGGATTTCCCGACGGCGAGGCGGTCTGGGCGACGCCTCCCGGAGTCACCAACTCCGCCGGCAATCTGGCGCTGCATATCGAAGGCAATCTTCGCGAGTACATCGGGCGCCAACTCGGCGGCCTGCCCTATGACCGGAACCGCCCGCTGGAGTTCACGCTGACCGGACTGCGGCGAGCGGAGCTCGTCTCTCGCATCGGAGAGGTGAGCTCGGCGATTCCGGCGATCGTCGAAAGCCTTTCCCAGGACCGGCTGGAGGCCGAGTATCCCGAGGTGGTGCTGGATGCGCCCATGTCGGTCCAGGAGTTCCTGATGCACCTCTATGGGCACCTGAATTGGCATCGCGGCCAGATCGATTATCTCCGCCGCATCCTGGCGAGCCCTTGACGAACGGCAATGTCTCAGATTTCCACTTCGCCTTCGAGGTAGAAGACGCAGGAACCCTCCAGCTCGACGCGATCAGCGCCCGCCAGCCGGCAGAGCACCTCGCCGCCTCGCGGCGACGCCTGCCAGGCGCGGAGCTCACGCTTGTTCAGCCGCTTGGCCCAATAAAGGGCCAACATGCAGTGGGCGCCGCCGGTCACCGGATCCTCGTCGATTCCCTTGGCGGGCGCAAAATAGCGGCTGACGAAATCGTAGCCACCGTCGCCGGGCGCGGTCACGATGACCCCGCCACGGTCCAGGCGAGCGACCGCGGCGAAGTCGGGGGCAAGCTCGCGCACGGTCCGCGCGCTATCGAACACGGCGGTGTAATTGAACGCGTCGGCATGGACCTCGACCGGTTCGACGCCGAGCGCGCCGGCGAGCGCGGCCGGTGGGCGAACCGGTTCGGTAGGCCTGCCCGGGAAGTCCATGACGTAGGCCGTATCCTTGCGGTCGACCGTCAGCGGGCCGCTCGCGGAATGGAACACCACCCGCGTGCGCTGCGGGTGCAGACGCTCCATGACCACCGCGGCGCTGGCCAGCGTCGCATGGCCGCAGAGCGGCACCTCCGTGGCGGGGGTGAACCAGCGTATGCGATAGTCGCCGCCGTCCGGAACCAGGAAGGCGGTCTCCGCCAGGTTGTTTTCGGCAGCGATCGATTGCATCGTTACATCTGGCGGGAAGCCGGCCATCGGCATCACCGCGGCCGGGTTGCCCGAGAATCGGCGGGTGGTGAAGGAATCGAGCTGGAAGATTGGCGTGCGCATATCGTGACCTCCAAAGGTGATCAGTCCTCGCTTACCAGTGCATCCGGTAGAGCATCCAGTAGACCACCACTCCCGTCACCGAGACGTAGAGCCAGATCGGCAGAGTCCAGCGGGCGATCTGACGGTGGCGCTGGAAGCGCTCGCGGAACGCGCGCACCACGGTGATGGCTGCTAGCACCGGTACCGCGGCGGCGAGCAGAGTGTGACTTATCAGGATTGTAAAGTAAAGCGAACGCGCCGCCCCGGTGCCGGGAAAATGTACCGATCCAACATGCGCGTGATAGATCAGGTACGAGGTCAAAAACAGCGTCGAACAAACCAGCGCCGCCAGCATCACGTTGCGGTGTGCCACCCGCCGCCGGTAGCGGATCAGCACGAAGCCGGTCAGCAGCAGCAGGGCCGACAGCGCATTGAGGGTGGCGTTGACGGCCGGCAGATCATGGATGCGGAGCATGCCCGGATTCTATGCCGTCTCGCCGGTCGCGCTGGGCCATCCTGCCGGAGCTCGGGATCCCGCGCGGCGAGGTCTTCTCGAAGCGATAGCTCGGCGAGGCGATCGTCGGCGGTCTGGCCCGGGCGCCTGGCCTCAGCGCGCGCCGGCCAGCGCTTGGGCGTCGGCCGCGAGGCGGCGCAGCGCCTCCGGGTCCAGCGCCTGATAGCTGCCGCGGATCTCACCGTCGGCGTCGACCAGGGCGAAGCGCGTGCTGTGCATGATGGCTTCGGCGGCGGCGCCGGCCGCGGTGGCGCCGCTGGCGCTGCCGCCCGCCCCCGGATCGAGCGCCAGCTTGAAGCCTTGGCGCGACAGGCTCCGGATCTGCTCCTCGCCGCCGGTCAGGAAGAGCCAGCGCCGGCTGGCGGCAAAGGAGCGCGCGTAGCGCTCCAGCACCGCCGGCGTGTCGTGGACCGGATCGACGGTGAAGGAGACCAGCCGGATGCCGCCGGGCGGCAGCGCGCGATCGAGACCGGCCAGGCGCGCGGAAAGCAGCGGGCAGGACGAGCCGCAGCGGGTGAAGACGAAGTCGGCGATCCACGGCGCGCCCGCCAGGTCGGCGGCCTGGATCACCCGGCCATCGCGGTTGGTGAGCGCGAAGGTTGGAACCCTGCCCAGGTCCGGCAGCGCCGCCTCCAGCTCGCGGCTCTCCTGTCGCGCTCGCCGCAGCTGGAACTCATGGACCGCGGCGACCGCCACTGCGGCCAGGGCGGCCAGCAGCAGGCCCCAGAGCAACGGCCGCAGCCACCTTCCGCGGGTGAGCACGAAGCGATTGGCTAGTGCAGCGCCGTGGGGAGCGCCAGCCGATCGAGCAGCAGCACCGCCAGCACCGCCGGCAGGTAGAGCAGCGAGGCGAGCATCAGCCGGCGAGCGCCCGGCGTCGAGCGCCGGCGGGCGAACGCCAGGCCGAAGCCGAGGTAGGCGAGGCCGAGCGCCAGGGCGCCGCCGAAGTAGAACCGCCCGGCCAGGCCGAGCAGCGACGGCAGCAGGCTGACCGGCACCAGAGCGGCGCCGTAGAGCACGCTCTGGCGGGCGGTCCAGGTGCCGCCCGGATCGATCACCGGCAGCATCGGGAAGCCGCCGCGGGCATAGTCGTCGCGGCAGAGCCAGGCGATGGCGAGGAAGTGCGGCATCTGCCAGAAGAAGAGGATGCCGAACAGCACCCAGGCGGCCAGGTCGATCTCGCCGCGCACCGCGCACCAGCCCATCATCGGCGGCAGGGCGCCCGGCACCGCTCCCACCACCGTGGCGAGCGAGCTGACCTTCTTGAGCGGGGTGTAGACGAAGACGTAACCCGCCAGCGCCGCGGCGCCGAGGGCGGCGGTGAGGGCGTTGGCCGCCAGCGCCAGCTCGAGCAGCCCGGCGATCCCCAGCGCCACCCCGAAAAGGAGGGCAAGGTCGGGGTCGAGCCGTCGGGCGGGCAGCGGCCGCCCGGCGGTGCGCCGCATCAGGGCATCCGAGCCCCGCTCCCAGAACTGGTTGAGCACCGAGGCGCCGGCCGCCACCAGGCAGGTGCCCAGGAGGGTGGCGGCCAGCCGCCAGGACAACACCGGGCCGCCGGCCAGCAGGAAGCCGAGGGCGGTGGTCAGCGCCACCATCAGGGTGATGCCCGGCTTGGTCATCTCCACGAAGTCGGCGAGCGCCAGCCGGCCGTAGGTCGCGACCGCGCCGGAGGCGCCGGTTCCGGTGCCGGCGCCAGGAGCAGGCGCAGAGGAGGCGCCCCCGGTGGCAGCCGGCAGTGCGGGTGCCGCCGTGGTCGCAAGCGTGGATGAGCGGAGGAGCGTGGCCATGGTCGGCAAACGAGCGCGGGAGCGAGATCGCTCGCGCGAGTCTAGCATCCCGCGGCGCCCGGACCTCGCTTAGCCCTTCTGGCCGGCGACCCGCCTACACCAGGCCCGCCACCTTCTCGAGGTCGATGTTCCCCCCCGAGACGAGCGCGACGACCCGCTCTCCGGGAGAGACCCGGACCTTGCCGGCGAGGAGCGCCCCGGTGGCCGCGGCGCCGGAGGCCTCGACGTAGAGCTTGGCCCGCGTGAGGAGGAGGCGCATCCCCTCCTTGATCTCGTGCTCGGTGACCGTGACGATGTCGTCCACGGCCTCGCGGGCGATGGCCAGGGGGAGGGCGCCGACGAAGGGAGGCGTCATGCCGTCGGCCAGGGTCGCCGGCCGGGTCACTGGAACCGGCTTGCCGGCGGCGAGCGCGGGGCCGAGGCCGGGGCCGGCCTCCAGCTCGACAGCGACCACACGGGCCCGGGGTTGGCTCCCCTTGATGGCGGAGGTCACGCCGCCCAAGAGGCCTCCCCCTCCCACCGGCACGATCACCAGGTCGACGTCGGGCAGGTCTTCGAGGATCTCCAGGCCGGTCGTGCCGGAGCCGGCGAGCAGGACCGGGTCGTCGAAGGGGTGGACGAAAGTCAGGCCGCGCGCCTCCCGGACCTCGTTCAGCTTGTCGAACAGGGTCGGCCGGTCGGGATGGAGGACGATCTCGGCGCCGTAGCCGCGCACCGCGTCGATCTTCGACTGCGGCGCGTCGACCGGCATGACCACGACCGCCGCGCACCCGGCGACCCGCGCCGCCCAGGCAACGGCGGCGGCGTGGTTTCCGGCCGAGACGGTGACCAGGCCGCGCCCGCGCTCGTCGCCGGAGAGCGACAGGACCCGGTTCAGGGCGCCGCGCGCCTTGAACGAGCCGGTTTTCTGGAAGCTCTCGCACTTGAGGTAGAGCCGCACTCCGACCCGCTCCCCGAGCTGGCGGCTGGAAAACAAAGGAGTGTGATGGATGGAGCCAGCAATGCGACTCGCGGCGGCACGCAGGTCGGTCAGGGGGATCATGCCGTGGATTTTAGAGGAGCTCGAGCCAATTGCAGCGCGCCCCTTTTTGTGGGGTGGGCGGCCTCGGGTGTGTGGTGGCCTGCGCCAGGCCTCTCCAATGGCCGGCGCGGCCCCTGTCCCCGGGAGGCGGGGAAGGGGGCAACGCCGGTCCAACGGGTGCAGGCGGGAACCCTGCTGCGTACTAATGCCCGACGACGAAAAGCGTGCCGAAGTTCTCGGTGTAGATCTGGCCGCTCGGGCTGATCGCGACCGGAGTGTAGGCGGCGCCGATCGCGAGGTTGAGGAACAGGCTGCTGCGCAAGCTGCCGCCTTGGTTGATGACGTAGAGATTGCCGTCCTCGCTGTTGGCGTAGACGACGCCGTTGCCGTCGACCGCCGGCGCATTGACGCACCATTCGAACCCGTTGGGGTTGGTCGAGGTGCAGGTGATGGAGCCGTCGGGGTTGCGCGTGCACGACTCCGTGTTGGTGTTCTGATAGCTCCACTCGGGCACCAGGTTGCTGCTCAGCTGCGTGACGAAGTACGCCTCGGGCGAGGCGGCGGTGCGGACCGGCGGACAGATCGTGTCGTCGTTGCAGTAGGAACCGACGCCGCCGTAGTGGTTGTCCTTGGTGACCACCGAGTAGGTCCCGTTGTGCTGATAGATGGCGGGCGTGTCGTCCCAACCGAACAGGTAGCTGGCAAGGAACTGGCCCGAAGAGCTGAACTTCATCAGGTGCCCCTGGGCGTAGTTGTAGCGCGTGTAGGAGCCGAAGAAGATGCTGCCGTCGGGAGCGACGACCGGCGAGGCGGTGTTGTCCTCGATGACCCTGCCCGAGCCCGGCAGGTTCTCCGCTGGGTCGACGCCGGTGTGGGCGCCGGCGGCGCAGCCGCCAGGCGTGCCGTTCGGTGGGATCAGCACGTTGCAGCCGTCATGGAAGCGCTCGCGCAGGGACGCCTTCCACTTCGGGCTCAGGTCCGCGTTGGCCGCCACCAGGTAACCGGTGCGGCTGGTCAGATGCGCTACGCTGACGACATAGATGGTGCCATCGGGGGCGACGGCAGGCGCCGAGTTCATAGCGTTGCGCTGCGAGCCGCACTGCAGCGTCGGCGGTACCGCATTCGGGCTGGGCGGCCACGGGAGCGGCGTGTTGTTGAGGTCGAAGGTGCCCGGGCACTGATCGGTGCCGCGCGGCGCGCCGTGGGTCAGCGACGCGAAGGTGGCGGTGTGGACGTGGCCGCCACTGTCGACCTTGACCAGCCAGGAGTTGACGATGTCGACGGTCCAGGGGTTGGTCGGGTCGAACTGCGCGGCGACGAAATAGATGGTGCCGGCCGGATCGACGGTGATCGGACCGGAAAGGTAGATGTTGGGGTTGGTGGTGTTGCCGAAGGGCCGGAGGTGCGCGAGCACCGCGCCGTTCTGCTTGGACAGCTTGTACACCGACCCGCCGGCCCCGGGAACGTAGACGACGCTGCCCGAGAGCGCTGCATGGAAGACCGGCTCCCAGCCGGGGCCGAGCGTCGGGGTGCCGTAGGGAATCGGCTTCCAATCGCTCTGGAACGTCCAGGTCTGGACCAGGGAGCCATGCTGCCAATCCAGGCGCTCCTCGTTCCAGATCTGTGTCTGGTAGGTGGACAGACCGGTATAGGTGCCGGTCTTGTACTCCATGTAGACAGTGCCGCCGTCGATCAGCGGCGCCTGGTAGTGCACCAGCAGACTGTCGCCGGTCTGCGGGTCGTTCTGCTCCTGGGTCGCGAACTGGTCGTAGACGATGCTGGTGAGGATCGAACTGGGGGTCTGTCCGATGGTCGAAACGTTGCCGTCGTGCTGCGCGCTCTGCGCCCACTGCGGCCAGCCCACGTTGCCGCCGCCGTCGGCCAACGCCAGCCCGGCTGTCGCGATGAGAAGGACGAGAACGAGGGAAGAGACACGTGTTCTCATGATTCCTTTCTCCCTTTCGAGGTTCGAAGCCTTAATCGGGTCCGGCCGCATGGGGGTAGAGCCGCGGCCCGGCGCAGGATCACGCTGACTTCGAGTCACTCACATTATGATTTACAATAACAAAGTGTCAAGTGGCGCATTCCAATACGTCAACGCTTAGTTGCTGAATATCAACCACAATTTTCGACCCGCCAAAGCGCACCCGGGCTGTGTCACCCGCGCGCGAACCATTTCACACGGTTGTCACTCTCAGGCAGCAGGCGAACGTCCTGAGAGGAGGCAAGAAGCACCGAATCCGTCCCGTCGGATTCACGAGCTGGCGCCGGCCGTAGCTAATCAGGAGTCTCGCTGAAGCAGAGAACATCTTCGAGGAGGCACTGGCCCCAAGCGCAGCCCCACCGAGCTACCAATCCCCTGTGCAGCCTGCGCCGCCCGGTCGACGTCGAGTCCTTCGAAGAGCGCCCGGTAAGGAATCCGGTCGAATCCGCGACCCGCCGAGCGCCAACCTCTCGCCGGCGGGGGATCGCAGGCGCTGGTGATGGATTGGTTTGCTACGGACGACGGGCTACTGGCAGCGGGGGCCGCCGCACTCGGTGACTTTGGTCACGACGCAGACTCCGACGGGACACGTCGCGGCGGGACAGATCGTCTTGGCGGTGGCGCCGCCCGCGATGTGGTGGAGGTTTCCGGGTTGCAGGCCGAGGAGGGTCTCACGATGCAGCGCCAGGCTCTTCACTCGCTTCTTCATGCCGGGGGTCTCCTTCTTGGTTGTCAAACATGAACACTTCAAGGTTAGCAGAGATGCTTCGCTCAGGAAAGGCAGCGTAGCTCATGCCCGCGAGGCGCTCGGCCATGCGGGTGCCGAATCAGCCTACCAGCGGGAGCGCCGGCTGGCTGGCGCGCCTTGGCGCAAGACGGGCACCCTATTAAATGGCGCGCCCCGGCATCATCCGGCAGGCGCCGCACGAGGAGTCACCATGAAGAGCAAGAAAGACAACGGCAAGAGCCTGGAGCTGAATCGTGAGACGCTGCGAGCTCTCAGTGAGCAGGAGGCGAGCAACGTCGTGGCCGGCATCACCACCACCGTGAGGCCGTCGTTCTGCCACGTCACACAGTGTTTCTGCTAGGGGCCGGGGTGTCCCGGCTGCCGCGCCTCGGAGCACGGCGCAAATAGAAGGCTCTACCAGGACGGCGGAGGCATCGCCGAGCGCTCGTGACCGGCACGCCCGCGGCGGGCGCGCACCTGGCTCTGCTCCGCGTCACCGCCCTGCCGTTCGAAAGGCTCGCACCGCTCGCCGCCGGATAGGCCGTGGCGGCCGCCGCGGATCTGCTCGACCTCGAGATGCGCCTCGACGCCGAGGTGCCGCAGCTCACCGATTCACTCTACGCCGCGGCCGGCAGGCGGCAGGGCCGGCGACCCCGCCCATCCTCCAGGTCACCCAGGTCACCGAGATGCTCCCCTCTCCCGAAGAGATGTGGCTGCGAGACGAGCGTGGCCGCTACGCCAGCGAGCTTCTGCTCCATCTTTGCGGACCCTGATCGAAGAACCTCAGCCGGCGCCGATCCTCCGGGCGTGGCGCGCGGCGCTCGCAGCGCATGTAGCCCGGGTCCGCAGGCGCGCTCTGGACACCGGCCCGCCGTTTGAGGGAGACTTGGCCGCCCTGAAGAACGACGACAGGCGCGGACCGGCCGCAGAGGCCCGCGGCGGAACCCGGCAGCACCCGGCAACCTCGAGGACGTGAAGCAAGACGGCCAAGGCCCCCAAACGCTTGCCCGCGCGAGGAGAGGATCCGATCTCATGAACGAGCCCCTGGGAACCCTGTCCCGCCGGCTTGCGCCACCCCGGCCCGGCCGCCACCGGCGCGTGGCCGCGACCCTTGCGCCCCGGCGGCGGCGCCTGCTAGCATCCGGCGCTTGTGACGGTTTTCACAAACTCGACCCGGTAGACACCGCGAGATCCCGGTAGACGCCGCTAGCCGACCCAAGGTCCATCCGCGCCCATGCAGACCTTCCACCGCAGCGCCAACTCGCTCGCCAAGATCAGCATCGCCGTCGTGGTCCTGCTGCTCGGCGCCCTCGGCTGGCTGGGCCTCGAAAGCTTCCGCTCCCCCTACGTCACCCACCAGGGCGAGATCCACGAGCAGCCGGTGGTGTTCAGCCACGAGCACCACGTCAAGGGCCTGGGCCTCGATTGCCGCTACTGCCACACCTCCGTCGAGAAGTCCAACTTCGCCGGCCTGCCGCCGTCGTCGACCTGCATGAACTGCCACCGCCAGATCTGGACCAACGCCGACCTCCTGGAGCCGGTGCGCGCCAGCTACGCCACCAACACGCCGTTGCGCTGGAACCGCGTCCACGACCTGCCCGACTTCGTGTACTTCAACCACAGCATCCACATCGCCAAGGGCATGGGCTGCGTCACCTGCCACGGCGAGGTGGATGCGATGCCTCTGATGTACGAGAACGCGCCGCTGACCATGGAGTGGTGCCTGGATTGCCACCGCAACCCGGCCAAGAACGTGCGGCCGCGCTCCGAGGTCTTCAACCTGCACTGGCAGCCGCCGGCGGATCCGCAACACGCCGCGGCATTGCGGGCGGGTCTGGCCAAGGAGTACAAGCTGCAGTCGCTGACGAACTGCTCGACCTGCCACCGCTGAGGCGGCGCGCGGTCGATTGGGCACGAGAATCCAGGCCGCGGCCGGCGAGCGCGGCCGCCAGAAAGCGAGAACGATGGACAGCGTCAAGGGTGCCAAAGCGAAGTGCGCCGCCGAGCCGTCCCGCCCGGTCGAGCCCGCGCGCCTCGACCTCGAGACGGTCCGCCGCGAGCTGCAGGGCAAGCGCGGGCCCGAGTTCTGGCGCAGCCTCGACGAGCTGGCGGCGACGCCGGAGTTCCAGGAGCTGCTGCACCGCGAGTTCCCGCGCCAGGCTTCGGAGTGGATCGAGCCGGTCGCCGCCGGTACCCCGGAAACCCCGGAAACCCCGGAAAATACCGCCGCCGGCCACTCGCGCCGCGCCTTCCTGCAGCTGTCGAGCGCCTCGCTGGCGCTGGCCGGGCTGACCGCCTGCACCCGCCAGCCGATCGAGAAGATCGTCCCCTACGTCGAGCAGCCCGAGCAGGTGGTGCCGGGCCGGCCGCTGTTCTTCGCCACCACCCTGCTGGCGGGGGGCTACGGGGTCGGCGTGCTGGCCGAGAGCCACGAGGGCCGCCCGACCAAGATCGAGGGCAACACGGAGCATCCGGCGAGCCTCGGTTCGACCGACATGTTCGCCCAGGCGGCGATTCTCGAGCTCTACGATCCCGCCCGCTCGCAGGTCGTGCTGCACGACGGCCGCGCCGCCATGCTGAGCAGCTTCCTGGTCGCGGTCGGCGAGCTGATGCGCGCCAAGCAGGCGAGCGGCGGCCAGGGTGTCCGGCTGCTCACCGGCGCCGCCACCTCGCCGACTCTCGCCACCCAGATGAAGGACTTCGCGGCGCGCTACCCGAACGCACGCTGGCACCGCTGGGAGGCCGCCGGTCCGCTGCAGTCCCGCGCCGCCGCGGTGCGCGCCTTCGGGCGACCGGTCGACGTCCGCTTCGACCTCACCCACGCCGACGTCATCGTCGCCTTCGAGGCCGACTTCCTCGCCGCCGGCCCGGGCGCCATCCCCTGCGCGCGCCAGTTCGCCGACCGCCGGCGGGTGCGCGAGGCGAGCCCCGACCTCGGGCAGAAGATGAACCGCCTCTACGTGGTCGAGACCACGCCGACGCCCACCGGCAGCATCGCCGACCATCGCCTGCCGCTGGCACCGGCCGAGCTCGAGGCGCTGCTGCTGGCGCTGGCCCGCGAGGTGGGAGTGGCGGTCCCCGGCGCGGCTCCCGACGCCCCGGCGCCTGCCGCGGTGCCCTCGGGCATGGCGGCTGCCGGCGCCACGGCCGGCTCGGCCAGCCCGGCCGCCCCGGCGCTCGGCAAGAAGGCGCAGGCCTGGCTGCCGGTGCTCGCCGCCGATCTGCTGGCCCACCCGGGAACGTCGCTGGTGGTGGCGGGTGAAACCACCTCGCCGGCGGCGCAGGTGCTGGCCCACGCCATCAACGAGAAGCTCGGCAACGCCGGCAAGACGGCGATCTACGCCGAGCCGGCCGAGATCGATCCGGTCGATCCCCTGCAGTCAATCGGCGAGCTGGTGCGCGACATGCGCGCCGGCCAGGTGGATGTGCTGATCATGCTCGGCGGCGTCAACCCGGTGTACACGGCGCCCGCCGATCTCGAGTTCGCCGAGGCGCTGGGCAAGGTGAAGACGCGCATCCACCACGGTCTGTTCCTGGACGAGACCGCCGAGCTCTGCCACTGGCACCTGCCGGCCGCTCACCAGCTGGAGAGCTGGGGCGACGCCCGCGCCTTCGACGGCACGGCGAGCCTGGCGCAGCCGCTGATCGAGCCGCTCTACGGCGGCAAGAGCCTGCACGAGGCGATGGCCGTGCTGCTCGGCCGCGGCGACGTGTCCGGCTACGACCTGGTGCGCGCCACCTGGAACGGCCACCTCCCGGGCGATTTCGAGCCGGCCTGGCGCAAGGCGCTCCACGACGGCGTCGTCCCCGGCACCCAGCAGCCGCCGCTCGCCCCCGCCCCCGCCAATATCGCCTCGGCCGCCATCGCCCAGGCCGCGGCCGAGATCGCCGCCGCCGCCCAGGGAGCGCACGCCGCCCAGGGTCGGCTCACGCTCTGCCTGCGGCCCGACCCCACCGTCGGCGACGGCAGCTGGGCCTCCAACGTCTGGCTGCAAGAGCTGCCCAAGCCGATGACCAAGCTCACCTGGGACAACGCGGTGCTGATCTCGCCGGCGACCCATCAGCGGCTCGGGCTCGATTGGGAAGAGCGCGTGCGGGTGTCGGTCGAGGGGCGCCAGCTGGACGCCGCGGTCTGGGTGCTCCCCGGCCAGGCCGAGGACACCCTGACCCTGAGCCTCGGCTACGGCCGGCGCCGCGCCGGCGAGAACGGCTCGGGGCTGGGCTTCAACGCCTACGTCCTGCGCACCTCGCGCGGGGTCTGGAACGCTCCGGCCAACGTGCAGGGGCTGAGCGAGCGCTACATCTTCGCCTGCACCCAGAACCATCACGCCATCGACCAGGAACAGGGCATCGACGAGGACCGGGTGGCGGGCATCGAGGAGGAGAAGCGCCACGTCGTGCGCGCCGCGACGCTCGCCGAGTTCCAGCGCGACCCGGAGTTCGCCGGCCACCTCCCGAAGGGCGGCGAGGCGCCGCCGCGGGACATGACGCTCTACCCCAACCGGCGCTACGACGGGCACTCCTGGGGCATGGCGATCGACCTCAACGTCTGCACCGGCTGCAGCACCTGCGTCGTCGCCTGCCAGGCCGAGAACAACATCCCGGTGGTGGGCAAGGACCAGGTGATGCGGCGGCGCGAGATGCACTGGATCCGCGTCGACCGCTATTTCACCGGCGACATGGACGATCCCGGCCTGCACAACCAGCCGGTCCCCTGCATGCAGTGCGAGAACGCTCCCTGCGAGCTGGTCTGCCCGGTGGGCGCCACGGTGCACAGCTCCGAGGGGCTCAACGACATGACCTACAATCGCTGCGTCGGCACGCGGTACTGCTCGAACAACTGCCCCTACAAGGTCCGCCGCTTCAATTTCCTGCGCTACAGCGACCGCACCAGCCCGCTGGCGGCGATGATGTACAACCCGGACGTGACGGTGCGCATGCGCGGCGTGATGGAGAAGTGCACCTACTGCGTGCAGCGCATCGAGCACGCCAAGATCGACGCCCAGGTGACCGGCCAGCCGATCGCCGAGCAGCGGCTGAAGACCGCCTGCCAGCAGGCCTGCCCGACCCAGGCGATCGTCTTCGGGGATCTCAACGCCGAGCGGTTGGGCGGCCAGCCCTGGCAGGTGTCGAGCTGGAAGGCCAGCCCGCTCAACTACGGCATGCTCGACGATCTCAACACCCGGCCGCGGACCACCTACCTGGCGCGAGTCACCAACCCGAACCCGCGGCTCACGCCGAATGGCGCCACCGCCACCCCAGCGGCCGCCGCCGCCGCGCCCCTGGCGGCTCCGGCGCCTGCCGCGGCCAGCCCGACCGAGGAGAGGACGACCTAAGCATGGCCACCCTGGACCTGGATCGGCGCGGTCTCGGCGGCGTCGCGCCGCCGCCCGACGAGGTGGTGCTCACGCCCGGGCATACGCCGGCCTCGATCACCGACAAGATCACCAACATCATCACCGGCCGCACCCCGCGCTGGTGGTACATCGCGTTCGGCCTGTCGCTGCTGGTGCTGGGGATGTTCACCACCGCCATCGGCTGGCTGTTCTGGAAAGGGCGTCGGCGTCTGGGGCATCAACATCCCCAACGCCTGGGGCTTCGCGATCAT
This sequence comes from uncultured Acidobacteriota bacterium, assembly GCA_963732005.1. GTDB lineage: Bacteria > Acidobacteriota > Thermoanaerobaculia > Multivoradales > UBA5704 > JASLEW01. Next base: position 774,389 of record CAVSXT010000005.1, read on the forward strand.
CAACTTCGTGTGGTGGATCGGCATCGGCCACGCCGGCACCCTGATCTCGGCGATCCTGCTGCTGCTGCGCCAGGACTGGCGCACCTCGATCAACCGCATGGCCGAGGCGATGACGCTGGGCGCGGTGGCCTGCGCCGGCATGTTCCCGATCCTCCACCTGGGCCGCCCGTGGCTGGCCTACTGGCTGCTGCCATACCCCAACACCATGGGCCTGTGGCCGCAGTTCCGCAGCCCGCTGATCTTCGATGTCTTCGCGGTCTCGACCTACGCCACGGTATCGCTGCTGTTCTGGTACACGGGCCTGGTGCCAGACCTCGGCACCATGCGCGACCGGGCGAAGACCCGGGTGTCGCGGGTGGTGTACGGCTTCCTGTCGCTCGGCTGGCGCGGCTCGATCCGCCACTGGAACAACTACGAGAGCGCCTATCTGCTGCTCGCCGGCCTGGCGACGCCGCTGGTGCTGTCGGTGCACACCGTGGTGAGCTTCGACTTCTCGATCGGCATCATCCCCGGCTGGCACTCGACGATCTTCCCGCCCTACTTCGTGGCCGGCGCCATCTTCGACGGCTTCGCCATGGTGCTGACCCTGCTGCTGCCGCTGCGCGCCGCCTTCGGCCTGCACGGCATGATCACCGAGCGCCACCTGCACGCCATGGCCAAGGTGATGCTGGCCACCGGGCTGATCGTCTTCTACGGCTACATGATCGAGATCTTCTTCGCCTGGTACAGCGCCAGCAATTACGAGTGGTTCATGATGCGCAACCGCATCGGCGGCCCCTACAAGTTCTTCTGGATGGCGCTGATCCTGTGCAACGGCCTGATCCCGCAGCTGCTGTGGAAAAAGAGCATCCGCGCCAACGTGGTGGCCCTGTGGCTGATCTCGATGGTGATCAACGCCGGCATGTGGCTCGAGCGCTTCGTGATCATCATCACCAGCCTGCACCGCGAGTTCCTGCCCTCGGGGTGGGGCATGTACCGCGGCACGATTTGGGACTGGGCGACCTTCATCGGCACGCTCGGCTTCTTCATGTTCCTGATGATGCTGTTCGTCCGCTTCCTGCCGATGATCGCCATGTCCGAGATGCGCACCCTGACGCCGGGCAGCGGCAGCCACGGCGCGGCGGAGGAGCACGCATGACCACCCGCAGGTCGGACGCCATCGACTACGACGACAACATCCCGGCGGGGCACCACGACGAGATCTACGGTGTGATGGCGGAGTTCGCCACCGCCGACGAGCTGCTGGCCGCGGCCCACGCGGTGCGCGAGGCGGGTTACCGCAAGGTGGACGCCTACACCCCGTACCCGATCGAGTCCGTGGTCGAGGCGCTCGAGGTGCCGCGCTCCAAGATGCCGCTGGTGGTGCTGATCGGCGGCATCATCGGCGGCTTGACCGGGTTCGGGCTGTGCTACACGACGCAGGTCTTCATCTGGCCATGGAACATCGGCGGCCGGCCGTACAACAGCTGGCCGGCATTCATCGTGCCGACGTTCGAATGCACCATCCTGTTCGCGGCGCTGGCGGCGGTCATCGGCATGATCGCGCTCAACGGCCTGCCGCAGCCCTATCACCCGGTGTTCAACGTGCCTGCCTTCGCCGACCGCGCGTCGAGCGACCGCTTCTTCCTGGTGATCGAGGCGGTGGATCCGCGGTTCGATCGCGGCGAGGCGAACCGCTTCCTGGCCGGTCTGAATCCCAGCGGGGTGTCCGAAGTTGAGCTCTGATCGCCTGCTCTCGCGCCGCCGGTTGCCGGTGCTCGGCCTGGCCTGCCTGCTGCTGCCGGCGGCCGCCGCCGGCTGTCGCCACGACATGCAGAACCAGAACAAGATGCGGCCCTACCGCGAGAGCACCTTCTTCGCGGACGGCGCCTCGGCGCGGCCGCTGCCGGCCCACACCGTGGCGCGCGGCGACCTGCGCGCCGACGAGGCCTTCTACACCGGCATCCGCGGCGGCAAGCCGGTGGCCGACCTGCCGTTCCCGGCGACCCGCGAGGTGCTGCGGCGCGGCCAGCAGCGGTATGACATCTTCTGTTCCCCCTGCCACGGCCGGCTCGGCGACGGCCGCGGCATGATCGTCACCCGCGGCTACAAGCAGCCGCCGTCGTTCGCCGAAGAGCAGCTGCGCAACGCGCAGGTCGGCTTCTTCTTCAGCGTCATGACCCAGGGCTTCGGCGTGATGCCGAGCTACGCGGCGCAGGTATCGGAAGCCGACCGCTGGGCGATCGCCGCCTACATCCGGGTGTTGCAGTACAGCCAGGGCGCGCCGCTCACCGACCTGCCGCCGGCCGCCCAGAAGGCCATCGCCGGCGACCTGGCCGCGGCGCCGGCAGCTCCCCCGGCGCCAGGCGCGCCCGCCGCGGCGCCGCCGCAGGCCAAAACGAGCGAGGTGCCATGAGCAGCAGCAGCGCCAGCAGCGTCCCCAAGGTCGCCCGCCTCGACGCCGAAGCTTTCGCCGCGCCGCCGACCGTCGACCGGCTGCAGCGGTTCGGCCTGTGGCTCAGCGTGGTGGGTCTGATCGCCGCCGCCATCGGCTGGTTCCTGAGCCCCGACTACTTCTACCGGGCCTACCTCGTGGGCTGGGTGTACTGCGTCGGCATCGCTTTCGGCTCGCTGTCGCTCGCCATGATGAACCACCTGGTCGGCGGCGGCTTCCTGCTGGTGGTGCGCCGCCAGCTCGAGGCCGCGACGCGCACCATCCCGGCGCTGCTGGTGGCGGCCGTGCCGCTGTTCTTCTGGCTGCCGCGGCTCTACTCCTGGGCGGACCCGGCCAAGGTGAAGGCCGATCCGATGCTGCTGTGGAAGACGCACTCGTACCTGACCACCTGGGGGTTCATCGGCCGCCTGGTGCTGTACTTCGCCATCGCCTGGGTGCTGGCCCATCTGATCAACCGCATGTCGCTCGAACAGGACCGCACCGCCGACGCCACCCTGGCGCGGCGCATGCGGATCGTCTCGGGCCCCGGGATCGTCATCTACTGCCTGGCGGCGACCTTCGCCTCGGTGGATTGGCTGATGTCGATCGAGAGCCACTGGTCCTCGACGATGTACGGCTTCTACCTGATCGTCAGCCAGGCGCTGTCGGGGCTGACCTTCGCCATCGTCATCGCCTTCTTCCTGTCGCGTAGCGAGCCGATGGCGCCGTTGATGGTAAAGAAGCACTTCCACGACTATGGCAAGCTGTACCTGGCGTTGACCATGATGTGGACCTACATCTGCTTCTCGCAGTTCCTGATCACCTGGGCGGGCAACCTGCCGGACGAGATTTTCTGGTACCGGCACCGCATCCTGAGCGGCTGGGGCGTGGTCGCCGGCATCGTGGTCTGGTGTCACTTCGCCCTGCCGTTCGCGCTGCTGCTGTCGCGCGACCTCAAGCGGCGGACGCGCTGGCTGGCGATCCTTGCCGGCTGGATGATGCTGATGCGCCTGGTGGATCTGTTCTGGCAGGTCGAGCCGGCCTACGTCGGCGCCGCCGGCAGCCAGCAGCCGGCGATGGAGTGGATGTACCTGGCGGTCCCCGCGGCGCTGTTCGGCGGCTGGCTCTGGCTGTTCGGCCGCCAGCTCAAACAGCGCTCGCTGCTGCCGCTGCACGACCCCCAGATCGGGGAGGTGGTCCGCACATGAGCGACGTCCATTCCGGCGGCATCTTCCCGGGCGACCACGCCCACGAGCACGACCCGCACCCGCCGGCGCCCGGGCCGCATCCGGCCGCCTCCGAGGACTTCGATCAGGAGATCAACGTCCGCGCCATCCTGTGGACGACGGTCGGCCTGGTCGCCACCTGCATCCTGTCGGTGCTGGCGATGTGGGGGATGTTCGCGGGCTTCGACGCCTTCGACCGGCGGCACGCCGAGGCGCCGCCGCCGATGGCGGCGGCGGGCCAGGCGGCGGCGCCGGAGCCGCGCCTGCAGCCGGCGCCGCCCGACGACATGGCCGCCATGCACGCCGAGGAGGACGCCGTATTGCAGCACGCCCGCTGGGTCGATCAGGCCCACGGCACGGTGCGGCTGCCGATCGACGTCGCCATCGACGTGCTGGCGGCGCGCGGCCTGCCGCGGGTGACCACGCCGCCGCTCGCCGAGATGGCCGCCCACGGCTCGATGGCCGACGAGGGCCGGCCGCCCACCGATCAACCCAGCCCCGGCACCCTGCTGCCGCCGCCCGGCTTTGGCATTGGCAACCTGGGTCCGCCCTCGGCGGGCGCCGGCCAGCAGATGGCGCCGGCGATGCCCGAGCCGATGGCGTCGACCGCGCCGGCCGGGCAGCCCCCGGCGAACGCCGCGGCGCCGCCCGGGGCCGCGCCCGCGGGCTCGCCGGTGCCGGCGACACTGCCCGGGGCGCCCGCCGGCGCGCGCCCGGGGACGTCGCGCCCGGTGGCGCCCGGCGCCACGCACCCGCCGGTGATGCCGCCTCCGCCGCCGCCTCCGGGGAGGCTGCCTTGACGGGCTCGTCCCTGCGCCTCGCCACGGTGCTGGTGGCGATCCTGATGCCGGTTGCCACCGTCAGCGCGATGGCGGCGGGTGCCGCGCCGGCGGCGCCGGCCGCGACCGCGCCGGCCGCCGCCGCGCCCTCCACCCAGGCATCGCCCGCCGCCGCGTCCACGCCGTCGGCGCCCGCCGCGCCGCCGGCCCAGTACATGCAATATGGTCTCGCGCCGGCGTCGCAGGGCCAGGCGGCCGGCGGCATGCCGAGCCCGTTCCAGCGCCTGGGCTTCGACCAGCGGGTGGGCAGCAAGGTGCCGGCGGACCTGGTGTTCCGCGACGAGAGCGGCAAGACGGTGCGCATCGGCGACTACTTTGGCAAGCGGCCGGTGGTCCTGGCGCTGGTCTACTACGGGTGCCCGATGCTCTGCCCGCTGACGCTCAACGGCCTGGCGCGCAGCCTCAAGGGGATGACGTTCGACGCCGGCAAGGAGTTCGAGGTGGTGGTGGTGAGCTTCGACCCGCGCGAGACGCCGGCGATGGCGGCCGCCGCCAAGCGCGACGTGCTGCGCGACTACGGCCGGCCGGAGACCGCCGGCGCCTGGCACTTCCTGACCGGCGGCGCCGAGCCGATCCGGCGGCTGGCGCAGACAGTCGGCTTCCGCTATTTCTACGACCCGCAGGTGCGCCAGTTCGCCCATGCCGCCGGCATCGTGCTGCTGACTCCGCAAGGCGCGGCGTCGCGCTACCTTTACGGCATCGATTTCCCGGCGCGCAACGTGCGGCTGGGACTGGTGGAGGCCGCCAGCAACCGCATCGGCTCGCCGCTCGACCAGGTGCTGCTCTACTGCTTCCACTACGATCCGGTGCAGGGCAGGTACAGCGTCGTGACCCTCAACATCGTCCGCCTCAGCGCGCTGCTGTCTGTGGTGGGCCTGGGCCTGATGATCGCGCTGTTGCTGCGGCGCGAGCACCAGCGCCCCAACCACTTGGGAACTGCCTGATATGCGGTCGTTACCGTTCTTTCCGGAGGAGGCCACGGCGACGGCGCGCGAGGTGGACGCCATGTTCGGCGTCTGGCTGGCGATCAGCCTCTTCTTCACCCTGCTGATCGCCGTCCTGATCGTCGTTTTCATGGTCAGGTACCGGCGCCGCCGCCCCGACGACGTCGGCACGCCGCACGAGGCCTGGTGGCTCGAGGTCATCTGGTCCGCGGTGCCGCTGTTCATCATGCTGGGCATGTTCGCCTGGGGCGCCCGCCTGTTCTTCGTCCAGCACAAGGCGCCCCCCGACGCGGTGCAGTACTGGGCGACCGGCAAGCAGTGGATGTGGAAGTTCGAGCATCCCAACGGCAACCGCGAGATCAATCACCTGCACGTCCCGACCGGCCAGACGGTCAAGCTGACCATGACCTCCGAGGACGTCATCCACGCCTTCGGCGTGCCGGCGTTCCGGCTCAAGCAGGACGTCAACCCCGGCGCCTACACTTCGGTCTGGTTCCGGCCCACCCGTGTCGGCACCTACCACCTGTTCTGCGACCAGTACTGCGGCGCCGAGCACTCGCGCATGGTGGGCAGCATCGTGGTGATGACGCCCGAGGACTACGCGGCCTGGCTGGCCGGCGGTCCGGCCGGCGGCCAGGCGCCGGTGGCGGTGGGCGCCCAGCTCTTCCAGAGCCTGGCCTGCTACACCTGCCACGAGATGGGGCCGGGCTGGATGGCGCGCGGTCCCAGCCTGCAGGGGGTCTATGGGCACCAGGTGCCGCTCGAAGGCGGCGGCATGGTGCTCGCCGACGACGCCTACCTGCGCGAGTCGATCCTGCTGCCGGCGGCGAAGGTGGTCAAGGGCTGGCAACCGATCATGCCGACCTACCAGGGGCAGATCAACGAGGAGCAGCTGATCGACCTGATCTCCTACCTCAAGTCGCTGGGCGGCGCGCCCGCCATGGGCACCGGCGCCGTGAATCCGCCCGGCAGCTCGAGCCCGTCCAGCGGCGGACCGGCCGGCTCCATGCCCTCCGCCTCGGGCCCGACCAAGTGAGAGCCGAATCATGAACAGCACGAACATGCCGACCGCACCGCCCTCGGGCGTCGCCCTGGACCGTCCCAGCTATCTTCACGACGGCTACGGCTGGAAGTCGTGGCTGCTCACCAAGGACCACAAGCGGATCGCGATCCTGTACCTGATCTCGATCACCGCGTTCTTTGCCCTGGGCGGCATCTTCGCGATGCTGATCCGCCTCGAGCTGCTGACGCCGGAGGGCGACCTGGTCCAGGCGGCCACCTACAACCGGCTGTTCACCATGCACGGCGTCATCATGGTGTTCTTCTTCCTGGTGCCGTCGATCCCGGCCACCCTGGGCAACTTCTTCGTGCCGCTGATGATCGGCGCCAAGGACCTGGCTTTCCCGCGGATCAACCTGCTCTCCTGGTACATCTACGTGCTGGGTGGCTGCTTCACCCTCTGGGCGCTGATCCACGGCGGCGTCGACACCGGCTGGACCTTCTACACCCCGTTCTCCACCCACTACTCGAACGGCTACGTGGTCTCGACCGCGATCGGCGTGTTCATCGCCGGCTTCTCGTCGATCCTCACCGGCCTCAATTTCATCGTCACCATCCACCGCATGCGGGCGCCGGGCATGACCTGGTTCCGGCTGCCGCTGTTCATCTGGTCGCACTACGCCACCAGCCTGATCATGATCCTGGGCACGCCGGTGATCGCGGTTACCCTGATGATGGTGGCCGTCGAGCGGACGCTCAACCTGGGGCTGTTCGATCCGCGGCTGGGCGGCGACCCGATCCTGTTCCAGCACCTGTTCTGGTTCTACTCCCATCCGGCGGTGTACATCATGGTGCTGCCGGGCATGGGAGTGATCAGCGAGCTGATCGCCGCCTTCTCGCGCAAGCGGGTGTTCGGCTATTCGGTCGTCGCCTTCTCCAGCATGGGCATCGCGGTGCTGGGCTTCCTGGTCTGGGGGCATCACCTGTTCCTGACCGGCGAATCGGTGTACGCGGCGACGGTGTTCTCGCTGCTGTCGATGCTGGTGGCGGTGCCGTCGGCGATCAAGGTGTTCAACTGGACGGCGACGCTCTACGAGGGCTCGGTGTCCTACGAGACGCCGATGCTCTACGCCCTGGGCTTCATCGGGCTGTTCACCATCGGCGGGCTGACCGGGGTGATGATCGCCACCCTGGGCATCGACCTGCACCTGCACGACACCTATTTCATCATCGCCCACTTCCACTACGTGATGGTGGGTGGCACGATCATGGCGTTCATGGGCGGCCTGCATTACTGGTGGCCGAAGATGACCGGCAAGCTCTACCCGGTGTTCGCCTCGCGGCTGTCGGCGCTGCTGATCTTCGTCGGCTTCAACCTGACCTTCTTCCCGCAGTTCATCCTCGGCTACCTCGGCATGCCGCGTCGCTACTGGGAGTACCCGCCCGAGTTCCAGGTGTGGAACGTGCTGTCGACCGCCGGCGCCTCGGTGCTCGGGGTCGGCTACGTGCTGCCGCTGTGCTACTTCCTCTACTCGCTGTTCTACGGCAAGCAGGCGGGAGCCAATCCGTGGGGCGTGAAGGGGCTGGAGTGGGAGACGACCTCGCCGCCCCCGACCTACAACTTCGATTATCCGGTGGTGGTCACCGAAGAAGCCTACGATTACGCTCCGGCAGCTCGCCGGGAGGCCCACATTGCATAGCGTCACCGGTGGCCACGCCAGGCTGCAGCACCACTTCGACGACCTCGATCAGCAGCGCGAGGCGTCGACGTTCGGGATGTGGGTGTTCCTCTGCACCGAGATCCTGTTCTTCGGTGGGCTGTTCACCGCCTACGTGATCTACCGGCAGCGCTTCCACGGTGTCTTCGCCCAGGCCAGCCATGAGCTGAACGTGACGTTGGGCGCCACCAACACGGCGGTGCTGATCTGCAGCAGCTTGACCATGGCGCTGTCCATCTGGGCGGCGCAGATCGGCAAGCGCAAGCTGACCGTGCTGTTCCTGCTCATCACCATGGCGCTCGGCCTCACCTTCCTCGGCATCAAGACCGTCGAGTACAGCGAGAAGGGGGTGCCGTTCGGCATCGACGCGCTGACCCACCTCACCAAGCATCACCTGGTGCCGGGCCCGAGCTTCCACTATCCCTGCCCGCCCGGCGAGCCGTGCCACCCCGAGCAGGCCGAGGTCTTCTTCTCGCTCTACTTCTGCATGACCGGCCTGCACGCCCTGCACATGGTGGTCGGGGTCGGGCTGCTGAGCTACCTGCTGGTGCCGTCCTGGCGCGGGCGCTTCACCGCCGAATGGCACAACCCCCTGGAGTGCATCGGACTGTACTGGCACTTCGTGGACATCGTCTGGATCTTCCTGTTCCCGCTGCTCTACCTGATCGGAGCGCACTGAGCAGGCGCGAGGTAAGCTCGAGATGGCAGAAGAAGAACCGCACCCGCACGCACCCTCGCGCAAGCCGTACTTCCTGACCTTCGGCTTCCTGATCGTCATGACCTTCGTCACCGTGGTGGTGGCGAAGTTCAACCTCGGGCCGCTCAACGACATCGTGGCGCTGGGCATCGCGGTGCTCAAGGGGACGGCAGTGGTGCTCTTCTTCATGCACGTCCGCCACAGCTCGAACCTGACCAAGCTCACCGTGGTGTCGGGTTTCCTGTGGCTGGGGTTCATGATCTTCATCACCCTCTCGGACTACTGGACGCGGGGCTGGCTGGATACCTTCGCGTCCGGTCGGTAGCGGATTGCGCAGCAACGAAAACCTGCTGGAGCTGCTCCTCGAGCTGCAGGTGCTGGACCGCATCCCGCGCAGCGGCTACGTGCTGCGCGGGGTCGCCGACCCGGAGAGCGTCACCGAGCACAGCTGGCACGTCCTGTTCATGGTCTGGACGCTGGGAGCGCGCCTGCCGGGCCTCGACGTGGCGCGGGCGATGGAGATCGCGCTGGTTCACGACCTCGCCGAGCTGCGGGTGGGCGACCTGCCGCGCACCGCTGCCCGCTATTTTCCCGCCGGCGCCAAGAACGTCGCCGAGAGCGCCGCCATCGCCGAGGTGCTGGCGCCGCTGCCGGAGCGGTCGCGCCGCCTCTACGCCGAGTACCAGGAGGGCGCCACGCCGGAGTCGCGGCTGGTCAAGGCCTGCGACAAGCTGCAACTCATGCTCAAGGTGGCGGTCTACGAGAGCTGGGGCACCGGCGCCCTCGCCGAGTTCTGGGAGAACCCCGACAATTTCCCCGCTTCGGGCATCGCGCCGGTGGACGAGCTCTTCGCCGAGCTGCGCCGCCGGCGGGGCAATCTTCAGAGGTAGCGGCGGTACCAGGTCTGGGTGGCGTTGAGCGCCTGGATCAGGTGCGGTGTGGGGCCGGCGAAGGGGTGGCGGGCGCCGAAGGTGTGGCCGGCGCCGGGGATCGAGAGCAGCTCATGGGTGCCGGCTGCCCGCTCGTCGAGCTCCGTCGCCTCGGCCGCGGGCACGCTCTCGTCGTCGGCGCCGTGGACGATCAGCCAGGGAGCCGCGCGGCGGCCGGCCGCGGCTCGGATGTCCAGGCTGCCGGCAGCGTTGCGCTCGACGTCCTCGAGCAGGCCGGGGCCGAGGGCGAGGCGCTGGCCGGTGCGCGAGTTGATCACCGGCAGCTCGCCGGTCTCCTGCCAGGTCCGCTGCTCCTCGGGGGTGTAGCGATCGACGCGCGCAATGGCGGCCCAGGTGACCAGGGCGCGGATGCGCTCCCGCCAGGCCTCGGCGGCGGCGGCGAGGATGGCGGCGCCGCCGCCGCGGCTGTGGCCGAGGATGCCGATGCGGGTGCGGTCGATGCGATCGGGGGCGATCTCGATGCCGGTGGCCTCGAGCACCCGCAGCAGGTCGGCCAGCTCGGCGCTGTAGGTGTTGTCGCGGAACGCGCGGGGGTCGCTGACCAGGTCGTCGCCCGGCTTCATACCGGCACCGGCCAGGTTGAAGCGCACCACGGCGAAGCCGCGCTCCGCCAGCAGCGCCGCCAGCGACGGGAAGAACCCCCAGTCCATGAAACCCTTGAAGCCGTGGCAGATCACCACCGTCGGCCGCGGCCCCGGGGCCTCGGGCAGATCGACCAGGCCGTGCAGCACGCCGCCGCCCGGATGGGACACCTTGAAGCTTTCGAGGACGCTCATGGCGGGATCTTACATGCCGAAGGCTCGGGTCCCGCCGGCGTTGCCGATCCCGAACCAGGCAACGTACCCGCCGCGAGCCCGGCGGGTCGCCGAGCCTGGAGGCGGCGTTTCGTCTAGACTGAGGCCGTGCACGTCACGGATACGCCCGATACGCCACTTGCCGCCGCCGCCGGCGCCGCTCTCGAAGATCGCGGCCGGCTCTACCGGGATTACCTGGCCCTGCGGCAGGGCTGTGCCCTGGTCGACCGCTCCGGGCTCGACCAGATGGAGATGCTCGGCGCGGACCGGCTGCGCTTCCTGAACGCCTACCTGACCTGCGACGTCAAGGGACTGACGGCAGGGCAGGGGGCCTACGGCTTCTTCACCAGCACCCAGGGCCGCATCCTCTCCGATGCGGTGATCCTCGCCCACGCCGACCGGCTCTGGCTCGAGCTGCCGCCCGGCCAGCAGGAGCCGATCGCTGGGCACCTGCGGAAGTACCTCCTCTCCGACCGGGTCGAGATGCGGCCGCTGCTCGACGTGCTGCCGCTCACCCTGGCCGGGCCGCGCGCGGCGGCGGTGCTGGCGGCAGTGGCGCCCGGTTGCGAGCTGCCGTCGGCGCCCTGGGGCCATGCGCGGGCGACGGTGCTCGGCACCGCGGTCGTGGTCCAGCGGAGCGAACGCCTGGGGGTGCCGGCCCTGACCCTGTGGGTGCCGGCCGCGGCGGGCGGACCGCTCCGGGAGAAGCTGCTGGCCTGGTCCACCCCAGAGGACACCGAGGACACCGAGGACGCCGCGGCCGCCTCGGGGGGCGCCGGCCTGCGTGCCGCCGGCGGCGATGCCTTGGAGGCGGTGAGGACGGAGGCGGGAATCCCCCGCTTCGGCCACGATTTCGGGCCGCAGAGCTTCCCGCAGGAAACCGGCGAGGAGCAGGCGGTCAGCTACACCAAGGGTTGCTACCTGGGGCAGGAGGTGGTGGCCCGCATCCACTACCGCGGCGCGGTGCAGAAATCGCTGTGCGGGCTGGTGTTCGACGGCGAGACGGTGCCGGCCCCGGGCACTGGCCTGCTGTTCGAGGGCCGCGAGGCGGGATCGATCGGCACCGCAGTCTGGTCGCCGGCGCTCGAGTCGGCGATTGGTCTGGCGATCCTGCACCGGCGGGCCGCCGCTCCCGGCAGCCGCCTGCAGCTGGCAGGGGGTGGTGCTGGCGCCGAGGTGCGGGCGTTGCCGCTGGTCGGTCCGGCCGGCCTCAGACGGTGAACGAGGAGCCGCAGCCGCAGGTGCCGGCGGCGCGCGGATTGTTGAACTTGAAGCCCGCCCCGCTGGTCCCCAGCACGTAGTCGACGACCGTGCCCTCGAGGTAGCGGGCGCTCACCGCGTCGACGTACAGCGTCACCCCGTGCTGGTCGTAAACGTAGTCGTTGTCCCGCGCCTCGCCCTCGAAGTCCAGCGCATACTCGAAACCGCTGCAACCGCCGCCCCGCACCGCGACCCGCAATCCCTGGGTGGCGCCGATGCCCTCCTGCTCGCGGGTGATCTTGATCATGTCCGCCGCCTTGGGGGTCAGGGTCACCGGGGTGTCCTCGGTGCCCTCGGTGTTCGCGGCATTGCTGCCGGCAGCATCGCCAACGGGTTGAGACTGCACGTTTTCCATGGACTCTCCTTCAAGCGTCACTCTGCACCATAGCGGCGGGTCGCGACCAAAGTCAAATCCGCCTCCTGCTCAAAGAACAACCGGCGAGGGGGCGGCGCCATTCCGCGCCGGTAGCGATGCCATGCTGCAATCGGCAGCCGTGCGATGCCTCGCCGCCAGCAGGTGGCGCCGTGGCGCACCTGACGCGGGGGGTATGATCTCGGCGTGCTGCGGGCCATCTTGTTCGATTTCAACGGCGTGCTGATCGACGACGAGCCCATCCATCTCGAGATGTTTCAGCGCGTGCTGGCGGAGGAGGGGCTCGCGCTCGACGCCGGGGACTACTACCGGGACTACCTGGGGTTCGACGACCGCGGCTGCTTTGCGGCGGTGCTCGCCGCCGCCGGCCAGACGCCGTCGGTGCCTCGGCTGATGCGCCTCATCGCGCGCAAGGCCGCCTACTACCAGGAGCGCGTCCACGAGCGCGGCTACCCGATGTTCCCGGGAGCCGCCGAGCTGGTGGAGCGTACCGCCGCCGCCGGCCTGATGCTGGGGGTGGTGAGCGGGGCGCTGCGCGAGGAGGTCGATGGCGCCCTGCGGCAGGCCGGTCTCGCCGGGCACTTCAAGACGCTGGTGACGGCGGAGGACGTCGCCGAGGGCAAGCCGGACCCCGAGGGGTACCGGCGGGCGCTCGAGGCGCTCAACGTCCTGCCACCGCTGCCGGAGCGAATGCTCCATCCGCACGAAGTGCTGGCGGTGGAGGACAGCCCGGCAGGCCTCGCCGCCGCCGCCGGCGCCGGGCTGCTGACGCTGGGCGTCGCACACACGTATTCGAAAGAGCGGCTCGGCGCTGCCGATGCGGTGGCCGCCAGCCTCGACGGCCTGAGCCTCGACCGCCTCCAGCGCCTGCTGCCAGAGCGCTAGAAGGAAGCTCCAAACAGGAGGGAGCCTCGCTTCGCCTGTAGGCGCTAACCTACTGTAAATACTGCCTTCCGGCTAGATCAGCCTGCCTCTGACCTGCGGTGGCATGCGCCTCAACCTTGGCGCGGCTCGCTCCCTTTGAGTCCCAATCGTCGCGTTAGATCACTAGAGACGATCCACGCTCGGGCCCTCCCTTGAGGTACGCGTGTCCCGCAAGGCGAAGACAGCGCTTGGAGATCTCGGCGGCCACGAGGTGACCTTTCAACGGAGGGATGGCGATGAGTCTTCATGTCTGGACTGTCGGGAGCGGCGCGCTCCTCAATCTGGCGCTGCTACAAAACCGGCCACCGGGCCCAGGCGCAACTGCCGCGGCAGGCGCGACCTCCTGCGCGGCCTGTGGCACGTGCGGAGCGGGAATGACCGCCTTCATTGCGGTGCCAATCGTGATTCTGGTGCTCAATATCGCACTTCTGGTGTGGGTGGCACGAGATGCGAAGGCCAGAGGCCTCGACAACTCTGTGATGTGGATGGCGCTGGTATTCTTCACTAGTGTAATTGGGCTGGCCATCTATATCTTTTCGAGGCCGCAGGGTCAGCTTGTAGACTGCACCAAGTGTAAGAACAAGCGCCTTCAGGGTAGCGCCAAATGCCCTACCTGCGGCAATCCATGACGTCCCAAGAGATCCAAGAGGCTGGGCGACGGCGGCTCTGGAAACACCGCCCGGAGACTTACCTCGCTGTGCTTGGGCTTATCCTGGGCCTTACGCTAGCCGATACTAGCCGGGCACCAAGCCAGCAGTTGACAGCCCACTGGTACATCAAGGGAGTCCATCTCTATCAAGAGTTCGGGCGCCCCTTGCTCCGCGGGCACGTCCAGTGCCGATACCGCCCAACTTGCTCCGAGTATTCGCTGGCTGCGGTGAGAGCCTACGGTGTTCGCCGCGGCCTTGCTCTAACGGCACGGCGAATTGCGTCTTGCACCTCCAAGATTCCGTACGGCACGGTGGATCAAGTGCCGAGCCGGTAGAGTGCATCGGTACGTCACGCCCACTGCGGCCGGTTAGTTGATCGGCAAACGGCCGCCGAAACCCTCTTCGTAGGTGTGGAAGAAGGAAATGGTCTCCTCGGGGAACCGCCAGCAGTAGTAGCCGTCGCCGTTGTCCCAATCCACCAGCCACAGGCCCTTGACCTCGCAGCCGACGGCGACGATCTCCCGCGCCCAGGCGCGGACGATCTCCTCGCAGGACTCCTCGAGCTCCTGGCGGCGGGTCTCGAGCTCGTCGCGGCTGGCGAGGGAGTTGACCACCGCCTCCATCTGGCGGACGGCCGCCGCCGTCAGGTCCCGCACGGTGGGGAAGGTGGCAAGAGCCTCGTCGTAAGAGAACAGTCTCCTGCCGCGAGCTGGCGGTTCCATGCGGCAATGCTACCAGACCGGGATCGGTGTCCCGCACGGAAACTCTAGCCGGCGGGCGGCCCCGCCGCCTGCGGGGCGGCCAGCGGGAGGGGCTGGTTGTTCTCGTCCACGTGCACGTACACGACCTCGGCCTCGGTCACCTTCACCCTGGTGGTGTCGCGGCTGGCGCGCTCGGCCTCGACGGTCACCTTGACGGTGATCGAGGTGCGGCCACGACGCAAGGTCTCGGTGTTGAGGCTGACCAGGTCGCCGACGAAGACCGGCGCATGGAAGATGACCTCGCGCATGGCGACGGTCACCAGCCGCCCCGGCGCGTGGCGGTGCGCCTCGACCGCGCCTGCCTGGTCGATGTACGAGAGGATGATGCCGCCGAAGATGGTGCCCAGGGCGTTGGTGTCCTTGGGCATCATGATCACCCGGATCGCCGGCTGCAGCGGTCCGCTGCCCTGGCCGCTTCCTTCCATGGCGGAGGCCTTTCCGTGCCGGTTCGCAAGGCCGGCGGGCGCCGGCGGTCATGCTATCCTCGCCCAAAGGGCATCGACAGACAGCGGGAATGGATCCTACCTCATCTCAGCCCGGGTCCCTGGCGGCTCTGAGCGCCCTGAGCGACTCCGCGCTGGTCAAACGGGTCGCAGAGCGCCAGCCGGACGCCCTGGCCGAGCTCTACGACCGCTTCGCCCCCATCCTGCTGGCGCTCGCCCGCCGCATCCTCGGCAACCACGCCGATGCCGAAGAGGTGCTGCAGGAGGTGTTCATCCAGGTCTGGAACCGCGGCGAGCGCTACGATCCGGCCCGCTCCTCGGTGTCGACCTGGCTGGTCCTGATCGGCCGCAGCCGCGCCATCGACCGCCTGCGCGGCCGCCGGGTGGTCGAGCGCACCCGCGATGCCGTCACCGAGGCGGCGCCCGCCGCCGGCGCCTTGCATACATCCCCCGAGGCGCTCGAGAACGTATGGAACCAGGAGAGGCACGAGCGAGTTCGGCGCGAGCTGGCGGTGCTGCCGCCCGAACAGCGTGAGGTGCTGGAGATGGCGTTCTACGGCGGTCTGACCCAGAGCGAGATCGCTGCCAAGGCCGGCCTGCCCCTGGGCACGGTCAAGACCCGCACCCTGCTCGCGATGAAGAAGCTGCGCCACGCGCTTCGCGAAGAGATCCGGCAGCTGCTGTGAGCGAGGAACTGACATCGGAGGATCGGGCCCTGCTGGCGGCCCTCGCGACGCTGGAGGCGGCGCCCGGCGCCGCCGCCACGCCGGCGCCCGCCGCCGAGGAGGAGACGCTCGGCCGTCTCTACCACGAGGCGCTCGGCCTGATGGCCTATGCCTTGCCGCCCGCCCCGCCGCCGTCCGCGGCGAAGCTCCGGCTGCTGGCGCTGGTCGCCCCGGCTGCAACAACCGCGGCCGCACCAGCGGCGCCCGGCGCGCCTCCGGAGAGCTTGTCGCGGTCACCCCTGGCCGCAGTTGCCTTGCCTCCCGCCTCGCCGGCTCTCTCCTCGCCGGCTCAGCAACCGGCGAGCCCATCGAGCCTCGCCAGGCCCTGGAGGGCCGCGAGCCCCTCGAGCCCCTCAAGCCCCTCAAGCCCCTCAAGATGGCCGCTGTCGCTGGCCGCGGCCCTGATCCTGGCGCTGCTGGGCGTCTGCGGCTGGCTCTACCGCGGCCTGGCGGAAAAGGGCGCATCTATCGCCCACCTTGCCGCGGAGCGCAACTCGGCGTTGCGACATGCCGGCGAGGTGGAGGCGCGGCTGCGGCAGCTCAACAGCCAGGTCAGCGGTCTGCGCGCCGGCGTCGCGGTGGTGACCTCGCCGGCGGTCGAGGTCTGCACCCTGCGGGCGGTCGCCCAGGCCGGTTCCCCCGATGCGAATCTGTCGGGGGCCGGCGGCATGCTGTTCGTCGCCGCCGATCACCAGCATTGGTACATGTCGGTGCGCGGGCTGCGGCCTGCCGGCGATGGCAGGGTCTACCAGCTCTGGTTCGTCGCCGATCAGGGGATGGTGAGCGGCGGCACCTTTGCGGTTAACCGCGAAGCTTCTTCGGAGCTGTCCTCCGAGCACATGCCTGCCGGCACCAAGGGCGTGAGGATCACGCTGGAGAACAGCCCCGGAGCGCCTGCCCCGAAGGGGCCGGACGTGCTGCGCAACGCCGACGCTTTGCATAGCATCTAGCGCCGCCCGCACACTGGTCGGTGATTTTCGCACCGCTCCGCGGGGCGGTGCATATCCACTTTTGCGCGGCGCTGTAGAGCCACTTGCAATGGCGCGCCGGGCCGTGGCCCGTGTTGAGATCCACTTTCGCTCGCGGTGATGAAGCCACTTTCAGAATCCTGAATCAGCAGCTCTTCATTTCGCTGGATCCTGGCCGCGGACGACCCTCGCGCGGGCCTTGGCCCAGGCTCATAGTCAATTTGTTTTCAGATATTTAGGTCGCCATTCCGGGAATGGCATCGGGCTTGCTATTTACGGCCTCCATGACCGCTGGAGCATTCACATCCCGATGGGCCAGGAGTCGCGCTGTCGGCGCGCTGCGAAAGGAGGTGCAAGGCGGCTCTCGTCCTCGCGTGCAGTGAACGGTTTCTTCCAGAGTCCTGATCTTTCACAGTCCTCGCTGGCACCACTCGTGGCTGGCATTTCGCGCGAGGGCTCATCAACAACCTGATTCAGGAGGTTCACAGGCATGAAGAGCAACAATCACTGGGGACGGTTCGTGGCTGTCGCCGCGGGGCTGTTGCTGGTAAGCGCTGGCGCCGCGATGGCGCAGCTGCAGACCGGCAACCTCTACGGCAAGGTCAGCGATCAGACCGGCGCCGCCCTGCCCGGCGTCACCGTCACCCTGGACACCGGCGAGGCGCCGCAGGTCCAGGTCACCAATGCCCAAGGTGAGTTCCGGTTCCTGAGCCTGGCGCCCGCCAGCTACAAGATCAAGGCGGAATTGCAGGGCTTCTCGCCGGTCGAGTACCCCAAGATCGTCATCAACGTCGGCCGCAACACCTCGATCGAGGTGACGATGAGCTCGGCGGTGGAAGACGTCATCACCGTCACCTCCGAGAGCCCGTTGCTCGACGAGAAGGCGATTCGCACCGGCAACACCGTCAGCCAGAACGAGCTGCAGAAGATCCCCACCGCCCGCGACCCGTGGACGGTGCTGCAGTCGACGCCTGGCGTCCTCGTCGACCGCGTCAACGTCGGCGGCAACTACAGCGGCCAGCAGTCCTTCTACACCGGCCCTGGCTCGATGTCCACCCAGTCGGTGTGGTCGGTGGACGGCGTGGTCATCACCGACATGTCGGCCCTCGGCAGCACGCCGGCCTACTTCGACTTCGACTCCTTCGAGGAGATGCAGATCTCGACCGGCGGCTCGGACGTGACCACGGCCACCGGCGGCGTCGCCCTCAACCTGGTGACCAAGCGGGGCACCAACGAGTACCGCGGTTCCGCCCGTTATCTCCAGGTCCCCGGCAGCACCCAGTCGGCCAGCAGCTTCAGCAGCAGCAGCGTACCGGCTGGCCAGACCTTCCTCGGTGGCAGCAACAAGATCAACAAGATCGAGGACTACGGCGCCGAGATCGGCGGCCCGATCCTCAAGGATCACATCTGGCTGTGGGGTTCCTACGGTGAGGACAAGGTCAGCGTGCAGACCCTGCCGACCGCCGCGGTGCCCAACGGCGAAACCGACAAGACCCAGCTGCCGGCGTGGAACGCCAAGCTGAACGCCCAGCTCACCGCCAGCAACTCGGCGACCCTGGTGGGCTTCAACAGCGCCAAGCAGAAGACCGGCCGCAACGCCGGCCCGACGCGGCCCACGGAAACCACCTGGGACCAGGGGCAGTTCGGCGGCAAGCCGTCGCTGCTCAAGGCAGAGGACACGCAGATCTTCAGCCCGAATCTCTACCTGACGGTCCTCTACTCGCACGTCTACGGCGGTTTCTTCCTCGATCCTCAGTCCGGTATCGGCCCCAACATCGCCCCGGCCATCAACGACGACGCTGGCGTTTGGCACAACAGCTTCGTCGACGAGCAGATCAAACGGCCGCAGGTCCAGGAAAAGGCCGACGCCTCCACCTTCTTCAACACCGGCAGTGTCAGCAACGAGCTCAAGTACGGTGCTTCCTACCGCGTCGCCACCGCGGTCACCAGCGTCAACTGGCAGGGTGGCGGCCTGATCTTCCAGGACGGCTTCGGTCCCGGCGTCGGCTTCCTCGCCCTTTCCCGTGAAGAGCTGGTCGGCATCAAGACCAAGTACTCCAGCGGCTACGTGCAGGACACCCTGACCACCGGCAGCCTGACCGCCAACCTCGGCCTGCGTTACGACCGCCAGACGGGCGACAACCTCTCCGAGACGGTGCCGGCCAACTTCCTCGAGCCGACGATCCTCCCGGCGCAGTCCTTTGCCGGCGGACCGATCGGCTTCACCTGGACCGACTGGTCGCCGCGCATTGGCTTGACCTACGCGCTGGGCAAGGACCGCTCGACCCTGCTGCGCGCCAGCTACTCGCGGTTCGCAGACCAGCTCGGCTCCGCCGTCGCCTCGGCCCTCAACCCGCTCGGCACGGTGAGCTACTACTACACCGGCACCACCTACAACTCCACGGGCCTCGGCCTGCTCACGCCTGGACAGGTCCAGACGGGAGTCGGCGGCTTCTACAACGCCGCCGCCGCCCCGAACGGCAACCTGTCGATCGCCAACAAGGTTTCGAGCAACTTCAATGCCCCGCTCACCGACGAGTTCCTGATCAGCGCGGAGCATGCGCTGCTGCCGGAGTTCGTGGTCGGCGTCAACCTCACCTATCGCCTGCAGCACAACCTGATCCAGGAAGACCTGTTGGTCTTCGATCCAGGTTCGGACGTCAGCCGGGTGGCGACTCGTAACGACTTCGTTGCGAACACCCAGAACGCTCAGCTGCCCAACGGACAGCTCGTTCCGGTCACCTGGTACACCCTGAAGCCCGGCATCACCACCAACCACGGTTACCTGTACCACAATGGTGACTACGAGACGACCTACAAGGGCGCCTCGATGACGTTCAACAAGCGCCTCGCCAACCGTTGGATGATGCGCGGCAACATCACCTTCCAGGACTGGTACTACAACCGGGCCGGCGACCGGCCTGACCCGACTGAGATCCTCGCGGGCGGCACCACGGACGGCAACTACGTCCAGCAGGGCGACGCGGTGGTCCAGGGATCGGGGCCGGGATCCGGCGCCTTCCAGAACGTTTACATCAACAGCCGGTGGGCTTTCGGGCTCAACGGCATGTACCAGATCGCCCCGGATCGCCCGTGGGGCTTCAACGTCGCAGGCAACCTGACCGGCCGCCAAGGCTATCCTGACCCGTTCTGGGTGACCGCGCCGGGGACGTCCGCCAACGTCAGCGTTCCGAACCCCAACCTGGGGACCAGTGAAACTCTCCAGATCGGCGCCGAGGACAGCAACCGTCTCGACAACATCATCGACTTCGATCTGCGGGTGGAGAAGGAGTTCACCTTCCAGGACTTCGGTCTGACCCTGGGAGTCGACTGCTTCAACCTGTTCAACGAGGCCTTCGTCCTCCAGCGGCAGGGTCAGTTCAACAACACCTCGCCGAACTTCACGGTCAGGAACGCCGGCTTCGTCAACGAAGTTCTGAGCCCGCGCGTCTACCGCTTCGGAGCTCGGATCAGCTTCAAGTAAGGGGCGGCTGCCCGCTCGGTTCGCCGAGCGGCGCTCCGCTGCTTCACCTCCCGCCGGGGCAACCCGGCGGTTTTTTTTATCTTGTTATGCCCGGTGCGGCGGCCGCGTCGGGCGGAGCTCGACCAGGCTCGGCAAGGCCCGGTCGGGAAAGCTCAGGAAGTGCAGGATCGTCGCCGCCACGTCCACCGGCGCCAGCATCCACGAGCGGTCGGCGCTACGCGACCCCGGCTGGCCGAAGCTGGTGTCGACGCTGCCCGGCAGGATCGCCGCCACCCGCACGCCGAACTGCCGCAGGTCGAGCATCGCCGCCTCCGACAAGCCGAGCATGCCGTACTTGCTGGCGTTGTAGGCGGCGCCGCCCGCCATCGGGCTCCTGGCGGCGAGCGAGGCGACGTTGAAGATCCAGCCGCCGCCCTGCTCCTTCATCGTCGCCGCCACCGCATGGATGCAGTAGAACGCGCCGCTGAGGTTGGTTTCGATCACCTCCCGCCACTGGTCGCCGGAGAGCCCGTCCACCGGGGCGAAGGTGCCCGTGCCGGCGTTGTTCACCAGGCAATCGATGCGGCCGGCCGCGGCGAGCACCCAGGCGGCGAAGGCATCGACCTGCTCCTGCCGGCGGACGTCCAGCGGGTGGCCGGCGACGGTGGCGCCAAAGCGGGGCTGCAGCTCCGCCGTGGCGCGGGCGACCGAGTCCTGGCTCTTGCTGCCGAAGAACACTCGGTAGCCGGTACCGAGCAGGGCTTCGACCACGGCCCTGCCGATGCCGCGGCTGCCGCCGGTGACGATCGCGACCCTCGGAGTGCTCGCGGCGTGGGTGTCGGTTGCTTCCGTGGCGTCTTCCATGCGGTGATTGTAGTGCGCGGCTCGGCAGGCCTGAAATGCCCGCCCCGCGGGGGTTGTTTTCAGCCCTGAGGAGGACGTATGTTCTTTTACGACTATCACTACCTGCTGTTCATACTGCCCGGCCTGGCGCTGTCGCTGTGGGCGTCCTGGCGCACCCGGTCGGCGTTCGACAAGTACTCGCGCGTGCGCACCGCCCGGGGCCTGACCGGCGCCCAGGCGGCGCAGATCATGCTACAGGCCGCCGGCATCGGCGACGTTCGCGTGGTGCCCACCGCCGGCAAGCTGACCGACCACTACAACCCGCTCAACAAGCAGCTGTCGCTGTCGGAAGGGGTCTTCGGCTCGACTTCCATCGCCGCCGTCGGGGTCGCCTGCCACGAGGCCGGCCACGCCGTGCAGCACGCCCGCTCCTACAAGCCGCTCTGGCTGCGTTCGGCGCTGGTGCCGACCGCCAACATCGGCTCGTCGGTCGGCTATCTCGTCATGCTCGTCGGCCTGCTGCTGATGCGCGGCGGGCAGCTGCTGGGCCAGGAGATGGTGATGTTCGGAGCGCTGCTGTTCTCGGCGGTGCTGCTGTTCCAGATCGTCACCCTGCCGGTCGAGTTCGACGCCTCGGCGCGCGCCAAGCGGCTGGCGGTCGAGCAAGGCATCGTGATGCCGCAGGAACGGGTGGGGATGGACCGCGTCCTCAACGCCGCGGCCCTGACCTACGTCGCGGCGGTGGTCTCCACGCTGCTGACCCTGGTCTACTACCTGATGCGAGCCGGCCTGCTGGGCAGCCGCCGGAGCTGACCGGCGGCCCGCAGCCCGCCCACCGCCCGTCCGGCCGGCGCGGGGAGAGGCGCCTCCGGCGCGAATCGGCGCGGATCGCGGCAAGACGGTCCGCGGTTGGTTGGGTTGTGCCCATGGGCGGGAAGCCCACGCATCCTCGCGCAAGCACTGCTGTATAGTTCTTGCTCAGCATCATCGAGGTCGAGGCACGGGTCCTGGCGGGTCATGGGAGGTCGTGCGGATGCGGGTTATTCCGAAGCAATTGGGATGGCTGATCCTGGGCGGCGCCTGGCTCGGCGCCGGCGGAGGCTTGGCGCAGATCACGCCGGCCGGCGGCGAGATTGCGGTCACCACGACGACGACCGCTTCGGCTTACCAGGGAGCGCCGGTGGTGGCCTGGCTGCCGGCCGGCGACTATGTGGTGGCCGGGCAGGAGCAGTCCGCCACGACTGGCGGCTGGGACGTCCTGGCCCAGCGCTATCAGGCCGGCGGCGCCGCGGTCGGGCCGCTCTTGCAGGTCAGCGGCCCCAGCGGCGCCTTTTGCCGGCAGTTCCCGTCGGCGGCCGCCGACGCCGCGGGCGACTTCGTGATCGTCTGGGAGAGCAACGAGGAGAGCGGCGGTGTCCGCGGCATCTTCGGCCAGCTCTTCACCAGCGCCGGCCAGCCCGAGGGCGCGGTCTTCCAGGTCAACAGCCCGAGCGCCAGCGACGACCAGGCGCCGGCGGTGGCGATGGCGCCGGACGGGCGGTTCTTCGTGGTCTGGCAGAACGGCGGCGAGGACGGCAGCAGCTGGGGCGTGCTCGGCCGAGCCTTCGCGGCCGGCGGCGCCGCGGCGAGCGGCGTGTTCGGGGTCAACCAGACGACCGCCGGGGCGCAGCACTCGCCGGCGGTGGCATACCTGCCGCCCTCGGCAGCCGAGGCGGCGGAGCGCTTCGAGGTGGTGTGGCAGAGCGAGGGCCAGGACGGCGCCGGCAGCGGTGCCTCGGGGATCGAGGGGCGCGCCTTCGACGGCGCCGGCAACGCGCTCTCGGCCGAGCTGGCGATCAACTCGCCGGCGACCGGCGCTCACGCCCAGCCGCGGATCGCGAGCGATCCGTCCGGCAACTTCGTGGTGGTGTGGGAGAACCTGGCCGCCGGTGGCAGCGTGGTGCTCGCCCGGCGGTTCAACGCCGCCGGCACGGCGCTGTCGGGACCGCTGGCGGTCGACGCTTCGCCGACCGGTCCCCAGCACGATCCGGCGGTGGCGACCAATGCGCTGGGTCAGTTCGTGGTGGTGTGGGACAGCCTGAGCCAGGACGGCAGCGGTGCCGCGGTCCTCGCCCAGCAGTTCAACGCCCTCGAGCAGCCGCAGGGCGGCAAGGTGCAGCTCAACACCACCGTGGCGGGGGACCAGTCGCTGGCCGGCGTCGGGCTGAGCGCCGGCGGCAGCCTGCTGATGGCCTGGCAGAGCCAGACGCCGGCCGCGGACGCGGCGGTGATCACCGCCCGGGCGGCGACGCTGCCGGCGCTCGAGTTCTACAGCGTCTTTCCCTGCCGCATGGTCGATACCCGCAACGCCGCCGGCCCCCTTGGCGGCCCGGCACTGGCGAGCGGCAGGGTGCGCAACTTCCCGCTGCTGGCCTCGGCCTGCGGCGTGCCGGAGACCGCCAAGGCGCTGTCGATCAACGCCACGGCGGTGGTGCCTGGGGGCGCCGGCGGACTGGTGGCCTATCCGGGCGACGCGGCGGCGCCGCCGACCAACTACATCAGCTTCGCCGCCGGCGCGGTCATCGCCAACAACGCGGTGCTGGGCCTGTCGCGCAACGGCGACGGCAGCCTCAACGTGCTGGCGGTCCTGAGCCCCGCCGGCACGGTCCACTTCCTGATCGACGTCAACGGGTACTTCCAGTGAGCGGGAGCCTGGGCGGGATCGAGCTGAGAGGTCGCCGCCGCCAGTGCCGGATGGGCGGGCGTCCGCCGATCGCGCGTGGCGGCATCGGTCAGGCTTGGCGCCCTGCCTTTGCCAGGTGGGTGCTGATGGCGGCCGGCGCCGGCTGGCTCGCTGGCGGCGCGGCCTTGCTCGCCCAGGGAGCGGTGTGCCAGGGCTCGAACATCGCCTACGGCGCGGGCGGCAACGACGGCCTGAACCCGGCGCAATGCTCCGGCTTCGTCTGCCAGACACCGGTGGTGACCTCGGGACCGGCCTACGTCGTGGACCCGGGATGCAATCCGACGACGACGACCTGCGGCATCACGGTCACCATCGGCATGCAGTTCCCGGGAAACCACGTCAACTCGACCTTTTTCAACTTCGGCTACAGCTTCGAGGAAGTCGATCTGCTGACCAGCGGCAACTCGCTGCTGGGCGAGTGCGGTTACGCCGGCGAGGAGCTGCAGCCGGACTTCGGGACGGTGACAGTGACCGGCAGCGTGCGGTGCGGTACGCCGTCGAGCTACACGGTGAACCTGATCAGCTGCCCGAGCGCGAACTGCCCGAGCTGTCCGCCGGGGCCGGTGCCGGCGTTCTGCACCAAGACGACGCCGGTGCCGCTGGACCTGACCGGGCATGCCGGCTGCCCGGCGCCGCCGGCGCCGCCACCGGACTTCTGCTCCGAAGGCGGCGGGGCCGGGGGCAGCCCGGGCGGCGCGGGTGGGGCCGGGGGCAGCGGCGAGCGGATGGCCGGCGCGGGCAGCAAGGGCAACGGCCCGGACAGCGGCGCCGCCGGTACCGGTGGTGGCGGTGGGGGTGGCGGCGGGGGCTGCCAGCTCTGCAAGTCCCTGGGCTCGTCGGCGGGCGACGGCGGCGGGGGCGGCGGCGCGGCGGCGGGCGGCGCCTCGGGCTGCGGCTTCAGCCTCGGCGGCGGCGGCGCGAGCTGCGCCTTCAAGGCCTCGGGCGCGCATCTGCGGTACGGGGGCGGCGGCGTCGGTGGGCCGGGTTTCCCGGGCTCGACCGGGGTCACCGCGAACCCCTGGAACGCCAGCCTCGGCCGCTATTGGTCGCACGACTACGCCGAGCGCATCGTCATGGACCCCGACGAGACCCACGTCTGGCTGCTGACCCGCTTCGGCAGCTTCCGCGAGTTCGGCAGTCTCGCCGCGGGCAGCGGACTGCGGCTCTACCAGACGGTGACGCCGAGCGACGAGTACCGCAAGCTCTTCTTCAACGCCACCACCCAGGGCTGGCAGCTGCAGGGCCTCGACGGCAGCGTCGAGCTCTTCCTGCCGAAGACCGCGGGCTCGCCGGCCGGCATGCTGGCGGGCTTCCTCGACAAGATCGCCGACCGGCTCTACGACTCCAACAACCCGACCGTCCACCCGCCGGTGCAGGCGAGCTACAACGCCGGCAACCAGCTCGACCACGTCACGTTTCCGGACGGCCGGCGCGAGAACTTCGCCTACGCCGGCGGCACCACCGGCAAGCTCGCCGCGCTCGCCGAGGTGGGCACCGACGGCGTCACCACGCGGATCTGGACCTTCTCCTGGAACGGCGACGACCTGATCGCCATCGGCCGCCCCGACATCTGCGCGGGCCTGTCGGCCGGCACCTCGTGGACGCTTCTCTACGGCGACGCCACGCACCCGGGATATGTCACCCAGGTGATGCTGATGGATTGCCACAACAACGGCCGGGTCGAGGCGGCGTTCGTCTATGACGCCTCCGGCAACGTGGTCGAGGCCTGGCGCGGGGATCCGTTCTTCACCGGCCCGAACGCCACCGACGCCTTCCAGCTGAGCTTCGATTCGCCGCCGTCGCCGGCGGTGACGACGGTGCAGACGCTGATCAAGCGGGTGGTGGTCAACGGCGTCAACCAGGACGTCTGGCAGGCCGGCACCTACAATCTCGATCGCGATCCGGGGCGTGCCGGCGCTCGCGCCACCCGCAAGGCGCGGGTGCGGCAGGTCGCCGGTGAGTGCCCGTCATGCGGGACGGTGGCCAACCCGGCATTCACCTATGGCGACGCCAACAACCCATTGCTGGCGACCCTGGTCACCGACGGCAACGGCGTCGCCACCAGTTTCACCTTCGATGCCAACGGCCGCCAGCTCACCAGGGTGGAGACGGTGCAGACCACGCCGTCGCTGGTGCAGCGTCAGACCAACTGGACCTACAACGCCACCTTCCCGGCCTTCGTCAGCACGGTGACCGGCCCGTTCTCGCCGCCGGGCACGCCGCCCGCGGGGACGCGGACGCTGGCGCTGGCCTACGACGCGAAAGGCAACGTGCAGACCAGCACCGCGACCGGCAGCGAGACGACCTATCCGACCGGGAAGTTCAGCTTGCAGACCGCTTTCACCGGCTACAGCGCCGCTGGCCTGCCGGGACAGGTCAATCCGCCGGACGTGCCGAGCACCACCGCCGACGCCACGAACTACACTTTCGTGGCCGGTGTGAGCGGCGGCTATCTCGTCGCGATGCGCAGCGATCCGGTGATCGGCGCCGCGCCGCTCAACGCCGTGACCTCCTACCAGTACGATGCGTTCAACCGCACGACGGCGGTGACCGACGTCAACGGCATGGTCACGCAGTCCACTTTCGATCCGCTCAATCGGCTGCTGACCATGACCCAGGGTGCCGGCAGCTCGCGGCCGCTGACCACGACCTACAACTACGACACCCTGGGAGACCTCGTTTGCGTCCAGCTGCCGGCAGGCAACGCCGTCGCCTACGCCTACGATCAAGCCGGCAGGTTGACCGCCATCGGCAAGGAGGCGACCTGCACAGCGCCGCAGCCGTTGGAGCAGACGCTCTACACCCTCGACGCCGCCGGCCACCGCATCCAGGAGCTGCGCCAGCGGCTGATCGGCGGCTCGCCGGTGACCGATGCCACAACCACGTACGCCTACTCCACGACCTGTCATCTCGACAGCATGACGGCGGGCGATCCCAACAATCCAAGCGCCCAGAGCACCACGCAGTTCGCCTACGATTGCGAGAACGACCTGATCAGCCTCTGGG
This sequence comes from uncultured Acidobacteriota bacterium, assembly GCA_963732005.1. Lineage (GTDB taxonomy): Bacteria > Acidobacteriota > Thermoanaerobaculia > Multivoradales > UBA5704 > JASLEW01. The sequence goes on from CAVSXT010000005.1 coordinate 801,107, forward strand.
ACCCCAACCACAACCAGCCCGGGCCGCCTTCGACGAGCTATTCGTATGACCCGCTGCACCGGCTCACCCAGGTGATCCAGCCCTGGGGCGGCGCGGCCGGCGGCAACGCCGTCACGGCCTACGCCTATGATCTCGAAGACCACCTTGCCGCGGTGACCGACTCCGAGCGGAACCAGACGACCTACGTGACCAGCGACCGCGATCTGCTGACCAGGCAGACCTCGCCGGTGACGGGTGCCACGACCTACGCCTATACTGCCCACGGCGCGCTGGTGCAGCAGACCGACGCCCGCGGAGTGGTGATGACCCGGCAGCTCGATGCGGCGGACCGCCCGACCTCGGTGAGCTATTCGACCGACGCGACCCTCACCACGGCCTACGCCTACGACACCACTGCGGCGACCGGCACCTCGCCGATCGGCAGGCTCTCCTCGATCACCAAGGGCAGCGGTACCGCTGCCATGGTCACCGGCTACACCTACGATCTCTTCGGCCGGGTGCTCGCGGACGGCGCTCTCGCCTACGGCTACGACGCCAACGGCAACCGGCTCTCGATCGCCTATCCCGGCAATGTGACGGCCTGCTACGGCTTCGACGTCGCCGACCGGCAGGCCTCGCTCTCCTACAGCACGGCCTCGGGCGCCAACGCCTGCCAGGGGACGACGACGCCGGTGGTCGTCTCGACCCCGGCGGCCCCGACCGTCTATTCGGCCGCCGGGCCGCTGCAGGTGCTTCATCTGGCGAATGGCGTGAACGAGACCCATACCTTCGATCAGCGCTATTACCCGAGCGCCATCACCGCCGGAAGTCTCCTAATCTGGACCTACGCCACGGACCCCGCCGGCAACATCACCGCGATCAGCCCCGGCCGCAGCTTCGTCTACCAGGATTTCCAGTATTTCCTGACCCAGGCCAACGCTTCAAGTCTTTGGGGCACCCGCGCCTGGGCCTACGACACGATCGGCAACCGGTTGAGTGAGAACCGCGGCAGCGGCATCCAGGACACCTACGCTTACCAGGCCAATGCCGCCAGCCCGCAGGGTGACACGCCGCTGCTCAAGACGATCACGCTCGCCAGCGGCGCCGGCACCAAGTATTTCCAGTACGACCTCGCGGGCAACGTGCTCCTCGAAGCCGCGCCGACCTCGCATTTGGATTTCCAGCCCGACGCCGCCGGCAAGCTCAGCCGCATGACCGAGGAGACCCAGCGCACCAACAGCACGCTGCTCTACGACGGCCGCGGCTTCCTTGCGACCGCCCGCAACGCCGTCACGGATTGCGGGCCGCTCGTAACCACCCCGACCTATGGCTCGGACGGGCTGCTCTACCACCGCCAACAGCAGGGCCTTTTCACCAAGGCCATTCAAGCGCAGACCCGCATCTTCTATTTCGCCGGCCGCCCGGTTGCGCAGCTCGACGGCCCGCCGGCCACTGGCACCCTCACCTATCTCACTGTGGATCACTTGGGTACGCCGATCCTGGCGTCAACCGGCGCTGCAGTGACAACTTGGAGTGGTGGATTCGAACCGTTTGGGCGGGACTTCGCGACCCCCAGCGCACAAAGCTCCGGGATCTTTCTGCGGTTGCCGGGGCAGTGGGACGACCCTGCGTGGGGCAACTCCAAGCTCAGCTCGGGGCTGTACTACAACCTGAACCGCTTCTATGAATGGCGCTTCCCGGTTTTGTGTGGGTGGCTCTTCAGATGCCAGCTGGGTAGAGGTCGAGGCCGCCGAGGTGGAAGTAGATCGCATCGCGGAAGCGCTCGCGGTTGCGGAACCCTCTGGCGGTGTACTTCAGCCACTGGATCTTGGCGTTGATGCTCTCGGCGCGCGCGTTGGTGATTCCCTTGACCACGGCAGTGAGAATCCCTTCCAGGTGGCTCTTCACCATGCGCGCCACTTTCTTGACCGGCTCGAGGCGCGAGCGGATGGCCCAGCTGTACCAGCGTTGCCAGGCCCGTAACGCCCAGCCGCGCCGGCGATAGGTCCAGAGCGTCATGGCGAATTCCTTGATGGCCCAGGCGCGAGCGGTTTTGAGGCTGCTGTGGCGCAGGGGCTCGAAGCGATCCCAAGATTCGGCGGTGAAGTCGTCCGGGTTGCGCAGCCAGAGATACTTGGTCTTCTTGAGCTGCTCGTCTCCCTCGCCGCTCAGGGCGCGGTGCTCCTGGCGCCGCACCTTGTCCACCGCGTTGCCAAGATGCTGGGCGACGTGGAACTTGTCGAAGGCGATCTTGGTCTCGGCACCGGGGATGTGCTCGCGCGTCGACTCGATGTAGGGACCCCACATGTCCATCGTCACCGAGGTGACCGCCTCGCGCTCAGCAGCCGGATGCCCGACGTAGTAGTCGTCGAGGATCTCGCGCCCACGCCCGTCGGCGACATGGCTCACCACCTTGGCCTCGCGATCGATGACGACGGTGACGTACTCGTGGCGGCGCTGGAAGGAGGTCTCATCCACCCCGATCTCCTTGGGCAGCTTGGGCGTCCGGCGAGCGAGACCGCGCCGCACGGCGCGGCTCTGCACGCCATCCACCTCATGCCAGCTCAGACCCAGCAGGCGCGCTACGGCAGTCACGCTGGCCACCTCCTTGAGCCAGTCGATGATCAACGCCTCGAAGAGGGCGGTAAATCGCGAGCCGGGTCCGCCCCAGGGCACCTGGACCTGCCGCACGCCGTGGTCGGGACACTGCACACGGGGCACTTGCGCGAGGAGGATGGTGGGGTACTGACAGGTGTCGAGATGGCGCCAGCGGCGCGGCAGGTGATCGTATCCGGGGCACAGGCGGCCACACTCCGGGCAAGGCCACTGCGCGGCGGAGCCGACCACGTGCACCCGGACCTCGCCGTGCCGGCGGTCCTTGAGGTCAAGCTCCACGTCGGTCACCTCCCACGGCGTCTCGATACCGAGGATTCTCTGGTAGAGGTCTCTGTCTCTCATGCCCAGGGACAACGCTGGTCTCGCCTGCGCCCTTCCCGGGCCAGCGCCGTCCACGCTCCTGTTCCCTTTTGAGCGGTGCTGTTCCCCCCGTCGCTACGCTCGACCTCGACCACGGCCGAGCCCGAGGGTCAAGGCCGGCGCAGCCGCCGAGCGCAGCGAGGGAAGCCTTGGGGCTCGGGATTCGGCCGTCGGTAGGCTATCCGAGCGACGGGGGGACTTCACAGTCCCTCAGGCTTCACCCACACAAAACCGGGAAGACCCCTATGAATTTGGGGTGGGCCGCTATGAGGAGCCGGATGTAGCAAATAATTTTACAAGGTCGTTCCTGCCTCTCTTTGCCGGCGCCTTCAAGAACTCAGTCCGGTCGCCTCGTTCGTTTAATGGGCATGAGCCCACATATGCCTATGCGCGAGATAACCCCAATTCGCTAATAGATCCTCTTGGCCTTTCCTCGGATAATTTCGTTGGTTGCCTAGTGGATTGGACGGCCGCTGGTGCCATAGGAGGAGGCGTCGCTGGCGCAATCGTTGGCGGTGGCATAGGGGGCATCGTTGGCACTGGTGTCGAGCCCGGTGGCGGCACGATAGTAGTAGGAGGGGGAGGGGCGATAGCTGGTGGCTTACAGGGAACGGTTGCTGGGGGAATGGCCGGGACGCTCGTTGGAGGTGTCGTTTGTGCTTGTCAAGCAATTGCCACCAATCAGCATCCGCGGCGCAATGAATGCCTCGCCCGGTATCACGAAGAGTCTGCAAACTGCGGATCTTGGTATACTGACGACTATGACTACAAGCGATGTGAACAGCATGCTTGGGCTAACTTCATTCGGTGCCTAAATGGACTACCGCCTAGGCCCTTTATTCCATAGGATTGCCTTCATCCAATGAGTTCTGACAGTTTGATGCGCAGGGTCCTTAGCGATGCGATAGCTCTTTCGAAGGCGTCGCGAACCGCCGAGGCTGTTGCCCGCTTGGAAGAGGGCCTTCAGGAAGCTAGGCAGATGCAAGATGCGGGCACCGTTTCTGCGCTCGCCAGGCATGCTGGGTTGCTTAGTTTTTGTTCAGGAGAAAATCAGCGTGCTGTCGCCTATTATGAAGAAGCTCTCGCTCTTGACCCTGCGGATATATATCTGCACCTTGCCATTGCCGAGGGGTACATTGCGATGGGAAAGCCAGAGTCAGTACAGAATGCGCTCGCCTTAGCTCTCGATCTAGCAGTGCAACATGGCGATAGGGAGCTTGTCGATCTAATTCGCGGAAAGATGGCGAGCCCGGGCGATGTCTGCAGGTGATATCCGGCGCCGCGAAAATCGTTATCGTTGACTTCACTGACGCGAGCAGATTAGTGGCCGACACAGTAAACGACGAAGATGAATCTTGCGTTAACAAGTCCATGTCGCTCCCTAGCTGCTAGTGGAGTCTGGATCGATCCGATCAACGCCGAGGGCGCAGGACCACAGCTCCCCGACGTGATCGGCATCCCGGACAGGAGCACGGCGGCGAACCGGGCGCCGCTCACCTCTTCCTGGCCTTCTCGACCAGGCCCAGGTCCACCGCCGCCCGGTCGGTCATCACCACGAACGGCCGCGGCTCGATCGCCAGACCGCCCCGGCCATCATGCGAGACGACCTGCACCGTGCCCATGCCGTAGCCCATCGGCCCGCGATTGAAATAGTGGACCCCCAGCCGGTAGGGCGCGGCACCCTTGGCGTCCTCGGTGCCGTTGGCTCCCTTGGCTCCCTTGGCATCGACACCGCCCCCTGCAGGAACGCTTCCCGGCAGCGAGACCGCGAAGCACTCGGGGCCGTAACCGGTGGTGACGTCGGCGAACAGCTCGCCGCCCGACGGCAGGCTGGGATGGCCGTAAAAGGCATGCCCGCCGTTGCGGTCGTGGACGTGGAGGTCGACGTCGTTGGCGTCGGTCTCCCAGGAAAGGACGAAGCGCAGCGAGGGCTCGGTCGCCAGCCTGGCGCCGTGGGCCTCTAGCCGATCGCGCACCTCCTCCCGGCGGGACGGCTCGGCGCGCAGCCAGGCGGCCGCCAGCAGACCCAGGTCTTCCTTGAGGATCCGATCGACCCCCGGGAAGCGATCCGGGGGGTATGGCTGCTCGAGACCCTTCTCGATCGCCGCGAACGCCGCGGCAAACTGCCCGGAGCGCCACAGGGACCAGGCGAGGAGCCGGTGGCCGGAGGGATGGTCCGGCCGCTGCTCGGCCGCCTTTCGGTAGGTGTCGATCGCCAGCCCGATGCCCACCTCCCCAAGACGCTCGAGCCGCTCGCCCGCCAGCCGGCGCAGGTCCGCCCGGCTCGGGAAGAGGTCGATCAGCGAGCCGTAGGCCCGCGCCGCCGCCGCCTTCTCCCCGGCGGCCTCCCAGGCCTCGCCCAGCGCCAGCAGCGCCAGCACGTCGCCAGGCGCCTCCGCGCTCCAGGCCTCCGCCAAGCCGCGGGCCGCCGCGATCCGGGCTCCCGCCAGGTCCGCCATCACCTCGGCGAACCGCCCGGAGTAGGGCGCCTCGCCGGCATCTTCCTCGTCGTCGCGGCGGCGCCCCGCCAGGCGGCGCTCGGCCGTGGCCCACTCGCTCCGCTGCCTCGCCACGGTCTCGCCGCCGACGCGCTCGGCGGTGCTCGCGGACCCCGCGCCCGTCGCGGCTCGCGGGGTAGGGCTTGGCACCAGCGGCGGCGGTGGTGGCCCGCCTGGCAGAGCTGCCACGCTGCCGATCACGCCGCCAGGCACCCCGCCGGCCACCCCGCCGTGGATGCCTCCGGCCACGCCACCAGGCACGCCTCCTCCCGCGCTGCCCGGTCCGCCACTTGCCGCGTCAGCCGGCCCACCGCCTGCCGTGTTGCCCGGTACGCCGCCCTCCGCGTCAGCCGGCGGGCCGCCGGCAGCTGCGACAGGGAGATCGCCTGCCGGAGCGCCCCCATGGGTCGGCCAGTCCGCCGGCAGCGATTCGGTGGTCACCGTCAACGTGTCCTCCTCGGGAACATTGGTGCCGCGCTCGCCGGCCTTTGCGAGCGCCTTGCGCTCTCGCGCCGGCTCGCCGGGCCTCGCCGCTCGCAGGGCTGCCGGCGGCAGCGACGACGGACTGCGGGCGAGCACCTCGAGCCCGCCGGGGCCGACGGTCAGGATGTCGGCAAGCGCCCGGCGGTCGAGGCCGAAACGCTGGTAGTCGGCCGCCGTTTCGAGCACCAGCATGGCGGTGAACGGGCTCACCACCCGATGCTTGACGCTCAGCTCGACGATTTCGTGGCCGAGCGCCCGGCGCAGATCGTCGTCGCCGGCGAGGGCCGCTTCCCGCAGGTGCAGCAGGCGCTCGATGCGCGCCTGCGCCCATGCCCGCTCGAGCAGCGGCCGCTCGGCCGGCACCAGCTTGCCGCGCAGGGAGACCTCGCGGCCGGCCAGGGAGAGGCGGAAGGGCCGCTCCGGCGCCAGGTCGGCATAGACCAGCGCTTCGTCCCCCGGCTGCATGCCGTCCAGGGTCTCGGGCCAGACCCATGACGCTCCCGCGACCGCCACCGCGATCCCGGACCGGCAGTCGAGCGTCAGCCGGTCGAGGATCTCGGCGCTCGCGGCGTCGCCGTCGATGCGCGCGCCGTCCTGGGCCAGGTTGCCGGTCGCCAGCTCGCGCAGCACGGTCTCGTCGCGCAGGCCGCCGACCGCCAGCACGTCGAGGCGCTCGACGCCGGCCGCGCCGAGCGCCCGTACCGCCGCCTTGAGCGCGCGGGTCTCGGTCTCGCCGGCGGTGGCGACGCCGTCGGTGAACAGCAGAACGCGCGGCATCCGGTGGCCGCCCCGGTCCAGCCGGCCGGCCAGCCAGGACAGCGCCGCATGCAGGTCGGTGGCCCCCAGCGGCCGCCGGTCGAGGAGCCGCTGCGCCTCGGCCTGGCCGAAACCGCTCACCGCACCTTCGTAGATCGGCACCACCTCCTGGTCGAAGGCGGCAACTCCCAGGCGCTTGGTACCGGCCTCGCGCAAGCCGGCGATCAGCTCGGTCAGGCGCCGCACCTGCCGGCGGTACCCCAGGGCTCGCGAGGCGCTCGAATCGATCAGCACGTAGAGACCTTCCAGGCTGCGGCGCACCGCCGGGACCGGAGCGGCCACGCGCACCACGGCGAGGTTGGCATGGCGCAGCCCGTCGCGGCCGGCGAAGCGCTCCTGGCCGACCTCGAAGTCACGGTCGGGGGTCCAGGCCCGCCGGTGCAGCTCGACCACCCGGCGGTCGTTGACCTCACCGCCGAGATTGCTCGCCGGCGCCGCCGTCGCGGGACGCTCGCCAAGCATCACCCGCAGGTCGAGGCGCCCGATCTCCGCCAGCCCGAGCAATGGGATGACATACGGCTGGTCCGCACGGGGCAGCGGCTGCGAGTAGGAGACGATCAGCTCCTTGCGGCCGCACGCCGGGATCGGGAAGACGCGGGCCGAGAACTCGTTGCCGGCTTCCTGCTCGAGCAACGCCGGGTCCTGGCGCCGGTGCAGGAAGTCCTCGTAGGCCAGCTGAGCGCGCCGACGCTCGACCACCTCGCCCTCCTGCCAGCCCAGATCGCCGCGCATGGCGAAGCGGCTCAACGCCGCGCCGGCCGGCAGCACGATGCGGAAGCGGCCCTCGATCCGCGCGTTGCGTGGGTTCTCGAAGGTCAGGTGGAGCTCGGTGAATGCCAGCGGCGGCTCGAGGACGCCATTGGCTTCGAGCCCGACCAGGGTGAGGCCGGTGCCGTCCGAGGCGGTGAGCCGGATGGGCGCCGCTTCGGCGGCTGAAGCCGGCGGGTCGAACGCCGGCTTGCGCAAGCGGAGCGCCACGGAGGAGGCCGCGCCGAAGCCGCCGGATGCGCCCTCCGAGGTGCCGGCCGCGCCGGCACCGGCGAGTAGCGGCGAGGGCTCGGACTGCACCGACGACCTGGCGGCGACGCCGGCGGCGGCGACGAAGACGGCGACCAGCAGTCCTGCCAGCGCGTGGAAACGGGACATGGCTCTCCTCCCCGATCGGTCCGGGCGGCCCCCGGGTCGAGGCCGCTCGTCCCTTTAGACACACCAGCTCGGGGAAACGTCACCACGTCCTTGCGGGCTGCCGCCGGCGCTACTCCGTTTCCGGCGTGCCAAGCAGCGCCGTCAGCTCGGCGCGGCGGCTTGCCAGGTCGGCGGCGGTCTTCGCCTCCAGCACCAGCCGCAGGTAGGGCTCGGTGTTGGAGGGCCGGACGTTGGCCCACCAATCGGGATAGCTGAGGGTGATGCCGTCGAGATAGTCGATGCTGGCGTCGGCATACTTGGCGGCCAGCAGCGCGATCTTGGCCGCCTTGTCCTCGACCACGAAATTGATCTCCGGGCTCTTGTGGTACCGGGCCAGCGGTGCCACCAGCCGCGACAACGGCTCGCCCGTCTGCCGCCGCAGGTTGAGCACCTCGACCAGCGCCAGGACGGCACAGTCGGCGTAGTAATGATCGCGGAAGTAGTAGTGCCCGGCCAGCTCGCCGCCGAAGATGCCGTGGCGCTCGCGCAGGGTGGCCTTCATGAACGAATGCCCCACCCGCTCCCGCACCGGCACGCCGCCGTGCTCGGTGATGTACTCGGCGACGGCACGCGACGACCGCAGGTCGTAGATCACCGCCTTGCCAGGCTCGCGCGCCAGCAGCTCGCCGCCGATGAGGCCGGTGGTGAGGTCGTTGGGGATCGGCTCGCCACGCTCGTCCACGAAGCCCACCCGATCGGCGTCGCCGTCGAAGGCGGCGCCGAAATCGGCTTCGCTGTCGCGCACCGCCCGGCTGAGGTCGCGCAGGTTTTCCTCCTTGAGCGGGTTGGGCTCGTGGTTGGGAAAGCTGCCGTCGAGCTCGAAGTAGAGCGGCACGATCTCGATCCCCATGGCGTCGAGGATCGGCCGGTCGATGGTCACCATGCCGTTGGCGGCGTCGATCGCCACCTTGAGGCGGCGGCGCCCGGCGGGCGCCGGCTCGAGGAACCCGAGGACGTGCTTGCGATAGTCCGCCGTCACCTCGCCGTGGCGCACGACGCCCGGCCGCGCCGCCGCCGGCAGGTCGCCGGCGGCGATCTTGCTCTCCATCAGCTCGATGCCGTGATCGCCCGACACCGGCCGGGCGCCATGGCGGCTGAACTTGAAGCCGTTGTATTGCGCCGGGTTGTGGCTGGCCGTCACCTGGACGCCGCCGGCCGCGCCGGTGTGGCCGATGGCGAAGTAGTTCATCGGCGTCGAGGCGAGGCCGATGTCGAGCACGTCGAACCCGGCTGCGGTGATGCCGTCGATCAGGGCCGACGCCAGCACCGGGCTGCTGCCGCGCATGTCGCGGCTCACCACCACGGTGTTGCCGTGGACGCGGTCGCCGGCGTCCAAAACGTGCTGGAAGGCGAGCCCGATCTGGCGCGCCACCTCGGCGTTGATCTCGCTCGGGTAGATGCCCCGGACGTCGTAGGCCTTGAAGATTCCGGACATGGCGCTGTCGCTCTCCTGTGCTCGGTGAGGCCGTGATGAGGTGAAGGCCGGGCTGACGGGCTGGACGGGCGGCCCGCGCCGCTCAGGCCGGACCGCTCGGCTCGCGCGGCCGGCCGAGCCGGTTCTCGCCGCCGTCCCCGCCGGCGCTCCCGCCGGCGCCATCGCCGCCGGTGCCGCCCATGCCGCCCATGCCGCCCATGTCTCCAGCACCGCCGCCGGCCGCGGCCGGCGCCGCCTTGACGATCGCCGCCCGGCCGGTCAGCTCTCCTACCGCCAGGGCCAGCGGCAGCTCGCCGCCGGTGCGCGCGGCGTCGAGGAGCTCGATCGATACGGTCAGCGTCTCGCCCCGGATGTAGTCCTGATGGCGCTGGATCAGGCCGGCCAGCTCCTGGTCCGCGTGCACGACCAGGCGGATGCGGTCGGCGTAGTCGAGCCCGAGGTCCTTGCGCCAGACCTGGACCTGGTGCACCAGCTCGCGCGCCAGACCCTCCTGCCGCAGCTCCTCGGTGACGTGGGTGTCGAGCGCCACCAGCAGCTCGCGGTCGCCCTGTGTCGCCGTCCCTTCCTTCTCGACCAGGCGGACCTCCAACTCGCCGGCGGCGAGCGTGATCTCCTCGCCGCCGGCCAGGAGCAGGCTCAGGCTGCCGCGGCGCTCCAGCTCGGCGGTCAGGGCGTCGCCGTCGGCCGCGGCCAGCGCCTGCTTGACCAGCGGCATCCGCTTGCCGAGGCGCGGCCCGACCTTCGGGAAGATCGGCAGCACCTCCTGGCGGACGTACTGCGAGCGGTCGGCCGCCCAGTGCACCGTGCGCACGTTGAGCTCGTCGCGCAGCAGCTCTTCGTAGGGCGCGACCGCCTCCCGCAGCCGCGCATCCGCGGCGACCAGGGTGACCGCGGCGAGCGGCTGGCGGGTCTTGAGGCCATGCGCGTTGCGCGCGGCATGACCCAGGCGGACGATGCGCTGCACGGCCGCCATGCCCGCCTCGAGCGCCGGATCGGAGCGGCCGGCGGCAGGCTCCGGCCAGGCCTCCAGATGGACGCTGGCCGCGGCGCCGGCCTGCTGGCCGCGCACCAGGTGGCGATGCAGCACCTCGGCGACGAACGGCACGAACGGCGCCAGCAGCCGCGCCAGGGTGGTGAGCACCTCGTAGAGGGCGGCGTAGGCGCTGTCCTTGTCGGCCGCGGCGGCCTCCGCGGCGGCAGCCTCGCCCGCGCCGGCCTCCGCGGCGGCGCCGGCTGCCCAGAAGCGGCCGCGGCTGCGGCGGATATACCAGTTGGTGAGGTCGTCGAGGAACTCTTCGAGGCCGCGCGCCGCCTCGACGACGCGGTAGCCGTCGAGGTGCTCGGTGGTGGCTGCCGCCACGCCGTCGAGGCGCAGCAGGATCCAGCGGTCGAGCGCCGGGCGGGCGGCGAACGGCGGCGGCGCGCCGTCGCCGGCGGCCGGCCGCCAGCCATCCAGGTTGGCGTAGATGGTGAAGAAGGAGAGCGCGTTCCACAGCGGCAGCAGGAAGCGCTGCGCCGCCTCGCGCACCAGCCGCGAGGAGAAGCGCGACGGCAGCTCGGGATTGTTGACGCAGAAGTACCAGCGCAGGGCGTCGGCGCCGCTCTCCTCGATGACCGGCATCGGCTCGACGAAGTTGCCCAGGCGCTTCGACATCTTGCGCCCCTGCTCGTCGTTGACGTGGCCGAGCACGATGCAGTGACGATAGGCCACCGAGTCGAAGAGCAGCGTGCCCAGCACGTGCAGGGTGTAGAACCAGCCGCGCGTCTGGTCCACCGCCTCGGCGATGAAGTCGGCGGGGAACTGCCGCCGGCCGTCGATCAGCTCGCGGTTCTCGAACGGGTAGTGGTGCTGGGCGAAGGGCATCGCGCCCGAGTCGAACCAGGCGTCGATGACGAAGGGCACCCGCCGCATGGTGCCGCCGCACTCGCCGCAGGGCAGCTCGAAGTCGGGGCCGTCGATGGCCGGCCGGTGGGGATCGAACTCCGCCGCGTCGTAGGGGTCGGCGGGCGCCGGCCGGCCGGCGGCGGTGAACAGCTCGGCGTAGGAGCCGATCACCCGCCGGCCGCCGCAGTCGCAGGTCCAGATCGGCAGTGGCGTTCCCCAGTACCGGTTGCGCGACAGCGCCCAGTCGACCACGTTCTCGAGCCAGTTGCCGAAGCGCCCCTCGCCGACGTGCTCGGGATGCCAGTGGACCTCGCGGTTCCTGGCGATCAGCTCGCCGCGCGCGGCGGTGGTCTTCACGAACCAGCTGCGCGTCGCGTAGTAGAGCAGCGGCCGGTCGCAGCGCCAGCAGAACGGGTAGCTGTGCCGGTAGCGGTCGGAGTGCAGCAGCCGGCCGCGCTCTTTGAGGTCGTGGACGATCTTGGGGTCGGCGTCCTTGAACCAGAGCCCGGCGAAGGCGCCGGCGCCGGCGGCCATCTTGCCCTCCGCATCGACGCAGAGGATCAGCGGCAGCTGGTAGCGGAGGCCGGTCTGGTAGTCGTCCTCGCCGAACGGCGGCGCGGTGTGGACGACGCCGGTGCCCTCGGTCTGGGTGACGTAGGAGCCGAGCACCACCTTGCCCGGCTCCTCGGGAAAGAAGAAGGTGAAGGGGCGCTCGTAGAGCAGGTGCTCGAGCGCGCCGCCGGCGACCCGGGCGAGCGCCGGCTGGTCGCGCAGGTCGACCAGGCGGCGCTTGCCGCCCTCCTCGGCGGCCGGCGCCGCCAGCGGCACCGGGTTGGCCAACCCCTCGGCGATCAGCAGCTCCTGGCCGGCAAGCAGCGGATGGGCGACGATGCGGTAGGTCAGCTCGGGCGACACCGCCAGACCGGCGTTGGCGATCGTCGTCCAGGGCGTGGTGGTCCAGGCGACGAGCGAGAGGTTCGGGCCCACCTCCCGGGTCGCGCCCTCGAGGGTGGCGACGCTCTGGCCGGGTAGCAGCGGGAACAGCGTCCAGATCGATGGATCGTCGGCGTCGCGGTAGTTCTGCGCCACCTCGTGGCTGGACAGGGTGGTGCCGCAGCGGGCGCAGTAGGGCTGGATCTTGTAGCTCTCCACCAGCAGGCCGCGGCGCCAGAGCTCGGCCAGCGCCCACCACACCGACTCGATGTAGGCGTTGCTGTAGGTGTGGTAGGCGTGGTCGAGGTCGATCCAGTAGCCGATCCGCTCGGTCATCGCCCGCCACTGGCGCTCGTAGGTATGGACGCTTTCGAGGCAGGCGCGGTTGAACTCGGCGACGCCGTAGGCCTCGATCTGGCGCTTGCCGCCGCTGAAGCCCAGGCGCTTCTCGACCTCGATCTCGACCGCCAGGCCGTGGGTGTCCCAGCCCGCCTTGCGCAGCACCCGGTAGCCGCGCTGGGTGCGGTAGCGGGGGAACAGGTCCTTGACCACGCGGGTGACGACGTGGCCCACGTGCGGCACGTTGTTGGCCGTGGGCGGCCCTTCGAAGAACACGAAATCGCCGCGCGGTGCCGGGCGGGTCTGGGTCTGTTCGAAGATCTTGCCGGCGCTCCACTCGGCCAGCACCTCGCGCTCGAGCCGCGGGAAGGGATAGCCCGAGGGGACGTCCGGGAAGCGTGGGCCCTGGCGCTCGCTCATGGCTCAGGCGGCCGGCAGCTCGGCCAGGAAACGAGCGATGGCGTTGCCCACCGCCAGCGGCCGCTCGGCGTGGGGGAGGTCGCGGGTGCCGGCGAAGACCTCGACCCGGGTGCCGGCGGGCAGGCCGTCGCCGTCGCCGTCGCCACCGCCGGCAGGAGGGTGCGCTCCGTCCGCCGCGCTCAGCCCGACCCACAGGGGCACCTGCAGCCGGTCGAGAGCGGCAACGGCGCCGAGGTCGAGCTCGCCTCGCCAGTAGGCGGCCAGCGCCCGGCGGTGGGCGGGCAGGTGGCTGACCCGATAGTGGTGCTCGAGCAGGGCGGCGTCCACCCGCTCGGGGGCGGCGTAGGCCTCCGTCCTGAGGTAGCGGCCGAGGACGGCGCGGCTGGTGAGGAGGTCCATGACCGAGACCCGCAGCAGGGGCACCTGCATGAGCTGGGCGACGAGCGGGTGGGCGGCGCCGGCCTGACCCGCGCGGCCGCCGGTCGGCGACAGGCCGTGCGGCGCCACCAGGGCCACTCCCGTCACCAGGCCGGGGTGCTCGGCCGCCAGGCGGATGGCATAGGGTGCCGCGTGGCCGGCGGCGACCAGCAGCGCGCGTTCCCAGACGGCTCCGCTCAGGAAATCGGCGAGGCTGGCGAGATAGAGCTCCGGGTGCGGCGCCAGCGTGACCGAGCGCCCCCAGCCCGGGAGGTCGGGCGCCAGCACGCGGCAGTGCGGCGCCAGCGCCTCGGCCGCCGCCCGCCACTGGCCGGCGTCGAAGCCGGGGCCGAAGGCATGCAGCAGGACGACCGGCGGGCCGGCGCCCAGCTCCTGGTAGGCCACGGTGCCGAGGTGGCCGGCGTAGCGATGGGTCCGCCCCCAGCAGGGCGCCTCGGGCGCGCGCAGGCGGCGCTGGATGAGGGCGTGCGCCACCGCCGGCACGGCGAGGGCAGCTGCCGCCAGGGCGAGGCCCCGGTAAGGGAGCCGCCGGCGGCGCGCCCTGGTCTGACCGGACCGCTTCATCGGGCAACGATAGCAGACCGTCCGGCGTCGATTCGTGACCGCCGGCGTGGTCCGGCGGCCCGGCGTGGCCGGCCGGCACGGCGAGGCGCGCCGGATGGACGCCGGTGCCGGCGAGATACCGGCGATATAATCGAGGGCCGAGGCTCTCGCCATGCAAGTCCTCCCCATCGTCAGGCTCGGCCATCCGGCATTGCGCGGCGTCGCCCAGGTGCTGGCGCCCGCCAGCCTCGGCGACGCTGCCGTCCAGGAGCTGGTCGACGACATGGTCGCGACCATGCGCGCTGCCCGCGGCGTCGGCCTGGCGGCGCCGCAGGTCGGCATCCCGCTGCAGCTCTTCGTCTACGAGCTGGCGCCGCCCATCGCCGGCGCCGCCCTTGCCGCGGACGTCGCGGACGGCCGCGAGGCTGGCGCCGATCGCGACGACCGGGCCGGCCCGGAGGATGCCGCCGAGCCGTCCGAGCCATCCGACCCACCTGGTCCATCTGGCCCATCTGACCCATCTGGCTCATCAGGCCCGCACGGTGGTCCGGAGCCGTCCGTCCAGGCCGACCAATCCGAGCGGGCAGATCGCGCCGCCCTTCCCGACCGTGACGCCGCCGGCGCGATCCCGCTGCACGTGGTGGTCAATCCGATGTTGACTCCTCAGGCCGGCGAGCTGGTCTACGACTGGGAAGGCTGCCTGTCGATCCCCGACCTGCGGGGTCTGGTGCCGCGCCATCCGGCGGTGCGCGTGCGCGGGCTCGACCGCCAGGGCCGGCCGCTCGACTACGTCGCCCACGGCTTCGAGGCGCGGATCGTCCAGCACGAGTTCGACCACCTGAACGGCGTCGTTTTCCTCGACCGCATGCGTGACCTCCGGGCGCTGGCGTTTCGCGAGGAGTGGGAGCGCTACATGGCGGTCGGCGCAGCCGAGCCCCCCGACCCGCGCGACCCGCGCGCGCACGGTACCCTCGATGCCCCCGATGTGACGGCCGCCGGGCCGCCGGCGGCGCCGGCCGGGGAGCCGGTGCCGGGCGATCCGGCCGTGATTTGAGCCGCGAGCTCGTCGTCCTCTGGGCCGGGCGGCACCAGCGCTCGGGATGGGACGAGCTGTGCGCTTCCTACCGCCGCCGCATCGAGCGCCTGACGCCGGTGCGCGACCTGCCGGTGCGGGCGCGGGTGGCGTCCGACGACCCGCAGCGCCAGCGCGCCGAGATGCAGGCGCTGCTGGCGGCGCTGCCCCAGCCCAGCTTTGCGGTCGCCTTGGACAGCCGCGGCGAGGTGCTCGCCTCGCGCCCGCTCGCCGAGCGGTTGCGCCGCCTGCGCGGCGAGTGGCCGCATGCCGTCGCCTTCGTCGTCGGCTCCGATCTGGGCCTCGACGACAGCCTGCTGCGACAGGCGCGATGGGTGCTGTCGCTGGGGCCGCTGACCCTCTCCCACGAGCTGGCACGCCTCGTGCTGTACGAGCAGCTCTACCGAGCGCTCTCGATCGCAGCCGGAATGAGCTATCATCGCGAGCCGCCATGAGACTGTTCTCGTGGAAAGCGCTGTAGGCATCGAGCTGAAAGGAGACAGCAGCGTGGCCAGGAAACAGACCGCCAAACCGGCTCCTGACGTGACCAGCGACCGCTACGACGCCCTACGCGATCGCCTGCTCAAGCAAAAGCAGGAGATCCTCGACATGTACAACCAGGACCTCAAGGCCGGCCAGGAATCGGCTGACGACGGGACCGACGACATCGTCGATCGGGCCAATGCCGCTTACAACCGGGAGCTGATGTTCTCCCTGTCGGATAGCGAACGGACGATGCTGCTGCAGATCGAGGAGGCGCTTTCCCGGATCAACCAGAACGCCTATGGCCGCTGCACCAACTGCGGCCAGACGATCGCCGTGCTGCGCCTCGAGGCGGTGCCCTGGGCGCGGTTCTGCATCGGATGCCAGGAGCTGGCGGAGAAGGGCATGCTGGAGGGCGACGCGGGGTAGGCGGCCTGCCGTCGCATGCCCGATCCTCTGCAGCGTCTGCTCGCCACCCTGGATGGGCCGGCCCCGGCGCAGATCTTCTTGCTGCATGGCGACCTGGTGCTGGCCGAGCCGGCCGCGCTGGCGGTGGCCGAAGCGCTCGCCGCGCGGCACGGTGGGCGCGTCGAGGCGCATCGCCGGCCGTCCTCCCTGACGTCGGTGCTGCAGGACCTCCGGACTTTCTCGCTGTTCGGCTCGGCGAAGGTGGTTACGGCCATCGACAGCGCCGCGTTCGCCGATCGATCGGCCGCCGCCGACCTGCTCGACGACGCCGAGGAGGCGCTGCCGCTCAAAGAAGGCGGCGGCGATGGGGCCGGGACGGCGCCGGCGCTCTCCACTCACCAGCGCCTGGCGGCGTCGCGGCTGCTGCAGGCGCTCAAGCTGTTCGAGATCGACGCCGGCGCGGGTGCCGGCGGCGGCGAGCCGGAGCCGGAGCAGGTGCTCGCGCAGCTGCCGGCCTGGGTTTTCGAAGGCGGCAAGGCGGCGCGCCGCGGGCGTGGGGGGCGGGCCCGCGGCAAGCGCCAGGTCGAGGACCTGCGCGCCGGCCTCGCGACGCTGCTCGCGGCGGCGCGCCGGGAGGGGGTCGAGGGGCGCTCGGAGGGCGACCTCTCGGACCTGGCGGAGGCGATCTCGGGCGGCCTGCCGGCCGGGCATTTCCTGGTCTTCGCCGAGCGCGAGGTGGCGCGGGAGCATCCGCTGGCACGGCTGCTCGGCGAGCGCGGCGCGGTCGCGGCGCTGGGAGAGGTGGAAGCCGATCGCGGCGGCTGGCAGGGAGTCGATCTGCTGGCGGCGGAGCTGGCGCGCCAGACCGGGACCGGCATCTCCTCCGAGGCGCTGGCCGAGCTGGCGCGGCGAACGCTGCGCAAGCCGGGCGACCGTCCGGCCGGCGGGCGCGGCGGCGAGGCCGCGGGCGCCTCGGTCACCGCCGATTCGACCGCCCGCCTGGCGGGGGAGTACCGCAAGCTGGCGAACCTGGCCCGGGCCGCCGGCGGCGGCCGGATCGAGCGCCGGATGGTCGAGGAGTCGGTCGAGGACCGCGGCGAGGAGGACGTCTGGAAGCTGCTGGACGCGATCGGCGCCGGCCGCGGCGGCGAGGCCATGGACCGGTTGCAGCGCCTGCTGGCCGCCGCCGACGATCCGGCGGGAGCGCGCCTCTCCTTCTTTGCCCTGCTGGCCACCTTCTGCCGCCGGCTGACCGCGATCCGCGGCATGATGCGGGTGGCCGGGGTGCAGGGCGGCGAGAGCAACTACAACCGCTTCGCGGCGCGGCTCGCTCCGGCCCTGCAGGGCGAGCTGCCGGGGGGCAAGAACCCGCTCGCCGGCGTCAACCCCTACGCGCTGTTCCGCGCCTATCTCGCCGCCAGCCGCCTGCCGGAAGCGGTCGCCGCCCGCCTCCCCTGGGAGGTGCTCGAGACCGAGTTGCAGCTCAAGGGAGAGAGCGGCGAGGCCGATGCCGCCCTGGCCCGACTGGTCGTCCACATCGGGGCGGCCGTCAAGGCCGGCCCGGCCGCGCCGCCGGGGCGGTAGCCACTCCTCTCGCAGAGCTCTACAGGCGCGATGGCGCGGGAGCCGGCCTGCGGTTCGCCCGAGAGCCGGCGACCGGTATTGGGGTCCGGCCCAGCACCCCGGTGAACCGAGCCCTTGACACGGAAGCGCAAATACAGCGTAATGGAGGGCGCAAGTCCGGCGTAAGAAATCGACTGCCGGGGCTTGACAAAGCCGAATGGATAGCGTAAATAAGACGTAAGATGAGCTATCCGGCGAGCGTCACCACATTCCCCTCCTTCCCGCCGCTCTCCCGCCGCGCCGCCGTCCGACGTCCGGCCGCGCCGGCTCTGCCAGCCGCATCGGCGCCGTCCTTTGCGTCGGCTCAGGCGTTGCCGGCGTTGCCCGCATTGCCGGCATTTTCGGGATTACCAAGAAAGGCGCCGGCCCACCCCGCCCAGCTGCTCGAATGGCTGCGGCTCGCCGCCCGGCAAGTCTTCGGGTCGGAGCTGGCGGCCAGGGTCGAGCCCTACCGCGCCTGCCGGTGCTGCGTGTCGCAGGTTCGATGGTGCGGCGAAGGCGAGCCGGCGCATCCGCTGGCCTCTTTGGCTTCGCTGGCTTCGGCCGCGATGGGCGCGATGGAAACGTCGGTGAGGCTGGCTTCGCAGCATACGCAGGATTCACTGGCTCCACTGGCGCAACTGTCTCCAGACGTCCTCGACGGGATCACCCCCCTGACGCCGTCGCTGGTGCTCGGCGCGAAGGCCGATCCCTATCCCCTGGCCGAGGCGGAGCTCCGGCGGACGCGAAACCTGCTGGAGCGGCTGGCCTCCGCTCCCAGCGTCGGCCGCTCGCTGGAGATCTCGATCTTCACGCGCTCGCCGCTGCTGCTGCGCGACCTCGACCTGCTGGTGGAGCTCGATCAACGCCATGCGGTCACGGTGAGCGTCCTGATCCCGGCCGCCGAGCCCGGGCTTGCCAGGCGCCTCGAGGCTGGCATCCGGACGGCGCCGGCACCTGCAAGGGCTGCGGCGCCGCAGCAGGCGCCCTTGCTGCCGTTCACCGCGGCATCGCCGGCGCGAGCCGACAGGTTCTCATCGCGGAGAGCGCCCCTTGATCCGGCGACTCCGGCGCGCCTGGCGCCAATGGTGCCGCTGCCTCCGATGTCTCCCATGCCTCGAATGTCTCGCATGTCTCAAGCACCGCCGCCGCCCGCCTCTCCCGTGTCCAACGCATCCCCGGCATCTCCCGCGGCGCGGTTCGAGCTGGTCCGCACGCTTGCCGCCCACGGCATTGCAACGGAGGTGCTCTGCACTCCCATCCACCCCGGCCTGAACAACGGCGTCGCCGTTCTGCGCCAACTGTTCGACCTCGCCTATCAGGCAGGAGCCTTCGACGTCCGGCCCGCTCCCCGCCACCCGGCGATGCCACCCAGCTCGGGCGAATCCCGCCAGCTCCTCGCCCTGTTCCGACGCCTGCGCCTGGAGCGAGGATTCCCGCGCATCCTGCCCGGCCGGGGCTAGCGACCGCCGCGATTTCCACCGGCGCTCGCTGATCCCAGGCGAGGGAGGTGGGTTCTACCCGGGTACAATCGCCTGGTGCCTGAACTGCCGGAGATCGAGGTGCTGCGCCGGAGCCTCGAACCACTGTTACCGGGCGACGTGATCGAAGGCGTCAAGGTGCGGAACCCTGCGCTGCGCGAGCGGGTGCGGACCCGGGAGCTGGCGCGGGTGGCCGGCGGGCGGATCGAGGCGCTGCGGCGACGGTCCAAGTACCTGCTGCTGGATCTCAGCGGCGGCTCCACGGTCGCGATCCACCTCGGCATGAGCGGGCGCCTGACCCTGGTCCCGGGTGCCGCGCCGCCGGAGCTCCACGAACATGTCTCCTTCCAGCTGCGCTCCGGCCGGCGTTTGCGGCTGCGCGATCCGCGGCGCTTCGGCCTGGTCCTGGCGCTGCCCACGGCCAGCCTTGCCGCCGACCCCCATTTCGCCCATCTCGGCGTCGAGCCGCTGGAACGCGGCTTTTCCGGCGGCGTTCTGCAGCACGCCGCCGCCGGCCGGCGCGGGCCGGTCAAGGCCTTCCTCATGGATGCCCGAGTCGTCGTCGGCCTCGGCAACATCTACGCCAGCGAGACGCTCTTTGCCGCACGTGTCCACCCGACCCGTTCGGTGGGCCGCATCGGCCCCGCCACCTGGGAGCGGCTGGCAGGATCAGCCGTCGCGGTGCTGCGGCGCGCCATCGCGGAGGGCGGCACCACGCTGAACGATTTTGCCGACGGCCAGGGCCGCAGCGGCGAGTTCCAGATGTCGCTGGCGGCCTACGGCCGGGACGGCGAGCCCTGCCAGCGATGCGGCCACCGCATCCGCCGCCTGGTCCAGGCCGGCCGCAGCACCTTCTACTGCCCCCACTGCCAGCGCTGATCGCGCCGGCGGCCGCGGTGCCACGGAAACGCTACAATTCCGGCGTGCGCACGCCATCCGTCCGCCCCGCGAGGGTCACCAGCCAGGCCGTGCTCGACGAGCCCCTGGCCCAGCTCGATCCACTCCGCGCCAACCTCTCGCCGGCGCCCTTCCTGCTTGGCATCGCCGGCGGCACCGGCTCCGGCAAGACGACCGTCGTGCGCTCGATCCTCGACGCCGTCGGCGAGGACCGCATCGTCCTCGTCGAACAGGACAGCTACTACCGCGACGTCGACTGGGGCGGCGAGGTCGATCTGCTGCGGCACAACTTCGACCACCCTGCGGCGCTCGACAACGACCTGCTCGTCGCGCACCTCGCCGCGCTCAAGGCCGGCCACCCGGTGGAAGCGCCGATCTACGATTTCGTGCTGCACCGGCGCACTCCCCGCACCCGGCGGCTGACGCCGCGCCCGGTGGTCCTGGTCGAGGGCATCCTGATCTTCGCCGAGCCCAACCTGCGCCAGCTCCTCGACTTCAAGATCTATGTCGACACCGACGCCGACCTGCGGCTGATCCGCCGCCTCGGGCGCGACATGTCCGAGCGCGGCCGCAGCCTGCAGGACGTCCTGCGCCAGTACCTCGAGACCGTGCGGCCGATGCATCTCGAGTTCGTCGAGCCGTCGAAGCGCTGGGCGGACGTCATCTTCCCCGAGGGCGGGGAGAACCGGGTGGCGCTCGAGATGGTGGTGGCACGGGTGGAAAAGCTGCTGGAGCGCCGCTGATGTATCTGCTGCGGGTGCGCAGCCGCTTCGAGGCGGCCCATCACCTCACCTCCTACCGCGGCGGCGTCGAGCCGGTCCACGGGCACTCCTGGCAGGTCGAGGCCGCCCTCGCCGCCGCCGAGCTCGACGGCGAAGGCATGGCCAGCGATTTCGTCGCGGTGCAGTCCGCGCTGCGCGAGCTCGCCGCCGGCTTCGACCACCGCGACCTCAACGAGATCCCACCCTTCGATCGGCTGAGCCCCACCACGGAGCGCATCGCCGCCTGGTTCTTCGCCCGCCTGCAGGAGCGGCTGGCTGCCGCGCCGGCACGGCTGGTCGAGGTCACCGTCTGGGAAGGGCCCGACTGCTCGGCGACCTATCGCCCCGATCCGGCTTGACACCGGCCGGTGCCGTCACTAACGTCTCCCACGCCATGAAGAAAATCTATCTCGTCTCGCTCGTTGCAATCCTGACGTTGTGCGCGGCCGGATGTCATCGCACGGCGACCGTCGCCGGCAGCCTCGAGGTGCAACCGCGGTCGATCACGCTGCCGTATCCCCAGCTGACCACCATGCACCTGACCTGGTCCCCGTCCGCGTCCACCAGCGAAGGCGACACGCCGTCCGAACCGCTGGTCTTCCTCCACCTGCTCGGAGCCAAGGGCCAGGTGCTGCGGACCTTCGATCACCCGTTTCCCCAGCACTGGGCCGCGGGCACGCCGGTGAGCTACGACGTGAAGATCTACCAGTCCGCCCTGGCGCCGCCACTCGATCCCGGCAAGTACCGCCTGAGCGTCGGCCTCTACGATCAGAGCGGCAAGCGCTGGGCGCTGGGCGGCCTGGGCGAGCCGATCGCGCGGCAGGAATACGTCGCGGCCGAGCTGGAGGTGCCGCCGCAGCCGCCAGGCCCGACCTTCGAGTTCTCGCCGGCATGGCTGCCGCTCGAGGCCGGCTCCGACAAGCAGGTGGTGGCACGCCGCTGGCTGGCGGACCAGCCGGGCGAGATCCGCGTGCAAGCCATCCCGGGGCCCGGCACCCTGTGGCTGAGCTTCCGCATCCCGCCGGGGGACGGCGCCAACGAGAAGCTGGTCTATCACGAGACGGCGGCCAACACGCCGGCGGTGGTGGTGCGCAGCACCTGCGGCGCGGTCGAGACCGGAATCTCCGGCCCCGGCCGGCACGACGTCGAGATGCCCGTCGACGCGCCGGGCGCCGACGGCGCCTGCCGGATCTCGCTCGCTCCCAACTTCCACATCCTGGCCACGGAAGGACCGCCAAGCCGGTCGGTGTCGCTCGAGGTGGCCGCCTGGATCGCGGGCGCCGCCGGCACCCACGGTGGCGCCTCGTCGCCGACGGCCGGATCGCCGGCGACCACCTCGCCGGCACCGCCGCCAGCCGCCGCCAGCCCGGCCCCGGCTCCCGCGGCGCCGCCGCCGCACACGCCATGAAGCAGGGGGCCGGCAGTATCCTGCGCTTGGAGCAGGAGCGGTACCTCGAGCGGCTGCTGCCGCCCCGCGAACCGTTGCTGCGCGAGATGGAGGACCAGGCGGCGCGCGAAGACATTCCCATCTCGGACCCCGAGGTGGGGCGCCTGCTCTCCGTCCTGGCGCGCGCCACCAGTGCCGGCCTGATCCTCGAGATCGGCACCGCGATCGGTTATGGCACCCTGTGTCTGGCGCGCGGCGCGCCCCGCTCGCGCGTGGTGTCGATCGATGCGGATCCACAGCGTATCGCCACCGCACGCGCCTACCTGGAGCGTGCGGCGGTCGCCGACCGCGTCGAGCTGCTGGAAGGGGCGGCGCTCGACGTCCTGCCGCGGCTCGAAGGCCCCTTCGACCTGGTCTACATCGATGCCGTCAAGACCGAGTACCGGCGCTACCTCGACCTGGTGCTGCCGCGCCTCCGGGTGGGCGGCATGGTGGTGATCGACAACCTGCTCTGGGGCGGCGAGGTCGCGGAGCCGGAGCCGGATGGCGAGGCCAACGACGCCAACGGCGCCGGCGACGCTTCGGCCGACGCGCTACGCGCCTTCAACGGCTACCTGATGATGCACCCGCAGCTCGAGTCTGTGGTGCTGCCGCTGGGCGACGGCGTCGGTCTGGCCACCAAGCTCCGCCCCCTGCGCAGCGAGCTTGGCGGAACCGGCTACTGACCTGGAGCCGCTTTCGGTTCCCCCAGCCGGCCAGCCGGCCGAGGCGGCATGGGCTACCTGGCCATCCGCGCGCGCACCTCGAGCAGCTTCTGCTTGAGCTCGACGGAGGTGGCGGGGCGCCGGGCCGCGCTGCGGTGCAGCGCCCAGCGGAAGAAGTCGCCCAGCGCCTCGTCGTACTCCGGGCAGACCTGGGCGAAGTCGGGCACCCTGCCGAGGCGGATGCGGGTCATGATCTGGCGCACGTCGCCGGTGCCGAACACCTTGCGGCCCAGCAGGCTCTCGTAGAGCACGATCGCCAGGCTCCAGAGGTCGAAGCTGGCGTCGGCCCGCTGGCCGTTGAGCGCTTCGGGAGAGAGGTAGGAGAGCGTGCCGGCCAGCTGCCGCGAGAGGTCCAGCGAGGTGGCGGTCTGGTTCCAGATCGAGGTTGGCGGCAGCAGCGCCGAAGCGTCATCCGTACTGCCGCCGGTGTCGATCCTGCCGTCGCGGCGCAAATCGAACATGACGCGGGCAATGCCGAAGTCCATCAGCTTGGGGACGCCTTCGCGGGTGAAACCGATGTTGCTCGGCTTGATGTCGCGGTGGAGGATGTCGACGGCGTGCAGCTGGCCGAGCGCCTCGGCCATGGCGATCCCGAGCTCGATGGCCGCGATCTGTGACAGCCTCTCGCGCTCGATCCTCTGGGCGAGCGTGCCGCCTTCGAGCAGCTCCAGGATGAGCATCGGCGTCCCCTGCCAGGTCTCGATGCCATAGATCGAGGCCAGGTGGGGGTGTGAGACGGCCGCCGCCGTGCGGGCCTCGCGGCGCAGCCGCATGGCGTCCTCCGGCGACACGCGGCGCAAGGTCTTGATCGCCACCGGCCGCCCGAGGGCGAGGTCGGACCCGGCGTAGACGACGCCCATGCCGCCGTAGCCGACGCGACGCTCGAAACGAAACTTGCCCGGCAGCACGAACGGCACCCGGGAGGCGTCGAGGCGCCGGCTGCAGGTGCCGCAGAACACGGTGTACGGCTGGTAGAGGATGCCGCAGGTCGCGCACTCCTTGGCGGCCTCGGTCACCGGCAGCGGATCGGCGGGCATCGCTTCGGCGATCGCAGGCAGCCGCGGGCCGAAGCTGCGCGGCGTCACCGTGCGGCTCTGATCGAGCTCGAGCACCCAGGCGGCGCTGCTCGCGATGGCGTGCAGCAGCTGGCGGTCCTCCTTGAGGAACGGCAACCCGCTCTTCTTCTCGCCCAGGCCGACGATGCCGATCAGGGAGCCGTCGCGGCCGAGGATAGGCACCAGCAGGCGGAAGCCGCTGTCGACCAGCCAGTGGCGGTCCTTCTCCGGCAGGCGGTCGAGCGACGAGCGCGCATCCGACAGGTCGTTGACCAGGGGCTCGGAGCCGCTCGAGATCAGCCCGGCCAGCGAGCAGTTCGCGTCCAGCCGCCGGGCGCGATCGAGCGGATCCCGGAGGATGCCGGTCCGCGGATCCACGATCAGCAGGGCGATAGCCTCGAGATGGAGCGCCAGGTCCACCTCGCGGGCGATCAGCTTGGCGAGGTCGGCGCCGTCGCGGACGGCGCGGATGCGCTCGACCAGCATGGTCAGGATCTGGCGCGCGTCGTACTGCTCGCGGAAGAAGCGCCGGTCGATCCAGTCGAGCACCGCGCGACGGTAGGAGAGCGCCGCCATGCCCAGGGCCGAGGCGCCGAGCAGGATCATGGTCCGGCTGCCCGAGAAGAGCTGCTCGAGGGGCCGCGCCCGCTGCTGGTAGAGATAGGCGAGCACCGCGCCCAGCGGCACGGTCGCCAGCGCCAGCGCCGAGTAGCGGGCGAGGGCGTATTGCAGCGCCCGCCGCGCGATGAGCTTGAGCTCGAGCGTGCGGTGCACCAGGACCACGTAGGCCGTCGACAGCGGGATCGCCAACGCGAACAGGCTGGCGGTGATCGCCAGCGGCCGCCCCAGCTCGAGGTGACGGCGCTGAAGCTCGGCGAAGCTGGGAAAGAGCAGGTAGGACAGCAGGTAGGCGAGCACGGGTCCGGCGCTGATCAGCAGGCAGCTGGCGAACAGTCGGACCCGCCGCCTTTCCTCGCCTGCCGTCCGGTGCGCCTTGTAGGCCAGCACCGGCAGGGCGGCGGCGGTGAGCAGGTACTGGCAGGTCTCGTAGAGCTCGTTCAGGGGCTTTTCGGGAAGCCTGCCCGGCCGGTCGACGAGGGTGGCCCCCACGACGCGGACGACGTTCGGGCCGCCCAGGGCCACCAGCATGGTGTGGACGGCATAGAAGGTCAGGAAAGCCAGCGCCGTCACCAGGGAAGCCCGAATACCGGTGTCCAGAAGCCGGCGCAATCGCGCGGGGATGGGGGGATGCGGAAAATCGCGTACGAAGCGCCAGAGGAACAGCGGCATCAGGATGTCGAGCCGCAGGCCGAAAAGGCCGATGCCGAGGTCGGCCAGGATGCCATTGCCGCTGGCCATCAGCATGTTGACCAGGGGATTGCAGAAGCCATCGGCGGTGAACAGGAAGAACCCGCCGAGCCAGACGGCGCGCGGATCGCCGCGGCCGGCAACCAAAAGGAAGATCGCGGTGCCGGTAAAGGCAACGAGTTGCGCCAAAGTGAACACCGGAGACAGGCCGGTGGGGTAGGCCGGCCCGGCGGCGATCGATTGGTGCAACAGCAGGAAGCCGCCGACCGCTCCCCCTAGCTTGAGGAGGCCGATCAGAATGGCGAGCCGCGTCCAGGCCGATGTGCGCACGGAGGAGGCGGCGGGAAAGGGGTCTGCCGGGGATCAGGGTGGGCAGAGCGGCGTGCCCGACTGGCGCTCGACGACCTGCGCGGCGCTCTCGACGTCACCGGCCACGAGGTTGGTCCTGCCTGCCAGGCCGGCGTTGATCGCCATCAGCCGGCCCAGGGCGCGGAAGCGCTCCAGCACCTGGACACCCTCTGTTCCCCAGTCCTGGATCGCTGCCGGATCGATACGGTCGTAATAGCGAGCATGGAGCGCCGTGCACACGTCCTGCGAAACCCGCACGCCGCCGGTGCCCTGTCCGAATGCCACATAGATCTGCGCCATGATGCCATTCTGTGTATACGCCATAATTCCTCCATGCCGCCATTCGCCGCGCCAAATCGAGATAGAGATAGTGGAACAGCTTCACTGTGCACGAAGGCTTTTATTTTAGGCTCGGCTCAGGAGCCGGTCAAGGGATAGGTGGGGCGGGTACGCAATGGGCGGGGAGGAGAGCGGGCCTCCCCGCCCGGGTGAGGGGAGGCCCGCCTGGTGGTGTTCGTGCTGGTGGGTAGTGCTCGTGCTGCCGGGTGGTATTCGTCCTGCCGTGCACGGACCACCGGCTTGGCTCGCCGCGCCGGCGCGCCGTAGGCGGTAGCCAGCGGGCGGTTGCCGGCAGGCGGGATCAGTACTTGACCGAGCAGCCGTAGGGCTTGGTCGCAGCCGGGTCGGGCTTACCGGCGGCGCGCTCGGCGGCGAGGCCGTTGCCGACGTAGTTGACGCGCTCGGGCTTCGGCTTGCGCCCGCTCGGGTCGTCGTCGATGGCGCCGTTGTAGGCGATCTTGCCGGTCGGGTCGATGATGAACATGTGCGGCGTGGTCCTGGCCCCGTAGGCGTGGCCGGTGGCGCCGGAATCGTCGTAGAGCACCGGGTAGCTGATGCCCTGCTGCCGGATGTAGGCCTGGTAGTCCGCCGGAGTCTCGAAGTCGCCGCTGCGCGGATTGGTGCTGTTGATGCCGAGCCAGACCGCTTCGCCGTGCTGCTTGGCCAGCTCGATCATGGTCTTTTCACGGGCGTGGCGGTCGGAGAAGGGGCAGTGCGGGTTCATCCATTCGAGGACCACGACCTTGCCCTTGAATTCGGCGAGCGAGTAGGTCTTGCCGTCCACGCCCTTGAGCTGAAAGCCGGGCGCGCTGGTGCCCACCTCGCCGGCGGTGCCCGCGGCGAGGGCGGCGGTAGCGGCAAGCAAGAGCCCGGCGGCGAAGAGGGTTGCGGAGCTGGTACGACGGTTGTGCATCGAGAGCCTCCTGTCATGGTCGGACCATGGAGTGGGTGGGTGAAGATCATGCCGGCGGGCGCTCCGGGGCGGTGGCCGGAGCGTCCGGATGGAGGTTGGGAAGCGCGAGGGCGGCGGTGGCGCGCAAGGGGTCGCTGCCGGCCAGCCAGGGCGGAACGAGAATGCAGGCCGCAAGGCCGGCGGCCAGGGTCAGGCGGGCGATCCCCGGGCGCTCGACCCGTCGCCGCAGCCAGGCCAGCAGACCCATGACGAGCAGGGCGAGCTCGATGCCGGCAAGCCGCTCGGCGCTGATCTCGAGCGACAGCGCATAGAGCAGGGCCAGGGTCAGCAGCAGCGCCAGGAAGCCGGCGGCCTGCCGGCGGTTGGCAGGTGGTGCCGGCGACCCTGGTCGCGGGCGCACCATTCCCCAGGCTTCCAGGGCCAGCAGCGCCGCCGCCGCTGCCGCGAGGGCGACGACGCGCGGGTCGCCTGCCGCGAGGATGCTGCGGAGCAGGTGCTCCGGTGGTACCGGTGAGGGAGCGCTAGCCGGCGAAAGCGGACGAGCAGGCCCGGCGGGCAGGGGCGGTGTGCCGCTGGTGACCGGCAGGGGTGCCTTGTCGTCGCGGAAGGAAGCTGCGACCTGCACCGTCTGCCGTGCGGTGACCGCCAGGGGACTCGCCCGGCCTGCCAGCTCGAGGCCGGTGGCGGTCCAGCCGATGTCGAGACTGGAAGGCAGAGGCGCCGAGGCGTCCTGGCGCCGCGCCGGCACCTCGAAGAGCACGCCGCCGGGCATCGCCAGTACCCGGGGCCGCCCCAGCTCTAGCATCGGATTGGTTTCGAAGAACAGATCGGCGCCGCCCGGCGTAGCGGCCACGCCGTGCAGCTGCAGCTCGAGGCGCGGCTGCGGACCGGCAATCAGGTCCATTTCGGGCAGCGGTGTCGTCAGCTGTGTCGTTGCTGCATGCGCGGGCGTCCCCCGGCGCCCGACCTCCAGCGGCAGCTCGCGCCACCAGCGATCCAGCAGGCGCGCGGTCCGCGGATCCGCCTCGGCGCGGTCGCCCAGCGGCTGGTCCAGGCTGAGGTCGTAACGGTGGGGCACGCAATCGACCTCGCAGACCAGGTAATCGACGTTTACGGCGAGGCGCAGCGAGCCGTTTCCGGCCGGCGCGTCGATTGCTGTTCGGATCGGGTAGACCACCTCGTCGGCATAGCCGAACGCTTCGAGGCCGCCCGGCAGCTCGTAGCGATGCGGCGCCGGCCAGAGCAGCTCGGGCGGTGCCAGGCCGGGTGCGCGGGCGAAGGTCACCACCGGCGCGAAGCCCGCGTCGCCGCTGTTTTTCCAGTAGACATGCCAGCCGGGCGCAAGTCGATAGTGGATGCCCAGGCGCAGCTCCCCGTGGCGAGGCGCAACCAGGTCGGAGGTGATCAGGCGGACCTGAGACTGTGGATTGGTGGCCCAGGGCGAGGCGACGGCAGCCGCCTCCCGGGCCGCCCCCAGCAGCCAGCAAGCGGCGACCGCCATAGGCACCGATGCAGCGCGTGCCAGCCGCCGCATGACCGCGATATCCGTGTGGCGCCTGTCGCTCTGCAAACCTGTCCGCCTCCTCAGGCCGTGCCGCCCAGTGCTTTATCCAAAACCAACCTCCGGAGTCCTCGAATTCCTCCCTGCCGGGAGTGCCGGCTTTGGAGAATGGCCGGCCGACTTGCAAGGAGTGCCGGCTATGGAGAATGGCCGGCCGACTTGCAAGGAGTGCCGGCTATGGAGAATGGCCGGCCGACCTGCCGGGAGTGCCGGCATGGCGACAGCGTCGGCCGACCTGCCGGGAGTGCCGGCTCTGGGCGGATGGCCGGCCGGAGCCCATAGCGCCTAGACTGTGGCGATGCGGGTGTTCTTCACCAATTTGGGGTGCAAGCTCAACCAGGCCGAAAACGACCGGCTCGCCCGCGACTTCGTGACGGCGGGACACCAGCTGGCCGCGTCTCTGGCCGACGCCGACCTGCACGTCGTCAACTCCTGCACCGTCACCGCCGCCGCCGCTCGCTCCTCGCGCCGGGCCGCCCGTGCCGCCGCCCGCGAGGTGCCGGACCGCCCGCCGCGCACCGTGCTGACCGGCTGCTACGCCACCGCCTCGCCAGCCGAAGCCGCGCGGCTCGCCGGCGTCGACCTGGTGGTGCCAAACGGCGACAAGCAGCGGCTGCTGGAACTGGTGGACCGGGCGTTGGCCGCTCAGCCGCACCCGGCTCCGCTCTACCCGGCTCCCTCATACCCGCCGCCGCCCAGCTCGGCGCCGCTGCTCGCGCCGGCGCCGCCCAGCCTGGCGCCGCCGACCGCGCCGGTGCCGCCTCGCGGCGGCGCGGTGCTGCCGCGAACCGGCGAGCCGGACTCCCACCGGGTACCCCCCCTACCGCCCCCACCGCCTGGGGGCGGCGCTCGCCGGGCGCTCGCCAACACCCGCGCGCTGGTCAAGGTCGAGGACGGTTGCGACATGCGCTGCGCCTTCTGCATCATCCCGACCACCCGCGGGCGCCAGCGCAGCCGGCCGCTGGCGGAGGTGGTGGAGGAAACACGCCGGTTGCTCGGCGAAGGGTTCCGCGAGATCGTCGTCACCGGCGTCCAGATCTCCGCCTATCGCGCCGCCCCTGCCGCCGGCCAGGGCTCTGCACGCGCCCACCGCCTGACCGATCTGGTGCGCGCGCTGCTCGCCGTCCTGCCCGCGCCCGCAAGCCGGCCGGCCTCGCCGGATCCCGCCCCCCCGCCGGCGCGCCTGCGCCTGACCTCGATCGCGCCCTGGCAGCTCGGCGACGAGCTGCTGGCGCTGTGGTCCGACCCGCGGCTGTGCCGCCACCTGCACCTGTCGCTGCAGAGCGGCGCCGAGGCCACGTTACGCCGCATGCGCCGGCCCTACACCGTGGAACGCTACGCCCGGCTGGTCAAGCGCGTCCGTGCCGCCGTCCCCGGCGTCGGGGTGACCACCGACGTCATCGTCGGCTTCCCCGGCGAAACCGCCGCCGAGTTCGCGGAGAGCCTCGCCGCGGTGACGGCCCTCGGCTTCGCCAAGGTGCACGTCTTCCCCTTCTCGCCCCGGCCGGGAACCGCTGCGGCGACGCTGCCGGGCGCGGTGCCGCCGGCGGAGCTGCGGCAGCGGATGGCGCGGATGCTGGCCACGGCCGAACGGTCGGAACAGGAGTTCCGGCAGGCCCACCTCGGACGCCGCGAGACGGTGCTCTGGGAGCGCCCGAAAGACGGCAACGGTCAGGGCCTCACCGGCAACTACATCCGGGTCTTTGCCGCCGCCGGCGCCGCGCTCCGGAATCAGCTTGGCGAGGTCGAGCTGGTGGCGCTTGCCGACGGCGGCATGATCGGCCGCGTGGTCTGACGCCCCCGCCGGCCGGCGCTAGTGTCCCGTCCGATGGATCGGCGTGGCGAATTGACCGCGCGGGGCACTAGCCGGCGCGCCGTGGCCCACGCACCCGGACGCCGCCCGTCACCCGCTCGACGATCTGGTGGAGCCCGAACTTGGGCAGGCGCATGAAGCCCGACCAGGCGGCCGCCGCCAGCGTCCCCTCGGCCAGCCATTCCCGCAGCCAGTAGCCGGCGTGCGCGGGCTCGCGCTGCTTCAGGCCGGCGCCGTTCTCGACCGCCCAGCGGCGGTTGTAGCGCTCATGCATGCCCACCGGCTGGGAGAACACCAGCGGGATGCCCAGCGCGCCGAAGAAGGTCATCTCGCTGGGCTTGGTCCACAGGATGTCGGTTTCCGCGAGCACTTGGTTGAAGCCGGCGAAGTAACTGTCGAGGTCGGTGGCCAGGAAGATGCGGACGTCGCCGCCCAGCCGGTCCGCGAGGCCTGCCTCGGTCACCCAGTGCTCGAACCGGGCCGCGATCTCAGGCCGGATGCCCGCCGCCAGGCAGAGGCGCAGCCGGCCGGCGCGGACCAGGCGCGCCAGGCTGCGGAGCAACGCCCGCGCCAGGCCCGCCTGCGCGCCGGCGCCGCCGACGGTGAAAGTGAGCAACGGCGGCCGCCGCTCCTGATCCACCGGCAGGTCGACGCCCAGGAAATACTCGATCTCGTTGCGCGCCTGACCGCGGAAAACGCCCTTGCGATCGAGCCGCACCAGGCGTCCGGCGAGATGCCGGCGGAGCACCGTCAGCTCCGGGCCGCCGAGGAGCTCCGGCGGCAGCGGAAAGCCGGTGAGCTCGATCCGGCTCCGCGGCACGCCGTAGGCCCGCAGCCGCTTGAGCGCGCGCCGGGTCGGAACCAGGAACACGATGCGGCTCTGGCGCGGGTCCGCCGGCGCCCAGACGCGGTTGAGGTCGACGTCGGTGACCACGCAGTAGACCGGCCCGCAGCCGTGGGCGTCGGCGACCACCGCGGTGGCGAAATAGGTGGTGAGCAGCGGCGCGCCGGTCTGCCGGAGCAGCTCCACCAGCCCGGCCCCCAGACCCTTGCGGATCAAGCGCTCGAGCGAGCGCGCCTGCAGCGTCGCCGCCGACAGGTCGCGCTTCGGATAGAGATGGGGGATCGAGGTCAGGCTGTCGAGCAGCGCCCGCAGCGGCGCGCCCAGCAGCGGCAGCTGCGACGCCCGCGCCGTGGCCTCGTAGAGGCGCCGCGCCGAACGCCACAGGCGCTCTTCCTCGGCGCCGGCGAGCGGCGGCCGGTCGGCGTGCGTCACCGGCGTGCCCAGCGCCGCGGCCAGGGCGTGAGCCGCCCGCAGATGCCCGAAGCCCATCTCGACGCTGGCGACGATCGGCAGGGCAGCGTCGTTGCCGGCGGGCCAGATCCCCGTCACGCTCGCCACGCTCGGAACATTCGCAGTGGTCGCCGCGCTCGCCGTCAACGCGGGCAGGGCCGGCGCCGGCTGGCCGGCGGCGGCCGGAAAGCGGGCCAGAGTGGCAGCCGGCCCATGGGCGGCTGGCGGCTCAGTCATGGTCGTTGCGGAGAGCGGACTCCCCGGAGGCATCGCGCGAAGTCAGCCGCCGAACCCGAGAGGAACCAGCGCCAGCCCGGCGTAGCCCAGGAAAACCACCAGGTGATAGCCGTCGATCAACAGGCGCGCGGCGAAGCCGGAGGCGACGCCGACGAGCACTCCGGCCGCCACGTCGAGCGGATAGTGAGCGCCGAGATAGATCCGGGAGATGGCGATGCCGCAGGCCAGCGTCAGCGTCAGCAGGGCGGTGCCGCTGCCGTCACCCGCCAGCGCCACCGCCACGCCGAAGGCGGCGGCAGTGTGCCCCGAGGGGAACGAGAAGCGGTCCGGGATCGCCACCAGCGCCGCGAAGCCACCGAGCCCGCAGGTCGGCCGCGGACGGCAGAACACCCGCTTGAGCACCTGCGATCCCGCCACCGCCAGCCCCGCGCCGGTCCCCAGCAGCCAGGCATAGTGCGCCCCGGCGATGGCGCCGAGCGTCAAGCCGACCACCACCCACGCCGCCGGGTCGCCCATCCGGGTCAGCATGCGCATCAGCCGGGTCATCAGCGCCGACTCCCAGCGCCGGACGCCGAGCAGGATCGCTTCGTCGAACGAGACCACCCACTTCCAGGTCTCCTGGCTGGCGGTGCGCAAGGCGCTCATGCCGACACCCGCAGCCGGGAGGCCGCACCGGAGGATGCCTCGCCGAGCTCCGCCGGCACCAGCGGCGCGAGCACGCTGCCGGGGCCGATCCGCAGGCGGTTCTGGCGCCACTGGATGGTGGTGCGGAAGGCGCCCGCCACCCAGACGCCGGCGATCAGGAGATCCTTGAGCGGGATGGTGGCCAGGGCGCCGGCCGACAGCGCCCGGCCGCGCAGCCGCCGCGCGACCTGCGCGTCGGCCGTCACCTTGATCGTCAGCCCGGCGGCGGCGAAGAGCGCCGCGGCGGCCAGCGTCGCGCCACCGCGCAGGGCGGCGGCGGCGACCAGCGCCAGCAGCCAGGGCAGCGGATTGAGCAGCGGCTCGGCGAAGAAAGCGGGCGACAGCCGGCGGCGCATCTGGGCCCAGCGCAGGTGGCGGCCCAGGAACTCGCGCACCGAGCGGTGCTGGTGGATCACCGGCAGCACGTGGGCGGAGAGCGCCACCGGCAGCCCGCGCTCGTGGAACCGGCAACCGAGCACGTAGTCCTCCGCCAGCACGTCGCGGACGCCGGCGAAGCCGCCCGCGGCCTCGAGGTCGCGGCGCCGGAAGAGCATCGACTTGCCGACCACGCAGGGAGAGCGCAGCAGGTCCGCGGCGCACACCCCGCCGGCGACGAACGAGTTGAGATGCAGGTTCTCGAGCAGCGCGCCGAGGCTGGCCTCGCCGACTCCGGCGAGCACCGAGGAGACCATGCCGGCGTGGCTCGCCGCCCGCTCGGCGGCCAGCGCCCGCAGGTAGTCCGGGCGCGCCCTGACGTTGGAGTCGGAGATCAGCAGCAGCTCGTGACGGGCATGCCGCGCCAGCGAGGCCAGGTTGGTGATCTTGGGGTTGTAGCCGAGCGGCGCGGCCCCCGCCACCACCGTGATCGGCAGCCGCGGAAAGGCCTGGCGCAGCTGCTCGGCCACCGCCAGCGCCGGGTCCCGCGGGTCCTCGGTGCCGAGCACCAGCTCGAACCGCGGGTAGTCCTGGGCCGCCAGCGAGGCGAGGTTCTCGAACAGCCCCTCGTCGAGCCCCTTGAGCGGCTTCAGCACCGAGATCGGCGGCGCGAGCGGTATTTGGAGGGGTTGGAGGGGTTGGACGGGTTGGAGGGGTTGCAGGGGTGGCGCGGCTTTCAGGGGCTGGCCGGGCGGCAGCGGCGACACCGGGTCCAGCGGCAGGGTGGCCTGCGGGCGGGCCAGCACCCGGAGGGCGGCGGCGGCGGCGGTGAGGGCGGCCAGCAGGGACACCGCCGCGATCAGCGCCATCAGATAGAGCAACGTGGCGAGGGCGTCCAAGTCTTGCTTTCCTCCGACGGCAGGATCGCACCGCGCGGTGACGAGGTCATGGCAGCGCGGTCACGTGCCGGTCAGGAGTGTGCTACAAGAGTACCCCATGTCCGGCAGATTCGTCGCGGCGGCCGTCCAGCTGACCTCGACCTCGGACGAAGCGGCCAACTGGGAGGCCGCCCAGGAGTTGATCGAGCGCGCCGCCGCCCGCGGGGCCAGCCTGGTGGCGACGCCGGAGAACACCACCTACCTTGGCCCGCACGAGGAGAAGGTCCGCCGCGCCGAGCCGCTCGACGGTCCGGCCGTCGGCCGCTTCGCCGCGCTGGCGCGCCGGCTCGGCATCCATCTGCTGCTGGGCTCGTTCGCCGAACGCAGCGACGAGCCGTCGCGGTGCTACAACACCAGCGTCCTGCTCGGGCCGGACGGCGGGGTGCTGGCGGCCTATCGCAAGCTGCACCTGTTCGACGTCGACGTGCCCGGCGGCGTGCATTTTGCCGAGTCGGCGACCTGCAAACCGGGTGAGCTGGGCGGCCCGGACGACCCGAACCACGGCCTGGTGGTCGCCGCCACCCCCCTCGGCAGGCTCGGTCTGACGATCTGCTACGACCTGCGCTTCCCCGAGCTCTACCGCCGCCTGGCCGACCTGGGCGCCGACGTCCTCACCGTGCCGTCGGCGTTCACCCTGGCCACCGGCAAGGACCACTGGGAGCCGCTGCTGCGCGCCCGCGCCATCGAGAACCAGTGCTGGGTCCTGGCGCCCGCCCAGCACGGCCGCCACGACGACGGCGGGCTGCGCGAGAGCTACGGTCACGCCATGATCGTCGATCCCTGGGGCCTGCCGGCGGCGGTGGCCTCCGACGGCCCCGGCCTGGCGATCGCCGAGATCGACCTCGAGCGGTCGGAACGGGTGCGGCGGGCCATTCCAGTAAGACAGCATCGCCGGCTTTGAGCCGGCGGTCCTGCTCATTCGCTCCCCGCGCGCTGGAGGGCCTGCCGCCGCGACACCTCCATCAGTAGGCGGTCCAGGTCGGCGGGATCGACCGGCTTGACCAGGTAAGTGTCGAAGCCCGCCTCCAGGGCGCGCCGCCGGTCCTCGGGCTGACCGTAGCCGGTCATCGCGATCAGCGCGATGCGGTCGGTTTCGAGCGTGGCCCGGATGCGCCGCGCCACCTCGTTGCCGTCGATCTCCGGCAGGCCGATGTCGATCAAGGCCACGTCCGGCGTCTGGGCGAAAGCCTCGGCGAGGCCCTGAGTGCCGTTCTCGGCCACCTGCACCTGGTAGCCCTTCAGCTCGAGGAGGTCGCGCAACGACTCGCGCCCGTCGAGGTTGTCCTCGACGATCAACACCCGCAGGGCGCCGCCGTCGGCGCGGCGGGCGCCCTGGTTGCCGCCTTCGCCGGCCCGCTGCCGCTCCCGCGGCCGCCGCGCCGCCGCCGGCGGCTCGAGCGGCAGCGAGACCACGAACTCGCTGCCGCGGCCAGGCCCGCCGCTGCGGGCCTCGACCTTGCCGCCGTGCAGCAGCACCAGGCTCCGCACCAGCGGCAGCCCCAGCCCCAAGCCGCCGGCGGCGCGGCGGCGCGAGCTCTCCACCTGGGTGAAGGGCTCGAAGATGTGCGGCAGCATCTCGTGCGGGATGCCGACGCCGCTGTCGGCGATGCGCAGCACCCCCATCCCGGCTGCCGCCTTCGCCGAGATCGACAGGCTGCCGCCGCGCGGGGTGTACTTGACCGCGTTCTGCACCAGGTTGCAGATCACCTGCTCGATCCGCACCGGATCGCCCTCGATCAGCACCCGCTCGACGTCCACCGCCAGCTTCAGCTGCTGGGTCTCGGCGAGCGCCTCCATGCCGAGCTCGGAGAGGCAGCGCTGCACCGCTTCGCGCAGATCGACCGTCTGCAGATCCAGCTTGATCTTGCCCAGGGTCACCCGCGACACCTCCAGCAGGTCGTCGACCATGTGCACCAGGTTGAGGGTCTGGCGCTCGATCACCTGCCGCTGGTGCACCGGTCCGGGCTCCTGGGAGCCCAGCTGGTCGAGGATGGACAGGGCGTTGCGGATGGCCGCCAGCGGGTTCCTGATTTCGTGGCCGAGCATGGCCAGGAACTCGTCCTTGCGGCGGTCGGTCTCGGCCTGGCCGCGCAGCAGGTCGCGCACCTCGTACTGCCGCCGCCGGGCACGCAGCGAGGCCTGCACCGCGCTCACCAGGGTATTGGCGCGCACCGGGCGCTCGAGGATGGTGGCGTTGGCGTGGGGCGCGAGGGTGGCGAAGACGGCGGCGCTCGAGTCGCCGCCGTCGGCGACCACGATCAGCGGCAGGTCCGACCAGGGATCCTGGTCCGCCAGGAGCGCCAGCAGCCCGTTCACCATCCAGCCGCTCAGTGCCTCCTCGGCGAGGATCGCCGCTCCCGCCCCCGCCGTGATCTCCCGCCACAACCCCTCGCCGTCGGCGCTGGTGGTGCAGGCAATGCCGGCGTCGGCCAGCACCTGGCAGGCCAGGGCCGCGTCGCGTCCGGCCGGCGCCAGGATCAGCACCCGCTCCTCGCGGCCGTCGCGCCCGCCGTCAGGCATCCTCGACCATTTTCAGCCCATGCTCGCCTCCGGCGCCCGGCCTGAGCAACGGATCCTTGCCGCCGACGTAGGTCAGGTCGCCGCCCAGCACCCCCTGGAAATCGTTCAACACCCGGCCGATCGCGATCCCGCCGGCGCTCAGGCGCAGCTCGCGGATGCTCCGCTCGTGGTTGCCGGTGCGTTTCTTGACCACCGAGATGGCCTGTCGGACCTCGCCGAAGGCCTCAAAATAGCGCAGCAGCAGGACGTTGTCCGCCAGGTAGGTGAGCTGCACCGACGACTCGACCAGGGTGCCGACCAGGCCGTGCTCGGTCATGATCAGCAGGGTGAGGACGCCGCGCTCGTCGAGGTAGGCGAGCAGCTCGCGCAGGTGCATGCTGAGGTAGTGCTCCTCCGGCATGGCGTTCTGATAGCCGTTGAGGCTGTCGAGGACGACCATCCGGGCGCCCTGCTCGACCTGCTGCTGGACCGCGTTGGCGAGCTCGCCCGGGCTGAGCTGGGCGGGATCCACCCGGTGCAGGTCGATCATCCGGCGGGCGACCAGGCTCTCGACGTCCATGCCCAGCCCCTGGCAGCGCTTCATCCACACCCGCGGCAGCTCGTCGAAGAGGTAGATCACCACCCGCTCGCCGCGGCCGGCGGCGGTGACGGCGAGCTGCGCCGCGATGGTCGTCTTGCCCACCCCGGATGGCCCCATCAGCATGGTGCTGGTGCCGCGGGCGATGCCGCCGCCGAGCAGGGTATCGAGCTCGACGATGCCGCTGCCGACCGGCTCGAGACTGCCGGCATGACGGTGGTCGGCGGCGACCAGGCGCGGATAGACGACGATGCCGCCGCGGCGGATCGAGAAATCGTGGTGGCCCTCGCGGAAGCCGGCGCCGCGCAGCTTCTCGATCCGCAGCCGCCGTCGCTGGCCGCCGTAGGCGGGGGCCAGCTGCTCGAGGGTGATCAGCCCCTGGGCGAGGCTCTGCAGCGGCAGGTCCGCGTCGGGGGAATAGTTGAGCAGCAGCAAGGTGCAATGGTGGGCGCGGAGATGCTGCTTGATCGACAGAATCTGGCGGCGGTAGCGCAGGGCGTCGCGCGACAGCAGGCGGATCTGGGACAGCGAGTCGAGGACCAGGCGCGACGGACGGATGCGGTCGATGGCGTCGAGCAGCGCGCGGGTGGTCTCGCCGAGCTCGACTTCGGCCGGATGGAACAGGGTGTCCTGGGTGGCGTCGGGCGGCAACCGCTGGCCGGCCTGCAGGTCGCAGATGGCGATGCCGTCCAGGTCCCAGCCGTGCGAGGCGGCGATGTCGCGCAGCTCTGCCTCGGTTTCCGAGAGCGAGGCGAAGATCCCCGCCTCGCCCCGGCGCGCTCCTTCGACCAGGAACTGCATGCCGAGGGTGGTCTTGCCGGCCCCGGGATCACCCTGGACCAGATAGAGCCGCCCAGCCGGCAGCCCGCCCTCGAGCACGTAATCGAGGCCGGCAATGCCGGTCGGTGCACGTGCCAGACCGTTCGCGTCGACGCCGCTGATCGTGTGAAACTCCTTTGCCCGGGCCTCGCCGCAAAGGTCGGAAAGGCAAGACGGGTCGCGTGCAAGCTCGATGCCTGCCAGGGCGGATCGAGAGGAAGGGTGGCGGTGCGCGGTTTGGCGCCGGCGGAGTGCACGCCGTTGCAAACCGTACATCCGCGGTGGCTGTTTTCGCCACGGCCAGGGGCGCCCGGCGAGCCCAGAAAGGGAGGAATGCGGCCGGGAGATCCGGGTGTTAGGTTCGAGGGGATTTCACGATGCCGCTGAGCCCGTTTCATCCCGCCGTCGCCGCCTGGTTCGCCGCCCGCTTCGGCGCGCCCACCGAGCCCCAGGAGCGCGCCTGGCCGGCGATCGCCGCCGGACGCAACACCCTGATCGCCGCCCCCACCGGGTCGGGCAAGACCCTGGCGGCGTTTCTGGCCGCCATCGATCAGCTGGTGCGCACCGCCCTGGCCGGCGAGCTGGCCGACGAGACCCGGGTGGTGTACGTGTCGCCGCTCAAGGCGCTGTCGAACGACGTGCAGCGCAACCTCGAGGAACCGCTGGCCGAGATCCGCCGCGAGCTGGCGGCGCGCGGCCTGCCCGACGCGCCGATCCGCACCCTGGTGCGCACCGGCGACACGCCGGCGAGCGTCCGCGCGGCGATGGTCCGCCGGCCGCCGCACATCCTGGTGACCACTCCCGAGTCGTTGTTCATCCTGCTCACCTCCGCGGGCGGGCGGCGCATGCTGGCGACCGCCCGGACGGTGATCGTCGACGAGATCCATGCGGTGGCGGGCAGCAAGCGGGGCTCCCACCTGGCGCTGTCGCTGGCGCGGCTGGACCACCTCTGCACCGGCAGGCTGGTGCGGATCGGCCTCTCGGCCACCCAGAATCCGATCGCCGAGGTGGCCCGGCTGCTGGTCGGCGCCCGCGCTGGCGGCGACCGCCACGACGGCGACGGCAGCATCGGGGCCGGTGGTGGCGGCGCCGGCACGGCCGGAGAGGTCGATTGCGAGATCGTGGACGCCGGGCACCGGCGGACCCTCGACCTGGGGATCGAGGTGCCGTCCTCGCCGCTCGAGGCGGTGATGCCGGGCGAGGTCTGGCAGGAGATCTACGACCGGCTGGCGGTGCTGATCCGCGCCCATCGCACGACCCTGGTGTTCGTCAACACCCGCCGCCTCGCCGAGCGCGCCACCCGCCACCTGGCGGAGCGCCTGGGCGAGGCGCGGGTCGCATCGCATCACGGCAGCCTGTCGCGCGAGCAGCGGTTGGCCAGCGAGCAGCGGCTGAAGAGCGGCCAGCTGGCGGCGCTGGTGGCCACCTCGTCGCTCGAGCTGGGCATCGACATCGGCACCGTCGACCTGGTCTGCCAGCTCGCCTCGACGCGCTCGATCTCCACCTTCCTGCAGCGGGTGGGGCGGGCCGGGCACCGGCTCGGCGCCGTCCCCAAGGGGCGGATCTTTCCCACCAGCCGCGACGAGCTGGTGGAAACGGCGGCGCTGTGCGACGCGGTGCGCCGGGGCGAGCTGGACCGGCTGATCATCCCGCCGGCGCCGCTCGACGTCCTGGCGCAGCAGATCGTCGCGGCGGTGGCGGCCGAGGAGTGGAGCGAGGACGACCTGTTCGCGCTGGTGCGCGGTGCCCATCCCTACCGCGACCTGGCGCGCGCCGACTTCGACGCCGTGGTGGCGATGCTCGCTTCCGGCTTCAGCACCCGGCGCGGCCGGCGTGGCGCCTACCTCCACCAGGACGGGGTGGCCGGCCGGTTGCGCGGCCGCAAGGGGGCGCGGCTGACGGCCGTCACCTCGGGCGGCGCCATCCCCGACACCGCCGACTACCAGGTCGTGTTGCAACCCGCGAACACGCTGATCGGCACGGTCCACGAGGACTTCGCGGTCGAGAGCATGGCGGGCGACGTCTTCCAGCTCGGCAATGCTTCGTGGCGGGTGAGCAAGGTCGAGCCCGGGCGGGTGCTGGTCGAGGACGCCCATGGCCAGCCGCCGACCATCCCGTTCTGGCTCGGCGAGGCGCCGGCGCGCACCGAGGAGCTGTCGCTGGCGGTGTCGCGGCTGCGCCAGGAGGTCGCCGGTCTCTGCGCCGGTCCGGGCGGCGCCGCCGCCGCCGTCGCCTGGCTGTGCGACGAGGTGGGGGTCGGCGAGCCGGCGGCGGCGCAGCTGGCCGCCTACCTGGGTGCGGCGGCCGTGGCGCTGGGCGCGATGCCGTCGCGCACCACGCTGATCGCCGAGCGCTTCTTCGACGAGGCGGGTGACATGCACCTGGTGGTGCACGCGCCGTTCGGCAGCCGCCTCAACCGCGCCTGGGGGCTGGCGCTGCGCAAGCGGTTCTGCCAGACCTTCAACTTCGAGCTGCAGGCGGCGGCGTCGGAAGACGCCATCATCCTCTCGCTGGGGCCGACCCACAGCTTCCCGCTCGAGGACGCCTTCCACTTCCTGCATTCCTCCAGCGTGCGCAAGGTGGTGACCCAGGCGGTGCTCGACTCGCCGCTGTTCCCGGTGCGCTGGCGCTGGACCGCCAGCCGCGCCCTGGCGGTGCCGCGCTGGCGCGCCGGCCGGCGGGTGCCGGCGCCGCGGCTGCGCCAGGACGCGGAGGACCTGGTCGCCGTGGTCTTCCCCGACCAGCTGGCCTGCTTCGAGAACATCGTCGGCGAGCGCGAGGTCCCCGACCATCCGCTGGTCGCCGAGGCGTTGCGCGACTGCCTCGAAGAGGCCATGGACACCACCGGCCTCGAGGCGCTGCTGGGGCGCCTGGAGCGCGGCGAGCTGCGGTTGCTGGCGCGCGACGTCACCGAGCCGTCGCCGCTCGCCCACGAGATCCTGGCGGCGCGGCCGTATGCCTTCCTCGACGACGCGCCGCTCGAAGAGCGGCGGACGCAGGCGGTGCGGGTGCGCCGCTGGCTGGACCCGGACACCACCTCCGACCTGGGCGCGCTGGACGCCGCCGCCATCGCGCGGGTGCGGCAGGAGGCGTGGCCCGAGGCGGAGAGCCCCGACGAGCTGCATGACGCCCTGCTGACGCTGACCTTCGTCACCGTCGAGGAGGGGCGGCGGGTTGGCTGGCAGCCGCTCTTCGACCGCCTCGCCGAAGCCGGGCGGGCGACCCTGCTGACGCAGAGGGTGCTGCCGCGGCAGCCGGGCGAGCGGGTCGACGAGCGGGTCGATCTGTGGGTGGCCGCGGAGCGGCTGACGATGGTGGGGGCGCTGCATTCGGGGGCGCTGCTGGCGCCGGCGATCGCGCCGCCGCCGCGTCACGCCCGGGTGTGGTCGCCCGAGGAGGCGGCGGTCGAGGTGGTGCGCGGCCGGCTGCAGGCGGTGGGGCCGACGACCGGGAGCGAGCTGGCGGCGGACGCGGGGCTGCGTGTGGGGGCGGTCGAGGCGGCGCTGGTCGCGCTCGAGACCGAGGGGTTTGCGCTGCGGGGAAGGTTCAC
The DNA here is from genome assembly GCA_963732005.1 of uncultured Acidobacteriota bacterium. GTDB lineage: Bacteria > Acidobacteriota > Thermoanaerobaculia > Multivoradales > UBA5704 > JASLEW01. The sequence continues at coordinate 842,223 of CAVSXT010000005.1, forward strand.
GCCTGGCGGCGGGGTTGGGGTTGGGGCCTCGGTTGGGGCCGGCGCCGGCGCTCGCGGTGGCGCCGCCGCCGCAGCCGAGATCGAATGGTGCGAGCGCCGGCTGCTGGCGCGTATCCACCGCTACACCCTGGAGCGGCTGCGGCGGGAGATCGAGCCCGTGTCGCAGGCGGATTTCATGCGCTTCCTGCTGTCCTGGCAGCGGATTGCCTTCGCCGTGACCGCATCGCCCGCTGGCTTGCACGCCGGTCAGCGCGGCGGGTTGGCCGGTGCCGGTGAGGACGGCGAGGCCGCCGCGGGGAGCGGTGCCGGTGCGCCATTGGGCTCGCCGGTAGGCTTTGCCGGGCTGGCTCCGGTGGCGGCGATCCCGCCGGGCTTGGCGGCCGCTTCGATTCTGGGCGGCGGCGGTGGCGGTGGCGCGCCGGCGGCGGGACAGAGCGCGGCGGCGGTGGCGGCACAGGGTGCGGAGAGCCTGCCGGCCTTGCTGGCGCAGCTCGAAGGCTTCGAGGCGCCGGCAGCCGCCTGGGAGGGGGAGATCCTGCCGGCTCGGCTGGCGGGTTACGACCCGTTGTGGCTCGATGCCCTGTGCCTTGCGGGCCGCTGTGTTTGGGGGCGGCTGACGCCGCCGGCGGTTGGCGCGGTGGGTTCGCCGGCGTTGGCGGGTTCGCCGGGGTTGGCGGTATCGGCTGGCTTGGCGGGTTTGGCCGGTTTGACGGAGGCTGCGACCGGCCTGGGGGCGGCTGCGATTGTCCGGGCGCCGGCCGCGGCCGATCTGGCGATGGCCGCCGCCGACCGGCCGCGCACGCGGCGTCCCGGTCCGGTTCGAGCGACGCCGATCGTGGTGGTGCCGCGGGGCAGCCTGCCGCTCTGGCTGCAACTGGCGCCGGCGCCGCCGATGGCGGCTGCTCCGGCGGCCGGCTCGGCGGTCTCGTCCGCCGCAGGGGCCGTGGACGATTGCAGTGAGCTGCCGGAGCTGTCGGGGGACGCGGCGGCGGTGTACAGGCAGCTGCTCGGGGGCGGCGCATCGTTTTTCGACGAGCTGGCCGGCCGCGCGCGGCTGTTACACACCCAGCTGGAAGCGGCGCTTGCCGAGCTGGTGGCGGCCGGGCTGGTCACCGCCGATAGCTTCACCGGTTTGCGCGCCCTGCTGGTGCCGGCCCACAAGCGGCCGCGAGTCGATCGTCAGACGCGGCCAGGCGCGGCCACGTCACTGGCAGCCTTTGGCGTGCAGAACGCCGGCCGCTGGTCCCTGTTGCGGTCGCCGGCGCCGGTGGGAGCGCAAGCGGGTGCCTCGGGTAGGGCGGTGGCTGGATCGGCGGCCGGACCGAACGCTTACGGACCGGCGCTCGACGACGCTGGCAATCCGGTGGCGGTGGAGGCGGCGGCCTGGGCGCTGCTGCGCCGCTACGGGGTGGTCTTCCGCCGCCTGCTCGAGCGGGAGTCGCTGATGCCGCTCTGGCGCGATCTGCTACGCGCCTACCGCCGCCTGGAGGCTCGCGGCGAGATCCGCGGCGGCCGCTTCGTGGATGGCTTCTCCGGCGAGCAGTTCGCGCTGCCGGAAGCGGTGGGCCGCCTGCGCGAGGTGCGGCGGGAGCCGCGCCGCGGCGCCATGGTGTCGGTGAGCGCCGCCGATCCGCTCAACCTGCTGGGCATCGTGACGCCCGGCGAGCGTCTGCCGGCGCTCTCCGGCAACCGCGTCCTCTACCGCGACGGCGAGCCCATCGCCGTCTGGGAGGGCCGCCAGGCCCGTTTCCTGGCCGAGCTTGGGCCGGCCGAGCGCTGGCAGGCCCAGAACGTCCTCACGCGCCGGCCCTTCCAGTCGGCGGCCCCGCGGCTCAGGGCCTACCTCGGCCGCTCGGCTTGACGGCGCGCGGGATGAGCGCCAGGCGCCTTCCGGCCTTTCCCTGTCGCGCTCGTTGACCGCGCGGGCCCAGCGGGCCCAGCCGCCACCTTGACGATAATTAGTAAAATGGCGTAGGCTACAATCAACGAAGAACTAACAACTGAACAAGGAGGCGATCATGACGCAGGTTGCCGATGCCAGTGTTCCGGATGTCACCCAGTCCGCGCAGTACGTATGGACGCTCACGGCGTACCAGCAGCAGGGCAATCTCTGGCTGAAATGGAACACCCAAGCTCCCTTCAGGGCACAGCAGGGCCAGATCTCCTTGTACAAGGGTAATTCGTTCCCCTCGAATCCGCAGGACGACCGCAAGAAGTGGTCCTGGGACAACGAAAACGGCGCCGGCAACGGCTGGAATACCGGGGAGCTGTGGGGCTCGGGATGGTACGCAGCCTGGATCGCGCAGGCCTCTCCGAACGGGCCGTACAAATATGTTGTTCAGCTTGTGACCAAGGCCTGAATCAACCCACCGAACCCGGCGCGAACTGGCGGTGCTCCGGCTCCGCGGAAGCGGCGGCCAGCAGGTGGGCGCCAGCTTCCGCGCCGCAGCCCGATCGTGGACCGTGGACTGGACCTGGTCCGCGCCACCCGGTCCGCCATCTCTTGGGAACTGATCGCTCGATGACCTTCGATCAGGGGCCGCGCCAGGGAGCGCCACCCGCAGGGTCTCCTCGACCCATTTCGCGAAGCGCGATCCGGCGGCGGAGGCGATCGTCAGGGACGCCGTGGCAGGCGCGACGGCCGCGCTGACGCCGTCGCGCCCAACCGGGCTAAGAACAGTCGCCGACGCGGTGCGCCTTGGTGTGCTGCGTCGTCTTGTGGTCGCCGTTCGACGCGTGGGCGGTGAAGTGAAGAGTCGATTCGTATGAGTCGCCGGCGTAGGCATAGTCGGCGCTCCCCGAGCCGGTGGCGCACTCGTAGGACCAGGCCACGTGCTCGCTGGTGGCACTGCTGACCGTGGTCGTGCAGCGCTTGTCCTTCTGCGAGGCCTGCACCATCGCATCGGCGTCCTTGACGTCCTCCGGCTTGATGCACCGAGTGGTCACCGGTGGCTTGTTCTCGCCGGCGTGACCCCCCTGCAGGTCCACGGTGGTGCTCATTTCCCACTGGCCGGGATGGACGTTGACGGCAGCTGCCATCGCCGTCGTGGCGCTGGCCAGAAAGGTCGCCGCAAAGAGCAGCGCGAGGGTTGGCAGGGTCGCCGGGAGGTGCAGGTTTACGCGCTTCGGCAGTGTGATGTGGCTGGCAATCATGGTTGTCTCCTTGCAGGCACCGGCGCTCGGCACGCGAGCGGCAGGCGAACACTGACCGGAGACGGCCCCGATCCCGAACTCGAGCCGGATTGTGGGCAACGGGCGAGTACCTGGACACCCACCATACCACCTATCGGGGAGGGATAGGGCGCGGGCGGTTCCGCTGGCCAGCCAGCGACGGCTGGCTCTCGTCGTAGGACAGAACCCGACCGGCAGGGTGCGTCACGCCGACCGACCTATCAGGGAAAGCCCTCTTACCCGACCGCCGGCGCGAGGTTAGCCTGCATGCAGGGTGGATGAAGCCCCCACCCACCTACACCCAGACCATGACCATCACCACGATCTCCGAGCGCTGAGGCCACCGCCATGCACAAGCTCATGCTGCGTCAGCTGCAACGGTCCTTCGGCTCGCCGGCGGGCGCGCCGCCCGAGATGCAGGCCTTCCTCGAGGCGGTCGACGAGGCCTATCGCACGTCAGACGAACAGCGCGCGCTGCTCGAGCGCTCACTCGAGCTCAGCTCGCAGGAGCTGATGGAGCGCAACGAGCAGCTGCGCCACGACCTGGCGGACCGCGAGCTGGCGCAGGCGGCGCTGCGCGAGAGCGAGGAGCGCTTCCGCGCCTTCATGGACAACACTCCCGCCGTGGCCTTCCTGAAGGACGAGGACGGCCGCATGCTCTGGGTCAACCGCCCGTTCGAGCGCGCTTTCGGTACGTGTCTCGAGGACCTGCGGGGCAGAACGGACGCCGAGCGCTGGCCGCCGGCGGTGGCCGAACGCCTGGCCGAGGTCCAAAGTGCCGTGCTTACCGGCGGCGAACCAATCCAGCAGCTCGAAGACCTTGCCCACCGCGGCCGGGGATCGCACCTGGCTGTCGCTCAAGTTTCCGTTCCACGACGCCGCGGGCCACCGGTTCCTGGGCTGCGTGGCGATCGACGTCACCGAGCTGCGCCGGGCCGAGGACGAGCGGGAGCGCTCGCACTCGGCGCTGCGGGCGACGCTCGAATCCACCGCCGACGGCATTCTGGCGATCGACACGACGGGGCGGGTGACGGCCTACAACCACTGCTTCACCAGGATGTGGCAGATCCCCGACGCGATGCTGGAGGAAAACGATACCGAGAAGCTGCTCAGCTTCGCCGAGGACCAGCTTGCCGAGCCCGCGGATTTCCGCGCCGAGATCGCACGGCTGCCCTGGCGGGAATCGTGCTCGGGATTGATGAAGCTCAAGGATGGCAGGATCTTCGAGCGCGTCGAGGTGCCGCAGCTGCTCGCCGGCAAGGTCATCGGCCGGGTGTGCAGCTTCCGTGACGTGACCGCCGCCCGGCTCGCCGAGGCGGCGCTGCGCGAGAGCGAGGCCCGCTACCGCCTGCTGTTCGAGTCGAACCCCCAGCCGATGTTCGTCTTCGACAGCGACACGCTGGCGTTCGCCGCCGTCAACGATGCGGCGGAGCAACATTACGGCTTTACCCGCGAGGAGTTCCTGCGCATGACGCTGCCGGACCTGCTGGCACCGGAGGACCACCCGTCGCTGTTCGACGGTCTGGCGAGCTCCCGGCATACCCTGACCCACCAGCGGCGCGTCCGCCATCGCCGCAAGGACGGCAGCACGATCACGGTCGAGATCCTCTCGCATCGTGTCCTGCTGGGCGGCCACGAGGCGCGCCTGGTGCTGGTCACCGACGTCACCGAGCGGCAGCGGCTCGAGGAGCGCCTGCGCCAGACACAGAAGATGGAGGCGATCGGCCTGCTGGCCGGAGGCGTGGCACACGACTTCAACAACCTGCTGACGGTGATCGGCGGCTATGGCGCGCTGCTGGCGCGCGATCTGCCGGCGGCAGGCCGGGATCGCTCACACGTCGAGGAGATCCTGCGGGCGGCGGACAGCGCGGCGGCGCTGACGCACCAGCTGCTGGCCTTCAGCCGCCAGCAGCTGATGCAACCGCGCGTGGTCGACCTCAACCTGCTGCTCGGCGACATGCAACGCATGCTGGGACGGATCCTGCGCGAGGACGTCGAGCTGGTGTTCGTGCTCGATCCCGAGCTGGGACCGGTCCTGGCCGATCCGACGCAGCTCGAGCAGGTGGTGATGAACCTGGTGGTCAACGCCGCCGACGCCATGCCTGCCGGCGGCAGACTCACCCTCGCCACTGCCGGCGCCCACCTGGCGGGCAGCGAGGGCGGCGGCGAGTTTCGCGTCGTCAGCGGTGAGTACGTGCGCTTGACCGTGAGCGACACCGGCATCGGCATGGACGCGGAGACGCGCGCGCGCGCCTTCGAGCCCTTCTTCACCACCAAGGAGATGGGCCGCGGGACAGGCCTCGGCCTGTCCACCGTCTACGGCGTGGTCAAGCAGAGCGGCGGCTACGTCTGGCTGGACAGCCAGCCGGCGCAGGGCTGTTGCGTCAGCGTGTACCTGCCACGAGACGACCAGGCGGTGGTGGTAGCCGCGGCCACCTCGGCGCCGGCGGGCGGTGCCACCGCGCCGGGGGCCGGCGAGACCATCGTCGTGGCCGAGGACGAGGAGGCCCTGCGCTCGCTGGTGGTCGAGGTTCTCACCGATTGCGGCTACCGCGTGCTGGCGGCCGGCAGCGGCCGCGAGGCCCTCGACCTCTGCCAGCGCCACATGGAGCCGATCCACCTGCTGCTGACCGACGTCGTGATGCCCTTGATGAACGGCCCGGAGCTGGCGCGGCGGGTGGCCGCGATCCATCCGGAAGCGAGGATCCTCTATATGTCCGGCTACACCGACAACGCCATCGCGGGCTCTGCCATGGATCCTGAGGTGGCCCTGATCGAGAAGCCGTTCGTCCCGGCGAAGCTGGCGCGCCGGGTGCGCGAGCTGCTGGAGACCACGGTGCCACTCTGCAGCGATCGGGCCGGGGCGACGGGTTGCGAGGGACAACACCACCACCCACACCCGCCGCTCTGATGATTCTCATGCCGGCGGCTGCTCCCCGGCATCAGTCCAGGCGCAGCGCGGTCACCGGCTCGATCCTGGTGGCGCGCCACGCCGGCACGAAGCAGGCGACGAGGGCAACGCAGGCGAGAGCCACGATCGCCGCGCCGAAGACCAGCGGATCGTAGGGGCTCAGCCGGTAGAGCTGGCTCGCCAGCAGCGGTGCCGCGAGCGCCGCGACCAACACTCCCACCACGATGCCGGTGCCGGCGACCACCGCCCCCTGACCGAGGAGGAGCCTGAGGATGTCGCCGCGGTGGGCGCCCATCGCCATGCGGATCCCGACCTCGCGCACCCGCTCCATCGTCGCGCTGGCGAGGACGGCGTAGAGCCCGACGACAGCCATCGACGCCGAAAGGGTGGCGAAGAGCACCAGGAGGAGCACCGTCAGGCGCTGCTTGAACAGCGACCGCCGCACCTGGTCCTCCATGGTGAGGAGGTTCGAGACCGGCTGCGCGGGATCGACCGCCTGCACCTCGCGCGTGAGGCTCGGGGCGAGGCTCTCCGGGTCGTTCCGCGTGCGCACCACGAGCGACATCTCGCGGCGCAGGAACTGGGTGAGAGGGAAGTACATCTGGCCGCGCGACTGGCTGTCCAGGCTGTCGTGCTGGACGTGCCCGACGACGCCCACCACGGTCAGCCATGGGTTCTCGTCGGCAAGCTTGCCGAACTTCAGGCGGCGGCCGATCGCCGACCCCTGCGGCCAGAACTGGCGCGCAATGTCGGCGTCGACGATGACCACCCCTTCGGATTTGGCGGTGTCGTGCACGGTGAAGGTGCGGCCCGCCAGCTGCGGGATGCCCATGGCGCGGAAGTAGTCGTGGCTGACCGCCCGCCGCGACGCCTCGTTGGTCTGCTGGTCGTCCGCGACCGCGGCCCCTTCGACGGAGAAGCTGCCGGAGTAATCCTTGCCGGCGAGCGGCAGCAGCGAGACCGCCCCCGCCGCCTGGACTCCCGGCAGGGCGTCGAGCCGCGGCATCAGCTGCAGGTAGAAGCCGTTGACCGCCTCGTCCGGGTACTTGACCGCGGGCAGCGAAACGGAGGCGGTGAGCACGCGGCGCGGTTCGAACCCCGGGGGCACGCTCTCGAGGTGCTGCAAGTTCTTGAGCACCAGACCGGCGCCGATCATCACCAGGAGCGCGAGCGCGGTCTCCGCCAGCACCAGGAGGCGGCGCAGCCGCTGCGAGCTGGCGCCCGGCGAGCTACGCGCCCCGCCCTCCTTGAGCGCCTCGTGCGGCCCGGCCCTGGCCACCTGGAGCGCCGGCACCAGGCCGGCGACGATGCCGGTCGCGAGCGTCGCGAAGAGCGCGAAGGCGAGCACCAGGAAATCGAGCGAGACGGCGCTCAGCCCCGCCACCGCGACCGGCAGGATCGAGGGCAGGAGGTGCAACCCCCAGCTCGCGAGCAGCAGCCCGAGGGCGCCGCCGATCAGCGCCACCACCACGCTCTCGACGAGCAGCTGGCGCGCCACCTGCCAGCGGCTGGCGCCGAAGGCGACGCGCACGGCGAGGTCCTTGACCTGGTGGCCTGCCGCGGTGAGCCGCAGGCTCGCCGCGTTGGCACAGGTGATGAGCAGCACCATGCAGCCAGCCGCAAGCAGCAACAGCAGCGCCGGTCGGATGGCGCTCACCTCTTCGGCGCGCAGCGGCGCCAGGCGCCACCCCCAGCCGACGCTCGGCGGGTAGAACTGCGGGTACTGCTGGCGCAGGCGGCCGGCGATGCTCGCCACCTGCTCCTGCGCCTGCGGCCAGGTGGCGCCCCGGGCGAGCCGGGCGACGGCGGTCACCTTGTGGGCGCCGCGCGGATCGGGGTCGCCACGGTCGATGATCAGCGGCCGCCAGAGGTCGATCTTACCGGGCAGCTCGAACCAGGAGGGGACGACGCCGACCACCTGGGTGCTGGTGCCGTCGAGCAGGATGTTGCGGCCGACGATCGACGGATCGGCGCCGAAGCGCCGCCGCCACAGCTCCTCGCTGAGGATCGCCACCCTGGCCGCGCCGGGAACGTCGTCGGTGTGCTGGAAGGTCCGCCCGACGCGCGGCGGGACGCCGAGCAGCGAGAGCAGGCCCGACGTCCCCAACCCCACCGTCACCTGCTCGGGCGGCCCCTCGCCGGTCAGGTTGGCCGCGGTGGTCTGGTACCCCTCGAGACCTTCGAGCAGGTTCGCCTGGTTCGAGAAGTCGATGAACTCGGGTTCGGACAGCTTGTTGCGGTTCTGGCCGCCGAGCTTCCAGACCGTCCACAGCACCCCCAGCCGGTCGGGGTCGCGCAGCGGCAGCCGGCGCAGCAGCGCGCTGTCCACCAGGCTGAAGACGGCGGTGTTCACCCCCAGGCCGACGGCGAGGGTGAGCACCGCGATCAGCGCGATGCCGGGGCGCTTCCGCAGGCCGCGAAAGGCCAGACGCAGATCGGCGAGGACGCTCATGCTGCCACCTCGGCGACCGGCATCTCGAGCCCCTGCCGCAGGTCGGCACCGTCGATGGTCGATGAGTCGAGGACGATCATGGCGTGGGGCCTCCTATCCGCCAGCCGTACAGCGAAATAGTAACGCAGAAGCTGCCTGTCGACGCCGGGCGGCATGGCTCTTCTCAGCCGAGCGGCGGGTCGGTGGGGAGTGCGGTGGCGCTCGCGCCGACGACGCTCCGGCGCCGGCGGCTTCGCACCCCGCTGCGACCCGCCTGCTCGATCTCCTCCTCGACGCGGCGCCGGGCTGCCAGCCGCACCTGGGCGAGGAGCTCGCGCAGCTCGCTGAGACGCTGGTCGGGGCTCGCCACGATGCGCTCGCAGAGCGCCAGGAACTGCTCCTCGACGCCGGCAACGGTGGCGTCGTCGAAGAGATCGCGGCTGAACTGGAAAACCCCTTCGATGACCGTTGGGCCCTCGGTCAGGATGAGGTTGAGGTCGAACTGCGCCGTCTCCGTCACGAACTCGAAGGGAAGGACGGTGAGGCTGGTGGACTGGATGCCCAGGCTCTGGCCGGTCGGATCGCCCTGCAGGCCGTTGAAGGTGAAGCCCAGCTGGAAGAGCGGGTTATGACTCAGGGTGCGCTCCGGCTGGAGCTCTTCGACCAGCTTCTCGAAGGGGACGCTCTGATGGGCGAAGGCGGCGAGGGCGGTCTCGCGCACCGCGGCGAGCACCTCGCGGAAGCGCGGGTCGCCGGCGATCGCGGTGCGGAAGAGCAGGGTGTTGACGAAGGTGCCGATCAGCGGCCGCAGCTCCGGCCAGGACCGGTAGTTGATCGGCGAGCCGACCACGATGTCGGTGTCGCCGGAGAGCAGGTGGAGGAGCGTCTGGAAGCAGGCGAGGAAGGTCATGAAGAGGGTGCACCCCTCGCGCTGCGCCAGCTCGCGCACCCGCGTGGTGAGCGCCGTGCTCAGGACGCAGCTCTGGCGGCCGCCGCGGAAGCTCTTGACCGCGGGGCGCGGCCGGTCGGCCGGCAGGTGGTGGACCGGCGGCGCACCGGCCAGCTGCCGGCGCCAGTAGGCGAGCTGGGCCTCGAGCACCTCGCCGCGCAGCCCCTCGCGCTGCCAGAGGGCGAAGTCGGTGTACTGCAGCGGCAGCTCGGCGAGCGGCGATGGGCGTCCTTCCACACGGCTCCGATAGAGGCCGGCCAGCTCGTAGAGCAGGATCTCCGAGGAGAGGCCGTCGCCGACGATGTGGTGATGGGTGAAGGCGAGGGCGTGCCGCGTCGCGCCGAGGCGCAGGAGCGTGCAGCGCAGCAGCGGCCCGGCGGCGAGATCGAAGGGCTGCGCCGCCTGACGTTCGGCGATCGCACGCGCCTCGGCGAGCACGGCGATCTCGGTGATCTCGGCGATCTCGGTGATCTCGGCGATCTCGGTGATCTCGGTCATCTCGGCATTGGCGGCGGCGAGCCCGCGCAGATCGACCACCGGCAACGGTACCGGCCGCACCGGCCGCACGATCTGCCGCGGCTCTCCCGCCGCGCCCATCGCGAACACGGTGCGCAGCGACTCTTGGCGCCGCACCACTTCGCCCAGCGCCCAGCGCAGCGTGGCCGCGTCGAGGGCGCCTTCCAGGATCACGGCGGTGGCGACGTTGTAGAAGCTGCTCCCCGGCTGGAGCTGGTCCATGAACCAGAGGCGCTGCTGGGAAAAGGAGAGCGGCGCCTCCGTCCGGCCGCGCCGCACCGGCTCCGGGATGGGCGGGCCGCCGGCCAGGGCCTGCGCCTGGTCGACCATGGCGGCCAGCCCGGCGACGGTCGGCGACTCGAAGATGCTGGCGAGCGGCATCTCGACCGCGCAGCTCTTCTGGATCTGCGCCAGCACCTGGATGGCGAGCAGGGAGTGGCCGCCGCGCTCGAAGAAGCTCTCCCGGATGCCGATCCGCTCGACGCCGAGGACGCTCTGGAAGATGCCCGCCACCAGCTCCTCGGTGGCGGTGCGCGGCGCCGCGAGGTCGGCCGCGGCGCTCGCCGCAGGCGGCGGCAGCGCCCGCCGGTCGAGCTTGCCGTTGACCGTCCGCGGCAGCTCCGCGACGGTGATGAAGTGCGAGGGGATCATCGCCTCAGGGAGATCGGCGGCGAGCAGCTCGCGCATCGCCCCGGCCTCGACCGGCTCGCGCAGCACGAGATAGGCGCAGAGCACGGGGTCCGCTTCACGCAGGTGGGCCGCCACCGCCGCTTCCCGCACCGCCGGATGCCGCAGCAGGAGCCCTTCGACCTCGGCCGGTTCGATGCGCACGCCGCGGATCTTGAGCTGCTGGTCCGACCGGCCGACGAAGATGAAGTTGCCGTCCGCGACGACGCGCCCGAGGTCGCCCGTGCGATAGAGACGGTCCGCGGGGTCCTTGCCGACCGGGTTCGGCACGAAGGCCCGCTCGGTCAGCTCGGGCTGCTGCCAGTAGCCGTGCGAGCGGTAGGCGGTGCGGATCACGATCTCGCCGACCTGACCGGCGGGACAGGGGCGGTCGGAGGCGTCGAAGACCAGCGCGGCGGCGCCTGGCATCGGCTTGCCGATCGGGATGGTGGCGAGCTCGCGGTCGGTGGGCGTCACGAAGTAGACGAACTTGGTCATCGTCGTCTCGGACGGTCCATAGAGGTTGACCAGCCGCGCGCCCTCACCCAGGGCGTCGAAGAAGCGTCCCACGTCGGCGGGGAGGAGCGGCTCGCCGGCCACCAGCACCCAGGACAGTGCGGGGAGGCCGCCCTGGGGGAGCTCCTGGGCGAGCAGGGCGCGCAGCAGCGAGGGGACGCAGTGCAGCACCTCGACGCGCTCGGCGGCGAGCCAGGCGGCGAGCCGTCGCGGATCGCGCAGCACGTCGCGGTGCGGCGGCACGCAGACCACGCCGCCGGCGCAGAGCGGCGTGAAGAGGTCGCGCAGGACGGCGTCGAAGCCCGGGCTGGTGAGCTGGCTGAAGCGCATTCCGGGACGCACGCCGAGGGTCTCGATCTCCCAGCGCACGAAATGGTCGATCCCCTTGGCGCGGCCGAGGATCCCCTTGGGAGCGCCGGCCGAGCCGGAGGTGAAGAAGACGTAGCAGGGGTCGTCGGGCTCGGCCGGCAGCTGCGCCGTGGCGGGCGGCGCCGCCGCCGGGGGAGCGGCGCCGGCCTCGGCGCCGGAAGCGCCGCTGGCCGCGGTGTCGGAAGCGCCGCTAGCCGCGGTGTCGGAAGCGCCGCTAGCCGCGGCGCCGGCAGCGCCGCCTGCGGCGCTCGCGACGACGGTCGCCACGTCGCCCGCCATCACCACCACCGTCGCCGCCGCTTCCCCCTCCCGGGTGAGCGTGCGCAGCCGGTCCTCCAGCTCTGGCGCGGTGACCAGGAAGCGCGGGCGCACGCCGGCGAGCATCGCCGCGAGCCGGCGATCCGGCAGCACCGGGTCGAGCGGCACGAAGAGGGCGCGCCGCGCGAGCGTCGCGAGCATGGCCGCGGCCAGCTCCGGCGGGCCGGAGAGCAGCAGCCCGACGACGTCACCCGGCCCCGCGCCGAGGTCGCGCAGGAGACCGGCGAGTCGCTCGCTCTGCTCGCGCAGCTCGCCGTAGGTCGTCACCCGGCCGTCGCGCTCGACGGCCGGCCGGCCGGCTTGGTTCGCGGCGGTGGCGGCAAACATCTCCTGCACGTTCATCGGCACCATGCTGGTTCTCTCCATCGGTTCGGCCGGGGGCATCACAGGTCGTCCTGGAAGGCGGTGAGCTGGGCGTCGATCTCGGCGGCCCCGAGCAGCGAGACGCTGCCGATGCTGCGCTCCGGCGCCGTGGCCAGCGCCGCGGCGAGCGACTCGAAGTCCGCCGCCATGCGCTCCGCGATCTCGGGGTCGAAGAGGTCGAGGTTGTAGGACAGCGTGCCGCGGAGCTCGCCGTCGCTCTCGGTCAGGCTGACCGCCAGGTCGACCTGAGCGTGGCGCACGGCCAGCGGGAAGGGTGCGAGGCGGAGGCCCGGCAGCGTGCGCGCCGCGGCGGCGAAGTTCTGCAGCTGGAACTCCACCTGCAGCAGCGGCGCGCCGCTCGCGTGGCGCTTCGCCGGCAGGCTGTCGAGCACCCATTCGAAGGGGAGGTCCTGGTGCTCGTAGGCGCCCTGCGCCACCTCGTGGACGCGCGCCACGAGCTCGCGGAAGCTCGGGTCGCCGCCGACCAGGGTGCGCAGCAGGAGGGTGTTGCCGAAGAAGCCGATCAGGCGCTCGATCTCCAGCCACCGGCGGTTGGCGACCACGGTGCCCACCATCAGGTCCTCCTGGCCGGTGTAGCGGTGGAGCAGGGCCTTCCAGGCGGCGAGCAGCGTCACGAAGAGCGTCGTCCCCTGCTGGCGGTGGAGCTCCTTGAGCTGCTGCACCACCTCGCGCGGCAGCAGCAGCGAGACCTCCCCGCCGCGATAGGTCGGCACGGCGGCGCGCGGGCGGGAGAAGGGGAGCCGCAGCTCGTCGGGCTGGCGGGCGAGGTGGCGGCGCCAGTAGGCGAGCAGGCGCTCCAGCGTCTCCGGCGTCAGCAGGTCGCGCTGCCAGGACGCGTAGTCGGCATACTGGATGGGGAGCGGCGGCAGCGGCGACGGCAGGCCGCGAGAGAACGCCTCGTAGAGCACCGCGATCTCGTCGTGCAGGATGCCGAGCGACCAACCGTCGCAGATCACGTGGTGGAGGATGGCCGACAGCACGTGCTCGCGCCGCCCGAGGCGCAGCACGAGCAGGCGCAGCAGCGGTCCGGTGGCGAGATCGAACGGGCGGTGCAGCTCAGCCTCGGCCAGGCGCCGGGCCTCGCGCTCGCCGCGCTCGCCGCCGAGCGGGGAGAGGTCGACCAGCGGCAGCGGCAGCCGCCCGGGCGGTGCCGCCACCTGCGCCGGCGCGCCGTCGTGCTCGGGGAAGTGGGTGCGCAGGCTCTCATGGCGGCGCCAGACCTCGCCGGCGCTGGCGGCGAGCGCGGCGACGTCGAGCTCGCCGGTCAGCCGCAGCACGAGCGGCATGTTGAACACCGTGCTCCGCGGGTTGAGCCGCTGCATGATCCAGAGGCGCTGCTGGGCGAACGACGCCGGCACCACCGCCGGGCGCGGCCGGCCGGACAGGGCGAGGCCGGCGGCGGCCGTGGCGGCGCCGCCGCCGGTGCGGCGCAGCCCCTCGACGTGGTGCGCGACCGAGCGCGGCGTGGCGGCCTCGAACAGCGTGCGCAGGGGCAGCTCGACCCCGAGCTGGGCACGGATGCGGGTGATCACCTGCACCGCCGAGAGGGAGTTCCCGCCGAGGGCGAAGAAGTCGTGCTCGACGCCGAGGCCGGCCAGACCCAGCACCTCCTGCCAGATGGCCAGGAGCACCGCCTCGGTCTCGCCGGCCGGCGCGACGTAGGGCGCGGCGCCGACGTTGTCGGCGTCCGGCGCCGGCAGGGCGCGGCGGTCGAGCTTGCCGTTGTCGGTCAGCGGCAGGGCCGGCAGCTGGATGAAGGTGGCGGGGATCATGTACTCGGGCAGCACCGCACCCAGCTGGGCCCGGAGCTCCGCCGCCGGCAGCGGGCGGCGCCCCACGACGTAGGCGCAGAGGTAGCGGTTGCCGGAGGCGTCGAGGCGGTCGACCACCACCGCCTCGTCGACCTCCGGCAGCTGGGCCAGCTGGCTCTCCACCTCGCCCAGCTCGACGCGGAAGCCGCGGACCTTCACCTGGTGGTCCTGGCGGCCGAGGAAGACGATGTTGCCGTCGGGCAGCAGCCGGCCGAGGTCGCCGGTGCAGTACATGCGCGCCCCGGCGCGGCCGGCGAAGCGGTCGGGCAGGAAGGCGGCGGCGGTGCGCGCCGGGTCGGCGGCATAGCCCTGGGCGACGCCCTCGCCGCCGATGTAGAGGGTGCCCGCCACCCCCTGCGGCACCACGCCGAGCGTGGCGTCGAGGAGGTAGAAGGTGTTGTTGTCGAGCGGCCGGCCGTAGGGGATGCTCACCCAGGCCGGGTCGAGGTCCTCGACCGGGTAGGTGATCGACCAGACGGTGCCCTCGGTCGCGCCGCCCAGGCTGAGGATCGCGGCGCCGGGGAAGAAGCGGCGGATCTGCGGCACCAGACCGAGCGGTATCCAGTCGCCCGAGAGCATCGCCAGGCGCAGATCCTCGTGGCGGAAGGCGGGATCGGCCTCCTCGAGGTAATGGGTGAGGAGGCCCAGGGTCGAGGGGACCGAGTTCCACGAGCTGATGCGCTCCCGTACCAGCAGCTCGCGCAGGCGCCGCGGCTCGCCCAGGGTGTCCTCGGTGGCGATCACCAGCGTGGCGCCCGCGGCGAGGCCGCCGAAGATGTCCCAGACCGAGAGGTCGAAGCACATCGAGGAGACCATGAGCAGGCGCGAGTCGGGACCCACGCCGAGGGTGCGGCGGCCCCAGCGCACCAGGTTGCAGAGCGCGTGGTGGTCGATCATCACCCCCTTGGGGAGGCCGGTCGAGCCGGAGGTGTAGATGATGTAGGCGAGCGCCGCGGGTGGCGGGTCGACGGCGAGATTGGCGGCCGGCTGGCCGGCCAGCGCCTGCGGCTCCGGCACCACGGTGGGGCGGCCGGCATCGGCGCCGGCCGCGAGCGGGCGCTCGGCCAGCACCAGGGTGGTGCCGGCGCTCTCGAGGATGTAGGCCTGGCGCGCCGGTGGGTAGTGCGGCTCGAGGGGCACGTAGGCGGCGCCGAGCTTGTCGATGGCGAGCATGCCGGCGATCATCTCGGGAACGCGGCTGAAGACGAGGCCGATGCGGTCGCCCGGCCGCGCGCCGGCGGCGCGCAACCGATGCGCCATGCGGTTGGCGGTGTCGTTGAGCCGGCCGCGGCTCCAGGCGAGCTCGCCGCAGACGACCGCGGAGCGGTCGGGCGCCTCGGCGGCGCGCGCCTCGATCTGGCGGAACACCGGCCTCATCTCGCCGTCCACGACGCGGGTCTGGTTGTGGCCGTGCACCACCTCGTCCCACTCCGCCGGCGTGAGCAGCGCCTCGCCGTCGAGCCGGTCGTGCGCGGCGTCGCCGATGCGGCCGAGGATGCGGGTGAAGAGGTCGAGCGCGCGCCCGCTCTCGGCGGGCGAAAAGTGGCGCGGGGAGCTCTTGAGCTTGGCCACCGGCCGGCCGAAGGTGGTGACGAGCTCGACGTCGAAGAGCGTGTTGGTCATCTCGTTGCCGGCGACCGCGTAGGCCGCCGCGATCTCCGGCATCCGCATCGGCTGCCAGAGGTCGCTGGCCGCGAGCTCGTCGACGATATGGAAGTCGAGGAAGTTGAAGAGCGTGTCGAAGAGCGGGTTGTCGAGCCCCGGCGGGTTGCCGGCGTAGGCGGCGATGTCGGCGAGCAGCACCTCGTGGGGCCGCACCCGGCGCAGGTAGTCGTCGACCGCGGCGATCAGCGCGGTGCCGGTGGCCAGGTGGCCGACGGCGAGCCGCACCGGGATGGTGTTGAGGAAGCAGCCGAGGATGCGGTCGCCGTCGCGGATCTCCGGGCGGCCGTGGGTGACCACCCCGGTCACCACCTCGCGCTCGCCGGTGACGGCGGCGAGCAGCCAGACCTGCGCCGCGAGCGTCAGGGAGCGGAGCGGGACGCGATGCGATCGGGCGCGCCGGCGCAGGCTGGCGAGGAGCTCGGCGGGAAGCTCGCGCTGCTCGACCCGCATGCCGCTCCCGGCGTGGCTGCGGCGGGCCTGGAACGGCAGCCGATTGCGGCCGACGCCGGCGAGGGTCTGGCGCCAGAACTCCGCGCTCCTGCCGCTCGCGGCGCGTCCCAGGGTGACGGCGAGGTAGTCCTTGTAGCTGCTCGCCGGCGGCGGCAGCGCGGTGAGCCCGGCGAGGCCGTCGCGGGTGCAGAGGTTGTTGACCTCCACCCAGAACGAGCTGACGCTCCAGCCGTCGAGGAGGGCATGGTGGGAGGTGAGGACGGCACAGTGGAGGTCGCCCTCCAGGCGGAAGAGCCGGAAGCGCCAGAGCAGGTCGCCGTCGAAGGTGAAGCCCTGTGCGAGGTCGTCCCTGAGGTAGTGCTCCAGGGCCTGCCGGCGCCTGGCCGCGGGGAGGGCCGAGAGGTCCACGCGGTGGGCCACGAGGCGCACCTGCCGCTCGACGACCTTGGTCGGCTCGGGAAAGCCGTAGAGGTGGAAGCGGCTGCGGAAGATCGCGTGCCGCCCGATGGCGAGGCGCAGGGCGTGCCAGAGGCGGTCGGGGTCGGCGATCGCCAGGCGGTGCACGTACTGGTCGTGGTAGACCGGCTGGTCGGGGAGCAGGAGGCTGTAGAAGATCATCCCCTTTTCGATGCTGCTCAGGGGATAGAAGTCCTCGTAGTCGTCGCCCAGCCGCTCCCGGTGGCGGCGGTCGGCAAGGACGGTGCGGCAGAAGGAGTCGATCGCGGCGAGACCCGCGGCGCGCTCCTGCTCGAGCGAGGCGGCGCCGGCCAGGTGCCCGGCCGCCGCGGCCAGCTCGCGGACCGTGCCGTGGACGAAGAGGTCCTGCACCCGCAGGCCGGTGCCGAGCTCCTCGTTGAGCCGGCTGGCCAGGCGCACGGCGCGGATCGAGTCGCCGCCGAGGTCGAAGAAACGGTCCTCGGGTCCGACGTGCTCGACGTCGAGGACCTCCGCCCAGATGCGCGCCATCGCCGCCTCGCGCGGGCTCGCCGCCGGCTCGCCGCCAGCCTGGTGAGGGCGGCGCGGCGCCGCCGGCCTGGGGAGGGCGGCGCGGTCGATCTTGCCGCTCGGGGTGAGCGGCAGGCGGTCGAGCACCACGAAGACCGCCGGCACCATGTGCTCGGGGAGGGTGCCGCTCAAGCTCCGGCGCAGCTCGTGGGCGGCGAGCGGCGGTGGCGCCTCGACGTAGGCGACGAGCCGCGCCTCGGCGCCGCTCCCCTCGGCGACGACCAGCGCGCCGCGCACCGCGGGGTGGGCCAGGAGCGCCGCCTCGATCTCTCCCGGCTCGATGCGGAAGCCGCGGATCTTGACCTGCTGGTCGAGCCGTCCCAGGTACTCGAGGTCGCCGTCCGGGCGCCAGCGTGCAAGGTCGCCCGAGCGGTAGAGGCGCTCGCCCGGAGCCGCGGCGAACGGGTGGGGCACGAAGCGCGCGGCGGTCAGCTCGGGCCGTCCGAGGTAGCCGCGCGCGAGACCCTGGCCGCCGACGTGGATCTCGCCCGGCAGGCCCACCGGCACCGGCGAGAGGCCGCGATCGAGCAGCAGCACGCTCCAGCCGGCGATCGGCCGGCCGATGACGCTGCCCAGCGCGAGCTCCGTGCGGCGCAGGCGGCGGAAGGTGACGTGCACGGTCGTCTCGGTGATGCCGAACATGTTGACCAGCCCGGGCCGCTCGTCGCCGTGGCGCGCGATCCACGGTGCGAGGAGGGCGGGCTCGAGCGCCTCGCCGCCGAAGATCACCCAGCGCAGGGCGAGCGGCGGCAGGGCGCCGGGCGGGAGGCCGGCAAGCTCCCACAGCAGCTGGCGGAAGGCCGACGGCGTCTGGTTGAGCACCGTCACCTGCTGGGTGGCCAGGAGCTCGGCGAACTGCTGCGGCGAGCGGCTCACCTCGTAGGGCACGACGACCAGGCGGGCGCCGTGCAGCAGCGCTCCCCAGATCTCCCACACCGAGAAATCGAAGGCGTAGGAGTGGAAGAGCGTCCAGACGTCGCCGGGGTCGAAAGCGAAGCGCGCGGCGGTGCCGGCGAGCAGGCTGACGACGCTGCGGTGGGTCACCTCGACCCCCTTGGGACGGCCGGTCGAGCCCGAGGTATAGATCACGTAGGCCAGGTCGCCGGCCTCGGGCTCGGGCGTGGCGCCGGCGGCGACCGGCGCCGGTGTGCCGGTTGGTGGTATCGCGAAGGCGTCGCGGTCGAGCAGGGTGACGCGCCCGGACCAGGGAGGAAGCGCCGGGACGAGGTGCGGCTCGCTCACCAGCACCTCGATGGCGCTGTCGGCGAGGAGCGTGGCCAGCCGGTCGTGCGGGTAGGCCGGGTCGAGGGGCACATAGGCGGCGCCGCAGGCGAGGATGCCCAGCATGGCCTCGATCATCGCCGGACCGCGAGCACAGCAGAGGCCGACGCGCGCGCCGCGCCTCACCCCCTGCGCGCGCAGGGCGAGGGTCAGCCGGTCGGCGCGGCGGGCGAGCGTGCCATAGCTCACCGCCGCGTGGCCGCAGACGAGCGCCACGGTGTCGGGCGCGCGGCCGGCGCGAGCGGCGAAGATCCCGTGCAGGCAGGCCGCGGGCGGCGAGGCCCCCGGCCCGGCCGGCGAGGCCCCGAACACCGCCGGGCGGGGCGCGGCGGGCCCTGAGCTCCATTCGCGCAGCAGCTGGTGGCTCTCGGCCGGAGAGAGGAGCGGCAGCAGGGCGAGCGGGGTGCCGGGCGCCGCGGCGGCGGCGGTGGCGAGGGCCAGCAGATGCCCGAGCAGCCGCGCGGCGGTGGCCGGCTCGAAGCGGGCGCGGTCGTATTCGAGCAGACCGAGGAAGTGACCGGCGACCTCCTGGAGGGCCAGGGTGAGGTCGAACTTGGCGCCACCGGTGTCGACGGTGTCGAGCCCGGCCGGCTCGAGGGCGAGGTCGGCGATTCCGGCGGGTCGCGGTCCGCCGGCCATGAAGCTGAACATCACCTGGAAGAAGGGCGAGCGGCCCGCCGTGCGCAGCGGGCGCAGCTCCGCGAGCAGCGCATCGAAAGGCAGGTCCTGGTGCTCGTACGCTTCGAGCGTGGCCTGGCGCACGGCGGCGAGGAGATCGCCGAAGCCCGAGTCGAGAGCGGGCGCGGCGCGCAGCACCAGGGTGTTGGCGAAGAAGCCGATGAGCTCCTCGAGCGCGCGCTGGTTGCGCCCGGCGACCGCCAGGCCGAGGGTGAGATCGCGGCTCTCCGCGTAGCGGGCAAGGAGCAGCTCGAGCGATGCCATGAGGGCCATCGCCAGGGTGGCGCCCGAGCCGCGGGCGAGCCGCGTCAGGTCATCCGCCAGGCTGCCGGGGAGCGGGAAGCGGAGCACGCCGCCCTGAAAGGCGCCGCGTGCCCGCGGCGGGTGGTCGTAGGGGAGCGCCGCCTCGGCCGGCGCCCCGGCGAGCCGGTCGCGCCAGTAGGCGAGCTGCGCGTCAAGGGCGCCACCTGCCAGCTGCTCGCGCTGGTGCCGGGCGTAGTCGGAGTACTGGAGCGACAGCGGCGGGAGGGGTGAGGCAACGCCGGCGCAAAGGGCGGGGTAGAGCGCCGCGACCTCGCGGCTCAGGACGCCGGTCGACCAGCCGTCGGTCGCGATGTGGTGCACCACCAGCGAGAGCTGGTGGTCGCCAGGCATGAGGCGCAGGAGGAGGGCACGCACGAGCGGGCCGCGGGCCAGGTCGAAGGGGAGCCGCGCCGCATGGAGCGCGAGCGAGCGCGCCGCCGTCTCGGCGACCGGCGCCGGGAGGCCGGCGAGGTCGACGAGGGGGAGCGGCAGCGGCGCCGGCGGCAGGATGCGCGCCTGCGGTTCGCCGTCGTCTTCGTCGAACACGGTGCGCAGCACGGCGTGCCGCCGCACCACCGCCGAGAGGCTGGCGGCGAAGGCCGCGACGTGGAGCGGCCCGCGCAGGCGGACGTTCGACGGCAGGTTGTAGGCCGCCGAGCCCGGCTCGATGCGGTCGCGCAACCAGAGGCCACGCTGGGCGAGCGAGACGGTGGGCGCGGCGCCGGCAGCAGGGGTCGGTGCGGCGCCGGCGGCGAGGCGGGGCTCGCGGTCCAGGCGGGTGGCGAGATCGGCCAGGCGCGGCGTGGCGAAGATCTCGCGCACCGGGAGCTCCACGGCCGCCGCCTGGCGCAGCCGTGACACCACCTGGGTGGCGAGCAGGGAATGCCCGCCCAGGGCGAAGAAGTCGTCCTCCGCTCCCACTCCGGCGACGCCCAGCACCTCCTCCCAGATCGTCGCCAGGAGGGTCTCGGAGGGCGTGCGGGGGGCGGTGCGGGTGCGCGGCACGGCGGTGGCGGCGGGGGGCGCGAGGGCCTTGCGGTCGAGCTTGCCGTTGGGCGTCAGGGGGAGCGCCGCGAGCAGCACGAGGTGCGACGGCAGCATGTAGGCCGGGAGCGTCGCCCGCAGGTGCGCGTGCAGCTCGGCGAGCGCCGGCCCCGCCTCGCCGGGCGGCGGCACCACGTAGGCCGCGAGGGCGAGCTCCCCCGAGCGGTCGGCATGGGCGGCGACGACCGCCTCGCGCACCCGCCGGTGGGTGGCGAGCGCCGCCTCGATCTCGCCCAGCTCGATGCGGAAGCCGCGCACCTTGACCTGGCGGTCGCCGCGGCCGAGATACTCGATGCGACCGTCGCGGGCGTGGACCGCGAGGTCGCCGGTGCGGTAGAGGCGCGCGCCGGGGTGGCCGGAGAAGGGGTCCGGCACGAAGCGCTCGGCCGTCTGGTCGGCACGGCCGCGATAGCCGCGGGCCACGCCCAGGCCGCCGATGTGGAGCTCGCCGGGTACGCCCAGGGGCTGCGTCCGGCCGTCCTGCGACAGCAGGTGGACCACGGTCTGGGCGAGCGGCCGGCCGATCGCCACCGTGGCGGCGCCGGCATGCGCGGCGGCGTAGCGCTGCGCCGTGGACCAGACCGTGGTCTCGGTCGGCCCGTAGACGTTCCAGACCTCGTCGGCGCCGGCCGCGAGGCGCGCCGCGAGGGGGCCCGGCACCGCCTCGCCGCCGACCAGCGCCAGGCGCAGACATGGTGCCGCCGCACCGTCCCAGCCGGCGGCGAGGAGCAGCCGCCAGGTGGCGGGCGTCCCCTGCAGCGCGGTGGCGGCGGTGGCGCGCAGGCGCGCGAGGAGCGCGCTGCCGTCGTGCGCCACGGCGGCCGTGGCGACGTCGACGCGCGCGCCGGCGACGAGCGGCTGGAACAGCTCGAGCGCGGCGATATCGAACGACGGCGAGGTCACGGCGAGCAGCACGTCGGCGCGGCCGAGCGGGATGCGGCGCTGCATCGCGGCGAGGAAGTTGTGCAAGGCACGGTGCGGCACCTCGACCCCCTTGGGGCGGCCGGTCGAGCCCGAGGTGAAGAGGACGTAGGCGAGCGCATCCGGCTCGCCTGCCGGGAGGGAACCGAGGGTTCCGGGGGAGCCGGGACCGGGATCGCCGGCCGCGGCCAGGCCGTCGAGCTCGATCGCGGGCAGGCGCGGCGCCACCGCGAGGTCGCCGAGCAGCGCGCGGTCGCCGAGGAGCGCCGAGGCGCCGCCGTCGGCGAGCACGAGCTCGAGGCGCTGGCGGGGGTAGGCGGGATCGAGCGGCAGGTAGGCCGCCGCCGCCGCGGTGACGCCGAGCAGCGCCGCGGGCAGGGCGGCGCCGCGCTCGGCCAGCACTCCGACCACGTCGCCGGGGCGCACGCCCGCCGCGCGCAGGCGGCGGGCGACCGCCAGGGAGAGCCGTTCGAGGCCGCGATAGGTGAGCGCGCCGGCGCCGCAGGTGACCGCCACCGAGTCGGGGGTGCGCCGCACCTGTTCGGCGACGAGCGCGGGGAGCGTCAGGCTCGCGGCGCCCGGGTCCCAGGGTTCGTTCCACTCGTGGACCAGGAGGTGGCGCTCCGCGGCGCCGAGCCAGGAGAGGCCGGCGAGCGGCGCGTCCCGTGGCGCCTCCACCGCCGCCTGTAGCAGGCCGGTGAAGGCGTCCGCCCAGCGCGCCGCGGTGGCGGCGTCGAAGAGATCGGTCGCGTACTCCAAGGCGGCGGCGATCCCGTCGGCGTCTTCGAGCAGGCTCAGGGTGAGGTCGAGCTTTGCCGTCTCGCCGGCGAAGGGGAGACGGCGGAGCGTCAGCCCGGCGAGGGTGCGGGCCGTCGCCGGGGTGTTCTGCAGGATGAGCATGGTCTGGACGAGCGGCGACCGGCTGAGGTCGCGCTCGGCCACCAGGTCCTGCACCAGGCGCTCGAACGGCAGGTCCTGGTGGGCCAGCACGCCGAGCACCGTCGCCCGCACCTGGCCGAGAAGGGCGGTGAAGGTCGCCGCGGCGGCGAGGTCGGCCCGCAGCACCAGGGTGTTGACCAGGAGGCCGATGAGCCCTTCGAGCTCGCGGCGGTTGCGGTTGGCGACCGGCGCTCCCACCGCCAGGTGGTCGGTTCCGGCCAGCCGGCCGAGGAGGACCTGAAAGGCCGCGAGGACCACCATGAAGAGTGTCGCCCCCTCGCGTCGCGCCAAGGCGCCGGCCCGGTGGGCGAGCGGGGCGGAGATGCGGAAGAGCACCCGGGCGCCGCGCTGGCTGAGGACGGCCGGGCGCGGCCGGTCGCCGGGAAGCGCCAGGACGGGCGGCACGCCGGCCAGCTGCTCGCGCCAGAAGGCGAGCTCGGCGGCGAGGCGGTCGCCACCGAGCCAACCGCGCTGCCAGACGGCGAAGTCGGCGTACTGCACCGGCAGGGCGGGGAGGGGCGAGGGCCGGCCGGCGGTGGCGGCGGCGTACAGCGCGGCGACCTCGCGTTCGAGGATGTCCATCGACCAGGCATCGCTGACGATGTGGTGGACGGTGGCGACGAGCACGTGCTTCGCCGCTCCCAGGCGCAACAGCAGTGTCCGCAGCAGCGGCCCGCGCTCCAGATCGAACGGGTGGAGCGCCGCGCGGCGGGCCAGCCGCAGCTGCTCGGCGGTGCGGTGGGCGGCAGCGAGGGCGGCAAGGTCGACCATGGCGAGCGGCGGGGCCGGGCGCGGCGGCGGCGCGATCACCTGCACCGGCTGTGGCCGCGACCTGCTGGGAGGGCCGAACGTGGTCCGCAGGATCTCGTGGCGGTCGATCAGTGCGGCAAAGGCGGCGGCGAGGGCCGCCAAGTCGAGGTCGCCGTCCAGGGCGAGCGCCTGCGAGAGGTTGTAGGCCGCGGCGCCCGGGGAGAGCTGGTCGAGGAACCAGAGGCGTTCCTGGGCGAAGGAGAGCGGCAGGTCGGCGGTGCGCGTTGCCGGCGTCAGCGCCGGCTCGGCCGCGCCGCGCACCGCCCCGACGAGGCGCGCCAGCCCTCTTGGCGTCGGCGCCGTGAACAGCTGCTCGAGCGAGAGTTCGACCGCGAGCTCGTCGGTCAGGCGGGAGACCAGGCGGGCGCCGAGAAGCGATTGGCCGCCGAGGTCGAAGAAGTCGTCGTCGGCGCCGACCTGCTCGATGCCGAGGAGCTCGGCGAAGGCGGCAACCACGCGGGCCTCGATCGCGTCGCGCGCCGCCGGCCGGACGGCGCCGGTGGCGGGGCTGCCCGCGGCGCCGGCCCCGGCGGCCACGGCGGCCAACGCGCCGGCCAGGCCTTCCGTGCCGGCGGCGGTGGCGAGGCCGGTCGAGTGGGCCACGCCCCAAGGCGCCGCCGCGCCGCTCGCCGGCGCGACCCAGAAGTGACGACGCTGGAACGGGTAGGAGGGCAGCGGCAGGCGGCGGCGACCGGGGCCTTGCAGCGCTCGCCAGTCGATCTGGCAGCCCGCGAGCCAGAGGCGCGCCACCGCCCGCTGCAGGATCGCGGCGTCGTTGTCCCCGGCGTCGCGTGGTTGGCGGGCGGCGGCGGCCGCCTCGCCCTCGCCCGGCGCCGATTGCTTTGCCAGGCTGGCGAGCCAGAGGCGTGCCACCGCCGGGTGGAGGGTCGCGGCATCCTCGTTGCCGGTGTCGCGCGAACGGGGCATGGAGGTAACCACCTCGCCCGCGCCGGGCGCACCGGCCGGCGCCTGCTGCCGCACCAGATCGCAGAGATCGTGCCCGGGCCCGACCTCCAGGAAGATCGGCTCGAGGTTGCCGGAGCCCGCTTTGCCGCCACTCGGGTCGCCGCCGCCGCTCGGGTCGCCGCCACCGCTCGGGCCGCCGCCCGCGGTGCCCAGGATGCGGCCGATCGCGTCGCCGAACCGGACGGTCCCGCGCAGCTGGCGCAGCCAGTACGCGGGGTCGGTGGCCTCCGCCGCGCCGATCCAGTCGCCGGTGAGGCCCGACAGATAGGGGATCGTCGGCGGTGCCAGAGGGATGCGCGCGAGGCGCTCGGCAAAGGCCTCGAGCATCGGCTCGACCATCGTCGAGTGGGAGGCGTGCGAGGTGTTGAGGCGGCGGCAGAAGATCCGGCGCGCCGCCAGCAGCGCCGCGAGCTCGCCGACCGCCGCCTCGGCGCCGGCGACCACCGCGAGGCGTGGCGCGTTGACCGCCGCGAGCTCGAGGTGCGGTCCGAGCAGCGGCGCGAGCTCCGCCTCGGAGAGCTCGACCGCCAGCATGGCGCCCGCGGGGAGGCGCTGCATCAGCTCGCCGCGGAGCGCCACGAGGTCGAGCGCATCCTCCCGCGACAGCACGCCGGCGAGGCAGGCGGCCGCGTACTCGCCGAGGCTGTGTCCGACCATGGCGCGCGGCGCCACCCCCCAGGAGAGCCACAGGCGGGCGAGCGCCAGCTCGACCACGAAGAGCGCCGGCTGCGCGAAGCGAGTCTGCCGCAGCTCGCGGGCCGCCGCCTCCCGCGGCCGCGAGCCGGATGGCGGGTAGAGCAGATCGCGCAGGTCGCTGCCGAGCAGCGGCAGCAGGTGGATGGCGGCGGCATCCACCTCGCGGCGGAAGACCGGCTCGCTCTCGTAGAGGCCGCGGCCCATGCCGGGGTGCTGGGCACCCTGGCCGGGGAAGAGCCAGATCAGCGGCCGCTCGGCCGGCGCCAGGTGCGACGAGAGCTGGGCGCGAGGGTCCTCGCCGCGGAGCGCCCGCTGCGCTTCGGCGACGTCGCGGCAGACGACGGCGAGGCGATGCGGCAGGGTGCGGCGGCCGGTTTGCAGCGTCCACGCCACGTCGGCGAGGTTGGCGCCGGGGTGGCGTTGCAGCCAGTCGGCGAGGCGCTGCGCCGCCGGGGCGAGCGCCGCCGGGTTGCGGGCGGCGAGGGGCAGCACCTGCCAGTCCCGCGCCGGCGGCGGCGCGGCGGCGGTGGGCGGCGCCTCCTCGAGCACGAGGTGCACGTTGGTGCCGGTCAGCCCGAGCGAGGTGACGCCGGCGCGGCGCGGCCCCGCCGTCGCCGACCAGAGTGTCAGGTGCTGCGCCGGGCGGAAGGGGCTGGCAAGGAAGTCGATGTGGGGATTCGGCCGGGTGAAGTGGAGGGTGGGCGGGATCTCGCCGTGCTCGAGCGCGAGCACGGTCTTGATCAGCCCGGCGACGCCCGCGGCGACGCCCAGGTGACCGATGTTGCTCTTGACCGAGCCCAGCGCGCAGGTCGCCGCAGCGGTGGCCCCGGCGGCGCGAAAGGCGGCGGTCAGGCCCGTCACCTCGATCGGGTCGCCGAGCGGCGTGGCCGAGCCGTGGGCCTCGACGTACCCGATGGTCTCGGGGCCGACCCCGGCGCGCGCCAGCGCCGCGGCGATCACCCTGGCCTGGGCCTCGGCGGAGGGAGCGGTGAGGCCGGCCTTGTCAGCCCCGTCGTTGTTTATCGCCGAGCCCAGGATGATGGCGTGCACCGTGTCGCCGTCGGCGAGCGCGTCGGCCAGACGCTTGAGCACCACGACGCCGGCGCCGCAGCCGTAGACCGAGCCGTCGGCCTCGGCGTCGAAGCTGCGGCAGCGGCCGCGCGGCGATTCGATGCCTCCCTCGTGGTAGACGTACCCCGAGCGCTGCGGCAGGCGGATCGAGCTGGCGCCGGCCAGGGCCGCATCGCAGTCGCCGGCCAGGAGCGCCTGGCAGGCGAGGTGGACGGCGACGAGCGCCGTCGAGCAGGCGGTCTGCACGTTGACGCTCGGCCCGCGCAGGCCGAGGCGGTAGGAGACCTGGGCCGTCAGGTAGTCGCGGTCGGTGCCCATCGCCACCTGGTAGTTGCCCATGGCCTCGAGCAGGTCGGGGCGCGTCGCCAGATGGCGGAGGAAGTAGGTGGAGAGCGAGACGCCGCCATAGACGCCGATCGCGCCGGGGTGGCGCCGGGGATCGCAGCCGGCGTGCTCCAGCGCCTCCCAGGCGCACTCCAGGAAGAGCCGGAACTGCGGGTCCATGATCTCCGCCTGGCGCGGCGGGAGGTCGAAGAGCTCGGCGTCGAACAGCGCCTCCCCCTCGACCACGCCGAGCGAGCGCACGAAGCGCGGGTGAGCGCGGAGCTCCGCGGGGACGCCGGCGGCGTCGAGCTCCGCGTCGGAGAAATCGGCGATCGAGTCGACGCCGGAGCGCAGGTTCTGCCAGAAGCGGTCGAGGTCGGCGGCGCCGGGGAAGCGGCCGGCCATGCCGACGATGGCGATGCGGCGATCGGGCGGGGCGGTGGTGCCGCCGGGCGGGGCGGTGGGCGCCGCGGCCGGCGCCGGCCGGGCGTCCGGCAGGTGCCCCGCCAGCAGCGCCGCCTGCGAGCGCACGTTGGGGTGGCTGAAGAGATCGAGCAGCGGGATCGCCCGCCCGAGCAGCTCCTCGAGCCGGCTGTGCAGGCGGACGAGGAGCAGCGAGTGGCCGCCGAGGTCGAAGAAGCTGTTCTCGGCGCCCACCTCGGTGCGGTCGAGGACCTCGCACCAGATCTGCGCGATGCGGCGCTCGAGGTCGCTCTCGGGGCGGGCGAGCGCCGCGGCGGCGGGATCGGGCGGCGGCGGCGTCAGGCGCGCCAGGGCGCGGCGGTCGGTCTTGCCGCTGGGAGTGAGCGGCAGCCGTGGCAGCAGCACCACGGCGGCCGGCACCATGTGCGCCGGCAGGTGCTCGCGCACCGCTTCCCGCAGGCGGGCGGCGCTCACCGCGCCGGCGCGCTCGGCGACCACGAAAGCGCAGAGCTGCATGCTCCCCTGCCAGGGCCGGGTGAGCACCACCGCCTCCTGCACCCCCGGCTCGCGCCCCAGCACCGCCTCGATCTCGGCCGGTTCGATGCGGAAGCCGCGCACCTTGACCTGCTGGTCGAGGCGGCCGGCGAACGCCACCTCGCCGTTCGGCAGGTAGCGGCCGAGGTCGCCGGTGCGGTAGATGCGCTCGCCGGCGCCGCCCCCCAAGGGGTGGGGCTGGAACCTGGCCGCGGTGGCCGCGGCGTCGCCGAGGTAGCCCTGGGCGAGGTGGGGGCTGCGCATCGCGACCTCGGCGAGCTCGCCGATCGCCGCCGGCAGGCCCCCCGGGGTGATGAGCAGGAGCTGGGCGTCGCGCATGCCGCGGCCGAGCGGCAGCACCTGCAGCCGGCGCGGCTCCTCGCCGCCACGCACCTCGTGGAAGGAGAGCGCTCGCTGCGTCTCTGTGGTGCCGTAGAGGTTGATGCAGGTCACCCGCGGCGCCAGCGCCTCGAGGCGCGCCACGTCGCGGCGGGTGAGGGCTTCGCCGACCACGAAAACGCGGCGCAGATCGGGTAGCGGCGCCGGCTCGGCGCGCCCGGCCGGGCGCTCGGCGAGGAGCTGGATCATGGCCGGCGTGAGGTTCGCCACGGTGATCCGCTGGTGCGCCAGCCAGGCGGCGAGGCGGCCGGCCACCGCGAGGTCCGCGGGGCGCGGCACGAGCGCCGCCGCGCCGAGGAAGAACGGCGTGAACAGGTCGCGCTGCAGCGGGTCGTGGGCGAGGCCGGAGAGCACGCTGAAGCGGTCGTCGGCGTCGAGGCCGAAGCGCTCGCACTGCCAGGGGAGGAAATGGGTCAGGGCGCCGTGGCGGCCGGAAACCGCCTTGGGGGCGCCGGTCGAGCCGGAGGTGATGGCGAGCACCGCGACGTCGTCGCGCTCGACGGTGAGCCGGGGCGGCGCCGCCGGCAGGCCGAAGAGGCGCGCGGCCACCGCGTCGGGGCCGCCCGCTGGCAGCTCGAGGCGCGGGCAGCCGGCGGCCGCGAGGTGGCCGGCGAGCTCCGGCGGCAGCGGCGCGGCAGCCGCGAGGTCGAGCCAGGCGCACGGGCGGACGAGACGCTCGATCGCCAGCAGGCGGGCCGCGGGGTAGGCAGGGTCGAGCAGGGTGAAGGCGGCGCCGGTCTTGAGCGCACCGAGGACGGCGAGGGCGAGCGGCGCGCTGCGGTGGGCCCAGATCGCCACCGCCGTGCCGCGGCCGGCACCTCGGGCGGCGAGCCAGTGCGCGATCCGGTCGCTCGCCGCGTCGAGCTCGCCGTAGGTGTACGCCCCCTCGGCGTCGGCGACGGCGAGGCGGTCGGGGGCGCTCCGCGCCCGCTGGCGGAAGATCTCGTGCACGGCGCCGGCGAACGACTCGTCGAGCGGCGCCGCCGGGTCGGGCAGCACGGCCCTGGCGCGCGCGCCGACCAGCGGCAGGGTGAGCAGCGGCGCATCGGGGCGCGCCGCCGCCTGCTCGAGCAGGAGCGCCAGCTGCTCGAGCAGGTCCTCCATGCGCGGGGCGTCGAAGAGATCGGCGTTGTAGACCAGCTCGCAGTCGATGCCGCCGGCGCCGGTGCTGACGTAGAACGTGAGGTCGAACTTGGCCTGCACGTCGCGGATGGCGATCGGGTGGGAGACCAGGCCCGGCAGGTCGAGGCGCGCCTCGGCGAAGTTGAGCAGGTTCAGGAAGACCTGGAAGAGCGGCGTCCGCGAGGGGTCGCGCTCGGGGCGCAGCTCGCCGAGCAGGGCCTCGAAGGGCAGATCCTGGTGCATGAAGGCGCCCAGCGCGGTCTCCCGCACGCTCGCCAGGAGCTGCCGCAGCGAGGGGGCGCCCGCGAGGTCGAGGCGCAGGGCGAGGAGGTTCAGGAAGCAGCCGATCAGCCCCTCGACCGCCGCCGGCCGCCGCCCCGCGGTGGGGGCGCCGATGACCACGTCGTCCTGGCCGCTCCAGCGGGCGAGGAGGGCGCCGAGGCCGGCGAGCAGGGTCATGAAGAGGGTCGTCCCCTCGCCGCGGCCGCAGGCGTGAAGCGCTGCCGCCAGGCGGGGCGGCAGGTGCCGGACCTGCCTGGCGCCGCGGAAGGTCTGCACCGCAGGGCGCGCACGGTCGGTCGGCAGGTCGAGCGCCGGGAGCTCGCCGGCCAGCGCCTGCCGCCAGTGGGCCAGCTGGCGGTCGCGCACCTCGCCGCGCATCCAGCCGCGTTGCCAGACGGCGAAGTCGGCGTACTGGATGGGGAGCGCCGGCAGCGGGCTGGGGGCGCCGGCGGCCAGCGCGGCGTAGAGGGCGCCCAGCTCGCGCACCAGGATGCCGATCGACCAGCCGTCGGAGACGATGTGGTGATGGTCGAGGCGGAGTAGGTGATCGGTCGGGGCGAGGCGCAGGAGAGCCGGGCGCAGCAGCGGGCCGCGCGCCAGGTCGAAGGTGCGGCGCTCGATGGCCAGGTTGCACGCCGCCATGGCGCGCTCGCGGCGGGCGGGCGCCAGGGTGCCCAGGTCGACGACCGGCAAGATGGTGGGCGGCAGGGCGGCGCCGGCGCGCAGGACGATCTGGTGCGGCACGCCGCCGGCGGCGGCGAAGACCGTGCGCAGCGCCTCGTGGCGCGCCACCAGATGGGCGAGCGCGGCCCGCAGCACCGCGCCGTCGAGCGCGCCGCCGAGGCGCAGGGCCACCGGCATGTGCAGGGAGGTGCCGCCGGGCTCCAGGCGGTCGAGCAGCCACAGGCGCTCCTGGCTGAAGGAGAGCGGCAGCGGCGCGGTCCGCGGTGCCGCGGTGAGCGGCGGCGGCGGCGGCGCGCTGCCGGCGGCGGTCTCGCGCTCGATACGGCGGGCCAGGCGGCGCACGGTCGGGTCCTCGAAGAGGGCGCGCAGCGGCAGGTCGACCGCGAAGACGGCGCCGATCCGCGACACGGCGCGGGCGGCAAGCAGCGAGTGACCGCCCAGGTGGAAGAAGTTGTCCTCGGCCGCCACCGCCGGCAGGCCGAGCACCTCGGCCCAGACGGCGGCAAGCACCTCCTCGACCGCGCCGGCGGGCGCGGCACGCTCGCCGGCGGCGGTGGGGCGCACGGGAGCGGGGAGGGCGGCGCGGTCGAGCTTGCCGTTGGCGGTGCGCGGCAGCGCCGCCAGGCGCACGAAGGCGGCGGGGACCATGGCGGCGGGGAGTCGCGCGCGCAGGGCGTCGCCGAGGGCGCCGGCAAGGCCCTCGTCGAGGTCAGGCGGCGGGTCGCCGGCCGGCACCACGTAGGCCACCAGCTGGCGGTCGCCGCCGGCGTCGCCGGCGAGCGTCACGACGGCCTGCGCCACCCGCGGATGCTCGTGCAGCGCCGCTTCGATCTCGCCGAGCTCGATGCGGACGCCGCGCAGCTTCACCTGATGGTCGCGCCGGCCGAGGAAATCGAGCCTGCCGTCGGGCCGGCGGCGCGCCAGGTCGCCGGTGCGGTAGAGGCGTTCGCCGGTGCGGCCGGAGGCGGCGTCGGGCACGAAGCGCTCGGCGGTCAGATCGGGGCGCCCCAGGTAGCCGCGGGCGAGGCCAGCGCCGCCCAGGAAGATCTCGCCGATCGCGCCGGGCGGCAGCGGCGCCAGACCGGCGTCGAGGAGATGGGCGCGGCCGCCGGCGAGGGGGCGGCCGATCGACGGTGGGCGGCGCGCCGCGCGTTCGACGAAGGCGGCGGTCGAGTAGGTGGTGTCCTCGGTGGGGCCGTAGAGATTGCACACGCGGCGCACCTGCGGGCAGCGGTAGAGCGCGTCGGCCAGCTCGCGCGGTAGCGGCTCGCCGGCGAGGTTGACCGTCGCCGCCGCCGGCGGCAGCCAGCCCAGGCGCAGCACCTCGGCCATCGCCCCTGGCACGGTGTTGACCAGCGTCACCGCGGCGGCGGCAGGAAGGCGGCCGAGGTCGAGGACGTTGCCGGCCAGGATCACCGTACCGCCGCCGGCCAGGGGGGCGAAGAGCTCGAAGATGGAGAGATCGAAGCCGATCGAGGTGGCGGCGAGCACGCCGGCGAGCTCGGCCGGTTCGTAGGCGTCGAGCGCCCAGTCCAGCAGCGCCGCGGGGCCGCGGTGCTCGATCGCCACGCCCTTGGGGCGGCCGGTCGAGCCCGAGGTGTAGATGACGTAGGCGAGGTTGCCGGCGCCCGCCGGCCCGGTGGGCGCGGGCGCGCCGGCCTCGCCGGTGGCTCCGGCAGCGCCGGGGGCCGGCGGGGCGTCTTGCGGCAGGCAGACGACGCGGACGGTGGTCGGCGGCAGGCGCGGCAGGAGGCTCTTGCAAGTGAGCAGCAGCGGTGCCCCGGCGTCGTCCAGCATCCAGGCCAGGCGCTCGCCGGGCAGCGCGGGGTCGAGCGGCAGGTAGGCGCCACCCGCGGTGAGCACCGCGAGGATCGCGGCGATCATCTCGGGCGTGCGCTCGAGGGCGATGCCCACCACCACCTCCGGTCCGACGCCGCGGCGGCGCAGGTCCTCCGCCCAGCTCGCGGTGCGTGCAGCGAGCGCCGCGTAGGTCAGCCGGTGGATGCCGTGCACCACCGCGATCGCGTCCGGCGTGCGCCGCGCCTGGGCGGCAACCGCCTGGTGCAGCATGGCGCCGTGCGTGGCGGTGCCGCGGCGGTGGGCAGCCGGCTCTGACGCCGTGCTCCACTCGTGCAGGGCCTGATGGCGCTCCGCCGCGCCGAGCAGCGGCAGGTCTGCCGCCGGCACCGCGGGGTCCGCTGCCGCGGCGGCCAGGAGGTTTTCGAGCTGGCCCAGCAGGCGCTCGACGGTTGGGCGATCGAACAGCGCGGAGTCGTACTGGAGGGCGGTGGCATAGCCCTCCGGTTGCAGGCGGGCGGTGGCGACGGTGAGCTCGAAGGGCGCCACCTGCATGGGCACCGGCAGCGGTGCGAGCAGCAGGCCACCGGCGGGCCACTCGCCGGGGCCGGCGGCGGTGGTGGCGGGAAGGCCGAGCGCCCAGCGTTCGAGGGCGGTGGCGTCGCCGGGCCGCGGCGAGCGGTGCATGGTGAAGAGGATCTGGAACAGCGGCGAGCGCGCCGCCGCGTCGCGCTCCGGCTCCAGCCGTTCGGCGAGCAGGGGCAGGGGGAGCTCCTGGTGGTCGAGCGCCGCCAGCACGGTGCGCGCGGTGCGCTCGAGGACGTCGGCGAACGGCAGCCGGTCGCCAAGCTCCAGACGCAGCACGAGCGGGTTGACGAAATAGCCGACGACGCCGTGGAACCGGCTGTCGGCGCGGCCGGCGGCGGTGGTGCCGAGCTGCAGCTGGCGGCCGCCGCCGTGGCGCTGCAGGAGCGTCGCGAAGCCGGCGAGCAGCACGGTGTGGGCGGTGTGGCGCCGGGAGAGCCGCTCGACCGCGGCGGTGGCGCCGGCCGCGAGCGGGCGCGCCAGGCTGGCGCCGCCCTGCCCGCCGTTCGGCCGGCGGGGCCGGTCAAGCGGCAACGGCACCGCGTCCAGCTCGCCGGCGAGCTGCGACCGCCAGTAGGCCCAGAGCGCCGCGCCGCGCGCTCCGCCGAGCGCCTCCTCCTGGCGCCGCACGTGCTCGAAGTAGCTCGAGGCGAGCGACGGCAGGGGCCGGGGCAGGCCGGCGCGGGCGGCGTCGTAGAGCGGTCCGAGCTCGCGCAGGAGGATCCCCAGCGACCAGCCATCGAACACGATGTGATGCACCACCAGGAGCAGCACCGGGGGCGCCGCGCCGCGGCGGTAGAGGCGCAGGCGGAGCAGCTGCCCCCGCGCGAGATCGAAGGGGCGGTGCGCCTCGCCGGCGAGGCGATCGCGCAGCTCGGGCTCGCTTAACGCGGTGGCGTCCTCCTCCTGCCAGTCGAGCGCGGCCGGCTCGGCCAGCCGCGGGACCGGCCGGCCGTCCTCGACGGCGACCGCGAGGCGCAGCATGGGGTGGCGCTCGAGCAACCAGACGAACGCTTGGCGCAGCGCCGAGGGCGACACCTCGCCCTCGCCATCGCCCTCACGGCTGCGCAGGCGCGCCGCGCCGGCCAGGTTGTGGCGCGCCCCCCCGGGGGCGAGGCGATCGAGGAACCAGAGCGCATGCTGGCCGCGGGAGAGGTGCGGCTCGGGCGGGACGGAGTGGCCACCGCCCGGCGGCGCGGCGCCGGTGGCAGGGGGAGCGCCCGCGAGGCGGGCGAGGATCAGGCGGGCGAGCGCGCCGACGCTCTCGCTGTCGAACAGCTCGGCGAGCGGGATCTCGACGCCGAGGGCGGCAGCGATCTGCTGTTGCAGCTCGACCGCGGTCAGCGAGTCGAGACCGAGGGCGGCCGGCGCCGCGCGCGGCGTCAGGCGATCGGGGGGCAGCGAGAGCGTCGCCGCCAGCAGGGCCAGCAGGTACGTCTCGAGCGCGCGCAAGCGCTCCTCCGGCGGCAGCGCGAGGAGTGACGCGAGATCGCCGGAGTGCAGCTGCATGCTTCTTGCAAACTCTTCCTTATCTTATTGACGATTCATGCGTTTAACCGTCTAGGCATGCTTGCCTGTCCCCGTGTAGGTGGTGCCCGTGCCACCCCAATGCGGGACACGAGATCGCGAATCCCAAGACCTCGCTCAGACCTCCAGGATCAGGCCCTCGACGGCGCCCTGCGCCGAGTTGATGATCGCCGGCCCGTGCGCCATGGGCATGGTGCGCAGGAAGCTGCCCGCGTAGGCCGTGCCGATGCAGAAAGCGCCCCAGATGACCTGATACGGCGCGAGTCCCTGCTCGCCGGTGAACAGGTAGGGCCGTGAGGCGACATACTCCTGGAGGACGAGGCCGGGGTTCCCGGCGCCGCCTTCGACCAGGCTGCGCCACCGCGCGGGCGGCGTGACGTTGCCGAGGTGGATGTCGCGGCCCTCGTAGCCGGTGCTCGCCTTGAGCACCAGCTCCTGCCGGTGCGCGATGGCGTAGTCGACCAGCCGCACCCTTTCGCCGCCGCGCATGGCGTGCTCGCCGGCCAGCGACCGGCACCAGGGGACGTGGGTGGCGATGAGGCGACGCTCCTCGGCGTCGAAGAGATCCGAGTCCTCATGCTCCGAGAGCAGCACGAGGCTCCGCTTGTCGCCCAGGAGACGGGCCAGCGGCCCGTTGTACACACCCAGCCGCCGCGCCTTGAAGACGCGATAGATCTCGGTCGGCAGCTGCCGGCTGGTGCAGTGGAGGTATGCGCCGACCGGGTGCCCCTGGCAGTGGAGCCGGCCGTCGCGCACCACGAGCTCCGCCGGCGTGCCGAGGTAGGCGGCGCCGCCGGCGCCCGTGCCGCTCTCGCCCAGGACCTCGGCGAAGAGCTCGCGGAAGCGGTGCACCGACTCTCCCCAGATCAGGTTCTCGTCCGCCTGCATGCCGAGGTTGAAGGTGCCGCCGGCGGTGTGCCCCAGCCGGTGCCCCTCTTGCACCACGAAGGACAGCGCGGCGCGCCAGGTGTCGCGGTGGTGGGTCTCGCCGCCGTGCGCCGCCAGCACCCGCGCCACCGCCGGCTGCGCCCGCAGCGCGGCGCTGAAAAACCGGTGCTCCCAGCCGCCCAGCACCGCGCTGACGTTCGTCTCCAGGCACTTGAAGCTCGTCCCGTCGTCCACCAGGTCCCAGCGCACGAACGCCTCGGCGACGCCGTCCGGCGGCGCCAGCAGCAGCCGCATCACGTTGGCGTCGATGCCGCCGTAGAACCTGCACATCCGCGCCAGGTCGGGGGCGAGGATCCGCTCCGGCAGGCTCTTGACCAACCGGGTCAGGTGGACCGTCGCCAGCTCCAGCTCGCGGCGCTTCTCCGCCCCCATCAGCACCGGCAGGGAATGCAGCTTGCTGGAATAGGTCCGCATCCACGCCGGCAGCGCCGTCAGTTTCTCCGGGTCGATCGGCGGCGCCTCCTCCGGCCGCTCGATCATCCCTTCCAGCAGCTGCCCCGCCAGCGGCGAGAGGTTCCAATGCGTGGTGCGGATGGCCGCCAGGACCGCCGCATCGATCGTCGCCGCCTGTGTCTGCAAGTGCCTCAGAGGTCGTCCTTTCATCGCCCGCCGGGTGGCGTCAACTTAGACCTCGAGAATGACGCTCTCGGTGGCGCCCTGCGCCGAGTTGATGACCTCGGGGCCGCGCGCCACCGGCAGCACGCGCACGAAGCCGCCGGCGTAGGCGGTGCCGACACAGAAGAAGCCCCAGACGACCTGGTGCGGCTGCGGCCCCTGGTCGCCCGCCGCGAAAAGATAGGGGCGCGATTCGACGTAGTCCTGGAGCAGCATCCGGGGGTCCCCGGCGGCGCCTTCGACGAGGGCGCGCCAGCGCTCGGCCGGCGTCGCCGGGCCGAGGTGGATGTCCCGCCCCCGGGTGCCGTTGCTCGGCTTGAGCACCAGCGACTCGCGGTGCGCGAGCGCGAAATCGATCAGCCGCACTCGCTCCCCTGCGCGCGTGACCTGCTCGTCGGCCAGCGATCGGCACCATGGCACGTGGGCCGCGATGAAGCGCCGCTCCTCGGCGCTGAAGAGATCGGAGTCCGCATGCTCGGAGAGCAGCGCGAGGCTGCGCTTGTCGCCCACGAGACGCGCCAGCGGCCCGTCGTACAGGCCAAGGCGGCGCATCTTGAAGACGCGGTAGATGTCAGTCGGCACCGGCGTCTCGCTGCTGTGGAAATACGCCGCGACCGGCTGCCCCTGGCAGTGGAGCCGGCCGTCGCGCACCGTGAGCCGCTCCTGGCCCCGCAAGCTCCATAGCGCGACGCCGGGCGTGCCCGTGCCGCTCGCGGCGAGGATCTCCGTGAAGAGGTCGCAGAGTCGATCCATCGACTCGCCCCATACCAGGTCCTCGTCGATCTGGATGGCGAGGTTGAAGCTGCCGCCCGCGGCGTGCCCCTGGCGATGTCCCTCCTGCACCACGAAGGCGAGCGCCGCCCGCCAGAAGTCGCGGAAGCTCCCCGCCGCGCCGCGGTCCGCGAGCACCCCCGCCACGGCCGGCTGCGACCGCAGGACCTCGGCGAAGAACCGGTGCTGCCACCCACCGATCACCATGCCGACGTTGGCCTCCAGACACTTGAAGCTCTCGCCGTCATCGACCAGATCCCAGCGCACGAACGCTTCCGCGACGCCGCTGGGCGGCGCCAACAGCACCCGCATCACATTGGCGTCCATGCCGCCGTAGAGCTTGCAGACCCGCCCCAGGTCGGCCGCGAAGAGACGCTCCGGCAGGCTCTTGATCAGCTGGGTGAGGCCGACCGTCGCCGCCTCGGCCTGGCGCCGCTTCTCCTCCCCGAGGAGCGTCGGCAGCGGCTGCACCGGATAGGGATAGGCGCGGACCCACGCCGGCAGCGCCGCCAGCCGTTCGTCGCCGAGCGGCCGGGCCGCCAGCGGGTCCGCGAGCACGCGCTCCAGCAAGTCCGCGGCGGCCGGCGACAGGTCACCGTGGGTGCGGCGGAGCGCCGCCAGCATGTCGGGGTGGATCATCCCTGGCTCGGCTCGTGCCGCACGCGGCGGCGCACCGCGGCAAAGCGCGGCTGCCCGGCGGCCGCGCGCATGCGCGCGACGCGCTCGTGGAGCTGCCGCTCGTGCGCCGCCGTGCTTGCCGCGGCTTCGCCCGGCGCCAGCAGGCGCGCCATGGCTGCCACCGTCGGCGCGCGGAACAGCTCGACCAGCGGCAGGTCGCGGCGGAACCGCGCGCGCAGTCCCTCCTGGACCCGGATCAGCGCCAGGGAGTGGCCTCCCAGGTCGAAGAAGTTCTCGTCGATGCCAATGCGCTCGGCTCCCAGGGCCCGCCGCCAGACCTCGGCGACGGCGCGCTCGAGGTCGTCGCGCGGCGCCAGGAAATCGGCGCCGGGCTCGCCCGGCAGCCCCGGGATCCCGGCCAGGGCGGCGCGATCGACCTTGCCGTTGGCGGTCAGCGGCAGCCGCGGCAGGAACACGAAGGCCGCCGGCACCATGTACTCGGGCAGGGTGCGCCGCAGGAACGACTGCAGCTCGCCGGGGCGCGGTGCCGGTTCCCGCCGCGCCACCACGTAGCCGACCACCCGCGGCTCGCCAGGGCGCGGCTCCTCGACCGCCGCCGCCGCCGCCGAGAGCTCCGGATGCCCGGAGAGCGCCGCCTCGATCTCGCCCAGCTCGATGCGGTAGCCGCGGATCTTCCGCTGCTCGTCGGCCCGGCCGAGGTACTCGAGCTCGCCGTCCGCATGGCGGCGCGCGAGGTCGCCGGTGCGGTAGAGGCGGGCGCCGGGCGCGGCGCTCCACGGGTGCGGCAGGAAGCGCTCGGCGGTGATCTCCGGCCGCCGGTGATAGCCGCGCGCCAGCAGGCCGCCGCCGATGTACAGCTCGGCGGTGACCCCGAGCGGCACCGGCTGCAGCGCCGGGGTCAGCAGGTGCAGCTCGGTGTCCGCGATGACGCGGCCGATCGGCACCTCGCGGGCGCGGTCCATGGCGCAGCCGGTCAGCTCGCCGACCGTGGAGATGATCGTCGACTCGGTGAGGCCGAAGGTGTTGACCAGCCGCGGGCGCCCCTGGGCGTGCCGCTGCCAGTCGGCGAGGCGCTCAGGCAGGGCCCGTTCGCCGGCGATCACCACCAGCCGCAGCGACAGCGGCAGTGCCGGCGCTCGAACGGCGCGCTCGTCCCCTCCGGCGCTCGCGCCGCTCGGACCGCTCGCGCCGCTCGGACCGCGCGGGTCGCTCCCCGGCAGGGCCGCCGTGATCTCGTGCCACCAGGCGGTGGGGAGGCTGAGCATGGTCAGCTGCCAGGCGCTGCAGGCGGCCAGGAAAACCGGGATCGATGCCAGCATCGCATCGTTGCGCAGCACCAGCTCGGCGCCGCGGGCGAGGCAGGGCACGATCTCCTCGATGCTGATGTCGAAGCTGGTGGAACAGAACTGCAACACGCGGTCCGCGGGCTCGATGCCGTAGGCGGCGATCACGGTGTCCACATAGCTGGCCAGGGAGCCGTGCCGGATCATCACCCCCTTGGGCCGGCCGGTCGAGCCCGAGGTGTAGATGATGTAGGCAAGGTTGCCGGGCAGCAGCCGTGCTTCCGGCGCGCCGGGGTCGTCCGCGAGGTCGCCGGGGTCGCCGCCCAGGCCCCGGCCGCCGTGCTCGAGCAGGAGCAGCGAGATCCCCTGCGGCAGGCCGGGCGCGAGGTCCGCGGCCAGATCCGCGCGCGTGATGAGCACGGCGGCTTGCGAGTCGGCGAGCATGAAGGCCAGCCGGTCCCTGGGGTAGACGGGGTCGAGCGGCACGTAGGCGCCGCCCGCCTTCCAGGTCCCGAGCATCGCCACGATCATCTCGGGCGAGCGGTCGAGGGCGATCGCCACCGGCGTCTCGGGGCGCACGCCGAGAGCCGCCAGGCGGTTGGCGAGGCGGTTGGCGCTGCGGTCGAGCTCGCCGTAGGAGAGCGTGTGCCCACCGCCGGTGACGGCCGGCGCCGCCGGCCGCTCGCCGGCGACCGCCGCGATGCGGCGATGCAGGAACGGCTGGCGCTGCGCCGCGCGGCCGGTATCGTTGGCCTCGATCGACAGCTGGTGCCGCTCCGCCGCGTCGAGCATCGGCAGGCCGGAGACGGCACAGTCGGGCGCCGCCGCCGCGGCGTCCAGGAGAGCGGTGAAGTGCCGCAGCATGCGCGCGGCGGTCGCGCGGTCGAAGAGGTCGAGGCTGTGCTCGAGCAGGCAGTCCAGGCGATCCGGGCGCTCGCCGGCATAGAGCGCGAGGTCGAACTTGGCCGTGCCCGAGTCGACGGCCAGGGGAGTGAGACGCAGGCCGGGCAGCGCCAGCTCCGGGCGATCGGTGCCCTCCAGCGCGAAGACGACCTGATAGAAGGGGTTGTGGCCGAGATCGCGCTCCGGACGCAGCTCCTCGATCAGCAGCTCGTAGGGGATCTCGCGGGCGTAGGCCGCGAGCGCCGCGTCGCGGCACCCCGCCAGCAGGTCGCGGAAGGCAGGGTCCCCGGCGGCATCGAGGCGCAGGACCAGGTTGTTGGCGAAGTAACCGATCAGCGGCTCGACCTCCGGCAGCGGCCGGCTGGCGGTGGGCGTGCCGACCACCAGGTCGTGCTGGCCGGTGAGCCTGCGCAGCAGCGCCGCGAACGCCGCCAGCAGGACCATGAACAGACTCGCGCTCTCGCGGCGGCCGAGCTGGCGGAGCCGTTCCACGGCCTGGCCGTCCAGCTGCAGGAGGCGGCTCGCGCCGCGGGAGCTGTGCAGCGCCGGGCGCGGACGGTCCAGCGGCAGCTCGACGGTCGCCGGCGCCCCGTGCAGGTGAGCGCGCCACCAGGCGAGGGGCTCCGCCAGCGACTCGCGGTTGGCCTGGGCGCGCTGCCAGACGGCGTAGTCGGCGTACTGGATGGCGAGCCGCGGTACTCCTGGGGCGGTCGCCGCCGGCGTGGCAGCCGGGACCCTCGGCGCGGCGCCATAGAAGGCGGCGAGCTCCGCGAGCATGAGGGTCAGCGACTCGCCGTCCGCGGCGACGTGATGCAGGCTGAGCAGCAGCGCGTGCTCGGCCGCCTCGCACCCGCCGGCTTGCAGGCGCACCAGGGTGGTACGCAGCAGTGGCCCGTGCTCGAGGTCGAAGGGCCGCCGGGCGTCCTCACGCGCCAGACGCAGCACCTCGGCGTGACGCCGCCCGGCCGCCAGCCGGCCGAGGTCGACCAGCGGCAGCGCCGGCGCGAGGGCGCCGGCGATCACCTGCGCCGGCTGCCCGTCCACCACCCGGAAGGTGGTGCGGAGCGCCTCGTGGCGGGCCACGATGGCGGCGAAGGCGCGGCGCAGGGCGGCGGCGTCGAGCTGGCCCGCCGCCAGCAGCGGCGTGGAGAGGTTGTAGACCGGGCTGCCGGGGTCCAGGCGCGACAGCACCCAGAGCCGTTGCTGCGCGAGCGACAGGGGCAGCGGCCGATCGCGCGGCACCCGAGCGATGGCGGCGGGTGGGGAGAGCGACGCCGGGGAGAACGGGGCAAGCGCCGGCGCACCGGCCGCGGCGGGCCCGCCGCCGGCGCGCAGCAGCCGTTCGACGGCGGCGGCCTGGCGAGCCACGGTCTGCTCCTCGAAGAGGGCCTGCAGTGACAGGTCCAGGCCGAAGACGCCGCGGATGCGCGACCGCAGCTGCATCGACTTGAGCGAGTTGCCGCCGAGCGCGAAGAAGTTGTCGTGGATCCCCAGGCGCGGCAGCCGCAGCAACTCGCGCCAGATCTCGACCAGGGCCCGCTCGGTGCCGCTGCGCGGGGCGGCGGCACGCGGGCCTTCGCCCGCCGGCGCGGCGCGGCGCGCCGGCGGCGCCGGCAGCGCCCGGCGGTCCAGCTTGCCGTTGGGGGTGCGCGGCAGCGCCGCCAGCACCGCCCAGTCGTCGGGCCACATGGAGCGCGGCAGCCGGCCGCGCAGCCAGGCCTCCACCGCGGCGAGCGGTAGCGCCGGCGCCCCGGGGACGGCGGCGGCGACGGCGGCCGCGGCGAGCGGCGGCGGCCCCGGCACGGCGTCGCCGCGGGGCCGCACGGCGTAGAGCATGTGCACGAAATCGGCGGCCTCGCCCGCCGGGATCAGCTCGTCGACGGCGACCTCGAAGCCGTGCGCCGTGAGCAGCGGCCGGATGCGTTCGAGGAGGTCGGCGCCGTGGATCTCGGCGGCGATCTGGCGGATGCGTCCCCAGTCCTCCTCCGCCAGGCCCTCGAGCACCAGCAGCTCGCTTTTCTCGACGTCGAGCTTGAGCAGGTCGACGGTCTCGATGGCCTCCTCGCGCAGGATCGCCGAGAGCGAGCGCAGGCGGCAACGGTGGGTCTCGCTCAGCAGGCAGGCGCGCACCAGGTCGTCGATCTCCGGCTCCGGCGGCAGGGTCTCGCCGGCGGCCTCGAGCCAGCGGCGAACGATGCCCGCGGTCACCGCCTCGTCGGCGGCGGCGAAGCGTCCGGAGAGACCCGCCATGCGCGGATAGAAAGTAAGGTCGGCCTCCTCCTCGCGATCGGAAAGGCCGAGGTGGAAGACGCGCGCCGCCGGGGCATGGAGCGCCACGTTGGCGCGCAGCGCCTGGAAGGTCGGGGCGATCGGCTCGAAGGCATAGACGCGGGCGCCGGCGACGCGCGAGCACACGTAGAGCGTGAACAGGCCGATGTTGGCGCCGGCGTCGAGCACCACCGCCCCGGGCGCGAGCGCGACGCCGTGCCGCAGGTAGATCTCCTGGTCGAACACCTCGTGATACATCGCGCGGGTGACGGCGTCGGCGAGCTGGGCGACGATCATGCCGTTGGGCAGCTGATGCCGCGAATGGCCGTCGAGGAGGCGCGCCAGCTCGGCCTCGCCGGCGCGCCTGCCGAGGTCCCCGCCCGCGGGCGGCGCCGCGGGCACCAGGTAGGCCACGAGGCGCGGCTCGCCGGGGGTGTCCTCGCGCACCGCGGCCGCGGCTTCGCGCACCGCCGCATGGCCGGCCAGCACGGCCTCGATCTCGCCCAGCTCGATGCGCTGCCCCCGCACCTTCACCTGCTGATCGAGGCGGCCGAGGAAGGCGATGCGGCCGTCGCCGAGCCGGCGCGCCAGGTCACCGGTGCGGTAGAGCCGGGCTCCCGGCCGCCCGGCGAAGGGGTCGGGCAGGAAGCGCTCCGCGGTCAGCGCCGGGCGCTGCCAGTAGCCGCGGGCAACGCCGGCGCCGCCGATCGCCAGCTCCCCGGGCTGGCCGATCGGCACCGGGCGCAGCCGCGGATCGAGGAGGTGGATCTCGGTGTTGGCGAGCGGCCGGCCGAGGGTCACGGAGTCGCCCGGGGCGAGCCGGGCGCAGGCCGACCAGACCGTGGTCTCGGTCGGCCCGTACATGTTCAGCAGCTCGCCGCCCAGGCTGGCGCCGAGCCGCGCCGCCAGCGGCTGCGGCAGCGCCTCGCCGCCGACCAGCAGGCGCTCGAGGCGGGCGAGGGCGGACGGCGCCGCCGGCTCGAGGGCGAAGCCGATGGCCGCCGAGGGCGTGCATTGCAGGTGCGTGACGGTGTGCCGCAGCACCTGCTCCGGGATCGAGCCGTCGGCCGGCTGGCAGAGCTCACGGGCGTCGGCGAGCAGCTCGAGGCTCGCGAGCACCCGGTCCTCGGCGACCCCGAAATCGATCAGGCAGGCGATCTCGTCGACGCCCATCCCCTTCCAGCCGTCGAGCTTCGGCAGGCAGGACTCCGGCGTGCCGAACAGGCCGCTGGCCGCGAAGTAGCGGTCGAAGGCGCGGTCCAGCAGCGCCTGCCGCTGGCCCTCGGGGAGCGCCTCGAGGTCCTCCTCGGGGACCAGCCCGCGCAGCAGGTCGAGCGAGCTCGCGAGGTAAGCCATGAAGGGCCCGCGCACCGCCGCGCGCACCTCCTCGACGTCCTCGCCCAGGAAGGTATGCAGCATCAGGGTGACGTGGCCGCCACCCGCGTGGCCGGCGGCGCGCCAGGCCTGGCGGTACAGGGCGATCTTCTCGGCCAGCTCGTGCGCGCTCTGTCCCAGCAGGTGGGTGAGCAGGCCGGCTCCCAGGGTGCCCGCCAGCCGAAAGGTCTCGGCGCTGCCGGCGGCGGTCACCCAGCAGGGCAGCTCGGGCTGGATGGGACGGGGCAGGATGCGCACCTCTGACTCGTGGCCCAAGCCGTCGCGGCAGGGCACCGCCTCGCCGCGCCAGAGCCGCCGCACGACGTCGATCTGGCTCACCATCAGCTCCCGGCGGGTCGCGAAGGCCTCCGGCGCGAGCGCGAAATCGGCGGGGTTCCAGCCGGAGGCAAAGGAGATGCCGGCGCGGCCGCCGGAGAGGTTGTCGACCACCGCCCACTCCTCGGCCACCCGGATCGGGTTGTGGAGGGGCAGCACGACGCTGCCGGCGCGGATCGCCACCCGCTCGGTGATCGCGGCGATCGCGGCCCCGGTCACCGACGGGTTGGGGTAGAGGCCGCCGAAGGCGTGGAAGTGGCGTTCGGGGGTCCAGACGGCGGTGAAGCCGCGGCGATCGGCGAGCTTCGCGCCTTCGAGCAGCAGGCGGTACCGCGAGCCCGCTGCGGCGGCATCGCCCGAGCCAGGGGCTCCGGCGGGGCGGGCGGCGTCGCTCGCGAAGTAGAACAGGCTGAGCTCGAGCGGGCGGTCGGCATGGGCCAGCGGCGCGGCGGCGGCGCTGCTGGCGCTGCTCGCGGTGCTCTCAGGCGGGAGGCCCGCGGGCTCGGCCCGCTGGACCACCACGGTCGCGCCGCGGCCGAGCGTCCACAGCAGCTCGAGCACCGAGATGTCGAAGGAGATGCTGGTGACCGCCAGCCAGCGGCCGGGAGCGCCGCCGGCGCACCGGTCCATGGCGGCAAAGAAGCTCGCGACGTTGCGATGGCTGATCATCACCCCCTTGGGCCGGCCGGTCGAGCCCGAGGTGTAGATGACGTAGGCGAGGGCGTCGAGCGGGACGGCGGCGCGCAACGGGTCCGCGCCGCGGCCGTCGATCGCCGCGCGCTCGGCGTCGATCCGCACCAACGGCACGGGAAGCCCGGCGAAGAGCCCGGCGCACGCCCGGTCGCTGACCACCACCGCCAGGCCGGCATCCTCGACGGTGAAGGCGAGCCGTTCGCGCGGGTAGTCGGGGTCGAGCGGCACGTAGGCGCCCCCCGCCTTGAGCACGGCGAGCAGCGCGACGACCATCTCCGCCGAACGCTGCAGGCACACTCCGGCCCGGCAGTCAGGGCCCACGCCGCGGGCCTGCAGGTGCCGGGCCAGCCGGTTGGCCGCGGCGTCGAGCTCGCGCCAGGTCAGCCGGCGCTGCCCGCAGACGACCGCGAGCGCCGAGGGGGTGCGCCGGGCCTGCGCCGCGATCTGCTGATGGACGGTGGCCGCCGCCTCCGGCAGGGCACCTGCCGCCGGCGGCAGCGGCAGGCCGGTGTCGTTCCACTCGACGAGCAGCTGGTGCCGCTCGGCGCCGCCGAGCAGCGGCAGGTCGGCCGGCGCCCTGCCGGGCGCCGCGGCCATGGCCTCGAGCAGGGTCTCGTAGTGCCGCAGCAGCCGGGTCGAGGTGGCGGCGTCGAAGAGATCGGTGCCGTACTCGAGCTCTCCCGCCAGGCCGCCGCTCTCCTCCCACAGGAGCAGGAACAGGTCGAGGCGCGCCGCGCCGCTGTCCGCCGCCAACCGCTCGACGGCCAGACCGGTCTCCGGCAGCGCGGCGGCCAGCGGCGCGTTCTGCAGGCTGAAGAGGGTCTGCACCAGCGGGTTGCGGGAGAGATCGCGCTCGGGGTTGAGCTCGGACACCAGCGCCTCGAACGGCAGCTCCTGGTGGGCGTAGGCGTCGAGCGCGGCGTCCCGC
The DNA here is from genome assembly GCA_963732005.1 of uncultured Acidobacteriota bacterium. Taxonomy (GTDB): domain Bacteria; phylum Acidobacteriota; class Thermoanaerobaculia; order Multivoradales; family UBA5704; genus JASLEW01. The sequence continues at coordinate 886,529 of CAVSXT010000005.1, forward strand.
AGCCGGGCCAGCAGGTCGCGGCAGCTCCCGGTCGCGCACTCGGCACGCAGGACGAGGGTGTTGGCGAAGAGGCCGATGAGGGGTTCCAACTCGGCGCGGCCGCGGTTGGCGACGATGGTGCCGGTCGCGACGTCGTCCTGCCCGGAGGCGCGGTGGAGCAGCACCTCCCAGGCGGTCAGCAGGGCCACGAACAGGGTGACGCCCTCGCGCCGGCAGAGCGCCTCGACCGCCACCAGCAGCCGGGGTGCCAGGCGGAGGGGACGGCGGGTGCCGCGGAAGCTCGCGACCGCCGGACGCGGCCGGTCCGCGGGCAGCTCCAGCGCCGGCAGGCCGGCGAGGCGGTGCCGCCAGAAGGCGAGCTGGCGCTCCAGGGGCTCGCCGGTCAAACGCTCGCGCTGCCAGAGAGCGTAGTCGGCGTACTGCACGGTCAGCTCGGGCAGCGGCGGCGGCAGCCCCTCCCCTGCCGCGGCATAGAACGCTCCGAGCTCGCGCAGCAGGACGCCCAGCGACCAGGCGTCGGCGACGACGTGATGGCAGCAGAGGACCAGCACGTGGTCGGCGTCGCCCAGGCGCAGCAGCAGGGCGCGCAGCAGCGGTCCGCGGCCGAGGTCGAAGGGGCGCCGAGCCAGGGCGGCGACCCGGCGCTCGGCTGCCGCCGCCCGCGCCGGCTCGGGCAGGTGCCGCAGATCGAGCAGCGGCAGGCGCATCGCGGCCCGCGCGGCGATCATCTGGCGGGGGACGCCGCCCTGCGCCTCCAGGGTGGTGCGCAGGGTCTCGTGGCGGCGCGCGATCTGCGCCAGGGCGTGCGCCAGGAGATCGGCGCGCAGCGAGCCGCGCAGCCGCAGCGCCGCCGGGATGTTGTAGGCGGCGCTGGCCGGCTGCAGCTGGTCGAGGAACCAGAGCCGCTCCTGGGCGAACGAGAGCGGCGGCGGGTCTCCGCCGCGCGGCCGCGGGCGGATGCGCGCGACCGCCGCGCCGAGGCTCCCCGCGAGGCGCAGCGGGGCGAGCAGCGCCGCCTGCTGCGCCACCGTCGGTCCGGCGAACAGGCTGCGCACCGGCAGCTCGACGCCGCAGGCGTCGTGCACCCGGGCGAGCACCTGCATGCCCTTGAGCGAGTGCCCGCCCAGCGCGAAGAAGTCGTCCTCGACCCCGATCCGCTCGCGGCCGAGCACTGCCGCCCAGATCGCGGCCAGCTCGGCTTCCAGCGGCGTTCGCGGCGGCACGCCGGCCGTCGGGAGCGGCGTCTCCGGCGCAATCGCCGCGAGCGCCCGGCGATCCACCTTGCCGCTGGCCGTGCGCGGCAGCGCCGCGAGCGCCACGAAGGCCGACGGCACCATCACCTCGGGGAGGCTGCGGCGGAGCGCCTCGCGCACCGGCGCGGGGTCGAAGCGGTCGCCCGAGGGTGCGACGTAGGCGACCAGGGTCCGGGGGATCGGGTCGCCCGGGTCGCCGGCGCGTGCCAGCACCGCCGCGTGGCGCACCTCGGGGCAGGCGGCGAGCACGGCCTCGATCTCGCCGAGCTCGATGCGATAGCCGCGGATCTTGACCTGCTGGTCGCGGCGGCCGAGCAGCTCGAGGTCGCCGTGCGGCCGGCGACGCGCCAGGTCGCCGGTGCGATAGATCCTGGCTCCGGGAGGCTCGCCGAGAGCGGACGGGGCGGGGACGAAGCGGTCGGCCGTCAGGTCGGGCCGGCCGAAGTAACCGCGTGCCAGACCCGCCCCGCCCAGGCAGATCTCGCCGGTCACCCCCACCGGCACCGGGCGCAGCTCGGCGTCGAGCAGGTGGCCCCGCGTGTTGGCGATGGGCCAGCCCAGGGTCGGCTCGCCGCCGCCGCCGAGGTCCTGCTCCGCCCAGGTCGCATAGGTGGTCGCCTCGGAGGGGCCGTAGAGATTGAGCACCCGGCAGCTCGCGGTTGCCGCCGCGACGGCCTTGACCAGCTCCCGCCGCAGCGGCTCGCCCGCCAGGTTGACGGCGAGCACGGAGGCGGGCAGCCGGCCGCCGCGGGCAAGCTCGGTCATGGCCGACGGCACGGTGTTGATCAGCCGCACCTCGAGGGCCCCGGGCAGCGACGGCAGGGCGAGGACATTGTCGGCCAGGATCACCCGGCCGCCCAGGCAAAGCGGCGCGAAGAGCTCGAAGACCGAGAGGTCGAAGCCGATCGAGGTCGACGCCAGGACGCCGCCGAGCTCGGCGTCCGAGAAGGCTCCGGCCGCCCAGGCCACCAGCGCCACCGCGCTGCGGTGCTCGATCGCCACGCCCTTGGGCCGGCCCGTCGAGCCCGAGGTGTAGATCAGGTAGGCCAGGCTCTCGGGCAGCGCCTTGCGGGGTGCAGGCACCGGCGTGGCCGCCGTGTCGCCGGGGGCATCGAGCACCAGCGTCCGCGCTCCGGCGGCGCCGATCTCCGGCAGCTCCCGCAGCTGGCGGCTCGCGGCCAGCAGCACGGCGGCTCGGGCATCGCGGATCATCCAGGCGAGCCGCTCCGGCGGATAGGCGGGATCGATGGGCACGTAGGCGCCACCCGCGCGCCAGACGGCCAGCAACGCCACGACCAACTCGCCGTGGCGCCCGGCGCACACCGCCACGCGCGTTTCCGGGCCGACGCCGGCCCCGCACAGGCGCGCGGCGAGCAGCTCGGCCCGGCGATCCAGCTCGCCGTACGTCCAGCGCCGGCAGCCCTCCACGAGCGCCACCGCGTCGGGGATGCGCGCCACCTGCAACGCGAACAGGTCGTGCATGGAGGACCCGTGCGGCAGGGCGGACTCGGTGTCGTTCCAGGCCGCGATCTGGGCGACCTCGACCGCGCTGAGCAGCTGCAGCTCGGCGATCGGCCGCCCCGGTTCCGCGGCCATCGCGGCGAGCAGGGCCGCGAGGTGGCGAAGCATCCGCTCGCCGCTCGCGCGGTCGAAGAGATCGGTGGCAAGCTGCAGCGCCAGGGTGCAGGCGGTGCCCCCCTCGGCGCCGGCGGTGAGGGTGACCTCGAAGGGAGCGCGCCCGGTGTCGAAGGCCTGCGGCTCCAGCCGGAGGCCGGCCCAGGAGAAGCCCGCGGCGCTGTCGCCGAGCGAGAGCGCGGCGACCGCGCTCTCGCTCGGCCCCGGCGTGCGCGGCACCACCAGGAGCGCCTGGAACAGGGACGGACGCCCGGCGTCGCGCCTGGGCTGCAGGCGCTCGGCGAGCACGGCGAACGGCAGGTCCCGATGCGCGAGCGCCGCGAGGGTGGTGGCGCGCGACCGGGCCACCAGCGTCGCCGCGCTCGGCGCGCCGCCCAGGTCGGTGCGCAGCACGACCGGGTTCACGTAATAGCCGACCGCGCCGCGGCTGCCCGGCAAGCCGCTGCGCATCGAGACGGGCGTTCCCACCAGCACGTCGGTCTGACCGCTGTAGCGATGCACCAGCGCCTGGAAGCCCGCGAGCACCAGCACGAAGAAGGTGGCGCCGGAGCTCGCGGCCCAACCGTGGAGGCGGCCGGCGTCGTCGTCGCTCGGGCGCAGCAGGTGGGCGAGCGCCTCGGCTCGCGGCTGGGCAGGTCGCGGGCGATCGGCGGGCAGGGCTTCGACCGCCAGCTCGCCGGCCAATTGCCGCTGCCAGTAGCGCCAGAGGACGTCGCCGCGCGGGCCGGCCAGCAGGCGCTGCTCGGCGCCCACCAACGCGGCGTAGGCCCCGGCCGGCGGCGCCGCGAGCCGGACGGGTGCGCCGGCGCGCGCCGCGAGGTAGAGCTCGCCGAGCTCGCGCAGGAGCACCACCACCGAGTCGAAGTCGGCAACCAGGTGGTGGATGGCGACGAGGAGGAGGTGGCTGCCGTCGCGGAGCGGCCACAGCCGGACCCGCAGCAGCGGCCCGCGCTGCAGGTCGAACGGCCGCCAGGCGGCGGCTGCGACAATCGCCGGCAGCTCCGCCGGTGCCGGGAGCGGTAGGAGCGGCAGGGGTGCCTCCAGCCGCCAGTCGAGCGGCAGCTGGGCGTGGACCCGTCTCGTCGGCTCCCCTCGCCGCTCGGCGAAGGTGGTGCGCAGGGCGGCATGGCGCTCGACCAGAGCGGCGAAGGCGCGGCGCAACGCCTCGGGGTCCAGACCGCCAGTCACCCGCGCCGCGACGGCCAGGTTGTAGGCGGCGTTGTCCGGCGCCAGGCGCTCGACGAACCAGAGCGCCCGCTGCCCGTGCGACGGAGGCCGTTCGCCGGCCTCTTCCTGCTGCCGCTCGCCGGCCTCGTCTCGTTGCCGCTCGCCGGGTGCGTCAACGCGGCGGTCGCTCGGAGCGCCTGCCGCGAGCTCGCCCTCGACCGCGGCGGCCAGCTCCGCGAGGGTCGCGCCCTCGAGCAGCGCCGCGAGCGGTAGCGCCACGCCGGTGTGCGCCTCGATCGCGGCGCACAGCTCGACGGCAGCCAGCGAGTCGAGGCCGAAGGCGGTAAGGGGCCGGTCAGGATCGAGGGCGCGCCCGTCGGCGCGCAACGCGATCGCCGCCTCGCGCACCACCAGGTCCAGGCAGGCCGGCGGGTGCGCGGCCTGGCTGGCGGCGCCGGCCTGACCGGTCACGTCACCTCGGGTTGCCTGGTAAAGCTATTGCGATATAGCTCCATAAAAAATCTCCGGTAGAAGGCCGGATAGGTCTCGGTCTCGATGCCGGGCAGCATGCGGTGCAGCTCCGGGAAGCGGTCGTTGGGCACTCCCGGCAGCCAGTGGTGCTCGATATGGAAGTTGTTGCCGTTGGTGAACCAGGTACCGAAGGCGCCGGCCGCGATGGTGCGAGTGTTCGCCGTGACGTCGAGAGTGCCGTGGTCGCGGCCCCAGTGCTCGGGCAGCTCGATCAGGGCGTGCACCGGCACGGCGATCAGCAGCGGCAGCAGCCATATCTCGAGGAACAGGGGAGTCGCGAAGGCCACCGAGACGCCGGCCATGCCGAGCAGGAAGACCGCCATCAGCTGGTACTCGGTGCGGATCTGCACCGCCACCTCGCGCTTGATGTCGGGCTTGGTGCGGCCGATCACCGAGCTGCAGACGAAACGCGCGACGTCGCGATAATGGCGGAGCATCAGCAGGTGGGCGAGCAGCGGACCGAGCGAGGTCAGCCGGTCGTAGCCGTAATTGAAGAACTCCCTGTCGTCATTCGTCCCCAGCAGGCGGTGATGGCGCAGATGGCTGTACTGGTAGTCGGAAACCGAGACCAGCATCGGCAGTCCCAGGAGGAACCCGACCCAACGATTGAGGAAGCGGCTGGGCAGCGCCGTGTTGTGCAAGGCCTGGTGCTGCAGCTCGACGCCGTGCGCATAGAGCAAGCCGAGCCCGCAGACCGCCAGCCAGGGGAAGACGCCCGGAGCCCTCAGCACGGCCCAGATGAACAGCGCCATCAGGCCATAATAGAGCAGCACCCGCCACACGAAAGGACCCGAGCGCACCCGCGAGAGCTCGGTCAGTTGCATTCCAGCAAGTGGCTTTCCCACAGAGATCATGCCGGCCTCCTTCGCGCGATCGTCTGGTGCGGCAGCGATGCCGAACTCGCTAAGCATAGTACTGAGTTCGTTTCGATTTAGACAATACAACTAGGGGGTATGATTATCGATCGATCATGCGGCTGTGCTTGCAATAGCCTCCCAGGCTATCGATCAAATATCTCCGGGCGCGGGACGGGCTTGCGTCCGATCACCAGGCCGAAAATGTCGAAGCGCCGCTCGAGGTCGAGGAAGCCCACCTCCCGCATCATGGCCTCGACCTCGCCGTAGGTCGGCTGCCAGGTGTCGCGGCCCATGAAGAAGGCCTGGAAGATCGGCTCCATGTGCCCGGTCCAGTCGTCCTCGAAGAAGGCTTCCTTGACCATCAGCGTGCCGCCCGGCTCGAGCGCGTCGTAAATCTTGGCGAGAATGCCCAGGTCCTGCTCCGGCGTCCAGTTGTGGACGACGTTCGACAGCAGCGCCACGTCGGCCCCGCGCGGCAGGTCACCGGCGAGGAAAGAGCCGCCGACGAACTCAATCAGCTCGTCCTCACCGGCCTCCGCGATGCAGCGGCGGGCGAATGCGGCGGTGGTGGGCAGATCGAACAGGATGCAGCGCAGGTGAGGATTCTGCTTGCGCACGCCGATCAGGATGCCGCCCGAGCCGCCTCCGACGTCGAGCAGCACGCGGTGCCCCTTGAAGGAGTAGATCTCGGCGAGCTGCTCTCCCCACATCACCCGGCGCAGGTTGTTGCCGATGAAGTACTGCTCCGGGGTGAGCCGCTCATAGCCGTCCTCGACCGGCGGGTCGAGCAGCACCTGCCGCAGGTACTCTTTCGACCGCTGGACCCGGAAGACGCTGCGCAGCTCCGCCAGGTCGCGGTTCTCTTGCACCAGGAACGGCATGGCCGCCGGCACGTTGGCAATCCTGCCGCCCTGATAGATCAGCATCTTCTCGCGGCAGAGGAACTGAGCCATGATCCGCGCCGACCAGATGGGCAGGTCCAGCAGCTGCGCCAGCTCCGCGAGCGTCACCCGTTGCGCCGCCAGCTTGCGAAACAGCTGCATGTCGAGCGCCAGCTCCAGCATGGTGCTGGTCATCTTTCCCGCCGCCAGGGCCCGCGCCTGGTCGATGAAGAGCGCTCCCTCGATGTCTCTCGCCATGGTGAGCTCCGTGCCAGCGCTGAGTAGCGTCATCCGTGCATGCCAGCTAATTCTTGAGAGACCAGCAACGCCTATGCTATAAGACAATCTGCTGCCAGCGGGCAGGAGGGCGTCATGGGATCGAACGTGATCGATGGCCGCGCGGGCACGGTGGAGAGCGGCTCGCCATCGCCGACACCACGCCCGGTCGGTCGGCGGCGGCGGCGCGCCGCCCCCGCCGACCTGCCGGCGGCGGTCAGCAAGCGGTCCGCGGCGGCGCTGCCGGCGGCGGGCGTGCCGCCTCCCGGCGGCAGGCTCGCTGCACGGGAGCTCAGCGCGCAGTCGGCGCGCGTCACCGCGGTGCTCGCCACCGCGCTCGCCGAGCAGAACCTCGCCGGTTTCTATCGCATTTTCCGCGCCACCGACCTACCGCTGCTCGGCCTCACCTACGGTGCCGATTCACGCGGCCTCTATGCCGCCTGCTTCGAGGTGCTCCGCGACCTCGGGAGCGTGTCGCCGGCGGTCGGTCTGGCGATCTACAACCATTACGCGGTGACCTGCTCGCTGGCCACCTTCCCGCTTGCGGACCGCCCCACGCTGGCAGCGCGCCGTCAGGCGTTCGTCGAGGCGATGGTCGCGGGCCACTGGCTGGTTGCCAACACCACCACCCGCGTCCATGCCGGCAAGGTCACTTCCTACGGAGCCATCGCCCGCCGCGACGGCCGCGGCTATCGCCTCAGCGGGTCGGCGGCCTACCTGTCACTGGCCACCGCGAGCGAGGTCGTGATCGCCTTCGTGCAGATCGAGGGCGAGGGGTTCGGGATCTTCGTCAGCCAGCTGCGCGACAACCCGGAGGTCGAGATCGGCCCGTACCTGTTCCCGAGCGCGATGATCGATTCCGATACCCGCCGCGTGGTCTTCCGCGACACGCTGGTCACCGAAGAGAACATGCTCATGGTCGATCGCACCATGGCCCTGTGGCAGGTGGCATGGCACCAGGCGCTGTTCGCCGTGCCCTTCCTGGGTGGCGCCGCGCGCGCCCTCGAGGAGCTGAGGAAGTTCCTGCGTTCCGTCCGTGCCCCTGACGACAAGCCCCTGGCCGAGCTCGACGGGATGATCGCCGACGTCGGCCGCATGGCCATTCGCTATCGCGGCGCCTGCGCGATCGCGCACCAGGCGGGGCAGGCCCTCGAGGCGCTGGTTGGCCAGCCGGCCAAGATCGAGAGCTACGTCGAGGCCTTCAATCTCGCCTGCGCGGCCAAGCAGATCGGCACCCGCTGCGCCGAGGACCTGGTCACCGAGGCGCGGCGCATCATCGGGGCGCGCGCTTTCACCGGCGGCCAGCCGATGGAGCGCATCTCTCAGGAATCGATGTTCGGCCCGCTGGGCGGCGAGCCCAATGCCTTCATCGAGCGCGAGTACGGGCGGCTGGCTCTCGGCGAGGAGAAGTTCCTGAGCCATCCGTGGTAGCCGGGACCTGAGCCCGGCACCCAAGGAGACGCTGGCATGAGCACGGTCCTGGGCTTTTGCGGCGGACCCAACGCCGTCCACGAGCAAGCCTACGAGATCATTCTCGGCAACATCCACGACGCCGCCGCGGTGCTGCTCGACGACGGCGAGGTGGCGGCCGCCATCGAGCAGGAGCGCCTCGATCGGATCAAGCACTCGAACAAAGCGCCGCTCGAGGCCATCGGCTGCTGTCTCGCGGCGGGCGGGCTCGCGCTCGGCGACGTCGATCATGTCGCCTTCTTCGGCGAACGCGCCTTCTGGGACCGCATGCTCGCCGATTACTTCCTGCGGACACCGGAGCAGCGGCTGCTGGCGGATGCCCCGACCTTGCTGCGGCAGCTCCTCGAGCGCGGCCTGGGCGGCAAGCTGCGTCCCGGCGAGCCAACCTTCGTCGGCCATCACCTGGCGCATGCGATGAGCGCCGTGGCGCTCTCGGGCTTCGACGACAGCCTGGTGCTGGTGATCGACGCCCAGGGCGACGACAGCTCGGGGCTGGTGCTCACCGCGCGCGGCACCGACCTGACGCCGCGGCGCCGCCTGCCGGTGCCGCAATCGCTGGGTTACTTCTACCTCGACGTCATCGCGCACCTCGGCTTCTACCTGTCCGAGGAGTACAAGGTCATGGGGCTCGCCCCCTACGGCGACCCGGCGCGTTTCCGCCGTCTCTTCCGCTCGTTCTTCAGCCTGCTGCCGGACGGCGAGTACACCCTGAGCCTGGAGCGGACCCGGCTGCTCGACGCCTGCCCGCCGCGGCGGCCCTGGGAGCCGGTCCAGCAGGTGCACAAGGACGTGGCGGCGGCGCTGCAGGAGGCGCTCGAGGAGCTGGTCTTCCATCTGCTGCGCCATTTCCGCGCGGCCACCGGCCTGGGACGCCTGTGCATGGCGGGGGGTGTCGCCCACAACTGCACGGTCAACGGCAAGATCCTCGCCTCGGGGCTGTTCGAGGAGGTCTTCGTGCAGCCGGCCGCGCACGATGCCGGCTGCGCCCTGGGCGCGGCGCTCTTCGTCCATCATCAGAACGGCGGCGACCGGCGGCCGCGCGGGCTGCGCCACGTCTACTGGGGGCGCGACCTGGGCGACGCCGCCGAGATCGAGCGCCGCCTCGCGCCCTGGCGCCCGCTCATCGCCTATGAGCGCCTGGCCGACCCGGCCGGCGCCGCGGCGGAGCTGCTGGCCCGGGGCGAGGTGCTCGGTTGGGCGCAGGGGCGCTCGGAGTTCGGGCCGCGCGCCCTCGGCAATCGCAGCATCCTCGCCGATCCGCGGCCCGCCGCCAACAAGGACCGCATCAACGCGATGGTGAAGAAGCGCGAGGCGTTCCGTCCCTTCGCCCCGGCGGTGGTCGAGGAGCGGGCGGGTGAGTTCTTCGAGCTGCCGCCGGGGACGGCCCGGCTGCCGTTCATGGTGTTCACCGTGCCGGTGAAGCCCGACCAGCGCCAGCTCCTGGGCGCGGTGACGCACGTCGACGGCAGCGCCCGCATCCAGACCGTCGGGCGCGACGCCAACCCGCGCTTCTGGGAGCTGCTGCAACGCTTCGGCAAGCTCAGCGGCGTGCCCATACTGCTCAACACCTCGTTCAACAACAACGCCGAGCCGATCGTCGATTCGGTGGATGATGCGGTGGTCTGTTTCCTGACCACCGGGCTCGATGCCCTGATCGCCGGCGATTATCTGGTGCGCCGTGGCGAGGACGGCCCCGGCGAAGCGCAGCGCTATCTCGAGCTGGTGCCGTCGCTGCCGCGCTACGTCGAGCTGCGCCGGCGGCGCACCTTCTCGCCCCCGGACGGCTGGACGGACCGCTGGGATTGCCGGCGCAACTCGGTCAACGCCTCGCGCGGCCTGTCGGCGCCGCTCTTCGAGCTGCTGGCGCGCTGCGATGGCCGCCGGACCCTCGGCGAGCTGCTGCCGGAGTCCGGACGGGACGGCCTGCTGGCCAACGTCCGCGACCTCTGGGCCGCCCGCCTGATCGAGCTGCGGCCGGCGGCGTCGCGAAGCCGGGACGGCCGCCCTCAGGCGGCGCCCTCGAGCTCCAAGGCGACCAGCCGCAGCTCACAGGTGTAGCGCTCCCCGGCGCTGTCGCAAAGCCACGTCTGGTCGAGGCGAGGCACCATCTCCGAGACGGTCACCGTCGCCGCGGGTGAAGTCTCGAGGGCGGCGCGCACGAAGCGGGCGAAGACGTCGCCGCTGATCGCGCTGTCGAGATCGAGGTAACAGGGCTTCCTTTCCGTGGCGACGCGGTAGAAACAGAACCGCGGCAAGCCGTGCGCCCGCGCCCAACGCCGGCAGGCCAGAAAGCGTGTTGCCGCCTCCTGGATGGCGACGAAGTCGAGCTCGGCGGCAGCGAAGGACCAACGTTCCCGGGCCACGACCACGTCATCCACGGTCACGCGCGGCTGGTGAGGAGCGGCGGGCAGGAAGGCGGCGAGAAGCGAGGAACACTCCTGCACGAGAAAAAGCCCGAAGAGATCGGCAGGATCGAAGGCCAGCCGGCCGTCGCGAGTCCGCGCCAGCAAGCCGTCGGCGGTCTGCTCGATGACCAGCGCCGCCGCCGGCACGATGCGGGTCTCCGCGCTGCTCGGCGGGTCGTCGGTGAGCTGGAACCGATGCCAGGCGGGAAGACTCAATCCCACGCTGTTGCGCCGGGGCGCGTCCTGCTGAATGAACTGCGGCACGACGGTCAGCGAGGAGCCCAGGTCCACCTCGAGCAGCTTCGCGATCTGCTCCGGGTCCGGATGCTGAGAGATGAAACACGACCAGAGCATCGTGTTCCCGGCATGGATCTCCCCCAGGACCAGCTCGAAATCACCCTGCCGCAGGGCCGCCTCGCCATCGGCGGCAATCATCACGTCCGGGCTGAAATAGCGGGACCACGCCCACATCGGCCCGCTGTCGGCGAAGACCGGCGCGGCGCGGCAGGCCAGCTCGGAGGCGGAGAACCGAACCCGGGTCGCATCCGCCGGCAAGGGGCCGAGCACCCGCGCCCACCGCTCCTGCAGCTCGCGGGCGATCTCCGCCAGGGTCTGCTGGCGCTCGGGGTGAAGGAAGATCGCGGCCAGGGCGGCGCTGACGAACGGATGGCCGTCCACGCTGCCGGTGGCGCCAGGACGGCAGAGCCGGGAGTGCAGCGCGCGCAGCTGTACGTCGAGCCGGCGCTTGAGCGCGCCGGCGGCCCAGCGCGCGCCCTTCAGCATCAACCCGAGCGGCGGACCGAGACGGGCGGTCAGCGCCGGACCGAACCGCGCCTCGAGGTCTCGCCGGCAGTCCTCGTAGATCAGCTCTTCGAGCCGCGTAGATCTGGCCCTCGCGATGCCGGGGCGCCAGGCTGGTCAGGCGGGTGAAGGTGGCCTGCAGCTCGCGCAGGGCCGCCTGCAGCGCGACCGGGGCTCCTGCCGCGAGCGCCACGCGGTCGCGGGCACCCTGCAGCTCCGCGAGCGGCGCCATGGTTCGCTGGCGCAGATCCTGGGGCTCGATGCGCTCGAGGATCGTTGCCAGCTCCTGGTCCGGATGCAGTGAGTGCGGCACCTTGAGCGCCCAGGTGAGCACCCCTTTGCGGGAGAGATCGTCCAGCAGCAGGTAGACCTCCCGTTCGGAGCCGAGCGGCACGGTGGGATCGGCGACCAGCTCGTCCGCGAGGTGGCGGGCGACACGGCGGCCATCGCAACGGGCGAGGACGGCCGCCTGCACGGGCGGCAGGGGCACCGGCTTGCCGCCCGAGCGATAGAGCAGGCAGCCGTCGAGGTAACAGCTCGAATTGAGCCGCGGTGCCAGCCATGGGCGTATCGCCGGGTCCTTGTCCAGCTGCGCGGCGAGCGCATCGATGCCCCACTTCTCGAAATAGACCGTACGCTGCTGCAGCAGGCCGGGGCCACAGCGGAGCGACACCGTCTCACCGCTCTCGGCCAGCTGGCAGAAAGCGACCGGACCAAAGAAACCGATGGTGTCGTTCTTGGTGCAATAGCGCTGCAAATAGTTGGCGCCCAGCCATTCCTGTTGGCGCCGGCGGAAGGTGCGCGCGGCCGGATCCGGCGGGCCGGCGGCGAGCGGATCGAGCGCGGTTTCCACGACGCGGCTGTTCTGCCAGAGCACCGCCTCCCGGAAGCGGTCCTCCCGGGCGATCTCCCCGATCTCCTGCGCGACGCCGATGACCTCATGTCGATGAGCGCCGGCGAGATCCTCCTGCGCCGCCGCGAGCTCGGCGCAGGTGGCGTGCAGGTCCTCGCAGACCGCGGTGCACGCGGGTGCCGGAATACCCTTGAGCGGCCTGCCGCTGGCGAGAGCGTGCAGGGCCTTCAGCAGCGGCGTGCGGAGGCTCTTGTCCGACCATCGGCCAGTGCCGCGCAGCTCGTCCAGCGCCGCGTTCACCGCTTGCAGAGCGGCCGCCCGTCGCGCCGCCAGCGTCTCCTCGAGCCGCAGGACGCGATCGGCGGCCGCGGCGCTGGCGGGCGCCGCCAGCCTGAGCACCTGCCCGGCAGGGAACCCGGCGCCGCGCAGCACCAACGTGCGCCAGAGCGCCCAGGTGCCGCCGGCCAGCGGCAGCAGGTGGCCAGGCAGCTCGCGGCTCTGGTCCGCCATCGCCGCACCCTCCCCTGGGACAGCCATCACATGCTCGACCGCTGCGCTTTGCGCCGCCGTTTCTTGAAGCCTTCCAGGCTGGCCTGCTCGACCGTTTCCTCGGCGCTCCGCCACTGGCGCCGCCGGGTCTCGGCCAGCAGCGCCCGCAGTCCGCTCATCCGCACCTCGGGGTCGCTCGCCGCCTTGGCGACGATCGCCAGCAGCTGCTCCTTGAACCACTCGACGGTGATGCCCTCGAACAGGTCCCGGCTGTACTGCAGGATGCCGCTGATCTCCCGGCCGGTGTCGACCATGATCAGGTTGAGGTCGAAAGGCGTCGTTTCCGCCGCGATCTCGAGCGGCGCGACCGTCATCTCGGCGATCACCGCCCGCGGGTTGCGGGCGTACTCCTCCTCTTGCACGGAGTTGAAGGTGAACCCCACCTGAAACAGCGGGTTGTAGCTCAGGCTGCGCTCAGGCTGCAGGTCTTCGACCAGCTTTTCGAACGGGGTGTGCTCGTGGGCGAAGGCCTCGCGACAGGTCTGGTGCACCCGCCCGAGCAGGTCGCGGAAGCGCGGATCGCCCGAGAAGTCGGTGCGCAGGACCAGGGTGTTGACGAAGCAGCCGATGAGCGGCTGGATCTCCGGCCAGTCGCGATAGAGGATCGGCGAGGCGACGACCACGTCGAGCTCGCCGGACAGCTGGTGCAACAGCGTCTGGAAGCAGGCGAGAAACGTCATGTACAGGGTGCAGCCCTCGGCGCGGGCCAGGCTGCGCAGCGGTTCGGCAAGCTCGCGGGAGAGCATGAAATTGCGCCGCCCGCCGCGGAAGCTCTTGGCCGGCGGCCGTGGGCGGTCCGCCGGCAGATTGGTGACGGCTGGCGCTCCCGCCAGCTGCTGGCGCCAGTAGGCGAGCTGGCCTTCCAGCACCTCGTCCCGCAGCCACTCGCGCTGCCAGAGCGCGAAGTCGGTGTATTGCAGCGGCAGCTCGGGCAGCGGCGACGGCCGCTGCTCGTGGAATTGCTGGTAATGCACGACCAGCTCGCGGACGAAGATCAGCGTCGACCAGCCGTCGGCGACGATGTGGTGCAGCGTGCAGGCGAGCGCGTGCCGTTCGGGAGCGAGGCGCAGCAGCAGACAGCGCAGCAGCGGCCCGTTCGCGAGATCGAAGGGCATCGAGGAGGCGGCGCCGATCAGCTCGCGCGCCTTGGCCAGATGCGTCGCGGCGGCGAGCCGCGTGAGATCGACCAGCCGCAGGGCCGGCGGCTGGGCGGGCTGCACCACCTGGAAAGGATCGCCGCCACGGCCGAGGCGAAACACGGTTCGCAGCGACTCGTGGCGCCGCACCACCGCCGCCAGCGCCTGTCGCAGCGCGGCCGTGTCCAGCGTCCCGTCGAGCGTGACGGCGGCGGAGAGGTTGTAGAAGGAGCCGCCCGGCTGCAGCTGGTCCATGAACCAGAGCCGCTGTTGCGAGAAGGAGAGCGGCGCCGTCTCCTGCCCCCGGCGCACCAGCGGCGGGAGCTCGAGGCCGCCGCCCGTGGCCGGCTGGTGGTTCTCCACCAGGCTTGCCAACCCGGCAACGGTGGGCGCCTCGAACAGGCTGCCCAGCGGCAGCTCGATCTCGTAGGCCTGCTGCACCCGCGCCAGGACCTGGATGACCAGCAGCGAATGGCCGCCGCGCTCGAAGAAGTTGTCGTGGATGCCGACCTGCTCGAGTCCCAGGACCTCGGCGAAGATCTCGGCCACCGTTTTTTCGATCGCATTGCGCGGCCCCTCGACGGCAGCCTCCCCGGCCGCCGGCGTGGCGCGCTCCTCGAGCGCCGGCAAGGCCTGGCGATCGATCTTGCCGCTCAAGGTGCGCGGCAGCTGTTCGAGCACCACGAACTGCGACGGGATCATGACCTCCGGCAGATCGCGGGCGAGGAACTCGCGCCAGGTGCCGGGCTCGACCGGCTGGTCGAGCTCGAGGTAGGCGCAGAGCGCCGGTTCGCCGTGCCGCGGCTGCGCCGTCACGGCGGCCTCCCGCACGGCGGGGTGACGGCGCAGCAGCGCCTCGATCTCGGCAGGCTCGATGCGCACGCCGCGGATCTTCAGCTGCTGGTCGGCGCGGCCCAGGAAGACGAGGTTGCCGTCCTCGAGCACACGGGCCAGGTCGCCGGTACGGTAGACCAGGTCGGCAGGGTCCTTGCTGAACGGATTGGGCACGAAGACCTGACCGGTGAGGTCGGGGCGGTGCCAGTAACCGTGCGCCCTGAAGCGGGTGCGGATCAGGATCTGTCCCACCTGCCCGGGCGAGCAGGGACGGCCCTGCTCGTCGACGACGAGGGCGGCGGCGCCGGGCATCGGCTTGCCGATCGGGATGGCGGAGAGCTCGGCGTCGCCGGGCCTCACCCGGTAGAACAGCTTGGTCATCGTGGTCTCGGAGGGCCCATAGAGGTTGACCAGCTCGATGCGGTCGCCGAACACCCGCGACCAGCGCGCGACATCGCTCGGCAGCAGCGGTTCGCCGGCGAGCAGCACGCTGCGCAACGCGGGAAAGCGCTCGCCCCCGAGATGCTGCGACAGCAGCAGGCGCAGCAGCGACGGTACGCAGTGCAGCACGTGGATCTCCGCGTCTTCGATCCAGCCCGCGAGACGGTGCGGATCGACGAGGACGTCGCGGCTGCGCGGCGCACACACGGTGCCACCGCCGCACAGCGGCACGAAGAGGTCACGCAGCACGGCGTCGAACGCCGGCGAGGTGAGCTGACTCACCCGCGTGCCCTCGCCGATGCCGAAGGTCTCGATCTCCCAGCGGACGAAGTGGTCGATCGCCCGCAGGCGCCCGACGATGCCCTTGGGCGTGCCGGTCGAGCCCGAGGTGAAGAAGACATAGCTGCGATCGTCGGGGTCCGGCCGCGGCGGCAGCCGTCGGCCGCCGGTTTCGACCTCGTGGTCGAGACCGCCGTCGACGCTCACCACCGTGACCGCATCCGTCTGGCCCAGGCGGGACAATCTGCCGGCTTCGCCCTGGTCGACCAGGACCCAGCGCGGCCCGATCTCGGCGAGCAGCGCGGCAAGGCGGCGGTCGGGTATTGCAAGATCGAAGGGTACGAACACACAGCGCACCTCGAGGGCGGCGAGCATGGCCACGGCGAGGCACGCTGCATCTTCGATCAGGAGTGCGGCCACCTGTCCCGGCTGGGCGCCACTCGCGAGGAGGGTGTCCGCCAGGCGAGAGGATCTCGCCGCGAGGTCTTGAAACGACGTCACCCTGCTGCCGCGCTCGACCGCGGCCTGCGTGGGGAAGCGCTCGGCGGCGTGGCGGAACATCTCCTGGACGCTTTCGAATCTCATCTTGGTTCCTCGACCGGCTGGTCGGCGGCCAGCGCCGCCGGAGGCGCCGCGTGATCCTGCCTGGCATCTCCTGGCATCGAGCCGATCATTACTACTGCATTTACCGATTATTATATATACAACTAGGGGGTATCGAATGATATTAAAGCATACCTCTGATAGGTATATGCAAAGGGAATCCGCGATGGATACAATCCGGAACTCGTGCGCGAGGCATGGGGCTCGCGGCGGTGCGACGAGATGCAGAAGTGTCCACGCGGGTCCGCAGGCAAGAAAGGGATTGACGGCACCCGCAACACCGTGAGCCACGCAGATGGATGACCCGTCGAGCAACGCGGTCGCGATCGTCGGCATGGCGGGGCGGTTCCCCGGCGCCGGCGACGTCGAAGGGTTCTGGGAGAACCTCGTTGCCGGGGTCGAATCGGTCTCCTTCTTCACCCCCGAGCAGCTGCTGGCAGCCGGCGTCGAGCCCGAGCGGATCGCAGATCCTGCTTTCGTCCCCGCGCGGGCCGTCGTCGCCGGCTGCGAGCTGTTCGACGCCGCGCTCTTCGGTTTCACTCCCCGTGAAGCCGAGGTGATCGATCCCCAGCATCGCCTGCTCCTCGAATGCGCCTGGGAGGCGCTCGAGCGTGCGGGTTACGCGCCGCACCGGTTCGCCGGTCCGATCGGCGTCTTTGCCGGAGCGGGCATCAACACCTACCTGCTCTCCAATCTCCAGCACAACCCGGAGGTGATGGACGCGGTGGGCCTCTACCAGGCGATGCTGGCGAGCGGCACCGACTTCCTGGCCACCCGTATCTCCTACAAGCTCGGCCTGCGCGGTCCGAGCCTGACGGTGCAAACCGCCTGCTCGACCTCGCTCGTCGCCGTCCACCTCGCCGTGCAGAGCCTGCTCAGCCACGAGTGCGACCTGGCGCTCGCCGGCGGCGTACGGCTGCTGGTGCCCCGTGCCGGGGGGCACACCTATCAGGTGGGCGACATCTTCTCGCCGGATGGGCACTGCCGCCCCTTCGACGCGTCGGCAGCCGGCACCCTGGACGGCGAAGGCGTCGGTCTGGTGGTCCTCAAGCGCCTGGCCGAGGCGGTGGCTGACGGCGACACCGTGGTCGCCGTGATCCTGGGATCGGCGATCAACAACGATGGCTCGGAGAAGCTGGGCTACACGGCGCCCAGCGTCGATGGGCAGGCAGAGGTGATGGCCATCGCCCAGGCGCTGGCGGGGACCGACGCGGGTGCGATCGGCCTGGTCGAGGCCCACGGCACCGGCACCCAGCTCGGCGATCCGATCGAGTTCGCCGCTCTCGCCCGGGTCTTCGGGGCCGCGGCGCCCGGCAGCTGCGCCCTGACCTCGCTCAAGAGCAATATCGGGCACCTCGACGCGGCCGCCGGGATCGCCGGGCTGATCAAGGCGGCGCTGGCGATCGAGCGGGGAGTGATCCCGCCGCTGGTGCATTTCACGCGGCCGAACCCGCAGATCGATCTCGCGGCTAGCGCGTTCTACGTTCCGGTCGCGGCGGCCGCGTGGCGCGACCAGGGCCCGCGGCGGGCCGGCGTGAGCTCCTTCGGCATCGGCGGCACCAACGCGCACGTGGTGCTGGGGGAAGCGCCGGCGGCGGCGCCGGGAAGCCCGCCGCGTCCGCACCAGCTGCTGGTGCTTTCGGCCCGGACCGCCGCTGCCCTCGAGCAGGCCACCCGCCAGCTCGCGGAGCACCTCGAGCGGCACCCCGAACTCGAGCTCGCGGACGTGGCACACACCCTGGCGGCGGGGAGGAGCGAGCTCGACCATCGGCGGTGCGTCGTCGCCGCGAGCACGGCGGATGCCGTCCGGGTCCTCGGCGCGGTCGACCCGAAGCGGGTGCTGACCCGCGTCCGCGACGCCGGCTCCCGCCAGGTCTTTTTCCTCTTCCCCGGCCAGGGCTCGCAACGCCCCGGGATGGGTGCCGAGCTCTATGCGAGCGAACCGATCTTCCGCGACGAGGTGGATCGCGGCGCGGAGCTGCTGCGGCCCCACCTCGGACTGGACCTGCGGCAGGCGCTCTATCCGGCGGCGGCGGACGCGGCAGCGGCGGCCGCGCGCCTCGAACAGACGGCGCTCGCCCAGCCGGCGCTGTTCGTCGTCGAGCACGCCCTTGCCAGGCTCTGGATGTCGTGGGGCATCCGGCCGCAGGCGATGCTTGGCCACAGCGTCGGCGAGTACGTTGCCGCCTGTCTTGCCGGGGTCTTTTCGTTCGCGGACGCCCTGCGGCTGGTGGCCGAGCGCGGGCGCCTGATGCAGGAGCTGCCGGGCGGGGCGATGCTGGCGGTGCCGCTGTCCGAGGCGGAGCTGCGGCCGCTGCTCGGCGGGCTGTCGCTGGCCGCGGTCAACGGCCCCGCGATGTGCGTGGTGTCGGGCGGCACCGGCGAGGTGGACGGGCTGGCCGCGCGGCTGGCGGAGCTCGGGCACGAGGTGCGGCGCCTGCACACCTCGCACGCCTTCCATTCGGCGGCCATGGATCCGGTCCTGCCGGCCTTCGCCGCCGCCTTTGGGGAGCTGCGCCTCGACCCCCCGGCGATCCCCTTCGTCTCGAACCTGACCGGGACGTGGATCCGGCCCGAGGAAGCGACGTCGCCCGCTTACTGGGTCCGGCACCTGCGCGAGACGGTACGCCTCTCGGCAGGTCTCTCGACACTCTTCACGCGGCCCTCGGCGGTGCTGCTGGAGGTGGGGCCAGGGCAGGCGCTCACCACCTTGGCCCGCCAGCACCCGGAGCGGCCGAGCGCGCCATCGGTGCTGGCCAGCCTGCCGCCGGCGGGTGACGGGCGGGAGGGCGATGGGCGGGCGGCGGGCGCGACGCTGCTGCGCGCCCTGGGGCAGCTCTGGCTGGCGGGTGTCGAGGTCGATTGGACCGGGTTCTATGCCCAGGAGCGCCGCCGGCGGCTGCCGCTGCCGACCTATCCGTTCGAGCGCCAGCGCTACTGGGTGGAGCCGAGCGCGCCCTCGCTACCGGTGCGCCGGCGTGCCGCGGGCGCGGGGGTGGAGAATCTCGCCGGCTGGTTCTGGGCGCCGCTCTGGCACCAGGCGCTGCCGCCCGCCGAGAGCGCCCTGCCCACCGGCGAGGACGCGGAGCGGTGGCTGGTCTTCGCCGACGAAGCGGGCCTGGGGGACGGCCTTACCGCGCGGCTGCGGGAGCGCGGCCAGGTGGTGACGGTGGTCCGCGCCGCCGAGCGGTTCGTGGAGAGCACGGCGGGTGACTTCGCGCTCCGCCCCGGCGAGGCGGCGGACTATGGCGCCCTGCTCGATCGGCTCGCCCGGCGCGGCCATGCCCCGGCGCGCATCGTCCACCTGTGGAGCGTCGGCGCCGAGCGCTCGCTGGACGCGGAGCTGGAGCGGGGTTTCCACAGCCTCTGGCTGCTCGCCCGGGCCCTGGGCGACGGCCGGCCGGCGGGCCGCCAGCCGCCCCTCCACCTGGGCGTCGTCTCGACCGGCGTGCAGCGGGTGACCCGCGGCGACCAGCTGGTGCCGGCGCGGGCGACCCTGCTCGGCCCGGCGATCACCTTGCCGCAGGAGTATCCCGGGATCAGCTGCGCCACGATCGACGTCGACCTCCTGCCCGGGGGGAGCCGGCAGGGACGCCGGCTGCTCGACCTGCTGACGGCCGAGCTGGCCCAGCCGGCGGCAGAGGCCGTCGCCTATCGCGGCACGGAACGCTGGCGGCGGGTGTTCGAGCCGCTGCCGCTGCCGCGGTCCCGGGGGCCACTGCCGCTGCGGGAGGGCGGCACCTATCTCATCACCGGCGGCCTCGGTGGCGTGGGCCTCGAGCTCGCCGGCTTCCTCGTCCGCCAGGCGAAGGTGAAGCTGGTGCTGAGCAGCCGCTCGAGCTTCCCCGGGAGGGACGCCTGGCCGGCGTTGGCCCGCGACGGGGGACGGCGGGCGCTGCTCGGCCGGCGGCTCTGCGAGCTCGAGGCGGCGGGCGGCGAGGTCTCCATCGTCGCCGCCGACGTCACCGACGCCGAGGCGATGCGACGGCTGCTCGCCGAGGTGCGGCAGCGCAGCGGGCGTATCGACGGGGTGATCCATGCGGCGGGGGTGCCGGGGGGCGGCCTGATGCAGTTCCGCACCCGCGAGGAGGCCGCGGCGGTGCTGGCGCCCAAGGTCCTCGGGACGCAGGTGCTGGCCGAGCTCCTTGCGGCGGAGCCGCCCGACTTCCTGGTGCTCTGCTCGTCGCTCAACGCCCTGACCGGCGGCCCCGGCCAGTTCGACTACACCGCCGCCAACGCCTTCCTCGACGCTTTCGCCCAGTCCATGTCCGGCGAGCTGCCGGTGATCTCGATCGATTGGGACTCCTGGCGCGACGTGGGCATGGCAGCGCGGCGGCCGGCGGCGGCAGGCGAGCCGGACCCCGAGGTCACGGGCCTCGAACCGTTCCCGCATCCGCTGCTGCGCGAGCGGGGCGTGGCCGGCGACGGCGTCGAGGTCTTCGTGGCCCACCTCTCGCCGAGCGAGACCTGGGTCCTGGACGAGCACCGGCTGGGCGGTTACCCCCTGGTGCCCGGCACCGCCTACCTCGAGATGGCGAGCGCGGCGTACCGCGGCGTGGCCGGGACGGACGGCGCGATCGAGCTCCGCGACGTGCAGTTCGTGACCCCGCTGCAGGTCGACGACGGCGAGACCCGCGAGCTGCAGCTCGTGCTGCGGGGCAACGGCGACGGCTTCCACCGCTTCTCGGCGCGCAGCCGGCTTGGCGATGGCTGGCAGGAGCACGTCACCGGCGAGGTGGGCAGGGCGACCGGCGAGGAGCGGGTCCGCATCGACGTGTCGTCGTTTGCCGGCTGGGGGGAGGAGGTGCTCGGCGAGGACTACCGGGAGGACCTCAAGCAGGCCGGCCTCGGTCCGCGTTGGGAGGGGCTCAAGAGGATCTACCGCCGAGACGACGAGCTCGTCGGCGTCGTCGAGCTGGCGCCCGAGTTCGCCGGCGACGTCGCGGGCTTCGCCCTCCACCCGGCGCTGCTCGACGCCGCCACCAGCTTCGCCGAGCGCTACGTGCCGGGCGCCGCCGGTCACTACTACCTGCCGCTGTCCTACAAGCGCCTGCGGATGCTGGGTCCGCTGCCGCCGCGGCTGTACAGCCACACGCGCCTGCGCGCCGAGCAATCGCGGGAGATCCTCTCCTTCGACCTCGCGATGGTCGACGAGACGGGTCTCGAGCAGGTCCGGATCGAGAGCTTCACGCTCAAGCGGGTGGACGTCGCCGCGACCCTCCGCGGCCGGACGCGCGCCAGCCCGCCGGCGCCGGCGATGGTGGCGGCGCCGGCGAGCATGCCGCCGGAGCAGGCGGTGGAGGCGTTCGGCTGGATCCTCGCCGGCAACCACCTGCCGCAGGTCGCGGTCTCGGTGCAGCCGCTGCCCGAGGTGCTGGCGCGGGCGCGCGCCATCACCGCCGAAAAGCTCGCCGAGTCATTGGGCCCGGCGGCCGGCGTGCACCCCCGGCCCGACCTCGAGACCGCCTACCTCGCTCCCCGGGGAGAGCTCGAAGAGCGTCTGGCGGCGATCTGGGGCAACGTGCTGGGCATCGACCGGGTCGGCGTCTTCGACGACTTCTTCGAGCTCGGCGGGCACTCCCTCCTCGGCACCCGGCTGATGTCGCGGGTCCGCGAGGCGCTCGGCGTCGAGGTGCCGCTCGGCAAGCTGTTCGAGGCCGCCACCGTGGCCGATCTGGCCACCGTCGTCGAGCGGCTCCGCCAGACGCCAGGGCAGACGGTTGCAGGGCCCGTGCAGCAGCAGATCCCGCGGCGGGCGGCGAGCGGACCGGCGCCGCTCTCCTTCGCCCAGCAGCGGCTCTGGTTCCTCGAGCAGCTGCAGCCGGGACAGGTGGGCTACAACCTGCCGCTGGGGATCCGGATCTCCGGCCGGCTCCACGTCGCGACCCTCGAAGCTGCCCTGCTGGAGGTGCTGCGCCGGCACCAGGCTCTGCGCACCGTGTTCCGGGTCACGGACGGCGATCCGGTGCAGCTGGTCCTGCCGCTGCCGCGGCTCCACCTGCCGCGGATCGACCTGGCGGGGCTCTCTCCCGCCGGCGCCGAGCGAGAGGCCCGGCGGGTCTTCGTGCAGCACGATGTGGAGGTGCCATTCGACCTCGCCGAGGGGCCGCTCTTCCGGCCCCGGCTGCTGCGGCTCGCGCCTCAGGACCACATGGTGCTGCTGACCACCCATCACATCGTCAGCGACGCCTGGTCCCACGCCGTCCTGATGCGCGAGCTGGTGACCCTGTACGAGGCCTTCGGTGCCGGGCGCCCCTCGCCGCTCCCCGAGCTGCCGATCCAGTACGGCGACTTTGCGGTGTGGGAACGCGGCCGGCTGTCGGCCGCCGGGGCGGAGGAGGATAGCGCCTATTCGCGGCGGCTCGCGAGCGCCCCCTCGATCCTCGAGCTGCCGCTCGATCATCTCCGGCCGGCGGTGCAGACCTCCCGGGGGGCGAGCGCCTATTTCCGGATCGGCCCCGGTCTCGTCGGACAGGTCGCCGCGCTCGGCCGCCGGCAGGGGGTGACCCTGTTCATGACGCTGGTCGCCTCCTGGGCCGTCTGGCTCGGGCGGGCCGCGCGGCAGGACGACCTGACGATCGGCACCCCGGTTGCGGGGCGCCACCAGCCGGAGACCGAGGACCTCATCGGGTTCTTCGTCAACAGTCTGGCGCTGCGGTTCGACCTCTCGGGCGACCCCACCTTTGCCGAGTTGCAGGCGCGCGTCCGGGAGGTCGCGCTCGAGGCCTACGCCGAGGCGGAGCTGCCATTCGAGCGTCTCGTCTCACGCCTGCGGCCGCAGCGATTCCTCTCGCACAATCCCCTGTTCCAGGTGATGTTCGCCTTGCAGAACGTGCCGCTCGAGCGGCTGAGCGTCGCCGGCCTCACGCTCGAGCCGCTCGAGCTCCCGGAGCCCACCGCCCAGTTCGATCTGGGGCTGACGCTCACCGAGGTGGAGGACCGTCTGGACGGGCATCTCCGCTGGAGCGCCGACCTCTTCGACGCGCCCACCGCCCGCCGCATGATCGCCCACCTGCAGACCCTGCTGGCGGCCGCCGTGGCCGATCCCGGGTCGCCGATCTCCAGGCTGCCGCTGCTCACTCCGGCCGAGCGGCACCAGGCGGTGGTCGAGTGGAACGACGGCGGGAGCGGCGAGGCCCTCACGGGCGCCGCCGACGTCATGGAGATCTTCGCAGCTCAGGCGGCCAGGGCCCCCGCGGCGGTGGCCCTCACCTGCGGCGGCGAAAGCCTGTCGTTCGCCGATCTCGACCGCCGGGTCGACGGCCTGGGCCGGCGGCTGCGCGTGGCGGGCGTGGGTCCGGGCGTGACCGTGGGCCTCTACCTCGAGCGGTCGACCGCTCTGGTGGTCGGGCTGCTGGCCATCTGGCGGGCGGGCGGCGCCTACCTGCCGCTCGACCCGGCGCTGCCGCGCCCCCGACTGGCCTTCCTGCTCGACGACTCGGCGGCGCCTTTCGTGCTCACCTGCGAGGAGCTGGCGGCGACGCTCCCCCCGTGCGCGGCACGGGTGCTGCGGCTCGACGCCCGTGGCGAGGCCGACGAGGCCGATGAGGCCGATCAGGCCGGCGGCGCCGAGGGCCGGCCCGGCGAACGCGCCGGCGCGCTGCCGCTCCGGGCGCTGCCGGGCGACCTCGCCTACCGGATCTACACCTCCGGGACGACCGGGCAACCCAAGGCGGTGGAGGTCGAGCGCGGCAGCCTGGCGGCGGTCCTGGCGGCGACGCGGCGCCGCTTCCGGTTCTCTCCCGGGGACCGCATGCCCTGTGTGGCGCCTTTCTCCTTCGACATCTTCCTGTTCGAGCTGCTCTCGCCCCTGCTGGCGGGCGGCACCTCGGTCCTCTCGTCGCGGGGGCCGACGCTCGACGTCGAGTGGCTGGCGGCGGAGCTCGGCGAGGCGACCCACCTCCACGCCGTGCCGGCGCTGATGCGCCAGGTGGTGGACGCGATGCGGCGCTCTCCGGGTCGGGAAAGCGGGCGGCGCCTGCGGACCATCTTCGTCGGCGGCGACACGGTGCCGGCGGAGCTGCTGCAAGACCTCCGCGAGACCGTCCCGCAGGCCCGCGTCTGGGTGCTCTACGGGCCGACCGAGGCCACCATCCTGTGCACGGCGCACCCGGTGCCGGCCGCAGGCCAGGGAGAGGCGCTGCCGCTGCTGGGGCGGCCGCTGCCCGGTGCAGTCCTCCATGTCTGCGATGCGGCAGGCAACCCGGTGCCGATCGGCGTGCCGGGCGAGATCTGGATCGGGGGCCGCGGCGTCAGCCGCGGCTACTGGCGCCGGGAGGACCTGACGGCCCAGAAGTTCGTCGACCGCGGCGGCGAGAGGTGCTACCGCACCGGCGACCTCGCCCGCCGCCGCCTGGACGGCGCCCTGGAGTTCCTGGGGAGGATCGATCAGCAGGTGAAGGTCCGGGGTTTCCGTATCGAGCTGGGAGAGGTCGAGGGCGTGCTCGCGCGCCATCCCGCGGTGCAAGCGGCGGTGGTCCTGGCGCGCGCCGAGACCGGTGCCGCGGGCGCCTCCCCGGCCAGCGCGGACAAGCGCCTGGTGGCCTACGTCGTGCCCCGGTCAGGCCCGGCGCCCGGCCTGGTGGCGGAGCTGGTCCGCTTCCTCAGGAACGAGCTACCCGACTACATGGTCCCCGCGCATCTCGTGCTCCTCGAATCGCTGCCGCTGACCACCAACGGGAAGGTGGACCGTGCCGCACTCCCGGAGGTGGCACGCGACCGGGCGGGAGTGGCGGCGGAGCTGGTGGCGCCGCGGACGCCCATCGAAGAGGCCGTGGCCCGGATCTGGGCGGAGCTGCTGGGCCTGCCGGCGGTGGGGGCCCTGGACAACTTCTTCGCGCTGGGCGGCCACTCGCTGCTGGCCACCCGGGTCGTCTCGCGCCTGCGCCAGTCCTTTGGCGTGGAGCTGCCGGTGCGCACGCTCTTCGAGCAGCCGACGGTCGCCGCCCTGGCCGCCAGCGTGGCTGCCGAGCTGAGCCGCGGTACCGCGGCCGCAATGCCGCCGATCCGGCCGGTGGGCCGCGACCTGCCGCTGCCGCTCTCCTTCGCGCAGCAGCGGCTCTGGTTCATCGCCCAGCTCGAGCCGGCAAGCGCGGTCTACAACGTCCCGGCAGCGATGCGCCTGACGGGGCCGCTGGACCGGGCGGCGCTCGCCGCCAGCTTCGACGCGGTCCTGGAACGGCACGAGGCGCTGCGCACCACCTTTGGCGAGCCCCAGCAGCCTGGCGGCGCGTTCGCGGGCGAGCCGGTGCAGCGGATCGCGGCGCCGGGGCCCTGGCCGCTGCCGGTCCTCGATCTCCGGTGCCTTGCCGCGGGCCGGCGGCAGAGCGAGGCGCGCCGCGTCGCCGGCCTGGACTGGGGCCGGCCGTTCGATCTCGAGCGAGGGCCGCTCGCTCGCACCCTGCTGCTGTGTCTGGACGACGGCGACCACTGGCTGGTGCTGACGGTGCACCACGTCGTCTTCGACGGCTGGTCGGCAGGCGTGCTCATCCGTGAGCTGGCGTCGCTCTATGCGCCGCGGGCGGGCGGCCGGCCGTCCCGGCCGTCCCTACCGCCGCTGGCGGTGCAGTATGCGGACTTCGCCTGGTGGCAGCGGCAATGGCTGGCAGGCGAGACGCTCGAGCGCGAGCTGACCTACTGGCGAGAGCAGCTGGCGCCCGGGCCGCAGCTGCTCGAGCTGCCCACGGACCGTCCGCGGCCGGCGGTGCAGCGCCATCGGGGAGGCAGCCGCGAGCTGCTGCTGCCGGCGGCGCTGGCGGACGCGCTGCGGGCGCTCGGCCGGGGGCAGGATGCGACGCTGTTCATGACCCTGCTGGCGGGTTTCCACGCCCTGCTGATGCGCTGCTCCGGCCAGCCGGAGTCGAGCGTCGGCACGCCGGTGGCGGGCCGCAACCACCCCGAGATCGAGGCCCTGATCGGCTGCTTCGTCAACACGCTGGTGCTGCGCGCCAGCCTGCGCCCGGAGCTCGCGTTCGTGGACCTGCTGGCGCAGACGCGGGAGACGGCGCTCGCCGCCCTGGCGCACCAGGAGCTGCCTTTCGAGAAGCTGGTGGAGGAGCTGGCGCCGGCCCGGAGCCGTGCCCACGCGCCACTGTTCCAGGTCATGTTCGTCCTGCAGCAGGCGTCCCCGGGTACCCCGGGTACCCCGGGAACCCCGGGTACCCCGGAAAATGCCGCGGGCGGCGAGGAGGTGCCATTCGGCGGCCTCACCCTGCGCCGGCTGCCGGTTGCCAGCCGCACCACGAAGTTCGACCTCACGCTGTTCGTCGAGGAGACCGCCCGCGATCTGGCGGCGACGATCGAGTACGACCGCGACCTGTTCGACGCCGCCACCGTGGACCTGCTGGCCGCGAGTTTCCACACCCTGCTCGCCGCGGTGGCCGGCGCTCCCGGCGAACGGCTCGAGGAGCTGCCGCTGCTCGGCCCGGTGGCGCGGCAGCAGCTGCTGGTGGAGTGGAACGCGACGGCGGTGCGCTGGCCGGGGACGGCCACGCTGACCGAGCCGCGGACGGCCACCCTGGCCGAGCTGTTTGCCGCCCAGGCGGCGCGGACGCCGGAGGCGGTCGCCGTGAGTCGCGGCGGACAGTCCGTCACCTACGGCGAGCTGGCGGCGCGGAGCCGGCATTGGGCGTGGCAGTTGCGCCGGGCGGGGGTCGGGCCGGAGGTGGTGGTGGGGCTCTGCATCGAGCGTTCGCCGGAGATGGTGCTGGGGATGCTGGCGGTGCTCACGGCCGGCGGCGCCTACCTGCCGCTCGATCCCGGGCATCCGCCGGCACGGCTGGCGTACCTGATAGCGGACGCGCGGCCCGGGGCGCTGCTCACCCGCCGGGAGCTGCGGCCACGGTTGCCGGAGGCGGGCGGGGTGCCGGTGCTCGAGCTGGACGGCCCAGGCGCAGACGGCGCCGCGCGGGAGCCGCGCGAGGCGGCGGAGCCGAGGCAGCCGGCCGTTGCCGAGAACCTCGCCTACGTCCTCTACACCTCGGGCTCGACGGGGGCGCCCAAGGGAGTGATGGTGCCGCACGGCGGGGTGGTGAACTACCTCCGCTGGGCGGCCGCGGCTCTCGGCCTCGAGGAGGGGAGCGCCGCGGCCGTGCACACGCCGCTCGGCTTCGACCTGACGGTGACCAGCCTGCTCACGCCGCTGATCTGCGGCGGCCGCGTGGAGCTGCTGCCCGAGCAACGCGGGGTGGAGGCGCTCGCCGCCGCGCTGCGGGCCGGCGACTGCGAGCTGTTCAAGCTGACGCCGGCGCACCTCGGCGCGCTGGCGGAGACGCTGGCGGACAGCGATCTCTCGGGCCGGAGCGGGCTGCTGGTGGTGGGCGGCGAGGCGCTCGACGGCGAGGCGGTGGAGTGGTGGCGGCGCCGGGCGCCGGGGATGCGGGTGCTCAACTCGTACGGTCCAACGGAGACGTCAGTGGCGTGCAGCACGCACGAGGTGAAGGCAGGCGAGCCGAGCGCCAGGACGGTGCCGATCGGACGGCCGATCGCCAACGCCCGGCTCTACCTGCTCGACGCGCGGCGGCAGCCGGTGCCGCCCTGGGTGCCGGGCGACCTCTACGTAGGCGGAGCGGGCGTGTCGCGGGGTTACCTGGGCCGGCCGGATCTCACCGCCGAGCGCTTCGTGCCGAACCCCTTCGGGGAAACGCCGGGAGAGCGCCTGTACCACACCGGGGACCGGGCGCGCCTGCGGCGCGACGGCACGGCCGAGTTCCTGGGCCGGACCGACCACCAGGTGAAGATCCGGGGGTTCCGGATCGAGCCGGGAGAGGTGGAGGCGCTGCTGGCCAGGCATCCCGGAGTGCGCGAGGCCGCCGTCGTGGCCCAGGGGCGCGGCGCCGAAGTCCGCCTGGCAGCCTTCGTCAGCGGCGCGGCGGATGCCGTCACCCTGCGCCGGTTCCTGGAGGAGAGGCTTCCTGCCTACATGGTGCCCGGGACCTTCACCGTCCTCGCGGCGTTGCCGCTGACCGGCCATGGCAAGGTGGATCGGCGGACGCTGGCCGCGACCACCATCGCGGCGACGCGCACGGCGCCCGCCCAGGCGCCCCGCACCAGGGTCGAGATGGTGATCGCCGGGTTTTGGGCGCAGCTGCTCGGCAATCGGGCGCCGGGGATCGACGACGACTTCTTCGCGCTGGGCGGCCACTCTCTCCTGGCGGTGCAGCTGGTCTCCCGCATCCGCAAGGCCCTGGGCGTCGGGCTGGCGGTCGAGACGGTGTTCGAGTCGCCCACGATCCGCGGGCTGGCCGCCGCGGTCGAGCCGCGGCTGGCGGTCCGCGGCGGCGACGAGGCGGCGCCGATTCAGGCCTCGCCGCGGACCGCCCGCCCGGTCCTCTCCTTCGCGCAGCGGCGCCTCTGGTTCCTCCAGCAGCTCGACCCGGGGAGCCCGGCCTACAACGTCCCGGCAGCGCTCGAGCTGGCCGGCGAGCTCGACCGCGAGGCGCTCGCCGCCGCCCTGGGCGAGGTCGTGGCGCGCCACGCGGTGCTCCGTACGACCTTCGTCGAGGTGGCGGGCGAGACGGAGCCGCTACCGCAGGTCGCGCCGCCCACCGCCTGGACTCTGCCGCTGGTCGATCTGGGCAGGATGCCGGTGCCCGAGCGGGCCGCCGTGGCGCGCCGGCTCGGCGCCGCGGCGGCGCGGCGGCCGTTCGATCTCGCGCGCGACTCCCTGCTGCGCGCCTTCCTGGTGCGGCTGGCGGGCCAGCGGCACGTCCTGCTGCTCGACGTGCACCACATCGCCTTCGACGGCTGGTCGGTCGCGGTGCTGACGCGCGAGGTGGCAGCCCTGTACGGTGCCGCGAGGGCGCGGCGCTCGCCGTCAGGCGGCCTGCCGCCGCTGCCGATGCAGTATGCCGACTTTGCCGCCTGGCAGCGCCAGTGGCTGACCGGCGAGCGCCTCGAGCGGCAGCTGCGGACCTGGCGGCAGCGCCTGCAGGGGGCGCCCGCGGTGCTCGATCTGCCGCTCTGCCGGCCGCGGCCGCCGGTGCGGCGGTTGCGCGGCGCGCAGCTGCCGTTCACGCTGCCTGAGGAGTGCGTCCTGGAGCTCGCCGGCGCGCAGCGCGAAGGCGGCGCGACGCTCTTCATGGCGCTGCTGGCCGGATTCATGGCCCTGCTGTCGCGCCTCACCGGCCAGGAGGACGTGGTGGTGGGGGCGCCGGTGGCGGGCCGCAACCAGCTGGAGACCGAACAGCTGATCGGCTTCTTCGTCAACATGGTGGCCCTGCGCGCCGACCTGGCGGGCGACCCGAGCTTCCTGCAGCTGCTGGTGCGGGTGCGGCAGGTCACCATCGAGGCCTTCGCTCACCAGGACCTGCCTTTCGAGAGGTTGGTCGACGAGCTGCAGACCGAGCGCAGCCTGGCGCACTCGCCGGTGTTCCAGGTGGTCCTGGCGCTGCAGGAGCCGATGGGCGACACCCTGGAGCTGCCGGGGCTGCGCCTGACGCTGCTCGATCTCCCGGTCGAGAGCACCAAGTTCGACCTGACGGTCGGCTTGACGCGCACGGCCGCGGGCCTGGGCGGCGCCTGGGAGTACGACCGCGACCTGTTCGACGCCGCGGCGGTGCGCCGCTTCCAGGGGCACTTCCGCGAGCTGCTCGCGGCCGCCGCGGCAGACCCCACGGCGCGGCTCTCGCAGCTGCCGTGGCTCTCGGCCGCGGAGCGCCACCAGCTGCTGTGGGAGTGGAACGCCGTGCGGGAGCGCCATGCCAGCGGCCTCGGACTCCACGAGCTGTTCTCGGCCGTGGCGCGGCGGTGTCCGGAGGCGGTGGCGGTGAGCTCGGGAGCGGAGTGCCTGAGCTACGGCGACCTCGAGCGGCGCGCCGCGGCGCTGGCGGGGCGCCTGCGCGAGCTGGGAGTCGGGCCCGAGGTGCCGGTGGCGCTGTGCCTGGCGCGGAGCGCGGAGCTGGTGGTGGCGGTGCTCGGCGTGCTCGCGGCGGGTGGCGCCTACGTGCCAATCGACCCGGACTACCCCCGCGAGCGCCAGGGTTTCATCCTCGCCGACAGCCGGGCGCCGATCCTGCTCACCCAGCGCCGCTTTGCCCCAGGGTTCGAGCAGCTGGCACCGGGCAGGCTGCGGCTGCTGTTGCTGGACGCCGGCGAGGCCGCGCCGAGCGATCCGGAAGCGGGCGCGCCTTTCCGGCCCCGCACCCTACCCGGCAACCTGGCCTACGTGATCTACACCTCGGGCTCGACGGGGCGGCCGAAGGGCGTGCTGGTCGAACACCGCAACGCGGTGCGCCTGTTCGCGGCCACCCAGGCCTGGTTCGGCTTCGACGAGCGCGACGTCTGGACGCTGTTCCATTCGTACGCCTTCGATTTCTCGGTGTGGGAGATCTGGGGGGCGCTGCTGCATGGCGGGCGCCTGGTGGTCGTGCCGTACTGGACCAGCCGCTCGCCCGAGGCGTTCCGCGACCTCCTGCAGCAGGAGCAGGTGACGGTGCTCAGCCAGACGCCGTCGGCCTTCGGCCAGCTGGTCGCCGCCGCCGGCGCCAGCCCGCTCGCCGCGCTGCGCCTGGTGGTCTTTGGCGGCGAGGCCCTGGAGCTCGGCGTCTTGCGCCGGTGGTGGCACGGGCATCCGGTGGAGCGCCCGCGGCTGGTCAACATGTACGGCATCACCGAGACGACGGTCCACGTCACCTATCGGCCCCTCGTGCCGGCCGACCCGGAAAGGCCGGGAAGCCCGATCGGCGCGGCGATCCCGGACCTTGGGCTGCAGCTGCTCGATCGCCGGCAGCGGCCGGTCGGGATCGGCGTGGCGGGGGAGCTGTGCGTCGGCGGAGCGGGGGTGGCGCGCGGGTATCTCGGCCGGCCGGAGCTGACCGCGGCGCGGTTCGTGCCCGATCCGTCCGGCGAGCGGTCCGGCGCGCGGCTGTACCGCTCGGGCGACCTGGTGCGCTATCGGGAGGACGGCGACCTGGAGCACCTGGGCCGGATCGACCATCAGGTGAAGATCCGGGGTTTCCGCATCGAGCTGGGCGAGATCGAGGCGGCGCTCGAGGCGCATCCCGGCGTGGCCGAGGCGGTGGCCGTGGTGCGGCCGCAGCCGGGAGGGGAGCGGCGGCTGGTCGCCTACGTGGTGCCGGCCCGCGCCGGGCTGACGGCCCCGGCGCTGCGTCAGTACCTGCGCGAGCGCCAGCCCGAGCCCATGGTGCCGTCGGCTTTCGTGCTACTCGAGCGGCTGCCGCTGACCGCCCACGGCAAGGTGGACCGCGAGGCGCTGCCCGCGGCGCCCGCCGGGCCGGACCGGGCCCCGGCTGGGGACCATGCGGCGCCGTGGACCGACCTGGAGCGGCGGCTGGCCGCGGTCTGGGCCGAGCTGCTGGGGGCCGAGCGCGTCGGGGTCGAGGACAACTTCTTCGATCTGGGCGGCGACTCGATGCAGGCGGTACGGCTGGCCGGGCTGGTCAAGGAGCGCCTGGGCAGGGCGATCAGGGTCCAGGACGTCTTCAAGCACCAGACCGTGTCGGCGATGGCCGCCCAGTGGGCAAAGGGAGCGGCCGGCCGCTCGCACGAGCAGGAGCGCGCGGCCGGCTTGGCGGCGATCGAGCGCTTCCAGAGCGCGGTGCTGGGCGACGCGGTCCAGCGCGCCAAGCTGCCGGCCGGCCGCGAGGACTTCTTCCCCCTGAGCGCCACCGAGAAGGGGATGATCTACTACACGCTGCTGCTGCCCGAGCAGCCCGTCTATCACGACCAGTTCGTCCATCTGGTCTCGATCCCCGACGTCGACACCTTCTTCCGCGCCTTCGAGCTCGTCGCCGGCCGCCACCCCATCCTGCGCAGCACCTTCCACCTCTACGGCTTCGCCGAGCCGCTCAAGGTGGTGCATGCCAGGCTGCCGCTGCCACGGGAGGTCGAGGATCTGGAGCACTTGCCCAAGGCGGCGCAGCGGCAGCGGATCGAGCGCTATTGCGCCGCGGACCTCGGCCACCGCTTCGACTTCGCCGGCGGGCTGCTCTGGCGGCTACGGCTGTTCCACCTGGGCGGCGAGACCTGGTGCGTGGCACTGACCGTTCACCACGCCATGCTCGACGGCTGGAGCAACATGGCGCTGTGGCTCGAGCTCAACGACCTCTGCGCGCGGCCGGACCTCGCGGCGATCACCGCCCTCGCGCCGCTCGCCAGCACCTACAAGGACCACCTGGCGATCACGCTCGGGCGCGAGCGGTCCGCGGCCACCGAGACGTTCTGGCGCGAGACCCTGGCCGGTTTCGAGCGCAACCGGCTGCCCTTCCAGCGCTCCCGGACCGGCGGCGAGGCGGGCGGCATGGAGGCGCGCCAGCTCCGGCCCGAGCCGGGCCTGATCGCGGCGCTCCGCGCTCGCGCCGCCGAGCTGCACGTCCCCTTCAAGGCGCTCTGCCTGGCGGCCCACGTCCATCTCCTCCACGTCCTCACCGGCGAGGCGGACGTCGTCACCGGCGTCGTCTCGCACGACCGGCCGGGGCTGCCGGACGGCGACCGCATTCTCGGCTGCTTCCTCAACTCGATTCCGGTCCGCATGCGGATGCGCGCCGGCGAAAGCGGGTCCTCGCTGGTCCGGCGGGTTGGCGACTATCTGACGAGCTGCCGCGAGCACGAGATCCCGCTGGTGGACATCGCCGCGCTGGCCGGGGGGCGAGGCGCGGCCGAGAACCCGATCTTCGACGTCCTGTTCAACTTCATGGACTTCCATCTGCTCACCGAGCTGCGGGAAAACGTGCTGTTCCAGCCGATGATCGATCCGGGGCAGGACGAGCCGCCGCCGGTGCGCGGCAACGAGATGACCAACACGCTGCTCGACCTGGAAGTCTCGACCACCCTGGACGTCCTCACGGTGCGGATCAAGTTCTCGCCCCGCCACTTCACGCCTGGCGACGTCGAGCAGGCGCTGGGCCTCTACCTGCGGATCCTCGACGCCCTGGCGCGCCAACGGGAGGCCCCGCTCGGCTGCGAGTCGCTGCTCGGGGCGAGCGAGCGCGATAGCCTCGTCGGCGCCTTCAACTCCACCGCCCGCCGGCGCCCGCCGCGGCTGCTGCACGACGGCTTCGCCGAGCAGGCGGCGCTCCGGCCGGAGGAGCTGGCTGTCCTGTGCGGCGGGCGAACGCTCGCCTACGGTGAGCTCGCGGCACGGGCGAACCGCCTGGCGCGCCACCTGGTGGCCGCCGGCGTCGCGCCCGGCGAGAACGTGGGTCTGGTCTGCGAGCGTTCCGCGCAGCTGGTGGTGGCGATGCTCGCCGTGGTCCAGGCCGGGGCCGCGTACGTGCCGCTGGAGCCGGACTACCCGGCCGCCCGCAAGGCGCACATCGTGCGCCAGTCGGGGGTGCGACGGGTGGTGGCCGACCGGGTCTACGACCTCGGCGGGGAGGTCGAGGTGAGCTGGCTGGCGCCTGCCGCCGCGGACCTGGCCCGCGAATCCGGCGCACCGCTGCCGGCGCTCGCCCTGCCGTCGCAGCTCGCCTACACGATCTACACCTCGGGGTCGACCGGAGTACCCAAGGGCGTGATGATCGAGCACGCGAGCGCGGCCAACCTCGTCGACTGGGTCAACGAGGAGTACGGGATCGGTCCCGGGCAGCGGGTGCTGATGGTTTCGTCGGTGTGCTTCGATCTCTCGGTCTACGACGTCTTCGGCGCCCTGGCGGCAGGGGCCGCGGTGGTGGTGGCGCGTGCCGAGGAGGTGCGGGAGCCGGCGCTCCTGTGGCGGCTGGTCCGCGAGCAGCAGGTGACCTTCTGGAACTCGGTGCCTTCGACCCTGAGCCTGCTGGTCGACTATCTGGAGGAGACCGCGCCGGCGCTGCGTTGCGAGTCGGTGCAGCTGGTCTTCCTCAGCGGCGACTGGATCCCCGTGGGCCTGCCGGAGAGGGCGCGGCGGTTCTTCCCGCGTGCCCGCCTGGTGAGCCTGGGCGGTGCCACCGAGGCGGCGGTGTGGTCGGTCTACCATCCGATCGAGGCCGTCGATCCCAGCCTGGCGAGCATCCCCTACGGGCGCCCGCTGGCGAACAACACCTGCTACCTGCTGGACGCCAGCCTCGAGCTGGTGCCGCCCGGAGTGGTCGGGGACCTCTATATCGGTGGCATGGGAGTGGCGCGCGGCTACGCCGCCGACCCGGCGAAGACGGCAGCCGCGTTCGTGCCCGACCCCTTGGCGGAGCAGGCGGGAGCGCGGCTCTACCGCACCGGTGACCTGGGGCGGATGCTGCCGTGCGGTGAGCTCGAGTTCCTGGGGCGCCGCGACCACCAGGTCAAGGTGCGGGGCTTCCGTATCGAGCTGGGAGAGATCGAGAGCCAGCTCTGCCGCCACCCGGCGGTCGAGGAGGCGGCGGTGACGGCGCGCACCGACCGCTCGGGACAGAAGTTCCTGTGCGCCTACGTGGTTGCCAGGGAGATGCCGGCGGCGCCGGACCTCAAGGCGCACCTCGAGCGTTCGCTGCCGGGTTACATGGTGCCGGACGTCTACGTGGGCCTGGCGAAGCTGCCGCTGACCGCCAACGGCAAGGTGGATCGGCAGCGGCTGCCCGAGCCCAACGTCGCGGACCTCGACTCGGCGGGCGCCTACGTGGCGCCTGCCGGCGAGGTGGAGCCGGCGCTGGCGAAGATTTGGGAAGAGGTGCTGGGAGTGGAGCGGATCGGGGTCCGGCACGACTTCTTCGCGCTGGGTGGGCACTCGCTTTCGGCCGTGCAGGTCGTCACCCGCATCCGCCACCTGCTTGGCATCGAGCTGCCGCTGCGCAGCCTGTTCGACAACCCGACGATCACCGGTCTGGCCGCGGTGATCGCCGCCGCGCCGTCCGGCACGGCGGCCGCTCAGGAGGTCCCGCCGCCCGGGAACCGTCCGCGTCCGGACCGCCTGCCGCTGTCGTTCGCCCAGCAGCGGATGTGGGTGCTGCACCAGCTCAATCCGCAGAGCGCCGCCTTCAACCTGCCGCTGGTGCTCCGCCTGTCGGGCCGTCTCGACCAGCCGGCCCTGGCCGCCGGCATGAGCGAGATCTGCCGGCGTCACGAGAGCCTGCGCACCACCTTCCCGCAGCTGGCAGGCGGGCCGGTGCAGGTCGTCGCCTCCCCGCGGCCCCAGCTGCTGCGCTGCGTCGATCTCGGCTCCCTGGCACCGGCAGCGCGGGAGCTGACGGCGCTGTGCCTGGTCGAAGGAGAGGTCGCACGCCCCTTCGACCTGGGGCGCGGGCCGCTGCTCCGCACCCTGCTGCTGCGCCTGTCGGCGACCGAGCACGTGGGGATCTTCAACCTGCATCACATCGTGGCCGACGGCTGGTCCCTGGGC
This sequence comes from uncultured Acidobacteriota bacterium, assembly GCA_963732005.1. Lineage (GTDB taxonomy): Bacteria > Acidobacteriota > Thermoanaerobaculia > Multivoradales > UBA5704 > JASLEW01. The sequence goes on from CAVSXT010000005.1 coordinate 921,746, forward strand.
CTGCTGAGCGACGAGATCGCGGCGCTCTATGCGGCCGGCGTCCGCCGCCTCGCTTCGCCGCTGACCGAGCCGGCGGTCCAGTACGCCGACTACACGCTGTGGCAGCGCGAGTGGCTCGCCGGCGACAGGCTCGAGCAGCAGCTCGCCTACTGGCGCGAGAGGCTCGCCGGGGAGCTGCCCACGCTCCGCCTGCCGATGCTGCGGCAGCGGCCGGCGAGGCCGAGCTTCCGCGCCGAGGAGGTGCGCTTCAGCCTCGCCGCCGACGTCTCGGACGCGCTCCGCCAGCTCGCCGGCCGGGAGGGGGTGACGACCTTCGTGCTGCTGCTCGCCGGGCTCAAGGCCCTGTTGCGGCTCTACAGCGGCCAGGACGATCTGGTCGTCGCCACGATTACCGCCAACCGCAGCCGCCTCGAGCTCGAGCGGCTGATCGGTTTCTTCGTCAACACGCTGGTCTTGCGCACCGATCTGTCGGGGGATCCGAGCTTCCGCCAGCTCGTGGCGCGGGTTCGCGACACGGCGTTTGCCGCCTTCGAAAACCAGGAGGTGCCGTTCGAGCGGGTGCGCGAGGAGCTCGAGCCGCAGCGTGGCGGCAAGCCGGTGTTCCAGGTCATGTTCCAGGTGTTGAACTACGCCGGCGGCGCGCGCGAGCTGCCCGGGCTCACCCTGACCCCCTTCGAGATCCCGGTGGAGAAGGCCCAGGACTATCTGAGCCTCACGGTCGCCGGGGAGCAAGGAGAGATTCAAGGCTGGTTCACCTACTCCAACGAGCTCTTCGAGGCCGACACCATCCGCCGCATCGCCAGGCAGCTCGAAGAGCTGCTGGCCTGCCTGATCGCCGATCCGGACCGCCACCTGTCGAGCCTGTCGCCGCTCGACGAGGCGGCCGCCGGGCAGCTGATCGCCGCCTTCAACGAGGTCGCCTGACCCGCCGCGCCATGACCGAGCAGATCGAAGGCTTCAGGCTCTCGCCCCAGCAGGACAGGCTCTGGGACCTGGTGGGCGAGGATGGCGAGCGGCGCTACCTGGCCGCCTGCGCGGTCGCCATCGAGGGCGAGCTGGACCCGCCCGGCCTGGGCGCGGCACTGCGCCAGGCCGTCGAGCGCCACGAGATCCTGCGCACCCGTTTCCGGCGTCTCTCCTCGATGAAGCGCCCGCTGCAGGTCATCGGCGCGGCGACCCTGGCCGGACCAGCCATGGCGGACCTCGCCGGTCTCGCGCCGCGGCGGCAGGAGGCCTGCGTCGCCTCGCTGCTGCACCTGCTGGGCGATGCCGGGTTCGATCTCGAGCGCGGCCCGCTGCTGCGCGCTCTGCTGGTGCGCCTGGGGGCGGGGCGATGGACCCTGCTGGTCGGGCTTCCCGCGCTTTGCGCCGACGCGGCCACGCTGGTCATCCTGGCGCAGGAGCTGGCCGGCCTGTGCGGCAACGGCAGAGGCGCCGACGCCGCCGCCGCCGACATCGCCGACGTCGCCCAGTATGCCGATCTCAGCGAGTGGTTCCACGAGCTGCTCGAATCGCAGCAGGCCGTGGCCCGCAAGTACTGGCAGGACCTCGATCTCGCCGCCGGGCTCGCGCCGCGCCGGCCGGCCGGCAGCCCGGCGCACGGGTTCGCGCCGCGCCGCCATGCCGTGGCGGTGCCGCCGGAGCTGCCGGCACGGCTGGCAGAGCTGGCCGCAAGCTCCGCGACGACCGTGCCGGCCATCCTGCTCGCCGCCTGGGCGGCCCTGCTGGGGCGTCTGACCGGGCGCTCGCGGCTGGTGGTGGGCACCGCCTATGACGGCAGGAAGTACCGGGAGATGGCCACGGCCCTGGGTCCTCTCGCCAGGTTCCTGCCGCTGGTGTGCGAGCTGCCGCCGGAGCTGCCGTTCACGGCGCTGGCGCGGCAGGCCGGAGACGCCATGGCCGAGCTGCAGAAGTGGCAGGAGCTCTTCTCGTGGCAGCTGGTCGCTGGCAATGGCGCCGGCGGCGGTGGCGCCGCAGCGCATGCCGGCGGCGAGCAACCAGGGGCATTCTTCCGCCACTGCTTCGAGATGCAGGTCGCGCCGCCGCGCTGGCAAGCCGGCGGCGCCAGCTTTGCCGTCGACCGCTTTTGGGCGGACGTCGATCGCTTCGAGGTGAAGCTCACCTGCACGATGCGCGGCGACGAGGTGACACTGGACCTGCGCTACGACGCAAACGCCGTCGACCGGGCGGCCGCCGGCCGCCTGGTGGCCCGCTTCCAGGCGCTGCTCGACGACGTCCTGGCCAGGCCAACGGCCGCGCTGGGCGAGCTCGAGCTGCTGCCGGCCGAGGAGCATCGCCGCCTGCTCGATCTGGCGCGTGGTCCGCTCGTGCCGCGCGCGGCGGTCACGCTATCCGAGCTCTGCGCGGCGCAGGCCCGCCGCACTCCGGATCGGGTCGCGGTCGCGGCAGGCGAGCGCTGCCTCACGTTTGCAGCGCTCGACGGCCGCGCCGGCCAGCTGGCCCGCCGGCTGCTCGCGCTCGGCGTGGGTCCCGAGGTGACGGTCGCTCTCCTGCTCGAACGCTCGCTCGAGATGGTGGTTGCCATTCTCGGCGTGCTGAAAGCCGGCGGCGCCTACCTGCCGCTCGACCCCGGAGACTCCGGCGAGCGGCTGCGCTTCCTGATGGCAGACACCCGGGCGCCGGTGCTGGTCACCCAGGAGCATCTGCTGGCCGGCCTTCCCGAGCTGCGGCAGGTCCCGGCGCAGGTGCTCTGCCTGGACGCCTCGGGCGCCGCGACCACCCCGCCGGTGCTCGCCGGGGGCGCCGGGGTCGCCGTGGTCGGCGGGTCCGGCGTGACCGCGGACGGCCTCGCCTACGTGATCTATACCTCGGGCTCGACCGGGCGTCCCAAGGGCGTGATGATCTCGCACCGGGCCATCCTCAACCGGCTCCTGTGGATGCAGGATGCGCTGCCGCTCGCCGCCGCCGATCGGCTGCTGCAGAAGACCCCCTACACCTTCGACGCCGCGGTCTGGGAGATCTTCGTGCCGCTGATCTCCGGCGCCTGCCTCGTCCTCGCCAGGCCGGGAGGTCACCAGGACCCCCTCTACCTGCGGCGCATCGTCGAGGATGCCGCCGTCACCGTGGTGCAGTTCGTCCCCTCGCTGCTCGCGGCGTTCCTGGACCAGGGGGAGAGCGGCTCCGGCGCCGCCTCTCTGCGGCGCGTCTTCTGCGGCGGCGAGGCGCTGCCGCAGGAGTTGGCGCGGCGCTTCCACCAGCGCCTGGGCGCCGAGCTCTACAACCTCTACGGACCGACGGAAACGGCCATCGACGCCGCCTTCCACGCCTGCGGCCCGGGCGCGGTGGCCCGTTCCGGCCCGATCCTGCCGATCGGGCGCCCGCTGCCCAATCTCGAGCTCTTCGTGCTCGACGACCGCCGGCACCTGGTGCCACAGGGACAACCGGGAGAGCTCTGCATCGGCGGCGTCAATCTGGCCCGCGGTTACCTGGGACGTCCGGACCTGACCGCCGAGCGCTTCATCCCCCACCCCTGGCCGGCGGATGCGGGCTTCCGTCTCTACCGCACCGGCGATCTGGTCCGGCAGGCCGCGGACGGCAGCCATGAGTTCCTCGGGCGCATCGACCAGCAGGTCAAGCTGCGCGGCTTCCGCATCGAGCTGGGCGAGATCGAAGCCGCCCTCCTCGGCCACCCCGGGGTGCGCGAGGCGGCGGTGGCGGTGCGCGAGGACGTCCCCGGCGATCAACGCCTCGTCGCCTACCTGGTCGCTCCCGGCGAGGAGCCCTCGGCCGGCGAGCTGCGCGACCTGCTGCTGCGGAAGCTGCCCGAATACATGGTGCCGGCGCGGTGGATGACGCTGCCGGCGCTGCCCCGTACCCCGAGCGGCAAGGTGGACCGCCGGGCGCTGCCGGCGCCCGACCCGTCGCGGCCGGAGATCGGAGCGCGGTTCCTGGCCCCGCGCACCCGCACCGAGACCGTGCTGGCAGGTATTTGGTCCGAGGTGCTGCAGCTCGACCGGGTCGGCGTCCACGACAACTTCTTCGACCTTGGCGGCCATTCGCTGGTCGCCGTCAGGGTTTCCTCCCGGGTGCGTCAGGCCTTCGGGGTCGAGCTGCGGGTGCGCAAGCTGTTCGAGGCGCCGACGGTGGCTCAGCTGGCGCTCGCGGTGGAGGAGGCGATGCTGGGGGCGGCGTCCGAGGTGCCGCCGCTGACCCGCGCTGCCCGCGAGCCGGGGGCGGACCTGGAGCTCTCGTTCGCCCAGCAGCGGCTCTGGTTCCTGCAGCAGCTCGAGCCAGAGAGCCCGGCCTACAACATCCCGGGCGCCCTGCAGCTCGCCGGGCCTCTCGACCCGCGGGCGCTCGCCGGCGCGTTCAGCGCGCTGGTGGCGCGCCACGAGACGCTGCGCACCACCTTCAAGGCGGTGACGGGCGACCCGGTGCAGGTCGTCGGACCGCCGGAGCCGGTGCGGCTGCCCCGCGTCGACCTGGCCGCTCTCGGTCCGGCGGGCCGCGAGAGCGAGGTCCGGCGGCTCGCCGAAGCGACCGCCCGGCGCGTCTTCGATCTCTCCCGCGGACCCCTCCTGCGCCTGGTGCTGTTGCGCCTTGGCGAGCGGGAGCACGTGCTGCTGTTCAACCTGCATCACATCGTCTCGGACGCCTGGTCGGTCGGCGTGCTGGTGCGCGAGCTGAGCCAGCTGTACGCCGGGCATCGTCATGCCACCGCGGTGCACCTCGACGAGCTGCCGGTCCAATACGCCGACTTCGCCAGCTGGCAGCGCCGGTGGCTGCAGGGCGCGGCGCTCGCGGCGCAGCTCGCCTACTGGCGGCAGCAGCTCGCGGGCGCGCCGGAGGTGCTCGACCTGCCGCTCGATCGCGCGCGCCCCGCGACCCCCAGCTACCGCGGCACGGTGCGCGCCCGCGAGCTGCCGGCGGCGACCGTCGAGGCGCTCCGCCGGCTCAGCCGCGACGCCTCGGCGACGCTGTTCATCACGCTGCTGGCGGCGTTCAAGACGCTGCTGCACCGCTATGGCGCCGGCGACGATCTGGTGGTCGGTACCAACGTCGCCAATCGCGGCCAGCTCGGGATCGAAGGGCTGATCGGCTTCTTCGCCAACGCCCTGGCGCTGCGCACACGCCTGGGCGGCGATCCGCCCTTCCAGGAGGCGCTGGCGAGGGTGCGTGAGACCGTGCTCGGCGCCTTTGCCCACCAGGACCTGCCGTTCGATCGCCTGGTCGAAGTGATGCAGCCGCGGCGAAACCTCGCCGTGAGCCCCCTGTACCAGGTGGTCTTCGAGCTGGAGCTGACGGGGGAGAGCTCCGGCCTCGCACTCGAGGACCTGACCATCGCCCCGCTGCCGATGTCCGCCGCGACGGCGAAGTTCGATCTCACGCTGACCGGCCGCGATCTCGGGAGCGGGTTGCTGCTCGCCGCCGAGATCAACACCGACGTCTTCGACGAGGGCACCGCCGACTCGCTGCTGGACCACTTCGCCACCCTGCTGGTGGCGATCGCCGGCGGCGCCGGGAGCCGGCTGAGCGAGCTCACGCTGCTGCGCGATGCCGAGCTGCGGCAGCTGCTCGACGACTTCCAGGGCGAGCGCCGGAGCTACCCCGTCGAGCGCACGCTCGCCGAGCTGTTCGCGCTGCAGGCAGGCAGGACGCCCGACGCGGTCGCGGCGGTCTGCGGCGGCGACTGCCTCAGCTATGGCGAGCTCCACCGCAACGCCGGGCGCCTCGCCGCCCGCCTGCGCCAGGGCGGTGTCGGGCCGGGACGGTTCGTCGGCCTGCTCGAGGAGCGCACCCTCGGCTTCCTCGCCGCGCTCCTTGGCATCCTCGAGGCGGGCGGCGCCTACCTGCCCATCGACCCTGCCTACCCGGACGAACGGGTGCGCTTCATGATCGCCGACAGCGGTCTCGAGACCCTGATCGCCGGCCCGCGCCAGCTCGAGCGGGTAGCGGCCCTGGCGGCGGGTTGTCCCGAGCTGAGATGGTTGGTCAGCCTCGACGGCGCGGCACCACCCGCCGCGGCCGGGCCGGGATCGCCGCCGGGGGAGCTCGCCAGCGGCGGCGGCGCGGCAGCCGCGGCCGGCGCCACGGACCCGGCCTACATGCTCTACACCTCCGGCTCCACCGGCTTCCCCAAGGGCGTGGTGATCCGCCACGACGGTGCGGTCAACCACATCTACGGCCAGATCGAGGCCCTGGGCCTGGGCGTCGAGCTGAGCTTCCTGCAGACCGCGCCCTCGTCGTCGGACATCTCGGTGTGGCAGTTCCTGGCGCCGCTGCTGGTCGGCGGCCGCACGGTGATCGTGGACGCCGAGACCGTGGCCGCGCCTGAACGGTTGCTCGCGAGCTTGCAGCGGCACGGGATCACCCTGGTCGAGCTGGTGCCCTCGGTGCTGCGCGCGCTGCTCGATCACGCCGGCACGCTTGCCGCGGCCGAGCGCGAGCTGCCGGCGCTGCGCTGGATGATGGCCACCGGCGAGACCGTTCCGGTCGAGCTGATCGGTGACTGGTTCGCGATCTATCCCGGCATCCGCGCGGTCAACGCCTACGGGCCCACGGAGGCGGCGGACGACGTCACCCAGCTGGTGATGGCGGGGCCGCTGCCGGCGGGCGCCCGCTCCCTCGCCATCGGCAGGCCGCTGGCCAACTTCGGCTGCTACGTCCTCGACCGCCACCTGCGGCCGGTGCCGGTGCGGGTTCCCGGCGAGCTGGCGATCGGCGGCATCGGCGTCGGCAGCGGCTACTGGCGGAATCCCGGCAGGACCGCCGAGAGCTTCGTGCCCAACCCCTTCGCCGGCGCCGGCGGCCAGGTCATGTACCGCACCGGCGACCTGGTGCGCTGGCTGGCGGATGGCAACCTCGAGTTCCTCGGCCGTCTCGACCACCAGGTGAAGGTCCGTGGCTTCCGCCTCGAGCTGGGAGAGATCGAGGCGGCGCTGGCCGCCCATCCGCAGGTACGGGAGAGCGCCGCGATCGTGCGCCCGGAACCCGGCGGCGGCCAGCTCGCCGCCTATCTGGTGCCGGTGGAGGGGGCCCGGCCGGCTGCCGGCGACCTGCGCGGATTCCTCAAGCAACGCCTGCCCGAGCCCCTGATCCCCGGCGTCTTCGTCATCCTCGACGAGATGCCACGCACCGCCAGCGGCAAGGTCGACCGGCGCCGCCTGCCGGCACCGGGTCCGCCCGCCGGCGAGGCGCAGGCGCCGGTCGCTCCGCGCACGGCCGCCGAGGCGACCCTGGCCGGGATCTGGGGCGAGGTGCTCGGCCGCGACGCCGTCGGGGTCGAGAGCGATTTCTTCGAGCTGGGCGGGCACTCGCTGCTCGCCATGCGAGTGGTGTCGCGGGTCCGTGCCGCCTTCGACGTCGAGCTGCCGCTGCGGAGCCTCTTCCAGCACCCGACGGTGGCCCAGCTCGCGGCAGCGGTGGAGGAGGCGCGGCGGCAGGCCCGCCGGGCCGCGCTCCCCGCCATCCGGCCGGTCGCCCGCCAGCGCGAGCAATGGCAGGCACCACCGCCCCGGGAGAGGGCATGAGCGAGGTCTTCGTCCTCCCGGTCTCGTTTGCCCAGCGGCGGCTCTGGTTCCTTGCCGCCATGCAGCCGGAGAGCACCGCCTACAATCTCTCGGGCGGGTTCGCGCTGCACGGGGGCCTGCTGCGGGAGGTGCTGGCGCGGAGCCTCGCCGAGGTGGTCCGGCGCCACGAGTCGCTGCGTACCACCTTCGCCGTCAGGGATGGCCAACCGGTCCAGGTGGTGGCGTTGAGCGGGCTGCAGGCGCTGCCGGCGATCGACCTCCGCGCCCTCCCGGCACCGCGGCGCGGCGCCGAGGTCGGCAGCCTGCTCGCCGCCCAGGCGCGGCGGCCCCTGGACCTGGCGCGCGGGCCGCTCGTGCAATGCGCGCTGATCGAGCTGGCGGCGGACGAGAACGTCCTGCTCTACGCCATGCATCACATCATCACCGACGGCTGGTCGGAAACCGTTCTGGCGCGGGAGGTGGGGCAACTCTACCGCGCCTTCGCGGCCGGGGAGCCCTCCCCCTTGCCCGAGCTGCCCATCCAGTACGGGGACTTCGCCCAGTGGCAGCAGGAGTGGCTGCAGGGCGAGGTGCTCGAGGAGCTGCTCGCCTACTGGCGGGCACAGCTGGCGGGCGCGCCTGCCGTGCTGGAGCTGCCCGCCGACCTGCCGCGGCCGGCCGTGCCGGCGAGCCGCGGGGCGGTCGTGGAGATCGTGATCCCGGACGAGGTGGCGGCAGCCCTGGGCGGTCTCGGCCGGCGCCAGGGGTGCACCCTGTTCCACGTCCTGCTTGCCGCCTTCGGGGTGCTGCTCGCTCGCTGGTCGGGCCATGACGAGGTGGTGATCGGCTCGCCGGTGGTCAACCGCGACCAGGTCGAGCTCGAGGGCCTGATCGGGCTGTTCGTCGACATGGTCCCGCTGCGCATCGACCTGGCCGGAGAGCCCTCCTTCGAGCTGCTGTTGCCGCGGGTGCGCGACGTCGTTCACGCCGCGCACGAGCACCAGGCGCTGCCTTTCGAGAAGCTGATCACCGAGCTCAAGATCGAGCGCCAGGCCAACCGCAATCCCCTGTTCCAGGTGGTCTTCAATTTCGAGACCCAGGACGAGGCGCCGGCCGGCTTCGGCGAGCTGGCGCTCGCATCGCTCAAGCCGGCGGCCACCACCGCCAAGTTCGACCTGGCGCTCGGCGTGGTGGAGCAGCGCGGCAAGCTCGCGGCGGTGTTCGAGTATGCCAGCGAGCTGTTCGCGGCGGCGACCATGCGGCAGCTGGCGGCATGCTTCGGCAGCTTGCTCGCGGGCATCGCCGAGGACCCCTGCCGGCGGGTTTTCGAGCTGCCGCTGATGACCGCGGCCGAGCTGCTGCAGCTGGCCGGCCCGGCGGCGGCGCCGGCCGGCGCCGTGGCACGCGGCACCTGCCTGCATGAGCTCTTCGCCGCCCAGGCGCGGCGCGCTCCCGGCGCCGTGGCGGTGGTGCACGAAGGCGAGCGGCTGACCTACGGCGATCTCGACCGGCGGGCCGAACGGCTGGCGCGCCGCCTGCGGCCGCTGCTCCGCGGCCGCGAGCCGCGGGTCGCCATCTACCTCGAGCGCCTCCGCCGGTCTGGTGGTGGCGCTGGTCGCCGCGGTCAAGGCCGGAGCTGCCTACGTGCCGCTCGACCCCGCGTATCCCCGGGAACGCCTCGAGCTGCTGCTGCGCGACTGCGGCGCGCCGGTGGTGGTCACCGAGGCGCCCCTGGCCGGCAGCCTTCCCCCTTACCAGGGCGAGGTCCTGGACCTGGCAGGCGCCGAGGGCGGCTCGGGCGAGCATGGCGGCGCCGCCATCCCGGTCGAGCCGGCGCCGTCTGCAGTTGCCGCCGAGAGCCCGGCGTACGTGATCTACACCTCCGGCTCGACCGGGACGCCCAAGGGCGTCGTGGTCTCCCATTGGAACGTCGTGCGCCTTTTCGCCGCGACCCGGGAGTGGTTCCGCTTCGGCGCCGACGACGTCTGGACGCTGTTTCACTCCTGTGCCTTCGACTTCTCGGTCTGGGAGGTCTGGGGCGCCCTGCTCCATGGCGGCCGCCTGGTGGTGGTGCCGTACTGGGTGAGCCGCACGCCCGAGGCATTCCGCGAGCTGCTGCGGCGCGAGCGGGTGACGGTGCTCAACCAGACGCCTTCGGCGTTCTACCAGCTGGTGCGGGTCGAGCAGGCCGGTGGCGATCTGCATCGCCTCGACGCGCTGCGCTGGGTGATCTTCGGCGGCGAGGCGCTGGAGCCGCCGAAGCTCGCCGCCTGGCTCGGGCGGTATGGCGAGCGCTCGCCGCGCCTGATCAACATGTACGGCATCACCGAGACCACGGTCCACGTCACCTTCCGGCCGCTGTCGCGGGCGGACCTGCAACCGGCGACCGCCAGCCCCATCGGGGTGCCGATCCCAGACCTGCGTGTCCATCTGCTCGACCGGCGGGGCCAGCCGGTGCCGCCCGGCTTCCCGGGGGAGATCTGCGTCGCCGGCGAAGGCCTGGCACAGGGCTATCTGCGCCGCCCCGAGCTCACCGCCCAGCGCTTCGTGCCGGACCCCTTCGGCGGTGCCGCGGGCGGCCGGCTCTACCGCAGCGGCGACCTGGGCCGGCGGCGGCCGGGAGCCGGCAGCGAGGAGCTCGAGTACCTGGGGCGGGCCGACCGCCAGGTCAAGGTGAGGGGCTTTCGCATCGAGCCCGGCGAGATCGAGGCGGCGCTGGTCGCGCACCCCGGTCTGGCGAACGCGGCGGTGGTGGCGCGGCCGGCCGGCGACGGTCCGCCGCAGCTCATCGCCTATGTCGTCGCCGCCCCGGGGGCCGCGCCGCCGCCCGCGGCCGGCGAGCTGCGGGAGTTCCTGGCCGCGAAGCTCCCGGCCTACATGATCCCGGCCCGCTTCCTCGCTCTCGCCGCCCTGCCGCTGACCCCTCACGGCAAGCTGGACCGCCAGGCGCTGCCGGAGCCGGGGGGCGAGCGGCCCGAGCTCGAGGAAACCTGGGAAGCGCCGCGTACGCCGGTCGAGGAGATCCTGGCCGCGATCTGGTCCAGGGTCCTGGGAGCCGACCGGGTCGGGATCCATGACAACTTCTTTGCCCTGGGCGGGGACTCCATCCGCAGCCTGCAGGTGCTGACCGCTGCCCGCGAGCGCGGCATAACCCTGACCATCCTGCAGCTCTTCCAGCACCAGACCATTGCGGCGCTGTCGCGCGAGCTGTCGCTCGCCGGCGACGGCACGCTGGCCGACCTGCGCTGCGAGCCCTTCAGCCTGATCGACGAGGAGGACCGCCGGCAGCTGCCGGACGACGTCGAAGACGCCTACCCGCTGGCCAGGCTGCAGGAAGGCATGCTCTACCACATGGCCATGCAGCCGGCGGATGCGCCCTACCACAACGTCGACAGCTGGCTGCTCGCGGCGCGCTTCGTGCCGGACCTCTTCCGCACCGCCGTGCAGGAGGTGGTGGCACGCCATCCGGTGATGCGCACCTCCTTCGACCTGACTTCCTACTCGCAGCCGCTGCAGCTGGTCCATCGCCGGGCCGTGCTGCCGGTCGAGGTCGAGGACCTGCGCCAGGTGCCGGCGGCGGAGCAGCGGGCGCGCATTGCCGACTTCATGACCGGCGAGAAGCGCCGCCTCTTCGACTTCGCGGTGGCGCCGCAGCTCCGCTTCCACATCCACCTGCTGGGCGAGGACCGCTTCCGGTTCACGCTGATCGAGAACCATGCGGTGTTCGACGGCTGGAGCCTGCACGCGACCTTGACCGAGATCTTCTCCCGCTATTTCGCCCTGCTGCAGGGCGCCCCCATGCCGGTGGCGGCGCCGCTCGCTCTCACCTTCCGGGACTTCGTCCACCTCGAGCGTCAGACGCTCGAGTCCGAGGTGGCCCGGCGGTACTGGCGGCGGCAGCTGGAAGGTTCCGCGTTGACCGCGCTGCCGCGATGGCCGGTGGGCGACGCCGGTCCGGGTCCGCGCCACCGCGAGCTGGAGGTGCCGGTCCCGGAGGAGGTGTCGGCCGGCCTGCTGCGGTTGGCGCGGACGGCGGCGGTGCCGATCAAGAGCGTGCTGCTGGCGGCCCACCTGCACGTGCTGGGCCTGGTGAGCGGGCGGCGGGACGTGACCACCGGGGCGGTGTTCAACGGCCGGCCGGAGCAGCCGGAAGGCGAGGAGGTCCGAGGCCTCTTCCTCAACTCCCTGCCGATCCGGCTGGGTCTGCCGGGAGGCAGCTGGACGCAGCTGGTGAGCGAGGCGTTCGCGGCCGAGCTGGCGCTGCTGCCCTTCCGCCGCTTCCCTACCAACGCCCTGCAGCGCGAGGCGGGCGGGCTGCCGCTGTTCGAGGTCCTGTTCAATTTCGTCAATTTCCATGTCGTCGAGAACCTGCTCACGGTGGGCGGGCTCGAGGTGCTCGAGTTTCAGGGCTTCGAAGGGACCGGCTATCCGCTGCACGTGACCTTCACGCCCCGCGTCCGGCTGACGCTCGAATACGACGCGACCATGCTGCCGCAGGCCGAAGCGGCATGGATCGGCGGGTTCTACGGGCGCACCCTCGAGGCGATGAGCGGCGACCCGGAGGGCCGCTACGACGCACCGCAGCTGCTCGCGGCGGCCGAGCGCGATCAGCTCCTCGCGGCAGCGGCGGCGGCGCCGGCGCCGCCGGCGAGTCTGCTCACCGCGCTGCCGGCCGCGGACCGCGAGCGCCTGCCGGCGGACGTCGAGGACGCCTACCCCCTCACCCTGCTGCAGGCCGGGATGCTGTACGAGCTTGCCGGTTCGCAGACGGACCCGCGTCACCTCGAAGTCGCAAGCTGGCGGCTGCGGCTGCGCTTCTCCGCGGCGGCGCTGCGCGAGGCGGCGCGGCGGGTGGCGGCGCGCCATCCGCTGCTGCGCACCTCCTTCGATCTCGGGGCCAGCGAGCCGCTGCAGCGGGTGCACGCGCGGGTGGAGCCGCTGCTCGCCGTGGCGGACCTCCGGGCTCTGCCCGCGGCCGGTCGGGAGCGGCAGGTCGCCGCCTGGCTCGCCGCCTTCAGGCGGCGGCCCTTCGAGGCGGCGACGGCGCCGCACCTCGCCCTGCACGTCGGCGTGCTCGGGCCGGAAGAGATCCAGCTCACCGTCACCCACAGCCACGCCATCCTCGACGACCACAGCCGGCAGGCGACACTGAGCGAGCTGCTCAGGCTGCATGCGGCGCTGCTGCGCGGCGAGCGGCCGCCGGCCGCGGCGCCGCTCGCCGCGAGCTACCGCGATTTCGTGGCGCTCGAGCGGCAAGCGCTTGCCGCGGCCGCCGCCGAGAGCTTCTGGGAAGGGTTGCTGGCCGGCGCGCCGCCCACCGCCCTGCCGGTCTGGCCCGGCTGGCCGCTGCTCCGGGAGACGCCACGGGTACGGGTGATGCCGCTGAGCCTGCCGCCGGCGCTGGGCGATGGACTGCAGGCGCTGGGGCGGCAGGCGGCGGCGCCGCTCGCCGCCATCCTCCTCGCGGCCCACCTCAAGGCGCTGGCGCTGGCCGCGGCGGAGAGCGACGTCGTCACCGGGCTGGTGGCCGACGGGCGGCTCGAGGCGGCGGGCGGCGACGAGGTCCGCGGGCAGTTCCTCAACACCGTGCCGCTACGGCTGGCGCTCGCACCCGGCTCGTGGCTCGACCTGGTCCGTGCCGCCGAGCACGCCTGGCGCGAGGTCTTGCCTCACCAGCGCTACCCGCACGCCGCCCTGCAGCGCCGCCGGCGGGACCAGCCGCTGTTCGAGACGACCTTCCGCTTCACTCCCTTCGATCCGGCCCACGACCTGGCGGACGACCTGGTGCGGGCGGGCGAGCTGTCCATCGCGGGATTTGCAAGGTCCGTCAGCAGCGGTTTCCAGCTGGCGGTGAGCTTCAGCCGGCGAAGCCGTGGCGATGGCCTGCGCTGCGAGCTCGCCTACGACTCGCACCGCCTGCCGGTCCGGCAGGCAGCCGCCTACGGCGAGCTCCTGTTGCAGGCGCTGGCCGCGATGACCGCGGAGCCCGGGGAGCCGCACCAGGCGCTGTCGCCGCTCTCCGGTCCCGAGCGCCAGCAACAGCTGATCGAGTGGAACGACACCGCCGCCGCGGTGCCGAGCGCGGCGCGCCTGGCGCCGGCGGCCGAGAGCATCCACGAGCTCTTCGAGTGGCAGGCGGCGTTGCGGCCCGAGGCGCCGGCGGTCGCCGGGCAAGGGGTGATGCTGCGCTACGGCGAGCTCGCGGCGCGATCCCACCGGCTGGCGCGGCGGCTGCGGCGGCTCGGCGTGGGGCCGGAGGTGCGGGTGGCGCTGTGCGTCGAGCGGACGCCGGACATGGTGGTGGCGCTGCTCGCCATCCTCGAGGCGGGCGGCGCCTATGTGCCGCTCGACGCCGCGCACCCGCCGGCGCGGCTGGCGCTGGTGCTCGAGGACAGCGCGCCGGCCGTGCTGGTGACCGATGAGGGCTCGCTGCAGCGGCTGCGATCGGCGGCCCCGGGCGGCGACGCCGCCGCCGAGCGCGCCGGCGGGCCGCGGGTGGTCCGCCTGGATCGCCCGGAAGAGTGGGGAGCGGCAGCGGACGCCACGGTCCGGCCGGCGCGGCCGGCGGCGCCGCCCGGGAGCCTGGCCTACGTCATCTACACCTCGGGCTCGACCGGCCGGCCGAAAGGAGTCGAGCTGCCGCACCGGGCGCTGGTCAACTTCCTGAGCGCCATGGCGGAGCGGACGGGGCTCGGCCCGCGCGACGTGGTGCCGGCGCTGACCACGCTGACCTTCGACATCGCCGGCCTCGAGATCTACCTGCCGCTGGCGGTGGGAGCGCGGGTGGAGATCCTGGACCGGGAAGAGGCCGCCGACGGCAACCGGCTGGCCGCGCGGCTGGCCGCGGCCGGCGTGACCCTGATGCAGGCGACGCCGGCAGGTTGGCGCCTGCTGGTGGAGTCGGGCTGGGAGGGCCAGCCGGGGCTCAAGGGGCTGTGCGGCGGCGAGGCGCTGCCACGGGAGCTGGCGGCGGCGCTGCGCGAGCGCGGCGTCGAGCTGTGGAACGTCTACGGGCCCACCGAGACCGCGGTCTGGTCGACGGCCGGACCGGTGCCGGCAGCCCCTGCCGCGATCGACCTCGGGCGTCCGCTGGCCAACACCCGCCTCTACGTGGTGGACCGCCGGCTCGAGCCGGTGACGGCCGGCATTGCCGGCGAGCTGTTGATCGGCGGCGCCGGCGTGGCGCGGGGCTACTGGCGGCGGCCGGAGCTGACCGCCGAGCGCTTCGTGCCCGACCCCTGGGGCATGGCGCCGGGGGACCGCCTGTACCGGACCGGTGACCTGGTGCGCCGGCGGCGCGGCGGCGAGATCGAGTTCCTGGGCAGGATCGACCACCAGGTCAAGGTCCGCGGCCACCGCATCGAGCCGGCGGAGATCGAGGCGGCGCTTGCCCGGCTGCCGGGAGTGCGCGAGAGCGTGGTGGTGGCTCGCCTGGACACCGGCGACACCCGGTTGGTCGCCTACGTGGTGCCGGCGCCGGGCGCGGCGGCGACCGGCGACGAGCTGCGCCGCGCGCTCGGCGACACGCTGCCGCCCTACATGGTGCCGGCCGCCGTCGTGGTGCTGGCGGCGCTGCCGCGGACCGCCAACGGCAAGCTCGACCGCCAGGCTCTGCCGCCCCCCGGGATGAGCCTCGCCGAGCGCGAGCTGACGCCGCCGCGCACCCCGATCCAACTGCAGCTCACCCATCTCTGGGAGGAGGTCCTGACGGTGCGCCCGATCGGCATCCGTGACGACTTCTTCGAGCTCGGCGGCGACTCGATGCTCGCCGTCCGCCTGGTGGCGCTGATCCGCAAGCGGCTGGGCCGGAACCTGCCGATCTCCACCCTGGTGACCGCCAGGACGGTGGAGGATCTGGCCAAGCTGCTCGAGGAGAAGACCGAGGGCCGCCGGCGCCACCTGGTGGCGATCCAGCCGCGCGGCACCAAGCCCGCCGTGTACTGGATGCACCCTGGTCACGGCAACATCGTCTGCTACCTCGACCTGGCGCGCCATCTCGGCACGGACCAGCCGACCTATGGCCTGCAGGCGCTGGACATGGACGACGGCGTCGACCCGTTCGCCGACATCGAGGGGATGGCGGCGCGCTACGTCGCGGAGATCCGCCAGCACCAGCCGAGCGGCCCCTATCTCATCGGCGGCTGGTCCCTGGGTGGGGTCATCGCCTACGAGGTGGCCCAGCAGCTCACCCAGGCGGGCGAGGAGGTGGCCGCGCTCCTGCTGCTGGACTGCAGCCTGCCGGTGATCGCCTCGAGCCTCTCCGCGATCAGCCCGTCGCTGATGCGTTCGTATCTGTTGATCGACCATGTCCGCGACGCCGCCGCGGCGGCCGGCAAGGAGCCGCCGCCGCTGACGCCCTACGACATCGACGGGCTGACGATGGACGCACAGCTCGACCTGCTGGTGGGAGAGCTGGAAAAGCGGGACGCGGTGCCGCTCGGAGTCGACAGGGAGACGCTGCGCCGCTATTTCGAGATCCGCCTGGCGCGGATCGACGCGCAGAACCGCTACGTGCCGCGGCCCTATCCGGGCCGCATCACGCTGATCAAGACCACCACGCTGAACCTGGGGATCACGCTGCGCGAGATGCGCAAGATGTACGCCGACGCCATGCTCAATCACCCCACCTACGGCTGGGGCGACCTCACTCCGGAGCCGGTCGAGGTGCGGACCGTCCCCGGGCACCACGAATCGATGGTGCGGGAGCCGCACGTGCGAGTGCTGGCCGAGGAGGTGCGCGCCTCGCTCGGCGCCGTCGAGGAGCGCCTGCGCTCGCGGGCGGTGGCGGCGCCAGGGGAGCCGCGGGTAGAGCTGCCCACGCCCTGTCGCGGCACTACACATGAGATGGAGCTCCCGACGACCGGAGGAATCATGCCATGACCGTCATCGACCATCGCGAAACCTCGTCCGGCCGCGGCGCGATCCCGGCGCAGCGGCACGCCGGCGCCGGCACCGAGGTCTTCGAGCGGCTGGAATCGGAGGTCCGCATCTATTGCCGGTCGTTCCCGGCGGTCTTCGTCGCGGCCCGCGGCTACCGGCTGATCGACGAGACCGGCCGCGAGTACGTCGATTTCGTCAGCGGCGCCGGCTCGCTCAACTATGGGCACAACCACCCGGTCTTCAAGCGGCGGCTGATCGAGTACCTGGAGCAAGACGGCATCACCAATTCGCTGGACATGTACACGGCCGCCAAGCGGGAGTTCCTCGAGCGCTTCGAGGAGCTGATCCTGCACCCGCGCGGGCTGCGCTACCGGGTGCAGTTCACGGGTCCCACCGGCGCCAACGCGGTCGAGGCGGCGCTCAAGCTGGCGCGCAAAATCAAGCGCCGCACCGAGGTCTTCCATTTCACCAATTCCTACCACGGTCTCTCCCTGGGCGCCCTGGCGGTGACCGGCAACCGCACCAAGCGCCTCGCCGCCGGAGTGCCCTTGGACCACGCCACGGTGCTGCCCTTCGACGGCCACCCGGCAGGGCGCGGCGACTCGCTGGCGCAGCTCGAGGCGCTGCTCGGCGATCCCAGCAGCGGCCTCGACCAGCCCGCGGCGGTGATCGTCGAGACCGTGCAGGCCGAGGGCGGCGTCAACGTGGCGAGCCGGGATTGGCTGCGGCGCCTGGCAGAGTTGGTGCGCGCCGCCGATGCGCTGCTCATCGTCGACGACATCCAGCTCGGATGCGGGCGTTCCGGCAAGTTCTTCAGCTTCGAGGAGGCGGGCCTCGAGCCCGACCTCGTCTGCCTCTCCAAATCGATCGGCGGCTTCGGGCTGCCGATGGCGCTGCTGCTGATCAAGCCGGAGCTGGACGCCTGGAGCCCGGGGGAGCATACCGGCACCTTCCGCGGCAACAATCTCGCCTTCGTCGCCGCCACCGCGGCCCTCGAGCACTACTGGCGGGACAACGGCTTCTGCCGGGAGGTGGCACGAAAGTCGAAGCTGGCGCAGCGCCGGCTGCAGCAGCTGGCGGCGGCGCGCCCCGGCGCCGGGGCGGCGGTGCGTGGCCGCGGCCTCATCCTCGGTCTGGCGCTGCCGGCGCCGGGAATGGCCACGGCGGTGGCACGAGCCGCCTTCGCCCGCGGCCTGGTGATCGAGACCGCCGGGCCGCGGGATGAGGTGCTCAAGATCATGCCGCCGCTGATCATCGACGATGACGGGTTGCGGCAGGGGCTGGACACGATCGCCGCGGCGCTCGACGAGGTCCTGGCGCCGCGGGATCGAAGCCGCAGAAAGGCCAACCCATGAGGATCATCAAGTTCCTGCTCCGCTTCTCGAAAGGCACGGCGGGGCTGGCCATCGTGGCGGGTGCGATGAGCGGTGCCAGCAGCGCCGTGCTGCTGGCCCTGGTCAGCTCGCTGCTCGCCGCCAGGGTCGCGCCCGCCGCGCGGCTGTGGACGTTCGCGGCGCTGTGCCTGCTGGTGCCGGCCAGCCGCGTCGCTTCCGAGCTGCTGCTCGCCCATCTCGGGCAGGGGACCATCCTGCAGCTCCGCGGCGAGCTCAGCCGCCGCCTGCTGTCGGTGCCGCTCCGCCGGCTCGAGGAGCTGGGACCGGCTCGCCTGCTGGCGGTGCTCAGCGAGGACGTGGCGAGCATCGGCAATGCGGTCGCCCTGGTCCCCGGCATCTGCGTGAGCGCCGCCATCACGCTGGGCGGCCTGATCTTTCTCGGCTGGCTGTCGTGGCGCAGCCTGCTGGTGGCGCTGGCCTTCGTGGCGATCGGCGTCGCCGGCTACCAGCTGCCGGCGATACGGGCGATGGCCTTCATCCGCCAAGCACGCGGCCTGCACGACGAGCTCTACCGCCACCTGCGGGCGCTGACCGACGGCCTCAAGGAGCTGAAGATGCACGGGCTGCGGCGCGAGGCGTTCTTCTCCCGCGAGCTGCTGGCCACCGCGTCCGATTTCCGCGATGCCAACGAGACGGCGATAAGGATCTACACCTACGCCGCCAACTGGGGGCAGCTGGTGCTCTTTGCCGTCATCGGCTGGCTGCTGTTCGGCATGCCCGGCGCCGGCGCCGTCGAGCGCTCGGTGGTCATCGGCTACACCCTGACCCTGCTGTTCCTGATCAACCCGATCAGCTTCATCCTCACCTCGGCCCCGGTCTTCAGCCGCGGCAACGTCGGCCTCGATCGGGTGGAGAAGCTGGGAGTCGATCTGTCGGGTGACGCGCTCGACCCGTCGCGCGAGCTCGAGGCGCCGCCGCAGCGTGCGTGGCGCCGGCTGGAGCTGTCCGGCATCACCCATACCTACCGGCGCGAAGGCGACGACATGGATTTCGTCCTGGGACCGATCGATCTCGCGCTGGTGCCGGGAGAGCTGGTGTTCGTGGCGGGCGCCAACGGCAGCGGCAAGACCACGCTGGTGAAGCTCCTGGTCGGCCTCTATCTTCCCGACCTCGGCGAGATCCGGCTCGACGGCAAGACGGTGGACGACGAGGGCCGCGACGCCTACCGGCAGAATTTCGCGGTCGTGTTCTCGGATTTCCACCTCTTCCAGAATCTGCTTGGGCTCGAGCGGCCCGAGCTCGATGCCGAGGCGCGCGGGTATCTGGCCGCGCTGCGCCTGCAGAACAAGGTGCGGGTCGAGGAGGGCAGGCTCTCGACCACCGAGCTCTCGCAAGGGCAGCGCAAACGGCTGGCGCTGCTCACCGCCTTCCTGGAGGACCGGCCGATCTACGTCTTCGACGAGTGGGCGGCGGACCAGGATCCGATGTTCAAGGAGATCTTCTACAACCAGCTCCTGCCGGCGCTCAAGGCACGCGGTAAGACCGCCCTGGTGGTCACCCACGATGACCGCTACTACGACGTCTGCGATCGGCTGGTCAAGCTGGAGGACGGCCGGATCGCCAGCGACACGTGGACCCAGGCCGACGTCATTCCGCTCCGCGTCAGGGACTGAGGGGGTACTCATGATGCCTGAGGATCCAGTCAACGCCTCCGCCACGCTCGTCGGTGGCACGCGCCGCCGTGCCGTCGCCCTCTCCTCCGAGACCCTGGTCGAAACCCGGCGAACCCCGATCCACGACAGCGTGCTGGACGCGATCGGCTCCACCCCACTGATCCGGTTGCGGCGCCTGTTCCCCGATTCCCGGGTGCGGCTGTTTGCCAAGCTCGAGGCGCTCAATCCCGGTGGCAGCCTGAAGGACCGGCCGGCGCGCGCGATCCTGGAGGAGGCGATGGCTCGCGGCCGCGTGGGCCCCGGCACCGTGGTGGTGGAGTCGAGCTCGGGGAACATGGGCATCGGCCTCGCGCAGACCTGCCGCTATCATGGGCTGCGCTTCATTTGCGTCGTCGATCCGCGCACTGCCGCGCAGAACCTGCAGGTGCTGCGGGCCTACGGCGCGGAGCTCGACATGGTGACCGAGCCCGAGCCGCAGAGCGGCGAGTTCCTGCAGGCGAGGTTGCAGCGGGTCGCGGCGTTGCGCGACCAGATCCCGGACTCCTTCTGGCCGAATCAGTACGCCAACCCCGAGAACTCGGGCGCCCACTATCGCAGCACCATGCGCGAGATCGCCGAGGCGCTCGACGACCGCGTCGACTTCCTCTTCGTGGCCATCAGCACCTGTGGCACGCTGCGTGGCTGCGCGGAGTACGTGCGGGACCACGGGCTCAAGACGCGCGTCGTGGCGGTCGATGCGGTAGGTAGCGTGATCTTCAGCGACGTGCGCGGCAAGCGCCTGATCCCTGGGCTCGGAGCGGGCCTGCGGCCGCCGCTGTGTGACCCTTCCCTGGCTGACGAGTGCGTCCACGTGACCGACTTCGACTGCCTGCGCGGTTGCCGTCGTTTGCTGCGGCGCGAAGCCATCCTGGCCGGCGGTTCTTCCGGCGCCGTGGTCAGCGCCGTCGGCAGGGTCCGCCACCGGCTCCCCGAGAACGCCGTCTGCGTCGCGATCCTCCCAGACCGCGGCGAGCGCTACCTTGACACCCTTTACGACGACCAGTGGGTCGGCCGCCATTTCGGCGACGTGATGCAGCTGTTCGCCGACGGCCCAGACGACCGCGAGGAGGTACCGGCCTGCCTGACGGCGACCTCCTGATCGTGATTGAAGGTTTTCCAGGCAGCATGCTAACGTACGGATTACGAGGAGACGCGAAGATGCAACGAACGCAAAATCGTCATCTATTTAGATAAACATTGCGGACGATGCCGTTCAATAGGATGGGCCGGTACCCTAGCGGCAGAGGGCAGATGGGCGTTTGATGCGATCACAGGCCGCGATTACCGCAACGGACAGAGGAGGGCGACTCGATGGGTGATGCGCCAGGTATGAACCTCCCGCTCGGCACGCCCCTGGGGAAGACGAAGCGCCGGCCCATCGGCCTGTCGTCCGAGGACCTGATCGAGAGCCGCCGCCTGTTCCCCGAGAGCGATCTGCCTCTGCTGGTGTCGCCGCGGGTCCCGGGTCTCGATCTCGCGGTGTGGGCGGCCGGCCACCGTGCCTTCATCGAGGACCGCCTGCTCCAGCACGGCGGCATCTTGTTGCGCGGTTTCGACGTCGACCGGCCCCAGCGTCTCGAAGCCTTCATCCATGCAGTGTCCGGCGAGCCCCTCGAGTACCGTGAGAGGTCATCGCCACGCAGCGCCGTGGAGGGCAGGATCTACACCTCCACCGATTACCCGCCGGCGCATTCGATTTTCGTGCACAACGAAAACTCTTATCAAAGTACCTGGCCACTGAAGATTTTCTTCTGCTGCCGGACGCCGGCAGCCGAGGGAGGGGAGACGCCGATCGCCGACTGCCGCCGCGTCTTCGCCGCCATCGACCGCGAGGTCCGCGACCGCTTCGAAGCCAAGGGCTGGATGTATCTGCGCAACTTTGGCGACGGCCTTGGCCTCGATTGGCGGACCGTGTTCCAGACCAGCGATAAAGCCGCGGTCGAGGAGCATTGCCGTAAGAGTGGCATCGAGGTCGAGTGGCGGGCGGGCGAGCGCCTGCGCACCCGCGCCGTCCGTCCGGCCGTGACCCGCCATCCGAAGACCGGCGAACCGCTCTGGTTCAATCACGCCACGTTCTTCCACGTCTCGACCCTGGCACCGGACATCCGTGAAGCACTGCTCGCCGAGTTTGCGGAAGACGACCTGCCGGCCAACACCTACTACGGCGACGGCAGTCCGATCGAACCCTCGACCCTCGATCACCTGCGGGCGCTCTACGACCGCGAAACGCTGCGCTTCCCCTGGCTCGAGGGTGACCTGCTGCTGCTCGACAACATGATGTGCGCCCACGGCCGGGCGCCGTATCGGGGCGAACGCAGCATCCTGGTGGGCATGGCAGAACCGGTGCACCGTAGCATGACCGAGGCGGCGCGAGGAAAGGATTGACATGATCGACATCCACCTGCCGGACCCTGAGCGGGAGCTCGCGGTGCGCGTGGAGCTCGCGCCGGGAGCGGCCGCTGCCGGCCTGCCGGCGCTGCGCACCGTCCTCGCCGAGAATTCCGAGCTGCTGGAACGGCACCTGCTGCGCCACGGCGCGGTCCTTTTCCGTGGCTTCGGCATCGACCGCGACGAGGTCTTCGACGAGCTCGTGCAGTCGCTGCCCGGCCGCCAGATGGACTACGTCGACGGCAATTCGCCGCGGCGCAAGCTGAAAGCAGGCATCTACACCTCCACCGAGTACCCTCCCGAATACTTCATCTCGATGCACAACGAGCTGTCCTACTCCCCACGTTGGCCGGCGCGCCTCGTCTTCTGCTGTGTCACCGCGCCGCCTCAGGGTGGCGAGACGCCGCTTGCCGACAGCCGCAGGATCCTCGCCAGGCTGGATGCGGCGATCGTCGAGCAGTTCAGAGCGCGGGGAGTCGAGTACGTGCGCAACCTGCATGGCGGCGTCGGCATGGGACCTTCGTGGCAGGCCACCTTCGAGACCGAGGACCGTGCCGTGGTGGAGGATTTCTGCCGCGCGAGCGGCGTCGATTTCCACTGGCGGGACGATCGCAGCCTGAGCCTGACGCACGTCAGGCCCGGAGTGGCCGTGCATCCGAAGACCGGCGAAACGGTATGGTTCAACCAGGCGGACCAGTTTCATCCTTCGACTCATCCCAAGCCGATCTTCGATTCGATGATGCGCCTCTACCAGGGGCGCGAAGATCGACTGCCCCAATATTGCCGCTTCGGCGATGGCACTCCGATCCCGCTCGAGATGCTGGAGAGCGTGCGCGCCATGACCGGCGAGCAGATCCGTACCTTCTCCTGGCAGAGCGGAGATCTCCTGCTCGTCGACAACATGCTTTCCTGCCATGGCAGGATGCCGTTCCGCGGTCAACGCAAGATCCTGGTGTCGATGATGGATCTCTAGCCCGAGTGGCGCCGCCACGAGCCAGCTGGAACAGCGCAAGGATCTCAGAGATGACCACGGCCCAACGAAGTCTCGTCCCGGCGATCGCGCCGGCCCGGAACCTGCTGTCCATGGCAGATCTCAGTCCCGACGAGCTGCGCAACCTGGTGGACGCCAGCGTTGGCGTGGCGCGCGGCGAGTGGCCGGTGGCGGCGCCGCTGGCCGGGCGCGTCGTCGGCATCTACTTCCGCAAGACCTCGACCCGCACGCGGACCGCCTTCACCGTCGGCGCGATGAAGCTGGGAGCCGCCGTGATCACCTACGGGCCCAACGACCTGCAGATCGCCACCGGCGAGACCCTGGCGGACACCGGCCGAGTGCTGGCCAACTACCTCGACGTGCTGGTCGTGCGCACCAACGAGCCGGTGCAGGAGATGCGTGACCTCGCGGCCCAGCAGCAGCTCCCCATCGTCAATGCGATGAGCGCGGAAGAGCATCCCACCCAGGTGATTGCCGACCTCGCGACGCTGCAAGAGGCTCTCGGCCCGCTGGCTCATCAGCACCTGCTGTTCATCGGCGAGGGCAACAACACGGCGGCGTCGCTCGCCCTGGCGGTGGCCAAGACCCCCTGCATGCGGCTCACGCTGGTGACTCCGGAGGGTTACGGGCTGCCTGCCGAGGTGCTGGCCCAAGCGCAACAACAGGCTCGCGCTCAGGGCGCGGCCGTGACCCAGCACCATGACATGCAGAACCTCCCCGAGGGGGTCGATGCCGTCTACACCACGCGCTGGCTGACGATGGGGGTGCCAAAGCATGAGGGGTGGCTCGACGATTTCCGCCCCTACACCGTCACTCCCGAGGTCATGGCGCGGGTCTCCAAGAGCGGCACCATCTTCCTTCACGACCTGCCGGCGATGCGCGGGTACGAGGTGGTCGACGAGGTTCTCGACGGTCCGCAGAGCATCGCCTTCCGGCAGGCGTACCACAAGTTGACCAGCGCGATGGCGGTGCTGGCGTGGAGCGCCAGAGCGGAGGTGCCGGAGCGGCGGCGCAGCCGGCCGCGGCTCTAGTGGACGGAGTAGCAATGCCGGCTAGCGCGCCGGGCCGGCGATGCCCAGCCCGGCGAGCGTCTCGGCGAGCTTGCGGTCGAACAGCTCGGGGGCGGTGAGCATCGGGAAATGGCCTAGCTGCATGGCGGCGAGGTCGGCGGCCGCGAAATCGGCAGCGTGCCGGCGGCCGGCGGCGACGTCGCTCGGCAACGTGGTATCGATGGCCCGGATCGGCACGTGCACGCGCCCGCAGGCTGCGGCCAGGTCGAATTCGAGGCTGGCGCGGAGCAGCGGCAGGGCGACCGCCGGCGGCGCCGCGGCCAGCTGCTCCCGCAGCCGGTCCCGCAGGGCGGGGTCGCCGTCCTTCGGCAGCTGGGAATCCGCCGCCTGCCTGGCGGTGCCGGCAAAGTCCTTCTCCCAACGCCCCACGTCGATCTCGACTCGCGCCGCGTCGGGCCGGCGCTCGAGGTCTTGGAAGGCGTCGATGCCGACCACCGCGACCACTCGATCCGGCATCCGGCCGGCCGCCGCCAGCGCCACCTCGCCGCCCATCCCATGCCCGATCAACACCACCCGCCCGATGTCGAGCGCCAGCACCACCGCCCGCACGTCCTCGCCGAGCGATTCGATCGTCCAGTCCTGGCGCTCGCGACCCGATTCGCCGTGGCCGGCGAGGTCGAGGGTGATCACCTGGCGGTCGGCGCTGAACCGGGCCACCTGCTCCGCCCATTCGCCGCGATCGCACGACCAATCGTGGATGAAGACCAGGGCCGGCTCGCCGCCGCCCTCCGCGTGGTAGCGGATGGGAACTCCGTCGGCAGAGGCGACGGTGGCGTCCGCGGCGACGTGGGCGCGGGGGTGCGGCCCTGGCGATGCCGGCGAGTCGGCGGCGTAGGGACCGAGTGCGGGCGCCGGGGGCCGGCAGCCAGGCGCCAGCACCAGCAACCCCGGCACGGCCAGCAGCAAGATCACGGGTGCGCGCATCGTCGAAGCTCCGCGTAAACGATCCAGGCAGACGATAACCCGGATGCCGCCGCGCCGGCACGAGGCGCCTCGGGCGTCGCCTGCGGGGGTAAGATGCTGCGGCGGCGCCCGGCCGGAGGCGAGCGGCGTGCGCCAAGGAGGAGCCACGATGACGAGGCGGTCGAATGCTACCCATGAACACATGCGGGTTGGTAAAGCGCTTGCCGAGGGGCGGTGGCTGCGGAACCGGCAACTGCTGGCGGCCACGGTGCTGGTATTGGCAGCCAGCGGGGCACTTATCGCCACCGCCGGCAGGGCGGCCGCCGCCGGCTCCGGAGCCGGCGCGGCGAGCGCCGCCGGGTCCCCGGCCGGCACGGCGAGCACGCCGGCCGCGTTGCCCGCTGCGAACGACACCGCCTCCGCGCCCTTGGCCCCGGTCGCCAGCCCGGCGGGCTACCGCCGGGAGATCGAGGGCTGGCGTGCCGCTCGGGACGCCTCGTTGCGGGACCCGAACGGCTGGCTGACGCTGGTGGGGCTGTTCTGGCTCGAAGAGGGAGACAATCGCTTCGGCAGCGACCCCAAGGGCCGCGTCGTGCTGCCGGCCGGCAAGGCGCCGGCGGTGGCCGGCACCCTGCTCCGCCACGGTCAGACCGTCACCGTGCGGGCCGAGGCGGGGTCCGGCGTCGAGTGCGAGGGCAAGCCGGTGACCGAGAGGTCCCTGGAACCGGACGCCAAGGGCAAACCCGTCGTGCTGCACCTCGGCTCGCTGAGCTTCTTCGTCATCCAGCGCGGCGACCGCGTCGGGGTGCGGGTCAAGGACAGCCAGAGCCCGGCGCTCGCCGCCTTCCGCGGCCTGACCAGCTTCCCGGTCGACCCCTCGTGGCGTGTGGTGGCTCGCTTCGAACACCACCCGCAACCCAAGCCGATCCCCATCACCAACGTCCTCGGCATGACCGAGAACGAGCCCTCGCCCGGCACCGTGGTCTTCGAACAGGGCGGCAAAACCTACTCCCTCGACGCTCTCGACAACGGCGACGGCACCCTGATGCTGGTCTTTGGCGACCCGACCAACGGCCGGGAGACCTACGGCGCCGGCCGCTTCCTCGATACCGACGCGCCCCAAGACGGCAAGGTGGTGGTCGACTTCAACAAGGCCTACAACCCGCCCTGCGCCTTCACCGCTTTCGCCACCTGCCCCCTGCCGCCCCGCCAGAACCGCCTCTCCGTCGCCGTCACCGCCGGCGAGAAGAAATACGGCGAGGGCCACCACGGTTGATACTCACTCTCGCGCCGGTAACGTTGACCAGGAGTCTGGAAGGGGAATGTCGATGACCATGAGCGCTGGCCTGTTGCCCGAGTTCGATCAGGAGATGACGAGGACCCGCAAGGTGCTCGAGCGGGTCCCGGACGACCGCTGGGGGTGGCAGCCCCACGCGAAGTCGAAGGCGATGGGGCCGCTGGCCTCGCACATCGCCGATATCCCCCGCCGCGCCGTGGACGTGATCGAGAAGCAATCCCTCGACGTCGCGCCGCAGGCCGGCGGACCCCCGCGAACGCCGCCGGCGGCGTCGCGGCAGGAGGTCCTCGAGCGCTTCGACGCCAACGTCGCAACCGCACGCACGGCGATCGCCGGCGCCACCGACGCGCTGCTGGTCCAGCCCTGGTCGCTGATCGCCGGCGGCCATACCCTGGCCAACCTGCCGCGCATCGGCGCCATCCGCACCCTGCTGATGAGCCATATCATCCATCATCGCGCCCAGCTCGGCGTCTACCTGCGGATGAACGACATCCCGGTGCCCGCCATCTACGGCCCATCGGCCGACGAGGCTGTGGCCTAGAAACTACGGCACGACCGGATCGAACACCCAGCGTCAGGGTACCGAGAATGTCAAGGCTTCGTGAGCCGCGGTGCGCGGGGCGCTAGCGGCGCGGGCGCTCGATGCCCAGGGCAGCGGTCTTCTGGTGCAGGTAGGTGCGCTGGATGCCGAGCAGGCGGGCGGCGGCGGCGAAGTTCCAGCCGGTGCGGCGGAGGACGTCCTCCAGGTACTCGCGCTCGCAGGCGGCCTTGAACTCGCGCAGCGGCACCGGCGGGCAGCTCTCGGCCAGGCGGACAAGGCCGGTTTCGGGCACGCGGGCGGGCTGGAAGAGGTTGGAGGGCAGCTGGTCCACGGTCAGCGGATCGGCGCCGAACACCACCAGGCGCTCGCAGAGGTTCTTGAGCTCGCGCACGTTGCCGGGCCAGGCGTAGCGGGCTAAAGCGGCGAAGACGTCATCGTCGATCCCCTGGCGCCGCACCCGGTGCTGGCGCGAGAAGTGGTCGACGAAGTGGTTCACCAGCAACGGGATGTCGGCGCGGCGCTCGGCCAGCGGCGGCACCGCGATCGGCAGGTGGGCGAGACGGAAATAGAGGTCCTGGCGAAAACGGCCCGCCGCCGCCGCCGCTTCCAGGTCCTGGTGGGTGGCGGCGATCAGCCGCACGTCCACCTGCCGATCGCGGTTCTCGCCGACCCGGCGCACCCGGCCGTCCTCGAGCACCCGCAGCAGCCTGGCCTGCAGGCCCAGGTCCATGTCGCCGATCTCGTCGAGGAAAAGGGTGCCGCCGTCGGCCTCCTCGAACAGCCCGGCCTTGGTGGTCCGGGCATCGGTGAAGGCCCCGCGAGCGTGCCCGAACAGCTCGCCCTCGACCAGATGGATGGGGATCGCGGCGCAATTGATCTTGACGAAGGGGCCGTCGCGGCGCGGGCTGGCGCGATGCAGCGCGCCGGCCACCAGCTCCTTGCCGGTGCCGGTGGCGCCGGTGATCAGCACGCGGCCGGCGGTCGGCCCGACGCGGGCGATCACCTGCCGCAGCCGCTCGGCCGCCGCCGAGACGCCGAGGATCGCCGCCTCCCCTTGCAGGCGCGACTCGAGCGCCGAGACCTGGCGCCTCAGGGTCGCGTTCTCCAGCGCGTTGGCGATCGAACGCAGCAGGCGCTCCCGGCTGAAGGGCTTCTCGATGAAGTCATGCACGCCGAGGCGCAACGCTTCCACCGCTTCGCCGACCGACGCCTCGCCGGAGATGACGATGGTGGGCGGCAGGCGCTTGCTCGGCGCCAGCTCGCGGATGAGATCGACGCCGCTCATGCGCCGCAGCCGGACGTCGAGCAGCAGCAGGTCGGGCAGCGGCCGGGAAGCGTCCAGCAGGCAGGCGTGAGCCTCCTCGGCGCAGGCCATCGCCCGCGGCGCGAAGCCTGCCTCGCGCAGCTGCAGCAGCAGGCTGGCGCGGATCTTCTCGTCGTCTTCGACCAGCAGGATGCTGCTCACGGCGGCGCCTCCCCGGCCGCGCCTTCCACGGCCGCGGCACCGGGCAGCAGCAGGCGGAAGACGCTGCCCGCCGCCGAGCTGCGCAGCAGCTCGAGATCGCCGCCATGGTCGAGCAGGATCTTGCGCGAGATCGCCAGGCCGAGCCCCATGCCTTCGCCGACGCGGCGGGTGGTGACGTAGGGCTCGAACAGGCGCGGCAGCACCGTGGCCGGGATGCCCGGTCCGTCGTCGGCGGCATCGAGAGTCACCCAGCCGTCCGGCGCGCCGCCGAGCGCGAAGCTCATGGCACCGGCGCGGCCGGGAGCCGCGGCCAGGGCCTGCGAGCCGTTGTCGCAGAGGTTGACCAGGACCTGGCGCAGCATGTCGCGGTCGAACGCCGCCACCGCCGGCGGCGGCGCCGCGGTTTCCACGACCAGCGCCAGGTTCGGCCAGGCGCCGCCGAAGTGGGTCACGAACTCCGCCAGGAATGCCGCCAGGTCGTGACGCTCGAGGCGCGGCCGCGGCAGCCGGGCGAAGGAGGTGAAGGCGTGGGTAAAGCGCCCCAGGCGGTCGAGGTCCTGAAGGACGCTCTCGGCCAGCGCACGCTGCTGCTCGCGGCCGCCACTGCCGCCCGCGGTGCCCGCGAGGGTGCCTCCGGCGGCCGCCGCCTCCCCGGCGCTCGGCGCCGCGCCGTCCGCCAGCAGGCTGTGGAGGCGGGCGAGGTCGAGCCGCGCCGCGGTCAGCGGGGTGCGCATCTCGTGCGCGTGGCGGCGGGCGGCCTCCTGCCAGGCCGACAGGTTCTCGAGCGAGGCCAGCCGGCGCCGATCGCGTTCGAGCGCCGAGCTCAGGCGGGCGAGGCGCCGCAGCTGGCGGGCCCTGGACGCCAAGTAGAGCGCGCCGCCGACCAGCGCCAGGGCGCCGAAAACGGCGAGCAGGGCATCACGGTAGCGGCCGGTCACCTCGTCGCGGTTGTACTCGAGGATCCGCAGGCGCCCGAGCAGCGATGCCAGGATGGCGAAACGCCGCCGGTAGGCGCCGGCGGCGCGCGGGTCGAGGGCGGCGAGCCGCTTCTGGTCGGCGAGCGAGGTCTCCAGCTGGCGCATCACCTCCGGGTGGACGCCGAAGGTGAACCAGGCGCCGGAGAGCTGCCGCGCGCACACCTCGAAAAGGAGACCCGCCGCGATCAGCAGCGCCACCAGCACCGCCACCGTGCCGCGCAGGCTCATGGCGGCCGTTCCCTGCCGCCGGCGGCACCGGCGCCGGCGCGAGCCAGGCCGGTCCACTCGAAGCTGATCACGCTGCGGCGCTTGATGGAGGTGGCGACCAGCAGCTCCAGCATACCGGCGGCCGGCGCGCCGGCAACGGCGGCCGGCGGCGGCGCGCCGCCAGCCGCGGTGCGCTCGGCGCTCTCCCGCTGCTCGGCCAGCGACTGCGACAGCCAGCTCTGAGTCTCGCTCTGCTCGGCGCGCGAGAACGGGATGACGTCGAGCGCCAGCTCGATGCGCCAGGCCCCGGCGGGATGGGTCTCGCCGGTTGCCAGCAGCGGCAGCTCGAGACCGCGCCACCAGGCGACCAGCCGGTCGAGCGCCGGGAGACTCTCCTGGCGCCGCCGGCCGTCGCCGCCGGGTGCCGACACCAGGAACACCTCGTCCCACAGCTCGTAACGGATCTCCACCACAGTGCCGCCTTCGAGGCGGCGCCCCTTGCCATCGGTGGCCGTGGCGTGCAGCACCAGGCTGGTGGTCAGGCCGCTGGTGAGCCGTGGCCGCACCTCGGCGCTCGAGAGCACGTCCGGCAGCTCGGTGACCACCAGCACGTGGTCGGCGCCGATTGCGAAGGCGGGGTGCTCGACCGGCGCCGGGCGCCCCCAGGCCGGCTGGACGCCGGCCGCGGCGACGCCGGCCGCGGCCAGGGCGGTCAGGAAGCGAAGCCGATGCGCGGCGGCGGTCATTGGATGAGGGGTCCGAGGTAGGCGAAGTTGAACCTCAGGATGGCCCACTGATCGCGGAACACCAGGCCGGCGCCCAGGCTGACCTGACGCACCGTGCCGATGGGGGCGAATTCCAGGCTGCTGGGGCCGCCGAGGACGGAGTTGGCGATGGAATAGCTGGCGCTGGCCTGCAGGCGAAGGTCGCCGAAGCGCCGCGTCGCCGCGGCGTCCCAGAGACTTGCCGTGTAGATCAGGGTGACGCTGCCCTGCTTGCCGGTCAGGGCGAACGGCAAGAAACGGTCGTCGAGGAACCCTACCTCGGTGTCGCGCCCGCCCGCGGCGCTCGCCGAAAGGCCGATGGACTGGCGGCGGGTGATCGGCCAGTAGTCGGTCGCGAGCAGCGACAGCGATGCCTCGTAGCCGTAGAAGCGAAAGGCCCCGCCGGCGAACCCGATCGTGGTCTGGGCGTAGTCGCCAAAGAGCGCGGCTTCGACGTCCGCACCGCTGGTCGGGATGATCGGATCGTCGGTGGTGCGGTAGACCAGGGCAAGGTTGGTGCTCCAGCTGTCGCTCCGGTTCGATCCCGGACCCTCCTCGCGGGTCCATCCCGGGGATGCGATCACCATCACGTTGCCGGACAGCGGGACCCCCACCGAACCATCGACCGAGAGGCTTCGCCCGAACGACGATTGCGGTACGGCGCCAGCGACCAGGCTGGCATAGCTGTTGCCCCCGAACACGCCGTATTGCGTGTAGCCGAGCTGCCATGACCGGCTCTGCCCGGTGCCGTTGGAGAACGAAGCGAAGGCGAAGCCGGCGGCGCCGACGAACTGGCGGACGGCGAGCGTGGCGGAGTCGCCCCAGGTCAGCTTGCCGAACGGAGCGTCCGGACGGACCGCGGTCACCGCGTTGTCCAGGAACAGCGGCCGCGTCTCCTCGACCGTCAGCACCAGCTGGTAGCGGCCGCGCTCGCTCCCCTTGCGCAGCGCCACCTCGGCCTCCACCACGAACGGCAGGCGCTTGACGCGAAAGACCGCCTCCTGCAGCTCGCGCTCGGTGTAGCTATGGCCGGTCTTCAGGTAGGACTGCGAGATGACGATGGTCCGCGTGGCCTGCCGCCGCACCCCCTCGACCGCGATCGTCTCGATCAGGAATCGCGGCTCGACGCCGGGAGGTGCGGGTGCCGGCGCTGTTGCGGGTGCGGGTGCCGTTGCGGCTGCCGGTGCGGGTGTCGCCTGGGCCGCGACGCCGGCGGCCGCCGCGGCCGGCCGCGGCAAGCCAAGCGCGCATCCGAGCACCCAGCCGAGCGTGCCGCCGAGTGCGAGCGCCCGGCGCGCGGCGCGCGACCTGCCGAGGATTGGCGAGAGCATGAAGACCCTGTCCATGAGCACCTCCTGGTCCGATCGTGGTCGGATCCACGACGTCAGGCCGTCAGGGGCAATTCGGCTGCCAACCGTCACGCGCTCCCGCGTCAGTGCGCCGGGACAGCCTCAAGCTATTGACGCCCCGTGGTTTACCTTGCCGGAGGCGCTTTTGCCTCGAGACCTTGCCGGTGCTGCATGAATGAGAGCATACGCACACTTCTGTATGAAGATTCATACAGTCGGAACCAGCTGCCGGTCTATGGTGTCAGAGCTGCGGATTTGCAATCAATTTGTTCCAATCGTGTGTTGCAAGGTCAAACTAGGAGTATCATGGCGCTAATTAGACGCACACTATCCAGGAGGCGAAGCCATGAAGCAGATTCTGCTTTGCACGCTCCTACTCGGGTTGCTGCCGTGGCCGGCGCCGGCCGCGGGCGGGCCGGCGGTAGCCGCCGACGGCCGGCAGGGGTTCTCCGAGACCACGCAGGTGACGGCGGTCGAGATCCCGGTGCAGGTGGTGCGGGACGGCGAGCCGGTGCGCGGGCTCACCGCCGCCGACTTCGAGCTCTACGAAGGGCGCAAGCTGCAGGCCCTCACCGGCTTCGACGTGGTCGATCTCGGCGCCCCCGACAGCCAGCGGCTCTCGGCGTCGATCCCCGCCGCCGGCAGGCGGCATTTCCTGCTGGTCTTCGACCTCTCCAACTCCCATCCCAAGTACGTGATGAAGGCCCGCGAAGCGGTGACCGACTCGCTGATCAAGACGCTGCTGCCCTCGGATCTGGTGGCGCTGGCCACCTATGGCGGCAACTCGGGGATGAAGCTGGTGCTCGGGTTCACCTCGGACCGGCGCCAGATCCTCAACGCCATCGCCACCCTCGGGTACACCGACATGAGCGACCACAGCCAGCAGAGCGCCATGCTGGGGACCGTCGACGCGTTCGCCAACGCCGCGACGACCCAGCAGATGAGCGCCCCAGGAGCTCCCGAGCCGATCGATCCCAACGAGAACGCCATCGCGCGCCAGCTCCAACAGCGCGCGAACACCATGAGCCCTGCCATGGCGCAGTCCGTGGCTGCCTCCGCGGACTCGATCGCCCAGCTGCAGATGCTGCTCAACCAGTGGACGATGGAATCGAAGCTGAACCAGCGGATGAATGAAGCGGAGGCGCGCAACGAGCTCGCCGCCATGACCCAGGCCTTCGGCAGGCTCGCCCGGATGATGGACGCGGTGTCGGGCCGCAAGCTGGTGGTGCTGTTCTCGGAAGGCTTCGACAGTACCATCCTGCAGGGCGAGCAGAACGCCAACGCCCAGGACATGATGTCCGACACCAGCGTGTCGGGAGCCGGTTTCCTGATCGAGTCGGACACCCGCTACGGCAGCTCGAGCGGCAACAACCGCCTCGAAAAGATGCTCGAAGCCTTCCGCCGCTCCGGCTGCGTCATCGAGTCGGTCGACATCGGCGGCCTGCGCGGCGCCCAGGACCTCGACATGGGAGGGGACGGGCGGCCCGCCGGCAAGGCGGCGCTGTTCCAGATGGCGCACGACACCGGCGGCGAGCTGTTCCAGAACTTCAACGACCTGGGCGAGGCGATGCGGCAGCTGGCGAGGAGCACCGCCGTCACCTATCTGCTCACCTTCCAGCCCAAGGGGCCGCTGGCCGCGGGCTCCTATCATCCGATCAAGGTGGTGCTCAAGAACTCGCCGCGCGGCGCCCGCGTCACCTACCGCCCCGGCTACTACGCGCCGCGGCCCTTCCAGCAGCTGGCGCCGGCCGAGAAGCTGCTCGCCGCCGCCGATCAGATGATGGGCGGCCGCGCCTCGGGATCGATCGCCACGGCGGTGCTGGCGGCGCCGTTCCGCACCGCCGCCGCGAAGGCCTACGTGCCGGTGGTGGTGGAGGCGGACGGGGCGACGCTGCTCGCCGGCGGTGCCGGCAAGAGCCTCACCGCCGAGCTCTACGTCAACGCCGTCGATGCCCAGGGCCAGATCCAGGACTCCTTCGACCAGGCCATGCGTCTCGATCTCGAGAAGACCGGCGCGGCGCTGCGCGAGGGGGGCCTCAAGTTCTTCGGCCATCTGGAGCTGGCGCCCGGCGACTACTCGGTGCGGGTGATGGTGCGCAACGGCGACACCGGCGCCTACGGCAAGCGGGCGCAGGTGCTGACCGTGCCCGCCTTCGGCAGCACGGCGCCGGTGCTGCTGCCGCCCTTCTTCCCCGAGGTGGTGGGGCGGTGGATGGTGGTGCGCGAGCTGCCCCGCGGCGAGCAGCGCAACGCCTCGTACCCGTTCACGGTAGGCGATCGCTCCTACGTGCCCGCCGCGCTGCCGGCGCTGGCGCCGGGAGAGCAGGCGGCGGTGGCGCTGGTGGGCTACAACCTGGGGGAGGGCGAGCTGGCGGCCCGGGCCACGGTGCAGAGCAAGGACGGCCGCGACCTCGGCGCCGGCGAGATCCGCGTCTCCGGCCGCGAGCCCGGCCAAGGCGGGCGGCCCGACGTCTACCGGGCGGTTTTCCGCGCGCCGCTGGGTCTGGCGCCCGGCGAGTACCGGCTGGTGGTGACGATCACCGGGCCGGGAGGATCGCAGACGGTGAGCTCGCGCTTCATCGTCGCCGCGGCGGCCGCGGCGGCCGGCTAGCGGCGGCCCGCCGGCTCGTTATATAGGCATTGAGGCACCTGTTTATTTAAACGAGTGCCTCGATTCCGAGAGCCTCGGAACTCGGCTGGAACGCGACCCGCGGCGGCGCGGGTGGCGGTCCCCCAGGAGAGATCCATGAGATCAGGAAGCCGCCTCATCGTCTTCGTTGCCTTGCTGCTGACGCTGGCGCATGGCGCGTTTGCCGCCAAGGACTGGACCGCGGTCGCCTCCACCGGGGCGATCGACGGCTCGTCGCTGGGCTTCTTCACCTTCAACGGGCCGGCGCTGACCTATCTCAGCGGCTCCACGTCGCTGACGCCGGTCATCGCGCGCTACAACGTCACCAACACCTTCGACAACAACGCCAACCCGGACATGCCGGGATGGACGACCCTCGAGCTCGGCTACAGCGCTGCCGGGCTGCCGGCGAACGCGGTGAGCGCGACCCTCTTCCAGGTCGAGCCCTGCACCGGCAGCCAGACGGTCATCTGCACCGTCGACTCGCTCGCCGGGGCCGTCAACACCTGTGGCAGCTGCCAGTTTCCCTCGACCACCTTCGACTTCGCTCACCACCTGTACTACATCGAGGTGATCCTGACGCGCCCGGCCAGCAACCTGTTCCCGACGGCCAAGACGCTGCGCCTCTTCTAGGCGGGTCAGGGCGGCGCCAGGACGAGGAAGGGATCCAGCGCCATGCCCTCCCACCAGTGCTTGTCGGGGTTCAGGCGGAAGATGGCGAAGTGCAGGTGCGGGGCGTTGGGCGGCGCGTTGCCGGTAGTGCCGACGTAGCCGATGACCTGGCCGCGCTGCAGCTCGGCGCCTTCGCGCAGACCGTCGGCATAGCGGTCGAGGTGGGCGTAGTAGTAGGCGTAGGTCGCCGCGGGGTCGAACTCGTAGACGGTGTTGCCGCCCTGCCGGCTGAAGAAGAGCTTCGCCAGGCGGCCGTCCTCGACCGCCAGCACCGGCGTGCCGCGCGCCGCCATGATGTCTAGCGCCTCGTGGACGTGGCCCGTGCGGCTGTCGGCGAAGGAGTCGACCAGCTGCTCGCGCCGGACCCCCTGGACCGGCAGCAGCAGCCGGCGGCGGCGGAGGGCCGCGATCTCGTCGTCAGGGGCCGGCGGCGGGAGTGGCGCGGAGGGTGGCGCCGCGTCGGGTGGCGCTGCCGGTGACGGCGGTGCGGGTAGGACGCTGCCGCCGCCCGGGACGGCCGGCGGCGCGGCGCGGGGTGAGATGCGGGGAGGCTCGGCGCCGGGAGATGGCCGCAGGGCGGTGCTTCCCTGGCCGCTTGGCGACGGCGACGTGGGGGAAAAGGTGCCGCCCGCCAGGCCGGCTGTCCGTTGCAGGCCGTAGACCCAGAGGACCAGCAGCACCGTCGCCGCCCCCAGCGCGTAGCCGCCGAGAACGGCGACCAGCACCGGCGGTCCCTGGCGCCGGGGCCGCTTCTCGCGGCTCATGGCTCGAAGGCGACCGGGGTCCCCGGCTTGACCAGGCCGGCGACGGTCAGGGCGTCCCAGTTGGTCATCCGCACGCAGCCGTGCGAGTAGGTGGTGCCGATCTTCTCCGGGTCGGGGGTGCCGTGAATGCCGTAGTGCTCCTTCGACAGGTCGATCCAGACCAGGCCGACCGGGTTGTTGGGCCCAGGGGCGATGGCCGCCTTGGCGTTCTTCGGATTGGCGTCCCAGAACAGCTGCGGGTTGTAATGGAAGACCGGGCGGTGGGAGACGCCCAGCACCTTCCAGTTGCCGAGCGGCAGCGGGTCGTGCTCGCTGCCTGCCGACACCGGCGCGAAGAACAGCAGGTCGTCGCCGTTGTCCACCGTCAGGGTGAGCCGTGACTTCGAGACCACGATCCGGGCGTTGGCGGGCGGCGACGCCGTCCGCCGCTCGAGGACCTGGCGCACATTGGGTACCTGGATGGTCTCGCCGGCGACGAACTGGGCTTGCGGATTGCGCGCGTGCAGCAGCTTCTCGGAGGTGTGGAAGCGCTCGGCGAGCAGCTGCAGCGGCGAGTCGTAGCCCAGCGCCGGCAACTTGGCCTTCGCCTCCATGTCCGCCGGGATCTCGTAGAACGGCCCCTTGGTGTCGTCGGCGGTGATGGTGTACGCCGTCCAGGGCGTGCCGCCGCTTGCCGCCAGCAGGTTCT
This sequence comes from uncultured Acidobacteriota bacterium, assembly GCA_963732005.1. GTDB lineage: Bacteria > Acidobacteriota > Thermoanaerobaculia > Multivoradales > UBA5704 > JASLEW01. The sequence goes on from CAVSXT010000005.1 coordinate 957,846, forward strand.
GCCAGGTGAGCGGGTCGACCTGGCCGGTGACCGGCAGGTCGTGGGCCTCCTGGAAGCCGGCCAGGGCCTTGCGCGTGTTCTCGCCGAAGGCGCCGTCGACGACGCCGGGAGAGAAGTTGACCCGGTCGAGCAGTGCCTGGACGTCGGCCGCTTCCTGCGGCGACGCCGGCGGTAGGGGAGGGGTGGCCGGGGTAGCCGGGCTCTGGGACGGCGCGGTCGGGTTTTGGGGTGGTAGCGGCGGGTTCTGGGGCGACTGCGGCGTCGCCGGCGGCGGTTTCTGGGTCGGTGGTGCCGGAGCCGCCGGGCTCTGGAAGGGAGCGGCCGGCGGCGGGCTCTGTGCCGGCGGCGCCTGGAGCTGGGACGGCGGCGGCGCGGGCGGCGCCTGGCGGCCGCTGCCGGTCGCCGCGGCCAGCAGTAGGGCCGCCGGGACGAGCGCGGCCAGGATGCCGGCCCGCCGGCCGCGGCGGGTTCGTGGGAGCGGCACGATCGAGTTGGCGGGCGCGGGGCTGCCGCCTCGGTTTTTCATGGCTGCTTTCATCTTTCGCGTCTCGCGTCCGACGGAATCACCTGCGAGCCTCTGCTCCGTGCTTTGCAAGGCCGGGGCCAGAGCGCGGCCGGGGCAGGGGACCCGGCGCCCCGGAGGTTCAGCCGGGGAGGATGACCACCCGGCGGTAGTGGCCCTCGCCTTTGCTCTCGGAAGCCAGGCCGTGGCGCTCGACGATCTGGTGCTGCAGCCGGCGGAGGTAGGGGTTGCGCGGCGCCAGCTCGACCGGCTCGCCGAGGTCGAGCACCTCGTCGATGGCGGCCTCCGCCTCGTCGATGGCGGCCTCGTCGGCGGCCCCGATGTCGGCCGGTTGGCCGAGGTCGAGCGCGGCGCGCAGCGTGTTCTCGATCTGCACGATGGTGTTGCTCTTGACGATCGCCACCGGGATGCCGCGCGCCTGCGCCTCGCGTAGCCGCCGGGGCTGGCGCCGTTCCTGGGCCTTCAGGGTCAGCACCAGATCGGCGCCGTCGAGGTCCTCGACGATCAGCGCCGGGGCGCGGAACTTGCGGATGGCGCGCTCGAGCTTCGCCTTGGACACGGCGTAAGGGTGGATCCGCACCAGCTTGCGCGGTCGCCGCTGCTGGAAGACGCTCGGTGGCGCCACCGCCACCTCTCCCGGCCGGCGGGTGGCTGCCGCTGCGCCGCGGTCTCCTGCCGGCTCCCCGGCGTCCGCCGCTTGCCGTCCTGCCGGCTCCGGCGGCGCCGTCAGGCGGCGCGATGGCCGGCGCCTGCTGAAAGCGGGTGCCAGCGTGTCCGAGCGCTGGATCTCGACCCCGCCGGCTGCCGTCCGCAGGCGCAGCTCGGGGCGCGCCGGCGCTTCGCGCAGCAGGCGGTCGACCACCTCGGCGACGTCATGGTGGACGGCCAGCCGCTCCTTGTCCTGGATCTCGATCAGCACGGCGAAGGTGGGCGGGGCCTTGCGCTCGAGCACCGTCTTCTGGGTCCCCCGCCGGCGCGCCTCCTCGTCGGAGAGGGTGACCGCCTGGATGCCGCCCACCAGGTCCGACAGGGTGGGGTTCTGCAGCAGGTTCTCGAGGGTGTTGCCGTGGGCGGTGGCGATCAGCTGCACGCCGCGCTCGGCGATGGTGCGGGCGGCCATGGCTTCCGCGGTGGTGCCGATCTCGTCGATGACGATCACCTGCGGCATGTGGTTTTCCACCGCCTCGATCATCACCGCGTGCTGCAGCTCGGGGGCGGGCACCTGCATGCGCCGGGCGCGTCCGATCCCCGGGTGCGGGACGTCGCCGTCGCCGGCGATCTCGTTGGAGGTGTCGACGACGACGACCCGCTTGGCGAGGTCGTCGGCCAGCACTCGCGCCGCCTCGCGCAGCAGCGTCGTCTTGCCGACGCCGGGGCGGCCGAGCAGCAGGATCGAGCGGCCCGCCTCGATCACGTCGCGCAGGATGTCGACGGTGCCGTAGACGGCGCGGCCGATGCGGCAGGTCAGGCCGACGACGTCGCCGCGGCGGTTGCGCAGCGCCGAGATCCGGTGCAGGGTGCGCTCGATGCCGGCCCGGTTGTCCTTGCCGAAGTCGCCGACCCGGTCCACGACGTAAGCGATGTCCTGGCGGGTGACCGGCGCGGCGGTGAGCTCGACGCCGCGCTCGGCGAAGCGCGCCTCCGGCGCCCGGCCTAGATCGAGCACGATCTCGAGCAGCGCCTCGCCGTCCGGCCCGGCTTCGATGGCCTGGCGGAGGTGCGGCGGCATCACCCCGAGCAGCAGCTCGAGGTCGTCCATGATTGGTCGTCCCGACACCGCCGACGATTGTAATGCGCCGGGGCTGTGGCACAATCCTGGCTTCCGACAGGAGGGACGACGCTGGGCAGGAGGGTTGGAGTCTTCGGCTGGGGAATCGTGGCACCGCGGTCGCCCGACATGGCGAGCTTCGCGCGCAACCTCGAATGCGCCGAGAGCTGGCTGACGCCGTTCCACGGCTTCGGGCCCGACAATTTCCTGGTCGGCCTGCCGCAATTCGCGTTCGCCGACTACCGCCCCTGGATCGCCGAGCGCTTCCCGCCCAGCCGTTTCCGCCAGCTCGAGGAGAAGATGGACCTGCCGGCGCTCTACGCGATCGGCGCCTTCATCCAGTCCTTGGGGCAGAACCCGGGACTAGAGCAGGAGCTGGCCCGGCTGGGCGACCGCGCCCACGTCTACGTCGGCACCGGCCTCGGCAGCCTGGGGGCGATCGCCCAGAACGCCGTGGCCCTCGCCCGGGCGCAGCGCCGCTGGGATCGCTGCTGGGCGGAGCGCAATCCGGAGCTTGCCGCATGGCGGCAAGCGCGCGCCGCCGGCACCGCGACGGTGGTGCCGGGGATGCCGCCCGATCCCGCCGACCTTGCCGGCGGCGGCGCCGGCGGCAGAGCCGGCGGTGCCGGTGACGACGGTGACGGCGCTGGCGGCAGGGCTCCCGGCGCCCATGGCGCGGGTGGCGTGGATGCCGGGACTACCGGGGACGTGGGAGATGGCGGGGATGTCGAGGTCTGGGACGCCGAGGCGGCCGACCGGCTGGAGGACGCCCAGGCGGCCTGGTGGCATTACTGGGCCGGGCGCTCGCCCGACCTGCACGCCTACCTGGGCGAGCTGGCCGCCGTCGAGGGGCTGTCGGTCGAGGGCGACGTCGAGCGCGGCAAGATGAGCGTGCTCAAGGAGAAGCAGCGCCGGCTGGGGCAGCTCCAGAAGCGCTGGCGGGCGCCGGTGCCGCCCTGGCAGGCGGTGTCGGCCAACCTGGTGTGGAACATCCAGAACACTCCGGCGTCGCAGGTTTCGATGCTGGGCCGCATCACCGGGCTGACCTTTGCGCCGGTGGCGGCCTGTTCGACCTTCGGGGTGGCGCTGAAGCTGGCGATGGACGCGATCTCTCGCGGCGAGGCCAGCGCGGTGGTGGTCGGCGCCACCGATCCGCCGCCGTTGCCGCTCAGCGTCGGCGCCTTCTACAGCGCCCGGGTGGTGGCGGCCGACGCGACGGTGTCGAAGCCGCTCACCGGCTTGCGCGGCACGCACGTCGCGGGGGGCGCGGTGATCTGGGTGGTCGGCGACCTCGAGCACATGCGGGAGCGCGGCTTCCGCCCGCTGGGGATGGAGCCGCTGGCGGTGGGAGTGAGCTCCGACGCCGATCACATCATCACCCCGTCGACCGCGGGGCCGCTCGCCGCCATCCGGCAGGCGCTGGCGGCCGCCGGGGTGCGGCCCGACGAGCTGGGTACCTGGGACCTCCACGCCACCGCGACGCCGGGCGACGACCGCGAGGTGGCGACGCTGCGTTCGCTGGTGCCCGACTCGGTGCTGGTCACCGCCCGCAAGGGCACCTTCGGGCACGGCATGTCGGCCGGCGGCGGCTGGGAGCTCACCGCGCAGTACCTGGGCTACGAGCGCGGGCGGATCTATCCCACACCCCTGCAGGCGGACGACCTGAACCGGGAGATCGCCGCCCGGCACGGGCGGTTCGCGTTCGACAGCTCCTGCGTAGCACCCGCCGGGCCGGCCGGGAAGCTGTCGATGGGGATCGGGGGCATCAACGCTTGCGTCATATCGCGGCCGTGGTGAGGGGCGCGGTGGCCGGTGGGTCTATGCCGCTTCGGCTACGGCTACCGAGATCCGCGCTAGCCGGGGTGAGGGGAGTGGCTTAGGTCCCCAGATGGGTCGCAGTGCCGTGCCGGGGCAGCTCGAGGGCCGTAAGGATCTCGGGCACGAGATGCCGGAGGTCCGTCAGTCGGTTGGTCTTGGCGTGGAGGATGACGACGGCGATCGGCAGCGAGCTCAAGCGCTGCTGAAAGGAGAGATTGCGATCGACGGTGACGAAGACATCGAAGTGCTCAGCCGCCGCCAGGGCAAGCAGCTCGCCATTCTTGATCGATGCCCAGCTCATCTGGCCAACGGTCTTGACGTCGTGGCCCACGATGTCGCGAGACAGTCGCCAATCAATGCACTCGTCGAGGAGGATCCTCACAGGATCGCGGTGACGAGGCGCTCGGTTGCCGCCTCGAGAAAAGCGATGACTTGCTCCCGCTTGACAGAGGGGAAGCCCTCGAGGAAGTCGTCAATCGACTCTCCCCCCTCGAGATAGTCGAGAAGGGTTTGGACGGGTACCCGGGTCCCCGGGAACACCGCGGTTCCACCCATGACTTCGGGGTCGCGGGAGAGGACGGCGCCATCCATGACGGCAATGTACTCTGGGTGCCGCCAGGGCGCAACCCGGGACCGGCCGTCCGCTAAAAGTGCAGGTCTGGTGACTGCCGGGCCGTCCCGCCAGGTGCTAGTGAAGCCCTACTATCGGAAATCCGGCCATCAAGGAGACCGACCGGAAGCGCTGGCGGGCGCCGGTGCCGCCCTGGTAGGCGGTGTCAGCCAACTTGGTGTGGAACATCCAGAACACCACCCTGGCGTCGCAGGTTTCGGTGCTGGGCCGCATCAACGGCTTGACCTTTGCGCCGTCAACTGACACCCAATCGCCTTTGCGCCCGGCGGCTGCCTGCTCGACCTCCGGGGTGGCGCTGGAGCGGGCGATGGATGCCATCGCTCGTGAAAAAGGCCAGCGCGGCGAGGTGGGACCGCGCACCGAGACGTGCCGAAATGAACGAGCGGAGCGCCGTCAAACGGAGGTTCCGGGCACGCCGGGAATTGCCGCGCTCGGTCTCGAGGAAGTCAAGAAACGAGAGGATGATTGGCGCATCGAGATCGTCGAGAGTCAGCGCCGAGGGCGTCCGCCCTGTGCGTTGCTCGGTGTAACGAAGCAGCAGCTCGAAAGTGTCGCGATAGCTCGCGATCGTGTGCGCGCTTGGCGTGGCCGAGGTAGGTGGCGAGCGCGTGAATCTTGCGATCGACCTCGGTGCCTTCCTCGTACCAGCGCAGGAGGCGCCGCACTACGAACGTGTGCCGCAGGTCGTGAATCCGCTGCCGGCACGTACGCCCGTGTGCGGTCCAACCCAGGCGCTTCCTGAGCCCGGCGAAGACCGTCTCCACAGTTGCGCGCGTGAGCATGGCAGCGCGCGATGCGTACAGAAGTAGCCTCTCGACGGAGGAGCCTTGCGGCACGCGTCGCGGAAGGTAGCGTAACGGATGAGCGCCTGGGTAGCGGTCGGGTGGAGTGGGACGAGGCGGGGCCCGCCGAGCGGTGCGACGGGGTGGCCCTATGCCGTCGCTTCGAGGCGGCTCTTGTCGTGGGCCGCCGGCCGCCATAGCATCAGCATCCGCGGAGCTCTTTCGCCGGAGGGACGATGGGATTTCTAGCCGACCTGCGCCTGGCGGCGCGCCAACTGCGGCGGGCTCCCGGGTATGCCGCGGTGGCGGCATGCACGCTGGCGCTGGGGATCGCCGCCACCACGATCATGTTCAGCGTCGTCGAGCGGGTGCTGCTGCGGCCGCTCGCGTTCGCGCAACCCGATGCGCTGGTGGACGTGGCGGTGACGATCCTGTCCAAGACCCACGGCGCTGTCTCCACGCCCGATCTGGCCGACTGGCAGCGGCAGTCACATTCCTTTTCAGCGCTGGGAGGCTACACCACCTGGCCCGGCTTCTCGCTCGTTCTGGACGACCGGCCGGAGCGGGTGCCCGGAGCGCGCGTCGGCGCCGCGGTGCTGTCCACGCTGGGCGCCCGTCCCCTGCTCGGCCGTCTCTTTCTCGCCGAGGAGGAGGTCGAGGGGCGCGACCGGGTGGTGGTGCTCGGCGAGGCGCTCTGGCGGCGGCGTTTCGGCGCCGCGCCGGACGTCGTGGGCCGCAAGGTGACGGTCAACGGCGAGTCACTCACGGTGCTCGGCGTGCTGCCCGGCTGGCTCGAGTTTCCTCCCGGCGCGACGCCTGCCCAGCTCTTCGTGCCGCTGGTCCCGACCCGCGCCCAGGCGGCCGCGCGCGGCAATCATTGGATGAAGGGCGTCGGGCGGCTGCGGCCGGGTGTCTCGCTGGCGACGGCCCAGGCCGAGATGGACGCCATCGCGCGGGGCCTGCAGCAGCTCTACCCCGACTCCAACGAAGGGCGGGGCGTGCTGCTGACGCCGCTCCGGGGACTGCTCACCGCGTCGGTGCGCGATCCCCTCTGGCTGCTGTTTGGCGCCGTCGGCCTGCTGCTCGCGATCGCCTGCGCCAACGTCGCCAACCTGCTGCTCGCCCGCGCCGCCGCCGGCTGGCGCGAGACCGCGGTGCGCACCGCCCTGGGCGCCGGCCACTGGCACCAGGCGAGCCGCTGCCTGACCGAAGGGCTGGTGCTGGCGTTGCTCGGCGTGCTGGCGGCGCTGCCGCTGATGTGGGCCGGGCTGCGCGGCCTGCTCGCGCTCGCCCCGGCCGATCTGCCGCGGCGAGGCGAGATCGCGCTCGACGGCTACGCGCTGGTGTTCAGCATCGCAGCCGCCTGCGCCACCGGTCTGCTGTTCAGCCTGGCGCCGCTCGGGCAGGCCGCGCGGCTCGAGCCCGGCGAGGTGCTGCGGGCGGGCGCGCGCGCCTCGGCCGGCGCCGGCGCCCGGCGCCTGCGACACCTGCTGGTGGTCGCCGAGCTGGGGATCTCGCTGGTGCTGCTGGCGGGGGCCGGCCTGCTGCTGCGCAGCTTCTGGAACCTGGCGCGCGTCGATCCGGGATTCCGCACCCAGGGCGTGCTGGTCGCCGACTTGGCGCTGCCGCAGGCGCGATATGGCACGCCCGAGCAGGTGGCGGCCTTCTATCGCAGCCTGGACGCCCGGCTCGCGGCGCTCCCGGGGGTGAGCGCCAGCGGCATGACGTCGTTGCTGCCGGCGCGCGAATGGGGCTGGAACGCCGGGCTGGCGATCGTGGGCGCGCCCGCGCCGCCGGCCAGGGAGGACTGGAACATCGAGACCCGCAGCGTGAGCCCCGGCTACTTCGCCGCCCTGGGCATCGCCCTGGTCCGCGGGCGCCTGCTCGGCGACGGCGACGAGGAGCGCTCCCCAGCGGTGGCGGTGATCAACGAGGAGGCGGCACGCCACTTCTGGCCGGGCGCCGATCCCGTCGGCGCCGCGGTGACCATCGGCGGCGACACGACCTGTCGCGTGGTCGGCGTGGTGCGGAGCGTGCACAACGCCGGTCCGGCCCGTCCGCCGCTTCCGGAAGTCTATTTCCCCTATCTCCAGCAGGGCACGCTCAACATGACGCTGGTGCTGCGCGGGCCCGGCGACCCCCAGGCGCTGGCGCCCGCCGTGCGCCGCGCGGTGCGGCAGCTGGACGGCGGCCTGCCGCTAGACCGGATCTCCATGCTGACCGAGGTGCTCGCCGGCGCGATCGGCCCGAAACGCTTCCAGGCCGTGCTGCTCGCGAGCTTCGCGGGCCTGGCGTTGAGCCTGGCGGCGGTCGGCCTGTACGGCCTGCTCGCCTACGCGGTGGTGCAGCGCCGCCAGGAGTTCGCCGTCCGGATGGCGCTGGGCGCCACCGCCGCCCAGGTGCGGGGCCTGGTGCTGCGCGATGCCGTCCGGCTGGTGATCCCCGGCCTGGCGATCGGTCTGGCCGGCGCGGTGGTGCTGCGCGGCGTGCTTGCCAAGCTGCTCTTCGGCATCGCGCCGCTCGACCTGCCGACCCTCGCCGGCGTCGCCCTGGTGCTCGGCGTGGTCGGCCTGATCGCCGGCCTGGCGCCGGCGGAGCGCGCGGTGCGGATGCAGCCGCTCGCGGCACTGCGCGAGGAGTAGGCGTCAAGGGGCCGGGGCGCGGAGGTGGTTGGAGGCGCAGCGGTAGCCGCCGTTGAGCACGATGCTGTGCACCAGCGCCGGCAGCAGCTCGAGGTGGCAGCCGGCCGCCGCGAACACCCGCCGCGCCTCGCGGTCGCCGGCCGGCAGCAGCGAGGAGAAGCCTTCGGCGCGCAGCCGCCCGGCGCGGGTCTCGACCACCACGTTGTTCCAGGTGAGCTGAAACTCCCGCGCCGCGACGCCCTCGTGGTCGGCCAGCAGGGTGACCGGCACCAGCAGGAGAGGCAGGCGTGCCACCCGCCATCCCTGGCCGCCGAGATGAGCGGCGACCAGATCGAGGAACCCGTCGAGCCGCGCCGCCGCCGGAGTCCGCTGCGCCGCGCCCACCGCCGCCGCCAGCTCCGCGCCGGCCGGCGCCAGCTGGTAGCCCCGGCGCAGCGCGCCCCAGTCCGCGGCGGGGAGGCCCGCCAGCAGGGTGCGGCCCGCCGCCAGGCTGGCGACCAGGGCCACCGGCGCCGGCCGGCCGGGACCCGCCGGCAGCAGGGTGAGCAGGGAGTCGAGGTCGTAGCCGGCGCCGCCGCCGATGCGCTCCACCAGCTCGCGGTCGCGGTCGCCGTCGGCGGGAGTGGGATGCGCGCCGTCCACGGCGCTTGATTTGCCGGGCAGCGGATGGACGAAGCGGACGGGCCGGCCGTAGAGCGCCGCGAGCTCGGCCGCGGCCCGCCGCGCGGCGGCGAAGTAGCGCTCGATGCCGGCCGCGGTGTCGAAGCTCGCGACCGGCACCCGGTCCAGCCCAAGCAGGGCCAGGGTCCGCAGCTCCAGGGTGTGCACGCTGATCCAGGCGGCGTCGCGCCCCAGCAGCACCTGGCCGTTGTGGAACGGCACCGGCGCCACCTCCCAGCGGATGCCGCCCCAGGCGCGATCGAGGTCCGGGGGCAGGCGCCGCACCAGCTCGGCCCCCAGGTTGCGGTCCGCCTCACGCCCCGGCTGGGCATTGGGGCGCACCAGCGCCACCACGCCGCCGCCGGGACGGCGCACCAGGCTCATGGGGTCGCGGACCCAGGGGGTGAAGGGCTGGCCGTAGGTCTCGAGCAGGTGCAGTCGCGGGCCGGCGCAGCAGGCCGCCAGCCGGCGGCGCAGCGGCAGGTCGGCGAGCACCACGAGGTCGCGCCCCGGCGCCATGGTCCGCAGCGCGGCGAGCAGGGCGGCAGTTTCCGGTTCGCCGAAGAAGGACGAAGGCAGCGAGAACACCGAGGCGGCGATCGGCGCCGCGGCGTCGTCGTCGAAGCGCAGCGGCTCGCGGCCATAGGCGCTCAGCCGGTCGGCGCTGCGGCGCGGCGCCGCTCTCCAGCCGCTCTCGATCGCCTCGGCGGCGTCGAAGTCGATGCCCGGCTGGGCTTCCAGCGCCAGCAGCAGGTCGTCCCGCAGGCCGGGAGCGACGGCCGCATCGAGCTCGCGCGGCAGCAGGCCGAGCACCCAGGCGCGGAAGGGCGGGTCGGCGGCGAAGCGGGGTGGATCGACCAGCTGCTGCGCGACAACGTCGGCCACGTCGCCGGGCATCCAGTGGCCGCGCCGCGCCAGCTCGCCGCCGCGCTCGCGGGCCCAGGCGGCCAGGTAGTCCGCGAGGGCGCCGCCCGGCACTGTCGCCGTCGCCGTCGCGGTGGTGGGCGAGGGGGCGGCGGAGATCGATGTGGCGCCCGCGCTGGCGGCGCGGCCGAAACCGGCGAGCAGGCGCCGGCGTTCGGGTGGGTCGAGCGCCAGGGTGCGCTCGGCCGCGGCGGCAGGCAGCCGGGCCATCAGCTCGCGCGCCGCGACGAGCGCCTGCGGGGGCGGCAGGGCGCGGTCCTCGAGCCGGGTGACCGCCGCCCGCAGGGCCTCAGCCGTCGCCGCGGGAGGCACAGGCGGCGCTGCCGTCCTGACGACGAGCGCGGCGGCCAGGCCGCCCCAGCCGAGCAGGGCCGCGGCCCCTGCGGCTATTGCCGCTCTGGCCACGGCGCTCTCAGGAGCCCGGCGGCTTGGCCGGCGGCGGTGCGGGCGTCGTGCCCGCGGCTGGCGCCGCACCGGGTGCCACCAGGGCGCTCTTCTCCAGCTCCTCGGCCTTCGCGGCGGCCATCTGCGAGTCGAGACGCCGGCTGGCGGCGCCGTAGGCCTGACTCAGCACCTTCCAAGCCTCCGGGCTCTGCGGCATGATGCGGGTGGCCTTCTCGAGCACCGCCACCGCCTCCGGCGCACGCCCGGCGTCGATCAGCAGCCGTCCGTACTCGATGGCGATGCGGGTCGGCGTCCGCGGATCGCCCAGGCCCTTGGCGTCGGCCGGCAGCTGATCGGCGAAAGGCCGCAGGGTGACCAGGGCTCCGAGCAGATCGCCGCCGGTGTGCTGCGCCCGGGCCAGCACCAGGGCGACCGCGGGATGGTTGGCCACCCGGCCCTTCAGCAGCTCGATCGCCGGCGCGGACTGGCCGGCCAGCACCTGGGCCTCGGCCAGGGTGAGCCGCACCTCCGACTCCATGCCCTCGGGATGATGCGCCAGCAGCGGCGTCAGCACCGCCACGGCGCCCTTGCCGTCTCCCTTCTGCACCAGGATCTTGCCGCGCATCAGCGCGATGCCGGGGTCGGCGGGATCCATGCCGGTGATCAGCTGCTCGGCGTCCGCGGGGCGCTCGAGGTCCAGGGCCAGCGCCACCGCGGTGAGGCGCGCCTCGCCGTCGGCGGGGTTGCGCAGCGACCAGGGGCGGAGCATCGAATAGGCTTCGACCACCCTGCCCTGGTGCGCCCGCAGCAGGCCCAGCTCGCGGCTGGCCGGCGACGCCGGCTGTTGCAGCGCGGCGCGGACGAAGTAACCCTCGGCCACCGCCGGCTGGTGATCGGCGACGGCGGCCAGACCGGCGTTGTAGAGCACCGCGGGCTGCGCGGTTTGCGCATCGGCGAGCGGCCGCAGCAGCGCCAGCGCTTCCTTCGGGCGGTCGACCTTGACGTACAGGACGCCGAGGAGCGTCAGGGCGCGAGGCGGACAGGCCGGATCGCGGTGGCAGGCTTCGAGCTTGGCGATGGCTTCTTTGAACTTGCCGTGCTTGGCGAGGGCGGTGGCCTCTTCGAAGCGTGGATCGGTGGCGGCCGCTCCGGTTGGCGCGGCGGCGGCGCTCGCGGCGGGCGGCGCCGTGGCGGGCGATGTGGCCGGCGCGGCAGGCGCCGCGTGCAGCCCGGCCGCGGCGGTCAGGCCGAGGGCCAGGCAGAGGGTGGCGGTGATGGAGAAACGCATGATCTGGGGGCTCCTCGCGAGAAGACTTCCGTGCGGGTTCGATGTTAGCGGATCGGCGGCGTTGCGGCTCGTCCGGCAGCGGTCGGGCGGCTCATCCCGCCTTGGCCAGACCGCGCAGCTCCGAGCTGTCGGGATGACGGCCGAGGGCCTGCCGCAGCAGGGCCGACGCGGCCGGCGCGTCGCCCAGGATGCGCAGCGCCCTGACCGCCTCGGCAAAGGCTGCCGGCGAGCCGTCGTTGCTCTCGACCAGGCGCTGGAGGACCGCGAGCGCGGCGTCGGGCTTGCCCTCGGCGGCATAGAGCACGGCCAGGCTGGCGTAGCTGCGGGTGTCGTAGGGGAAACCGGCGATCTCGCGCTGGAAGGCCTGCTCGGCCTCGGCGTTGCGCTCGAGTCGCGCCAGGATGTCGCCGCGCACCCACCACAGCTTGGGAAAGCTCTGGCCCGCGGCGCGCTTGGCGAGCTCGGCCAGCACCTGATCGGTCTCGGCGAGCGCCTCGGGGAGGCGGCCCTCGGCGATCAGCACCCGGGCCAGTGTCAGGCGCGGCGCCATGTCCTCGCCTTCCGCGGCCACCGCGGCGCGGGCCGCCTGCTCGGCGGCGGCAGGCTGGTGCCGTGCCAGGGCGATCTCGGCCAGCAGGCTGTCGGCTGACGCGGTGCTGATGGGCCGCGCCAGCTCCGCATGCCGCTGCGCCTCGTCCAGCCGTCCCATGCGCAGCAGCAGGGCGCCGGTCGAGATGGCGACGTGCGACACGCCGCCCGAGACCTTCATCGCCTGCTGGTAGGCCGCCAGCGCCTCGTCGAAGCGGCCCAGGGCCTCGAGCGACTGGCCGAGGTTGTCCCAGGCATCGACGGTATCGGGGTTGGCCGCGAGCACGCGCCGGAAGGCCGGCACCGCCTGCGCGAATTGCTGGTGAAAGAAGAAACCCATGGCGAGATTGAGATCGGCCAGGGTGCCGATCCTGGTCTTGGGGTCGGCGCCGGGCGCGCCGGCCGCGAGCCGCACGGCGCCGCCGGCATAGCCCAGGGCGGCGAGCTTGCGCTCGGTCTCGGCGTCGACCGCCGCCGGCGCCACCAGCTGCCGCTGATAGCCGCGAATGCGTTCGCGCAGGTCGGCGAAGCTGCGCCGCTCGGTGTCCCGGACGTCGTGCAGCTCGGCGCCGTCGGCTTGCAGGTCGTAGAGCTCGGGGTCGGGGCCATGGATGTAATGGAAGCGCCCGCGCACCAGCGAGCTGAGGTCGCTCCAGCCGAAGTGCAGTCGTGGATACCAGGTCTCGGCGTAGAGCTCGCGGGCGGCGGCGTCGCCGCCCTGGCGGCGCAGCTCGAGCAGGGAGCGGCCGGGCAGCCCGGCCGGCGGCGCGATGCCGGCGAGCGCCAGCAGGGTGGGATAGACGTCCACCAGCTGCGCCGGCGCGGCGACGCTCTCGCCGCCCAGCCGTGCGCCGGGCAGCTTGAGCAGCAGCGGCACCTGCAGCGTGGTGCGGTAGAGCAGCAGGCCGTGCTCCTTCTCGCCGTGCTCGCCCAGGCCCTCGCCGTGATCGGAGAGCAGCACGACGATGGCGCGGTCGTACAGATCGAGGCGCCGCAGCTCCGCCAGCACGTCGCCGACCACCGCGTCGGCGGCGGCGATCTCGCCGTCGTAGGGCGAGTCCTGGTAGCGCGAGGCGAAGGGCTCGGGCGGGGCGTACGGGCTGTGCGGCTCGTAGAGATGCAGGAAGAGGAAGAACGGTCGCTTCGCGACCTGGCGCAGCCAGTCGATGGCGAGGCGCGCCGTCTCCTTGCCCGGGCGGCGGCTCTGGCCGAGGCCCGCGGCCAGCTCCATCTCGACGTCCGAGTCCCAGAAGTCGAAGCCGTCGGAGATGCCGGTGGCGCCGCGCAGCACGTAGGCGGAGACGGCGCCGCCGGTCGCATAGCCGGCCTGGCGCAGGAGGAGCGGCAGCGACCGCTGCTTGGCGGCGTCGAAGCGGTAGCCGACGTTGTCGTGCACGCCGTGGTCGCCCGGGAGGCGGCCGGAGAGGATCGAGCAGTGCGACGGCAGGGTGAGCGGTACGTGGCTGTAGGCGTGCTCGAAGAGCAGCGCGTCGCGGCGCAGCTGATCGATGGCGGGTGTCTCGACGCGGTGGTAGCCGTAGGCGGGCAGATGATCGGAGCGCAGGGTGTCGATCGAGATCAGGACGATCGGCGCCTGGGGGAAGGTCAGCCCGGTCGGGGAGCGGCGGCAGCCGGCGGCCAGGGCGCCGGCCAGGGCGAGCCCGGCGAGCGAAGCGAACTTTGTGAGTCTGGCGAGCCAGGCGAGCCAGGCGACAGCGGTCGGGAACGGGGCAGCGGCGGCCGGTGTTGCGCCGGGGGGGCGATGGCGGACGGACAAAACGCTCTCCTTGCCTCCCGCCGGGGGCGGCGGGCGACGCGCCCGCAGTCTAGCGCAGATCAGCGGGGATCAGCGGGGAGGCGCCGGCGGGCCGGCGGCGGCCCGCGCCCGCAGCTGTTGGCGCAGAGCCAGTGCGTCGCGGTCCTGCGGGGCAAGGCGCAGCAGCTCGTCGCACTGGGCCAGCGCCGCGGCGAAACGGCCGTCCTCGGCCAGGGCGCGGGCGAGGTTGTAGCGGGCATCGGGCAGGTCGGGGCGCAGGCGCACCGCCGCTGTCAGCTGCTCGATCGCCTCGCCGCGGGCGCCGCGCTCCGCGAGCAAGGTGCCCAGGCTCAGGCGGGCGCGATCGTTGGCCGGCGCGAGCTCGACGGCGCGCCGGTAGCTGCGCTCGGCGCCGGCGGTGTCGCCGAGGCGTTCTTGGGCGAGGCCGAGGCCCATCCAGCACCGCACCGCTTCGGGGTCGGCGGCGAGCGCCTGGCGGAAGCCGGCGGCGGCTTCGAGGTAGCGGCCGGCGGCCAGGGCCTCGGCGGCGGCGGCGATGCGGCGCATGGTGCCGGCGTTGGCCGCCTCCAGCTCGTGCATCAGGGGATCGGCGAAGCGCACCTGGCCCGGGCCGTAGGCTGCCGCCTGCTGCCGCGCCTGATCCAGCCTTTGCAGCCGGCGGTAGGCGGCGGCGAGCGGCGCGCGCACGGTCGAAGCCTCGGGTTGCGCCGCCAGCGTCGCCTCGAAGTGCACGGCCGCGGCGGCGGCGTCGCCACGCTGCAAGGCCACCCGGCCGAGGCCGAAGTGCGCCGCCGCAGCGGTGCCGGGAAACGCCAGTGCGGCGGTGAAGGCGCGGCCGGCGGCGTCGAGGTCGCCGCGCAGCAGCTCCACCTCTCCCAGGCGATAGAGCGCCGCCGGCACCACCGCCTCGGCAGGCGCTGTCTTCTCAGGCGCCGCCCCCGCCGCCGCCGTCGACCGTGAAGCCCCTGCTGCTGCCGCCGGCATCGAACAGTGCGCGAGGTGGTCCCTGGCGCGCTCGAGCTCCCCGCGACGCTGGGCCGTCACCCCGGCGAAGTAGGCCCACTGGAGATCCTTCGGCGCCAGCGCCACGGCATTGTCGAAGCATGGAGAGGCTGCGTCCAGGAGTGCGTATAGCAGGAAGACCCTGCCGGCCTCCCCGAAGCTGGCGGCGGCGATGGTGGGAGGCTGGCCTGGCGCGGTGGCGGCCGAGCGACAGGCTGCCGCCACCTGCTTGCGCACGGCCGGCTCCATCGCATCGAGGCGAACCGCCGGGATGGGCAGGAGCGAAACGCCCGTGGTTCCGGCGCTCGCGGCGAGCGGCGCTGATGGAGCAGCGAGCCCGGGCAGGCCACCCAGGATAAGGAGCGCCGGCACCGCAAGCAAGGCCACCTGGAGTTTCGCCAGCAGAGGTCGCTGGCGGCTGAACCGCAAGGCAAGGAACCGGCGCATCAAGAGGCACCGACACCCAGGAATCCAGGCTAAGGCTGCGTCAAGAAATAACCTTGACATATCGGGAGCATTGTGGTAGAACGCTCTGGAGATGACAGATCTCCGATCGCTTCAGCAAAAGATGGTTTCCCTCTGGCCCCATCTGGACGAGCGGGCGCGACGACTCTTTGCGGCAAGCGAGGCTCGTCAACTGGGCCATGGCGGCGTTTCGACGGTCAGTCGGGCCTGCGGGTTGTCCCGAGTCACGATCACGAAGGGCTTGCAGGAACTCGAGAGTGCCCCTCTGCCTGCGGGTCGGGTCCGGCGCGACGGCGGTGGGCGACCGGCGCTGGAAGTGCTCGACCCCGACCTGCCGAGACGGTTGGAGGCTCTTGTGGAGCCGCTGACGAGCGGCGACCCAGAGTCTCCACTACGCTGGACAAGCAAGAGTACCCACGTCCTCGCCGCGGAACTCGCGGTCCAACACCATCCAGCCAGCCATGAGAAGGTGGCGCAGTTGCTGCGACAAATGGACTATAGCCTTCAAGGCAACCGGAAGGCCGACGAGGGGAGCAGCCATCCAGATCGCGATGCTCAGTTTCAGTACATTAACGAACAGGTGCGCAAAGCGTTGGCCGCAAAGCGGCCGGTGATCTCGGTCGACACGAAGAAGAAGGAGATCCTCGGCAACTACCAGAACAAGGGTCAACAGTGGCGAAAGGCAAAGTCTCCGCAACGGGTCAATGTGCACGACTTTCCAGCTCCGTCCGTGCCGCGAGCGTATCCGTACGGCGTCTACGATCTGGGCCGAAACACTGGCTTCGTGACGATAGGAATTGACCACGACACAGGTGCCTTCGCGGTGGCGTCGATTCGCGGATGGTGGCATGCCGAAGGACGGCGGCTCTATCCCAGGGCGCGGACTCTTCTCATCACCGCTGATGGTGGGGGCAGCAACGGCTATCGTCTTCGTCAGTGGAAGATGGAGCTCCAAAGGCTGGCCGACGACGCGGGACTCTCCATCAGGGTGTGTCACTTCCCTCCCGGCACCAGCAAGTGGAACAAGGTGGAGCACCGCCTATTTTCCTTCATCTCATCCAACTGGCGAGGAGAACCTCTTCGCGACTACGAGACGATCGTGCGTCTGATCGCCAGGACCACCACCGCTCAGGGACTCAGGGTGACATGCCGGCTGGACCGACGAGCCTATCCCGTCGGGCGCAAGGTGTCTGACAAGGAGATCGCCACCGTCAACCTGGCGCCCCACTCCTTCCATCGCGAATGGAACTACATCATTCGACCCCATGTGTAAATGTTGTTGTTTGACGACGCCTAAGTACTCTGATGATCCAGCGGAAGGGCAATGCGAAACTGGTAGTAGCAGAATCGTGTGCTGAGGTGCTCAAGGTACGGACTCTGTAGTCGACATCTGCGGCATGTGCGGTTTTCAATTCTCTTGTAAACTTCCAAAGTCGGAATCGTAAAGTAGCGCTTGAAATCAATTCCCAGCTCTGGCAAGCCGTTTGCTAAAGCTTCCGTGTCGGCAGGCACTGCCTCGAGAAAATGGAATCTTTCATCCTTATTCTGTCGGACTCTTTTCCACAGTTCGCCTCTTATTTCGTAGCGGCCTCGTAGGTCTTCCGCTTTGTGTACCTGTGCAAAGAGCACTGCCGGCAACTCTCGCGGTGAAGTCGCTTGGTTCCCTACCGGCGGACCTTGACGTGCCTTCCAGTCCTGCTCAAGATCGCAATCCTGGCTCAAAACAACAGCAAATGGATGCTCTATTTCTTCAAACCGCCTCTCCTGCTCATCAGCTCCGATCGCATCGACGACCAATCGCACCTGTATCAAGTCAGTTATAATCTCGCCCTGACGAAGTGCCCCTTCCTGAGAGCGGGCGTAAATGGCCAAGAATCCCTACTCTTCCTCTATTGAGAAGGTCGGTCGTACGTAAGTGCCGCCGAGACGCGCAGTGAACTGGACCGGCGGAGCGGAAATGGAAGGAACGTATCGGGCCTCTTGGTGAAACTCGTGGATCTCCTTCAGAGATTCCAAGAGTTCAACGAGCGCCGAATCGGGTATGCGATCCACCAAGATATGACAAATTATGCGAACAAGAACCATTTCCTGAAGCGGCCGGTTTGCCGTATCCAAATAATCGATAGAATGACGGATATCTCCATTATGCGTGAGGTGGCGCCAACTTACTTGAAGCCAGGGCGACTCCGGCGGATTCAATTGTTGTAGGTCCCAGGGCTGCGTCGAGCCTGTTAGAAATGCACCAGCGGAAGAGGCGACCCGCTTCCTTGTTAAAGACGTTGAATCGATCGATGACATTGGCCACCTCCATCTTTTCTTCGGTGAAGAAGTCGTTATCGATCACGTAGCAGATTTCATCTCCGCTTTGTTTTCGAGCCACGCCGTGTCGCAGGTTGACTCTTCCTTGGGAAGCAAGATCAATCAATACGCGGTGGACCGACTCTCGGATGGAGGGCGCAAGATCCGAACGCGAGAACTCTGCGGCAATATGCGGTTGTAAGAGGTCTGACCAAGGCACGCCGTCAAGTCCCAATTCCGAACGAACTATCATATTCTCATACCGTAGTCCGACCCGGGTAAGGAAGCTCGGTGGGTACTCGGCTTGCAGGGCGTTTAGCAGGATTTCGATTTGCGTTCTGAAATTTTCCCATTGAGTATACTTGGTCGTCGTGAGGGAAAAAAACTCCCTAGTGAGAGTAACAGCGGACTTCGCGTCCTCGGACTCGAACTTCCAGGTTCTCTGCGACAGCTGCTGTGCCAAGTTGGTTTGAACAAGCCGCGAAATGTCTGGCGAAAGTCCGGGGAAAAGCGGGGCATCCTCATCGCTGAAGAGAGGAAAATCTTTGCGAATTCGCTCCTGGAAGTTTGCCGGAACTCCTGCGTCAATCCGTAGGATGGGAGGAAAGCGAACTTGGCACACTACTTCAAAGAGGGGATTCTTGGCATACAGAACCCTGGGTGAATCAGGAAACGGTGAGAGTGCCGGCCCATTCGACTCTGAATTCATGCAGGTAGGTGTCCTATGTACCACTAAGCCTCGCGGCGCGATGGTGCTTTGATCCTTCTCGGAGTTGGCACGTCGCGCCATTTTGGCATTCAATCTTCCAGTCGGTCAGACTATCGTACCTTACTACGGCGCAAACCAGCACTTGTTCTGGCGCCATGCGCGACTGTTGCAACTGCTGTGCCTCAGTTCCAGCTGGTTGTTCTGGAGCTTACGCCGGCGGCCGGGGCCGAATCAGGCCATCTACCGATCGCGCCTGCGCCTGACTGGTGTCCGTCCCCGGCCCGGCCGAAGTGCACAGAGTCTGATCCCGTCCCCGGCCCGGCCGATGGGTAACAGAGTCCATCGTGATCCAGGCGCCTACCCTCAGCTGCCAAGCCGCTGCAGCAGCGCCTTTGCCTTGGCGATCTCGGAGCCCCAACGGGCCGCCGGCGCCGTCTCCACGAAGCGCGACAGGGCCTTCGCCGCCTGCTGGCGGCGCCCCGCTTCCGCTGCCACCAGGCCGATGTTATAGAACGCGTCGTACTGGCGCGGATCGATCGCCACCGCCCGCTCCCAGGCGTCGAGCGCCGCCGCGGCGTGCTGCTGGCGGTAGAGCGCGACCCCCAACGTGTTCCATGAGACCGGCAGACGATCGTTGAGCTTGAGCGCCCTCTCCAGGTAAGCCTGCGCCTCCGCCGGACGATCCATGCGCAGGCTGACCACCCCCTGGTCCTCGATCGCCGTGGGATCCGACGGCGATGCCGCCGCCGCCTTCTTCAACGTCGCCATGGCCTCGGAGAAACGGCCGGCATCGCCGAGCGCCACCCCGTAGGCGGTGAGACTCTCGGGATCGCCGCCCGGGACGAGCGGCGCCAACACCTCCACCGCTTCCTGCGGCCGGCCCGCGTCGCAGAGGGCCATGCCGAGCTGGCGGCGCAACGATTCGCCGCCAATGCCCTTGGCCACCGCCCCTTTGAGCAGCGCGATCGCCTCGTCATGGCGCTCGAGCTGGCGCAACGACAACGACATCTCCTCGTATACCGACGCCATCGCCGGCTGCTCGGCGAGGATCTTGCGGTCCAACTCGGCGGACTCGGCATAGTGCCGCGCCGCATACAGCATGATGCTGCGCTGGATCTCCTGGTCGACCCCCACCAAACGCTTGGGGTCGTCGGCGGCGGTGTAGGCGCCGGTGTGCTGGGCGGTGGCGGCGCCGTAGCCGAGGCTGGCCAGGCGCGCCGCCTCCTCGCTCGAGACCCGCCCCTTCGCCGGCGGCCATTTCGACTCGGTGGGCAGCGCCGCCGCCAGCACCCGCGCCGTGGGACGGTCCTGATCGAAGCGGTTGTGCACCTCGCCAGGATCGTCGCCCAAGTCGTAGAGCTCCGGCAGCGGCAGATCGATCAGCTTGCGGCGGTCGCGCAGCATGCCGCGCAACGGCGCCCAGCCGCGCGTCAGGTTGCTGGTCAAGGCCTCGAAATAACTGGTCAAGCCAGGCGGCGGCGGCTGCAACAGGGAACGCCCCGGAAGACCGGCCGGCACCGGCAACCGCAACGCCTGCAGCACGGTCGGCACGATGTCGACGTGGCGCGCCGGCCGCGCATCCTTCCCGGGTTGCAACCCGGGACCCCAGATCACCAGCGGCACCTTGAGCGTCGCCTCGTAGGCAAAAAGACCATGAGTCAGCTCGCCGTGCTCGCCGAGCGCCTCGCCATGGTCGGCGGTGAAGACGATCAGCGCCGCCGGCTCCTTGCCCTCCAGGAAGGGCGTCAACAGCGGCGCGAGGAAGAAGTCCGCCGCCGCCACCTCGCCCAGGTAAAGATGATCCTTGAAGCGGCTCGCGAACGGCTCGGGCGGCTCATAGGGAGCATGGGGGTCGTAGAGATGCACCCATAGGAAACGCCGCCTGCCGCGATGCGACCTCCACCAGTCGAGCGCCGGTGCCACCACCTTGTCGCCCCGCCGCTCGGCAAAGCGGTACTCGGCCGGATTGGACCCGCGCGGAAAGCTGTCGTCGTAACGATCGAAGCCGCCGCCCAGGCCGAAGCGGGCATCGAGGGGAAAGGCGCCGACGAAGGCGGCGGTGGCATAGCCAGCCCGCCGCAACCAGGTACCCAGGGTCGGGATCGACGGCGGCAGCCGGAAACCGCTGTTGTCGCGCACCCCGTGCTGGAACGGATAGAGGCCGGTCAGGATGTTGGTGTGCGAGGGCAGGGTGACGACGTTGTGGGCATGAGCGTCGGTGAAGGTCCGGCCCGCCGCGGCCAGCCGGTCGAGGGTGGGTGTCGCCGCCAGCCGGTTGCCGGCAAAGCCCGGGGCGTCGGCGCGCAACGTGTCGACGGTGATCAGCAGCAGGTCTGCGCCGCGCAACGACGGCCCGGTGGCGGGTGGCTGCGGCGGTGATGCCCGGTGCCCGGGTGCTGCCGGAGGCCCCGGCGCCGCCGGAGCGGCAAAGATCGCGCCGTGGCTGGCGGCGAGCGCTGCCGCCAGCCCCAGCACCAGAACCAGAACCAGCGCCGCAGCAGCCGGCGGAGCTCGCAGCTCCCGCGCCGGCCGTGCTGGCCGCAGCTGGGCGACCGCCGCCGGCGCCGCTCGCATCGCCGGCGCTGGCCGCACTGCCCAGAGCCGAGCCGCTGCCGCTCGCACTGCCCGGAGCCGGGCCACCGGCGCCCTCAGAGGCCTTGGGGGCCGTGTCACAGGCTCTTCAGGTACTCCCGCGCGTCCTTGGCGAACTTGTTGTTCGGGTCGAGCGTCAGCAGCTTCTGGAAGTCGGCCTTGGCCTCGGGGACCTTGCCCTTGTTGAGGTAGACCAGGCCGCGGTAGTAGTACGCCTCCGCCAGGTCCGGATTGTCCGCCACCACGTGGTCGAACTCCTGCAAGGCCTGGTCGATCTTCTTCTCGTTGTAATACTTGATGCCGAGGTTCAGCAGGGTGTCGGGATCGATCTTGGTCCCCTGTGGCAGCTGCGCCATGTAGGGCTGCGCCTCCGCCTCGCGGCCAGCGCCGACTAGCAGGTTGACGATGAGCTGCAACGAGTCGGCGTCATCGGGCTTGATGGCCAGCGCCTGCTTGAGGGTGGCGATCGCCTGGTCCACCTTCTGCGCCTTCTCCTCCTTGGTCTTCGCCTGCGTCGACTCGCGGTAGTAGGTGGCGGCGACGGCGCGCAGCACCATCGGCTGGCTGGGCGGATCGAGCAGCGCGAGCGCTTTCTCGTAGCTCTCCCGCGCCGCCGCGTACTTCTCCTGCTGCAGGGCGGCGTTGCCGTCGTTGATCGCCGCGATGGCCTGGCTGCCCTTGGTCGGCGTCTGGTCCTGGGCCTGGGCCTGCGCCTGCTCCTTCGGGATCGCCTTGAGGGTGATGTTGAGCGGCGGCACCAGGCCCTCCTCCTCGACGTTGGCCTGTCCCTCGGAGACGATGAAACCCTGCTTCTCGATCAGCACTCCCCATGCCCCGCCGCCGAGGCCGAGCATGCTCCACTTCCCCTTGGCGTCGGTCTTGAGCGATGGCGGACCCGGCGCCTCCGCCTTGACCGGCGGGTGGCCCTTGCGCAGGGTGATGGTCGCCCCGGCGACCGGCTTTCCCGCCTCGTCGGTGACCGTGCCCTGCAGCCGGCCGCGGCCGCGCCAGTCCTGGGCCAGCAGCGGCAGCGTCGAGCACAGCAAGAGAGCGGCGAGAACTGCGGCGTGGCGGCGGCTGGGCATGAGAGCCTCCTTGGGTGGCGCTGATGGAGCCGCGCCGCACGCGGCGGCGGCCGCGGAGGAGGGGGCGCCGGCCCCTCCCGCGACGGCGGCGCCTCAGTGTATCCGGGGCCAAGGCAAAAAAAAACCGCCGGGTCGCCCCGGCGGAAGTGAAGAAGCGAAGCGCCGCTCGGTGAGCCGAGCGGGCCGCCGCGCTTACTTGAAGCTGAGCCGAGCTCCGAAGCGGTAGACGCGCGGGCTCAGGACTTCGTTGACGAAGCCGGCGTTCCTGACCGTGAAGTTCGGCGAGGTGTTGTTGAACTGCCCCTGCTTCTGGAGGATGAACGCCTCGTTGAACAGGTTGAAGCAGTCGACTCCCAGGGTCAGACCGAAGTCCTGGAAGGTGAACTCCTTCTCCACGCGGAGGTCGAAGTCGATGATGTTGTCGAGACGGTTGCTGTCCTCGGCGCCGATCTGGAGGGTTTCGCTGGTCCCCAGGTTCGGGTTCGGAACGCTGACGCCGGCGGACGACCCCGGCGCGGTCACCCAGAACGGGTCAGGATAGCCCTGGCGGCCGGTCAGGTTGCCCGCGACGTTGAAGCCCCACGGACGATCCGGGGCGATCTGGTACATGCCGTTGAGCCCGAAAGCCCACCGGCTGTTGATGTAGACGTTCTGGAAGGCGCCGGAGCCCGGGCCCGATCCCTGCAGGACGGCATCGCCCTGCTGGACGTAGTTGCCGTCCGTGGTGCCGCCCGCGAGAATCTCGGTCGGGTCAGGCCGGTCGCCGGCCCGGTTGTAGTACCAGTCCTGGAAGGTGATGTTGCCGCGCATCATCCAGCGATTGGCAAGGCGCTTGTTGAAGGTCACCGAGGCGCCCTTGTAAGTCGTCTCGTAGTCGCCGTTGTGAGTACAGGTAGCCGTGGTTGGTGGTGATGCCGGGCTTCAGGGTGTACCAGGTGACCGGAACGAGCTGCCGTTGGGCAGTTGGGCGTTCTGGGTGTCCGCAACGAAGTCGTTACGCAGTCGCCACCCGGCTGACGTCCGGAAGCCCGGATCGAAGACCAACAGGTCTTCCTGGATCAGGTTGTGCTGCAGGCGATAGGTCAGGTTGACGCCGACCACGAACTCCGGCAGCAGCGCATGCTCCGCGCTGATCAGGAACTCGTCGGTGAGCGGGGCATTGAAGTTGCTCGAAACCTTGTTGGCGATCGACAGGTTGCCGTTCGGGGCGGCGGCGGCGTTGTAGAAGCCACCGACTCCCGTCTGGATCTGTCCGGGCGTGAGCAGGCCGAGGCCCGTGGAGTTGTAGGTGGTGCCGGCGTAGTAGTAGCTCACCGTGCCGAGCGGGTTGAGGGCCGAGGCGACGGCGGAGCCGAGCTGGTCTGCGAACCGCGAGTAGCTGGCGCGCAGCAGGGTCGAGCGGTCCTTGCCCAGGGCGTAGGTCAGGCCAACGCGCGGCGACCAGTCGGTCCAGGTGAAGCCGATCGGGCCGCCGGCAAAGGACTGCGCCGGGAGGATCGACGGCTCGAGCGAGTTGGCCGGAACCACCTCGGAGAGGTTGTCGCCGGACTGGCGGTCGTAACGCAGGCCGAGGTTGGCGGTCAGGTTGCCGGTGGTCAGCGTGTCCTGGGCGTAGCCGCTGGTGTACTTGGTCTTGATGCCGACCAGCTCCGCGCGGGACAGGGCGAGGAAGCCGACGCCGGGACCGAAGCCGTCCTGGAAGATCAGGCCGCCGCCCTGCCAGTTGACGCTGGTGACCGCGGTCGGCGACGCGATAGGCGGCGCCGTACTTGAGCTCGTTGCTGACGCTGCCGGTGTTGAAGAAGGTGGAGGCGTCGGCCTTTTCCTGGATCTGCGGCCGCTTGATCTGCTCGTCGACGAAGCTGTTGTGCCAGACGCCAGCGTCGTCGTTGATGGCCGGGGCGATGTTGGGGCCGATGCCGCGACTGCGGCGTCAGGAAGAAGCCGCCGTAGACGTGCGAGTAGAGGACCGTCAGGTAGAGGTTGGGGCTGAAGATCTGCGTGTCCTCTGCCTTGATCAGCGTCGGCTTGCCGCCGAACTGGCCCTGGTCCCAGGTGGTTTCCAGCGGGCCGCGTCGGGCCGGCGTTGCGGCCGGTCTTCTGCTTGGCGCTGTTGAAGCCGACCAGGGTCGCCGAGTTGCTGGAGGTGATCTGGGCGTTCAGCTTGGCGTTCCAGGCCGGCAGCTGGGTCTTGTCGGTCTCGCCGTTGGGCACCGCGGCGGTCGGCAGGGTCTGCACGCTGACCTTGTCCTCGCCGTAGGAGCCCCACAGCCCAGATGTGGTCCTTGAGGATCGGGCCGCCGATCTCGGCGCCGTAGTCCTCGACCTTGTTGATCTTGTTGCTGCCGCCGAGGAACGGCTGCTGGCCGGCCGGCACGCTGCTGCTGCTTGAAGCTGCTGGCGGACTGGGTGCTGCCGGGGGCCTGCAGGTAGCGAGCGGAGCCGCGGTACTCGTTGGTGCCGCGCTTGGTCACCAGGTTGAGGACGACGCCGCCGGTGGCCGATGGTCACGTCCGAGCCGCCGGTCGAGATCTGCATCTCCTCGAAGGAGTCGAAGTCGAAGTAGGCCGGCGTGCAGCCGAGGGCCGACATGTCGGTGATGACCACGCCGTCCACCGACCACACCGACTGGGTGGAGAAGGAGCCCGGGCCGGTGTAGAAGGACTGCTGGCCGCTCTCGTTGCCGCCGACGTTGACGCGGTCGACGAGGACGCCAGGGGTCGACTGCAGCACCGTCCAGGGGTCGCGGGCGGTGGGGATCTTCTGCAGCTCGTTCTGGCTGACGGTGTTGCCGGTGCGGATCGCCTTCTCGTCGAGCAACGGGCTCTCGGAGGTGACGGTGATGACGTCCTCGACCGCCGAGCTCATCGTCACCTCGATCGATGGTGTTGCGGCCGACGTTGATGACGATCTTGCGGGTACTCGACCGGCGAGAAGCCCTGCAGCTCCGCCTTGATCTTGTAGCTGGCGGGCGCCAGGCTCAGGAAGCGGAACTCGCCCTGGGCGTTGGTGACCTGGACCTGCGGCGCCTCGCCGGTGTCCAGGGTGACGGTGACGCCGGGCAGGGCGGCGCCGGTCTGATCGCTGACCTTGCCGTAGAGGTTGCCGGTCTGCAGCTGCGCCACCGCGGCGCCAGCGCTTACCAGCAACAGCGCTGCGGCGACAGCCACGAACCGTCCCCAGCGATAGTTGCTCTTCATGCCTATGAACCTCCTAATGTAGGTTGACGATAAGCCCTCGCGGCGAACTGCACGGCCACGATTCGCGCCGGCGAGGACTTCGGAAGAAATCCGATGTCAGATGAATGCGAGCACAGGTGCCGTGGAACACCTCCTTTCGCAGCGCACTGACGCAATGGTCTTGAGTGACTCCGAGCCGGGAACTGTAGCCGTCATGCTGGCCTGTAGTCAAGCAAGTCGAGTGCCATTTACCGGTGGAGGGTGGTACTCACTGAAAATAAACAACTTAGGAGAAGAAGCCGGGTCCGGGCCCCGGGCTCGCGCTAAGACCAGATCCAGTGGCTTGAACGAGCCGGATCCAGGATTTTGAACAGCAAGCGCCTGGCGACGGGCGGCGAGCCGGAGCCCGCCGACCGCCGGGCCGCGCCGTGGCGGTGCCGGCTGTTATAGTCATCGCGCGATGTGGCGGCGATCTCGAGAGCGGCGGTACCAACGGCACCCGGAGCTGCGCGCAGCGATCAGACCGATCAGGTCACCGGGCGCGCTGCGCGCGTTGAGCGCAATGGGCCTGGCCCTGGCGCTGGCCGCCGCCGGCTGCTCGCCATATAAACCCTTCGATACCGCCGCCTTCGTGCACGAGCAATACACCCATCGGGTGCGGCCGGAGGACCTGCAAGGCGTCGTCGTGCCCTTCCAGATCAACGACGAGGTGCGCGCCGAGTTCACCAAGCTGGGCCGGCGCAAGAGCGGCAACGAGGAGCACAAGGTGACGCAGGTGGTCGGCTTCATCTTCGACGACCTGGGACTGAAGTACTCGCTCACCCCGACCCGCGACGCCGTCGAAACCTTCCGCACCCGGCACGGCAACTGCCTTTCCTTCGTCAACCTTTTCGTCGGTCTGGCACGCGACGTCGGCCTGAATCCCTTTTACGTCGAGGTCACCGACTATCAGACCTGGAACCACCGCGAGGGCATGGTGGTCAGCCAGGGGCACATCGTCGGCGGCATGTACCTGACGGGCGATCTCCGCACCTACGACTTCCTGCCCTACCGCCCCAAGGCTTACAAGCAGTTCAAGCCGATCGACGATCTCACCGCGGTGGCCCACTTCTACAACAACCTGGGGGCGGAGGCGCTGCTCGCCGGCGACCTGCCGCAGGCCATCCACCTGCTCGGCATCGCCAACCAGATCGCGCCGCGGTTCGAGAAGAGCCTCAACAATCTCGGCGTCTGCAAGGCGCGCTCCGGCGACTACGAGGGGGCGCTGGCGCTCTACCGGAAGGGTCTGGAAACCGATCCCGCGGACACCATGATCATGACCAACATGAGCCGCGCCTTCCAGCAGCTGGGGCGCGCCGACGAGGCCAACACGCTGCTCGCCAAGGTCGAGGCGTCGAACACCACCAATCCGTTTTTCTTCGTCTACGAAGGCGACATGGCGCTGGCGCGCGGCGACACCCAGAAGGCGCTCGACTACATGGTGCGCGCGCTGCGCCTCGACAGCGAGGTGCCGGAGGTCCAGCTCGGGCTGATGAAGGTCTACCTGGCCCTCGGCGACGTCGAAAAAGCCAAGCATTTCCTCGAGCGCGCCCTCAAACTGGATGCCAACGACCGCGAGGCCCGGCGCTACGCCTACCTGTTGGGCAAATAACGGCGTAGGATGTCGGGCATGGTTGTTGTGCCCCTGGAAAGGAGGGCTTCATGATCGCCGCCCATTCTCGCGGCCGCCGCCTTGCCCTCGGCTGTCGTCGCTTCGCCGCGCTGCTCGCGCACCGCGCCCGCCGCGCACCGCTCGCCTCCCTCGCCGCCCCTGCTCCGCTCGCCGCGCTCGTCTCGCTCGTCGCGTTGGCGGCCCTGCTCGCGCTGCCGGGGCTCGCCGCCGCGGCCGGCGCCGCCGCGGTGCCTGCCGCGCCGCCTGCCGCCGCACCCACCGCATCGCGTTTCGAGGAGAGTACGCAGGTGGTGGCGGTGGAGGTGCCGGTCAATGCCGTGGACCGCAGCGGCAAGCCGGTGCGCGGTCTCACCGCCGACGACTTCGAAGTCTACGACGAGGGATCGCGGCAGACCATCACTCATTTCGAGATCGTGGATCTCGACGCGCTGCGGCCGGAGCAGTCCCCCGAGGCGATGCGCCGGGGCGCCCTGGGCACGGTCGGCGACGTCGACATGATCGACGCCGCCGTTCGCCGCCATTTCATGCTGCTCTTCGACCTGTCGTTCTCCAACCCGACGGCGGTGATGAAGGCGCGGCTGGCGGCGCACGACTTCGTGCTGCACTCGCTGCGTCCCAGCGACCTGGTGGCGGTGGCGACCTATTCGCTCGAGACCGGCCCGCGCCTGGTGCTCACCTTCACCCCCGACCGGGGGCAGCTGGCGCACGCCATCGACACCCTCGGCCTGGACAAGAGCGAGCAGACGGCGCAGGGGGGCGGCGATCCGCTGCGCTTCATCATCACCCCGCCCTCCGAGTTCGATGCCGAAACCAACCTGGCCGCGATCGCGGCCTCCGCCAGCGCCGGCGGCGGCAGCGGGCGCAAGCCGGGGGCGGACGCCAACGCCATCTTCATCGAGAACATGGTGGCGGTCCGCGCCGCCGCGGAGCGCGACCAGCGGTCCTTCGACCGCAGCCGCATCCTCGCCTACACCCGCTCGCTCGGCGCCATGGCCAGGGCGCTCAACGACCTCAAGGGACGCAAGACGGTGGTGTACTTCTCGGAGGGCTTCGATGGCCGCCTGCTGCTGGGCCGCGAAGACACCGACAGCGACGACGCGCGAGCCGAGCAGCTCAACGTCGAGCTGGGCAACCTGCAGCTGGTGGACACCGACAAGCGCTTCGGCAACACCGAGCTGCAGTCGGCGGTGCATCGCATGCTCGAGGAGTTCCGGCGCGCCGATTGCGTCATCCAGGCCATCGACATCGGCGGCCTGCGCGCCCAGGGCGAGACCAACCCGGGCGCGCCCGCGGGCGCCGGCCAGGAGGCCCTGTTCTACATCGCCAACGAGACCGGCGGCGAGCTGTTCAAGGACGCCAACAACTTCCGCGAGCAGCTCGAGCGCGTGCTCGAGCGCACCGACGTCACCTACGTGCTGGCCTTCCAGCGCTCCGACCTCAAGCTCAACGGTGCCTACCACCGCCTGCGGGTGAAGACCCGGGCGTCCGGCGTCCGCCTCTCCTACCGCGAGGGCTACTATGCGCCGCGCCCCTACCAGCAGCTCGACCCGCTGGAGAAGAACCTGCTGGCCGCCGAGGGCATCGCCAGCGCCGTGCCGCGCTCCGACCTGGACCTGAGCCTGCTGGTGACGCCGTTCCGCGCCAGCGACCAGCGGGCCTACGTGCCGGTGATCATCGAGATCTCGGGGCCAAGCCTGCTGGCCGGTGAGAAGGCGGACCGGCTGAACCTGGAGTTCTACGCCTACGTCAGCGACCGGCAGGGCAGGATGGCCGATTTCTTCACCCGCCGCATCGGGCTCGACCTCAAGAAGGGGCGCGCGGCGCTGCAGGCGAGCGGCGTCAAATACTACGGCCACCTCGACCTGCCCCCCGGCGACTACCAGGTGCGGGTGCTGGTGCGCAACTCGGATTCCGGCCGCACCGGCGTGCGCTCGTCGGCGCTGGCGGTGCCCGCCTACCAGAAGCGGGAGCCGGTGTTGCTGCCGCCGCTGTTCATCGAGGCGCGGCACAACTGGATCCTGGTGCGGGAGCACCCCAAGCCGGGGGTCGCCGCCGACTCTGTCGTCTACCCGTTCACCGTCAAGGGCGAGCCCTACATCCCCGCCGCCCGCCCGACCCTGGGCGGCGCCGACAAGGCGCGGTTCTGCCTGGTGGGCTACAACCTGGGCAAGGGCGACCTGGCGCTCGAGGCGCACGTCACCGGTGCCGACGGCAGCCGCCTCCCGGGGGGCCATCTGTCGCTGGTGGAGCGCACTCCGACCGGCATCGCCGGCCAGGACGAGCTGGTCGCCACCTTCGAGCCGACCGGCCTGGGGACGGGAGACTACGTCCTACGGGTGGCGCTCACCGATCGCGCGACAGGGCAGAAACAGATCAACTCGTTGCCATTCCAGGTAGTAAACTAGTGTAGAATGCATCAGCGGCGCACTAAGCGCCGTCGCCACTGTAGATCGAAGGAGGAAGCCATGCCATTTCGCGCTGGCCGTGTGCCCAGGGCCTTGCCGTCTGCCGGCCTGGTCCTCATGTCGTGCGCTCTCTGGACAGCCGTCGGCGCCGGCCTGCGCGCCGCGCCGCCGCGCCCGCCGGCGGCGGGCAGCTTCTCGGAGACCTCCGAGGTGACCGTGGTGCAGGTGCCGGTGCAGGTGGTGCGCGACGGCGAGCCGGTGCGGGGGCTCACCGCCGCCGACTTCGCGGTCTTCGACGGGCGCAAGGCGCAGAAGGTGACCGGCTTCGAGGTGCTGGACCTGGCGGCCAGGCAGGGCCCGGGGGTCGCCAGCATCCCGCCGGCGCTACGGCGTCACTTCCTCTTCCTCTTCGACCTCGCCTTCTCGGAACCGAAGTCGCTGATCAAGGCCCGCGAGATGGTCCGCGGCATGCTGCCGGCGCTCCATCCGTCCGACCTGGTGGCGGTGGCGACCTACAGCTCCGCCCGGGGCCCGCGGATCGCGCTCGGCTTCACCTCCGACCGGCGCCAGGTGCTCAAGGCGGTCGAATCGCTCGGGCTGCCGGAGATGGTGGACCGCAACCCCGACCCGCTCAACCTGATCGCCGCCGAGCTGCAGCAGGAGGCGGCGAAGGGCGCCTCCACCGCCCTGCAGGTGGCGCTCGAGAACACCCAGGACAACGCGCGGCTGGCCGAGCGCGGCAGCCGTCAGCAGCAGGCGGCGGTGGTGGGCGCGCTGTCGCGTGGCTTGAGCGACCTGGCGCGTCTGCTCGAGAACGTCCACGGACGCAAGGAGGTGATCTACCTCTCCGAGGGCTTCAACACCGCGCTGGTGCTGGGGACCGACGACCAGGCGGAGCAGCAGAAGATGAACGACCAGTCGATCCATGGCCAGGGCTTCATGATCGACTCCGATCAGCGTTTCGGCGACACGCGCGGCGCCAACGTGCTCGAGAAGATGATGGAGCAGTTCCGGCGCTCCGACTGCATCATCCAGGCGGTCGACATCGGCGGCCTGCGCGCCCAGGGGGACCAGGGGCCGACGCGGCCCTCGGGCGAGGGCGCCCTGTTCGCGATGGCCCACGACACCGGCGGCGAGCTGTACCGCAACTTCAACGACCTCGGCACGGCGATGGGTCAGGTGCTGAAGAAGACCAGCCTCACCTACGTGCTCACCTTCCAGCCCGAGGACGTGAAGCTGGACGGCTCCTACCACCAGCTCAAGGTGGAGCTGAAGGGCGGCCCGGCCACCAAGGGCGCCCAGATCTTCTTCCGCCCCGGCTACTACGCGCCCAAGCCCTACGCGCAGCAGGCCGCCGGCGAGCGGATGCTGGCGGCGGCCGAGACGGTGATCAGCGGCGGCGACAGCGGCGCGGTGGGCACGGCGCTGCTGGTGGCGCCGTTCCGGGCCGCCGCCGGCAGCAAGGCCTACGTGCCGGTGGTGATCGAGGCGGACGGCGAGCGCCTGATGAACGGCACTCAGGGCGGCGCCCTGCCGACCGAGATCTATGCCTATGCCATCGACTCGTCGGGAGCGATCGCGGATTTCTTCACCCAGAACCTGCGCTTCGACCTCGCCAAGGTGGGGCCGGCGCTGAAGCAGTCCGGGATCAAGTTCTTCGGCCACCTGGACCTGCCGCCGGGGGAGTACAACGTGCGGGTGCTGGTCCGCAACGGCGCCACCGGCGCCTACGGGCTGCGCGCTCAGGCGCTGGAGGTGCCGGAGTACACGCAGCCGGCGGCGGTGCTGCTGCAGCCCTTCTTCCCCGAGGCCCCGGGCCGCTGGCTGATGGTGCGGGAGGCGCCGCGCGGGCAGCAGCCGCAGGACGTCCCCTACCCCTTCGTGGTGCAGGAGCGGCCCTACGTGCCGGCGTCGCGGCCAATGCTGGCCGCGGGGCAGGCGGCGGCGGTGGCGCTGGTCGGCTATCACCTGCCCTCCGGCAACATGAAGGCCGCGGCCAGGGTGCTGGCGGCGGACGGCAAGGACCTCGGCGAGGGCGATCTCCAGATCGCCCGCCGCGAGAGCCCGGACGCCGCGGGCGAGGACCGCCTGACCGCCACCTTCCGGCCGCCGCAGGGGCTGGTGCCCGGCGAGTACCAGCTGGTGATCGTGCTCACCGACGATCAGGGCGGGACCCACAACAGCGCCACCCGTTTCGTGGTGCCGCCGCCGGGCGGCGCGAGCGGGTAGGAGCCGACATGGAGACGAGGAAGCAGTTCCTTCGTTCAGCCGCGGGCCTGGGCCTCGCGGCGCTCTGCGCCTGGCTGGCGGCCGAGGCTCCCTCGCGCGCCGCGGACCAGGCGGCGCGGCAGGGCGCTGGCGCCTTTGCCGAGACCACCGAGGTGACAGAGGTCCAGGTGCCGGTGCAGGTGGTGCGCGACGGCGAGCCGGTGCGCGGCCTCACCGCCGCGGACTTCGAGGTCTACGACGGGCGCAAGCTGCAGAAGCTGACCGGTTTCGAGGTCCTGGACCTGGCGGCGCCGCCGCCGGGGGCCCCGGTGGTTGCCGGGGTGGCCGGCATCCCGACGGCGCTGCGGCGCCACTTCCTGTTCCTCTTCGACCTCTCGTTCTCGGAGCCGAAGTCGATCGTCGACGCGCGCCGGATGGTGCTCGCGATGCTGCCGTCCCTCCACCCTTCCGACCTGGCGGCGGTGGCGAGCTTCAGCTCGGCCAGCGGCGTCAAGCTGCTGCTCGGCTTCACCTCCGATCGCCGCCAGGTGGCGGCGGCGATCGACAACCTGGGACAGTCGCAGCTGATCGATCGCAATCCCGATCCGCTGCAGCTGATGGCCGCACAGCTCGAGGTGTCGAGCGGCAGCCCCAGCCACTTCGCGCCGAGCGCCGGTGTGCTGAAGAACGAGGCCGACCAGGACATGGCCCGCATGTCGGAGATCGGCGACCGGCAACAGCAGCAGGCCGCGATCGGCGCCTTCACCCGCTCGTTCGTCGACCTCGCCCGCCTGATGGCCGCGGTCCCCGGGCGCAAGCAGGTGATCTACCTCTCCGAGGGCTTCGATTCGTCACTGCTGCAGGGCAGTGGCAACGCCGCCGACCAGAGCCAGATGGCCGAGCTGTCGATCAGTGGCCAGGGCTACGTCACCGATTCCGATCAGCGCTACGGCCAGACGCGTGGTAACAACCTGCTGGAAAAGATGATGGAGGAGTTCCGGCGCTCCGATTGCACCATCCAGTCGATCGACATCGGCGGGGCGCGGACGCAGACCCGCCAGCCCTCGAGCGCGCTGCAAACCCAGGCGCAGGTCAACGTCGGCTTCCGTACGGGATTGCCGTCGAGCGAAGGCGCCCAGGGCGGCGATGCACCGGTGCGGCCGGGGGGCGAAGGGCCACTGTTCGCCATGGCGCACGACACCGGCGGCGAGCTTTACCACAACTTCAACGACCTCGGCGCGGCGATGGGCCAGCTGCTCAAGAAGACCGGCCTGACCTATGTGCTCAGCTTCCAACCCGTCGACGCCAAGGCCGACGGCGCCTACCACCCGCTGCGGGTGACGCTCGGCAAGGGCGCCGCCGGCGGCGGGCGCGCGCAGGTGTTTGCCCGCGCCGGCTATTACGCTCCCAAGCCCTACGGCCAGCAGACGCCGCGGGAGCGGCGGCTGGCGGCGGCCGAGGCCGTGGAGGGGGGCGGCGACGGCGGAGTGCTGCGCACCGCGGTGCTGGCGGTGCCGTTCGCGCCCGCGCCGCGGGCGGCGTCGGCCGGGCCCGCGAAGGCATTCGTGCCGGTGGTGATCGAAACCGACGGCGCCAGCCTGCTCAACGGCTCTCCCGGCGACAACATGTCGGTGGAGGTGTTCGCCTACGCCATCGATGCGTCGGGGGCGATCCAGGATTTCTTCAGCCAGCGGATGCGCTTCGACGTCGCCAAGGTGATGACGCTGCTCGACCGCACCGGGCTCAAGTTCTTCGGCCATCTGGACCTGCCGCCGGGTGACTACAACGTGCGGGTGCTGGTGCGCAATGCCGCCAACGGCGACTACGGTCTGCGCTCCCAGGCGCTGTTGGTGCCGCCGCCGGGACCGCCGGCGCCGGCGGAGCTGCTGCCGCCGTTCTTCCCCGAGGCCCCGGGGCGATGGCTGATGGTGCGCGAGGCGCCGCGCGCCGCCGGCGCCGAGCCGCCGCCCTATCCCTTCGTGGCGCAGGGGAAGGTCTACGTGCCGGCGCTGCGGCCGGTCCTGGCCCCCACGCAGGCGATCGCCCTGGCGCTGATCGGTTTCAACCTGCCGGCCGCCGATCTCGAGGTGCACGCCAGGGTGCTGGCGGCCGACGGCAAGGACCTTGGCGAAGCCGACTTCAGGATCGACGGCAGGGAGGCGTCGGATGCCGGCGGCGCCGAGCGCCTGACCGCCACCTTCCGGCCGCCGCCCGGCCTGGTGCCCGGCGACTACCAGCTGGTGATCTCGCTGCGCGGCCCCAACGGCGTCGCCTGCAAGAGCTTCGGCCGCTTCTCGATGGCGGCGGCCGTCGAAGGGGCGCGCGGTTAGCGGCGAGGGCGGCGGCGAGGCCGGCGGCGAAGCGGCCGGACCGGCGGACCCGGCGAACCCGGCGAACCCGGCGAACCCGGCAGATACCGAGATCCGGCTGCGCCTGCTGCCGGGACGGGACAAGCCGGTCCGCGAGGGCCACCCCTGGATCTTCTCGGGCGCCATCGCCGCCGGAGCTCCCGGCGACCCCGGAGACCACCGCGAGCCGGCCGCGGCTCCCGGCTCGGCCGGCTCGGCGCCGCCGCCCCTGGCCCGGGTGTTCGATGCCGCCGGTCACTGCCTGGGCCTGGGCTTCTACAGTCCCCGCTCCCAGATCCGGGTACGCATGCTGGGCGCCGGGGTGGAGCGCGCCGACCAGGCGTTCTTCGCCGCCCGGCTGGGGGAGGCGGCTTCCCTGCGCCGCGCCGTGCTGCCGCCGGCGACCACCGGCTACCGGCTGCTCAACGCCGAGGGCGACGGCGTGCCGGGCTGGACGGTCGACCGCTTCGGCGAGGCGCTGGTGAGCCAGATCACGGTTGCCGGCCTGGAGGCCTTGCGCGGCGCCGCCTATGCCGCGCTCGGCGAGCTGCTGCCCGGATGTTCCGTGTTGCAGGTCAATGCGCTGCCCGCTCGCCGCGGCGAGGGGCTGGCGGCCGGAATCGCGGGCGAGGTGGTCGCCGGCGCGCCGCCGGCGGAGGCGCCGTTCACCGAGTCGGGCCTGACCTTCACCGCCGATCTCGCCGGCGGCCAGAAGACTGGCTTCTATTGCGACCAGCGCGAGAACCGCCGGCTCGCCGAGCGGCTGGCGCCCGGCCGGCGGGTGCTCGACCTGTTCGCGCACAGCGGCGCCTTCGGCGTCTATGCGCTGCGCGGCGGCGCCCGCCACGTCGTGCACGTCGAGAGCTCGGAGAAGCTGATCGAGCGCGGCCGCCGCCACCACGCCGTCAACCACCTCGACCCTGCCGCCGCCGAGTGGGTGCGGGCCAACGTCTGGGAGCACCTCCGCCAGGCCGGCGAGGCCTACGACATGGTGGTGTGCGACCCGCCGCCGCTGGTGCGCAAGCGGCCCGACCTGGATGCCGCCGCCCGCGCCTACAAAGACCTGAACCGCCTCGCTCTCGCCCGTCTCGCGCCGGGCGGCCTGCTGCTCACCTTCAGCTGCAGCGGCGCGGTGGATGCCAAGCTCTTCCGCCAGATCCTCTTCGCCGCCGCCGTCGAGGCAGGGGTGCGGGTGGCCCTGCTCGCCCCGCTGGCGGCGGCGCCCGATCATCCGGTGGCGATCACCCACCCGCAGGGCGAGTACCTCAAAGGCTGGCTGGCGGCCGTCCGCTGACCTCGATCTTTGCTTGACAGCGGCGGTCCGCCTGCTGCTATGCTGTACCGGCTTACCGTTACAAGCAGCGCAGCCGGGGCCCGTGCGTAGGAAGGGCCTCTTTTCGATCGCGATCTCAACGCTGGCCTTCGAGAGCCCTGGGTGGTTACCGCCATGCAAACCGCGCGCAACGTCCCTGCAACGCCTTCCACGTCGACCGGATCGGTGGCCGCTCCCAGCCGCGGAGCCGTGCTTGCCAGGCGCTGGGCGGTGCCCGTCGCGCTGCTGGCAAGCTGGCTGCCCGTCGCTGCGGCATGGGCGCAGGCCAAGGACCTCCGGCCGATGGCTACAGGCATCGCGGGCATCGCCGGCGTGGCGCCGGTGGCGCGAGTGACGGCGCCGGTCGCCGAGGGTGACCGCACCGTGCTGCGCGGCCATGTCCTGCCGGCGGTGCGCACCGCCCGGGACACCGGGCGCCTGCCGGCCCATACCGCCCTCAATCACCTGGTGATGGTGCTGCAGGCCTCGCCCGAGCAGGATCACGCCCTGCAGACCCTGCTCGACCAGCAGCTCGACCGGGGCTCGCCCAGCTACCACCGCTGGCTGCGGCCCGAGGAATTCGGCGCCCGCTTCGGCGTCGCCGACGCCGACGTCGCCAAGGTCACCGCCTGGCTGGCAGGGCAGGGCTTCAAGGTCGAGCAGGTCGCCAAGAGCAAGCGCTTCATCCAGTTCAGCGGCTCGGTGGCGCAGGTGGAGGCGGCCTTCGGCACCGAGATGCATACCTTCGACGTCAACGGCAAGCCCCACGTCGCCAACAGCTCGGACCTCTCGGTGCCGACCGCCCTGCGGCCGGTGATTGCGGGCGTGCCGACGCTCAACGACTTCTTCAAGAAATCCGACTTCCACGTCCTGGGCTCGGTGGCGACGAGCACGGCGCTCGCGGCGCGGCGCTCGTCCGTCGCCGGCGGCGCGCCGGCCTACCCGCCGTTGGGCAAGTCCTACCTGCTCGATCCGGCCCAGGCCCCCTTCAGCGCGCCCGACTACACCAACGGCACCACCCACTTCGTCGGCGCCGGCGATTTCGCGATCATCTACAACACCGTGCCCCTGCTGATGGCCGGCCACGACGGCACCGGCGTGACGATCGGTATCATCGGGCGCACCGACATCCACCTCGAAGACGTCCAGATGTACCGGCAGTTCTTCAACCTCAAGGTCAACGACCCGACCTTCGTCGTCGTCGGCGAGGACCCGGGCGTGGTGGGCGGCGACGACGGCGAGTCGTACCTGGACGTCGAGGTCTCGGGCGGCGCCGCCCCGGGCGCCAAGGTCGAGTTCATCACCTCGCGGGCGACGCTGACCACCGACGGCGTCGATCTCTCGGCCATGTACGCCGTCGACAACAACCT
Source organism: uncultured Acidobacteriota bacterium (assembly GCA_963732005.1). Taxonomy (GTDB): domain Bacteria; phylum Acidobacteriota; class Thermoanaerobaculia; order Multivoradales; family UBA5704; genus JASLEW01. The sequence continues at coordinate 994,276 of CAVSXT010000005.1, forward strand.
CACCGACATCATCAGCGAGAGCTACGGCCAGTGCGAGGCGAACTTCTCGGCGGTAGGGATCACCTTCTACTCCAACCTGTGGGGGCAGGCCGCGGCCCAGGGCCAGACGGTGTTCCTCTCCTCGGGCGACAACGGCCCCGCCGGCTGCGACAACTCGAACAGCACCTTCTCGAGCTTCGGCTACGCGGTGAGCGGGCTGGCCTCGTCCCCGTTCAACGTCGCCGTCGGCGGCACCATCTTCGCCGACACCACCGGCGGCCCCTGGTGGGGCGCGACGGCCACCGCGAGCCCGCCGTTCACCTCCGCCCTAGGCTACATCCCGGAGACCCCCTGGAACGAGTCGAAGAACAGCGGCGCGGTCGGCGCCGCCGGCCTGTGGTCCGGCAGCGGCGGCATCAGCACCTACATCCCGACGCCTGCCTGGCAGCGCGGCTTCGGAGTGCCGGTCGCGGATCCCGCCTATCCCAACGCCTTCAAGAGCGATCCGCTCACGCCCGCGGTCCCGGGCCCCCACCGCTACCTGCCTGACGTCTCGCTGGCGGCGGCCGCCCAGCACGACGGCACCCTCTACTGCGGCGAAGGCATCTGCCAGCTCAGCAGCACCAACACCATCGTGGATGCCGGGATCGTCGGCGGCACCTCGGTCGCCGCGCCGAGCATGGCCGGCATCCAGGCGCTGGTGAACGATTTCAACGGCGGGCGCCAGGGCATGGCGAACTACGTCTACTACGCGCTCGCCGACGCGCAGCACACGGGGGGGCTCAACTGCACGGCGAACTCGCCGACGCTCGACCCGAACTGCGCCTTCCGCGACATCACCACCGGCAACACGCTGATCTGCGGCAATTCCGGCTGCACCGCCGCCACCAAGCTCGGCTGGACCGCGGCCCCCGGCTACGACCTGGCCACCGGCCTCGGCTCGCCCAATGCGGCGATGCTGGCGAATCTCTGGAGCACGGTAACCTTCCGCAGCAGCACCACGACGCTGGGCGCGTCGCAGACCACGGGACTTACCCACGGCCAGGCGGTGACGCTGAGCGGCACGGTCGCCCCCGGGTCCGGCACCGGCACGCCGACCGGTCAGGTTACCTTCATCCCGAGCAGCGGCGCGCTGGGCAATCCCATGGACCCGAACACCGGCGGTTTCCTCAACCCGGTGCCGGTGGCGACGCTCGACGGCAGCGGCAACTACTCGATCTCGGTCACCAACCTCCCGGCCGGCACCTACGGCCTGGTCGCCCGCTACGGCGGCGACGGCACCTTTGCCGCCAGCACCTCGGCGCCGATCACCATGATCGTGGCCCAGGAGCCCGCCACTGTCACCATCTCGCCGAACGCCTTCAACGGCACCTCCTGCGTCGAGACGCCGCAGACGACGTTCACCTACGGCACCTACGTCTGGACGGACGTGACGGTGGCGGGGGCCTCCGGCCAGGGCGCGCCCACCGGCACGGTGGCGATCACCGACAACAGCAGCCCGCTGGTCACCACCATCCTGAACGCCGCCGGCTTCGGGCACTTCCTGTCGGGCGCGATTCCGACCACCTCCTGCGTCTTCGGCTACACCTTCCAGGACACCGCGCCGCTGACCGTGGGCACCCATCCGCTCAGCGGCTCCTACTCGGGCGACACCAGCTTCGGCGCCGCGACCAGCGCGTCGCCGGTCACCGTCACCATCACGCCGGCGACGGTGACCGGAGCGCTGGCCACCAGCGCCACCGGTATCGCGGCCGGCGCCACCGTCCAGCTCAGCCTGACGCTGGCGGGCATCTCTGGCGCCGGACCCGGCACCCTGAGCCCGACCGGCACGGTGACCTTCACCGACAACACGACCGCGACGGTGCTGGGCACCGCCACGCTCAACCCGACCGCGACCTTCGGCGCCATCGCCGTCCTGTCCACCACCGGCATCTCCACCGCCGGCGCGAACTCGATCGTCGCCGCCTGGCCCGGCGACACCAACTACAACGCGGTCACCTCGGGCGCGGTCACGGTGACCGTGCAGGGCGGCACCGCCACCAGCGTGGTGGTGACCTCGAACGCCAATCCGGCGGCGCTCGGCGGCCGGCCGACCTGGACGGCGACGATGACCCCGACGACGGTGACCAGCGGCACGGTGAACTTCTTCGACGGCACCCTCCTGCTGGGCAGCGGCACCGTCGGGGCGGCGCACACCGCGACGTTCCGTCCGGCGGCGGCGGTGAACCTCCCCGCCGGGGTCCACAACATCACCGCGGTCTATGCCGGCAACGCGGCGTTCAATTCCAGCACCTCGGCGCCGTTCGCGCAGACCTTCAACCAGCTCGCCACCACCATCCAGCTGTCGGCCAAGAACAGCGGCACCTACGGCCAGCGCTTCACCTACAGCGGCGTGCTCGGCACCCTGGTCGCCGCCACGCCGCCCTCGGGGACGCTGCAGTTCCTCGACGGCGCCTCGCCGCTCGGCTCGCCGCAGCCGTTCACGACGGTGTCGGCGACGTTCGGCGGCTTCGCCATGTTCCAAGCCCAGACCGGAACCGCGTTCACCGCGGGCACGCACACCCTGACCGCGACGCTCACCGATCCCAACTACACGTCTCCGGTCTCGAACAGCCAGGTGGTGAACGTCGCCAAGGCGAATCCGACGATGACCGCCGCGGGCGGCACCTTCACCTACAACGGCGCTCCCCACGGCGGCACCGGCACGGCCACCGGCGGCCTCGGCGAGTCGCTGGCGGTGACGTTCAACTACGTCGGCACCGGCGCGACCACCTACGGACCGACGGCGACCGCCCCGTCCCTGGCCGGCACCTACCTGGTCAACTCGCACACCGCCGGCGACAGCAACAACAACGCGGGCGATTCGTCGCCGGCCGCGGCGCTGACGATCAACAAGGCGACCGCGGCGGTGAACGCCGTCGGCGGCACCTTCACCTACAACGGCAACCCGCAGGGGGGCAGCGGCACGGCCACCGGCGGCGCCGGCGAGAGCCTCACCGTCACCCTGAGCTACAGCGGCACGGGCGCCACCACCTACGGCCCGTCGGCGACGCCGCCCACCAACGCCGGCACCTACCAGGTGACCGCCCAGACGGCAGGGGACGCCAACAACAACGGCAACACCTCGACACCGGCGGCGCTCAACATCAACAAGGCGAACCCGGCGGTGAACGCCGTCGGCGGCACCTTCACCTACAACGGCAGCCCGCAGGGAGGCAGCGGCACGGCCACCGGCGGCGCCGGCGAGAGCCTCGCCGTGACCTTGAGCTACAGCGGCACGGGCGCCACCACCTACGGTCCGTCGGCGACGCCGCCCAACAACGCCGGCACCTACCAGGTGACCGCGCAGACCGTCGGCAATGCCAACAACAACTCCGGCAACTCGACGCCGGCCGCGCTGACCATCAACAAGGCGACGGCGACGATCGACGTCACCGGCTACTGTGCGACCTTCGACAGCAACCCGCACACGGCGAGCGGCACCGCCACCGGGGTCGTCAGCGAGTCCCTGACCGGCCTCGACCTCAGCGGCACGACGCACATCCCCGTCGGCACTTACGCCGCCGACGCCTGGACATTCGCCAACGCCAACTATGGCAACGCCAACGGCACCGTCGGCGACAGCGTCACCGACGCCCTGATCAGCGTGCCGTCGCACCTCAACCCGGAGACCGCCAGCAGCGCCTCGGTCACCAACGCCGGCGCCGGCGCGACCTACACCTGGACCATCACCGGCGGCTCGATCACCGGCGGCGCCGGCACGCCCACGGTCTCCTTCACCACCGGCAACGGCGGCACGGTCACGCTCGGCGTCAGCATCACCACCACCACCGGGTGCACGGCGGGCAGCTCCGCCGACGTGTCTCTCGATCCGATCGGCGCGATCCCGACGCTTGGCACCTTCGGGTTCGCGCTGCTCGCCGCGCTGCTCGGGCTTGCCGGCGTCGTCGCGCTGCGCAGGGGGCGCATGCAGTCGCGCGTTTGACAGGATGTTCGAGGGTTTGCTAGCCTTCTCTCCCCCGACGGCGGCAGCTGTTCCGGGAAGAGCAGGCCCGTAGCTCAGCTGGTTAGAGCGCTACGTTGACATCGTAGAGGTCAGCGGTTCAAGTCCGCTCGGGCCTACCACGACTCAAAGGAAGGGTTGCACGACGAGACGAGACATTCTGTACGAAACCTGGCCTGATGCGGTACCGCGCGCGTTCGCGATGCACGTCCGCGATGCACGCCCTGCACACCCGGCGCACCCGGCGAACGCCGTCGGCGGTTTCGCTCCGTCTCTTCCGCTCGCCCCGCCGGCCGCTGCCATGATCCGGACACCGTCCATGGCTCGGCCTTCGCAGTACCAGCTCGGACGTAGCAGCAGGCGCTTAGCTCAGTTGGTTAGAGCGCTACCTTCACACGGTAGAGGTCAGCGGTTCGAGCCCGCTAGCGCCTACCACCACCTCTGCGCGTGACCCGCCCCGCGATGGGCCTGCGGCCCGCACTCTCCCGTTTCGAGAACCGGTTGACGCCGGCCGCTGCTTGATGGCGACGACCACCGAGGCCCTGCGCCTCACCCTGCCCGACGGCTCCGTCCGCGAGGCGGCGCCGGGGGCCACGCCGCTGGACGTGGCGGCGACCATCGGTCCGCGCCTGGCGCGGGATGCCGTCGGCGCCGAGGTCGACGGCCAAAAGGTGGACCTGCGCCAGCCGCTCGCCAGCGGCGGCAGCTTCCGCGTCTTCACCGGCAAGAGCCCGGAGGCGGGCGAGATCCTGCGCCACACCGCCGAGCACGTGCTGGCGGATGCGGTCAAGCGCCTGTGGCCCGAGGTCGAGATCGACGTCGGCAGGAAGGACCACTCGGAGAAGTTCCAGTACGACTTCCGCTTCCCGCGCCCGTTCACGCCCGAGGACCTGGCGACGATCGAGGACAAGATGCGGGAGATCCTCGCCGAGGGCAGCGAGCTCGAGCGCCGCGAGGTGAGCCGCGAGGAGGCCGCGGCGCTGTTCCGCGAGCTGGGCGAGACACTCAAGGTGGAGCGCCTGGCCGAGATCCCCGAGGGCGAGCCGATCACGCTGTTTCGCCACGGCCGGTTCACCGATCTGTGCCGCGGTCCGCATGCCCAGCGCACTTCGCAGATCGGCGCCGTCAAGCTGCTCGAGTCCTCGGCGTCGTTTTTCAAGGGCGACGAGTCGGGGGAGCGCCTGCAGCGCATTTACGGCACGGCCTTCGCCACGCCGCAGGAGCTCGAGGCCTACCTGGCGCGGATCGAGGAGGCGCGGGCGCGCGACCACCGCCGCATCGGCCAGGAGCTGGACCTGTTCAGCTTCAACCCGCTGGCGCCGGCGTCGCCGTTCATGCACCCCAAGGGGGCGGTGATCTACAACGGGCTGGTGGAGCTCACCCGCGAGGTGAACACCCGCTACGGTTACGGCGAGGTGATCACGCCGCAGATCCTCGACTCCGAGCTGTGGCGGACCTCCGGGCATCTCGCCAACTACCGCGACTCCATGTTCTTCACCGAGGCGGACGAAAGGCAGTTCGCGGTCAAACCGATGAACTGCCCGAGCCACTGCCTGCTGTTCGGCACCCGGCTGCGCTCCTACCGCGATCTGCCGCTGCGTTACGCCGACTTCGGGCGGTTGCACCGCTACGAGCGCAGCGGCGTCACCACCGGCCTGTTCCGGGTGCGCTCCTTCTCGCAGGACGACGCCCACGTCTTCCTGACCGAGGAGCAGATCGGGTCCGAAGTGCTGCGCGCGGTCGAGATGATCATGGGCATCTACGGCACCCTGGGCTTCACCGGGGTGCGCGTCGAGCTGTCGACGCGGCCGGCGAAGTCGATCGGCACCGCGGAGACCTGGCGGCATGCCGAGACAGCGCTGGCCGCGGCGCTCGCCGAGGGCGGCGTCGAGCATCAGCTGAACCCCGGCGACGGCGCTTTCTACGGCCCCAAGATCGACTTCCACATCGGCGACGCGCTGGGCCGCAGCTGGCAGCTCGGCACCGTGCAGCTCGACTACCAGATGCCCGAGCGCTTCGGTCTGCGCTACGTCGGCGCCGACGGCGGCGAGCACCAGCCGGTGATGATCCATCGCGCCATGCTGGGCTCGATCGAGCGCTTCATGGGCATCCTGATCGAGGAGACTGCCGGCGCCATGCCGCTGTGGCTGGCGCCGGTTCAGGCGGTGGTGCTGCCGGTCTCCGAGAAGTTCGCCGCCTACGGCGAGCGGGTGCGGAGCGAGCTGGCGGCGGCCGGGCTGCGCGCCGAGCTCGACGAGCGCAACGAGAAGCTCGGCTACCGGATCCGCGAGGCGCAGGTGCAGAAGGTGCCCTACATGCTGGTGGTGGGCGGGCGCGAGCAGGAGACCGGAGCGGTGGCGGTGCGCCGCCGCGCCGGCGAGGACCTCGGCGCCATGCCGACGGCCGAGCTCACGGCGCGGATGCGCGACCTGGTCGCCCGCCGCAGCCTGGAGCTCTGATGCCGGAGCCATTCCTTGCCAACGTGTTCTATGCCCCAACGGGGTTGATGGCGAATTCCGGGCGACCTGGCCCGGCGCTGTCGAGGAGGTGAACTGAGTATCGATAAGACGACGCGGATCAACGACCGGATCAGGGTGCGGGAGGTGCGGCTGGTCGACGCCGACGGCTCGCAGGCCGGCATCGTGCCGGTGGAGGAGGCGCTGCGCCGCGCGCAGGAGCAGGCGCTCGACCTGGTGGAGGTCGCCCCCACCGCCAAGCCGCCGGTTTGCCGCATCATGGATTTCGGCAAGTTCCTGTACCAGCAGAAGAAGAAGGCGCATGAGTCGAAGCGCAAGCAGAAGATCATCCACATCAAAGAGGTCAAGTTCCGCCCCAACATCGACGAGCACGACTACGACTTCAAGCTGAAGAACGCGGTGCGGTTCCTCGGCGAGGGCGACAAGGTCAAGGCCACGGTCCAGTTCCGCGGCCGCGAGATGGCCCGGACCGACCTCGGTCACAAGCTGCTGCGCCGGGTGGCGGCAGACGTGGGGGAGCACGGGATGCTAGAATCCTCCCCCGAAATGGCGGGCAACCGGATGCACGTCATCTTCGGACCGCCCCGCCAGGCGGTCAAGAAGCCGGGTTCGTGACCGTCGCGGCCCAGGCTTTTTCGCAAAGGAGAGGAACGTGCCGAAGCAGAAGACGCACAAGGGTGCCGCCAAGCGGTTCAAGGTCACCGGCAGCGGCAAGGTGATCCGTCACCAGGCGATGCACAGCCACATGCTGACCGGGAAGACGACGAAGCGGAAGCGCAAGCTGCGTCAGGCGGTCGAGGTCGGGACGGCGTTCGCCGGCACCCTCAAGGAAATGCTGCACAACTAAGCACTGCCTGGAAATCCATCGCGGCACCGGCGGGAAGGACCTGCCCCCCGGATGCCCTGCCGTAGGCGCCGACCGTGCGAATCGCGCGGATCGGGCCGGCCGGCCGGCCGCGGCGACGCGGCCGCTTACCGCTGGCGCCCCACGGGGCGCGACAGCAGAAACGAGGTTCGAAGATGGCACGCGTCAAGCGCGGCACCAAGCGGACGGATCGCCGCAAGAAGATCCTGGATCGAGCCAAGGGATACTACGGCACTCACTCGAAGAGCCACCGCATGGCCAAGCAGGCGGTGGACAAGGCGCTGGTCTACGCCTATCGCGACCGGCGCCAGAAGAAGCGGCAGCTGCGCGCGCTGTGGATCGTGCGCATCAACGCTGCCGCCCGGCTGCACGGCCTTTCCTACAGCCGGCTGATCTCCGGCCTCAAGGCGGTGGGCTCGCTGCTGGACCGCAAGGTGCTGGCGGACATGGCGGTGCGCGACGCGGAGGCCTTCGCGGGGCTGGCGGCGGCGGCCCGGAAGGCGCTCGAGGCGGCGGTTCAGGCCGGGGCTGGGGCAGCCAGCACCAGCTAGGAGACGGGGCTCTGTGCACCTCGGCCGGGCCGGGGACGGCCGGACCTGAGGTGCCGACCAACGGGCTCGCAGTGGGTACGGTGCCGAGATCGAGACTGATTGCCTCGCCCGGTTGAGTCGGCCCCTCAGGCCCGTCCGTCTTGGGCCCTCCGTTGACGCCCTGGGCACCGGGTGGGGGTGATGGCAGATCGGGCTGGTGCCTGGCGGTGCGTGGGACTGGCACCTATGGGCGGGTGGGGGGCTAGAGGTCGGCTCCTACTGCCTGGCCGATCTGGGTCATGCCGTCTCGGGCCAGGAGCGCTAGCAGCTCGCGGTTGATCTGCCGCGGCAGCGCGGGTCCCGTATAGATCAGGGCCGTGTAGACCTGCACCAGGGAGGCGCCGGCGCGCAGGCGGGCATAGGCTTCAGCGCCCGTGTCGATGCCGCCGACACTGATCAGCACCGCGCCGCCGCCTGCCGCGTGGAGGCGGCGGGCGATGGCGGCGCAGACCTGCCGGCTCCTGGTCCGCAACACCCGGCCCGAGAGGCCGCCGAAGCTGCGAGCCCCGGACAACAGCGTGTAGTCGATGCTGGTGTTGGTGGCCACGATGCCGGCGGCGCCGGCATCCACCGCGGCGGCCGCCAGGTCGCCGGCGGCTGCCGGCTCGAGGTCGGGCGAGAGCTTCACCAGCACCGGCGTCCTGGTGACCGCCCGCGCCACCGCCAGCAGGTCGCGGACGAACACCTCGTTCTGCAGGTCGCGCAGCCCGGGCGTGTTCGGCGACGAGAGGTTCACCACCAGGTAGTCGGCGAGGTCGCCCAAACCTTCGAGGAGCGCCCGATAGTCGTCGAGCGCCGATTGCGGCGGCGTGTCGCGCCCCTTGCCGAGGTTGACGCCGATCGGCGTCCGCAGGGCGGCCGGTGCTGAACGCCGGCGCTCGGCCAGCCGGGTCAAGCGCAGGCGCATGGCGGCGAGGCCCCGGTTGTTGAATCCCAGCGCGTTCTGCAGGCTGCGCTCCGCGGGATAACGGAACAGCCGCGGGCGAGGGTTGCCAGCCTGTGGCCGCGGCGTCACCGTTCCCACCTCGACGAAGCCGAATCCCAGCGCCGCCATCCCCTCCGGCACCGCCGCGTCCTTGTCGAAGCCGGCGGCGAGGCCCACCGGGTTCGGGAACTCATGCCCGAAGAGCTTCTGGCGGAGCGCCGGGTAGGCGGCCGGGCGCCGGGCGAACAGGCCGGCCGCTCCCGACGCCTGCACCAGACGCAAGGCCGCCAACGCCAGACCATGCGCCCGCTCCGGGTCGCAGCGGAACAGCAGCGGTCGCAGCAGGGCGTAGGGATGCACGGTGGGGAGGCGGAGCGCTGAGAACAAGAATCGCCGCGCAGATTCTACCCTGGCGGCCCGCCGCCGGCGAGGCAGGACCAGCGGCGGGCGGGTGGGAGCGGCATCCGTGCGAACACTTGATATATGAACATAAAAAATGGCAATATGCACATTCACGTTCTTGTCTTCATCAGCGTAGGTGTCTACGCTCCTCCAAGAAGGAGGCCCCATGGACGACCTTGACGCTGAGATAGAGCAACTAGAAAGGCTAGATAGACAGCGGATTGTAAGCGCAGAGATGCGGGACCAGGGCCGCAAGGCCCTACGAGATCACCTCGACGTGTCGGAGGATTGGGCGCAATCGTCAACGAAACACGATCCTCTCGTTGTCAAAGCGCTGTGCGACCGGAAAGAGGGGCCGCCTTTGCAACTCGTCAAAGACCTCGAGTGCATTCAAGAGGGCGAGAAGCCCGTTTCACTCCCTGTTTTGCATGCAGCCCGGACTATGCAAGCACTTGCTGCGGCGCCGGACTCAGCTTTTTCTGAGAGCTTCTTGTACTCCTATTACCTGGTAGTGCGAGAGATCTACACGGCCGATGCGCCAGATTGGAAGGTCGGAGGTGCCCGCGCCGCGATTGGGGGCATGGCCTCAGCCTTCGTGACAGGGGAATGCGTCCGCGCGATCCTTACCTTCGTTCGTACGCTTGAAAACACTCGCGGCTTCCTAAATGAGGTGGCGGAGCTACTTGAAAGAAAGAAACAGCTTGAAGATCAAGGAATCTCCTCGAAATGGTGCGTCGTGGAACGCGATCGTATGAACTGGGACTTCTGCTCGACAGTGATGGTGCTTCTCGACAATATTGCTCTCAAGCTTGAAAAGACTGGAGATGAAGACCAACAGGCGCTAAAGCCCACACAGGTGGCCGAGTTCATCGACAAGGCTCCAGGTAGGATCAGCAACGCTGTTGCCGACACCGTCGAAGGATTCTCCACGGTGATAAGACGAGCCGAGTCTCTTCGCCTATGGGAGCGCGATGAGAGAGAGAAAGAGGAGGCGATCGCCAGAGCGACGGCAAAAACCGCTCAAACACTATTTCGAGCAGGCTCAAGGCAGCGGAGGTACGAGAGATCGGAGACCGGCCACGTAGTGGCGTTGGGAGCTCTCGATCAAGGGAAGGCGTGGGCGGAACTGGCGCATAAGCTACTTGTAGCGGGGAATGATGCCACGGCAATAAAAAAGCTTGCGGTGATGTTCAAGAGCGTGGCCCAAGACGTGCGAGGACTACTTCATCCGGCGCTGTCGTACCTTTCTACCGTTCTGGATAGGGAGTTGGCAGCTGCCTCGTCGGAGGCGCGATCAGGCTGGGATCCTGCGGAAATGATCTTCGCTGCCGTCTCCTATGGTTACGCGAAAGGTTTCGAGGACGACCGCTTGAGGCGAGCAGGTATCTACCTCTCGGAGGAGCTCTCGGACCTCGGGCGGTTCCGAGCGGGCCGCCCTTTTCACGTCGACGACGGTGGAAACTTCTCAAGCGTATCGGAAACGAACGTGCTCCAGGCCTTCGCACAATTACTCGAACATGTTGAGCGAATACCCGTCGACGACGACCTTACAAGGCGGATGCTTTTTTTTCTTAACAATATCCGACGACGCTTTAGGAGCAAAGGGAACGAAAGCGAGTCTAGGGACTACGGATGGTGCCTCGAGGAGGCCCTGGAGCCTGCCAAGCCCGAGTTCAGGACCACTGCACAGTCGGTGCTCGCGCTGGATCGCATCAACCGAATGCTTGACGCGAGGATCAACGCGCGAGTCTTCCGCCACTTTTCGGTGAAACATCCAGCTGATCTGAAGATTCCGGTATTGAGAAGTTTGGTCTTTCCAGATTTCGGCTTACGTTTTTCACCCGATGGTTCCCGTGAGAAGAGTCATTGGCAGGAGGAGCCTGTAGCGCGGGTACTCGAGAAGATGCGGGCCCATGTGTTGGGTCTTTCTGGACGTGGAAGATCTGGAGCACCGCTCTTCTCTCTGATACTATATGGACCGCCGGGCACTGGCAAGACTACGTTGGTGGAGGCGCTAGCGAAGTCGGCCAATGTGCCGCTCGTTGAGATCAGTCCCAGCGACATTGTTTCCTCTGGAGCAGATATCGTGGAGCGCCGCGCCCGTGCGGTCTTCAAAGCACTATCGCTGCTGACGCGAGTGGTGATACTCTTCGACGAGTTCGACCCGGTTTTGAAGCGGCGGGCGCGTGCCAATGAAATGGAATCCAATCAACAGCCGACGGTGTTTTCGTTTGTGACACCAGGTATGCTACCCAAACTCAAGCATTTGCACGATCAGGCTGACAGGCGAAGTTTTTGCTACGTTCTGGTCACGAATCTAGTCGGCGTGCTCGAAGGCGCTGCAATTCGGCCAGGCCGGTTTGATTGCAAGCTTGGGATCTACGCGCCCGACCCGGTATCTCGGATGGGCCGACTGCAAAACGAAGCTCTGAAGGTGCAGTCATTGATAGAATGGCCAGAAGCCTTTCCGGATAGGATTCGACACGTAGTGCAGGGAACCGGAGGAGCCACGATTCAGTCGTTGGCCCGCAGGGGCTGGCTGCTGGCACCCAAGGAACCAAAGGACTGGGATTACTCGCCCTTTGGTTATCTCAAGAAGGGTGAAGGCTTTCCTACGGAGATTTCTGAGGTCAAGGCGGAGGCTAAGGTATGGGATGAAGGAAGCGCGGAATTGATGGATGCGGAATCTAAGAAGGCCGCCTATAGGGAATATGAGCAAGGGCGCTGGATCAGGGAGTGGGAGGGGAGCATCGCCAAGGCGGGCAGCCTGGGAGAGCTGGAGGAAGTGCCAGAGCGGCCTAAGTCCGATGCGTCACGGTCGGACGATAAATCCTAGACTAGAAGGCTCGGTTCAGCGATACGGATATCTGGGATGAACGGTATGAAGGGCGGCAGCCATCACGAGAAGGCTGGTGGTGCGTTTGGCCGGGGCTCTGGTGGGCGGGTGGCAGGCGACGAGCGGTGTCGCTGCTCAGGTGGAGCATAAGCGCCCGGTGAGGGCCGTCTTGGTTTGGTCGGGCGGCGGCGATCCCATCTGCCCGGCGGCGGCGCACTGCGCGGCCACGGTGGACGTCCCGGTCGACGCTCCCGAGTTCAGCCTGACCAAGACCGCCAGCGTGTCCAGCTTCGCCGTCGGCGTTGCCGCCAGCTGCACCCGAGACGGATCCCGAGCTGGCCTGGGAGCTCTCCCGAGAGCGCACCATGAAGGTCACAGTTGCAAGGGTGAAGGCGCGGGCGGCTCCACCAACTCAGCGAAAGTTCGAGAGACCGTGCCTGATCTGGGTGGCGCTTGCCTTTCGGGCGACGGTCCAGACCGGGCCGCCTAAAGAAATCAGACGCTCGTCCGACTTTAGCGTCGGGAGCAGCTGTGCGTTCGTCGCCAGCGTCCCAACGTCCTTGCCCTGCATGAGCTTGGGTCCGCTCGCCGACACCTCGAAAAGCTCGTGGCGGTAGACCACATAGGACAGGCCAAGTTCGTGAAACGCAAGGCAGGGGAATACGATGTTGCAATCAACGTTTCCGAACGTGGCGACATACTCAGGGTCGATGCCCTGGAGTCCAAATTCTCTGTTGACTTCATCCATAGCCGTCGTCGGAGAGGGCAGGAGGCGGCGGGCCGATGGCTCCACTGGACCAGGCGCGGATGCAGGCATATTGATCGAGGTGACGAACAGGCCGCTGTAGTCGAGAGCGGCCCGCGTGACCTCCTCGCCGGTTGCGGGCTCGAACACCTGAACGAGGTAGTAAAAATCCTGCTTGTGCTGCCAGCCGCAGCGCATCTTTGTCCAGTTCTCGACTCTCGTCACCTGGTAGGACACCTTCTCATTCGCGATCCTTTCAACGACTCGTTCGTCATTGGGAAGAGGTAGAGGAGCGAGGCGGTCAGAGTTCTTTGCTTTATGCATACCTCTGAACCGGTACAGAAAGTCGGCGATTACCTGTGGATCGGTAGTTGGGTACGGCTTCGGCACATAGAGGGTCCCGCCCGGTTTCGCCGTTCGCACGGCCTCCTCGAAGCCACGCCACCGCGCTTCGCCCGCCGGGTCGCATGACGCAAGGTTCCAGGTGCGAGCCATCAACCCACCAGGAAAGGCGAAGCAGGCCATAAGACACGGCAACAGCGTTCCAAGGATGCGAGCTCGCATAAATTGACTCCTAGTAGGGAAGTGGGTGGCCGCCAAGACCTCCACCACTGATGGCCACCCGCGAATGGAACTCCTCGAAATTGGACACGCCGGCGGCACTCGCCGACGCAGAGATAATGTGCTCGATGTCGTCAAAGCCAGTCCATGAGCCAGCGTCGAAGGCACTCGGGCCGACCGTCGGGTCGTTGGCGAACACCGAGTCCCAGACGTAAAGACCACTGTTAGGGTCAATGTGCCACTGGCCGCCGGTGACCACGACGCTATGAGTAGCTCCGTTTACCAGTGGCATCAGGGGCACACGTGCGGTGATGGACGTGATTTCAGCCGAGTAGTATTCCCCTGGGACCCCGCCGTTGTACTGCAGCACGGCATCTACGCCGCTCCTCGTAAAGTGCTGAACGCCGCCAAGGATTTGGGCCGGCGACGCGCCATGGGTGACCGAGCAGCCAATGTAGTTGGCAATCTCCTGCTGCGTCGCCGTCACGCCGTCCCAAGCCGCCCACATCTCGATCGACGCCGGGCCACAGAACTGGAAGTCTGGATCTTGGGCGTAGAAGGGCACGCTCAGGTTGAATCCGCTCGGTGCGGATGGGTTGTCCGAGCCTCCACCGAAGTTGACGCTGCAGCTCCTCGGCTCTAGCACCGTTCCGCCCAAGAGCATCACCGCCGCAAGGAATCTGACCATCGATCCTCCCTCCATAAGACAGCGCGCCGAGGTCGGCAGTTCCCGGCCCGAGTCGTTGCGTCGCCGCGCTCAAAACTCGGCATGAGCTATTTCGCGTACCCGTTACAAGACGCAAGGTCGAAGCTCTTCCGATACTACGAAACTCGCGGTCGCGCTGTCTAGAGTGCACTGCCCGGTGCAGGTCCTTGCGCCAAGCCGGCACCGGCTATCCGGGCGTCGAAGTGGAGGCGATGGTCCCCGAGGCTCTCTTCCAGCGCGATGAGCGCCGGCTGCCGGACGCGCTGGCACTGCTCGACCGCGCGTGGGCGATCTACCGCGGTGCGAGCTCGGCGCCCGTTGATGCCGATGCGGCCGAGCTGCGCCTGGCAGTCTGGTCCGAGCGCACCAGGTCTGGCGTCGCAACCACTCCGGCGAGCCGGCGGCGGCCCTTGCTCATCTCCAAGAGGCCGAGCCCCTCAAGGATCGCGAGCGCGACCCATGGCTCCCCTTTGCCGTGCACCGCTGGCAGACCCAATGCCGCGGTCGTTCTCGGGCAGATCGCAGAAGCGCAGAAATTGCTACTGCTGGCGGCCGAGCTCGCAACGACCTCGACCACCTGCGGCTGCGCCGGGTGGCGGCGAGATCCATCGGCGGCCGTCCCTTGCCTGGTGGTCCACCTGGGGGACGGACTGGTTCGGGGAGACGGATCCCGAGCTGGCCTTGGAGCCCCTGCCGCCCGAGAGCGCGCCATGAAGGTCACCTCGGGGCCGCCCTCGCCGCCTCGCGGCTCTCTGGCGCTCCACTTCATGCGCATAAGGCAATGGCCGCATAGGCTTGACGTCCCGGCGGCAATCTCGTCAGCATCTACGATATTGAATCGCCGAAGCCGCCGCTCGCTTGCGACGCGCTCCGTCCGGCCAGGTCGTCACTTGTACGGTGCTGGCGGGCCTCGCGGCCGGCCAGGCGGCGAGCTTCACCCTGCCGGGCCGCTCGCCGGCGCCAGCGGCGCGGTGCTCGCCAACACCGCGACCCTCTCGGGCGGCGGCGATCCCACCTGCCCGGTGGCGGCGCACTTCACGGCCACGGCGGACGTCGCGGTGGATGCTCCGGAGCTCACCCTGGCCACCACCGCCAGCGCCACCAGCTTCGCCGTCGGCGTTGCCGCAGCTCCACCCTGACGGTGACCAACCTCGGCACGCTGGCGACGCCGGCGACGGTCACCGACAACGTGCCGGCGGGGCGGCATCGGCGGCATCGGCGGCCCCGGCCGTGTGACAAAGCTGTGGTATAGTGCCGCCCTGGCCAAATCGCTGGCAGCATGCAACTTGTTGCCAAGGTTCGGCAGAAAGGGCCGCGAACGGAAAGCGCCATGCCGGGAGCCAGCACTGAGGTGGAAATCTTCGGCGCGGTGTACAGCGTGCGCGGCAGCGACGACCGCGGGTACCTTCAGGGCGTGGCCGATCTCGTGGACCGCAAGATGCGCGAGGTCGCCCAGCACGTGCATACGGCCGATACGGCTCGCATCGCGATCCTGGCGGCGCTCAATCTGGCTGACGAACTGATGCGATTGGAGAAGCGGCAGGAAGGGGAACGGGTCCTGATCAGGGAGAAGATGGCGGAGCTGACCGGGGAATTGACCGGTGCCTTGAGGGCGTTAGAGGAAGGCGAACGACGCCAGCTCGATTCCTATGAAAACTGATGTTGCATCCCCTGCGCGGTTCGTGGTGGATACCACGATTGTAGAACCAACATACATACTGCGGGAGTCTTTTACCCGCGTGGCCCGTGCCAGCCTCGATCCCACAAGGATGACGAGGACGCTAACGGCTCGTGGAGCGGACACCCACCTGGTGCGTTTCAGGTTCTAAACGCCGGCCCTCCACGGCCGCGCAGGGAATGCGTTGACCTTCATGTTTCTCTCCTGATCGTGCCCAGCCCCCCTGTTCCGCGGGGGTGCTAGGTGAACTACCAAATCGTCCTCACCGCGGCCGCGGTTTTCCTGGCCGCGTTGCTGATACCGCTCGTCTGGTGGCTGGCGTTGCGCCGCGCCGGCCGCCGGATGAGCGCCGAGGCCCAGCGGCAAGCCGCCAAGACCCTCGAGGATGCCGAACGCGCCGGCGAGAATATCCGGCGGGAGGCGGAGATCGCGGCGCGCGAGAAGCTGTTGCAGGCGCGCAGCGAGCACGAGCAGGCTTCGCGCAAGCGCCGCATCGAGCTCGAGGGCATCGAGCGCCGCCTCACCCAGAAGGAGGACAACCTCGACAAGCGGTCCGACGAGACCGCCCGGCGCGAGCGCGATCTCGGCCAGGGCGAGCGCGCCATGGCGCAGCGCGAGAAGGCGATCGAGGTCAAGGAGGAAGAGGTCGCGGCCATGCACGAGCTCGAGCGGACGCGGCTCGAGCAGATCGCCGGCCTGACCTGCCAGCAGGCGCGCGAGGAGCTGGTCAAGGCGATGGAGGACGACGCCCGCATCGAGGCGGCGCACATCGTCAAGCGCATCGAGGACGAGGCCCGGGAGCAGGCGCACAAGCAAGCGCAGCGCATCATCGGCATGGCCGTGCAGCGCTCGGCTTCGGATTACGTCTCGGAGACCACGGTGTCGGTGGTGATGCTGCCCAACGACGAGATGAAGGGGCGCATCATCGGCCGCGAGGGCCGCAACATCCGCGCCCTCGAGATGGCGACCGGGGTCGACCTGATCGTCGACGACACCCCGGAGGCGGTCATTCTCTCCGGCTTCGACCCGTTCCGGCGGGAGGTGGCGCGGGTGGCGCTCGAGCGCCTGATCGGCGACGGCCGCATCCACCCGGCGCGCATCGAGGAGGTGGTCGAGAAGGTGAAGGCCGAGTTCGACGAGCGCATCCTGCACGAGGGCGAATCGGCGCTGCTCGAGCTGGCCATTCCCGGCATGCACCCGGAGCTGGTCAAGCTGCTGGGCCGGCTGCGCTACCGCACCTCCTACGGCCAGAACGTGCTGCAGCACAGCAAGGAGGTGGCTTTCCTCGCCGGGGTGATGGCGGCGGAGCTCAAGGCCAACGTGCCGGTGGCCCGGCGGGCCGGCCTGATGCACGACATCGGCAAGGCGATCGACCGCGAGATGGACGGCACCCACCTGCAGATCGGCATCGACCTGCTGCGCAAGTTCGGCGAGACCGAGGACGTGGTCCATGCCATGGCCTGCCACCACGGCGACTACGATCCGCAGACCGTCGAGGCGGTGCTGGTCACCGCCGCCGACGCGCTGTCGGCGGCGCGGCCGGGCGCCCGCCGCGAGATCCTGGAGACCTACGTCAAGCGGCTCGAGAAGCTCGAGGAGATCGCCTCCGGCTTCAAGGGGGTGCAGAAGACGTTCGCCATCCAGGCCGGCCGCGAGATCCGCATCATCGTCGACAGCGGCAAGATCAGCGACGAGCAGTCGCTCTGGCTGTCCAAGGACATCGCGCGCAAGGTCGAGGCCGAGCTCACCTACCCGGGGCAGATCAAGGTCACCGTGATCCGCGAGACCCGCGCCATCGAGTACGCCAAATGAAGCTGCTGTTCGTCGGCGACGTGGTGGGGCGGCCGGGCCGCACCGCCCTCGAGCACCTGTTGCCCCGGCTGGTGGACCGGCACCACGCCGATTTCGTGGTGGTCAACGTCGAGAACTCGGCGGGCGGCTTCGGCATCACCCCCGAGGTGATGGCCGAGCTGGCCGGCCTGCCGATCGATTGCTACACCACCGGTAACCACGTCTGGGACAAGAAGGAGGGGGTCGAGCTGCTGGACCGCGAGCCCCGCCTGCTGCGCCCCGCCAACTACCCGGAGGGCAATCCCGGCAAGGGCGTCTTCGTCGGCGAGACCGCCGCCGGTGTGCCGGTCGGGGTGATCAACCTCGAGGGGCGGGTGTTCATGAGCCATCTCGACTCGCCATTCCGCGCCGCCGACCGGCTGCTCGCCGAGCTGCGGCGCGACGCCCGCAACGTCAAGGTGGTGATGGTGGATTTCCACGCCGACGCCACCAGCGAGAAGCAGGCCATGGGCTTCTACCTCGACGGCAGGGTCAGCGCAGTGCTCGGCACCCATACTCACGTGCCGACCGCCGACGAGCGCATCCTGCCCGGCGGCACCGCCCTGCTCACCGACGTCGGCATGACCGGCCCCTACGAATCGATCATCGGCATGCGCGCCGACAAGGTGCTCAAGCGCTTCCTGCTGCAGACCCCGGCCCCCTTCGAGGTCGCCAAGCACGACGTCCGGCTGGCCGCCGCGGTGGTCGATATCGACGAGGCCACCGGCCTGGCCCGGGGCATCGAGCGGCTGCTGGTCCCCGACCCGGCCTGACCCCGCTTGACCCCGCCTGACGCCGCATCTGCGGCGGTCCTTGCAACGAATGCTGGACGATTTCACTACGCAGAGCGTAAAATATTCGTACACAAACTAGCTCTTGCAACTCAATCGCTTATAGAGCTATGGCGATGAGTTGGGGGGCACTGCACGGAGAAGGAGTCGGCAATGAAGAGCAGGAAGTTGCGCTTGCATCGCGAAACCGTCCGCAATCTTAACTCCCATGACCTGAAGCAGGCCAATGGTGGTGTCACCCAGCCCAACCTTTGCACCGCGCCAGGGAACAGCTGCGTGGACTGCACCATCGTCTGCACCGCCGTGCACTGCACGACGACGAATTTCACCAACGACTGTTAGGATGTGTGTTAGCGCGGACCTGACGGGCGTCCGGCGCTGCCGCTAGGCCGGTCGATCAGCGTCCGGCGAACCGCCTGCCCGTGCCGGGCACGGTGCGCCGGGCGCTGCCGGGCGGTAGGTGAACCAGAGGTTGCGGCCGTAGATCAGCAGGCCGGCGCCTTGGCCGAGAATGAAGACTGGATCGCGCTTGGCGATGGCGTAGGCCAGCAGCACCGCGCCGCCGGCCATGCTCAGGTACCAGAACGAGCGCGGGACGACGCTCGCCTTCAGCCGCTCCGACGCGAGCCACTGGACGAGGAAGCGAGCGGAGAAGAGGGCCTGTCCGAGCAGTCCTATGGCGAGCCAATAGCGGTCCGGTTGCAAACTTCGACCTCCTCTGCCAGCCCGCGGTCGATCCAGCGCGTCTGCAACCAGCGCATTCCCAGCAGGTCGGTCGAGGCGCGCCAGATGCGGTTGCGGATGTTGTACTTGGGCTCGCCGAAGCGGCGCGGCCGGTGGCGGACGTCCACCTCGGCGATGCGCGCGCCCGCCAGCCGCAGCAGGGTGGGCAGGAAGCGGTGCATGCCCTTCCACACCGGAATGCGCCCGAGGTACTCGGCACGGCAGGCTCGCAGCGTGCAGCCGACGTCGGTCACCGACTCGTGGGTGAGCCGGTTGCGCACCGCGTTGGCGATCCCCGACGACAGCCGGCGCACCCAGCTGTCGCGGCGGTGGGCGCGCACGCCGCAGACCACGTCGCAGCCGCCGTCCTGGTCGAGCCGCGCCAGCAGCCGCGGGATGTCCGCCGGGTCGTTCTGCAGGTCGGCGTCGAGGGTGACGACGATGGCGCCGCGGGCATGGCGGAAACCCGCGTCGAGAGCCGCCGACTGGCCGGCGTTGCGCGCCTGCCGGATCACCCGCACCGCCGGGTCCTCGCCCGCCAGCCGGATCATCGCCGCCAGGCTGCCGTCGGTCGAGCCGTCGTCCACCAGCAGCACCTCGTAGGGCCGCCCCAAGACCGGCATCACCCGCCTGATCTCCTCGGCAAGCGGCGCCAGATTGGGCTCCTCGTTGTAGACCGGGATCACCAGCGAGATCTCCGGAGGCGCCAAAGAGCCCGTGCCGCCTGGATTCCGCTCGGGCATGGCGGCATCTTATCCCGCCCCTGACCGCGGCAGGGCTGTGCTATGCTCCGCCCTCGACAGGGGGAGCCCGATGGCGGTCGATCCGGAGCTGCTGGAGATACTCGTCTGCCCCAAGACGAAAGGAGAGCTGGAACTGGTCGAGCTGCCGCCGGAGGTGCGCGGCACACTGGCGGAGAAGTACCGGGAGCATTTCCGCGACGAGACGCCGGTGGTCGAGCAGGGCCTGTTCTGCGCCGCTTCCGGTCTGGTCTACCCGATCGTCTCCGACATCCCGATCATGCTCATCGAGGAGGCCCTCCCCGCCTCCGCCATCGGGAAGTAGGCGAAGCAGCGCCGGCGGCCGCCCGCCGCCCGAGGGCCTCCGCCCCTCCCGCCTCGAAAATCAGGCAAGCTCCGGTGTCATCCCGGCTGGATCAACTGCTCGTCGAGCGCGGACTCTTCCCCAGCCGCGAGCAGGCGCGGCGGGCGGTGATGGCCGGCCTGGTGAGCGTGGACGGGCGCCGCCTCGACAAGCCCGGGGCGCCGGTCGGCGCCGCCGCCGCACTCGCGGTCGCCGCCCGCGAGCCCTACGTCTCCCGCGCCGGCCGCAAGCTCGAGCACGCTCTCGACCACTACGGCATCCAGCCGGCCGGCTGGACCTGCCTCGACGTCGGCGCCTCGACCGGCGGCTTCACCGACTGCCTGCTGGCGCGCGGCGCGCGGCGCGTCTATGCCCTCGACGTCGGCTACGGGCAGCTCGACCCGCGGCTGCGCCACGATCCGCGGGTGGTGGTCATGGAGCGCGTCAACGCCCGCCACCTGGCGGCCGACGCCCTCGCCGAGCCGGCGCAGCTGATCACCGTGGACGTCTCGTTCATCTCGCTGGCCAAGGTGGTGCCGGCGCTGCTGCCCCACCTCGCCCGCGGCGGCCTGCTGCTGCCGCTGATCAAGCCGCAGTTCGAAGCCGGCCGCGGCGCGGTGGGCAAGGGCGGCATCCTGCGCGACGAGGCGCGGCGCCGCCAGGCGATCGACGATTGCGCCAGGAGCCTCGCCGCGTGCGGCGACCTCGAGCCTGCCGGCGGCTGCTTCGACTCGCCGGTCGCCGGCTCCGGCGGCAACCGCGAGGCGTTCGCGCTGCTGCGGCGGAGGCAGGGTTGAGCGCCGGGAGCGGCAAGCCGCGGCGGGTCGGCGTGGTGGCCAAGCGGTCGAGCCAGGAGGCGGCGACGACCGCCGCCGAGCTGGTGGCATGGCTGCGGCAGCGCGGCCTGGAGGCGCTGCTGGACGATTCGACGCTGGCGACCCTGGACCGCCAGGAGACGCCGTACAGCCCCGCCGCCGCCTGCGACCTGGTGGTGGTGCTGGGCGGCGACGGCACCCTGCTGTCGGTGGCCCGCGCGCTCGAGCCGGGGATCCCCATCCTGGGGGTCAACCTCGGCAACCTGGGATTCCTCACCGAGATCGGCCGCGCAGAGCTGTACCCGGCGCTGGAACGGGTGCTGGTCGGCGACTGCCGCACCGAGGCGCGCTCGCTGTTCGACGTCGAGCTGCGGCGCGACGACGGCCGCGGCGCCGAGCGCTTCCGCGTGCTCAACGACGCGGTGGTCACCAAGAGCGCGCTGTCGCGCATCATCGAGCTGACCATGGTGGTCGACGGCCACCTGATCGCCCGCTATCGCTCCGATGGCCTGATCATCTCCACCCCCACCGGTTCGACGGCTTACAACCTGTCGGCCGGCGGCCCGATCCTCTATCCGCTGCTGCCGGTCGCGGTGTTGACGCCGATCTGCCCGCACACCCTGTCGCTGCGGCCGATCGTGGTGCCCGGGTCCAGCCGCATCGAGGTCACCCTCGAGACCCAGCGCGAGGAGGTGTTCCTGACGCTCGACGGCCAGGAGGGGACGGAGCTGCGCTACCACGACACGGTGGTGGTGACCCGCAGCCCGGCCGCGGTCGACCTGGTCAAGATCGGCGCCCGCAGCTACTACGAGAACCTGCGCGAGAAGCTGCGCTGGGGGGGGCTCTCCCGGCCGGACGACGCGGGAGCGCTCTGAGCTTGCCCCCCGACGAGCCCACCTCGCAGCCGCCGGCGGCCGACCGCCGGCGCCGGCAGCGGCGGGAAGGGCGCGAGCGGCGCGCCCGCGAGCGGTCCGGGGAGGAGCGGCGCCGGCAGGAGCGCCGCGGCCCCGGCCGGGTCCGCCGCTGGGTGGTGCGGCCGTTCGTCTGGGGCCTGCTGCTGCTGCTGGTGCTGGCGGCCGCCGCGGTGCTGTTCGTCGGCAGCCGCTTTGCCCGCGACAGCGCCGCCGAGGTCCTGCGCAGCGAGCTCTCCGACGCGCTCGGCCGCGAGGTGGCGGTCGGCGCGGTGGATTTCCACCTCTGGACCCTGAGCCCCTGGTTCGAGCTGCGCGGCGTGGTGATTCCCGGGCGCGCGCCGCTCGATCCGGCGGTGCTGCGCCTCGGCATGGCGCGGGCCCGCATCACCTGGCGCGCCCTCGCCGGGCGCCGGCTCGACGTCGAGCAGCTGGACCTCGAGCGGCCACAGCTGTACCTGCGCTTCTACCCCGACGGCAGCAACAACCTGCCGCACCTGCGCCGCCGCGCCGGCAACCAGCCGCAGCGCGTGCAGCTCGCCATCGACCGCCTGCTGGTCCAGGACGGCACCTTCCAGCTCAACGAGCGCCGCGCGCGCCTCGATCTTTCGGCGCGCGCGCTCTGGGCGCGGCTGACGGACGATGGTGGCGCGATGCCTGGCGTGGCCGGCGGCGCCGGGCGCGCGCCGGCCGCCGCGGCGAGCGCGCCGGGTGCCCGGGGCGCGAAGGGGGGGCAAGGCGGGAAGAGCCTCGCGTTCCTGGTCACCGCCCAGGAGGTCGCGCTACGTCTGCCCGACGCGCGCTCCTGGCCGCTGACCCTCTCGGTCCACGGCGGCGTCGATGCCGGCGGGCTGCGGATCGCCGCCGCGCACCTGGCCGGTCCCGAGCTGTCGGCGCGGGTGGACGGCGGCATCGCCTGGCAGGGCGACAACGAGGTGGACCTCGGCGTCACGGCGCGGTTGGGCGCCAGCTGGGTCAACCGGGTGGGCTATCTCGAAGAGCCGATCGTGGGCGCCACCGACGTCACCGGCCGCTTCACCTTCCGGCACGAAGACTGGGTCTACACCGGCAACCTGCGGGCGCCGCGGATCGACGTGCTCCACCGGGTGTTCCGCGACCTCGCCGCCGACTTCCGCGGCGACTCGCGGCAGCTGGCGGTGGCGGTCCGGCGCGCCAGCTATGCCGCGGGCACGTTCAGCGGCCCGGTCGTGGTGCTGACCGGCGCCGGCCCCGGGGCGCATGGCGGCCGCCCGGTGGACCTCGACCTGGCGATCCGCGGCATGGCCTTGCAGCCGTTCCTCGCCGACCTCTTCCCGCCGCAGTTCGCCGGCCCCGAGCCGCCGGTGGTCGAGCTTGACGGCCAGGTCAGCGGCCGGCTGCGCTACCGGTTCCAGAGCTCGCAATGGCGGCTCGGCACCGGCGAGGCGGAGCTGCGCGTCGACGCCGCCCGGGCCGGCCAGGCGGGCGGCAGAGGCCTGCCGATGTCCGGGGTGGTACCGCTGCGGATGGCCGGCGGGGTGCTGACCGGCGGCACCGTGCTGGTCACCGCCCCGGGTCAGGAAGCGACCGTGACCGGGTTCACCTACGATCTGCTGCGCGACACCGGACGGCTGGACTACCGGCTGGTGTCGCACGACACCGCGGCGCTGGCACCGCTGTTCCCGCCGGTGCCGCCCCGCCTGCCGACCCAGCACTGGACGGGGCCCAGGGAGACCTCGCCGATCTGGCTGCCGAACGCCGGCCACGGCATCGCCGCCGGGGCGGTGACTATCACGCCCGGCGGCTACTCGGCCCGTTTCGACCTCGACCTGCAGGCCGTGGTGAGCGACAGCCTGGGTGCGGCGGACCGGCTGCACGGCACCCTGACCCTGGAGCCGCTGGCCGTCGAGGATCTGCGCCTGGAGGCGACCGCCGGCGCCGGCGCGCTGCTGCTCTCCGGCCGCATCCCTCTGGCGCGGCCGGGCCGCGCCGTGCCGAATCAGCCGCTGGCGCTGGCGATCGACGCCGCGCAGTGGCCGACCGCCGGGCTGGTGCCCTACCTGCCGGCCTGGTTTCCAGTGGCCGGCCTGCGCGGCGAAGTGTCGGGGCGCCTGGACCTCGGCGGCGACTTCGACCACCTGACGGGCAGGTCCGACGTCACCGTGGACGGCCTGCAGGTCGCCGGCGTGGCGCTCGGGCGGGCGAGCGGCCAGCTGGCGTGGGATCCCGCCCGCATCACCGTCACCGGCGGGGCGATCGAGGCGCCGGCCGGGAAGGTCGCGGCCAACGGCAGCTTCGATCGGCGGAGCGACGGCATCGAGCTGACGCTCGACGGGCCGTCCCTGGATCTCGCCGCGGCGCCGCTCGCCGGCCTGCTGCCCAACTCCGGCATGGCCGGCCGGTTGGCGCTGATGGCGGCGGTGGGCGGCACTCTCGAGCGGCCGCGGGCCCAGGCGAGCCTGCGCGGGCACGACCTCGCCTGGTCCGGCCACAAGCTCGAAGGCACCCCGCCCGGCGAGGCGCAGGCGGTGCTCGACTGGGACGGCGCGCTGGTGCGTGCCAGCGGCACCCTGGGCAGCCTGCTCACCTTCGACGGCGGCGGCCGGCTGGACCGCAGCCGGGCGGCGTTGCGCCTGGACCTGCGCTCCGCCAACCTCGGTGGCCTCGGGCGGCTGGCGGCGCCGGCGCTGGGCGGCGCCGGCGGTGGTGGCGGCGATCTTGGCGGCTCGCTGGCCGGCGCCCTGACGCTGGACGCCGACTTCGACGCCGGCCGCTACGGCGGCCAGCTGCGGCTGGACGACCTGCGGCTGGCCTACGCCGGCAAGCAGGTCGCCAACCGCGAGCCGGTGGTGGTGGACATCTCCCCGCGCCAGCTGCTGGTGCGGTCGTTCTATCTCGAGGAGGTCGGCACCGGCCTCGAGATCACCGCCTCGGGCAGCGTCGGCCTGGGC
This sequence comes from uncultured Acidobacteriota bacterium, assembly GCA_963732005.1. Classification (GTDB taxonomy): domain Bacteria; phylum Acidobacteriota; class Thermoanaerobaculia; order Multivoradales; family UBA5704; genus JASLEW01. Next base: position 1,019,126 of record CAVSXT010000005.1, read on the forward strand.
GCGGCGGCGCCGCTGGACCTGCGGGTGCAGAGCACGGTCTCGTCGAGCTGGGCGAAGCTGTTCGCGCCGGGACTCGACATCGGCGGCGAGGTGGACGTGCTGGCCGCCCTCAAGGGCACCATCGCCAAGCCGGAGCTCTCCGGGCAGGCGGTGCTCCACGACGCGCACCTGGTCATCCCCACCCTGGCCACCACCGTCGAGGGTCTCGAGGGCACGGTGCGCTTCGACCGCGACCACCTGGCGCTCGACGCGCTCACCGGCAGGGTCGGAGGCGGCACGGTGCGCGCCACCGGCCAGTTGGCGCTGCCGGGGGCCGGGAGCACCCTGAATTACCGCTTCGAGCTCGCGGCGCAGGGCGTCAGCCTGCGCTATCCGTCCGGCTGGGTGAGCCGCGGCAACGCCAACCTGGCGCTGGTGGGCAGCGGCGGCAGCCGCCAGATCCAGGGTCTGATCCGTCTCGACCGCGCGCTGTACGTCGAGGACGTGCAGGTGGATCTGCTGCAGCTGCTGCTGCGCGGCCTGCAGCGCGAGCGGGTCCAGGTCGTCCCCACCAACAGCCTGCTCGCCACCACCCAGCTCAACCTCTCGATCCAGGGCCCCGGGGCGCTGCGGGTGATCGACAACGTCGCCGACCTGCGCGGCGACGTCGCGCTGACGGTGGTGGGCACCGCCGCCACGCCGGTGATCTTCGGCAGCGTTCAGCTCGAATCGGGAGGCACCCTGCAATATGCGGACAACAAGTACCAGGTGGATCGCGGCACCCTGACCTTCGCCAACCCCAACCGCGTCGATCCGCTGATCGACCTGGCGCTCAAGACCGAGGTGCAGAGCTACACCATCACTCTCAACCTGGCGGGCACCCTGGATCGGCTCAACGCCAAGTTCTCCTCCAACGCCGATCTCGCCGACATTGACATCATCTCGCTGCTCGCCAGCGGCCCGCGGCCCGAGCTCGGCGCGCCGCCGCCGCCGGTGCAGAGCGGCGCCGCCGGGCAGGCCGCGGCCTCGCAGTTCCTCGCCGGCCAGGCGGCTTCGGCGGTGTCGTCGCGGGTCGGCCGGCTGTTCGGCCTCGACCGCTTCCGGGTGGACACCCAGACGCTGACCCAGGCCGGGCAGCCGACCTCGGGGGTGGTAATCACCGCCGGCAAGCGGCTGTCGAAGAACATCTTCGTGACCTACGTCAGCAACCCGTCGTCGCCGCGGCTCGACGTGCGCCAGATCGAGTGGCAGGTGGCCAGGAACCTCACCGTGCTGCTGACCCAGAGCGGCAACAGCTTTGCCGTCGACCTGCAGCGGGAGACCCGCTTTTGACCGAGCGGCGGCGGCCTGGCCGCGCCGTGCCGCCGGCGGTGCTGGCGATGGTGACGGCGGTGGCCTGGCTGGGCGCGGGGTCGGGCGCCGGCTGGCCGTGGGGCGCCGCCGCCGCCCTGGCGCAGCCGCCGGCCTCGACCGAGCCGGCTCCCGAGCCCGCGCCGGCGCCCCAGCCGGTCCCCGCCGCGCCCGCGCCCCCTCCTGGCACCGCCGGCGCTGCCGCCGAGACGGCGGCGCCGGCCGAGGCGGCGCCGGGCGCGCTGCTGGTGCTGGCGGTCGAGATCCGCAGCGATGCGCCGCTACCGCGCCGGGAGCAGGTCGCCGCCAGCGTCGAGGTCCAGCCAGGCAAGCCGCTCGCCGACGTCGCCGTCCGCCGCACGCTGCGCAACCTGGTGGCGACCGGGATCGGGTCGGACGTCGCGCTGTACACCCGCGAGGAGCCAGGGGGGGTGGTCGCGGTGGTGGTGGTGCGGTCGGTGCCGCAGGTGACGGCGGTGCGGGTCGCCGGGCGGTTGGGCCTGTCTGTCGCGGACCTCAAGGCGGTGGTGCCGCAGTTCCCGGCCGAACCGCTGGCCGAGGAGAGCGTGCTGGCGGGGGTCTACAACCTGCAGGACCTGTACCGCCAGAACGGCTATTTCAAGGCCACCGTGCACCTGCGGGTAGAGCAGGGGCCGAGCCGCCAGGTGGTGGTCACCTACCAGGTGGACAGCGGCGACCGAGCCAAGGTCGCCGCGGTCGATTTCGACGGCAAGATCGCGCCGTTCACCGCCGCGGCGCTGATCCAGCACCTGCGCGCGAGACCGGGCCGGCGGTTCCAGACGCGGCTCGCCGAGGACGACGCGGAGCGGCTGCAGGCGTGGCTCATCGATCAGCGGCATGCCGCCGCCCGCGTCGATCGGCCGCGCCAGGTCTACGACGCGGCGGCCAACGCCGTGCGCCTGACCTTCCCGATCGACGTCGGGCCGCTGATCGACCTGACGATCCAGGGCGCCGGCATCAAGCAGCTGAAGCGGAAGGGGTTGCTGCCGTTCCTCGGCATCGCCGGCTACGACGAGGCGCTGGTGCAGCAGGCGCTGGCGCGGCTGCGCGCCTACTACCAGCAGCAGGGCCACTACCACGTCAAGGTCGATTCCAGCCAGCGCCGGGAGGACGACCGGGTCGAGCTGAAGATCGTCATCGTCGCCGGACCGGTCTACACGCTCGGCGCCATCGAGTTCGAGGGCAACCAGGCCGCCAGCTCGGCGAAGCTCGCCACCCTGATGGCCACCTCGCCGCGCAGCCTGGTGCATCCGGGCAGCGGGCGCCTGGTGCAGGACACGCTGGACGAGGACCTCGAGAACATCCGCTCCTTCTACGCCCTGCAGGGCTACGCCGAGGCCAGGGTCGGGCCGCCCCGGATTGACGAGCGCGGCAGCGTCCTGCGCCTGCGGGTGCCGATCGACGAAGGTCCGCAGCAGCGCCTGGTCAAGCTCGAGCTGCAGGGGGTCGAGAAGCTCGATGTGGCGAAGCTGCGCAAGGCGCTGCCGCTCAAGGAAGGCGGGCCGTTTCACCCGGTGCTGCTCGAGCAGACGCTGACCGCCATCCGCAGCGCCTACGGCGAGGCCGGCTACACCCAGGCCCAGGTGTCGTCGGCCAGCGACTGGAACGCCCCGCACACCCTGGTCGATTTGACGATCCAGGTGCTGGAAGGCCCATTGCGGACGGTGGATCAGGTCATCGTGCGCGGCAACCAGGCGACCGAGACCGACGTCATCCTCCGCACCCTGCACCTCGAGCACGGGGCGCCGCTCGGGCAATCGCGTTCCTACCAGCTGGAGAGCAATCTCTACCGCCTGGGCATCTTCTCGCGCGTGGACGTGGAGCTCGCCGGCTCGCCCCTGGACACCGAGCGCGACGTGCTGGTGAAGGTGCAGGAGGGCAAGTTCAAGAGCCTGAGCTACGGTTTCGGCTACGACTCCGAGGAGAAGCTCCGCGGCCTGCTGGGTTTTTCCGACAACAACATTGGCGGCGAGGCCGACAGCCTGCGCGCCGACATGCGGTTGTCGTCGCTCGACAAGCGCTTCAGCCTGTTCTTCAATCAGCCGTTCCTGGGTGCCTGGGCAGTGCCGCTCAATTCCACCCTGTTCTACTTCAACACCGCCGAGGTGAGCTTCCGCACCCGGCGGTGGGGCGGCCGCTCGGAAGCGGTCAAGACGCTGTCGCACACGCGCTGGTCGCTGGCCCTGGATTACCGCGTGGTGCGCCTGCAGGTCGCCCCGGGGGTGGCGCTCAACTCGATCGAGCGCCAGAACCGGCCGGTGCAGGCGACCAGCGTCATCCCGGCGGTGCTGCTCGACCATCGCGACGACCCGCTGGTGCCGACCCGCGGCTGGAGCTCGCTGGCGCAGCTGCAGTACTCGTTCCCCGGCATCGGTTCGAAGGCCAATTTCCTGAAGCTCTTCCTGCAGCAGACCAAGTACGTGAATCTCGGGCCGCCGGGGGTGCTGGCCGCCAGCCTGCGCTTCGGGGCCATCGAGTCGTTCACCACGCTGCCCACCGACCCGACGTTGCCGCAGTCGCTGCCGCAGAGCAACGTCTTCATCGACGAGCGCTTCTTTGCCGGCGGCAGCACGACGGACCGCGCCTACTCGCTGGACGAGCTGGGCATCCGCGGCCAGACCCTGCTGAAGCCGGGCGCGCACTGGATGCCGGTCGGCGGCAACGGCCTGGCGCTGGCCAACTTCGACTACCGCTTCCCGATCGCGGGTGCCTTCGGCGGCACGGTGTTTTTCGACAGCGGCAACGTCTGGGCGGACTGGCGCGATATCCGGCTCACCGGGCCGGACGGATTCAAGTCGGGCGCCGGCATCGGCTTCCGCTACCTGTCGCCGATCGGCCCGCTGCGCGCCGAGGTGGGCTGGAAGCTGCACCGCGAGACCAGCCCGCCGGCCGAGGGGCCGGTGGTGGTGTTCCTGAGCTTCGGGAATCCGTTCTGAGCGGCCACTAGGTTTCAGATTCCGAAAACCCTAGAATGAACTGGGAGCGTCGAGCCATGAACGATCCGAGCCCGTTTGCCGCCATCGACGAGGCCATCGCGCACTGCCGCGAGGGGCGCCTGGTGATCATCGTCGACGACGAGGACCGCGAGAACGAGGGCGACCTGGCCATCGCCGCCGAGAAGGTCACGCCGGCGACGATCAATTTCATGGCCAAGTACGGCCGCGGGTTGATCTGCCTGGCGATGACCGAGGAACGCTGCAAGCAGCTCGACCTGCCGCTGATGGTGGAGACCAACACCTCGCCCTTCGGCACCGCCTTCACCGTCTCGATCGAAGCCCGCGGCAAGACCACCACCGGCATCTCGGCGGCCGACCGCGCCGCCACGGTGCTGACCGCCATCGATCCGGCGACGCGGCCCGAGGACCTGCTGCGGCCGGGCCACATCTTCCCGCTGCGGGCGCGCAAGGGCGGGGTGCTGAAGCGCGCCGGCCAGACCGAGGCGTCGGTGGACCTGGCGACGCTGGCCGGGTTGCAGCCGGCGGCGGTGATCTGCGAGGTGATGAACGACGACGGCACCATGGCGCGGGTGCCGGACCTCGCCACCTTCTGCGCGCGCCACGGCCTGCTGATGGTCACCGTCTCCGATCTCATCCGCTACCGCCTGCGCCACGAGACGCTGGTGCGCAAGGTCGCCTCGCCGCGGCTGCCGACGGCGTACGGCGATTTCCGCATCCATGCCTACCGCTCCGACCTCACCGGCGACGAGAACGTGGCGCTGGCGATGGGCGAGATCACTCCCGACGAGCCGGTGCTGGTGCGGGTGCACAGCCAGTGCCTGACTGGCGACATCTTCGCCTCGGCACGCTGCGACTGCGGCATCCAGCTCGAGCAGGCGCTGAGCAAGATCGCCCAGGAGGGCCGCGGCGTGCTGCTCTATCTGCTGCAGGAGGGGCGCGGCATCGGCCTGATGAACAAGCTGCGCGCCTACGAGCTGCAGGAGCAGGGGCACGATACGGTCGAGGCCAACGAGCGGCTGGGCTTCCGCCCCGACCAGCGCGACTATGGTGTCGGGGCGCAGATCCTGCGCGACCTCGGCGTGCGCAAGATGCGGCTGATGACCAACAACCCGAGCAAGTACATCGCGCTCAACGGCTACGGGCTGGAGATCGTGGAGCGCGTCCCGCTCGAGGTGCCGCCCACCGACTCCACCCGCGACTACCTGCGCACCAAACGCGAGAAGCTGGGGCATCTGCTGAAGCTGGTCTGAGCCGGCTCTTCCGGCGCCCCGAGGCCCGACGGCCCATAGGTCCGGACGCTGCTGAACATCCTCCTCGTCACCGCGCGCTATCCGTGGCCCCCGCGGCGGGGCGACGAGCTGCGCGCCTGCCAGATGCTCGAGCTGCTGGCTCCGGAGCACCGCGTCACCCTGCTGGCGCCGGAGCCGGCGGCCGGCCAGCCGCCGCCACCGCCGGGCGCCACGGTGGTGACCTATCGCGGTGCGCGTCCGGCCGGCGGCACGGGTGGCGGCTCCACGGTGCCGCTTTTGGCAAGCGCGAGCGGCTTAATGCGCGCCGCAGTCCGCGGCCTGCCGCTCGAGAGCGGCCTGTTCTTCACTGCCGACCTGCGGCACAAGATCAGGCTGCTGGCGCCGCCGGCCGACCTCGCCGTGCTGCAACTCGTCCGCCTCGCCATGCACCGCGACGACTTCGGCTCGACGCCCGTCCTGGTCGATCTCATCGACGACCTGGCGCTCAACCTCGCCGGGCGCGCGGCGGTGGACCGCTGGTGGCTGCGGCCGGCGCTGGCGCTCGAGGCACGGTTGCTGGCCCGCGCTCAGCGCCGGTTGGCTCTGCGGACCGCGGGCCTGCTCCTGGTGTGCGAGCGGGACCGGCGCCATCTGGTGGCGGGTCTGCCGGAAGCGGTCGCCGGGAGGGTTTGGACCGCCAGCCTGGCGGTCGAATCAGGCGAAGATCCGGGAAGGGATGTCGGGGTCGAGGCCACCGATCCGCCGCGGCTGATCTTCACCGGCAACCTGGGCTACTTCGTCAACGCCGACGCGATCTCGTGGTGGTTGCGCGAAGTCTGGCCAGCGCTTGCCGCGCGCCGCCCGGATGTCGATCTGGTGGTGGCCGGCGACCGGCCGGCGCCCAGGCTGCGGCGGTTGCTTGCCGCTGCCGCGGGCACGGCGGGGAGGGTGGCGCTGATCGTGTCGCCGCCGGACCTGCGGCGCCTGCTGGCCGGTGCCACCGTCGCCCTGGCGCCGATGCGCTGCGGCTCGGGAGTGCCGGTCAAGATCCTGGAGGCCTGGTCTCAGGGAGTGCCGGTGGTGGCCTCGCCATGGGCCGCGGCCGGAACCACCGGCGTCCCCGGCGAGGACCTGCTGGTGGCGGCGACGCCAAGTCAATGGGTAGAGACGGTCTGCGCCCTGCTGGAGGATGCTGTCGCGCAGCGGCGCTTGGCTGCCCAGGGCCGGCGGCGGCTGGCGGCCGACTACTCGCGCCAGCGCGTGAAGCAGCAGCAGCTGGCGGCGGTCGGTGCGGCCGTGCCAGGCGCATGAGGCAGCGCTGCCCCCAAACTGGGGAGGCGCCGCGACGGCAGCGTATCGCAAATGGGCCGTGGCTCAGCTGCCGGGACGCTGCCGCGGAAACGTGGCTAACGCCGCTGGTCAGCCCGGTTGCCAGCCCGGCGGCGCCAGCTCGAAGGCGGCGAACTCGAAGGCGGGCGCCACGGTGCAGCCGACGAGCGTCCACGCGCCGCGCGAGCGGGCGCTCTGCCAGGCGGCAGCCGGCACCACCGCCTGCGGCCGCTCGCCGCTGGTGAGCCCGGAGCCGAGCAGGGATCTCACCACCTCCCGGCCGTCGAGCGAGACCGACAGCTCGAGCGGCGCGCCGGCATAGTGGTGCCACACCTCGGCGGCATCGCGAACGCGGTGCCAAGCCGACCACTCCCCCGAGCGCAGGAGGTAGTAGATGGCGGAGCTGGCGCCGCGGGGACCCGCGCTGCTGGCGGCGTGCGCGTCGCCGGCCGGCCATGCCGGACGCGGATCCCGAAAGGTCTCGCGGTACCAGCCGCCTTCCGGGTGCGGGATCAGCTCGAGAGCCGCGATCACCTCTTCGACGTCGATGGTGTCCATGCCGCCATTATCCGTGGCCGGTTCGAGTCGCGCGAAGGGGAGCCGGCGGCCAGGTTCCCGCGAACCGGCCGCCGTCAGTCGCGGGCGGCACACCCGGGACGGATGGCTTGCGGCTACCAGCGGTCGCGTCCGCTGTCGCGGTTGCTGCTCCTGCCGCCGCCACCGCCACCGCCCCAGCCACCGCCGGCGCCGCGGCCGGCGCCGCCACCGCCGCCTTCCCGCGGCCTGGCCTCGTTGACGTTGAGCTTGCGCCCCATCAGCTCTCGGCCATTCAGGCCGTTGATCGCCGCCTCGGCCTCGGTCCGCTCGGGCATCTCGAGAAAGCCGAATCCCTTGGACGAGCCAGTGACCTTGTCTTTGATAATGGTGCACGACGAGACCTGCCCATAGGCCTCGAAGGCTTCCTTGAGCTGATCCTCGGTCATCCGGTAGGGCAGGTTACCGACGTACAGATTCATCACGCTCCTCCTTGGAATACGTCCGACAGGCGCCAGAGCTCGCGAGGACGTCCCCCCTGAGTCGAGAGCGGAAGGAGGCAGCCGAGGCTCGGCCGCCGTCCTCGCACGGTATCAAATCCGGTCCCTTGACCACACCGTCGCCGGGCGGTCGTGTTCCCGGATTGTAATTTTCGCCCGCGCGGCGGGGCAGTCTTCCATGGGTTGGCAAGGGCACGGTCGCTTTTTGGTCGTGAACGGTGATGGGGACCAGTCTAAGCACTTTTCGTGCCGAGGCGCCGGTCGACGGCGCCGGGGGCGCCGGCGCCCCGCGCGACCGCGAGCCGGCGACGGTCCGCGGCCTTGATCTCTCGCGGCCATCTCACTAGGATCGCTGGGGATCGATCGCCGCTCCCCCCCTGCCGAAGCAGGAACGATCACCAGAAAGAGGCATTCGATGGTTGGTCACAGGTCCTCGGGTAGTGCCGTGCTGCGCGCGTTGCTCGCGCTGGCGGTCCTCGCGGTCGCAGCGCTGCTGGCGGCGACGTTCTGGCCGGCGCGCCCGCCCCGCATCGAGATCCGCCCGGCGCTGCCCGGAATCGGCAAGAGCACGCCGGTGCAGGTCACGCTCGACGATACCGGCCAGGTCGAGAAGGTGACGGTCGAGGTGGTGCAGGCGATGGACGTCAAACCGGTCGCCGAGCAGAGCTTCACGACCCATCCCCGGTGGGCGTTCTGGCGGCGGGCGGCGCCGGCGCAGCTGCAGCTCGCGGTGGGGCGCGACACCGTCCCCGGCCTGCGCAGTGGCAAGGCGACGATCCGGGTCACGGCGCAGCGCGCCGGCTCGCTGCTGCGGCGGCCCGACCCGGTGGTGGCGGCGATCGATCTGCCGGTGCGCCTGGTGCCGCCGTCGCTCACCGTGCTCTCGGGCTTCCACTACGTGGCGCAGGGCGGCTGCGAGGCGGTGGTCTACCGGGTCGGGGACGGGGCGGTGCGGGACGGCGTGCAGTCGGGCCGCTGGTGGTTCCCTGGCTACCCGCTGCCCGGCGGCAGCGATCCGCGGGCCCGCTTCGCGCTGTTCGCGGTGCCGTACGACACCACCGACGCCTCCCAGGTGCGGCTGGTGGCGGTCGACGAGGTGGGCAACCAGGCCCAGGCCGCCTTCGTCGACAAGTTCTTCCCCAAGCCCCTCAAGCACGACGTGATCCAGCTCACCGACTCGTTCCTGGAGCGCGCGGTGCACGAGATCATGGCCGAGACCCCCGAGCTGCAGGACCGCGGCAGCCTGCTGGCGAACTACCTGCAGATCAACGGCGACCTGCGCCGCCGCGAAGGCAAGGCGCTCGAGGACCTGGCAGGACACTCGGCAGACCACTTCCTGTGGAAAGAGCCCTTCCTGCCGATGCCCAACGCCAAGATCACCGCCGCCTTCGCGCAGCGGCGCGATTACCGCTACAACGGCAAGCACGTCGACGAGCAGGACCACCTCGGCTTCGACATGGCCAGCGTCGAGCACGACGCCGTGCCGGCCTCGAACAGCGGCGTCGTGGTCCTCGCCCACTACTTCGGCATCTATGGCAACGCGGTGGTGATCGACCATGGCTATGGCCTGATGAGCCTGTACGGCCACCTCTCCTCGCTGGGGGTGCGGGAGGGCCAGCAGGTGCAGCGCGGGCAGGAGCTGGGCCGTTCGGGCCAGACCGGCCTCGCCGGCGGCGATCACCTCCACTTCACCACCCTGCTGCGCGGCCTGCCGGTCAATCCGGTCGAATGGTGGGATCCGCACTGGATCCAGGACCGGCTGACGCGCAAGCTGGGAGCCGGCACCGGTGTGGCCGGCGGCGGTGCCGCGTCACCGGCGTCCGCGTCCGCGCCAGCCGTCTCGCCGGCCGCCGCGCGGGCCGCGCGGCACCGCAAGCCGCCGCACCGGCAGTAGACCGGCGCGGCAAGCCGGGCTCTACCGGCTCTGTCTGGTAGAGGGCGCTACCGGCGCCGGCGGTGTTTGGATGCCGCTTTGGTACCCGCGGTACCCACGGTGGCGGCGGCGGTGCGGGCGGCGTTGACGGCGGCATCACGGCGGGCCCGCAGCAGCAGCTGCAGGTTCTCGCGCACCCAGCAGTCGGCTCTCTCGAAATGGCGGAACTGGCGCTCCCGGCGGCGAAACTCGGGGGTGTGGAAATAGCGCCGCCCGTTGCGCGTGACCGGCGGCAGGTCGGCGTGCAGCAGCTCGTGGTAGACCACCGACTCGACGACGTAGCGCGGCACGGTGGGACGGTCGAGCACGCGGTGAATGCGGATCAGCCGGTCCTCGTAGGAGTAGCTGCCCAGCTGCAGGCTGGCGGTGCGGGTACGGCGGCAGTTGTTGGCAGGGTGGGCATTTTCGCCGGCCGCCTTGCCCCAGGTGATGCGGACCTTGAGCCGGCCCTCGAAATGGCGCTGATTGAGCTCGGCGGCGACCTCGCGCAGGTCGAGCACCACGCCGGTCGGGCAAAGCGACTGGCGCCGAGCCTTGCCGGAGACCGCCGCGCCAGCTGCCGGCGAGGTGCCCGGGAGCCGCGGGTGGCCGAGATCGGCGGGGTCGGGGCGGTGGTGCTGGAAATGCTCGCGGATGGCGATCAGCGCCCGCCGGGCGGCGGCGCTGCCCTTGGTGCTGGCGAGGAAAGCGGCGACCGCCCGCAGCACCGGGTCGGGTGCCAAGGCGAACGAGCGATGGATGCGCAGGTGGATCGGCGCCGGAGGCGCCGGCGCCGGCCGCGCCGGTTTCGAGGCGGGAAGGGCCGCGCGGACCGAGAGGATGGTGCGCCGGTTGTCGGTCAGCGAAAGCGAGCGCAACCGCCCGCGGGTGAGCCGGCTGAGCCGGCGGAAGAGCTCGGCGAACCCGGCCACCGCCCCGGTCCGGCCGGGGTGCGGTCCCGCGGCGCTCGGCCGCGGAAAGGTGCGCTCGGGTTGCCGCCCGCCGCCGCCGAACAGCTCGAGCTGCAGCGGCCCGGGCCGGCCGTGCCGGGGCGCCTGGAGGGGGCGGCGCACCGGTGGCCGGCGTGAGGCGGCGGCCGGCGAAGTCATGCTCTTTCCAGGCAAATCCACCTCCGTCAGAGTCACCCTTGGGGCGCCCGCGAGCCCGGTGCGCCGGCGATCCGCCCGCGCCGCCGCTGCCTCTCGATCCCGCCGACGGCTGAACTCTAACACAAGCGCGACGGGCCTTTTCTCGCCAATCGGAGCGCCGCTCGCCGGTGCGGCGCGGTCGCGGCCGGAGAGCCACAGGCATAGTTTATCTGGGCTTAGGATGGCCGTCATGCCGCGGGCCAAGTTCTGGCCGGGTTTCAGAGCAGCCAGCGCTCGCCGATCGCCAGCAGGCGAACCGGGGCAGGGTCGCCGCCGGCGGCGGCGATGGCGGCGGCGAGGTCCTGGGGCGGCAGGTCGATCGGCTCGTCGGTGAGGTCGAAGGTGCCCCAATGCATCGGCACCAGCCAGCGCGCGCCCAGGTCGCCGAAGGCGCGCCAGGCCTCGGCCGGGTTCATGTGGGGATAGGCCATGAACCACCGCGGCTCGTAGGCGCCGATGGGCAGCAAGGCGACGTCGACGGGCGCGAAGCGGCGCCCGACCTCGGCGAAGCCCGCGAAATAACCGCTGTCGCCAGCGAAGTAGTAGCGGCGGCGGCCTGAATCGAGCAGCCACGAGCACCACAGGGTGGAGTTGCGCGGGCTGCCGAGGCGGTTCGACCAGTGCTGCGCCGGCAGGCAAGTCAGGGTCCAGCGGCCTCGCCGGACCGATTGCCACCAGTCGAGCTCGGTCACCGCCGGCAGCTCTCCTGCCGCCCGATGGCGGCGCCGGCGCAGCGCCTGGGCGAGGCCCAGGGGCACGTACCATTCGAGGTCCGGCGGCAGCCGCGCCACGGTCCAGGCGTCGAGGTGGTCGTAGTGGTTATGCGACAGCACCGCGAAGCCATGCCCGGGCACCGCCGCCAGCGGCACCCCTGGCGGCTGGTGGCGCCGCGGCAGCAGTGCCCGCGGCCCCCAGTGCGGGTCGGTGAGGAAGACCTCGCCGCCGTCCTGAATCGCGAACGTGGAATGGCCGACCCAGGTGAGCGAGTCCGGGGCGCCGGCGTCGGCAAGGTAGGCGCCGTCGTTGGCCACCGCCGGCACCCGCGCCGGCGAGCTCTTGTCGTAGGGGTTGCGCGCAAACTTCCAGCGCAGCAGGTCCAGGCGCCGCATCGACGGCCGCCGCCAGGGATTGAAGAAGCGCCCCCGCTCCTGGTGGGGTGCGTGGAGCGGTGCGCTGGCTGGCAGGCCGGGCGCTGGGGCGCCGGCAGTGGATTCGGTCATGGCCCATGGCGTCCCTGCCCGCATCGCGCCGGCCGCTGCCCGGCACGGCGGCGGCCTCGGGCTCGCCGGCAGCCGCTCTATCATGAGCGCCGCCTGCTTGCCAACCCGGCGTGCGGGAGGCGGGCCTGGCAGGAAGGGCTGGCGAGGGCCGAGGACGGCCCTAGCGGGAGCCGAGGACGGCCCTAGCGAGGGCCGAGAACGGCCCTAGCGCAAGCCGAGGACGGCCCTAGCGGGGCCCGAGGACGGCTGGATCCCAGCAGAAGAGGCGCTCGCGGATGGCGGCCGGTGCCTCCGCATGGCCCCAGGCGATCATCCTCCCCAGCTTCTCGGGCAGGAAGTCGAGGTGCCGGACCTCGGGATCGCCCCAGGCGTGGATCGGCGGCAGCCAGCTGGCCGCGCCGAGCTCCGCGAGGATGCCGGCCGCCGCCGCGGCGGCCGGCAGCTCGCCGGCGTCGACCCGGTCGAGCAGCGATTCACCGCTGTCGAAGAGCTGCTGGACGGGGTCGCCGCCCGCGGTGAGGCTGCCCGGCAGGGGGTCGTCGTCGAGGCTGGCGAGCAGCGCCGGATCGCGCCCACCGAGGTACTCGCAGCAGCGGCTGAACAGCCGCAGGTCGCCGAAGATCTTGTTCAGCAGCCAGATGCGCACCCAGCCGTTCCATAGCTCGTAGTGGCGGAAGGCGCGGTACGAGTTGTGGACCATGCGGTCGTTGGCGGTGAGCAGGGCCGCCTGCAGCGCCTCCGCGCGGGCGAAGCGGGCGGGCAGGAAGTCGTCGTCCCCGAGTGCCTCGAGCAGCGGCCCGGCGAGCGCGTGGATGATCTCGAAGGAGCTGATCAGGCCTCGCGAGTAGAGGGCGTCGACGAAGCCGTGGGCATGGGCGAGCAGGAAGAAGCGCTCGCCGGCGCCGCGGCGCGCCGAGTATTGGAGGCGTCCGGTCGCCGTCCACCCGCGCACCGCCTCGGCGCCGCGCAGCTGAGCGGCGATCGACGGAAAGCGCTCGACGACCTGCCAGAACTCCCGCTCGGGAGGGAGATCGGAGGCCGGGTGGACGGCCAGATCGAGGGTCAGCCCGACGCTGCACAGCTCGTTGCCCGCCTCGGGATGATTGTTGAAGGGGATGACCCAGAACCAGCCGCCCGGAAAGACATGGTGGAGCGTGCCGTCCGACCAGCGCGCCGACAGGCCCGGAGACTCGCCCGCGGCGAGCGTCTCGTCGTAAAGCGGGACGTGGCGCAGGTGGGTGAAGATGGTGCGCGAGCGGGTGCGCAGCGGCGTGGGGTCGTCGCGCAGTCCGAGCTTGTCGGCCACCGGCGAGCGGTAGCCCGAGCCGTCGACCAGGTAGCGCGCCCTGATCTCCTCCCCGTCGCCGGTGCGGAGACGGACCCCGTCCCGGGCGAGATCGAGGTCCCGCACCTCCAGCCGCTCGCGATAGTCGGCGCCGTAGGCCCGGGCCACGCGCAGCATGTAGAGGTCCACCTCCTGGCGGAAGAGATGGCTCTCAGCGGTGAGCGGCGTGGCCGGCGGCACCAGCAGGTGCCCCTTGGCCGGGTCCTGGCGCATCCCCTCCTGGTGATAGAGGAAGCCGATGGTCCGCTTGAGGCCGCAGGTGGGGGTCACGTGCTGGCGGATCGCATCGAGCCGGCTCAGGTGCTGGATCTCGGGCACCGCGAAGCGCTCGCCCAGGATCCATAGCCACATGGTGCTCTGGGGCAACAGGGACTCGCCGATGGCGAAGCGTGAGTGGCTCCCCTTCTCGAGCAGCACCACCCGGCGGCCGTGGCGGGCGAGAATGGCCGCGAGTATCGTGCCGGCCAGCCCCGAACCGAGTATGGCGACGTCGTAAGGACGCGCTTCGGCTTGGCTCATCGGACCCTCCCCAGCTGCCCGCCAGGCAGCGGCCGGCGCCGGCCGCCACAAGACAGACTATATATATATGCTAGCATGCCTTGAAGCGAATTTTCTTTATATAGGCTCTGCCGGTATTGGCGAGCGCGGAAGGGAGTCGTCGAGCCGATGCGCAAGTTATGCCTGTCGCTCTCCGGGGTGGCCGTCCTGGTGGGCGGCTGGGAGATCGGGGTGCGGCTCGCCGCGCACAGCCTGCTGCCGGGACCATGGGCGGTGGCGCGCGCCATTTACGAGCTGGCGGCCACCGGGTTGCTGTTCAAGCACCTGGTGGCGTCGCTGTTCCGCGTCACCTGGGGCTATCTCCTGGCCGTGCTCCTGGCGTTGCCGGCGGGGATCGTCCTCGGCTCGACCCGGCGGCCGGAACAGGCAATCGGCCCCCTGCTCGAGCTGCTGCGGCCGATCTCGCCGCTGGCCTGGATCCCGATCGCCATCCTCTGGTTCGGTGTCGGCGACCAGGCGGCGGTCGCCATCATCTTCGTCGCCGCCTTCCTGCCGCTGACGCTGGCGGTGAGCAACGCGGTGCGCCGGATCCCCCAGGTGCACCTGCAGGCCGCCGGCAACTTCGGCCTCGCCGGCGCGGCGACGCTGCGCAAGGTGATCCTGCCGGCGATCGCCCCCCAGCTCATCGTCGGCTTGCGGTTGACGCTGGGCATCGCCTGGCTGGTGGTGGTGGCGGCGGAGATGATCGCCGTCGACTCGGGTCTCGGGTTCCTGATCATCGACGCCCGTAACGCCGGCAACCGCTACGACCTGGTGGTGGCGGGCATGGTGCTGATCGGCGCGGTCGGCCTGGCTCTGGACACGGTGGTGCGCAGGCTAGAGCGGCTGCCGTCGCTGCGCTGGGGCTACGCCAGCGCCAAGGGCGCGGGATCATGATCCACAGCCGCGGCGCCGGCCATGACCTCGCGGCGTCGCCGCAGCCGGCGCCGAGCAAGCTGCAGGTGAACCGGCTCTGCGTCACCTTCGCCAAGCAGGGTCGCCGCACCGAGGTGCTGCGGGACATCGACCTGTCGGTCGCCACCGGCGAGCTGGTCTGCCTGCTCGGCCCCTCCGGCTGCGGCAAGACGACGCTGCTGCAGGTGCTGGGCGGCTTTCTCGCTCCCACCTGCGGCAGCGTGCTCATCGACGAGGAGCCGGTGACCGGCCCCGACCCGCGGCGCATCTTCGTCTTCCAGGAGCGCGGCCTGTTTCCCTGGCTGACCACCGAGGAGAACATCGGCTTCGGCATCGACCGGCTGGGGCGCGCCGAACGCCAGGAGCGCATCGAGCACTACGTGGCGCTGGTCGGGCTGAGGGGCTTCGAGCGCGCGTTTCCACACGAGCTGTCGGGCGGCATGAAGCAGCGGGTCGAGGTGGCGCGCGCGCTGGCCATGAACCCCGACGTGCTGTTTCTCGACGAGCCCTTCGGCGCGCTCGACGCGATCACCCGCCTGACCCTGCGCCGCGAGCTGCTGCGCATCTGGGAGGCGGAACGCAAGACCATCCTCTTCGTCACCCACGACATCGAGGAGTCGGTGCAGCTCGCCGACCGCATCGTCGTGCTGTCGCAGCGGCCCGCGGTGGTACGCCGGGTGGTGGACGTCGAGATCCCACATCCCCGCGAGCTCTCGGCCCGCCGCTATCTCGAGCTGCGCGACAGCATCGGCGCCGAGATCGGGCTGGCGTACCGCGTCTGATGAGCGCCGGCGACCGCGCCGCGTCCGTGCTCTGGCCGGCTGCCGCGGCCGGCATGGTCCTCGCCGGCTGGCATGGCGCGGTGGCGATGACTCACACGGCGACCTTCCCGGCGCCGCTCGCCGTGGCGCGGGGCTTCGCCGAGCTCGCCCGGCGGGGCGTGCTGGTGCCCTACACGGCGGACTCGCTGCTGCGCGTCGGCAGCGGCTTCCTGCTGGCGCTGGTGATCGGCATCCCGCTCGGCCTGGCCATGGGCTGGTACGCCGCCGCGGCCCAGGCGCTGAACCCGGTGGTGCAGCTGCTGCGGCCGATCAGCCCGCTGGCCTGGATCCCGGTGAGCATCGTGCTGTTCGGGGTCGGCAACCTCGCGGCCGTCTTCCTCATCTTCCTCGCCGCCCTGTTCCCGATCGTCGTCGCCACCAGCAACGGGGTGCAAGCCGTGCCGCCGCTGCTGCTGCTCGCCGGCCGCAACTTCGGCCTCTCGCCGGCGGCGCTGTTCCGCCGGGTGCTGTTCCCCGCCGCCCTGCCGCAGATGCTGGTCGGCATCCGCATCGCCCTGGGCATCTCCTGGCTGGTGGTGGTCGCGGCCGAGATGATCGCGATCGACTCCGGCCTCGGCTATCTGGTCATCGACGCGCGCAATGCCGGCAAGCGCTACGACCTGGTGCTCGCCGCGATCCTGCTGATCGGGGCCATCGGCCTGGCGCTCGACCTGCTGGCGCGGCGGATCGAGAAGCTGCCGCGGGTGCGCTGGGGATTCCGCACCGAGTGACGGGCGACCGGCAACTCGTCAATGGCAGGAAAGAGACGATGATCCTACGGCGCACGGCCGGGCTGGTGCTGGCATGGACGGCCCTGGTCACCGGCCTCCACCTCTGGCTCAACGTCGACTGGTCGGTGCTGCTCAACGACCGGCTGCCGGCGGCACGGCGCAAGTTCAACGTCGCCTACATCCCGGTCACCTGCCATCTGACCTGCCCGGTGACCGACTACGTCTCCCGCCTGTCGCGGCAAGGGAACATCTTCATCCCGAAGAAGTTCCAGGGGTTTCCCGAGCTCAAGGACGCGCTGATCGCGAACCGGATGCAGGCGGGGTTCATCGTCGCGCCGATGGCCATCGCCCTGCGGTCGCAGGGGGTGCCGATCAAGATCGTCTACCTGGGGCACCGCTATGGCAGCGCCGTCGTGGTGCGCAAGGACGGGCCGATCCATACCGTGCGCGACCTGGCAGGAAAGACGATCGCCATCCCCAGCCGCTTCGCCGACGAGCACCTGATCCTGATCCGCTCCCTCCACAGCAATGGCATGCCGCGGAGCGCCGTCCATCTCGTCGAGATGGCGCCACCGGACGTGGCCGGCGCGCTGGCGGTCTCGGCGATCGACGGCTTCTCGATGGGCGAGCCGTATCCGTCGCAGGCGGAGATCGGGGGCTATGGGCGCATCCTGTTCAAGGCGCAGGAGTACTGGCCCGACTACATGTCCTGCGTGCTGGTGGTGCGCCAGGACGCCATCGATCTGCGGCCGCAAGCCGTGCAGGCGCTGGTCGACGGCATCGCCCGCTCCGGCCTGTGGCTGGATCAGGGCCGGCCGAACCGGGAGACCGCTTCCGACTTCGTCGGCCGCTACTATTTCAACCAGCCGCCGGCCCTGCTGCGCTGGGCGCTGGTCCGCGACCTCACCCGGGTCGTCTACTCGCGCCTGGCGCCGCGCAAGGCCGACTTCGACCTGGTGCGCGACCTCATGCTGGAGACCGGCACCCTCGAGCGTTCCATCGAGTTCTCGGAGTACGTCGATACGCGCTTCGCCGACGGGGCCGCCGGCGAGACCGCCTGGCAGTACTCGGCGGGCAGCGCCAGCGCCCGGTGAGGCTCCGCAGGCCGGGTCGCACTAGCGAAATGGCGATCGCCGGCCTACCATGGTGGCTCGGGACCCGCCGCCGACCTCGACCCCGCTTGTCCCGGATGGCAGCGGCGCTGCACCTTAGAAGGCAGGAGCCTGCGGCGCGGGCTACCGGCGCAGTCAGGCCGAGCATCGCCCTTCAGCCGGGAGCAAGGAGACCGTCATGAGCTGGGAAGACCGCGAAGACACCACGATCTACAAGGTGGTCGTCAATCACGAGGAGCAGTATTCGATCTGGCCGGCCCACCGCGAGAACCCGCTGGGCTGGAACGACGTCGGCAAGAGCGGCAACAAGGAAGAGTGCCTGGCCCACATCAAGGAGGTCTGGACCGACATGCGGCCGCTGTCGCTGCGCAAGAAGATGGAAGAGATGGAGCGCGAGCGCCAGGCCAGCCAGGGAACGAATTAGCCGATCACGCCGGCGTTGGGCGCCGGCCCGGCTTGCCGCCGGGCTCCCGCCTGCCCAGAAGGGCATCAGGACAACGTGAAACCGAGCGTCTCCGCCGTCGAGCGGTGGTTCGCCTACCGCGAGGTGAATCCGCGCGCCCGCCTGCGCCTGTTCTGCTTCCCGTACGCGGGCGGCGGCGCCTCGGCCTACCGCGGCTGGGCGGCGGCGCTGCCAGCCGACGTCGAGGTCTGCCCGGTGCAGCTGCCGGGGCGTGAGAGCCGCCTGCGCGAGCCGGCGTTCGACCGGCCCGCGCCGTTGATCGCGGCGCTGGCCGATGCCCTGCAAGCCCACCTCGGCCTACCATTCGCGTTCTTCGGCCACAGCATGGGGGCGATGCTCTCCTTCGAGCTGGCCCGCGAGCTGCGCCGGCGAGGCAACTCGCTGCCGTTGCACCTCTTCGTCTCCGGCCGGCGGGCGCCCCAGGTCCCATCCCGCGAGCCGGACATCCACGATCTGCCGGAGGCCGAGTTCCTCAGAAGGCTGCGCGAGCTCAACGGCACTCCCGAGGAGGTGCTGCAGCATGCCGAGCTGATGCGGCTGCTGCTGCCGGTGCTGCGCAGCGATTTCGCGGTCAACGAGACTTACGTCTTCCAACCCGAGCCGCCGCTTGACCTCGGCATCTCCGCCTTCGGCGGGCTGGAGGACATCGAGGTCACCCGCGAGGACGTGACGGGCTGGAGCGAGCACGCGCGCGGATCCTTCCGGCTGCGAATGCTCCCCGGCGATCATTTCTTCCTGCACAGCGCCCGCGAGCTGCTGACCCAGTCGGTGGCCCGCGACCTGGCCGAGATCGGCGACCGGATCGACGCCGATACCGGCCGCCTGCGCCGGTGACCGCGGCCGGCGATTCGGCGCTCCCGCCAGAGGCCGGGCAGGAGCCCGAGTTCGCGCCGCGAGCGGCGACGGGTCTCGAGCTGCCACCGGGGGAGCTCCACCTCTGGGCGGTGGCGCTCGACCCGGCGCCGGCGCAGGTCGAGCTGCTGGCGAGCAGCCTCGCCGCCGACGAGTGGCAGCGCGCCGAGCGCTTCCACTTCGAGCGCCATCGCCGTCAGTACCAGGTCGGGCGGGGGGCGCTACGAGCGCTGCTCGGCGGCTATCTCGGCAGCGCGGCGCAGGACGTGGCCTTCACCTACGGTCCGCGCGGCAAGCCCTTTCTCGCCGGGCCGGCGGCCGCGGCGAGCGGGTTGTCGTTCAATCTCTCCAACTCGCACGAGCTGGCGCTGGTCGGGTTCCTGCGCGGACCCGAGATCGGCGTCGACGTCGAGCATCTCAAGCCGATGTCCGACCTCGAGCAGATCGCCGAGCGCTTCTTCTCGGAGAGCGAGCGGGTGGCGTTGCGCGGGCTGCCCGCCGAGCTCAAGCACCAGGGTTTCTTCAACTGCTGGACGCGCAAGGAGGCCTACCTCAAGGCGGTGGGCGAGGGCCTGGCGGCGCCGCTCGATTCCTTCGACGTCACGCTGGTGCCGGGAGAACCGCCGCGCATGCTCACCTTGCGTGGTGACGCCGAGCAGGCGGCGCGCTGGTTCTTCCGCTGCTTCCGCCCCGCCGACGGCTACGTCGGCGCGCTGGCGGTCGAAGGCGAGCGCGCCGCCTGGACCGTCAGGACCTTCCGCTTCACCCCCTGAGGGGAGAGAGCGCCTGGCGGATCTCCGGCTCCGGTACCGTCGGGACCGGCGGCGGCGTCTTTTCGACCTGGGCATGGAGCAGGATGGTGTCGAGCCATGAGCCCACGGTTTCCTCGTCGAGCTTGCCGTCGAACGCCGCGCGCAGCTCCTCTGCGCTGGCGAAGCTGACGTCGACGAAGAATTCGTCGATAGTTCCCAGGACATCCACGGGCATGGTGGTAGCGGCCAGAGCATGGCGGCTCTTGACGGTGAGCTTGAACGGGCCTTCCGGATGACGGGGCGACTTGCTCGCCTGAGCCTGCCTGTGCACAGCTTTCGGCCGGTGCCCCCCATTCCTGTGCGGCCACACAAAAGCGAATTGCAGGAGGACGAGGGCTACGCCCGTCGCCAGGGCAAGCCTCGGCAGCCAAGTGCCGGAGCTCCAAAGCAGCAGGGCGGCGACGAAGGCGAGCAGCGAGAAGACCTGGGCAATCTCGAAGCAGGCGGCGGGGGGTGTTCTCCGGTCGGTCCGAGCTTGGGTCGTAGGCTTGACGTGGCTCATCGCATGATCTCCCGAGTCGACATCGTCAGAGGGCGCAGAGCTCCAGCAGCGCTCTCCTGTGGTCCTGCAGCACCTCCTGCACCAGGTCCGGGTTCAGGTGCGCCTTCAGTTTGCCTTGGAAAAGCTGCAGGAACTCCTGCCTGCCGCAAGGTTTCTTGCCACGCATGTCGTGGAGCGCCGCGAGCACTCCATTCCGGATCGCCGTGCCGCTGCCGGTATCTGGCAGTGACGCCGACATGATGTCCTCCACCTGCGGCCCCACGTGGTACAGCCGGTGGCCGAAGAGACGGCGAAAGAACGGGAACGAGCGCGGATCGATCTCCGCCGCCTGCCCCAGGGATCGCGCCTGCCGTTGGTCGCTCGCCGCGATGGCCGGCGCCGCGGTAGCGAGCGTTTTTTCCTGGGCGGCGATGGCGCTGAGTCCGTCCGCCGTCTCCTGGCTGTCGCTGGCCAGCTGCTGCTCGAGCCCGGCGACAGCGACAGTGAGTCCCGCCACGCGCTGGTTGGTCCTGCCGGCTTCACGCTCCACCTGCGCGAGGTGCTGCTCGAGACGCGCCGTCAGTTGCGGGAGCAGCGCGGCGACGCGCCGGTGGAAGCCGCTGGTGTCGTCGACCAGTCGTTTGGCGCTGCGGTTGATCTCTGTCATCCGTCGTTCGAGCGGACGCAGATCGACGACGGGCGCGTCGAACTCGTCGGTAAGGTTCCAGGTTCGCAAATCGTAAGACGGGCCGCCGGCGGTCCAGCTCCCGGAGCCTGGCGAGCCTGGCTGGCCTTGCAGACCCGGTGCACCTGGCAGGCCCGACTGGCCCGGCAGGCCTTGCTGACCTGGCTTGCCGGCCGGCCCGGCCGCGGTCACCGGCCCCCTGCCGCCGTGCGGCCCATACCCTCCCGGATGCGTCGCAGCGTCGGCGATGCCCAGGGCGCCGCCGCCGAGCACGGCAGCCATGAGGGGTACGGCGATGGCGGTCTTGCCGTCGGCGGTGGCGTGCGCCAGGATCTTGTCCGTCCAGTTCCCGCCGGTGATGCCGATCGCCCTGAAAAGGATCAGCAAGAGAAACGACGAGGCGGCGACTCCGAGCAGCAGCGACGCATACCACAGCATCTCGTAGATCGCGTGCCGCGGACTGTCGTCGGCGGCCGCCCTCCGGATGGACTTTTCGAAAGTCTGCTTGGGAGCTGCCGGACCTCGCTCCGAGCCGTTCCCTGCGCCCCGCTCCACCGGGAAGAGGTTGGCCGCGACTCGCTGCCGCACCGCCACGGCTCTGACCCTGGCAAGCGCGGTTGCCCTCGCGAGCAGGTCGCCAAGGTACCGGATCCGCATCTCCGAGTCCGCAAGCTGTTCTGCCGATGACGGCGATCGAGTCGGTCCGCCGACAAGGCTGTCGCCCACGGAGCTGACCTTCTCACTGTAGGTCTTCCAAACGCAGGCCTCGGCCTGTTCCTGCATCGCGAGGATGAGCTCTGCCCGGGAGTCGAACGAGCGCGCGGCGCCGAAGATGGGGCAGGGTGGTTGACCGCGGTTGATGTCGGCCACGGCACCCACAACGATGCCTTCCACGGTCTTGTCGACCCGCCAACCGACGGTTTCCTTCTGATCGCAGAGCCAGGTGAACGACCAGAATCCCGCAACGGCCAGACCCACCAGCGTCGCCTTGCTGGCATAGCTCCCGAAGAGCCGTCCTGCCGGCTTCCACTCCCACTGGTTCTTTGCCATGGTGCCTCCGGCGTCGACCGCCTGTCGATCTTTACGATCTCAGACGGACCGTCGCGGCGATTTCCCCCGCCGCGGGGTCGTCGGTAGGTCTGCGCTGCGCTGTTGCCGGCCAGGTGCGGGCGCGATGTCAGGCGTCGAGCCGCCGGCCCTGCTCGTCGTAGGCGTAGACGCCGCGCCCGGCCTTGCGGCCCAGGCGGCCGGCGCGCACGTGCTGGACGAGCAGCGGGTTGGGGCGGTAGGCCTCGCCCAGGGTACGGTGCAGGAACTCGAGGATCGACAGGCGCACGTCCAGCCCGACGAGATCCACCATCTCGAACGGTCCCATCGGGTGGTTGAGCCCGAGCTTGAGCGCCTTGTCGATGTCGGCGGCGCTGGCCACGCCCTCCTGCAGCATGCGGAAGGCCTCGTTGCCGATCAGCGCGTTGATGCGCGAGGTGACGAAGCCCGGGGCCTCGTTGACCAGCACGATCTCCTTGCCCATGCGCTCGCCCACCGCCCGCAGGGTCTCGAGCGTGGCGGGCGAGGTCTCCAGGCCGCGCACCAGCTCGATCAGCTTCATCAGGTGCACCGGGTTGAAGAAATGCATGCCGGCGAAGCGCTGCGGCCGGCGAGTGGCCCCCGCCATCTCGGTGATCGAGAGCGCCGAGGTGTTGCTGGCCATCAGGGCGTGCTCGGGAGCCAGGCGGTCGGCCTCCTGGAACAGCCGCACCTTGAGCCCGATGTCCTCCGGCGCCGACTCGATCACCAGATCGGCCTCGGCAAGCGCCTCGGGCAGCCCCTCCGCCAGCCGCAGGGCGGCGCGCGCCCGCTCGGCGGCCTCGACGGTGACCTTCTTGAGCTCGAGCCCCTTGGCCAGGTTGGCGTGGATCGCCGCCGCCGCCCTGGCGAGCGCCGCCGGCTCCGGGTCGTAGAGGCAGGTCTTAAAGCCGGCCAGCGCTGCCACATGGGCGATGCCGCGCCCCATGGTGCCCGCCCCGAGCACGGCGATGGTGGCGACGGTGGAGCCGGCAACGGCCGGAGCGGCGGCGTCGGGACGAGGGGTCGGGTCGGTTGGCGGCTGGTTCATGGGTGGTCAGGAAACCGGGATGTTGTGGCTGCCGGTGGTCTTGGCGGCCAGGTTGCGCAGCTCGTCGGCGATGGCCAGGGTGTTGCGGGTGGCGGCGAGGACCAGCTCCTGCAGCTCGGCCGTGACCGCATAGCGCTCGAGGAGCTCGCGGCCGAGCTGGTGGTGATGGGCCTCCTCCGGCTGGATGACGTCCTGGTAGAGGTCGGCCGTCTGCCGGTCGCCGACCGAGCGGCAGAAGGCCACGAACTGGCGGTTGCGCACCTGGGCGATGGCCTCGCTGGCGAACGGCCCCCCGGCGATGCGCTCGACGGTGGTGCGCAGGCCGCGCAGGTACTGGTAGAGCGGGCTGTGGCCGTCGGCCAGCGGATCGAAGCCCGTCAGGTCCTCGCCGAGCTGGGTCAGGCGCTCGCCGATCAGGCCGTAGTGCTTCATCTCGTCGCCGCACTGCAGGGCGAGGCACATCTTGCCGTCCACCTCGGGGGTCGACGGCATCCAGAGGGCGGCCAGCTCGGAGGCCTCGAGCTCGCTCTTCAGGGCGAGGCGCAAGAGGTTGACCACCTCCACCCGTCCCTCCGACTCCGCCTCCAGGGTCTCGGTCTCCCCGAGCTGGGCGAAGAGGCGGTCCATCTCGGCCACCAGCTGTTCGACGAACTCGACACTGTTCAAGGCAGATCGTTCCTTTCTAGCTCTCCATGGTGCGTAGCACGGCGCGGATCGGCGAGGCGTCCAGCCCCGCCAGCTTGAGTGGCAGGGCGATCAGCTCGTAGAGCCCCTCCGGCACGCCGTCGAGCAGCAGGCCCTCGAGGATCGCCACGCCGCCCTGCGCCAGCGCATGATGCGCCAGCAGCTGCTTGCTGTCGAAGGGATCCACCGAGGGCGTATCCATGCCCACCAGCAGCACCCCCCGCTCGGCAAGCAACGTTGCCACCTCCGGCGACAGCGCCGTGAAACGCTCGGGGAAGCCGCGGCGGTCGCGCACGCTGTCGCTGCGCAACAGCACCCGGCCCGGGCTCGCCAGATCGATCCCTTCCAGGTGGCGCGGCTCGATCAACGGCGCCGCCGGCACCCTGACCACCCGGCACGGTCCCAGGTAGCGCTCGAGCGACATCTCGCCGATGCCCTCGCCGCGCGGCTCGGTATGGAACGGCGCGTCGGCGTGGGCCCCGAGGTGCACGGTGGTGGTGATCGCCGTCACGTTGACGCTCGCCCCCTCCGCGATCGACCAGACCAGCCGCGCCTGGAAGGGAGTGTCCCCGGGCCACACCGGGATCTCAGGGCGTACGGTGGGCGAGATGTCATAGAGCATTGCGCCCCCTCTCCTGCCAGCTCCCGTCGATCATATCCCCGGACTCCCCGGAAGCGGTGGTGTAGGATAGATGGCCGGCGAAGGAGGGGGCTTTGCACGAGCACGACCAAGGACCGAGCGATGGCGGAGAGGTGCTGGTCGCCGACCACCCTGCCCACCCTACCGACCCCGCCCACCCTCCACTCCCTCCGCTCCCTGGGGACATCACGCCGGATCCTCCGGCGGTCGAGCGCATCGCCTTGCACGTACGCGGCATCCTCGACGCGCTGGGGCTGGATCTCTCCGATCCCAACCTGGCGGAAACCGATCGCCGGGTGGCCAGGATGTACCTCGAGATGTTCAGCGGCCTCGCCGAGGGGGCGGAACCCAAGGTCACCACCTTCCCCAACCAGGAAGGCTACAGCCACATGGTGATGGAGAAGCGCATCCCGTTCTACTCGCTGTGCGCCCATCACCTGGTGCCGTTCTACGGCCATGCCCACATCGCCTACATCCCGCGCGAACGCATCCTCGGCCTGTCGAAGTTTTCCCGCATCCTCGAGTTCTACGCCAAGCGCCCGCAACTGCAGGAGCGGATCACCGAGCAGGTGGTGACCTATCTCGACGAGCAACTGCAGCCGCGGGGGGCCATGGTGGTGATCGAGGCCCGCCACCTGTGCGTCGAGATGCGCGGCGTCAAGAAGCCCGGCGCGATGACCGTCACCTCTGCCCTGCGCGGCATCTTTCACCAGAGGGAAGTGCGTGAAGAGTTCCTCGATCTGCTGCGCCGCGAATAGGGCCCTGCTGGCGCTGGCAGTCTGCGGGCTGCTCGGCGCCGGCTGTGCCGCCGGCGGCGGCTCGGTCGGCGCCATCGCCGACCTGACCAACCCCTTCCTGGGACCCGACTACTCCGCCTGGCTGGTCGGACCGGTGGCGCGCATCGCCAAGCCCGAGGAGATCAAGGCCTACCTCGCGCTGCACGACGACGGCGAGGCCGCAACCTTCATCCAGCAGTTCTGGGAGCGCCACGACACCGGCGGCCCCGAGAACACCGGCAACCGCGGCGGCGGTTTCCCCGGCGTCGGGGGCATCCATCGCTCGGCGCTCGCCATCTTCGAGGAGCGCGCCGCGGTCGCCGACAAGAAGTACAGCGAGGCCGGAGTGCTCGGGCGGCGCACCGATCGCGGGACCACCCTCATCCTCTACGGCCCGCCCGCCAAGGGCGGGTTCGAGGTGGCGTCGCGGCCCGGCGGCTCGCCGATCGAGGTCTGGGAGTATGCCGCCACCACCCCTGCCGGGCTGGACGGCAAGCAGCCGGCCAGGTTCTACCGCTTCGCCAAGAGCGGCGACCTGACGGTCCTCTACGTGCCGCGACCGGGCGAGCTGTTGCACCCTTCGCCGCCATGACCGCGGCGCGCGCCGTGCTCGTCGGGACCGGGGTCGCCATCCCGCCCCTCGAGGTCGACAACCACATGCTGGCGCGGATCATCGACACCTCCGACGCCTGGGTGCGCGAGCGCAGCGGCGTGGCGACGCGCTTCTACGTCGAAGCCGGGGTGGGCTCCTCCGACCTCGGGGCCGAGGCTGCCCGCGCCGCCCTGGCCGACGCCGGCATGGAGGCGGGCGAGATCGACTACCTGGTGTGCGCCACCATGACGCCCGACCACTACTTTCCCGGCACCGGCACGCTGATCCAGCAGAAGCTGGGCATCGCTCCGCTGCCGGCACTCGACATCCGCCAGCAGTGCGCCGGCTTCGCCTACGGCTTGCAGGTGGTGGACGCCCTGATCCGCAGCGGCATCGCGCGCACCGTGCTGCTGGTGGGCGCCGACGTCCACACCTCGCTGATGCCGTTCTCGGACCAGACCTTCGAGGTCTTGCACGGGCGTGACCCGGGACCGCTGCCGGCGGCGGATTTCGCCTGGAACTCGCGGTTCCGCCACCTGCTGGTGCTGTTCGGCGACGGCGGCGGCGCGATGGTGTTCCGGCGCGCCGAACGCGAGGACGACGACCGCGGCATCCTCGCCGCGGCGCTCTACGGCGACGGCAACCACCGCGAGATCCTGTACGTGCCCGGCGGTGGCTCGCGGCGCCGCCCGTTCGTCACCTGCGAGATGATCCAGCGCGCCGAGACGGTGCCGGTGATGGACGGCCGGGCGGTGTTCAAGCTGGCCGTCACCCGCATGCCCGAGGTGACCCGCGAGGTGCTGCGCCGCGGCGGCTTCGGCCTCGAGGACCTGGACCTGCTGGTCATGCATCAGGCCAACCTGCGGATCAACGAGGCCTCGCAGAAGGCGCTCGGGCTGCCCGATGCCAAGGTGCACAACAACATCCAGCGCTTCGGCAACACCACCTCGGCGACCCTGCCGATCGCCTTCAACGAGGCGCGGCAGGCGGGCAAGGCGCCGGCGGGCTCCCTGGTCGCCTTCACCGCCCTGGGCGCCGGCCTGCACTGGGGCTCGGTGCTGGTGCGCGTCTGACCGGCCCATGGCTGACCGGGCCATGCCGGCATCGACCCATCTCGATCCGCTGACCATCGCCGCCGCGCTCTCCAAGCGCGTCATGGGCCAGGAGCAGGCGGTGCACGAGATGGCGATCGCGCTCGCCAAGCAGCTTGCCGGGCTGCGGGTGGGCAACATCCTGATGATCGGCTCCTCGGGCACCGGCAAGACGACGCTGATGCGTGCGGTCGAGTCCTATCTCGCCGCCGATCCCGTGCTGGCCGGGCGCTCGGCGGTGGTGCGCATCCACGCCAACGTGCTGGGCGAGGAGGCCGAGCGCGGCCGGCCCGGCGAGGCGGTGCTGGGGCGCCTGCTGGCCCGCGCCCGCGAGCAGCTGGGGCCCGCCGCGCCGGTCGCCGAGGTGCTGCGGCGCGCCGGCTCCGGCCTGGTGTTCGTCGACGAGGTGGACAAGATCCGCGCCCGGGTGGGCGAGGCCGCCAACGTCGCCGGCATCCGCGCCCAGGAGGCGCTGCTGACCCTGATCGAGAACGAGGCGGTGGAGCTCGAGCTGCCCGCCTGGGCCGGCGGCGGCGCCGCCACCATCGATTCCTCGGGCCTGCTGTTCGTCTGCGCCGGCGCCTTCGAGGGGCTCTACGATGCGGTCTACGACCGCGTCACCATCGGCAAGGACCGCGGCGCGCTGCAGCCGGTCACCGTCGTCGAAGGGGGCAAGGTGCGCGAGCAGGTTGTCTTCCAGCTGCGCCGCTGGCTGCGCAACGAGGACCTCTTCGAGTACGGCATGAGCCCGCAGTTCCTGTCGCGCTTCGACGCGGTGGTGCTGCTCAACGACCTGAGCATCGACGAGCTGGTGCGCATCTTCCTGGAGGCGCCGGATTCCGCCTATCACCAGACTCGCGCCTATTTCGCCAGCCGCGATATCCACCTGGCCCTGTCGCCCACGGCGGTGCGGCGCATCGCGCTCGAGGCCGCGCGCCAGCCCCGGCTGGGCGCCCGCGCCCTCAAGGAGGTGTTCCGGCGGGTGGTCCGCGACTACGAGCTGGATCCGTCGCAGGCGGTCAAGGGCGGCTCCCTGCTGCTGGACCTGCAGGAGGTCGAGGCGGCGCTGGCGAGCTAGCTCGCCCCATCCGATCTTAATCGCCGCGCTGCCCGTAAAGCTCCGAGGCGCTCCCGGCGGCGCCGCGCCCTCACCCATTGCGGCACCAGCGTCACCAGCAGCAGCAGCGCGATCGGTCCCGCCAGCCTGGGGATCTGAGCGCTGATCTCGGCGTAGAGGTTGGCCTGGCGGCCGGCGGCGGCGCGGGCCAGCGCGGCGAAGAAGAAGGTGTAGATGGTGACGGTCGGGGTGATGCCGATGGCGGTGGTGGCGAGGAAGGTCGCCGGCCGCACGCCGGCCAGCGCGGCGCCGTAGTTGATCAGCGGGAAGGGGAGCGGCAGGAAGCGCACCGCCACCAGGTTCCAGAAGCCGCGGCGGCCGATGGCCTGCTCGACCTTGCGCAGGCGGCGGCCCACCACGTGCCGCACGAAGTCGCGGCCCAGCAGCCGCCCCAGGAAATAGCTCGCCGCGCCTCCCAGGATGACGCCGGCGACGTTGTAGAGCGACCCCGCGGGGCCGCCGAAGACCACCCCGCCGGCGATCATCAACGGCGTCGCCGGCACTCCCAGCGGCGACAGCACCAGGTAGCCGCCGACCAGCAGGGCCGGCGCCCACCATGACTGGCGCAGGCGGCCGATGGTGGCGGCCAACGCCGGTCCCGAGAGGTAGCCGGCGAGCGGCGTCCAGCGCACCACCGCCCAGGCGCCTGCAAGCAGCAGCGGCAGCAGCAGGAAGCGCAGCAGGGCGCGCCGCGGCACCCCGGGGGACGGGCTGGGATCGCTGGTCATCTCGGGTCCGGGCGAAGACCAGTGGGTGAACGGGCTGCGAGCGGTGGCGCGGGGGTGGCCGCTCAATCTTCGGGCGGCGGAGGCAGGGGCGGTGGTGGAGGGGGCGGCCCGCCGGCGGACCGCGGCGGCAGGTGCAGGAACTCGCGCAGCTGGCGGTCGAGCACCTCCTGCGACGCCGGGTCCATGAAGTTGAGGCGCAACTCGTTGATCACCATCACCTCGGCGCGGCGCCACTCGGCCCAGCAGTCGGCGCAGACCGCGGCCAACACCTCGCGGCCGGCCGCGCCGGGCAGCGGCGGGCGAGGCAGGCGCGGCGCGCCGGCGCGGCCGCAGCGGGCGCAGTGGAACTCCGCCGCGGCCGGCTCGGGACCGGGGCCTGGGTGCTCGGGCTCGGGCGCCATGGTCAGCTCACCTCGCCCGGCAGGATGATGCGGCTCTCGGAGCGCCGCAGCACCTCGCGCGGCACCCGCACCACCAGCACCAGGTCCTGATCCGTCCGCGCCGCCCCCTTAAGGCTCTTGACCATCTCGTCGGGCACCGCCAGCTTGACGTAGGCGGGCCGCTTGGGGTTTTGCCGCGCGCTCTCGAGCACCAGCTCCTGCAGTGGCAGCAGCTCGACGCTCTCCGGATACTTCTCGAGCGCGTAGGTCAGGGCCTTGCGGTGGTCGTCCATGAATCGATCGTCCTCGCGGCCGGAGCGGCGGCCAGCGCCTGGCGGAAGAAGCCGATGGTGCGCTCGATACCCTCCTCGAGCGCCACCCTGGGCTCCCAGCCCAGGTGGGTGCGGGCCAGCGTGATGTCGGGCTGCCGGGTCTGCGGGTCGTCCTCGGGCAGCGGCTTGAAGACGATGGGGCTCTCGCCGCCGGCGCCGGCGCGTCCCACCAGGCGGCGGATGGTCTCGGCGAACTGCAGGATGGTCATCTCGTGCGGGTTGCCGATGTTGACCGGCAGCGCGACGTCCGACAGCAGCAGGCGGTAGATGCCCTCCACCAGGTCGTCGACGTAGCAGAAGGAGCGGGTCTGCGCGCCCTTGCCGAACACCGTCAGCGGCTCGCCGCGCAACGCCTGCTGGATGAACGCCGGCACCACCCGCCCGTCGCGCAGCCGCATCCGCGGGCCGTAGGTGTTGAAGATGCGCACGATGCGCACCTCGAGGCCGTGGTAGCGATGGTAGGCCATGGCCATCGCCTCGGCGAACCGCTTCGCCTCGTCGTAGACTCCGCGCGGGCCCACCGGGTTGACGTTGCCCCAGTAGCTCTCCTTCTGCGGATGCTCCTTGGGGTCGCCGTAGATCTCGGAGGTGGAGGCGAGCAGGAAGCGCGCGCCCTTGGCGCGGGCCAGGCCGAGCGCGTTGTGGGTGCCGAGCGAGCCCACCTTGAGGGTCTGGATCGGCAGCTCGAGGTAGTCGATCGGCGAGGCCGGAGAGGCGAAGTGCAGGACGTAGGAGACCTCTCCCGGCACCTCGAACGGGGTGGTGACGTCGTGCTCGAGGAAGGTGAAGTCCGGGCGGCCCGCGAGGTGGGCGACGTTGTCGCGGGTGCCGGTCAGCAGGTTGTCGACGCACACCACCTCGTGCCCCTCGCGCAGCAGCCGCTCGCACAGGTGCGAGCCGAGGAAGCCGGCGCCGCCGGTGATCACCGCCCGGCTCATGCCGGCGCCTCCTCGCGCTCGATGACCGGCGCGGCCGCGGAGGCCGCCATCGGGGCGTCGGCGGGGGCCGCCAGCGGCGCGGCGCCCGGGGCCGCCACCGGGGCGGTGGCAGGGGCCGCCACCGGGCGGCCTACCGAGATGTACTCGAAGCTCGCCGCCGCCATCTTCTCCGGCGCGTAGAGGTTGCGCAGGTCGATCACCAGCGGCCGCCGCAGCAGCGCGTGCAGCCGGTCCAGCTCGAGCTTGCGGAACTGGTTCCATTCGGTGCAGATGACCAGCGCGTCGGCGCCGCGCGCCGCCTCGTAGGCGTTGTCGCAGAACCGAACCGCCGGGAACAGCGGCCGGCAGGGCGGCATCGCCTCCGGATCGAAGGCGCGCACGGTGGCGCCGCCGTCGAGCAGTCCCTGCAGGATGGGCAGCGCCGGCGACTCGCGGATGTCGTCGGTGTTGGGCTTGAACGACAGCCCGAGCACGGCGATGGTGCGGCCGGCGATGGTGCCCAGGGCGCGCTGGATCTTCCGCACCATCCGCGCCTTGGTAGCCTCGTTGACCTCGAGCACCGCCTCGATGATGCGGAAGGCCAACCCCTGGTCGCGGGCGATCTGCGCCACCGCCCGGGTGTCCTTGGGGAAGCACGAGCCGCCGAAGCCCGGGCCGGGGTCCAGGAACTTGGGGCCGATGCGGCTGTCGAGGCCCATGCCGCGCGACACCACCTCGACGTTGGCGCCGAGCGCCTCGCAGAGCTCGGCCACCTCGTTGATGAACGAGATCTTGGTGGCGAGGAAGCCGTTGGAGGCGTACTTGATCAGCTCGGCGCTCTCGACGTCGGTGATCACGAACGGCACGTCGGCGGCGGCGAGCGGCGAGTAGACGTCGAGCATCAGCTCGATCGCCCGCTGATCGCGCGAGCCGATGACCACCCGGTCGGGATGCATGAAGTCCTCGATCGCCGAGCCCTCGCGCAGGAACTCGGGGTTGGAGACCACGGCGAACGGATGGCGACCGCCGGCGCCGTCGCGGACCAGGGCTTCGATCATCTTGCCGGTGCCGATCGGCACCGTGCTCTTGGTGACGATCACCTTGTAGCCGTTGAGGTGCCGCGAGATCGAGGCGGCGACCTCGCGGATGAAGGTGAGATCGGCCGAGCCGTCGCTGCGCGGCGGCGTGCCGACGGCGATGAAGATCACCTGCGCCTCCTCGATGGCCGGCGCCAGCTCGGTCGAGAAGCGCAGGCGCCCCTCGTCCATGTTCTTCTGCACCAGGGTGTCGAGGCCGGGCTCGTAGATCGGCACCTTGCCCTGCGACAGGGCCGCGACCTTGGCCGCGTCCTTGTCGACGCCGACCACGTACATGCCGAAATCGGCCAGGCAGGCCCCGGTGACCAGGCCGACGTAACCGCTTCCTACGACGCAGATGTTCATGACCAGGGCAGCTCTCGTGAGGGATCGATCCGCATGGTGCCGGATCCGTCAAACATTGGGCAGCACGGCGGCGGGCGCCGACTGCTGCTCGCGGTACCAGCGCACGAAACGCCGCAAGCCTTCCCGGATCGGGACCTTGGGGGAATAGCCCAGCAGCCGCGCCGCCTTGGAGACGTCGGCGAAGGTGATCGGAACGTCGCCAGGCTGGGCGGGAAGATACTCGATGCGCGCCTCGACGGCAAGCTCTTCGGCCAGCCAGCGCACCAGCTCGGCCAGCGCGGTGGTGTCGGCGCCGCCCAGGTTGAGGATCTCGAACGCCGGCGCCAGGTCGAGCGTCGCCTCGAGGCCGTCGACGATGTCGTCGACGTAGGTGTAGTCGCGGCGGCTGCTGCCGTCGCCAAAGAGCGGCACCCGCTCGCCGCGGGCCAGCAGGTCGGTGAACTTGTGGATCGCCATCTCCGGTCGCTGCGCCGGTCCGTAGACGGTGAAGAAGCGCAGGCAGGCGACGCGGAAGCCATGGAGGTGATGGTAGTTGTAGCAGAGCAGCTCGCCGCTGCGCTTGGTGGTGGCGTAGGGGCTGATCGGCTGGTTGACCTCGTCCTCCTCGGCGAACGGCACCTTGGTGTTGATGCCGTAGACCGAGGACGAGGAGCCGAACAGGAACTGCCGCGGCCCGTGGCGGCGGGCCGCTTCCAGCAGCCGCAGGGTGCCGATGCAGTTGACGTCCTCGTAGAGCACCGGCTCGCGCAGGCTCGGCCGGACGCCGGCCCGGGCGGCCAGGTGCACCACCGCGTCGAAGGCGCCGCCGGCGAACAGGCGCTCGACCAGCGCGGCGTCGCGGATGTCGCCTTCGACCAGCCGGCAGCGCTCGCGCCGGGCGGGGTCGGCCAGCAGCCGGGCGAGGTTGCGCCGCTTGCGCTGCGGGTCGTAGAAATCATTGAAGTCGTCGAGCACGGTCACCCGCTCGCCGCGGTCGAGCAGGCGCCGCGAGAGGTGCGAGCCGATGAAGCCGGCGCCGCCGGTGACCAGGAGGTGGGATGGCATGGGTGTCGGGGCTCAATCCCTCGTGCCGGCGCCGGGTGCCGCCGCGGGCTGCGGCAGGCTCGACGGCGGCGGCGGCGGCGGCTCCGGGGGGGGCGGCGGTTGGGACGGCGAGGCTCCGGGGGGCGAGGGCGGCGGTGAGGAGAGTTGCTGTCGACTGCCCGCGGTGGCGTCCTGGTAGCGCTGCTTGATCCCGGCCTTCTGGCGATTCTCGATCAGCCAGCGCAACATCCAGGACTTGTTCACCCCGACGATAACATTGTTGATCGCCTCGTAGACCGCGGGATCGTTGAGCAGGCGGGCCGCCGTGCCCTTGCCCTCGACCAGCCGGTCCGCCGCCGCGTCGAGGTGCTGCAGCGTCTCGCGCAGCCGCTCGGCGATCTCGCGGCCGTAGGCCTGGTCCTCGAGCAGCCGGGGCAGCAGCGCCTGGCTGTTGCCGAACTTGGCGGTCAGCGCCTGCAGATCCTTGCTGGCGCCGTCGAGGTGCGCCAGGGTCTCGTCCACCCGGGCGCGCTCGCCGGGATCGTTGAGCAGCGCCGGCAGGGCGCCGGGGCCGTGCTGGGCGCTGGCCAGCACCGCGTCGAGGCGGTCGAGGGTGCCGGCGAGGCGATCGGCCAGGCGGCGGTCGTTGACCAGCCGGGGCAGCAGGCCGGGGCCGGTCTCCAGCTCATTGGAGACCCGCTGCAGGCTCTGCATCGTGGCAATCGCCGACTGGCGCAGCTGCTGTCCGGTCGCCGACTCGCGGGTGAGCTCGCCGAGCAGGCCCTCGCCGCGGTCGGTGCGGGCCAGGATGTGCTGCAGGGATTGCGAGATCTGGGTGATGTTGCCCATCACGTCCTCGCCCGAGGCGACCAGCGCTTCGAGGTTGGGCTGGGCCGCCGCCTGGATCTCGCCCTCGTCGGGGATGGCTGGGTAGCGCGCGGCGCCCGAGTTGAGCTCGATGTACTTGTCGCCGAGCAGGCCGAGGGTGCTGATGCGCGCCTGCGTGGCCTGCTGGGCGCCGGGCTGCGGCGCCTGCGGTGCCCGCAGGCGCTCGCCGTAGCGGCGGTCGACGAGCAGCCAGACGTCGATCTCGCGCTGGTCGGGGTTCTTCGGCAGCACCACCCTGTCGACGGTGCCGACGCTGACGCCGTCGAGCGTCACGCCGGCGCCCGGGGCGAGGCCGCCGACCTGGGAGAAGCGGACGAAGTAGCTGGTCTTGCGCACAAAGAAATTGTTGCGGCCGCCGATGACCAGCAGGCCGGCGCCGAGCACCGCGAGCGCGGCGAGGACCAGCAGGCCGATCTTGAGCTCACGCGCCATGGTCGTCCTCCTCTTCCCACTCCCGCCCGGCCAGGAAGCCGGCCAGCTCCGGGTCGGCGCAGCGCTCCGCGGCGGCCCAGTCGCCGACGAACGTGAAGCGCCCGTTCGACAGGTAGGCCAGCCGGTCGGCGACGTGCCGGGCCAGGGCGAGGTCGTGGGTGATCACCACCTGGGTGACGTCCAGGCGGCGGTGGATCTGCCGGATGAGCTGCCCGATGGCAGCCGAGGTCATCGGATCGAGGCCGGTGGTGGGCTCGTCGTAGAGCACCACCTCGGGATCGAGAGCCAGGGAGCGGGCGAGGGCGGCCCGCTTGCGCATGCCGCCGGAGAGGTCGGCGGGCATCTTGGGCCCGGCGTCGGGCAGGTGCACCAGGCCCAGCTTCTCCTGCACCTTGGCCGCGATCTCCGCCGCCCCGAGGCGAGTGTGCTCGCGCAGCGGAAAGGCCACGTTGTCGAACACCGTCATCGAGTCGAACAGGGCGCCGCCCTGGAACAGCATGGCGATGCGGCGGCGCATGGGATAGGTCTCGCGCTCGGCGAGCGCCGTGACGTCGGTGCCGTCGAAGACCACCTGGCCGGCGTCGGGCTTGTCCAGGCCGTTGAGCTGGCGCAGGGTGACGCTCTTGCCGCTGCCGGAGCGGCCGAGGATCACGAAGCACTCGCCGCGCAGGATGTCGAAGTCGAGGCCGTCGAGCACCTTGCGGCCGGCGAAGGCCTTGGTCAGGCCGCGGATGGAGAACAGCGGCGGCGGCGGGGACTGCAGCTGCGGCGGCCCGGGCTGCGGTGGCGGCGGGGGCTGCTGCGGCGGCTGGGATGGCGGTTCGGTGGCGGGCACGGCGGGCTCGGTCAGCTGACGGCGAGGAAGAACAGCTTGGTCAGGAAGTAGTCGGAGATCATGATGGTGATCGCCACCGTCACCACCGTGTCGGTGGTCGCCCTCCCGACGCCGTCGGCGCCGCCGGTGGTGTGCAGGCCGTTGTAGCAGCCGATGATGGCGATGATGTAGGCGAAGACGAAAGACTTGCCGAAGCCGCTCACCAGGTCGGCCAGCGCCATGTTCTGGGCGATGTTGTTGAGATAGACCGAGCCCTGCACGTTGAGCTGGAACACCGCCACCAGCAGGCCGCCGAGGATGCCCAGGCCGCAGCCGACCACGGTCAGCGCCGGCAGCATCACCAGCACCGCGGCGAGCTTCGGCGCCACCAGCTTCTTGACCGGATCGACGGCCATCGAGCGCATGGCGTCGATCTGCTCGGTCACCTTCATGGTGCCGATCTCGGCGGTCATCCCGGCGCCGATGCGGCCGCCGACGATGAGCGCCGTGAGCACCGGCCCGAGCTCGCGGATCAGGGATTTGGCGACCACCGACCCGATGTAGTACTTGACGCCCAGCTCCGGCAGGCTGTAGGCGGTCTGCAGCGCCAGCACCATGCCGGTGAAGGTGGTGGCGATGGCAGTGACGCCCAGCGAGCGGACGCCCAGCTGGTCCATCTGCTCGACCCAGAGCCTGGCTTCCAGCGGCCGCGTGGCCATGGCGGCGAAGGCCCGGCCGGTGAGCAGGGCGATCTCGCCGGTGCGTACGGCGAAGTCGCGCGCGTTCACCGGCGGACCGGCCACCAGCAGGCGGCGTGGGCGAGCCCGAACCCGAGATCGGCGGCAGCCAGTGGGTAGAGGCCCGTCAGGCCCGGGTGACCCCAGGCGGCGGCGCAGAAGACCAGGCCGCCGGCGATGCGGCCGGCGGCGGCCACGGCAACGATGCCGCCATGGCGGCCGGGATCGCCGGCGGCCAGCAGGTACAGGCTGGCCAGCATCAGCAGCAGCACGGCGAGGATCCACAGATAGAAGGCGCCCTCGGGCAGCGGCGGCAGCGGCAGCCGCAGCAGGCGGGCGGGGAGGCCGGGCGCAGTCACCATGAGGACGGCGAACGCGGCGTCGTAGAGCGCGCCGAGAGCGAGGCTCGCGCGCAGCGACGCCGGGAAGCGGGGGCGGCGGGCCGAGGGTTCCATGGTGGTTTTAGTGAACCGGCACAGTCTAGCAGGACGACGGTACGCCGGCGGGCTCGCCCGGCGGGGCGCCGATGGTCGATAATGCCCGACCAGCAGCCAGGAGAGCCATTCATTGCGTCCATCCGACCCGGAGGAGGCCAGCGTGCCGGCGACCCACCACGATGGGCTCCGCGAGGGCGTTGCCAATGCCAGCAAGGGCCTTGCCAATGGCGGCGAGGGTCTCGCCAATGCCGGCAAGGGCCTTGCCAATGGCGGCGAGGGTCTCGCCAATGTCGGCAACGGCCTGGTCTCTCTCCGCAAGGGTCTTGCCACCGCCGTGGCCACGGTGACCGGCAATGGCTTCCTGGTGCTCGGCAGCCTGGTGCTGGGGATCGTCACCGTGGCGGTGGCCTGGCTGCCGCCGCGCGGGCGCTGGGCGCTGGCGACGACGCGCCTGTGGGCGGCCGGGCTGCTGGGCGCCAGCGGCGTGCGCCTGCGCGTGCTGCGTCCCGCCGGCGTCGATCCGGGCGCCAGCTATGTCTACCTGGCCAACCACCAGAGCCTGTTCGACATCCCGGCGCTGCTGCGCGCCGTGCCGGGGCGCTTCCGGATGGTGGCCAAGCAGAGCCTGTTCCGCATCCCCGTGTTCGGGTGGGCGATCGCGGCGGCGGGCTTCGTCTCGGTGGACCGTGGCGACAGCGCGGCCGCTCGCCAGTCCTTCGCCGCCGCCGAGCAGCGGCTGCGCTCCGGCGGCTCGATCCTGCTATTTCCGGAAGGCACGCGATCGGATGGCGAGACCCTGCTGCCGTTCAAGCGCGGCGGCTTCCTGCTCGCCCTGCGCACCGGGTTGCCGATCGTGCCGGTGGGCATCCGCGGCACGCGGGCCGTCCAGGCGCGGGGGCGGCGGTCGATCCGGCCGGGGGTCGTCGAGGTGCGCTTCGGGACGCCCATCCCGGTGGCGGACTTCGGCATCCGCCGCAAGCGCGAGCTGATCGCCGAGGTCCGGCGGCAGCTCGCCGGCCTTGCCGGCATGAACCCCGGAGAGGTTGCCGAGGTCGGCTGATCGGGACCGCCATGGTACCCTTGGGCCGGCCGGGGGGTGAACCGGCGGTAACGATCCCCGACCCGTCCCCGCTGGGTTCCAGCCGCGCCAGGAGACAGGAAACGCGAGCATGAGCGACGATCTCGAGGCCAAGGTGTGGGAGGCCCTGAAGGCGGTGCGTTTCCCGGGGATGAGCCGGGACATCGTCTCGTTCGGCTTCGTGCACCACGTGCAGGTTGCCGGCGGCGAGGTGGCGGTGGGCCTGCAGATGGCCACCCACAACCCGGCGGCGGCGGAGAAGGTGAGGGAGGAGGCCGAGCGCGCGGTGCAGGCGGTGCCGGGCGCGGCCGTCGCGCGGGTGACGATCGAGACGCAGCGGCCGGCGGCGCCTCCCGGGCGCGAGGACGCGGGTGCGGCGCCGCGGGCGACCTCGCAGAACCCCAATCTCGCCCCTGGCGTCAAGCACATGGTGGCGGTGGCCAGCGGCAAGGGGGGGGTGGGGAAGTCGACGGTGGCGGCGAACCTGGCGGTGCGCCTGGGCCAGCTCGGCTTCCGTGTCGGGCTGCTCGACGGCGATATCTACGGTCCGTCGGTGCCGACCATGTTCGGCATCCAGGAGAAGCCGATCGTCTCCGGCAACCGCATCGTGCCGTTCGACAAGTACGGCATCCTGCTGATGTCGCTCGGCTTCATCCTGGACGCCGACACGCCGGTGATCTGGCGGGGGCCGATGGTGACGCGCGCCCTCGAGCAGATGCTGGGCGACGTCGAATGGGGGCGGCTGGACTACCTGATCCTCGACCTGCCGCCGGGCACCGGCGACGCCCAGCTGACACTGACCCAGAAGGTGCCGCTGGCCGGCGCGGTGATCGTCACCACGCCTCAGGATGTGGCCCTGATCGACGCGCGCAAGGGCCTGGCGATGTTCCGCAAGGTTAACGTGCCGGTGATCGGCATCGTCGAGAACATGTCCTCTTTCGTCTGCCCGCACTGCGGCGAGGTCACCGACATCTTCAAGAAGGGCGGCGGCGAGCGGACCGCCGAGCTCCTCGGCACCGCCTTCCTGGGAGCGATCCCGCTCGACCCCAAGATCGTCCTCGGCGGCGACAGCGGCGTGCCGATCGTCGTCGCCGAGCCGCAGGGCCCGCACGCGGATGCCTTCCGCCGGGTGGCGGAAGCGGTGGACGCCGAGGTGTCGCGGCACGCCGCCGCCAAGCCGAAGCTCTCCATCTTCTGAGCGCTGACCGCATGGACGCGGCGAGGACTCCGCCCGTCGTGGCGGTGCTCGCGGATGCCCACCTGAGCGGTCCGGGCGGACCGGCGGGGCCGCTGGTGCAGCAGCTCGCGGCCCTGCCGGATGCCGGCTGCAGCCGGCTGGTGGTGCTGGGGGACCTGTTTCAGGCCTGGGTGGGGCACTCGCGGTACGAGACCGCGGACATCCAGGCGGTGGTGGCGGCGTTGCGCGAGTTGCGGCGCCGCGGCGTGCGCATCGACTACGTCGAGGGCAACCGCGACTTCTTCCTGGCCGGCAGCCCCTACGCCGACGCTTTCGATGCGGTGGTGACCGAGGTCGCCTTCGCGGACGGCGGCGTGCGCTACCTGGCGGTGCACGGCGACGGTTTGGTGGCGAACGATTGGCAGTATCGCGCCTGGCGGCGCCTCTCGAAGAGCGGCCTGAGCCGCTATCTGGCCGCCCGCATCCCTGCCCGGCTGGCCCGGCGCCTGGTCGGCGCCACCGAGCGCCGCCTCTCGCGGACCAACTTCAAGCACCGCCGCCGCCTCCCCGAGGCTGCCATCCGCGCCTACGCGGAGCGCCGGCTGGCCGACGGCCACGACGTCATGCTGGTGGGCCACTTCCACGTCGCCAGGACCTGGACGGTTGCCGGCGGCGAGGTGCGGCTGCTGGCCGCCTGGTTCCAGACGCGGGAGGTGGAGTGGCTGCCGCCGGCGGTGTCGTAGGCACGCCCCGCGGAATCTGGCCGGCCGGGCCTATGGGCGCGGCAAAGCTACCGGCGATGGTGCGCGGGCGGGGACGCGAGAATCACTGCTGAGCCAGAGGTGCTGCGAACGTGAGCACGGGATCGCCGGCAGCGCGGCGAAGAAAATCGGCGATACCGTTCACGGTCTGGATGGTCAGCTGTTCGGCATCGACGGCCTGTTTGAGGAACATGAGCGCCGCCAGCGCTTCGCGATGAATTCGCCGCGCGGTGAAAATGGCCAGCACCTCGGTGGCCAGCAGCTTTAGCTCGGCGTTGCGTTCTTGCTCGGCATACAGGGTAGCGAGCTCGAGAGAAACTAGCGCGGCCTCGTACGGCAGATCCTCGGCCAGAAATCCTTCGCGGGCGGCGAGAAAGAGGGATTCGCACGGCGCTTGCTGACCCAACCCCCGCTCGATCTTGCCCTTGAGCCAGATGCGCCTGAGGTCGAGCACGCCATCCTTGTTCTTGCGATAAAGGGTACGCGCCCGCCGGTAAAGGCCGTGTGCCTCGATGAAGCGACCGAGCATGGCGAGAGCGTCGATCAGGTTGTGCCACGCGCATAGCAAGAGCCGCTCATCCTGGCTGGGATCGATCA
Organism: uncultured Acidobacteriota bacterium; assembly: GCA_963732005.1. Lineage (GTDB taxonomy): Bacteria > Acidobacteriota > Thermoanaerobaculia > Multivoradales > UBA5704 > JASLEW01. The sequence goes on from CAVSXT010000005.1 coordinate 1,058,818, forward strand.
GCGTCAACGCCTGTTCGAGCACCGGCACTGTCTTCGCGACCTGGCCGGCAAAGTTATACATCGCGGCCAAAGTTACGAGGCTCTTCCCCGCTCGATGGTCATCTTTATGATCGATAAAGATTGTAACGGCGCGATGGAGCAGCCTCTCGGCCTCGTCGAAGCGACGCTGACCAGCTCGCAGGGAAGCTTTCAGATCCAGAAATAGAGCGCGCTCGATGGGCTCGCGTGTGCCTCGCTTCAGATGGCTGTAGGCGATCTGGAAGGCGTGGTCGGCTTCATCCAGATCCATGGCGATGCGGTGCAGGTTCCCGATGTAAGACCAAGCGCGAGCCCGAAGATCCTCGATCATCGGCAGGCTGTAGTACGCCGAGTCGAGCTTGCAGGAGAGCTCGATGGCGAGTCTCGCCAGGTTCTCGGCTTCGGGACGACTGACGGTGAGCAGCTGCCAGCTGCGCTCGAGCAGCAGCTCGTAGACGCCCCAAGTCACGAAGCGAGATGAATTGGCGAGGAGCAGCAGCCGCCTCTCAGGGCGGTGGCCAAGCAGCTCGGCCAAAAGAGCTGGAGCTTCGGCGCGCTCGTGGCGCAAGCAGTGAGCCTGCTCGAGGTACCGCCGCTCGCTCCTCTCGATGGCGCGGCCGTATTCGAGCTCCTCGGCTCCTCTGCGGCAACGCAGGGACCCGGACTGGCTCAATCCCTCTGAGGTGCACTGCCAAGAGGTGCGGGAGAGATGGCCCGATAGACTCTCGAAACGCGATCGGCACCGGGAGCAGCTAGTGAGATGCCGCACGAGGCTACCCGGCGCTCCTGAGAGGCTGAGTAGCGTTTCCTCAAGCACCAAGTCGCTTGGATGAATCTTCACCGGGCTGTCCCCCCGAAACATTGAACACCGTTCGACGATGATCTCAACTGCGGCCGCCCGCGAATCCCGCGACTGCGAGCCGCGAGTAGCTACCGAAGGCCAAGACAGTCTAGGCACGGCCCCGAAGTTCTCCCGGTTGGATCCAGGTACCTCCTGGGGACACGCTCAGGCCTGACTCAGCGAACTACGGTCGCATCTCGAGCACCAGATCGACACGGTTCATATAGTGGCTGCTAGAGTACCACTTCTAATAGGAAAGGTTACGCGTAGGGGGCAAAGCGGGACAAAGAAGTGACCGGAGGGCGCCGATTATGGAAACCGGCGCCTCCATTCAGAGTATCTCCCCCAAGGATCGAGCCACTGCAACAGGGCCTGCGGCGTGGGTCAGCGGCTATGGTTGGCCCAACTGACAACCGATGCGGACGTTGCTCGAACCTCCATTGGGATCCTGGCTCGAGCCGCTCTTCTCCCATTGCCTGGGAGCCTGCCCGGCCGCGGGCGCCAGCAAGCGGCCCACGCCTGGCCACTTGGCGGTGAGCCAGCTCAAGACGGCGTTCAGGACGTTGCCGGCCGCGGCCTCGGCGGTGGCTTGTCTGGGCGCCGCCGGCGCGGCCATGGCGGCCTGGCCTGCCAGGCAGGACAGGAGAGCCAGGACCAGGATCAGGGCTGTGCTGCGGTTCTTGCGGGGCATGGCAAAACACTCCTTCCGGCGGCCCTCGCGCGCGGCCTTCATGGTCGGTCGCGGGAAGCGCGCCTGTTTAAGCGGCATGGTCTTCCGGCGATGCGGGCCGATGCGCCTGAGTCGAGCCCCTGGTTGCGGTCGCCCGCATGGTCAGTAGCTCAAAGGATAACGGCGTTCCCTGGATCGGGTAAAGGACGCGGCTTTCCAACCCGCCCGCCGCTCGCCGCCGGGCCCGGCTGCTACACTGCCCGGCGCCATGTCGATGCACGTCACCATGCTCGGCAGCGGCACCTCGACCGGGGTGCCGGTCATCGGCTGCACCTGCCCCGTCTGTACCTCGGAGAACCCACGCAACAAGCGCTGGCGGCCGGGTCTCAAGCTGGAGTGGGACGGCCAGGTGGTGCTGGTCGACACGCCGACCGACCTGCGCGAACAGGCCCTCCGCTTCGGCCTGCCGCGGGTGGATGCGGTGGTGTTCACCCATGCCCACGCCGATCACGTCTTCGGCCTCGACGACGTGCGCATCTTCAACTTCCGCCAGCGCTCGCCGATCCCCTGCTACGGCTCGGCGGCGACGCTGCGGGCGCTGCGCCGCACCTTCGCCTATGTCTTCGAGCAAGGACAGGAGGGAGGCGGCAAACCGCAGCTCGAGCTGATCGAAGTGAACGGCGACTTCGCCCTGCTCGGCCAGCAGGTGGTCCCGGTACCGGTCTGGCATGGTGACCTCGAAGTATACGGCTACCGCTTCGGTTCCTTTGCGTATGTAACGGATTGTAACGTCATTCCCGAAAGCAGCCTCGAGCTGCTGGCCGGAGTCGAGGTGCTGATCCTGGACGCCCTGCGCTACCGGCCGCATTCGACCCACTTCTCGGTGGCCGAGGCCCTGAGCGTCGCCTCGCGCGTCGGCGCGGCGCGCACCATCCTCACCCATCTGGCGCATGAGATCGATCACGATGCACCCGCGGTGGCGCTGCCGCCAGGGGTCGAGTTCGGCTATGACGGACTGGCCTTCGACGCCCGGTGAGGCGCAGGCGATCCCGAGCGGACGGCAGGCGCACGGTCGCGTGCGGGTGCCGCCCTCGAAAAGCATCACCCATCGCTATCTCAACCTGGCGCTGCTGGCGCGCCGGCCGCTGGTCGTCGAGCGGCCGCTGCTGGCCGAGGACACCCGGCTCTTCCTGGCGGCGCTCGCCGCCTGCGGCTGGAGGGTGGAGGAGCGGCAGGAACCAGAACCGGCAGAAGTCGCCCTGACGCCGCCGGTTGCCGTGGCCGCCGCGCCGCCGGCCGGCGCCGCTGCCATCGCCGCCGCCGCCGCCATCGCTGCCGCGGCAGGCAGCACCGCCGCGGTCGAGATCCACTGCGGCAATGCCGGCACCATGCTCCGTTTCCTGATCGCGTCGTTGGCGGCGCTGCCGGGCCGCTGGCGCCTCGACGGCGTGGCGCGGCTGCGCGAGCGGCCGGTCGGGCCGCTGGTGGCGGCGCTACGCGTCCTGGGCGCCGAGATCCGGTACGTCGGCCGTGACGGCGGCGTGCCGCTCGAGGTCGCCGGCGCGACGCTGCGCGGCGGCGCCACGCGCCTGGATGCCGGCGAGTCCAGTCAGTATCTCTCCGCCCTGCTGATGGCCGGCCTGGCGGCGCCCCGGCCGCTCACCGTCGAGGTGGCGGCGCTCACCTCGGCGCCCTACGTCGAGGTCACCCTGGCCGCGGTCCGGCGCTGCGGCGGGCGCATCGCGGCGCTGCGGGACGACGAGGGCCTGCGCTACAGCGTGCTTCCCGGCCTGGCCCCTCCCTCCCGCCTGCGGGTGGAGGGCGACGCCTCCGCGGCCTGCTATCCGGCGGCGGCCGCGGCGCTCACCGGCGGCAGCGTCGTCATCACTGGCGTCGGCGCCGACTCGCCGCAGGGGGATCGCCAGTTCTTCGAGCTGCTCGCCGGGATGGGTGCCGAGGTGGCCTGGCGCGGCGACGAGGTCGCGGTGCGCGGCGGCCGCCTGCGCGCCGTCGACGCGGACCTCTCGGCGATGCCGGACCAGGTGCCGACCCTGGCGGCGCTGGCCCCATTTGCCGACGGCATCACCCGCATCCGCAACGTCGGGCACCTGCGCCTGAAGGAGAGCGATCGCCTGGCGGCGATGGCCGGCGAGCTGCGCCGCCTGGGAGCGGCGGTGAAGGAGGGGCCGGACCGGCTGGACATCGCCGGCGCCTGGTGCGATACCCCACCGCCGGCCAGCCAGGTCGTGGTCGATGCCCACGGCGATCATCGTATCGCCATGAGTCTCGCCCTGGTCGGCCTGCGCCGCCCCGGCGTGGTGGTCGCCTCGCCGCAGGTCGTCGGCAAGTCCTATCCCGGGTTCTGGCAGGATTTCCTGGGTCTGCTCGGCTAGCGCCCGCCCGCCGAATGAGCGCCGCGGCCCAGGTCGTCCACCCGGTCCTTGCCTCGTCGCCGGCAGCGCTGCCGCTGGCCGAGGCGCGCCTGACCGACCGGCAGCGTCTGTCGGTGGTGCTGGAGGGGGCCGGACTGCTGTCGCTGCTCGAGCGCGCCGGCTGGTGGCTGCCGCGCGGTTGGGAGCCCGCGCGCGTGGCAGCCGACGGCCGGCTGCTGGTGCCGCCGGCGGCGGCGGCTCCCGGGCGCTCGCCGCGGCCGGCGCAGGAGCAGCTGCGCGAGCTGCTGCTGCGGCTGTTCGGTGTTGCTGCCGGCGCCGCGGGGCCGGCGGCGGCAGGGAGCTCCGGTCCGGAACCGGGCGAGGCCGCTCCCGGCACCGGCCTGCTCGCCGGTCGCGGGGAGGCCCGGAAGGCCGGTCGCGCGCTGCTCGTCGAATGGTGGCAGCCGTTGGTGCCGGTGCCGGCGGACGCAGCCGTGGGGCAGGTCCTGGCGCTGGCGCCGTTCCTCTGGCTGCCCGCCTTCGCGGTGGCGCGCCAATCGCTGGCTGGCGAGCTGCTGAGCCCGGCCGGCGACCGGCTCTGGGTGGCGGGACCGAGCGCCAGCCGTACCCGCTTGCTCGCGGGTTGCCGCGGCGCCGACGAGCTGGCGGCCCGCCTGGGCGGAGCGCTGGCCCGGACCTGGTGGGATGGGGAGACGCCGCCGGCCGCCGCCGGGACGGCGGCGCCTGGGGTGCCGGCGGCAGAGGGTGCACAGGCGGCCGGAGGTGCGCAGGACGCCGGAGGTACGCAGGCAGTCGAGGCTGTGCCGGCGGTTGAGGGTACGCGGGCGGCCGAAGGTGCGCCGGCGGCAGGCGCCCTACCCGAGGCTCCGACCACCGAGGCCGCCAGGCTGGGCCTCGCCTTGGCGTCCGCGAGCCTCGGCCGCTTCGCCGCGGCGCTGGCGATCCTGGTCCCCTGCCGGGCGCCGGCCGCCCGCCTGCTCCGGGCGCGCTGTCAGGTGCAGCTCGGCCGTCTCGGCGCCGCGCGCGCCACCCTGCGTCGATTGGAGGCCCTGCGGCTGACGCCGGAGGTGGCGATCGAGGCGGCCGAGCTGGCAGTGCGGGTCTTTGCCAACAGCGGCGAGCCGGACCATGTGCCGCGCTGGGTGCGCCGCGCGCTGGCAGCGGCAAAGGCGGCAACCGCCCCCGACAGGGCAAGGGCCGCGTTGGTGGCGGCGGCGGCGGCCTGGGATCGTCAGGAACCCGCGGCGATGGAGCCGTACCTGGAGGCAGCCCGGGCCGCCCTCTTCGATGGCGGCGGCGGCCCAGCGCCGGATCAGGCTGGCGACGCCTTCGTCCAGGCCCTCTGGCGCTGGCATCACGCTCGCGGCATGCAAGCCACGGCCGCGTTCGATGGCGCCGCGGTGGTCGAGCACCTGCGGCGGGCGCTGGGCTGCGGCCGCCGACGGCTCGCCCGTCACGAAGCCGCCGGCCTGTGGAACGACCTCGGTATCGGCCGCGTGCAGAGCGACGACCTGGCGGGGGCGGAACGCGCCTTCCTGCACGCCCAGCGGCTGCTCGGTGGCTGCGAAGGACCCCGGCGCGCCACGCTCGCCTTGCACAACCTGGCGGAGGTGCGGCTGCGCCGCGGGCGCACCGCCGGCGTGCGCGAGATCCTGGCTCGCTCGACGGCGGAGAACCGCCGCGCCGGCAACCTGCGCGGCCTCACCCAGGACACCGAGCTGTGGGCGAGGCTCGAGCTGGTGCTCGGGCGGCCCGCGGAAGCCGCGGCCCTCTGCCGTGCGGCGATCGAGCGCCTCGGGCGGCGCCGGTCGCGGTGGCGGCGGGAGGTGCTGGCGGTGCTGCTCGCCCGAGCTCTCGGCTGGCTGGAGCGGCCGTCCGCCGCGGCGGCAGAGCTGGCGCTCGCCGGCGGCGGCGCGGTGGCGGAGCTCGAGGCCGAGGAACGCCCGGCGCTGTGGGCGCATGCCGGCGAGCCCGCGGCTGCGCGGTGCGCCGCGGCGTCGCTGGAGTTGCCGCTACGCCGCCTCTGGCTGGCGGTGCTGGATGGCGGGCCGGTGCCGGGCGACAGCTGGGAGGCGCTGGCCGGTCTGGAGCCCTATCGCGCGGCGCGGCTGCTGTTCGACCTCGAACGCGCCGCGGCCGGCGGGCTCGAAGGCTCCCGCCGCCTGGCGGCGGCCGGCGATCGCGGTGCTGCGCCAGGCAGGCGCCGGCAGCCTCGCGGCATGGCTGGAGCTTCGCGACGCTGGACCCTGGCAGGCCCTCGCCGCCTACGCCGCCCGGCCGGCGGGCGACCTGGGGGCAATCGGCGCCCTGCTGCGGAGCGCCGCCGATCCCCTGGCGAGAATCTCGTGGATACCGGCCGGCGAGGTGCGCGAGACGCCTGTCGCCGCCGACCTGGTGGCCGATGCTCCCCCCGCGCTCGCTGCCGACCTGCCGGCCGGACGCCTGGAGCTGCGCTGCCGGAGACTCGAGCCGGCGCTCATCTCCTGCTTCGCCCTGGCAGCCCGCGATCTGGCGGCCGGCGGCGCCGGGGCGGCTGCTTCCGGGACTGGGGCCGCCGGTTCCGATCTGCTCGGGATCGGCCTCTTCTCGGCGGCGGGCGCGCCAGCAGCGTCGGGTCCGGCGGGTTCCCGCCTGGCCGCCTTGCCGGCCGCCACCAGCCTGGCCGGCTCGAGCCCCGGCTTGCGGGCCGCCGTGGCGCGGCTCGCTCTGGTCGCGACGGCTGACATCCCGGTCCTGATTCGCGGCGAGAGCGGTACGGGCAAGGAGCTGGCGGCGCGCGACATCCACCGTGCCAGCGCGCGGGCGCATGGCCCTTTCTTGGCGATCAACTGCGCGGCGCTGGCCGAGTCGCTGCAACTGTCGGATCTGTTCGGTCACGTGCGCGGCGCCTTCACCGGCGCCGATCGCGACCGGATGGGTGTCTTCGAAACGGCGCGCGGCGGCACGGTGTTGCTGGACGAGATCGGCGACCTGCCGCTCCCCGCTCAAGGGTTGTTGCTGCGGGTGCTGCAGGAGGCGGAGGTGCGGCGCCTGGGCGAGAGCCTGCCGCGGCGGGTGGACGTGCGGGTGCTGGCCGCCACCCACCGCGACCTGGAGCGGGCGGTCGCCGGCGGCTCGTTCCGCGAGGATCTTTTCTATCGCCTCAAGGTTGGCGCCGTCGACCTGCCGCCGCTACGCGAGCGCGGCGACGACGTGCTGGAGCTGGCGCAGCTGTTCCTGTCCCGTTTGCCGCGGTCGCCGGCGCCGCGCCTTGCCGCCGGCGCCCGCGAGCGGCTGCGCGCGCACTCGTGGCCAGGCAATGTGCGCGAGCTCGAGAACGTGCTGCGCCTCGCTGCGGCGCTGGCCGGGGGCGGTGTCATCGAGGCCGAGCATCTCGAGCTGTCGCCCGCGGCAGCCGGCTCGCCGGCGGTGGTGGCGGTCCCGTCCGCAACGGCTGCCACCGGCACCTACCACCAGCAGATCGAGGCCTTGCGCCGGCAGCTGGTGGTCGCGGCGATCGCCGCCGCTGCCGGCAATCATGCCGAGGCGGCGCGGCGCCTGGGCATTTCCCGCCAGGCGCTTTCCTATCTGGTACGCCAGCTCGATTTGCGTTGAAAGCCGGGAGCTCTCGCTTCACTGCCGGTGCGTGAGGTGTGCGCGCAGGCCGCCGGCGATCCGCTCCAATCCGGCGCGGTCGTGATCGTCGAAAGCGCCAGGGAAATGCGAATCGACGTCGAGCACGGCGATCAGCTCGCCGGCGCCGGCGAAAATCGGCACCACGATCTCGGAACGGGCCGCGGCGTCGCAGGCGATGTGGCCGGGGAAAAGCTCGACGTCGGCGACCACCTGCGTCGAGCGCGACCTGGCGGCGGCGCCGCAGACGCCGCGCGCGAAGGGGATCTCCAGGCAGCCGAGCGGCCCCTGATAGGGCCCGACCCGCAACAGCTCCGGCGCCACCACGCGATAGAAACCCGCCCAGCTGGCATAAGGGATCCGTTCGTGCAGCAGACAGGCGCAGGTGGACATCGCCGTCACGTCGTCGCTGATGCCGGCGAGCACCGCCTCGAGATCGCGCAGGACGCCGGCATAGAGGGTGAGCTTGTCAGGTGGGCTGTCCATTCGCGAATTCTACGCCAAAGGCGCCGGCGTTGCGGTCATTCGGCGGCAGCGCCGGCAGGTTGCAAGCCGCTGCCGGCGTCGCGGGCAAGTCAGGGCGCTGGCCATTCACCTGGCACCGGGCGCTGGCGCTGGTGTGCGCCGCCGGCCGGTCCCGGGCGGGTTTCGCCAGCTTCGATCAACGTCGGACCGGGATCGCAAGGATCGTCGCGGCGCGACTTTGATCGAACCGGCCGGCACGCTGCGATCGGTGTAACTTTTGCCGAGCGGATGCGATCAGTGGCGCTGGCAGTGCCGGCACTATTGACTTGTGGCCGCGGGTTTTTGATAATGCCAGCTGCATGTTAAGTAGGCTCGATCGAATTCTATCGCTTTCGTCCTCATTACCGAGACTGTCCTCATCACCGAGATAGGGAGGCAAGAGAAGACATGGCAGAGCCCCAGACGCCGGATCGGTCAGCGCCCGCCGAGGAGAAGTTATACACGTTGTCGGAGATCTCGCAGCGCACCGGCATCTCGATGCCGACGCTGCAGCGCTACAAGAAGACGTACCAGGACCGTATCCCATCGGTTGGCGCGGGACGGAAGCAGCGCTATCCGGAGCATTCGCTGCCGGTTTTCGGGGAGCTGCGCAGCGAAAACGCGAGCAAGCGCGGCAGGCCGCGTAAGGACGCCGCGGCCGCGGTATCAGGCGCCGCGGCAGCGACGCCCAAGCGGCGCCCGGCCAAGCGCGGTGCCGGCGGCCGTGGTGGCCGCGTCGCCGCGGCCGGCGCTCGCCGCGGTCGTCCCGCCGCCGCGGCTCCGGCCGCCAAGCCTGCCGGCCGGCGCCCAGGCCGCCCACGCAAGACTCAGCCGGCCGCCGCTGCGAAGCCGGCTGCCGCCCGCCGTCGCGGTCGTCCCGCGCGGGCCGCTGCCGGCACCGGTCGCGTCGGCCGTCCTCCTGGCCGCCGTCTCGGCCGTCCTCCCGGCTCAGGCCGTGCGGCGGGTGCCAGCGCCAAGCCCGAGGGCCTGCTGACGCTGACTCAGATCAGCAAGACCACCGGCATTTCGTATCCGACCCTGGTGCGTTACGTGCGCCTTTACTCCAAGCGTTTGCCGCACGCGGGCAAGGGCCGCGCGCGCCGCTTCTATCCTGAAGCGGTGGAGGTTTTCCGGACCCTGCGCCAGGCAAGCGGCCGCGGTGGCCGGCGGGCCGGCGGCCGTGGTGCGGCTCCCGGCACGGCGCGGCGCGGACGGCCGCCCAAGTCGGCGGCCGCGAACATTGCGAGTGCCGCAAGCGCCGCAACCGGGCGGCTCGAAGCCGTCCTGGCGCAGCGCATCCGCGACCTCGAGAAGCTGCGTCTGGCGGTCGAGAAGCAGTTCGGCGATCTCGCCAAAGGGTTGCAGCGACTGTTCTGACCTGCGGGGCATGCCGCGACAGGCGACCATCGGAGCCGCGGCGGACCTGCAGGGCATGCCGCGACAGGCGACAATCGGAGCCGCGGCGGACCTGCGGGGCATGCCGCGACAGGCGACCACGACCTGCCGGGAGTGTCGCGAATGGCGACCACCGGAGCCGCGACCGGAGCCGCGGCGGACCTGGCGTGATCCATTCCCGGCGCGACGCGAAAGCCGCGCGCGCCGGCGTCAACAAGAGAGATCCGGCCCGCCGGCGGCGGTGCCGCAGGCGGCCGGCGCCGGAACTTTGTATTCCTTCCTTTCAGCCAATCGACGACTCCTGGATGGTCAGGTGTTCGCGGAACGCTTGCTGCATGCTACCGAGGTAACACCGCGCTGGTCAGTTCCTGCTTTCGTAGCTAATGTCCCGCCCTGTTAATCGGCATGGCGAAGGAGCAGGTCGCAAGCCGCTCCGGCGTCGAAGGCACGCCAGGCGCTGGTGATTCACGGGTACAGGCCTCTAGCCTCTGGTCAGGTGGTCCCAGCCGGCGGCCGGCAGGTCACACAGTGCGCCGCCAGTGATCAGCGACACTCGCCGGTTCGCGGTGATCCTGCCGATCGCCCGGCAGCCGAACCGGGCGGGCGGCGCAACGTCCTCGGGCAAGGTGAACAACAGGACGTAATCCTCGCCGCCGCCGAGCGCGAGCTCAACGGGTGTCACGCCAAGCGCGACACAGAGGGCGGTGAAGCCCGCCGCGAGCGGCAGCTGATCGGACTCCACGCGCGCACCGACGCGGCTTTCGCCGCAGAGCCGGTGGAGATCGCGGCCGACGCCGTCCGAGACGTCGATCGCTGCCGCGGCCGGCTGCCGCGCCAGCCACTGGCCGAGCGCCAGCTGCGGCTGCGGCAGCAGGTGGCGACGCACCGCCCGCCGGGCCGCAGCGGCCAGCCGGCGCCGCTTCACCTGGCCGGTCCAGCCGGCGGGCAGCACGACCCGACCGGCGGCAAGGCGTGCGCCGGCGCCGATCAGCAGCCGACCGGCAGCGGATTCGCCAACCGTACCGCCCAACCACAGCCGGTGGCCGGCCGCGGCGCCGCCCCGGCGCAGCCAGCGCGATCCCGGGCGTAGGCGACCGATCAAGGTGAGCGTCGCGGCCACCACGCCGGTCGAGGTAGGCGATCCAGTCGCAGCCGGTGAGGCAATCGAGGCGGTTGAGCCGGCGGCGCACGCGGCGCCGGCGGCCGGGCTGCGTGAGAGGTCGCCTCCGGCCAGCCGCAGCCGGTGGCGCGCACAGGCCGCGAGCAGGGCGCGAAAGAAGCGCCGGTGATCGAAATCCGGCGCCGCCGTCAGCGCCAGGAAGGCATAGGACGGGATCGCTCCCATCGCCGCCAGGTCGGAGAGATTGACCGCCAGCAGCCGCTCGGCAAGGACCGCGGCGTCGAGGCCGGGCACGAAATGGACGCCGGCGATCTGGCTGTCGACGGTGACGGCGAACGGCCCGGCCGCGGGGAGAACGGCGGCGTCGTCGCCGATCAACGGGCGATCGAGGCGCCGCCGCAGCCAGCGCAGCAGCCGGTCCTCGCCGTCGAGCGCGGGAGCCATGATTCGCAATCAGCCGCGACCGATCGGCACGAGCTGCGGACCTGCCCTGCCGCGTCAGAGCGCGGCGGCCGGCGGTTTGACCGGGCGCGCCGCGGCAGCCGGCGCCTTGACCCGGCGGGCCGCGGCCGGCGCCTGGACCTGGCGGGCGGTCGTCGCCTTCGGCGGCGGTTGCAGCGCCAGCTCGAGCACCTCGTCCATGTGCTCGACGAAGTGGAACGCCAGGCCTTTCTTGATCGTCTCCGGCACCTCGGCCAGGTCGCGCTGGTTGAGCTTGGGGACGATCACGGTATGGACGCCCGCCAGCTTCGCCGCCAGCACCTTTTCCTTGAGGCCGCCGATGGGCAGGACGTCGCCGCGCAGGGTGATCTCGCCGGTCATCGCCACCCGCCGGTTGACCGGCTTGGTGGTGAGCACCGACAGGATCGCGGTGCCGATGGTGATGCCCGCCGACGGGCCGTCCTTCGGGATCGAGCCCGCCGGCACGTGGATGTGGATGTCGTGCTTGGAGAAATATTCGGGCGCCAGCTCGTGGGTTCCCGCCCAGGAGCGCGCATAGCTGAGCGCCGCCTGGGCGGATTCCTTCATCACGTCGCCGAGCTGGCCGGTGAGCAGGAGCTGGCCCTTGCCGGGCACCGCCACCACCTCGATGAACAGCAGGTCGCCGCCCACCGCGGTCCACGCCAGGCCGGTGGCGACACCCACCCGGTCGCGGTCGAGCAGCTCCTCGGCGAAGTGCTTGCGCGGCCCCAGGAACTCCTCGACCTGGGCTGCGCCCACCACCGTCGCCTTCGCCGCCTCGCCGCGCGCCACCCGCACCGCCACCTTGCGGCAGATGGCGGCCAGCTCGCGCTCCAGGTTGCGCAGCCCGGCCTCCTTGGTGTAGCCGGAGATCACCTGCCGGATGCCGTCGGGCGAAAAGACGATGTGCTCGCCGGTGACGCCGTTCTCCCGCATCTGCTTGGGGACCAGGTGACGTTCGGCGATGTTCAGTTTCTCGTCTTCGGTGTAGCCGGTCAGCCGGATGACCTCCATGCGGTCGAGAAAGGCGGGCTGGATCGGCTCGAGCATGTTGGCGGTGGCGATGAACAGCACCCGCGAGAGGTCGTAGGCCAACCCGAGGTAATGATCGACGAAGCTCCAGTTCTGCTCCGGATCGAGCACTTCGAGCAGCGCCGACGATGGATCGCCGCGGAAATCGGCGCCGATCTTGTCGATCTCGTCGAGCACGAACACTGGGTTGCTGGTGCCGGCCTGGCGGATGCCCTGCAGGATCCGCCCGGGGAGCGCGCCGACGTAGGTGCGGCGATGCCCCCGGATCTCCGCCTCGTCGCGCACGCCGCCCAGCGACAGGCGGACGAAGCGCCGCCCGAGCGAGCGCGCGATCGAGCGGCCAAGCGAGGTCTTGCCGACGCCGGGCGGACCGACGAAACAGAGGATCGGTCCGCGCGTATCGGACTTGAGCTTGCGCACTGCCAGGTACTCGAGGATCCGCTCCTTGATCTTTTCGAGATCGTAGTGGTCGTCGTCGAGCACCTGCTGCGCGTGCGCGAGGTCGAGGTCGTCCTCGGATAGCGTCTCCCACGGCAGCGCCGTCAACCAGTCGAGATAGGTGCGGATGATCTGCGTCTCGGCGCTCTCCGGATGGCTGCGCTCGAGGCGCCGGATCTGGCGCTCCAGCTCTTCGCGCCCCTCTTTGCTCAGCTTCTTGTCGTCGGCCAGCTGGCGGTAGCCGGAGATCTCCTCGCCCAGCTCCTCGCCCTCGCCGAGCTCCTGCTGGATGGCCTTGAGCTGCTGGCGCAGGAAGTACTCGCGCTGGCTGCGGTCGATCTCCCCCCGCGCTTGGGAGGAGATCTCCTGCTGCATGGTGAGCACCTGGATCTCGTGCGCCAGCAAATCGCTCACCTTGCGCAGGCGCGCCACCACGTCGACGGTCTCCAGGATGTCCTGCGCCTCGGCCAGCTTGAGATCGAGGTTGCTGGCGGCGAGGTCGGCGAGCCGGCCGGGCTCTTCGAGGTTGGCGGCGATCACCATCACCTCGGGAGAGATGCCCTTGCCCAGCGTCACGGCGCGGTCGAGGCTGTCCTTGACGCTCCGCACCAGGGCCTCGATCTCGAGCGCGCCGGCCGAGGCGGGAGGCTCTTCGAGGCGCTCGATCTTGGCCTGCAGGTAGGGGTCCAGCTGGCTGATGTGCTTGACCCGCGCGCGCGCCAGCCCCTGCACCAGGATGCGGATGCGGCCGTCCGGCAGCTTGAGCATGCGCATGATCACCGCCGCCGTGCCCACCTCGTGCAGGTCGCCTTCGCCGGGATTGTCGAGCGCGCCGTCGCGCTGCGCCGCCAGCATGATCACCCGGCTCTCGGCGAGCGCCCGGTCCACCGCCAGGACGCTCTTGTCGCGCCCCACCGAGAGCGGCAGGATGATGTAGGGAAAGACGACGGCGTCCTTGAGGGGCAGCACCGGCAGGACGTCGGGAATCTTGATCGCCTCGTCCTGCGACTCCGTACGGCTCATGTCGGATCCTCTTGATGCAACTCTTCGACATGCAAGCGACGAGCCGCTTGTCGTTGTTCCTTGATCTTCGGGAACTCGATGATCAGCAGGCCCTCGGCCATCCGCGCCGTGCCGAGATGGCTGTTGACCGGCCAGAACAGCTGCAGCTCGCGGCTGAAGCGTCCCTGGCTGCGCTCGAGGCAGTGATATTTGATCTTCTCTCCCGATGGCGGCGGCGGCTTGAGGCCCGAGAGCATCAGCAGCTGGCCCTTGACCTCCACCGTCAGGTCGCCCGCCGAGAAGCCCGGCACCTCGACGAGGATGAGGATCGACGTGGCGGTCTCGACGACGTCGATGGCGGGCTGCCATTCGCCGATGGCCAGATCGCCTTCCGGCAGGCCGATGGCCTCCTGCAGCAGCCGGTCCACCTCTGCCTGGAAACGCGACAGCAGGTACAGCGAGGCATACCTGCCGCTCATGCGTCCTTGCCGCCGGCGGCGCCGGGATGGATCAGGCTCTTGACCACGTCCATGAAGGCGTCGAGGTCCTCGAAGCGCCGGTAGACCGAGGCGAAGCGGACGTAGGCGACCTGGTCGAGCTTGCGCAGCCTTTCCATCACGAAGGCGCCGATCTCGTGGGTCGAGATCTCACGGTCTTCGCGGTCGTGCAGCATGGCCTCCGCCTCGGCGACGATGGCCTCGAGGCTGCGGGTGGCGATGGGCCGCTTCTCACAGGCCTTGCGCAGGCCGGAGAGCAGCTTGTTGGGGCTGAACTCCTCGCGCGAGCCGTCGTGCTTGACCACCATGTAGGGGATGGTGTCGATCTGCTCGTAGGAGGTGAAGCGCCGCCCGCAGCTCAGGCATTCCCGCCGCCGGCGAATGGTGGCGCCATCGCGGCTCTCGCGCGAGTCGACGACCCGGTCGCGGTTCTCGGAACAGAAAGGGCACTTCATGGCGGCTGGCGGCCTGGCGAGGACGATGCGGATCAGGAGGCGGGGAGGGGCGCCGGCGGCAGCTCGCAGCCCGGCGGCGTCACTCCTTCGCGTGCAGGGCGATGTTGATACGCAGCAGAAGCTTGTCGAGATCGGCCGAATCCTTGATCTCGACCTGCAGGTCGCGGACCGCGTCGACCACCCGATGCTGATCGTCCTCGACCTGGAAGCTCAGCAGGATGCGGCGGGCACGCGCCAGCTCGGAGCGCTTGAGCGTCATCTCGATGTTGCGGGAGAGCTCGGCGCGGCCGTTGCCGGCGGCGGCCTTGGTGTTGGCAGGGTGGGCAGGGTGGGCGGGAGGAGCGATGGCTGGTGCCCCGCCCGCCCGCGAGGCGGTCCACGGCTGGCCCGCGCCGGCCGAGGAGGCCGGCTGCATGGCCTCGCGCCGCAGTTTCTCGAGCTCGCCCAGCACGTCGACCGAGCGGCTCTTGCCGGTGGAGGTCTTGGCAGGGGAGCGCGCGGGAGCCGGCGCCGCCGGTGCGGCGGTGCCCGCCGCGGCGAGGGCCGGGGCGGCAGCCAGGGGAGAGGCGGCAGCCAGGGCAGAGACGGCAGGCTGAGCAGGTAGGCCAGGGGCCGTGCCCCCCGGACTCGGCGGCGGCGCCGCCGGCGCGCTCGTTGCCGCTGGCGAGGCCTGACCGGGCTTGGCGGCCGGCGGCTGTTGCGCCGCCGCCGCCGGACCGGAAGCAACCCGTTGCGCCGGTGGTGCCTGGGGCAACCCCATCCCCGGGAAGGCGGCCGCCGCGGCGTCGCGGGACGGAGTGGCGGGCGAATCGGGCGCCGCGACGGCGGCGGTCGGGTGCGGGCTTCCCGGCGCGGTCGATGCGCCGGCTCCGGTCGGCGCGGGCCGCGCCGCCTGGGATCCGGGACTACCGGCAATGCCGGCATTTCCCTGGGCGCCGGCGGCGACGGCGGCCGCCCCGGAGGCCCCGGCAGCCCCGGAGGAGGATGCCGGCGCGCCGGCATGGGACGCCGCCGACAGGCGCGCCGGCGCGTCCGCGCCGCTGCGTCCGAGGCGCTTCTTGAGCGCCAGCAAGGTGTGCTTCGAGATCCCCTTCAGGGTCTCGAAGACTCCCTGGCCGGAGACGGCGGAGGCTTCATACCAGGGCCAGCCTTGCCGGTTGACGGCGCGGTTCAGCTCTTCGACCGAGTAGATGTCGTTGAGGTCGCGCTTGTTGTATTGCAGCACCAGCGGCAGGGTCTCGACCGACAGGCCCATCTCCGCCAGGTTCTCCTCCAGGTTGCGAAACGAGTCGAGATTGGCCTGCATCATCGCGCGCTGCGAGTCGATGACGAAGACCACGCCGTCGACGCCTTTTAGCACCAGCTTGCGGGTGGTGTTGTAGAAAACCTGGCCGGGTACCGTATAAAGCTGGATCCGGGTGTTGAATCCTGCAATGGAACCGACGTCCAACGGCAGCAGGTCGAAAAACAGGGTGCGGTCGGTTTCGGTCTCCAGCGACACCATCTCGCCGCGGGAGTCGTGGGTGGTATGGCCGTAGATGTAGTGGAGGTTGGTGGTCTTGCCGCACAGACCGGGGCCGTAGTACACCACTTTGGCCGCCATCTGCATCGTGCTGTAGTTAAAGAAAACCATAGCAGCTTTAGCCCAAGGCGGATTTAGCCTAAGACGGGCTTCGCAGCATAGCATCCGACCCCAGGCGAATCAATCTCGCAAGGACCGCCCGCGGCCCAGTGGGTGGACCGGTGCGGGTCGGTTTCTGGGCGCACCACGGTTCCCCGCCGGGTGGCCGCCCGGCTAGTGGGCATGGTTTTCGGGGAGCTCGTCGAGCCAGGCGAGGAGCGCGCGGCGCTCCGGGCTCGCGGCCTCGCCGGCGGCGTGGCGCAGGGTCTCGCGGGCCAGCGCGATGGCCAGCGGCAGCCGCTCCGGGGAGCTGGTGCGCAGCGCCTCGAGGTGGCGCTCGCAGGTGGCGAGATCGCCGCGCGCCACCGGTCCGGTGAGGACCGCGGCGCCGCCTCCTGCCGCGATGGCCGCCGCCACGGTGCCGCGGGCGAGCTCGAGGTAGCCGCGCCCGACCTCCGGCGGCAGCCCGGCGTGCGCTGCCAGCTCCGCCGCGGCGGCCAGGAGGGTGGCGACGCCGCCGGCGGCCAGGGTGGCAGCGAAGTGATAGAGCTGCCGGGCGGCCGGCGGCACCTCTGCCGCCACGCCGCCCCAGGCCGCCGCCAGCCGGTGGGCGAGCCGCAGTGCGGCGGCCTCGCCGTCGAGGGCGAAGAACACCCCGTGCGCTTGCTCGGGATCGGCCAGCACGGCCGGGAACGCCTTCAACGGATGGAGCGCGCCGATCGCGGTGCCGGTTGCCCGCAACGGCGCCAGCACGGTAGCGTCGCGGCTACCCGAGGTGTGCAACGCGACCGACGCCTGGGGCCTGCCGGCGAGCTGCTGCGCGACCGCGGCCAGCGCGCCGTCCGGGACGGCGATCAGCAGCAAATCCTGGCCCAGGCTGGCGAGATCGGGCGCTTCGCCGCGTGCGGCGGTGGCGACCAGCTCGCCCCCGGCCGCCACCGCCCACCCCGCGAGGCTGGTGCCGACCCGTCCTGGCCCCACCAGCGAAAAGCGCAGCCCGGCGAGAGGCGTGGAGATGGGCACGGTGCCTACACTAGCCCTACAGGCTCGCCAAGTCGAACATCGCCCAAGCGCTGGGTCAGCGGCGTCAGCGACCAAGCTTGCGGACCCTGGTAGCGGGGGTACAGGCCGGCCAACCGCTCCACCGTTACACTGGCTCCCAGCCCTGAAAAGGGGCGAAGCTTAGGCTCGAGGGAACATCATGTCGAACGACGGTGGCGTCATTGGAGTATCGGACCATGGCGGCTGGGCAGTGCTGGTGACGGTGGCGCGTGATGGGACGCTCCTCGACCGCCGCCGGGTGGAACTCGTGGGCGAGGGCCTGCCCAAGCTTCCGCACCACAGCGAAGGCCAAGGACTCCCGGTCGACGGGGCCGTGGAGTTGGTAGAGCGCGTGCGCGTGTCGGCGGAAGCGCACGCGGTACTTGCCCTGGACGCCGTCACGATGGCGGTGCCGCGTATCCTTGGCGTCGCCCTTCGCAAGTGCCCACAGCTTCCGCCCACGATTGCCGAGCGCATCAAGGACTACCGTGCGCAAAACGTTGCCGACTGGGTGATGTACCGAAAGGCCCTGGCCGCCGCGGCCGAGGCACGGGGTTGGCCCGTCCACTGGTACGACCCGAGAGGCGTATTGGGTGCGGCGCACCAGGCGCTGCGTGTCGAGAACTTCGACGCTCATTTCCTCCAGATGCGAAGGGCCGTCGGGCCGCCCTGGGACAAGGATCACAAGCTCGCAATGGCGGCGGCCGTAGTCACGGCGAAGGCGTTTGTGGAGTAAGTTGCGGGACCTCGCCCTCGGCCGCCAAAGTGCGCTCCATCAATAGTTTGGGCGGCTCCTGCGGCTTGACTTCCAGGGCCTTTGCGGATAGCATGCCTTAGCACTCTCACGCGGAGAGTGCCAATCCTCGGAGGCGCTCGAGACATGGACACGCGGGAAGCGGACAGGCTTTCGCCTCGCGATCGAGAGATCCTCAGGGACGTCATCGCCACCTATATCCTGAACGCCGAGCCGGTGAGCTCGCGCTCGGTGGCCAAGCAGGGACGCCTGGGACTCTCGGCGGCGACCATCCGCAACGTGATGGCCGATCTCGAGGAATGGGGCTATCTCGTGCAACCGCACACTTCGGCCGGACGGGTACCGACGCCGGCGGCCTACCACATGTTCATCGAGTCGATGATGCAGGCCCGCAGAGTGCCGGCGCGCGAGCGCCGCTACATCGAGGACAACCTGGCAAGCACCCCGGCCGACGCCGACCAGCTCATCGGCATCGCCTCTCACCTGCTGTCGGAGCTGTCGCAACAGGTCAGCATCGTGGTCGCGCCGGCGATCGGCGACACCGTGCTGAAGACCGTCGAGTTCGTACCGGTGGCAGAGCGCAAGGTGCTGTGCGTGGTGGTCTCGCAGGCCGGCTTCGTCGACAACCGGGTGATCGAAACCGAAGAGGAGATCCCGCGCCACGAGCTGACGCGGATCTCCAACTACCTCACCGAAAGCTACGCCGGCCAGACCCTGCGCGAGATCCGCGACCGCCTGCTGCGGCAGATGACAGAAGAGCGCCTGCAGGTCGATCACCTGCTCGCCCGCACCATCGAGCTGGCGCGGGAGGGCCTGGCCAGGGATTCGCAACCGGAGGTGCTGGTGGACGGCGCCTCGGCACTGCTGGCGCGCCCCGAGCTGGCCGACATCCAGCGGGTGCGCCGCATGTTCGAAGCGTTCACCGACAAAGCCCGCCTGGTGAGGATGCTCAACGATTGCATCCAGGGCGGCGGTGTGCGGGTCCTGATCGGCGCCGACAGCGCTCTGACCTCGGAGCTCGATTTCAGCCTGGTGGCCTCCTCCTACCGCGTCGGCGAGCAACCACTCGGGACGCTGGGGATCTTCGGCCCGTCGCGAATGGAGTATCACAAGATCATCCCGCTGGTGCATTATCTCGGTCACGCGCTGTCACGGGCGCTGTCCGATGCGTTTGCCGGAACGCCGCCGCAGGCAGCGCGCGGCAGGAGACAGGGAGATGCCTGAGCACATCAAGGGACCGGGTCACCCGGGAGCCGCGACCGGCGCCGCGACGCCGGCGGCGCCGGATTTCCCGGAGATCATCCTCGACGAGCCGACCGGCGACATCGAGGCGGCGATGCGCGACGCCCTCTCGGCCGTGGAGGCGGTGGAGGCTACCGATCCTGCACCGCCGGCCACCGCGACCTCAGGGACCACGGGAACCCCGGCAACCCCGGGAAATACCGCTCCGCCGTCGCCGGGCACCGCCGCCGGGGAGCCGGAGGTGGAGACCCTGCGCCGGGAGATCGCCGACCTGCGCGACCGCTCCCTGCGGACCCTGGCCGACTTCGACAACTTCCGCAAGCGCGCCGAGCGCGAGCGCCAGGAATTCCGGCGCTATGCCCTGCTCGAGCCGCTGCGCGAGTTCCTGCCGGTGGCCGACAACCTCGACCGCGCCCTGCAGGCGGGCGGCTCGGCCGACGACCTGAAGCGCGGGGTCGAGATGATCCAGCGCCAGATGCAGGAACTGTTGCGCCGCTTCGGAGCGCGCGAGGTGGCGGCGGACGGCGAGGTGTTCAACCCCACCCTGCACGAGGCGGTGGCGCGTACCGAGAGCGATCGGGTCACTGTCCCGACGGTGACCGAGACCCTGGTGCGCGGCTACCTGCTGCACGACCGCCTGCTGCGGCCGGCGATGGTCAAGGTGGCGGTGCCGCCGGAGCCCGCGGCGCCGCCGTCGCGGCAGCCGGCCGACTCGCCGACCCCGAATGACTCCGGCCAGTAGCCGCCCGAGGCCAGCCCCTTGACCAAGATCCTCGGTATCGACCTCGGGACGACCAACAGCTGCGTCTCGATCGTGGAGGGCACCGAGCCCCGCGTGCTGACCAACCGCGAGGGCAGCCGCACCACCGCCTCGATCGTCGCCTTTGCCGAGGAAGGGGACCGGCTGGTCGGCCCGATCGCCAAGCGGCAGGCGATCACCAATCCCCAGAACACGGTGTTCGCGGTCAAGCGCCTGATCGGACGCAAGTACGGCGACCCCGAGGTGACCAAGGCGCGGGAGGTGCTCTCCTACCTGGTGGTGCGGGCGCCGAACGGCGACGTCAAGATCGAGATCCGCGACCGGCAGTACAGTCCGGAGGAAATCTCGGCGCTGATCCTGCGCGAGATCAAGGAATTCGTCGAGGAGGGCATGCAGGAGGAGATCACCGAGGCGGTGATCACCGTCCCGGCCTACTTCGACGACTCGCAGCGCCAGGCGACCAAGGACGCCGGCAAGATCGCCGGCCTCGACGTCCTGCGCATCCTCAACGAGCCGACCGCCGCCGCCCTCGCCTACGGCCTGGACCGCCGCGAGGACAACCGGATCATCGCGGTCTACGACCTCGGAGGCGGCACCTTCGACGTCTCGATCCTCGAGCTGTCGCAGGGCATCTTCGAGGTCCGCGCCACCGCCGGCGACACCTTCCTGGGCGGCGAGGATTTCGATCAGCGCATCATGGATTGGCTGATCGAGGACTTCCGCACCGAGACCGGCATCGAGCTGCGCGGCGACCGCATGGCGCTGCAGCGCTTGAAGGAGGCGGCCGAGCGCGCCAAGTGCGAGCTGTCGAGCGCCGACGACGCGGCCATCAACCTGCCCTTCATCTCCGCCGACATGTCGGGTCCACGCCACCTGGCGCGCACCCTGACCCGCGACCGCTTCGAGGCGCTGGTGCAAGACCTGGTGGCGCGCACCGAAGGCCCCTGCCTGGACGCGCTGCGGCAGGCCAACCTGCGGCCGGATCAGATCGACGAGGTGCTGCTGGTGGGCGGCCAGACCCGCACGCCGCTGGTCGCCGCCACCGTCGAGCGCATCTTCGGCAGCACTCCCAACCGCGAGATCAATCCGGACGAGGTGGTGGCGATGGGCGCCGCGATCCAGGGCGGCATCCTGCGCGGCGACATCAAGGACCTGGTGCTGCTCGACGTCACGCCGCTGTCGCTGGGCGTCGAGACGCAGGGCGGCCTGTTCACCAGGCTGATCGAGCGCAACTCGACCATCCCGACCAAGAACACCCAGATTTTCACCACCGTCGTGGACAACCAGGACACCGTGCGCGTCCACGTGCTGCAGGGCGAGCGGCAGCTGGCGAACCAGAACAAGTCGCTGGGGCGCTTCGAGCTGGTCGGGATCCCGCCGGCGCCGCGCGGCATCCCCCAGATCGAGGTCATCTTCGCCATCGACTCGAACGGCATCGTCAACGTCTCGGCCCGCGACCTCGCCACCAACCTCTCGCAGAGCATGCAGATCAATCCCGCCGGTGGGCTCTCCGAGAGCGAGGTGCGCCGGCTGGTGGACGAGGCCAACGAGCACTCCCACGCCGACGCCAAGCGCCGCGAGCTGCGCCAGCTCAAGAACCGCGTCGAGGGCCTGATCTACAGCAACGAGCGGGTCTACACGCAGTTCCGGCCACTGCTGCCGGAGGGCTCGGCGCGCCGCATCCACGACGTGCTGCTGTCGGCCCGGTCGGCGCTCGGCAACGAGACCCAGGCCGAGCTCGAGGCCGCCGTCTTCGATCTCAACTCGGTGGCGCAGATCCTCTCGGAGGTGATGCTTTCGAACGCCCGCGGCTCGTCGTCGTCCGGCCGCGGTTCACCGGCGGAACAGGAAAAAGGTTGATCTCGCGCCATGGCGAAACGTGACTATTACGAAGTGCTGGGCGTCGAGCGCACGGTCGGCGGCGCCGAGATCAAGTCGGCATACCGCAAGCTGGCGATCAAGTATCACCCCGACCGCAACCCCGGCGACGCCGGGGCCGAGGAACGCTTCAAGGAAGCCTCGGAGGCCTACGAGGTGCTCTCCGACGGCGACAAGCGCGCCCGCTACGACCGCTTCGGCCACCAGGGCGTGGCGGGGGTGGGCAGCGGCGGCTTCGATCCCACCATCTTTGCCGACTTCTCGGACATCCTGGGAGACCTCTTCGGCTTCGGCGGCGGCGGCGCCGGCGGGCGTCGCGGCGGCGCCGCCGGCGCCATGCGCGGCGCCGATCTGCGCTACGACCTCACGCTCTCCTTCGAGGAGGCGGTGTTCGGGGCCGAGATGGCGCTGCGCATCCCGCGCCTGGAGACCTGCCCGCGCTGCGCCGGCAGCGGCAGCGCCGACAAGGCGGCGCCCAAGGTCTGCTCGGCCTGCGATGGGCACGGTCAGGTGCGCTACAGCCAGGGCTTCTTCACCGTGGCGCGCACCTGTCCGCAATGCCGCGGCGAGGGCCGGGTGATCGCCCATCCCTGCCCCGAGTGCCGCGGCGAGGGGCGCGTCGAGCGCGAGCGCTCGATCTCGGTCAAGATCCCCGCCGGCGTCGACGGCGGCGCGCGCCTCCGGCTCACCGGCGAGGGCGAGCACGGCCGCCACGGCGGGCCGGCCGGCGACCTCTACGTGGTGCTGGCGGCCAAGCCGCACAAGCAGTTCCGCCGCGAGGGCGCCAACGTCCACTCGCGGATGACGATCGGCTACGAGCAGGCGGTGCTGGGCACCACGGTCGAGGTGACGACCCTGCGCGGCAAGGCGCCGCTCGAGGTGCCCCCCGGCACCGCCTACGGGCGCGACTTCCGGCTGCGCGGCGAGGGCATCGACCGCCTCGACGGCAGCGGCCGCGGCGATCACCTGGTGAGTGTGCAGATCGAGGTCCCCAACGCGCGCGATCTCTCCGAGGAGGAGCTGCAGCTGCTGCGCCGCCTGGCCGAGCTGCGCGGCCACCCGGTGCGTGAGGACAAGACGGTGCTCGATCGGGTCAAGAACCTCTTCGGATAGTGTCCTGCCTGCACCCTGTCCGCCGCTCGTCCGCTGGTCAGCGCGTCTGATCGTGTGATCGCCTGATCGATGTCTTCCTACCTGCGCCGCATCTACACTCTGCCTGCCGAGCTCGAAGAGTCGCTGGCCGCGGACCTGTTGCAGGAGGGGACGCTGGGCGCCAGCGTCGAGACCCAGCCGGATGGCAGGCTGCGGTTGATCGCCTGGTTCCCGCCGCCGCCCGACGGCGGGCCGGCCGGCGGAGAGCACCGCGCGGTGGGTGCCGCGCCGGCGTACCCGCCGGCGGCCCCGGCGCCCGTGCCGCCAGGGATCCGGCTGCCGCCGGCCGCGCCGCCGCGGGTCTGGCCGCCATTGCCCGCCGGCGTCGACCTGGTGGCGGAAGACGTGCTGCCGGATGCCGACTGGATGGCCGAGTATCGTCGCCGGGCGGTGCCGTTTCCGGTCGGCCGGACGCTGCTGATCGATCCCCGCGAGCCCGACGATCCGGGGCCGGCTGAGGCGACCGCGGTGGCGGCTGGTGCTGCGGCGACCGCGGAGGGGCGGCGGTTGCTGCGGCTGCCGGCCCGCACGGCGTTTGGCATCGGCAGCCACCCGTCGACCAGCCTGGCGCTCGAGCTGCTGGAGGGCGCCGAGCTTGCCGGCCGCGCGGTGCTCGACGCTGGCACCGGCACCGGCATCCTCGCCTTCGCGGCGCTCGCCTGGGGCGCGGCACGGGTATTGGGCTTCGACTCCGATCCGGTGGCCGCCTTCCAGGCGCGTGCCAACAGCCGGCTCAACGCCCTCCATCCCTCGCTGTTCGCCGGCCGGGCGGCAGCCCTTGCTCCGCGGCGCTGGCGGCAGGGCGCCGCGGGCTCCTTCGACGTCGTGGTCGCCAACGTGGTGCCCGAGGAGATCCTGCCCGATCTCGCCGACCTGCTGCCGGCGCTCGCCGCCGGCGGCGCGCTCATCCTTTCGGGAGTGCCGGCGGAGCGCGCGGACGAGGTTGCGGCGCACCTCGCGGCCTTGGGCCTGACCGAAACGGGACGCCGGCTCGACGGCGAGTGGGTGGCCCTGCAGCTGGTCCGCGGCGCCGGCGGCGGCCGGCCGGGAGCGCGGGCTTGATCACGCTGCTGGTCGATCCGCGACGCTTCGCCGCCGGCGACGACGACGAGGTGACCGGCCGGCCGGCCGGTGAACCGCCGGAGGAGCCGGCGGCCGGCGGCGAGGTGGGAGAGGAGGCGGCGGTGGCCGGCGAGGCGGGGGAGAGGCCGGCGGCGTCTCCGAGATCGCGCCCGGGCGGGTTGCCAGCCCTGCCCCCACTGCCCATCCTGACGGTGGAGGGCGAGGCCTACCGGCACCTCTTCCGAGCCCGCCGGACCGGCGTCGGCGAGCGCCTGCGCGTGGTCGATGGCGAGGGGCGGGCGCGCTGGGGAGAGGTCATCCGCGTCGGGCGGAGCGCGGCGCAGGTGGAGCTGGCGGAACCGGCGGCTGCCAACGAGCCGCCGCTGCATTTGGAGATCCTGGTTGCGACGCTGCGCCCCGAGCGTGCCTCCTGGCTGGTGGAGAAGGCGACGGAGATCGGCGCCGGCGCGGTGCGCTTCCTCAACACCGAGCGCGGCCCGCGCAGCTTCGGCGCCGGCACCGCGGAGCGCCTGCGCCGGGTGGCGGCCGCCGCCGTCGAGCAGTGCCACCGTGCGCGCTGCCCGGAGGTGACCGGTCCGCACCCGTTCGCAGAGATCGGCCGCCTGGCAGCGGGCGCCAACCGCCGCTGGCTGCTGGATCCGGCCGCGGCGCCTCCAGGCCTTGTCCTCTCGGCTCCTCCCGCCGCCAGGGAGTCGGTGCTGGTAGGCCCGGAGGGCGGCTGGTCCCCGGCCGAGATCGCGATCCTGGAGCAGGAAGGCTGGCAGCGGGTCTCGCTGGGCCCAAGGACCCTCCGTATCGAAACCGCCGCCCTGGCCGCCGCCGCGCTGCGCCTGCTGGCGGCCGCAGGCGAATAGGTAGGCGCGGCATCTTGGAGGCGGCGGGGCGGCCCAGCTCCGGCCGCACGGTCGCCGCCGGAGACAGGGCACGCTCTGGGCCGGAGCGGGGGTCCCCCCGAGGAGCGCCCGGCTGCAGGGAAACCCCGGCGACAGGTAGACACCCGCCGGTCTTCGGGCTAGCATCGCCCCAGCCCTCAAAGGAGGTGGCCCTTGGCTGCGCCAAATCCCTTTGCCGATGTCCGCTGGATCTGGAAGAACGGCGAGCTGGTCGATTTCGAGAAGGCCACGGTCCACGTCCTGACCCACGCCCTGCACTACGGCTCCGGTGTCTTCGAAGGCATCCGCTGCTATCACACCTTGCAAGGCCCCGGGATCTTCCGGCTGCCTGAGCACCTCAGCCGGCTGGCCTACTCCGCCAAGGCCTACCGCATGGACCTGCCTTACTCCATCGCGCGGATCGGCCAGGCCATCGTCGAGACCATACGCAGCAACGGCTTCGATTCGTGCTACATCCGGCCGCTGGTGTTCCGCGGCTTCGGCACCATGGGCGTCAACCCGCTGCGGTCGCCGGTCGAGGTGGTGATCGCCGCCTATCCCTGGGGGAAGTACCTGGGCGACGAGGCGCTCGAGCAGGGCGTCGCGGCCTGTGTCTCCTCGTGGCGGCGCCCCTCTTCGAGCACCCTGCCGGCGATGGCCAAGGCGACCGGCAACTACCTGAACTCCTCGCTGATCAAGATGGAAGCCGTCACCAACGGTT
The DNA here is from genome assembly GCA_963732005.1 of uncultured Acidobacteriota bacterium. Lineage (GTDB taxonomy): Bacteria > Acidobacteriota > Thermoanaerobaculia > Multivoradales > UBA5704 > JASLEW01. The sequence goes on from CAVSXT010000005.1 coordinate 1,084,381, forward strand.
ACGCCGAAGGGATCGCGCTCGACGCCGGCGGCTACGTCAGCGAAGGCTCCGGCGAGAACCTGTTCCTCGTCCAGCACGGCGCGCTGCTCACGCCGCCGGTCTCGGCGTCGCTGCTGCCGGGCATCACCCGCGACGCCGTCATCACCCTGGCCCGCGACCTCGGCATCGAGGTGCGCGAGCAGGTCATCCCGCGCGGCCTGCTTTATACCTGCGACGAGCTGTTCTTCACCGGCACTGCGGCCGAGATCACTCCCATCTGCTCGGTGGACCGCATTGCGGTGGGCACCGGCCGTCCCGGCGAGGTCACCCTGCGCCTGGCGGCAGAGTTCATGGGCATCGTGGAAGGCACGGTGGCGGACCGGCACGGCTGGCTGTACCCGGTGCCTGCGGCGGCAACGCCCGGAACTGCCGGAGACCCCCGGGGTCCCGGGGATCCTGGAGACCCCGGAGACTACCGCGAGGGCGAGGAGGTCCTGGCCGCCGTCGGCGCGTCCGCCGCGCTCGGCCCCAAGATCGCCGGCAGCGGCGGTTAGCCGGCGCGTCGCCGCCAGCCGCGCGGCGGCCCCAGGTTCTGGTCGGTTCAGCCGGCCTGGCCGGCGCGGCAGGAGAAGGAGCCCGCGATGAACATCAACGATCTGCTCAAGATGGCGATCGAGCGCAAGGCGTCGGACCTCCACCTCAAGGTGGGGAGCCATCCGGTGCTGCGCATCGACGGCGAGCTGACGCCGCTGGGCGAGCTCAAGCGCCTGATGCAGGAAGACACCATCGCCATGGCGTTCTCGATCATGAACGCCCGCCAGAAGCAGCGCTTCAAGGAGGACCTCGACCTCGACATCGCCTACTCGGTTCCCGGGCTGGGGCGGTTCCGCTGCAACGTCTTCCAGCAGCGCGGCGCCGTCGGGCTGGTGATGCGCGTCATCCCGGCGCGCATCATGAGCGCGCGCGAGCTGATGCTGCCACCGGTGCTCGAGCGCATCTGCGAGGAGCGCCGCGGCCTGGTGCTGTGCACCGGCACCACCGGCTCCGGCAAGTCGACGACCCTGGCGGCGCTGATCGACTACATCAACAACACGCGCGGCGAGCACATCATGACCATCGAGGACCCGATCGAGTTCCTGCACCGCGACAAGAAATCGATCGTCAACCAACGCGAGGTGGACGTCGACACCCACGGCTTCTCGCCAGCGCTGCGCGCCGCCCTGCGCCAGGACCCGGACGTGCTGCTGGTGGGCGAGATGCGAGATTTCGAGACCATCGAGACCGCCCTGCTGGCCGCCGAGACCGGCCACCTGGTGTTCTCCACCCTGCATACCCTCGACGCCACCGAGACGGTCAACCGCATCATCTCGGTCTTCCCGCCGCACCACCAGAAGCAGATCCGCATCCAGCTGTCGCAGGTGCTCAAGGCGATCATCTCGCTGCGCCTGGTGCCGCGAGCCGACGGCATCGGCCGGGTGCCGGCGGTGGAAGTGCTGATCTCCACCGCCTACATCCGCGAGTGCATCGAGACCAAGGAGAAGACCAAGTACATCCGCGAGCAGATCTCGCTCGGCACCAGCCAGTACGGCATGCAGACCTTCGACCAGTCGCTGTTCCAGCTCTACAAGAGCGGCCTGATCACCCTGGACGAGGCGCTCAAGCGCGCCACCAACCCGGATGAGTTCAAGCTCAAGATCCAGGGCGTGCAGTTCACCTCCGACGTGTCGCGCGAGCAGATGGAGGAATCGCTGGCGATCGCCGGCGACGGCGACCTGCTGACCGGCGCCGCCAGCTTCGAGCTCGAGCAGCACTAGGCCCCCGGTGGCCCCGCGCGAGCGCACCTGCTACGAGCGCGCCTGCGCCTTGCTGGCGGTGCGCCCGCATTTCCGCCAGGAGCTGGCGGCGAAGCTGGCACGGCGCGGCTATCCGCCGGCGGAGCTCGAGGCGGCGCTCGACCGGCTGGGACGGCAGGGCTACCTCGACGACGCCGCGGCGGCGCGCGGCCTGGTCGCCGCGCGTCTGGCCCGCGGCGGTCTCGGGCGCGACCGGTTGCGCGCCGATCTCGAGCGGCGCGGTGCGGCACCCGCGGCGGTGGCGGCGGCGCTGGACGAGCTGCCCGCCGACGACCTGCCCGCCGCCCGGGAGGCGGCAAGCCGCTGGCACGGCAAGAACGCCGCGGCGCTGGCCCGCCACCTGGCGCGGAAGGGCTTCACCCGCCGTGCTATCTTTGCCGTCCTGAAAGAGCACCCCGCCGCCGCCGCTTTCGAGGGCAACGGCGAGGTGGCTCTCGACGATCCTGACTAGCGAGAAAACGGTTCGAACAGAGGGCAGGAGGGCGCCCCTCTTCCCCCGACCCCTATGAACAGCTCCGAGATCCGCCGCAGCTTCACCGAGTTCTGGAGCGCCCGCGGGCATCGCCTCGTGCCCAGCGCGCCGCTGGTGCCGCAGGGCGACCCCACCCTGCTGTTCGTCAACGCCGGCATGGCGCCGTTCAAGGATCAATTCGTCGGCCGTGAGCGGCCGCCGTCGCCGCGCGCCGTCTCGGTTCAGAAGTGCCTGCGGGTGTCGGGCAAGCACAACGATCTCGAGAACGTCGGCCCGAGCGTGCGCCACCACACGTTCTTCGAGATGCTGGGCAACTTCTCCTTCGGCGACTACTTCAAGGAGGAGGCGATCCGCGGCGCCTGGGAGCTGGTGACCCGGGTCTGGGGCATCCCGGTCGAACGGCTGACGGCGACCGTGTTCGAGGAGGACGAGGAGGCGCGGGAGCTGTGGCTCGCGCTCTCGAGCCTGCCGCCCGAGCGGGTGCGCCGCTGCGGCCGGGAGGACAACTTCTGGGCGATGGGCGAGACCGGCCCGTGCGGCCCGAGCAGCGAGATCTTCGTCGACCTGCGCCCCGGGCAGCCGCCGGTGGATTGGCCGGAGGGCACCGCCAGCGGGCGCTATCTCGAGATCTGGAACCTGGTCTTCATGCAGTACCAGCGCGCCACGGCCGGCGGCGAGCTGCTGCCGCTGCCGCGCCCGTCGATCGACACCGGCGCCGGGCTCGAGCGGGTCGCGTCGGTGCTGCAGGGCGTCGATTCCAACTACGACACCGACCTGTTCCGGCCGCTGCTCGCCGCCGCCGCAGAGCTGGCGGGCACCCGCTACGGCGCCGACGCCGAGGGAGACGTGGCGCTGCGGGTGATCGCCGACCACCTGCGCGCGGTCACCTTCCTGCTCGCCGATGGCGTCATCCCCGGCAACGAGGGACGCGGCTACGTGCTCCGCCGCCTGCTGCGCCGGGCGGTGCGCCACGGCATGCGGCTGGGTTTCGAGGAGCCCTTCCTGCACCGGCTGGTGCCGGTGCTCGGAGAGGTGATGGGTCCGGCGTATCTCGAGCTGTCGGCGACCCGCCAGGCGTCGATGGCGACGCTGCAGGCGGAGGAGGAGAAGTTCCGGTCGACGGTCGCCAACGGCGCCCGCCAGGTGCAGGACGAGATCGAGCGGCTGCGGGCGGCCGGCGACGCGGAGCTGCCGGGGGCCATGGTGTTTCGGCTCTACGACACCTACGGCCTGCCGATCGAGGTCATCCGCGAGATCGCCGAGGAGGAGCGCTTCCAGGTCGACGAGGCGGGCTTCGACACCGCCCTGGAGGCCCAGCGCGAGCAGTCACGGCGGGCCACCCAGGAGGTGCAGAGCCGCCTCGCGGCGCTGCGTGAGGTGGTGCGGGGGCATGCCGACCTCGCCGCCACGCGCTTCGAGGGCTATGACCGCACCGAGCTGCTCGGCGGCCAGGCCGAGGTGGTGCGCCTCGCCACCTGGAAGGACGGCGCGCCGGTGCGGGTGGCGACGCTCGGCGCCGGCCAGAGCGGCGTGGTGGTGCTCGACCAGACCGTCTTCTACGCCGAGTCCGGCGGCGAGGTGGGGGACACCGGCCTGATCCTCTGGGACGGCGGCCGCGCCCGCGTCGCCGACACTCAGAAGGACGCGGCGGGGGTCTTCTACCACTTCGTCGAGGTCGAGGAGGGCGAGGTCGGCCGCCACTCCCGCGTCGACCTGCGGGTCGATCACGAGCCGCGGCTCGCCATCCAGCGCAATCACACCGCCACCCACCTGCTGCACGCCGCGCTGCGCCAGGTGCTGGGCAAGAGCGTGCGCCAGGCGGGCTCGCTGGTGGCGCCCGACCGCCTGCGCTTCGACTTCACCTACCATCGCGGGCTGTTCCGCAAGGAGCAGGAGGAGGTCGAGGACCTGGTCAACGAGTGGGTCCGGCGGTCGGTGGTCACCGACTTCGTGACCCGCAGCTACCAGGAGGCGATCGCCGCCGGCGCCATGGCGCTGTTCGGCGAGAAATACGGTGAGCGGGTGCGCACCGTCGCGGTCCCGGGCTTCAGCCTCGAGCTGTGCGGCGGCTGCCACGTCCACTCGACCGGCGAGATCGGCCTGTTCCTGATCGAGTCGGAGCGCGGCGTCGCCTCGGGCGTGCGCCGCATCGAGGCGGTGACCGGCGGCTACGCCCTGGCCGAGGTGAGGCGGCAGCGCAACGCCTATTCCGAGCTGGTGGCGCGGCTGGGGATCCGCTCCGGCGACTACGAGCAGCAGCTGCAGAAGGCGGAGCAGCTGCGGCAGCGCCAGGACCAGCTGGAGCAGGAGATGCGCCGCCTGCGCATGCAGCTGGTCTCGGGCAATGTGGCCCCTGGCGGCGGCGGCGATGGCGAGCTGCTGGTGGACGGGATAAGGGTGCTGGCGCGCGAGGTGCCGCCGGCGCCCGCCGGCGAGCTGCGCGAGATGGCGGACGCCCTGCGCTCGAAGCTGGGCTCCGGCGTGGTGGTGATCGGCACGCGCGGCGAGGATACCGTGTCGCTGGTGGCGGCGGTGAGCAAGGACCTGACGCCGCGCATCAAGGCCGGCGAGCTGGTCAAGGTGCTATCGGCGGTGGTGGGCGGCGGCGGCGGCGGACGCGCCGATTTCGCCCAGGCCGGCGGCCGCGAGCCGGACAAGCTGCCGCAGGCCCTGGCGGCCGTCGAGGCCGCGGTGCGCGAGCAGTTGACGCACTGAATGCCGCGCGCAGTTGGCGCGCTGAATGCCGAGCGCGCAGCTGGCGCGGTGAATGCCGAGCGCGCGGTTGGCGCGCTCAATGCAAAACCGATTTCGCCGGAGGTGACGATGTGTCGCAGACCAGTGTCTGGTACCTGATCGGTTGCGTGGTGGCGGTGGCCGGCCTGGCCTGGGCGGCGCACCTGGCGCACCTGCCGGGGCCGTGGATCGGCGCCAGCGTGGTGGTGTTGATCGGACTGATGATCGCCGGGGCGGCGAAGAAGTTCGGCAGCCGCCAGCCGGGCCCGCCGCCGCGGTAAATAGTGGGCCGGCATAACGGTCCGGAAGCAATGCGACCCGGCGCACATCGGTTCACGCGCCGGTGTCGCCAAGCCTCCGTTGTTCGATTTCGCTGTAGATCGCGACCAGATCGAGAGAGGAAAAGATGTCGTGCTGCTGGCGAGCGGCGGGCGGCAGGATGCCGCTCCGCCCGGTCAGCGCCTGCGTAATGGCATGTAGCTTGGAAAGACTCTCCCTGACCCGTCGTTCAGCGTAGACCGAGGCGGTCTCGGCGTGGAGGAGGAAGGCCCAGTCGCTGCTTTGCGCCAGGAGCAGCTCGCGAAGGTATTGGTCCAGCAAGGCGCGAGCCGGAGTTGCGCCCTCCCGCGCGTGTCGCGCCAGGTCGGGAAGCATCTCGATGGCTCGAAAGAGCGGCGGATAGAGCCAGTGGTTCTTGCCCATCAGCCAAGGCTCGCTGTACCCCTGGTATCCCCAGCTCGACATCGACGGGCGGACGGTTTGGAGGTCCGGCTGCAAGGCGAGGTAGTCCGCAGCCGTCACCAGCCGCACCGTGCGCTGCACTTGGGCAAGCTTGCGAATCACCAGTTCCAGCCACTGCGGTCCCTCGTGCCACCAGTGACCGAAGTGTTCGGTGTCGAACAGCGCGACCAGGACCGGCTTCCTGCCGAGGGATTGGTGGAGCTCCTCGACCCTGCGGCAACAGGCCGCAACGAAGTGGGCGGCATGCGTCTGGCACCGTGCCAGCGCCAGGTCCGGATCGTAGACGGTGGCCCCGTCGGGGCGCCGGCCACTCCAATAGCGAAGGCCCGTGGGTACGGGCACATCACAGCGCGTGAAGGCGGCAAGAGCCGAGACCGGCATCTCGTAGCCCTGGTCCCGGTCGTGATCGAGGTAGGCGGGATCGCCCGGATAGCCAACCTCCTTGCGCCATGCCAGGTCGTGGGAGTGCCAGTCGCGGCCGAAGGCAGCCACTCCGGATGGGCAGAGGACGGGAGCATGGACGCCGAAGCTTGGCTGGGGTGTGCCGTTGAGCAGCCCGTGAGCGTCGAGGAAGCAGAAGCGCACGCCGGCGCCCGCGAGAACGGCGTCGATGCCCGGGGAGAACCCGCACTCCGGAAGCCAGAACCCGGACGGCCGGCGTCCGAAGATCGCCGCGTGCTGGGCGATGCCGATGCGGACCTGCAGCTCGACGGCCATGGGATGGGCCTGCCACAGAGGGAGATAGGCATGGGTTGCGGCGGAGGTGATCAGCTCCGCCTGCCCTGCGTCCTCGAGCTCCCGCAGCGGCTCGATCAGGCTGCATCCCCAATTTCGCACCATCATCAGGCGGGAATCCTCGAACCTTTCCCGGTACATGCGGGCCAGCCGGCGCCGGGCGGCGTCGCCGCCGAGCCTCGCCTCCTCCGCCGCCGCGAGGTGGGTATGGTCCTCGGCGTGGACCAGGAACCTGCGCATGAGCAGGGGGTCCGTCAACATTGCGAGCAGGGGCGGCGAGACCGACAGGGTGATCTTTGACGCGACGCCGTCCGCCCGCAGCCCGGCGAAGACCCGCAAGAGCGGGATGTAGCTTTCGATCATCGCCTCGAAGAGCCAGCGTTCTTCCAGCGAATGCTGGTTCTCCGGGTCGCGGACGAAGGGCATGTGGCTGTTGAGAACGATCAGCAGGTAGCCCTTCTCGTCACCTCCGGTCTGCCGGCCGACGGCCATCTGGCCCCATCTCTCGGCGCAGCGAGTGGCGGGCGCTTCCGAAGGCAGCTCTAGCGGTTGCGAAGCGGCGATGCCGTGGAACCTACCGGCCGGCGACTTGAACCCGGCGATGACGCCATAGGTGCGCCCGCTTCCCGGTAGGCGCAGATACCAATGATCGGTTTCGCCGAGCACCTGCACCTCGATGCATGCCGGCGCCCTCCGTCCATCCGGGCGGGAGAGGTCGTAGACCCTTAGGGTGAGCTTCGCGGTTGCCGGATCCAGGCCGGCAGCGCGGGCGGCCAGCTCGCGGCTCGCCGCGGACAGCGACCATCCGATCCAGGTCCAGTGCGGGTCCTTGGCCAGGAAGTCGACGAAATCGACGCGGACCTCGGCCACCGGTCCTCTTACCTTTGCAGCAGCTGCAGTCGTTCGAGGTCGCTCACCGTCGTCTGCAGCTTCTTGAGGGCGCCCTTCATCTCCTCGCCGCTGACCTTCGCCGCCGGTTTGATGGCGTCTCGGACGTCTCGAAGCCGCTGCCGAAAATCGCTGAGCTCGTCGAGGCCGCGGCTGCGATGAATCACGTAGAGATCCTCTTCGATCGATTTGGCATGGAGCCGCTCCTCGATGTAGCCGGCTGCCTTCGCCATCTGCTCCATGATCTCGCGGTAGCGATCCCCGGTCACCTGGTTCCAGGTGGCCTCCACCCCCAAGGCAGCCAAGTCCTTCTTGACAGCCTCGGCCGCTGCATTCACCTCAGTTTTCAGCTCATGGAGGTACGCCTTCAAAACGGTCTTGGCTTTCTGGTGAGCTGCGCACCAGCTGGTCATCAGGTTGAACAACCAGCCTCCTGCGAGACCCAGCAGGAAGGAGCCGAACTTGCCTGAAAAAAACCGTTCCAGCTGGGCACGCGGGGTCTGCTCCGGGAGATAGGTGATCGAGGCATCCATCGCTGGCCGCCTGGGATCGTAGATCAGGTCCCGTGTCTTCGATGTGGCGTCCTTGGTGGCCACCTCGAGAAAGGCTCCGCCGTGCGGCGGTGGACGAAGCGTGAACTCGCCGAATTCGCGGGTGTAGGTCGAGTCGACCAACAGACCGGTTCCCTTCTCGTATAGAGCAACCAACGCGCCAGGGATTCCATGCGAGCGCTCCCCGTCGTAAAAGCGGCCTGATAAACCGCCGGCCGGGCCAACCGGCTGCGGCAGCTGCAGCAAGACCGGCAGCACGAGGCCGAGCATGAGCCCGCTAGCGCTCCGCATCGGAGGTGACCGTGTCGAACAGCGGGCTGTGCCGGATCACGCGATAGAACTTGAGCAGTGAAAGGGTAATACGCCCGGTATCCCCGTTGCTCCATTTGCCATCCTCGACGCTGCCCGGCTCACGAACCTGGCTGCGCATCAGCCATCTCGCGTTCGAGGCCAAAAGCGGCAAGTGGACTCGATCGACCCCGAGCAGGGTGTCGAGGGCGACGCAGGTGTTCTCGAGGTCCGACAGCTTGATGTCCGTCCATCCCCAGCCGGGAGTGGTCTCGGTGAAAATCGGCTTCTCGAGCTCCTCAACCCACTCGACTGCCTGGCCAATCTGCTGCTGGTAGGCGGTCATGTCGAAGCCGAGCCGCTTGCCGACGAGCAGGCCCTTGATGGCGTCACACGTCTTGGTCAAGTTGCCGCCGGCCTCGGCGAGAGATCGCGGATGCAGCATGACGCTCCAGCTGCCGTCGGTATTCTGGCTGCGGCCCAGTGCGGCCAGGCCGTTCGCGATCGCATCGAGAAGGTGGTCCGGCACCGGATCATGCGCCGCGGCCAGTGCCTGCAAGGCGAAGCTCGTGGCCCCGACGTCGCTCCAGACGCGGATCTCGCTTTGGCACCCAGCACCCCACAGGCAGGCATCCCAGCCGCCATCTACGTTTTGCGCCTCGACCAGCTGCCGCATGCACACTGCGACCAACCGCCGCACCTCCTGCGAGGAATCGGCGCCAATTACCAACAGGCAGCGCAGCACCGCCGAGAACTCGTAGACCGACAGCTTACCTGTATCTTGAACATCTTCGACCGACCAATTGGCTCGATGGTCGAGGAGCCAATGGATCCCCCGGCTTGCCGCACTTGATGCAGCATCCTCGGTGAGCCCCTGCTCCCCGGCACGGTGCAGCGCCATCGCCGCGTAGACCGTCGCCCAAGTGCTGCTGACCTCGGGCCGATAACCCCAGCCTCCGTCTCGATGCTGGCTGTTGAGCAGACGCCGCACGGCCCTGGTAAGGCTGTCGATCGTCGCGTCCAGGATTTCCTGCGGCTCCCACAGGCCGGTTTGGTGCGCCGCTGCTGCGAGCGCGCGGTCGTCTTGATCTCGGTTGCCGGTCAGCATCGGGCCGGCGCTTTCGGTCAGCTCCGCCGACAAAGCAGCACGCAGCTTGAAAAACTTTACAAACTGCGAGTAGGTTTTCTCCGGATCGAGCCTGCTCTGCAAGAGTCCGAGGAAGAACTTCTTGACTTCAGGATCGCGAAGGATTTCCTCCGGACTCGGTCTGGGGCCGAAAGCGGCGCCCTTCCACTCCTTGGTCCATTGATCCGGCGAGGTGGTCAGGCTTCCCGTCGTCTGGCTCATCGGTCAGCCTCCTCATCACGCATTTTTCGGACGAGAAAGGCATTTTCTTGCCTGGTCTTAGCAGCGAGGGATGCCCGTAACCAGTTGAGGAATCTTTTCACCTCGTCCTTGTCGTGGCAAACTGGCGGTAGTGCGAACAGGTCACTGATGGGCGCGATCGAGGCCGGATCCTCTTTACCGTCTAGGGCTGTGAGGATGAGAGGCGCCACTAGCTCGATGGTTTGCGGTACCCAGCCGTCCATCGGCGGCTCAAGCAGGTCGACGACGATGAACTCAGCCGTCCCAGGATCCTTGACGAAGCTTCCACCCCCAGGGCCTTCGGTCAGAAAGGCGAACTTGTCTGGTTTGCTGCTTGCAAGGAAGATCTTATGGGCCATGGTGATCGGTCCTCACTTCGAATGCCTCGAGGAAAGCGTCGCACCACTGCGACCAGAACTGGATCGGATTCTTGACTGGCACGGGGTTGCGGCTGGTGGCGGCGCCTGCCGCGGGGTTGTTGCCACAGGGGCGCGAGAAGAGCTCCTGGTTGTAGAAGATCGCGCCTTCGCTCATCTGGTGGTCGAGAGTGTTGACCAGCAGGTCGCGCACCAGACCGTGCTCTCCCAGCGCGGTGAGCAGGCGGATCAAATACGGCGTGGAGCGCAGCCAGACGACATCGCTGTGATACTGGCCGTCGTCGTAGTAGATCCGTTCGTCGTCGTTCCTGGCGATGAGGCCGAAGGGCAGCTCCTGGTCGCCGTAGAGCTGCAGCCTCCTATGCACCAGGAGCGTGCGCTTGGCGCAGCGCCAGATCCGGTCGAGCTCCTGGTGCGTGAACAGGCTGTCGCCGAGAATCCCGGCCGCGGTCACCGACGACTCGCACTCGATCGAATCGCCCATCTTGCCTGTCCCATCTACGAGGTTGAACAGGAATCCCCGCTCCTCGTCCCAGAACAGAGGCTTGAAGTGGCGTCGCGCCCGCTCCGCGAGTGCCGCTATCCGCTGCAGAGCGTCGGGGTCGCCACCGCCGGCGGTCTCTCCGGCAGCCGCCAGCCGCCCCATCGTCGCGGCAACTCCTTCCAGCATGCGGATCCACTGGGCGTTGATCTCGGGCAGAAAGAACTCAGGGGAGGCAAGCTGCTCTTCGATCGCGACCTGGCTTCCCAGGTGGTCGTAGAGGTCCTTGACAAAGCGTTTCGAGACCCGGTTGGGCAGGCCCTCCAGCCGCCCGCCGGCATAGTCCAGCCACAGGCAGCGTGTGTCGATCCACGAATGTTGAGGCACGCTGAGCAGCAACCCGCGCTCGGTATCGAGCCGCGGCGGTCCGTCGCGGCGCCGCGCCACGGGGTCGCCGCCGTTTTTCTCGAAACGGTCGATGGCGCTCAGCGCCCCGGCCACCACGGTGCGGGCGAAATCCAGATCGCTGGTGGCCTCGACGTACGCATTCGCCACCAGGAAGCAGAGCAGCGTCGCATCCGAGCTGTTGTAGGCGAGATCCTGGTGAGCGAACTCCGGCAGGCGCGCCGGGATGAGGCCCGTTCGTGGATCCTGGTGGCGGAGAGCGGAGAGCACGATCTCGCGGATGCCCTGCCGCTCTTTGTCCATTCGCATCAGGGTTTTGAAGCTGTTCCAAAGCCCTTCGAACACGTCGCGGTACCAGGGCGTGCGGAACCAGAAGGCGCCGGCATGGGGGATCTCGACCCAGGTTTGGCCGCTGGCGTCGAGGACCGTTGTCTTGAACTTCTGAAGACCGGCGATGCGGGCCAGGATGGCGCCGCCAAAGGGCAGCCTCGTGGCAAAGGGGAAAGCCGACTTCAATGCGCGCGGTTGCGCGCCGTCCGCCGATTTCGAACGTCGCGCCAGCGTATCGATCTCCGGCCGCGCGGGCCGCGGCGAAGGGGCCAGCCAGGAGGCGAACCGAAGCCGCAGGAGGGTGCGCCGCGGCGGTAGCGGGATCGCGGCGTCGAAACAGGCGGCGACCTCGTGATGCTCTCCGACGAAACGAGTCTCTCTGCCGCCGTTGGCGCCGATCACCTCTTCGCGAGTGCCGGTGCCGAGCTTGTAGAGCAGACTCGAGACCGCGGGCGACTCGAAGAGCGTAATCTGCGATGGCGGTAGGTAGAAGGCGAGTTGGCGGTCGAAGCAGGCGACCTCGACGCAGTGTGGCTCCGGCTGGGAGAGCCGATAGTCGCCGAAGCTCGATCCTGCGTACATGTGGCGGATGTCGAGCAGGGGCTGTACGACGACGGTCAGGCCGAGATCGGGTGCCGCCTTGCTCGCCGGAAAGAAAATCTCCACGCTGCCGAACGACATGGCCGGCGAGGCCTGCGAGAGCAGCCGATAGGTCACTGCGAAGGGGACGAGTACCGGCGTGGAAGGGTCTCGAGCAGTCGCCAGGTAGGAGTACGTTGCCCGCCAAGGGGTGACGCTCACGCCCTCGCTGGCCGCCGCCAGGGACAGATACCGGCCATCCCGGTCGCGCAGGCCGATGGCGATGGAATCGATGAACTTCCAATGCTCGCCGCCGTGGTTCGCCAGGAACCCTTCGTAGGCGTAGTCTCGATTCGGCGCGATGAGAGCCTTGCCGTGGAGCTCGAAGGCCGCGGAGTAGACGGACTGCACCCACTCGGCCGAGGGGGTCATGAGCACCGTCCGGCAGGTACGCGCGAACCCCCAGTCCGGAGCCTCCATTGGGGGTATCTTCATGCAAAGTCCGCTCGGCTCCTGCAGGTTGGCCTCCGCCGACGCACAAGTTCCTCGATAATTCTCAATTATACCACTGACCAAGCAAGGTGCGCCGGGAGGGCAGGTGGGACCCCGGCCTGAATGCCATCATGGAGATACGAAGGATTTGGCGCTCGCATCCTCGGCCGAAGAATCGAGGACGAAGCACCTCCGCCACCGAGGAGCCATCGCTCCTTCGGCGGGCTGCAGCGAGGCTGGGAACAGGGCTAAAGGACGGTTTCCCGCAACACCTCTTCCATGGTGGTGACGCCGTCGCGGATCTTCTGCAGGCCGCTGCCGCGCAGCGTGATCATGCCGTTCTGGATCGCCTTGACCCGCAGCTCGTAGGAGCTGGCGCCCGACAGGATCATCTCGCGGATCTCGTCCTCCACCTCCATCACCTCGTAGAGCGCGATGCGTCCCTTGTAGCCGGTGTTGCTGCAGCGCTCGCAGCCGCGGCCGCGGAACAGCTTCAGGTTGCGCGACTCGGCCTCGGAGAAGCCGGCCTCCACCAGGACGTTGGGCGGCACCTCGGGCGCCGGCTCGCGGCAGAAGGAGCAGATCCGCCGCACCAGCCGCTGGGCGGCGATCAGGTGCACCGAGGTGGCCACCAGGAACGGCTCGATACCCATGTTCATCAGGCGGTTGATCGACGAGGGAGCGTCGTTGGTGTGCAGCGTCGACAGCACCAGGTGCCCGGTCATCGCCGCCTTGATCGCCACCTCGGCGGTCTCGAAGTCGCGGATCTCGCCGACCAGGATGATGTTGGGGTCCTGGCGCAGGAAGGAGCGCAGCGAGGCGGCGAAGTTGAGGCCGATCTGCTCGCGCATCTGCACCTGGTTGATGCCCATCAGGTTGAACTCGACCGGGTCCTCGGCGGTGATGATGTTGACCTCGGGCGTGTTGATGCGCTGCAGCGCCGAGTACAGCGTGTTGGTCTTGCCCGAACCGGTGGGGCCGGTGACCAGCACCATGCCGTAGGGCTTCAGGATGGCGCTTTCGAAGCGGCGCAGGGACTCGGCCTCGAAGCCCAGCTTCGCCATGTCGAGCATCAGCTTGTCTTTGTCGAGCAGCCGCATGACGATTTTCTCGCCGAACAGCGTGGGCAGCACCGACACGCGGTAGTCCAGGTCCTTGGACTTGCCGCCGATCTTGGTCTTGATCTTGATGCGGCCGTCCTGCGGCAGCCGCTTTTCGGCGATGTCGAGCCGGGCCATGATCTTGCAGCGGCTGGTGATCGCTTCCTTGAGCTTGAGCGGTGGATGCATCATCTCGTAGAGGATGCCGTCGATGCGGTAGCGGACGCGGTATTCCTTTTCATAAGGCTCGATGTGGATGTCGGAAGCGCCGCGCTTGATGGCGTCGGTGAGCACGATGTTGACCAGCTTGACCACCGGCGCCTGCTCCGATTCCTCCTCGAGCGTCGCCAGGTCGAGGTCCTGCTCTTCCTCGAGCACCTCGAGGTCGGTACCGGTGCCGGCCTCCTCCGAGAGGTCCTCCATCACCTTCTTGAGCTCGATGGCGTGGGTCGAGCCGTAGTACTTGTCGATGGCCAGCCGGATGCCGGTCTCGGCCGCCACCACCGGCTCGACCTTGTAGCCGGTCATGAACTTGACGTCGTCCATGGCGAACACGTTCGAGGGGTCGAGCATCGCCACGGTGACCGTGGCGCCGGCCTTGCTGACCGGCACGATGGTGTACTTGCGCGCGATGTCGGCGGGGATGATCTTGATCACCACCTCGTCGATCTCGATGGTCGCGAGGTCCACGGCGGGCACGCCGAAGTGCTGGCTGAGCGCGTCGACCAGCTGGCGCTCGGTGATGTGGCCGAGTTTCACCAGTGCGGTGCCGAGGCGGCCGCCCTGGTCCTTCTGGAAGACCAGCGCGTCCTGCAGCTGGGTCTGGTCGATCTTGCCGGAGCGCAGCAGCAGCTCGCCGAACTTGGAGGTCTGCGCCTGCGGTTTGCGCGCCGCGAATTCCGGTGGTGCCATGCCGTCTCCCGGGGGCTGCGCCTGCGCCCCGCCTCGTATCCTGCGCCCGGTGCCCCCGCCCGGGGTTGCCGCGAATCTCAGATACCGCTGACAGAGCAGTCTAGCAGCGGCCGGGAAAGGGGGTCAACGCCAAGAGGCATCGCCACTTATCGCGAATTTCCCAGCAGGGCGGCGGCGCGCGCGGCGAGGCGCTCGGGCGGCACCTCGAGCAGGCAGGCCTTGGCCTCGGCGAAGCGGCGGTAGCAGAAGCTGCACGGCAGCCGGCGGCAGATGGCGCGCTCCGGCGCCCCATAGGGACCGTGCCGTTCGGGATCGGTGGGGCCCATGACCATCAGCACCGGCGTGCCCAGGGCGTGCGCCAGGTGGGTCGGGCCGCTGTCGCCGCCCAGCATCAGCGCCGCCCCGCGCGCCAGGGCGGCGAGCGCCGGCAGGTCGGGGGCGGCGACCGGCTCGGCGGCCTCCTGGCCGGCGGCGCCGGCGGCGCCGGCAGGGCTCGCGGGGCCGCCGCCGGCGGCGGCCACCACCGCCGCCGCCAGGGCCTCGCCGCCCGGGCCCACCGCGACGCGGGTGCGCACGCCGGTGGCGGCGTGCAGGCGCCGCGCCGCCTCGCCCCACCAGGCCGGCGGGTAGGCCTTGTTGCCCCAGCCGGCGCCGGGGTGGAGCAGCGCGTAGGGCGGCCCGGCGGCGGGCTGGCGGGCCGCCTCCGCGGCGGCGCCCTTCTGGGCGGTGGCCGAGCCGGCAGCCGTCCCGAGCGGCGTTCGGAACAGCTTGTCGCCGCCGAAATCGGCCGGCTCGCGCGGCAAACCGAGCGCGTCGAGCAGCGACAGGGCGCGGTCCACCGCGTGCGTGCCGGCTGCCGGCAGGCGCTCGGACAGCCAGAGGGCGCTGGACGGCTCGCGGCGCCAGGCGCGGGCATGGCCGATGCGGCGCGGCGCCAGCGACAGCGCGGCGATGACGCCCGCCTTGTGGTTGCCCATCAGGTCGAGCACCACCTGCGGCGCGAAGCGGTCCAGGGCGGCGAGGAAGGCGGCGATCTCGGCGAGGCTGCGCGGCGCCAGCGGCTGCCGGCCCCAGCGGCGCAGGCGGACGACGATCAGCTGGTCGAGGTCGGGATGGCCGGCGAGCAGCGGCGCGAACGGTTCTTCGACCACCCAGCCGAGGCGGGCGCCGGGCAGGTGGCGCCGCAGGGCGCCGAGCACCGGCAGCGCGTGCACCACGTCGCCGAGGCTGCTGGTGCGCAGCAGCAGGATGCGCGGGCGCTCGGGGAGGGGCTCGGGACCGCTCATGGGCCGGCCGGCAGGCGCCGGATGCGGCCGATGAGGTCGCTGGTGGCGTGATTCTTGGGATCGCCGACCAGGGCGGTGCGCCCGCCATAGGCGCGCACCACCTCGTACTCGGGGACGGCCTCCGGCGAACCGTAGTCCGGGCCCTTGCAGTGCACGTCCGGACGCAGCCGCGCCAGCAGCCCGGCGGGCGAGTCCTCCTCGAAGACCACGACGAAGTCGACGGGCTCGAGGGCGGCCACCAGCTCGGCGCGCTCGGCGGCCGGCACCAGAGGGCGTCCCGGGCCCTTGAGGCGCGCCACTGAGGCGTCGCCGTTGACCGCCGCCACCAGCACGTCGGCCTCGGCCTTGGCCGCCCGCAGGTAGCGCAGGTGGCCGACGTGCAGGAGGTCGAAATGGCCGTTGGCAAAGGCGATCCGGCGGCCGGCGGCGGTCAGCTCGGCCAGCCGCGCGGCGAGCTGTGGCGGGGTCAGGACGGCGCCCATCGCAGCTCCTCGAGCGGCCGCCGGTCGGCGCGGACGGCCTGGCGCAGCTCGTCGGCGGTGAGGGTCGCGGTGCCGGCCTTCATCACCACCACTCCGGCCGCATGGTTCGAGAGCAGCGCCGCCTCGAGCGGGCTGGCGCCGGCGGCCAGGGCGAGGGCGAAGGCGCCGATGACCGTGTCGCCGGCGCCGGTGACGTCGGCCACCTGGTCCGTGCCCGAAACCCGCAGGTGCACCGTCGAGCCGGCCTGGAAGAGGCTCATGCCGCGGCTGCCGCGGGTGACCAGCAGGAAGCGGGTGGCGAGCCGGTCGAGCAGGCCGCGGCCGCCGCGCTCCAGCAGGTCGAGGTGGTCGCCGACGCGCGTCCCCAGCAGCGCCTCGGTCTCCTCCTCGTTGGGGGTGGCACCGTCGAGGCCGGCGAAGGCCGCCAGCCGGTAGCGGCTGTCGCCCACCACCACCCCCGCCGGCGCCAGCGCGGCGCGCAGCGGCGCCAGCAGAGCCGGCTCGACGGCGCCGTAGCCGTAGTCGGAGACGATGGCGACGCGCGCCTCGCCGCGCCAGCCGGCGAGCACGGCGGCGAAGCGCCGGCGCTCCTCGTCGGCGAGCTCGAGCGTGTCCTCGACGTCGTAGCGCACGATCTGCTGCTTGACCTGGTGGCGGCCGCCGCCCAGGATGCGCACCTTGGTCGGGGTGCGGAAGCCGGGTCGCACCAGCAGGCCGGCGGTGGGTACCCCGAGGGCGGCGAGCGCCTCGCGCAGCCGCTCGCCGTGGGCGTCGTCACCGGTCACCCCGAGCGGCAGCGGCCGGCCGCCGAGCGCCGCGACGTTGGCCACGGCGTTGGCGCCGCCCCCGGGGGTCAGCCGCTCGCCCTCGAAGCTCAGGATCAGCACCGGCGCTTCGCGGCTGATGCGCTTGGGCGCGCCGGTGATGAACACGTCGGCCACCAGGTCCACCAGCATCAGCACCGGCTGGCCGGCCATGGCGTCGACCACCGCCAGCAGCCGGTCGGCCGTTGGAAGTATTTCCTTCTCAGACATTTGCGGAGCGGAATTGTAGCAGGCTCCGCGGGGACGCCTCCTTGGAGCCGGGCTTTGACGCAGTGCCAATGTGGCACCTCGGCAACGGCTTTGGCGCGTGGGGGCCCGTGGCCGCCCTTGGCCGCCCTGCGGACCGGCGGCGGCACCCTTCTTGCTGCTTGGCGGAGCGGCGATGCGGGCGGTGCCCGCGCGGGCGTTCCTGCGCCGCGCCTCGCCGCCGGAAGGAGCCGCATGATCGAAGCCCATGACTTGAGCCGCCGGTTCGGCGATTTCACCGCCGTCGACGGCGTCTCCTTCCGCGCCGCGGATCACGAGATCCTCGGCATGCTGGGGCCCAACGGCGCCGGCAAGACGACCACCATCCGCATGATCACCGGCTTCCTGCCGCCCACCGCCGGTCGGGTGACGGTCGCTGGACACGACCTGTTCGAATCGCCCACCGAGGTGCGACGCCACCTGGGCTACCTGCCCGAGAACGTCGCGCTCTACCCCGAGATGCGGGTCGAGGAGTACCTGGGCTACCGCGCCCATCTCGAGGGTCTGGCCGGTGGCGAGGTCCGCACCGCGGTCGGCGAGGCGGTCGAGCGCTGCCTGCTCGTCGAGGTCCGCCACCAGATCATCGGCACCCTCTCGAAGGGCTTCCGCCAGCGGGTGGGGCTCGCCACCGCCATCCTCCACCGCCCCGGCGTCCTGGTGCTCGACGAGCCCACCGTCGGCCTCGACCCCAAGCAGATCATCTCCATCCGCGAGCTGATCCGCGAGCTGGGGCGCGAGCGCACGCTGCTGCTGTCCACCCACATCCTGCCCGAGGTGGAGCTGCTCTGCGACCGCGTGATCATCATCGACCGCGGCCGCATCGCCGCCGAGGGCACGCCGGAGAGCCTCCGCCAGTCCTGGGTCGGCAATCCCGGGCTGCGGGTGACGCTCAAGGACGCGCCGCCGGCGGCGCCCGCCGCCCTCGAACTGCTGGCGGGCGTGGTCGCGGTGCGCGCCGGCGCCGGCGGCGCCGGCAGCTTCCTGCTGGAGTGCGACCGCGCCGCCGATCCCCGCGAGCAGGTCTTCCGCGCCGCCGTCGAACATGGCTGGGTGCTGCTGGAGCTGGCGCTCGAACGGCCGTCGCTCGAGGACGTCTTCGTGCGCCTGACCACTCGCGAGCATGCCGGCGAAGCCGATGGCGGCCCGGCGCCGCCGGCGGCCCCGGATGCGCATGGCGCCAACCCTGCCGATACCGCCAAACCCGGCACCCCCCCCAATACCGCGGCGGAGCGGCCGGACCAGGAGGTGCCGTCGTGAGGGCCCTGAACGCCACCTTCCAGCGCGAACTCCGCGCCTACTTCGTGTCGCCGCTCGCCTACCTGGTGATGACCTTCTTCCTGGTATACAACGGCTTCACCTTCGGGGCGGTCATCAGCTACCTCAACGATCCGCGCGCGCCGGGCACCGACCGGCCGATGGACAGCATCTTCCAGGGCTTCTTCTTCTGGGTGCTGCTGCTGTTCCTGGCCACGGTGCTGACCATGCGGCTGATCTCGGAGGAGCTGCGCAGCGGCTCGATCGAGGTGCTGATGACGGCGCCGATCACCGAGGCCCAGGTGGTGGTCGGCAAATACCTGGCGGCGCTCACCTTCTACTGCGCGCTGTGGGCGCCGACGGTGGCCTACTGCCTGATCATCTCGCATTACAGCCGCGTCGATTGGGGACCGATCGCCGGCGGCTACTTCGGCATCTTCTGCCTGGGCGCCTTCTTCCTCTCGATCGGGGTGCTGTTCTCGGCGCTCACCCGCAGCCAGCTGCTCGCCGCGATCATGACCTTCGCGGTGCTGGCGATCCTGTTCGTGGTCGGGCTGCTCGAGAACCTGTTCAACAACGAGGTGGCCAAGCAGACCCTGGGCTACGTCGACCTGTACGGCCACATGGAGGAGTTCCACAAGGGCATCGTGGACAGCCGCCACCTGATCTATTACGCGTCGGCGATCTGCTTCTTCCTCTTCCTCGCCAGCCGGGCGCTCGCGGACCGCAAGTGGAGGTGACCGCATGGAAACCGTGAGCCGCCGGCAGCTGGTCAAGACGGGAACTTTTTCGGCAGGCATCCTGCTGATCCTGGCGCTGCTCGCCATCGTCAACTATTTCGGCTGGAAGTACTACAAGCGCTTCGACTGGACCGGCAGCCGCATCTACTCCCTGTCGCCGAAGAGCCGCGACGTGCTGCGGCAGGTGCACCGCGACGTCGACGTGGTGATGCTGATGCCGCCGGACCAGAACGTCTACGAGCCCACCCGCGAATTGCTGCAGCGCTATGCCGCGGCCTCGCCGCGCCTGCACCTGCGGCTGGTCGATCCCGACAAGAACGCCGCCCTGGCCGAGCAGCTCGCCCGCCGCTACGGCGTCACCACCGCCGGGGTGGTGTTCGCGTCCGGCAGCGACCGCCGGGTGGTGGACGCCACCGAGCTGGCGGATTTCGACTTCTCCGGCGTGCAGATGGGGCAGCAGCCGCAGATGACCGGCTACAAGGGCGAGCAGGCGTTCACCAGCGCCCTGCTGCAGCTCTCCGAGGGCCGCAAGCCGAAGATCCTGTTCACCACCGGCCACGGTGAGCATGGGCTGGACGACACCAGCCCGCGCGGCCTGTCCAGCGCGCGCGAGATCGTGGGCCGCGACAACTTCGAGATCGAGGAGTGGGCGTCGCTGGGCAAGCCGGCGGTGCCCGACAAGACCGACCTGGTGGTGATCGCCGGCCCCACCGGCGCCTTCCTGCCGCCCGAGCTGAACGCCCTGTCGACCTACCTGCGCGCCGGCGGCCGGCTGCTGATCCTGCTCGATCCGACGCTGCAGGGCACCAGCCTGGTGGACACCGGGCTGGAGGCCTGGCTGGCCGGCTACGGCGTCAAGGCCGGGCGCGACATCGTCGTCGACCCCGCCAACCCGCTGCCGTTCTTCGGCTCCGAGACGCTGTTCGTCAAGGACTACGGCGAGCATCCGATCACCAAGGCCCTGCGTTCCGGCGGCCTGCCGGTGCTGGTGAGTTTGGCGCGCTCGATGGGCAAGGGCACGCCGCCGGCGGGCGGCGGCGTCGAGGTGACCGAGCTGCTGCACACCTCGAGCCAGGGTTGGGGCGAGACCGACCTCGCCCACCTCGATCAGGTCACCAAGGATGACAAGGACGTGCCCGGCCCGGTCTCGCTGGGGGTGGCGGTCGAGATCAAGGCCAGCCCGGGCGCGCGCCCGGCGCGGATGGTGGCCTTCGGCGACTCCGACTTCGCCGTCAACCAGCTGGTGCGGGCCAACGCCAACAACGCGATGCTGCTGGCCAACGCGCTCAACTGGCTGGTGGAGCGCGAGACGCTGCTGGGCATCCCGGCGCGCAAGACCGAGCAGGTGCGAGTGAGCCTGACCGCGGGCGAGCTGCGCACGGTCTGGGTGCTGGCGGTGCTGGTGCTGCCCGGCCTGGCGGTGGCCGCCGGCATCTACGTCCACATCCGCCGGAGGCGCTAGGCGAACCGTGCGGCCGCGCACCCTGCTGGTGCTGTTGATCCTGGTGCTGGCGCTCGGCGCCTTCATCCGCTTCTACGAGCGGGACCTGCCGTCGAGCGACGAGCGCGCCCAGCGCGCCAAGAAGGTGCTCGACTTCAAGAAGGACCAGGTGACCCGGGTGCGGCTGACGACGACCGGCGGCGGCGCTGCCGGCGCGGGCAGCGCTGGCAGTGCGGGCGGCGCTGGCGGCACCGTCGTGCTCGAGCGGCTGCCGGCGGCAAAGACGGCGAAACCCGCCGCGGCCAAGCTGCCTGACGCGCTCGCGGCGCCGGACGCCACGGAGATCGGCGAATGGCGCCTCGCACGCCCGCTGGCGGGGGCCGCCGATGCCGCGGCGGTGGATCGCCTGCTCGACAGCCTGGCCAATCTCGAGAAGGCGCGCACCCTCGACCAGGTGGTGCCCGCCGAGGTGGGCCTCGACAAGCCGCGCGCGACGGTGGCGCTGACTCTCGCCGGCAAGCCCGGCGGCTCCGGCAAGCCTGAAGAGATCGTGCTCGACATCGGCGCCGCCGTGCCGACCGGCGGCCAGGCGATCGTGGGCATCGCCGGCCAGCCGCAGGCCTACGTGGTGAGCGACTCGCTGCTCAGCGACGTGCAGAAGCCGCCGAGCGACTGGCGCGACCGGCAGATGTTCCACGGCAACCGCGACGCCGTCGAGCGTCTGGCCTGGACGCTCGGTGGCGGGCCGCGGGTGGTGCTGGCCCGGCGCGGCGACCGCTTCTGGCTCGAGAGCCCGATCGCCGATCGCGCCGACCGCGACCAGGTGGAGAAGCTGCTCACCGACCTCTCCGGGCTGACGGCGGAGAGCTTTGCCGCGCCACCGCCGGCCATGCCCTCGCCGCCGCGGGCGGTGCTCGAGGCGGTCGTCGCCGGTCAGCCGCAGCCCTTCCGCGTCGAGCTGGGTGCCAGCCATCCGGCCCCGGCCCCGGCGGCCCCGGCCCAGCCCGGAGCGCCTCCCGAACCGGCCGGCAACCTGACCCTGGCGCGGGTCGGCGACGCGGTTTTCGAGACCCGCTCGCCGCTGCCCGAAACGCTCTCCCGGCCGCCCGCCGACTGGCGCTCGCCGCAGCTTTCGGGCCTCGAGGTGCACCAGGTGGATGCGGCGGTGGTGCGCGACGACCGGGGAGCGGTGTCGCTGACGCGCAGCGGCACCGACTGGAAGCGCGGCGCGACGGCGATCTCCTACATGCCGGTCTCCGACCTGCTGTTCGCGCTCACCGATGCCAAGGCCGATCGCCTGCTCACCGCGGCCGAGGCCGCCGCGAGCGGTATTGGGGGGGGAGTGGGAGGGGGAGCGGGCGCCGGCACTGGCAAGCCGGCAATCACCGTCGAGCTGCGGGGCGGTCTGGCCGGCAACGAGACGCTGACGCTCTATCCGCCGCTGGCCGGCGGCGGCGCCGCCGGCGCGGCGCACGGCGTGCCGGCGCGCGCCAGCGGGCGCGACACGGTGCTGCTGCTGCCCGAGTCGAAGCTCAAGGAGATCCAGGACCGGCTGGCGGCGGTGCGGGCCGCACCGCCGCTGGCGCCGGAAAAGCCCGCCAAGAGATAGGCCCCGACCTAGTTCGCCCGCTGTGCCAGCCGGCTGTGCTTCCGCCCGTAGCTGAAGTAGAGCACCAGGCCGATCACCAGCCAGATCCCCAGCCGTAGCCAGTTGGTCCAGCCCAAGCCGTAGATCATCGAGCTGCACACCAGGATGCCGAGGATGGAGACCACCGGCAGCGCCGGCGCGGTGAAGCCGCGCGGGATGTCGGGTCGCCGCCTGCGCATGATCCACACCCCGGCGCACACCAGGATGAACGCGAAGAGCGTGCCGATGCTGGTCATCTCGCCGACGATGTCCTCGGGTATGAAAGCGGCGAACAGGGAGGTGAAGAAGAAGAACAGCCAGTTCGACTTGTGGGGCGTCTTGTACCGCGGATGGACCTCCGAGAACACCCTGGGGACCAACCCGTCGCAGCTCATCGAGTAGAAGACGCGCGACTGTCCAAGCAGCATGACCAGGATGACCGACGAGAATCCGGCGAGAATGGCGATGGTGACGAAGTTGGAGAGCCAGGCGAAGCCGGGCATGTACTTGGTGATGGCGTAGGCCACCGAGGCCTCGCGGCCGGCGAAACGGAAGTCCTGGACCGTGGCGATGCCACTCAGGACGTAGGAGAAGAGGACGTAGAGGATGGTACAGACGGCCAGCGAACCCAGGATCCCGATCGGCATGTCCCGCTTCGGGTTCTTGGCCTCCTGCGCAGCGGTCGACACGGCGTCGAAGCCGATGAAGGCGAAGAAGACGACGCCGGCGGCGCCGAGGATTCCCAGGATGCCGCCGTAGTGGTGCACGATTCCCTGCGGCGTCGTGTAGGTGGTGGGAGTGGGAATGAACGGAGTGTGGTTGACGGGATTGATGAATCGCCAGCCGATGACGATGACCATGAGGACAATGGCCACCTTGGTGACGACGATCAGACCGTTGACGAAGGCGGACTCCCGCGTACCGCGGACGAGCAGGGCGGAGAGGATCAGCAGGATACCCACCGCCGGAAGATTGGCGATCCCGTGCTCGAGGGACGTCGTCGAGTGCTCGAGCGGCGAATGGCACCACGAATAGGGAATGTGCAGCCCGACGAGGCCGAGCACGCGATTGAAGTACTCGCTCCAGGCGATAGCCACGGTGGCGGCGCCGACGGCATACTCGAGGACCAGGTCCCAACCGATGATCCAGGCCATCAGCTCGCCCATGGTGGCGTAGGAGTAGGTGTAGGCGCTGCCGGCGATGGGGATCATCGACGCGAACTCGGCGTAGCAGAGCCCGGCGAAGGCGCATCCGACCCCGGCGACGATGAAGGCGATCACCACCGACGGACCGGCGCGGTCGGCGATGGCGGCCGCGGTCCGCACGAACAGGCCGGCGCCGATGATGCCGCCGATACCCAGCGCGACGAGAGCCCAGGGACCGAGCGTCCGCTTCAGCGATCCCTCGCCGGTCTGCGCTCCTTCGGCCAGCAACTGATCGATCGGCTTGGTTCGCGTCAAGTACATCCGTTACCTCCCTGCGGGGTCACGAGTGATCGACCGCCGCCAGAGTTCGTGCTCAGCATCCGTTTGGGGGCATCCTACAGGCACAAGGCGCTCGTGTCACGATACGGCGCCGCGAGGCCGCGGCTCAGGCGATCGAGGTGTCACGATACTCGCCGAAGACCGTGCGCAGGGTGTCGGCGATCTCGCCCAGCGTGCATTCGGCGCGCACCGCATCGAGGATGGCCGGCATGACGTTGCGCCCCGCGGCAGCCGCGGCCCCCAGCGCCTCCAGGGCCGCTGCGGCGCTGGCGGCGTCGCGCCGCTCGCGCAGGGCGCGCAGCCGCTCCACCTGCGCCCGCTCCGCCTCCGGGTCGATGGTCAGCGCCACGGTCGGCGCCTCGGCTTCGCCGGCGGCGGCGGCAAAGGCGTTGACCCCCACCACCTTCTCGCTCCCTTCCTCGACGGCGAGCTGGTAATGGTAGGCGGCGTCGGCGATCTCCCGCTGCTGGAAACCGGCCTCGAGCGCGGCGAGCGCGCCGCCCATCTCGTCGATGCGGCGGATGTAGTCGCGGGCTCGGGAGACGATCTCGTCGGTCCACGCCTCGATCACGTAGCTGCCGCCGAGCGGGTCGGCGACGCCGGCGATGCCGCTCTCGTGCGCGATCACCTGCTGCGTGCGCAGCGCCAGCCGCGCGGCCTCCTCGGTGGGCAGGCCGAGTGCCTCGTCGAGGGCGTTGGTGTGCAGCGACTGGGTACCGCCGCAGACCGCCGCGAAGGCCTGCAGGGCCACCCGCACCACGTTGTTCGCGGGTTGCTGCGCGGTCAACGTCGAGCCGGCGGTCTGGGTGTGGAAGCGCAGCCAGAGGGAGGCGCTCGTCGCGCGGCGCGAAGCGCTCCCGGAGCAGCTCGGACCACAACCGGCGGGCGGCCCGGAACTTCGCCACCTCCTCGAGGAAGTTGTTGTGGGCATTGAAGAAAAACGACAGCCGCGGGGCGAAGTCGTCGATCGCCAGGCCATGCGCCAGGGCGGCCTCGACGTAGGCCAGACCGTGCGCGAGAGTGAAGGCGACCTCCTGCACCGCGGTCGAGCCGGCCTCGCGCATGTGATAGCCGGAGATCGAGATGGGGTTCCAGCGCGGCACCCGCTCGGCGCAGAAGGCGATGACGTCGGTGACCAGCCTGAGCGAGTGGCGCGGTGGGTAGATGTAGGTGCCGCGGGCGGCGTACTCCTTCAGGATGTCGTTCTGGACCGTGCCCCCGACCTTCTCCCAGGCGATGCCCTGCTCCTCGGCGACCACCAGATAGAGCGCCAGCAGGATGGCGGCGGTCGAGTTGATGGTCATCGAGGTGGTGACCCGGTCCAGAGGGATGCCCTCGAACAGCCGCCGCATGTCCTCGATGGAGTCGATCGCCACCCCCACCCGCCCGACCTCGCCACGGGCGAGCGCATGGTCGGAGTCGTAGCCGATCTGGGTCGGCAGGTCGAAGGCCACCGACAGGCCGGTGGTGCCTTGCGCCAGCAGGTAACGGTAGCGCCGGTTGGACTCTTCGGCGCTGGCGTAACCCGCGTACTGGCGCATGGTCCAGTGGCGCCGCCGGTACATGTCCGGGTAGATGCCGCGGGTGAACGGCTGCTGGCCCGGGTCGCCGATCTGGCGCCCGTAATCGATGCCCGCCAGGTCGGCCGGCCGGTAGGCGGCGGCGACGGGGATGCCGGAGGAGGTCTCGCGCGCGCCGCCGGCGGCGCGCGCCGGCGAAGGGGAGGCGGCGGGAGAAGGCGCCGGCGCCCGCCGGCGGCGGCGTGCCGCGGGCTCGAGGGTGGCGGCCGGGCGGTCGCGGCGATCGTCGTCGTCGTCGTTGGCCATGCGAGGATTATAGGCGCCGGTGGCATGCCGCCGGGCGGTGGAACACTTTGCAGCAGAAGCACCACCTCTGGGCGGCGAGGGGGTACCAACCACAATATCTAGTGGTTGGCGCCTTGACAGGCCGGCGAGCCTGGGGTACGATGCCCTTTGCGTCAGCTCGCCGTCGCCAGGTCGGTGCGTAGCAAACTTCGATTCCCTTCGAGGAGAGACAGCATGGAGCCGCAGACCCCCCTTTCCGAGGAGACGAGAGGCCACGCGAACCGCAACCAGCCCACTCCCGCCACTCCCGCAGGCATCGCCGGCCTGCGCTTCGCGCGTTTCTTCACCACCCCGGGGACCGCCCCGGCTGCGGCAACGGCGGCGCCGGGCGCTCCGGAGGCTCCGGCAGCTCCGCCGCCCCTGGCTCCGGAGGTGAGTCCGTACGACGCCGTCGACTGGGAGGTCCGCGACGCCCTGATCACCAACGAGAAGGGCGAGATCGTCTTCGAGCAGCGCGGGGTGGAGGTGCCGAAGAGCTGGTCGCAGACCGCCACCAACGTGGTGGTGTCGAAGTACTTCCGCGGCCAGCTCGGCTCGCCGCAGCGCGAGCACAGCGTGCGCCAGCTGATCGGCCGGGTGGTCGACACCATCGCCGGCTGGGGCCGCGCCGGCGGTTATTTCGCCACCCCCGAGGATGGCGACACCTTCCATGCCGAGCTCACCCACATCATGCTCAACCAGTACGCCTGCTTCAACTCGCCCGTCTGGTTCAACGTCGGCATCGAGGAAAAGCCGCAGTGCTCGGCCTGCTTCATCAACGCGGTCGAGGACACCATGCAGTCGATCCTCACCCTGGCCAAGACCGAGGGCATGCTGTTCAAGTACGGCTCCGGCACCGGCAGCAACCTATCCAAGCTGCGCTCCTCGCGGGAGCTGCTGGCCGGCGGCGGCACCGCCTCCGGGCCGGTGTCGTTCATGAAGGGCTTCGACGCCTTCGCCGGCGTCATCAAGAGCGGCGGCAAGACCCGCCGCGCCGCCAAGATGGTGATGCTCGACATCGACCACCCCGACATCGTCGACTTCATCCGCTGCAAGGAGGTCGAGGAGCGCAAGGCCTGGGCGCTGATCGAGGCCGGCTTCAGCGGCGGCTTCAACGTCGTCGGCGGCGCCTACGATTCGATCGCCTACCAGAACGCCAACCATTCGGTGCGGGTCTCCGACGAGTTCATGCGCGCCGTGCTCGCCGACGGCGAATGGACGACCACCGCGCGCACCAGCGGCGCGCCGATGGGCACTTACCGGGCGCGCGACCTGATGCGGATGATCGCCGAATCGACCTGGGCGTGCGGCGACCCCGGCGTGCAGTACGACACCACCATCAACGAGTGGCACACCTGCTCCGGCACCGGCCGCATCAACGCCAGCAATCCCTGCAGCGAGTACATGTTCCTCGACGACACCGCCTGCAACCTGGCGTCGATCAACCTGATGCGCTTCTACGAGCCGGACAGCGGCTTCGACGTGGCGAGCTTCCGCCACACCTGCGAGGTGGTGATCTCGGCGCAGGAGATGCTGGTGGACTTCGCCAGCTATCCGACGCCGCGCATCGACGAGAACTCGCACCGGTTCCGGCCGCTGGGCCTGGGCTACGCCAACCTGGGCGCGCTGCTGATGGCGCGCGGCCTGCCCTACGATTCCGAGGTCGGGCGCGGCTACGCCGCCGCCATCACCGCCCTGATGTCGGGGTCGGCCTACGCGCAGTCGGCGCGCCTGGCCGCTGCACTCGGGCCGTTCGCCGACTTCGCCGTCAACGCCGAGCCGATGCTGGACGTGATGCGCAAGCACCGCGACGCGATCAAGCGCATCGATCCGGCGCATGCGCCGCTCGACCTGCTGCAGGCCGCCAAGCGCGCCTGGGACGAGGTGGTGGAGCTCGGCGAGCTCTACGGCTTGCGCAACAGCCAGATCTCGGTGCTGGCGCCGACCGGCACCATCGCGTTCATGATGGACTGCGACACCACCGGGGTGGAGCCGGACATCGCGCTGGTCAAGTACAAGAAGCTGGTCGGCGGCGGCATGATCAAGATCGTCAACAACACGGTGCCGCGCGCCCTCAAGCGGCTCGGCTACGATCGCGAGCAGGTGCGCGAGATCGTGGAGTTCATCGACGAGCACGACACGATCGAGGAGGCGCCGCACCTCAAGCCCGAGCACCTGCCGGTCTTCGACTGCGCCTTCAAGCCGGCCCAGGGCTCGCGGTCCATCCACTACACCGGCCATCTGCGGATGCTGGCGGCGGTGCAGCCGTTCGTCTCGGGCGCCATCAGCAAGACCATCAACATGCCCGAGGACTCGACGCCGGACGAGATCCTGCAGGCTTACCTCGAGGGCTGGCAGCTCGGCCTGAAGGCGGTCGCCATCTATCGCGACGGCTGCAAGCGCAGCCAGCCGCTGTCGACCCGCAAGGACACCGCGGCGGCATCGCCGTCCCAGGCATCGCCGGCGGCCGCGCCCGGCCTGGCGGCTCAGGCGGTGCCCGCCTCCATGCCCGCGGCGGCCGCCCCGGCGCCCGCGCCAACCCCGCTGCAGGAGCGGCGGGCGGTGCGGCGCAAGCTCCCCGACGAGCGGCGCGCCATCACCCACAAGTTCTCGATCAACGAGCACGAGGGCTACATTACCGTGGGGCTCTACGAGGACGGCCAGCCGGGGGAGATCTTCCTGGTCATGGCCAAGGAGGGCTCGACCATCTCCGGGCTGATGGATTCCCTGGCCACCTCGATCTCGATCGCGCTGCAGTACGGGGTGCCGCTGCAGACCCTGGTGGACAAGTTCAGCCATACCCGCTTCGAGCCTTCCGGCTTCACCAAGAACCCGGAGATCCCGATCGCCAAGTCGATCACCGACTACATCTTCCGCTGGCTCGCGTCGAAGTTCCTGTCGCGGGAGGGCAAGGAGGCCGCCGGGGTGATCCTGCGCGAGCCCGCGCCCGGCGCCCAGAGCGCCTCCCCGGAGGCCGGTGGCTATACGCCGCTGCAGACCACGATGCCGCTGGCCGGCGGCGGGCGGCTCGAGCCCCATGGCCAGGCCCTGCCGGTGCCGGCCCCGGCACAGACGTCGGCCACGGTCTCGCCCTTCACCCAGGTGCGTCCGGTCTTCCTCTACCAGCAGGACGCCCCGACCTGCCACGAGTGCGGTGCCATCATGGTCCGCAACGGCAGCTGCTACAAGTGCGTCAACTGCGGCTCGACCAGCGGCTGCAGCTGATTCGAGGCCATCGGGAGGAGACCTGGAAGGCACCTCCCGCCGGAGGACACCGGGGGACACCGGGCGACCGGACGACCCCGCGGGAGGCATGACTCCGGCTACGCGGATGGCTTATGCTTGGCGCACCATGACTGCGAGAGCTCCGCGACGCTCGTCCCTCTGCTGGCTGTGTCCGGCGGTGGCCATCTTCCTGGCCGGCTGGTCGGCCTCGGCCTGCGGCGGCCCAACCGCCGGCACCGCGCACGATCCCAAGCTGGCGTTCCGGCTGAAGACGACCGACGGGCGAACGCTCGGTCCGCTCGACTACCCGGGCAAGGTGGTGGTGGTGGACTTCTGGGCGACCTGGTGCGCTCCCTGCCGCATCCAGGCGCAGATCCTCGAGCCGGTATCCCGTGATTTGCAGGGGCACGGAGTGCAGTTCCTGGCGGCCGACATGGGCGAGCCCGAGGACACCGTACGCGGCTTCCTCAAGGAGAACCCGTTCCCCTATCCGGTGCTGCTCGACAGCGACGGCAAGATCTCCGACGACCTCGGCATCACGGCGCTGCCGACCCTGCTGGTGATCGACAAGCGCGGCGGCCTGCGCTATCTGCAGCCCGGCCTCACCGACGGGGATACGGTCAAGAAGATCATCCGGGAAGCCGGTAGCTAGAGCGAACCTGGAGCGAACCGCCAACCCAGGCGGGGCGCGGGGATGCAGGAAACAATCCTATAGATCGAGCGGGCGCATCGCCGGACCGGCCGGATGGGCCGGCGCGGCGATGCGCTTCTCGGCCGCCTGCTTACTGCAGGACGACCAGCGCCACCCGCCGATTCTGAGCGCGCCCCTTGCGCGTCTTGTTGTCGGCGACCGGAGCGTCCTTGCCGTAAGAGATGACGTTCATGCGGTGCAGCGGAAAGCCCTGCTTCTCGTTGAGGTAGAGCCGCACCGCCGAAGCCCGGGATTCGCCCAGCTCCTGGTTGTACTTGGCCGAGCCGACGTTGTCGGTATGGCCCTGCACCTCGACGTAGACCGACTTGTTCTCGGTCTTGAGCTTCTGCGCGAAGTCGTCGAGCGCCGCCTTGGCCTCGGGCGAGAGCTGGCTCTTGTTGAAGCCGAACTTCACCTTGTCGTCGGTCAGCACCGTCTCGTAAAGGAACTTGCCCTCGGCCAGCTTGCCGGCATCCTGGGCGCGCTGCAGCGCCTCCTGCGCGGTCTTCGAGATCTCGCCCACCTTCTGGTCGGTGGCGGCGATGTGCTGGTCGTTGGCCGCGATGCGCTGGTCGTGATCGTTGAGCTTGGTCTGCGCCTGCTCGACCTGACCCTGCACCTGGTCGACGCGGGTGTTCACGGTCCCGGTCTCTTCCTTGACGTACTTCTTCGTGGCGCACCCGGTGACGGCGATGGCCAGCAACGCCGCGGCGACGACGACAGTCAATGATTTGAACCGCATCGGTGATACCTCCTTGAGCTAAGGGAGAGGTCCCTCTGCGCCCCCGAAGCGGCCGGCGGGCTGGTGCGGCCTCCCCTCTGGTTCAACCGCCGGCTGGCGGCGGTCCCTTGTAACCGCGGCGAAAAACCACGGTGGTGCGATCTCCCAGACCCTTCGCCGTCACCTCGACCCGCAGATGGCGGTAGCTGCGCTCGCCCTCGCGGGTCGAGAAGCCCAGCACGTACTGGTGCCTGAGGTCCTCGCCGATGGCCTTGAGCGCCTTGGGGAGGTCCGCGGACCGGGAGATCGGATAGTAGCGGCCGCCGGTGGCCCCGGCCAGCAGGTTGAGGACGTCAGCGTAACGGTACACTTTCTTGCCCTCGGCCGTCAGCTCGTAGGGGTTGCCGCTGCCGAGCCCGAGGACGTAGACCGGCACCTGCGCCGTGCGCACGATCTCGCGTGCCTGCTCGGGCGAAAGGGCGCTGGCGTTGTCGACGCCGTCGGTGACCAATACGGCGAACCGCCGGCTGTTGCGCCCCTCGGCGGAGATCTCGGGGATCCAGGCGACGGCGTCGTGGAGCGCGGTGGTGCCCCAGCCCTGCCAGCGCGAGACCGCGTCCAGGATGGCCTCGCGATCGGCGGTGAAGGGGACCTCCACCTCGCCGCGGCCGCTGGCGAAGGTGGCGAGCGCGAACTCGTCTCCCGGCAGCGCCTGGGTGACAAAGTGGCGCACGACCTCCTGGCTCAGGCCGATCTTGTCGCCGGTGCCCATGCTGCCCGAGAGATCCTGCAGGAAGACCAGGCTGGTGGGCGCCTCGGAGTTCTTGTCGAAGCTCTCGATGCGCACCGGCCGGCCGTCGACCGAAAGCCGGAAGTCCTTGGCTTCTAGATGGTTGGCATAGCCGGACCGGGTGCGGACCATGACCGGCACCAGCACGTCGTTGACCGCCACCTCGTCTTGGAACCGGGCCGTGTCGCCGGCCGGTCCGGCCAGCGCGGCCGGTCCGGAAGCGGTGGGCGCGGGGGCCGGGGGGGAGACGGCGGCGGTGGGGGGCGGAGCGGGGCGGGAAGCCCCAGGCGTCGCTGCGGTGGCCGCTCCGGCGTCGCCAGCCGCCAGCAGTAGCAAAGGAAATGCTAGATCCAAAAGACTCATGGCCATTTACGAATGTGCAAGCGGCAGGCCAACCGGTGCCAAATTGAGAGATGATGGCGGCAGCCGAGGAGGCATCATGAGCGAAGAGATCGACATCCGCAACATCTCGGTCCAGTGCGGCCACTGCAATACCTACCAGACGCTCTCCGCCTACCGCCGCCGCGAAGGCTGGAACGTCTATGTATATGAGTGCGAGAACGACGTCTGCGACCCCGCCATGACCCGCACCCTGATCGAGGTGCCCAGGGAGATGGACGTCTTCGCCCGTCGCGACTCGCAGTGGCGGGGTGGCGGCAAGCACGGCGAGCAGGGGGACGGCAATCCGACCGATTGAGCGTCGCGCGTCGAGCGGCGGGCGCTGTGCTACGCTGGCCGCGCCGGTGCTCGGCCGGCGATCCGCAGACCCCCCGACCAGTGGCCAGCACGGTTTCCTTGCCCATGCAATCCGGCGCTGTGCCCATCCGGCCGGACCTGGGGCGCCTGGATCCCGGGGTTTGCGGCGCCCGGGACGGGCCGCAGGAGGCAGGATCGAGTGCGGCCCGCTGAGCTGCGTTTGGGCGGCCTGGCGATCGAAGGCTGGTCGCTGGCCGGCGACGAGACCTGGTTCCGTATCCATCCGCCCGGTCTGGCCTTCGATACCGGCCGCGGCGCCGCGCAGCTGGCCGGAGCCCGCGACGTCTTCCTCTCACATGGCCATCTGGACCACGCTCTCGGGATGCCATACGTCCTGTCGCAGCGTTCCCTGCACCAGAACGCCGACACCCGCGTCTTCTGTCCGGTCGAAATCGCCGAGCCGCTGGCGGCGCTGGCCGCCGCCGCCGAACGGCTGGAACGCGCGCGCTATCGCTTCGAGATCGTGCCGCTGGCCGCCGGCGCGCGGGTGGAGGTCGGCCGCGACCTGGAGGTCGAGGCCTTCGCCACCGACCACGTGGTGCCCAGCCTGGGGTACCACCTGGTGCGCCGCAAGCGGCGGCTGGCCGCCGGTCTGGAGGGGCTCTCCGGGCACGAGCTGGTGGCGTTGCGCGAGCGCGGCGTCGCCACCGCGGAGGTGGTGGAGGAGCTCTGGCTGTCCTACTGTGGCGACACCGGGCCGCGGGTCTTCGAGCTGGCGCCGGCGCTTTTCCGCAGCCGCATCCTGATGCTCGAGTGCACTTTCCTCGGCGAGGCGCAGCGCGGCGGCGGCGACCGGTACAAGCACCTGCACATCGAAGACATCGAGCGCCAGGCGGAGCGCTTCGAAAACGACGCCATCGTGCTTCACCACCTGTCGCGCCGCCACCGTCCGGAAGAGCTGCGGGCCGAGATCCAGCGCCGTCTGCCGGCCCTGGCGCCGCGGATCCACCTGCTGCTCCAAGGGGTGCCCTGATGCCGCGGCCGGCGGGCAAAGGCGGCGGCGGTGGTGGCGGTGGCCGCGGAGGCAGCGCGGGGAGCGGCGGTCGCGCGGGCGGTGGCGGTGGCCGCGGAGGCAGCGCGGGCAGTGGCGGGCGGCGCCCACCCGGGGCGCGCGAGTCCGGGCGGAGCGGGCCGGGTGGGGTGCGCGGTGCCAAGCCGGGCGCGGGGCGGCGGTCGGCGCCGGCCGGCGGCGCCGGAGGCGAGCGGCGGCGACCGCCGCGGGTCGAGAGGCCGGAGGGGCCATCTGGCCAGCGGCGAGCCGGAAGCCCGGGCCGACACCAGAGTGCGGAGGGGCCTGGCCCGTCAAGGCCCCGGGTGCCGCGGGGGCGGGGCGCACCCCACGCAGCGGATCGGCGAGAGCGCCCAACGCGTCCCCGGCCGACTGGGGGGCCGGCTGAACCGGGGCGGTCGGAGAAGCCGGCACGACCCCGAAGGTCGGAAGGCCCAGACCGCGACCGCAGAGCAACAGGCCCAGACCGCGATCGGAGAGCGATTGGACCCGACCGCAACCGGCGGGCGACTGGACCCGACCGCAACCGGCGGGCGACTGGTCCGGACCGCGGCCGGCGGGCGGGAGTGCAGGAACGGGCCCAGCGCCACCGGCGCTCCGAGCGGCCGCCCCGGGAGGCGGCGCACGTCGCACCTCCGGCCCCGGGCCTGCGGCTGGCGCTGATCGAGGAGGCCGAGGTCGAGGTCGAAAAGCTGGTCTTGGGCGGCGACGGGCTGGCGCGGCTCGAGGGGGTACCGATCTTCATCGCACGGGCGGCTCCCGGGGACCGCCTGCGGGTGCGCTTGACCGAACGACATGCGGACTACGGTCGGGCGGCGATCGTCGAGGTGCTGGCGCCCGGCCCCGCACGCCGCCCCGACCCCTATCCTGAGCTCAGCGCCACCGGCCTCTGCGACCTGCAACACCTGGACGATGCGCTGCAACCATGGCTCAAGGCGGCGGCAGTGATGGAGGCGCTGGCAAGGCTGGGGCGCGTTCAGTTGCCCGCCGACGTCGAGGTGGTGTCCGGTCAACCATGGGGTTACCGGCTCCGTACCCAGCTGCACACTGCGGTCGATGCTGCCACCGGAGCGGTGCGGGTTGGGTACCACGCCCGCGGCACCAACGAGGTGGTGGCGATGTCGCGCTGCCCGCTGCTGGTACCGGAGCTCGAGGAGCTGCTGCCCGAGCTCACCGGCCTTCTGGCTGGCTCGCCACACCGCCGGCTCGACCTGGCGGCGGGAGACGGCGGCGCGGTGACCGCGGCGCCGCTGGTACCGGGGCTGCCACACGGCGACGTGTCCATGACGGTCGGAGATCTCGTCTTTTCCTACGATGCGCGCTGCTTCTTCCAGGTCCACCGGCAACTGCTGCCGCGCCTGGTGGAGGTGGTGGTCGGACCGTGGGAAGGAGGCGAGGCGTTCGATCTCTACGGCGGCGTGGGACTGTTCGGGTTGCCGCTGGCGCGCCGTTACGGGCGGGTGGTGACCGTGGAGGCGGACCGTGTGGCGGCCCGTCATGCCCGCAACAACGTGCGGCGCCACCGGCTGCAACAGGTGTCGGGAGTCTGCCAGGCTGTCGAGACCTGGATCGCGGCGCTGCCGGAACGCCCGGACCGCGTGGTCGTCGATCCGCCGCGCGCCGGCCTCGCCGGCAAGGTCCGCCAGGCCCTGGCCGCCCGGCGCGCCCGCCGCCTGACCTACGTCTCCTGCGATGCCGCCACCCTGGCGCGGGACCTGCGCCTGCTGGACCCGGTGTACCGGATCGAGAGCCTCCATCTGCTCGATCTCTTTCCCCAGACCGGCCACATGGAGGTGGTGGTGCAGCTGGTAGCCCGCGACGAGGCCTGACCCGCAGTCGGTTTCCTCTTCGAGCCGCCGGGTGTCTGTAGTGGATAGGATGGCTGTGCTCGGAACCGCGATGGCAAGCAAGACCTGGGGAGGCGAGATGGGCGCTCCGGCGCGGACGGACGAGGTCCAGGAGTCGCGGCTGCTGGCAGCCATGGCGGCTGGCGACCGGGAGGCCGCCGAGCGCCTGGTGGAACGCACCTATCGCGGCGTCTACGCCCTGCTGCGGCGACTCTGCGGCGACTCCGACCTGGCCGCCGACCTGACCCAGGAAACCTATCGCAAAGCCTGGGACGCCCTTGCCGGCTTCCAGGGCCAGGCGCAGTTCTCCACCTGGCTCTGCCGCATCGCCTACAACGTCTTCCTCAACCACCTTCGCCGCCCGCGCCGCCTGGTGCCGCTCGAGGAGCGGGTCGAGGAGGCGATCCAGGACCCGTCGCCGGCGGCCGACGAGGTGCTGGGCGAAGCGGCAGCCGGCGATCGGCTGCGGCGAGCGGTCATGGTGCTGCCCGACGATCAGCGCTTCACTGTCACCGCCCTCTACTGGGGTGGACGGTCGGTGCGCGAGATCGCCCTCGATCAGGGGGTCAGCGGCGTGGCGATCCGCAAGCGGCTGAAGCGGGCCCTCGCCACTCTGGCCCGGCACCTTGGCGAGGAGGCGAGGCCGTGAGCGGCTGGGGTCCTTGGGAGCGGTGGCGGGTGGCGCGGCGCCTCGCCCGTCACGCCCAGCGGGAGGGCGGAGCGCCGCCCGCGGATCTGCTGCGGCGGCTGCGCGAGGACATTCCGGTACGGCCCGGCCTGGGGTACCAGCCGGCCGAAACCTCCGGCGGTCACCCCACTCGAGACAATTGGCGCAGGCGACCCGGCCGCCGACCCCGGCGCGTCTGGGTGGCGGCCGCGGTCGTGGCGGCCTCGATCACCGGCGGCGTGATCGGCCTGCGGGTCCTGGAGAACCATTGGCGGCGCGATGCGGCCGAGCTCGCCGGCGGCCCCGGTTCCGCCGCTGCCGGGGCCGGCGCCGCCGCCCCTGGCCAAAGCGCCGAGCGGGCGGCTTCGCCGGCCTCCCGCTCTTGGTCCGAGCCGGCGGCACCACCGGCGGAGGCGCCAATGCAGTTGCAGCCGCCGCCGGCCGGCGGCCCCGCCGGTCCCCCCGGGGCGCCCCCCGCTGCGCCCGCCAAGCCGGGCGCCAAGATGGCGGCCGGAGCGCCGCCGGCGGACCAGCCGGTGGCAAGGCGCCAGATGTTCGCGCCCGCCGGACCGCCGCCACCAACCTTGGCGCCGCCGCTCCTGCGCGCCACCCGGCCACTGGCGCCTGCCGGCGGAGCCGCGGCTACCACTCCGCCGCCGGTAGAGCGGGTGCCTGCCGGCGCCGTCGGCGAGGGTGGCGCGGGTGCGACTGGAATGCAGGCTGCGGCCGGCGCGCGGGCAGGCGGTGATGCCGGCAAGCCCGCTACCGAAGACGAGATCAAGGTTACCTCCGAGTCCCCACTTCGCGAGGAGGCGGAGCAGCGAGGGAGCCGGCGGCCGGCGGAGGGCGAGCAGGGATTCGCCGTGCCGGCGCCGGCGACTCCGGCGGCGAAGAGCGCGGCGTCGGTGGTCCCGCCGGCGAAGTACGCACCATCGCCGGGTTCGACAGCGAAGGATGCGGCCTCGCAGGCTCCGGCGCGCCTGGCGGCCTTCAGCGGGCAGGCTGCGCCACTGCGCTCGAGCTTTGGCGCCGATACCGGCACCGGCGGCTACCGCCGGGTCCGGCAGGAGCTGGCGGAGGGCCGCCTGCCGCCGGCTGCGTCGGTGCGGATCGACCAGCTGGCCAACGCCTTCGACCTGGAGACAGAGCGGCCGGCGGCGAGCCGCCCACGACTGGAGGCGGAAGGAGCGCCGTTGCCTGGCGGCGGAGCAATCTACCTGCTGCGGGTCGCGGCGCACGGGCTCGGCGGGCCGCCAGGCTCGGGCGCGGTGGCGGTGGAGTTCGATCCGGCAGTGGTGGCGCGCTTCCGCCGCGTCGGCGCCGTCGCCGGCCGCGGCGCCGCGTCGGCTCTCTACGAGATCGAGCTGCGCACCACGCCTGGCGCCGCCCTCTCCGCCAGCTCCGCGGCGGACGCTCCGCCGGCCTCGCCGCTGCTCGTTGCCGGCCGCCAGGCCGATGCCGCACCGTCGTCCAGCTCCGAGAGCAAGCGACGCGCGATGGCCGCCGCCGCGCCGGCAGGCGGCGCGCTGGCGCCAGGACGCGGCTTCGCCACCCTGCGGCTGATCTCCCGTCGTCCGGCAGGTGCGGCATCCGCGGCAGGCGCGGCAACCGCGGTAGGCGCACCAACCGCGGCAGGCGCGGTGCCCGCGGCAGGCGAAGGTGACGCCGCCGGCGAGGCAGGCGGAGCGGCCGCGGCAGGAGAGCCGGACGCGGCCGGCACCCGCGCCGGAGGGCCGGTCGCGACCCTGGTCGTGCGCGTCTCCGACCTCCGCCTGTCTTGGTCGGCCGCATCGCCGGCCCTGCGCGTGGCGGGGCTGGCGGTCCGGTTGGCGCAAGCCCTGGCCGCCAGGGACCCCGCACCCCGACTGCAGGCGCTGCTCGCGCCGGCGCAGGCTCTCGCGGCGGAGTTGCCCGGCGAGGCGCGCGCCGCCGAGCTGCTGCAGCTGATCCGGCGCGCGGCCTATCTGGCCAGCCCGCCCGACGCCTCGCCGCCGCCCTGAACCGGCAGCGCCGGTGGACGCGGGCAGGCACCCGGCACGCCCCGCTGCGGCGCGAAGACCCGCACCATGGGCTGGTCCAGCGGCAGGTCGACGATCTCCCGGTAACACGCCTTGAAGCCGGGGTCCTGCACCAGCGCCTGCAGCCGGCGCGATCGCTCCAGCACCAGCTCGATCAGGATGAGTTCCGGACGCCGGCCAAGGACGTAGGCGGTGAACCTCGCCTCCCGCTCATGGCGACCCTGCCGGCGCGCCTCGTCCAGCGAGTGGCCGGCCAGCAGCGCCCGCCCCATCGCGACCAGCTTGTGGTCGAGCCGGTAGGTGGCGGCGACCTGCCGGTCCACCAGGCCGAGGGTGTCGACGAAGGCGACGTCGCGGCCGGCCGCGACCAGGTAGTAGGGGATCCTGCCCATCTGGCCGAGGGCGACCAGGCTGTCGTCCGGCAGGTGGGAGGACAACCACCGGCAGGTGACGACGCGCCAGTCCGACGGATCGTCGACGTCCACGGTCCACTGCCTGACCAGCGGCTGCCACTCGCCTGCCGCCGGCAGGTCCTGGGCGATCCTGGTCAGGGAGCCGGCCAGCAGCAGCCCGAGGAGCAAGGTCCTCCCGGGCCAGGCGGCGAACGGCCGGCGAGCGCTCCACCAGGGGAGCTCGAGGTGCTCGGCGGACCACCAGATCGCCACCAGCAGCAAGGGCAGGGTGGGGACCAGGTAACGGAACTCGCCCCGGTACTCGCCGCCGGCAGCGAGCTGGAAGAGCACCGACAGGACGCCCACGACGGCAAGCAGGAAGGCGACCGCCCGGTGCCGGTCCGGCCGCGGCCGCCGCGCCAGCGACCAGGCCAGCGCCGGCAGCAGCGGCGGCAGCAGGCCAAGCTGCAGGACGTAGCCGCCGAGCTGCCTCGCCGCCCGCCCGGCCAGCAGCGGATCGAACCTGACGCTGGTGTTGGCGACCAGACTGCCGTAAGTGCGGTACCGCCAGACCAGGAAGGCGCCGTAGACGACCGCGGCAGCCAGCAGGTAGCGGGCCGCGCCCCGCCGGTCGCGGCGGTCGGCGAGGCGATCGGCCACCACCAGCGGCACCAACAGCAGCCCCTCCGGCCGCGCCATGCCGAGCAGGCCGAGGGCCGCGCCGCCCGCCAGCCGCAGCCGCGCCCGCCGCTCCGGAGCGACGGGCGGCGCATGCTCCGCCGCCAGGTAGAGGTTGGCGGTGAGCACCAGCAGCAGCGAGTAGAACGGCGTCTCGAGACCGCTGCGCGACCAATAGAGAAAGGGGTAGGAGAGGGCCAGGCCGGCCGGCGCCGCGAGGCGTCCCCAGCGGTCGAGCCCCACCCGGCACGCCAGGCGCCAGGTGGCGGCGATCGCCGCCGCGCCGCAGCCGACCCCCGCCGCCGGCACCGCCACCGGCAGGATCCATCCCAGCCGCGCGATCGCGCCGGCGACCCACATCCAGAGCGGGCTCGAAAACCCCTCCGTCCGCTCGCCGGGATTGAAGACCAGGCCCAGGCCGCGCGCCCAGTTCAGGGCGTAGCGGTAGTAGATGAAGGCGTCCTCCTCGCGCGGCACGTAGATCGCCACCGCGCACGACGCGCCGAGGAGCAACAGCCCCAGGAGCGGCAGGAGCTCCCCCCGCTTGCCGCCGGGCTCGCTCACGCGCGCTCAGCGCGGCGGCGCCTGGGGCGCGCCGGAGGTCGACGAGTGGGGGGTGGGATGCTGTTCCTGCAACTGGCGAAGCTGCTCCTGGAGCACCTCGTTGGCGCGCTCCAGCTGCCGCAGGCGGTCTGCGAGCGTCTCCTCGGACGGTGGCTTCGCGGCCATCTCCTGGAGCTCGCGCAGCGCGTCCTCGCGGGGGTGGCGCTGGTCGTCCTGCACCTCGGCCCGCAGGCTGCGCTGCAGTGCCGGGATCGCGTCCGGGTCGCCGAGCTCGGCCAGCGCCTCGGGCACGCGCGTGCGCACGGTGAAATCGGGGTCGTCCAGGTAACCCTCGAGGATCCGCCTGGCCTCGTGGCGCTGCGCCTCGTCGCTGCCGTGGGCATAGACGGCGAGCGCCAGCATGGCGTCGGCGCGCCCCGGCTGCGGGCTGCCATAGCGGGCGAGGCGCTGAGCCTGGGCGAAGGCCTCGGGGGCGCCAAGGCCGGCCAGGGCCTGGATGGCCGCCCGCGGCACTTCCTCGAGGAAGCTGCGCTGGCCGAGCGCCCGCAGCAGCAGCGGCGTCACCTCGGCGCGGCGGTCCTCGAAATGCCCGAGCGCCGTCGCGGCGGCGGCGCGGGCGCGATAGCTGGCGTCGCCGGTCAGGGCGCGCCCGAGCGGCGCGATCAGCTCCGGATGATCGGGGAAGGCGCCGAAGCTGGCCAGCGCCGCCGCCCGGACGCGCGCATCGGTGTCGCGGGCGCCCGGACGCAGCGCCGCCAGCGCCGAGGCGGTGCCGATGCGGGCCAGCGCCGCCGCCGCGACCTGCCGCAAGCCGTAGAAACGGTGATGGAGCAGCGCCTCGCCGAGCGCCGCCACCGCGTCGTCGCTGCCCAGCTCGGCCAGCGCCCGCACCGCGTCGAGCTGCGCCGCGAGCGGCAGTGGCGAGCGCAGCTGCTCGACCCACTCGGCAACCGGCTTGGCGAAATCGAGGGTCTTGAGCAGCGTGCCGCGTGGATCGACGACGACGGTGCGCGGGCGGACCGGGCTGGCGACGAAGAGGTCCTGCAGCGGTCGCGCGGCCATGGCCAGGCGATGCACCACCGCCGCTCCCCGCTCGTCGAGCAGCGCCACCTCCAGCGGGAACGAGAACAGACCGGTCGCCCCGTCCAGCTCCTGGGTCTGCCGCACCTCGAGGCGCACCAGGCCCGCGGCGGCCTGGTACTCCCAGTGCACCTTGAGCTCGGGGTAACCGGCGCGGTAGACGAACTGATCGAACAGCGCGCCCAGCTCGACCCCCGTGGCATCCTCGAACGCCGCTTCCAGGTCGTGAGTCTCGACGGTGCCGAGAGCGTGGCGCGCCAGGTAGAGCCGGACGCCCTGCCACCAGCCGTCCTCGCCCACCAGCTCGTGGATCATGTGCAGC
The DNA here is from genome assembly GCA_963732005.1 of uncultured Acidobacteriota bacterium. Taxonomy (GTDB): domain Bacteria; phylum Acidobacteriota; class Thermoanaerobaculia; order Multivoradales; family UBA5704; genus JASLEW01. The sequence continues at coordinate 1,124,651 of CAVSXT010000005.1, forward strand.
ACCAGGGCGCCCTTGTCGTAGGTGTGGGCATCGAACATCCGCAGCGGGTCGACATAGCGCCTGGTGACCAGCGGCCGCCGGTAGCGCTCGCGGTCCTCGCGCAGGTAGCTGACGCGCGATTCGTCGAGCCGCCACGCCAGCTCGTCGTCGCCCGGGGCGCCGGCCTGCTGGGCCAGGTGCTGCCGGTAGAGCGCCTCGAAGTAGGTGGCCATCCCCTCGTTGAGCCAGGCGTCGGACCAGGCGCGGCAGGTGACCAGGTCGCCGAACCACTGGTGGGCCAGCTCGTGGACGACGAGGTCGTCGTTGGCATGGTCGAGCGCCTCCACCGCGTCGCGCAGGGAGTCGATCGTCTCGGTGGTGGCCGAGACGTTCTCCATGCCCTCCCACATGAAGCCGTAGACCGTCGCCTGGGAGTACTTGGCATAGGGATAGGGGCGCCCGGTCACCCGCGACAGGAAGTCCATGGCGTCGGCGGTGTGGCCGAAGGCGCGCACCGCGCGGTCGGCGAGCGCCGGCGGGACGTAGAAGTCGAGCGGCACGCCCTGCCAGCGGTCGCTGGTATGGCTGAACTCGCCGATCACCACCGAGATCAGGTAGGTGCTGTGGGGCACGTCCATCGACCAGTGGAAGGTGCGGCGGCCGTCCGCGCGGTCGCTCACCGCCAGCAGGCGGCCGTTGCCGATCGCCTCGAACGGCCGCTCGACCGTCGCCAGCAGCTCGCTGGTGGCGCGCTCGTCGGGCTCGTCCCAGCTCGGGAACCAGTAGCGGTTGAGGTCGGGCTCGCCGTCGGTGAACAGCTGCCAGGGGCGATCGGGATAGGCAGAATCGGGGCCGACGACGTAGAGCCCGGCCTTGGGCCGCGCCGAGTAGTCGATGGCCACCTCCAGGGTGTCCTGCGGACCGTAGGCGCGCGGCAGGCGGACGGTCAGCGTCTGCGCCGCGGGATCGGCGGTGAAGGCGAGCTCGGTGTCCGCAGGCGGCGCCGCCGGCGCCCCCGGCGCTCCCAGCGACCCCGGCGGCCCGGCCAGCCGCGCGCGCGTGATCGCCAGGCCGGCGGCATGGAACACCAGGTGGTCGAGGCCGGGCAGCAGCGGCGTGACGACGTTGGTGGCGGTGCCGGCGACGGCATGGCGACGCAGGTCGAAGGCCAGGTCGAGGCGCAGGTGCCGCAGATGGTAGAGACGGTGGGAGGGATACTGCGGCAGCTGATCGGCCGGCGCGAAGCTGCTGCGCGCCGTCGGATCGCCGGCCTGGCCGGGCACGCCGCCGCCGGCCAGCGCCAGCAGCGCCAGCCCGGCGACTGCCGCCAGCGGCCGGCGCAGGGTGCGCAGGGTAGGCGAGGTGCGCGAGGTCCGCGTCGCGGGCGTGGTCGGCGGTTCCGGCATGGCGCCCCATAGTATGGGACCGGGGAGCTGCCTGTAGAATCCCCGGGTGTCGTTGCTGCCCTGCTACCGCGTCGTGCTCGCCAAGGAGGACTTCAAGTTCTCGGCCGCCCATTTCACGCTGTGGAGCGACGGCGGCGCCGAGCTGCTGCACGGCCACAATTACCAGGTGCAGCTCGAGCTCGCGGGCGCCGAGCTCGACGATGCCGGGCTGCTGGTCGATCTCGATCTCTGCAAGCGAGAGCTGCGCGCGCTGTGCTCCCGCCTCGATTCGCGCACGCTGCTGCCCGCGGCCAGCGAGCGGCTGCGCTGCACCCGCAGCGGCGACACCATCGAGGCCCGCCTCGGCGACCGCTGCTACGTCTTCCCGGCGGCCGACACGCTGCTGCTGCCGCTCGCCAACACCTCGATCGAGCTGCTGGCGCGCATGCTGTGGCACGACCTGGCGGCCGTGCTGCGCGGCTCGCGGGTGGCGGTGATGGGGGTGGCGGTCGAGGAGTCGGCGGGGCAGCGCTGCTGGTACGAGGACCGCCTCACACCGGCATCTCCCGGCCCTTCCAGCTGAGCAGCCGCCCGCGGCGGCGATCCCTCACCCCGGCCGCCAGCACGCCGGCCACCACCAGGGCGTCCAGCGGATAGAGGAGGGCAAATGCCGGCCGGTTGCCGCTGCCGGCCCGCAGCCAGGCCGAGGTCGCGGCGCCGGCGCCCCAGAGCAGCGCCGCGGCGCCCCCGGACCCGGTGGCCAGCGCGGCGGCCAGCGCCAGCGCCGGGACCACCAGGGCTCCGAGCGCCGCCAGGGCGACGGCGGGACGATGCCCCATCAGGCCGCCGAGATTGCGCCGCCAGCCGCGGGTCGACTCGCGCCATCCCTGATACATGCGGACCGCAACCAGATCCGGCGCCCGCAGGAAGCCGGTGCGGAAACCGTGGCGGCGCAGCAGGGCGGCCATCTCCACGTCGTCGATGGCGGCGTCGCGCACCGCCGCGAAGCCGCCGCAGCTCTCCCAGGCGGCCCGCCGGAGCAGCAGGAACTGGCCGTTCGCCACCGCCATGCCGCCGCCGGCCGCCGCCGCCTCCCAGTCTCCCAGCAGCGCGTCGAGCAGAGCGAAGACGCCCGGCACCAGCAGGTTCTCGCCCAGACCGTGTGCCTCCTGCAAACCGGTGAAGGAAACCGCGTCCAGGCGCCGCCGGACGGCGGTGGCCAGCGCCCGGGCCAGGGCTGCCGGGCGCAGGCGGACGTCGGCGTCGGTGAGCAGCAGCCAGTCCGACTCGACGCCCTTTGCCCCGACCCACAGGGCGTGCACCTTGCCCCGCCAGCCGGCGGGCAGCGGGCCGGCCGCCAGCAGCGTCAGGCATGGCTCGGCGGCGGCGGCCGCCGCCGCCAACGCGGCGGTGGCGTCGCTCGAGCCGTCGTCGATCACCCGCACCGCCGGCGGTCCCTGCAGGGCGAGCAGCGCCGCGAGGCATGGGACCAGGTTGCGCTCCTCGTCGCGGACCGGCAGCAGCACGGTGGCGGCGGCGCCGGGCGCCGGCGTGCCGCCGGGCGGCACCGTCGGCGGCGCGGGGGCCCGCCGGCGGCGCTCCTCGATGCCGAGCCCGAGGCCGGCGAGGCTGGCGGCCAACAGCAGCGCCGCCGCGGTGATCAGCCCCATGGCGCCGGCAACCTCAGGGGGCGCTGGCGGCGGTACGGGCGGCGATCGCCGCCTGGACCTCGCCGGGCGTGGGGAAGCGCCCCACCTGTTTCTTGGAGAAGATCAGCTCGCCGTCGAGCTTGACGTCGAAGATCCCCCCGGCACCCTTGATCAGCTCGGGCCGGATGCCGAGGCTGCCTTCCAGCTCGTCCGCCAGACCGGCGGCACGGGGTCCGTAGTTTCAAACTCGGCAGTACTCGATGGTGATGCGTTTGGCCATCCGCATGTCCTCCTACGATGATTGTATGCTTGGGCTACAACGGAGATGTGTATAACTGTCAATCTATGAAGATATTTGAGTGCCGTTAACTGATCCCTATAAGTGCTCTGCGACGCCAGAGCGGGACAATTTAGTCGAAAAAGGTGGTCTGCCCCCCTAGCTTTTCGCGGCGAACGGAGTACAATCGAGATTGTTCAATAGCGTGGCCGTTGGCCCTGGGAGCCTTGGGGGCCCCCGGTTCAGGGTCACGCCGGAGAACGGCGATGGCAATTGCGGTAGGACCGAAACACGTCGAGCTCGGCTCCGCGGGGCCGGGATGTCATACGGATCGCAGGAACTGCTGGAGGAAACCATGAAAGGTGAAGCGCCCAACATGTCACAGAAGGAAATGGCCCAGATCAGGCAGAACCTCGAGGGGACGCCGGACATCGAGGAAGCGGCCGAGCTGATGAACCTGGCCGGCAACTCGACCCGGCTCAAGCTGCTCTACCTGCTCGAGAACATGAAGGAGCTGTGCGTGTGCGACCTCGCCGAGATGCTTGGCGTCTCGGTGTCCGCCGTGTCGCAGCACCTCGCCAAGCTCAAGGCCTATGGGCTGGTGGCGCCGCGCCGCGACGCCCAGACCATCTACTACCGGCTGACCGACCACGCGTTCAACGCCAAGCTCCGGGACAACTTCTTCAAGCAGTTCCAGGTCTAGGCCCAAACCTCCCGCCGGGCTCCGGCCCGGCGCCCCACTGTCTCCTCGCAGTCGACGCCGGCGTGCATCATCCAATGATGCACAGTGCGGCATCGTTTGATGCAAATCGGTGATCGCCGCGGGTCGCGCAGATCGTCGTGGAGGTCATGGTGCCGTCCCGGTAGTCGCTGGCGGCGTATGCCGGTGTTGAAATGCCCGCGGGCGGACCGAGGGGGACGCCGGAGGTCGGGTAGAATGACGCCGGTTTCGCGGCTACCGAGAGGGGGGACTATGACCAATCAACACCCGCGTCCGAGCTTCACCTGGTTGGGCCATGCCACGGTCCGTTGCACGCTGCCCGGCGGCGAGGTCGTGCTGATCGACCCCTGGGTGATGGGCAACCCGGCCTGCCCCAAACCGCTCCACCGCTTCGACCGCCTGGACGCGATGCTGATCACTCACTCGCACGGCGATCACATGGGCGATGCCGTCGAGCTGGCCAAGCGCCACCAGCCGCGCCACGTCGTCGGCTGTTACGAGCTGTGCTCCTGGCTGGCGTCGAAGGGGGTCGAGAACACCTCCGGCATGAACCTCGGCGGCACCGTCGAGGTGCTGGGGCTGACGGTTTCGATGGTGCGGGCCGACCATTCCTGCGGGCTGCAGGACGGCGATCGGATGCTCTACGGCGGCGCCGCCGCCGGCTTCATCGTCAAGCTGCCAGGCGGCTACACCTTCTACCATGCCGGCGACACCGCCCTGTTCTCCGACATGCAGCTGATCGCCGAGCTGTACCGTCCGGAGCTGGCCTTCCTGCCGATCGGCGACTTCTACACCATGGATCCGTCGCAGGCCGCCCGCGCCTGCCGCTACCTGGGGGTGCGCAAGGTGGTGCCGGTGCATTGGGGTACCTTCCCGGTGCTCACCGGCACGCCGCAGCAGCTGGTCAAGGCGCTCGAGGACCTGGGCGTCGCCTGCGAGGTGGTGACGCTCCAGCCCGGCGACACCTACTGATCGGCGTATCAGGCGAGCAGGCGCAGCAGCTCGCGCTGCGGCTCGCCGCCGGTCACTTCCACGGCGGCCGGCGTGAGCGCGACGTTGATCTCGCTGCGCACGCCGAAGTCGCCGGTCAGGTAGATCCCGGGCTCGATCGAGAAGCCGGTCATCGGCAGCAGCAGCCGGGTGTCGTGGGTCTCGAGGTTGTCGATGTTGGCGCCCTGGCCGTGATCGGAGGTGCCGATCGAGTGCCCGGTGCGGTGAAAGAAGCGCTCGCCGTAGCCGGCCCGGCGGATGACTTCGCGGGCGGCGTCGTCGACCTCGAAACCCTGGACCGGTTGCTGCGGGTACCGGCTGCGCACCAGCTGCAGGGCGGCGTCGCGGGCGGCCGCGACCAGGCCGAAGATCTCCGCGTGGCGCTCGCCAGGGGAGGGGGCGCACACGCCGCACCAGGTGATGTCGGCATAGACGCTCTGCGGCGCGCGCTCCTTGGCCCACAGGTCGATGAGCAGGAAATCCCCGGGCCGGATCGGCGAGGAGTGCCCGGGGCCGGGCTGGTAGTGCGGATCGGCGCTGTTGGCGTTGACGCCGACGATCGGGTCGCTCTCGGCCCACAGGCCGGCCTGCCCGAATGCGTCGAGGATGCCGCGCTGCACCGTGTACTCGTCGATCGAGTCGCCGCGGCGCAGGGCGGCGCTCACCCGGCCGAAGGCATCGTGCACGATGGCGTGCAGGTGGGTGCAGGCGCGGCGGTGCCCGGCGAGCTGCTCGGTGCTCCAGGCGGCGGCGAAGCGCTGCGCCAGATCGGCGGCCGAAACCAGCTCGGCGCCCGCCTCGCGCAACAGCTCGGCGGTGCCGGCGTCGAGCCGGGAGATGGACGGCAGCTGGTTGCCGGGGCTGTACTGGGCGGCCAGCCGGCGATGCCCCGCCACCAGCGCCAGCAGCCGCTCGCGGTGCTCCTGCCAGGTGAGGTAGACCGACTTGGTGCCCGGCAGGTGGTCGAGGCTCGCCGGCTCGAGGGCATGGACCAGCTTGGACGGCTCGGCATGGCGCGACACCAGGTAGTAGCAGCGGCGGGTGAGGAGCTTGCCGGCCGCCGCCAGTCCCAGCAGGTCCAGGCCGATCGGGTCGTTGTTCTGGAAGCAGGCGAAGAACCAACCATCGAGCCCGTCCGCGGCCAGCGCCGCCTCGATCTCCCCGATCCGTTCCGCCAGCATCCCGGCCTCCTCCCGTGCCTGCTCGTCGCCAGCTCGTCGCCTGAAGATGCTATCAGACGGGCCCGGCGACGAGACTGGCGGCGGCAGCTCAATGGGACGCCGCCGACGAGGCGGGCGGATTGAGGATGGTCACGTCGACCCGCCGGTTGGCGCCGCGGCCGGCGCTGCTCTGGTTGCTGCTCACCGGCTCGTCGGCGCCTCGTGCCGCGACCTGGATGGTCCCCTCCGGCACCCCCAGCCGCACCAGCTCCCTGGCCACGGCGTTGGCGCGCGCCAGCGACACGCGGGCGTTGACCGTCCGGCTGCCGTGGATGTCGGCGTGGCCGACCACCAGCAGGCGGTTGCCGCTTGCCTTCACCTGCTCGGCCAGCATGGCGAGCGCGGCCTGGGCGGCGGCGGTCAGCCCGACGCCCTTGGGGAACTCGACGCGGACGATCGGCGGCGGGTTGGCGGCCGCGGCGGCGGCTGCTGACCGGCCGGTGGTCTCCGGCGGCAGGCTCGCCGGGTTGTCGGTCGGGACGAAATCGTTCTTCGCCACCAGCCGCTGGCCGTCGCTCGCCAGGATGAAGGCGAGCAGCTCGCGGCTCGGCCCGTGCGGCTCGCCCCGGCTGTACATCAGCAGCGGCCGGTAAATCGGGTAGGAGCCGTCGCGCACGGTGGCGACGCCGGCGCGCACCGCCGGCTGTCCCGCCCGGGCCGCCACGCCGAGCGTCTTGACCGCCGGCTTCACCCAGCCGATGCCGACGTAGGAGATCGCCCCGCGCTCGTGCGCCACCTTGTCGAGGATGGCGCCGTTCTCCTCCACGGTCTCGGTGCCGGCGGCATAGTCCTCGGGGCCCTTGTCGTTGCCGCGCCGCAGCACCTTGTCGCGGAAGAAAGAAAAGGTGCCGGAGTAGCTGGGCCGGGAGATGAGCCGCACCGGCAGGTCCGGGCCGCCGACCTCGCTCCAGTTGCGGAGCTTGCCGGTGAACAGATCGGAAAGCTGGGCGATGGTGAGCTCGGAGATCGGGTTGTCGGGGTGGACGATCACCGCGATGCCGTCGTAGCCGATGACGAACTCGCGCAGCTCGACGCCCAGCTTGCGGGCTTCCGCCAGCTCGTTCTCCTTGACGCCGCGCGAGGCCGCGCCGAGCTGCGCCGAGCCGTCGAGCAGACCGACGAACGCGGTGCCGGAGCCGAGGGCCTCCCACTTGACCTCGATCCCCGGGTGGCGGGCCGCGAAGGCCTGGGCCAGGTCCTGGCCGAGCTTGCCGCCGATGGTGTCGGAACCCTTGACCTGAACGGTGGCTGAAGGGGTCGGCGCCGGCGCCGCGGCGGCCGGGCTCGCGGCCGGGAGTGTCCAGACCGTCGCCGCGGCGATCGCCACCGCCATGGCGGCCTTGAAGGTGGCGTTACCTGCCGTGCGTGCTGCGGTGCCGGCGGTGAGCTCGGTGACTGCGGTGCGCAGCTGCATCGCGAAATCCCTCCTGGGCAAGCGTCATGCCGGCCGCGGCCGGCGGTCAGCGGAAGGTGACCGGCCAGTTGATCCAGACCGGCACCGGCGCGCCGGCCAGCCGGCCGGGGCTGAAGCGGTAGCCGCGCACCGCGTCCAGCGCCGCGTCCTCGAAGGCGGCGAGATCGAGGCGCGAGCGATAGACCTTGGCGTCGGCGACGCGGCCGCCGGGATCGACGAGCAGGCGGCAGACGATCGACGGCTTCAGCGTCGAGGTCGGATCGGGTGCTGCCGGGGGCGAGCCCGAGATCAGCGCCGGCTTGGCGTCGCGCGGGCCGGTCAGCAGCGTCGCCTCGACCGGCGGCCGGCTGGGCGCCGCGGCAGGCGCCGCGGTCGTGCCGCCGGCAGCGGCGCCGGCGCCGGCGTCGTCGCCCACTGCCGCGACGTCGCGGCGGGCCAGGGCCAGCCAGCTCACCGCGCCGAGCAGCAGCAGGACGGCGACGCCGCCGATCCAGGCGCCGCGGGCGCGGCTGCCGGGCGCCGCGGCGGCGCCCGGTGGGGCTGGCGGCGCCAATGGCCGGCGTTGCGGCCGCGGCAGCTTGCCGCTTTCGATGCGGGCATTGGCCTCGAGCAGCAGCTTCTGGACGTTGCCCTGCAGGTTCGGTTGTTCGGGCTCGACGCCGTTCTCGACCTGGAAGTGGCCGGCGCGGGCCGCCACCAGGCCGACGAATGCGTCGAAGCCGGCCAGGTCCTCGAACGCGGCGCTCACCACCTCGCCGCCCCGCAGGTAGAGGGTGCCGTTGCCGTCGGCAGCCATGACGCGGACCCGGCAGGTCCGTCCGGCCACTCCCGCCACCTGGATCAGGTCCGCGAGCGAGAACTCCGCCAAGTCGCCAGCCAGCTTCATGGTCATTTTTCCCGGGGATCGAACAACCTCGCCGGTGATCCTAAGCGGGGCATGCGGCGCCGAGATGGCTGGAGGGTGACAGGCCGGTCGCCAGCGGGGACCCCCGGCTCGAGGCCGTGGGGGGTCCCTTCGCGGCGGGTGCGGCATGAGTCATGCAAAAATCTCTTTCCCACGGCATGGACCTGGCGGCCGGACACCCGGAGCCAGCAGATGCCAATCCACTGGGAGGTTCGCCCATGAGAGCATTCGCCCGCGCGCTTGCCTGCGCGCTGCTGCTGCTGCCCGCCGGCGCCGGCGCCGCCCGCGCCATCGACCAGGGCCGCCTGCTCGGCACCGTCGTCGATGCCGGTGCCGGAACGCCGATCGCCGGTGTCAAAGTGGTGATCACCAGCCCCGATATGGCCACCTTCAAGGTCGAAAAGACCACCGACGGGCGCGGCCAGTTCTCGGCCATCGTCCTCGACGCGCAACGCCAGTACCGGATCCACCTCGAAAAAGACGGCTACGTCACGCTCGAGCAACCGCTCAAGCTGAAGATCGAAGACACGCTCAAGGAAGGCTACGCCATGCAGCGGGCGACCGGCGGCGCCGGCGCCGGGATGCCTGGCACGCCCGGCACCTCCGGCGCGACCGCGGCCCCCGCCGCCGGCAACAGCGGCGCTCCTGCCGCGCCGGCCACGCCGCCGCCGGCCGATGCCGCCGCGGCCAAGGCCCGGCAGGATGCGAGCATCGCCTACAACGAGGGGGTCGCGGCGCTCAAGGCCAAGGACCTGGCGACCGCCACGGTGAAATTCGAGCAGTCGGCCCAGCTCGATCCCAAGCTGGCCGCGCCGCAGGCTATCCTGGCCGGCGTCTACCTCGAGCAGAAACGGCCCGCCGACGCGCTGGCCGCCGCCGATCGCGCGCTGGCGCTCGAGCCCGCCAACCAGCGGGTGATGATGGACCGCTACCTGGCGCTCAAGGCGCTCGGCGACAAGCCACACGCCGCCCAGGCGCTCGACGCGCTGGCCGCTGCCCACCCCTCGCCGGAGGTGGCCCGCGACGTGGCGGTGAGCCTCTACAACGAGGCCGCCGACGCGCTACGCGAAAAGCGGCCGGACGAGGCCGCCGCCGAGCTGGATCGCGCGCTGACCGTGGACCGCACCCTGGAGCCCGCCTACGGGGCGATGGCCAACATCGATCTCGGCAAGCAGGACTACCGCGCCGCTCTCGCGGTGGCCGACCGCTGGGTCGCCGCCGCGCCGCAGAGCCTGTCGGCCCTGCAGCTGCGCTACAAGGTGCTGGTACAGCTCAAGGATCCGCGCGCCGAGCAGGCCAAGGCGGCGATGGCTGGGGCCAAGGGAGATGCCGCCAATCCCCTGAACCAGGGCATCGAGCTCTACAACGGCAACCGCATCCCCGAGGCGACCAAGATCTTCGAGAGCCTGGTGCAGGCCGACCCCAACAACTCCCGCGCGCACTACATGCTGGGGCTCTGCTACACCAACGTCGGCGACCTGGCACGGGCCCGGGAGCACCTCGAAGCCTTCGTGCGCCTGGCGCCCAACGACCCCGAGGCAGCGAGCGCGCGCCAGATGCTGGCGGAGCTGAAGAAGCCGCCGGCGGGCGCGGGCGGCGGTGCGAACTGACCGGCGCCCACTGAGAGCAGCGCCTGAGCGGGGCGGCTAACACCTGAGCGGGGCGGCTAAGCGGCGCCCCGGTCCTTCCTGGTCGGAGCTTCGCCTTGGGGGACCCTCAGCGGCAGCCGCAGCCGCGCCGCGCATCCCGGCGGCGGCTGGCGGTTGTCGAGGGTGAGGGTGCCGCCGTGGGCTTCGGCGATCTGGCGGGAAAGGGCCAGGCCGATGCCGTTGCCGGTGGGCTTGGTGGTGTAGAAGGGCACGAAAAGATTCTCGCGGCTGGCCAGCCCCGGCCCCTCGTCCTCGACCTGCACCTCGAGGACGCCGTGATCGATCCGCCAGCCGATACCGACGCCGCCCCGGGTGGGCAGGGCCGCGTCGGCGGCATTGCGGACGAGGTTGATCAACAGCTGCTCGAGCTGATCGGCGTCGCCCTCCACCGTCACCTCGACTCCCTTTTCGACGAACACCGGCAGGCGGTTCTCGAGCGCGGCGACGCGACGGATCAGCGCCGCCACCGCGAGCGGCGCCAGCCGCGGCGGCGGCAGGCGGGCCAGGCGCGCATAAGCGGCGAGGAAGCGCAGCAGCGCCTCCGAACGGTCGGCGATGATCTCGAGGCCGCGTTGCGCGTCGTCGCGCCAGTCGTCGGGCGGCGGTTGGCGGCCGATCAGCGACGACAGCGTCGCGGCCATCGAACGGATCGGGGCCAGCGAGTTGTTGAGCTCGTGCCCCAGCACCCGGATCAGCCGCTTCCAGGCCTGCCGCTCTTCCTCGCGCAGGGTGCGGGAGACGTCGGAGATCACCAGCAGCCGGTGGGGCAGCCCGCGCTCGCGAAAGCGACTGCGCCGCACGTCCCAGCGGCCCGGGCCGCCGGGGAAGGTGTGGTCGAGGATGCGCTCCTCCTCGCCGGCCAGGAACCCCGCGAGCCCGAGCACCGCCGCCGAGCGCCCCAGCAGCCGCTCGGGGGGCGCCCCGAGCAGCCGCTCGCCGGCGCGATTGACCAGTTGCAGCCGGTCGCGGTCGTCGAAGGCGAAGATCGCCACTTCGACCTCTTCGATGACGCGGTGCAGCAGCGCCGCCGCCTCCACCGCTCCCAGCCGCTGCTCGCGCAGGGTGCCGCCGAGGGCGTTGACCTCTTCGAAGACCTGGCCCAGGGCGTCGAGGCGGGCCGCCGGCCGGGCGCGCAGCGAGAAATCGCCTTCGCGCAGCGCCGACAGCAGGTTGGCCAGCGTCCGCAGGGGCCGCACCACCCGCCCCTGCACGGTCGAGGCGAGCGCCCACCAGGCGCCGATGAGCAGCACGGCCAGGGTCCAGCGGGTCGCCGCGGAGTAGGTACCCGCCCACAGCAGCCCGAGGGCGAGCAGTGTGCCGGGCAGGCCGACCGCGAGGGCGAGCAGCAGGATGCGGGTCTCGAAGCTGCGCGGCTGCGGCCGCTCCTTCGCCGGCAGCTCAGAGGCCATGCTTTTCGAGCCGCCGGTAGAGGGCGCTGCGCGACAGGCCGAGCGCGTGCGCGGCGTGGCTGACGCTGCCGCCGTGGCGCGCCAGCGCCTTTTCGATCAGCACCTTCTCGACGCCTTCGAGCGGCAGCTCCTCGAGCGGCACGGCGCCGGGGAGCGCCGAGCCCCTGGCGGCATCGAGGCCGAGGTCGGCGGCGCGCAGCCGCTCGCCCGCCGCCATCAGCACGCCGCGCTCGACCGCGTGGTCGAGCTCGCGCACGTTGCCCGGCCAGTGGTGGGCGAGCAGCGCCTTGACGGCGTCGTCGGCGAAGCCGCGCAGCGGCTTGCGATAGCGGCCGGCGTGCTGGACCAGGAAGCGCTCGGCGAGCGGCATCAGGTCGGCACGGCGGGCGCGCAGCGGCGGCACGCGGATCTCGACGGTGTTGAGCCGGAAGAGCAGGTCCTGGCGGAAGCGCCCGGCGGCGGCCTCCTGGCGCAGGTCGGCGTTGGTCGCCGACAGCACGCGCACGTCGGCGGAGCGGGTGCGCGAGGAGCCCAGGCGCTCGAACTCGCCGGTCTCGAGGACGCGCAGCAGGCGGGCCTGCTGGGAGAGCGTGATGTTGGCGATCTCGTCGAGAAAGACGGTGCCGCCGTCGGCCAGCTCGAAGCGGCCGACGCGGTCCTCCTTGGCGTCGGTGAAGGCGCCGCGGACGTGTCCGAAGAGCTCGCTCTCGAACACCGACTCCGACAGGCCGCCGGTGTTGACGGTGATCAGCGGGTTGGTGGCGCGCGGCGAGACGGCGTGCAGCGCCCGCGCCACCAGCCCCTTGCCGGTGCCGTGCTCGCCGGTGATCAGCACGTTGGCCGCCGAGGGGCCGACTCGCTCGATGAGCTCGACGACCTGCCGCATCTCGGGCGACTCGGCGATCGGCAGCGGCCGCCGTTCGGGGTCCCCGGCGCCGGCGCCGCCGGCATCGCGCAGCAGCTGGTTCTCGGCCTGCAGGCGGTCGCCGCGCCGCAGGGCGCGCGCCAGCTCCACCTGGATGCGCAGCACCGAGAGCAGGCGCTGGTTCTCCCAGGGTTTCTCGATGAAGTCGCGGGCCCCCTGCCGCATCGCCGCGACCGCCAGGTCGATGCTCGCCCAGGCGGTCATCACCACCACCGGCAGCGCGGCGTCGATGTCGCGCAGGCGGCCCAGCAGGTCGAGTCCTTCCTGGCCGGAGGTGGTGTCGCGGGAGTAGTTGAGATCGATGAGCGCGACGTCGAGCTCGCGGGTGGCCGCCGCCGCCACCGCCTCGGCGGGAGACGAAGCCAGCACCGCCTCGAAGCCTTCGGCCTTGAGCAGCAGGCGCAACGCCTCGCGGACCTGCCGCTGGTCGTCGGCGATCAAGGCCCGGGCGGGGGGCGGGGAGGTCATGACATCACTCTACCGCCCTTGGGCCGCGGAGCTGGCGGTTCCCGGCCCCTCTGCGGCCCGGCAGGGGGCCCCGGAGCTAGACTACGAAGCCGCGCTCGGCGAGCTCCTTCTCCTCCACCTGCCGCTGCGGCCCCTGCTCCTCCTCGACCACCCGGCCGTCGAAGAGGTGGATCGTGCGCTCGGCGTATCGTGCGAAGCGCGGGTCGTGCGTCACCATGCAGATGGTGGCGCCTTCCTTGTGCAACTCCGCCAGCAGCTCCATGACCGCCTCGCTGTTGCGGGAGTCGAGGTTGCCGGTGGGCTCGTCGGCGAGCAGGATCGACGGCTTGCCGACCACCGCCCGCGCCACCGCCACGCGCTGCTGCTGGCCGCCGGAAAGCTGCGACGGATAGTGCTTCATGCGGTGCGACATGCCCACCCGCTCGAGCGCCTCCTGCACCCGCTCCTTGCGCTCCTTGGCCGGCATGCCGCGGTAGGTCAGCGGCAGCTCGACGTTCTCGTAGACGGTGAGGTCGCCGATCAGGTTGAAGGCCTGGAAGATGAAGCCGATCTCCTGATTGCGGATGCGGGCACGGTCCGAGAACGACAGCTCGGCCACCTGCTTGCCGTTGAGCCGGTACTTGCCTTCGGACGGCGTGTCGAGCAGGCCGAGGATCGACAGCAGGGTGGTCTTGCCGCAACCCGATGGGCCGGCGATCGAGACGTACTCGCCGTTGCGGATCTCGAGATGGATGCCGGACAGCGCGTGCGTCTCGACCTCGTCGGTGAGGAAGACCTTGGTCACCCCGTCGAGCTGGATCAACGACTCCGTGGATGCGTTCATCGATTCTCTCCTAATGCCCCCGCGTCAATGGATGGAGCGTAGTGTCCTGTGTCGAGCGATGCGCGCTCAGTTCAACCGGATGCGATCGAAACCGTCCTGCGCCGAGGTGTCGGACAGGATGACCTGATCGCCGGGATTGAGCCCGCTCACGATCTCGATGGTGTTCACGGAGCTGCGACCGAGCATCACCGGCACCCGGGTCGCTTCCTTGCCGTCCTTGCTCAGCTTGAACATCTCGACCTTGCTCTGGGCCTGGCCGTAGGCCGGCCGGCCCACGTAGAGCACGTTTTCGAGGCGCTCGATCTCGATCGTGCCGTCCACCGAGAGGTCGGTGCGCGCGCCCTGCGGCAGCGGCCCGTGCAGCGCGACGTCCACCAGCACGGTGCCATCCTGCACCGACGGGGCGACGCGCGACACCGAGCCGGCGGCGAGGCCGTTGCGGGTGTCGACCGACGCCTGCTGGCCGATGCGCACGTCCTTGGCCTGCGTCTCCGGGATGCGCAGCTGCGCCTTCAGCTGATCGGGACGCGCGACGCGCGCCAGCGTGGTGCCGGCGGTGACGCGCTGGCCCACCTGCACCGGCACCTCCTGCAGCACACCGGCAAGGCCCGCCCTGACGGTGAGCGAGTCCACCTGGTGCTTGCGCAGGTCGTAGACCGCGGCCAGGTTCTCGACCCGCGATTCCTGCGCCGCGTTCTGCGCCGCGACCGAGTTTTCGGCCTGCTTGTACTTGTCGTCCTCGATGAGGACCGTCTTGCGCAGCTCCTCGGCCTTGAGCAGGGAGAGCTTGAGGGTGATCTCCGGGATCAGACCGTCGCCGGCCAGCTTCTTGTTGGCCTCGGCCTGCAGGTCGGCCTGGGCGCTGGCCGACTTGGCGCTGGTCACGGTCGATTGCTGGTTGAGCAGCTGGGTGGTGAGCTGGGCCTTCAGGTTGTCGGCGTCGGCCTGCGCCGCCTTGAGCTGCGCGAACGCCTCGGCGGCGTTCTGCTGCACCTCGGGGTTGCTCATCTCGATCAGCACGGTATCCGGCCCGACGGTGACGCCGGGGAGGTTGGGGATGCGCTCGATGCGCCCTTCCACCTGCGCCGAGATGAAGCGCACCGCCGAGTCGATCGGCACCAGGGTGCCGGAGCCGCGCACCTGGCGCAGCATCGAACCGCGCTGGACCGTGTCGATCCAGACGGTCTGGCGCTCGACGGTCGGGGCGGCCGGCTTCAGCTGGGACAGGCCAAGGGTGATCAACCCGATGGCCACCACGGCGCCGGCGGCGATGAAGGCATTGCGCCGGCGGCGCTTCTGGACCTGACCGGTGCGAGCGATATCCATACCCATAGTGAGCCCCCTCTCACCTCATGCCTTACGCAGCTCGCGTGCCACGGTTTCACCTGGTCTGCATGCCGCTGCAAACAATGGGTTTCCGGTCGCGGCTCGGGCGCCTGGCGGCGGTGCCGGCTGTCCGCTTCCGGGAAGCGGCTGTCCCGGAAGCGGACACTTCCCGAGGGGCCGTGCTAGCGTTGCGCGGTGAGCGTCGAGGAGCATCGGGCCCGCTCGCCCGCCGTTCTGGGATTCGGGCTGATCACCGTCAGCGACTCGCGCGCCCGGGAGGACGACGTCAGCGGCCGGGTGCTGCGCGAGGCGGTGACGGCCGCCGGGCATCGGGTGGTGGGGACGGACCTGGTCGCCGACGACGTCGCGGCGATCCGGACGGCGGTATGGCGGCTGCTCGCCGAGCCCGGTCTGGACGTGGTGGTGCTCACCGGCGGCACCGGGTTCTCGCCCCGCGACCTGTCGGTCGAGGCGGTGGCGCCGCTGTTCGACCGTGCCGTCGAGGGCTTCGGCGAGCTCTTCCGGATGCTCTCCTACCAGCAGGTCGGGGCGGCGGCGATGCTCAGCCGCGCCGCCGCCGGCCTGGTGCGCGACCGCGCCGTGTTCCTGCTGCCGGGCTCGCCGAAGGCGGTGGCGCTGGCCCTCGAAGCGTTGATCCTGCCCGAGGCGGCGCATCTGCTCGCCCAAGCCCGCAGGTAAGGCGCGGTGGTCAGACCTGCCGGTCGGCGGCGGTCAGGTCGACCGGTCGGCGGCGGGTCAGATCTGCCGGCCGGCGGCGGGTCAGACGCGCCGGCCGGTGAGCAGGCGCGACAGGATCAGCAGGACGATGGCGCCGAGCACGGCGATCGCCAAGTTGCGCAGGTCCAGGCCGCCGGCGAGGCCGCCGAAGCCCAGCAGCGTCGACAGCCAGCCGCCGAGCAGGGCGCCGGCAATGCCGACGAGAATGGTGAGGATGCAGCCACCCGGGTCGCGGCCGGGCAACAGCGCCCGCGCCAGCAGCCCGGCGATCAAACCGAGGACGATCCAGGCCAGCAATGACATCTCGGCGCCTCCCGCCTCCCATGCGGCCGCGAGGCGCGGCCGGCGGCTGACCGCGCCAGGACGTGCGAGGGGCGTGCCAGGCTGGCGGCGGTCGGGCCGGCAGGCGGTCGGCTAGTCGGCGCTAGAATCCGTTCCCTATGGCCAACCCAGCCACCCCTGCCGACCCCTCCCCCCCGGCGGCGCCGCAGCCGGCGCGGCCGATGCAGGCGGCGCCGCGAGCGGCGGGGCCGGCGAGGGTGCCGCGAGCGGCGGGGCTCGTGCCCAGCGGCTGTTCCTGATCGACGGCTACTCCAACATCTTCCGGGCGTTCTTCGCCATCCGCAACCTGTCCAACTCCAAGGGCGAGCCGACCAACGCCATCTATGGCTTCGTCACCATGCTGCGCAAGCTGCTGCGCGAGGAGCAGCCGGAGCTGATCGGCGTCGCCCTGGAGGGCGGCAAGACGCTGCGCAGCGAGCGCTTCGCCGACTACAAGGCGAACCGCGCGCCGATGCCCGAAGACCTGGCCAGCCAGCTGCCCTGGATCCGCCGGCTGCTGGAAGCGTTCCACATCCCGGTGCTGGAGCTGTCGGGCTACGAGGCCGACGACGTGCTCGGCACCCTCGCCTGCCGCGCCGCCGCAGACGGCTACGAGGTGATCCTGGTCTCCGCCGACAAGGACCTCATGCAGCTGGTCGAGCCGCGGGTGTCGCTCTACCACACCGGCCGCTCCAAGCTCTACGACCCGAACGGCGTGACCGAGGACTTCGGCGTGCCGCCGGCCAAGGTCGCCGACGTGCTGGCGCTGATGGGCGACTCGATCGACAACATCCCCGGCGTGCCCGGGATCGGCGACAAGGGGGCGAAGGCGCTGATCCAGGAGTTCGGCTCGCTCGAGGAGCTGCTGGCCCGCGCCGGCGAGGTGACGCGCAAGAGCTATCGCGAGGGCCTGCAACAGCACGCCGAGCAGGCACGGCTGTCCAAGGAGCTGTCGACCATCCACACCGATCTGCCCGTCCCCTTCGACCCCGCGGCGCTGCGCCGCGATCCCCCGGACACGGCGGCGCTGCGCCGCCTCTACACCGAGCTCGACTTCCTCTCCCTGGTCGAGGAGCTGGCGCCGGAGCCGGCCGCCGTCCAGATCGCGCTCGCCGGCGGCGGGCCGGGCGGCGCCGAACCGGCCGGCGGCGCCGCCGCTCCGATGGCACGAGAGGCGCTCTCGCCAGCAGAGTGGGAAAGCGCCATGGTCCTGACGGCCGCCGCCCGCGGTGCCGGCGATGCCGGAGGCACCCATGGCACGTTGCGGGTGGGCGACGAGCTGTTCGCGGCGGTGATCGGGGAGTCGCCGGCGCTGGGCCTGGCGGTGGCGGCCGCGCCCGGCGGCGCACCGAGCGACGGCGAACCGGCGCTGTTCGCCGACTTCCGGCGGCCCGGCCTGCGCGCGGCGGCGGTGGCGACGCTCGGCGGGCTGCTGGCGGATCCCGGGGCACGCCTGACGGGGCACAACCTCAAGGAGGTGCTGCGCCTCTGCCCCGAGGGCGAACGCTGCTGCGCCGAGCTGTTCGACACCATGCTGGCGTCCTACCTGCTCAAGCCGTCGCTCCATGGCCACAGCCTCGAGGAGCTGGCGCTGGAGCGGCTCAACGCCCGGCCGCTGTCGGCCAAGGAGGCGGGCTGGGACAAGGGACAGGCGCCGGAGCCCGGCGACCCGCGCCTGCTGACCTACGCCGGCGAGCGGGTGCTGCTGGCACGCCACATGGCCGCCGGCATGCGCCAGGAGCTGGCGGCCGGCAACGCCGGCGCCCTGGACCGCGTCTTCCGCGAGATCGAGATGCCGCTGCTGCCGGTGCTGCTCGGCATGGAGGAGGCCGGCATCCTGCTCGACACCGGCTACCTGGGAGCCATGTCGGTGGAGCTGGGCCGGGAGGTGGCGCAGCTGGAGGAGGAGATCTGGCGCCAGGCCGGCGAGCGCTTCAATCTCAACTCGCCGCAGCAGCTGGGGGTGGTGCTGTTCGAACGCCTGGGGCTGCCGGCGCCCAAGCGCACCCAGAAGACGCGCAGCTACTCGACCGGCGCCGAGATCCTCGAAGGGCTGGCGCTGCGCGGGTTCCCGATCGCCCAGCTGCTGCTGCGCTACCGCGAGCTGTCCAAGCTCAAGAGCACCTATGTCGACGCGCTGCCGGCGATGGTGGGCGCCGACGGGCGCCTCCATACCCGCTATCAGCAGGCGGTGGCCGCCACCGGCCGGCTGTCGTCGGCCAACCCCAACCTGCAGAACATCCCGATCCGCACCGAGCTGGGCCAGCGCATCCGCCGCGCCTTCGTCGCCGGCCCGGGCCAGGCGCTGGTGGTCGCCGACTACAGCCAGATCGAGCTGCGCATCCTCGCCCACATCGCCGCCGAGCCGGAGCTGATCCGCGCCTTCGCCGCCGGCGAGGACATCCACCGCGCCACCGCCGGCACCGTCTTCGGCGTGGCGCCGGAGCTGGTCAGCGCCGAGCAGCGACGCGCCGCCAAGACGATCAATTTCGGCATCCTCTACGGCATGAGCGCCTTCGGACTGTCGCAGAACCTGGGCATCCCGAAGGGCGACGCCGAGCGCTTCATCGCCGCCTACCTGGACCGCTACCAGGGAGTCCGCCGCTACGTCGAGGAGACGCTCGCAGAACGCCGAACGCGACGGCAAGGTGGAGACGATGTACGGCCGGGTGCGGTGGCTGCCGGACATCCGCAGCAAGAACCACAACCTGCGCGAGAACGCCCGCCGCATGGCGATCAACGCCCGCATCCAGGGCACCGCCGCCGACCTGCTGAAGCTGGCGATGATCGCCATCGACCGCCGCCTGCGCCGCGAGCACCCCGCCGCCCGGCTGCTGCTGACGGTGCACGACGAGCTGCTGCTGGAGCTGCCGCAGGCCGAGGTCGAGCCGGTCGGCGAGCTGGTGCGCCGCGAGATGGAGGGCGTCGCCCAGCTCGCGGCGCCGCTGCGGGTCGACGTCGGCTCAGGCGCCAGCTGGTACGACGCCAAGAGCTGAGCGGCCGGCGCCAACCGGCCGCCTCGGGAGTCGGGTTACCGCCCGGCGCCGGCCTCGGCGCTAGACGTCGTAGACGAAGAGCACGTCTTTTTCCACCTCCGGCGCCAGGCTGCGGTGCACCGGGCAGGTGCTGGCGGCGCGCTCGAGCTTCTGGCGCGCGGCCGGCGGCAGGCTGGCCGGCAGGTGGATCTCGACCGGCAGGCTGGCGATCCGCCGCGGGTCGCTGGCCATGTGCTTCTCGACCCGGAAGCTGACGCCGGCAAGGTCGATGCCGTCACGCTCGGCGACGATGGCCAGGGTGGTGACCATGCAGGAGGCGAGCGACGCCGCCGCCAGGTCGGTGGGGGAGAACGAGCTGCCGTCGCCCTGGTTGTCCGCCGGCGCGGCGGTGCGCAGTACCGCCCCTGAAGGACCGTGGGTCATCTCCGTCTTGAGCTGGCCGATATACCGGCCCGTGATCTCTACCGCCACCGCTGCCTCCTTGGTGTCCTGGTGTCGCCCGCCCGGCCGCCGGGGCCGGTGGCGTGTCCGTAAAGAGTATCAGCCGAGCGCCGGGGAGGGCGGCCGGTATCCGCCAGGGCCGCCGGCGCCGCCAGGGCTGCCGGCGTCTCGGGCTGCCGGCCGCTCCTCCCCGTGCCCGGCCGGTTCATCTGCCGATGAGGATGGCAATGCCGGCGAGCAGGGCGATGACGCCCATCAACATCGGGAGGCCGGCGAAAGTCAGCGCAAACAGTGCCACCAGGCCGGCGAGAATCAGGTAGACCGCCAACAGGATCATGCCGATGCTGCGTCCCTTCATGGCTGCTCCTCCCTTTCATGGCACCGGGAACCCTTGTGGAACCCGGCGGTCCGACATTGGCATTGCGGTATGGTTGCCGCCATGCCCGAGATCTCCGCGCCCGCCGCCTGGCGTTGCGATCTGACCGGCCGCGCGGCGCTGGTCACCGGCGCCTCGCGCGGCATCGGCGAGGCGATCGCCGGCGCCCTGGCCGCCGCCGGCGCGCGGGTCGCGCTCGCCAGCCGCAAGCGCGCCGAGCTCGAGGCCGCCGCCGGCCGCATCCGCGACGCCGGCGGCGAGGCGCTGGCGCTGCCCTGCCACACCGGCCGCGCCGGCGAGGTGCAGGCGCTGGCCGAGGCGGTGCGCGACGCCTTCGGCGGCCTCGACGTGCTGGTCAACAACGCCGCCACCAGTCCTCACTTCGGGCCGCTGCTGGCGGCCGACGAAGGGCACTGGGACAAGACCTTCGAGGTCAACGTCAAAGGCTACGCGCTGGTGACCCGCGCCTGCGTGCCCCTGCTGCGCGCCCGCGGCGGCGGCTCGATCCTCAACCTCGCCTCGGTCGCCGGCATGGTGCCGCATGCCGGCCTCGGCATCTACGGCGTCACCAAGGCGGCGGTGCTGATGCTCACCCGCACCCTCGCGCTCGAGCTCGCCGCCGATTCCATCCGCGTCAACGCGCTCGCCCCCGGCCTCATCCAGACGCGCTTCAGCGAGGCGCTCTGGCAGGACCCGCGGTCCCGCGAGCGCGCCCTGGCGGCCATCCCCCAGGGCCGCCTCGGACAGCCCGCAGACCTCCTCGGCGCGGCGCTCTACTTCGCCAGCGACGCCTCGCGCTTCACCACCGGCGCGGTGCTGGTCGTCGACGGCGGCCAGACGCTGGGCGGCGCCTACTGACGCCGGCCGCCCGCCACCGGGAGCCCGGGAGCCGCGCCGCCGTCCGCCGCCGCGTCCGTGCCGGCCTCCCGAACCACCGGCGCCCGCTCCGCCTCCGGGGACGCCGCGGGCGCCGTCGCCGCGGCGGCCTCCCCGCCGCGCAGGGCCGCCGCCATCGCGCCGGCCGCCGCCAGCAGCTCGGCGACCGGTTCCTCCTGCCAGCGCGCCGCGAAATCGCCGAACAGCGCGTCGCGGCGGGCGCGGTTGCGGCGCGCCAGGGCGAGCAGTGCGGGCTCCTGCGGCCGCCGGCGCTCGGTGCGTAGCCGCACCGCGTCGATCTCGCCGGCGGCCAGGGTCAGCTCGAGCAGGCGCTCGGCGCGCTCGGCGGCGGCGTCGCGCACCGCCGCGGCGATCTCGGCTTCCATCACATGGGCGTCGTGGAGCTCGCCGAGCAGGTCCTGCAGCTCCTTGAGGCGGCGCACCAGCTCGCCGGCCCGCGCCGCCGGCCGGCGGTCCGCCGCGAGCAGCTGCTCCAGCGGCTCGGCGAGATAGCGCAGGCGCTTGGCGCCGATCCTGGCGCGATGGGCGCGGCTGACCTCGCCGGCCGCCGTGATGCGTTCGAGCCGGCGGCCGAGGCTGGCGGCACGCTGCGACAAGATGGCGGCGGCGGCGGCGCCGAAGCCGGGCGCCGGGCCGCCGTCCAGGCGCACCTCGGCACGGTAGACCGACAGCCGCCGCCGCAAGCCCCTCTCGACCCGCGGGAAGTCGCGCATCACCTCGCCGTGCAGCGCGTCGTACGCCCGCTCCTGCCGTCGCTCGAGGCGCTCCTGCATCCAGGCCAGGCCGGCGCGATGGCCGTGGTTGCGGCGGGTGAGATCGGCGCGCTGCCGGCGCAGCCAGGCGAGCTGCACCTCGGCGTCGCGGCCCGGTCCGGTGGCGTCCGCCAGCCGGCGCAGGCGGCGGGCGAGCTTGCCGGGCACGCAGTCGCCGAGCTGAGAGGCATAGGCGTCGAGGCAGCTGCGCAAGCGGCGCAGCGCCACCCGCAGATCGTGCAGCGCCTCGTCGTCGTCGCGGTCGGCGAGCCGTGGCACGGCGGTGCCGGCGGCGTCGAGGTAGGCGAGGGCGAGGCGGCGCGCCCCTTCCTCGGGGGAGCGCTCGAGGAGCGCTGAGGAGGACTCTTCGGCGGCGTCTCTCATCGCCCAGCGCTCAGCGTCCATTGCCCGCCACGGCCGGACGAGCTTCAGCCCGCCAGCTCGCGCAGCTGTGCCGGGGTCAGCGCCCAGAGCAGCGACGCGGTGCCGGCGCCCACCTCGCCGGGGAACTCGAGCAGGCAGGCGCCACCCTTGCGAAAGGAGAAGAGCCGCTTCTCGGTGCCGGTCAGCAGCCAGGAGACCGCCAGGCTGATGCTCGGCTCGTGGCCGACCAACGCCACGATCTCGCCGGTCTGCTTGCGCAGCCAGCTCAACAGCTCGATCGGCGAGGCCTCGGGCGCGAGCTCCGCGATCTCCACCTCGCGCAGGCCGCCGTAGACGGTGTCGACCACCGCGCCGGTCTGCGCCGCGCGGGTGAGCGGGCTGGTGGCCAGGAGGTCGATCTCGGGGACCAGGGTCTTGAGGCCGCGGGCAGCCTGCTTCATCTTCTTGCGGCCGTCGTCGGTGAGCGGGCGCAGGCGATCGTCCTTGCCGGTGCGCGCGAACTCCTCGCGGTCCTCGGCGATGGCGTGGCGGATGATCAGGAGCCTCATGCGGTCACCTCGGCTGGCGCATAGCTTTACACGGAAAGGCTCTGAAAAAAACGGCCGCGAGGCGGCGCGAGCAGCTTGGCCCGGCCGTCCCCCGGCCGTGCGGAGGTCCGAAGGGCTCGACGATGGCCGGCGCCGGCGGCCAGGGCGTGGCGGCGGCGTGTCGAAGCGGTGACGACCGTCGCCTGCCGCCCATGATAGGGTCGCCCTCTACCGGAGAGAGCGAGCAATGGCACCTCCCGACATCTCGCCAGCCGCCGGCCCGGAGCTGCGGCGCACCCCCCTCTACGATTGCCATCGCGAGCTCGGCGCCCGCATGGTGGGCTTCGCCGGCTGGGAGATGCCGGTGCAGTACGCCGGCGTCATCGAAGAGCACCGGGCGGTGCGCGGCGCGGCCGGCCTCTTCGACGTCTCGCACATGGGCGAGGTCCGGGTGCGCGGCGCCGGCGCCGCGCGGTTGCTGCAGCGGCTCACCCCCAACGACGTGGCGCAGCTGGCTCCCGGGCGCGCCCACTACAGCGGCCTGCTGACCGAGCGCGGCACCTACGTCGACGACCTGCTGATCTATCGCCTGGCCGACGACGACTTCCTGGTGGTGGTCAACGCCTCGAACGCGGCGCGCGACTTCGCCTGGATCCGGGATCGAGCCGTCGCCCTCCCCGAGCCCGGGGAGCCCGTCGAGCCCGTGGAGCCCGTCGAGATCACCGACGAGAGCGACCGCTACGCCCTGCTCGCCCTGCAGGGGCCGCGGGCGCTGGCGATCCTCGAACCGCTGGCCTCCACGGGCATCGCCGGACTGCGTTACTACACCTTCGCACGCGGCGAGGTCGCCGGGGTGCCGGCGATCATCTCGCGCACCGGCTATACCGGCGAGGACGGTTTCGAGCTGTACCTCGAGCCTGCCGGAGCGGCGGCGGTGTGGCGGCGCCTGCTCGCCGCCGGCGCTCCGCACGGCCTGGCGCCGGCCGGGCTCGGCGCGCGCGACACGCTGCGCCTGGAGGCGGCCATGGCGCTCTACGGCCACGAGATCGACGAGCGCACCACGCCGCTCGAGGCGGGGCTGTCCTGGGTGGTGAAGCTCGGCAAGGGAGAGTTCCTGGGCCGCGCGGCGCTGGCGCAGCAACGCGAGCAAGGGGTCCAGCGCACCCTGGTGGGCTTCATGGTCGAGGGGCGGGGAATCGCCCGCCAGGGGCACGCGGTTCTGGCGGACGGCAAGGCGGTGGGCGAGGTCACCAGCGGCAGCTGGAGCCCGACCCTCGAGAAGGCCATCGGCATGGCCTACGTGCCGCCGGCGCTGGCGGCGCCGGGCACGGCGCTGGGCCTGGACGTGCGCGGCAAGACGCTGCCCGCGGCCGTGGTCGGGCTGCCCTTCTACCGCCGCCAGAGAACGCCCGCGTGAGACGGCCGGTTGGTGTATATATAAAGCGGATCCGAGACCAGGCGAGGCTCTCCTCGCATCCAGCCTGACAGGAGGGTGAACGACAGCATGTATCCCGGCGACTATCTGTACTCGAAGGAGCACGAATGGGTGCGGGTGATGGACGACGTCTGCGTGCTGGGGATCACCGAGTTCGCCCAGCAGGAGCTCGGCGAGGTGGTCTTCGTCGAGCTGCCGGAGGTGGGCCAGGTGTTCAACGTCCAGGACGAGCTGGGCACGATCGAATCGGTGAAGGCGGTGGCCGAGGTCTATTCGCCGGTGGCCGGCGAGGTGGTCGAGATCAACGACGCGGTGGTGGACGATCCCGAGATGCTCAACGACGACCCGCACGGCGAGGGCTGGCTGGTCAAGCTCCGCTTCTCGTCGGCCGACGACCTCAAGGCGCTGATGAAGGCCGAGGATTACGAGGAGTACGTCAAGAGTGGCGAAGCCTGATCCGGCGCTGAGCTTCGAGCGCCCCGGGCCCGCCCTGCAGCCCACCGATACCTTCGTCCGCCGCCATCTCGGCCCGAGCGAAGCCGAGGTGGGGGAGATGCTGGCGGCGCTGGGCCTGACCTCGCTCGACCAGCTGGTGGCCCAGACCGTTCCCGCCTCGATCCGGCTGGGCCGGCCGCTGGCCCTGGCCGGCCTCCCCGACGACCGCGAGCTGGGCGAGCACGAGGTGCTGCTGGCGCTGGGCGGCCTGGCGGCGCGGAATCAGGTCTTCAAGTCCTATCTCGGCATGGGGTACCACGGCTGCGTGGTGCCCGGCGTCGTGCAGCGCAACGTGCTGCTGAACCCCGGCTGGTACACCCAGTACACCCCCTACCAGGCGGAGATCTCGCAGGGGCGCCTGGAAGCCCTGCTCGCCTTCCAGACCATGGTCGCGGACCTGACCGGGCTGCCGGTCGCCAACGCCTCGCTGCTCGACGAATCGACCGCCGCCGCCGAGGCGATGCACATGTGCCTGGCTCTCGCACCCGCCGGCCCGCGCGGCGAGCGCAACGTCTTCATGGTGGCCGCCTCGTGCCACCCGCAGACCCTGGCCGTGGTCCGCACCCGCGCCGAGACGATCGGCGTCGAGGTGCGGGAGCTGCCGGTCCGCGGCGATGGCGCGGGCGGTCGGGAGCCGGCCGAAAGCCTGGAAACGGCCGATCTGTCGGAGGTCTTCGGCGTGCTGCTGCAGTATCCGACCAGCGACGGCCGGGTGCTCGACTACGAGCCGCTGGCGGCGCGCGCTCGCGCCGCCGGCGCCCTGGTGGTGGTGGCTGCCGACCTGCTGGCGCTGACCCTGCTGCGGCCGCCGGGGGAATTCGGGGCCGACGTCGCGGTGGGCTCGGCGCAGCGCTTCGGCGTGCCGCTCGGCTACGGCGGTCCGCATGCCGCCTATCTCGCGACGCGCGAGACCTACAAGCGCCAGATCCCGGGGCGCATCATCGGCGTGTCGCGCGACGCTCACGGCGCCGTCGCCTACCGCATGGCGATGCAGACCCGCGAGCAGCACATCCGCCGCGAGAAGGCGACGAGCAACATCTGCACCGCCCAGGCGCTGCTGGCGGTGATGGCCGCGATGTACGCGGTCTATCACGGTCCCGCCGGGCTGGCGGCGATCGCCAGGCGGGTGCACGCGCTGGCGGCGGCGCTGGCCGCCGGCCTGGCGCGGCTGGGCTACGCGGCGCCGGCCGAGCCTTTCTTCGACACCGTGCGGGTCGAGCTCGACGGCGGCCCGGTGGGCCGCGCGGACGACCTGCTGGCGGCCGCGGCGGCGCGGCGCATCAACCTGCGGTGGCTGGGCGACACCGCGGTCGGCGTGGCGCTCGACGAGACCACCACGGCGGGGGACGTGGCGGAGCTGCTGGCGGTCTTCGCCGGCGGCGGGGAGGACGGCGCGGCGGCGGCGGCGTCTGGGGGAGGGGCGACGGCGGCGGCGGGAGGCTCCGCGGGGGGCGCCGGCGATTTCCCGGCGCCGCACGCGCGCACCTCGCCGTTCCTGAGCCACCCGGTCTTCAACCGCTATCACACCGAGCACGAGATGCTGCGGTTCCTGCGGCGCCTCGAATCGCGGGACCTGTCGTTGACCACCTCGATGATCCCGCTCGGCTCGTGCACCATGAAGCTCAACGGCTCGACCGAGATGGCGCCGGTGACCTGGCCGGAATTCGGCGACCTGCATCCGTTCGCGCCGCGCGAGCAGACGCTGGGCTACCAGGAGCTGTTCGCGTCGCTCGCGGGCTGGCTGTGCGAGATCACCGGCTTCGCCGCCGCCTCGCTGCAGCCGAACTCCGGCGCCCAGGGCGAGTTCGCCGGCCTCGCGGCCATCCGCGCCTATCACCTCTCCCGTGGCCAGGTGCGCGACGTCTGCCTGATCCCGGTCTCGGCCCACGGCACCAATCCGGCGTCGGCGACGATGGCCGGCATGAAGGTGGTGGCGGTGGCCTGCGATGCCGGCGGCAACGTCGAGCTGGCGGACCTCGAGGCCAAGGCCGCGGCGCACCGCGACCGGCTGGCGGCGATCATGGTGACCTATCCCTCGACCCACGGCGTGTTCGAACCGGGGATCCGCGAGCTGTGCGAGATCGTGCATCGCCACGGCGGCCTGGTCTACATGGACGGCGCCAACATGAACGCCATGGTCGGCCTTTGCCGCCCCGGCGACATCGGCGCCGACGTCTGCCACCTGAACCTGCACAAGACCTTCTGCATCCCGCACGGCGGCGGCGGCCCGGGCATGGGGCCGATCTGCGTCGCGCCGCACCTGGCGCCGTTCCTGCCCGGTGATCCGCAGGATCCGCAGCGGACCGCGGTGGGCCCGGTGGCGGAGGCGCCGTGGGGCAGCGCCGGCATCCTGCCCATCTCCTGGATCTACATCGCGCTGATGGGCGCCCGCGGGTTGGCCCGGGCGACGGCGGTCGCCATCTTGAACGCCAACTACATGGCCGCGCGCCTGCGCCCGCATTATCCGGTGCTCTACAGCGGCGCCGGCGGTCGCGTCGCGCACGAGTTCATCCTCGATCTGCGGCCGTGCAAGGCCAGCGCCGGCGTCGAGGCGGAAGACGTCGCCAAGCGGCTGATGGACTATGGCTTCCACGCCCCGACGCAGTCGTTCCCGGTCGCCGGCACGCTGATGATCGAGCCCACGGAGAGCGAGTCCAAGGCCGAGGTCGACCGCTTCTGCGATGCCCTGATCGCCATCCGTGGCGAGATCCGGGCGATCGAGGAGGGCCGGGCGGACCGCCTCGACAACCCGCTGCAGCGCGCGCCGCACACCGCGCTCGAGGCGGCCGGGGACGCCTGGAGCCACCCCTACAGCCGCGAGCAGGCGGCTTTCCCGGCTCCCTGGGTGCGGCAGCACAAGTTCTGGCCGGCGGTCGGCCGCATCGACAACGTCTGGGGCGATCGCAACCTCTTCTGCACCTGCCCGCCGATGACCGGTGAGGAGTGATCCCGGGTTGGCCCTTGCCGCCGCCCCCGACGATGAGGACGACGAGGGCGATGAGGGCGCTCGGAGCGGCATTGGCCGGGCTCTTCCTCGCCTGCTGGGTGGTATTCCTGCTGCAGCTCGCCGGCCTGGCGCGGCTGCCCGAGCTGCAACGGCTGACCCTGATGCAGCTCTACGGCGCCGCCGCGGCGCTCGGCTGGGCGGCGGGGATGATCTATGCGCAGCGCAGCCGCCACCTCGCCGCGCCGCTGCGGCGGCGGCTCTTCCTGCTGTCGTTCTGCGGGCCGCCGAGCCTGCTGGCGCTGCTCGTCGCCATGTCCCGGTTGCAGCTGCGGGCGCCGCTGGTGCTGCTCTGGTCGCTGTGCGAGTTCGCTATCTTCTACCTGGTGCCGGTTTCGTTCCGGTCGGCAGGGAAACGTCAGGACCATGACCGAGTGGACCGCTAGAGCGCAGAGCGCGGCACCGCCGGCGGACTGCGAGCGGGTGGTGGCGGACCTCGCCGCCCGCGGCTCGGTCCTGGTCGCCTACTCCGGCGGGGTCGATTCGGCGCTGGTGGCGGCGCTGGCCCACCGTGCGGTCGGTCCGCGGGCGCTGGCGGTGACCGCGGCCGCCGAGACGCTGGCCGGAGCCGAGCTGGACCACGCGCGGCGGCTCGCCGCCGAGATCGGCATCCGCCACCAGGTGATCACCTACAGCGAGCTGGACGATCCGGAGTTCGTGGCCAACCCCGCCCATCGCTGCTATGTCTGCCAGGGCATGCGCATGGACGCCATGCGGCGGGAGGCGGCGCGGCAAGGCCTGGCGGTGGTGTGTGACGGCACCAACGCCTCCGATCCCGGCGCCGACCGCCCCGGCCTGCGGGCGGTGCGCGAGCGCGGCATCTATTCGCCGCTGCTCGCCCATGGCATCGACAAGCCCAGGGCGCGGGCCATGGCGCGCGCGCTCGGGCTCTCGGCCTGGGACCGCCCGGCCAACGCCTGCCTGTCGTCGCGCATCCCGCACGGGCAGGTGGTGACGCTGGGCAGGCTGCGGCGGATCGAGGCGGCCGAGGCGCTGCTCGCCGGCGCGGCGTTCCGGGTGGTGCGGGTGCGCGACGACGGCGGCGCGGCGCGGGTCGAGGTCGCCGCCGGCGAGGTGGAGCGGCTGGCTGGCCTCTGGTCCGGCCTGGCGCCGCGCCTGCGGCAGCTCGGCTTCGCCAGCGCCACCTTCGATCCCCGCGGCTACCGCCGCGGCGGTGCCGACCTGCCGTGAACCCCCGCGACCTGCAACGGCTGCTCGAAGCGGTGGCCGCCGGCGAGGTGGCGCCGGCCCAGGCCGCGGCCAGCCTGGCGGAGCTGCCCTTTGCCGATCTCGGCTTCGCCAAGCTCGACCTGCACCGCGAGCTGCGCCTGGGGCTGCCCGAAGCCGTCTATGCCGAGGGCAAGACCAGCGACGACCTGGCGCGGATCGTCGAGCGCCTGCTGGCGGCGCATGGCCGGGTGCTGGTGACCCGCCTGACCGCGGCGGCGGCGGCCGAGCTGCAGGCCGGGGCGGCTCCCGGCGGCGTCTACCACCAACGCGCCCGGGTGCTCACCTGCGGCGAGCTGGCGGCGCCGGCGGGGCCGCCGATCGCGGTGCTGGCGGCCGGCACCTCCGACCTGCCGGTGGCCGAGGAGGCCGCGGTGTGCGCCGAGTGGTGCGGCCATCCCGTGGACCGCGCCTTCGACGTCGGCGTCGCCGGCCTCCACCGCCTGCTCGGCCACCTGCCGGAGCTGCGCGGCGCCGGCGTGGTCATCGCCGTGGCCGGCATGGACGGCGCCCTGCCGACCGTGGTGGCCAGCCTGGTGCCCGCGCCGGTGGTGGCGGTCCCCACCAGCGTCGGCTATGGCGCGAGCTTCGGCGGTCTCGCCCCGCTGCTCACCATGCTCAACGGCTGCGCTCCCGGCGTCGGCGTCGTCAACATCGACAACGGCTACGGCGCCGCCGTCCTCGCCAGCCGCATCGCCGGCCTGGCGCGGCACCCCGCCGCCGCCGCGGTGGTGCGCCCGGCCGGCTCTTAGCGCTCCTGCTCTCGGCCCAGGACCACCAAGCACCGCTCGCCGGCAAGGCAGTCGCCGGCCGCGTGGGGTTGGCGGCGCGAAATACCCCTTCCCGGCACCCTTGATTTGGATTAAGATCTTTATGAACGGCCGCTCTCCGATCGGGGCCGGGCGAAAAGCGGCCGCTCAAGACCAAATAACGGGGCCAAGCGGGAGCCAGGCGATGCCGCCCCCGATACGCAGCGAGCTACAGGCCACGGCAGCCACCGTCGATCTGGGGATCGCCGGCCAGCGCGTACCCCTGCACTCCCACCTCGCTTTTCTCTGGGAGACCGAAGCGCAGCTCGCGGTCGCGGCCGGCTTCGTGGAGGCCGGCCTGCGCGGCTCCGACCACTGCATCGTGGTCGGCAGCAGAGCGGACAACCAGCGCGTGGCGGGCCTCCTCGCCGCGCACGGGCTCGCGGCCGGCGGCGGCGAGCCCGGGCGCTTGGTCCTCGTCGAGCGCGCCCTCGCGGCCGAGGCGATGCTCGACGACGTCTCGGTGGCCCTGGAGGCGGCAGCGGCGGCGGGGGCGCCGATGATCCGCCTGCTCGGCTCCATCGGTTGGGACCGCGCGAGCGAGGCTCCCGACGCGGAGCTGTGCGCCTGGGAGGTCGGCCTCACCGCGGTCGCCGAGGCGTGGCCGTGCGTCGTGCTGTGCATGCACGAGGTGAGGACGCTGAACGGCTCGCTGATGCGCCACGGCGTGCTGGCCACCCATTCGGCGATCCTGGACGAGGCCGGCGTGCTGGCCAACCCGTTCTTCGTGGCGCTGGGCCGCTCGCCCGACCGCCTGGCGGCGATCGTCGCCGATCTCTCGCGGCGCCAGCAGGAGCGGCAGGCGTTGCGGCAGCGGTCGGAGCTGTTGCAGGCGATCTTCGACCACATCCCCCTGCTCATCTCCACCTACGACCTGGCGGGCCGGCTGTTGTTCGCCAATCGGGAATGGCAGCGGGTGCTCGGCTGGACGGTCGACGAGGCGCGGCGGATCGATTTCCTGGCGGAGATCTATCCGGACCCCGCCCACCTGCGCCGCGCGCGCGAGTTCATCCAGGCGTCCGAGAACCGCTGGGCCGATTTCACCATGCGCACGCGCGACGGCAGGGTGATCGACGTGGCGTGGGGGCGCATGACCCTTTCCGACGGCACCCGGATCGGTTTTGGGCGGGACATCACCGAGCGCAAGCGGACGGAGGAGCGCCTGCGCCAGTCCCATGACGAGCTGCGGGCGCTGTCGGGGCGGCTGCGCTCCGCCCGCGAGGAGGAGAGCACGCGCATCGCGCGGGAGGTCCACGACGAGGTGGGCCAGATGCTGACCGCGCTGCGGCTCGACGTGGCCTGGCTCGAGCGCCGGCTGCCGCTGCCGCCGCAGCGCGCCGGCGAGGAGATCAGGGTCAAGCTGCGCGCCATGGGCCAGCTGCTCGAATCGGTGTCGGACGTCGTCCAGCGCATCGCCACCGAGCTGCGGCCCGGCATCCTGGACAAGCTGGGGCTCGAGGCCGCGGTCGAGTGGTACGTGGAAGAGTTCGGGAAGCGGACGGGTATCTCCTGCCGCTTGCGGTCGAGCCTGAGGGGCAGGGTCCTCGATCCGGATCAGGCCACCGCGCTGTTCCGCATCCTGCAGGAGGCGCTCACCAACGTGGCGCGCCACGCGGGCGCCAGCGAGGTGCGGATCCGCCTCGAGGTCGAGGGCGGCCGCGTGCTGCTCGCGGTCGCCGACGACGGCCGCGGCATCGCTGCCGGCAAGGCCGCGGATGCGGGCTCCCTGGGCCTGATCGGCATGCGCGAGCGGGCGCAGGAGCTGGGCGGCGAGGCGGTGATCGGCCCCGGCCCGGCCGGCGGCACCATGGTGGAGGTCACCCTGCCGTGAGCAAGCGCATCCTGTTGGTGGACGATCACTCCGTCGTCAGGCAGGGTCTCAAGCAGATCCTCAGAGGTGCCGTGGCGGGTGCCGTCTTCGCGGAGGCGGCGAGCGGCGAGGAGGCGGTGGGCATGGTGGCGGCGGCGCCGTGGGACATGGTCATCCTCGACGTCTCGCTGCCGGGCAAGAGCGGGCTCGAGACGCTCAAGGAGCTGCGGCACTCCCGGCCCAGGCTCCCGGTCCTGATCCTCAGCATGTATGCCGAGGATCAGTTCGCGGTGCGGGCGCTGCGCGCCGGCGCCGTCGGCTACGTGACCAAGAAGACCGCCGCCGCCGAGCTCGCCGGCGCGGTCCGCAGCGTGCTGGCGGGAAGGCGCTACGTGAGCCCGAGCCTGGCCGAGAAACTCGCCGGCGAGATCGGCCTGGCGCCGGGCCGGGCGCCGCACGAGCTGCTCTCCGATCGGGAGTTCCAGGTGTTCCAGCTGCTCGCCTCGGGCAGGTCGGTCACCGCCAGCGCCGCGGCGCTGGGCCTCTCCGTACCCACCGTGAGCACCTACCGTGCCCGCGTGCTCGAGAAGATGGGGATGACCGAGAACCACCAGCTGGTCCAGTATGCGGCCGTCCACGGCCTCGCCGAGTAAGATCACGCCGCACGGTTGCCAAGGGGATCGCGTGGACAACACCAACCCGCAGGCGCGGGAGATGGCGGACGAGTCGATGGTGCGCACCCTGACGGCGCAGGCGGAGGCGCTCTGGCCGCAGGAGGCGGGGTTGTTCCCGCGATACGAGATTCGCCCCGAGGCGCGGATCCTCGACGCCGGTTGCGGCACCGGGGAGATCGCCGTGCGCCTGGCTCAGCTCTTCCCGGCGGCGCAGGTCCTCGGGGTGGACATCCTCGCCGCCCATCTCGAGCGAGGCCGGACCTTGGCGCAGGAAATGGGGCTGAGCGAGCGGGTGCGCTTCGAGGAGCGCAGCGTCTTCGGGTTGGAGCTTCCCGCGGGCACTTTCGACCTGGTCGTCTGCCGGCACGTGCTGCACGCCATACCCCACGCCGACCGGGTGCTGGCCGAGCTGGCCCGGGTGCTGCGGCCCGGCGGCTGGCTGCACCTGCTGGCCGAGGATTACGGCATGATGCACTTCGAGCCCCGGGCGCTCGACGCCGACGCCTTCTGGAACACCTGCCCGCAACGCTTCGGCGAGGCGATGGGCACCGACCTGCACGTCGGCCGCCGAACCTACCGCCTGCTCCGCCAGCTGGGCCTGCGCAGGGTCACGGTGGATTACCTGGTCGTCGATACCCTGCGGGTGCCGCGCGCGACGTTCGCCGCGATCTGGGAGGCGTGGCGAGACGGCTATGCGGATGCGATCGCAGAGCACACCCCGATGACCCGCGAGGAGTTCCTCGCGCACTTCGACGACATGCTGGCGACGATCCGCGATCCGGAAGGATACGGCGTCTGGTTGGTGCCGATCATCGCCGGCCAGGCCGGCTGACGGCGAGGCGGCCGCCTCAGGCGGGAGGCTGGCGCTCGGCGAGCATGGCGTCGCCGTAGGAGAAGACGCGGTACCCCATGGCCAGGGCCTCCTGGTAGGCGGCCAGCACCCGCTCGCGGCCGGCGAAGGCGGCGACCAGCATCAGCAGGGTCGAGCGCGGCAGGTGGAAGTTGGTGAGCAGGACGTCCACCACCCGGAAACGGTAGCCGGGGGTGATGAAGAGGTCGGTGGCAGCCGCTCCCGCCGGCACCTCGCCGCCCGCGGCGGCGGCCGCCGCTTCCAGCGTCCGCACCACCGTCGTCCCCACCGCCACCACCCGCCGCCCCGCCGCGCGGGCGCTCGCCAGCGCCGCCGCCGTCGCCGCCGGGACCTCGTAGCGCTCGCGGTCCATTACGTGGTCGGAGACCAGCGCCGCCTTCACCGGCTTGAAGGTGCCGATGCCGACGTGCAGGGTCACCGCCGCGCGCTCGACGCCGGCGGCGGCGAGCGCCGCCAGCAAACCGTCCGAGAAGTGCAGGCCGGCGGTGGGCGCGGCGATGGCGCCCGGCCGGCGGGCGAAAACGGTCTGGTAGCGCTCGCGGTCGTCGGGCTCGTCGGCGCGGCGGATGTACGGCGGCAGCGGCACGTGGCCCAGGCGGTCGAGGTGCGGCTCGATCGGCGCGGAGAAGCGCACCCGCCGGCGGCCGTCGCCGGCCAGCGATAGCACCTCGGCGAAGACGCCGCCGCTCGCGCCGCCGGCCAGCAGCTCGATCGCCGCACCCGGCCGGGCGCGCTTGCCGGGGCGCGCCAGCACCTCCCACTCGCGGTCGCCCAGGCGCTCGACGAGTAGCAGCTCCAGCTCGCCGCCGGCGCCGCCCGCTCGAGCGGGCGGCGTTGCCACGACGCGGCCGAAGAGGCGCGCCGGCAGCACCCGGGTGTCGTTGACGACCAGCAGGTCGCCGGGCCGCAGCAGCGCGGGCAGGTCGGCGATCCGGCGGTGGCGCTCGACGCCTTCACGGTCCAGGACCAGGAGGCGGCTGTCGCCGCGCGGCGCCGGCCGTTGCGCGATCGCCGCCGGCGGCAGTGGGTAGTCGAAGTCGCGGGTCAGCAAGGCGCGATCAGGGGTCAGGCCGCTCGCTCAGGTGCCGGCCGTGGCGGCCGCCGGCACCCGGCGCAGCAGGTCCTGGGCGACCAGCAGGGCGACGGCCATCAGCAGGCCGGCGCACCAGAAGGGCCAGGAGGCGCCGCCGGCCTGGAAGATCCAGGTGCCGGCAAGCGGGCCGGCGACCCGCGCCAGGGCGCCGAACGAGCGCGAGATGCCGATGGTCTCACCCTGCGCGCCGGCGCCGCTGAGGCGAGAGAGCAGCGCCAGCAGCGAGGGGTTGTGGAGGCCCGAACCGATGGCCAGCAGGCCGGTCGAGAGCAGCAGCCATCCCGCCCGCGGCGGCGCCGGCAGCAGCACCAGGCCGAGCGCCATCAGCGCGATGCCGCCGACGATCAGGCGGCGGTCGCCGAAGCGCTTGACCAGCGGCCCCAGCAGCCCGCCCTGGACGATCACCAGCAGCACTCCGAGATAGGTGAAGAGGCCCGCGATCGCCCGCGGCCCGAAGCCGAAGCTCGCCTGGCAGAACAGCGCCAGGGTGGCCTCCATGATCGAGAAGCAGAACATCACCAGGAAGAACAGCAGCATCAGGCTGCGCATGCGGCCGTCGCGCCACAGCTGGCCGAGGTCCTCGAAGCCGAACAGCGACTTGGCCCGCGCCAGCCGGCGCGCCTCGGGCGGCAGCGATTCGGGAAGGGCGAGCAGGGCGATCAGCAGGTTCACCGCCGAGAGCGCGGCGGCGGCGTAGGGCACCGCCGCGATGCCGAAACGGCTCAACGCGCCGCCCAGCGCCGGCCCGATGACGAAGCCGAGCCCGAAGGCGGCGCCGACCAGCCCCATCGCCCGCGACCGCTGCTCCGGCGTCGTGATGTCGGCGAGGTAGGCCTGCGCGATGCCGTAGTTGGCGGCCGCGATCCCCGACAGGCTGCGCGCCACCAGCAGCATGGCGACGCTGCCGGCGGTGGCGAACAGCAGGTGGGCGACGGCGCCGCCGGCGATCGAGGCCAGCATCAGCGGCCGCCGGCCGAAGCGGTCGGAGAGCCTGCCGAGCCAGGGCGCGAACAGCAGCTGCGCCAGGCTGTAGGAGGCGAAGATGACGCCGATCGTCAGCCGGCTTGCTTGGAACTCCTCGGCGTAGAACGGCAGCAGCGGCAGGATCATGCCGAAGCCGATCAGGTCGAGCAGGATGGCCAGGAAGACCGTCAGGCGGGCGCCGCGCGGCGCCTGAGACGGAGACGGAGACGGAGACGGCGACGGCTGCGGAGCGGCCGGAGCGGCCGGAGCGGTGACGGCGTCGTTCACGGGGAGGGGAGTCTAGCAGGTGCGGCCGGGCCGCTTTCGCTCTCGCCGGCCGCCAGCGCCGGCGGCGCCGCGGCCAGCTCCGGCCCGCGCCAGCGCGGATCGAGGGCGTCGCGCAGCTCGTCGCCGAGCAGGTTGAAGGCGATCACCGTGACCGCCAGCGCCGCGCCCGGCCAGACCGACATCCACCAGTCGTCGAGCGGCACGTGACGGGCGTCGGCGATCATGTTGCCCCAGCTCGGGACCGGCGGCTGGATGCCCAGGCCAAGGAAGGAGAGGGTCGACTCGAGCAGGATGAGGCTGCCGATCTGCAGCGTCGACTTCACCAGCACCGGCGTCATCGCGTTGGGCAGCAGGTGGCGCCACAGCACCGCCAGCGAGCGCTGGCCGATGGCACGGGCGGCGAGCACGAAGTCGCGTTGCTGCAGGCCGCGCAGCTCGGCCCGGGTGAGGCGGCTGATCACCGTCCAGCTGGTGGCGCCGAGGATGCCGATGGTCGTCGCCGTGCCCGGGCGCAGCAGCGCCGACAGCGCGATGACCAGGAAGAGGTACGGGAAGGCGATCAGCGCGTCGACGATGCGCATCAGCAGGGTGTCCAGGAACGGCCCGCCGAGCGCCGCGAGGGAGCCGACGGCGACCCCCAGGGTCAGCGCCACCAGCACCGAGAGCAAGCCCACGGCGAGCGAGACCCTGGCGCCGTAGAGCAGGCGGCTGGCCAGGTCGCGGCCGTACTGGTCGCTGCCGAGCAGGAAGACGCGCCGGTCGGCGACGCCGGTCGCGGTCAGGTTGGTCACCCGCGCCGCCGGCAGCAGCTCGCGGCCGCCCAGGCGCTCGATCTCGAGCCCGCCGGCGGTGCGGCGCACGCGGTCGGCGAGGCGCCAATCGCCGCCGGCGAGATGGACCGCCGCCAGCACGGTGCCGGGCGGCCGTAGCGCCGCGGCTTCCGGATCGAGCTGCGCGTCGGGGTCGTAGGGCGCGAGCAGTGGCGCCAGCAGCGCCGTCAGCAGCAGCACCGCGACCATGCCGAACCCCCAGCGCGGCGACCCCAGCGAGCGCGGCCGAAGCTCAGTGGTCATAGCGCACCCGCGGGTCGGCGGCGGCATGCAACAGATCGGCGATCAGGTTGCAGGCGACGACCAGGACGGCGGTGACAGCGGTGGTGGCGAGGAGCACCGGCGAGTCGCGGGTCAGGATTGCGTCATAGGTGATCCGGCCGAGGCCGGGCCAGGCGAACACCACCTCGGTGATCAGAGCGCCGGAAAGCAGGTTGGGGACCGAGATCGCCAGCAGCTGGATGATCGGCACCAGCGCGGCGCGCATGCCGTGCACCCAGACGACGCGGCGCTCCGACAGCCCCTTGGCGCGGGCGGTGCGGATGTAGTCGCTGCCCATGACCTCGAGCAGGCTGGCGCGCACGAAGCGGGCGGCGCCGCCCGCCTCCGCCAGCCCGAGGGTCAGCGCCGGCAGCAGCAGGTGCCGGCCGACGTCGGCGAGGCGTGCCGCGGCACCCATCTCGCCGGCGCCCACCGAGCGCATGTGCGACGCCGGCAGCCAGCCCAGCCGGGACGAGAACAGCAGGATCGCCATCAGCCCGAGCCAGAAGAGGGGCTGCGAGTAGAGCAGCAGGGTCAGCACCCGGATGGACCGGTCGAGGGCCGAGCCGGCGCGGCGCGCCGCCGCGACCCCCAGCGCCGCGCCGACGCCGTATTCGATCAGCAGCGCCGCGGCCGCCAGCAGCAGGGTGGCCGGCAGCGCCTCCGCCACCACCGTGCGGACCTCCCGCCGCTGGAAGTAGGAGAAGCCGAAGTTGCCGTGCAGCGCCACCGCGCCCAGCCAGCGCACGTACTGCTCGGGGAGCGGGCGGTCCAGGCCGTAGGCGTGGATCAGGATCTCCTTCTGCCGCTTCGGGATCGGCAGCTCGCTCAGGCTGGTGACGGGGCTGCCGGGCACCAGCCTGAGCAGCACGAAGGTGCCGGTGAGGACCAGCCAGACGAGCAACGCGGCGGCGGCGAGGCGCCGGAGGAGGTAGCCGGGCAAGGTCAGAACGGGGCGGCGGGTGGCATGGCGGAGGGACCGTCCCGAAGGTCCAGATCAGCGCTTGGGCGGCGGCTCGATCCACCAGTCCTTGAGGTCGTAGAAGCTGAACAGCATGCTGGGCTTGACGCCGTGGAGCCGCCGCCGGACGGCGCTCAGCCGCTGCGATTCCCAAAGGTAAGTGTACGGCTGGTCGCGATGCAGGATCTCCTGGATGCGGTCGAGGTCTTGCCTGGCGAGCCCGATGTCCGGCAGGCTCATGGCGTGGTCGATGAGCCGGTCGACCTCTGGATTGGCATAGCGGGTGACGTTGGTGCTGCCGATCTCGCGGCTGTGAAACGGCGTGGTGAGGTCGAGGCTGGTGTCCATCGAGGTGCCCATCACCGAGGCGTCGAAGTCGCCGGCGTCGACCCGTGCCAGCAGGGAGTTGAATTCCAGCTGGCGTGGCTGCGCCTGCACCCCGATCCGGCGCAGCTGCTCCTGGATCATCACCAGGGCGTCGACCCGCTGCTGGTTGCCGGTGTTGGTCGAGAGGTCGAAAGCGAGGGGTTTGCCGCCGCGGCGCAGGACGCCGTCGGCGCCGGGGGTGAAGCCCTTGGCCGCCAGGATGCGGCGGGCCGCGTCGGGATCATGGGGCAGCGGCAACAGCGCCCGGTCGTAGGCCCAAATGGCGCCCGGGATCGGCGACTCCGAGACGCGGGCGAACCTGCCCCAGATGGTCTCGGCGATCGCCCGGCGGTCGAGTGCCATGCCCAGGGCGCGCCGCACCTCGGGGTCCGAGAACGGCGGGTGCGAGCAGTTCCAGGCGATCGCGACCCAGGTGCGGTACCAGTAGGCGAGGAGCGCCAGCCGCGGGTTGGCGGTGACGTGCGGCGCGTCGGCAGGGGAGACGGCCGGCGTGAAGTCGAGCTCGCCGGCGTCGAGCTGGGCCAGGATGCTGGCCTGGTCGGGAACGATCCGCATCACCACCCGGTCGAGGTAGGGCCGCTCCGGATCGAAGTAGCCGGGGTTGCGCACCAGCACGACCTCCTGCTGCGGCGTCCAGGACCCGACGGTGAACGGCCCGTCCACCACCAGGTGGCGCTTGAACCAGTCGGCGCTCTGGCGCCAGCGGGAGAACGGCACCGCCGCCCAGGCATGGCGCGGTATGATGCCGCCCTCGTCGAGGTCGAGCAGCTGCTTGGCATAGACCCGCTTGAAGCGGACGCGGACGGTGTGGGCGTCGAGCGCCTCGACGTCGGCGATCGCGGCCTTCATGTAGGCGTACTGCCAGGCGACCTCCGGGCTGGTCTCCGCCTGCCAGGTCCAGCGCACGTCGTCGGCGGTCACCGGCACGCCGTCGCTCCAGCGCGCATTCTCGCGCAGGTGAAGGGTCAGCGTCTTGTGGTCGGACGACCATTCCCAGGAGCGCGCCAGGGACGGCGAGAAGCTCGGCGGGTGGTGCTCGAAGTCGGGCTCCTCGCGCACCAGCCGCAGGAAGAGCTGCAACACCAGCTCCTGCTGCGCCGAGGTCGGCGGCGCGATCAGCTCGTTGACGCCGGTGGGCTCGGCGGTCCAGCCGGTCACGACGGTGCCGCCGCGCCGCGGCGACGCGGAATCATGAGCGGCCGCCGCGGGCCCCGGCTGCCGGCCGCAGCCGCCGGCGACGACGGCCATCGCCGCCAGCCCCGCGACCCCTGCGACCCCTGCGAACACCGCGGACCGCCGTCGCAGCGGCAGCGCCGGGGACCGGCTCGGACGGGCAGAAGGCAGGCGCATCATCGGGTCCCGCCGCATGCTACCCGCTGGGCCGGCGAGGGTCAAACCGTGGATGTTATCCTCGAAGGGCCATGGCCAGGGCCGTCAAGATGCACCTGTCCCGCCAGCTGCTCGCCGCGTCGCTGGTGTTCGTGGCGCTGTTCTTCGCGGTGATCGCACTGTTCGGCTGGCTGATCTTCCGCTCGCTGTCGCAGCGCGAGGTCGAGAACGTGCTGCTCGAGACCCGCGTCGAGGCGGAGAGCCTCGCCAAGCAGATCGCCCGCCAGGCCGAGCGGCAGGGCAAGGACCTGTTCACCGCGGTGGCGGTCGAGCAGGAGACCCAGACCTACATCGACTCGATCCTGCGCCAGCGCGATTTCGTGCGCACGGTCGAGATCCGCGACCGCAACGGCGTGCTGGTCTACGAGAGCCACAGCCGGGCCAGCCTGCCGGTGGGGCCGCCGGCGCCGCTCGTGCCGCGTTCGCCGGAGCTGCCGGGCCAGCATCCCGGCGAGCTGCCGTCGCCCTCGCCGCGCATCGAGCACAAGACCTGGGAGAAGTCCTCGGCGACCGCCATCCCCGACATCCAGGTGCCGATCGGCGACCTGGGCTCGCTGCAGATCGGCATCAGCGCCGGGGAGCTGGCGAAGCGCATCGAGGTGCTGCGCGGCGAGCTGATCCGCCAGGCGACGCTGATCGGCGTCGCCTCGGTGGTGCTGCTGGCCGGCGCCTACACCGCGGTCTGGATGCTGCTGCGGCGCGCCCGACGGCTCGAGCTGCAGGCCGCCGAGGCCGAGCGCCTGGCCTACATCGGCACCCTCGCCTCCGGGCTGGCGCACGAGATCCGCAGCCCGCTCAACTCGCTCAACCTCAACATGCAGATGCTGGAGGAGGAGCTCGCCGAGCAGGCGCCCGGTACCATGCCCACCGGCCGGCGCCTGCTGTCGATCACGCGCTCCGAGATCGACCGGCTGGAGCGGCTGGCGACGGACTTCCTGGCCTACGCCAAGCCGCGCGCGCTCGAGCTGGCGGAGACGCCGGCGGTGTTGCCGCTCGAGCGCCTGCGCGAGGTGCTGGCCGGGGAGATCGAGAAGCGGGGCGCGCGGGTGAACGTCGAGGACCGCAGCGGCGGCGCCCGGGTGCGGATCGACCCGGGCCAGATCGATCAGCTGCTGATGAACCTGGCGCAGAACGCGCTGGCCGCCGCCGAGGAGGCGGGGCGGCCGCCGGTGCTGACGCTCACCGCCTGGCGCCGCGGCGGGGTGGTGGTGCTCGAGGTGCTGGACAACGGCATCGGCATCTCCGCCGGCCAGGAGGGCAAGATCTTCGACCTCTTCTATTCGACGCGCAAGGGCGGCACCGGCCTGGGGCTGGCCATCGTGCAGCGCATCGCGCGGGCGCACGGCGGCACGGTGCAGGTCAAGAGCGCTCCCGGCGTCGGCACGGCGGTGAGCCTCGAGCTGCCGGCGGTGACGGCGCTCGATCCGGCGCCGCGGCCGGCGCTCAAGCCGTCACCGATCGCCTGACGGATTACCTGAAACCTGAAGGCTGCCAAGGCGCCAGCCAGCCAGCCCGCCCCCACCCCACCCCCCGGCGGTCACCGGGGGGAAGGGGCGAAGCACGGGCGGTCGTGAACCGAGGCGGTTCCGGGACCAAACGGGCGGGATGGCCGAGGAAGGTCCGGCCTCAGGCGATGCTGATGCGGCGCGGCTTGGCCTGCTCGGCCTTCGGCACCACCACCGACAGCACGCCGTTGTCGAACTTGGCTTCCACCTTGTCGGAGCTCACCTGGGTCGGCAGCGCGAAGGAGCGCGAGAAGGTGCCGTAGGTGCGCTCGATGCGGTGGTAGTTCTCCTTCTTGACGTCCTTCTCGAGCTTGCGCTCGCCCGACAGCCGCAGGACGTTGTTCTCCAGGGTGATCTGGATGTCGTCCTTGGTCAGGCCCGGCAGCTCGGCGTGAAGGTGGTACGCATCGTCGGTCTCCTGGATGTCCACCGGGGGCGTCCAGGAACGGGTGGTGAGGTCTTCGCCACCGTCGTTGAAGAAGGTGTCGAAGAGACGGAAGAACGGCTCGCGGGCGACGGCCAGCTGCTGCGAGGGAGTCCAGCGGGTGACTTGGTTGGTCATGGTTCAATCCTCCTTGAGGGTGTTGGATGGAGCAGAGTTGTTTTTGAGTCCTCTCCGCTCATGTTCGAGTGCATGATAGGGAAGCGCTAAGATTTTGTCAAGAGCTTGGGATTCCGAGAATGGCTCGGGGGCCAAGATCTTAGTTTGCAGAAATCAGATATCGACCGCGAGGCTTACGGTAGACTCAGCAGGAGCCTCAAGGAGGTGACGGCCATGGCAAGCCCGGAGTATCTGGTCTGCCTCGAGTGCGAGACCCCCTGCTACGACTTCGAGTGGCAGGACGACAAGATCGCGGAGGTGCTCTGCCCGGTCTGCGGTAACCAGGATCCCGAGCAGTTCGTGACCCCGGAGGACCTCGAGGGATGAAACGCGGCGAGGCCGTGCCGGGCGCTTGCCGGATCTCTGCCCTGGACTACCTGGCTGGTTGGCCGGGGCTCGCCACCGGGAGCTCGCGGCGGACCTGCAGCAGCGCGGCGGCCAGGGCGCGCGGGCACTCCAAGTGGACGGCGTGGCCGCAGCCGCGCAGCACGTAGAGGCGGGAGCCCGGGAGCGCCGCCGCCATCGCGCGGGCCGTCTCGAGGGTGAACAGGCCGTCGCGCTCCCCCCAGATCAGCGCCGCCGGCATCGCCAGCCGGGCCAGGTCGCCGTCGCGATAGGTGTCGCGCTCGCGGAGGGAGTCGAGAAGGTGGCGCACGCCAGGCGAGGTGTAGGCGCGCAGGAAGCCGGCGCGCGAGCGGCGCATCACCCACGGCGGGGTGCCGAACATGGCGCCGTAGAGCCGGTCGACGCCGGCCAGGTCGCGCACCCGCACCAGCTCGTCGATACGGTCCCAGTCCTGGTCGCGATAGCCGGCGGCGTCGATCAGCACCAGCCGTGCGACCAGCTCCGGCCGGGTCTGCGCGAGCCGCATCGCCATCCAGGCCCCCATGCTGAGCCCGGCGACGGTCACCGGCCCGCCGTCGAGCTGCTCCTCGATCAGCCGCGCCGCGAACCGCACCGTCTGCTCGAGGTCGAGAGCGCCACCCGGCGCGCGCGTGCCGCCCAGCGCCGACAGCTCCGGCACGATCAGGCGGCAGTCGCGCCGCAGCGTGTGCAGGGTGCGGCCCCAGGTCGCCCCGACCGAGCCCAGGCCGTGCAGCAGCAGCCAGGGCTCGGGGGGGCCGGCCGAGCGCCGCCGCCGCCGCCACCGGAGAGGCCCGAGGCGGTAGAAGACCAGCGAGATGTCGCCGTCCTGCAGGTGGCGCCGGCGCGCGCCGCTGGCCAGCAGGTAGAGGGTGGCGAGGATGGTGTACAGCCGCAGCAGCACGGGGGCGAGGATAGCAGCGCCGCGGTGGTGGCAGACCGGTGCCGGCACGGCAATCCGCAGGGTGCTGCGGCGATTGGCGGAGGGGACGCGGCGGCCCGGACGGCTGCCGCCTCGGATACCATAGCCGGCAACGAGGAGGAGCGCATGGCAGAGACGAGGATCGAGAAGGACAGCCTGGGGGAGGTGGAGGTGCCGGCCAGCGCCTACTATGGCGCGCAGACCGAGCGGGCGCGGCGCAACTTTCCGGTCTCCGGGCTGCGCTTCCCGCGCCGCTTCATCGCCGCGCTCGGGGCGATCAAGCGCGAGGCGGCGGCGGTCAACGGCGAGCTCGGGCTGGTCCCCGGGGAGCTGGCCGCGGCCATCGGCCTGGCAGCGGAGGAGGTCGCGTCGGGCGCCCACGACGACCATTTTCCCCTGGACATCTTCCAGACCGGCTCGGCGACCTCGACCAACATGAACGCCAACGAGGTGATCGCCAACCGCGCCGCCGAGCTGCTGGGCGCCGGCCGCGGCAGCAAGCGGGTCCATCCCAACGATCACGTCAACGCCAGCCAGTCGAGCAACGACGTCATTCCCACCGCCCTGCACGTCGCCGCCTACACCGCGGTGCGCGGGGACCTCGAACCGGCGCTGGCACGGCTCGCCGAAGCGCTCGAGGCCAAGGCCACGGAGCTCGACGAGGTGGTCAAGATCGGGCGCACCCACCTGCAGGACGCGGTGCCGGTGCGCCTGGGCCAGGAGTTCGGCGGCTATGCGCAGCAGGTCCGCAACGGCCTGGCCCGCCTGGCGGCGGCGCTGCCCCGG
Organism: uncultured Acidobacteriota bacterium; assembly: GCA_963732005.1. Taxonomy (GTDB): domain Bacteria; phylum Acidobacteriota; class Thermoanaerobaculia; order Multivoradales; family UBA5704; genus JASLEW01. The sequence goes on from CAVSXT010000005.1 coordinate 1,167,896, forward strand.
CTGGCCGAGGTGCCGCTCGGCGGCACCGCCGTCGGCACCGGCCTCAACGCCCCCCCGGAGTTCGCGCCGCGGGTGATCGCACGGCTGGCCGAGCGCACCGGCTGTCCCTTCGTGCCGGCGGCCAATCGCTTCGAGGCGATGGGAGCCAAGGACGCCGCGGTGGAGGCCTCCGGCGCGCTGAAGACCATCGCCGCCTCGCTGACCAAGATCGCCAACGACATCCGCTGGCTGGCCTCGGGTCCGCGCTGCGGCATCGGCGAGATCTCGATCCCCAGCCTGCAGCCCGGCAGCTCGATCATGCCGGGCAAGGTCAATCCGGTGATCCCGGAGGCGGTGCTGATGGTGGCCGCGCAGGTGGTGGGCAACGACGCCGCCATCACCGTCGCCGGCATGGGCGGCAACTTCGAGCTCAACGTCATGATGCCGCTGATCGCCTACAACCTGCTGCAGTCGATCGCCATCCTGGCGTCGGCGGCGCGCCTGCTGGCGGACCGCTGCGTCGCCGGCATCGAGGCCAACCGCGAGCGCTGCGCCGAGCTGGTGGAGCGCTCGCTGGCCATGGTCACCTCGCTGGTGCCCAAGATCGGCTACGACGCCGCCGCCGAGATCGCCAAGGAATCGGTGCGCAGCGGCCGCACGGTGCGCGAGATCTGCCGTGAGCAGCAGGTGCTGCCCGAGGCCGAGCTGGCGGAGGCGCTGGATCCCTGGTCGATGACCGAGGGCGGCATCCACGCCGGCGGCGGCGGCGGGGGGTAGGGTCGCCTGGCAGGCGCCGTCACCGAGGACGAACCCGGCTGGGAGCTGGCAGCGGGATCGCGGGGGGGCCGAGAGGCAGCGGAGGACAGGAGAACCTTGGGCGAGCCGCAGGTTGGCAGGGAGAGCTGCGACTCCGGTCGCCGCGTCCTGCATTGCGACATGGACTGCTTCTATGCCGCGGTGCACATGCGCGACGACCCGTCGCTGGCCGGCAAGCCGGTGGTCATCGGCGGCCTCCCCGAATCGCGGGGCGTGGTCGCCGCCGCCAGCTACGAGGCGCGCCGTTTCGGCATCCATTCGGCGATGCCGTCGTCACAAGCGCGCCGGCTTTGCGCCGGCGTCATCTTCGTGCCGCCGGACTTCCGCCGCTACCACCGCGAGTCGGAGGCGATCTTCGCCATTTATCGCGACTACACGCCGCTGGTCGAGGCGGTGTCGATCGACGAGGCCTACCTGGAGGTGACCGGCCTGCTCGAGCGGTTCGGCAGCGCCACCGCCCTGGCGGCCGAGATCCGCCGCCGGGTCGCCGCGGAGCGGCGGCTGACGGTGAGCATCGGCGTCGGCCCCAATCGCCTGATCGCCAAGATCGCCTCGGACTTCCAGAAGCCCGACGGCCTCACCGTGGTGCCGCCGCACCGCGTGCAGAAGTTCCTGGATCCACTGCCGGTGCGGCGGCTGCACGGCGTCGGCCCCGCCACCGAGCGGGCGCTCGGCGAGCTGGGCGTCGAGACCGTGGCCGACCTGCGCCGCCAGGCGCTCGAGCTGCTGGTGGCGCGCTTCGGCAAGCATGGGCGCGCACTCTTCGACTTCGCCCGCGGGGTCGACGAGCGGCCGATCGAAACCCATCGCGAGCGCAAGAGCCTGGGGACCGAGAACACCTACAGCCGCGACCTGGCTGGCCGCGAAGCCGTCGAGCCCGAGCTCGAGCGGCTGGCCGAGGAGGTGGCCACCGCGCTCGCCAGCCGCGACCTGGCCTGCTGCACGGTCACCGTCAAGGTGCGCTACGGCGATTTCACCACCGTCACCCGGTCGCGCACCCTCGCCGCTCCGGTACGGGACGGCCGCGCCATCGCCGCCTGCGCGCTCGAGCTGCTGCGGCGGACCGAGGCGCCCAGCCGCCCGGTCCGGCTGCTCGGGGTCACCGCCTCGAGCCTGGTGCACGGGCGGGCACAGCTGTGGTTGTTCGCCTGAGCCGCGGCCAGCGTTGCGGCGGGCCGGTGGGGCAGCTGGCACCAACCTTGCTTCAACAAATGGTGGGGGTTCTGGGCGCAACAGCGATGTAAGGCTTTCCGAGTGGCGCCCCAGGCCCCCCATTCCTCGCCCTTTCGCCAGCATGACAATCCAGCCACGCCAGCTCGGCGGCCGCGGCCCGGAGCCGCCGGAAGAGTACCCGCGGCCTGACCTCCACAAGCTGGCGGAATCGATGCGCGGCCCGGCCGGCCTGCGCTCGGTGTCGATCACCGGCCTGTTCGTGCTGGCCTCGTTCTACACCCTCTACTTCTGCCGCTCGCTGCTGCTGCCGCTGGTGCTGGCGATGCTGTTCTCGCTGCTGCTGTCGCCGCTGGTGCGCGGCCTCAAGCGGCTGCGCATTCCCGAGCCGCTGGGCGCCGGCCTGGTGCTGCTGGCGGTGCTCGGCGGCGTCGGCTTCGGCATCTACGAGCTGTCCGCGCCGGCCACCGCCTGGATGCAGCGGGCGCCGCAGAGCCTGCGCGCCGGCGAGGCGAAGCTGCACGACCTGAAGCGGTCGGTGCAGCGGTTGGGGCGCGCCACCGAGCAGGTGGAGAAGATCGCCGAGGTGAGCCCCGGCTCCGGCCCTCCCCAGCCGGCGGTGGCGGTGCAGTCGACTCCCTCCTTGCGCGAACGGCTGCTGAGCGAGGCCGCCGACCTGGTCACCGGCGGGGGGGTGATGCTGGTCCTGCTGTACTTCCTGCTCGCTTCGGGCGACCTCTTCCTGCGCAAGCTGATCCGGGTGTTGCCGCGCCTCGAAGACAAGCGGCGGGCGGTGGAGATCGCCCGCCAGGTCGAACGCGACGTCTCCGGCTACCTCAGCACCGTGACGACGATCAACCTCGGCCTGGGAGCGGCGGTGGCGATCTGCTTCGCGCTGATCGGGGTGCCCAACCCGCTGCTCTGGGGCGCCATGGTGACGATCACCAACTTCGTCCCCTACCTGGGGCCGGCGATCAATTACGGGGTCTTCGCCATGGTGGGCCTGCTGACCTTCAACACCGTTCCGCGCATGCTGGCGCCGGCGGGCGTCTTCCTGGTGCTCAACGTGCTCGAGGCCTACCTCATCACGCCGATCCTGCTGGCGAAGCGCCTGACCCTGAACCCGGTGATGCTGTTCGTCGGCCTGACTTTCTGGGGCTGGCTGTGGGGGATCACCGGCGCCGTGCTGGCGGTCCCCATCATGGTGGTGCTCAAGATCTTCTGCGACCACATCGAGCCGCTGGCGCCGATCGGCGAGTTCCTGGGCGAGTGAGCGGCGGTGCGGTCGCTCCCGGCGCCGGGTGCTGGCCGCGGGCGCAGGTTCGGGACACTAGCTGGAGCCCTCCTCGTCCGATTCCCAGCGCTTGATGTCGCGGCGGTCCTTCTTGGTGGGCCGTCCGGTCCCGGCAGGGCGCAGCACCGGCGGGCGCGAGAGCAGCCGGCGCATGGGGTCGGGCGCCGGCCGCGGCGGGCTCTGGTCGTCGTAGAGCGCCGCGGCCTCGGCCTTCGCGACCGGCCGGTCGCGAAGCTCGCGGACGGTGAGCACCCGGTCCCACTCGCCCTGGCGCAGCTCGACGCGGTCGCCGATCGCCAGCGCCCGGTGCGGCTTGGCCGGCATCCCGTTGACCGTCACCCTGCCCAGGTCGCAGGCATGGGTGGCCTGGGTCCGCGTCTTGAACATCCGCGCCACCTGCAACCACTTGTCGAGGCGCACCGGCATGCAGCCAGTCTATGGTCCCGCACGGCCCGGGCGCCACACCGGTGGCGTGCGGGACACCATGCTGGCGTAAGCTTGCGCCCATGCGCGTGCCGCCGGAGGAGTTCGAGGAGCTGGTCGCCCGCGCCCTGGACGGGTTGCCGGAGGACTTCGCCGAGCTGCTCGAGAACGTCGCCGTGGTGGTCGAGGAAGAGCCCGACCCCGACGACCTCGAAGAGCTGGAGATGGACCCCGAAGAAGAGCTCTTCGGGCTCTATCAAGGGGTGCCGCTTCCCGAGCGCGGCGCCGGCGCGACCGCGGCGCTCCCCGATCGCATCGCCATTTACCGAGGTCCCATCCTGCGCTACTGCCGCAACCGGCGCGAGGTGATCCGCGAGGTCCGCGATACCGTGGTCCATGAGCTCGGACATTATTTTGGCCTTGACGAGGACGACATGCCGTATTGACGGCTGCTGCCCGCAGGAGCGATCCAGGCCGTGTCCAGGTCCCGCCGCCGCTTGCTGCTGCTGCTTGCCGCCGTTCCGGTCGTGGTGGTGGCGCTGGCGCTGCTGTACCAGGCGGGCATGGCGGCTCTCGAGGGACAGCACCGCGATTTCTGGTCCAGCGTGGAGTGGGCCGCCTCGACGCTCACCACCACCGGCTACGGCGCCGACCACCACTGGCGCCACCCGGCGATGGTGGTCTACGTCACGGTGGTGCAGTTCCTCGGTCTGTTCATGGTCTACCTGATCTTCCCCATTTTCTTCATCCCGTTCCTGGAAGAACGCTTCGAGCTGCGCCTGCCGCAGCACGCCCCGCGCGACATGGCGCACCACGCCGTCATCTACCGCTACGGCCCGGCGGTCGAGACGCTGGTCGCGGAGCTGACCGCCGCCCGGGTGCCGACGCTGGTGCTCGAGCCGGACGAGGCGGCGGCGCGCCGCCTGCACGAGCGCGGGCTGAGCGTCGCCCATCGCGGCCTCGCCGACGGCGCGCTGGCGGCCGCCCGCCTGGACCAGGCGCGGGCGCTGATCGTCAACGGCAGCGACGACGAGAACGCCGCCGCCATCCTGGCCGCGCGGCAGCTGGGCTTCGGCGGCCCGCTGCTGGCGCTGGTGGAGGAGCCCTTCCACCGCCGCCCGATGATGCTCGCCGGCGCCACCGCCGTGTTCACGCCCCGCCACATCCTCGGCGCGGCGCTGGCGGCGCGCGCCTCGGCGCGCATCAGCCCGCGCCTGGCCGGAGTGCAGCAGCTCGGCCGCAACCTCGAGGTGGCCGAGGTGCGGGTGGCCGAGCCCAGCCCGCTGGCCGGTGGCAGTCTCGCGCCGGCCGAGATCGGCGCCCGCACCGGCGCGACGGTGATCGGCCAGTGGCGCGGCGGCGAGCTGGCGGTTCCCGGCGACGCCGCCTGGCGCATCGAGGCGGGCGGCATCCTGGTCGCGGTGGGCAGCCACGAGAGCATCGAGCGACTGGGCGAGCTGGCCGGCGCCGGGGCGCTGTCCCGCCGGCGCCATGGCCATTTCGTGGTGGGCGGCTACGGCGAGGTGGGCCGCAAGGTGGTCGAGCTGCTGCGCACCGTCGGGGAGGAGGTGCGGGTGATCGAGCGCCGCGCCGCCGGTGCGGCGGCCGCCGCTGTCGAGGGTGTCGACGTCGTCGGCAACGTGCTGGAGCCGCACGTGCTGGAGGCCGCCGGGGTGCGCGAGGCGCAGGCGGTGGTGCTCGCGCTGGACACCGACAGCGCCACGCTCTTCGCCACCGTGATCCTCAAGGACCTGGTGCCGGAGGTGCCGGTCATCGCCCGCGTCAACGATGCCGACAACGTCGAGCGCATCCACCGCGCCGGCGCTTACTTCGCGCTGTCGATCAGCCAGGTCTCCGGCCAGATGCTGGCCCAGAAGCTGCTCGGCCAGGAGGCTTTCGCCGTCGATCCTCAGCTCAAGGTGCGCAAGCTCGCCGCCGCCCCCCTGGCCGGCCGCCATCCCGCCGATCCGCGGCTGCGCGGCCGCGGCGGCTGCACGGTGGTGGCGGTCGAGCGCGGCGACGACGTGCTCGTCGCCTTCGGCCCGGACTTCCGCCTCCGCGACGACGACACGATCTACGTCTGCGGCAGCAGCGGCGCGGTGCAGCGGTTCGGAGAGACGTTCCGGGCGCCGGCCTAGCGGCCCGGGCGGGAACCAACTAGGACTTCAACCCGGGTCGGCGGCGGCGCGCAGCTTCTCGAGCTTGCGGTCGCGGTCGCCTTCGATGCGGCGCCGCTCGCGCACGTATGCCTCTTCCTCTTCGCGACGCTGGGTCGGGTCGTAGAGGGCCTTCAGCCGGTCGCGGTGCAGGATCTCGAGCTCGGCGAGCTTCGCCACCGCCTGCTGCCTGACGTCGGTCAGCCGCTGGCGGGTCTGGTCGCTGATCGACTCCCCGCGCGGCCGCTCGATGCCCTGGCGCTCGAGTCGCTCGAGGGCGAGCTCGTAGGCCGATTTCATTGCCGGCGGCGGCTGGTCGCGTCCGTCACCCTCGTCTGGCGGCGCCATGCCACGAGGATAGCACCCGGCCGGTGCCGGCGGCCGTCCCGGACGGGCCGCTCGCCTGCACTTTACACTGTAAGGTGAAGCCGGTTATAATCAGCTTGGTCCGGCAACCAGGTCTCTCCGATGCCACGGTTGTGGCACGGGGGTGCCGAATCGGCGGTGGATTTGGCAATCCTCCAGGTGATCGGCTGGCGCAACGCAACCCTGCCTGGCGGCGTAGTAACAGGTGGAGCGCGCAGCCGTCGAGACGGCGTCTGGAAGCTGCCGCGACCCGAGTGGCATCACATGTGCGTATGCAGATCCAGGGGTTGTCATGGTGAAAGGGGTAAGCATGCCCAAGGCAGGCGCTGACCACCAGAAAGGGTGGGACTTCGAAGCGGCGGCAATGCCGTTCGTCGACGCGCTCTACAATACCGCGTACCGGATGACCCGCAACGCCGAGGACGCCGAGGATTTGGTGCAGGAAACGTACCTCAAGGCCTACCGGTACTACGACAAGTTCGAGGAAGGCACGAACTTCAAGGCGTGGTTGTTCAAGATCATGAAGAACACCTTCATAAACAACTATCGCAAGAAGCAGCAGATCCCGGCGCTGAGCGATTTTGCCGACATCGAGGAGTCGTTCGAGACCAAGGTCAGCGAGGACGTGGCGCGGCAGATCAAGAACCCCGAGCAGGAGCTGCTCGAGGACGTGCTCGACGAGGACGTGCAGCAGGCCATCGACAAACTGCCGCCCGACTACCGGATGGTGGTGCTGCTGGCCGACCTGGAAGGCTTTTCCTACAAGGAGATCGCCGAGATCCTGGAGGTGCCGGTGGGCACCGTGATGAGCCGCCTGTACCGCGGCCGGCGGCTGATGGAGGCGTCGATGCTGGAGTTCGCCCGCGAGCATGGCTACCTGCGGGAGCGCGAGCCGATCAAGATGCGGAGCAAGGCGGGCGTCCGCGCGAAGTGATCTTTCGTCCCTCGTCTCCCGCGGCTCGCGGCGCCAGGGAAATAAGCGTGAGTGGATCGCGAGTTGATTAGCGCAGAGGCGAGCAGGCGCGGCCGCGGTCGGGCTGCCGGGAGGCAGGATGATGGATTGCAAAGAGGTGAACGAGGCGGCGTTCCTTTTCGTGGACAACGAGATGGAGGCGGAGCTGCTCACCCCTTTCCGAGACCACATGGCCCAGTGCCCGGGTTGCGCGCAGAAGGTCGATTACACCCGCAAGCTGCTCTGGCTGGTGCGCCAGCGCTGCGTACGCTGCACCGCCTCCCACGACCTGCGCATCCGCATCCTCACCAGCCTGCCGCACCGCCGCCCCATCCCACCGATCTGAGACCCTGAGACCCCTCGAGGCCCCCGAGAGATGCCCGCGATCGTCGCTCGTCGATCGGCATTGACCCTGGGCCTCCTCGCCAGCCTGCTCTGCGGCGGCCTTGCCGCCGCCGCGCAGGAGGTCCGCATGACCAGCATGGGCGGCGAGGGCATGAGCGACTCGACGCTGGGACAGGGCATCGCCATCGTCGTCGTCTGGGCCTCCTGGTCGCCGCGCTCGCGCGACATCGTCGAGCGCGTGCGGCCTCTCGCCGGCCGGTGGGGCCCCCGCGCCAGGGTCCTGACCGTCGACTTCGAGGAAGAGCGCCCGGCCATCGAGGCCTTCCTCGCCGGCAGGTCGCTGGGCGTCCCGACCTACCTCGACTCCGACGGCGCTTTCTGCAAGAAGTACGCGGTCGCCACCCTGCCCGGCCTGCTGGTGATCAAGGACGGCAAGACCGTCTATCACGGCAAGCTCCCCGACGATCCCGACCGGCTGCTCGCCGACCTGCTGCATTAGCACACACACCAGCGCGCCGGACGCCGCTGCCCCTTTCGGAGGTAGTTCCGGAGATGGTGTGTGGTACCATCCGCCAGGCTTTTGCAGCCGGGACATCGATCGAATGGGTAGGAGTCGCTTTCAGGGAGGTCTGCGCGCAATGCAGTCGGCGGAGAGATCTTGGTTGGGGCCCCAATGTCTTCGGCTGGCGGTCCCGCTGGGTCTCGTCTGCCTTGCCGCGGCGCTCTTCACGAGCACCCGCAGCCTGGAATTCCACAATCGCGGCGCGCTGGCGGTCGAGACCGGGCCGCTGGTGCGCTACAGCGCGTTTGCCGTGCTGCCCAGCGCATGCAGTGCCCGCCTCGCCTCGGCGCGGGTACCGGTCGAGTACACGCTGACCCGGGGCGAAACCCTCAGCCAGGTGCTGCGGCGGCTGGGCTTCAGCGGCGAGGAGGCGCGGCAGGCCACCGCGGCGATCGCCGCGCACGTGCCGCTGCGCAGGATCAGGGCCGGCAACCGTTACTCGGCGCTGTGGAACCCGAATGCCACCGTGGCCGCGGTGGACCTCACCCTCGAGGGCGACGGCCGCTTCGAGATGAAGCGCGACGCGGGCGCGGCAGGCCCATGGCGCGTGGACTGGCTGCCGTTCCGCCGTTCGACCGAGCTGCGCGCCATCCAGGGCACCCTCGACGCCTCGAGCTCGCTCGAGGTGGCCATCCATGCCGCCGGCGGCCCCCCCGGACTGGCCGGCCGCATGGCCGAAGCCCTGCAGTGGGACCTCGATTTCAATCGTGACCTGCGGCGCGGCGATCACTTCCAGGCGCTGTACGAGGCGGTGCGGCTCGACGGCAAGGAGCATGGCACCGGCAGCCTGGTGGCGCTGGTCTACTACAACCACGGGCGGCGCCACGAGGCCTATCGCTTCGGCGACGGCCCGACTTTCTACGACGCCTCGGGACGGCCGCTGGAGAAGATGTTCCTGCGCTCGCCCCTGCGCTACACCCGCATCACCTCGCTCTTCTCCGAGCACCGGCTGCACCCCGTGCTCAACGAGGTCCGGCCTCACTACGGCGTCGACTATGCCGCCCCGGTGGGCACGCCGGTCGAGGTGACGGCCGCCGGCGTCGTGATTTTCGCCGGCTGGGACGGCGGCGGCGGCAACGTGGTGAAGGTGCAGCACGGTTCCGACTACGTCAGCGCCTATCTGCACCTGTCGCGGTTCGCGGCGGGCATCCGTCCAGGAGCGCACGTGCGCCAGGGTGACACCATCGCCTACACCGGAGCCACCGGCCTCGCCACCGGTCCGCACCTGGACTATCGGGTCAAGTGCCGCGGCGCCTGGATCGATCCGCTGACGCTCAATGGCGTGCACGACGAGCCGATCCCGCGGGGCCGTCTGGCGGCGTTCGGCTCCTGGCGCGACTCGCTGCGCTCGAGCCTCGAGCGGGGAGTGGCGCCGGCCGCCGCTGCCGCGCTCGCAGCGGCCCGCTGATCTCCCGATGTCCACCGCCCGCGCCTGGTGCCGGGTCGACCTGGCCGGGGGCACGCTGGACATCTGGCCTCTCGGCCTGCTCCATGAGCCGGCGATTACCGTCAACGTCGCGATCGACGTCGCCGTCGAGGCGACCGTGGAGCCTGCCGGCGAGCGCTACTCCGTGCGCCAGGGGGAGCTGGCGGTCGAGGCCGCTTCGGCGCGAGAGCTGGCGGCGGAGCCGGAGGGGGCGCTGGCCGGCCTGGTCGCCGCCGCCCTCGAGCTGCCGCCGCTGGCCGCCGTCCTGAGCAGCGGCTCGCCGCGCGGCGGCGGCCTGGGCGCTTCGTCGGCGATGACCGTGGCGCTGATCGCCGCGGCCGAGGCGGCGTTCGGCCTTCCCGCCTCCGGCGCCGGCCGGCGATCCGCCATGGCCAGGGACGTCGAGGCGCGCCTGATGGGCCTGCCGACCGGCATCCAGGATCACTACGCGGCGCAGCTCGGCGGCGCGCTCGAGATCCATCACCGGCCGGGCGGCGAGGTGGTGCGCCGGCTCGAGGTCGATCTGGCGGCGCTGGCGGCGAGCCTGCTGGTCGTCTACTCGGGCCAGAGCCACTTTTCGGCCAGGCAGAACTGGGAGGTGGTGCGCCGGCGCCTCGACGGAGAGCCGGCGGTCGCGGCGCTGCTGGCGGGCATCGCCGAGGTGGCGAGTGGCATGGCCGCGGCGCTGGCGGCGGGCGACCTGCGCCGGGTCGGCGCGGCGATGGGTGACGAGTGGCGGCTGCGGCGGCAGCTGGCGCCGGGCATCTCGACGCCCGCGATCGAGCGGCTGCTCGCCGAGGCCGAGGCCGGCGGCGCCTGGGGAGGCAAGGCCTGCGGCGCCGGCGGCGGTGGCTGCGCCGCGGTGCTGTGCCCCGCGGACCGCCGCGAGGCGCTGGCCGCGCGGCTGCGCGCCGCCGGCGGGCAGGTCCTCCCCGCGCGGCCGGCCGCCGCGCCGATGGCGGTGACGACCTCGCGATGAGGAGGGCTCGCGGTGAAGGACCCGCACCGCGGCGCCCCTCGCCGCCGGCGGCCCGCGCCCGCCCGGCGCCTGACTCCGGCCGCCAAGTCTGGCTGCTCGCGGCGCTCGCGGCGGTCGCGGCGCTTGCAACGGGGGCGATCTATTGGTCCACCACGGGCTACAAGTTCCTGCTCGACGACGTGTTCCTCTTCAAGAGCAGCCCGTCGCTGCAGACCCTCGCCAGCATCCCGCGCGGATTCGTCACCGACATCGGCGCGTTGCGCAAGGGGTCCACGACGGTGCAGGGCAGCTTCTACCGCCCGCTGTTCCTGGCGCTCTCGACCCTCTATTACCAGCTAGCCGGCCCGAGCCCCTTCGCCTGGCACCTGGCGTCGGTGCTGCTGGCGGCCGGCGTCGCCGCGCTGGCGACGCTGTTTTTCCGGCGCCTGCGCTTTCCCCCCTTGGCGTCGCTGCTGGGGGCCGTGCTGTTCGCGTTCCATCCCGCCCACGTCAGCTCGGTCGCCTGGGCGTCGGGAATGCAGGAACAGCTGGCGGCCCTGTTCGTGCTGGTCGCGCTGCTCGCCCTGCTCTCTCCCGCGGCGGCGGAGCGACCGCGGACGGTGCTCGCGGTGAGCACTGCCGCCTTCGCCTGCGCCCTGCTCTGCAAGGAGGTCGCGATCGCGCTGTTCCCGATGGCTGCCGTGTGGGCCCTGGCGCAGCGCCGCGCCGAGCCCGCCGAGTCCCGGCGCTTCGGACGGGCGGCGGCGCTGTTCGCCGGCGTGACCGTGGCCTACCTGGCAGTTCGCCTGGCGGTGCTGGGAGCGCTCGCCCGGCCGTGGGCGGAGGCTCCGGGATTCGCCCGGGCGGCGCCTTCCCTGCCGCTGGCCTTCGTCACCTACGTCCATCTGCTGGTGTGGCCGACGGCGTTCTCGTTCGTCCGGCCCGAGCGGCCGATCTGGGGCCCGTTCGACCTGCCGGTGGTCCTCTCGGTGGCGGCGACGGCGGTCCTCGCGGGCCTGGCCTGGCTGGGGATCAGGCGGCGGCGCGAGCTCCTCCTGCCGGTCGCCTGGTTCGTCGTCTGGCTCGTCCCGGTGATGAACTTCTGGGCGATGTTCCCCGAATGGATGGTCACCGACCGCTATCTCTACCTGCCCTCCCTGGCCCTGCCCTGGGCCCTGCTCGTCCTGCTGCCGCGAAGGTTCGCGGTGCCGGCCCTGGCCGTGCTGGCCGGCGTCTTCGCCCTGCTGACGCTGCGCTATGCCGCGATCTTCGTCGATCCGAAGACCTTCGCCACGGCGATGGCGCAGGCGGAGCCGACCAGCTCCTACATCCTCGAGGAGAAGGCGCGGGTATTCCTGGTGGAGGGGAAGCTGGCGGCCGCGGAGGCGGCCTTCCGCCGGGCGCTCGAGCTCGACCCGGTGGATGCGTACTCGCTGTGGCAGGTTGGCAACCTGGAGCGGCAGCGCGGGGATTTCGACGCCGCCTGGTCGGACTACCGGCGGGCCCTGGTCGAGGAGCCGCACAACAGCGAACCGTTCACCGCGCTGGCCACCTCGCTGGCCAGGGCCGGTCAACGGCAGAAGGCCCTGGTCGTGCTCGCCGAGACCGTCGGCCGCTGGCCCGACGCCTTCGAGCCCAGACTGCTGCAGGCCGTGCTGCTGGCGGAGACCGGCGACCGCGAGCACGCCGCGGCTGCCTTCGCCGCGGCGCGGCGCATCGATCCGCGGGAGCCGCGAGTGGCCGGCGGCCTCGATCAGGCGGTCGCCACGCTGGCGCCCGGCCTCGCCGCGGAGTGAGCCCCCCTCCGGCTACTGGATCCGCTGCTCCAGCAGCTGGTAGGCCTGCGGCAGGCTCAACGTGGTCGAGGTCTGCAGCTGGTTGACGGTGCTCCAGGTGCCGTCCGGCTGGGTGCTGAGGTAGGAGACCGAGGTGCCGTTGGCGCCGGTCCAGGCCGCCAGGACGTCATAGCCGGTGCGCGACAGGAACATCTGCGGGTTGTTGGCACCGACTGCCGGCCAGAGCCTGGCACCGGCGACGCGGAACTGCAGGAACTGCGACGGCGCGTTGGGCACCACGACCTCGAGCACCTGGGGCGGGACGGCCGAAGGGCCGGAGGGGGCGATGCTCAGCCCTTGCTTGGCAAACCGCGCGCCGGTCTCGACGATGGTGGCGCGGGTCCTCTGCGCCAGGTTGACGACGGTCGACGAGCCGCTGGTGATCTGAGACTGCGCCGCGGCGGAGATGGCCTGCAGCGCCTCCGGCTGGAAGGCGCTGCCGTTGCTCTGGATGACCCCCTGGATCTGGGTGGCCAGGGTGGCGAGCTGGTTCGGGAAGTACTGGGCGCCGTTGGCCAGGATCGCCGCCGAGCTGGTGTCGGCGAGGATGCGCAGCTCTTCGGGCAGCACGTCGACCTCGACGGTGGTGAGCACGCCCGAGACGTTGGACGCAAAGCCGGCGATCGCCGTGTTGGTGTCGCGGCCGCCCTGGACGGTCGGGTTGAGCGCCAGCGGCGTCGCCAGCGGCCCCGCCGCCGTCCCCGGCGCCGCCTGACCCGCCTGGTCCAGCGCGTCGAAAGCGTTGAGATGCGTCGGCGTCGGGACGGTGCCGATCCAGGTGCCTTCTTCGAAGATCACCGGCGCGTAATAGGCCTGGTACTGGCCGCTCGCCGCATCCTCGGACCAGACGACGTGCAGCACCGTGCGGTGCCGGGTCACCGGGTTGCCGGAAACCGGATCCACCTCCTGGTGGATGTCCCGGGTCATCGCCAGCTGGGGCGGCGTCTTGGTCGCGTAAGGATTGCTGATGATGGTGATCGCCGGCGACCACTGGCTGCCGTTGTAGCTCGTCAGCTCGATGTCCGAGCTCACCGAATGGCTGGTGGAAACCCAGACGACGAACAGCGTCTTCGAGCTGTCTTCGTAGATCAGGGCCGGCAGGCTCTCGACGTTGGCATCGGCGGAGGAAGGCACGAGCTGCCGCTGGGGCGCCGAACCGGGGACGGTGGTGTCGAGCGCCAGCACCGGCGTCGCGGCGTCGTAGGTATAGGAGCCCGGGAACAGGGTGCCGTAGAACCCGGCCGTCACCGTGTAGATCTGGCCGCTCGCACCCACCGCGGTGCCGAGGTGATCGGCGCGCGCGGGAGCCGCGGTGAGCGCCAGGCTGGCGGCGAGGGCCAGCAACGCCAGGTGCGCGACGGTGGATGTCTTGAATGTCCTGTCCATGGCCATGACCTCAGGCGTGCAGATTGACCAGCTTGCGGACGTCGACCGCCAGCAGGAAGCCGGGCAGATAAGGCGAATCGGGGAAGTAATCGCGCTGCAGGCGGGTGAAGTAGCCGCTGGCCCTCTCGGTGTCGCCGCTCAGGTTCGCGGTCTCGCCCAGCAGGTAGAGGGCATTCTTCATCGCCTCCACGTCGCCCATCTTCTCGGCCAGCACGAAGGCGGCGATGCCGTGGCGGCGGGCATGCGCGTAGCGCTCGGTTTCGAGATGGGCGAAGCAGAGATCGAGCAGCGGCAACACCTGGTAGCGCTCGGCCGCGAAGTGCCGCAGCAGCCGCAGGCTCTCGTAGAGGCAGGTGTAGCCTTCGGCGAATCGGTTCTGCAGCACGCGGCAATAGCCCAGATTGTTCAAGATACGCGCTCGCCACACGCCAGGCTCGGAGATCAGTCCTACCGCCGCCTCGTATTCATGGCACGCCCGGTCGACGAAACTCTCGCCGAGCAGCGCGTTGCCCAGCTGGTTGCGGCTGAAGGCGATGAGGTCCGTACGGCCCAGCTGCACCGCCCGCTCGAACGCGATCCGAGCATAGAACAAGCTCTTCTTATAATTGCGTACAAACTGATAGTGAATGGAGATATTGATCGCGGCCAGCCGGCAGTTGACGGCATCGCCGTTGCGCAGCAGGATCTCGCGCAGCCGCGGCAGCTCGGCATCGCCACGTCCGAGCTGGATGGCGACCGCCGCCATGGCGCAGGTGGCGCCGTCGATCAACCGCTGATCGCCGTGCTCGTTGGTCCACGCCAGGGCGCGCTGGATGATCTGACCGGCCTCTTCCAGTCGCCCGACCTCGATCGAGCGCTGCCAGACCTCGCGGAACTTCTCGAAGACCTCAGGGCTGTCGCCCTGGCTCAACTCACTCATTCTGCTCCCTCCACCGCGCCTGAAGGGCGCGGATCTCACATCCCAGAACGAGCTCAGCGGTTCGCCGAGCCCCCGCCGTGCCGCGGTCCCGGGCCGCCGGCCAGCGAGGCCGTCGAGCCGGTGGTATCGGAGGCGGTGGCGGTGGCCGGCGCATGGGCGCCGGAGCCGTTGCTTTCGGAGGCGGCGGCGGCGGCCGGCGCATGGGCGCCGGGAGATTCGCCGCGGATCTGCACGCGCTTGAAAGCGATGAAGTCTTCGACCTCGCGCTGCACGTCCCGCGGCAGTGCGTTGAAGTCCTGGACGAGCTGCACGTCGCGCGGGGTGATCGACTCCTGAGCCACCCCTTCGAAGAACTCGCCGATGCTCATCTTGAACTCGGCGAGGATGCGGAACAGGGTGTCGAGGCTCACCCGATACTCCCCCTGTTCCATGCGCGACAGGTCGGATTGCTGAATGCCCAGCCTGGCGGACAGCTCGACCTGGGTCAGCTTGTGCTCTTTGCGCAGCTGCCGGATCTTGCGCCCCACCAGCTGGACCTGGCGGATCTTCTCGATGGTTGCCATGGCCGTTGCTCTCGACCCTCGGAGCCGCTATGTCACTCTGGCATAGGGCAATGCTTTTGGGCGATACTACGCCTCCTGCCGAGGCCTGTCAAATGCGTTCAAGCTGCGTCGCGCCCATCCTTATATATATAGTTGCCCGCCGCCGGCCCGGACGTGACGTCCGGCGCCGCGCCGGCCGCTTGGGGGAACCCATGATGCCATTGCCGCGGAGGCCTGCTTGAAGCACCACCTCTTCCTGCTGCGCGAGCTGGTCAAGCGGGACTTCCAGGGCCGCTACGCCGGCTCGCTGCTCGGCTTCGCCTGGTCCTTCGTCCAGCCGCTCTGGCTGCTGGCGCTCTTCACCTTCGTCTTCTCGACGGTGCTCAAGATCAGGGTGGTCGACGCCGGCAACCCCGGCGGCCACTTCGCCCCCTTCCTCTTCAGCGGCCTGCTCCCCTGGATCGCCTTGCAGGAGGGGGTGCTGCGCTCCTCCACCTCGATCACCGACAACTCGGTGCTGGTCAAGAAGCTGCGCTTTCCCGCCGAGATCCTGGTGGTGGCGGTGGTGCTTGCCGCCCTGCTGCACGAGGCGATCGCCGCGGTGGTGTTCCTGGTGGTGCTGGCGGTGCTCGGCGACCTGGCCTGGGGCGGGCTGCCGATGCTGCTGCTGGCGCTGCCGCTGCAGGTGCTGTTGACCCTGGGACTGGGCCTGCTGCTCGCCGCCGTGCAGGTCTTCTTCCGGGATACGGCGCAGCTGTTGAGCATGCTGTTCGGCGGCTGGTTCTACCTGACGCCGATCGTCTACTCCCTGTCCTCGGTGCCGCCGCGGCTGCGGCCCTGGATCGAGCTCAATCCGCTGACGCCGCTGGTGGAGCTGTATCGTCAGGCGTTCCTCCGCGGCCGGCTGGCGCTGGTGCCCGGAACGGCGGGGTTGGCGGCGGTGGCCGCTGTGCTACTATGCGCGGGCTTCTGGCTGTTCCGGCGACTCAAGGTCGCCTTCGTCGACGAGATTTGACGATGCGTTGGACGCCGTGAGCGGGATCTCCGTATGCCAGAGGGGCTCCCTATGCCGGTCCCGCCACGGAGGTACCATTTGACCGTTCGACTCTTCCACTCTCGCACCCCCCCGCCGGTGCCCCGTTGCCGGTTCGGCGGTCCGCTGCTCACCATCCTGGCGCTGGCGACGGCGCTGCTGATCGCGCCGCCGGCACCGGTTCGCGGTCAGGCCCCGGCCCCGGCCGCCGCTCCGAGCGCGGCGGCCCCGGCGAGCCCGGCGCCCCCGCAGACCACCGCGCCGAATCCTTACGGCATCGTGGAGCCGACGGCGCCGCCGGTCGACGCCAACCCCCATCCGCCCGACGGCAAGTGGCTCAAGGACGCGCAGGGGAGGCTCTACTACCTCGAGAAGGTGCGCAAGGTCGAGGGCAACTACCGCCGCATCGACGATCACACGGTGCGGACGGTGTGGGGTATCCCGATCGACGTGGCGAAGGAAGAT
Source organism: uncultured Acidobacteriota bacterium (assembly GCA_963732005.1). Classification (GTDB taxonomy): domain Bacteria; phylum Acidobacteriota; class Thermoanaerobaculia; order Multivoradales; family UBA5704; genus JASLEW01. The sequence continues at coordinate 1,184,523 of CAVSXT010000005.1, forward strand.
TCCAACTACTTCTACTTCAAGGTCTACAAGGTGGCGGCCGGGGACCGGCAGGTCCCGCTCAACCAGCCACCCAGCCCGGCCGAGCTGGCGAAGATCGCCGCCACCTACAAGGTGGACACGCCCGAGAGCCATCGCCTGCGCTTCGTCGACTACAGCAAGGGGCTGCCGAGCTCCGGCCAGTGGCGCGAGGGCTTCGTGCTCGCCGACCTCAACGGCGACGGCCATCTCGACATCGTGGCCTCGCCGCCCCGCAAGGGGCTGAGCGCGCCGGTGATCTTCCTCGGCGACGGCAAGGGCGGCTGGCGGCGATGGCAGGAAGCGCAGTTTGCGCGCTTCAACTACGACTATGGCGACATCGCCGTGGCCGATCTCGACGGCGACGGCCAGCTCGACATCGTGCTGGCGATGCACCTCAAGGGCTTCACCGCCCTGCTCGGCGACGGCAAGGGTCACTTCACCCGGCGCTACGACAAGGGCCTCGATTTCCTCGAGCCGGGCAAGGGCGGCGACGAGTCGGCCGTGTTCTCGTCGAAGACGATCGCCATGGTCAACTGGAACCACGATCCGCGTCCGGACATCCTGGCCCTGGGCGAGGGGCCGCGCCTGAACCTCTCGGCGATCCGCGGCGAAGGGGGAGCGTTGGGCTCGGGCCGCAGCTACGGTCCGGTCATCTACCTCAACCAGGGCGACGGCAGCTGGAAGCGGAAGGACCAGGGCACCGGGCACGACCAGATCTTCGGCGACTCGGTCACCGTCGGTGATTTCAACGGCGACGGCCTGCCCGACTTCGCCGTCGGCAGCAGCGTCATGGGCCGCCGCGACCTGGTCTACCTGGGCCGCGCCGACGGCGGCTGGGACCGGGTGGAGCTCGACGTGCGGCCGGCGTCCTACGTACGCGCGGTGGCCGCCGCCGACTTCGACCACGACGGCCGCTCGGACCTCGCGGTCGCCTACAACAGCTACGAAGGCGGGACCTGGCGCAGCGGCATCGACATCTTCTACTCGCGGCCGGGTGGCAAGTGGGAGCGCCGGGCGCTGGTGGTCAAGGAGGGCCGCGACCTGGTGTTCAGCGCCCTCGGCACCGGCGACCTCGACGGCGACGGCAACCTCGACCTGGTGGCCCTGACCGGAGAAGGCGAGACCTGGATCTTCCTCGGCGACGGCAAGGGTTTCTTCACCCACGAGACCGCCCAGATCCCGGTCTACGGCCCGGGCTGCAACGGCACCCGGGTGCGGCTGGCGGACCTCGACGGCGACGGCAAGGACGAGATCGTGGCGGCGTGGTCCGGCGAGTACTCGGCGATGTACGCCCCCAACCAGTGCCGCAGCGAAGGCGGCCTGCGCGCCTGGCATGCGGTGCCGGCCGGCCCCGGCGGCACGGGCGAGAAGACGCCGGCGGCAAACCATTGAAATTCTTTGGATTGAACCCTTGACAGGACCGGAGGACACCCCTATAGTGCGAAAGCATAAAACCGGCTGAAGGGGAAGCGCCGCGAGGGAAGGCGCCGACTCCGGGCCGCGAAGCTGGCAGCACGACGCTGGCGAGATCGCGGCGACACGCTGGAACTCTTTGATTTAGTTGGAGTTACAGGACTCTAAACTTTAAATAGGAGGTGATGTTCCTTCCCGACGATCGTGAGGAGAGTGGAGAAGCAGGACGCTTGGAGTAGCCGTACCAGCATCAGCAACACCAACCCTAGGAGATTGTCTCTCATGAAGAAAACCGCACTGAGTCTCGCTCTCATGGGCCTGCTGGCCCTGGGTGGCCAGGCAGTTGCGACGATCTGCACCATCGATGCGGTGCCGGCAGCGACGCTGCTGTTGCCGTACTTCGAGGTCGATCTGAACAACCCGAACGGGCTGACGACCCTGTTCTCGGTCAACAACGCCTCAGCCACCGCGGCTCTGGTCCACGTCGTGGTCTGGTCCGACCTGTCGGTGCCGGTGCTCGACTTCAACATCTACCTGACCGGGTACGATGTGCAGTCGGTCAACCTGCGCGACATCATCGTCGACGGCAACCTGCCGCAGACCGCTTCGGCGGGCCAGGATCCGACCGACACCATCAGCCCGAAGGGCTCCTTCTCGCAGGACATCAACTTCGCGAGCTGCAACGGCAAGCTGCCGCCGCCGGCGCTGCCAGCCTTCTTCATCGCCCATCTCGAGGCGGCGTTGACGGGCAATGCTTCGGCGGTCCTCAAGGGCAACTGCGCCGGCCAGCTGATCGGCGACAACATTGCCCGCGGCTACATCACCATGGACACGGTCAACAACTGCTCGCTGCGCTTCCCGGGCGACGCCGGCTACTTCGCGGCCGGCGGCACCGGTGACGTGACCAACCAGAACATCCTCTGGGGTGACTGGTTCATCGTCAATGCGGCGCAGAACTTCGCCGAGGGCGGCGACCTGGTGCACATCGAGGCCGACGCCACCAACCCGGCGACCTCGACGGCCGGCCGCTACACCTTCTACGGCCGCTACGACGCCTGGACCGCGGTGGACAACCGCGAGCCGCTGGCTACCGAGTTCGCGGCCCGCTACCTGAACGGTGGTCCCTTCAGCGCCGGCACCTCGCTGCTGGTGTGGCGCGACTCGAAGGTCAACCAGGGTCCGTTCACCTGCCCGGCGACCCCCGGCGTGCAACCGCCCTGGTACCCGCTCGGTCAGGAAGGCATCATCATCTTCGACGAGCAGGAGCATCCGTCGGTGCCGCAGACGTTCCCCTTCTCGCCGCAGCCGCCGTCCGGGTCGTTGATTCCGTTCCCGGCCGAAACGCAGCGGACGCAGGTGGGCGGCGCCAGCTTCCCGCTGCCGGCCGGCTTCGACTTCGGCTGGCTCTACCTCGACCTGAACACGACGGTGGCGGCCGCGGGTAACAACCCGCCGGTCGATCCGACCGCCGCCCAGGCCTGGGTGGTTTACACGCTGGCTTCGAACGGCCACTTCGGGGTCGGTATCGACGCCATCCGGCTCGACAGCGCTTGCGCTCCGAGCCACTTCGTCCCGTAATCGCTCCCTTAGCGGGCCCGGCCTCGCCGTTCGCGAGGTCCGGGCCCGTTTCCCTTCGCGGGGCCGATCCCAAATCGGCTCTTGCAACCTGGTCCTCACCCCCGATGCCCCGTATGGGCAGCAGCCGGCGTGGGTGCCAGATTGGAAGGGTCCCTTTCAGACGGTGCACCGCGGACGCTTCAAATCCGTCGCGCGTGAAGCCGTCCGACAGGAGCGATACGCCGGATGCATCTTTCGTCCAGGCGCTCGCGGCGTGGCGGGTCTCGACCCGCCAGGTCCGGTGCGCCGGCCGGCAAAGCGCAGGCAGCGCGATGCCGGTAGGGTTAATGAGGAGCTTGGCCATGTTCAGTCCGTGTCCCCGTGTTTCCACTCCCCAGGTGATTCGACCGACCGCATGGCGGGTCTGTGGCCTGCTCCTGATGGGCTTGCTGGGAACGCTCGCGCCGTTCGCCGGCGGCACCCTGCCCGCAGCGGCGCAGACCTGCGACCGCTCGGGCTGCGGCTGGATCGCCTGCGGCACCCCGGCCCGGCCGGTGCCCTCGACCTACTGGAACTCCTCGCTGCAGCCGGCGGACGCCAGCATCCCGCCGGAGCGCGACGTGACCGCGTTCAACGAGTTCAATGCGCAGTACGCGAACAACCCCTACTTCTTCAGCGTCGACATCGCCAACGGCTGGGCGTTCACCGCCATGGATTACGGCGTCAAGGTGTGGGACATCCACACCTCGCCGACGCCGGCGAGCTCGACCAGCTATATCGGCGTCGGCAGCTCCACTCTGCAGTTCCTGAATCCCGGCGACCCCAACGAGAACAAGACGCCGATCCAGGACGTCAGCGTTCCCGCCGGCAACGACACCATTGCCGCGGTGGCCGGCCAGGGCAAGGTCGGCACCGCGATCATCGACTACACCAGCAAGGCGCACCCGATCGCCATTTACCAGAGCTACAACGTCGAGGCCACGGCGGTGTACGCCGCCCAGGAGCCGCCCGGCACCGGCGCCAACTACGCCTTCGTCGGCTCCACCCAGCTGCCGGGCGGGCTGCTGGTCTACAACATGGATGCGGCCCGCCGCACCCCGGGCTGCTCGGAGTCGACGCCGGGAGGCAACTGCCCCGGCGTTTACGTGGGCAAGATCGGGACCCGCGATCCGGCCTACGTCGCCGGCGTCGGCCAATTCCTGGCGGCGAGCAGCGGCGCCGCGGTCGGCTTCGACCTCTGGGACGTGACCAACCCGGCCAGCCCGGTGCTGAAGCTGAGCGGCCTCACCGACCGCGGCGTGTACGGCGTGGCGATGTGGAACAACAGCGGCGTCTACTACGTGGGGGCGCTCTCCGGGCCCAACTTCGCCAACCCCTCGGCGCCGTTCCAGCTGCAGATCTTCAACGTCAGCTGCGCCACCACCAGCTGCAGCGGCCTGCCGGCGCCGGTGTCGTCGACGATCATCAACGAGACCTCCGCCACCACGCAGTCGTATTTCGTGACCTTCTCGCGCAGCAACGCGAGCTCGTTCATCTATCTCGGCAGCGACCAGGTCTGCGGCGTGCCGACCACGCAGCGCGAGTTCCTGTTCGACGTCAGCAATCCCGCGGCGCCCCATGACATCACCCCGCCGGCCGTCGGCGGCGCCGGTTACTGGGGCTGGTACTACCGGGCCAACTCGACCGGCTTCAACTACCTCATGCCGCGCAAGGGTAAGTTCAACGGCAATTACTTCTACCGCGCGGCCGAGACCCTGTTCGACATCCACGTGCACGCCGGGCAGTCCGTCCCCAGCGCCGATTTCACCTGGAACCCGAACCCGGCCTACCTGGGCTCGCCGGTGCAGTTCCAGGACCTGACCCTGGGCCAGCCGACCTCGTGGAGCTGGAGCTTCCAGAACGGCAGCCCGTCGACGGCCCCGACCGAGAACCCGAGCGTCACCTTCTCGCAGCTGGGCGGGCAGAGCGTGACGCTGATCGCCGCCAACTCCCTGGGCAGCAGCACGCCGGTGACGCACACGGTCACCGTGATCAATCCGGCGCCCGCGATCGGCAGCGTCACGGCGTCGCCGTCGTCGCCGCTGCAGTGCCAGCCGGTGACCCTGACCGCCAACAACGTCACCGGCAAGCCGCCGCTGACCTTTGCCTGGAACATCACCAACAGCAACAACGCGGCGGCCACCGGCGGCACCTCGTCGGCCAATCCGTTCGTCTGGGACACCAAGGCGAACGCCGTGGTGCCCGGCACCTATACCGCATCAGTGCAGGTCAGCGGCACCGGCACCCCGGCCGCCGGCCAGGTCACCTTCTCGCTGGCGTCGCTGCCCAGCCTGCCGGTCTCCTTCGCGCCGACCAATGACGCCTTCACCGCCAGCACCGTGCAGTTCCACGTCGTCGCCTCCGGCGCCACCGAGTGGAACTGGAACTTCGGCGACAACACCGGCGGCGGGCCGCTCGGCGACGGTTACACCGGCTGGACGAACGACCCGACCAACGGCCCGAATCCCCTGCACACCTACAGCCTGGCCGGCGGCTACACCGTCACGGTCAAGGTGCGCAACTGCACCACCGACCCCAACGGCCTGGCCAGCTCGTCGCTGCCGGTGACCATCGTGGTGGCGCTGATCGCCGACTTCAACGCGGTCTGCTCGTTCGCGCCCTGCGCCTTCGCGACCAACTCGCCCATCAGCTTCGTCGACAGCTCGAGCGGCGCCACCGTTTGGGACTATGCCTGGGACTTCACCGGCATCGGCAGCCCGAACTTCACCGATACCGGCCATACCGCGCCGGTGACCTCGCACACCTACACCGTCGCCGGCACCTACACCCCGGTGCTGCGGGTGCATGGCGCTGCCGGCGGCACCGCGCCCTTCACCGCGCCGGCGATCACCGTCGCCGCCGGCTCCCCGCCGCCGCCGGCGATCATCACCGTCAGCGGCCCGACCACCGGCGCGGTCAGTACGCCATACACGTTCTCGGCCTTCGCGCAGAACTGCACCCCGTCGGCGACCTGGACCTGGACGTTCAGCGGCGGCACCGCCTCTCCCGGCACCACCACCGGATCGTCGATCACCGTCACCTACGCGAGCGCCGCCACCTACTCCGTGGTGGCCTCGAACGTCGGCTGCAGCGGCGCCATCGGCAGCGCCGGCATCGTCATCGGCGGCGGCGGCCCCGGCGGCGGCAACCTGCAGGCGGTCTTCAGCTTCTCGCCGTCGTCGCCCAGCGTCGGCGCCGCCGTGACCTTCGACGGCTCCCAGTCGACCGGCAATCCGACCAGCTACGTCTGGGATTTCGGCGACGGCACCAAGGGCTCCGGAGCGGTGGCGACGCATGCCTACAACGCGACGGGCCCCTTCACCGTGAAGCTGGACGTGGTGGCGCCGGGAACCGGCCCGCTGTGCCTCTTCGGGACCTGTGACAGCGAGGTGATCAAGACGGTGACGGTGGGCGGCACGCCGCCGCCGCCGCCGCCGCCGCCCCTCAGCTCGGACTTCACCTCCAGCGCCGGCGCCGGCTGCTCGAACGTCGGCGGCTTCTGGCTCTGCCCGGCGACCACCGGGCAGCCCTCGACCCTGACCGGCGGCGAGACCACCCCGGGCACCAACTTCGCCTGGAACTTCGGCGACGGCACGACCGGCTCCGGCAGCCCGGTCACCCATTCCTGGTCGCCGAAGGGGAGCTACTCGGTGACTCTGACGGTGAGCGCCACCGGCTTCACCGGCAGCTCGACCACCAAGACCTTCCAGGTCGTGGATCCGCCGCTGCCCGCCACGCAATCGGTGGTGCTGCCCTGGGTCGCCTCGACCCGTGGCGCGCTGGTGCAGTCGTGTGACCTGTACCTGCACAACCCCAGCGCCAGCTCGGTCCCCGTGACCCTGCAGTTCCGCAAGCGCGGCACTCCGGACGTCAATCCACCCGTCGCGACGGTGACGATCGAGCCCGGCGCCACGATGTACGCCCCGGACGTGGTACAGAGCGTCTTCAATCAGGACAACATCGCCGGCTTCGTGACGGCGACCGTGGATACCGCGAATCCGTTGCCGGTGATGACCTCCGTCAACACCGTGGTGCGCAGCGACGGCAGTCAGTTCGGGCAGACGGTGCCCGGTCTGCAGCTGCCGGCCGCCAGCCTGTCGAACAACTCGGCGCCCGCTGCCAGCACCTTCCAGTACCTGGTCGGCATGGACCAGAACACCGCCAATCAGGCGTACTTCGGCATCACCAATCCGACCGCGACCACGACCACCTACCACGTGCAGCTGTTCGACACCAAGGGCAACCTGCTCGGCGGGTCCAGCGGCGACCTGGTGCTGGGCGCCTTCAGCCAGCGCCAGTTCCAGACCTCGGACGTGCAGAACCTGTTCGGGTTGTCTAGCGCCACCGACTACCTGGTGGCGATCGAGAACAAGAGCGGCAGCAACCTCTTCCCCTACGGCGAGAACCTGCGCCTCGGCTCCGGCGACCCGTCGTTCGTGATCGCCGGCAGCGCCGGCGCCGCCACCCAGTACGTCGTCGGCGCCTTCAGCACCAACGGCTCCTGGCAGACCGACGTGGTGCTGGCCAATCCCAGCAACGAGGCGGTGACCGCCTCGCTGACCTTCACCGGCCTCGGCGTGCAGGGGAAGACCACGGCGCCGGTCCAGGTGACGCTCGGCCCCGGCGACACCGAGCGGCTCACCAACGCCATCGCCGGGCAATGGAACCTGAGCAACGTCGTCGGCGTCATCACCATCAACGCCAGCTCGGCGAGCGGTCCCTTCCCGATCGTGCGGGCCGAGACCTACAACAACGCCAAGGCCACCGTCTACGGCCAGTCGATGCCGGCCTTCGCGCCGACCGACGCCGCCGAGGCCGGCCAGGTCGACTACCTCGTCGGTCTGCGGCAGGACGCCGCGCATCTGACGACCCTCTGGGTGTTCAACAACAGCACCGACCCCGGCCTCTACGACCTCGTCTACCGGGGGCTCGACGGCACGGTGCTGGGCACCTTGTCCGGTGTCGGCATCCCGGCGGGCAAGATGCGCCAGTTCCTACCCAACCAGCATCCGCTGCCGGCGGCCGGCGCCAAGAACGGCTTCACCGTCCAGGTGGTGGTCCACAACGGCGCGGTGCTCACCGGCGCCCAGGTGCTCACGCTCTCGACCGGCGATCCGGCCTACGTCATGGGGGTCGCTCGCTGATTCACTGAATTTCAAGCCTTCCAAGCGTCCGTTCTCATTTCGGGCCGCCGGGCAGCAGACCGGCGGCCCTCTTTGTCTGCTCTGCCAAAGCGATACAATCGGTAGCGGATGCCAGAGCCCGCCGTTCAGGCCGACCAGCTGACCAAGGTCTACCGGGTCTATGCCTCGCCGTGGGACCGCCTGCGCGAGGCGCTGCTGCGGCGGCGCCGGCACCGCGAGTTCCGGGCGCTCTCCGAGGTGAGCTTCAGCCTGCCGAAGGGGGAGGGGCTGGCCATCATCGGCGAGAACGGCGCCGGCAAGAGCACGCTGCTCAAGCTGCTTGCCGGCATCGGCGCGCCGAGCTCCGGCACGCTGCGGGTGAAGGGGAAGGTGGCCTCCATCCTCGAGCTGGGCTCCGGTTTCCATCCCGAGTTCACCGGCCGCCAGAACGTGGTGCTGAACGCCGCCATGCTCGGTCTCTCCGAGGTCGAGCTGCGGGAAAAGCTGCCGGCGATCCTTGCCTGGAGCGAGCTCGGGGACTTCATCGACCAGCCGGTGAAGTGCTACTCGACCGGCATGGCGATGCGCCTCGGCTTTTCGATCGCCATCCAGGTCGAGCCGGAAGTGCTGATCATCGACGAGGCGCTGTCGGTGGGCGATGGCTACTTCCAGAAAAAGTGCATGGATCGCCTGCTGCAGTTCGTCGGCGCGGGCGGCACCCTGCTGTTCTGCTCGCACGCCATGTACTACGTGTCGGCCTTCTGCCAGCGAGCGCTGTGGCTGCGGCAGGGTCGCATCGAGGCCCTCGGGCCGGTGGCCGACGTGGTGCGAGACTATGAGAACTTCCTGCTGGCCAAGAGCGCCCCTGGCGCCCCCGGCGCTCGTGCGGACGATGGCGCGCCGGGCGCCGGCGCCGGTGGCCGCGAACCGGACGGCGGCGAGGCCGGCGCTGGCGGCGGCGATCGCGTGCCCCGAACCGGCGAGGACGATCGCACCGCCAGCCTGCGGGCGGGCGGCCGCCTGCTCGGGATGCGGCTGAGCGGCGGCGTCAGCGCCGAGGCGCCGGCGGGCGAGGCGCCGTTGTTCCAGCGCGGCGACGCGCTGGAGATCGAGGTCGAGTGGGAGACCCGGCGGGCCGATCTCGCCTTCCATGTCGGCATTGGCATCAACCGCATCGACGAGGTGGAGGTGGCCTCGCTCGCCACCCATCTCGACGGCAGGCAGCCGCTGAGCGGCAGGAACCATTACCGGATCCGCGTCGTGCTGCCGCGCCTGACGCTGGTCAAGGGGGAGTTCACGCTCTACGTCTTCCTGCTCGACGAGGCGGGCCTGCACGTCTACGATCAGCGGATCTACCGGCGCGCGTTCGGGGTTCACAGCCCCGGCTACGCGTTTGGCCTGGTGGCTCTCGACCACCGCTGGGAAGAGCCCGTGGAGCGGGGCGCGGCGGCCCCGCCTGCCGCCGCCGCGCCGGCGACGCCGGAGACCCCGGAAACCCCGGAAATCACCGCTTCGCCGAGGGTCCCGGCGGCGGTCGTCGCCGGCAGCGGTCGCGGTTGAATCACGCTGTCGCCGTCCGCCGCCGCCCGTCAGCCCCGCTGCCCGCTACCGCCGCCGCACGCCACCCCCGCCGCCCGCTACCGCCGCTGCCCGCTGCCTCCCGCCGTCGCCGTGCGAGACTCCGCGATGAGCGGCAAGCAAGCAACTTCCGGGCAGCATCGCCTGGCGGTGGTGCTGGTCCACTACCACGCGCCGCAGCTCGCCGCCACGGCCATTGCCGCCCTGCAGCGCGATCTCGCAGGCGGCCAGGGAGCGGCGGCCGATCTCGAGGTCGAGTGGGTGCTGGTGGACAACGGCAGCGACCCGGCCGGCAGGGAGCTGCTGGCCGGCCTGCCGGTCCGCCTGCTCGAGCCGGGGCGCAACCTGGGCTATGCCGGTGGCGTCAACCTCGGGGTGGCCAGCTCGCAGGCCGAGCTGGTGCTGCTGATGAACCCGGACGTGTCGATCCTGCCGGGCTGCATCGGGGAGCTGGTGGGCAGCCTGCTGGCGGGTGCCGCCGCCGCCGGGCCGCGCTTCTACTGGGATCACGGCCGCCGGCTGCTGCTGCCCCCGTCCGAGCTGCGCAGCCGCCGCGGCGAGCTGTCGTCCTGGCTGGCCTCGCGCGACGCCGTCTGGGCGGCGGGGGCGCGCCGGCGAAGCCGGCGCCACTGCCGGCGCCACTGGCAGGCGGCGGCGCCGCTGCCGAGCTATTCGCTCTCGGGCAGCCTGCTGGCAGTGACGCGCGCGGCCTGGGAGAGGGTGGGGGGGTTCGACGCCGAATACCAGCTCTATTTCGAGGAAACCGACTGGCTGCAGCGCCTGCGCGGCGCCGGCCTGCCGGCCTGGTTCGTGCCGGCGGCCGAGGCGGTGCACCTGTACGGGCGCAGCGCGGCCGTCGAGCCGCGGGCGGCGGAGTGGTTCGAGAGCTCGGCGCGGCGATTCCGGCGCCGGCACTACGGCGCCTGGTTCGCCTGGTGCCTGGCGCGGCTGGACCGGCTTGCCGGCGGCGCGGGCTCGCCGCGGCCGGGCCCGCGGCCCCTGCCGAGGCTGCCGCTGCTGCCGGTGTCGGGTCTGGAGCTCGACGCCTATCCGCGGCCGCTGTGGATCGAGGTGTCGCCCAACGCCGCCGGTTTCCCGGCTGCCGCCGAGCGGATCGACGCCGGCGCCCCCGGCGGCCGCTGGACGCTGCCGGCCGAGGTCGCGGACCGGCTGTCGGGGGGCGGCTGGCAGGTCTGGCTGAGTGACGGGCGCGGGCAGGACCTCGCTGGCTTCCGGCTCGCCGGCGGCGGCCGCGGCGAGGCCGCCGGCGGAGGGTAGAATCGGCCGAATGAGCGTCGAGCTCTCGGTGGTGGTTCCCGCCTATGACGAGGCGAAGCGCGTGGGCCCCGGTCTGCGGCGGGCTGGCGACTACCTGCGCGCCCGCGGCATCGGTTTCGAGCTGCTGGTGGTGGACGACGGCAGCCGCGACGCCACCGCCGAGGTGGCGGCGGCGGCCGGTGCCCGGGTCCTGCGCCACGAGCGCAACCGCGGCAAGGGCGCGGCGGTCAAGACCGGCGTGCTGGCCTGTGCCGGCGAGCGGGTGCTGGTCTCCGACGCCGATTTCTCCACCCCCATCGAGGAGATCGAGAAGCTCGAGGTCCGGTTGCGTGACGCCGACCTGGTGCTGGGCAGCCGCGCCCTGGCCGATTCGGTGATCACCGAGCGCCAGCCGATCTACCGCGAGCTGATGGGCAAGACCTTCAACCTGCTCATCCGCTGCCTGGGGGTGCGCGGCTTCCACGACACCCAGTGCGGGTTCAAGCTGGCGCGCGGCGAGGCGGCGCGGGCGCTGTGCGCCGAGCTGACCGTGGCGGGTTTCGCCTACGACGTCGAGCTGATCTGGCTGGCGCTGGCGCGCGGCCGGCGGGTGGTGGAGGTGGGGGTGGTGTGGGCCAACTCGCCGGACTCGCGGGTGGATCCGGTGCGGTCGTCGCTGGGGATGATCCGGGACGTGCTGCTGATGCGGTGGCGCCACCGGGGCGGGCGTTGAGCCTCCACCTGGCCGTCAACCCTGCCCTGCCGCTGCTGGCGCTGCTGGCGGCCGCCGGTCCGATCCTCATCGTCTGGCGGCCAGCCGTCGCCGGCGCGCCGCGGCGGGCCTGGCGCGAGCTGGGCGTGCCCTGGGCGGTGCTGGGGCTGGCCGGCATCGGCCTGCTGGCGCCCGCCCTGCAGCTGCCGACCGGGATCCCCAGCCCGGCGGCGTCGCTGGCCGCGTTGCCGCCGTGGCACGCGGGGGGGGTGCCGGTGGCGGCCGGCACGGAGCGCGGCAACCCGGTGTTGCGGGACGTCACCTTTCAGATCCAGCCCTGGCTGCTGTTCGCCCGCCGGGAGCTGCGGGCCGGCAGGCTGCCGGGCTGGAACCCGTACCAGTTCGCCGGCTCGCCGTTCTGGGCCAACGGCCAGTCGGCGCCGCTGTTCCCGCTGCACCTGCTGTTCACCGCCCTGCCGCCCCAGCTCGGGTTCGTGCTGCTGCCGTGGCTGCGCCTGGTGCTGGGCGGCTGCGGCGTCTGGATGCTGGCGCGCGAGCTGGCGCTGGGACCGCAGGCGGCGCTGCTCGCCGCGCTCACCTTCGCGCTTTCCGGCATGCCGGTGAGCTTCGCGCTGTTCCCGATGGGCAACGCCCTGGCGCTGGTGCCGTGGGTGCTCTGGGCGGTCGAGCGCGTGGCCGCCGCCGGCCGCGGCGCGCTGGCGCCCGCCGTCGCGGGGCTGGCGGCGGCGGCAGGCCTGCAGCTGCTGGGCGGGCATCCGGAGACGGCGGCCCACACCGCGCTGCTGTCGCTGCTCTACCTGGCCCTGCGCGGCCCGGCGCGGCCCGCCGCCGCCTGGCTGGGCTGGGCGGCGGGGTGGCTGGGAGGGGCGGCGCTGGCGGCCGTGCAGCTGCTGCCGCTGGCGCTGACGTTGCCGGAGACGGCGCGCTGGCAGGGGGCGGCGGGCGGCGGCGAGCCGCCGCTCGGGCTGCTGCTGCGGCAGCCGCTGCGCCTGGTGCTGCCCGAGCTGTACGGTCATCCGGCGCACGGCACCTGGTGGGGGCCGTTCAACTATTCGGCGACCGCGGTCTACGCCGGCGCGTTGGCGCTGCCGCTGGCGGCGGCCGGGCTGGCGCGCTGCCGCCGCGACCGCCGCTGGTTGGCGCTGGCGGCGACCGCCGCTTTCGCCTTCGGCGCCGCCTACCACTGGCCGGTGGTCCGCGACCTGATGGCGGCGCTGCCGGTGCTAGGCCGTGCCGCCCATCACCGGCTGCTGTTCGGGGTCGAGCTCGGCCTGGCGCTGCTCGCCGGCGCCGGCTGCGACGAATGGCTGGCGGGCCGCGGCCGCGGCCTGCTGGCCGGTGGCGCGGCGGCGGCGGCGGCGCTGGCGGTGGCCTGGGCGCTTTTCCGCGGCGAGTGGGCGGCGCATGGCCTGCTGGCGACCGAGGCCGCCTGGACGGCGGCGGTGGCGGCGGCGGCGGTGCTGCTGGTCCTCTCCCTGCGCCTGGACTCCGGCCGGCGCTGGCGGCTGGCGCCGCTGCTGCCGGCGCTGGCGCTCTGCGACCTGCTGGCGGCGCACGGCGGGATCAATCCCGGCCTGCCGCTGGCGCGGCTCTACCAGCCGACCGGCGCGGTGCGCTTCCTGGCCGGGCGGCCGGAGCGGGTGGCGGGCGTCGGCGAGGCGCTGCGCCCCAACGCCGCCATGGTCTACGGGCTGTACGACCCGCGTGGCGACGATCCGGTCAAGCTGGCCCGCTACGAGGCGGTGTACCGGCGCTTCGCGGCGGCGGACCCGGTCTACTTCCAGCCGGTGTCGCGGTGGGATTCGCCGTGGCTCGACCAGCTGGGAGTGCGCTGGGTGGTCGCCGCCGCCGGCGAGGCGGCGCCGGTAGGCGGTTGGCGCCTGGCCTACGCTGGCGGCGATGCTCGGGTCTACGAGCGCCCGGGGGCGCTGCCGCTGGTCCGCTGGGCAGCGCCGTCCACACCGTGGCAGTCGCCGCCCGAGGCGCCGGCGTCGCAGCCGTCGCCGGCCACGGCCCCGCCGTCAGTCCCGGCCGGCATGGGCTCTCCGATCCCCCCGGCCTCCTCCTCCCTGGCCGCTCCGTCTGCCTCGGGCGCGATCCCCCCCCCGGCCGTCATGGCCTCACCCGCCGTCCCGGCCGGCTTGGGCTACCCGATCCCTCCGGCCGCCTCCCCGGCCGCCCTGGCCGCTATGGTGGCCGGCCTGGAGGTGGTACGGCGGGAGCCAGGGCGCTGGGAGATCGCCTGGCGCAGCGCCGAACCGCGATTGCTGGAGGTGGCGGAATCCTGGGCGCCGGGGTGGCGGGCCTGGGTGGACGGCACGCCGCGCCCAGTCGAGGCCGCTGCCGGCGCGCTGCTCGGGGTGCGTCTCGGCGGCGGGGCCGGGCGGCTCGAGCTGCGCTACCGCCCACCCGGACTGGTCGCCGGGGCGGCCGTCTCGGCGGCGGCGCTGCTCGGCCTGGCGGGGGTCGGTTGGCGCCGGGCCCGAGAGCGCGACCTGCCGCCGGGTGGCGCGATTTGATCACCGTGCGGCCCACCGCCGCCGGCGACCTCGCCGGGCTCGGCGCGCTCTTCGAGTCGCGCTTCGGCCATCCGCTCACCGCCGAGGAGTGGACCTGGAAGTACCGCCAGCTCCCCGGCCAGACGCGCAGCCTGGTGGCGGTCGACGGGTCCGGCGCCGTCCTGGCCCACGCCGGCGCCCTGCGGCTGGCGGCGCGCTGGCGCGGGGGCGAGGGTGGCATCTGGCAGCTGGTCGATTTCGCCGGCAGCGCCGGCAGTGGCGGCCTGCGGCCACCCCTGGTGGATCTCGGCCGGCGGCTGCTCGCCGACCTGCCGGGAACCGGGGACGTGCCGTGGCTCTTCGGCTTCCCCAGCGACCGCCATTTCCGTCTCGGCCAGCGAGTGTTCGGCTACCGGGCCGTGACCACCCTGGCGCAGCTCGCCGGGCCGCTGCCGGCCGCGGGGGAGCCCCCGGCGGCGGACCGCGGCGAGCTGTGGAGCGGCGACCGCTGCGACGACTGGGCGGAGGCGGTCTGGGAGCGCTGCGCGGTGCGTGGCGTGCGGCGCTCGGCGGCATTCCTCAACTGGCGCTACTGGGCGCGCCCGCACCGCTATTACCGCTGCTACCGTCTGCGGCAGGAGGGCGGCGAGGGCCTGGCGGTGTTCGCCTTCGTGGGCGACGAGGCCTGGGCGACCGAGCTCTGGCTTCCGCCGCCGAGCGAGTGGTACGCTCCGATGCTCGCCATCGCGGCCGACCTGCGGGCGGCGGGCATGCGGTCCTGGCGCTTCTGGCCGCCGCCGGACTCTCCCGCGGGCAGCGGGGGTGCCGTCGGCAGCGTGCTGCTGCGGCTGGGGGTCCAAGCGGGCGGCGAACCTCGCTTCGTGGGCTGCCGCGGTGCGGCCCGCGGCGCTACCGATCCGGCCGCGGACGCGGGCGGCTTCTACTACGCAATGGGTGACCATGACCTGTCCTGACGTCGCGCCCGGCGCGCCGCCACGGGCGGTGCTGGGCCGCACCGCTCGGGCGGTAGTGGGCCGCGCCGCACCGGCGGTGTTGGACCGCGCCGTTAGGGCGGTGTCGGACCGCGCCGTTAGGGCGGCGCCGGCCCGGGCGGTGCTTGCCGGCTGCCTGCTGCTTGCCGGCTGCCATCGTGCGCCGCCCGACGGCTTCGTGCTGCGGCCGCTGGTCGCGGCAGGGCGGTACACCCTTGCCGGCGGCGAGGTCGAAGGACTGCGCTTTGCCGCGCGGCCGGCGCTCGGCGACCTCGAGATCGACCACGAGCGCCGGCCGGTGGTGCTCACCACCCCGGAGGCCTGGAGCTGGACGGGCCGAGTGCCGCCAGCGGCCGCCCTGCATGCCGGCATGCAGCTGGTGCCGGCCGCTTGGCAGTGGGTCCGCCGGCTGCAGGCGGCGGTGACGGTGCGCGACGGGCGCAGCCTCGAGGTGCTGCAGGTGGTGCGCACGGTGGCGCGGGTCGACCCGGCGTGGCTCGACCTCTCGGCGGACCTGACGCCCTATGCGGGACGGCGAGTCACGGTCGAGCTCGCGGTCACGCTCGGCGGGCTGCCGGCCCGGCTGCGCGGCGCCGACCTGGTGGCCTGGGGACCGGTGGCGCTGACCGGCGCCGGCGGCTCCGGGCGGCGATCCGGACCGGCGGGTGGCGCGGGCGGTGCGGCGAGCGGCACGGGCAAGCCGGCGGGTAGCGCTGCCGGCGGCGCTGCCGGCGGCGCGCCGCCGAACGTGATCCTGATCCTGGTCGATACCCTGCGCCGCGATCGGCTGACTCCCTACGGCTACCGCCTCGAGACCTCTCCCGCGATCGCGAGCCGGCTGGCCGCTCCCGGCACGGTGATGGAGAATGCCTACAGCCAGGCGCCCTGGACGCTGCCGTCCGTGGTCGCCCTGATGACCGGTCGCTACCCCGGCGAGCTGCTCGGCGCCGACCTCTCCGCCTACGGCATCCCGGCGGCGATCTCGCCGCTCGCCGAGCGTCTGGCCCAGGCGGGCTACGAGACCGGCGGCTTCCTGGCCAACCCGACGCTGCACGTCGGCACCGGCTTCGAGCGCGGCTTCCACACCTTCTACGCGCCGCCGGCCGACGTCGAATGGCTGCGCCACCATGCCGACGACCTGAACCGCCACGCCCTGCCCTGGCTCGCCGCGCAGCAGGATCAGGCCACGCCGTTCTTCCTCTACCTCCACTACATCGATCCGCACGACCCTTACGAGAACCCGGACACCGCCGGCAACCACTCTCCCTTCGAAGGCGAGTACCGGGGCGAGGTGACGGGCGACTGGGTGCACGGCCTCTACACCGGCAAGCGGGTCCTTGCCGATCCGGCGAAGGATCTCGCCCATCTCTCGGCGCTCTACGACGCCGAGGTGCATTACGTCGACCGCGCCATCGGCCAGGTGCTCGCCAGCGTGCGGCCGGAGGTGCTCGCCAACACCCTGGTGGTGCTGACCGCCGATCACGGCGAGGAGCTGCTCGACCACGGCGGCTGGAAGCACGGCCAGTCGCTCTACGACGAGCAGATCCACGTGCCGCTGATCTGGCGCTGGGACGGCCGCATCCCGGCCGGTCGGCGGCTGGCCGGCACGGTGCGGCTGGTGGACGTGGCGCCCACCGTGGCCGCCGCCGCCGGCGCCGCGCCGGACCCCGGCTGCGAGGGCTTCGACCTGCTGCCGGCGCTGACCGGCGCCTCGCCCCTCGCCGAACGCCCCGCCTTCGCCGAGGGCCTGGCCGGCGGCCCCTTGCGCGCCGCGGCTGTGCTGGGCCGGCTGAAGCTGATGGTGTTCAACCGCGAGGAGCCCTTTGCTCCTTCCGACGAGCTGCAGGGTTACCTCTGGCGCAAGGACCTTGGCCGGCTGCCGCGCATCGGGCTGTTCGACCTGGCACGGGATCCGGCGGAGCGGCACAACCTGCTGGACGCAGGAGGTGGCGATCTCGCCGCCGATCGGCTGCCGCTGCTGGCGACGGTGATCGAGCGGCGCCTGGATCCGGCCATCCCCGGCCTGCGGCTGGTGGCCGCCGGCTTGCGCGCCGGGTCGCGGCTGCGGCTCGATCTGGTGCTCTCGCACCCGCCGCGCCGCTGGCTGTCGTATCTTCTCACCGCGGCGGATCGGGTCACCCTCGACGGCGCCCACCTGACGGTCGAGCTTGCCGGCGACGACTGGCTGGCGCGGGGGGTGACGATCGAGGGCGGCATGGACGCTCCGCCGGGTGCCTCGGCCGGCACCGGTGCCGTCGGTGCCGCCGGCCTCGGTTACGTCGGTGCCGCCGCTGCCGCCGGCGGTGCCGGCAGCGTGGTGCAGTCGCTCGCGGCGACCGTGGACGGATTGCCGCTGCCGCCGGCGCGGGTGCGCACCGGCGCCGGCGCCATCTACGCCGGCGGGCCGCTCTCGCTCGCCGCCCTGCGCACCCGGCAGTGGCCCGGAGCCCTGCCGGTTGCCGAGGGTCCGGTGGTGCAGATCTGGATCCACGACGAGTCCGGCGGGCCGCAGCGGCGCGTCGCGCACGATGCCGAGACCGAACGGCGCCTGCGCGCCCTGGGGTACATCCAATGAGCACGCCGCGGCTGCCGCTCCCCGGACGGACCGCGGAGGTGCGCGCGGCGAGCGCGCTGGTGCTGGCGCCGCACTACGACGACGAGGTCCTGGGCTGCGGCGGGTTGCTGGCCCGGCTCGCCGCCGCCGGAGCCGTGGTGCGGGTGTTGTTCCTGACCGACGGCGGCGGCGGCCGCGAGGCAATCGCCGACCGCGACGCCTACCGCCGGCGGCGGCGCCAGGAAGCGGCGGCCGCGACGGCGGTGCTGGGGGTCGCCGGCTGCGATCACCTGGATCTCCCCGACGGCGCCCTCGACCAGCACCTCGACGCGGCGGCGGCCGGCGTGCGCCTGGCGCTGCTCGCCCAGCGGCCGGAGCTGCTGCTGTGCCCGTCGCCGCTCGAGGCGAGCGCCGACCATCGTGCGGCCTTCGCCGCCCTGCACCTCCTGCTGGGGGCCTGGCGCGGTCCGGGTTCCGGCGGGGCCTGGGCTGCCGGCGAGCCCGGCGCCGGCACCGCGGCTCCGGGCGTGGACGGCGGCGGCGAGGCGGCTGTGCTGGCCGGATTGCGCATCCTGGTTTACGAGGTCAACCAGCCGGCCTATCCCGACCTCCTGGTCGAGGTCGCCGACGCCGAGCCGGTGCTGCGCCGGGCGATGGCCTGCTACGCCAGCCAGGAGGAGCGCCATCCCTATCTGGAGGCAGCGCTCGGCCTGCGCCGCTTCCGCACTCTCAGCCTGGGTCCCGAGGCGGCCCTGGCGGAAGGCTATCGCCAGCTGGTGGTCGCGGACTTCACCACCCGCAGCCCGGCACAGCTGGTGCGCCATCTCGGCGGCGAGCCGGCGCTGCTCGAAGTGCGCGAGGGGCCGCGGATCTCGGTGGTGGTGCGCACCCGCGACCGGCCGGAGCTGCTGGCGGAGGCGCTCGCCAGCCTGGCGGCAGGCGAGTACCGGCGCGTCACCGTGGTGCTGGTCAACGACGGCGGCGCGCCGCCGCGGGTGCCGGACGGCTTTGCCATGGGTGCCCCGGGTGGCGCCGGTGGCTCCGGTGGCGGTGCCGGCGGTGGCGGCGAGAGGCGCGCTGCCGGGAGGGCGCTGCCGCTGGTGCGCATCGACCTGCCGGCGCCGGTGGGCCGCGCGGCGGCGGCCGCCGCCGGGATCGCGGCCGCGGACGGCGACTTCGTGGCCTTCCTGGACGACGACGACCTGGCGGCGCCCGAGCACCTGGCGACGCTGGCCGGGATGGTGAGCGGCGCCGCGGTGCGCGTCGCCTACACCGACGCCGCGGTCGGCGTCTACGAGCTCGACGGCGAGGCGGGCTGGGTGTGCCGCGAGCGCCGGCTGCCCTACAGCCGCGACTTCGATCCCGACCTGCTGCTGCTGGACAACTACATCCCGTTCAATACCCTGCTGATCGAGCGGCGGCTGCTGGACCAGGCAGGTCCGCCGGATCCCGCGCTGCCGTTCTTCGAGGACTGGGACCTGCTGATCCGCCTGGCGGCGCTGGCGCCGTTCCACCACCTGGCGCGGGTCACCTGCGAGTACCGCCACTTCCGCGGGCCGATGAATCACGTCTTCGGCGAGCGGCCGCGCGAGCGCGCCGACTTCCTGCTGGTCAAGGCGCGGGTGCTGGCCAAGCATGCGGCGCGGCTGGCGCCGGCGGCGCTGGCGCGGGCGGTGGACACCCTGCGCGGCGAGCTGGTGGCGGAGCAGGAGGCGAGCGCGGCCGGCCGGCAACGGCTCTCGGCGGTGCGCGAAGAGCTCGCCGCGGCCGCCCGCGCCCAGCGCGAGCTGTCGGCCGAGCGCTTCCACTTCGAGGACCGCTATCACGACGTCAACGGCCAGCTGCAGGCCCTGCGCGGCGAGCACGCGGGGGTGCGGGTTGAGGTCCAGCGGCTGAGCCAGGAGATCGCGGCCCGCGACGCCGCGGCGGCGAGCGCCGCGGGCGAGCTGCGGCGGGTCTACGGCGAGGAGGCCAAGCTGCGCGCCGCGGTGGACGAGCAGACCGCTCACCTCGGCAGCACCTACGCCGAGATCGAGCGGCTCAACCGGCTGCTCCACGAGATGGAGGCGAGCCGCGCCTGGCGCTTCCACCGCTGGCTGCAGCGGCGGCGACCGTGACCCGGATCGCGCTGCTGTCCAGCGAGCCGATGCGGCCGCGGATGGCCGGCATCGGCATCCGCTACCTCGAGTTCGCGCGCCGCCTCGCCGCCGCCGGCTGCGAGACGGTGCTGCTGTCGCCGGCCGCCGCGGCGGAGAGCGCCGGCCTGGCGCTGCCCGGCGTCGAGCTGCGCCGCTGCGACCTGCCGCGCCTCGCCGAGCAGCTGGCCGGTTGCGACGCGGCGGTCGCCCAGGGCCAGCTCGCCAACGACCTCGTGCTGGCGGCGCCGGGACTGCCGGCGGTGATCGACCTGTACGACCCCTGGCTGATCGAGAACTTCACCTACCTGCCGACCCTGGGCCTCGACCCGTACCGCAACGACCACGCCACCTGGCTGCTGCAGCTGTCGCGTGGGGACTTCTTCCTGTGCTCGTCGGAGGAGCAGCGCGCCTTCTACCTCGGGTTCCTGGCGGCGCTCGGCCGCGTCAACCCCGAGCTGGCGGCGCGTGACCCCGACCTGCGGTCGCTGATCGACGTGGTGCCGTTCGGGGTGCCCGACGAGCTGCCGCCCCATGTGCCTTACCTGGAGCCCCGCCTGCCGGGCGAGAAGCGGCTGCTGTTCGGCGGCCTCTACGACTGGTACGACCCGTGGACGCTGCTCGAGGCGCTGGCGGGGTTCGACGGGTCCGACGTCGACGTCCGGGGCTGGGTGCTCTTGCTGATCCGCAATCCCAATCCCGGCACGCCGCAGCGCCTATTCGCCGAGGTCGAGGCCTGGTGCCGGCGGCGGGGCTGGTGGGGGAGCCGAGTGCGGGCGCTGGACTGGGTGCCGGTCGAGCGCCGGTACGACCTGCTGCGGGACGTGGATCTGCTGGTGGCGCCGCACCGTCCCAGCCTCGAGACGCGGCTGTCGCTGCGCACCCGCTTTCTCGACGCGCTGGCCGCCGGCTGTCCGGTGGTGACCAGCGGTGGCGGCGCGATGAGCCGGCTGCTACGGGAGCATGGTGCGGGCTGGGTGGTGCCGCCCGGGGACGCGGCGGCGCTCGGCCGGGCGATCGCGGCGGCCCTCGGCGTGTCGGCGGCTGATTCGGTGGCGGCCTGGCGCCAGGGCGCGGCGGCGCTGCTTGCTTCCTTCAGGTGGGAGCAGGCGCTGGCGCCGTTGCTGCGCTTCTGCCGCGAGCCGCGGCGCGAGGCGACCAAGGAGCGTTTCGTCCATGCGCTGGCGACGGCGGCGCCGGCCGACGGCGTCGGCTTCCGGTTGCGGCGGCGCCTGCGCCGCCTGCTGGCCGCGGCCCCGCGGCCGGCGCCGGCCGTTACGCCGGCACCGACCGTCGAGCCGGGGCGCCGGCAGCGATGACGGCGCCGCGTCTGGTCACGGTGGCCATCCTGTCGTGGAATGGCCGGCAGCATCTCGAGACCTGCCTCGAGGCACTTGCCGAACAGGAAGATCCCGGCGTCGAGTGGGAAGTGCTGGTGCTCGACAACGGTTCGACCGACGGCACCGCCGATTGGCTGCGGAGCCGCTACCCGCAGGGGCGGATGGCGGAGCCGGAGGACCTGCGGCCCAGCGCCGCGCCGCTGCCGGAACCGGCGGGGAGCCGGCCGGCGGTGCGCTGGCTGGTGAGCCCGGTCAACCTGGGCTTCTGCGCCGGCAACAACCGCCTGGTGGCGGCTGCGGCCGGCGAGGCGGTGGCTTTCCTCAATAACGACACCCGGCCCGGCCGCGGCTGGTTGGCGGCGCTGGTCCGAGCGCTGGCTGCCGCGCCGCCCGACGTCGCGGCGGTGTCGGGCAAGATCGTCGACTGGGCGGGCGAGCGGCTGGATTTCGGGCGCGGCGTCATGACCTTCGACGGGCATGCCTTCCAGCTCGATTTCCGGCGGCCGCTGGGCGAGGCGCGGGTGCCGGCGCGTGGCGAGGAGCTGCTCTTTGCCTGCGGCGGCAACATGCTGATTCGGCGGGCGTCGTTCCTGGCGGCCGGCGGCTTCGACGAGAGCTACTTCGCCTATCTCGAAGACGTCGATCTCGGCTGGCGCCTCTGGTCGGGGGGCGAGCGGGTGATCTTCGAGCCCGAGGCGGTGGTGCGTCACCGCTCGAACGCCACTTCGGACCTGCTCGGCCTGTTCAACCGCGGCTTCCTGTTCGAGCGCAACGCCTTCCTCACCGCTTACAAGAACTACCAGCCGGGGCTGTGGGAGAAGGTGATGCCGGCGCTGCTGCTGACCTTCCTGTCGCGCACCCAGACCATGCTCGCCGACAACAACCCGGGCGGCGGCTCGCTGCGCATCGACCCCTACGCCGGCTGGATCGCCAACACCGCCGCGCCGGCAAAGGGCACCCCGGTGGCCGTTGCTCCGGCGACGGGCGCACCGGCGACCAGCGCTCCGGCCGGCTCGTCAAGGGAGCAGGCTGGTGGGGCCGAGGGCGAAGGGGGATCGGGAGCTGCGCCGGCGCCGGCGGCAGCCGCGGCCGGCCTGTCCCTGGCCCGCATCCGCGGCAAATGGCGGGAGCACGGCGCAAGCGAATTCTGCCGCCGCGGCGCCGTCAAGCTGGCCGCCAAGGTTTGGGCCGCGCTGTCGGAAGGAAATCGACGCGGGCGCGGTGCGGCTTCGGGCGGAGAGCCGCGCGCTCCGATCCTCGCCGACGAGCGCACCATCGCCCAACTCCGTGCCCTCTCCTACCTGTTATCGCACCTCGAGGCCGCGGCCGCCGCACGCGAGGCGGTGCAGCGCCGCCGCCGGCGGTCCGACGCCGAGATTTTCGCCCGCTTCCCGCCATACCTGGTGCCCACTTACCCGGGCGACGAGACGCTCTTCGCGAGCCCCGGCTTTGCCGCCTGGCTGCCCGAGGAGCTGCCTTTGAGCCGGCGAACCCTTGGAGAGGTGATGGATCTCGACTCTCCGGTGGCAAAGCCAACGGCCCCACGACCGGATGCCTGATCACGTCGAGTCGGGTCTTCGCCACGCCCGCGCTGGTCGGACTCTCTACCGGATCGTCTCGACGACGATCCCCAAGTCAAGGTCGGCCCAAACCCGGTCGGCGGTGAGCACAGGGAGGCCGAGCAATCGAGCGAGGCCAAGGCACGCGCGATCCCCCAACGAGAGATTCGCTCGCCGGGTCAGTCCTCGCAACCTGGCGACCTCCTCCGCCGCCCGCAAGTCGAAATTGATGATCTCGATCCCGCCGAGTAGGAGGAGGCGCTGTGCCTCGTCAGGTGACTTGCCCCATTCTGCCCACTTGCTCAGCACCTCCGCCACGTTGACCGCACTCATGACCACTCCGCGCGCGAGCGCTTCGGCTACCCGCGCGGCACCGGCTTCCAGTTTCTCGAAGGCTAGAAATGCGGAGGCGTCCAGCACGCATCGGCCCACCAATAGGCCAATCACTCCTCACTCTCCCGAAGCGCCTCCCTACGGCGGTCCGCGATCAGGTCGTCGGCAAGGCTTCTTCCTGGGGCAACATCGCGGAAGTGGCCCATGGCCTGGTTGACCACCTGCTTCAGGCTGATCATTACGACCGTGCCATCCCGCTGGGCCCTGAGCACCAAGTAATCCCCTTCCTTGACCCCGAGACGCTCGCTGACGGCAGCCGGTAGCACGACTCTGCCGCCGGATTCGAAGGCGACCCGAAAGATGTCGTCGGCGTTTCCGGTGCTCGGCTGGCGGTCGTCCTCGGCGTCATGAGGCTCGATCGGTTTGGGCATTCCGGCATCGTACCAGGGGTCGGGCTCACCAATGGCGAGCGCGACCTCGGCGCTGGGTGGGTACGGCCTACCAGGTTGGAGCATCGGACCCCTCCTTTCGGGTTCGAGCGATCCTAGAACACTGACGGGATGTTGTCAACGCTTTTTTTCCTATATCAGATACGATCTGATGCCTTAAGGAGATAAATCGGGCTAAGATATGCGCTATGCCGGCCGGCGAGATGAGCGTGGCTCTGGCGGTGTTGCGGGTGGTTCGCGGCTGGAATCAGGATGACCTGGCCAAGGCTTCGGGCGTCCGCAACAGCGCCGTTTCCGACTACGAGCGAGGGCGCAAGGTGCCGGAGCTGAGGACTCTGGAGCGGCTGGTGTCGGCCATGGGGTATCCGCTTGCTGCCATCGACCAGGTCAGGATGTTCATCGAGGCGTTGCGGTCGGGCAACCGGCTTTTCGATTCAACCCTGCTGATGCCTCCGGCGGTGGAGCGTTTCGGGGACGGCCAGACGCAGACGCCAAGAGCCCCGGCGCCGCTGCAGTGGGAGGTCGAGCAGGTCTCCGCCGAGGTGGGGCGCGCGGTATCCCGGATGATCCGGGTGATGTTCGCGCTGACCGCGGCCGCCCACGTCGAGGTGGCGGAAACCAGCCCACAGGCTCAAGGTCGAGGCTAGCGTACGGCCGGCCCGGATCAGCCGCAGAGCCGAGCCCCAACCGACCCTGGGAAGCTGGTCTTGGTCGGCGGCGCCTGGGAGCTTGGTGCTACCCCTCGCCCGGGTCCTTCGGGCGGCCGGCGAGGGCGAGGACGAGCACTTCTAAGATCTCCTTGAGCTCGACCGTGTAGGTGGCGAGGTCGCGCAACGCCAGCTCCAGATGGTCGGGCGACGGCCGCATCAGCGAGCCGCCGGCGCGCGGCTTGACCTTGTGGGTGAGGCGGTCGTCGAGGCTCTGCAGCCTCTGGTAAGCGTCTCTCAGCCGCTGTGCGTCCATGGTCATCGTCCCGCCTTCCCCTGCGGCAGCCGCAGGACATAGTCGACCAGGCCCTCCATATCGGCGTTTTCCAGGCGGTGGCCAAAGCCCGGCATCGCGCCATAGCCCTCGTCGATCCGCCGGTAGATCAACCCCCGGCCGCGGGCGCCGGCGCGCGCCAGCGGCGAGGCGGTGAGGTCGAGATTGGGATGGAGGCCGAGTGAGCGGCGGTCGCCCCTGCCGTCGGCGCCGTGGCAACGGGCGCATTGCGTGCGGTAGAGGCCCGCCGCATCGTGACCGGGCCCGGCACAACCCGCCAGCACCGGCGCCAGGAGCAGCGCCAGCAGCAGTGTCAGCAGTGCGGGCAGTGTCAGCAGCGCCGGCAGTGCCGGCAGTGCCGGCAGCGTTGGCGACGCCGGCGCGGCCGGTCCCGCCGGGTGCCGCTCGACGGGCTTCACGGCCTTCACGGCGAGGCGGTTCCGGCCTGCCGGTGCAGCACCCGGAGATAGCCGACCAGGGCCTGGATCTGCTGATCGCCGAGCTTCTCCTGGAAGGCCGGCATCAGGCCGAACGACCCCTCGCGGATGGCGGTGGCGATCGAGGCGTCGTCGCCGCCGAACTTCCAGACGTCATCCGTCAGGTCGGCATAGGGCTGGCCCATCTCGCGGGCGGTGTTGCCGCGGCCGTCGACGCCGTGGCAATCGGCGCAGTTGTCGAGATACAGCCGTTCGCCCGGCGAGCGGTGCGGGAAGATCTTGTCGCAGCCGCCGAACATGGCGAGCGCGCCGGCGATCAGGGCGAGCACGCCGGCGCGGCGGACGGCGGCGGCCGCGCCGCCCGCGGTCCGCGATCGTCGGTTGGCGCCAAGGACCGCCGGGGCCGCCGAGCCCGTCATGAGGTGCGGCCCTTTTCCGGCACCGGCTGCCGGTTCACGTGATGGGCGGTGGCCTGGTCGCGAGGCCGCACCACGATCTCGTCGATGTCGACGTGGCTGGGACGGGTGGCCGCCCAGACCACGCAATCGGCGACGTCCTCGCCGGTCAGCGGTTGCAGGCCGCGATAGACGCCGCGCGCGCGCTCCTCGTCGCCGCCGAATCGCACCAGGGAGAACTCGGTCTCGACCAGGCCGGGGTCGATCTCGGTGACCCGCACCGGCTTGCCCAGCAGCTCGAGCCGCAGCGTGCGGCTGATCGCCCGCACCGCATGCTTGACGCTGGTGTAGCCGGCGCCGCCGGCATAGGTCTCGAAGCCGGCGATCGAACCCAGGTTGACGACGTGGCCGTCGCCCGAGGCGAGCAGCGCCGGCAGCAGGGCGCGGGTCATGCTCATCAAGCCGAGCACGTTGACCTCCCACATGATGCGCCAGTCGTCGTCCTTCGCTTCCGCGATCGGCTCCAGCCCGTGAGCGCCGCCGGCATTGTTGACCAGCAGATGCACCAGCGGCACCTGGGCGGCGAAAGCGGCCACGCTCGCCGGGTCGGCCACGTCCAGGTGGAACGCCGCGGCGCTCCCCGCAGCGCGGTCGATCTCGTCCGCGAGCTGGCGCAGCCGGTCGAGCCGCCGGGCGCCCAGCACCACCCGGAAACCGGACGCGGCCAGCGCGCGCGCCGTCGCCGCGCCGATGCCGGAGCTCGCCCCCGTCACCACCGCGATCTTGCCCGTCTGCGGAGCTTCCCCCATGCCCTGGTCTCCTTTTGCCCCCCACCCCTGCGATGGGGAATCTCGTCTTCAATCTTCGGCGGACCGTCCCAAATCTTCCGCGGACGGACAGAGCCCGGCGACCACGCAGCCCGCACAGCGCGGCCGGCGGGCCTGGCAGACCTGGCGCCCGTGGGCGATCAGCAGGTTGGACCAGCGAGCCCAGTCGCTCTGCGGCACCAGCGGCATGAGATCGCGCTCGATCTTTTCGGGATCGGTTTCGGCGGTCAACCCCAGCCGCCGCGACAGTCGCTGCACATGGGTATCGACGACCACCCCGACGTTGATCCCGAAGCCGTTGCCCAGCACCACGTTGGCCGTCTTGCGGCCGACTCCCGGCAGGCGCCGCAGCTGCTCCATGGTCGCCGGCACCTCGCCGCCGTGCTCGGTCATCAGCGCCTGTCCGAGACCGAGCAGGGAGCGCGCCTTGTTGCGGTAGAAGCCGGTGGTGCGGACCAGCTCCTCGAGCTCGCCAAGGGTCGCCCCCGCCAGCTCGCGCGGTGAGGGAAAACGGGCGAACAGCGCCGGCGTCACCTCGTTGACCCGCTTGTCGGTGCACTGCGCCGAGAGGACGGTGGCGACCAGCAGCTCATAGGGGTTGTGGTGCGCCAGCGCGGTGTGGCTGTCGGGGTATTCGCGGCGCAACCGCTCCAGGATCTCGACGGTGCGCTGACGCCGCGCCCTCGCCGATTCGCGGCGCGCCTGTGCCGGCGTGATCCCCGGGCGCGGCTGGCGGGCGGCGGCCATCTCCGCTCAGGCCTTGGCGAAGGCGCGCACCGCCCAATTGAACAACGCGATCACCAGGCCGCCGACGATCGCCGGGCCGCAGCCCGTGACCTGCAGGTGGTGCGGCATCAACCAGGCGGCGAGGTAGAGCACCAGGCCGTTGATCACCAGGAAGAAGAGCCCCAGCGACAGCACGATCAACGGCAGCGAGAAGAAGGTGAGGAGCGGCTTCACCAGCAGGTTCAGCAGGCCGAGCACCAGCCCGGCGAGCAGCAACCACTCGATCCCACCGGTGTAGTGGATGCCGGGCACCAGGGTGGCCGCCAACCACAGCGCCAGCGCGTTCAACAACACCTGCAGCAGGGCGCGCATCGACCTCCCCTCCTCTCCAGGTCCAGGCCCTCAGTTCGCGGTCTCTTCGCCGTTGCCGCCGCTCGGCGTCCACGAGGGGAGCGCCGCCGGATCGACGCCCACCGACCCGAGCGCCGCCGCCCACAGTTTCTCGGGGTCGGGCGCGAAGATCAGGTCGCCGCGGGCGGGGGCGGTAAGCCAATCGTTGCGCAGGATCTCGTCGATGAGCTGCCCGGAGCCCCATCCGGCATAGCCCAGGAACAGCCGGAAGCGCTCGGGAGGCGCCTCGGCGAGGCGCGACAGGTCGCCCACGTGCTGCGTCAGGAAGACGCCGGTCAGCACCTCGGTGGCGGCCTCGCCAAGGGGGCCGTCGCCGCCCTCGCCGGAGGTGGCCGCGGCGCCCGCGGCGCGGCCGGCGCCGACCTCACCACCCGGTACCTGGACCGCTCCTACGGCGGTCTCGCCGGATGCCGCGCCGGACGCCGCGCCGAAGAGTACGGTGCCGAGATTGGGCTGCACCGGGCCGCCGAAGTAGGCCACCGCGTCCTCGCGGCCCTGCCAGCTCACCTCCATCCCCTTGAGGATCTCGTCGACCTTGATCCCGGTGGGGCGGTTGACGATGAAGCCCAGGCTGCCCTCCTCCTCGTGGCGGACCAGCAGCACCACGCTGCGGTGGAAGAAGGGGTCGAGCACCTGCGGCATGGCGAGCAGCAGCACCGGGGGCGACAGGGTCGCCGAAACGTCGGCCATGGCGCCATCTTAACAGCCCCGCCGCTCGCCGCCGGTCGGCCGCGCGAGGCGGCTGTTCGGGCCGTTCCCGAGCTGGTATTGTCGCCAGGGAGGTATACGAGGGTATGGCCAAGGACAGCTTCGCAAGCCGGGCGACCTTCAAGGTGGGCGGTGCGGCAGGCGGACGCGAGCTGCAGCTGGCGCGCCTGGACGCCCTGGAGGGTTACGGCGTGTCGCGGCTCCCTTACGCGCTGCGCATCCTGCTCGAGAACCTGCTGCGGCGCGAGGACGGCAATCTGGTGTCGGCCGGCGACATCGAGGCCCTGGCGCGGTGGCAGCCGCACGCCGTGCCCGGGGAAGGCACGGGCGAGATCGCCTTCATGCCGGCGCGCGTGCTGCTGCAGGACTTCACCGGCGTGCCGGCGGTGGTCGATCTGGCGGCGATGCGCGACGCCATCGCCGCCATGGCGCCCGACGCCGGTGGTGCCGGGCTCGCGAAGCTCATCAACCCGATCCAGCCGGTCGAGCTGGTGATCGATCATTCGGTGCAGGTCGACGAGTACGGGTCGGCAGCGGCGTTCCTGATCAATGCCGACCGCGAGTTCGAGCGCAACCGCGAGCGCTATGCCTTCCTGCGCTGGGGCCAGAGCGCCCTGGCCAACTTCAAGGTGGTGCCGCCGGACACCGGGATCGTGCACCAGGTCAACCTCGAATACCTGGCGCGGGTGGTGATGACCGGCGATCACGAAGGCGTTACCTACGCCTTCCCGGACACCCTGGTGGGCACCGACTCGCACACCACCATGATCAACGGCCTGGGCGTCCTGGGCTGGGGAGTCGGCGGCATCGAGGCCGAGGCCGCGATGCTGGGCCAGCCGGTGTCGATGCTGATCCCGCAGGTGGTCGGGGTGCGGCTGGCCGGCGAGCTGCCGGAAGGCGCCACCGCCACCGATCTGGTGCTGGTGGTCACCGAGATGCTGCGCCGCCACGGCGTGGTCGGCAAGTTCGTGGAGTTCTACGGTCCCGGTCTGGCGGCGTTGCCGCTCGCCGACCGCGCCACCATCGCCAACATGGCGCCGGAGTACGGCGCCACCTGCGGCATCTTCCCGGTCGACGACGCGGCGCTCGAGTACCTGCGCTTCACCGGCCGCCCCGCCGATCAGGTGGCGCTGGTCGAAACCTACATGAAGGAGCAGGGGCTGTTCCATTCCGCGGCCAGCCCGGAGGCCGAATACTCCGAGCTGCTGCGCCTCGATCTCGGGACCGTGCGGCCCAGCCTCGCAGGTCCGCGGCGGCCGCAGGACCGGGTGCTGCTCGGGGACGTCAAGAGCGGCTTCCAGCGCGAGCTGAGCAGCCTGATGGGAGTGGCTCCGGGGCGCGCCGTGATGCCGGCGCCGCGGTCCAATGCGGCGGCGATGATCGCCGAAGGCGGCGCCGCCGATCCCGGGCACGCGATGCCCGGAGCGGCGCCACCGGCAGCCACGGCGGCCGTCGCCGAGGCCACCGCCGGCACCCTCAGTACCCTCAATGATACCGCGGCCGTCGCGACGCTCGGCGGCCGCACCTTCTCCCTGCACCATGGCGCGGTGGTGATCGCCGCCATCACCAGCTGCACCAACACCTCCAATCCGTCGGTGATGGTCGCCGCCGGCCTGCTCGCCAAGAAGGCGGTCGAGCGCGGCCTGACCACCCCGCCCTGGGTCAAGACCAGCCTCGCCCCGGGGTCGAAGGTGGTCACCGAGTACCTGCGCGAGGCGGGCCTGACGCCCTATCTCGAGAAGCTGGGCTTCCACCTGGTGGGCTACGGCTGCACCACCTGCATCGGCAACAGCGGGCCGCTGCCGCAGCCGATCTCGGAGGCGATCGAGAGCGCCGGGTTGGTGGCGGTCTCGGTGCTGTCGGGCAACCGCAACTTCGAGGGGCGGATCAACTCCGAGGTGCGCGCCAACTACCTCGCCTCGCCGCCGCTGGTGGTGGCCTACGCGCTCGCCGGCCGGATCGACCTCGACCTCACCTCCGAGCCGCTCGGTATCGGCGGCGACGGCAAGCCGGTCCATCTCGCGGACGTCTGGCCGAGCCGCCAGGAGATCGCCGCGACCGTGTTGGCGTCGCTACGCGCGGAGATGTTCCATCGCGAGTACAGCGACGTCTTCGCCGGCGACGAGCGCTGGAACGGCCTGCCGGTGCCGGCGGGCGACACCTACGCCTGGGACGAGAGCTCCACCTACGTGCGGCTGCCGCCTTACTTCGCCGACATGCCGGCCGAGCCGCCGGCGGTCGAGGACATCCGGGGCGCCCGAGTGCTCGGCGTCTTCGGCGACAGCATCACCACCGACCACATCTCGCCGGCAGGCTCGATCAAGGCCGCCAGCCCGGCCGGCAAGTACCTGATCGCGCACGGCGTGCAGCCCAAGGACTTCAACTCCTACGGCTCGCGGCGCGGCAACCACGAGGTGATGATGCGCGGCACCTTCGCCAACGTGCGCATCCGCAACCGCATGGTGCCCGAGATCGAGGGCGGCTTCACCCTGCACCTGCCGTCGGGCGAGCCGCTGCCGATCTACGACGCGGCGATGCGCTACCAGCAGGCGGGGGTGCCGACGGTGATCTTCGCCGGCAAGGAGTACGGCACCGGCTCGTCCCGCGACTGGGCCGCCAAGGGGCCGCGCCTGCTGGGGGTGCGCGCGGTCATCGCCGAGAGCTTCGAACGCATCCACCGCAGCAACCTGGTCGGCATGGGGGTGGTGCCGCTCGAGCTGACCGGCGGCGACACCGTGCAGGGCCTGGGCATCACCGGCCGCGAGGTGGTCGAGGTCGAGGGTCTGGCCGCGGGGATCGCCGGCGGCTGGCAGGGCGCGCGGGGGGTCACGGTGCGAGCGACGCCGGACGTGGATCCGGCCGCGGCCGCGGCGCCGGCGGCGGCCACCGTCGAGTTCAAGGCGCGGGTCCGCCTCGATACGCCCCAGGAGGTGCAGTACTACCGGCACGGCGGCATCCTCCACTACGTGTTGCGGCAGCTGCTGAAGCAGGGCTGATCGCAACCTGGCAGGCTGCTTGCTCACCAGAGAGGCGACGCGCATGAGCGCGTCGCCTCGACAAGGAGATCCCATGGAGCTCAGGCATCGATCCCTCCCTCTCACCCTGCTGCTCGCGGCGCTGGTCTGCGGCGCCCTGCTGGTGGCACCGGCGGCGCCCGCGGCGGCGCAGCCCGGCGCCAACCTGAACGTCGCGCACTCCGACGGTTACGTGACGATCAGCCCCGACGGCAGCTGCGTCGTGCTGAAGACCCACGACGGCTCGTTGCTGGCCCTGTCCGGCCGCTGGCGGGGCCTGCGGGCCAACGACCACGTGCGAATCGAAGGGCGGCTGGTGCCCGAGAACCGCTGCGGCGCTCCGGGCGGCTTCGAGGTCACCCTGGTGCAGGCCATCTGGGCCGACGACCGGCACAAGACCACCTATTACGACTACACCAAGGACGGCGAGTTCCGGACCTGGGTGCAGCGCAATCGTCCCGGCGACTGGGACCGGGGCCACGAGCGGCACTGAGGACAGAGCTGCTTCGAGGTCGCTCGCAGCGCGTCGATGACTCGCGCCCGGCTGACGCCGTGACGGCACTCTTCTGATACCGTAGCGGCGCCATGACGTCAGCCGCCACCACGGCGCCGCCGGCCGGCGCGCTCACCACCGTCCGCATCGCCCACAGCCCCGACTCCGACGACGCTTTCATGTTCTACGCCCTGACCCAGGGGCGGCTCGACGTCTCCGGGCTGGCGGTCGAGCACGTGCTGCGCGACATCGAGAGCCTCAACCAGGCCGCTTTCGCCGGCACCTACGAGATCACGGCGCTGTCGTTCCACGGCTACGCCCACCTCGCGGACCGCTACCAGCTGATGCCGTCGGGCGCCAGCTTCGGCGACGGCTACGGCCCGATCGTGGTCTGCCGCCAGGACGCGCCGGCGCTCGGCCGCGACGACCTGGCGGGGATGGTGGTGGCGATCCCGGGTGAGCTCACCACCGCCCACCTGGCGCTGCGCCTCTGGCAGCCGGCGGTGGCGGTGCGGGTGGTGCCGTTCGACCGCATCCTGGACGTGGTGGCGGCGGGCGAGGCGACGGCGGGAGTGGTGATCCACGAAGGCCAGCTCACCTACGCCGAGCAGGGGCTGCGCGCCCTGGTGGACCTCGGCGCCTGGTGGAAGGAGGACACCGGGCTGCCGCTGCCGCTCGGCGGCAACGGCATCCGGCGCGACCTCGACCCGGCGCTCAAGCAGCGGCTGTGCCGCCTGCTGTCGGCGAGCATCGCCTACGGCCTGGACCACCGTGGCGAGGCGCTGTCCTATGCCGTGCGCTACGCCCGCGGGCTGGAGGACGATGCGGAGCGCTCCGACCGCTTCGTCGGCATGTACGTCAACGATTGGACCCGTGATTACGGCGAGGCGGGCCGCCGCGCCGTCCAGCTGCTGCTCGACCGCGGCTTCGCGGCGGGCCTGCTGGCGCGCCGGGTCGAGGCCGAGTTCCTTGCCACCTGAGCCGCCGCCGGCTCCGGAACCGTTGGCTTCCGAGACGCCGCCGCGCGGCATCGTCTTCGACCTCGACGGCACCCTGATCGATTCGGGCCGCGACATCGCGGCGGCGGTCAACGCCATGCGCGCCGAGCGCAGCCTGCCGCCGCTGGCGGTCGCCGAGGTAAGCAAGATGGTCGGCGAGGGGGCCAGGATGCTGGTCCGGCGCGCCCTGCCCGCGGGCACCGGCGGCGAGGCGTTCAAGGCGGCGGTGGCCAGCTATCTCGCTCACTATGGCGAGGTCTGCCTGGACAACACGCGGCCCTACCCGGGTGTCGCCGGCATGCTGGCGGCGCTGGCGCTGAGCTTTCCGCTGGCGGTGCTCAGCAACAAGGGCGAAGCGATCTCGCGCCGCATCCTCAAGCAGCTGGGCCTGGACCGCTACCTGCGCGAGGTGGTAGGCGGCGATACCCTGCCGACCCGCAAGCCGAATCCCGGCGGCCTCTACCTGCTGGCGGACCGGCTCGGAGCTCAGGCGTCGCGGCTGCTGCTGGTGGGGGACAGCTGGGTCGACGCGGACACGGCGCAGGCCGCCGGCTGCGCGTTCGCAATGGCGCTCTGGGGCGGTGCGGCGGCGCCTGGCGACGCGGGCGCGACCCGCAGCTGGCGCTTGGCGCGCCCACGCGATCTACCGGCGGCGCTGGGTCTGGCTGAGAACGGCGAGAACGGTGAGCGTGGCGAGCACGGCGAAGGTGGCGAGAGCGGCGAGCACGGCGACGGCGGCGAGGTCGGCGACGGCGATCGTGCATGATAGCTTCTGCTGTCGGTGGAGCGCGCCCGGCCGCGGCCTCGCCCGGTGGCTCGCCCCAGTCCCCTGACGGAGGAAACGCGCTTGGCGACATTCAACGGTCTGACGCCGCCTGCTGAAGGCGCCGCCATCGGCTGGCACGACGCGACGGAGCGGCTCGAGGTGCCGGCGCGGCCGATCGTGGCCTTCATCGAGGGGGACGGCATCGGCCCGGACATCTGGCGGGCGACCCGCCGGGTCCTCGACGGCGCGGTCGCGAAGGTCTATGGCGCCCAGCGCGCCATCGCCTGGTTCGAGGTGCTGGCCGGCG
The DNA here is from genome assembly GCA_963732005.1 of uncultured Acidobacteriota bacterium. Taxonomy (GTDB): domain Bacteria; phylum Acidobacteriota; class Thermoanaerobaculia; order Multivoradales; family UBA5704; genus JASLEW01. The sequence continues at coordinate 1,218,164 of CAVSXT010000005.1, forward strand.
AGAAGGCGAAGGACGCGACCGGCGAATGGCTGCCCGCGGACACGCTGGCGGCGATCCGCGCCTACCGGGTGGCGATCAAGGGCCCGCTGACCACCCCGGTCGGCGGCGGCATCCGCAGCCTCAACGTCGCCCTCCGGCAGGCGCTGGACCTGTACGCCTGCGTGCGGCCGGTGCGCTATTACCCCGGCACGCCCTCGCCGGTGCGCCGCCCCGAGGCGGTGGACATGGTCATCTTCCGCGAGAACACCGAGGACGTCTACGCCGGCATCGAGTGGCCGGCAGGCTCGGCCGAGGCGCGGCGGCTGATCGATTTCCTGGCCACGTTGGGCAAGCAGGTGCGCGCCGACAGCGGCATCGGCATCAAGCCGGTGTCGGCGACCGGCAGCAAGCGCCTGGTGCGCAAGGCGTTGCGCTACGCGCTCGCCAACGGCCGCCGCAGCCTCACCCTGATGCACAAGGGCAACATCATGAAGTTCACCGAAGGAGCCTTCAAGGAGTGGGGCTACGAGGTGGCCCGCGAGGAGTTCGGCGAGCAGACCGTCACCGAGGACGAGCTCGCCGGCCGCGCCCGCCCGGCGGGCCGGATCGTGGTCGGCGACCGCATCGCCGACTCCATGTTCCAGCAGGTGCTGCTGCGCCCCGAGGAGTACGACGTCATCGCCACCACCAACCTCAACGGCGACTACATATCCGACGCCCTGGCGGCGCAGGTCGGCGGCCTCGGCATGGCGCCGGGCAGCAACGAGGGCGACGGCACGGCGGTGTTCGAGGCCACCCACGGCACGGCGCCGAAGTACGCCGGCCAGGACAAGGTCAACCCTGGCTCGCTGCTGCTCTCCGGGGTGATGATGCTGCGCTGGCTGGGCTGGGGCGAGGCCGCCGCGGCAGTGGAGCGCGGCCTCGCCGCCACCATCGCCCAGAAGCGGGTGACCTACGACCTCGAACGCCAGATGCCGGGCGCCACCCTGCTGCGCACCTCGGAGCTCGCCGGCGCCATTCTGGAGAATCTCTAGGCCGGCCGGCCGCCTCGGCCCCTGCCCTCCCGGCCCCCCGGCAAATCACCGCAACCCGTTTTCGACCCAGTGGAGAGCTCGCGATGCGCTACAAAGTGACCGTCGTCGGCGCCGGCAACGTCGGCGCCACCACCGCTCAGCGGATCGCCGAAGCCGACCTCGCCGACGTGGTGATGGTCGACGTGGCCGACGAGCTGGCCGCCGGCAAGGCGCTCGACATGATGGAGGCGGCGCCGATCCTGGGCTTCAGCGCCCGCGTCCAGGGCGGCGGCGACTATGCGGCGACCGCCGGCTCGCAGGTGTGCGTGGTGACGGCAGGCCTGGCGCGCAAGCCGGGCATGAGCCGCGACGACCTGCGCAACAAGAACACCGAGATCGTCCAGGGCGTGGTGGCGAAGCTGGTCGAGCATTCGCCCGAGACCATCCTGATCGTCGTCACCAACCCGCTCGACGCCATGTGCGAGGTGGCGCGCCGGGTCTCCGGCTTCCCCCGCCAGCGGGTGTTCGGCATGGCGGGCGTGCTCGACGCCGCGCGCATGCGCTGGTTCATCGCCGCCGAGCTGGGGGTGTCGGTCCAGGACGTGGACGCCTTCGTGCTGGGCGGCCACGGCGACACCATGGTGCCGCTGCCGCGCTACGCCACGGTCAACGGCATCCCGCTGCCGCAGCTGCTCGCCGCCGACCGCATCGAGGCGATCAACCTGCGCACCCGCAACGGCGGCGCCGAGATCGTCAACTACTACAAGACCGGCTCGGCCTACTACGCTCCGGCCGCGGCCAGCTTCGAGATGGTGGCGGCGATCCTCATGGACAAGAAGAAGATCCTCCCCTGCGCCGTGCGGCTGGAGGGCGAGTACGGCGTCGACGGGCTGTTCGTCGGCGTGCCGGTCAAGCTGGGCCGCGGCGGCGTCGAGCAGGTCGTCGAGCTGGCGCTGACCGCCGACGAGCGGGCCGCTTTCGAGCAGTCGGTCGCGGCGGTGCGCGGCCTGGTGGCCGAGCTGCCGTAGCGGTAGACACCGGCGGGCGGTGGCCCCAACGGGGGGCGGCTGGCGGGTGCCGAGGTGCGACGGTTGGGGCGGCCCATGCGCAGAGCGAGCTCACTCATGCTGTGGGGTGCGGCGGCGGTGGCCGGTACGGCGCTGCTCGTCTGGGGCTATCCGCAGATCGCTCCCTTCCAGCCGCGCCACTGGCGGGTCTCGGCAAGCCAGGCGGAGGCGATCGTCCTCGATCACCTGCGCCAGCTAGGCCGCAGCGTGGAGCGGCCCTACGTGGTGACGCTGCTGGCCGAGAACTCGCCGCTCGAGCGCCGGTTGCAGCTGGCACTGGCGCGCCAGAGCCCGGCGGCACTGCGCCAGACCGGGCTGCCGGACCTGGTGAAGCTCTGGGAGGTGACGGTCTACCCGCCGGACGTGCCGCAGGGAGAGTACGCGGCCAAGGGCGAGGTCTCGCTCACCAGCGGGTTGGTCGGGCTCCACCTGCGGGTCGACGCGGAGACCAAGGGCGAGGCGCTGCCTCCCGCCGCGGCGCGCCGGCTGGCCGATTCCCTGCTGCGCGCGCAGGGGATCGACCTCCGCCGCTTCGGCGAGCCCGAGATCCGCACCCAGCAGCTCCCCGCCCGCACCGACATCAGCCTGCGCTATCGCAACCTTCTGCCGCTGGCGGATGGCGGCGGCTTCGGGATGGAGGTGAAGTTCGCCGGCGACCGGCTGTCGGACCTCGGCCCGTGGATCGACGCGGGCTTGCCGCAGCGGGCGGCGCAGCGCAGCCTGCAGGGTTCGCAGGTGGCGATCTTCGGCCAGTTCCTGTTCCTCTATGCCATGCTGGCGGTGCTCGCCGTCCTGTTCCTGAAGCGCTATCACGAGGGCGAGGTCGGAGTGCGCCGCGCCGTGCAGCTGTTCGTGGCCATCGGCGGCGCCGGCCTGCTGTTCCTGCTGATGATCGCCCGCGCCGCGGCGCAGGACCGGGTCTTTCTCTCCTTCGCGACTCCCCAGCAGGCCAGCTGGTTCTTCATGCTGATCGGCTTCATGTTCTTCCAGCTGCCGGCGGCGGTGCTCGGCTTCCTGGCCTGGTCGGTGGGGGAATGGTGGTGCCGCCAGCGGTGGGGGCACAAGCTCGCCGCCTTCGACGCCCTGTTCCAGGGCCGCTGGGGGAATGCCGCCGTCGCCGCCTCGGCGCTGAGCGGCGTGCTGGCGGGCCTGGCGCTCGCCGGCCTGGCGGTGGCGATGCTGCTCGCCCTGCGTCAGGCCGGCGCCTGGGCGCAGTTCGCGCTGTTCCACAGCATCAACGGCGCGTGGACCGGGATCGAGGTGGCGATCGGCGCCGTCTCGACCGCCCTTTCGCCGGCGCTGGCGCTGGCCCTCTGCGTGCTGCCGGCGCTGGCGCGGTGGCTGGGCCGGCCGCTCGGCTTCCTGGCCGCGGCGCTGGTGACCGGCGTCGCCATCAGCGCGCCGGTGCTGGTGCTGCCGCTCGGCTGGGGACTGCTGTTTTCCGCGGCCTTCGCCGCCGCGCTGCTCGGCGTGTTCCTGGCTCTCGATCTGCTGGCGTTCCTGCTCGCCACCCTAATCTCCACCTACCTGCTGGTGGCCTTCCCCTTGCTGGCCGCCGCCAGCCCGGTGCTGCGCGCCGAGGGCTGGGCGGGGCTGGCGATCCTGGCGCTGCCGGCGCTGCTCTCGGTGCGCCACCTGGGCGACCGGCAGGAGATCGCCTACCGCTACGAGGACGTGCCGCCGCACGTGCGCCGCATCGCCGAGCGCGAGCGGCAGCGCGTCGAGCTCGACACCGCCCGCCGCATCCAGAGCTCGATCCTGCCCGACCTGCCGCCGCGGCTGGCCGGCGTCGACCTGGCCCATGCCTACCTGCCGGCCACCGAGGTGGGCGGCGACTTCTACGATGTGCTGGCGCTCGAGGATGGACGCCTGGCGGTGGCGGTCGGCGACGTGGCGGGCCACGGTGTCTCGAGCGGGCTGGTGATGTCGATGGCGAAGTCGGCGCTGGCGGTGCAGGTGACGTTCGACCCCGAGGTGGAATCGGTGTTCCGCACGCTCAACCGCACCGTCTTCCAGACCGCCCGCAAGCGGCTGCTGGCGACGCTCTGCTACGCGCTGCTCGACCCGGTGCGGCGGGAGCTGCTCTACGCCAGCGCCGGCCATCTCTATCCGTATCGCATCGGCGCCGGCGGCAAGGTGGAGGCGCTCGCCGCCGGCGGCTACCCGCTGGGGGTGCGCCGCGACATCGAGGTCGAGCCGCGCCTGGCCCGCCTCGATCCGGGCGACACGCTGTTCCTGTTCAGCGACGGCCTGATCGAGGCGCGGGCCGAAGGGACCGACGACGTTTTTGGGTTCGACCGCCTCGAGCAGAGCCTGGGCCGCCACGCCGGATCGAGTGTCGAGGGGCTGCGCGACGGGGTGCTGGCGGACGTGGCCGGGTTCTCCCGCAGCGACCAGCGCGAGGACGACATGACGGTCCTGGTGCTGCGGCTGCCTGGTTAGGCTAAGGCTTCCGTAACCGCCTCGCCGTCCCGGCGGTAGTAAAACGTCCGGAACGCAAGCTGCCAGTCCCTTTCATTCGGATATCTCCTGCCAATGACGTCATAGAGATTGTGCGCGACCTCCAGAGACGGTCTCGCGTTTTCGATGTAATGCTCCACTATTTCGCGAAACCCAGCCCGCGCTACTTCCTGATACAGGGCAAGCATGATGCCCCGGCAAAGCGGGCTGCCGCGGCTGCTGACCACTTGCTCAATGCTGAGCATGACAGTCCGTGTCTCAGGATCAACAAAGCATAGCTCGCGCATTCTGCGCCAGCTCTCACGCTGGTCACGGTTCCGACTGCGCGTTCGTTTCGTGACAAGATTGATCAGCTTCTGCTCCGAAAAAACGGTGACACAGCCGCGCCGCACCGCTTGACCATTTATATATGGCATCACGCTTGCGGCAATGCCGTAATCGCGCACGCGGTGCGCGACAATGTCCGGCAAGACGGCCTCTTTCAAAGTAATGCTTAATTCCTTATAGGCGATTGGATCAGCGGTAAGCAGCTCGTCGAGCTCGACCCGCTGCAAATACTCCAAGCTCGCCGGCGACAGTCGCCGCAGCTCCGCGATGATCCTCTCGTATTGCTCGGTATCGATCAGACCTGGGACATCCTGGGGCAACGGCAGATAGGAACGCAAGCAGCTGCTCGCCGCGCACTGCCAGCGGTCCCGATAGTTAGCCACCAGCTGTGCCCTGCCCCCGTGAAGATAACACCAGGTCTTTTGACGTACACCTACGTCATCAACCAACATCGCAACCACGGCATCCTCGTCCTGCGCCGCCCGCATCGTGGTCACCTGACCAGGACTGCATGCCTCGCCAACTGCAAAGTGGCCGCCGAAAGCGATGCGCCCGCAGTCGGTGCTTGTCGCCACCACGGACATCAGCGTAGTGTGTCCTCCAGGATCTCCCGCAGTTGAGCCTCATAGCTGTTCCAGCCGTCCCGCCAACCCTCCTCTAGATCCGGCCGCTCGAATAGCCGCACCCGAAATTGCACCTTCGAGATGGCGAACTTCACCGCCAGTATGGCGCAGTTCCTGTTCAACGCCCCGAGATTGATCTGCAGAAAGATCTCATGATTCCCAGCCTCCCACGCGAGAAGACGATCACGGCGCACGAGCTCGGTGTGGGGCGGGACTACTCTCGCAGTCGCAGCGAGATCTCCGTTGATGTCACGCGCGAAGCGGCATACGCACACATCGGCCTGCAGGAAGAGCAGCTCATCTGCCCACCATAAGGTACTGAAGGCGGCGCAGAGGCAATCGAAGGGAGACTGCGTCTCCTCGTGCCGGAAATAAATTGGTAGATCCATTTGGGCCGGGTTGGCGGTTTGCAGGCTCGCAATCGCCTGCTTCAGGCGAACTGCGAATGACTCGAAGAGGCTCTTCGTCGTAAGTTCCTCGAGCGCAGCATGCAGCGGCGCGCCACTGTGATCCACGAAGGGTCGCGGCCGAGCGATCGGATCGTGCACCAGCCAACATGCACTTGCCCGCCATTGGCCGAGACCTCGCAGCGGTAGAAAAAAGTGGTCAAGCTCTGACGGCCGCGGCGGTTCGGGGTCCTGCAGGCTCTCCATTGCAGCCAAGTAATAAAGATATTCGGCAAGGAAGATGCCTAGCCGACCTAGCATGAGTCCTTCTCGCTTGACGTAGCTCTTGACCTCGAGCACGCGCGCCCGCGACCCTTCGTCAAAGCGCCAATGAAAGCCACAATAGCCTCGATCTCTCCCGTGTTCGTTTGGCAGCGCCAAGAACCTCTCTATGTTGAGTCCGCAATAGCAGCCGAAGTCGAGCGCATCCTGAAACCAGCCGGGAGCCGGTTTACCACCTGCCGGCAACGAGAACGCCGAGAAGTAACCGCCTGAGTCCTTGTCCCGGTCCTCGAGATCCAAGCGCCGGCTTCCCATTCTCACCGGTTCCCGCGACAACACGTGAATCGCGGCTCCTAATACCTGATTGGAATCCAAGCCGCGTAGGTCGTGCAGCAGAACCTCGGCGATGCGGTCCAGGGCGTGCCAATCATCGGTGGTCTGCAAACCGGAAAGCTCACGGATCCTTTCCTCCAGCCAGCGGCTGCACCCCGGGTCTCCCGTTCCGAGAACGCCGTAGTACTGATCCGCCCAAAGCCGTGGGTTCAGTGCAATGAAGAAAATCGGCGCCCGGAGCGTGTCGCGCAAAGCGCCAGCGATACCGCGAAAGGTGCGCGACAGGTGCAGGACCTCGATTGCGGGCGGTTCGGCCGAGCCAGATTCAAGATCAGGCTCGCGGAGTCTCGGCGAACATGGTGCATAATCGGACATGACTTTAGGCGTCGAGCTGATGGGGCCGGCTACGCGGACGTCGAAACCCTCCGGAGGATGACGGAGACCAGTGAAGCGATGATCTCAGGTGCCTCCAAGCCCCGGTGCCGGCAATCGATTATATAGCTGCTCCGCAGGAAAGGCGGCAGTGGCAAATCGGGCGTGCTTGGCAGCAGCAGTGGTATCAGCAGCACGTCCTTGTCCTCGACCTGCCGCTGCACCAGGTAGTGATATTCTCTTTCCTGCCACGTGCCGAAGCGGAGTCCGATGAGGAGAATTGCCACGGAAGTGCGCGCCAGGGCGCGCTCGAGCTCGGCAACAACGTCCTGCCCGGCGCTGAGCACGCGCCGGTCGCACCAAGCGAGTATGCCTTGTGCCCGCAACAGGACGCAGAGCCTCTCCGCGTCCGCTACATCTGCAGTGTCATGACTGATGAAGACATGATACTCCTCACGACGTTCGCGTTCCGGCAGCAGCAGCAGTCGAGACTGCCGCCGTTGCTCCTCGCGTGCCATATCGCTCATCTCCCCCACCCGCGCATCGTGAGAAGCCGCATTTTCCTCGAGATCGTCCATGGCCTGCTCCGTGCGGCACACTGGGCAAACCACCGTCGACTCGTGGCGCTCCCGGCGTAGGCGCACGGCGCGATCATCGATTTCCAGGCCGCAGTGATTGTAGATGCGCTCGCGCTTGACGGTTCCGGCAACGGCGAGCGATTGCAGCTGGTGGTTCACGTAGCGAAGAAAGAGCAGCTTGATGTCCTTTGCCACCCCTGCGCCAAAGAAGACCTCGAGTCGCCCGATGCCTTCGTCGAGAGGATCGGGGTAGCCAACCACAAAACCACACAACTGCGCGTTGGTGCTCCTGAAAAGCGCCATGTTTCTGAAGAGTTCGGCGTCGCCGAATGTGAGCGAATTGGCAAGGCGAACGGCCAGGGTGGCAAAGATCGCACTCACTGGGCCTTCAAACGCAAAGGCCAGCTCCCGCAGGTGCGCTCGCGTTTCAGAAGGCATGTCGCGAGTGCCCTCCGAAGGAAACCCCAACTCGATACCTTTCTCCGTCTCGACGCGCAACGCAATCTCTCGATCGACCACCTCCTGGACGGTTGCTAGCAGTATCTCGCGGTCGACAGTCGGCTCGCCATCCAAGGATCGTCCGCGCTCCTCGAGCACCTCGGCTGCGAGTACCCGCCGCTCCGGTATGAACCCCAGACCGCGAGGATCGGCCCTCGCCGCCAGTGCGACCGTCGCGCAGTAGGCGTCGAGCGTCTCCGGCTTGACCAGAAGGAGCTTGCCAAACGACAGCTCCCGCACTAGGTCCGCGGTCTCGACGCTCTGGATGGCCGTCAAGATGTCGGCCTGCAAGAATTCGCGCGAGTGAGTGAGCACCTTCCGCACGAGCTCGTCGCGCGCGACTAGGACGACCCCCTGTTCAGAGTACTCCTGGATCTGGCGGCGAACTTGCCGGAATACCCGCGGCGCGGTTAGCGTCGGCAGGTCATCCCATGGCACGGCCGCCAAAATCGCCGTCCGCAGTTCATCAATGCCCCGCGTCTCGGCGGCGCTGGTTTCGAAGTAGTCGGCGAAGCCGAAGCGCAGCCGCATAGAGCGAATCTGTTCAGCCGATGCGGCTGGCCGTCCGCGGTCGATGCGGGCGGCCACCAGCAGCTTGATCAGCGGGAATTGACGGCCGGACGCGGCGCGGTCGAGGGCTTTGACCCAGTACGCCACGCCGGCAAACGGATCACGATCGCTGTGGGCGTCGAAGACGACGATGGCCACCGCGGCCTGATTCAGGTGCAGCTGGTTGACCACGCGATAACCGGGGTTTCCAGCGAGGTCCCAAAGCAACAACTCGCAGGTGACATCGCGTCCAGCAGGGTCTTTCCTTCGCTGTTGAGCGAGGGTCCCAACGAAGCGGCCGTGCGTACTGTCAACGGGTCGGTAGTCGCTCAGCAAGAGACGGAGGCGGAGTCCCGTCTTGCCGACGCCGGTGTCGCCGGCCAGGACGACCTTGGCGTTCTTATAGTGAAAGCTCGAGCCTCCACCCACGGCGGTGTCGAGAAGCTCAATCTCCCAGAGACGAAGCCTGCCGGCGGCGTCGTCGTGAGCCGCGAGCAGGAGATCGTCAGGATGGAAGGACATGCCCGCAAAGGAGGTCGGCGACACGCGAACGTCAAGCTTTGCCACCGAGTCCCAGGTGTCGCAGCGCCATACCTGGATCGTGTTGTCCCATGAGCGCGACGCAAAGAGGATGTCAGATGACGAGAAGGAGATGTCAGAGATCCCCTTTTTATGCGCTTCGAGAACGCGCAACTCCCTGCCCTGCGGTGAGTAGAAACGTACGGAGCAGTCGTTGGAACCGGTCGCAAGCGTGTTGCCGTCCCGTGACCAGGCGACGGTTCGAACCATGTCCCGGTGGTCGCGTAGTGGGCGTAGCGCCGAGCCCGCGTCGACATCCCAAATGAAAACCATCCCGTCGCGCCCCCCGGACGCGAGGAGGCGTTGGTCAGGAGACCACGCCAGCGTCTCTACGGGCGACTGATGACCGATCAGAGCTTTTGGGACACGCATGCCGCGCAGCTGGATAAGGAGGATCTCACCCTGGTCCGTGCCGACCGCTAGCACGTCGCGATTGGGCCCGAATCTGGCACACCGGGGTTTATGGCTGGTCGGCAGCGATTGGACCAGCGCGCCGCTAGCTGAATTCCAAATCCGGAGACCGGCATCGTCGACGGTTGCAAGCTGCGTCTCACCCGGCGACCAGGATACAGTCCAAACCCGACCGCCTGCAGGTCTGAGTCGGACATTAACTCGCTGCTCGCCGCGATCCCAAAGGGCGACAGTGCCGTCGTGAGAGGCGGTGGCAAGGCATTTCCCGCTTGGCGACCAGGAGATACGATTGACCACGTCCTGGTGGAGCTCCAGCGACATAAGCTCGCGTGCGGCCCCTTGATTTTCCATGGCGTATTTACCTGAGGGCTCGCGGCAGGTCAAGGTCCAGGTCAGCGAAGATCTGCTGGAACACGACGGAATAGGCCTCGCTGGAATCCAAGATCTCGGGGTCGTCCAAATGGTGCCCGCGGAAGCGCCCGGCATCGAGGTCGCCTACTCCCGCGGCGAACAATCGCGACGCGGCGGACCCGGTCGAGCCCAGGGCGAACATGGGCGCCGCTGGGTGATAGCGGTCGAAGAGGCTCGCTTCTTCCAGCAGTCCTTCCATCCCGCCGATGAAGCAGGCTGCGATGAGGCGGGGGGCGCTGGTCATGGCGATACGCATTGCGGTCAAGCTCTGCGCCTCATCGGGCGCTGTCGTGGGCTCGGAACTCGTCCAAAAGAGCTCGCCGTGGTCCCAATTGGCAAGCGCCAGCGTCGCCTCCTGGAGCTTGTCGGCATAAAAAAGAGATTGGAAGACTATTACCTTTTTCTGTACCGCGGAGCCGAGACTGAATCGAGACGCCGCCTCGAGCAGAAGGGGACTGATTGCCGGGTGGCCGCCGAAAACGAGCCCAAGGCCGCGCCGAAAGGCGAAGCGGCAGAGCTGCGATAGGGACTCCCGGATGCGGAAGGGCTGCGAGCGCTCGACGAACCAGCGGTTGCTCGCGAGCTCCAATGCCGTCCGCAGTCGCTCGGGAGCGCGCCGGTATGGCACGCTTGCCGAAAGAAATAGTGAGCGTTCCGGAAGGAGCTCCGCGCACGTTACGGGATCGTAAATCCGGCCAATCACGGGAATCGAGAGGGCACCAGGAGCACCCCCTAGACGAGCAAGCGCTCCGTGTTATAAGGCAGGAGGCGGTAAGTTGACGGTGTCTCGCGACGAAGCGGCGAGAGTAGCCATTCGAGGGCGATGAGGCGTCGGTCCCCCACATCGTTCTCCTGATAGTAAAGGAATGCGGATGAGGGTGGATCGGCAAGGTGTGCGAGGTCCCGTCGCAGGTCATCGACCGTCTCGACCGTGGGCCTGAAAGGTAGGACTCTCAGAAACGAGCGGGGCCCCCCGCGGGCTTTCTGTATCTCGAAGTCCCCCAAACGGTGCTGTGGATGAAGCTCGTACCCCTGCCGCGCGAGATCGGTCTGGAGAAATCGCAAAAGATCGATAAGGCGGTGCTGTACGAGGCGTGCGCGCAACTCGGCGATCCGATCAAGCAGCCGGAGAGTGGCCATACCGGCAAGGGTGCTCGCGGCGCCGCTGCCAGTAAAATCTTTGGAAGTGAGAGGAAGAACCTGATCCTCGTGCAGCCGCGAGATGAGATCTTCGTCCGCTCCAGCGCTCCCGGGCCAGAGCACCGCGAGCAGACCAATGCTGGAAAGCGTGGCAAACTGAATCTCGCGGAGAATCCACTGGGAATTGCGAAAATTAGGTGACGCGAGTAGCAGCACGAGATCGGCGTCGTTCATCCACCAGAACAGCTCGCGCTGGAAGTGCTTGCCAGGGGGGATGGACGAATCGTCCAGGAAGACCTCGAAGCCCTTAGCGAACAACAGGTCGCGGAGTGCGTGCGCCGCACCGAAGCTGTCTTCGCGCTTATAGCTGATGAAGATCTTGCGGCTGGTGCGGGCGAGCCAGATCTGGGCCAGCACCTCGTCGACGAGAGCCTTGTAGTTGCCCATCCCCAGAGCAAACGCGTTCAGCGGTTGAAGGATCGCGGGCAGCTTGTTGGCGGCATCCTTGGTTGAGTCGAGGACTGGGATGACCGGGATCTCTTCCTCAAGGTATTTCCGCAACGACCGCAAGTCCTGCGCCTCGGGGGCGAACGAACCGTCCGCAAAGTAGAGCACGAGGCAGTGGGGCGGAATCGGGTCGGGGTCCGTCTCAAGGAGTGGGATCTGCCCGGGGTCGATTCCGAGCCTCTCGAGCTGACGCTGTAGTTCTTGATGGAAGCCGTCCCGCCACGACCCAAGGCCGTTGCTGAACAGCCGGATGGACACTATTGCCCCGCTGAGGCGTCTGGCGACACCTGCCGGCGATTGACCCACCTGGCCCCAAGGTGCATCGCCCGACAGCCTAGAACCGTGAACACTTGGCGGTCAAGTTGAAAGATCGCCATTTGTCGATATTGGCGCACTGCACATTCACTATAGTACCTAACTTAGGCCTCGATTGGTGGCGCGGCCGCCAACAGGGCCGGCCCACGGGTCCCTACCGCTCTTGGCGCGGCACCAAAGCCGTAACCAGGGCGCGGAAGCAGTCGCCCCGCTCCTCGAAGTTGCGGAAGGCGCCGTAGCTCGGGGAGCCGGGGGAGAGCAGGCAGATGCGGCCCGGCGCGGTCACCGCCGCGGCGTGCGCCACCGCGGCGGCGAGATCGGCGGCGTGGTGGATCGCCGGCCTGCCCGGCGGGCAGCCGGCGCGGATGGCGGCGGCAACCGCCGTCCCTCCCGGCGGCAGGGTGATGACCGTGCGCACCTGGCCGCCGGCCAGCGCCCGGGCGAGGACGGCGAAGTCGAAGCCGCGGTCGGCGCCGCCCGCGATCAGCGTGTCCACCTCGCCGGCGAAGGCTTCGAGGGCGGCCACCGTTGCCTGTGGGGCGGTCGAGATCGAGTCGTCGACCCAACGGATGCCGGCGTGCTCGCCGACCGGCTCGAGGCGGTGGGGCAGGCCGGCGAAGTCGGCGAGCACGCGCTCGAGGTGCTCCGGAGCGGCGCCCAGGGGACGGGTGGCCGCCAGCGCCGCCACCGCGTTGATCCGGTTGTGGCGCCCGCGCAGGCGGACCTCGCGGTCGGAGAACAGGCGCCGCTCGCCGTCTCGGAACCAGCCGTCGTCGCCGTAGTGCAGGCCGCCAGGGTCCTGGAACGGCTGCTGGCGCGCCGGCCCCAGGGGCAGCCGGGAGACCAGCTCCGGATCGGCCGCGGAATAGAGCGTCAGGTCGCCGGGGAGCTGGCGCTGCGCCAGCCGCAGCTTGGCCGCGAAGTAGGCGTCCGCGCCACCGTGCCAGTCCATGTGCTCGGGGAACAGGCTGAGCAGGACCGCGATGGTGGGGCCCGTGGTCAGATCCGAGCACTGGTAGCTCGACAGCTCGAGGACGCCGGCGGCGCCGGCGGTGAGCGCCTGATCGAGGACGTCCAGGCAGGGCGTGCCGATGTTGCCGGCCAGCACCGCCGGCCGGCCGGCCGCGCGCAGCAGGCGCCAGGCCAGGGTGGCGGTGGTCGACTTGCCCTTGCTGCCGGTGATCGCGAGGACCGGCAGCCCGGCGGCTCTCATCGCCGCGATGAACAGCTCGGTGGTGGTGGTCACCGCGATGCCGCGCGCCGCCGCCGTCGCCAGCAGCGGATGGGTGAGGCGGATCCCCGGCGAGCGGACCAGGAGGTCGACCTCGGCCAGGGCCGCGGTCATCGCCTCGCCGGTCACCACGCGCAGGGTGTCGGGCACCGTCCCCGGCGGCGGCTCGCGGTCGGCGAGGACCAGCGGCGGCGGGGCGCCGCGGCGCGCCAGGGTCTCCCAGGTGGAGCGGCCCTCGGCGCCGGCGCCGAAGACGCCCACCCGCCGCTCAGCGAGCGTCGAGATAGTCGGCGAGCGCATCGCGCCAGCGGGTGGGGAGGCGGTGGACGGGGCTCGGGGCGAACTCGCGGCGGACCTGCTCCTCCGGATCTTCGAGGGAGGGGGCGACGGTGTCGCGGAACCAGCGTAGCGCCGGCAGCGTCGAATCGGGATCGCGCCGGCAGGAGAGCCACAGGGCGGCGGCGACCTCGCCGGGGGTGCCGACGCAATCCCAAGGCTTGTGGTCGCCGAGGCCGAGCAGGGTGCGCACCACCGGCAGGTTCTCGGGCGCGGCCAGCGGGCTGGTGCCGAAGACCGCCGCCACCCCCTCGGCGTCGAGCCAGGGCGTGAGCACGATGGCGGCGAAGACGCACTTGGCGCAGCGGCCGCACCAGCGGCCGGCGGCGCCGCCGCCCTGCTGGCGGAAGTTGGTGTTGCAGGAGGTCACGGCGCCGAACCAGGCGGGATAGGCGGCGAAGAGGCTGGCGATGCGCAGCTCGCCGAATGGCCGCAACAGGCTGAAGTAGACCGGAACGCGGCCGAGGTGGCGGCGCTGCCAGGCCTGGAACAGCTCCTCGAAGCGCAGGCTCTTGCTCCACTGGTGGTTGACCTCGACGCCGCCGGCGACAAGGTTGCCGGCGGAGGCGCTGCGCTCGTTGGCGGCGATGACCTCGCCGAAGCCGCCGGTCACCGCGACCAGCTGGGAGGCGAAGGCGAGGATGGCGGAGAAGGGCACGTGGCCGTTGTAGGCGCCGGCGGCGTTGAGCTCGAACAGCCGCGGATCCAGCCGGCGCACCACCCGCAGCCCGTTCCCGTCGCGGTCGGGGGCCAGCCGCCAGTCGTTGCCGGCGGGCACCATGGTGAGCGGGGTCGGGGCGCCGGCGGCGGCTCCGGCACCGGGTGCAGCGGCGCCGGTGGTCGCGCCGGCAGCCGTCGCCCGGACGATCTCCCAGGCCACCACCGAGTCCTTGCCGCCTCCGGCTAGCACCAGGGATGGTCCGGTGGCTTCGTGGGCGGCGGTGGCGGCGGAGGTGGCGGCGCCAGTGGTGGAGGTTGCAGTGGCGGCGGTTGAGGAGGCGGCAGCGGCAGTGGTTGTGGTGGCGGCCTGGGCCGCCTCGCCGCGGCCGGGGAAGCGCGCCCTGCCGGCTGGGTCGAGGCCGTTGCGGTAATAGAGCTCGCCGAGCCCGGAGTCATAGACCTCGGACCAGAACGCTGCGTCGGCGGCGCTCAGGGCGTCCTGCTCGAGCTCGATGCGGGCCGGGCAGCAGGTCTTCCAGTAGGAGACCCCGGCGATGAGGTGCAGCCCCGCCAGCGCCGCAGCCACGTCGGCCGGATCGGCGGCGGAGCTGTCCAGGTCCACCGGTAGCTCGAAGGTCTCCTCGAAAACCACCTCTCGGCCGCCCCCGAGCAGCCGATAGCCGAGCCGCACCGTGCGCCCGGCGAGCTTGCGGGTGGTGAAGACGAAGGTGTCGAAGGGAAGGGGCATGGAGGGCCGGCGGCGGGCGCCGGTCCGGCTATTCTAACTGCCCCCCGGAAGGGGCGATTCCCGGGCTGGTGCCGACCTGCTGGCGTCCGTCTCGCTCGATGAGCGTCCCGCAAGCGCCTGGTCAGCCAGGAAGGGCGTGTGGGGGCGCGAGTGTGGCGGCCGCCCTCGGCGCGAGCGCGGCGGCCTCGTTTGGCGCGGGTGCGATAGACTGCGGCGGGTTTTTTCGGGGAGGGGCAGGTCTTGAAGATCCACGAATATCAGGCCAAGGAGATCCTGCGCGCGCACGGTGTGGCGACGCCGCGGGGGAAGGTGACGGACGACCCGGCCGAGGCGGAGCGGATCTGCGCGGAGGTGGGAGGGCGCTGCGTGGTGAAGGCGCAGATCCACGCCGGCGGGCGCGGTAAGGGCGGCGGGGTCAAACTCGCCGGCTCGCCGGCCGAGGCGCGCGACACCGCGGGCCGCATCCTGGGCATGCGGCTGGTGACGCCGCAGACCGGGCCGGAGGGGCAGGTGGTGCGCCGGGTGCTGGTCGAGGAGGCGCTCGACATCGCCCGCGAGCTTTACGTCTCGGTGACGCTCGACCGCCACGCCGGCAAGCCGATCGTCATGGCGTCGCAGGCCGGCGGCATGGAGATCGAGGAGGTGGCGGCACGGGACCCCGGGGCGATCCTGCGCCAGGAGGTCGAGCCGCAGCTGGGGCTGCTGCCGTTCCAGGGGCGGGCGCTGGCGCGCGGATTGGGGCTTGCCGGCGCCACCGCCGGCAAGGCGGTGAAGCTGCTGTCGGCGCTGGCGGCCGCCTACCTCGACACCGACGCCTCGCTGGTCGAGATCAATCCGCTGCTGGTGACCGGCGGCGGCGACGTGCTGGCGCTCGACGCCAAGATGACCTTCGACGACAACGCCCTCTTCCGCCGCCCCGAGGTGCTGGCGATGCGCGACCTGGCGGAGGAGAACCCGATGGAGGTCGAGGCCGGCAAGTTCAACCTGAACTACATCAAGCTGGACGGCAACATCGCCTGCATGGTCAACGGCGCCGGCCTCGCCATGGCCACCATGGACATCATCAAGCTCTACGGCGGCGAACCCGCCAACTTCCTCGACGTCGGCGGCGGCGCCTCGCAGGAGGCGGTCAAGAACGCTTTCCAGCTGCTGGTCTCGGATCCCGCCGTACGCGCCGTGCTGATCAACATCTTCGGCGGCATCGCCCGCACCGACCGCATCGCGCGCGGCGTGGTGGGGGCGATCGAGGAGCTGGGCAACGTCGCACTGCCGGTGGTGGTGCGGCTCGAAGGCACCAACGTCGAGCAGGGGCGCGAGGTGCTGCGGCAGGCGCCGTTCCAATTCATCGTCGCCGACCAGATGGCCGACGCCGCCGAAAAGGTGGTGGCGGCGGCCGCCGGCCGAGGGGCGGCATAGCCATGGCGATCTGGGTGGACAAGGAGACGCGCCTGGTGGTGCAGGGCATCACCGGCAAGGAGGGCACCTTCCACGCCCTGGCCTGCCGCGAGTACGGCACCCGAGTGGTGGCCGGCGTGACGCCGGGCAAGGGGGGCGGCGACGTCGAGGGCATCCCGGTCTTCGACTCGGTCGCCGAGGCGCGGGCGGCCACCGGCTGCAACGCTGCGATGATCTTCGTGCCGCCACCGTTTGCCGGCGACGCCGTCATGGAATCGGCGGCGGCGGGGGTCGAGCTGACGATCTGCATCACCGAGGGGATCCCGGTCGCGGACATGCTGCGGGTGAAGACGTTCCTGGTCGATCATCCCACCCGCCTGATCGGACCCAACTGCCCGGGGGTGATCTCGCCGGGGATGGCCAAGATCGGCATCATGCCGGGGCACATCCACAAGCCCGGCGGCATCGGCGTGATCAGCCGCTCGGGCACCCTGACCTACGAGGCGGTGTGGCAGCTGAGCAATCTGGGCCTCGGTCAGTCCACCTGCGTCGGCATCGGCGGCGATCCGATCAACGGCACCAACTTCATCGACGTGCTGACCGCCTTCGCCGCCGACCCGGCGACCGAGGGCATCGTGATGATCGGCGAGATCGGCGGCAGCGCCGAGGAAGAGGCGGCGGCCTGGATCGCCGCCAACTACGACCGGCCGGTGGTCGGGTTCATCGCCGGCCGCACCGCTCCGCCCGGCCGCCGCATGGGGCACGCTGGCGCCATCGTCGCCGGCGGCCGCGGCACCGCCGCCGAGAAGATGGCGGCGATGCAGGCGGCCGGACTGCATGTCGTGGAGTCGCCAGCCAAGCTCGGCGAGACCATGGCGCGAGCGCTGGGCCGCCGCCCTTGAACGGCCTGGAGCGCTGCCCAGGCAACGGCTGGCTGGCGCTGCTCGGCGGCGGCGAGTTCAGCTTCGGCGAGACGCTGGCCGCCGATCGCGCCTGGCTCGAGCGTTGCGCGCCGGGAGTCGTCGGCTTCGTGCCGGCCGCGAGCGGCTCGAACGACTACCCGCGCCATTTCGCCACCTATCTGCAGCACACCTTCGGGCGCGAGGTGGAGACGGTGCCGATCTACCGCGCCCGCGACGCGCGGCGCGGGCGCAACGCCGAGCGGCTGGGCGAGGTGGCCGCGGTGTACCTGGGTGGCGGAGTCGCCGATCACCTGCTCGAGGCGCTGGCCGGCTCGGCGGCGGCGGCGGCGCTCGGCGATCGCCTGGCGAGCGGCGGCATGGTGGTGGCGATCGCCGCCGCCGCCCAGGCCGCCGGCGTCGCGGCGCGCAGCATCGCGCCGGGGCAGACGCTGGCCGGCTTCGGCTGGCTGCCGGCCGGGGTGGTCGAGCCCAACTTCGATCCCGGGCACGACCGGCGCCTGCGCCGGCTGCTGCGCTTGCCGGGCGTGCGCTGGGGCCTCGGCCTGCCTGCCGGCTCGGCGGTGCTGCTGGGCCCCGGCGGCGCGGTCGAGATCACCGGCACGATCTTCCGGCTCGACGGCCCCGACGCCGACCTCGAGGTGCTGGCGGAAAAGGCTGCGGCAGACTAGGACATGCTGCCAGGCCGGCGGGCGGCGGTAGGATCCCGCAGGTCGCCCGGCGGCGTGCCCGGCGGCGTGCCCGGCGGCGAGCCCGGGGGATGACCGCGGGATGAACGGTGGTTGGCGAGCAAAAGGGGAGGGAGACTTGGCATGGAGATGACGTTGGCGATCCTCAAGCCAGACAGCGTCGCGGCCGGCAATGCGGGCAAGATCCTGGACCACCTGGTGGCGGCCGGTTTCATGTTGCGCGGCGCCAGGCTGCTGCGGCTGAGCGAGGCGCAGGCGCAGGCGTTCTACGAGGTACACCGGGAGCGGCCGTTCTACGCCGGCCTGGTGCAATTCATGACCAGCGGGCCGGTGATGCCGCTGGCGCTCGAGCGCGACGACGCGGTGGCGCAGCTGCGCCTGGCGATGGGCGCAACCGACGTGGCCAAGGCGGCGCCGGGCACCGTGCGAGCGCTGTACGGCACCTCCATCGAGCGCAACGCGATCCATGGCAGCGACTCGCCCGAGAACGCCGCGGCCGAGCTGGCTTTCTTCTTCTCGCGCGCCGAGCTGCTCGCGGCGCGATGACCCCCGGGCGCCCGGGCGCCGGCGTCACCGGCGCCCGGCCTCGCAAGGAGTGAGCGATGGTCTATCGAGTCCCGCCGGCGGCGCCCCGCGACCAGGTCCCGCCCGAGCAGCGCGGCCGGGTGATGGGGATCTACTGCCTGGTCTGCGCGAGCCTCTACCCGCTGCACCGCGCCACCCATACCGGACGGCCGGTCTATGGCCGCGATCACATCGCCTCGCCCTGTGCCCACGAGGGCGACGCCTTCGCTGCCGGCGAGAGCTGGTGGGAGCCCGGCGTCGAGGTGCTGCCGGCACCGGTGCCGGCAGCGGGCGCTCCCGCCGGTGGTGCGGCGGCCGGTGGCGCTCCTGCCGCGGCCGCGCCGCCGGCGGCAACGAAGGCCTGAGCGGCGGCTCTCGCTTGGCTGCCGCGCGCCGCGCTCGCCGCTTCGACTGGGCGGCGCTCGACCGGCACCTGGCCGAGGTCCGCGGCTGCCGGATCTGCCCGCGGGTCGAGCCGTCGCCGGTCACCTTCCGGCCGGAGTCGCCGCCGCGCATCATCCTGGTCGGGCAGGCGCCGGGGCCGCGCGAGGCGGCGCGCGGCCGGCCCTTCGCCTTCACCGCCGGTGCCCGGATGTTCGCCTGGTTCGCCCGGTTGGGGGCGCCGGAGGCCGACTTTCGGAAGAAGGTCTACATCGCGGCGGTGCTGCGGTGCTTCCCCGGCCGCGCGCCCGCCGGCGGCGACCGCGTCCCCGCCGCCGACGAGATCGCCAGCTGCTCGCCCTATCTCGAGCGCGAGCTGCAGCTGATCCGCCCGGCGACGGTCATCGCCGTCGGGCAGCTGGCGATCGCGCGCTTCCTGCCGGTGCCCGCCCCGCTCGGCGAGCGGGTCGGGCGCGTCTTCTCGGTCGAGGGCGGCGGCCTGACGTTCGAGGTGGTGCCGCTGCCACACCCCTCGGGCCGCAGCACCTGGCTGGTGCGCCCGGAAAACCAGGCGCGTCTCGACCAGGCCCTGGCCGCGCTCGCCGCCACCCGCGGCTGGCGAGAAACCTTCGGCGGCGGCTAGAACGCGACTTCCCAAGAGGGACCATGGCGCCCCCTTCCCCCCCGGCCGCGGCTCCGGGTCGCGGCTCCGGTGGTCGCCATTCGCGACACTCCCGGCAGGTCGTTGTCGCCAATCGCGGCATGCCCCGCAGGTCCGCCGCGGCTCCGGGTCGCGGCTCCGGTTGTCGCCATTCGCGACACTCCCGGCAGGTCGTTGTCGCCTGTCGCGGCACGCCCGGCAGGTCGGAGGGGTGGGAAGGGGGGCGGGGGGATGCGTGGGGCGATCCAACAGATGGCGAACTTCCCGTCCACGCCCGCGTAACTCTCTGTGCAGTTGGACCCGAACTGCCGCCGGCTTGCCGCGGTGGCACCCGCCGAGGAGGACGCATGGATCGCCGCACCTTTCTCAAGCATCTGGGACGCACCGCCGCGGTCGCCGGCGCCGCGCGCTGGACGCCGGTCGCGCACGGCGCGGCGCCGGCCACCGCCGGCGACCGGTTGACGCTGGTCGGCGCCGGCGACTGCATCCTCTCGCGCCGCGTCTCGGGGCTCGCCGATCCCGATTTCCTGGCGCTGGTCGAGCTGGTCCGCGGCGCCGACTGCGCCTGGGGCAACTGCGAGATCGTGATCGGCAAGTCCGGCGAGCTCTACCCGGGGCTCAAGGGCGAGGACCCGCACGCCATCGGCGATCCCTTCGCCGCCGACGAGTTTCGCTGGCTGGGCTTCAAGCTGATGGGGACCGCCAACAACCACACGCTCGACTACGGCTACGAGGGCCTGGTCTCGACCCTCGCGCAGCTGGACCGGGTGGGGATCGCCCACGCCGGCAGCGGCCTCGACCTCGAGCATGCGGCGCGGCCCGCCTACTACGACGGCGCCGCCGGGCGCGTCGGTCTGGTCAGCTGCGCTTCGACGTTCCCGCCCTATTTTGCCGCCGCTCCCGCCCATCCCTACGTCAAGGGGCGCCCCGGCATCAATCCGCTGAACGTCAAGACGACCGTGGTCCTCGACGATGCCACCTTCCGGCGGCTCGAGGCGGCGCGGAAGGTGCTGGGCGACCTATGGGCGGAGAACGACTACCAGGGCCTGGGGCCGCCGCCGCCGCCGCCCGACCCCAGGAAGTTCGACTTCGCCGACCTCACCATCGCCAACGGCGACCGCGTCGACCTGGTGAGCGAGGCCGACGCCGGCGACGTCAAGCGCATTGCCGAGGCGATCCAGGTGGCCCGCCGCGCCTCGCGGGTGGTCATCGTCTCCATCCACGCCCACGAGGCGCGGAAAAAGCTCGAGGTCTCGGACCTCTTCCTGCAGCCGTTCGCCCGCGCCTGCGTCGACGCCGGCGCCGACGCCTACTTCTCGTCCGGGCCGCACGTGCTGCGCGGCATCGAGATCTACAAGGGCAGGCCGATCTTCTACTCGCTCGCCAACTTCTTCTTCCAGGTCGAAACCAACGGCTCGGTGCCGGCCGAGGATTTCGCCGCCGAAGGCCTGGACCGCCGCACCCTCGACCCGCGGGCTTTCGAGGACAAGGTCGGCTTCGCCAAGCAGGAGCGCTTCTGGCAGAGCGTCCTGCCGCGCATCACCTACGAGGGCGACAGGGTGGCGGCGGTCGAGCTGTTCCCGCTCACCCTGGGTTGGCACGATCCGGTCTATCGCCGCGGCACGCCGCGCCTGGCGCACGGCGAGGAGGCGGCGGGGATCCTCGCGCGCCTCGCCGAGCTCTCGGCTCCCTATGGCACGGTGATCGAGATCGCCGGCGACACCGGCCGGGTGCGGCTGGGCTGACTCGGCGGCGCGAGCATCCGGCGGCGGGGCGCTGCTACACTGCGCCGATGGCCGATCCTTCCGGTCGCGAGGGGCACTACAAGGACGAGGTGCTCGACCGCCTGGCGGCGACCGCCAACGTCGCGCAGTTCGTCAGCTTCGGGCCCGATCTGCGGCAGCGCTTCGCCTGGGTGCAGGGGTTCCCGCCCAACGCGCGCTTCGACTCGCTCGCCGCGGCGGTGGCGGCCATCCTCGGCGCCGCGCCGGAGGGCGCGGTCAACGTCCGCAGCTATCACCCCGAGAGCGCCAAGAGCCGGGACTTCCTCTACGGCTTGCGCAGCGGCGACGAGGTCGTGGCAGCCCTGCACCGCCTCGCCGCCGCTGGCCTCTTCACCGTGGTCAACGAGACCATCGACGTGGCCGACGGCGGGGTGTCCGGCGTGGCCTTCGGCGCCGTCCTCGAGGTGGCTCCGGGCGACACGCCGCGCTGCGTCGAGAAGCCGGGCACCGCGGCCCTGCCCAGGGCCATGGGGCTGCGACTGCTGCAGACGGTCTACGGCGTGGCCCCCGAGCTGCCGGCGGACCCCGAGCTGCGGGTCGAGTTCAGCCTGCACCCGTTGCGCCGCGGCTACCGCCGCGGCCACACCGTCCTGTGGGAGACCGAGCGCTTTGCCAGCGCCCCGGCCGAGGTGCCGCTGCAATGGCCGAACCGCTGGAGCCGGCTGATGGGCGACAAGGCCTTCGGTCTGCTCGTCGCCGATGCCGCCGGCCTGCCCGTGCCGCGGACGCTGGTGGTGCCGCGCGGTCTGGCGCCATTCGGCTTCGGCGCTCCGACCGGCCTTGCCGAGACCTGGATCCGCACCTGCCCGGTGGTGCAACAGCCGGGGAAGTTCACTACCCGCCACGGCTGGATGGATCCCTTCCGGCTGCTGCAGCAGGAGGATCCGGAGGGCACCGAGATCGCCTCGGTCCTGGCGCAGCAGGGCGTGGACGCCCGCTATTCGGGGGCCCTGATCGCGCAGGCCGACGGTGAGCCGCTGATCGAAGGGGTGGCCGGCGAGGGGGACGAGTTCATGCTCGGCCGGCGGGCGCCCGAGGCGCTGCCGGCCGCGCTCGACGGGTCGTTGCGCGAGCTCTATGGCCGGGCGGCGGCGGCGCTGGGGCCGGTGCGCTTCGAATGGGTCGCCGATGCGGGCACGGTCTGGGTGGTGCAACTGCACAACGGGGCGAGCCCCACCGCCGGCCGCGTCCTCTATCCCGGCACGGCCGCCCGGTTCCATCCCTTCCGGGTCGAGGAGGGAATCGACGCCTTGCGGGAGCTGGTGAGCCGCGTCGAGGGGACCGGCGATGGCATCACGGTGATCGGCCGCGTCGGCGTCACCAGCCATCTCGGCGACGTCCTGCGCCGGGCCGGCGTGCCCTCCCGCCTCGAAGATGCCCCGGCCGGCGCCCCGGCCGGCGCCGCCCACCCGAGCTGAGCCGGGCCGGCGGCGGGCGGAGCCGCGCCGCGCCGGGCCGGCGCCATGCGGAGCCGGGACGGGCTGGCAAGCGCAGTGCGGAGCCGGCGTCGTTTACCGCGGCCGCCAGGTGGGCGGCCAATCACCCGGTCGGCGTCGTTTTCCTGTTTCCCCTACCCAATCGGGACCTGGACCGCCTTGTCCGTCTAGAATGGAGAGTGCTCCATCAAGAAGACAAGGAGTTGCCGGCCATGCGCAGAGCTGCCCTGCCGCTTTTCCTGGTGCTGATCGCGGGTTGCGGGTCCCCGGCCGCCGTCCCTTCTCTCTGGTTCGTGCACGCCACCGATCCGCACCTGTTCTCGCTGTCGCCAGCCGATGCCTTTCAGGACCAGCTGAGCCAGGGCGATTTCGCCAACCTGCTCACCGCGGCGGGCTCGCCCCGCGATGCGGCGGCCAGGCCTGCCTTCCTGGTGCTCACCGGCGACCTGGGGCTGGAGGCGCTCTCGCGCCGGGTCCTTGCCAGTCCGCAGGCCCGCGCGGACAAGATCAAGCAGCTCGCCGACGCCCTGCGCGCCAGCCCGCTCAAGGACATCTACTACGTGCTCGGCAACAACGACGTCTGCGGCGAGGAGGCAATGGGTTCCGACGTCGACGACGCGGAGGAGATCCTGGGGGACGTCAACCGGCAGCTCGGCAGCCAGGTAACGCTGCACGACCTCACGGCCTGCTACCAGACGTCGCGGCCCTCGTCGCTCGACGCCTGCAGCGCCGACGTCGGCAGCGGCTACCGGCTGATCGGCTTCCCGTCGCAGTCGTTCAAGGCTGCCAAGGCCAACCGGGACTGCGATGAGGCGGCAGCCCGGGCACGTGCTGCCGCCGGCGGCCCTCGCGGCGCGGCGCCACGCGCTGCCGGTGCTTCGGGCGCTGCCGGTGGGGCCGGCACTGCGGGCTCTACCGGCGCTGCGGGCACTGCCGCCGCTGCCGCTGCGCTTGCCGTGCCGGCGCCGGCGCCGAACGTGCCGCCGACGCGCGACGCCCAGCAGAAGGTGCAGGTCGAGATCTTCCTCAAGCTGGTGACCAAGGCCGCCGCGGACGGCAAGAGGGTGCTCGTCGTCACCCACATCGCCGAGCTCGACGATCCTTACCTGCAGGCGCAGAACCTCTTCGCGGGGGTGAAGAACCGGCGAGCCGCGCCGCGGCCGCCCTGGTCCGCCTGGGATGTCAGTCCCGAGATCTTGCAGAAGTGGCAGCGTCAGGTCGACTCCGACGTGGTGATCGGAATCCTGGCCGGCCACTTCCACGACTCGCATCGCGCGGTCTACTACCCGCCCTATGCATGGTCGACGGCGGCGGGCGACCGGGCGCGCAAGGACAAGGTGCTGCTCGCGCCGCCCCTGTCGATCAGGTTCCAGAGCGATTCGCCGTATCAGGCGCGCGGCTTTGCCCTGGTGCGCCTCGACGACGACCGGATCTGGCGCCGGCTCTACTGGTACGACGGCCACGGCTCCTTCCTGCCCGATCCGGCCGAACGTACCCGTTCGGCGCCGCAGGTCCGGTCCGCCAGTTGGCCTGGCGCCAGCCTGGGCTGGCTCTGGGAGCTGGCAGCGGACATGGAAAAGATGCAGCGCGCGGCGATCTGGGCGATCGCGCTGCTGGCGGCGTTCCTGACCAGTGTCCAGGTCTGGCAGATCCCGCCGCCGACCACGCGGATGGCGATTCCCGCGGCCGGCGCCCCGGCGCCGCCCGCGGCCGGCGCGGTCGGTCCAGCCGCGGCTGCCGGCGGCGCCGGCGGTGCCGCCGGGGGAGGTGGGGGAGGCGCGGCAGGGGGGGACGGCGCCAAGAGCGGTCCTTTCGACAGCAACTTCGCGAAGACCATCATCGGTGGCCTGGTCGGCATGTTCGCGGTGTCCGCTCTCGAATCGTTATGGCGCACCGCGCCCAACTCGGGCTTCGACCCCAAGATCTATTACCTGGTCCTTTTCGTCGCCTTCTTCCTGGCCATGCTGACGCTGTCGGCGATGCTGCGATCGGCGGCCGAGGCCTTGCGCAGCCGGATCCTGCTGCCGCTCCCAGCCGGCGGTGCGCAGCAGGGCGGCGCCGGCGCCGGCGCCGGGTCGCGGCACTCGCGATGGAGCTCCATCTCTCGGGCGGGGGGCTCGAGGCGCGCGTGGCGCTGGCTGCTCTCTCTGCGCACTCCGCTGCTGGTCTTTGGCGACACCTTCTTCAACGTCATCCAGGGCAAGAACCAGCTGCAGACGGCCATCTTCGCGAAATCGATCATCGACCTGCAGATGTCGCTGTCCCTGGCCGCCGACAAGACGGCGCGGGCGGTCCATCGCGCGTTGCTGCGCGCCCTGAAATGCGCGGGCATGAACCCCGACGATGCCGACGTCAGGGTCAACGTCAGCGTCCTTGCCGACGATCAGCAGTCGCTCTATTACGTCTCGTGGGAGCCGGGAAGCTCCTCGCGCAGCTTCGCCATGAATTCGGTGGCCTGGGTGGCCGTGCGCGCCGGAAGGGCGAGATGGTGGAAGAGCACCTACACGACCAGCTGGGACTCCGGCACGGACCCGGCCAAGTTCACCATCCCGCTTTACGACGGCGACCCCCTGCCGCCGCTGCCGCCGCCGCAACCGCCGGCGAAGCAGCTCTCGCTCAAATTGAAGGCTTTCTTCCAGGACCGCGGTCCGATCGACTACACGGCCTTCATCGTGCTGCCGATCCCCTGGCGGCAGCGTGACGGCGCGGTGCGGCGGAGCGGTCTCCACATCTCGTTCAAGACGGAGAAGATGATGGATGCGATCTGGGACGGGCTCGACGACGCCGTGAAAAAGCTGCCGGCGTACGACAGCTGGCTCCAGCTCCTGGACCCGAAGACGATCTGCGGCAAAGCAGTGACGCCGACATCGGCGGCTGGGGCGGCATCGGCGGCAGGGGCGGCTGGGGCGGCATCGCCGGCATCGGCGGCTGGGGCGTCGACGCCGACTCCGCTGCCTGCGGGCGCGACTGCGGTCCCTCCCGCAGCCGCCGTACCGGCTTCGGGGGGCTCGCCGGCGGCCGGAACTCCGGCCGGTCCGCCGCCCGGTGGTTCGGGCGCAGCGGCACCGCCGGCGGACTGTGGCCCCATCTGCATCAAGGACGAGGCGCTGCAGCAGGTGCTGCAGCAGTCGCTGGCGGTGCTTGCCGAGGTGCTGAGGCCGTTCAACGAAGCCATCTTCCTCGACTACATCCGTCCGCCGAAGGAGGGCTGAGAGAGGGCCTGCGCTATGATCGCCGCGCTTTGCGCTACCTGAATCGCGACGGCGAGCTCGACGGCCTCGTACATCCGCGCACCTATGGCGAGGACGTGCGCATCGCGCTGTCGCTGCTCGACGGTGCGCTCAACGGCGAGCGCGCGCTCTACGGCAGCAGCGAGCTGACCACCGGCCGGCGGCTCTACGCGATGCTGCGGCAGTACGCGGTGCGCGACCTCTCCGCGCTGCGCGAGAAGCTCGGCCAGACCGAGCTCGAGCGCCTGTTCTGGCGACCCAACCTCGCCGCCGCCGCCGCCTTCGCGCACGTCCTGCGCGAACGGTCCGGCGGGCGCGAGTTGGTCGTCACCCCGGCCTCCTTCAGCGCTCCGGGCTGGGGCCAGTCCGAGTACCTGGCCTTCTGGGAAACCCTGATACGCACGCGCTTCAAGGCGATCTTTTTCAACGACGGCTGGGAGTACAGCAACGGCTGCGCCTTCGAGTTCGCGGTGGCGCAGAGCGAGGCGCTGCCCACCTTCGACGCCGCCGGCGAACCGCTGGCTCGCGCCGCCGGTATCGAGCGCTTGACGGCGGCGGCGCGGGAGGTGGCTGCTGCGGGCTTCGACCCTGCCGGCCTGCGCCGGGCGCTGGCCTGGCTCGGTGTTGCCTTCGCGGCCTGAAGCGCCGGGGCGCGGCGGGGCCGTCAGGGGTGGCGGGCCAGGGCCAGGCCGAACAGGTTGTCCGGATCGGCGAACCAGGCGACCGGCTCGAGGCCGGCGCCGGCGAGCAGGGCTTCGGCGCTGGCGCGGTCGTACTTGGCGCTGATCTCGGTGCGGATCTCTTCGCCCGCGGCGAGCTCGAAAGCGAGGTCGGCGGCGGGCAGCCGGACCCGCTGCCGGCGCTCGGAGCGCAGGCGCATCTCGATCCAGCGGCGGTCGGCGTCGTAATAGGCGTGGTGGCGGAAGGCAGCCGGATCGAAGTCGCCGCCCAGGGCCACCTGGTTGGCGACCCGCAGGATGTTGCGGTTGAACTCGGCGGTGACGCCGGCGGTGTCGTTGTAGGCCGCCTCGAGGCGGGCGATCGGCTTGATCAGGTCGACTCCGAGCAGAAAATGATCGCCCGGCGCCATCTCGCGGCGGCGGATGGCCAGGAAGTCGCGCGCCTCCTCCGGCTTGAGGTTGCCGATGGTGCCCCCCAGGAAGATGACCAGGCGGCGCTCGGCGCGGCCATCGAGGTGCACGGCGTCCGTGGTGTCGGCGGTGTCCGCGGTGACGGCGAGACCCGCGGGATGCGCAGGGGGGGCCGTGCCCGCGACGCCGGCCGGTCCGGCGGCGGTGGCGACCGCAGCCGGGTGGGCCGTCTGGGCCAGGTGGGAGACGCGCGAGCCGTTGCGCCGTTGCGGGGCGGCCGTTGCGGTGGGGTCCGGCAGCGAAAGATCCTGGTTGAAGTCGGCGACGATGCCGTGGACGGCGAGGTCCGGGTACTCCGCGGCAAGCTCCTCGGCGACGCGGCGCACGATGCCCTCGGCGACGTCGATCGGCACGTACCGATCGAGCCGGCCGGTCGCGGCCATGGCGTCGAGCAGCACGCGGGTCTTGGTGGCGGCGCCGGAGCCGATCTCGACCAGCTGGGAGGCCCGCGACATCGCCGCGACACGGCCGGCGACGGCGCGCAGCAGGGCGTGCTCGGTACGGGTCTGGTAGTACTCGGGCAGCTCGGTGATGCGCTCGAACAGCCGCGAGCCGAGGTCGTCGTAGAAGAAGCGCGACGGGATCTCTCTGGGCGAGCGCAGCAGTGCTTCCCGCAGCTCGCCGCGGTCGCGGGCCGCCTGCCCGTCGCGATTGTGGATGGTTACCAGGACGCGCTCTGAAGTCGCGATCACCACGGCTGCGGACCCTCCAATTGCGCGCTGCGTTGGACCGGCCGGCCCCACCGGGCAGCCGGGTGCGGCAGGGAAAAGCGCCGGGGCTGAATACGTGCCACGCCCCGGGTGGATGCCTCGGGGGTAGCCTCCCGGTCCTGTTAACCGTCGCTTACCGCCGCCGTCTTCCCGCTGGCGCCGGCGCTCTCGAGCCCTGGCGGACGCACCGCCCGCTCGACGGCGGCAAGCGCGAGATCCACAAGCAAGGCCAATGCCGCCGCCGGAATGGCGCCGGACAGGATCATGCCGGTGTTGGCGAGTTGCAGGCCGGTGACGATCGGCTCGCCGAGCCCGCCGGCGCCGATGAAGGCGGCGAGTGTGGCGGTGCCGACGGTGATCACCGCGGCCGTGCGCACCCCGGCCATCAGCACCGGCGCGGCTAGCGGCAGGCGGACCTCGCGCAGCACCTGACCGGGGGTCATGCCCAGTGCGGTGGCGGCCTCGACTGCCCGCGGGTCGGCGTCGCGCACCCCGGTGTAGGTGTTGCGGACCATCGGAAACAGGGAGTAGAGCCAGAGCGCCGCGACCGCCGGCAGGGCCCCCACCCCCAGGAAGGGAATCATGAACGCCAGCAGCGCCAGCGAAGGGACGGTCTGGATCAGGCCGAGCAGCCCGATCACCGGTTCCGCCCCGCGGCGGTGACGCTCGAGGTAGAGGCCGAGCGGGATGGCGAGCAGCGCGCCGGCCAGCAACGCCACGCCGCAGAGGCCGAGATGGGTCCAGACCCGGCGCGCCAGGGCCACGCGGTCGCGCCAGAGCACCGCCGCGACTCCGGCCGGGCGGCGCCGGCCGGGCCGGGCGCTTTCCGGGTTGGCAGGGTTTCCCGAGAGCGCCGGCGCTCCGGGCGCCCCCGGCACCCCCGGCGAGGTCGCGGCGGGAGGCACCAGCCCGAGCGCAGCCAGGGCGTCGCGCGCCACCGTCACCTCGCTCTCCTTGCCCTCCTGCAGGCGCAGGTTGAGGCGGCGCATGGCGTCCTCGTCGAAGGCGCCGGCAAGCAGGCCGAGGGCGGCGCCGAGCTCGGGGTGCACGGCGAGCGTGGCGCCGCGCACCAGCGGCGCGGCTTCATAGGGTGGAAAGAAGCCGCGGTCGTCGCGGAGGACGGTGAGGTGGTAGAGCAGCAGGCGGGCATCGGTGGTGTAGACGTCGAGCACGTCGACGCCGCCGGCCCGGGTCGCCTGGTACTTGAGCGTCTCCTGCATCGCCTGCACGGACTTGAAGCGGATGCCGTAGGTGTGGGCGAGGCCTGGCAGGCCGTCGTCGCGCGCGAGGAACTCGTGGCCGAAGGCGGCGCGCAGGCGGGGAGCGATGCGGGCGAGGTCGGTGAGCGTGGCCAGGCGCTCGCGGCGTGCCAGCTCGCTGGGCACCGCGATCTCGTAGGCGTTCTGGAAGCCGAGCGGCGCGATCCACCAGAGGTTCCAGCGGGCCAGGAACTCCGCCCGCACCCGCCCCAGGGTCGCGCTCTCGCCGCCGGCGCCCGCGGACTGCCCGAGGATCGAGACTAGGCCGGTGCCGGTGTACTCCGGATAGACGTCGATGGCGCCGCTCTTGAGCGCTTCGAAGCAGATCTGGGTCCCGGCCAGCCCCAGCCGGCGCTCGACGCGCAGCCGGGTACGCGCCTCGATCAGCTGGGCGAACATCTCGCCGAGCAGCCGGCTCTCCTCGAAGTTCTTGGAGCCCACCACGACGGTGGCGGCGCCGCTTCCCGAGCGCGCCGTGGCGCCGAGCCGCTGAGGCCCGCCGGCGGCGGCGGTGCTTGCCTCGTGGGCGGCCCGGACCGGGCCGTCGCTGCCGGCCAGGGCGATGGCGGCGGTGGTGGCGGCAAGGAGCGCGGGCAGGAGGCGGTGACGGCGGCGGCGGCGCATGGCGGGGGTGGGGGACAGGAGGCTGGAAACGGGAGATTGGGGACGAGAGGCCAGCGTCAGCGTCAGAGTGCGGGCGGCGGTGGGCCTGCGGCTCCGGTCGCCGGGATGGCCGCCGCTGGTGGCGATGGTTGGGACGGCAGGCCGCCGCGCAGCGCCAACAGCTCGCGCACGTAGTCGTTGGCGGGGGCGGCGACCAGCTCCTCGGGGCGGCCGAGCTGCAGCAGCCGGCCGCTACGCATGACGCCGATGCGATCGCCCAGGCGAAAGGCCTCGCCGAGGTCGTGGGTGACCAGCACCGTGGTCTTGGCCAGGCGGCGCTTGAGCTCCAGGAACTGGCGGTGCAGCTCGAGGCGGGTGAGCGCGTCGAGGGCGCCGAACGGCTCGTCGAGCAGCACCACCGTCGGGTCGGCGGCGAGCGCGCGTGCGAAGGCGACGCGCTGGCGCTGCCCGCCGGAGAGCTCGGCCGGGTAGCGGCCGGCATGGGTGGCGGGGTCGAGCCCCACCAGCTCGAGCATCTCGCGGGCGCGTTCGCCACGCCGGCGGCGATCCCAGCCGAGCAACCTCGGCACCAGCTCGACGTTGCGCGCTACGCGCCAGTGGGGCAGCAGGCCGCCGTCCTGCGGCACGTAGCCGATGCGCCGGCGCAGCGCGATGGGGTCGACGCCGGAAACCGATTTGCCGGCGACGCGTGCTTCGCCGGCGGTGGGCTCGACCAGGCGATTGAACAGGCGCAACAGGGTGGTCTTGCCGCTGCCGCTCTCGCCGACCAGCGCCAGCGTCTCGCCGGCGGCGACGGTGAAGCTGACGCCGGACAGGGCGAGGGTGCCGTCGGCCCACGTCTTCCCGACCTCGACGACCTCGAGCGCGGCGACCCCGGCCTGGTCTGCGGCAGGCACCGGCGTAGTGTATCCGCACCGCTGCGGATCGGGCTCTCCACCTCCCGAGACGGGATGCTGGATCGTGAATGCCGCCGGATGCGGGATTTGCGGCGCAGTGCACTAGCATCGTTGGTTATGAACCATGAGAACGTCGGCTTCCCTGGCTCGCAGGGGGCGCGGCTGGCGGGGCGGATCGACACCCCGGCAGGGGAGCCGGCCGCCTATGCCCTGTTCGCCCACTGCTTCACCTGCTCGAAGGACCTCAAGTCGGCGGGCGCGATCAGCCGCGAGCTGGTGGTGCGGGGCATCGCCGTGCTGCGGTTCGATTTCACCGGCCTCGGCGCCAGCGGCGGAGAGTTCGCCGACACCAACTTCTCCTCGAACGTCGAGGACCTGGTCGCGGCCGCCGATTTCCTGCGGCGGGAGCGGCAAGCGCCAGCGCTGCTGGTCGGGCACAGCCTGGGCGGCACGGCGATGCTGGCGGCGGCGGCGCGTATCCCGGAAGCGGTGGCGGTGGCCACCATCGGTGCGCCGAGCGATACCCGCCTGCTGCGCGCCAAGCTGGCCGCGCGCCTGCCGCAGCTGGCCGGCGACTCCGGTCCCGGCGGCGCGCCCGGCCGCGCCGGCCTGACCGCGGAGGCGAGGGCGGCCGGGGGCACCGGCGAGGGCGTCGAGGAGGCTGTAGAAGACATCGCGAAGGCCGGGGAGCCTGCCCTCGAGATCAACCTCGGCGGTCCTCGGCCGGTCCGCATCCGCCGTCAGCTGCTCGAGGATTTGGCGGGCGACCACCTGGGGGGAGTGCTGGCCGGCCTGGGCAAGGCGTTGCTGCTATTTCACTCGCCGGCCGATCGTATCGTCGGCATCGAGCATGCCGAGCGCCTGTTCCTGGCCGCGCGCCATCCCAAGAGCTTCGTCTCGCTGGGCGATGCCGACCACCTGCTCTCCGACCCGCGCGACGCCTCCCAGGCCGGGGCGGTGCTGGCGGCCTGGGCCACGCGGTACCTGGCGGCTGTAAGCGGCCAGAATCCACATGCCAGCGGGCAGGATCCCCACGCCGGTCAGAGTCCCTACGCCAGCGCCCAGGGTCCCCACGCCGCTACCGGGGGCTTGGCCGCTGGCGGCGGTGTCGGCGCCGATATTGGCATCCCCGAGATTCCTGTCACGCTTGGCGCGGCGGCCGGGCAGGTCGGTGCTGCCGCGGCCGGCGTCGTCACCGGTACGGGCATCCCTGCGCTCCCGGCTGTGCTTGGCCCGGTGGCCGGGCAGGTCACCGCCACCACAGCGGATGTCACGGGCATCCCCGCGCTCCCAGCCACGGTCGGCGCCGCGGAAACCGGGGAGCTCTCTGCCGGCACGGGCAGCGAGCCTCTGCTTGGCGCCGGCGCCGCGACCCCATCGCTCCCGGCCTTGGCGGCCGGCGAGGTCGAGGTTACCGGCGCCGCGCCGGGCTTGCGCCAGGAGGTGCGGGCGGGAGGACACCGCCTGGTTGCCGACGAGCCGGTGGCCGACGGTGGCGCTGACGCCGGTCCGACCCCCTATGGCTTACTGCTGGCCGCCCTGGGCGCCTGCACCGGCATGACCCTCCGGCTTTATGCGGACCGCAAGGGCATACCGCTGACTGGCACGCGAGTGCGTCTGCGCCACTCGCGCGACCACCGGGTGGACTGCGAGCAATGCACTGAGAGCGGCGCCAGGATCGAGCGCATCGATCGCCAGCTCGAATTGCTAGGGCCGCTCAGCGAAGAGCAGCGGGCGAGAATGGTGGCGATCGCCGATCGTTGCCCGGTCCACCGCACCCTGACCTCCCACGTCGAGGTGGTGACCCGGCTGGTCTGAGTTGGCGCTACGCGGTGGGCGATCCTCGGAGCATGAAGCGACGACGCTGATCTGCGAGAGGAAACGGAGGGCCCCCGGCCGGAGTGCAAAGAGCCTTGACCAGGCGAGGGAAGCAGCCTCGATCTCGTCACTTGGGCGCCCACGGCCCGGGCGGCGGCACCAACCTGTAACGCCAGGCTAGACCTCTAGAGGCGCCAGCGCCGTCCCCGGCAAGAGACGCGCGACCTGGCGCCAGACCTGCGCCGCCACTCCCTTGGACCGGCAAACTGTTCACTGTAAATCACTTAGGCCCTGCCCCGGGGAGTGGCACGGATCTTGATTTACACCCCATGCGGACGAGGAAAGACGTGATGACGAACCACCGCAAGTCGACGTCAGGCCACCACCTCAACGCCCTTCCTCCGGCGGCAGGCCGGAGGGCGGGCACGGCCAAGCCGGCTGCGCCTCGCTCATCCCGTCTTCCCCTCGCCCGGTAGCGCGCATCGACAGTCTCCTCTCCCAAGCGCCGGGGCGGGTCTCAACCCTCCACCCTCCCCGGCCACTTTTTTCATCCACCGTATAATCGTCGGCGTGAGCGAAGACGCCGAGCTGGCGCCCCGGATCGTTCCGCGGTCCGAGCACCCGATCTCCCGCAGCGACATCGACAAGAACGCCGTCAAGGTCCTCTACCGGCTGAACAAGGCAGGCTACCGCGCCTGCCTGGTGGGCGGCGGGGTGCGCGACCTCATGCTCGGCCGGCGGCCGAAGGACTTCGACGTCGGCACCAATGCCCGCCCCAACGAGGTGCGGCGGCTGTTCGGCAACTCGCGCATCATCGGCCGCCGCTTCCGCCTCGTCCACGTCTATTTCCAGGACGGCGACGTGGTCGACGTCTCCACCTTCCGCCGCGACCCCGATCCCGACGAGCAGTCCGCTCCCGGCGAGCTGCTGATCACCAGCGACAATTCCTACGGCACCCCGCGCCAGGATGCCTTCCGCCGCGATTTCACCGTCAACGCGCTGTTCTACGACATCGCCGACTTCAGCGTCATCGACTACACCGGCGGCATCGAGGACCTGCGCAAGCAGCTCATCCGGGCCATCGGCGACCCCGGCGTCCGCTTCCGCGAGGACCCGGTGCGGATGCTGCGCGCCTGCGAGTTCGCCGGCCGCCTGGGCTTCGGCATCGAGGCCGGCACCCAGGAGGCGATCCACCTGCACCGGCGCGAGCTCGAAAAGGCCTCGCCGGCGCGGGTCACCGAGGAGATCGCGCAGCTGCTGCGCTGCGGCCACGCCGGCGCCGCGATGCAGTGGATGCTGGAGCTGGGCCTGCTGGAGGTGCTGCTGCCGGAGGCCTACGCCATGCTCGCCGCCGACGAGCGCGGCCTGGGCAGCTTCGGCCAGATCCTGCCGGTGGTCGATCGCCTGGTCTCCGGCGGCCGCGAGCTCCCCGACACCACCCTGCTCGCCGCCCTGCTGCTGCCCAAGATCATGCTGCGGCGCGACGACGTCGAGGGCATCGGCCAGCGGCCGATGAGCCGCGCCGCCATCGAGGAGCTGGTCGAGGAGGAGAGCGAGCCCCTGCTGGCGCGCTTCACGGTATCGAACCTGAAATCGCAGCAGATCCGCCGCGCCCTGGTGGGCTTCTTCCGCCTTTGCGAGCCGCGCGCCAGCGTGCCGGAGCGCCTGCGGCTGACGCGCCGGCCCTTCTTCGGGGATGCCCTGGTGCTGTTCGAGCTGCTGGTGCTGGCCACCGGCGAAGGCAAGGAGGCCCTCGCCGAATGGCAGGCGCTGGCCCGCCGCCGAACGGGGCCGGCGGCAGCCGTTGCGCAACCGGCGGCAGCGGCGCAGCCGGCGGCGGAGGCGCCGGCGCGCGCCCGAGTCCGCCGGCGCCGGCGGCGGCGCGGTTGAAGCGGTTGCGGCGAAGTCCCGTCGCAGTGGGGGAAGGGCGTACGATAGGTGCGGGCGGCGCGACTCCATGAGGACAATGCATGGCCTGGTTCCCTGACCTGTACCGGTCCGCGGTCGGCAAGAAGGCGGTGATGGGCGCGACCGGAATCGTGCTGTTCGCGTTCGTCCTCGGGCACATGCTCGGCAACCTCAAGCTCTACCTGGGGCCGGAGGCCTACAACGGCTACGCCCGCTTCCTGCGCACTGTCGGCGAACCGGTGGTACCAGCCAACGTGCTGCTGTGGCTGGTGCGGTTGGTGCTCATCGCCTGCGTCCTGCTGCACGTCGCGGCGGCCTGGCAGCTGACCCGCCTGAGCCGGGCGGCGCGCCCGGCGGCCTACGTGGCCGGCGCCCGCATCCACACCACGTACGCTTCCCGCACCATGCGCTGGGGCGGCGTGATCATCCTGCTCTTCGTCTTCTACCACCTGCTGCACTTCACCTGGGGCACCGTGCACCCGAGCTTCATCCCGGGCGACGTCTACCACAACGTGGTCACCGGTTTTCAGGTGTGGTGGGTCGCCCTCTTCTATGTCGCGGCGCAGCTCGCTCTCGGCCTCCACCTCTACCACGGCCTGTGGAGCATGTTCCAGTCGCTGGGCTGGAACCATCCGCGCTTCAATCTCTGGCGCAACGGCTTCGCCCATGCCTTTGCCTGGATCGTCACCGCCGGCAACATCTCGTTCCCGGTGGCCGTGCTGACCGGCCTGATCGGCCTGCGCTGAGGAAACCGACGGTCATGGCGACGCCGAAGCTCGAAACCAAGGTGCCGGGAGGGCCGCTGGCCGCCAAGTGGCTCGAGCACCGCAACCACCTGCGGCTGGTCAACCCGAGCAACCGGCGCCGCTTCAACGTGCTGGTGGTGGGCTCGGGACTCGCCGGTGCCGCCGCCGCCGCCAGCCTGGGCGAGCTCGGCTACCAGGTCGAATGCTTCTGCTTTCAGGACACTCCGCGCCGGGCGCACTCGATCGCCGCCCAGGGCGGCATCAACGCCGCGAAGAACTACCACAACGACGGCGACAGCGTCTTCCGGCTCTACTACGACACCATCAAGGGTGGCGACTTCCGCTCGCGCGAGGCCAACGTCCACCGTCTGGCCGAGCTGTCGGTCAACATCATCGACCAGTGCGTCGCCCAGGGCGTGCCCTTCGCCCGCGAGTACGGCGGCCTGCTCGACAACCGCTCGTTCGGGGGCGCCCAGGTGTCGCGCACTTTCTATGCCCGCGGGCAGACCGGCCAGCAGCTGCTGCTCGGCGCCTACCAGGCACTGTGCCGCCAGATCGCCGCCGGCAAGGTGCGGATGTTCCCGCGCACCGAGATGCTCGACCTGGTGGTGGAGGACGACGGCTCGGGTCCGCGGGCGCGCGGCATCATCACCCGCGACCTGGTGACCGGGCGGCTGGAGCGCCACGCCGGGCACGCGGTGGTGCTGGCGACCGGCGGCTACAGCAACGTCTACTACCTGTCGACCAACGCCAAGGGCAGCAACGCCACCGCGATCTGGCGCGCCCACCGGCGCGGCGCGCTGTTCGCCAATCCCTGCTTCACCCAGATCCACCCCACCTGCATCCCGGCTTCCGGCGACTACCAGTCCAAGCTCACGCTGATGAGCGAATCGCTGCGCAACGACGGCCGCATCTGGGTGCCCAGGGACCCCGGCGACACCCGCTCGCCCGATCGCATCCCGGAGGTGGACCGCGACTACTACCTCGAGGTCCGCTACCCGGCGTTCGGCAACCTGGTGCCGCGCGACGTCGCGGCGCGCAACGCCAAGCACGTCATCGACGCCGGCCGCGGCGTCGGCCCGCAGAAGAACGGCGTCTATCTCGACTTCGCCGACGCCGTCCGGCGGCTCGGCCGGGCGGTGATCGAGGACCGCTACGGCAACCTGTTCGAGATGTACGAGAAGATCACCGGCGAGGACCCGTGGGTGACGCCGATGCGCATCTATCCCGCGCCGCACTACACCATGGGCGGCCTGTGGGTGGACTACAACCTGATGAGCAACGTCGACGGGCTGTTCGTCGCCGGCGAGGCCAACTACTCCGACCACGGCGCCAACCGCCTGGGCGCCAGCGCCCTGATGCAGGGGCTCGCCGACGGCTACTTCGTCCTGCCGGCGACTCTCGGCGGCTACCTGGCGGGGCACCTGGGAGAGGCGGTGGCGACCGACGGCGGCGCCTTCGACGCGGTCGAGGCGGCGGTGCGCCAGCGCCTCGACCGGCTGCTGGCCCTGCGCGGCAAGCGCAGCGCCGAGTCCTTCCACCGCCAGCTCGGGCACCTCGTCTGGCACGCCTGCGGCATCTCCCGCAACGCGGCGGGTCTCACCCAGGCGATCGCGGAGATCGCCGCCCTGCGCCACGACTTCTGGCAGGACCTGCGAGTGAGCGGCGCGCCATCCGAGGTCAACCAGGACCTCGAGAAGGCCGGCCGGGTGGCCGACTATTTCGAGCTCGCCGAGCTGATGTGCCGCGACGCCCTGGACCGCGACGAGTCGTGCGGCTGCCACCTGCGCGAGGAGCATCAGACGGCGGAGGGCGAGGCGCTGCGCAACGACGAGGATTACGCCTTCGTGTCGGCCTGGCAGTGGCAGGGTGAGGACCGGCCGGAGGTCCGCCAGACGGAGCCGCTCCACTTCGAATCGGTGGAGCTGTCCCGCAGGAGCTACAAGTAATGGACCTCACGCTCTACGTCTGGCGCCAGGCGGGGCCGGCCGCACCCGGGCGGATGGAGCGCTACGAGGCCGCCGGCATCAATCCCGACAGCTCGTTCCTCGAGATGCTCGACGTCGTCAACGAGCGGTTGGCCGAGCGCGGCGAGGACCGCATCACCTTCGACCACGACTGCCGCGAGGGGATCTGCGGCATGTGCGGCTTCATGATCAACGGCGAGGCCCACGGGCCGCGGCGCGGCACCACCGTCTGCCAGCTGCACATGCGGCACTTCCAGGACGGCGACGTGCTGCACCTCGAGCCCTGGCGGGCCAAGGCGCTGCCGGTGGTCAAGGACCTGATGGTCGACCGGAGCGCCTTCGACCGCATCATCGAGGCCGGCGGCTTCATCTCGGTGTCGACCGGCAGCGCGCCGGAGGCGAACCTGACGCCGGTGCCCAAGCCGATCGCCGACCGCGCCTTCGAGGCCGCCGAGTGCATCGGCTGCGGCGCCTGCGTCGCCCAGTGCCCGAACGGCGCGGCGCAGCTGTTCACCGCCGCCAAGGTCTCCCATCTGGGGCTTCTGCCGCAGGGGCAGCCCGAGCGCTTTGACCGGGCGCTGGCGATGGTGGCGGCGATGGAGCGCCAGGGCTTCGGCGCCTGCTCCAACCATGCCGAATGCCAGGCCGTCTGCCCGAAGGGGATCTCGATCGACTTCATCGCGCGCCTGAACCGCGACTTCCTGCGGGCGCGAGCGCGCAAGACCTGAGGGGAATGGGGGAGAACGCGATGGCGGCCGACCGTGGCGCAGCGGACCAGCATCTGCAACCGGCGGCGGGCGGGGCGGCGGCGGCGCCCCCACCCCCGCCGACACCGCCGGGATCGTCGGCTCCTCCTCGCCGTCGTCGCCGTCGCTGGCCGCTGCTGCTGGCGGCGCTGCTGGTGGTGGCGGCTGGCGGCTGCGCGCTCTACGTCTGGGCGGCGCTGGGCTACAGCTACTCCTCCGGCGAGCGGGCCGGCTACGTGCAGAAGTTCTCCCACAAGGGGTGGATCTGCAAGACCTGGGAGGGCGAGCTGGCGATGGTGAACCTGCCGGGATCGATGCCGGAGATCTTCCGCTTCACCGTCCGCGACGACGCCGTTGCGGCGCACCTGAACCAGACCATGGGCCAGCGCGTGGCGCTGCACTACGAGCAGCATCGCGGCGTCCCCACCTCCTGCTTCGGCGAGACCGAGTATTTCGTGACCGAGGTGCGGCCGGTGGGCCCGTAGGGAGCGCGCGCGGCATGGCTCACCTGGTGCTGCAGGACGTGGATCCGCGGGTGATCGAGAGCCTGAGCGCGCGCGCCGGCCGCCAGGGGCGCTCGGTGGAGGACGAGGCGCGCGCCCTGCTCGAAGGCGCCCTGGGTTTTTCGCGCGAGCGGGCGCTGGAAGGCGCCCGCCGCCTGCGGGCGCAATGGGCCGGCGGCCCGCTCACCCCGAGCGGCGAGCTGATGGCCCAGATGGCCCAGAACGACGACCGGCTCGCCGCGGGCTCTGGCGGCGGGGGCGGGGCTGGCGAGGAGGGCAAGGACCGGTGGTAGCGGCGTTGGCTGCCCGGAGGGCCGGCCGGTGCGGCGCTGCGTGATCGACGCCAGCGTCGCGGCGCAGTGGTATTTCCCCGAACCGCTCACCGCGCACGCCGACGCGCTGCTCGCCGGCTCCTGCGAGCTGCTGGCGCCCGACCTGCTGGTGCTGGAGATGGCCGGCCTGCTGGCGCGGCGGGTGCGTCTCGGCGAGATCGACGAGCAGGGCGCCCGGGCGGTGCTGGTCGAGCTGCGCCAGGTGCCCTTCGAATGGACGCCGGTGTCGGCGTTGGTGCCGGCCGCGATGGGCCTGGCGCTGGCCGGCGACCTGCCGCTTGCGAGCAGCGTCTACCTGGCGCTGGCGATGCAGGCCGATTGCTCGCTGGTCACCGCCGACCGCCAGCTCCACGAGACCCTCCGCGCCGGCCGCTTCGCCGGGCATCTGGTGTGGCTGGGGGATTTGGCGGCTGGGTGAGGCCGGCTACGAAAAGACCCTGAACCACCAGCTGAAGAGCTTGCGGACACGCGGCGTGAGCTTGCCGCGGCGCCAGGTGTCGGCGGCCTTCTTCACCACCTCGGCTTGCGTGGGGTAGGAGTGGATGACGCCGGCGATGCTGCCCAGGCCGATGCCCTGGGTGATCGCCAGGCAGAGCTCGCCCAGCATGTCGCCAGCGTGCTCGGCGACCAGGGTGGCGCCGAGGATCCGGTCGCTGCCGCGCTCGAGGTGGACGCGCAGGAATCCCTCGTCCTCGCCGTCGAGCACCGCACGGTCGTTGTCGGCGAGCGGCACGGTGAGCGTGTCCACCGCGATACCGCGGTCGCGGGCGTCGCGCTCGTAGAGGCCGACGTGGGCGACCTCGGGACTGGTGTAGGTGCACCAGGGCACGGTCAGCGCACTGGCCTTGCCACGGCCGAAGAACAGCGCGTTCTGGATCACCAGCCGCGCCTGGGCGTCGGCGACGTGGGTGAACTGGAAACGCGACGCCACGTCGCCACAGGCATAAATGCGCGGGTTGCTGGTGCGCAGCCTGTCGTCCACCGCGACGCCGCCCGGGTCCTGGCGGACGCCGGCGGCCGCGAGGCCCAAGCCCTCGACGTTTGGCTGGCGGCCGGTGGCGACGAGGATCTCGTCCACCTTCAGCTCGCGGCGGCCGCCATGGGGCTCGGACGCACCGGCCGCGCCGGCCGGTCCGCTCTCGCCGGCGCCGGCTCTCGCGATGGTCAGCACCTTGTCCACGCCCTCGCGCCGCACCGCCGTGGCCTCGACGCCGAGCTCGAGGTGCACGCCGTCGCGTGCCAGGGCGGCCGCCACGATCGCCGCGGCGTCCGCGTCCTCACGCGGCAGGAGCTGCGCCGCGCGGCCCACCAGCGTCACCTCGCTGCCGAAGCGCGCAAAGGCCTGCGCCAGCTCGCAGCCGATCGGGCCGCAGCCCAGCACCGCCAGGCGCCGCGGCAGCTCGGTGAGATTGAAGATCGTCTCGTTGGTGCGGTAGCCGGCGGCGGCCAATCCGGCGATCGGCGGTACCGCGGCCCGCGCGCCGGTGGCGATGACGGCGCGGCGGAAATGCAGCCGGCGGCCGTCCACCTCGACGACGTCAGGGGCCACGAAGCGCCCATCGCCCAGGAACAGGTCGATGCCGAGGCCGCGGAAGCGCTCGGCGCCGTCGTGCGGGCTGATGCCGGCGCGCAGCCGGCGCATCCGCTCCATGGCGGCGCCGAAGCTGGCGCCGCCGGCCGCCGCCGGTCCGCCGAAGCGCTCGGCGGACTGGCGCGCCTCTGCCCAGGAGCGGGCGGCGCGGAGGATCGCCTTCGACGGCACGCAACCGACGTTGAGACAGTCGCCGCCCATCAGGTGGCGCTCGACCAGCGCCACCCGCGCGCCCAGTCCCGCGGCGCCCGCCGCCGACACCAGACCGGCGGTGCCGGCGCCGACGACCACCAGGTGATAGCGCGGCGCCGGCTGGGGGTTGATCCAGCCCGCCGGATGGACGTTGGCGAGCAACGCCCGGTTGTGCTCGTCGAGCGGCTCGACCGGGAACGTCGCTGCGGGCGGCGTGGCGGCGGTCTCTGGCTCAGGCATGAGGCGTCCCCTCTCCCACCGGGTTCTCCGGCTCCGGCCCGTGCTTGCGCCTGGCGGCGGCCGGTGGTGGCGAGCCGGTCGTAGGCGCGGGCGCAAGCGCACCGGCCGCGCCCGGCGCGGCAGCCGTGGACGGCGCGGCACCGCCGCCTGATGATGCGCCCGCTGACGCCGCGGCCGCGGCGCCCGGGCCGGGCGCCGTCCCGGTGGTCTCCCCCAGCTCCTGCCGCAGCGCCTTGCCGGCCAGCCGGGTGACGTAGGTGGTGACCGCGATCGTCGCCAGCAGCCCGACCGCCAGCAGCGCCCAGGAAGCAGCCTTCGACTGGCCGCCGGCCGCCGGCGCGGCGGCGGCGCCGCTGCCGGAGAACGCCGCGGCGAGGCTGCCCGCCGCCTTGCCGTAGTAGACGTAGAGCAGCGTGCCGGGCAGCATGGCGATCGAGGCGGCGAAATAGTCGAGGAAGCGCACGCGGGTGAGGCCCAGGGCGTAGTTGAGCAGGTTGAAGGGAAACACCGGCGACAACCGCAGCAGGGCGACGATCTTGAAGCCCTCGCGGCCGACGGCGCGGTCGATGGCCTGGAAGCGTGGATTGCCGGCGATCCGGTGCTCGACCGCGCCGCGCGCCAGGTAGCGCGAGACCAGGAACGCGAGCGACGCCCCCAGGGTGGCGCCGACCAGGGTGTAGGCGGTGCCGTAGACCAGGCCGAACAGCGCTCCCGCCGCCAGCGTCAGCACCGCGCCGGGAGCGAAGGCGACGGTCGCGGCGGCGTAACCAAGGATGAAAACCACCGGCCCCCAGATGCCGAGCCCTTGCACCCAGGCGGCGAACCGCTGCAAGGGGCCGATCAGGGTGCGGCCGCCGAGCACCAGCGCGGCGGCCGCCGCCAGCGCGACGCCGGCATAGACCGCGAGCCGGAGGCGCGAGGCGCGGCGCCGCTCGCCGGGACCGGCGGTAGGCGTGGCGCTGGGGTTGGTGGTGCTGGCGGCAGGCATGGCGTCAGCGTTGGCGGTGCTGGCGGCGGGCGTGGCGCTGGGATTGGTGGGCATCTCCGGCATGAGCGGCGGCTCCTGATCCCTGGTCTCGGTCCGCGATCCATCTCACGGTTACGTCGCCGCCAGCCGGGCGGATCGGTGGCGGCAGGCGCCGGGCGGCGCGGGGAAACCGGCCTTGGCCTTTGACGATGCCATCTTAGCCGAGTCGAGGCGACTGGTGACGCCGGCGCGGTGCACCACGGATTGTGCAGTAGCTGCATGATTTACTGGTCATTCTTGCCAAATGAAGGTTGCGTGGGGGCGCAAGAGGCCCTATAGTCTGCACATCAGTCATATTCATGGAGACAGCGATGAAAAGAGAGGAAATCCTGAAGGCTGCTGACGGGGAGGCGGTCCGCTTCATGCGGCTGCAGTTCACTGACATCCTCGGCATCATCAAGAACGTCGAGATCCCGCGCAGCCAGTTCGAGAAGGCCCTGGACGGTCAGATCCTGTTCGACGGCTCGTCGATCGAGGGCTTCACCCGCATCGAGGAGTCCGACATGCTGCTGGTGCCGGACCTCAACACCTTCCGGGTCAACCCATGGTCGAACCCGGACGGCTCGAAGGTGGCGCGGATGATCTGCGACATCTACCTGCCGGACGGCTCGCCGTTCCCGGGTTGCCCGCGGATGACGCTCAAGCGCCAGGTCGACCGCGCCAAGCAGCACGGCTTCACCATGGTGGCGGGGCCCGAGGCGGAGTTCTTCCTCTTCCAGAAGGACGCCAAGGGCGAGGTGCTGATCGAGACCCACGACGTCGGCGGCTATTTCGACCTGACGCCGGTGGACCGCGGCGAGGAGTGCCGGCGCGACATCGTCATCGTGCTCGAGGCGATGGGTTTCGAGGTGGAGGCGGCGCATCACGAGGTGGCGCCGGGCCAGCACGAGATCGACTTCAAGTACGCCGACGCGCTGTCCACCGCCGACAACGTCACCACCTTCCGCTTCGTGGTCAAGCGGGTGGCCCAGGACCACGGCCTGCACGCCACCTTCATGCCCAAGCCGATCTTCGGGGTCAACGGCTCGGGCATGCACGTCCACCAGAGCCTGCTGACCAAGGCTGGCGAGAACGCTTTCTACGACGCGCAGGCGCAGTGGCAGCTCTCCAAGGTGGCGCTCAGCTACATCGCCGGCATCCTCGATCACGCGGTGGGGTTCGCGGCGGTGACCAATCCGCTGGTCAACTCCTACAAGCGCCTGGTCCCCGGCTACGAGGCGCCGATCAACGTCGCCTGGTCGGAGAAGAACCGCAGCCCGCTGGTGCGGGTGCCGGCCAAGCGCGGCATGTCCACGCGCTGCGAGGTGCGCATGCCGGACCCCGCCTGCAACCCCTACCTGGCGCTGGC
Source organism: uncultured Acidobacteriota bacterium (assembly GCA_963732005.1). Lineage (GTDB taxonomy): Bacteria > Acidobacteriota > Thermoanaerobaculia > Multivoradales > UBA5704 > JASLEW01. The sequence continues at coordinate 1,261,087 of CAVSXT010000005.1, forward strand.
GGCGATGCTGGCGGCGGGCCTCGACGGCCTCGAGCGCAACCTCGAGCCGGGCGCGCCGGTGAACAAGAACATCTTCACCATGAGCGCTCGCGAGAAGCGCCGCCTGCGCATCGCGCAGCTGCCGGCCAACCTGAACGAGGCGCTCGACGAGCTCGAGCAGGACAGCGTCGTCCGCGGCGCGCTCGGCGACCACATCCTGGAGCACTATCTGCGCGCCAAGAGGCAGGAGTGGGCCGATTACATCTCGCACGTCCACCCCTGGGAGCAGGAGCGCTATCTGTCGGAGTACTGAGTTGCGCGGCCTCGGGGAGAGGTGATCTACTTGCGCGCCGTGTTGCCGCGCGATCCGATCCTACCTTTCTCCCGGCCCGACATTGGCGAGGAGGAGATCGCCGAGGTGGTGGACTGCCTGCGCTCCGGCTGGATCACCACCGGGCCGCGGGTGGCGCGGCTCGAGAGCGAGTTCGCGGCGGCGGTGGGCGCCCGGCACGCCCTGGCCTTCTCGTCCGGCACCGGCGCGCTCCACGCCACGCTGCTCGCCCTGGAGCTCGAGCCGGGCGACGAGGTGGTGGTGCCGGCGCTCACCTGGCCCTCCACCGCCAACATGGTGGTGGCGTGCGGCGGGGTACCGGTGTTTGCCGACATCGACCCGTCGACCTGGAACCTCGACCCGGCGGCGCTGGCGGCGGCGGTTGGCCCGCGCACCCGGCTGGTGATCCCGGTACACTTCGCCGGCCTGCCCTGCGATCTCGATGGATTGCGCGCGGCGCTGGCGGCCGCCGGCAGGCCCGAGGTCGGCATCCTCGAAGATGCCGCACACGCCGCCGGCGCCGCCTACAAGGGCCGGCCGATCGGCGCCGCCGCGGCGAACGGCACGCTGGCGGCCATCTTCTCGTTTCACCCGATCAAGAACATGACCACCGCCGAGGGCGGCATGGTGACCACCGACGACGACCGGCTGGCCGCCGCGATCAAGCTCTGGCGCTTCCACGGCGTACAGCGCGACGCCTGGCAGGCCTATGCCGCCGCCGAGAAGGCGCCGGCCGGCTACGACGTGGTGCTGCCCGGGTTCAAGTACAACCTCAGCGACCTCCACGCCGCGCTGGGCCTGCACCAGCTGCGCAAGCTGCCGGGGTTCAACCGCCGCCGGGCGGAGATCGCCGCCTTCTACCGCCGCCACCTGTCCGACCTGCCGGGGTTGCAGATCCCGGGGCGGGCGCAGTACGAGTGCCACCATCCCTGGCACCTGTTCACCGTCCTGCCGCCCAGCCGCGCGCCGTTCATGGAGCGGCTGCGCGAGCTCGGCATCGGCACCGGCCTGCACTTCGAGGCGGTGCACCTGCACGACTACTATCGCCGCCGGTTCGGCTGGCAGCCGGGCTCGCTGCCGGTCGCCGAAGAGGTCTGCGCGCGCATCGTCTCGCTGCCGCTGTTCCCGGCGATGACCGACGACGACGCCGGCGACGTCGTCCTGGCGGTGCGCCAGGCGCTCGCCGCATGAGCGCGCCGCCCGCCGCCGCGGGCAGCCCGCCGCCGGCGGCCTCGATCGTCATCCCGGTGTTCGACGAGGAGGCCAACCTGGCGGCGCTCTACGCCCGCCTGGCGCCGGTCATGGACGGCATCGCCGGCGGCGCCGAGGCGATCTTCGTCGATGACGGCAGCGCCGACCGCTCGCTCGAGCTGCTGCGCGGCCTGGCGGCGGCGGACCCGCGGGTGCGGGTGATCTCCTTCAACCGCAACTACGGCCAGCACGCGGCGGTCATGGCCGGCTTCGAGGTCACCCGCGGCGAGACGGTGGTGACGCTCGACGCCGACCTGCAGAACCCGCCCGAGGACATCCCGAAGCTGCTGGCCAAGGCGGCGGAGGGCTTCGACGTCGTCGGCGGCTGGCGCGCCGACCGCAGGGACACCTGGTTCCGCCGCTGGGCGTCGCGGCAGGTCAACCGCATGATGCGGCGCGTCATGGCCGGCGTCGAGCTCCGCGACTATGGCTGCATGCTGCGCGCCTACTCGCGGCCGGTGGTCGAGTCGCTGCGCCGCTGCGAGGAACGCACGCCGTTCATCCCCGCCCTGGCCTGCCAGTTCGCGCGCCGCATCGCCGAGGTGCCGGTCGGGCACGCCGAGCGCGCCGCCGGCACCTCGAAGTACTCGCTCTGGCGGCTGCTGCGGCTGCAGGCCGACCTGATGACCGGCTTCACCTCGATGCCGCTACGCCTGGCGACGCTGGCCGGCACGGTGATCTCGCTGCTGTCGATCGGCTTCGGCGTCTTCCTGGTCATCCGGCGCCTGCTCCAGGGCCCGGAGGCCGAGGGCCTGTTCACGCTCTTCGCCATCCTGTTCCTGCTGGTCGGGGCGGACTTCCTGGCGCTCGGCGTGCTCGGCGAGTACGTCGGCCGGATCTACGTCGAGGTGCGCCGCCGGCCGCGCAGCGTGGTCAAGGAGACGATCAACCTCGCTCCCGCCGGCGCGGCCGGCGCGACGGCCACCGCTTCCCTGGCGGCCCCGGCGGCGCCGGCGGACGGAGCCGGGCGTTGAAAGTCCTGTTCTTCGGCTACAGCCAGCTCGGTTACCGCGCGGTCAGGCTGCTGCCGGAGCTGGGGTGCGACGTCGCCGCGGTGGTGACCCATCGCGACGACCCGGAGGAAAACCGCTGGTACCGGACGCCGGCGGAGGCGGCGGGCGAGCTGGGCCTTCCCGTCCACGACGCCGGCGAGCTGGCGGCGGCGCCGGGCGGCCTGGGCGCTTTCGCCGAGCGGCTCGCCGCCGACCTGGTGCTGAGCGTGTTTTTCCGCGACCTGCTGCCGGCGCCGGTGCTGGCGTCGGCGCGCCTGGGGGCGCTCAACCTGCATCCCTCGCTGCTGCCCGCCTACCGCGGGCGGGCGCCGATCAACTGGGTGCTGGTGCGCGGCGAGACGCGGACCGGGGTGACGCTGCATCATATGATCGGACGCGCCGACGCCGGCGACATCGTCGGCCAGCGCGCCATCGCCATCGCGCCGCGCGAGACGGCGCTGACGCTGTACTGCAAGGTCGAGGAGGAGGGCGTGCGGCTGCTCGCCGAGATGCTGCCACGGGTCGCCGCCAGCACCGCGCCGCGGCTGCCCCAGGACGAGTCGCGGGCCAGCCGCTGCGGGCGCCGGCGGCCCGAGGACGGCCGCATCGACTGGAGCTGGCCGGCGGCGCGCATCGACTGCCTGGTGCGGGCGGTGGCGCCGCCCTGGCCGGGAGCCTTCGGCGAGCTCGAGGGCCGGCGCGCCTGGATCTACCAGGGGCGGCCGGCGGGTCCGGTCGGCGCGGTGCCTGCTCCCGAGTCGGCGACGGGCGGCAGGCCGGTTCCCGGCACCGTGCGGCGCGAGGGCGGGCGAGTGTGGATCGCCACCGGCGATGATTGGTTCGAGGTGGAGGCGGCGGCGGGTTTGGCCGGGGCGCCGCCCCCCACCGATCCTTTTTCCGGCCGCTGAGACGAAACTGCCCCGAAACGAGGGTGTGAGGGGGCGGGGAGATGCGCGGCCATCGACGTCTTGTTCGCCGCTCGGCGACGTTGCCTGCTTCGGGGGTCGCCGAAGGCGTTGGGAGCTAGAAAGATGAAAGTTCTGATCACGGGCGGCGGCGGCTTCCTCGGCTCGCACCTCGGCGACGGGCTGCTCGCCGCCGGCCACGAGGTGATGGCGCTCGACATCGCGCCGGACCTCAAGGTGCGGCACAACGTCGGCAAACCGGGCTTTCGCTACGTCAAGGGCTCGGTGTTCGACGTCGACCTGATGGAGAGCCTGGTGGTCAAGGCCGACCTCGTCTACCACTTGGCGGCGGTGGTCGGCGTCGAGCACTACGTCGAGGATCCGATGCACGTCCTCAACGTCAACGTCAACGGCACCCAGAACATCCTCAAGCTCACCCACCGCTACGACAAGCGGCTGGTCTTCGCCTCGACCTCGGAGGTCTACGGCAAGTCGCGCGACACGCCGTTCCGCGAGGACGGCGACCGCCTGCTGGGCTCGACCGAGATCGACCGCTGGTGCTATTCGACCTCGAAGGCGGTCGGCGAGCATTTCTGTTTCGCCTACGGCAAACTCGGGCTGCCGGTGGTGATCGTGCGCTTCTTCAACGCCTACGGGCCGCGCCTGGACCGCATCGACGTCGGGCGGGTGATCACCATCTTCATGGGGCAGCTGCTGCGCGGCGAGGACCTGACGGTGATCGGCGACGGCCGCCAGACCCGCGCCTTCACCTACGTCGACGACGCCGTCCTGGCGCTGATCCGCGCCGGCACCCTGCCCGCGGCGGTGGGGCGCATCTTCAACATCGGCAGCGACCGCGAGACCACCATCCTCGAGCTCGCCGAGACCATGATCCGCGCCTTCCCGGGGACCGGCTCGAAGGTGAGGCTGGTGCGCCAGGAGGAGGTCTACGGCGAGTCCTACGAGGACATCCCGCGCCGTTTCCCCGACATCACGCGGATGCGCACCATCCTTGGGGTCGAGCCCGGGGTGCCGCTCGAGGAGGGCTTGCGCCGCACCATCGACTGGTTCCGCCAGGACCAGGCGTGGAGCCCGCGGCCGGGGGGGTGAGCGTGCCGCCCTCGCCGCAGGCGGCGCTGGCGGCACCGGCGGTGCGCTCGCCGCGCGTCGCGCTGAAAGTCGACGTCGACACCTTCCGCGGCACCCGCGACGGGGTGCCGGCGCTGCTCGCGGACCTGGCGGCGGCGGGCGTCCGGGCCAGCTTCTTCTTCACCCTCGGCCCCGACAACTCCGGGCGCGCGGTGTGGCGGGTGTTCCGCAAGCGCGGCTTCCTCGCCAAGATGCTGCGCACCAACGCCGCCCGCATGTACGGCTGGCGCACCGCGCTCTACGGCACGCTGCTGCCGGCTCCCGAGATCGGCCGCCGCTGCCGCGCGGCGCTGGCGGCGGTCCAGGCCGCCGGTCACGAGGTGGGCCTGCATGCCTGGGACCACGTCGCCTGGCAAGACCGCCTGGAGCGGATGTCCCGGGCGGCGATCGACCAGCAGCTCGACCGTGGCATCGCCGCCTTCGTGGCGATTTTCGGCGCGCCGCCGCGGGGCTTCGCGGCCCCCGCCTGGTTCTGCACCGACGAGGGCTTCGCGGCGCTGGACGCGCGGGGATTCGACTACCTTTCGGTGTCGCGCGGCCTGGCGGCGCCCTTCTACCCGCGACTCGGCGGCCGCGTCCTCGCCACGCTGGAGGTCCCCACCACCCTGCCGACCCTCGACGAGGAGCTGGGCCGCGACGGCATCCACGCCGGGAACTACGTGGACCGGCTGGTCGCCCGCTACCGCCCTGGCCGCGACGAGGTGCTGACCGTTCACGCCGAGACCGAGGGCCTGGCCCACCGCGGGCTGTTCCAGGAGCTGCTGCGCCGCCACCGCGAGCTGGGGGTGGAGACGCGCACGGTCGGCGAGCTGGCGGCGGCGGCGCGAGGGGCGGCGGGGGAGGGCGGCGTCGGGTTTGGCGAGGTCCCCGGGCGCGCCGGGAAGGTGGTGGTGGCGGGCGGCGGCGGCGGGTGAGCAGGCTGGGCGGCGACGGCTTGGCTTGGTATTGCCACGGGTATACTGCGCCGGTTATACTGCTTGTATGGCGAGCGTCAAGACGGCGATCTCTCTGAGGGCGGCGACCTTCGCGCGCGTCGATGCCTTGGCGCGCGAGATGAAAGTCCCGCGGAGCAGGATCTTTGCGACGGCGGTGGAGGAGTTCCTCGATCGCCACGACAATCTCGGCTTGCTGGCGGCCATCGATCGGGCTCATGAAGAGCCGCCGACCGCGGCTGAAAGAAAGTGGCTGGGATCGGCGCGCCGCAGACAGCGGCGGCTGGTCGCAGGGGAGTGGTGATCCGGCAGGGAGACGTGTACTGGGTCGATCTGGGACCGCCTGCGGGATCCGGTCCCGGTTACCTCCATCCGCACGTCGTGGTGCAGAACAATCTGTTCAATCGCAGCCGGATCGCAACGGTGGTGGTTTGTGCGATCACTTCCAACATGAAGCGCGCCGCATCCCCGGGGAACGTCGAGCTGGCCGAGGGCGAGGCCAACCTGCCGAAGCCATGTGTAGTCAACGTCTCGCAGCTCGCCACCGTCGACAAGGACGAGTTGGTCGAAAAGATCGGCAGCCTGGCACCCGAGCGGGTCAGGCAGGTCATCGCCGGCCTCGATCTGCTGCTCACCCCGCTCGAGCTCGAGTAGCGCCGGGCGTCGCCGCAGGCGAGCGCCGGAGCGTCAGGTATCGGCGATCTCGCGAGGCGCTCCACATTGTCACGGTCCGGCGTGACGAAGAAGTCCGTGGCGCCCGTCGCCCGCACCAGCCCCCTGGGCGGCCATCGCCGTCGAGCCGACCAGTACGTACCTTGGTGGCGGTCTGGCGATCGGCTAGGTTGAGTGTCCCAGGCAGCGATGTGTTAAAATGCCTTTATGAGGACGACCCTTGAGTTGCCTGACGAATTGCTGAAGCGCGCAAAGATCGCGGCCGTCGAGCGGGGCATGACGCTGCGTGAGCTGATCGGGTCTGCTCTCGCCCGAGATCTGGCGGCGGGGGCATCGCCGCCCAGGGGAAAGAGGATTCAGTTGCCGGTCTTCCCGTCGGCGCAACCTGGCAGCCTCGACCTGACCAACGCCGACCTCGCACGTTCCGAGGCCGACGAGGACCGGCGGCGGCATGGGCTACCTGGCTGACGTCAACGTCCTGATCGCGCTCCTGCACGCCCGCCACGCCCTGTCCGAGCGGGCGCTTGCCTGGCTGGACCGGCAGGAGCAGCCGGGCAGCATCTGCCTCTGCCGTGTCGCCCAGATGGGTGTCCTGCGTATCCTCACCAACCCGGCATGGTTGGGTCTGGAAGCCCAATCTCCGGCCGCGGTTTGGGATGCCTGGGATTTCCTGTTGACCGACGAGCGCTTCATCCGAGTGACGGAACCGGTGCGCCTCGACGCGGAGTGGCGCCTGGTGACCAGGGATCTGCCTGCCGGGCGGAACGCCGATACCGACTCCTATTTCGCAGCCTTTGCGCGTGCCGGCGGATATCGCCTGGCCACCTTCGACCGTGGCTTTCGGCTTTTCCCGGGGCTCGACGCGGAAATCATCGATTGAGCTGGTCGCCGGCTCGGTTGGCTCCGTCGCCGGTGGCGATGACGAACGGCGAGGCCTTGATGGCGGTCTCGTCGTAGAGCAGCCGGAGCCGCGCGCGCAGGGGCGGCGGCAGGTGGCGCAGGGCATCGAGCGACAGGACCAGTCTCGCTGAAGGTTGGGCGCCGAAGAGCGCGGCGACCTCGGCCGGACTGCTCAGCGGCCGGACCGGGCGGCCGAGGTCGAAGCCGATGATCCCCAGGGTGGTCTCGCTGGGGCGGTAGGCGGCCACCGTGGCGGCGCCGGGATCGATGCGGGCGATGGCCGCGGTCAGGTCGTGCGGGTTCTTGAGCGGCTCGATGGTTGCCTTGACCGCGGTTTGGTAAGCGACGGCGAGGGCGAGGAAAGGCAGCACCAGCCAGGGTCCGGACGGGGTGGTGCCGTCGCGCAGGTGGCGCGCGCCGCGGGAGAGGAGCAGCGCGGCGACGGCGATCGCCACGATGCCGGCGGCGGCGAGGTGGGTGCCGGTCAGCTCGGCGCGCAGGGGGGCGGCCGGGAAGGAGCGCCAGACGCCGCGCCCCGCCTCCCAGGCACCCAGCCAGAGGGTGGGTGGCAGGAGGGCCGCCAGGGCCAGTAGCAGCAGTGCGGTCGGCCGGTCCCCGCGCGAGCGCTCGGCGCGGTCCAGTCGGTCCAACCACAGGCCCAGCGGCACCGCCAGGGCGGGCAGCAGCGGCACCAGGTAGAGCGAGCGCTTGCTGGCGGCGAGCGAAAGCAGCAGGACGCCGATCAGGCCCGAGACGAGGAGCAGGCGGCGGCCGCGATCGGCGCTCTGAGCGCTGGTTTGGGCGCGGGCGCCGGCATCGGCAGCGCTCGGCTCGGGCTCGGAACCGGCTGCGGCGGCGGCCAGTCCGGCGGATCGAGGTGCCGGCGATAGGTGCGCGCCGCCCCGAAGGATGGCCGGCAATGCCAGGGTCCAGGGCAGGAGGGCGGCGGCGCCGGCCGGCAGGTAATACCAGAACGGCTGCCGGTGGCCGAGAGAGCGGCCGGCCTCGGTGGCCAGCAGCCGGTCGACGGTGTTGCCGATCAGACACTCGCGCAGCGCCGCCCAGCCCCCCTCGCGCATCAGGGCCAGGGCCCACGGCAGCACCACGACCGCGAACAGCGGCACGCCGAGGAGCGCCAGCGGCGCCAGCAGGTGCACGGTGCCAGCAAGTCCTCGTGGCGCGGTTTCAGCAAGCTGAGGCAAGGTTCCGGCAAGCCTTCGAGGCGCGGTTGCGGCAAGCCCTCTTCGCATGCTTCCGGCAAGACCTCGAGGCAAAGTTCCGGCAAGCCCTCGACGCATCGCCGCCGAGCCCTCGGCTTCTCCCGCCGGGTGCGTGCGCGCGCGGCCGGCGGCGGCTGCCGCCAGCAGCAGGTAGAGCACCGGCGGTCCCAGGGCGAGACCGATCCCCACCACTCCCTTGGCGAGGAAGGCGAGCGGCACGGCGGAGGCGATCAGCAGGTAGGCGCCCCAGCGTTCCACGCCGGCGCGGCGGCCGGCGGCTCGCGGCGTCACCAGCAGGACGAAACCGGCGTAGGCCAGGGTCACCATCAGCACCAACGGCGGATCGACGATCGCCCGCCCCATGTCCTCGCTGAACTCGGCGGTGGCGGCCAGGGCGCCGGCCGCCAACCAGCCGGCCCGCGCGCCGCCGAGCCGCCTGGCGACCGCGAAAGTGACCAGCAGGGTCAGGGTCGCGCACAGCGCCGACGGCACCCGCGCCGCGGCGTCGGAGACGCCGAACAGCCGGAAGGAGACGGTCTGCGCCCACCAGGCGAGCGGCGGCTTCTCGAGGAACGGGCGGCCGTTGAGGCGCGGCACGACGAGGTCGCCGCTGACCCACATCGCCTTGCCGATCGCCGCGTCGCGCGGCTCGTCAGGGGTCCAGAGGGAGTGCGAGCCGATGGCGGCGAACGACACCGCCGCCGCGGCCAGGGTGGCCATCGCCAGCGCCGCCAGCCGCGCTCGCCCCGTCCCCCCGGCCGGCTTGACGTCGCTGCTGACGACCGGCGCTGCCTGGCCGCTTGACACGCGCGCACTGTAGCACCGGCGGGCCGGCGCGCCCGCGAGCGCAGCAAGGCGCCGCCGACATGGCCAGCTTATCGGCGTCAGCTCGATGCGCAAGAGGTGCGCGAGCTCAACCCGGCGGGTCGGGCTCGGCGGGTCGGGCTCGGAGCGGGCGCAGCATCCGGGGATGCGGGATGACAAGGCCATGGTGGCGAGATAAGGTTCGTCCGCGCCATGGCCCATCAGGTTGACAGTAGCGGCGGCGGCATGGGCCCCGCCAGGCGGCTGCTGGCGGCGGTGCCGCCGGCGCTGGCCGCCGTCCTCTCGCCGCGGGCGCCGGCGGGCGCCGCCACGGACGCCACCACGGAGGCCGCCGCGCCGGACGGCCCGGCCGGCGGGGACGGCCGCTGGCGGCGCGCCGCCTACTATGGCTACGCGCTCCACCTGTTCGCAATCTTCGCCCTGGCGCTGTCGAACATCCTGCTCGCCCTGACCCTGGCGCTCGCGCCGCGCGCCCTCGCCGAGCGCCGCGCGCGCTGGCAGGTGCTGCAGCCGGTGCTGCTGCCGATGGGCTTCTATCTGGTCTTCCTCACCGCCTCCATCCTGCTCTCGCACGACGTGCGCACCAGCCTCTTCAGCTTCGGCGAGACCTTTGCCATGGCGACGCTCTACCTCGGACCCGGCCTGGTGCGCGGCGAGCGCGAGCTGCGGCGGGTGATCGACGGCATGATCGCGGTCGCGGCGGTGCTGGCGCTGCGCAGCATCTCGCAGTACCTGTGGAGCTTCGGCGAGCTCGATCAGCGGATCCGCGGCCCGTTCTCGCATTACATGACCTTTTCCGGCGTGCTGCTGATCTGCGACGTCCTGCTGGTGACGCAGCTGGCCTGCGGCCGCGCGGCGTGGCGCAGCCCGTGGCGATGGATCGCCCTGGTGGCGATCAACGCCGCCCTGCTCGGCACCATGACCCGCGGCGCGTGGGTGGCGCTGGGCGGCACGCTCTGCTGCCTGCTCGCCTTCTATGGTCATCGCGGCCGCCACGCCGGGCGCGGCGGCCACGATCAGGCCGGCGCCCCGCGGCACCGCGGACGGCAGGCGGCGGCAGTGTGTTTCCTCTCGCTGCTGGCTGTCTTCCTGGTGGTCCCGGCTTCGGTGCTGCACCGCGCCGCTTCCATCCTGGACCTGCGGGACAGGTCCAACTACGACCGCCTGTGCATGCTCGACGCCGGTCTGCGCATGATCGCCGAGCGGCCGTTCGTCGGTCTCGGTCCCGACATGGTGGACCACCGTTATGAGATCTACCGCCAACCGACGGCGCCGCGCTACTGGGTGCCCCACCTGCACGACAGCTTCCTCGAGATGGCCGCCGAGCGGGGCCTGCCGTCGCTCGCCGCCTACCTGTGGATGATGGTCGCCGGCGTGCGCCTGGCGGTGCGCCGCTACCGCGCCGAAGGCGGCCTCGCGGGCCCGCGCGCCGAGCTCTACCTGGGCAGCGTCCTGGCGCTGCTCGCCTTCAATCTCGCCGGTCTGTTCGAGAACAACTGGGGCGACGCCGAGGTCAAGCGCCTGGCGCTCTTCGCGCTGATGATTCCCTTCTGCCTCGAGCTGGCCGATCCACCGCTCGCGACAGCCCCTGCCACGGAAGCGCCGGCGGCGATCCCGGCGGCTGCCGTGGTGCAGGGTTGACCCCTCCGGGAAGCTGGTCGCGCCGCGCCGCGGAGGGCTGGATCTGGACCGGCTTCGGCGCCGGGTTGCTGCTGCTGGCGCTGATGGTGATGCGCAGCCAGGTCGGCGGCGATCAGCTCAACCTGCTGGCGCGCGGCTGGCTGCTGGCGGCGCGCCGGCAGATGGTCTGGTTCGGCAACCCGCTGTCGACCGGCGGCAAGGTGCCGGGCGGGGTCACCAGCCTGCTGGTCGGGTTGCCGCTGCTGCTGTGGCGCGACCATCGCGCCGCCACCGCGGTGGTCGCGCTCTGCCACCTGGCGGCGTTCCTGCTGCTCGACCGCACTCTCTCCCGAATCGTCGGGCAGCGGGAACGATTGCTGTTCGTGGTCCTCTACTGGTTGAGCCCGTGGCAGCTCTATTTCGGCGGCTTCCTGTGGAACCCGAACTATCTCTTCCTGGGTGGCGCCCTGCATCTTGCCACCGCCTGGCGGCTGCGCCGCGAGCCGCGATTCGGCGCCTCGCTGCTGCATGCCGCGACGCTGGTGGTGGCCTTGCAGATCCACCCGGCCTTCCTGCTGCTGGTGACGGCGTCGGCGCTGCTCTGGTGGCGCGGCTACCTGCGGCCGCATGCCGGCGGCGCGCTGGCGGGCGCCGGGCTCGGCGCCCTCCCCCTGCTGCCCTGGGCTTGGGAGGTGCTGTCCCGTCCGGCGCTGATCGGCGAGGTGCACAAGGGGTTCCCGGGCCGCGGGCTGATCTTCTCCCTGCCGCGGGGCGTCTTCTACTGGCTGCGCTACTCCTCGCTGGCGCTGGCCGGCAGGAGCGGACTGTTCGATTTCACCGAGGCTTTCGGCGCCGCCGCCGACCACCGCCTGGCGCCGGTCTTCCGGGCTCTCACCACCTGGGTCGGCCCGGCCACCTTGGTGCTGCCGCTCGCCGCCAACCTCTGGCTGTGGCGCGCCTACCGCAAGCGCTCGCGGCAAGGCGCAGCCGCAGAGCACGGCCCGCTGCCGGGGCCGGATCGGCGCGCGGCGCACGGCCGCTGGGCGCGGCTGGTGGCGTTGGCACGGCTGGCGCGGCTGCCGCGGCTCGAGCATACCGCCTCGGACCGCGACTGGCTCCACGGCTACGTCGTGCTCACCTTCCTGGCCGCCGCCGCCGTCTACATCGTGTCGCCCACCACCATGATGTACTGGCAGGGGCTCTGCCTCTTCCACGCCGCGGTGCTGCCGCTCACCCTCTACGGCGGGCTGCTGCTGCGTACCCGCCACGCCCGGCGGGTGCTGGCCGGCGCCGCCGCCTATGCCGCCCTCGAGCTGGCGCTGGTCTTCGGCATCGCCTTCGGCACCCCCGACTACCGCTGCCGCGGCCTCGAAACGGTCGTCTTTCCGTTGCTCGGCGACTCGCCGATGTTCCACGATCTCCACATCCAGGAGACCTGTCCCTGGCCGCTCGGCGATCCGCACGGCTGGTGGCCGGACGTGCTGCCGCGCCCTGGCGAGCCGGGGAGCGCCGTGTGGTAAATTTGCTGAAATAAAATTACCTCATGAAGCTGCGCCAGGAGGGTGCCTGCCAATGTCCGAGCCCAACGGTTCCGATCGCATCGTGAGCTGCGCCATCCATCCCTCGATCGGCATCGCCCGGGTGGGCAACGCCCCGGAGGATTTCTTCCTGGCGCCGGAGGTGCCGGGAGCGGCGCCCGATCCGGGGGCGCCGGGGTTCAAGACCGCCAAAGGGGAGGTCAAGCGCGAGGCGGTGCGCTTCCGCGTCTACGGCTACGACGCGGCAGGCCGGGTGGTCCAGCAGCTCACCGCCGACGATGCCGCCATCCAATGGCAGGCGCATCTCGCCAATCGCAAGGCGGCCTGGTATCAGTTCAACAACGCGCTCGACCTGAAGCAGTATGCGATGCCGAGCGCCTTCCGCAACTCCGCGATCACCGGCGTGCTGCGCGAGCAGCTGGTGATCGATCCCGGGCCGAAGGAGATCTCCGGACGGAACCGTCATGGCGCGCGCTACCGCTGCGATCAGGGCTACGTGAACTTCAACGCCGGCAACGGGCCGCATCAGGTGCCGCTGGGCGAGCTGCGGACCGACGAGCAGGGGCGCCTCATCGTGCTGGGCGGCTTCGGCAAATCGGCGTCGGACAGCGGCTCGCCGGCGACGACGTTCGCCAACAACGACGGCTGGTACGACGACGTGTCGGACGGGCCGGTGCGAGCCCGGGTGAAGCTGGCGGACGGCCGCGTGCTCGACGCCGCGCCGGCGATGGTGGCGGTGACGCCGCCCAATTTCGGCCAGGGCCTCTACGGCGCGGTCACCATGTACGACGTGGTCCACGACCTCTTCCTGCGCCAGGGCTGGCTGGCGCCGCCGGCGCAGCTGCGGTTCTGGGAGGACATCTACCCGCTCTTCGAGCGGATGGTGGGCAACCAGTGGGTGAGCGAGGGGATGTTCTTCCTGTTCGGCGCCGGTTCGCCGAGCGATCTCACGGCGCCGGCGCTGCTCGCGCGCCTGGCGAGCCCCGATGCGGCGCACCGCGAGGAACGGGAGTCGCTCTGCCGGTGGTTCCGCAAGCCGCCGCCGCCCTGGGACGCCCCCGGCGAGCGGGCGCAATTGCCGCCTCCCCGGCATGCCAAGCTGCCGCCGTTCTATGGCGACGGCGTCGACTACCAGACGACCACGATCTATGACCTCGCCGTCACCACCACCCAGTACGAGCAGTTGCAGCGCTGGGCGGCGGGAGATTTCGTCCCCGGCGAGCGGCGGCCGGCGCCGCGCCGCCTCGACGAGATCCCGCTGCAGGAGCAGCCGGCGGCGCTCGACCGCGCGCCGCTCGAGAGCTGCCTGGGCGGACCGTTCCACCCCGGGATCGAGCTGACCTGGCCGATGCGGGTGCCGGCGATGTGGCAGCGGCCGGACCCGCTGCCGTTCCGGCTCAACATCCTGCCGCCGGACCGCGCGCCGCGTGACGACTTCGGCACGATCCTGACGCCGGCGATCTCGCTGTCGGCGGAGGGTCCGTGCGCGGCCAGCGGCCCGGGCACGCTCACCCGCTGGATGGGCGTGCCATGGCAGACCGACGAGGCGAGCTGTCTCGACGGCTACGACACCTCCACCTACCTGCCGCTGCCGTCGTTCTGGGCGGCGCGGGTGCCCAACGAGGTGCTGAGCCTCGAGTCCTTCGAGCGGCTCGGCGCCGCCGAGCTGCCGGAGCTGCAGCGCACGAAGCATCTGGCCTACCGGCAGTTCTGGCTGCGCGACCTGATCAAGGGGGCTGGCAGCAGCTACCAGGGGCGCATCAACAACATGGTGAAGCAGTGGCACCTGCTGGGTATCGTCGCCGAGCATCCCGCGCCGGCGGCGGCCGAGGTTCCGGGCTGGCCGGAGCGCTACTGGGTGGAGAGCCAGCGCAGCCGGACCTTCAGCGCCAAGGATCCGACCTGGCGCCAGACCCTGCGCGCCGAGCACGCGGTCGCGGACGACGAGGCGGCGCCTGCCGAGTCGGCGCTGCTCAGGAGCGTGGCTCCGGCCTCGGCGCCGCAGGAGGAGCCGCAGCACCCGGTCCGGCGCGACGAGCGTTGAGGCCGCAGGTGGCGATCGTGGGCGGCGGCCCCGCCGGCGCGGTCGCCGCCCTGGTCCTCGCCCGCCGCGGGGTGCGGGTCACCGTCCTTGAGGCGCGCCTGGAACCCGCGGCGAAGCCCGGCGAGTGCCTGCCGCCGAGCCTCACGCCGCTGCTGCGGCGGCTGGGGCTGGCAGCCCTGCTCGCCGCGGACGGCCATCTGCGCTCTCACGGCAATCGCTTCGTCTGGGGCGCGGCGGCGGCGGGCGAGCGGTCGTTTCTCGCCGGGACCCGCGGCGACGGCTGGCACGTCGACCGCCGCCGCTTCGAGGCGCGGCTTGCCGAGCAGGCCCGCGCCGCCGGGGCCGATTGGCGATGGGGGTGCCGCGTCGTGCGGTGCGTCCGCGGCGAGGTGGCATGGCGGCTCGAGCTCGAGACGGGCGGCCGGCGGCAGGAGCTGGCGGCGGCACTCGTCGCCGACGCCACGGGCCGCCCGGCGCGCCTCGCCCGCCGCCTGGGGGCGCGGCGCCTGCGCTACGACCGCCTGGTCGGGGTCGCCGGGCTGCTGGCGAGCGCCACGCCGGCGGCGGACTCCTACACCCTCGTCGAGGCGACGCCGGAGGGCTGGTGGTACACGGCGCTCCTCGCCGACGGGCGCCTGGCGGCGGCGGTCTTCGGCGACGGCGATCTGCTGCCGCGGGCGCTCCTCCGCCCGGAAAGCGCCGCGGACCTGTGGCGGCGCCTGCTGGCCGCGACCTCGGCGACGCGCGAGCGGGTGGCGGGACACGGGTACCGGCAAGCCGATCGGGTCTTGCAGGTGGTGCCGGCGGAGAGCTCGCGCCTGGACGTCATCGCCGGCGAAGGCTGGCTGGCGCTCGGCGACGCGGCGGCGGCCTACGATCCCCTCTCCTCCCACGGCATCGGCTCGGCGATGGGCTCCGGCTTCTACGGCGGGCAGGCCGCCGCCGACCTGCTGGCCGGCCGCGACGAGGCCCTGCCGGCCTACCTGGAGCTGATGCAGAACGCCTACGGCGCCTACCTCGACCTGCAGCGCCAGTGCTACGCCCAGGAGCGGCGCTGGCCGGAGGCCCCGTTCTGGCGCCGACGCCACGATCCGGCGTACTGCCTGGCGCCCTTGGGGGGCGGCCCGGCGGATCGAGCTCAGGCTTCCTGATGCTCGGGGCGAAGGAGGTCGAGGATCGTCTTGACCGGGGCGAAGGTGGCGTTCGGGATCTCGACGAAGACGGTGTTCCAGCCGGCCATGGCGCCGTTCCAGAGGCCGGGATGCTCGAGCGCCCGGAGGGGGCGCCCCTCGTGCGACTTGGCGGCGATGAACACCGTCGCGGGATCGACGAAGCGGTCGAGGTCGTAGGGGCGCCCGGCGTGGTCGTGCAGGGCGCAGGCGACGTCGACCGGATTGAAATGGGTGGAGGCGGCGAGCGCCGCCTGCTGGTCGGGCTCGGGTCCGATCTGCGAGGTCTCGACGATCTGCAGCGACACCTCGCCCGCCGGCGATTCGACCCAGAACGGGCCGCCGCCCGGCTCGCCGGTGTTGCGCACCACTCCGGCGACCCGCAGCGGGCGATCGAGCGCCTGCCACAGCACATGCCGCTGCTCGGCCGGGCTCGCCTCGGCAAATCCCGGCGGCAGCTGGCGCGATAGCTCGAACTCCACGAAACGGCCGGCCTCCTCGATCAGCTCTTCGTCGGGGAGGTCCGAGGCCAGCTCCGCGAGCAGCTCGCAGGTGCGGTCGCGCAGGGCCAGCAACAGCCCGCCCAGCAGCCGCTGCCAGCGCGTGACCTCCGGCTTCAGGCGATCCGGCACCACGTTGTCGATGTTCTTGAGCAGCACCACGCCGGCGCCGCCATCCGCCATCTCCTGCAGGTTGGCGAGCAGCGCGCCGTGGCCGCCGGGGCGGAACAGCAACGAGCCGTCGGCAAGCCGGAACGGCTGCTGGGCGGGGTCCACGGCCAGGGTGTCGGTGGCGCGGCGCTGGTGGGAGAAGGTGACCGCGAAGCGGCAGCCCAGCCGGCGCGCCAGCGCCTCCCCATTGCCGGCCAGCAGCGCACGGAAACCCGCCTCGTGCTGCGGCGACACCGAAAAATGCAGGCGGCAAACGCCGTCGCGGTCGCGGGCGTAGTCCGCCGCCTCCACCAGGTGCTCCTCGAGCGGCGTGCGCGAGCCGTCCGGATAGCGATGGAACGGGATCAGGCCTTTCGGCCGCTCGGCATAGCCGAGGCCGTCCGGGGCGAGCAGGCAGGCGAGGATCGCCCGGCGCCCCGCCGGTGTCGCTGCCGGCGCCCCGGCGCCCGCCCCGCCGCTCGGCTCGAGGGCGATGCCGCGAGCGGCGGTGGCCGCCGCCAGCTCCGCGAAGAAGGCGAAGCGCGGCAGCTCCGCGAAGAACGTCCGCACCTCGGCGACAGGCTCCGGCGCCGGCCCGCCGGCACCGCGTTCCCAGCGCTCGAGCTGCTCGAGATGCTCGAGCAGCGCCTTGAACAGGCGCGTGGCCGCGCCCGAGGCGGGCACCAGCTTGTGGATGAGGCCGGCGCCCGCCGCTTCCGCGAAGCGCGCCACCAGCCTGGGCTCGTCGTCGGGGAAGATGGCGCGGATGCCGTCGCCCAGGGTACAGGCGTGCCGCACCCGGGTGTGCGGCGGCGGGTTCCGGAACAGCTCGAGGTGGCGCCGCGCCTCCTCCGGGGCGATGCCCAACTCCGCCATCTGGCGGTGGTCCCCCGCGGTGAAGGCAGACGATTCGGTCATGGCCGCTGGCGGCGATCCTACCCGGACGGCGCCAGCAGGCCGCGGTAGGCGGCGAGCCGCGGCCGCAGGTCGGCCAGGCGCGGCCAGGTGCGGTCGCGGTCGTTGAGCAACGGCGTGCCCGGCGGCCAGCGGATCCCCACCTCCGGGTCGTCCCAGACCAGCCCGATCTCGTCGGGGCGATCGTAGAGGCCGGTGCACTTGTACTCGACGTGAGCGGTGTCGCTCAAGACGAAGAAGCCGTGAGCGCAACCCGGCGGCACGTAGAGCTGGCGGCAGTCGTCCCCCGACAGCACCTCCGAGACCCAGCGCCCGAAGGCCGGCGAGTCCGGCCGCAGGTCCACCGCGACGTCGAAGACCTGGCCGACGACGGCCCGCACCAGCTTGCCCTGGGGGTGGTGGAGCTGCGCGTGCATGCCGCGCAGCACGCCGCGCACCGACGAGAAAGAATGGTTGTCCTGCACGAACTCGCCGGGCAGGCCCGCCTCCAGGAACTTGCGGCGATGGAAGGTTTCGAGGAAGTAGCCCCGCGGGTCGTTGAAGACCTGCGGCTCGACCACCAGCACGCCGGGAATGCTCGTCGGGGTGACTTTCATGCGGGCGCGCCCAGGCCCAGACGCTCGCGCCGATAGCGGTCGGCCTGGACGGCTTCGCACCATGCGCGGTGATCCAGGTACCAGCGGACGGTGGCGGCGATGCCGGAGGAAAAGTCGTGGCTCGGCTCCCAGGCGAGCTCGCGCCGGGCCTTGCCGTCGTCGATGGCGTAGCGGCGGTCGTGGCCGGGGCGGTCGGGGACGAAGCTCTTGAGGTCGCGGTAGGCGGCGGCGCCGCAGGCCGCCAGCGCCGGGTTCCTGGCCGCCGGCAGCTCGCGCTCCAGCACCGCGCAGAGCTCGTCGACGATCTGCAGGTTGGTGCGCTCGCTGCGGCCGCCCAGGTTGTACTTCTCGCCGGGCCGGCCGCGCTGCAGGGCCGCGAGCAGCCCGCGGCAGTGGTCGGCGACGTGCAGCCAGTCGCGCACGTTGCCGCCGTCGCCATAGATGGGCAGCGGGCGACCCTCGACGGCGTTGAGCACCATCAGCGGGATCAGCTTCTCCGGGTACTGGTAGGGGCCGTAGTTGTTGGAGCAGTTGGTGATCAGCGTGGGCAGGCCGTAGGTCTCGCGGTAGGACCGCACCAGGTGGTCGGCGGCGGCCTTCGACGCGGCATACGGCGAGTTCGGCGCGTAGGGAGTGGTCTCGCTGAAGGCGCCGGCCGGTCCCAGGCTGCCGTAGACCTCGTCGGTCGAGACATGCAGGAAGCGAAAGCCGTCGCCGCTCGACGGCTGGCGGCGCGCCGCCTCGAGCAGCTCGAAAGTGCCGGCGACGTTGGTGTGGATGAAGGCGCTGGCGTCGTCGATCGAACGGTCGACGTGGGTCTCGGCGGCGAAGTTGAGCACCGCACCGGGCCGGTGCTCGGCGAAGACGCGCCGCACCTCGGCGCGGTCGACGATGTCGCCGGCGACGAAGGTGAGGCGGGGCTGGCCCCAGACGTCGGCGAGGTTCTCGAGGCTGCCGGCGTAGGTGAGCTTGTCGAGCACGACCACCCGGGCGTCGGTTTCGGCGAGCGCCAGCCGCACGAAGTTGCAGCCGATGAAACCGGCGCCGCCGGTGACCAGGAGTGTGTGCATGGGGTCGCTCCGCGAGCCGCCTGCCGCGCCGCGGTCGAGGTGCGGCGGGGCGGCTTCGCCGGCGGGAAGTATATACAATCGCCGCCGGCCGGCCGGGCACGCCGGCCCCGCGAGCCTACCTCCGGAGGAACCCACCTTGACCCCAATGCAAGCGATCGTGCTGTCGCTGGTCCAGGCAGTGACCGAGTTCCTGCCGATCAGCTCGTCGGGCCATCTCATCCTGGTGCCCTACTTCCTGGGCTGGCCGGACCAGGGGCTGTCGTTCGACGTCGCCGCCCACTTCGGGACCATGCTGGCGGTGGTGGCCTACTTCCGCGCCGAGCTGGTCGACCTGGTGACCGGCTTCTTCACCGGCGCGCCGGGACGCCACGACTTCGACCCGCGCCGCCTGGGGTGGGCGCTGGTGGTGGGAACCATACCGGCCGCCCTGGCCGGCCTCGCCTTCGCGTCGACCATCGAGGCCCGCCTGCGCTCGCCCGTGCTGATCGCCTGCACCACCCTGATCTATGGCCTGGTGCTGCTCTGGGCCGATCGCGCCGGGCGCCAGCAGCGGGACCTCGCCAGCCTCGGCCTGGGCGCCGCGCTGGTGATCGGCCTGGCGCAGGCGCTCGCCCTGGTGCCCGGGACCTCGCGCTCCGGCATCACCATCACCGCCGCGCTGCTGCTTGGCTTCACCCGGCCGGTGGCGGCGCGCTTCGCCTTCCTGCTGTTCATCCCGGTGGGCGTGCTGGCCGGCGGCCACGACCTGCTCAAGCTCTGGCGCACCGGCGAGCTGTGGAACCAGATCACTCCCATCACGATCGCCATCGTGGTGTCGGGAGCGGCCGGGTACCTGGTCATCGGCTGGCTGCTGGGCTGGCTGCGCAGCCGTCCGCTGACGGTCTTCGTGATCTATCGGGTGGTGCTGGCGGGGGTGATCTTCGCGACGCTCTTCGTGAGGCGGTAGCGAGCGCCGAGGCCGGGTTCACGGCGCGGCCAAAACCGATGGTACCGGGGTGGGGTGTTACTGTGTTTTTCCATATTGACAAGGATCAATAAGTCGGGATACGGTGCTCGATGCGGGGAGGCAAGCTCCTCCTCTCATCCCTCCCGAAAAGGAGCGCCAAACGGCGCTCCTCTTTTTATGGGGCACCCGGAAGGCACCCGGGAAGGAACCCCGCGACAGCAACCTCAGGGAGCGCCCAGGACGGCTTGCTTGAAGTCCTCGCCGGGTCCGGGGTGAGGTCCGATCCAGGTGGCGAGGATGGCGTCGGCGGTGGCCTTGCCGGGGATCGTGCCCTTGGCCTTGCCGTTGACCTCGACCCTGGTGCCCTGGCCGGGGACGTAGGTCAGCGCCATCTCGTTGCCCTTCGGGATCTCTTCCATGTAACCGCAGAGCGCGGTGAAGCCGGCCTTGACCTCGGCGCCGGCGGCTGGCGTGTTGTCGGCAAGGCCCTCCTTCCACGCATCGCACATCTGCTGGGCGGAGACGCCGTAGAGAAAATGGAAGGCCATGCGCCGCGGCGCATCGGCCGCCATGACCTTGGCCGGCGAGCGCTCCTTGGCGGGCAGGTACAGGGCGCCAACGTATACTTTGACGAAGAACTTCTTGCGCAGGCCCAGGCCATCCAGCACCAGGGCCTGACCGCCGGCATCGACGCGGTCGGGCATGGTGACGTCGGCGAGGGTCGCGGCGGCAGCCGGCGGCGCCGGTACCAGGGCAAGGGTGGTGAGCAGGGCGCCCAGCAACAGCTTTCGCATCGCGAGTCCTCCCGCTGAGAAGGGGTCTGGCTTGCGCACCAGAGTGTCCGGAGTCTAGCCCAATCGGGAAGGTGCAACGCCCGGCGGCGCCCCGGCGGTTTTGAACTCGGCTGGCCGCCCCGCGTATCAGGCTGCAGCCCGGGAACGGCCCGTCGCGGCCCCGGATCTGAAATGATGCCGACCGATGCCGAGCTGGTGGCGAGCTCCCTGCGGGGCTCGGACGAGGCGTTCCGGGACCTGGTGGTACGCTTCGAGCGGCCCGTCTACGCCCTGATCCTGCGCATGGTCCGCGATCCGGAGACGGCGGAGGACCTGGCGCAGGAGGTGTTCGTCAAGGCCTACCGGCACCTCGGTTCCTATGACCCGCGGCGCAAGTTCGCGAGCTGGCTGTTCAAGGTCGCGCACAACACCACGATCGACCACCTGCGGCGCGCCGAGCTCGACACCGTGCCGCTGGCGGCGGAGAACGACGAGGGCGGCGGGCTGCTGGCGGTGCTCGCCGATCCCACCGCCGAAAGCCCGGCGGCGGCGGCGGAGCGGCACGGCATGGCGCGGGCGCTCGAGCGCGCCATCGCCGGCCTGCGCCCCGAGTACCGCGAGGCGGTGGTACTGCGCTATGTCGAGGGCTTGGCCTACCAGGAGATCTGCGAGGTGCTGAGGCTGCCGGAAGGTACGGTCAAGACCAACCTGCACCGCGCCCGCAAGCAGCTGGCCGCGGCGATGCGGGCCGCAGGATGGGGACCGGTGACCGCGGTCGCAGAAACTCTCCCCCGCGAGGAGCCGTAGGGTGGAGGGAGAAGGAAGTGACGATCGCGTGACGGCCATGCCCTTCGACGAACTCCAATCCGACGCCCTGGACCGCTGGCTGGCCGCCGAGCGCTCCGGCCTCGACTCCGACTCCGACTCCGACTCCGATACCGACGCCGAGGCGGCGCTGGCCGAACTGCTCGGCGGGTTGCCGCGGCCGGCGCCGCCGGCCGGCTTCGCCGACCGCGTGCTGGCGCGGGCCCGACCGCGGGCACCGCGGGCCGCCAGGCCTCGCGCCTGGCTGAGGCGATGGGTGCCGGCGCCCGGCGGTGCGCTGGGCTGGGCGGGGGCTGCCACCGTCGCGGCACTGGTGTCACTGCTCGGATTGCTGGCCGCGCGTCTGGTGCCGCTGAGCTCCCTGAAGCCCCTGCATCCCTTGGCGCCGGCGGCGGTCCGGGCCATGGTCGGCGCCGCCAACGTTTCCGCGGTGCTGCAGGCCGGGATCCATACCGTCGAGGCCCTCGGCGAATGGCTGGCGGCCACGGTCGTCTTCGCCAATCAGCTGCTGCTCCTGGTCAGGGCGGTGGCGGAGCCGCTCGCAACCCTGCCCGTCGCGGCCCTGACCGGCGGCTGCCTGCTGGTCTCCGCCCTTGCCCTACGGTTTCTGTACGATCTCATCCAACGTGACAGGAGGTGGGTCTATGCGGACCCCATCTGATCGTTCTGCCCGCGCCGGCCGTGCCGCGGCGCGCGCTTGCCGTCGCTGGCTGCCCCTGCTGGCCTTTGCCGTGATCGCCGTTGCTCCCGGCGCCGGTGCGCTGGCGGGGTCGGCGCGCGCCGCGTCGCTGTCGGCCGCCGCCAGCCGCGAGCTGCGCCAGCAGATCGAACAGCTGTACCGGGTGTCGAGCGTCCACAACGGCGTCCTCCTCCGGCCGCGCGGCGAGCGGGAAGGCATCAACGAGGTCGAGGTCAGCGGTGATTCGATCCTGGTCAACGGCGCTCGTGTCCCGACCGCGACGGTGCGCGAATGGCTCCGCGATGCCGGCGCCGCGCAGCTGCTGCGGCTGCTCGAGCTGCCGCCCGCCGAGCGCCAGGCGCTCTTCGACCTGCCGCGCGACGCGGCGCCGCCGTCCACGGCCGCGGGCGCGCCCGGCGCCGGCGGCGTCCCGCCACCGATTGGCGCCGGCGGTGCCGGCGGCGCCGGGGAGGCCGGCCAGGGCGCCGGCCGCGGCTTGCCGCCGGCCTTGCCGACCCCGCCGGTGCCGCCGGTCGCAAGCGAGCCGCCGGAGCCGCCGGAGCCGCCGGAAGTGCCCGCGACGCCGACGACGCCGGCGCTGCCGATGGTGGTGAACTCCGGCGACCGGGTGATGTTCGGCCATTCGGTGACGGTGCGCAAGAACGAGGTCGCCGAGTCGGTGGTCACCATCGGGGGCGCCGTGCACATCGACGGCGGGGTGAGCCGCGACGTGGCGGCGGTGGGCGGCTCGGTACGGGTCAACGGACATGTCGGCGGCAGCGTCAAGGCTTTCGGCGGCAACGTCCATCTCGGTCCGCATGCGGAGGTGATGGGCGACGTGGCGGCGCTCGGCGGCACCGTGGTGCGCGACCCCGGGGCGTTGGTTCACGGCAGCATCTCCGACGTCGGCAACATGGCGCCCTGGGGCCACGGCGACGAAGATTGGGACGACAGCTGGCTGACGCTGGCGCCGCTTGGCCGCTCGCTGCACCTGTTCTGGTCGCTGGCCGGCCTGCTGCTGCTGCTGCTGGCGGTGACGCTGGTGGTGCTGCTGGCGCCGGGAACCCTCGAACAGGTGCGGGCGCGAGTGGCCGACGAACCCTGGACGGCGGCCGCGGCGGGGTTCCTGGGTCAGATCCTGGCGGGACCGGCGCTGGTGGCGCTGGTGGTGGTGCTGATCATCTCGATCATCGGCTGCCTGTTGCTGGCGCTGGTGCCATTCCTGATCCTGGCGCTGCTGATCGCTGGGCTGGTGGGTTTCGCCGGTGTCTCCTACCAGGCGGGACGGCTGCTCGAAGAGCGGTTCAGCGTTCGCTTCGGCGGCGCCTACCTTGCCACCATGGTGGGGGTGCTAGCCATCGAGGCGCCCACCTTCCTGGGACACCTGCTGGCCGTCGGCGGCGGCCTCTTTCACATCCCCGCGACGATGTTCGTGATCTTCGGCCTGCTGCTCCGCTACCTGGCGTGGACCGTGGGTTTCGGCGCGGCGATCCTGACCGCCTTCGCCAACCGGCCGCAGCGTCTGCGCCGCCGGGGGCAGCCGGGGCCGGTCGCGCCGGCGGCGCCGCCCACCCCGCCCACCCCGCCCGCGCGACCCCTGACCGGTACCTTCGAGCCGCCGGCGGCATCCGGCGCCGCACCGGCGCCGCCGGCCGCGACCGGCGACGTGGGGCCGCCTCCGCCGACGGTGCCCTGAGACAGGTGGCCGGTGGCGGCCGGCATTGCGGAGCCGGGGCTCAAGTGGTGCGTTCGAGGATCTCTTGGACCCTTTCGATCAGCGCCGCCAAGGTGAACGGCTTTTCCAACAACTGAGAATCCGCCGGCAGGACGTTGCTGCTGCCGGCCGCTCTCTCGAAGTAGCCCGACATGAAGAGCACGCGTGTCTCCGGCCGGGCCGCTGCGAGCCGCGAGGCGAGCTCGGGACCGCTGCACCCCGGCAGTGTGATGTCGGTGAGCAGCAGGTCGAGCGGACCGCGCAGCTCGCCGGCCAGCGACAGCGCGGCCAGTGCGTCCGGGGCGTCGTACACGGTGTAGCCGCCGCGTTCGAGGGCGGCGCGAATCAGGCGGCGCAACGTCGCCTCGTCCTCGACGATCAGCACCGACTCCGAGCCCTTCGTGGCGCTCCGCGGCACCGCGGGCGCGCTCGCCCGGCGCTCCGGTTCGAGATCCACCCGGTACTGCTCCTTGCTCTGCTCGAGGCGCCGCTGCGCCTGCCGCAGAGCGACATCAACCGAACGCTGCTTCGTGAGGTGGTGGTTGGGATGTCCCTGGCGGATGCGCTCGCGACCTTTGGCGAGGCCGAAGCGCTGATCGCCGAGCCCGACTCTACTGTCGACACGGCAAAGGTCCTGGCTCTGGCCGCCGCTTCCGGCGCATCGGCCTACGACTGTGAGTTCGTGGCGCTCGCTCAGGATCTGGGCGTCCCGCTGGTCACCGCTGACCGGCGTCTTGCCGAGCGCTTCCCGGCGGTGGCCGTCGAGCTGCAGCGGTTTGCTGGCGGCGAGGCTGGCTGAGCCGGCGCCAGCTCTTGGGTGGCAGGCGCGTCCCGAGCCTGGGCCTGTGGCGATCCACCAGGTTCAGCCGGGCCCCGACGGCGTGGCCAGGCGCTCGGCCAGGCGGCTGAAGCGCTTCTGCATGCGGCGGTTGGCGACCGCGGTCGCCAGCGCCCGGTGCTCGCCGACCAGCACCGCCAGGCGCTTGGCGCGGGTGATGCCGGTGTAGAGCAGGTTGCGCTGCAGCATCACGTAGTGCTGGGTGTGCAGCGGGATGACGACGCAGGGGTACTCGCTGCCCTGCGCCTTGTGGATGGAGCAGGCGTAGGCCAGCGCCAGCTCGTCGATCGCGGCCAGCTCGTAGAGCACCTCGCGGCCGTCGAACGTCACCTGCAGACGCTGCTCCTCGTCGTCGATGCCGGTGACGCGGCCGATGTCGCCGTTCCAGACCTCCAGGTCGTAGTTGTTGCGGACCTGCATGACCTTGTCGCCGACCCGCAGGGTATGGGTTCCGCGGGTGAGGCTCCGGCCGTGCGGATTGAGCGCCTCGCGCAGCACGGCGTTGAGGTTGGCGGAGCCCAGCAGGCCGCGCTTCATCGGCGTCAACACCTGGATCTGCTCGACCGCATCCAGGCCGAAGCGGGCCGGGATGCGCCGCGTCACCAGGTGCACCAGGGTCCGCAGGGCTTCCTCGGGGTCGCGGCGCTCGACGAAGAAGAAATCGCCCTCCTTGTCGATCGATTCGAGCACCGGCATCTCGCCGCTCTGCACGCGGTGGGCGTTGACCACGATCAGGCTGCGCTCGGCCTGACGGTAGATCTCGGTCAGCCGCACCACCTCGACCGCCGCCGAGCGGATCAGGTCGGCCAGCACCTGGCCGGGCCCCACCGAGGGCAGCTGGTCGATGTCGCCCACCAGCACCAGGCGGCCGTCGTCGGGGACCGCCCGCAGCAGATGGTAGGCCAGCACCGCGTCGATCATCGACGCCTCGTCGACGATCAACAGGTCGCAGGCGAGCGGCCGCTCGCGGTTGCGATCGAAGGCCCGGCTCTTGGGATTGAGCTCGAGCAGGCGATGGATGGTGCTGGCGGCGTCGCCGGTCGCCTCCGCCAGGCGCTTCGCCGCGCGGCCGGTGGGGGCGGCGAGCAGGACCCGCTGGCCCTTGCGGGTCAGGATCTTGACCAGCCCGCGCACCAGCGTCGTCTTGCCGGTCCCCGGGCCGCCGGTGATCACCAGCAGCTTGCGGGTGAGCCCGGCGCGGATCGCCTGGCGCTGCTCGCGGGCCAGGGTCAGGCGCTCGCCTTTCTCGAACCAGGCGAGGGCGCGCTCGACGTCGATCTCGAGCGGCAGCGACGCCTGCGCCAGCAGGCCACGCACCCGCGCCGCCACGCCGGTCTCGGCGGCGTGCAGCGCCTTGAGGTAGACGGCCTGGTCGCCGCCATCCTCGGCAGCGGCTTCGCCGGCGGCGAGCGCCTCGACCTCCACCTGGTCGTCGGCGGCGAGCGCCGTCACCGCCGCATCCACCGGCCCCGGCCCCGCTCCCAGCAGGCGGTCCGCCTCTTCGACCAGCCGGCGGCGCGGCAGATAGAGGTGGCCGCGGTCAGCCGCCTCTCCCAGCACGTGCAGCGCGCCGGCCGCCAGCCGCTGCGGGGCGAGGCGCGAGATGCCGAGCGAGGCGGCGATGCGGTCGGCGGTCGCAAAGCCGATGCCGTGCACGTCGAGGGCCAGCCGGTAGGGGTTGTCGCGCACCCAGCGCACCGCGGCGCTGCCATAGCTCTTGTAGATCTTGATCGCGTAGCTGGTGGAGACGCCGTGCGACTGCAGGAAGACCATGACCTCCTTGATGTCGCGCTGCTCGTCCCAGGCGCGCCGGATGTCGGCGCTGCGCTTGGGGCCAATCCCTTCGACCTCCTGCAGGCGCTGCGGCTGGCCCTCGATGACCTCCAGGGTCGCGAGGCCGAAGGCCGCCACCAGGCGGGAGGCCATCACCCTGCCGATGCCGCGGATCAGGCCGGAGCCCAGGTAGCGCTCGATGCCCTTGACCGTGCCCGGCACCACCGTGGCATAGGAGGTGACCCGGAACTGGCGGCCGTGGCGGGGATCCTCGATCCAGGAGCCGGTCAGGCGCAGGCTCTCGCCGGGCTGCACGCCGAGCAGGTTGCCGACCGCCGTCGCCGGCTCGCGCGCGCCGGCGACGGTCAGGCGCACGACGCTCCAGGCATTCTCCTCGTTGGCGAAGACCACCCGCTCGAGGGTGCCCTCGAGCACCTCGGGACCGCCGGCGGCGGGTCCAGTGAGGGGGCCTGCGTCTGGCTGGGGCATCGCTCTCCATCCTATCGGGACTTGCCCGGAATGTGCCAAAATGACGCCGGTGAGCGCAATCGAACGCCCTCTGGTGATGGTCGTGGACGACGAGACCGGCTCGCGCGAGTCGATGGCCATCGCCATCGAGAAGGCGGGCTACGCCGTGCGCACCTTCGACGACGCTCGCAACGCGCTCGAGTTCCTCGAAGAGAATGACGGAGTTCGCCTGGCGATCTGCGACCTGCGCATGCCGGGAATGGACGGCATCGCCTTCCTCAACGAGGTGCGCGAGCGCCACTACGACCTGCGGCTGATCCTGGTGACCGGCTACGGCACGATCGAGTCGGCGGTGGAGGCGATGCGGGTGGGGGCGGACGACTACCTCACCAAGCCGGTCGATCTGTACGAGCTGCGCCAGCGGGTCAACAACCTGATCGAGAAAGAGCAGCTCAAGGAGGAGGTCACGAACCTCCGCGAGATGCTCGACAAGCGCTACGGCTTCGAGAGCATCGTCGGCCGCTCGGCGCCGATGGAGAAGCTGTTCGAGCAGATGAAGCTGGTGGCGCCGACGCGCTCGAGCGTGCTGATCATCGGCGAAAGCGGCACCGGCAAGGAGCTGGTGGCCAACGCGCTGCACCGCGCCAGCCCGCGGCGCAACGAGCGCTTCCTGGCGATCAACTGCGGCGCCATTCCCAGCGACATCCTGGAGAGCGAGCTGTTCGGGCACGAGCGCGGCGCCTTCACCGGCGCGGTGTCGCGCAAGATCGGCAAGTTCGAGCTGGTCCACCGCGGCTCGCTGTTCCTCGACGAGATCAGCGAGCTCTACCCCGAGCTGCAGGTCAAGCTGCTGCGCGTGCTGGAGGAGCGGCAGGTGATGCGGGTCGGCGGCAGCGACCTGATCGACGTCGACTTCCGGCTGATCGCCGCCACCAATCGAGACCTCGAGAAGGAGGTGGCAGAGGGACGTTTCCGCGAGGATCTCTACTACCGGCTGAAGGTGGTCACCCTGCGCATCCCGCCGTTGCGCGAGCGGCCGGACGACATCCCGGCGCTGCTCGATCATTTCCTGACCCAGTTCTGCCAGGAGCACGGCAAGTCGCCCAAGGTGCTGTCGCCGGAGGCGCTCGAGCTGCTGACCCGCTACGGCTGGCCCGGCAACGTGCGCGAGCTCAAGAACATGATGGAATCGGTGGTGGTCTTCCACCAGGAAGGCGAGGTGACGCTCGCCGACCTGCCGACCGAGGTGCGAGGGGCGTCGACGCTGTCGACCGCGGGCGCGCCGGTCCAGTCGGTGGTCGGAGAGCCGCGCACCATGGCGGAGATCGAGCGCCAGGCGATCCTCGAGACCCTGGGCCGCACCGGCGGCCACCGCGCGCGCGCCGCCGACCTGCTCGGCATCGGTTTGCGGACGCTGCAACGCAAGCTCAAGGAGTACAAGGACGACGGCTTCGTCCAGGATTGATCGGGGCCCGAGGAGAGCGGATGGAACTACCGGCCGAGGTGTTGATCCACAACGAGGTGATGAGCTTCAAGGGCATCATGGGGACGTTGATCACGGTGAGCCCGGACGGCTTCTACGAGATCAACTGCCGGTTCGGCGAGCGCCTGCACCGAACCCTGTTCCCGATTCAGAGCACCGTTCTGATCGCCCGCGAGCCGGAGGAGTCGCTGGTCTCCGACCTGGAGATCGAGCGCTAATGCACTAGTGCCGGTCAGGCTGTCGCTCAACGTCGACCACGTAGCGACGCTGCGCCAGGCGCGCCGCGCCCCTTATCCGGATCCGGTCGAAGCCGCCCGCCTGGCCGAGGAGGCGGGGGCGGCCGGCATCACCGCCCACGTGCGCGCCGACCGCCGCCACATCCAGGACGCCGACGTCGAGCGGCTGCGCGCCGCGGTGCGCGGCAAGCTCAACCTGGAGCTGGCGGCCACTCCCGAGATGATGGCTCTGGCCGCCGCCGTGCGGCCGGACCAGGTGACGCTGGTGCCCGAGCGGCCCGAGGAGATCACCACCGAGGGCGGCCTGGACCTGGCGCGCCAGGAGGAGCAGGTGGCGGCGGCCGCCGAGCGCCTGGCCCGGGCCGGCATCGCGGTCTCGGCATTTGTCGATCCCGACGAACGGCAGATCGAGATCCTCGCCCGGCTCGCCGGCGGCGGCGGCGGCACTGCCGGCGGCGGCCAGCCTCGCCCGTCGGGCGCGCCGCCGCGGATCGCCGGGATCGAGCTCAACACCGACGCCTACACCAGGGCGGCGCTCGCCGGCGATCCCGCGGCGGTCGAGCGCGAGCTGCGCCAGCTGGGCGCGGCGGCGGCGCTGGCCCGCGAGCGCGGCTTCCATCTCTATGCCGGCCACGGTCTGACCGTCGCCAGCGTCGGTCCGGTGGCGGCCCTTCCCGGAATGGAGGAGCTCAACATCGGCCATGCGCTGATCGCGCGCGCCGTCATCATCGGCATCCCCGGTGCGGTGCGGGAGATGCTGGCCGCGATGGGCGATCGACAGGGGTAGGTGGGGAGGCGCCGGAGGTGACGCGCGGGCGTCAGCCGGCGGGCTGACCCAGCTCGTCGGCCAGGACGCCGGCGAGGCGGGCGGCCAGGGATTCGATGGTTTCCTGGTCGGGGCCTTCGATCATCACCCTGGCGAGGGGCTCGGTACCGCTGTAGCGCAGCACCAGGCGGCCGTCGGCGCCGAGCTCGCTTTCGACCGCGCGGGCGGCGGCGGCGACCCGCGGCAGAGTGGCGAGGTCCGGCTTGCGGGCCACGCGGACGTTGACCAGGATCTGCGGATAGCGGCGGAAGCCGGCAAGCAGCTCGGAGAGCGGGCGGCCGGCGTCGCGGATCATGACGGCGGTCTGCACCGCGGTGAGCAGACCGTCGCCGGTGGCGGCGAGGTCGAGCCGCACGATGTGGCCCGACTGCTCGCCGCCGACCAGGATGCCGTCGCGGCGCATGGTTTCGACCACCAGGCGGTCGCCGACCCCGCAGCGCACCACCGCGATGCCGTGGCGCGCGAGCGCCCGCTCGAGGCCCAGATTGCTCATCGAGGTGGCGACGATCGCCGGCGGCACGAGGCGTCCTGCCGCCAGCAGGCGGGTCGCCCATAGATAGAGGATGGCGTCGCCGTCCCGCACCTCGCCGCGCTCGTCGGCGAGCACGCAGCGATCGGCGTCACCGTCGAAGGCCGCGCCGAGGTGCGCGCCGGCGGCGACGACCGCCGCCGCCATCGCCGCGGGGGCGGTCGAGCCGCATCCCAGGTTGACGTTGCGGCCGTTCGGCGCGGCGCAAAGCACGACGACCTCGGCGCCGAGGCGTCCGAACAGCTCGCCGGCGTAAGCCGAGGCGGCGCCGTTGCCGGCGTCGAGCACCACGCGCAGGCCGGCGAGCGGCGGCTGAGCGCTCGGCGCCCGCGCGGCCGGCGGCGCCCCCGGCATGACGGCGCCGGCGCTGGCGGCGCCCATCGTGGCCGCAAGGTGCTCGAGGTAGCGCTCCCGCAGACTGGGTTCTGGGGCGAGGGGAAACGGCGGAGCAGGCGGGAACGACGGGGACTCGGCCGGCCGCGATGCCAGCGGAGCCAGCGAGAGCGGCGGGGACTGGGCGTGCGCGCGCAGGCGCCCCTCCAGTGCCGCCTCGGCCTCGTCGCTCCATTTGCGGCCCCGGCCGTCGAGCAGCTTGATGCCGTTGTCGGGATAGGGGTTGTGGCTCGCCGACACCACCACGCCGGCCGCCGCGCCCAGCTCGCCGGCGAGGAAGGCGACGCCGGGGGTGGGAATGACGCCGGCGTAGCGCACGGCCGCGCCGCCGGCGGCCAGGCCGGCGGCCAGCCAGCCGCAGATCTCGGCGGTGCTCTCGCGGGTGTCGCCACCCAGCACGACCTGCGGCGGCGGCGTGGCGGCGTCAGGTCCGGCAACGGCGTCAGGTCCGGCGGCGGCGGCCCGTGCCTGGTCCTCCACGAGTCCCGCCGCCAGCTCTCGGGCGAGCAGGGTCACCGTGTCGCGGTCGAGCGGCGGCTCGCCGGCGCGGGCGCGGATTCCGTCGGTGCCGAACAGCCGCTCCGGGGCGGCGGCGGCGCTCAGCCGTGCCTCCCGCGGCCGCGGCGCGCCGGATGCACCGGCGGCGCCTCCACCTGCGGGGGAGTCAACATCACGTGCACCAGCACCTTGAACGGCTGCACCACCTGGATCAACGGGTCGGGCGACACCACGGGCACCTGCACCTCGAAGGCGATGGCGTGGCCGTCGAGGCTGATCGGCTGGGTGGACAGGGTACCGGCCTTGGCAATGCGCGAGGCAGGGCCGGAAACCAGCACCTGGTTGGGGAGGACCTCGGGCTCCTCGAGCGTGGCGCCGCCGGCAGGCTCGCCGGTGAGCTTGGGCACCACCGGCAGGCGCTGGGTGACCTCCTTCTCGAGCTCCGCCCGGATGAGCGGCGGCTCGATCGAGACCAGCTCGAGGTTCTCCGGCATCAACACGTTCTCGGGCCCCAGGTTGACCGTCCAGGATCCTTCCCGGTATTGCGACAGGTCCACCTGCACGTCCACCTGGAAGGGGCTGACGCGGCGCACCGCCTTGCTGCTGCCGCGCAGCCTGACGTTGACCGTCTGCACCGGGTCGAGGACGATGTAGCCGCGCGGCCGGTTGTAGCTGACCGCGGCTTCGATCAGGCGCTCCGAGGGCGCCTCGCGCGCCTCGAACGAGAGGTTGAACCACAGTCCGATGGCGATGCCGAGCGCCAGCACCCGCAGCCCCCAGGTCTGCGTCGCGGCGTTCATCGCGCGCTGGCCCGCGGTCCCGGCGATCCCTGCGGCCCCTGCGGCCCCGGCGGATACAGGTCGGTGATCAGGTGCTCGTACAGCGCATTGCGCAGCGTCTTGCCGTCGAGCTCGCGCACGATCCTGCCGTCGCAGGCCACCGAGATGATCCCGGTCTCCTCGGAGATCACCACTGCCACGGCGTCGGTTTCCTCGCTGATGCCGAGGGCGGCGCGATGGCGGGTGCCGAGGTCTTTCGCCAGGCCCGGATTCGAGGACAGCGGCAGGAAGCAGGCGGCGGCGGCGATGCGATCTTCCTGCACGATCACCGCGCCGTCGTGGAGCGGGGTGTCGGGAGTGAAGACGTTGATCAGCAGATCGAAGGAGAGCAGCGCATCGACGGCGATGCCGTTCTCGACGTAGGTGCGGAGCCCCTGCAGGCGCTCGATCACGATCAGGCCGCCCACCCGCCGCGACGACAGCGTGGTGGCGGCGAGCACGATGTCGCCGAATCCCGACGCCGCCTGCTGCTGCTTGGACAGGCCCCAGAGCGGGTTGCGGCCGAAGTTGGCGAGCGCGTGGCGCACCTCCTGCTGGAACAGCACGATGATGGCGAACGGCAAGGCGATCAGCAGGCTCTCGAGGATGGTCTGCAGGGTCACCAGCTCGGCCCAGCGTGCGAGGTAGTAGAGCAGGCCGACGAACACGATGCCCAGTAGCACCTGCACCGCGCGCGTGCCGCGGATCAGCAGCAGCAGGTTGTAGATCACCACCGCCACCGCCAGGATGTCGACGGCGTCGTGCCAGTTGAGCAGCACGAAGAACTGCGTCCAGCCGGTCCAGCTCAAGGGTCGACCTCCGCCGCCTCCGCCAGGGCTCGCCAGGCGGTCAGGAAGTGGACGGACTCGGGGACGTCGTGGACGCGCACGATGGCGGCACCGGCGGCCGCGGCCCAGGCCAGCGCCGCCAGGCTGCCGGCGAGGCGGGGATGCCAGCCGGTTTGCGCCGCCGCCGGAGCCCGCGGAGTTGCCGAGGACGCCGCCGCGGACGGCGGCACCCACGCCGCGGACGGCGGCACCCACGCCGCGAACGGCGGCTCCAACACCGCGAACGGCGGCTCCAACACCGCGAACGGCGGCTCCAACACCGCGGACGGCACGCCCGGGTCGTCCCGGCGCTCGCCTGGGGCAAAGGCGGCGAGGAAGCTCTTGCGGCTCGCGCCCACCAGCAGCGGCCTGCCGAGCGCGGCGAGGTGCGGCAGGCGCCGCAGCAAGATGAGGTTCTGCGTGGCGGTCTTACCGAAACCCAGCCCGGGATCGAGGATCAGCTGTTCCTGCTCGATGCCGGCCGCGGCCGCTCGCTGTATCGCGAGCTCGAGTTCGCCGCGGACCTCGCCCAGCAGGTCGCGAAAGGCGATGCCGCGCTGCATGGACCCCAGCTCGCCGCGGCTGTGCATCAGCACCAGCGGGCAGCCCGCCGCGGCGACCGCGGCGCCCAGCGCCGGATCGCCCAGCGCGCTGACGTCGTTGATCAGGTCGGCGCCGGCGGCGAGCGCCGCGCGGGCGACCTCGCCCTTGCGCGTGTCGACCGACAGCGGCGCCGCGGTGGCGCGCCGGAGCGGCTCCAGCACCGGCAGCAGCCGCCCGAGCTCCTCGGCGGCCGGGACCGTGCGCGCGCCGGCGCCGTAGACGCCGCCCCCGGGCCGGGTCGATTCGGCGCCGAGGTCCACCACGTCGGCGCCGCTCTCGAGCATCGCCAGGGCATGAGCGACGGCGCGGCCCGGGTCGTTCCAGAGGCCGCCGTCGCTGAAGGAGTCAGGAGTGAGGTTGAGGATGCCCATCACCAGCGGTCGCTGCGGCAGGGGCAGGGGCCGCCCACCCGGCAGCCGCAGGGTCCAGCGTGCCGGAGTCGGGGTGGTGGTGGCGGTTTCAGGCAGGCGGGCGGTCTCCGTGAAAACCAGCGCCCCTCTAGTCTATCGCGGGCGCCTGCATGGGGGCTGCTCCGGGGTCTGCGCAATGCCCGCCGGCGAGCGGACCTGCCGGGGCGAGCCGTCGGCGCCCGCTCGCCAGCGTGCGGCGCGAGGGCGGCGCGATCGGTCGCGGGCTAGGAAAGCTTTTCAGGTCCGGCGACCGGCGGCTGCGCGGTGCGGCGCTTGGCGCCGGCCAGCTCGGGGGCCTCGCGGGATTCGCGCGGCGACTCGGCACGGTCGGCGTCGGCGGCTGCCGGGGTCACGGCAGTCACGGGCGGCTGCTGCGACGGGGCGCTGTCCGGCGTGCCGGCGGTGGTCGCGGCGGAGGCCGGGCCGAAGGCGGGGACTTCCACCGCTTCCGCCAGCTCCGCGGCGGCGGTACTGGCGGCAGGACGCGGCGCCAGCACCGGCTCGGGCACGTCGTGGCCGCCGATGACCAGACCCTCGCCGGGCATCGCCTTGCGCGGCGGCGCGGGCTCGCGGCCGGTCAGCTCGCGGATGACGCTGTAGACCTCCTCGCCGTCCAGCGACTCCCGCTCGAGAAGATCGTTCGCCAGCCGCTCGAGCACGTCGCGATGCTCGGTGAGCAGCGCCGTCGCCTGCTCGTAGGCATGCTGGACGATGCGCGACACCTCGCGGTCGATGCGCAGGGCGGTGTCCTCGCTGTAGTCGGCGCGTTGCGCGAAGTCGCGGCCCAGGAACACCGGCTCCTCCTTGCTGCCGTAGGAGAGCGGCCCGAGGTCGGACATGCCCCACTCGCAGACCATGCGGCGGGCCACGTCGGTGGCGCGCTCGATGTCGTTGCCGGCGCCGGTGGTGATGTCCTCCTGCGTCAGCTCCTCGGCGACCCGGCCGCCCATCAGGATGGAGATCTGAGCCTCCACGTACTGCTTGCGGTAGGTGTACTTGTCCTCGGTGGGGAGCTGCATGGTGAGGCCGAGCGCCCGCCCGCGCGGGATGATGGTGACCTTGTGCAGCGGATCGGCGCCGGGGGTGAAGGCGGCGACCAGGGCGTGACCGGCCTCGTGATAGGCGGTGACGCGCTTCTCCTCGTCGGTCAGCATCAGGGTCTTGCGCTCGACCCCCATCAGCACCTTGTCCTTGGCGAACTCGAAGTCGGCCATCTGCACCTTCTTCTTGTTCAGCCGGGCCGCAATGAGGGCGGCCTCGTTGACCAGGTTGGCGAGGTCGGCGCCGGCGAAGCCGGGAGTGCCGCGGGCGATGACCGACAGCTGCACGTCGTCGTCGAGCGGGATGGTGCGCGTGTGCACCTTGAGGATGCCCAGCCGGCCGTTGATGTCGGGGCGATCGACGATCACCCGCCGGTCGAAGCGGCCGGGCCGCAGCAGCGCCGGATCGAGCACGTCGGGGCGGTTGGTGGCCGCGATCAGGATGACGCCCTCGTTGGATTCGAAGCCGTCCATCTCGACCAGCAGCTGGTTCAAGGTCTGCTCGCGCTCGTCATGGCCGCCGCCCAGGCCGGCGCCGCGGTGGCGGCCCACCGCGTCGATCTCGTCGATGAACACGATGCAGGGGGCGTTCTTCTTGCCCTGCTCGAACAGGTCGCGGACGCGCGAGGCGCCGACGCCCACGAACATCTCCACGAAGTCCGAGCCGGAGATCGAGAAGAACGGGACGTTGGCCTCGCCGGCGATGGCGCGGGCGAGCAGCGTCTTGCCGGTGCCGGGCGGACCCATCAGCAGCACGCCCTTGGGGATACGGCCGCCGAGCTTCTGGAACTTCTGCGGCTCCTTCAGGAACTCGACGATCTCGGAGAGCTCGTCCTTCGCTTCCTCGACCCCCGCCACGTCCTTGAAGGTGACCTTCTTGCCGGTGGTGTTGAGCAGCTTGGCCTTGCTCTTGCCGAACGAAAGCGCCTTGTTGCCGCCGCTCTGCATCTGGCGCATGAAGAAGATCCACAGCGCGACGATGACCAGCACCGGCGCCCAGGTGAGGAGCACGGTGATCAGCGGGTTGTCCTTGGGCTCCTCGACGGTGATGTCGACGTGAGCGGCGCGGAGCTTGGGGATGAGCAGGGTGGAGTAGTCGGTGGGCACCTCGGTGCGAAACTCGTCGCCTTCGGCATAGCCGTCTCCGGCTTTGAACTTGCCGGTGACCTGCTGCCCGTGGAGAGTGACCTCGGCCACCCGGCCGTGCTCGATCTCCTGGTCGAACTGCGAGAACTTCAGCTCGTGACGGGTGGTCTTGGTGGTCTGGAAGGTGTTCCATAGCAGGATCACCACCACGAAGATCGCCATCCAGAGGAACAGGGTCTTGAGAGTAGAGTTCACTGCTCGGCCACCTCTATCGCCCGGGTTCTCCGGGTGCTTCCGCCGCGCGGGGCAGGGACATCCTGTCAGACTCGCTAACCGCCGGCTCCCGGCGCGGATTCCCGGCGATCCGCCGCGCCGTCAAGCCGGCGCCCATCCAAGGCCTCCGCGACGGCCGGCTCGTGGAGCCGCGCCACGCGGTAAGGGGCCGACGACCTCTGCCAGGCAGGCCGTCGTGTGGCCGGCCAGGCGAAAACGATGGCCGATTGCCAATCCGGGCACCCAGGCGATCTCCCCGGCCCAGCAGAGCAGCGGCAACCGGTCGCGCAACGACCACGGCAAGCCGCGGTCGATCATCACTTCCTTCAGCTTGCGGCTGCCGGGCGAGCCCAGCGGCCACAGCCGGTCGCCGGGCCGGCGGTTGCGCACCGTCAGGCGGCCGGCGCCACCGGCGCTGTCGACCAGCGGCAGGGAGAGGCCGGCCCGCCGAGGCTCGCCCCGCAACATCCAGGGCTCAACCGCCGCGAGGCTCACCCTCACGGTCAACCCGATCTCCGGGATGGCGAGCTCTCCCGGGATCTCCAGAGTATATGTGAATGGGGGGGCGGCTTCGCCGGGCGGCTGCCGGCGCAGCCAGAGCCGCTTGCCGGCAGTCTGCCAGCGCCAGCCGGCGCCGCAGTCGCAGGCAACCGTGCGCGGGCCGAGGCGGCCGCGAGCGCGCCCGAGCTGGCGCCGCAGCTCGCCGGCGGCGGCGAGGCTGGCGGGCAAGGCGGCCCCGGCACGCCGGTGGAGCAAGGCCAGCGCCGGCGCCAGCAGCGCCGGCGGCAGCGCCGCCAGGCGCAGCGGGTCGACGGCGGTGTCGCCTTCCGGGCCGTCCGAGGGCCAGGAGTCGGCGGTGTCGCCCGGCATGCCGAGCACGGTCGCCTGGCGGCGGCCGGCATCCAGGCTGCCATGGCGGGCCGCCGCCGGAATGCCGATCGCGGCAGCCAGGCGGCGGTCGAGGGCCGCCGTCGCCCCCAGCGCGCGCGCCGCCACCCCGGCCAGCGCCGCCGCCAGCTCTGCCCGTGCCGCGGTCTCGTCTCCGTCTCCTGGTACTACTGCGCCGGCCGGGGAGGCGGCGGCGCGCGCCAGCGCCGGCAGCACCAGGTGCCGCATCAGGGCACGAGGCTGCCGGGGATCGGCGTTGCCGGGGTCGAGGGACGGCGTGAGACCGGCCGCGGTGACCGCCCGGGCGAGGCAGGTGTGCGGCAGTTCGAGCAGCGGCCGCACCACCGCTCCGGCCAGCGGCCGGATCCCCGCCAGACCGCGCAGGCCGCTGCCGAACCGCAGGCGCAGCAGCACGGTCTCCGCCTGATCGTCCCGATGATGAGCGGTGGCGACATAGCGCGCCCGGCAGCCGCGCCGGACCTCCTCGAGGAACTGATAGCGGACGCGCCGGGCGGCGGCTTCCAGGCTCTCTCCGGCGCGGCGCAGCGCCGGGATGGCGCGGCGCGCGCTCACCAGCGGCACCCCCAGGTGCCGCGCCAGGCAAGCGGCCCGCGTGGCGCGGCCGGCGGAGCCGGGATCCATGGCGTGGTCGAGATGGGCGGCGACCAGCCGGATCCCCCGGGACGGGGCGAGGCGCCGCATCCCCCAGAGCAGGGCGGTGGAATCGACGCCGCCCGAAAACGCGATCACCAGGCGATCGCCGGGCTCGAGCGGCAGCTGCCGGAGGAAAGCCTGAAGACCCTCGAGGAGTTGCATCGCCTGCCGGGAAGGAGCGGTGAGGCCGAACGGTGATGGTGGCGGTGAAGGGACTTGAACCCCTGACACAGCGGATATGAGCCGCTTGCTCTAACCAACTGAGCTACACCGCCTTAGAGCAAGGAAGAATCTCGACCGGCGGTGTTGGCGGACGGCCGGCCCCGTCCAGGACGGCGAATTATAGCGCGCCGGGGGCGCCGTGCAAAGGCGGGCGCCGGTGATCTGGCGCCCGCGGGGCTGACTACTGGCTAGCGCTCGGAGCCAAAGCCTCCCGAGCCTGGGTTACGGCGCTGTCGGCGCCGCCGGCGGCGATGCGGCGGCTGTCAGCGCATCACTTCCTGGCAGCTGCGGAACTGGCCAAAGAATTCCTGCATGGAGGTCGAGAGAGCGTCGTCATTGAGCCGATAGATGACGTTCTGGCCATGGCGCTGGTCGACCACCAGGTCGGCCTCCTTGAGCACCGACAGGTGCCTGGAAATAGTGGGCTGGGAAAGGCTGAAATTGCCGACGATCTCGCCCACCG
The DNA here is from genome assembly GCA_963732005.1 of uncultured Acidobacteriota bacterium. GTDB lineage: Bacteria > Acidobacteriota > Thermoanaerobaculia > Multivoradales > UBA5704 > JASLEW01. Next base: position 1,299,110 of record CAVSXT010000005.1, read on the forward strand.
TGCGCTGCTGGCCTTCGAGCAGCCGCAGGATCTCGCAACGGGTGCCGTCGGAGAGCGCCTTGAAGACCTTTGTCAGATGCCGCTCTTCTCGCCTAAAATCCTGATTGACGCGGTCGATATTAGCCATGATCGTAATCTCCCCCCCGGTAGCGATCTGGCCTGAGCCTTGTCGCCCTGGTCAGAATCGTTTCCTTCATGGCCACCATTCTACGAACAAGATAGTTGAACTTTCCTTGAAGCATCGCCCATATTCCGAGGTGGTGGTGCCAAGTTAGTGAGCAGATAGGTGCAAACTTCTCTATAAACAAAATTTAGAGACACGTTCGAGAGCGGCTGCGCCGCCGCGGGCACGGCGGCGAGCTCGTTTCGGCGTTGCAACCGCCGAGGAGTTTAGAGTTACTTGATCTGAGGTTGCCCGGAGTTGAAGTTGGGAGGCGCCACGGTACCGCGGAACACAGGTCCGAGGTTTGTGGCCGGGCGGCAGGCGCGGCGAGCGGCGGCCCGATGGCCCGGGCCGCCGCGGCGATTCAATGGCGCGTCTTGGCGAAGGCGGTTTCCACCGCCGGCCAGTTGACGGTCTGCCACCAGGCGGCGAGGTAGTCGGGGCGGCGGTTCTGATACTTCAGATAATAGGCATGCTCCCAGACGTCGACGCCGAGAATGGGCTGCTTGCCCTCCATCAACGGCGAGTCCTGGTTGGGGCGGCCGAACACCTCGAGCTTGCCGTCGCCCCACGCCAACCAGCTCCAGCCGGAGCCAAACTGACCGACGCCGGCGTTCGTCACCTTCTCCTTGAAGGCGTCGAAGCCGCCGAGGTCGCGATCGATGGCGGCTGCCAGGTCGCCGCCCGGCTTGCCGCCGCCGCCTGGTCCCATGATCTGCCAGAAGAGGCTGTGGTTGGCGTGGCCGCCGCCGTTGTTGCGCACCGCCGTGCGGATCGCTTCCGGCAGACCGTCGATGCCGCGGAGCAGGTCCTCGACGGACTTCTGCTGCAGGTCCGGATGGCTCGCGAGCGCCTTGTTGAGGTTGGCGACGTAGGCGGCGTGATGCTTGTCGTGGTGGATCTCCATGGTGCGCGCGTCGATGTGCGGCTCGAGCGCGTCGAAGGCATAGGGTAATGCGGGGACCTCGAACATCGCGTTCTCCTCCTTGCTGGTTGGCGGCGCCACTCGTCGGCGGCCTCCGAGGGCGGCGCCAGCGCCGGCGAGCCCCGAGCAACGCAGGTGGCACGATCCGTGCCCGCTCCTGGCGCCGAGAGCGCACCCCGCCTGCTCCCGATCCCTCGCCGCAGCCTGGTGAGGGCCCAGCCAGACCAGCTAGCGCAGCTTCTCTTCGACGAACTCCACGTGCTTGCGGACCTTGGGGTCGTACTTCTTCATGCGGAGCTTCTCGGTCGAGAGCTTCTTGTTCTTGCTGGTGGTGTAGAAGTAGCCCGTGCCGGCGGTCGAAACCAACTTGATCTTGTCGCGCATCTTCTTGTCTTCCCAGAGATAGGATCGAGTACGAATGGCGGGGCCGACGGGACTCGAACCCGCGACCTCCGGCGTGACAGGCCGGCATTCTAACCAGCTGAACTACGACCCCGCAAACCTGACCAACCGGTGCTGGCGGCCTCCCACCGGCCTGGTGGGAGGTGAGGGATTCGAACCCGCGACCCCCTGCGTGTAAGGCAGGTGCTCTACCGCTGAGCTAACCTCCCTCCGCCAAAGGAGCGTAATCCTACGTGCACCACCGCGGCAAGTCAATCATCGGCCGCCGTGCCCTCCTTCGTTCTCCTTGCCGGCGAAGATCTTCTCGAGCCAGCCTCGCCGCTTGAGCTTGAGCGGTTGGTCCCGGCTGCCGAGCAGCGAGCGGTGGCCGGAGTTGTCGCTGGCAGCGGCGTAGAGCTCGAGGGTGCGGTTCTGATGCAGCTCCGGCGCGATGTCCACCTGGTAGTCGGCGCCGGAGAGGTGGCGCACCGGCACCGGCTGGAAGGACGTGGCGCCTTCCGGGCGCACCCAGCATTCGGCGCTCTTGACCGCCAGGTCGTCGGTGATCCGGAGCGGGACCACGATGGTCGCGCCCTTTTCGTACTCGAGCTTGAAGCCGGGGCCGAGCGCGATCGCCGGCGGCGAGGCGTCGAGCCTGGCGAGCAGCTCTTCCAGCTGCTCGCGCTGCCGCCGGAAGCGCTCCCTGTAGCGGCCGCCGGGGTTGAGCCCGGACAGCGCCTGCAGACCCTGCAGCGGCTGGCTCGCGGATTCCGCCTTGGCGGCCGCCGCCAGCGCCGCCTCGAGCTGTCCGTCGGCGCTGCGCTGCGCCGCGAAGCGATCGGCGCGCTCCGCGAGTCCCGGGCGGTCCGGCCAGGTCTGGCGCAGTCCGGCGAGCAGGCTGGTGGCCCGGTCGCCGTCGCCGGCGGCGACGGCGGCGTCGGCCTGGTCCTCGATCGCCTTTGCCGCCTGGTCGCGCAGCTCGCTCGCCCGGCTGTAGCGGGGCAGCATGGCGGCCAGATCGGTGGCGTTGCGCAGCGCCTCCTGCGGCCCCTGCGTCAGGTCCGCCCGTGCCAGGCGCCCGTCGAGGTCGACGGCCTGGCGAGCGCGATCGAGGTCGCGGCGCGCCGCGGCCGGCAGGTCGGTCTCCCGGCTGGCGGCGGTCAGGGCGGCACGGAGCCGCCGCATCTCGCCGCGGCGCAGGGCCGCCGCGAGCTCGGTCGCCACCTGCCGCCGGTGGTCGGCGATCAGCGCGGCCGCCAGCTGGTCGTAGTCGGCGCGCTGGGCGGGGCCCAGGGTCGCCTGCTGCGCGGTGGTGATCTGCGCCAGCTCCCGCCTCGCGCCGGCGGCGTCGCCGGCCGCGAGGAGATCGGCCGCCGTCTTGAGATGCGGACCCGGGGCCGCACCAGCGCCGGGCGGCGCGGGCGCCACCGCCGCCGCCAAGGGGGTCGCCGGAGGCGTGGTGGGCGCCGGCGGGGTCGCTGGCGGCATGCTACCGAGGGTTCGCGGAGACGCCGCGCTGCTGGCGGCGGCAGGCGACGACGGCGAGGGCGCCGGTGCCAGATGCGATTGCGAACCCGGCTGGCGCAGCCTGGAGATGGCGGCCGCGCCGGCGAGCACGACGACCGCGAGCGCGGCCAGGACGGCGGCGGCCAGCGCCACCGCCGCGGCCGGCCCCCAGCGCCGGCGGCCGCCGCGAGTGCCAGATCGCCGGCGCGAAGCCGCGGCCGTCGCCGTCGCCGGTGCCGGCGCGATGACCGCGGGAGCCACGGCTGCCGCCGGTGCCGGTGCGACGCCCGCGGGAGCTGTGGTGGTGAGGAGGCCGTCGCCGTCGCCAGGTCGATCGCCAACCGCGAATGAGTGGAAGTCGGGCAGCTGAGGCGGTGCGGCGGCGAGCGGAGTGGTGGTGGCGTGACCGGCGGTTGCGGCCAGTGTCATCGTGGAGCTCGCCTCACCGGCGGGGAAGCCCGGGTTCTGGGGCACCGTCGGGTCGGACGCGCGCGTCAGCCGATCCGGCTCTGCCACTGGCGTGGATAGCGCGGGCGCGCCGAGGCTCTCCGACTGATGAAAGGTGGGCACGAAAACCGGCAGGGTGTCGCCGCGGATCTCTCCGGCGCGCGGGGCCGCCGGCGCTGCCCCGGCCGCCGGCCGCGGCTCCCGGGCGACGGCGAGCTGGGCGCCGCCGGCGCCGGCCGCGCCGCCGGCCGTGAACTGCTCCATGCGGCTCAGCAAGCGGTCCCGGGGCACGGCGATGGTCACGTCCGCCACCACGGCGCGGGTCTGGTCGAGGTCGACCGCCGGCTCGGTTCCTGCGCTCCCGGCGCCTGGCGTGCTGGCGTAGCCGCCGGCGGTGCCGGTTGCCGGCGCGGCCGCGCCGGTGGGTCCGGGATCCCCGAGCAGCGCCTGGCGGAAGGCCCGGCGCAGCTCGCCGTAGAGGCTCGCCGGCGCGGCGCTGCCCGCCTGCAGCAGCAGCGAGAGCAGCATCGTCAGCTCGGCGGCATCGGCGATCGCCTCCGCCGCGGCCGCCGGCGGCAGGACCACCGCCAGCGAGGGCTGCAGGATCTCCGCGCCGATGGCCGCGCAGGTGATCTCGGCAAAGCCACGCAGATCGGCGCGGCGGCCTTCGTCGCCGGCTTCCGAGGCGCCGCCGGCCGCCGGTCCCCAACCCAGGATCACCAGGCGCTCCTGGTCGGCGTGCGTGACCAGCAGGAGGTTGTCCGGACGCAGGTTGCGATGGGAAAGCTGATGGCGGTCGATCTCCTCGAGGCCGTCGAGGACCGGCAGCAACAAGGGCAGCGCACGTCCCACCGGCGAGCCGGCGAGCAGCTCGAAGCCGGCGCCCTGCAGGTAGCCGGTGACGAGGAAGGCGCTGCCGGTGGCGGTGAAGCCGTGGTCGAGCACGCGCGGGAGGCTGGGGTCCACGCAGGCCTGCAGCGCCCGCGCGGTGTTCTCGAAACGCCCCCTTGCCTCCCGCCGCGGCTCGCCGGCCTCGTCGCGGAACAGCTTGAGCGCCACCGTCTGGCCGGAGCGCACGTCGGCGGCGCGGAAGACGCTCGCGGTATCGCTGGCGTGGATCAGCTTGTCGAGACGATAGCGTTCGGTGATTCGCTGCAGATCGCTCATACCGGCCCCGGGACAGCCCGCCGCCAGATGTTATGCCCGTTTTCGCAGGGCGGCCCTGTCAGGGCGCGACGTAGCCGAGGTTGCTGAGCTCTTTGCGGAGCTTCTCCGGGATCGCCTGTGGATGGCCGCGGCGCGGCAGGTGGGCGAAGCGTTGATCGATCAGGCGTTGCAACTCGGCGACCTGCTGCGCATGGCCGGCGGCGAGGTTGGCGGTCTCGCCGGGGTCGCTGGCGAGATCGTAGAGCTCGCTGCGGCCGATCGGATAGCGCAGCGGCGGCTGGCCCGGCCGTCCCGGAATGCAGGCGGGCTCGAGCCGGTCGGGGTTGTCCACCAGCTTCCAGGTTTGCTGCACGACGGTGTGGATGCGGCTGGCGCCGTACTCGGAGAACGCCGGCTTGCCGACACCGCCGCCGCCGGGGCGCTCGAGGTACGGCACCAGCGATCGGCCGTCCAGCCGCGGTGGCGGTGGCACGGCGAGGAGCGCCAGCAGGGTCGGCAGGACGTCGATGAGCTCGACCGCCTGCGGCACTCGGGCACCGGCGGGCAGCAGGCCCGGCGCCGCGATGCCGAGCGGCACGTGCAGCGTCGTCTGGTACACCGAGCAGGCGTGATAGAGGTAGCCGTTGTGGGCGTACAGCTCCTCGCCGTGGTCGGCGGCCACCACCACCAGGGTGTGGTCCAGCCTGCCGGCCTGCCGGAGGCCGGCGAGCAGCTCGCCGGCCAGCCGATCGCTGCCGATCACCGCCGCGTCGTAGAGCGCGTCGAGATGCCGGAGGTCGGCGCCGTCGAGGCGCAGGTGCTGGGTCATCACCTCGTCCAGGCGCCATTTCTTCGGTCCGAGGGAGCCCTGGTAGTCCGGGTCCAGCCGATTCGACAGGTCGCCGCCGTTGTAATAAGGAGGATGAGCACCGAACAGATGGACCCAGAGCAGGAAAGGCTGCCGCGTGGTGGCGCCGCCGTCCGCCGCCGCGGCCCAGGCGAGCGCGTCCTGCACCGATTTGCCGTCCTTGCCGCCGCTGCACCCGAAGGTGTCCCATCCCTGATGATTGGCGTCGCACATGTTGCTCAGGAAAGCGGCGGTGCGGTAGCGAGCGCCGCGCAGCAGCTTGGGCAGGGTTGGCAGGTCGTCGGGGAAGCCATAGCCGTTCTCCTCGACGCCGTGACCGCTCGGGTAGAGCCCGCTGAGCAGCGAGGCGAGGGACGGCCAGGTGGCGGCCCGCTGCGCGAAGGCGCGATCGAACACCACCCCGGCGCCGAGCTGGGCGTCGAGCCCCGGGCTGGTGGCGCGGCGGGTGTAGCCGTAGGCACCGACCCGGTCGGCGCGGAGCGTGTCGATGGTCAGCAGCACGACGTTCCAGCCGCGCGCGGCGCCGCCGAGCTGGCGCGGCGCCGCCGCGGCGCGGCCGGCGCCGGCAGGGCCCCGGCAGGCGGCGAGAGCGGCAAGAGCGGCCATAGCGGCCAGCACGGCAAGAGCGGTGCGGGCCGCGGCGGCGGCCGCCGCGATGGCAGGTGCGAGCGGCCGGCGGCGGCGGCGTGCCGGCCTTGGCGGCGGCGCCTGGGGCTGCATGGCCTGGGCCGACATTGACTGGGGCTGCATTCCCTGGGGGGGCATCGCCGGCGGAAAAACGGCGGCCCAAGAGATTGGTCGGTCAGGCAACGGCGGGCGTGGATGCAAGGCAGATCCTCGGAAGGCGGATTGTAGCCGACCCGAACGGGGGCCCGCCTGCCTGCCCCGCGGCCTTGCCTACCCGCGGGATTGCCGCGACGGTGAACAGCGGAGCAGCGACCGGGGAAAAAAGCGGGCGGGCCGCCGGGCTCGCCATGGCTCGCCGGCGCCAACTCGTCGCAGCGCCCACTTGGCAGCGTCGCTTCTGCATGTTATAAAAGGGCTCCCCGTCGCTCCCGGACAGTTCCGGAGTTCTCTCCTGGCGTGCCTTGGCGCGTTCGCCGCTCCTCTTCATCTCGAGAAGGAGCGGAGAGATGGAATCATGGTTCGGCCTGTGCCTGCCGCCGTCGTCCTCGTTCAAGCCTGAAGCCGCCTGGGAGCGGCTGGTCGCGCGCTACGGCCCCGCTCTCAAGGCCCGCGTCGGCAGCGTGCTGCGGCGAGCCGGCGTACGGCCCAGCGGCGATCAGATCGAAGAGATCGTGCAGGAAGTCTACTGCCGCCTGCTGGCCGCCGGCGGCCGCCGGTTGCGGCGTTGCCGGGCGACCAGCGAGAGTCAGGTCGGCGCCTTCCTGGGCAGGGTGGCCGAGCGGGTGGCGCTGGATCAGCTGCGGGCGGCCCGCGCCCAGAAGCGCGGCGGCACCATGGCGGCGGCGCCGAGCGGCGCTTGGAGCCCGTGGGGAGACCCGCCGCGCGAACCGCAGGAGCGAGCGGCGGATCCGGGCGCCAATCCCGAGGAGCTGATGCTCAGCCGCGAGCGCCTGCGGCTTTTCCTCGAGCGCTGCGGCACGCTCGCGGGCCGGCGCGACTATCGGCGCAACGCCCGGATCCTGGCGCTCGCGGCCGCCGGCATGAGCAGCTGCGAGATTGCCCGCGCGCTCGGCGGACCGCTGACCGCTCGCGGCGTCGACGGCCTGCTGCCGCGGGTCCGCCGCTACGTCGCCGCGCACGCCCAGGCTGCCGCCGCCGGCCTCGATCTCGCCCCGCAAGAACCGGCGCCGCGCGGCGCAAACGGCAGCGAATGACGGGCGCCGGTGGCCCTGCGAGCGGCGGTGGCAGTCCGGACGACAGGCCGCCGCGCCTCGGCGAGGCGAAGTTCCGGCGGTGGCAGTCCAGGGGTCCGGCGGTGGCAGGCTAAGGAACCCGGTGCGAGGTCCTGATCTATGATTCCGGCATGATCCGGGTCGTCACCGATTCCCGGTGCCTCGGGCACCAGCCGCCGGCGGGCTACCCCGAGCAGCCCGAGCGGCTGGCCGGCATCCTGGCGCATCTGCGCCGGGAGGGTCTCGAGATCGACGACCGTAGTCCTCCGGAGCCTTCCGGGACGCCCGCCACGTCACCGCCGATGGCTGCGCGGTCCGCGCTGCCGGCCTCGGCGCCGCCGCTCGCCGCGTCCGCCCGGGAGGCGGCCGGCGGCGATGGGCAATCACCGCCGGCCGCGCCAGCCGCACTGCCCGAAGCGACCGCACGGGCCTCGCTGGGAGCGCTGTCTGAGCTGGCTGCGCTGGCTGAGGTCACCGCGCTGCACGCCGAGAGCTACGTGCAACGCTTCCGCGGCGCCGTCGCCCGCGGCGACAGTTTGCTCGACTCCGCCGACAATCCGCTTTCGGACGGCGTGTGGGCGGCCGCCTGGGGCGCGGTGGAGGCGACCCTGGCGGCTGCCGATTGGGTCGCCGGCGGCCGCGATCGCGTCGGTTTCGCCGCGGTGCGCCCGCCAGGCCATCATGCCGAAGCGGCCACGGCGATGGGCTTCTGCTACTTCAACAACGTCGCGATCGCCGCCGAGCACCTGCGCCGCCGCCACGGCGCCGCCCGCGTGGCGATCTTCGATTTCGACGTCCATCACGGCAACGGCACCCAGCACCTGTTCGAGGACCGGCCCGACGTGCTCTACGCCAGCACCCATCAGTATCCTTTCTATCCGGGCACCGGGGCCGCGGACGAGATCGGCGTCGGCGTCGGCGCCGGCGCCACCCTCAACCTGCCGCTGCCCGCCGGCACCGGCGACGAGGGCTACGCCGCCGCCATCGAAGGCCGCGTGCTGCCGGAGCTGCGCCGCTTCGCGCCGGACGTGCTGCTGCTGTCGGCAGGCTTCGACGCCTGGCGGCGCGACCCCCTGGGCGGCATGGCGGTCAGCGAGGATGCCTTTGCGCGCTGGGGCGAATGGCTTCGCCAGCTGGCCGGCGAGGTCTGCGAAGGCCGGATCCTGGCGGTGCTCGAGGGCGGCTACGACCTGCGGCAGCTGCCCGGGCTGGTCGGCGCGCACCTGCAGGGCCTGGCCTCGGGCTGACTGCAAAACGGGCCAGCCGACACGTTCCTGCAACGATATGTGGTGTCCCGGCGCGAACCGTGACCCACGGGTTGTGGAGTGCGGGAGCCAGCCGTGGCGGAGGCGGCAAACCCTTTTACCTGCGCGGTTTACAAGATTGACTTCCAGCTGTGTTCCCCGTAGAATCGCCCAAAGTTAACGTATCACTTGAAAGAAGGCCTGGAATGCCTGCGTCGTAAAGGCTCTTTCGCCTCGTCGGGCCGAGGCAGGGAGCGGGCGGCGCAGCGGAGGTTGGAGCGATGAGGCAAAAGGCTTTCGTGTTCACGTTGGCGCTGTCGCTGCTGGCTGCTGGCGGGGCGACCGGCGCCTGGGCGGCAAATGCGCCCTTCGGCTCCTTCGACGGTTTTGCGCGCCCTGGCAACGCCGCCAACGGCGTGGTGGGCCTGCAGGGTTGGGCGCTGGCCCAGACCGGCGTCTTCGCGGTCGACATCGTGGTCGACGGCGCCACCATCGGCCGCGCCACCTACGGCCGCTCGCGGCCCGGCGTGAGCAAGCAGTTTCCCGGATTCCCCAACACGTCGGCGCCGGGCTTCGCCTACTCGCTCGACACCACCCACTTCCTCAACGGGCTGCACTCGGTCACCGCGCGGGTGACCAGCCTCACCGGCCAGATGGTGCTGCTGAACACGCGGCGGCTGCAGTTCTCCAACACCAACGCCGATCTGCTGCCCTTCGGCACCATCGAGTTCCCGAACCAGCAGGCCGAGATGTTCGGCAACTGCAACCTGGACGATCCCAACCGCATCTGGGAGATTGTTTCCGGCTATGCGCTGGACGTCAACGCCTCCTACAACAATCCAGGGGTGGCCTACGTCGAGCTGTTGATCGACGGCGCCTTGACTTTCAACAGCCAGCACGACTGCAACAACAACACCGCCGCGGGCGGCCTGAGTGATTGTTACGGGATCAAGCGGCTGGATCTCGAGCAGCAGTTCCCCGGCCTCAAGGATGCGCCGCACGCCGGCTTCCGTTTCGCGCTCGACGTCGGCGCGCTGATCAGCACCACCGACACTTTCGGGTTCCCGCTGTACACGCCCGGCAGCCATCAGCTCGGCATCCGGGTGGGCGATCAGTTCGAGAACGTCACCGACATCGGTTCGATCGCGGTGACCTTCTCGTGCCGGGACCTGACGAACCAGGACAATGCGATCGGGCACGTCGATTTCCCGGAGGTCGGCCTGGTGTACGGTGGCCTGATCCAGGTTTCCGGCTGGGCGGTCAACTTCGAAGGGGTGGCGGCGGTGGTGGTCTACGTCGACGGCAACGTCGTCGCCATCGCCAATCTGGGCCTGCCGCGCCCGGACATCCGCGAGGAATATCCGAGCTATCCGGCAAATCCCGCCCCCGGGTGGTTCACCTACATCGACACCACGCAATTGTCGAACGGAGTGCACCAGATCTCCGCGCAGGTGGTGGACAACAACGACGTCTACAGCTTCATCGGCAAGTTCCCGATCACGGTCGAGAACCCGCTCCCATAAGGCGTACTCCCTCCCGAAAAAGATCGAGACCTCCGGCCGCCGATGGTGGCCGGAGGGGGACCCAGCCAGGCGGGTGGTAGCATCGCGCCCATGCCGTCCTTGGCGCCGCTGGTCTTCTTCGGCACCCCCGAGTTTGCGGTTCCCACCCTCGCGGCGCTGGCAGCGGCGGGCAGGAGTCCCGCCCTGGTGGTGAGCCAGCCCTCCCGGCCGGCCGGGCGCGGGGGCGAACCGCGGCTGCCGCCGGTGGCGCTCTGGGCGCGCGAGCACGGGCGGCCGCTGCAACAACCCGAACGGGTGCGGGCGGCAGAGTTCCTGGACGCCCTGCGGCCGCTGCAGCCGGCGATCGCGGTGGTCGTCGCCTTCGGCCAGATCTTCCCGCGGGAGCTGCTGCAGCTGCCGGCCGCCGGCTGCCTGAACCTGCATGCCTCGCTGCTACCGCTCTACCGCGGCGCCGCGCCCATCCAGGCGGCCATCGCCGCCGGCGAGGAGCGCACCGGCGTCACCGTCATGCGCATGGAGGCAGGGCTGGACTCCGGCCCCATCCTGCTGCAGGCGGAAACCGCCATCGGTCCACGCGAGACCGCCGGCGAGCTGGCGGTGCGGCTGGCGGCGCTCGGCGCCGGCTTGATGATCGAGGCGCTCGACCGGCTCGAGCGCGGCGTGCTGGCCGAGCGGCGACAGGACGACTCCCTCGCCACCCTGGCGCCGCGGCTCAGCCGCGACAGTGGACGCGCCGACTGGCAGCTCACCGCGACGCAGCTCGCCAACCGGTTGCGCGCCTTCACTCCATGGCCGGGCCTGACCGCCGAGCTGCGCGGCGCGCCGGTCAAGCTGGTGCGCGCCACTCCCCTCACCGAGCCGCCGCTGCCGCCCGGCCCGCCGCCTGCGCCGGGTACCCTCCTGGGCGTCGTTCCCGCGGGGATCGCGACGGCTTGCGGCGCCGGCACGGTACTCGCAATCGCCGACCTGCAGCGGCCCGGCAGGAAGACGCAACACGCCGCCGACTTCGTCAACGGCGAGCGGCTGCAGCCGGGAGAACGGTTTGCCTGAGGCCTCCCGACGCTCGTGATCGGGTGCCGCCCGCCGTCATGACTCGTAACCGCCCAGCCACCAGCTCGACCGCCGGCACCACGCGCAGCCGGCGGCCGGCGCCCGGACGCACGCCCCAGGACAACGTGCGGGCCGCGGCGGGCTGGGTGCTCGAGCGCACGCTGCGTTCGCTGGCGCCGGTGGACGCCCATCTCTCCGGCGCGCTGACCCGTTTCGACGAGCGCGACCAGGGGCTGCTGCGCGAGCTGGTGATGGGCAGTCTGCGCTGGCTGCGCCGTCTCGATCAGATCATCGCCGACGCCAGCCACCGGCGGTTCGACCAGATCGAGGCGGCGCTGCATTCGCCGCTGCGCATCGCCGCCTACCAGCTGCTCTTTCTCAACCGCGTGCCGCCGCATGCGGCGGTGCACGAGGCGGTGGAGCAGGCCCACCAGCTCACCCATCGCGGCGGCGCCAGCTTCGTCAACGGCGTGCTCCGCCGCATCGCCCGCGATCCCCAGCTCGCCAGCTGGCCGGTGCACGAAGCCGACCCTTTGCGGCGCTTGGCGCTCGAGATGAGCCATCCCGATTTTCTGGTCGAGCGCTGGCTGGCGCGCTTCGGCCGCGCCGCGACGCTCGCGCTGCTCGACGCCAACAACCGCGAGAAGCCGATGCAGCTGCTCGCCTTCCGCGACCGCGGCGGGCGAGAGCTGCTGGCCGAGACCTTGATCGACGAAGGCATCGAGGTGGAGCCCTCGTCGCTCTCGGCGCTGGGACTCACCGTCCGCCGCGGCAATCCACTCGCCTCGCCGGCGTTCGACCGCGGCGACTTCTACATCCAGGACGAAGCCAGCCAGGCCGCGGCGCTGGTGCCGCCGCCGCACGCCGGCGAGGCGGTGCTCGACGCGGCGGCGGCGCCCGGCGGCAAGGCCTTCTCGCTGCTCGCCCGTGAACCGGCGGTGGCAGCGGTGCTGATGGACCTGGCGCCCGATCGCATCGATATCCTGCGGCGCAATCTGCGCCGCCTGGGACGCCGGTTGCCGATCGCCGTTGCCGACGCCGCGGCGCCGCCCTTCGCCGCAACCGCCGCCGGCGGCCGCGGCTTCGATCGGGTGGTGCTCGATCTGCCCTGCACCGGCACCGGCACGCTGCGCCGGCATCCGGAGCTCAAGTGGCGGATCAGCGAGAGCGAGATCGGCCGCCTCTCGCAGCAGGCCCTGCGCCTGCTCGCGGGGGTCGCGCCGCTGGTGCGGCCGGGCGGCCTGCTGGTGGCGATCACCTGTTCGCTGGAAGCCGAAGAGAACGAGCAGGTGGCGGCAAGCTTCGTGGCGAGCCACCCCGATTTCGCGCCGCTGTCGCTGGCCGGACGCCTGGATCCACCGCTGGTTCCGGGCATCGTCGGAGCGGGCGCGTGGCGGACGCTGACCGGCGACGACCATGACGGCTTCTCGGTCACGGTGCTCGCGAAAGCCCGTCGTTAGAGGCTCCGGCACCGTTCGGCCAGCGCCCATTGACAGCCCCAGGCGGTTGGCTTATCGTCTGTCCCCAGTCACTTTCGCTGGAAAAACGAATCCAAGGAGGAGGAGAGATGGCTGGTAAAGCTGACTTGATCAATGGCATTGTGGACTCCGTCGAAGGGCTCACCCGGAGGCAGGCCACAGAGGCCTTCGAAGCGGTGTTCGCGGCCATCACCGACGCGGTGAAGGCCGGCGAAAGCGCCAAGGTCCCCGGCTTCGGCAGCTTCACCCTCTCCGAGCGGGCATCGCGCAAGGGCCGCAATCCTGCCACCGGCGAGTCCATCACCATCAGGGCGAGCAAGAGCGTCCGTTTCAAGCCCGGCAAGGAACTGAAGGAAGCGGTCAACAAGCGGCGCCGCAAGTAGCGGCCGCCCGCGGCCGCCCACGGCCGGCGGTGCGCCAGTGCCGGCCCACGGCTCACGGCGCCACGATGTGAACAGAGTGTCTACAGTTTGATTTGATGGCCATCCGGCGGCGCTGCCTCCGCGCCGCCGCTCCCGGCCCACCTCGCCGCTCTTTCTCGCGCCTGATCTCCCCGAGTCTCAGCGCACCTCGCCGTAGAGTCGCGCCAGGCGCCGGGGGGAGACACCCGCCACGAACAGCAGCCAGATCCACCAGTTGATGGCGACCGTGCGCGCCACGCCGAGCTCGACGAAGCGGCGGGCGCCGGTGGTCACGCGCTGCTCGAGGATCACGGTGCGGCCGTGGCGGCGCAGCCGCCAGGCAAGATCCAGGTCCTCGAGGATCGGCCATTCCCGGTAGCCGCCGAGCTCGTCGAAGGTGGTCCGGGTGACGAAGTGCGCCTGGTCGCCCAGCGGCAGCCGCGTGGCCCGCGTGCGCTGATTGATCAGCCACGCGCCCAGACGCAGCAGTCTGCGATCGGTGTCGAAGCGCAGCAGGAAGGCGCCGCCGAGCACCGGCTTCGCCGCGCGCGCCGGGCGCGCCGGACCGGCGCGGCAGCGATCACCGCGGCAGCGATCGCCGGCGATGGCGGCGCGGACCTCCGCCACCGCGCCCTTGGGCAGCGTGGTGTCGGCGTGCAGGAAGAGCAGGATCTCCGCGGTGGTGGCCGCCGCGCCGCGGTTGAGCTGCCCGCCGCGCCCGGCCGGACCGATCACGACCCGCGCGCCCAGCGAGCGCGCCACCTCGACCGTGCGATCGGCGCTGCCGCCGTCGGAAACCACCAGCTCGTCGCCGGCCAGCGGCGCCAGCGCCGCCTGGGCGGCCGGCAGCGTCCGCGCGATCGTCGCCTCCTCGTTGAGAGTCGGGACGACGATGGCAACTCGCATGGCTTTCCCAGCTGGTTGGAGACCGCGGATGCTAGCATACAGTCCCTCGCCGCCTCCGCAGGACCGCGGAGGTCATCGCAGGACACGCGGCAGACATCCGGGCCATCGGCGGCAGCGGCAACCTGCGCATCGCGCCATCGAAGCAGCGGAGGACATCAGGAGGGGCATCGCCGTGACGCCAGGAGGACCCTTCACTCATCTCGACCCGCAGGGCGGCGCGCACATGGTGGACGTGTCGGAGAAGCCGATCACCCGCCGGGTCGCCGAGGCCTCGTGCCGGGTGCTGCTCTCCGCCCAGACCGTGATCCGGCTCGCCAACCTGCCGAAGGGCGACGCTTTCGCGGTGAGCCGCCTCGCCGGCATTCAGGGCGCCAAGCGCACCGCCGAGCTGATCCCGCTCGCGCATCCGCTGCCGCTCGATCAGGTGGAGGTCGACGTGCTGCCAGCGCCCGACGGGGTCGAGATCCGCAGCCGCGTGCTGGTCACGGCGCGCACCGGCGCCGAGATGGAAGCGCTGGTGGCGTGCTCGACCGCGGCGCTGGCGCTCTACGACATGGTGAAGGCCGTCGAGCGCGGCGCCGTCATCACCGACCTGCGGCTCGAAGCCAAGAGCGGCGGCCAGCGCGGTCCCTACCGGCGCGCCACATGATGCAGACCGGCCTGGACCGGCTGCTGGCGTCGCCGCGCCAGCTGTCGCAGCTGCGCCACCGAGCCTACGGACTGCTCGCCCACGGCGCCGCGGTGACGGCCGACCTGCGGCCCTGCCACCGCGCCCTGGCCGCCAGCCCGGCAGGTCCGCCGCGCGCGCTGTTCGGCCCCGAGCACGGCTTCTACGGTGTCGAGCAGGACATGGTGCCGGCGGCCGGCGGCAGCGATCCGTGGACGGGCGCGCCGATCGTGTCGCTGTACGGCGACGACGCCGCGACGCTGCGGCCGCGGCCCGAGGCGTTCGCCGGCCTGGAGCTGCTGCTCGTCGACCTGCAGGACGTCGGCGCGCGTTACTACACCTACGCCGCGACCGCGGTGTGGGCCGCGGAAGCCGCGCTCGCCGCTGGCTGCGAGGTGTGGGTGCTCGATCGGCCCAACCCGCTGGGTGGGACGGTGGTCGAGGGCAACCTGCCGGCGGCCGGCTACGAGTCCTTCGTCGGCGCCTTCCGTTTGCCGGTGCGGCACGGGCTGACGCTGGGCGAGCTGATGCTGCTGGCGGCGCGCCGGGGAGGCTGGCGAGCGGCGCCCGAGGTCTGGCCGCTGGACGGCTGGGACCGCGCGATGACCTGGGCCGATACCGGCCGGCCCTGGATCGCGCCGTCGCCGAACATGCCGGCGGCGGCGACCGCGCTGCTCTACCCCGGCGGTTGCCTGATCGAGGCGACCGAGCTGTCGGAAGGCCGCGGCACCACCCGGCCCTTCCATCTCGCCGGCGCTCCCGGCATCGAGCCGCCGGCGCTGGCCGACCACCTGGGTGCCCGCGGCCTGCCCGGCGTCGCCTTCCTGCCCACCTATTTCCGGCCGCAGTTCCAGAAGCACCGCGGCGAGATCTGCGGCGGCGTCGAGCTGGTGGTGACCGATCCCGGCGATTTCCGTTCCTATCGCACCGGCGTCGAGCTGCTGCGCGCCGTGGGGCTGGTGGCGCCGCGCGCGCTGGTCTGGCGGCGCGCCGCCTACGAGTTCGTCGCCGACCGGCCGGCGCTCGACCTGCTGACCGGCGGGCCGGACTGCCGCCTGGCGCTCGCGGCGGCGGACGGCGCCGCGCTGGACGCCTGGACTGCGAGCTGGGTTGCCGACGAGGCGGCCTTCCGCGAGGAGCGCCGCGCCATCCTGCTGTACCCGGAGCCGCCGGCTGCGGCGGCGAGGGGCACCGGTTGAGGCCGCCGCACTTGCTGCGCGTCGAAGAGGGGCCGGAGCGCTTCGCGGCGCTGCTCGCGGCGCTCGCCGGCGCCGGCCTCCGCGCCGGCTGGCTCGAGCTGCGGCCGCCGGAGCCAGCCGCCGCCAGCCTCGAGACCGCGGCGGCTCTCGGCGCGCGGCGAGCGGTCGCCGCCGGCGGCGGACGGAGCCTGGCGGTGAAGGCGTTGCGCGGCGAGCCGGTGTTGCGCGACCTGTTGCGCGAGCATTTCGCGGGCTGCGCGCTGGTGCTGGTGCGGGTCGCGCCGGAGCCAGCCGCCGTCCCGCTGGCGTCGATCCCGGCACTCACTCCAGCAGGCGAGGGGTGGCGGATCGCGCTGCCCGGCGCCGACCAGGATCACGACACCGCCGGGCTGCTGGCGGCTCTGAGGCGCCCGCGTCCCTGGGGCGCCGTCGCCGCGGTGGCGCCGCCGCTGCCGCCGTCGCCGCGGCAGCCCTGACCCCCTGAGATACCATTTCTTTCACCACTCGAACCAGAGGTTCCCGCCATGGAAAAGATCCAGTTCTTCCTGCCCGGTCCCACCTACGTACCCGAGGATGCCCGCCAGGCGATGGCGGCACCCGTCGTGGGCCACCGGTCGGCCGGCTTCCGCACCTTCTACCAGTCGATCGCCGGCCGCCTGCCGGCCGTGCTGCGCACCGCCGGCGAGGTGCTCACCGCCACCGGCAGCTCCACCCTGATCATGGAAAGCGCGGTGATCTCCACCGCCGCGGCGAGCGTGCTGAGCCTGACCAACGGCGCCTTCTCCGAGCGCTGGCACGCGATCAGCCGCGGCGCCGGCAAGGTGGCCGACCGCCTGTCGGCGCCCTGGGGCGAGGCCATCGATCCGGACCTGGTGCGCGGCGCGCTGCGCCGCAAGCGCTACGACGCGGTGACGCTGGTGCACAACGAGACCTCGACCGGGGTGATGAACCCGCTGGCCGAGATCGCGCGCGCCATCCGCGAGGAGAGCGACGCCCTGGTCCTGGTCGACGCCGTGTCCTCGCTCGGCGGCGCGCCGGTGGAGGCCGATGCCTGGGGGCTCGACGTGGTGCTGGCCGGCACCCAGAAGGCGCTGGCGCTGCCACCGGGCCTGGTGGTCTTCACCCTCTCCGACCGTGCCGCCGAACGCGCCGCCAAGGTCGAGCGCCGCGGCTTCTACACCGACCTGCTGCGCTACCGCGACAAGCACCGCGAGGGCGGCGCCATCACCACGCCGGCGGTGTCGCTGTTCTACGCCCTGGACCGCCAGCTCGAGCGCATCCTCGCCGAGGGCATGGAGGCGCGCTGGGCGCGCCACCAGCGCCTCTACCGCCGCACCGCCGAATGGGCGGCGGCGCGCGGTTTCACCTACACCGCGGCCGAGAGCGCCCGTTCCTGGACCGTCTCCTGCCTGCGCCCGCCAGCGGGGGTCGATCCACAGACCCTGGTCAAGCAGCTCGCCGGCCGCGGCTGGATCGTCGGCGGCGGCTACGGCGACTGGAAACCGACCACCTTCCGCATCGGCCACATGGGCGAGGTCCGCGACGGCGACCTCGAGGCGCTGCTGGCCGAGATCGACCAGTTCGCCGCCGCCCCGGCGAGCGAGGCTCCGGCCGCGGTGGCCGCGGCGCCCGCGGCGTCCGCAGCCGACGCGGGCGTCCGCGGCGGAGCCTGAGCCGATGCCGCGGATCCTGATCGCCGACACGCTGGATCCCGCCGGCCTCGAGCTGCTCGCCGCCTCGGGGGCCGAGGTCGTCGAGCTGGGCGAGGCGGACCGGCCGCGCCTCGCCGAGAGGATCGGCGACTTCGACGCGCTGGTGGTGCGCAGCGCCACCAAGGTGACCGCCGAGCTGTTGCGCGCCGGCAAACGTCTCAAGGTGGTGGGGCGCGCCGGCATCGGCGTCGACAACGTCGACGTCGCCGCCGCCACCGAGCTGGGGATCCTGGTGGTCAACGCGCCCACCGCCAACCTGATGTCGGCCACCGAGCACACCTTCGCCCTGCTGCTGGCGGTGGCGCGCCGGGTGCCCGAGGCCGACGCTTCGACCAAGGCGGGCGGCTGGAACCGCAAGCTGACCGGCGTCGAGCTGCAGGGCAAAACGCTCGGGGTCATCGGCTTCGGGCGCATCGGCCAGCGCGTGGCGGCGCGCGCCCGCGGCTTCGAGATGAAGGTGGTCGCCTACGATCCCTATCTCGATCCGGCGGCGGCGCGCCGCCTGGAGGTCGAGATGCTGCCGCTCGAGGACCTGCTGCGGCGCGCCGATGCGATCACCGTGCACACGCCGCTCACCGAGCAGACCCAGAACCTGCTCGACGCCGAGCGCCTGGCGCTGCTGCCGCGCGGCGCGCTGGTGATCAATTGCGGCCGCGGCGGCGTCGTCGACGAGGCGGCGCTGCTGGCGGCGCTGGAATCCGGCGCGCTGGGCGGCGCCGGGCTCGACGTCTTCGCCGAGGAGCCGCCTTCAGACCGCCGGCTGGTCCGCCATCCGCGGGTGGTCGCCACGCCGCACCTCGGCGCGCAGACCCGCGAAGCGCAGGAGCGCACCTCGACCGAGACCGCGGAGATGGTGCTGGCGGCGCTCGGCGGCTCGTTCGCCATCGCCGCCGTCAACCTGCCGTTCCGCACCGGCGGCGGCCCGGGCGCCGGCCGCCTCGAGCCCTACCTGCTGCTCGGGGAGACGCTCGGCCGGATGGCATGCCTGCTGCTCGGCGCGCCGCTCGAGGGCCTGCAGGTCGACGTCTGGGGCGTCGAGGAGGCCTACCGCCGCCCGGCCGCCCTGGCGGCGCTCAAGGGCGCGCTGACCGCCTTCATGGACGAGGGCGTCAACTACGTCAACGCCGAGCACGTGGCGGCGGCGCGCGGCATCGAGCTGACGGTGATCAGCCACGCCGCCCATCCCGAGCTCGCGCAGCTGCTCGGGGTGACGCTCGCCGGCGCCGGCCGCACCGCCGAGCTCGGCGGCACCCTGGTCGCCGGGAGCGACCCGCGGGTGGTGCGCTTCGGCGGCTACCGTCTCGAGTTCCGGCCGCAGGGCCGCCTGCTGGTGCTCGAGAACCGCGACGTGCCGGGGGTGGTGGGCAAGCTCGGCACCCTGCTCGGCGAGGCCGGCATCAACATCGCCGACATTCACCTGGCGCGCCGCGACGGCGAGGAGAAGGCGCTGGCGGTGCTGCGCCTCGACCAGCCGGCAGGCGAGGCGGTGGTGAACCGGCTGCGCGGCCTGCCCGAGGTGCTGAGCGCCAGCCAGATCGATCTGGCCTGGTAAGGGGAGCTGGCTCGCCGCGAGGAGTGGTGGGCGACGATCGGGCCGATGGCCGCTTGGATCGGGGAGGAGATGCGATGGCGCACGTGGGGGTCGTGTTCGGGGGGCGCAGCGTCGAGCACCAGGTTTCGATCGCCTCCGCCAGGACCGTGGCGCGAGGCCTGCGGGAGGCCGGCCATCGGGTGACGCCGCTGGCCATCGCCCAGGACGGCTGCTGGCTGGACCGCGCGGCGTCGGCGGCGGTGCTCGACGGCGAGGTGCGCGCCATCCCGGCGGTCGGCGCCGCGGTGGCGCCGACTCTCGCCGCCCTGCTCGACGCCGGCGTCGAGGCGGTGTTCCCGATCGTTCACGGCAGCTGGGGCGAGGACGGCACGCTGCAGGGCCTGTGCGAGATGCTGGACCTCGCCTATGTCGGCCCGGGGGTCACGGCCAGCGCCGTCGCCATCGACAAGCTGTTCACCAAGCGCCTGCTGGCCGCCGCGGGGCTACCGGTGCTGCCCGGCGAGGCAGTTTCGCGCGGCGAGTTCGAGCGCCAGCCGCGCGCCTTTCTCGAGCGCCTCGAGCGGCTGCCGCTGCCGCTGTTCGTCAAGCCGCGCAGCGGCGGCTCGAGCATCGGCGTCCGCCGCGTCGCCGACCGCGCCGGCGCCGAGGACGCGGTGCGCTTCGCCCTGCGCTTCGACGACGCCGTGCTGGTCGAGCGCGGCGTCGCCGGCCGCGAGCTGGAGTGCGCGGTGCTGGGCTACGAGACGATCGCGGCCTCGGCGGTGGGCGAGATCGTGCCCGGCAACGAGTTCTACGACTACGCCGAGAAGTACCTGCAGGACACCACCCGCCTGATCGCTCCGGCGGAGCTGCCCGCGGCCACCGCCGACCGCCTGCGCGCCCTGGCCGTCGAGGCTTTCGCCGCCCTCGGCGGCGCCGGCATGGCGCGGGTCGATTTCCTGCTCGAAGGCGAGGGCGACCTCTATGTCAACGAGGTCAACACCCTGCCGGGCTTCACCGCCATCTCCATGTACCCTCGCCTCTGGGAGCTGTCCGGCATCCCGCTGCCGCAGCTCACCGATCGCCTGGTGGGCATCGCGCTGGCCCGCCATCGCGACCGCCGGCGCCTCGACACGGCGATCAAGAGCTGGCTGGCGGAGCTGTAGCGGCGAGGATCAGAAAGTGAACGCGTAGTCGGTGCCCTGGCCGGTGGCGAGGGTGACGTTGCGCTGCTCGAGGCGGATGTCGTCGACGCGCTTGCCGCTGGCGTCGAAGAAGGAAATGTCCGGCGGCGCGACGATATAGGAAGTTGGCGAGACGGTCTGCCGCGCGATCACCACCGAGAGCGTGTGCTGCTCGCCGTCCATCCGGGCAGTGCCCTGGGCGAAGAGCGGCAGGAAGGACGCGGGTCCGAGGCCGGCAAGCGAGTCGTCGACGACCTTGCCGTCCAGCAGGAGCTTGGCCTCGAGGAGGCTGGGGACCGGGCTGGTGCCCAGCAGCGCGGTGGTCAACGTCACCGTCAGCTCGGCGGGCGCGGTCGGGCCGCTGTGGCCGCCACCGCAGGCCATGAGGCAGGAGCAGAGCAGGATCGCGGCGGCGGCTGGCTGCTTGGCGGTCATGGCACCTCCGGTATGGTGACCACTGCTCGCGGCGAACAGGCGCCGGCTGCATGAGTCGCCAACCCTTGCAAAGGATGGTGCGATTCTAGCATCGGGTTGGTGTTTTCCGTATGTGCTACCATGTGCTACATCATGGAAGCCAGAACCGCAAAGCCCCACCAAGTCGGGATCCGCGAGCTCCGTCAGCATCTCAGCCGGTATCTTCGAAGGGTCCTTGCCGGGGAGCAATTCGAGGTCACGGAGCGCCGGTTGCCGGTCGCGGTTCTTGGTCCGCTGCCAGGGCGCAGCACCGCGCTGGAGCGGTTGGCCGCCGCCAATCGGCTGGTAAAGGCCAGGCTCGATCTGATCGAGCTTGGACCACCGCCGGATCGGCCGCATGAGGAGCCAATCTCGGCGGCCCTCGCCGAGCAACGCCGGGAGCGTTCCGGGCGCGTTGAGTGAGCGGCGAGCTGCTTTACCTCGACTCTTCAGCCCTCGTCAAGCTGGTGCTCCCGGAGACGGAGACCGCCGCCTTGCTGGCGAGCCTCGAATCCTGGCCGGCGCGCGTGACCAGTGAGCTGTCCCGCGTCGAGGTGATACGGGCGGCCCGCCGCGCCGCGGCGGACCCGGCGGTCGAGGAGCGCGCCGAAGCCGTCCTGGCAGGTGTCCATCTGGTGAAGATCGACGATGAGGTCCTTGGTCAGGCAGCGCACATGGGACCACGGACGTTGCGCTCTCTCGACGCGGTACAGCTGGCCTCGGCTCTGTCCTTGGGCGGCGACCTGGGAGCCATGGTCGTCTACGACGCTGCGCTGGCCACGGCGGCGGCCGCTCGCGGAGTGCCCGTCTTGGCGCCGAGATAGGCTGCCGCGCAGGTCACTTGGTGTGGCCGCGCTCGAGGGTGTAGAGGACGTCGGCGCCGGTGCCGGTGCTGCTCTCGGCCTGCAGGGTCCAGTGGCTGTTGATGATGTAGCGGACGCGGAAGGTGCTGACCGGCTGGAAGAGGCCGATACCGTAGACCACGTAGAGGTGGGGGGCGAGGTACTTGCCCACCATCAGGGAGGCCTGGCTCAGATTGCCCTTGCTCTCGATCGAGGCTTCCTCGAGGCCGAAGCGGGAGCCGATGCTCTTGGCCAGCAGGCCGGCGCCGGCGACGCCCAGCGAGGATGCCGCGTTGGCGACGCGGTTGCCCTCCTGCTGGTTGGCCTGGCTCAGGCCATGGCCGAGCATCATGTAGGCCAGGGCGTCGCTCTGCCCCATGGCGGGGGTGGACCAGACCGAGATCTGCGGCACCTTGAGGGTGCCCTTGGCCTCGATGCCGGCGGTGACCGTGGTGTCGTCGGACAGGCGCGAGGCGCGGATGTCGATGGCGGGATCGTCGATCGCGCCGCCGAAGATCAGGCGGCCGCGCTCGACGGTCAGGTTCTGGCCGTAGGCCTGGAAGGTCCCGCCCGGCGCGATGTCCAGCTCGCCGGTGCCGGTGGTGGCCGTGCTGCCGGGATTCTCGGCCACCAGCACGGTGCCGTAGGGCTGCCCCTTCAGGCCGAAGGCGTCGAGCTCGATGGCCGGGTTGGGGACCACCAGGCGCAGGCGGGTGTAGATGGCGAGCGGCGCCTTCGCCGGCTGCTGCGCCTGGGCCTTCACGCCGCCGACGAAGACCACGTCCTTGGAGGGCGCCACCGGTCCGCCCTTGGGCGCCTTCTCGACGTGGATGTGGGCCTCCGGCACGGTCACCTGGCCGGTGAGCCGGGCGGTCGTGCCCTGATAGTCGAGCTTGACGTCGGGCGACACCAGGATGCGGATGTCGCGCGTGTTCATCACCGCGAAGCGGGTGCCGCTGATCTCGAGGTGGACCGGCGTCGCGGCGCTAGGCACCAGGCCGGCGTTGCCGGCGATCCGGATGCTGCCGGGACCGGAGCTGGCGCCGGCGTCGATGGCCAGCGTCGTGCCGCCGGCAGCGGTGGCGGTGAGCCGGACGTTCTTGAGGTCCAGGCCGTAGAGCGGCACCTGCGCCCGGCCGCCGTCGAGCATCGCCCTGCCGTTGAGGCGCGGCGCGCCGGCGGTGCCGGCCAGGCTCAGGTCGGCGTTGAGCGAGCCGGCCAGCTGCCGCAGATCGGGGATGAAGCCTTCGAGAAACGACAGGTCGCGGACGTGCACCGCGATGGTGCCGGCGAGCGGCTGGTCGCGCAGCACGATGCCCTGGGTCAGGCGTGGCAGCCGCAGCCGGGCGTCGAGGGTGCCGACGTTGGCGAGCGCCAGCGCGGCGCTGGCGTTGCCGCCCTCGGGGCCGGCCTGCGCCCGCAGGGTGCCGCGCTCGAAGTGCACCGTCGCCGTCCGGCCGCCCTCGACGGGGAAGCGCAGGTCGCCGGGTCCGGGCGCGAGATCGACGTCCGCGCCGGCGATGCCGCGGCTGCCGCCGTGGGCCTCGGCCCTGCCGTTGACCTCGCCGGTGATCGTCAGGTCGGGCGGCAGGAAGGGCTTCAGCAGCTCGAGCGGCAGGGAGGCGAGGGTGGCCTGCCCGGCCCAGGGGCCGGCCTGCGACCAGGCGGCGCTGGCGCACAGGCGGGCGCCGGCGGTGCCGGCCGCTCCGACCCAGCAGAGGTCGCGCAGCTGCACGGCGCTGGCGCTGGCTTGCAGCGCCGCCGCGCGCTCGAGGCGCCAATCGCCGACCGGCGAGGAGCGCAGGTCGAGGCGCGAGATCTGGCCGCGCCAGGTGGAGCCGGCGCCGAGGGGGCCGCTGACGCCGCCCGCCAGGCCGAGATCGAAGCGCGCGTCCTTGCTGTCGCCCAGCCCCGTTGCCGACATCGCCAGGGTGTGATTGGCCGCCGTGCCCCGGGTCTGGAGCTCGAGCCGGGAGATCAGCTGGCCGCCGGCGTTGACGTCGCTCAGGTTGGCGTCGAGCTGGAACGGCCCCGAGGACGCGGTGTCGACGTCGGCGGTCACGGTTGCGGCGCCAACGCTCTGGGTGCCGAAGCGCAGCCCCTGGGCGTGCGCTGACGCCTGCAGCCGCGGCGTGGTCGCGGCGCCGGTGAGGTGGCCCTGGGCGGTGAGCGAGCCGGTCGCGTCCGCCACCACCAGGCCGAGGTTCGGCGCCTCGGCGTCGAAGGTGAGATCGAACCGCTCCCCCAGCCGGCCGGACGCCCGCAACCGCGCCGTGCCCCAGCGGGCGTCGAGCCGCGACAGGTCGTAGCTCGGGCCGGCGAGGCGCAGCGCGGCCGTCACCGCCAGCGGTTGGCCGCGCAGGGTCCCCTGTAGCCGCGGAAGGTCGACGCTGCCGGTCAGCCCGCCGGCCTGGCTCTCGCCGCGCGTCGTCAGGTCGAAGGCGAGGCGGCCGGGGAGATCCGGGCGCACCATTGCCGGGTCGATCCCCTGGCCGGTGAGCGCCAGGTTCCAGGCCAGGCGCGGGCTCCAGCTCACGTCGCCGCGGCCCTGCAGGCGGCCGGAGAGCAGGTCGGCGGTCAGGCTGTCGACGTGGAAGCGGTCGCGGTTGCCGGTGCCGGCGAGGGAGACGCGGCCCGCGGCCGCCGAGGCGCCGGGCGCCGCCGCCGGGCGCGGCGCCGCCGTTCCGGCCGTGGTCATCGTGGTGGCCGCGGCGGCCGTGGTGGTGGTCGCCGCGCCGGCGCCTGGGCCGGTGGCGACCTCGGCGGTGAGCTGCGCCCGGAAGCTGTCGAGGCTGCCGGCGATCCGCGCCTGCCCCTGCCGGCTCCTGACCGACGGCGGTCCGTTCAGGGGCCATGCCAGGTCGTGCCAATCGAGCGCCGCGTCGACGTCGAGAGTCTGGCCGCGCTGGGTCACGCGGCCGGAGGCGGCGAGCCGGGCCGGCGTGCCGGGTACCGCCAGCTGCATGGTTTCCAGATGCCAGTCGGCCCCTTGCCGGGTCAGCCGGTAGCTGGCGGCGATCGGCCCGAGCGAGCTCACCACCGCCTGCACCGATCCCTCGCTGCTCAGGCTCCCGGCCGGAGCGCCGCCGGCGGCCGCGGCCGGGTTGGCGCCGCCGGCGTGGACGACCACGTGAGCCTCGCCGCTCGGGCTGGCGAAGGCGGGCTTGCCGCGCGGCGGCCAGGCGGCGTCGTGCCAGTTTGCCTGCAGGTCGAGGTCGAGGTCGCCGGCGCCGTTGGCCGCCGCGGCGGGCAGCACCACCCGGCCGCGCAACGCCACCCGCGACGCGGTGCCGGGTAGCGTCAGGTCGGCCTGCCGCACCTGCCAGGCGTCGCCGTCACGCGCCACCCGGTAGTCCAGGCGGAAGGAGCCGGCGGGCGCCATCGCGCCCGCGACCGCGCCCCAGCTCTCGAACTTGGCGAGGCTGCCGCGGGCGGCGACCTGGCCCGCGGCCGGCAGGTCGGGCAGATCGGAGCGCAGGCGGCGCGGGTTGACGCCGTTGAACACCACCCGGCCGTCGAAGCGCAGGTCGCGCAGCGGCTGGAAGAGCACCGCCGCCAGCCGCACGTCGAAGGGGGCGGTGAGGGTCTGCTCGACGTGCAGGGTGGCCAGGCTGCCCTCGAGGGTGCCGCTCCCGGCGATCGCGGCCATCGGCGGCGGCCCCGGCGGCTGCACCTGCCAGCGCACGCCGAGGTCCACCGGATAGTCGCCGCGCGGCTGCACCATGCCGCTCACGTCGGCGCGCAACAGCGCCGAGCGCACCGCCAGCCGATCGACGCGGACGACGTTGCCGATGTCGGAGGTCTTCAGGTCGATCTCGTCGATGACCAGCGGCGGCGGCGGCGATGAGGCCAGGTTGCCGCCCGGCGCCGCCGCTGCCGAGGCCGCGGCGACGCCGCCTGGAGCCGGGACCGCTGACGGGCTGCCGAGGGTGAGCCCGCGCACCCGCGCGTCCCGCACCACGATGTTGAAGTGCAGGTCGAGGTCGGGAAGCTGGGTCGGCTGCTGGTTCGGGGTGGGCGTCGTGAGGACGTGGACGCCGTCGGCGTAGAGGCGGTCGACGTCGACGCGCCGCTGCAGCAGCGCGCGCAAGCGCCAGACGAGCTCCAGGCGGTCGATGCGGATCTCCATGCCCGGCCGCTTGTAGGTCACCCCGTGCAGGGTCAGCGGGCTGTCGATGCGGCCCTCCGCCGACTGCACCGCAAAGGTGCCGGGCAGCAGCGCCCCGAGGCGGGCGAAGAGGAAACGGGTGCCGGTCTGCGTGCCGATCAGGAAGGCCAGGGCGAACACGGCCAGCAACGCCAGGGCGGCGATGCCGCCGGCGAGCCAGAGCAGGATGCGGACGATGCGGCGACGCTTCATAGGTCGGGACCGATGGTCAGGTGCAGCCGCAAGGGGTGGCCGGGCAGGCTGAGGGCGGTGGCGACGTAGACCCGCACCAGCCCGATCGGCGAGATCCAGAAGATGCCCAGCCCGGTGCCCTGCTGCAGGTTGCCGCCGTAGGAGAAGCCGGCGGTGCCGGCGTCGTAGAAGGTGGCGAGCCCGAACTTCTGCAGCGCCCGCCACTGCTCGAGACGGTACTCGACCTCGACGCTGCCGACGACGGTGTCGGGGCCGCCGATGACGTTGCCCTTGACGTCGCGCGCGCCGATCCCCTGGTAGGCGTAGCCGCGCACGCTCTGATCGCCGCCGGCGAAGAAGCGCTCGGTGGGCGGCAGGCGATCGAAGTCGCTGGTGGCGGTGTAGCCGGCGAAGGCGCGGCTGATCAGGCGGAAGCGCCGCCGGCGGTCCAGGCTCTGGATGAACTTGGCGTCCGCCGAGGCCTGGAAGAAGTTGACGTCGGAAGCCAGCGCCTTGGCGCCGCCGCGCACCATGAAGGTGTACTTCTCGCCGCGGCTCGGGTAGATGCGGTCGTCGGCGTAGACGCGCGTCCAGGTGTCCTGCGGGATGACCAGGTCGGAGGTGCCCTTCTCGACGCCGATGGTGTAGGTCTCGCGCTGGTAGTCGAGCGCCACCGCCTGGCGCCAGCGTCCGACCGCGTAGCTGTAGCTGGGGCCCGCCAGCAGGCTCAGGCTCTGGCTGGTCTTCGGCGTCAGGTCGGCATAGGCGACGGTGAAATCGAGCAAGTCGCTGCGCGGGTAGGCGCCGGGGATCAGATAGTCCGTTCGGATGCTCTTCTCGATCAGCGACACCTTGCCTTCGGAGGTGAAGCGGTGCCCCTCCTCGTTGATGTGACGCAGCTCGTAGCCGAGGCTGGCGCGGGGGCCGGTGTCGGTGCCGTAGCCCAGGCCGGCGCTCCATTTCTGCGGCTTGGCAGGCACCAGGTTGACGTCGATCGGCACCTCGACGCCCACCTCCTCGTCGCGGCGCGGCACCACCTCGACGCGCTGGAAATACGAGCTGTCGGCAAGCCCCTCCTGCAGCACCAGCAGCTGGTTGGAGGACAGCGGATCGCCCTGCTTGAAGCGGATGTAGCCGCGCAGCAGCGATTCGTGCAGGAGGTGCTGGTGGAAGCGCACCGGGCCGAAGCGGTAGCGCGGCCCGGTCGCGTAGTGCAACACGATGGTGGAGGTGTAGGTGGCCAGGTCGATCTGGATCTGGCTGACCAGGAACTTGCCGTCCAGGTAGCCGCTGGCCGCCGCGTAGTCGTCGAAAGCCTGCTTGCCCGCCTCGTAGGCGAGGTGCAGCAGGCCCTCGCCCTCGTGCAGCGGAAAGGCGTTCAGCACCCGCTGGAAGCCGGGGTCGCCGGAGCCTTCGCCGAGCACCTGCAGGTCGCGGCGGGTGACCTTGAGCTGCGGCCCGGGCTCGACTTTGTAATGAGCCACCCAGGTGGCGCCGTCCTGGTGGAGCGAGCCGTCCACCACCACCCGGTAGTAGCCGTAGGGCTGCAGCGCCTGCTCGATCTCGTCGGGCGCCTGGCCGTGCAGGCGGCGGATGCGCGATTCGTCGAGGTCCTTGTCCTTGCGCGACGCCTCGAGCTGCAAGTTGGCGAGAGCGTTCTTGCGCAGCTCGCCGCTCAGGCCCTCGATCTCGACGCGGACGGTTTCGGCGGCGGCGGCCGGCGGCGGCGCCGCCAGCGTCATTGCCGCCACGGCCGCCGCGGCGAGCAGCGCGACGGTGGCTGCCTTTCGGGGCGTCAGCCGGCGGCTCACCACGGTCTCCCGCTCGCCGCGTCGGCGCTGGGGGTGCTGGCGGCGGCGGCAGTGGCCGCGGCGCCGGCCTTCGCCTCCGGCTTGGTGGTGTCGGTGGGCGCCGCCCCGGTTTCCGGCGCCGGCTGCACGCCCTGCGCCTGGTGCAGGTAGACGCGGGTGAACTCGGCGCCGAGCAGGAACACCAGCGCCGAGTAGTAGATCCACGACAGCAGCATCACCAGCGAGCCGGCGGCGCCATAGGCCGAAGCGGCGCCGGTGCGCCCGAGATAGAAGCCGATCAGCGTCTTGCCGATCCCGAACAAGACCGAGGTCACCACCGCGCCCAGCACGACGTCGCGCCAGGCGAGCTGGACGTCGGGCAGCAGGCGGTAGATGAGGCCGAAGAGCAGGGTGATGAGGAGGAAAGAAGCCAGGATGTTGGCGGTGTGCAGCAGCGTCACCGGCAGGTGGTAGCGGCGGTCGAGCAGGTTGCCCAGGGCGGCCAGCGCCGCGGACAGGAGGAGCGACACGACCAGCAGGAAGCCGATGCCGATGACCACCGCGAACGACAGTAGCCGCTTGCGCAGCAGGCTGGTCAGGACGGCCCCCGGCTTCGGCACCACGCCCCAGATGCGATTCAACGACTGCTGCAGCTGGACGAACACACCCGAGGCGCCAAAGATCAGGATGAGGATGCCCAGCACGCCGGCGAGGCGGTTGGTGTTGGGCTCGGCGGCGGTCGCCAGGATGCTTTGCACCAGGCTGGCGGCGTCCTTGCCCATCCAGTCCTGGAACTCGGCCATGATCTCGCCGCGCACCGCCTGGGCACCGAAGGCCAGGCCGCAGAGGGCGATCACCACCACCAGCAGCGGCGCCAGCGAGAACATGGTGTAGAAGGCCAGCGCCGCGCTCTGGGTCGAGGCGTCGTGGTCGTTCCAGCCGGTGACGGTGTCGACGATGAGCCTGCGCCAGCGTGACAAATGGGATCTCCCGCCCGAACTCGAAAACGCCGGCCCCCCGCCGGTCCGCGGCGCGAGTCATAAGCAAGATCGGCGCCACCGGTGATGTGCCGCTGGCGGGGCCACCGCCCCGCGGCCGGCGGTGGGCGCCTTGCGGGAGCTATACTCCCCGGACCACCGGCGCGGTAGGGCTTGGAAGATAGATCGTGGAGCGATAGGATCGAGATCGGGAAGACCTGAATGGACCTGCACTTCACCACCGACGAGCCCACCCCGGAGGAGCGGCAAGCCGTCGACGGCTGTCTCGGCGAGCCGCGCCCCGCCACGCCGGCGCCGGCAGGGGGAGGGGAGCACGGTCGGCGGCACCTGCTGCTGCCGGTGCTCGAGGCCATCCAGGGGCGGGTGGGCTGGATCAGCCCGGGCGCCCTGAACCATGCCTGCCGGCAGCTCGAGGTGGCGCCCGCCGAGGCGTTCGGCGTCGCCGACTTCTATGCGCTGCTGCAGACCCGGCCGCAGCCGCCGGTGGCGATCCACGTCTGCGACGACATCGGCTGCCGCTTCCCGCGTGGCGGTAGGGCTGCGGCGGCAGGGACCGGCGAGGGTACCGGGGCCGGCGAAGGCGCTCGCGCCGGCGAGGGCGCCGCGGCCGGCGGCGAGGCGCTGTGCGCGGAGCTCGAGCGCAGGCTCGGCCCCGCGGGCAGCAGCCCGGACGGCATCGTGACCTGGCATCGCAGCCCCTGCCTCGGCCTGTGCGAGCGGGCGCCGGCGGCGCTGGTGATCGCGGCCGGCGAACCGGCGGTGGAGCAGGCGCTGGCGCCGGCCACCAGCGCTGCGCTGCGCGCGGCGGCCGGCGGCTGGGTGGCGCCGGCGGCGGACCTGGCGCTGTCGCTGCCGCAGCTCGGGCAGACGGCCCGCGGCCCGGGCCGGGAGCAGGGCGCGGGCGCGGTGGCGCCGCCGGAGAGGTCGGCGGGGCCGGAGAGGTCGGCGGTGCCGGAGCATCCGGCGACCGCGGCGGGATTCGCCGGTGCGGCGGCTGTGCCGCGTCCTGCGCCGGGCTGGCAGCTGCTCGAGCGCGCCGGGCGCGTGGACCCGACGAGCCTCGACGACTATCGCGCCGCCGGCGGCTTCCTGGCGCTGCGGCGGGCCTTCGAGATGGGGCCCGAGCGGGTGGTGCGCGAGGTCGTCGACTCGAAGCTGCTCGGGCGCGGCGGCGCCGCCTTCCCGACCGGCCAGAAGTGGCAGGGCGTGCGCTCGGCGCCGCTGCCGCGCTACCTGATCTGCAACGCCGACGAGTCCGAGCCCGGGACGTTCAAGGACCGGGTGCTGATGGAGGGCGACCCGTTCGCGCTGCTCGAAGCGATCGCCATCGCGGGTTTCGCCACCGGCTGCGAGCGCGGCTACCTCTACGTCCGTGGCGAGTATCCGCTGGCGGCCGAGAGGCTGCGCCACGCCATCGGCATCTGCCGCGCCCGCGGCTACCTGGGCGGCGACATCCTGGGGCACGGCGTGCGCTTCGACGTCGAGCTGCGCCGCGGCGCCGGAGCCTACATCTGCGGTGAGGAGATGGCCCTGATCAACTCCCTCGAAGGCCGCCGCGGCGAGCCGCGCAACAAGCCGCCGTTCCCCACCCAGGTGGGGCTGTTCGGCCAGCCGACGGTGATCAACAACGTGGAAACGCTGGTCAACGTGCTGCCCATCGTGGTCGGCGGCGGCAAGGCCTTTGCCGCGGTGGGCACCGAGCGCTCGACCGGCACCAAGCTGTTCTGCGTCTCGGGCCACGTGCGGCGGCCCGGCGTCTACGAGGTGACCTTCGGCGTCACCCTGCGCGAGCTGCTCGAGATGGCCGGCGCGGTGGGTTGCGAGGGCAATGCCGAGGACACCGAGGACGACGAGGATGGCGCGGGCGGCGCGGGTGGCCGCCTGCAGGCCGTGCTGCTGGGGGGCGCCGCCGGCAGCTTCGTGACGCCGGATCAGCTCGACGTGCCGCTGACCTTCGAAGGCACCCGCGCGATCGGCGCCTCGCTCGGCTCCGGCGTGGTGATGGCGTTCGACGAGACCGTGGACCTGCGCCAGGTGCTGCGGCGGATCGCGCAGTTCTTCCGCGACGAGTCCTGCGGCCAGTGCGTGCCCTGCCGGGTGGGCGCGGTGCGCCAGGAGGAGGTGCTGCACCGTCTGGCCGAGGACCGGCCGCTGGGCTCGGTGGCGCAGGAGCTGGCGCTGCTCGGCGAGCTCGGGCAGGTGATGCGCGACGCTTCCATCTGCGGCTTGGGCCAGACCGCGTCGAGCGCCATCGAGTCGGCGGTCGCCAAGTTCCCGATCTTCCAGGTGAGCCGATGAGCGGCGACGGCGTGCTGGACGCTCCCCAGGCCCGCATCCCGGTGCCGCGCGGACCGCTGCCGGTCATCCCGCCGCCGCGGCCGCGCGCCACGGTGGAGCTGACCATCGACGGCCGCCCGGTGGCGGTGCCCGAGGGCGCCACGGTGCTCGACGCGGCCCGGCAGCTGGGGATCGAGACGCCCACCTTGTGCTTCCTCGAGAACCTGACGCCGGTCAACGTCTGCCGCATCTGCGTGGTGGAGATCGAGGGCGCCCGCGCCCTGGCTCCCGCCTGCTCGCGCAAGGCCGAGCCCGGCATGAAGGTGAAGACCGATTCCGAGCGGGTCCGGCTCAGCCGCCGCCTGGTGCTCGAGCTGCTGGCCTCGTCGGTGGATCTGTCGACCGCGCCGCAGATCGCGGCCTACCTGGCGAGCTATGGCGCCCATCCCGAGCGCTTCGGCGAGCCGGGGCCGGCCGCCGCCGCCGGCGAGCGCGACGCCGCCCGGCCAGGCCACCACCATCCGCCGCTTGCCGAGACGGCGGCGACGGTCGGCCAGCCGGTCAAGGTGGACAACGACCTCTACGTCCGCGACTACTCGAAGTGCATCCTCTGCTACAAGTGCGTCGAGGCCTGCGGCAAGGACGCGCAGAACACCTTCGCCATCGCCCTCGCCGGCCGCGGCTTCGACGCCCGCATCGCCACCGAGTACGACGTGCCGCTGCCGGACTCCGCCTGCGTCTACTGCGGCAACTGCATCGGCGTCTGCCCGACCGGCGCGCTGATGTTCAAGAGCGAGCACGACCGGCGCGAGGCAGGCACCTGGGACGAGGCCCGGCAGGAGGCCACCGACACCATCTGTCCCTACTGCGGCGTCGGCTGCACCCTCACCGTGCACGTGCAGGACGAGCGGATCGTCAAGGTCACCTCGCCCACCGATCACGACGTGACCCGCGGCCACCTCTGCATCAAGGGCCGCTTCGGCTGGGAGTTCGTCAACCTGCGGCAGTAGCCTCGCGTTGCCCTCCGGCAAGGCCCGCTTTTCCCCGGCCGCATGGCGCAACGGCGACCTGGCGCACTGCGGCGCGCGGTCGCGCCGCGGCAGCGGCTGGCAACCGGCTGAGCTCTCTTCCGCATCGGGTCCCGTTTCCAGCGCCCGGGGCCGGCGCCGGCCGGCACGGGATAAAATGCAGCGGCGAACGCTGAAGGACCAAGGACCAGAGGAGGAGAGGATGCCGCAACCCGCCGGCACTGCGCTTCCGGCGCAGGACATCGACCAGGTGCTGGCCGCGCTGGCCGACATCGTTGCCGCCGCCCTTGCCGCCAGGAGCCCGATGGGCTATTTCCCGGCCCTGTACCGCCAGGTGACGCTGCGGGTCAAGCAGGGAATCGCGCAGGGGTTCTTCGACGACGGGCCGCGCATGGAGCGCCTGGATACCACCTTCGCCAGCCGTTACCTCGCCGCCCATCAGGCGTTCCTCGCTGGCGGCGAGCTGTCGAGCTGCTGGCAGACGGCGTTTCAGGCCATCCAGACCGACCAGCTCATCATCCTCCAGGACCTGCTGCTGGGCATCAACGCCCACATCAACTTCGACCTGGGGATCGCCGCCGCGGAGGTGAGCCCCGGCGACGCCATCGACTCCCTGCACGGCGACTTCGACAAGATCAACCAGCTCCTGGGCGACCTGCTGCCGGCGGTGGAAGCGCTGATCGGCCGCTTCTCGCCGGCCATCGGCCTGCTCGACCAGGTGGGCGGCCGCGACGAGACCGAGGCGCTCGACTTCAGCCTCGACGCCGCCCGCGACGATGCCTGGAACCACGCCCTGATCCTGGCCCACCTGCCGCAGGCCATCTGGCCGGCGGCCCTGGCCGCCCTGGACGCCAAGGTGACTTTCCTGGCCAAGCTCATCGCCAAGCCCGGAGGCCTGGCCGGCAAGGCGGTGGAGATGATCCGGCTGACCGAGAGCATCGACCACGCGGCGGTGATCGCGGCGCTGGATGCGCTGGGCGGGGGTGGGGATGGTGGATGACTGAAAATCACGGGGTCACTGGTTCGATTCCGGTCCTGGGCACCACAGAGTAGTAGCAAAATCAATAGTTTGGATCGATAACGTCATAAAGCTCCGACATCCTCGATTCTTGCCTGGGCTGTCGCTGGGCTGTGAGGGATCGCGCTAAACGGGCGCTGGCCGGGCCTTGCGCCGGGTTCGGCAGCGGACTCTCTGGCACGTTCGGGGATCTCTCTTCTCCCCCACTGTACCTGCGCCCAGTACCGTTCCCCGCTTCCTCAGCGGGAGCCGACCGAGGCCCAGTCTGCCAGTAAGACCCATCTTTGACAGTATGCCGCCCGATTACCGCCATCTTCGCGTCGTAAGTCATTGAAAAATCGAGGAGGGAGTGCTCGGCGCCATCTCAATCCTGGTGCCAAGAATGTGTCATAATGACGCCTTGCATAGAGCGCTCACTCGGATATAATCATGGTGACAAGGAGAGGTCACCATGTTCTTCCGCCAGAAAAAAGCCGGGGGCCACGTGTACCTCCAGATCGTTGAAAACCGCTGGGAAGACGGCCAAGCCCGCCAGCGGGTCCTGGCGACTCTCGGCCGCCTCGATCAGCTCACCTCCTCCGGGGAGTTGGCGGCGCTGCTCGCATCGGGCGCTCGCTTTACCGATTCTTTCACTGTCTTGACCGAACATCGCCGCGGCGACTTGGCGGCGGTGAGCACCCGGCGTATCGGCGCGCCTCTGATCTTTGAGCGCTTATGGCAGGAGACCAGTTGCGCCCAGGTGCTGAGTGCGGAATTGGCCGAGCGTCAGTTCGAGTTCCCGGTGGAACGGGCGATCTTCCTTGAAGTGCTCCACCGCTTGGTAGCACCCGGCTCAGACCGTGCAGCCTACGCCTGGCGAGAAGCTTATGGCATCGCCGGTGCCGAAGCCCTCGACCTCCATCACGCCTACCGCGCCATGGCGTGGTTGGGCGAGCCGACCGGCGAGACAGGCGGGCGGACGATCAAGGATCGCATCGAAGAGCAACTCTTTACCCGTCGGCGGGACTTGTTTTCTTCGCTGCAATTGGTCTTCTTCGACACCACCTCTCTCTATTTCGAGGGCGCCGGGGGTGACAGCTTGGGCCAGTATGGTCATAGCAAGGACCACCGACCGGATCTGCGACAGATGGTAGTCGGTGTGGTGTTGGATCAAGAGGGCTGGCCGATCTGCTGTGAGCTGTGGCCAGGCAACACTACCGATGTCGGAACGCTGGTGCCCGTCATCGAGAGGCTGAGTCAACGCTTCGGCATCCAGCGGGTCTGTATCGTCGCCGACCGCGGCATGATCGCGGCGGCAACGCTTCAGGCCCTGGACCAAAAGGGCTGGCCTTACATTGTCGGCGCGCGGCTGCGCAGCAGCCGGGAGGTGCGCCACGAGGTGCTGGGCCGCCAGGGCCGGTTCGCGAAAGTCTTCGGCCCGCGCCAGATTGCCAAGGACCCGTCGCCGCTGTCGGTCAAGGAGGTCTGGGTCGATGATCGCCGCTACATCGTGTGCTTCAATGAAGAACAAGCGCGCAAAGACGCTGCCGACCGGCAAGCAATTCTTGCGGCGCTTGCCGATCGGCTGCCGCAAGGCGCCAAGTCGCTGATCGGCAACCAGGGTTTCCGCCGCTATGTCACGACACAAGGCGATGGCTTTCGGATTGATCCGGCGCGAGTGGCAGCCGAGGAGCGCTACGACGGCAAGTGGGTGTTGAGGACCAACACCGACTATCAGGCCGCCGAGGTCGCCTTAGCGTACAAGCAGCTCTGGATGGTGGAGGATCTGTTCCGGTCGATGAAATCGCTGCTTGCCACGCGGCCGATTTATCACCGCCGCGACGCCACGATCCGCGGTCATGTGTTCTGCTCATTCCTGGCGCTGCTTCTGCGAACAGAACTGGAGAATCGACTCGCAGCCAAGGGTCATGTGGCAGTGGAGTGGGGCCAGGTACTGCGCGATCTCGACCGACTGGAGGAGGTAGAACTCGAGAAGGATGGTAAGCGGCTGATGCTGCGCACCGACGCGGTGGGAGTGGCGGGCAGGGTCTTCCAGGCTGTGGGAGTGGCGCTCCCGCCGACCCTACGCCAAGTGGCCTGATCGCGCACAGCCCAGATCCTCTCGGAACCGGAACTCCTGGTGCCAAGGTCTCTCACCGAGCTCTCAACCCATTTATTTGCAGAGACTTGACATTGGGCACTGTCAAAGATGGGTAAGACGCCCTTCCTCAGCGGCCTGGCGAGATCGACTCATACCGTCGCCGCACGCCAGACCTCTGTGGGCGAGTGTCACACTGAACCTCGGGCAAGCGGGCGATCGCGATCCACAGGATGAAGGAGAATGCCATGTCGCGTTCTTAGAATGCGTAGTCGCATATTTATCTAGCGGAGCTCCTTGACATAGTTCCGCATCTCGCTTAGAGTTCGTCACCGGGGAATGGAGATGGGCATTCCGCACTTGATCGGGGGTCCTGCTGATTGCTTGTGTCCGCTCGCCGGACCCTAGAGGAGCGGGAGGATCTGAAGTAGCCTCAGCCACAACAATTTTGCAGTTACTAACGCGGCGTCGACCGCAGCAATCGAGAGGGAGAGCATGCAAGACACCGGAACACAGCAAGAGCGCGAGAAGGCACAAGTGGCCACCTCATCCGACGATCTGCCCTTCGATCCCACCAAGAACGCGATGCTTGTGCAAGAAATCAAGCGCCCATCCGTGGGCAAGACGCCCGCGAACTACCCGAAGATCCACGCCGAGCTCCTGCCGACAGATCTCATGAAGCTCGTCGGTTGGGATCCGAGGACGATCCAAGAGGCTCCCCTGAAAGGGAAGGACCCGCAAAATATCTCGCCCGAAATTATCGAGTTACGTCGTACGGTCCAGCGTTCGGTCGACCAGCTGAAGGTAAATGAGATGGTCGCATACCTCTACAACGCGGTCTCGAATGGTCGCTTTGCGGACTGGGCCGAGATCGATGTAGTCACGACGTCGAAGCCTGATACCAGTCGGTACCTGAGCGACTTCGTCGTTATTTTCCCAATGTCGGCCGACTACTTCATCACGGACGGCCAGCACCGGTACTGCGCACTTCTTGACTTTCTACGGCTGTACCCCGAACTAGCAGTCCGGTTCACCCAGGCCGTAGCCATCGGCGTGCTCCCACACGACAGACTGACCGAGTGGGCGGGCCAGTCGTTCCACGACAAGAACTACCTCCAGGCGCCAGTGAAAGTCACGAAAGCTCTCGCTGTCGACTCTCGGGATCTTCACAATCGACTTACTAAGGAGCTTCGCCGCCACGAGGTCATTCTGGAGGGTGGCGGCGTGAACGAAGTTAAGGACTCGCTTTCGGCTAAAGCCAAGGAGTTCTCGACCCATGCGGTCCTCTTCAAGTTTGTCCGCGGCTTCTGCGAAGGTCGGCGGGGACTCCAAAAGGGAGGAATCGACAACCCCCGCCTTACAGACGAGACCTATGGGGCACAGAGGCAACGCCTGTTCGAGTATGTACTCGACCTCAACGACATTCTTCCACACTGGACAGTGACACCTGGACGCGAGGATTACCTGTTTCGCTCAAGCGCGGCCCTGCAGGCGCTGGGGGTCATCGGCTTTCTACTCCATGCAAAGGTTAGCGAACCCGCCCAGAGGAAGAAGATGATAGAGGCGATCGGGGAGAAGAAGCTTGATTGGAGGCGCTCTAACCTGAAGGATTGGACGGGTGTCATCGGCCAAATCAAGGAAGAGGATGGCATGATGTCGCCTGCAAGCTCGCGACAAGCAATCGATGGAACGATCAACTTTCTTAAGACGCAATGCGGCCTTGAGACTTACCTCGCCAAGGGCGAGGTTGCCGATCCTGACGGCGATGGCAAATTGGCCGGTCAGTCCGCGGAAACAGACTCCCCGAAGGTCGCTTAGGCCTGTACATAGAGGCTACGGTGCCCACTGAACGAGCATCGACGGGGGTTGGAAAGGAGCTGATCTCGGGCGACGTTCCGCCCTTGCGAGTGTTAAGTCTCGATGGCGGCGGTATGCGCGGCACCTACACGGCGACCTATCTCAACAGGGTCGCCGCGAGCTTCGCAACGCGCCGTGGCGTGACCGCACTCGACATTGGGGCGACCTTCGACCTGATCGTCGGCACGAGCACAGGCGGCATCATCGCTTGCGCGCTCGCGGCCGGGGTTCCCTTGACGGAGATCGTGAAGCTCTACAAGGAGCATGGGTCAGCAATCTTTCCACGACCACTGCCGTCGAGCCTGTGGACCGTGGCCCGCGATCTGCGAAAGCGTCGGAAGGCTATCGCGACCGGAACGGAGAGCCTGCGCGCAGCGCTCACCCAAGTGTTCAAGCAGAAGACGCTCGGTCAAATCTATGACGATCGAGGCATTGCGCTCGCCATCCCGGCGATCGAGCTCAGCCAACACCGCGGCTGGCTGTTCAAGACGCCACATCTCGGGGGCACTAATCACCGCGACGACAACTACACCTTGGTCGATGTGTGCCTCGCGACTTCGGCAGCGCCGGTTTACCGGTCGCTGGCCGCCGTCGGGCATCCCGATGGTGGCGGAGGCTTCAACGTCTTCGCCGACGGCGGTCTTTGGGCGAATAACCCGGTCCTGGTCGGCCTCGTCGATGCGCTCGATCTTGCAGTGGTCGCCCAGGAAATCCAGATCTTTTCCCTGGGCACTTGCCCGATGCCGGCCGGCGAACACATCGCTAGAGACGCTGTCGATCGCGGCCTCCTCGAATGGAAGTTCGGCGGCGAGGCAGCGGGGCTCGGGGTCGATGCGCAGCAACTTGCGTTCGACCACATCGCTAAGAAGATCGCGCGACATGTCGATCGCAAATGCATTGTAATCCGCTTTCCGAGCGACAAGGTGCCGGCCGCACTCATTCCCTACCTCGGCCTCGACGAGACGCGGCCGCAGGCGATCGAGGCGCTGGTCAATCAGGCAAGGGCGGATGCCGATATGACAAATGCAAGGTGTGCCCTCGTGGACACCGACCCAGAGGCGTCGCTGATCTGCTCCCTCTTCTCCTCCGCTCCGCAGCTGACTAACCCGCTCTTCTGCCGGAGTCGCCTGCGAGCGCTTCCATAGCGTTAACAGACCAACAAGAGGTGACACATGTTTGATTGTGCTAACGACGTCCTCGCGTATCACGATGACCAGGTGACCCTGCCGCAGGCGGAACGCACCGAGATGCGCGAACGCCGAGACGCCAACCGCGAACGCCTGAAGCGTGGACTCAGGGACGCCAAGAAGCCAGCGCCGCGTGAGTTTGTGAGCCAGGGTAGCTACTCCATGAAAACGATGACGCAGCACCCTGCGAAGGACTACGACATTGACGATGGCGTGTACTTCAGCAAGGAGGCGCTGGTCGGCGATCGCGGCGCCGAGATGTCGGCCCTACAGGCGCGGCAAATGGTGCGGGATGCTCTCGATGACGGATCGTTCAAAACGCCACCTGAGGTGCGCAAGAAGTGCGTCCGTGTTTCGTACGAGGCCGGCTTCCATGTCGATGTTCCGGTCTACCGCCGCGTCACCACCAAGTACGCCTTGGGGCAAGTTACCTATCACCACGAGCTGGCAAGCGGCGAGTGGAAACGCTCGGACGCCCGCGACGTTACTGCTTGGTTCGAGGCCCAGAACAACAACCAGAGCCCGGATCGCGACCATGGGCGTCAGTTGCGCCGCATCGTCCGCGAGATCAAGAAATTCGCCCGTAGCCGCGAGAGCTGGAAAGGTCAGATCCTGTCCGGCTTCGGCATCACCAAGCTTGTCACGGAATGCTTTAGGGGGGATGCGCGCCGCGAGGACAAGGCGCTGTACGACACGATGAAGGCGATCCGGGACAGGCTGAAGATATCCCTCATCGTTCAGCATCCGGTGACGCCTGGCGAGACCATAACGACCGGGAACGATGACGCCCGCGCGCGGTTCCTTCGCGACCGTCTCGGCGAGGCGCTCGATACTATGGCGCCGGTGTTCGCCGATGGCTGCACGCGCCAGCAAGCGCTGAAGTGCTGGGACGGAGTGTTCGCGACGACCTTCTTCAGGGAGCGCGAGGAGGCCCGAGCCAAGGCGGCCGCGAGTCTCCTTCGGGGGGCCTCAGCCGCACCAGTCGCGGGCGAGTTCTCCTTCCCGAACGCACCACGCAACGACGACAAGCCACGGGGATTTGCCTGATGTGGTGGGTAAGGGACCCTGACCGGCTTAAGCAGGAAGTGGCCGCCGTCGAAGCGCTCCGTGAGCAGGAAGCCTGGTTGGCGACGGCTAGGCCGCGTTTGCTCAAGGGTCTGAAATTCACCTTCGAATTCGAGGTGATCGTGAACGGAGAACCCTACCCGTTCGACCTCCTGTATCCCGCCTTCTTCCCGGAGACCCCGCCACAAGTCATACCGCGAGATGGCCGGCGCCTTTCAACTCATCAATATGGCGATGGTGGAGAGCTCTGCCTGGAATACCGCGCCGACAATTGGGACCCGTCGGTTACTGGCGCGATGATGATGGTAAGCACCTACCGGCTACTCGCGGCGGAGCATCCGCCGGCCGGTGAACGCGCGATCGTGCCTTCGGCGCACTGTACCTCACTTGGGCAGGAGCTGCGCGCTGTAGGATGTCGGTTTCTGGTGACACCCGCGTTGCGAGCCTATGTAAGGACGTTGCCCGTCGACAGCTATCGTGAGGGTTGGGTGATCGAGATCACGGCGCCGCCGCGGACCTGGATTGCGCATGTCTCGGTGCTTGGCGCTCGGGACGCGCCGGAGTGGCATGAGACCGGCCTCCCCGTGGTAAAGGAGAGCACCCAACCTTGCCTCTTGCTTCGCATCGAATCCCTAGCTGCCGTCCCCGAGGCACCCGGAGCGGAAGGACTTGACCGCCTGATCTGGAGCGTGCTAGGGCCTGATGCGACAGCCGCTACCGCTCAAACCGATGGATTCATCGTTATCGCGGATGCACTGTCGACGCGACTGTTCCTTTCTTTCACCAAAGCCGACGGACAGCGTATGGTGATCAACTACACGACGCTGAATTTTGCAGACGAGACCGGAGGGCGGCTGCCTGAGGCCTACGGCGTGTTGGCCGGAAAGAAGGTCGGCATTGTCGGGTGTGGATCGCTGGGATCGAAGATTGCCGCGAGTCTTGCTCGCAGCGGCGTCGGCAACGTCGTGCTGATAGATGACGACATTCTGACACCAGGCAATCTGCTGCGCCATGAGCTCGACGGCCGCAGTCTTGGCGTGCACAAGGCGGACGGGCTGATGGCCCGCCTGACGGCCATCGCGCCCGGTGTGAAGGTCACGGCAAGACGAGTCGCCCTCGGCGGGCAGGAAGCTGCAGGAACTACGGCGTCTGTCCTCGACGAGCTGGCAACCTGCGATCTACTTATCGATTCTACCGCCGATCCCCAGGGCTTCAACTTTGTCGCTGCCGTTGCGCGCAACGCCCTCCGACCCATGATCTGGGCAGAGGTCTATTCCGGCGGCATCGGTGGCTTTGTTGCGCGGCTCAGGCCGGAGATCGAGCCACCGCCGCACGCCGCCCGACGCCAGTACAGCGCCTGGTGTCGCGGACAGGCCGCGCCCTGGTATGGCGAGGACCACGACTATGGCGGGCGCGATGCCATGAATCGCCCGCTCGTAGCCGACGACGCCGACGTTGCGGTGATCGCGTCGCACGCTAGCCGCATGGCGCTGGATCTGCTTGTGCGGACCGATACCTCGGAGTTCCCGCACCCCGCCTATGTGGTCGGTCTCAGCTCGGCATGGCTCTTCGCGGAGCCATTCGACACCCGGCCGATCGACTTTGTCCCTGAGGGCACGTGGGCAACTGCGACTCCGGCGCGGACCGAGCAGGCACTCGAATTCATGACGGCGCTTTTGGAGCGGCTCGAGGATGAAGGTCGAACGGGCACCGGCGATTGATGCGCGTTTGCGCACCGCTCTTCGAAAGGCGGGACAGCGCGAGATCGGCGGCCTGCTTATGGCCGAGCAGCTGAGGCCCGCTCACTTTCGAATCTTGGAGCTCTCGATAGATGTGTGTTCTGGTGCGCACATGTGTTTTCGTCGTGACCCCGAGACGCATCAGAGGGCCTTGGACGAGTTCTTCGAGCGCACCGGTAGGGACTTCAAGCGTTTCAACTATCTTGGCGAATGGCACTCGCATCCGTCGTTTTCAGTCTTGCCGAGTGTCGAAGATGTTGAGACTATGACGGACATTGTCGACAGCGACACTTCGGCCATAACGTTTGCAGTGCTGCTGATTGTACGTCTGCGCTGGCAGCTCTGGATCGATTGTTCACTCACGGTCTTCGCCAGGTCTCAAGTCCCCCAACGGCTGCACCCCACATCGCGCGGCCTTTTCGAGCAGGTTCCATGACGGCGACCACCTTCTTCGCGAGGAAACCGGAACAAGCGCGCGATGATGCACGCTAGTTTTGGGACGCTCCGCTGCGCGGAGCGTTGACGCGTCACGCCGCTTGCGGCTCGGGTTTGCGTAGGCAACCATTGTGGCCTGGCCCTCTAAGTATCTGGAAGTAAATAACTTGCAGTGTGGCATGAAGCCACAACCGGGAGCTTAGCCCTTGGGCTTCTCTGAGGCCGTTCTTTAGCTTTCGCTGCGTATTCCGGTCGAATCCGGCCATGGATTCCGACGTGAAGGCGGCCACCCATTCCGACGCGAAGGCGGCCACTTTTCGGTGGCCGTCGGAAGGGTGGCCGGCATCCATCGGAAGAGTGGCCGCCTTCCGGTCGGAACGAGCGACGAGAGGGGCTCCGACGCCACAGGCAAGTCAGGCGTGCGGGATCGGGCGGGCGACCGTGGCCGAGTACCTGGTGCGGGCGCAGAGGGCCGGTGTGCTGGAGAGGGCCTGGGAGACCTGGAGCGGGGAGGAGCTCGAGCAACGGCTCTATCCCGCGGTGCGGCGGCCGGCGCGTCGCGAGCGTCCGGAGGTCGATTGGCTATACGTCCATAACGAGCTCAAGTATGCTTATATGAACGAGAAGGCTCAGGGCTCGCTTTCCTCAACGGCTCACCCATAGTTCCACCGGTAGCTTTCGTCGAGGCTTCTGCGTCGTCCAGCTTTGATCTGATTAGCGGCCGACTCCTATACCCAGATCCATGCCTCTCTCGACTGCTCGGATGGCGAGCTGGAGGGTTTCCGCGCGACCGTGGATCTGACCGTAGACGACGGCGTGGCCGGCTCTGAGCCGCTCGGACGCACGCGGGTCGGCGGTCAGGCGCTCGACCACCTGGGCCGGATGGGTGTAGACGCGCCCGGCCGCCCACAGCAGGTTGGCGCGATCGGCGGCGAGGTCGCGGGCGGCGGTGACGCCATCGGCCTCGACCAGGGCGGCGCCGAGCCGCTGGAGCTCCTCGGCGCCGAGGTATCGCTTGCGCTTGCGCTCGGGGTAGCGCTTGAGGTGGCGGCAGGGGTTCGAGGCCGGCGCCCGCAGGCCCCAGCTCTCGGCGAGATTGAACCGACGCAAGCAGCGCACAGGCTCGCCCGTCGCCGGATTGCCCAGGGCGCCGAGGTCTACCTGCGTCGGGGGCCGGGTCAGCGCGCTCCTCCGGGAGTGCTGTGGTGCATAACGTTGATGACCACTCCGTTGGGATCACGCACGAAGAACCGCCGCACACCCCAGGGCTCGGTTGTCAGCGGGTGGACGATTTCCAGCCTGCGAGCGACGGCGATGGCGTGGACCGCATCCACATCAGCGACTTCCACGCTGAAAGCCGGCGACACTGGTGTCGTAGCGTCGCGGCGCAGCACGTTGACCTGTGCTGTCGGTTGGGTAGGTGAGACGAAGGTCATGATCCAGCCCATGTCCATCGCCAGATCGAACCCCAGGACATTCGTGTAGAACTCCCTGGATTCCTCGAGTTTGTCCGACGCGACGTCGGGTACGACTCTCCGGATGTCCATTGAACCCTCCCAAAGCCGGATGCTAACAGCTTTCAATTGCACTTAGCACGGGTCTGTACCCTGGGGCTGAGCATGCCAATACTCGGCGGTCGGTAACCCATGGAGGGCGGGGACGTAGCGCTCGCCGCCGCCAGCGCCCGCCGGAGCGCCGCCGCGGTGGCCGCGGCCCGGGCGCCGAGTTCATGGCCGCCTTCACGCATGGCGAGCTGGAATCGCTCGACCCCATCCTGGAGCAAGTTTCCACCGCCTACCGACTGCTCGGCCGTGGGGTGCAGGACATCATCCTTGGAACATGGCCCGTGGCCGGCAGGCCCTCGCCCCACGTATACTGGATGCCATGAGATACAAGGTCGTTCTCGAACGCTCGGACGACGGAGTCAGCGTCCACGCGCTTGGCCTTCCCGGATGCTGGTCGCAGGGCAACACCGAGGCTGAAGCACTCGCCAATATCGAAGATGCCATCCGCGAGTACCTGGCTGCGATTGCCGACCTCATCCAGGGCGCGGAGGTGCGGGAGGTCGAGGTCGCTGGCAATAGGTGGTAGTGTGTGTCGTCGGCATGGGCTCATGGGCTCCACGCTGAGCCAGGCCAAGGCTACGCAGGCCTGAAGAACATCTCGATTCCGAACATGTACCGCGACGACATCGGCAATCGGTGGGTCGACAACAGCGACCGGCTGCTTAAGGGCAGCTATTTGCGCAAAGCGTGATCCGCACCTACGGTCTCACCCACATCGCGCTCCGCGTAGCCGACCCGCAGCGCGCGGCGCGCTTCTACGGCGAGGTCTTCGGAGCGGTCATGGTCTTCGACCAAGGCGACTTCGTGCAAGTGCAGACCCCGGGTAGCCGTGACGCCTTGGTCTTCGAGCGCGCCCGAACGGCCGCCGAGCGCGACGCGATCGGCAAGTCGGCCGGCATTGCTCATCTCGGTTTCCGACTGGTGAGTCCCGACGACCTCGCCGCCGCCGCCCAATCGGTCGAGGCGGCTGGCGGGGCGATCCTCAGCCGCGGCGAATTCTGCCCGGGCGAGCCGTATCTCTTCTGCCGGGATCTCGACGGATACGAGATCGAGATTTGGTACGAGCTCCCGACGCCCGTCGAT
This sequence comes from uncultured Acidobacteriota bacterium, assembly GCA_963732005.1. Lineage (GTDB taxonomy): Bacteria > Acidobacteriota > Thermoanaerobaculia > Multivoradales > UBA5704 > JASLEW01. Next base: position 1,343,053 of record CAVSXT010000005.1, read on the forward strand.
CCCAAGCACTGATCTCGCGAGCAGCGGCGGGGTCTGGAACCTCGCCACCGGCGAGACCACCCGCACCCTCGAAGGCCTCTCCGTGACCTCGCCCGCCGGCTCGGCGAGTGGCGGAGCTGGATGCTTGGTTTGCTCAACGATGGCGTGGTGCGACGGCTCGGCTGCCCCGCTGCGACGAAGCTGCGACAACCAGGAAAGCATAGAAAGATAGCGATCCCGGCATTTGCACTTTCCCTAAGTTCTATGATGGTGGCGAGGTCTGTTCATTTCGGGTAGACTCGACGATGGATACGGATGATCCAATGCGGGAGGGGTCATGACGACACGCCCAGGATTGATCAAGCGCAGGACCGGCTTTCCGACCGTCGCATTCAGTCACACACAGCCATCGGCCGACATCGCGCTCGCGACGAACGGGTACTTGTCATCCATCCTGCCGCTGGCGGACCGCACCGCGCTGCGTGAGATCAACTTCCACCTCACCCAGCTGGCGATCGATCAGTGCGGGGCCGAGGTCGGCGCGGCCAATCAGATCCAGTTCGGAACCTTGATCTGCCTGGCGCTGGCGGAGTTTGCCGCACACGTTGCCGCAGACGAGGTTTTCCCCGACTACCTGCTCGCCTTGAGCCGCGAGCACGACGTCGTCTTCCCTTGGTCGCTCTCGTACGGCAGCGATCGCAGCCCGTTCAACTTCCGGTTCGTCAAGCTGCCCCTGGCCATCGCCTTCCCCCGGACGGTCGAGGAGGTGGTCTTCTGGGTCAACTTCGTCCGCGATCACGAGCTCAGCGTGAGCATCCGATCGGGGAACAACTCCTACGAAGGGCTCTCCAGCAGCAACGAGGTCATCGTCGATTTGACCTTTCTCACGCTGGGACCGGGGAATACCGACGCGCAGTTCGAGGTCGACACCGAGGCGAACCTCGTCCACGTCGCCTCCGGGGTCCGTCTCGGCGTTCTCTACACGGCGCTGGGCAAGCTCGGCCTCACCCTGCCAGGCGGCGGCCAGTGCGCGCCCGTGTGCGTCGGCGGTCTCGTCGGCACCGGCGGCGTCGGCTTTTCGACCCGAGGCTTCGGCTTCGCCTGTGACCAGCTGGTGGAGGTGCAGTACGTGCTGGCTGACGGCAGCGTGGTGGTGGCCAACGCGACCAACGAATATGCGGACCTCTACCGGGCCAGCAAGGGTGCCGGGGCGGCGGGCTTGGGCGTCATGACGCGGCTGACCCTGCGGGTGGTGCCGGCCGGGTGCATCCTGTTCTACAACACCGTCTTCGATTTGGAAGACGGCGCCGCCGTGCTCGCGGCATGGCAGAACCTGGCGGCGGCGGCGCCGGATGCGCTGAGTAGCGTTGCCGCCGCCAACGCGTCGTCAGACGGCGCGGCCGTACTCGTCATCAACGGCGAGTTCCGCGTCGAGGACGGCAAGGTGGCGGAGGCGAAGGACACGCTCACGCAAATCCTACAGGACCACTGGCTCAAACTGTTGCCGCCTCCGCTCGACCAGACGGCCATCGATATCGAGGAAATGTCGTCGCTCGAGGCGGCGAACACCGTCGCCTTCGAAGTCCCGATGCCCGTGTACAACCATTGGAAGCTGAAGTCCAAGTTCGCCTTCCGTTCGCTGACGGCGGCGGAGTTCCAGCCCATCGTCAATTTCCTGCTGACCCAAGCGCCCACCGACGAGCCCACCCGCGGCGCCGGCTTTCTCAACCTCCTGCTGATGGGCGGCCAGTCGAACCGGATCGACCCGAACAGCGCGGTCGTCCCGGCGCGCGAAGGCACGGTGCTGTGGTACCACGCGGGCGCGCTGTGGACCGAGCAGTCGCTGGAGCCGCAATCGCTGGCCTTCGTCGATGCCTTGTGGGCCGTCATGAACCCGATCCTGCAATCGTCGACGGCCCAGTACGGCGTCCCCGACCTGCAGCTCGGAGCTCAGCTGACGACGCCACCGAACCCCGCCTACGTCCACGCTTATTGGAGCAGTCCGACGCACAACTTCGTGCCCTTCTTGATCGACGTCAAGAACAAATACGACCCGACTGACGTGTTCAAGTTTGCCCAGAGCATTCCTTGCGCCCTCTGAGGGTGCCGCTCGAGGGATCAGGGGAGAAGGAGTCCACCATGCAGCAGGGGTTCCGGGCAGAGTACCCCAACTCGACCATCTGGCTCGATCTTGCGCAACTCGAGGCGCCCGCCGTAAGCGAGATGCGGGCAGCTGCGGGCGATAGCCAACGCGCGCTCGTCGCTTACAGCACGGAGCACGAAGAACCCGGCGATGACGTCGCCGGGCGCGAGCCCGGTTTCCAGTCCACCTGACGTCAGCAGGTGGCCTTGGAGCCCTAGCCTGTCGCCCTCGATGAGCTCGCCCGCCCGCTGCAGGCGCCTCGCCCAGCGGCCGACCTCAGCGCGGAGAGCCACGGGAGCCCGAGTTGGTCGAAAAGACTCGTCTTCATGCAGGAGCAGGAGGTAGCGGGCCATTGGTCCTGCATTCGAGGACGGAGTCTGCCAGCGGCCAAGCCCGAAACCCACCAGGAGCAGCGCGAGGCCGGCTGCGAGTAGCCAGCTCCGGTGTGCCACGGGCGCCCGGCGCCGAGCGAGCAAGCCCGCCGTGGCAAGCCGGCCGATCACCCGGCGCTCGAGCTCCGAAGGCGGAGCCGACTGTTGCAGGAGCGTGGCGAACGCCGCACGTTCCTGTTCCGTCCACTCGCGGTCCTTATCTTCCATTTTCGCCTCCGTGGGGCACTGGCCTGGCCCACAAGCTACGCAGGACTTGGCGGGCTCGTGCGAGCTGGCTCTTCGAAGTGCCGGGCGCGATCTCGAGGAGCTCGCCGATTTCCTCGTGCGTCATGCCTTGTAGGTCGTGGAGCAGGAGCACGGTCCGATAGCCTGGGGCGAGGCGCGCCAAAGCCCGCTCGAGGTCGAGCTTCTCTGCATGGCTGCCGGCCGGCTGCGCCGCGTCTTCGCGTGGGTCGTCCGCGACCTGTTCTGTGCCATGCCGGCGCGCGTCGCGCCAGCTTTCACGACAACAGTTGACAACGAAGCCGATCAGCCAAGTGCGGAGGCTGGATCGCCCGTCGAACGATGGCAACCGCCGGACGGCGCGGAGCCACGCCTCCTGCACGATGTCCTCGACCACGGCGTCGCGCTCGAGGAGGTTGCGCGCAAACCCATAGAGAGCAGGGCCGTGCCGCCGATAGATCTCGCGAAAGGCGCGCTCGTCTCGATCGGCCAGGAAGCGGTCAACGAGTGCTCGCTCTTCGTCTGCGATTGCCACAGCGCCCCTCCTTGCATGAGTGAGCCAGGCGTTGAAAAAGGTTGCATGCGGCGTGGGCGCCGAAGTCCTGGGCGGCAAGCCGGCGACGGAATCATAGCGCTGCGCCCTCTCTGTCACCTCGCCCTCCCCCCGCATTCCGCATGTCACTCTCCACGCTGCCGCAGTCGATGCAACCATCTCCTCTGCGCCGTCCACTCATAAGGGTTGGGGAGATCCGTCTCTCATTCACCACGCTTCGCCGGCTCGACCGGCGCACGGAGGAGCGATGAACAAAGGAGCGGCACGGACGATCTCACTGCAACTCTTGGTGGCGTTTGTAACGCTGAGCCCTGCTTGGGCGCGGGCCAGCGACACGTCGGCACCGACCATTGGGCCGGTGGAGCCGTACCTCATGGCGGATCGCAACGCTGAGATCGCGTTGGCGCGTAGCGCAGCGCCGCCCGTGATATCGGCCGACGCCACGGTCCTGGTACTGACGCGGCACGGCTTCGAGACGGCGAGCACAGGAAAGAACGGTTTCGTATGCTTGGTGGATCGATCGTGGTCGGGCGGCTTCCACGATCCGGGGTTTTGGACCCCCACGGTGCGGGGTCCGGGTTGTTTCAATCCTCCTGCCGTCCGATCCATCCTGCCAATCACCTTGAAGAGGGCCGAGATGGTGATGGCCGGACGCTCCAGAGCTGAGATCGCCAGCGCCATCAAGACTGCTCTCGAGAAGAGGGAATTGCCCGCCCTGGAGCCCGGTGGGATGTGCTACATGATGTCGCACGATCAGCGCCTAGGCGACGGCTCCGGGCCGTGGGCGCCGCATCTGATGTTTTACCTGCCCAAGATGGATACCGCCGCCTGGGGCTCAGACCAGCCTGGCACGCCGGTGTTCTTGAATTCTCAGTTCAACGGTGCTCCCGAACCGGTGACCGTGTTCATGGTGGTAGTCAATAAGTGGTCGGACGGAACACCTCTCAACGTGACCAAACACGACCACTGAGAGCCACACGAGCGCTTTGCGAAAGGAGTGCCGGCCGGCGCCGGCCAGCACTCTGTGTGCGTACTGGGGCTTGCCTGCTGGCGGTCAGCAGCGCCTTCCCGCAAGCGCCAGCTCGGGGAGCGCCGCTGGACGCGCTGCCATGCTGCCGGGAAGGCCTGGCAGCGAAGGAGCCCGATTGCCTTCCATCGATGCCGGTGGCTCGTTTAATCTTCCACGGCATGAACGCCAACCGCCACCTCGTCCGTGGTCTCCTCGCGGGCGCCGCCGGGCTCGCTCTCGCCGTCCCGGGTCCCGCCATCGCCGAGGATGCCAAGGGCCTCGTCGACCCGGCGCTGTTCTCCGCTCTCCACTGGCGGCTGCTCGGCCCCTTCCGCGGCGGCCGGGTGCTCGCCGTGACCGGCGTGCCGGGTGAACCCGACCACTTCTACTTCGGCGCGGTCAACGGCGGCGTGTGGGAGAGCCGCGACGCCGGCCGCACCTGGAAGCCCATCTTCGACAGCCAGCCGATCGCGACGATCGGCGCGATCGCGGTGGCGCCATCCCGGCCGAGCACCCTCTACGTCGGGAGCGGCGAGGCCGACATGCGCTCCGACATCGCGCAGGGCGACGGCGTGTACAAGTCCACCGACGGCGGGCGCAGCTGGACGCACCAGGGACTGACCGAGACCCAGCAGATCGGCCGTATCCTCGTCGATCCCCAGGATCCCGAGCGGGTGTTCGTCGCTGCCCTCGGTCATCCCTACGGCCCCAACGCCGAGCGCGGCGTCTTCCGCAGCACCGATGGCGGCCAGCATTGGCAGCAGGTGCTCACGAAGGACGCCGACACCGGCGCCATCGATCTCGCCTTCGAGCCCGGCAACCCGCGGGTGGTCTATGCGGCTCTCTGGCAGACGCGGCGGCCGCCGTGGAGCGTCTATCCGCCCTCGAACGGACCGGGTGGCGGACTCTGGAAATCGACCGACGGGGGCGATCACTGGCGGGAGCTCGCCGGCAACGGCCTCCCCGACCACCCGGGCCGGATCGGGATCGCCGTCGCCACTGCCGCGCCGCAGCGGGTCTACGCCGTCGTCGATGCGGCGGCCGGCGGCCTCTACCGTTCCGACGACGGCGGTGAGCACTGGACGCGCAAGAGCGATGACCGCAGGATCTGGCAGCGCGGCTGGTACTTCTGCGGCATCACCGTCGAGCCTGCCGACGCCGACGTGGTGTGGATCTCGGACACCAACCTCTACCGCTCGCGCGACGGCGGGGGGACCTTCGCACCGGTCGAGGGCGACGCCACCGGCGACGACTACCACACGCTGTGGATCGACGCCGACCATCCGGCGTCACGGATCCTCGGCGTCGATCAGGGCGCGATGGTATCGGTCGACGGCGGCGCCTCGTGGAGCTCGTGGCACAACCAGCCGACCGCCCAGCTTTACCACGTCACCACCGATCGCCGTTTTCCCTACTGGGTCTACGGCGCCCAGCAGGACTCCGGTGCGGTGGCGTTGCCGGTCCGCACCACTTCCAACGACGGCATCACCATGATGCAGTTCACCGAGGTCACCGCCGGTGGCGAGAGCGACATGATCGCGCCCGATCCCGACGATCCGCTGACGATCTACGGCGGGCGAGTGGCGCGTCTCGACCTCCGCACCGGCCAGACTCGCAACGTCGATCCAACACTCGCGTATCCCGGCGAGATCTACCGTGACGAATGGACGCTGCCGCTTGCCTTCACGCGGCGGACCCCCGAGGTCCTCTACTTCGGCAACCAGAAGGTTTTCCGGACCGCGGACGGGGGCGACCACTGGTCGGTCATCTCCCCCGACCTCACCCGCGAGGATCCCGGGGTGCCGGCGACCCTGGACGCCGCGACCGCGGCCGACGATCTCCACGGCGGTCCCCGCCGCGGCGTCGTCTACGCGATCGCCCCCTCGCGCCTCGCCGATCACGACCTCTGGGTGGGCACCGACGACGGCCGCATCTGGCGCACTCGCGACGAGGGCGGCCACTGGCAGGACATCACCCCGGCGGGGCTCGCGCCGTGGTCGAAGATCGGCATCCTGGAGCCCTCGCCGTTCGCGGCTGAGAGCGCCTATGCGGCCGTCGACCGCCACCGGGTCGAGGACTTCCGCCCCTACCTGTACCGCACCCGCGACGGCGGAGCGCACTGGGAGCTCGCCGTCGCGGGCATCCCGGACGGCAGCTTCGTCAACGCCGTGCGCGCCGATCCGGCGCGGCGCGGGCTCCTCTATGCAGGCACGGAGAAGGGTGTCTACGTGTCCTTCGACGACGGCGACCACTGGCAGTCGCTGCAGCTCGGGCTGCCGGTCACCTCGGTGCGCGATCTCGAGGTGCACGACGCCGATCTCGTCATCGCCACGCACGGGCGTGGCTTCTGGGTCCTCGACGACGTCGAGCCGCTGCGCCAGGCGGGCGAGGTGGGGGCCGCCGCCTGGCTTTACAGACCCGTGCCGGCGGTGCGCCTGCGTGTCGCCGAATTCACCGGCACGCCGCTCCAGAAGGACGAGCCGGCGGCCGCGAATCCGCCGTACGGCGCCTACGTCGACTACGTGCTGCGGTCGCCTGCTCGCGAGGCGGTGACGCTCGAGATCTTCGACGCCGGCGGCCGGCTGGTCCGCCGCTACAGCAGTGCCGACGCGCCCAAGCCGGTCGCGCCCGCCAAGCTTCGGGTGGCTCCGCAGTGGTCGGTCCAGCGGGCCGCCCTGACGACCGGGCCGGGCATGCACCGGTTCGTCTGGCCGCTGCGGTGGGCGGCACCCCGTGAGACGAGCCACGACGCCCCCTGGGCGGACGGTCCTTGGGCCGCGCCGGGACGCTATCGACTGGTGCTCACCGTCGACGGCCGCCGGCTCGAGCAGAGTCTCGACATCCTCCCCGACCCGCGCCTCGCGCTGCCGGCGAGCGCCTACGAGCAGCAGCTGGCAGCGGCGCGCGAGGTGCAGGCCGTGCAGGTGTCGCTGGCGAGCGCGGAGGCGGCCGCCAATGCCCTGTTGCACGAGATCGGCGTCCGCCTCGAGCGGGTGCCGGCGGCGTTGCGGGAGCGCCTCGAGAAGCTCCGGCGCGACGCCACCGCGGTCTCGGGAGTCACCGACGACCTGGAGCGGGCGAGCGCCCGGCCGGGCTCGCCACCGCGGGTCGACAGCGTGCGGTTCGTGGTGGACCGCGCGAACACGCTGTTCGACGCGATCGAAGGGGCCGATGCCGCGCCGAGCGCCGACGCCCGCGCCGGCCTGAGCGCGCTACGTGCCCTGACCGCGCGGGCCCTCGCCGCGTGGCGGGCCTTCACCGATGGCGAGCTCGCCGCGGTGAATCGCGAGCTTGCTGCGGCAGGGGTTGGTCCGATCGCCAGTGCGCCGGCGGCCGCGGCGGACTGACCGCCGCCGCCCTCCCGAGCCTGGGGGTTGATAGCATGCACGAGCCATCTTGCACCGCGGGATGGCGACTCGGTGCCATGCCGCCGCGCCGCCGCGGACGCGCCGCCGCTGCGGAGATCAGGCCTACGACGGAAGGAGCGGTATGAAATACGTCTTGCTCTACGAGCTGGCTGACGGGGGGATGGCCAAGGCCCCCCAGCTCTTCCCGGGACATCGGGCGCGGAACGTCGAGTTTCAGGCTCAGGGGACGCTCTTGATGACTGGACCGTTCGCCAACCCCGCCGAGGGAGCAATGGCGATCTTTACCAGCCGCGAGGCCGCCGAGGAGTTCGCGCGCGCCGATCCGTTCGTGCTCGGTGGGGTCGTCGGCAGGTGGCACATCCGCGAGTGGAAAGAGGGTCTGATCGGGACTTGATCGAAGCCACCCGGCCCGATTTCGCCGCCTGCCCGCGCGAGGCAAGCCGCGCCACGACCGGCGCCGGCCGGGAGCTGGCAGTGCGCATCGCTCTCGGAGCCCGCCCCCGCCAGGTGCTCCGCTGCTCTGCTGGCCACCTGGCCACCTGGCCACCCTGCCGCCGCGCCACCCGCCTCGATCCCATGGCAGCCCTACGCAACGACTGAAATTCACGGGGGTGCGCCGAGATAAACCGGTGTGCCTCCGGACGGCAACCTCACCCGCCATCAGTGTATGGGGGTGGGCGCTCCCGCGCTCAACAAACCGCGCCGCCCGGTGTCTCTACGGGACATCAAGCCCGGCTCACTGATGGGGCGGGCATCGGCGCTCAGCTGGCGGCGCGGGAGGCGTGGCAATGAAGCTCTTGTGGCTTGCAGTGGTCGGTGTGGTGTTGGCGGCGGTCGCGGCACCCTGTCAGGCGCAGCAGCAACGCGGAGACAACGAGATCCAGCTGCAGGGCGCCCTGTCGCTCGCCACCTCCGGCAGCCAGAACGCGGATGCCGGGGCGGTGGATGTGCGCTATGGGCGCTTCTTCACCGACTATCAACAGGTCGGAGTGGAAGTCACCGGCACCATCACCGGCGGTCCCGCGCTGTTCGGCAGCATCGGTCCGTTCTACCGCTACAACTTCTCGAAGGACAAGCTGGTCCCCTACGTGGGCGGCGGCGTGACCGTGCTCTTCGGGACCCAGGGCGGCAGCGGCGGCGTGCTCGACGTCGAGGGCGGCGTCCGCTACTTCTTGGACCGCCGCACGGCCTTCACGGCGTCGGCAACCACCGGCTATTCCTTCAACAGCCACTCCTTCGACAAGTCGATCACCATGCTGTTCGGCTTCTCGCACCTCTGGTGACGGCAGCCATCCAGATGACCATGGACGACCGGAACCCGGGGGCGCCGCATCAAGGGGGAACGGCGGGCGGGCGGCGGCGGGCGTTGGCCCTGCTCGCCGCCGCCTGGTTCTTCGCCGGCCTGGCGGGCGGACGCGGGATGGCCCAGGAAGCCGGCTTCATCCTGGAGGGTCGCCACCAGGTCGCCGCCGGCGCCCTGCGCTCGCTGGCCTTCGCCCCCGACGGCAGCTGGCTGCTGGCCCTGGCCGGAAACCAGGCGAAGGTGATCGGCCTCGGTGCCCGCGGCGAGATCCAGAAGCGCTCGGAGATCGCCGGGCTGCGCAAGGAGCCGGTGGCCGCGGCGGTCGCTCCGAGCGGCGAGCTGATCGCCATAACCGACCGCGGCGGCGCCCTGTATCTCTATCGCTCGACCGGACCGGCGCCCGCGTTGGCGCTGGTGGCCGCGGTGCCGGACGCGCATCGCGGAGCGGCGACGGCGGTGACCTTCACGGCCGACGGCTCTTACGTGGCGAGCGGCGGTGAGGACGGCCGGATCAGGCTCTGGACACCGGCGGGGCAGCCCTTCGCCGAGCTCGGCCACCGCGAGCGGCGGGCGCGGGCCGTCCTGCTCCTCGCGCCCCTGGGCGGCGACCGCCGGTTGCTGGCGATCGACCGCGGCCACCGCATCGCGCTCTGGCAGGCCGATACCCAGCAGGCATTGCGCGAGAGTCAGATCGACTTCGACATCCTGTCGGCAGCTACCGGCAACGACGGCAAGGCGCTGGCGCTCGGGCTGCAGCAGCTGACCGGCAACCGGTCAGCCCTGGCCTCGCCGCTAACGCTGGCGCGCGAGATCGACAGCGACGACCGGGTGCGACTCATCGACGGTGAGACCGGCACCGAGCTGCGCGACCTCGAAGGCGAGCACCAGGACCTCGCGGCGGTGGCGGTCAGCCCGGACGGCAGGTTCGTGGCGGCCGCGGGCTCCGCGGCGAGCGTGACGGTCTGGGACGCGGCGAGCGGCAAGCGGATCACCCAGATCCCCTGCGAGGACGCGGTGACGGCGCTGAGCTTTTCCCCCGACGGCAGGCGCCTAGTGGTCGGCACGCGACACGGGAGCCTGGCGGTCTTCGCGCACCAGGGCGTCGCGCCGGTGCATCGCCCCGAGCCGCGGCCGGAGATCCTTCTGGCGCTGATGGAGCCGAGCGGGGTCGCCGGTGACAGCGGCGCCGGCGGCACGGCGCTGCGCGGCCCGCCGCTCGCGGTGGACGGCCCGTCGCTGCGCGTCCGCGGCCGCATCAAGAGCGCCTCGCCGCTCAAGTCGCTGCTCGTCGATGGCCAGGAGATCACCTCGCTGACCGCGGAGAGCGCCGATAGCTACATCTTCAACGCCTACGTGGCGCTGCCGTCGGCGGGCCCTCACCAGGTGGAGATCCTGGTGTCGAATCAGAGCGGCGCCACGGCGCGTCGCGTCTTCGCCGTTGCCAGGGCCGCCGAGGTCCACGCGTCGCCGCCGGGACCGGGGCGCCGGATCGCGTTGATCGTCGGGATCTCGCACTATGCCGAGCCGGCGATCGACCTGGCCTTTGCCGCTGACGATGCCAGGGCCATGTACAAGGCGCTCACCAACCCGGCTCTGGGGCCCGCGGCATTCCAGGCCCAGGACGTGCGTCTGTTGCTCGACCGCCAGGCGACGGTCGGCGCCATCAACACCGGCCTGCGCGAGTTCCTGCGCCAGGCGAGGGAGAACGATTTCGTGGTGTTTTTCTTCGCCGGGCACGGGGCGCCCGATCCGAACCACCCCCAGGACCTCTACCTGGTGGCCCACGACACCCGGGTGAAGGATCTCGCCGGCACCGGGCTGTTGATGCGCCACGTGCGCGAAGCGATCGCCGACATCCCGGCGCGCGACGTGCTGATCCTCACCGACGCCTGCCACAGCGCCGGCATCGCCGCGCCGGCGAACGGCTCGCGCGGCCTGGAGACGAATCCGATCAATCAAGCCTTCCTCGAAAAGATGAAGCATGCGAGCGGCGGGCTCGCCATCCTCACCGCCAGCGAAGCGGCGCAACTGTCGCAGGAAGACGCGCGGTGGGGCAACCATGGCGTGTTCACTCATTTCCTGCTGCAGGGGCTCGCCGGGGCCGCCGACCGCAACGGCGATCACATCGTGACGCTCGGCGAGCTCATGGAATACGTGCGTGAGAACGTGCGCCGCGCCACCCGCGACGAGCAGATCCCCGCCGTCGGCCCGACCAGCTTCGACCGCGGCCTGCCGCTGGTCACCGTCCCCAAGTCCGAGGGCAGGCCCCCTTCCCCATGAGCGGGCGCCGCTCCGGCCCCGCACCACTCGAAAGGAGATCGATCGCATGAGCACCCGTCGTGAAGCGGTCAGGACCCCGGGCCGGCAGCGCGCCGCAGGCCCCCTTCTGCTGATTGCCCTCGCCGTCTTATCCCTGCGCTACGCCGGGCTCGCGCCGGCGGCCACGGCGCAGGAGGCCGGCGAGCGAGTCGTGCTGCAGCCGAGCGAGGTGACAGTCGAGCGGCTGCTCGAGCTGCTGGCGCCGCCCGGCACGGCGCGTATGGCGATCGGTGGGCCGCATCCGCAGCCGGTGCGGGCGCAATGCAACGTCTTCAGGCACGGGACGCGCGGCATCGAGGCGAAGGCCACCACCCCCGTGCCGGCGATTCCCGTCGAGTTCGCGTTCAATTCCACGGACATCACTACGGCGGCGGCCGAGGCTCTCACGATCACCGGCAAGGCGCTGGCACAGATTCCGTCCTCTTGCTTCCGCATCGACGGTTTTACCGACAACGTCGGCTCCGAGGCTTACAATGCCCACCTGGCGCAGGTACGGGCGGAAGTGGTGGTGAGCTTCCTGAAAGACCGATGCGGTATCGATCCGCAACGGCTTCTTGCGCATGGTGTCGGCATGGTCAAGGGCTCCTCCAACGACACCGAGGCAGGCCGCCAGGCCAATCGTCGGGTCGAGTTCGTGAACATGGGTTCGGGAGACACCGTGCCGTAGCGGCGCGGGCTAGCGATCCACCACCGCGAGATCACGCACCGCCATCGCGACCTCGCGCGGATGAGCGCAGCGCATCTGCGCCACCCATTCGGCAAAGACCTTGGCCGGCGGCGCCGCGTTCTCGCCGCCGGCCCCATGCCAGGGGTACACGCGCTTCCACTGCTCCGGCGGCCCTGCGCCGGCGGCCTCCGGCAGCGACATCGCCTGCTCGAAACGCACCGCGAAGACGAGGTCGAGGCCGGGCGGCTTGGAGGCTTGCCAGGAAAACGTTCTTTCATCCTCGGGCACCGGCACGACCAGCCCCCCGGGGCCGCCGTCGACCGGCAGGTCGGGCCGCCGCAGGTTGGGATAGAGGCAGGTCAGGTCGCCATCGGCGTTGAGCTCGAAAACCAGCAGGTGTCCCGGGTGGCCGGAAGCGACGCGGAAGCGGACGGGCGTTCCCAACGGGACCGTCGGCGTGCCGCCGCCGGCGGACGGCTCGATACCGGCGGAGCGCTCGAGGTCGAAGGAGAACGACGAATCGGCCCAGGAGAGGCTGCGCAGCGCCGTCCCGAGCCCTGCGGCGGAGGTGGCGCTCGCCACTCCCGCGGCTGGGCAGATCGTGGGGATCGGGTCCACCCTGTCCTTGCGCGCCAACAGCCACCCCAGGCAGACGAGCAGCGCGGCGGCGCCGGCGGCGACCAGGATCTGCTTGGCGAGGCCGGCTGCCGGCCGGCCGCTGCGCTCCGCCGCCTTCTCCGGCTCCGCCCGAGGGCGGTGCCCGCCGCCGGCCGACGCGGCCGGCGCGCTGGTTGGGCCGAGGCTGGTGAGCACCTGGCCGGCGTCGGCGAAGCGAGCGCTCGCGTCCTTGCACGTCATCTGCCGCACCGTCAGGGAGAGCGCCACCGGGAAGCCGGCCAGCAGCTCATGCAGCGGGGCAAGGTCGAGCGCGGAGCCCTGGAACGCCGGCCACAGCGCGTCGCCGCTCGCCAGCCGGGCGTCGGCCTCGCCGCCGGCATGAGCCTCGCGGGCCCGCTCCGCCGCCAGCTTCTCGAAGCGCGGCGAGCCGAGCAGCAGCTCGTAGATCACCAGGCCGAGCGCATAGACGTCGACGGCGGCGGTGCAGCCGTCCCCGCGCACCACCTCGGGCGCGGTGTAGCGCCGGTCGCGCCCCGGCTCCGGCGGCACGCCGGCGGGCAGTGACAGCAGCCCGAAGTCGCCTACCTTGCAGGTTTCGCCGACCCAAAAGAGGTTCTGCGGCTTGACGCCGCCGTGCACCATCCCACGGCTGTGCAGCGCGTCCAGACCCGCCAGGCCCTGCCGGAGGATCGCCTCGGCCCGCGGAATCCCCACGGGGGCGGAGAGGAGCGTCGTCTCCAGCGTCTGATCGGCGACCTCCCGCACGACGGCCGCCGGCTGCTGGCCGTGATCGATCGAGTAGGTGGCGAGCACATGCTCGTCCACCACGTCCAGCATCTGCGCCGCCCTGCCGAGAAAGGCGCGCACGAACGCGTCATTGGCGGCCGCCCCTGGTTGCAACACCCTGATGGCCACCTGCCGCTCGACCAGCGAATCCCATCCCGCGTAGACGGTCGTGTACCTGCCAAAACCCAGAATCTCTCCGCTGCGCTCGATGCGGCTCAAGAGGTTCTCTCCTGTCAGGCAGACGCCGCCGGCACCGGCGGGGCTCAAGGGAGTAGACACCGCCGGGCGCCGAGCGGGTGACTCAACAAAGGGCGCCGGCCGGTGTCTCCCCGGTACGGGCGGCGCATGGTCCGCTCTCACCTGGCGCCGGAGCGGCTCGATGGCACAAGAGACAGTGGAAGAGACGATCCAGCAAACGACCTCGGTGGCGGGCAGCGGTAACGTCGCCGCGGCTTTCGGCAAGGTGGGCGGCGGCGTGCACATCGGCGACGTGCAGGTCGTCTCCGACAACCAGTTCTTCGACCTCGTGCTGGCCGAGCTGCGGGTCGAGCCGCCATTCGAGTCGCCGGCTGCGGACCAGCTGGTCGAGCTGCTCGCGAGAGAGCGCCTGCTGATCCTCGCCGGACCGCTCGCCAACAAGGCGGAGTGCGCCCGCGACCTGGCCTATCGGCTGGGGCAGCGGCTCACAGCCGGCAAGGCGTCGCAATTGGCCATCCGGGAGCGCTGGCGGGGCCAGGCGGCCCAGCGGCTGGAGGGAGCGCTCGGCGGCGAGGGCCACACGATCCTGCTGCTGCCCGAGATCTCCAAATCGCAGCTCGCCGCCTACGGGCCCGTCAAGATGCTGCAGCTGCTATCGGCGCGCAACGCCTACGCCATCATCACGACCGACGGTAGCCGCGAGAGCTGGCACATCGGCGAAGGCGGCTACCACCCGCAGCTCTGGCACGAGCTCGCGCCGGAGGCGTACTACGGCTATCCCCAGCTCGCCGCCTTCCTGTTCCGCCTGCTCCTCGATTCCGAGCTGCCGGTCCCGGAAGGCCTGTTGCCGGATCTCCCGGACTCCGGCCTGCTGATCGCGGGCCTGCCGCTGCTCGCCGCGGCCGAGAGCCTGAAGAGCCCGGAGAACGTGCGCTTCTTCGCCCGCGGGTTGCTGGCGAGCGCCACGGCATCCTCCCGTACCGACATCGAGGGGCAGCTGGCGGAGCTGGCCGGCGATCCCGAGGGGGTCCTCCAATGGTATGACCAGCTCGACGCCCGCGATCAGCTGCTGGCGGTAGGTCTGGTGCTGTTCGACGGTCTCCCCGACGACCTGCTGTTCGCCGGCCTCGAGCTGCTGGTCGAGACCACCTGGCGCGGCAGCGACCCGCTGCTGCCACAGTTCGACTACGGTGACCTCAGCCGTTTCGAGACCTATTTCAAGGAGCGCCGCGTCGAAGGCGGCTTCGTGCGCATCGAGAGCGGTTCGCGCGAGCGCCGCCGGCAGATCCTGAGCGCGGCATGGCGGCACCAACGGCGGCGGCTGCTGGCGACGCTGCCGGCCTTGACGGAGATGATTCGCGAGTCGGCGTCCGGGAGCGGCTCGCCCGCGCCGCCGGCCGGCAGGTCGTCCGGCATCGCCGGCTCGGCGGCGCGGGCCCTCGGCCGCTCCGAGAGCGGATCGACGCAACTCCACCAGGTGCTGGTGGAGTCGCTCAGCATGATCGGCCTGCTGTCGATCGACATGGTGGAGCCGTATCTGCTGGATCTCGCCGCCGACCCTTCGGAAAGCGTGCAGCAGCTGGTCGCCGGCGCCCTGGCCGCCTGGCGGGGCGAGGACGGCAGGGACGAGACGCTGTTCAAGCTCCTGAAGCACTGGTGGTCGGAGGCGTGCAACGTCGGCGACAGCGGCTCGCGGATCGCCCGTGCGGCCAGGCTCGGACCGGATCCCTGGGGGGCGGTGCGCGCCGCGGTGGCGCTGGCGGTCGGGCATGCGGCGCAGTACGACCGCGAGGGCTACCTGGCCCCGGCGCTCACCGACCTGCTCACCCAGCTGCTCGCCGACGCCAACCCGCGCGTGCGTGATGTGGTCGGCAGGTTCACTCTGCCTCACGTCATCACCTGGCACTTCCGCGAGCTCGAAGCGCTGATCAGGACGCGGGCGCTGGCCGCGACGGAATTGATCCCCGCGGTGGCGCGCGGCGCGGCGAGGGCCTGCGAGATCGGGCCCGAGGAGTGCCTGCCGATCCTCGACAGCTGGACCGCGCTGGCGCGGGCCGAGGCGAAGCACGAGGATCAGCAGGTGCGCTCGCGCGAGATCCTGCTCGCCACCGTGGCGCTGACCTGGGGCTTCATCCATTGCGACGAGGAACAGCCGCGGCTGCGCGGCGCGACGATGGCGAGCAAGCTGCAAGCCCTGGTGACCGAAGAGGGCCATCCCTTCATCCGCTACTATGCGCTCGCCGCCATCGAGATCCAGACGCAACGCAACTTCGCGCTGGCCGCGAGCCTGCTGCAGGCGCTGCTCGAGCACATCGGCCTCGCCGACCGGCCGGCGATGATCGATCTCGCGGTGCGCGTCTATCTGTTTCAGCGCCAGCAGCTGCGCGGCGGCGACCAGAACGTCGTGGTGAGTGGCCGCAGCTATCCGATCTGGACGCGATCGCCGCGGCCTCTGACCGGCCTGGAGGCGTCGCTCTACGGTTGGATCCTCGACGACACCCGTCCGGCGGCACAGCAGCTGGCGGTGGGCATCTTCGCCGCCCTGTCGGACACCGCGTTGGACCGCGAAGAGGAGCGCTTGCGGGCGGCCGCTCCGGATGCCACCAAGCTGGCCCCGGGGGACTCGGCGGCGCGGCCGGCCGGTGCTCGCCCCGCCACCCGTGGGCCGCGGCCGCCCGAGACCCGCGACCTGGAACTGCTGGGACACCTGGCGGTCTACCTGGCGGAGCCGCGCAAGCGGGAGCTGCGTCCCATTCTCAAGCCGCTGCTGGCCGAGATGCTCTTCGAGTGGCGCCGCGCCTTGCAAGCGGCCAGGGTGCCGCCCTCACAGTCACCAGGCGTGCCGGCGGGCGCCGAGGCGCGACAGGTCGCCCTTGCGGCAGCGGTCATGGCGGCGAACCGGCGCCTCGATATCCTGCTGAAACGCTGGATGGATGTGCGGAATGCGGCAACCCAGGCGATCGCAACGCACCTGCGACGGGCGCTCGGCTTCTACCGCTGGCGCTGGGCGCTGGTGCTCGGTGCGATGCTGCTCGTCCTGGGGACCTGGGCGCTGGGCAGGACGGGTTGGGACGCGTGGCAGCGCCACCGCGGCGCGGCAACCGCGGTGGCCCCTGCGGCCGTGGGGCAACCGCCGCCGGCCCCGGTGCGCTAGACGGCGCGGCGCCGCTCGCCGCCGCTGGAATGGCCAAGAGGAGGGATGACGATGGGTCTCGATGCGGACGCAATCGTCGAGCAGCTGATCGCCTATTGGAACCAGGACGTGGCCGCCAGCGACGTCGAGATGCGCCGCACCTGCCGGCGCATCCTTGCCGAGCTGGCGCCTTCCCTGTCCGCCGCCGAGCTGCTGGTATGGCAGGAGGACCCCGAGCAGCACCGCCAGGAGATCGAGCGCGGCGTGGCAGCCTGGCTGGCCGCTCGCGGACCGTCGCGCGATCTGCCGCCGAGCGCTGTTGCATCACGCGATCTGGACATCGCCACGGTCGCCAGGCCGGCTCCGCCGCCACCGCCCGCGCTTCCCGCGCCTCCCCGGCCGGCGGCGCCAGTGGCATCAGGCGCTCCGGCCGCCGAGCCGAGGCGTGAATCGGGAACGCACATCGAGCAGCAGGCGACGGGAAGCAACAATATTACGGTGGGCACGATGAACGGACTGAGCGGCGGCTTCCATATCGGGGCGCTGACGACGGTCGCCACCGGAAGCGGCAGCGGCGGCGCCACGGCCGGTTCGGCGGCGATGCCGGAGACGCCTGTTCGCATCCTCTTCCTGGGCGCCAATCCCGCCGACTCGACGCGTTTGCGGCTCGACGAGGAGGTGCGGGAGATCGATCACGCCCTGGCCAGCGCCGCGCTGGGTAAACGCTGCGACCTCCGCCAGCAGTGGGCAGTGCGGGTCTCCGAGCTGCAGGGCTTCTTGCTGCGCACCAAGCCACGGGTGCTCCACTTCAGCGGCCACGGCAGCGAGAGCGCAATCATGTTGGAATCGGACGGCGGCGGCAGCCGCCCGGTCGCGGCGGCCCGGCTGGCGAATCTGCTGAAGCAGTTCAACCAGAACCTGCGCTGCGTGGTGCTCAACGCCTGCTATTCGGCGGAACAGGCGGAGGCCATCGCCGAGCACATCGATTGTGTGATCGGCATGTCGGCCGCCGTTGCCGACCGCGCCGCGATCCGCTTCGCCGCCGCGTTCTACCTCGCCGTGGCATCCGGCTGCAGCGTGCAAGCCGCCTTCGATCAAGGCTGCGCCGACATCGAGGTCGGCGAGCTGGCGCAGGATGAGGTCCCTGCCCTGATCGCCCGCCGGTGCGACCCCGGGCAGCTGGTGCTGGTCGACGGCTGACGCCGGAGCTGGCGCTTCGCGCGCCGCTTGCTGGCGGCCACCAAGGAAGCGGCGAGAGGTAGAGAAACGAGAGCCAGGCCGCACTCCTGACTCTGCCGGCAAGGCCCGCGCGCGCAACCTTTCCCGGCGCGGACCGTAGTAATGCGGGCGAGACTTCGTAGCAGGCGGCGACCGCGGGTTGGCCGGCGGGCGCGCCCACACTCCCATCGACCCGAGGAGAGATCCGTGAAGAGACCCGTTCCCATTGCCGCGCTGGCGGCGGTCCTGATCAGCGCCGCGGCGGCGTCGCCCGGCACTGCCGGCCCGGCGGCGCCTGCTTCGGCGGCGGCGCCGCGGGCCTGGGTGGCGCGCTCGGACGCATATTCCCAGAAGCTGTTGCAGGTCATCGCCCAGTTCTCCCCCGAGGATGCCAGCTTCGTGGGCGTCGAGGGCTTCGACGAGCAGGTGGTCGATCTCAAGCCCGGCTTCGAAGCGCGCGCCGACACCGCGCTGCGCGGCGTGCTCGCCACCTACCAGCAGGACCTGGCCGCAGAGACCGATCCCAAGGTGCGCCAGGACCTGCAGATCCTGATTCATGCCACCCAGCTGGAGATCGCCAAGCGAGACGTGGACCGCCGCCTCTTCCTGCCCTACTTCGCCCTCGACCAGACGGTCTTCCAGGGCTTGCGCTCGCTGCTCGATGAGCAGGCTTCGCCAAAGCGGCGGCAGGCGGCGCTGGTGCGCCTGCGCAAGTACGCCGGCAGCGAGCCCGGCACGCGGCCGATCGCGGAGCTGGCGATCGCCGCGATGCGCGAGCGCCTCGGCGACGCGAAGCTGCTCGGGCCGGCGAAGGACGAGGTCGAGCGGGACCTGCAGAACGGCGCCACCTACCGCGCCGGCGTCGGCAAGCTGTTCCAGAAGTTCACGATGCAGGGATACGAGCCGGCCTACCAGAAAATGGTCGAGCAGCTCGTCGCCTACGACGACTTCGTGCGCCGGGAGATGCTGCCGCGCGCCCGCACCGATTTCCGCCTGCCCGCCGAAGCGTACGCGCTGCGCCTGCAGCAGTCGGGCATCGACATGCCGATCGACGAGCTGGTGAGCCGCGCCCAGGTGAGCTTCCGCGAGACGCAGAACGAGATGCAGGCGCTGGCGCCGCTGATCGCCAAGGAGCGCGGCCTTGCCGTCACCGACTACCGCGACGTCATCCGTGAGCTGAAGAAGAACCAGCTCGTCGGCGACGCGATCAAGGCGCACTACGAGCAGCGCATCGGGCAGATCGAGGAGATCATCCGGCGCGAGAAGATCGTCACCCTGCCCAACCGCCCGATGCGCCTGCGCATGGCCAGCGAGGCCGAGAGCGCCGCCGTGCCGGCGCCCAACATGCACCCGCCACGCCTGATCGGCAACACCGGCGAGATGGGCGAGTTCGTGCTGCCGCTGCGCATCCCGGGCAAGGGCGGCAAGACGCTGGAGTTCGACGACTTCACCCACGCCGGCGAATCGTGGACGCTGACCGCGCACGAGGGGCGCCCCGGCCATGAGCTGCAGTTCTCCCACCTGGTCGAGGGCGGGATCTCGATCGCGCGCGGCATCTTCGCCTTCAACAGCGTCAACGTCGAAGGCTGGGCGCTCTACGCCGAGGCGGAGATGCGGCCCTACGAGCCGCTCGACGGCCAGCTGTTCGCGCTGCAGAACCGCTTGATGCGCGCCGCGCGGGCCATCCTGGACCCCGGCCTGCAGCGCGGCACCATCAGCCGGGAGGAGGCCTTCCGCGTGCTGGAGCAGGACGTGGCGGTCTCGCACGCCCTGGCCACGGAAGAGGTGGAGCGCTACACCTTCGAGGCGCCCGGCCAGGCGCCGTCGTACTTCTGCGGCTACCAGCGGCTGATGGAGATGCGCACCGAAACGGAGCGCGCGCTGGGCGCCAGGTTCGACCGCCAGCGGTATCACGACTTCGTGCTCAGCCAGGGCCTGGTTCCGCCCGCGCTGCTGCGTCAAGCGGTGATCGAAGAGTTCGTGCCGACCGAGAGGAGAAACCCGTGAACAAGACGCTCGCCTACCTGCTGACCACCGCCGTTCTGCTCGGTGCCGCCGCCGGCACCGCCGCCGCCGACGACAAGGCCGCCGCCGAGGAGGGTAAGAAAGCGGCGCCCGAGGCGCCCAAGTCCGAGCAATCGGCGACCCAGCACAGCCTGGCGATCGGCGGCAGGTCGATCGCCTACACCGCCACCGCCGGCACGCTGGTGGTCCGCGACGACAAGGACGAGCCCTACGCCGCGATCGGCTACGTCGCCTACACCCAGCGCGACACCGCCGCCGCCAAGCGCCCGATCACCTTCGCCTACAACGGCGGGCCGGGCGGCGCCTCGGTGCTGCTGCACATGGGGGCGCTGGGGCCGCGGCGCGTCGTCACCGTCGACGGCGGCCCGACGCCGCCGCCCTACCGCGTGGTCGACAACGCTTACAGCCTGCTCGACAAGAGCGACCTGGTGATGATCGATCCGGTGGGCACCGGCTTGAGCCACGCCGTCGGCACGGCCAAGGACAAGGACTTCTGGACCGTCGATACGGACATCGAATCGGTCTCCCGTTTCATCGCGCAGTACGTCAGCGCCAACGGCCGCTGGAGCTCCGCCAAGTACCTGCTCGGCGAGAGCTATGGCTCCACCCGCTCGGCGGGGATCGTGGATTACCTGCAGACCCATGACGGCATGGCCTTCAACGGCGTCGTCCTGGTCTCGGTGGCGCTCGACTTCGACACCCTCATCCCCTGGCCGGCCAACGACCGGCCCTATGTCTACGAGCTGCCCACCTTTGCCGCGGTCGCGGCCTACCATCACGCGCTGCCGCACCAGCCCGCCCAGCTCGCGCCGTTCCTCGACGAGGTGCGCAAGTTCGCGCTCGGCGAGTACGCCACGGCGCTGGTCAAGGGCGATGCGCTGAGCGACGCGGAGCGCGACGCGGTCGCCGCCAAGCTGCACGAGTACACCGGGCTGTCGGTGGAGTTCATCAAGCAGGCCCGGCTGCGGGTGCGCAACTCGCAGTTCACCCAGGAGCTGTTCCGCGATCGGCACCTCATCACCGGCCAGCTCGACGGCCGCTTCACCGGTTCGCCCTTCGACCTGCTCGCCGAGGACGCCGAGCACGACCCGGCCCTGGAATACACCTCGCTACCGTTCGCCGCCGCCTTCCTCGACTACTACCACGGCGAGCTGAAGTTTGGCCAGGGCAAGACCTACCGCATGCTCAACCTCGACGCCAACGGCGCCTGGGACTTCAAGCACAAGGCCCCGGGCGGGCTGCAACTGCTGGCCGTCAACACCGGCCCCGACCTGGCGCACGCCCTGCTGTTCAACCCGCATCTGCGGGTGCTGGTGGTCAACGGGCTCTACGATCTGACGACCGCGTTTCTCGGCACCGAGCAGCAGATCGATCATCTCGGTCTCGACCCGTTGGCGCGCTCTCGCATCCAGATCAAGCTCTACGACGCGGGCCACATGATGTACCTGCACGAGCCGTCGCTGCAGCAGCTCAAGGCCGACGTCGGGGCCTTCGTGGATGCCACCAGCGCCGCGCAGCCGTGACGTGACCGCGGCGCCGCCCGCGCCTCCGTTCGGCCGGCGAGCGGGGGTGCGGGAAGCCGCGGGCAGCCCGGGACTTGCCCTGGCCGATTAGCGGCGGATCTCGAAGGTGACGGTCAGCGAGTAGAGCACCCTGACCGGCTTGCCATCCAGGGTGGCCGGCTTGAAGCGCCAGTCGCAGATGGCGTCGAGGGCGGCGGCGTCGAGGCCGGGCGAGGGGCTTGGCCGCTGCAGCACCACGTCGCGCAGCACGCCTTTCTCGTCGAGCACGGAGCTCACCACCAGCCCGCCCTGGATCGCGAGGTGCCGGGCGTACTCGGGGAAGTCGGGCTGCCGCCGGAGGATGGGCTCCGGCTTCGTCGGCTTGGCGCCGCCAGCCTGGCGCGGATCGTCGGTCAGCCCCTGCCCGCACTCGGTTTGCGGCGCGCGCCAGGGGTGGCGCATCAGCAGCGCGCCCGGCGCGCCGAAGGCGCCGAGATCGGCGCCGTAGAGCCGCGGCTCCAGGGTCTGCGCCGCCTGGAAGCGGCAGATCGCCTGGTCCTCGCGGCCCATGCCGGCGGCGGCCAGCGCCCTGAGCGCCAGCGCGACTCCCAGCATGGCACGCCGCGGCTCGGTGTCCCGGAGCGCGTCTTGCCACAGGCTGTCCAGGCGCTTCTCGGCGTCGCGGTAGCGGGCTGATTGCAGCATCCCGAGCGGCTGGGCCAGCGGGCTGCTGCCGAAGTCCACGACCGTGTCGAGCGGTTTCGCGGCTGGGAGGTCGAGGTCATAGAAGGAGGCGACCGGCTCGGCGCCGGCCTGCGCGGGAGCGAAATGCCAGTCGCGCATGGCTTCGAGAACGGCATAGGTCAGTGCCGAGAAGGTGCTGTCGGCGGCCGCCGGGTGGCGCACTCGGCCCTGCTGGTCGACGACCACCTGCGCGTGGATGCCCCGCGGAAAGCTGCGCCAGGAGCCCGGCAGGGTCACCGCGGCCCCGGAGAGCTTGCGCGCCGGCGTGAACGGCTCGCCACCGTCGCCCGGCCGCCTCACCACCAGCCCCGGCGGCGGCTCGTCGATCCGGCGGTGCGGACTCTTGGCCAGCAGCTCCCCGGCGGTGCCGTAGCCGGCGGGGTCGCGCCGCCATCCCATCGCTTTCGCCACCTGCCAGTGCCAGAGAGCGTCCTCGTCGCGCCCCTGCCCGGCCTCGGCCACCGCGAGCTGCGCCACCAGCGTGGCGAAGGCGGTCTCCCGCGTCTTGATCTCGTCGGCAATGGCGGTGCGGGCCATGGCCTCCGCGGCCGCCCAGTCGCCACGGCGCAGGAGCGTCTCGATCGCGTCCGAGCGGTCGCAGACCTCGAGCTTCCGGATCGCGCCGGCGCCGGCGGCGGCGGGTTTCGCGACGGCCGGCAGCTGCCGCGCCTGCAACCGCGCTGCCGCACCGAGAGCACCGAGAGCACCGAGGCAGAGCAGGAAAGACGCGCACCGGCCGGCGAAGGTGCCGGTCACGAGAGCCGGTCTCCCAGGTTGGCGTCGATGGATCGCCCAGCCTCGGCGTCGGCGGCCCAGGCGGCGAGCACGTCCGCGACGGTACAGACGCGGCCGAGGCGCGGGAAGATGCGGGTCACCGCGAAGCGGTGCGCTTCGGCGTCCAACGCCGCCATGGCGTCCTCGACCAGGATGAGCTGGTAGTTGCGCTCCCAGGCGTCGCGCGCCGTGGACTCGACGCCGAAGTTGGTGGAGATGCCGCCCAGCACCAGGGTGCGGC
The DNA here is from genome assembly GCA_963732005.1 of uncultured Acidobacteriota bacterium. Lineage (GTDB taxonomy): Bacteria > Acidobacteriota > Thermoanaerobaculia > Multivoradales > UBA5704 > JASLEW01. The sequence continues at coordinate 1,366,247 of CAVSXT010000005.1, forward strand.
GGCCGCGGCGCCGCAGCTCCAGGTCCAGGTTGGTGCCGTAGAAGGCGCCCCACTGCCGCTTGGTGACCACCACCTCGCCCTCGGCGGGCTGCATCTCCTCGACCAGCTCGTCCCAGCCGGGCGGCGGCGCGGGCGGGAGGCCCTCGTCGACGTCCTGGCGCAGGGCGTTGGCCCGATCCGGCGCGAAGGACACGCGCACCTTCACCACCAGCACGCCGAGGCTGTGCGCGGCTGCCAACAGGCGGGAGCAGGCGTGCACCACCTCGGTGGCCGGCCGCGGCGCCGTCTGGCGCGCGACGATGCCGTGCTGCAGGTCGATCAGCACCAGCGCGGTCGCCGCCGGTTCGAGGTTCGGTAACGGTCTCTGCATCGTCTTCATCGTTGGGGTCCCTCCGGCGTTTCTCGCCAGCAAGGCCGCCGTCACGGTCCGAGCGGCGCGACGGGGGTCTCCGCGGAGGCATGATAGCCGGTCGTGCGCGGTCAGCGAGGCCTGGTGCTCGCCGGCTGGACCAGGACCCTGCTGTTCGGGATCGGCCCGCGCGATCCGCTGGCCTTCTCGGTCGCGCCGCTGCTGCTGGTCGTGGTGACGCTGCTCGCCAGCTATCTCCCCGCCGACCGCGCCGCGCAGGTCGAGCCGAAGCTGGCCCTGCAACGGCTGGAGTAAGCGGGGATGGCCGGCCGCTGGCTCACGCGGCGGCGGCGTCGAGCGCCGCGAGGAGCGGCGGCGCCGGTGTCTCGACCGCGGGACTTTCGCCGGCCGCGGCCGGCTCTGGCGGCGGCAGGTGGCGGGCGCAGTCGCGGCCGGCGCTCTTGGCGGCGTGCAGCGCGGCTTCGGCGGCGGCCAGGGCGCCTTCCCAGGGCGCCGGGCCGTCCTGCGACCCCTGCGACCGCCGCCAGGCGAAGAGCGACCAGCCGAGGCTGCAGGTGAGCTGCAGGGAATGGTCGCCGGCCAGGGTGCAGGGCTGGGAGCGCACGGCGGCCAGCACCCGTTCGGCCACCTCGTGGATGCGCCTCTGGTCGGACTGCGCCACCAGGACCAGGAACTCGTCGCCGCCCCACCGCACCAGGATGTCGTCACCGCGCACGCAGCGCCGCAGCACGCGGGCAAGGTGCTTGAGGACCTCGTCCCCGGCCGCGCGTCCGGCGGTTTGGTTGATGCGCTGGAAGTGGTCGACGTCGATCCTCAGGATCCCCGCGCCGGCGCCGAGCGCCGCGGCGCGGCGGTCGGAACCCAATCGCTGACCGTCCACTTCCAGCCGGTCCATCAGGTACCGCCGGTTGTGCAGGCCGGTGAGTGGATCGGCCGCGGTGAAGTCCCGGAGCAGCCGGCTCATCGATTCGAGATCCTGGGTGACGCGCGTCAGCTCGTCCACCCGGGCGTCGGCCTCCTGTTTCAGGCGCCGATTGAGCACCGTGCTCCGCAGCAGGTCGCGGGTGTTGGCGAGCAGGAAGAGCGAAGCGCCGAAGAGGAACACCATGTGCGCCGTGGCGAGGAAGAGGACGTGTCCCGGGCCCCGCAGCTGGCCCAGGGCCACCAGCACGCCGAAGTAGAGCGAGGCGGAGGCCAGCCCGCCGGCGACGGCGAGCCGCAGGCTGAGGTGCATGGCGGCGGCGCCGGCGCAACCGAGATACCACAGGAACCAGGGGCTCGAAACGCCGCCGGTGAGCCAGACCATGGCAGTGACCAGGAGCATGTCGCAGGCGATCCACCAGGGAGCCAGGTTCGACCGCCGGTTCGCGCGCTCGGCGCGGCGCGCCGCGAGCGAGAACCCGGCCACGGTCAGCATGCCGATGGCAAAGATGGCGAGGCTCGCCAGGTAGTGGACGTCGAGCATGCCGGCGGCCCGGCTCAGGGCGATGGAAGCACCGGCAACGGCGTAGGTGATGGCGCGGTTCCGCTGGGTCACCAGCGCCGAATGCAGTTGGGCTTCGCCCGGCTCCGGCGCGGTTGCCCCGGTGGCGTTGCTGTCCGGCGCTTCAGGCGGGCGAAGGGGCAAGTTCTCTGGCAGCATCGGCGAGTCCTCCTGGAAAATTTCTCTCACCGGCAACTCTGCGGCATCGGCGGGCCGCGCGATATCGGATGCAGCCCCGACCCGAGGCGGGAGCTCAGCCCGGCGCTTTGTCGGCGGCGGTCCTACACGCGAAAGAGGGAGCGGCACGACATGGCCGGCGGTCCGGCGGGGCTCTCGCACCGGCGGCTGCCGCGGGAGGCGTGTGAATGGCTGGGGGGCTCTTCCCGCCCGCGGCTCGCGAACCGCGGCGAGCGCGCGGGCGGGAAGAGTCTGTTGATGCCGTGCGCCGGGCGCTAGGGACAGGCCAGCGCGGCGGTGTCGGTGGTGGTCACCGTCGTCGTGCCGAAGGGGTTCCCATAGTTTTTCGTGGCGCCGGTGGCGGTATCGAGGATGTGCACTCCCCATCCCTGGTTGGTCAGGCCACCGATGAAGACCCAGAAGGTGTTCGACAGTGCACAGGCATCCAGGATCTTGATGCCCAGCTCGAAGTTGCTGGGATCGGTGAAGTAATAGAACACCGACTCGTCGCTTTCCGCCCGGGCGGCGCCGAAGCTCAGCACCGTGCCGGCGCCGGCCCCCGTCGACTGGTTGGTGTAGCTGACGGCGACCTGGAAGCGAGCGCTCAACAGGCAGGCGCCGGTCGCGGTCCTGGTGCAGAACGTCGCCGCCGGGCAGGCCTTGCCGAAGCCGAAGAGAGCGAAGCCGGTGTTGGTGAGGGTGCCGCCGGTGCTGAAGGTCCGCACGTCGCCGAAGTTGCCGTCCTCCAGCACCAGCAGCGACATGTAGTAGCAACCGGTCGGCGGCGGCGTGAACGCGATCTCGCCGGTATCGATGCCGTCGAACTCGAACCCGGCGTCGAGGGTGCCGAGGTCGACGCTGGCGAGGTCGAAGAACGAGAAGCCCTGGGCAGCTACCGGCGGCGCGGTGGTGGCGATGAGGTGCAGCGTCAGGTCGCCCGAGGTGCCGCTGGCGCGCTGGTTGACGACGGCCGCGACCTTGATGTCGGCCTGGCCGCCGCCCCAGGAGGCGCTGATCGCTCCTTCCATGAACAACCCGGTGGTGCCGTCGAGCGGCGTGATCGGCGGCATGGCGAGTGCCTGCATGCCGGTAGCGGCGGTCTGCGCCCGGGGGGTGAGATGAAGCGTTGCCGGGCGGCCGCTCGCCGTGCGGGGCGCGCCGGCCGAGAAGCCGCTGTCGCCATCGAGCGGCGCGGCCACGGCTCCGGCAGGTGCGAGCAGGGCGGCGGCGGCAAGCGGCAGGGCGATGCGGGTGAAAAGCCTTATCCTTCGGTGGAGCGGCGAACGCTGACACGAATCATGTGACATGGCGGTTCTCCTTTCGCGAGATCCCGACTGCCTGAAATTTCGCTTGGTGGACGGACAAAGCGTAGCAGGAGTGCCGGGCGAAAAGAAACCGGGATGGGGAAAAACAAAAGGCCCCGGCGCGTGGCCGGGGCCTCAGGGGTTGGTCTCAGTGGCGTTGGGTTCCCCCCGTGCGGGGGTCTCGACCGGCAGCGCCAAAGCCGAACGCGATGTCTCCTGGGTTACGGGAGCGGCGCGCTGGCCCTGAGTGACGCTTTGGAGGATTCCCCTTACGAGGACGCCACCTCCACCAAACCGTGTCTACTTAAATCCACTGGACCACCTCCTTTCTGGGCGACTTCCTAATCGGCAGGTCCCAGCCCGCCCGGCTCCGTGGGCCGCCCATGCCTCTTTGGAGCCGCCGCGTCGCTCCCCGGGACGGGAGCGCGCAGAACGATGTGATTATCGTGCCGGATGAACGCGCGCTTGTCAACCGAAGTGCCGGATTCAGCGGGCGGGCGGCCGGCCACCCGGCGGGCCGCCCGCTGGATCACTTCACATAGACGGTCTTGACGTTGACGAACTCGCGGATGCCGAAGGGGCCGAGCTCGCGCCCGTAACCCGACTGCTTGAGGCCGCCGAAGGGCAAGCGCGGATCGGAGCGCACCAAATCGTTGACGAAGCAGCTGCCGGCTTCGAGGCGGCGGGCCACCGCCTCGCCGCGGCGCGCGTCGCGGGTGAAGACGGCGGCGCCGAGGCCGAAGACCGAATCGTTGGCCACCCGGATCGCGTCTTCCTCGCCGTCGACGGCAATGAGCGCCGCCACCGGCCCGAACAGCTCCTCGTCGTAGGCCGGCATGCCGGGGGCGACATCGGCGAGCACGGTCGGCGGATAGAAGGCGCCCGGCCCTTCGGGAACCTCGCCGCCGAGCAGGCAGCGGGCGCCGGCGCGGCGGCTCGCCTCGACCTGGGCGTGCAGCTGGTCGCGCAGGTCGTGGCGTGCCAGCGGCCCGACATGGGTGCCCTCGCGCATGGGGTCGCCCACCACCTTGGCGCCCATCGCCGCCACGAAGCGCCGCTCGACGTCGGGCGCGAGCCGGCGCGGGATGAGGAAGCGCTTGGCGGCGATGCAGCTCTGGCCGCTGTTGATCAGCCGGCTCTCGACGCAGGTGGCCACCGCCTGGTCGAGGTCGGCGTCGTCGAGGATCAAGTAGGGGTCGCTTCCTCCCAGCTCGAGCACGGTCTTTTTGAGCAGCGAGCCTGCCTTAGCGGCCACCGCGCGGCCCGCTGGCGTGCTGCCGGTCAGGGTGACCGCCATGACTCGCGGGTGCTCGATCACCCGCTCGACGTCCTTGGACGGCACCAGCAGGGTGCGGAACAGGCCGTCGGGGAAGCCGGCGTCGCGGCAGACCTCCTCGATGGCGAGGGCGCAGCCCGGCACGTTGGAGGCGTGCTTGAGGACGCCGGCGTTGCCGGCCATCAGGGCCGGGGCGGCGAAGCGGAAGACCTGCCAGAAAGGGAAGTTCCAGGGCATCACCGCGAGCACCACGCCCAGCGGCTCGAAGGCGACGAAGCTGCGGCTGGCCTCGGTGGCCACCGGCTCGGGGGCGAGGAAGGTTGCGGCCTGGGCGGCGTAGAAGTCGCAGGCCGCGGCGCACTTGTCGATCTCCGCGAGGCCGCCGGCGAGCACCTTGCCCATCTCGCGGGTCATCAGCTCGGCATAGTCGCGGCGCCTTTCGCGCAGCAGGCGGCCCGCCGCCCGCAGCAGCGGCGCCCGCTCCTCGAAGCTGGTGCCGCGCCAGCGGAGGAAGGCGGCGTGGGCCGCTGCGACAGCGCGATCGACATCGGCAGGTTGCATCTCGTCGTAGGTGCGCGTGGTCTCGCCGGTTTCGGGGTTGATGCTCGCGATGGTCATGGTCCGGACCCTCCTTGGGCTCGCGCTCGCGCCATGGCAGGCGCCTGACGCGCCCTCATCATCCTGGCTATGCAAGCCGCGGGCAAGGAGCCCGGCTCCCGCGCGTCAGGGCCGGCGCGGGGTGGGGGAGCCAGGCGGGATGGACGGGAGCGGCGGGACCGGCTGGAAAGGCGAGAAGCCGTGTTCGACGGCCGGCGCCCAGAGCAGTGCGTAGGGCGGCGGCGAGGCGGGCTCGAAGACGTGGGCGCCGGCCGCCAGCTCGAGCGGCGCGGCGAGCGCGATGCCGTCGAGGCGGCCGCGGGCCTGGCCGCCGCGAGCGACGATGGCGTAGCGGGCAGGGATCTCGACCGCGAAGCGCAGTGCCGGGTACGGCGGGGCCGGGCTGGCCGGTCGCGGCAGCCACTTGCCGCAGACCCGCACCGCGCCGACCGGCAGGAAGTTGGCGTCGAGGAACCGCTTGCCCCGCGGCGGCAGGCGCCGGCTGTCCAGGGTGGCGAGGCAGGCGTGCGCGGCGAGGATCGACTCGGGGATGGTGTCGGCGATGCGGCCCTCGGCCATCGCCTCGCGGGTGATGTCCTCGAGCACCGGGAAGAAGGCGCGCCGCCGAAAGACCGCGTCCCCCTTGTCGTCGAACACCGCCTCGTCGGGGCCGGTGAGGCGCAGGGCCGCCGCCACGATCGCGGTCGCCGGCGCCGTGTGGTCGCCGCGCACCGGGCCATGGAGGACGTCGATGAACAGCTCGACCGCCAGCGCCAGGGCCAGGAAGGCCCGGCCCGGCGAGAGCCGCCAGGGCCATCGCGCCAGGGACCGGTCGCGCGCCGGCAATGCGGCCGGCGCCGGCGCCCGCCGCGGGTCGCCGGTGGCCCGGGTCGGCGGGAGCGCGGCGGCGGCCACCAGGAGGCAGAGCAGCGGCTCGACCGGCAGGTAGGTCTGGGAGGTGATCAGCGGCCAGAGCACCTCCATCGCGATCAGGTAGGAGCCGGTGGTGAGCGCCAGCAGCAGCCGTTGGCGGGCGAAGGGCGGCGGTCCGGCGCGCAGCGACCAGCGCGCGATGACGGCGAGCAGCGGCAGGCCGACGGCCAGGATGAGCAGCCGCTTCAGCGGCGCCGGCCCGTGCTGGCTGACCTGCAGGTTGTGCCGCACCGCGCCGGCGAGCAGGGCGTCGAGCGCGCCGCGCCGCCAGAAGTAGAGCGCGACCCCGGTCGGGATCGCCGCCAGGCCAGCCAGACCGGCCAGGCCGGCCGCGGCCGCCCGCAGCACCCGGCCGGCGCCGGAGAGATGGCCTTGGGCGATGGCGGCGAGATCGCCCCCTCGGTCGTGCTCGCGCCGATCGCCGCCGTGGCCGGAGATCCGCCATGCGGCAGCCGCCAGCGCCGAACCCAGCAGGCAGACGAGCAGCAGGCTGCTCTTGAGCGATACCGCCGCCGCCGCTCCCACCAGCAGGCCGGTCGCAAACAGGCGGGCGGGACCGGGCGCGCCGCCCGTCGCCACCTGGAACGCGGCGAGCCACAGCAGGGTCCAGGGCACGTCGGTGCGGAACTCGACGGTCTTGACGAAGAAAGGAGGCAGCAGCGCGGTGAGGACGGTTCCCCACAACGCGGCCCGCGGCGACAACAGGCGCTTGCCGATGGCGTAGGTGACGGCGAGGGCCGCCAGGTAGAGCGGCAGCATGGTAAGGCGCAGCCAGAACAGCGTCCGCACGCTCTCGCCGAAGGCGGCCAGCAGCGGCGCCCAGGCCATGTGGAACAGCGGCGCGTGATTGTCGAAGAAGTCGCGGTATTGCAGCAGGCCGCGGGTCCAGCCCCAGACCACGTGGGCGTGCTGCGGCTCGTCCGAGTTGAAGCGGATCTCCCAGACGCCGAGCACCCGCAGCACCACCGCGGCCAGCAGCAGGGCGAGGGCCAAGCCGTGCTCGCGCGGCGTTTCAGAAGAACCGCGCTCGCGCGGCGGCGTTCCCGAGGGATCGCACTCGCGCGGCGTGCCGGGAAGATTGCGCTCGGGCGGCGTGCCGGCAGGATCGCGCTCGCGCGGCGTTCCTGGCAGGCCTGCGACCGGCGCCGGCTGGTGGGCTGGTGGGCTGGTGGGCACGGAGCTCCGCGGGGCTGCGTACTCATACCATGAACGGCCGGCGGAGGTGGCGGCCTGGATGGCGCCGCCCGGCTCCGGGTCGGGCCGGCTGCCGCCTGGGTTGCGCGGCGGGCTGTGCTACCCTTTGGCCCGTCCCCTCCGGGGTGGCACCAAGCGCTGCGGTCCAGGAAAGCGGAGTGAAGGAAGAGCACATACGCTGGAACACTCCCTACCTGGGAGGGCGCATGTTCGAGATGCTCGCCTTCGGACATGCCGGGACTCCCGTGGTGCTGTTCCCGACCTCGCGGGCTCGGTACTACGAGTACAAGGACTTCCGGCTGATCGATGCGGCCGCGCCGCTGGTCGACGCCGGCCGCGTGAAGCTCTACTGCCCTGACGGCATCGATTCCGATAGTTGGTACAACGAAGGCATCCACCCTGCCGATCGGGTGAAGACGCACATGGCCTATGAGAACGTCATCGTGCGCCAGGTCTTCGAGCATGCACGGGCGGATACCGGCCGGGCGCGGGTGGCGGTCGGCGGTTGCAGCTTCGGCGGCTATCACGCGATGAACGTGGCGCTGCGCCATCCGGATCAGGTGTCGCACCTGCTCAGCATGAGCGGCGCCTTCGACATCCGGCAGTTCCTGCACGGCTATTACGACGACAACGTGTACTTCAACAACCCCGTGGATTACCTACCGAGACTCGAGGATCCCTGGCACCTCCACCACCTGCGCCAGATGGGGATCGTGCTCGGCGCCGGCGAGTGGGACGTCTGCCTGGAGGCGAGCGCCGGCTTCTCGCGCCTGCTCGACGCCAAGGGAGTCCCCCACTGGCTGGACGTCTGGCGCTGGGCCAAGCACGACTGGCCGCTGTGGCGGGACATGTTTCCCCGCTACCTCGAGAAGCTCTGAGGCGAACACGGCATGCCTGACTACAGAGGAGACTGACCTTTCATGACGCCTGACAAGAACATAGGCATCCTTTTCGGCCAGGAGGACAGCTTCCCCTGGGCATTCATCGACCGCGTCAACGCCAAGGGCGCCGCCGCCGGGGCGGGCAAGATCGTCGCCGAGCCGGTGCGCATCGACAAGGTCATCCAGGGCGCCGACACCGGCTACGCGGTGATCGTCGACCGCATCTCGCAGGACATCCCGTTCTATCGCGGCTTCCTCAAGAACGCCGCGCTCAACGGCACCGCGGTGGTCAACAATCCCTTCTGGTGGAGCGCCGACGAGAAGTTCTTCAACAATTGCCTGGCGACCAAGGTCGGGGTGGCGGTGCCCAAGACGGTGCTGCTGCCGTCGAAGCAGCACCCCGCCGACACCAACGAGCGCTCGATGCGCAATCTCGCCTACCCCCTGGACTGGGAAGCGATCTTCGCCTACGTCGGCTTCCCGGCGTTCTTCAAGCCGTTCGCCGGCGGCGGTTGGAAGAACGTCTACAAGCTGCACAACGCCGACGAGTTCTTCCGCGCCTATGACGACACCGGCCAGCTGGTGATGATGCTGCAGGAGGAGATCGTTTTCAAAGAGTATTTCCGCTGCTACTGCATCGACGTCCGTGACGTGCGCATTATGCAGTACGACCCGAAGGCACCGTTTCACGAGCGCTACGTGCGCAACGGTCCGCCGGTCGCCGCCGAGGTGCTGGACCAGGTGCGTGACGGCGTGCTGCGCCTGAACCGCGCGCTGGGCTACGACTTCAACACCGTCGAGTTCGCGCTGCGCGACGGCGTCCCCTATGCCATCGACTTCTGCAACCCGGCGCCGGACGCCGACAAGTTCTCGATCGGCGAGGACAATTTCGAATGGGTCGTCGAGGCGGCCGCCAACATGGCGGTGCGCAAGGCGCTGGCGCACCAGCCGGGCCGCGACAACCTCACCTGGGGAGAGTTCGTGATCGGCGCCGCCGGCGGCGCGGCCGCGGCACAGCCCGCTGCGGTGGCGCCGGCGCCACCGCCGGCAGGCGGCGGGGAGCTCGCAGGAGTCCCGACGCCGGCCGCGCCGACCACGCCGCTCGCGGAACGCTGGGTCGACGACAAACCCCGGATTCCCTAGAAGGCCGCGGGCGCGGCCGGGCCGGCCCGCCGGCCCCGGGAGGTGGCAGCAATGTCCGACGAGGCGCCGCAGTTCACCCTCGGCATCGAGGAAGAGTTCCAGCTCATCGACCCCGCGACACGGGACCTGCGCTCTCACATCCAGCACCTGCTGGCCGACAGCGAGACCGGTCCGGCGTTGCGCGATCAGCTCAAGCCCGAGCTGCACCAGTCGGTGATCGAGGTCGGCACGAAGATCTGTGCCGACATCGGCGAGGCCCGCCGCGAGGTGGTGGCGCTGCGCCGCGACCTGGCGACGCTCGCCCGCCGCAACGGCCTGACCATCGCCGCCTCCGGCACCCATCCGTTCGCCCACTGGAAGGACCAGGAGATCACCCAACACCCGCGCTACGAGGAGATCGTCGAGGACATGCAGCAGATCGCGCGGGCCAACCTGATCTTCGGCCTGCACGTCCACGTCGGCATCGCCGACCGCGAGGTGGCGATCCACATCATGAACGCCGCCCGCTATTTCCTGCCGCACATCTTCGCGCTGTCCACCAACTCGCCTTTCTGGCAGGCCCGCAACACCGGGTTCAAGTCGTTTCGCAGCAAGATCTTCGACCGCTTCCCGCGCACCGGCATCCCGGATTACTTCGCGAGCCTGTCGGAGTACGACGACTACATCAAGCTGCTGATCAAGACGCGCTGCGTCGACAACGCCAAGAAAATCTGGTGGGACCTGCGCATGCATCCGTTCTTCGACACCCTCGAGTTCCGCATGTGCGACGTGCCGATGCACGTCGACGAGACGATCGCCCTGGCGGCGCTGATCCAGGCGGTGACGGTCAAGCTCCACAAGCTGATCCGCAACAACCTGGGCTTCCGCCTCTACCGGCGGCTGCTGCTCAACGAGAACAAGTGGCGGGCGGCGCGCTACGGCATCGCCGGCAAGCTGATCGATTTCGGCAAGTCGGCCGAGGTGCCCTGCGCCGATCTCATCCACGAGCTGCTGGCGTTCGTCGACGACGTGGTCGACGAGCTGGGCAGCCGGCAGGAGATCGATCACATCCATCACATCCTGCGTCACGGCACCGGCGCCGACCGGCAGCTGATGGTCTGGGAGCAGTCCGGTCACGACTACCAGGCGGTGGTCGACTACATCGTCGCCGAGACGCATGCCGGGCTCTAGCCTGGTGTCCCGTGCCGGACACAGCCGGCGCCCGCCAGGAGGCCTGCTGACCTCATGATCCCGGAGCTGCGGCAGGCGTACAACGCCGCCTTCACCGAAGACCGCTACCGCGCCATGGTGGCGTGGCTGGAAGCGGAGGCCGGACTGCATGTCCCGTTCCGCATCTGCGAGACGCCGGTGTTCCTGCCGGCGGCGCTCGCCGCGGAGCTCGAACGGGCCGCCGGGGAGCTGCTCGCCGCGGTGAGCTCGCCGGACTACCTGCGGGCGGCGGCGCGGGCGGTGCCGCCGCAATACCAGGTGCCTGGCGAGGAGGCGCACCCGGTCTTCGTGCAGATCGACCTGGCGATCGCCGAGGTCGACGGCCGGTTGGTGCCGCGGCTGATCGAGCTGCAGGGCTTTCCGTCGCTCTATGCCTTCCAGTGGCTGCTCACCCGCGCCTACCGGCGCCACTTCGACCTGCCCGGCGAGATGACGCCCTATTTTGCCGGCCTCGACGACGCCTCGTATGTCGACTGCCTGCGCCGGACGATCGTCGGCGACGCCGACCCGCGCACCGTGGTGCTGCTAGAGATCGAGCCCGAACAGCAGAAGACGCGGGTCGATTTCGTGATGACCGAGAAGCTGCTGGGCGTGCCGACGGTGGGCCTCGCCGAGGTGACGGTGCGCGGCCGGCAGGCGTTCTATCGCCGCCGGGCCGAGGCCGGCGGCGGCGAGGTGCCGATCCGGCGGGTTTACAACCGGGTGATCTTCGACGAGCTGGCCCGCCGCGGCCTGGCGCTGCCGGAGCTGTTCCGCGCCGACCTGGATCTCGAGTGGGTGGGCCATCCCAACTGGTTCTGGAAGCTGAGCAAGTTCTCGCTGCCGTTCCTCCACAGCCAGTACGCGCCGCCTTGCCACTTCCTCTCCGAGCTGCGCGAGGTGCCGGCCGATCTCGACAATTACGTGCTCAAGCCGCTGTTCTCGTTTGCCGGCCTCGGCGTCGAGGTCGGCGTCAGCGCCGACCGGCTGGCGGCCATCGCCCGGCCGGAGGACTACATCCTGCAGCGCCGGATCGATTACGCGCCCGCCGTCGTGACGCCCGACGTGCCGGCCAAGCTCGAGGTTCGGATGATGTACGTCTGGCGCGACCGGCCGCTGCTGATCAACAACCTGGTGCGCATGACCAAGGGCAAGATGGTGGGCGTCGACTTCAACAAGGACCGCACCTGGGTGGGGTCGAGCCTGGCTCTGCATCCGCCCGCCGCGCCGGCCGAGCCCTGACCCGGTGCCAGCCGCCAGCGGCTAGACTGACGACCCTGGGCTAGGGCAGGACGCCAGGGATCGCGCTACTCCCGGCTGGCGGGGTGGCGATAGAAGAAGCGCAGGGCGCGGGGCAGCCGGCGGCGCCAGCTGGCCTCGGAGTGGGCGCCGCGCGGATCGGCGCGAAACATCAGGCGGTCCGGGTCGTAGCCGCGGTTGGCCAGCTGCGCGGCCATCGCCGCCACCTGGGGCAGCACCATGCCGCGGCCCTCCTTCACTCCGCAATCGAGGTAGATGCGCGACATTTCCGGCACCGGCTGCGCCGCCACCCAGCGCAGGATCTCGCCGTCCCCGAGCCAGAAGGAGGGCGACATCGCCAGCGCGCCGCCGAAGTCGCGCGGTCTGCGGAAGTGGGCGTAGAGCGCCGCCAACCCGCCCATCGAGGAGCCGCCGACGACGGCGCCGACCGGACCGCCGAGCAGCGGCAGCGCGGCGGTGAGGCGCGGTATCAGGCTGCCCGCCAGCCAGTCGAGCAGGACATCGAGGCCGCCGGTGCCGGCATCGGCGCCAAACGGCGACAGCTCGTCGATGCGCGCCGAGCCGCCGTGATCGATGCCGACGACGATCGGCGCCGGCCGCTTGCTCCGCACCAGCTTCTCGACCGCCGCGTGCAGATGCCAGCCCCCGGAAAACGACGGCGGGTCGTCGAAGACGTTCTGGCCGTCGAACATGTAGAGGGCGAAGCGCGGCACCTCCGGCGTGAAGGTGGAGGGCAGGTAGACCCGCACCAGGCGAGGCGAATGGCCGGGAACCGCCAGCGGTCCCAGGATCTGGATCTGCCCCGGCCGCCATTCGCCTGCCAGCGGCGCGTCGACGGCAAGCGCCGGTGCCGGCCGCTCCGGCGAGTCCTGCGGGGCCGGCGTCACCGGGTGGTCCGGCCAAGCCGCGGACGCCGGCGATATCTGATAGGGCGCCTGCAAGGGCGGCGGCGTGGGCGAGGCTGCCGGAGCCGCCTGGGGATCGAGGCCCCCTGCTTCCTGATGCATGTCGATCACGCGCTCAGATCCTCCTCCATGCGCCCGCATGAAGCACGAACAGTGCCATCCGTTGTGGTGAGCTCGAAAGCTGCCGGGAGATCCTAACCTAAACCTGCTCGGAGCCGTCCGGCGCGGTGCCGGGTCCCTGGCTTGGCGGCGCGGCGGCCAGCTCGGCGAGCCGGGTCAGCAGCGTCAGCGCCGCCGCCGGATCGCGCAACCGGAAGGCGGCGGCGGTCGGCCGAGGCTCCTCGGCGACCAGGATGCCGATGCCGCCACGGCTCGCCGCGGCCGCGAAGGCGCTCTCGTCGGTGACGTCGTCGCCCAGGACGAGCGGCAGGAAGTCCGGATGGCCGCCGCCATAGTGCTGGAGGAGCCACAGCAGCGCTCGACCCTTGTCCCAGTCGACGTCGGGACGCAGCTCCCAGACCTTCTTGCCGCCGGTCCTGCGCAGGCGGCCTCCCGCCGCGGCCGCTGGACTTCCGCCGGTATCGCCGGTATCGCCGGCATTGCCGGCTTCGCCCTCATTGCCGCCTGCCGCGGCGGCGGCGCGGTCGACCGCCGCCTCGATCCGCGGCAGGTCATGGTCGGCCACCAGGCGGTAGTGCACGGCGACCGCGAAGCGCTTGTCCTCGACCAGCACGCCGTCGATGCCCGAGAGGTCGCGACGCAGGCGCTCGGCCACTCGCCGCAGGCGCGTCTCCACGCCCGGAGCGGCCTGATGGCGCAGCGGCGGCGGCGGCGCCAGCCCCGGAGCGGGCGCGCCGGTGGCAACCGGCGCGCCGTCCGCCGCCGGCGGCGGTCCGGCGATGTCGAAGCCGTGGCTGCCGGCGTAGACCAGGCCCGGCAGATCCACCAGCGCGGCGACCTCCTCGCGCAGGCGCCCGGAGAGGATGGCCACCGGCAGGCGCTCGGCCAGGCGCCCCACCACCGCGCGCGTCGCGTCCGGCAGCAGCGCCAGCTCCGGCCGCTGGACGATCGGCGACAGCGTGCCGTCGTAGTCGAGGAAGAGGAACACGCGCCGGCCGGCAAGCCGGCGGGCGATCTCGGACCAGTGCGCCAACGCCTCGGGCGGGCCGGAGGTCAGACTTCCACCCAGCTCTGCTCCTCGCCGGCGGCAGGCGCGACCTCCTTGGGAGTACGGAAGCCTTCCGCCACGATGCCCGCCGCCTTGAGGTAGCAGTCCACCCACCAGAAGATGTCGTTCTTGCGCAGCACCTCCTGCATCAGGTGCATGCGGCGCAGACGCTCGGCGGGGGCCATCTCGAAAGCGGCCTTGAGGGCGTCGGCCATGCCTTCGATGTCGTGTGGGTTGACCAGCAGCGCGCCGTTCTTGAGCTGGGCGGCGGCGCCGGCGAACTCGGAGAGCACCAGCGCGCCGAGGCCGTCCACCTGGCAGGCGCAGAACTCCTTGGCGACCAGGTTCATGCCGTCCTTGAGCGAGGTCACGAGGCCGATCCGCGCCATGCGGTACAGCGCCACCAGGTCGCGCCGCATCAGGCTGCGGTAGTGGTAGTGCACCGGGACCCAGCCAGGGGTCGAGAACTCGCCGTTGATCTCGCCGACCAGCTGCTCGATCTCGCCCTTGAGCGCCTGGTAGTCGGCCACGGCTTCGCGGCTGGGAACCACGATCTGCATCAGCAGCGCCCGCTCGCGCAGCTCGGGGAAGCGCTGCAGGGCATTGCGGAACGCCTGCAGCCGCTCGGGCAGGCCCTTGGTGTAGTCGAGCCGATCGACGCCCACCACCAGCTCGAAAGCGCCGATGCGCCGCCGCAGCTCGCCGACCCGCAGCTCGACCTCTTCGGAGCGCGCGGTCGCCGAGAAGGCCTGGTAGTCGATGCCGATCGGGAAGGTGCCGACGCGCACCTCCCGGCTGTTGGCGCGCACCTCGACCAGATTGAGCTCCCGGGACTTGCGGATCTTCGAGCTTGTCGAGCAGGTGCTCGACGCAGGAGAGGAAGTTGCGGCGGTCGCGCTGGGTCTGGAAGCCGAGCAGGTCGTAGGCCAGGAAGGCGTTGAGCAGCTGCCCCCGCCAGGGCAGCTTCATGAAGACGTCGAGCGGCGGGAAGGGGATGTGGAGGAAGAAGCCGATGCGGCGCGCCGCGGTGCGCTCGCGCACGAACTCGGCGACGTGGATCAGCTGGTAGTCCTGCACCCAGACGAAGTCGTCGTCGCGGCTGTGCTCGATGACGGCGTCGGCGAACTTGCGGTTGACCTCGAGGTAGGTGTACCAGTACGCGGGCTGGAAGTCGCAGCGGCCGGTGAGGTCGTGGAACAGCGGCCAGAGGATGGCGTTCGCGAACCCCTCGTAGAACCCCTTGACCTCGTCCTCGTTGAGCAAGACCGGCCGCAGCTCGTAGCCGCGCTCGCGGAAGCCCTCGGCCATCAGCGCCTCCCAGGCGCCGCCGCGCTCGAGGGCGAGGCCCGGCCAGCCGATCCAGACGCCGCCGCGGTGGGAGAGCACCGGCGCCAGGGCGCTCACCAGGCCGCCAGAACCGGGCTTCAGGGTCCATCCTGAGTCTTTCTTCTCGAGAACGACGGGCAGCCGGTTGGAGACCACCAGGAGGCGTGTGGCGGCAGGGCTCAAGGTGCCGGGATTCTATTGCAAGACGGCGGCCGGCGGCACTTCCGCGCCGCGCGCGGGGGTGGGCGCACGGCGGCGCCGTGCGGCCGGCTACCTGTGAGCCGCGGGTTGTCGTAGCATCTCCGGCATGAGCCTGCGGCACCATCTCCAGGACGGCGAGCAGATCCTCTACGAAGCCCACCCCAGCCGCGTGCCGCTGCTGCCGCCGCTCACCCTGGCGGCGGTCGCGGCGCTGACTGGCCTGGTCGGCTGGAACATGGGCGGCCAGCAGCGCTGGGTGCTGTACCTGGCAGGCGCGGTGGTGGCGGCGGCGCTGATCGCGGCGCTGGTCCGCTACGTCGAGCTCGCCGCCAACCAGTACGTGCTGACCGACCGGCGGCTGCTGCGGCTGCGCGGCATCCTGAGCCAGAGCTCGATGGACTCCTATCTCGACAAGATCAACAACGTCGAGCACCATCAGAGCTTCTGGGGCCGCCTGCTCGGCTATGGCGACGTCGAGATCGACACCGCCGCGGGGACCGGCGCCGAGGTCTTCCCGCGCATCAGCCAGCCGCTCGCCTTCAAGCGCGCCGTCGACGCGGCCACCATCGCCTACCACAACGCCCCGGCCGGCCAGCCGGCGGCGCCGGCCGCGGGTGCGGCGGCTTCGGGCGCCGACCGCATCCGCGAGCTCAAGCGGCTGATGGACGACGGCCTGATCTCGCCCGCCGAGTTCGAGGCCAAGCGCAAGCAGCTGCTCGACCAGATCTGACGCCCGGCGGCAGGGCGGGCCGGCCCGGCGAACGGGACCGGACCGAGAGACGGCGACGCCGCGGCCGCCGGTGCGCAAGCTGGTTCAGGGAGACGGCGGCAGCAAGGCGGGGATCGTGCGGCGTCCGTGGATGCGATAAATCCGGAAGTCGCTGTCGAGGGTGAGCAGAGGGCTGCCCGTGTTGAGCTCGGCGAGATGGATCAGGCACGCGTCGGCGAGCGAGATGGGCACCTGAGAGTAGCGCGCCAGGAGACGGTGGACCGCGGCGAGGTGAGCTCCCAGCGAGAAGCCGATACGCACGAGGTCGCGCTCGACCAGCTCGAGGACCGCCGCCGGACCCTCCGGCTGGTGGCGAAGGAGAAAGCAGGCCTCCGAGAGCACCGCCTCGCAGGTGAGCAGCGGCGGCTCGATCTCGCCCAGCCGTGCGACCGCCCAGAGATGGAAGCGGTCGCGCCGGTTGAGGAAGGCGACCAGCGGGCCGGTGTCGAGGAGCGCGCGGGTCTTCAACCGCCGTAGCCGTCCAGGTGGGCGGGGTTGCCGGCCAGGTCCTCCGGCCCCTCGACGCGGCCGGCAAGATCGCGCGCCCGGTCGGCGAAGGAGCCGGCGGCAGGCTCGGCGGCATGCGGCAGGTAGGACGCCAGCGCTTCGCGGATGATGGCCGAACGGCTGACGCCCTTGCGCTCGGCCAACCGACGCAATTCGGCGAGGAGCGAGTCGGGGAGCTTCAGCGAGATGGGCATGTGCGCGGTCCGGGTGTTACCTGTCCGGCAGAATGGTAGTGCGGAACGAGGTAGAAGACAACTTTGCAGAGGGGTAGCCGCCCGCCGCTAGCCCCGCCCCGCCCGCACCGTCGCTGGCACCCGCAACGCGACCTGGGCGCGGGCGGGAGCGAGCTGGTTGTCTCGTCTGGGCGGGCGCGGGACACGACACAGGGTGGACCACGAATCGTGTCGCCTGGAACACGAGGGTGGTCTCGCTGCTCGGGATCTCGCCAGGTGAGTCGTCCAGTGATCGCATCCAGCGTCGGGCCCACAGCGCCGGCGCCAGATTCCGCGCCACCCTCGCGTGCCACCGCGCTCGCCGCGCTGACGGCGAGCCTGTGCGCATGCGCGGCGCGCGCACTGGGCGTGCCGCCGGATGCGATCGAGAGCGAACGGCCGCTGACCGCCCTCGGGCTCGACTCGCTCGCGGCAGTCGAGATGGTGAGCGAGGTCGAGGCGGCGTTCGGGGTGACGCCGCCACTCGCCGACCTGCTTGGGGGCGCGACCGCCCGAGAGCTCGCCGAGCAGCTGCTCGCCGCGACGGCCGGTGAGGCGGCGCGCGGGCCGGCGGCCACGGCCGCGCCGCCGCTGGTGCCGGCGAAGCGCGCCGCCGGCGAGGCGCTACCGCTCTCCTCTGCCCAGCGGCGCCTCTGGCTGCTCGACCAGCTCGAACCCGGGACGGCGGTGTACAACGTGCCCGGCGCCGCGCGCCTCCGCGGCCCGCTCGACGTGGCCGCCCTGCACGCGGCGCTGACGGAGATCGTGCGCCGCCACGAGGCGCTGCGGACGTCCTTCGGGGCGGGCGACGAGCCGTACCAGATCGTGGGGCCGGCGGCCGTGCCGCCGCTGCCGCTGGCCGATCTCTCACGCCTGGCAGCTCCCGTCCGGGCGGCGGCGGCACGCCGCGAGGCAGGCGCCGAGGCGCGGCGGCCCTTCGACCTCACGCATGGCCCGGTGCTGCGTCTCGCCCTGCTGCGGCTCGGGCCGGCCGAGCACCTGCTGCTCGCCACCTTCCATCACATCGCCGCCGACGGCTGGTCGCTCGGGCTGTTCCTCGACGAGCTGGCGGCGCTCTACGGCGTCGCGGCGGACGCCCGGGCCCCGGCCGGGGCGGTGCCCGAGCTGCCGGTCCAGGTCGCCGACTTCGCCGTCTGGCAGCGGCGCTGGCTGGACAGCGGGGCGCTCGCCGGCCAGCTCGCCTATTGGCGCGAGCGCCTCGCCGGCCTGCCGGTGCTCGAGCTTCCCACCGACCGGCCGCGGCCGCCGGTGCGCTCCTCCCGGGGGGCGACGCGCCGGCGCCAGCTGCCTGCCGCGGCGGCGGCGGCGGTGGCGGCGCTCGCCCGCCGCCAGGGGGTGACCCTGTTCATGGCGCTGCTGAGCGCCTTCCAGGCGCTGCTCGCGCGCTGGTGCGGCGAGGAGGTGGTGGCGGTGGGCGCGCCGGCCGCCGGCCGGGGGCGCCCCGAGATCGAGCGGCTGATCGGTCTGTTCGTCAACACCCTGGTGCTCGACGTGCGGGTGGGCGACGACCCGCCGCTGGGCGTCCTGCTCGAGCGGGTGCGGCAGGCATGTCTCGGCGCCTATGCCCACCAGGACCTGCCCTTCGAGCTGCTGGTCGACGAGCTGCGGCCGGAGCGCGACCTGGCGCACCATCCGCTCTTCCAGGTCATGCTGACGCTCGATAAGCCGCTGCCGCCACGGCGGCTGGGCGGCGCCGCGGACCCGCGTCAGGCCGCGGCCGCACACTCCGCACACTCCGCGGCGCCACGTGTCCCGCTCACCCTGGAGCCACTGCGCGGTGCCACCGGCACCGCCAAGTTCGACCTGCTGCTGGCGGTCGCGCCGCTGCCGGACGGCGGCTGGGATCTGCTCGGCGAGTACGCGGCGGCGCTCTGGGAGGCGGCCAGCGTGGACCGCCTGCTTGGCCATCTCGACACCCTGCTGGCCGGCGCCGCGACGGCAGCGCCGGAGACGCGGCTGTCGGAGCTGCCGCTGCTCTCCGCGGTGGAGCGGCAGCAGCTGCTGCGGGAGTGGAACGATACTCCGCTGCCGGCGGTGCCGGCGGTGCCGGCGGCGCCGGCGGCGCTGGCAGCGCCGGCAGCGGACGCCGGGCGTCCGGGGATCGCCGCGCCGGCCGCGCCGCGCCTGCACGACCTGGTCGCGGCGCAGGCGGCGCGCACGCCCGACGCGGTGGCGGTGGTGGCGGGCTCGGCGTCGGCGGAACGGCTCACCTATGGCGCTCTGCTCGGGCGCGCCCGCGCGCTGGCCGGGGTCCTGCGGCCGCTCGGCATCGGCCCCGAGAGCCGCGTCGGCGTCTGCCTCGAACGCAATGCCGACCTGGTGGCGGCGGTGCTCGGCATCCTCGAGGCGGGCGCCGCCTACGTGCCGCTCGATCCCGACTACCCGGGCGCGCGGCTCGAGCTGATGCTGGCCGACGCCGAGGCGCAGGCGCTGGTCGTCGCGCCGGCGCTTGCCGGCCGCTTCGCCGCCTTCGCCGGCCCCGTGGTCGAGCTCGCGGGCGGCAGGGCGCGGGAGCAGGGGGCGCCGGACGCGCCGGGTGTATCGCTGGCCACGCCCGGCGCGCAGGCCGCTTCGCCGGTGGCCGGGGAGCGCAACCTCGCCTACGTGATCTTCACCTCCGGCTCGACCGGCCGGCCCAAGGGCGTGGCGATCGAGCATCGCAGCGCCGTGTCGCTGGTCCGCTGGGCCCTCGCGGCCTACTCGCCGCGCGAGCTCGCCGGCGTCCTCATGGCGACCTCGCTCTGCTTCGACCTCTCCGTCTTCGAGCTGTTCGTGCCGCTCGCCGCGGGCGGCCGGGTGATCCTGGCACGCAACCTCCTCGCGCTCCCCGAGCTGCCGGGGGCCCCCGAGGTGACCCTGGTCAACGCCGTGCCCTCGCCGATGGCGGCGCTGGTGGCCGGGAGCCTGCCGGCCGGCCTGCGCACGGTGAACCTGGCGGGCGAGCCGCTGCCGCCGGAGCTGGCGGCGCGGATCCACGCCCACCCACGGGTCGAGCGGCTCCTGAACCTCTACGGACCCAGCGAGGACACCACCTACTCGACCCTGGCGCCGGTGCCCCGAGGGGCCGCCGCCATCCCCATCGGCCGGCCGCTCCCCGGGAGGCGCGCGCGCGTGCTCGGCCGCCACGGCGAGCCGCTGCCGATCGGCGTCCCGGGCGAGCTGCTGCTCGCCGGCGTGGGCCTGGCGCGCGGCTACCTGGGGCGGCCGCAGGCGACCGCCGAGCGCTTCGTCCCCGATCCCTGGGGAGCCGCGGGCGCCCGCATGTATCGCACCGGCGACCGGGTGCGCCTGCTGGGCGACGGCAGGCTCGAGTTCCTGGGGCGCCTCGACCGCCAGGTCAAGTTGCGCGGCTTCCGCCTCGAGCTGGGCGAGATCGAGGCACATCTTCGAGCGCCACCCGGCGGTCAGCCGGGCGGCGGTGGCGCTGCGCGGGGAAGGGGCGCCGGGCGAGCGCCTGGTGGCCTACGTGGTCCCTGCGGCAGGCGGCGGTGGTGGAGACCTCGCGCCGGTCCTCGAGGCCTGGCTGCGCCGGCAGCTGCCCGCGATCATGGTCCCCCGAACCTGGGTGGCGCTACCGGCGCTGCCGCTTTCGCCCAACGGCAAGGTGGACCGCCGCGCGCTCCCGTCCCCTCCCGCCGGGCGCCCGGCGGCTGCAGCGGGCGCGGACCCGTCCCGCAACGCGGTCGAGGAGACGCTGGCCGGGTCGCCGCGCACGCCCGAGGAGGAGATCCTGGCCGCCCTCTGGAGCGAGGTCCTGGGGCTGCCGCGGCCCGGCGGCCTCTCCCGCGATGACGATTTCTTCGCGCTGGGAGGGCATTCGCTGCTCGTCACCCAGCTCGCGTCGCGCATCCGCCGGTCCTTCGGCTGCACACCGCGGCTGCCCGAGCTGTTCGCGGCGCGCACCCTTGCCGCGCAGGCGGCGCGGATCGCGGCGACGGTGCGCGCCCGCGCCGGCGGTCCCGGCGCGGAGACGCGGCCGGAGCTGCCGCCGATCCCGCCGCTCCTGCCGCGTCGCCGTTCCGGCCCGGTGCCGCTCTCCTTCGCGCAGGAGCGGCTCTGGTTCCTGGACCGGCTGGAACCCGGACCGCTGTACAACGTGCCGCTCGCGGCGCGCCTCGCAGGCCCCCTGGACGTCCCGGCCATGGCGGCCGCCCTGGACGGGATCGTGCGCCGTCACGAGGCCCTGCGCACCCGCTTCCTCGAGGACGGCGGCAAGCCTTTGCAGCAGCCGCTGCCGTGGCCGCTGCCGGGGTCCACCGGCGACCTCCCGGAGCGCCGGCTCGGGCTGCCGCTCTGGCTGATCGACCTCTCGCCGCTGCCGGCCGCGCGCCGCCAGGCCGCCGCCTGGGGTCTCGCGGCCGCGGCGGCGCGGCGCCCGTTCGACCTCGGCTCCGGCCGGCTGCTGCGCTCGACCCTGCTGCGCCTCGTCGGCCGCGAGCCGGCAGAGCACTGGCTGCTGCTCACCATGCACCACATCGCGACCGACGGCTGGTCGATCGGCGTGCTGCTCGACGAGCTGGCCGAGCTCTACGCCGCCGCCCGCGAGGGACGGCCGGCGCATCTTGGCACGCTGCCGGTCCAGTACGCCGACTTCGCGCTCTGGCAGCGCGAGTGGCTGCGGGGCGCGCGGCTGACGCGGGAGATCGAGCACTGGCGCCGGCGCCTCGCCGGCGCGCCCGAGGCGCTGGACCTCCCCACCGACCGGCCGCGGCGGACCGCCGGCGCCGCGCCGGGATCCCGAGTGGCGCTCGACCTGGCCGCGCCCACCACGGCGGCGCTCCTGGCGCTGGCGCGGCAGCGGGCGTGGACCCCGTTCATGGCCCTGCTCGCCGCCTTCGCCGGCCTGCTGGTGCTCTGGAGCGGCCGGCGAGGCTCCGGGGAGGCGGTGATCGGCTCGCCGATCGCCAACCGGCAGCAGCTCGAGATCGAGCGGCTGATCGGCTTCTTCGCCAACACCCTCGCCCTGCGCCTCGACCTCGCGGGCGACCCGACCTTCGCCGAGCTCGGCGACCGCGCCCGAGCCGTCTGCCTCGACGCCTATGGGCACCAGGACCTCCCCTTCGAGAAGCTGGTCGAGGAGCTGGCGCCGCCGCGCGCGGCCGGGCGCGCGCCGCTGTTCCAGGCGATGCTCGTGCTGCAGAACGCACCGCTCGCGCTGGCCATGCCGGGGCTGGACCTCGACGTCCTGGAACCCGCAACGAGCACCGCGAAGTTCGACCTGATGCTGGCCCTGCGCCCGGCGGCGGGCGGCCTGGCGGGCGGCATCGAATACCGCCGCGACCTCTTCGACGAGGCGACGGTCGCGCGCCTTGCGGGGCAGCTGCGCATCCTGCTCGCGGGGGCGATCGCCGACCCGGAGACGCACCTCTCGCGGCTGCCGCTGCTCACTCCCGGCGAGCTCGCCGAGATCGCCGCCTGGAGCGCGCCCGCTCCATCCCGGCCGGGCGCCGCGGCCGCAGCCGCGGCGCCGCCCTCCCGCCTCGTCCATGCCCGCGTCGCGGCGCGGGCCGCGGCGGCGCCCGGCGCCTGCGCGATCCTCTGCGGCGGCGAGAGCCTGAGCTACGGCGAGCTCCTGGTGCGTTCCCGCGCGCTGGCGGCGCGCCTGCGGGTGCTGGGCGTCGGGCCCGACCAGTCCGTGGCGTTGTTGCTCGACCGCTCGCTCGACGCCATGGTGGCGGTGCTTGCCGTCCTCGCGGCGGGCGGCGCCTACCTGCCGCTCGACCCGGACCACCCCCCCGAGCGCCTGCGGCTGATGCTCGAGGACGCGGCGGCGCCTGTGCTGCTGACCTGCCGCCGGCTGGCCGCGGCGGCGCCCGTGGGAGCGGCGCGCCTGGTCGTTACCGATGCGGACGCCGACGAGGATGCCGGCGCCGGCGCCGCTTCCGCCCTGCCGGCGCCGCCGGTGCTGCCAGAGCACCTCGCCTACGTCATCTACACCTCGGGCTCCACCGGCCGGCCCAAGGGCGTCGCGATGAGCCATGGCGCCCTCTCCGCCATGCTCGACTGGCAGCTGCGCACCTCGGCCGCGGGCGGCGGCCGCACGCTGCAGTACACCTCGCTGTCGTTCGACGTTTCCTGCCAGGAGATCTTCTCCACCTGGGTGGCGGGGGGGACGCTGGTGCTGATCTCCGAGGCGGTGCGCCGGGACCCGGCGGCGCTGTGCCGGATGCTCGCCGAGCAGCGGATCGAGCGCCTCTTCATGCCCTTCGTCGCGCTGCAGCAGCTGGCGGTGGCGGCCGGGACGCCCGGCGTCCTCGAGGCGGCCGCTTTCCCGGCGGCGCTGCGCGAGGTGATGAGCGCCGGCGAGCAGCTCTACGTCACGCCCGAGATCGCGGCGCTGTTCGCCCGGCTGCCGGGAGCCGCGCTGTACAACCACTACGGTCCCACGGAGACCCACGTCGCCACCTGGCTGCCGCTCGGCGGCGACCCGCGCGGCTGGCCGGAGCGGCCGGCCATCGGCCGGCCGCTGGACCAGGCGCGCGTGCTGCTGCTCGACGAACGCCTGCGGCGCGTGCCGCTGGGGGTCGCGGGGGAGATCTGGGTGGCCGGCGCCGGCCTGGCGCGCGGCTACCTCGGGCGCCCCGATCTCACCGCCGAGCGGTTCCTGCCCGATCCCTTCGCGGACCTGCCGGGCTGGCAGCCGGGCGATCGCATGTATCGCACCGGCGACCTGGTGCGCCTCGGTCCGCGGGACGGCGAGGCCGAGTTCCTTGGCCGCGCCGATTTCCAGGTCAAGGTGCGGGGGCACCGCATCGAGCTGGCGGAGGTCGAGGCCGCGCTCGCCCGCCATCCGGCGGTGGTGCAGGCGGCGGCAGCGGTCGCGGGGGAGACCGCGGCCGCGCGCCGTCTGGTGGCCTACGTCGTCCTCCGTCCCGAGGTCCCGCCGCCCTCCCCGGCCGAGCTGCGGGCCTTCCTCGCGACGGCGTTGCCCGGTCCCATGGTGCCGACCGGGTGGGTGGGTCTGGCGCGGCTGCCGCTGACCGCGACCGGCAAGCTCGACCGCCGCGCGCTGGGCAGCCTGGAGGGCCTTGGGAGCTGGGGCGATGGCGGACCCGCCGCCAGCGGTGCCGCCGCGCCGAGCACGCCGGCCGAGGAGTTGCTCGCCGGGATCTGGCGCGAGGTCCTGGCGGTCCGGCGCGTCGGCGCCGAGGACGACTTCTTCGCGCTGGGCGGCCACTCGCTGCTGGCGACCCAGGTCGCCTCCCGCGTGCGCGAGGTCTTCGCCGTCGAGCTGCCGCTGCGCCGCCTGTTCGAGACGCCGACGCTCGCGGCCCTCGCCGGCGCGATCGAGGAGCTGCGCGGTAGCACGCCGCCGGCGCCGCCGCTGCGCCGTCAGGCGCGCGACGGCGACCTGCCGCTCTCCTTCGCGCAGGAGCGCCTCTGGTTCCTCGACCGCCTGCAGGCCGGGCCCGCCTACAACCTGCTGCGGCTGCTGCGCTCCGCGGGCAGGCTCGACCGCGTCCGGCTCGCCGCGGCGCTCGCCGGCCTCGCCGACCGCCACGAGGTCCTGCGCACCGTCTTCGCCGAGCACGACGGCGTGCCGGCGCAGGTGGTGCTGCCTGCCGCGGCCGGCCCGGCCACGGGTGCGTCGGGCTCGGCGCTGCCGGTCGCCGATCTCGGCGCGCTGCCTCCCGGGCGGCGCGCGGCCGAGGCGCACCGCGTTGCCGCGCGGTTCGGCGGCGCGCCGTTCGACCTGGCACGCGGACCGCTGCTGCGCGTCCTGCTGCTGCCGGGCGGCGCGGCGGACGGCTGGCTCTGCGTCGGGCTGCACCACATCGCCGGCGACGGCTGGTCGCTGGGCGTGCTGGTGCGCGAGGTGAAGGCGCTCTATACCGGCGCGGCGCTGCCGGCGCTGCCGGTGCAGTACGCCGACTTCGCGATCTGGCAGCGCGCCTGGCTCGCCGGCGACGTGCTGGCGCGGCAGCTGGCGTGGTGGCGCGAGCGGCTCGCGGACGCGCCCGCCGCGCTCGCGTTGCCCACCGACCGGCCGCGGCCGGCGCTGCCGGCGCTGCGCGGCGCCGAGCTGCGCTGCGACCTCGCGCCGCCGCTCGCGGCGCGGCTGCTGGCGCTAGGGCGGCGCGCCGGCGTCACCCCGTTCATGGTGCTGGCGGGCGGCCTCTTCGCCCTCCTGGCGCGCCTGAGCGGGCAGCACGACGTCGTGATCGGCACGCCGATCGCCAACCGCAACCGCATCGAGACCGAGGGGCTGATCGGCTTCTTCGTCAACACCCTCGTGCTGCGCGCCGCGGTCGGGCGCGCGGCGAGCTTCGAGGAGCTGCTGTTGCAGGTGCGCGAGGCGAATCTGGGCGCCTACGCCCACCAGGACCTGCCGTTCGAGAAGCTGGTCGACGAGCTGCAGCCGCAGCGCGACCCGTCGCGCACGCCGCTCTTCCAGGTCGCCCTGGCGCTGCAGAACGCGCCGCTGCCGGTGGTCGAGCTGGGCGGCGCCGGCGGTCTCCCCGCCGTCCGCCTGTCCCCCGAGGAGCTGCCGTTGCCGGTGGCCCGGTTCGATCTCGCCTGGGCCTTCGCGGCGGGCGCCGGGGACTGCTTCGAGGGAACGCTGCAGTTCGCGACCGACCTCTTCGACGCGCCGACGGCGGCCCGCCTGGCGCGGCACTTCGCGACCCTGTTGGGTAACCTCGTTGCCGACCCGCGGGGCCGCCTGGACGAGGTGCCGCTGCTCGCCGCCGCCGAGCTCCACCAGGTGCTCCACGAGTGGAACGACCGCCCGGCGCCGCGCGGCGCCCCGCCCTCGGCGCACCGGCTCGTCGCGGCCTGGGCCGCGCGCCGGCCGGCGGCGCTGGCGGTCGCGCATGGGGCGCGGCAGCTCACCTATGGCGAGATCGACGCGTGGGCCGGCGACCTGGCGCGCCGGGCGTGCCAGGCGGGGGTCGGTCCCGGCGCGCCGGCAGCGCTCTGGCTGGAGCGCTCGCCCGAGCTGATCGTGGCGGCGCTTGCCGCCTGGAAGGCGGGCGGCCCTTACCTGCCGCTCGATCCCGCCTGGCCGGTCGAGCGCGTCCGCGCGGTGGTGGCCGACGCGGGTGCGCCACTGTTGATCGCGGACCGCCCGCGTATTGCCGCCCTGGCCGCGAGGGCCGCGGCGCTGCCGGGCGTCGAGACCGTCTGCCTGGAGCTGGCGGCCCCGGCGGCATTCAACGCCGGGCCGGCGCTCGGCGGCGAGGTGGCTGGGCCGCAGCCCGCGCCGCAAGCAGGCGTGCCGCTCCCGGCCCCGTCGCCACCAGCCGGCGTGGCCTACGTGATCTACACCTCGGGGTCCACGGGGCAGCCCAAGGGCGTCGAGATCACGCACGGCGGGCTCGCGGGCCTGGTGCGCTGGTGGGGCGCGGCCTACCAGGTGGGTCCGGCGGACCGCGCCACGCTGCTGGCCTCGCCCGGCTTCGACGCGTCGGTGCTGGAGATCTGGCCGCAGCTGGCGGCGGGGGCCAGCCTGCATGTGCCCGACGAGGAGGTGCGGCTCTCGCCGGCACGGCTGCTGGCCTGGCTGGCGGCCGAGGGCATCACGCTCTGCTTCCTGCCGACGCCGCTCGCCGAGCAGCTGCTCGCGGCACTGGACGAGAGCGGCGTGCCGCCCGGGCTGCGGCTGCGTGCACTGCAGACCGGCGGTGACCGGCTGCGCCGCCGGCCGCGCGGCCCGCTGCCCTTCGCCTTGGTCAACCACTATGGACCGGCCGAGTGCACGGTGATCGCGACCGGCGCCGGCGTCGCGCCGGAGCAGGCAACGGCGGCCGGGGTACCGGCGCGGCCGCCGGCCATCGGCCGCCCGGTGGCGGCCGCCCGCGCTCACGTGGTGACGGCCGGGCTCGTGCCGGCGCCCATCGGCGTGCCGGGGGAGCTGCTGCTGGGGGGCGGCGGCCTCGCCCGCGGCTACCTGGGACGCCCCGAGCTGACCGCCGAGCGCTTCATCCCCGACCCGTTCGGCGGCTCGACGGTGTCCGCGGATGGCGCGGATGGCGCGGGCGGCGCGGGTGGCCCGGGCGGCCGCCTCTACCGCACCGGCGACCTGGTGCGGGCGCGGGCGGATGGCGAGCTCGAGTTCCTGGGCCGGCTCGACCAGCAGGTCAAGGTGCGCGGCCAGCGGCTCGAGCTGGGCGAGGTCGAGGCGGCGCTCGGCCGCCATCCCGGGGTGCGCGAGGCGGCGGTCGCGGCGCACGAGGACGGCAGCGGCGAGACCCGCCTGATCGGCTATTTCGTCGCCGCCCGGCATCCAGCGCCGGTGGCCGCCGAGCTGCGCGAGGCGTTGCTGGCGACGCTGCCGGACGCGATGGTGCCCTGGATCTGGGTGGAGCTTCCGGCCATGCCCCTGACCAGCGCCGGCAAGCTCGACCGCACGGCGCTGCCGGCGCCGGCCGCCGGCACCGGCGGCGGCAACGGCAGCCATGGCGGCGGCGCCTACGTGCCGCCGCGCAACGACCTCGAGCGCACGATCGCAGCGGTCTGGCGCGACCTCCTCGCGCTCCCCGAGATCGGCGTCGACGAGAACTTCTTCGCCGCCGGCGGCAGCTCGCTGCTGATCATCCGGCTGCAGAGCCGGCTCCGCCAGGCGCTGGGGCGCGAGATCCCGACCTTCGAGCTGTTCCGGCATCCCACCATCGCGAGCCTGGCGCAGAGCCTGGACGGTGGCGGCGAGACGGCGGGCAGCGTGGCGGCGGCCGCGGCGGCGCGCCTGCGCGCCCGGACCGAGGTCCGCCGCGAGGCGATGCGCCAGCTGCGGCGGCCGGGCCGGCGCCCGAGCCCGCGGCGCGATCCCACCAGGAGAGACCCCCGATGACCGAGCCGGAGACCCTGCCCGACGCCGCGGCGGGCATCGCCGTGATCGGGCTCGCCGCGCGCTTCCCGGGCGCCCCCGATGCCGCCGCCTTCTGGCGCAACCTGCGCGACGGCGTGGAGGCGATCTCACGGTTGAGCGACGAGGAGCTGGCGGCGGCCGGGATCGCCGCCGCCGAGCGGCACGATCCTCGCTACGTACCTGCCAAGGGCGTGCTCGCCGGGGCCGACATGTTCGACGCCGCGCTGTTCGGCCTGACGCCGCGCGAGGCCGAGATGATGGACCCTCAGCACCGGGTGTTCCTCGAGTGTGCCTGGGAGGCGCTCGAGGACGCCGCCTGCGACCCGCGCCGCTTTTCCGGCCGGGCCGGCATCTGGGCCGGCGCCGGCGCCAACTCCTACCTGATGGCGAACCTCCTGCCGCACCGCCAGCGCCTGGAAGGCCAGGGCATCCTGCCGGCGCTGCTGCTCAACGAGCCCGACTTCCTGGCCACTCGGGCCGCCTATGCGCTCGATCTGCGGGGACCGAGCGTGACCGTTCAGACCGCCTGCTCGACCTCGCTGGTGGCCGTCCACGCGGCCTGCCAGAGCCTGCTCGCGGGCGAGTGCGATCTCGCGCTGGCCGGTGGTGTCTCGATCAGCGTGCCGCTCGCCGCCGGCTACCTCCACGAGGAGGGCGGCGTGATGTCGCCCGACGGCCACTGCCGCGCCTTCGACCGCGCGGCCGCAGGGTCCGTCGAGGGCAACGGCTGCGGCCTGGTGGTCTTGAAACGGCTCGGCGACGCCCTTGCCCAGGGCGACCAGATCTACGGCGTGATCCGCGGCTCGGCCATCAACAACGACGGCGCCCAGAAGGTCGGCTTCACCGCACCGGGCGTCGCCGGCCAGGCGGAGGCGATCTCCGAGGCACTGATGGTGGCGGGGGTGGATCCGGAGACCGTCGGCTACGTGGAGGCGCACGGCAGCGGCACGCCGCTCGGCGATCCGGTCGAGATCGCGGCGCTCACCCAGGCGTTCGCCGCTGCCGCCCCGGGCAGCCCGCGGGCGCCACGCGCGCGGTGGTGCGCGATCGGCTCGGCGAAGACGGCGATCGGCCACTGCAACGCCGCCGCCGGCGTCGCCGGTCTGATCAAGACGCTGCTGGCGCTGGTCCATCGCACGCTGCCGCCCAGCCTGCACTTCAGCAGCCCGAACCCGCAGCTCGATCTCGACCACGGTCCCTTCTACGTGCCCACCCGGGCGACCCCCTGGGTGCAGGGCGGTGCGCCGCGCCGTGCCGGCGTGAGCTCCTTCGGTCTCGGCGGCACCAACGCCCACGTGGTGGTCGAGGAGGCGCCGCGGCGCGCCCCCGGTCTGGCGAGCGCGGGGCGATGGCAGCTGCTGCCGCTCTCGGCTCGCACCCCCGCCGCCCTCGCCGCCATGGCGGCGCGCCTGGCGGACCACCTCGCGGGGGCGCCAGGCGACGCTGACGTCGCCCATCCCGACGTTGGCGACGTCGCCGATCCCGACCTTGCCGACGTCGCCTGGACGCTGCAAACCGGCCGCCGCGAGCTCGCCTGCCGCCGGACGGTCGCGGCGCGCGATCGCCGCGGGGCGGCGGCGGCGCTGCGCGCGCTACCGGCCGCCGCGGCTGCCGGCACCGCCGGCGTGGCCGCGAGCACCGGGCGGCAGGTGGTCTTCCTGTTTCCCGGTCTCGGGGACCAGTACGTGGACATGGGCCGCGACCTCTACGAGGAGGAGCCGGTCTTCCGCCGGCACCTCGACGAGTGCGCCGAGCTGCTGGCGCCACGGCTCGGCGCCGACCTGCGGCAGCTGCTGTTCTCTCCCGGGGAGCGGCGGCGGCGGCCGGCGAGCGGCGCCGCGGCACCCGACCTGCGCGCGTTGCCGCGCCGCGGCGCCCAGCCCGCGGCCGAGCCGGCGCCGGTCGCCGCGGCAGGGCCGTCCGCCGCGGCCTCCGAGATGGCGCAGCGCCTGCAGCGGACGCGCTTCGCGCAGCCGGCCGGTTTCGTTGTCGAGTACGCGCTCGGGCAGCAGCTGCTGGCGTGGGGCATCGTGCCGCGGGCGATGATCGGCTACAGCCTGGGCGAGTACGTCGCCGCCTGCCTCGCGGGATCGCTGTCGCTGCCGCAGGCGCTCTCCCTGGTCGCGGAGCGGGCCCGCTGGATCGACGAGCTGCCCGCGGGCGCGATGCTCGTGGTGCCGCTGGGAGAGGAGGAGGTCCGGCCGCTGCTGGCCGGCGGCGGCGCGGACCTCGCGCTGGCGGCCACCAACGGGCCTCACTGCTCGGTGGTGGCCGGCGACCTCGCGGCGGTCGCGGCGCTCGAGCTGCGGCTGCGCGAGGGCGGGACGGCCTGCATGCGGCCGCGGACGGGTCACGCCTTCCACTCCCGCCTGATGGCGCCGGCGGCTGCCCGCCTCACGGCGATGGCGCCGGCGATGGCGCCGCCGCGGATCCCCTGGATCTCGAATGTGACCGGGACCTGGGTGACGGCCGGCGACCTCGGAGATCCGGGCTACTGGGCGCGGCACCTCTGCGGCACGGTGCGCTTCGCCGAGGGCGTCGGCGAGCTGCTGGCCGAGCCCGAGCAGGCGCTCCTGGAGGTCGGCCCCGGCGCCACGCTGGGCACCTTCGCCAGGCAGCATCCGGCCGCTGGCGCGGGCCTGGTCACGGCCCAGGCGATGCGGCGCGCCGACGAAGGGGGCTCGGACGTCGAGGTGCTGCTCGCGGCGGTGGGCCGCCTGTGGACCGCCGGCGGCCGTGTCGACTGGGACCGCCTCCATGGCGGCGAGCGGCGCCGGCGCGTCGCGCTGCCCGCCTACCCGTTCGAGCATCAGCGCTGCTGGATCGATCCGCCGGCGCCGGCAGCTGCGTCCGCCGGCACGCCGGCAGCGGCCGGCCGCGCGACGGACCTCGCCGACTGGTTTTGGGCGCCGGTCTGGAAGCGGCTGCCGCCGCTACGCGCCGCCGCGCCGGGCGGTGCCGGCGGCGGGCCCGGCGCGGCGCCAGCCGGGCAGGACGGCGGCGCCGCCTGCCGCTGGCTCCTCTTGCTCCCCGGCGGCGATGGGGACGCTCAGGCGGGCGGCGTGGCCGCCGCCGCCCAGATCGCGGCACGGCTCGCAGCGGGCCTGCGCGAGCTGGGCCACGAGGTGTCCACGGTGGTGCCGGGACCGCCCGGGACGGGCTTCGCCGTGCCGCCGGCGGGAGCCACGGAGCGGGGCGGGGCGTTCGCCATCGATCCCGGCCGGCCCGAGGACTACGAGGCGCTGCTGCGCCACCTGTGCGGACAGGCCGGCGGCCTGCCCTTGCGCCTCCTCCACCTGGGGAGCCTGACCGCCGGCGAACCGTCGTTCGAGCAGGCACAGGCCGGCGGTCTGCTGAGCGTCGCCATGCTGGCGCGTGCGGTTGGGGCGGCGGCCGGCTCGGGCTCGGGCCGCCTGATCGTGGTGGCGAGCGGCCTGGCCGAGGTGGTGGATGGCGACACCATCCAGCCCGCCAAGGCGACCGTGCTCGGCACCCTCAAGGTGATCCCCCAGGAGGTGCCGCGTTTCGCCGCCGGTGCGATCGACGTCGTGCTGCCGCCCGCGGGACCCGCGGCGGCGCGGCTGGCCGAGTGCCTGCTGGCCGAGATCGCCGGCGCGGACGCCGCCGGACCTCTCGCGCCGCTGCTGGCGCTGCGCGGCCGCCAGCGCTTCGTGCGCGACTTCGAGCGGGTGCGCCTGCCGACGCCGCCCGCCGTGCCCGCCGCGCCAGGAGTCGACGACGCCCTGGGCGTCCCTTGCGACGCCTGCCTGGTCGTGCTGCCGGCCGGCCCGGCCCACGGCCCGGGGCTGGCGATCGCCGAGCACCTGCTGCGCGGCCGGCAGGCGCGGGTCTGCCTGCTGCTGCCGGCGGACTTCCCGCCGCGCGCGGCATGGGAGAGCCGGCCGCGGCCGGTGGGCACGGCCGCCGCGGGAGACACGGCCGCGGCCGCTGGCATCGATCGGCTGCTGGCGCTCGAACGCGAGGCCGGAGGCGACGGCCGCCTGCGCTACGAGCGCGCCGACCCGGAGGACGCCGCCGCGATCCGCGCCGCCGTGGCCGCGGCCCGCGGCGCCTGGGGTCCCCTCGCCACCGCCTTCTGGGCCGGCGGCGGCACCGCGAGCGGCCTGCTGCAGCTCAAGACGCCGGCGGCACTGCTCGCCACCCTGAGGCCCGTCGAGCGCGGCGTCCAGGCGCTCCTCGCCGCGCTCGACGAGGGCGAGGAGGCGGCTCCCCCGACCCTGGCGCTCTGCTCCACCACCACGGCGGTGACCGGCGGGCTCGGCCTGATCGATCTTGCCGCGTCCGGCGCCTGGCTCGCGGCGCTCGCCGAACGGCGCGAGGCCGACCTGTCGGCCGCCGGCACGGTCGCCGGGGTGGGCGGCGCCGCGGGCGCGGCCCCCGGGCGGCCGCCCCGGGTGCGCGCCATCGCCATCCACTGGGATCCCTACCAGTGGGGCGGCTGGCTCCTCACCGGCGTGGGAGCCGGCACGGCGGGCCTGACGCCGCAGGAGCTGGAGGCGGAGCTGCGGACGCGTGGCGCCTCGCCGGCGCGGAGCGCCGAGGCGCTCGGGCGGCTGCTCGCGGGCCCGCTGGCCGTGGCGGTGGTTTCGGCGCGCGACCTCCACGGGCTCATGACCGAGACCGACAGCGTGACCGCGGAGTCGCTGCTGGCCCAGCTGGGTGCTGGCGGCGGCGAGCAGGCGGCCCGCCCGGCGCTGCCGACGCCCTACGAGCCGCCGCGGGACGAGCTCGAGGAGCGGCTGGCCCAAACCTGGCAGGAGCTCTTCGGCATCCAGCCGATCGGCCGCGACGACACTTTCCTCGACCTCGGCGGCCATTCGCTGCTGGCCATCCAGGTCGTCACCCGCCTGCGGCAGCTGCTGGAGGTCGATCTGCCGGTCACCAGCGTCTTCGAGGCGCCCACCGTGGCGCAGCTCGCCGCGCTGGTGCGGCGGGCGCGCGGCGAGCCCGACCCGGCGGAGCTCGAGGCGCTGCTCGCCCAGGTCGAGGAGCTGTCGCCGGCAGAGGCGGCGGCGCGCCTGGCGGAGATGGGGGCCTGAGATGGGGATCGCCGAGCGGCTGGCCTCGCTCTCGCCGGAGCAGCGGGCGCTGCTCGAAGCGCTGCGCCGCGGCGCCACCGGCGGGCCGGGGCAGGCACCCTCGCCGCGGCCGGCGCCGGCGCGACTGCCGCCGCCGGTGGCGCCGGTCTCGGGCCCTCTGGGCCTGGGCGACTGGCCGCTCTCCCGCGACCAGGAGCGGATCTGGCGGCTGCACCAGGAGGATCCCGGCCTGGTGTCCTGGAACGTCGACGCCGGGAGCCGCGTCACCGGACTCGTGGAGCTGCCGGCGTTGCTTGCCGCCATCGACGTCCTGGTCCGCCGCCACGCCGCCTGGCGCACCGTGTTCCCGCGTGCGGGCGACAGGCCGGTGCAGCGGGTGCTCGCGTTCCTGGCTCCCGCGGTGTCGCTGCTCGACCTGCGCGGCCTGCCGGCGGCGCGCCGCGAGGCCGCCGCGCTCGCCGCCGCCTACGAGCACACGCGCCAGCCGTTCGACCTCGCGCGCGGGCCGCTGCTGCGGCTGGCCCTGGTGCGGCTGGCCGACCGCGAGCACCTGTTGCTGGTCACCATCCATCACCTGGCGACCGACTGGATCAGCTTCCAGGTGTTCTATGGCGAGCTGCTCGCGGTCTACGAGGCACTACAGGGGGGGCACCCTGTCCGCCTGGCGCCCCTGCCGCTGCAGTATCCCGACTACGTGCTGTGGGAGCGTGGCTGGTGGCGCGGCGAGGTGCTGGCCGAGGAGGCGCGCTTCTGGCAGGCGCAGCTCGCCGGCTTCCCGCTCGTGCTCGACCTCCCCGCCGACCGGCCCCGCCCGCCGGCGCAGAGCCAGCGCGGCGGGATGCTGCGGGTCGCGGTGGGTCCGGCGCGCAGCCAGCGCCTGCGCGCCCTCGCCCGCGCCGCCTCGGCGACGACCTTCATGGCGATGCTTGCCGCGGTCTACGCGCTGCTCTGGCGCCTCACCGGCCGCGAGAAGCTGGTCGTCGGCTCGAACGGCGCCAACCGCGCCCGGCCGGAGCTGGCGCCGGTGGCAGGCCTGTTCTTGAACCAGGTCCCCTTCGCTGCCGATCTCGCCGGCGACCCGAGCTTCCGCGAGCTGCTGGCGCGCAGCCGGCGTGCGGCGCTCGTTGCCTACGCCCACCAGAACCTGCCCTTCAGCCTGCTCGTCGAAGCGCTGGGGGGAGGCGAGGACCGCGGCCGGTACCCGGTCGTGCAGGTGCTGCTGCTGGTGCTCCAGCGGCTGGGCAGCTCGTCGTCGCGCGCCGGGCTCACCTTCCGGCCGCTCCAGCTCTACGACGGCAACTCGCGCTGGGACCTGATGTTCGGCCTCTACGACGATCAAGACGAGGGGCTCGCCGGCGCGCTCGAATACAACGCCGACGTCTTCACCGGCGCGACCGCGGCCCGCTGGCTCGACCTGTTCTACCGGTTGCTCGACGCGGGCCTGGCCGATCCCGACGCCCCGCTCTCGCAGCTCGCGGCGCGCGCCGGCGCCGGCGCCGGCACCCCGGAGCCGCGATGAGCGGCATCGCGGACCGCATCGCCGGCCTGGGCCCCGAGCAGCGGGCGCTCTTCGAGCAGCTGCGGCGCCGCCAGCAGGAGGCGGCGCAGGCGCTCAGGCCCCCGCCGGTGCCGCGGGTGAGCGGCCCGACCGGCGAGGGCGACTGGCCGCTGTCGCTCGACCAGGAGCGCTTCTGGTTCATGGAGCAGCTCTACCCCGGTCGCGCCGGCCTCAACATCACCGCCGCCACGCGCCTGCGCGGTCCGCTCTCGGTGCCGGCGCTCGCCGCGGCGCTGGCGGCCATCGTCGCGCGCCACGCCGCCTGGCGCACGGTCTTCCCGGTCGCCGGCGGCCGCCCGCTGCAGCGGGTGCTCGCCGAGCGCCGCCAGCGGCTGCCGATCGTCGATCTCGCGGCGCTGCCGCGCGCCGCGCGCGAGACCCTGGCGCTGCGTCTGGCCGGTGCCGACTCGGCGGCGCCCCTGGACGTCGAGCGCGGTCCGCTGGTGCGCTCGAGCCTGCTGCGCCTGGGTTTCGAGGACCATCTCTGCGTGCTCACCGTCCACCACCTGGTGACCGACTGGCTCTCGTTCCACATCGCGTGGGGAGAGCTGGCGGCGCTCTACGACGCCCTGCTGGCAGGCCGCTCCCCGCGGCTGCCGGCGCCGCCCTTGCACTACCCGGACTTCGCGCTCTGGCAGCGTCGCTGGCTGCAGGGCAGGACCCTCGCGACGCTGGTCTCCTGGTGGCGCGAGCAGCTGTCCGGCGTGCCGCTCGTGCTCGACCTGCCGACCGACCGGCCGCGCCAGGCCGTGCCGCGCACCCGCGGCGGCCGGTGCGCGGTCGTCCTGCCCGCCGCGACGGCGGCGGGCCTGCGGGCGCTCGCCCGCGGCGAGGGGGCGACCCCGTTCATGGCGGTGCTGGCGGCGTTCGCGGCGCTCGTCCATCGCGACTCGGGGCAGGAGAGGTTGATCCTCGGGGCCAACAACGCCAACCGCAACCGGCCCGAGCTCGAAGCGGTGCTCGGCTGCTTCCTGACACAGGTGCCCTTCGCCATCGACCTGGCCGGCGATCCGAGCTGGCGCGAGCTGCTCGCCCGGGCGCGCGGCGCGGCGCTGGGAGCGTTCGCGCATCAGGACCTGCCTTTCGGAAAGCTGGTCGAGGCGGTGCAGCCCGAGCGCGACACCGGCCGGCAGCCGCTGGTCCAGGCGCTGGTGCAGGTGCTCGACGGCCAGTACTCCAAGGCGGGACTCGCCGGGATCGATGGCGAGCCGGTCGACGTGTTCGACGGCAGGTCGCGGTACGACCTGATGCTGAGCCTGATCGACCACGCCGCCGCGGCGCCGGCGGCAGGGAGTGCGGCGGGCAAGCCAGGCGTGCCGGTGCCGGGGAGCCTCTCGGGCTCGCTCGACTACGACTGCGACCTGTTCGACGCGGCCACCGCCGAGCGGCAGGTCGAGCGCCTGCTGCTGCAGGTCGCGGCGGCGGTGGCCGACCCCGACGCGCCGCTTTCGGCGCTGCCGGTGCTCTCCGCGGCGGGCCGTCACCAGGTGCTGCGCGAGTGGAACGACACGGCGCGGCCGCTGCCGGCCTGGACGGTGCCGGAGCGCATCGCAGTGCAGGCGGCGCGCACGCCGGCGGCGGTGGCGATGGTCGCCGGCGGCAGGGCGCTCTCCTATGGCGAGCTCGACCGCCGTGCCGGCAAGCTGGCGGCGCGGCTGCAGGCGGTGGGAGTCGGCGTCGAGTCGCGCGTCGCCCTGCTGCTCGGCCGCACGCTCGACGTGCCGCTGGTCATGCTCGCCGTCTGGAAGGCCGGCGGCGCCTTCGTGCCGCTCGATCCCGATGCCCCCGCGGCGCGGCTGCTGGCGCTCCTCGCCGATGCGGCGCCGGCGCTGCTCGTCCATCGCGGCCCGCTCCCCTTCACGCCGGCCGCCGGCCTCCACGCTCTCGACCTGGACGCGGCGATCCCGCCGCCGGCCGCGGCGAGCGGCGCGCCGGCCGCCGCGGGCCTGCCGGGTGCGCGGCCGGAGCGCCTGGCCTACCTGATCTACACCTCGGGGACGACCGGGCGCCCCAAGGCGGTCGCGGTCGAGCACGGCAGCCTCGCGGCGGTGCTCGCTGCCTTCGCCGGCTACTTTCGGCTGGCGCCGGGCGACCGCGTCCCCAACCTGGCGCGGCACAGCTTCGACGCCGCGCTCGGCGATCTCTTCGCGCCGCTCCTGGTGGGCGCCCAGTGCGAGATCGCCGGCGGCGACGAGCTGCTCGATCCCGCCTGTCTGCTCGCTCTGCTGGCGCGCTCGACCGTGCTGCTCTTCGGGCCGCCGGCGCTGCTGCGGCAGGCGGCCGCCACGGTGCGCGAGAGCGCCTCGGCGGATCGCTTCGCCGCCCTGGCGGCGATCAACACCGGCGCCGAGTTGGTGCCGCCGGCGTTGCAGGAGCAGCTGCTGGCGGCCTTCCCCGCCAGCGAGCTGCACGTAATGTACGGGCCCACCGAGGCGACGATCGTCTGCACCGGCCTGCACATCGGGCGCCACCTGCGGCCGGCGCGAGCGCTCATCGGCTGGCCGCTCGCCGGCTGCGAGGCGCGGGTCGTGGACCGCCGCCTGGGAGGCGGGGCGAGCGGGGCGCTGGTGCCGCCGGGGGTGCCGGGCGAGCTGTGGATCGCCGGCCGCGGGGTGGCGCGTGGCTACTTCCGCCACGACGAGCTGACGGCCGAGCGCTTCGTCACCGCCGCCGGCCGCCGCTTCTACCGCACCGGCGACCTGGTGCGGCAGGTGGCCGCGGCCGGCGGCGCCCTGGAGTTCCTCGGCCGCACCGACGACCAGGTCAAGGTGCGCGGCTTCCGCGTCGAGCCCGGCGAGATCGAGGCGGCGCTCGCGGCGCACCCTGCGGTGCGCGAGGCGGCGGTGGCGGCGCGGCCGGATGCCGCCGGCGACAACCAGCTCATCGCCTGGTACGTGCCGGCCGGCGCCGGCGCGCAGGCGGCCGACCTCCATGCTCATCTGGCGGCGGGTCTGCCGCTGTACATGGTGCCGTCGGCCTTCGTCGCGGTGCCGCAGCTGCCGCGCTCGGCCCATGGCAAGGTGGACCGCGGCCGTCTGCTCGCGGCGCTGCCGCCGGCCGGCGGCGCGCCGGCGGAGCCGGCGACGGCGCTCGGCGCCGGCATCCAGGACCGTCCCCTGGAGGAGCTGGTGGCGGGCATCTGGTGCCAGGTCCTCGACCTGCCGGGCGTCGCGCGCCACGCCAGCTTCTTCGAGCTGGGCGGGCACTCGCTGCTCGCCACCCAGGTGATCAGCCGGCTGCGGGCGGCCACCGGGGCCGAGCTGCCGGTGCGCGCGATCTTCCAGGCGCCGACGGTCGCGGCGCTCGCGGCGGCGGTCGCGGCGGCCCTGGCGGTACGGCAGCAGGACGGCCTGCCCGCGGCCCCGCCGCTCGGGCGCGCCGTGCGGCCGGCCGAGCTGCCGCTCTCCTTCGCCCAGGAGCGCCTGTGGTTCCTGGACCGCCTGGCGCCCGGCGGCTCCGCCTACAACATCCCGGTCGCCCTGATGGCGCGCGGCGACCTGTCGCTGCGCGCGCTGGCCGCGGCGCTGGCGGCGATCGTGCGGCGGCACGAGGTGCTGCGCACCGTGTATCGGATGCCTGGGGTAGGGGCCCCAGGCGGGACGCCCCGCCAGGAGGCGCGGCCGGTGCAGGTCGTTGAGCCGCCAGGGACGCGGGTCCTGCCGGTGGTGGACCTCGCGGCGCTGCCCGCGGCGACGCGCGCCGCGGTGGCACGACGCCTTGCCGGCGCCGAGGCGGTGCGCCCCTTCGACCTCGAGCGCGGCCCGGTGCTGCGCCAGCTCGCCATCCGGCTCGCCGCGGACCAGCACGCGCTGCTGCTGGTCGCCCACCACATCGCCGCCGACGGCTGGTCCGTCGGCGTGATGGTGGACGAGCTCTCGGCGCTCTACCGCGCGGCGCTCGCCGCGATCGCCACGCCGGCAGCCGCGGCAGGGGCCGGCGGGCCGGAGGAGGACCCCACCGGGGGCCTGCCGCGGCTGCCGGTGCAGTATGCCGACTTCGCGCTCTGGCAGCGCGGCTGGCTGCAGGGCGCGGCGCTCGATCGCCAGCTCGACTACTGGCGCCGGCAGCTGGCCGGCGCCCCGGCGCTCGAGCTGCCGCTCGACCGGCCGCGCCCGCCGGTGCAGAGCTGCCG
Source organism: uncultured Acidobacteriota bacterium (assembly GCA_963732005.1). Lineage (GTDB taxonomy): Bacteria > Acidobacteriota > Thermoanaerobaculia > Multivoradales > UBA5704 > JASLEW01. Next base: position 1,404,719 of record CAVSXT010000005.1, read on the forward strand.
CGGCAGGACGCGCCGGCACGCCGTCGCGGCGCCCTTGGCGCGCGCGCTCGCGGCCCAGGCGCGGCGCGCCGACGCCACGCTGTTCATGCTGCTGCTCGCCGCCGTGCAGGCGCTGCTGGGCCGCTGGGCCGGGCAGGACGACGTCGTCCTGGGCTCGCCGATCGCCAACCGCACGCGGGCGGAGATCGAGCCGCTGATCGGCTTCTTCGTCAACACGCTCGTGCTGCGCGGCGACCTGGCGGGCGACCCGCCGTTTGCCGAGCTGCTGGCGCGCGCCCGGCGCGCGGCCCTCGACGCCTACTCGTACCAGGACCTGCCGTTCGAGCGCCTGGTCGAGGAGCTGCGCCCGGAGCGCCGGCTGGCGCACAATCCGCTGTTCCAGGTCATGTTCGCGGTCCAGAACACGCCGCTGCGGCCGATCGCGCTGCCCGGCGTGACGCTGGCGCCGCTCGAGATCGGCTCGCCCGCCACGCGCTTCGACCTGGAAATCTTCTTCACCGAGGTCGCGGACGGGCTCGCCGTCCAGCTCACCTGGAGCACCGATCTCTTCGATGCGCCGACGGCGCTGCGCCTGCTGGGCCGTCTCGAAGCCCTGCTGGCGGCGGTTGCCGAGGACCCGGAGCGGCGGCTCGCCGGCCTCGACCTGCTGCCGGCCGCCGAGCGCCACCAGCTGCTCGGCGAGTGGAACGACACCGCCGCCGCGCTGCCGGAGCGCGGCATCGCGGCGCTCTTCGCCGAGCAGGTGCAGAGGTGTCCGGACGCCGTGGCGGTCTCGGCCGAGGAGGGCGAGCTGACCTACGGCGAGCTGGCAGCCTGGGCCGCCCGGCTTGCGCACCGCCTCGCCGCCGCGGGTGTTGGCCCCGAGGTGCGGGTGGCGCTGCTCGCCCGGCGGTCGCCCGCCCTGGTGGCGGCGGTCGTCGCCATCCTCGCCGCGGGCGGCGCCTACGTGCCGCTCGATCCTGCCTACCCGGCGGCGCGCCTCGCCTGGCTGCTCGCCGACTCGGGGGCGAGCGTGTTGCTGGGCGACCCGGAGCTGCTCGCCGGCCTGCCGCCCGAGGTGGGCGCGCCCCTGGTGCTCGCGCTCGCCGCCGCGCGGCCTGCCCTGGGGCCGCACGACTGCGGGGCTCGCGAAGTGCTCGATGCCCGCGATGCCTCAGGAGACGATCCCGGCCGCCTCGCCTATGTCATGTACACCTCCGGCTCGACCGGCAGCCCCAAGGGCGTCGGCGTCAGCCAGCGCGCCATCGTCAGGCTGGTGCGGGCGAGCGGCTTTGCCGACCTCGGGCCGCGGCAGGTCTTCCTGCAGCTCGCGCCGCTCTCGTTCGACGCCTCCACCCTCGAGATCTGGGCGCCGCTGCTCAACGGCGGGCGGCTGGCGCTGTTCCCGCAGCGCCGTCCGTCGCTGCAGGATCTCGAAGCGGCCCTCTGGCGCTTTCGCGTGACCACGCTCTGGCTCACCGCCGGCCTTTTCCACGCCGTGGTGGAAGAGCGGCCGGCGGCGCTCTCGTCTCTCGGCCAGCTCCTGGCGGGAGGGGACGTGCTGTCGCCGGCGCAGGTGCGGCGGGCGGTCGCCGCGCTGCCCGGTGTGAAGCTGGTCAACGGCTATGGCCCGACCGAGGTCACCACGTTCTCCTGCTGTCACCCGATCCGTGACGCGGCGGCGATCGTCGCGACCGTGCCGCTCGGCCGCCCCATCGGCAACACGCGGGTGCACGTGCTGGGGCCGGACCAGGAGCCGGTGCCGGCCGGCGCCTGGGGGGAGCTGTGGGCGGGCGGCGACGGGCTGGCGCGCGGCTACGTCGGGAGGCCGGATCTCACCGCCGACCGCTTCCGGCCCGACCCGTTCGCGCCGCCCGGCTCGACCGGCAGCCGCCTCTATCGCACCGGCGACGTGGTCCGCCGCACCGGCGGCGGTCTGGTGGAGTTCCGCGGCCGCCGCGATGGCCAGGTGAAGCTGCGCGGCTTCCGCGTCGAGCTGGGCGAGGTGGAGTCCGCGCTCCTCGAGCACCCGCGGGTCGGCGCGGCGGCGGTGGCGGCGCGCGAAGAGCCCGGAGCCGCCGGCAGGCGGCTGGTCGGCTACGTCGTGCCGCATCCCGCCGCAACGCCGGCGGGCCTTCCCGAAGCCGCCGACGCGGCGGGGCCGGCGCGGCGCCGCATCGAGCAGTGGCGCGAGCTGTACGACCAGACGTATGGGCGGCGGCTGCCGGAGGAGGCGGCCGGGGACGCCGCCTTCAACGTCCAGGGATGGCACAGCAGCTATACCGGCGAGCCGATCCCGGCGGCCGAGATGCGCGAGTGGCTGGACGGCGTTGCCGGCCGCGTCCTCGCGCTGCCGCACCGGCGGGTCCTCGAGGTGGGCTGCGGCACCGGTCTGGTGCTGTTCCGCGTCGCGCCCGGCGCCGAGCGTTACCGCGGCACCGACTTCTCGGCGGTGGCGCTGGCACAGGTCCACGCCGAAGCGTCGCGGCGCGGCCTCGCCAACGTGGAGCTCGACCAGCGCCCGGCGGACGACTGGAACGGCATCGCCCCGGGCGATTTCGACCTGGTGGTCCTCAACTCGGTGGTCCAGTACTTCCCGGGGATCGATTACCTGCTGCGCGTCCTGGCGCGGGCGGTCGCCACCGTGGCGGCCGCGGCGGACCCGGCGCGCGACGCGGGCGGCGGCACCGGCGCGGTCTTCGTCGGCGACGTGCGCAGCCTGCCGCTGCTGCCGGCCTTCCATGCGTCCGTCGAGCTCGCACGCGCGCCGGGCTCGCTGCCCGCCGCCGAGCTGGCGCGCCGGGTACGGCGCCGGGTGGCGCAGGAGGAGGAGCTGGTGATCGATCCCGCCTTCTTCCATGCCCTCGCGCACCGCTGGCCCGCCATCCGCCGCGTCGAGGTGCAGCTCAAGCGCGGCCGCCGTGCCAACGAGCTGACCTGCTTCCGCTACGACGTGGTGCTCCACGTCGGGCCGCCGGCGCCGGCCGCCGCGCCCGCGGCCATGGCGGGGAGCGCCACCGCGCCGGTCCGCCGCCTGCAATGGAAGGCGGATGGGTTCACCCTGGCGGCGCTCGAGCGCATCCTGCGCGGCGGGGCGGCGGGCGGCGGGGCGGAGCGCGGCGGGGACGCGCCGGGCGCCGCCGCCGCGCTCGCGGTCGCCGGGATCCCCAACGCGCGCCTTGCCGCCGCGGGCGCCGCCCGCGAGCTGCTGGCGGGCGCCGGGTGGGAGATCGAGGAGATGGAGACCGTCGCCGAGCTGCGCGCCGAGATCGACCGCCGCGCGGCGGCGGCGAGCCGCGAAGCGATCGACCCCGAGGAGCTGTGGTCGCTGGCGGACCGGCTGGGCTGGGCCGCGGAGGTGGCGTGGCCGGCGGCGACCGGGGGGGCGGACGGTCGCATGGAGGCCGTCTTTCGCCAGCCGCGGCCGGCGCCGGCGCCGGCCGCCGGGGCCGCCGCCGCGGCAGGGACGCCGGAGACGGTTTGGAGCGCCTGGGCGAACGATCCGCTGCGTGCCGGCGAGGAGCGGCAGCTGGTTCCCGAGCTGCGCCGGTTCCTCGCGGAGCGCCTGCCGGAGCACCTGGTCCCGGCCGCCCTGGTGGTGCTCGACGCGCTGCCGCTCACACCCAACGGCAAGCTCGACCGCGCGGCGCTCCCGGCACCCGAGCGCCCCGCGCCGGCGGCCGGCGGCCGGGCCGCTCCCGAGACGCCGCTCGAGCGGCTGGTCGCCGGCGTGGCCGCGGAGCTGCTCGGCATCGAGGACGTCTGCCTGCGCGACAACTTCTTCGCCCTGGGCGGGCATTCGCTGCTCGCCACCCAGCTGGTGTCGCGCCTCGGCCAGGAGCACGGCCTGCCGGTGACGCTGCAAATGGTGTTCGACGCGCCAGACCTGGGCGGCCTCGCCGACCGCATCGTGGATCGCGAGCTGGCAGAGGCCGATGCCACGCTGCTCGACGACGCGCTGCGCGAGCTGGAGCAGGCGTGACGAAGAGCCCGGCACCGGCGCGCGAGCGCCTGGCGGAGCTCACCCGCGAGCAGCGGGCGCGGCTCTTCGACCAGGTGCGCAAGCGCCAGCAGCAGGCGCCGCGCGCCGGCGCCGCAGCGGCGCGCATTCCACGCCGGCCGGCGGGGCTCGACCCGGTGCCCGCCTCGTTCGCGCAGGAGCGGCTCTGGTTCATGGACCGTCTGGTGCCGGGCAACCCTGCCTACAACGTCCCTCTGGCGTTGCGCATCGAGGGCGGCCTCGTACCGGCGGCGCTGGCGGCGGCGCTCGGCGAGGTGGTGCGCCGTCACGAGGCGCTACGCACCACCTTCTCTGAGCGCGACGGCCAGCCGGTGCAGGTGATCGCGCCGCCGGCCGCGCGGTTCCTGCTGCCGCGCGTCGATCTCGGCACCCTGCCCGCGACGGTGCGCGCCGCGGCTGCCCGCCGGTTGGCGCAGGAGGAGGTGGAGCGGCCTTTCGACCTCGTGCGCGGGCCGCTGCTCCGCACCGTCCTGCTGCGGCTCGGACCGGCGGAGCACGCGCTGCTGCTGGGCATGCACCACATCGTCTCGGACGGCTGGTCGATGGGCGTGCTGGTGCGGGAGGTCTCGGCCCTCTACACCCACCTCACCCAGCTGGCCGCTGGTGGCGGGCTCGCCTCGCCCTCTCCGCTGCCTGGCCTCCCCATCCAGTACGCTGACTTCGCCGTCTGGCAGCGGGGCTGGCTCACCGGTGAGGTGGTGGAGCGCCAGATCGCCTACTGGCGGGAGCAACTGGCCGGCGCTCCTGCCGCGCTCGCGCTGCCGGCGGACCGTCCCCGGCCGGCCGTGCAGACCCTGCGCGGGGCGCGGCTGCAGGTGACGTTCGACGCCGGGCTCACGCACCGGCTGGGGCAGCTGGCGCGCCGTCACGAGGCGAGCCCCTACATGCTGCTGCTCGCCGGCTTCCAGGCGTTGCTCGGGCGGCTGAGCGGCCAGCGCGACCTGGTGGTCGGCTCGCCGATCGCCAACCGCCACCGCACCGAGGTCGAGCCGTTGATCGGCTTCTTCGTCAACACGCTGGCGATGCGGGGCGATCTCGCGGGCGACCCGCCCTTTGGCGAGCTGATCGCCCGGACCCGGCGCACGGCGCTCGCCGCCTACGCCCACCAGGACCTGCCGTTCGAGCGCCTGGTCGGGGAGCTGCGGCCGGAGCGGCACCTGTCCTCGACGCCGCTGTTCCAGGCCGTCTGCGCCATGCAGAACGCCCCGGTCGGGCGCGTCGAGCTGCCGGGCATCGCGCTGGCGCCCATCGCCGCCACGGCGCGCACCGTGCAGTTCGACCTCGAGCTGCACGTCTGGGAGGCGGACGGCGAGCTGCTGCTGGTGCTCGCCTACAGCGCCGAGCTGTTCGACGCGGCGACCGTCTGCCGCCTCGCGGGGCAGCTCGAGACGCTCCTGCGCGGCGCCCTGGACCATGAGCAGCTGCCGCTCTCCGCCCTGCCGCTGCTCGGCGACGGCCAGCGGCACCAGCTGCTGCGCGAGTGGAACGACCAGCCGGGAGCGCCGCGACCGGCGGCCGGCGGCGCCGCGGCCGACCGACCAGGAGGCGGCGCCCCGGGCGAGGACGTGCTGGCAGGTCTCGGGGCCTTGGGCATCGCCGGTCAGGTGGCGGCGCGTGCCGCCCTGGCGCCGGCGGCGCTGGCCGTCGCGGGCCCGGACGGCGAGCTGCGCTACGGGGAGCTGCTGGCGCGCGCCAGGCGTCTGGCGCGGGAGCTGCTTGCGCTGGGCATCGATGCCGACGTGCCGGTGGGCCTTTGCGCCGGTCGTTCGCCGGAGCTGGCGGTGGGAGCGCTGGCGGTGCTGCTCGCCGGCGGCTGCTACCTGCCGCTCGATCCGGCGTACCCGGAGCAGCGGCTGGCCGCCATCGCCACGCAGAGCGGCATGCCGGCGCTGCTGCTGGCCGGCGGCGGCGCGGAGAGACCCGCGTGGCTGCCCGGGCAGGCGCGCGTGCTGCGGCTCGGCGCGTGCGAGGGTGACGCGGCCGCGGCAGGGGCAGCGGTCGCAGCGGGGGCAGCGGCGAGCGCGGCGGCGGGGCTTCCGGATGCCGGCGCGGCGCCGCGCCCTGACCCGCTTCAGCTGGCCTATGTGATCTTCACCTCGGGCTCGACCGGCGGGCCCAAGGGCGTCGGGGTCTCGCACGCGGGTTTCGCCGGCCTCTTGCGGTGGCACCTGCGCACCTATGGCGTGAGCGCGCGGGACCGCGCGACGCTGATCTGCTCGCCGGCCTTCGACGCGTCGGTGCTGGAGCTGTGGCCCTTCCTGGCCGCGGGCGCCAGCCTCCACGTTCCGGACGAGGAGGTGCGGCTGTCGGCGCCGCGGCTGCTCGTCTGGCTGGCGGCCGAGGGGATCACCGTCTGCCTCCTGCCGACGCCGCTTGCCGAGCAGCTGATCGAGGCCGCGGAGCGCGCCACGCCCGCGGGGCTCCGGCTGCGCGTGCTGCTCGCCGGCGGCGATCGGCTGCGCCGGGCGCCACGCCGGCCTCTCCCCTTCGCGCTGGTGAACCACTATGGCCCCACCGAGGCGGCCGTGGCCGCCACCTTTGCCCGGATCGCGCCCGCCCCGTCCCACGCCGGCGGCGCTGCCGCGGCCGCCGCCGGGCGCCCACCCATGATCGGGCGGCCGATCGACGGCATGCGCGCCCACGTCGTCGATGCCCGGTTCGAGCCGGCGCCGATCGGCGTCTCCGGCGAGCTGCTGCTGGGCGGCGCCGGCGTGGCGCGCGGCTATCTGAGCCGGCCGGCGCTGACGGCGGAGCGTTTCGTGCCCGATCCGTTCGCGGCCGGCGCTGGAGACGCGGGCAGCCGGCTCTACCGCACCGGCGACCTGGTCCGGGTGCTTGCCGACGGCAACCTCGACTTCATCGGCCGCCTCGACGGCCAGGTGAAGCTGCGCGGCTTCCGCATCGAGCTGGGCGAGATCGAGAGCGCCCTGCTGCGCCACCAAGGCGTCGCCGCGGCGGTTGCGGCCCTGGTGGAGGCCGGGCCGGGCGCGGGTGCGGGACGGCAGCTTGCCGCCTACGTCGTCGCCCGTGCCGGGCTGGCGAACGACGCGAACGACGCGAACGCCGCGAACGACGCGCGGCGCGCCGAGCTCGCCCGCGAGCTGGTGCCGGAGCTGCGCCGCCTGCTCAAGGCGGCGCTGCCGGAGTACATGGTGCCGGCTGCCTTCGTGCTGCTCGACGGCCTGCCACTGACGGCGCACGGCAAGGTGGACCGCGCCGCGCTGCCCGCCCCGGACCTGGCGCGGCTCGCGCCGCCGGCCGCCTTCACCGCGCCGCGCACGCCGCTCGAGGAGAGCCTGTGCGCGATCTGGGCCGACCTCCTGGGGGTCGAGCGGGTCGGGGTGGGCGACAACTTCTTCGAGCTGGGCGGGCACTCGCTGCTGGCGACCCAGCTCGTCTCGCGCCTTGCCGACCGGTTCGGCGTCGAGCTGCCGTTGCGGGCGCTGTTCGAGGAGCCGACCGTCGCCGGTCTGGCGGAACGCGTCGCGGAGCTGCTGCCCGCGGGGACCTCGGGGCCGGGTCCACTGCCGCCGCCGCTGCTGCCGGTCGCGCGCGACGCGGCGCTGCCGCTGTCGTACGCCCAGGAGCGGCTGTGGTTCCTCGACCGCCTCGAGCCCGGCTCGACGACCTACCACATGCCGATCGCGCTCGAGCTGGCGGGGCGGCTGTCTCCGGCTGCCCTGGCGGCCGCTCTCTCCGGCGTGGTCCGCCGCCACGAGGCGCTGCGGACCACCTTCGTGGAGGTCGCGGGCGACCCGGTGCAGCTTGTCGCCCCGGCGCGGCTGCTGGCAATCCCGGCGATCGACCTCGGGTCGCTGCCCGAGCCGCGGCGCCGCCAGACGGCGCTGCGGCTGATCGCCGCGGCGGCGCTGCAGCCCTTCGACCTTGCCGCGGGGCCGCTGCTGCGGCCGCTCCTGGTACGGCTCGGCCCCGAGCTGCACGTCGCCCTGCTGGCGCTCCATCACATCGTGGCCGACGGCTGGTCGATGGGCATCCTGGTGCGCGAGCTCGGCGAGATCTACGCCGCGGCGCTCACCGGCAGGGCGCCGGCCCTCGCGCCGCTTGCGGTGCAGTATGCGGACTTCGCCGCGTGGCAGCGGCAGTGGCTGGCCGGTCCGGTGCTGGCCCGGCAGATCGCCTGGTGGCGGCAGCAGCTGGCCGGGGCGCCGGCGCTCCTGGATCTGCCGCTCGATCGGCCGCGCCCGGCGCTCCAGACCCTGCGGGCCGGGCTTCTCCCGGTGACCCTCGCGGCGGAGCTCTCGCGCGGCGTCGCGGCCCTGGGGCGGGCCCGCGGCGCGACGCCCTTCATGGTGCTGCTGGCGGCGTTCGCCGCGCTCCTGAGTCGTTTCTCCGGGCAGGACGACCTGGTCGTCGGGACGCCGGTCGCCAACCGCAACCGCACCCCGATCGAGGGCCTGATCGGGTTCTTCGTCAATACGCTGGCCTTGCGGGTGAAGCTGCCGGCCGATGCGAGCTTCGACGAGCACCTCGGGCGGGTGCGGGAGGTGGCCCTGGGAGGCTACGCGCACCAGGACGTGCCCTTCGAGAAGCTGATCCTCGAGCTGCAGCCGCAACGCAGCCTCGCGCACTCCGCGCTCTTCCAGGCGATGCTCTCGGTGCAGAACGCGCCGGTGGGGCGGCTCGAGCTGCCCAGGCTGTCGCTCGCGCCGGTGCCGGTCGAGCTCGGGCGGGCAAAGTTCGACCTGAGCCTCGACCTGGCGGAGGTGCCGGCAGGGCTGGCCACGCTCTGGGAGTACGACGCGGACCTGTTCGACCGGGCCACGATCGGGCGCCTCGCAGGCGCGTTCGAGCTGCTGCTCGCGGCGGCGGTCCGCGAGCCGCGCCTGCCGCTCGCGCGCCTGCCGCTGCTCGCGCCGGTCCAGCGCCACCAGCTCCTCTGGGAGTGGAACGACGAGCAGGGAGTGCCGCGACCGGCGGCCGGCGGCGCCGCGGCCGGCCTGTACGAGCTGTTCGCGGCGAGCGCCGCGCGCGTCCCGGATGCCGTGGCGCTCTGCTGCTCCGGTGCGGCGGTCTGCCTGAGCTACGCGGAGCTCGCGCGGCGAGCGGGCCATCTGGCGCGTGCGCTGCGGCGGCGAGGCGTCGGCGCCGACGTGCCGGTGGGCGTGTGCGGCGAGCGCTCGTGCGAGGCGCTGGTCGCCCTGCTGTCGGTGCTCGCGGCGGGCGGGGCCTGGCTGCCGCTCGACCCGGAGCAGCCGCGAGAGCGGCTGGCCCTGCTGCTGGCCGAGGCGCGGCCAGCGGTCGTGCTGACCCAGGGGCGCAGCGCCGAGCGGCTGCCGGCCGGCACGCCGGTGCTGGCCGTCGAGAGCGTGCTGTTTGGCGGCGAGGGCGGTGACCGGGGCGAGGGCGGCGACCCGGGCGAGGGCGGTGACCAGGGTGAGGGCGGACACCGCCGCGGTGACGGCGGCCGCGAGGCGTGGGCGCCGCGCACGGTGCCCGAGGCGCCGGCGGCAGCCGCCACGCTGCCGGACGCCCTCGCCTATGTGATCTACACCTCGGGATCGACCGGCGCGCCCAAGGGGGTGATGGTCGGGCAGCGGGCGATCGTCGGCGAGATGCTGCGCATGGCCGAGTGCCAGCCGCTGACCGCGCGCGACGTCTTCCTGCAACACACGCCGCTATCGTTCGACGCCTCGCTGTGGGAGATCTTCCTGCCCTTCGCCGCGGGCGCCCGTCTGGTCGTGGCGCGGCCAGGGGAGCACCGGGACGCAGCGGCGCTGGAGCGGGCGGTGGTGGAGGAGCAGGTGACCGTTCTGCAGGTCGTGCCGTCGATGCTCGGGCCGCTGCTCGACGAGCCGGGGATCGCTGCCCGCGGCAGCCTGCGCCGCCTGGTCTCCGGCGGCGAGGCGCTGCCGGGGCCGCTCGCCCGGCAGGCGCTGGCGCGTCTGGACGTGGAGCTGTGGAACCTCTACGGACCGACCGAGTGTGCGATCGATGCGACCTCCTGGCGGTGCGGCGCGGCGGAGCGGCGCGGTCTGCCGCGCTCGGTGCCGATCGGCCGGCCGCTTCAGGGGGTGCGGGTGCGCGTGCTCGACCGGCGCCTGGAGCTCTCGCCCCTCGGGGTCCCGGGGGAGCTGTGCGTCGGCGGTGGGGGCCTGGCGCGCGGCTACCTGAGCCGGCCCGACCTCACCGCGGAGAGGTTCGTCCCGGACCCGTACGGCAGCGAGCCCGGGGAGCGCGTGTACCGGACGGGCGACCTCGTGCGCACCCTGGCCGACGGCTCGCTGGAGTTCCTGCGGCGCGTGGACCAGCAGGTCAAGCTGCGGGGTGTCCGCATCGAGCTGGGCGAGATCGAGGCGGCGCTCGCGGCGCATCCCGGGGTGGCGCAGGCGGCGGTCGTGCTGGCTGCCGATCCGCCGCGGCTGGTGGCCTTCGTGGTGGGCCGCGGCATCAGCGCTCCGGGCGCCTCCGAGCTGCGGCGCCACCTGCTGGGGCGGCTGCCCGAGGCCATGGTGCCGGCGGCCTGGGTGCAGATGACGCCGTTGCCGCTTCTGCCGAGCGGGAAGCTGGATCGCCAGGCGCTCGCCAGCCGCACCCGCGAAGCCTTGGCGCAGCGCGCCACCTACCAGGCTCCGCGGACGGCGACCGAGAAGACGATCGCCGCGATCTGGGAGGAGGTGCTCGGGCTGCCGCGGGTCGGAGTGGGCGACGACTTCTTCGCCCTGGGTGGCCACTCGCTGCTCGCGACGCGGGTGGTGTCGCGCCTGCGTGCCGCCTTCGGGGTGGAGGTGCCATTGCGGGGTCTCTTCGCGGAGCCCGCGCTCGCGGGGCTCGCGAGGCTGGTCGAGCGCGCCCTGGCGGCCGGGCCGGCCGGCGCTGCGCCGCTGGACGGGGGACCGGTCGAGGAGGTGGCGGCCATCGCGGAGAGGCTGCGCGCCGACGCGGTCCTCGATGTGGACATCCGGCCGGAGGGTCCTCGCGCCGGTGCCGTCCTCGATCCCGAGGTCCTGGCGGCTCCTCGCGCGGTACTGCTGACTGGCGCCACCGGCTTCCTCGGCGCCCACTTGCTGCGCGAGCTGATGGAGCAGACTGGCGCCACCGTCTACTGCCTGGTGCGCGCTGACGGGCCCGAGCAGGCCCGGCAGCGTCTCCTCGCGGCGGTGCGGCCGCTGGACCTGGCGCCCGAGCAGGTTGCGGCGCGGGTCGTGCCCTTGGCCGGCGATCTCGCACACCCGTCCTTCGGGCTGGAGCCTGATCTGGTCGATACCCTGGCGCGGGACGTCGAGTTGATCTGGCACAACGGTTCCCTGGTCAACTTTTTGGCGGCGTATCCGGCGCTGCACGCGGCCAACGTCCTGGGCACGCGCGAGGTCCTGCGCCTTGCCTGCCGGGGTAGGGTCAAGCCGGTGATCTACGTCTCGAGCCTCGACGTGATCGCCGCCGCCGCGCACGCCGCGGGCGGGACGGTGACGGAGGACGAGCCGTTGGGTGACTGCCGGGGGCTCCAGGGCGGCTACCCGCAGAGCAAGTGGGTGGCGGAGAAGCTGGTGCGCGCGGCAGGCGAGCGCGGCCTGCCGGTCTGCGTCATGCGGCCGGGTCTGGTGACCGGTGACAGCCGCACCGGGAGAGGCGGTGGCGGGGACCTGGTCACGCGGCTGCTCGCGTCCATCCTGCGGCTGGGGGCGTTCCCGGAGGGGATAGGCGAGATCGACCTGGTGCCGGTCGATTTCGTGGCGGCGGCGGCCGTCTGGCTGGCGCGCCGGCGCGCGTCCTTCGGCAGGACCTTCCACCTGACGAACCCGCGGCCGGCTGCGCTCGGCGGCCTGAGCGGGGGGCTCCGCGCCCGGGGTTACGCGCTCACGCAGGTCTCGGCCGAGCGCTTCCGCATCCTGCTCGCCGCGCAGGTCGCGGCCGACGACTCCCATCCGCTGGCGCCCTTCGCGGAGATGTTCGGCGAGAGCCGCCCCCGCCCCTCGGGGGACACCGGCGGCAGGTCGCCGGCCACGGCAGGCGTGCATTGCGACAACCGGCAGACCTTCGCTGCGCTCGCCGAGAGCGGGATCGTCTGTCCGCCGGCCGATGCGGCCCTGCTCGCGACCTACTTCTCCTACCTCGAGGGTACGGGTACAATAACTACGATTTCTGACCGAGGAGGTTCGACAGGCGGATCGGCAAAATAAAAGAGGGCAACATGGATAAGAAGAAGCACGACAGCGTAGAAGAACAGATCAAAAAGTATATTGCCAGCCAACCCGAACCAAAGCGTAGTGAAATGCTGGCGTTGCACCAGCTCACGCTTCAAGCCTCACCAGCATGTAAATTATGGTTCAACGATGGTAAGAACAGCGATGGAAAAATCATTGCTAATCCTAATATAGGATATGGATTTTACGCCATACAGTATGCTGATGGAGCAACCAGGGAGTTCTATCAAATCGGTTTGAGTGCAAACAAAACTGGCATCTCTGTCTATATCCTTGGTGTCAAGGATAAGACATACTTAGCCAAAACGTATGGGGAAAGACTTGGAAGGGCAAGCGTTACTGGGTATTGCATCAAGTTCAAAACTCTAAAAGATATAAACATTGACATACTTGAAGCGGCAATAAAATATGGATTTGAGGCTCAGAATTGAAGCGCGCGTTCGGCGATCCGCAAGCAGCTCGGGCAGGTGCCGCGCCTGATGGAAACAGCGGACCAAACGAGGGCCGCCCGCGTCGCTGTGAAGCCCCCAGTCCGCTGTTTCCACAGGCGCTCGTCCCTTCCCAATGGAGGGATCAGCTCGCACGCCGCACCCCCCTCAGAGAGGGGTGGCTGGCCAGAAGGTCAGCAGGCCGGGTTGGTCGAGCAGGTGTATGGCGTGTGGCTGGTACATACGTTGCCGGTGGAGAAGTTGACGGCGCCCTTGACAGCGCCCTGCTCCAGCCGGTCGAGACGGCGAACGGTCTCGCGATCGAGAGTGATCCTGCGCTCCTGCTTTTTCACGATGTGTCTCCTTTTGCGCCGCGCGTGCGTCGGTTGCAGACGGCGTCTCTCTACTTATAGAGGTGAGGGGCGGGCATTCAAAGGAGACAGGCGGCGGCCGGCGGATGCCCCCGCGACGGGGCCGCTCGGCAGCGGCGGCCGGTCCCCCCTGAAGGTGCCCGCCGGGAAGGGCAGGGAGACGTAGACGATCCCTCCTGTACAATGGCGTGAATGAGCCGTAACTCCGTTCCCGGCGCCGTCACTCTGAACGGGCTCGTCGAGGAGCTGCGGGCCGATTCCCGGCTGGGGCCGCAGATCGTGCATTCGGCCTACCTGCCGGCGCAGGCAGCGCGCCATGGCGAGCTGGAGCCGCCGCTGCCGGCGGCGCTGGCGGCGGCACTGGCGCGGGGGGGAGTGGAGCGGCTGTGGAGCCATCAGGCGGCGGGGGTCGCGGCGGTGCGGCGGCGCCGCGACGTGCTGATCACCACGCCCACCGCTTCGGGCAAGTCGCTGGTGTTCCAGCTGCCCGCGCTGGCCGAGGCGGCAGCCGGCGGGCCGGGACGGGGGTTGTTCCTGTTCCCGCTCAAGGCGCTGGGACAGGACCAGCGCGGCAAGCTGCGGCGGCTGGCCGCGGACGCGGGCCTCGACGAAGAGCAGGCGGGGTGCGAGATCTACGACGGCGACACGCCGGCGGCGCGGCGGGCGGCGATCCGCAAGCGGCTGCCGCGGGTGCTGATCTCGAATCCCGACATGCTGCACCTGGGGATCCTGGGCCACTGGACCAGCTGGGGGCCGCTGCTCGCCGATCTGTCGTGGATCGTGCTCGACGAGCTGCACACCTACCGCGGCATCTTCGGCAGCCACTTCCATCACGTGCTGCAGCGGCTGCTGCGGCTCTGCCGGTCGGTGGGGGGCGACCCGGTGCTGATCGCCTCGTCGGCCACCGCTGCCAACGCCGGCCAGTTCGCGGCCGACCTGACCGGCCGCTCCTTCGAGTGGATCGCCGAGTCGGGGGCGCCGCGCGAGGGACGCCACCTGCTGCTGGTGCGCCCGGACGGGTCGCCCTACACCGCGGCGCTGCGGCTGTTCGTGCGCTGCCTCGATGCCGGCCTGAAGACCATCGTCTTCACCAAGGCGCGGCGGATCACCGAGCTGCTGTATTCGTGGCTGCGCCGCCAGGAGCCGGCGCTGGCCGCGCGCGTCGCCTCCTACCGCGCCGGCTTCCTGCCGGAGGAGCGCCGCGAGGTCGAGCGCGCCCTGTTCGCCGGCACCCTGGACGGCGTGATCTCGACCTCGGCGCTCGAGATGGGCATCGACGTCGGCGGCCTCGACGCCTGCATCCTGGTGGGCTACCCGGGCAGCATGATGGCCACCTGGCAGCGCTCGGGCCGGGTCGGTCGCGACGGGCGGGAATCGATCACCGTGATGGTGGCGATGCCGGACGCCCTGGACCAGTACTTCCTCGATCACCCGCAGCAATTCCTGGAGCGGCCTTGCGAGCGCCTGGTGGTCGATCCCGCCAACCAGCCGGTCGCCCGCGGGCACCTGCTGTGCGCCGCCGCCGAGCTGCCGCTCGAGCCGCGCCAGGACGCCGCCTATCTCGCGCGCCACCGGGCGAGCCTCGACGAGCTGCTGCGGCAGGGGCACCTGCTGCAGGCGGCGCCGGCGCTGGTCGAGCCACCGGCTGCCGATGCTCCGGCGGTCGTGCCGCTGGCGGCCGATGCGCCCGCGGTCGATCCGCCCGTTGCCGAGCCGGCCGCGGCCGAGCCCGCCGTTGCCGTGCCGGCCGCGGCCGAGCCCGCCGTTGCCGTGCCGCTGCCGGAAGGCGAGATCTTCTGCCTGCGGCGCCACCCGCAGCGGCTGATCCGGCTGCGCGGCACCGGCAACACCTTCGCCATCCTGGCCGGCGCGGCGGGTGCCGGCTCCACGGCGGCGGCCGGCGGCGATCCGGGCCGCGGCGCTGCCGGCGGCCGCTTGATCGGCACCATCGATGCGGTGCGGGCGCTGCACGAGTGCCATCCGGGGGCGGTGTACCTGCACGCCGGCCGCCAGTACCTGGTCGAGGCGCTGGAGCGCGAGGAGCGGCGGGTGCGCGCCGTCGCCGCCGATCTCGACTACTTCACCACGCCGCTGACCGAGAAGCAGACCGAGATCCTGGAGGTGCTGCGGCAGCCGGAGAGCCCGGCGGCGGGTCCGCTGGTCGCCTGCCTGGGGCGGCTCAAGGTGACCGAGTGGGTGGTGGGCTTCGAGCGCAAGCGCGTGCACGGGCAAGAGACCATCGACCAGACGCCGCTCGAGCTGCCGCCGGTCGAGTTCGAGACCGTCGGCTTGTGGTGGCAGGCGCCGCGCCACTTCGAGGAGACGCTGCGGCGGGCCGGCGAGCACTTCCTGGGGGCGCTGCACGCCAGCGAGCACGCGGCGATCTCGCTCTTCCCGCTGCTGGCGCTGTGCGACCGCGGCGACATCGGCGGCATCTCCTACCCCTTCCATCCGCAGGTGGGATGCGGGGCGGTGTTCGTCTACGACGGCCATCCCGGCGGGGTCGGCATCACCGCCCGCGGCTACGAGGACCTGGCCGGCCTGCTCGAGCAGGTGCTGCAGCTGATCGCCGGTTGCCCCTGCGAGACCGGCTGTCCCTCCTGCATCCAGTCGCCGAAATGCGGCAATGGCAACCGCCCGCTGGACAAGCCCGGCGCGATGCGCATGCTGCGCCTGCTGCTGGGCCGCGAGCCGGCGGCGGTGCCGGCGGTGCCGCCTCTGCCGCAGGCGATCCCGCCGGCGCCGCTGGCAACGCCGGCATCGCCAGGGACCTTGCTGCCTGCCGGGCCGATGGCTGGGATCGGGCCGGCGATGGCCGCAGCGCCATTGCCGCCACGGCCGCCGGCATTGCCGCAATTGCCGCCAGGGCCGGCGGTGCCGCCCGCGATGCCGGCGGCGGTCGGGGGGCCTGCGGCGGTCGGGGATGAAGGCGGGGTCGCGGCCGAACCGACGCCCGGCGGGGCAGCCACGCAGGCCGCCGGGACTGCCGGTATCCTCGGCGACGCGGCCTGGCGACGGGCGCGGCTGCCCGGCACCCCCGGCACGTTCGCCGACGGTCCGGACGAGAGCGGCGCCGCACCGCCCCACTGGCTGTCCCGCGAGCAGGTGCGGCGCCATCGCGAGCTGCCCCGGACGGTGCTGTTCGATGTCGAGACGCTGCGCTCGGCGGCGGAGGTGGGGGGGTTCGGCAACTGCCACCGGATGGGGGTGGCGATCGCCGTCGCCTGCTTCCTCGAGGAGGGCAGCTTCGCCAGCTTCGGGGAGCGCCAGGTGCACGAGCTGACCGCGGCGCTGCGCCAGGCGACGCTGGTGGTGGGCTTCAACATCAAGCGCTTCGACTTCGGCGTGCTGGCCGGCTACACCGGCGAGGACTACTGCCGCACCCTGCCGACCCTGGACCTGCTCGAGGAGATCCACCGCCGCCTGGGGTTCCGCGTCGGCATGGGCCGGCTGGCGCTGGACACCCTGGGCATCGGCAAGTCCGCCGACGGCCTGCAGTCCCTGGAGTGGGTCAAGCAGGGGCGCCTGGACCTGGTCGAGTCCTATTGCCGCCGCGACGTCGAGATCCTGCGGGACCTCTACCTCCATGGCCGGCGCGAGGGCTGCCTCTTCTACCACGACAGCCGGCGCGAGGTGCGGCTGCGGCTGGCGGTCGACTGGTAGGTACGACGGTTGCGCCAACCGGAAGCTAGAAACTGAACGAGTAGGTGATGCTGCCGGCTCCCTGGCGCAGGCTGGCGGTCTGGGCGGGGAGGGTGACGGTCTTGAACTGCGTGCCGCCCGCCGAACGGATGGCGAGCGCGAAGCCCGCCACGGTATAGGGGGTTGGCGCCCCGTGCGTCGTTTGCGCGCTCATCTCGAACTGCAGGGTGTGGTTGCCGGGACCGATGGTGCCGGTCGCGCTCATGGGCACCGCCGCCGCCGGCGGCGCCGTGCACTGAAAGCCCGAGACGTCGCCGTCGTCGTTCTGCACGAAGGTCCGATCCGCCTGCGGACAGGAGTCCGCGACCACCGTGCCGTCGAGCTGGATGGTGGCTTCCAGGATGGTCGCAGCGCCGGCGGCGTTGCTCAGGTTGGTGATCAGGGCGAAGGTGTGCGATGAGAACGTGGGAGCGGTGGGGCCGGCGCCGCCACCGTGGCTGCAACCTCCCAGGCCAAGGGCCCAGGCAGTCGCCACGAACAGCGCCGTCCGCTTGATCTGGTTGAGCTGCTCGATCTGCATGATGCTGCCTCCCGGTAAACGGTGGAGCCTGGAACGGCCGCGCACGCTGGCGGCCTCTCGCCGGCCGCCGGCAGCAGTCGTCGCCGACCGGCAGCCAAGCCAACGCTACCGTTACAGGTGAATCGCGAAAAGAGCATGAACATGCGCCTTCGCGCCGCGGCCTGCCACCCGGAGTGTACGATGGCGCCGGGAGGGCGACGGCGGTATGCGGGTCTTGATCACCGGCGGCTCGGGACTCATCGGCAGGGCGGTCGCGGCGCCCATGGCGGCACAGGGCCACGAGGTCGTGGTGCTGTCGCGCGACCCGGAGCGGGTGCGGGGACTGCCCGCGGGAGTGCGCGCGGCGGGCTGGGACGGGCACACGGCGGCCGGCTGGGAGGGGCTGCTGGCGGCAGGATCGGCGGTGCTCAACCTGGCCGGCGAGGGGGTCGCCGCCGGCCGCTGGACCGCCGAACGCAAGTGCCGCATCCGCGCCAGCCGGGTGGACGCCGGTCTGGCAGTGACGGCGGCGGTGCGCCGGGCGGCCGCGGACGGGCGGCGGCCGGCGGTGGTGCTGCAGGCCTCGGGGGTGGGCATCTATGGCGATGCCGGCGACCGGGAGGTGGACGAGGACGCCCCGCCGCCCCCGGCCGGCGGCGACTTCCTCGCCGAGGTGTCGGTCGCCTGGGAGGAGTCCACCGCCGAGGTCGAGGCGCTCGGCGTGCGGCGGGTGGTGCTGCGCACCGGCGTCGTGCTGGACCGCCGCGGCGGCGCGCTGCCGAAGCTGTTGCCGCCCTTCCGCCTCGGCCTCGGCGGACCGCTCGGCGGCGGCCGCCAGTGGTTCCCCTGGATCCACCTGGCCGACGAGGTGGGCGCCATCCTCTTCCTGCTCGCGACCGCCGCGGCGCACGGTCCGTTCAATCTCTGCGCGCCGGAACCGAGGACCAACCGCGACTTTGGCCGCGCCCTCGGGCGGCAGCTGCACCGGCCCAGCATCCTGCCGGTCCCCGCGCCGGCGCTCCGCCTGGCGCTGGGCGAGATGGCGGCGGCGCTGTTGCGCAGCCAGCGGGCAGTGCCCCGGCGGCTGCTCGCCGCCGGCTACCGCTTCCGCTTCCCCGATCTGGCCTCGGCGCTGGCCGACCTGCTCGGCTAGCCCCAGCGCTCTCGCAGCGCCGCGGCGACGGCCTCGCGGAGCGGCGCCGGGGTGTAGACCCGGTAGCGGTCGATGCGCGCCAGGTGGCGGATGAACTGGCTGGCGCTCTCCATCGGTTCGAGCGAGCCGTCGAAGCGCCGCACCAGCACGCGGCTGCGGCCCCGGCCCATGCCATGCGGGTCTTTCGCCGAGTTGGAGAGCAGCAGGTTGCCGCCGCCGAAGCGGTCGACCAGGTCCGGCAGCAGGGCCTCGAAGCGATCCTTCTCGTCGCGGCTCAGGTGCTCGCGGGTCTCGAACGCCAGCGGGAAATGCTCGCGCGCCACCACCGCCCGGGCATGCGCGCTGGGCGATTGGCGCATGGTCGTCCAGGTCGCGACGTCGTCGTCGGCGAGGAAGCGCTCCGGGTCGGCGGCCCAGCGCCGGCCGCTGGCTTCCAGCCAGGCGTTGAAGTGCAGCTCGAGCGCCTTGCCGGTGACGTTGAAGTAGACCTGGGTGAACATGTAGTAGCGCGCCATCACCAGCGCCTCGAGGGCGTGGACCCCGCCCTCTTCGACGCCGATCCCCCATTCGCCGCTCTCCGGGTCCTCGAGCGCCAGCATGGTGTCGAGCAGCCGCTCGAGGTCGTAGCTGCCGTAGCGCACGCCGCAGAACAGGCCGTCGCGCAGCAGGTAGTCCATCTTGTCGACGTCGAGCTCGCCCGAGACCACCTGCGCCAGCAGCTTGCGGCTGGGACTGGCGTGCGGGTCTCGCGAACCGGCGAGCAGGCGGATGACGTCGGCGGCGCCGAGGCCTTCGCCGTGACGGGCGAAGATGCGCTCGAGCTCCGGGGTGGTGATCAGCCGCCGGGTCATCTCCTCGTGGTCGAGGCCCTGCTCGAACAGCTCTTCGGCGGAATGGCTGAACGGCGCGTGCCCGAGGTCGTGCAGCAGCGCGGCGGCGCGCGCCAGGCGGCGCTCGGGCGCCCGCGAGCCGGCCGGCAGCAGGCCGTCGCCCTTGCCGCACAGCGCGTCGTAGACGCGGCCGGCGAGGTGCATGGCGCCCAGGGCATGGCTGAAGCGGCTGTGCTCGGCGCCGGGGAAGACCAGGAAGGTGAAGCCAAGCTGATGGATGAAGCGCAGCCGCTGGAAGGGGCGGCTGGCGATGAGCGCCGCCTCCAGCGGGTCCGCCCGGATGAAGCCGTGCACCGGGTCGCGGATCGAGAGCACGCGGGCGGGTCAGTTGAGCTGGTTGTTGGCGGCGAGATGGCGGAACGGGCGCAGCCGGTCGATCACCAGCTGGCGGCTGCGCAGGATCGACAGCACCGACAGCCCGCGGTCGGGCAGCGCCTCCTGCAGCAGCTGCTGCTTGCGCACCGGCGGCACGTCGAGGTCCGCGGCGATGCGGTTGACCAGCTCCTCGAAGGCGGACCGCCCGGCCAGGTCGGCGAGCTCGGCCACCTGGTCGGCGCTGAACGGGAAGCGGTCGCCAAGCTCCGCCGCCAGGCCGCGCAGCAGCGCCATGATGCCGCTGCGCACGGTGACGATGCCGGCGTCGCGCTCGTTGAGCCAGGGTTCCTCGACGGGTTCGACCAGCGCCTGCCGGTAGGGCTCGGCGGCCACCTCCCGGCAGAGCCGGAAGCGGAACTCGCCGTGCAGCAGGATGTTGGCGGAGCCGTCCGGCAGCAGCTCGGCGTCCAGCAGCCGGCCGGCGGTGCCGCCGGGAAAGACCTCGGGGCGGCCGGTGGCGTCGAGGGTCGGGCCGGGCTTGAGCAGCACGATGCCGATCCAGCGGGCGTCCTCGTCCTGCTCGACGACGTCGCGCACCAGGCGGCGGCAGGAGGGTTCCGCCACGTGCAGCTTGAGCTCGGTGCGCGGGAAGTGCACCACGTCGGCGAGAGGGAAGAGCGGCAGCCTCGGGCTGTGAGGTCCGTTCGCCATGACTCATGATACCGCGACGGCTGTGCCAGAATCCTGCCGTGTGGCTGGCCGGCGGCGCGCGCGCGCCGCCGCGATCCGCCACCGCCGCGACCCGCCACCGGAGGCCAGACATGCCGCTGACAGCGCTCGACGCATCCGCCCGCCACGCCGCCGCCCGCCGCGCCGCGGTGGTGGCGGCCGTGGCGCTCCTGCTGTGGCGAGCGCCGGCGCTGCCGGCCCGCCAGGATGCCGGCGAGGCCCTCGCCAGGGGCGACGCCGCCTGGCAACGCCGTGCCGAGGGACATACCGGCGCTCACGCCGCCGCGGGTCCGATCGGCGAGGCGATCGCCGCCTACGGGCAGGCGCTCAAGGCGCAGCCGGAGCGGCTGGAAATCTACTGGAAGCTGCTGCGCGCCGAGCACTACCGCGGCCAGTTCGTGGCCGTGACCCAGGAACAGAAGCAGGCAGTCTTCGGCCCCGCCCGCACGGTGGCCGAGGCCGGGCTGGACCGGCTGGCGCGCCAGGCCGGCGGGCGCGAACGGCTCGACGCGATGGCGCCGGCGGCGGTCGCCAAGGCGCTCGCCGGCGTCGCGGAGACGGCGCCGCTGTACCTGTGGGCGGGGATCCACTGGGGGTTGTGGGGCGACAACTTCGGCCGGCTCGCCGCCGCCAGGCAGGGAGTGGGGGAGCGGGTCCGGCGCTACTCCGAGGTGGTCATCGCCGTGGACGAGCGCTTCGAGGACGCCGGCGGCCACCGGCTGCTCGGGCGCCTGCACACGCTGGCGCCGAAGGTGCCGTTCCTCACCGGCTGGGTCGATCGCGACAAGGCGGTGACGGAGCTGCGGCGGGCGTTGGCTCTCGCCCCCGACTATCCGCTGAACGCGGTCTTCCTGGCCGACGCGCTGCTGCAGTACCAGCCTGCCAAGGCCGCCGAGGCGCGCCGGCTGCTGCACCGGGTGGTGGAGCGGCCGCCCGCGCCCGAGCTGGTGGTCGAGGACGAGGACGCGATCGCCCAGGCCCGCGCGCTGCTGGCGAAATACCCGGGGTAGGCCTCCCTGGCGTTTCGTCTCAGCGAAGCACCGGCAGCTCTTCGACGTCGATGCCGGGGGCGAGGGCTTGCGACATCTGGCCGGCATGGCCGAGGGTCACCGCCGCCAGCAGCAGGCCCACGGCGAGCGCCAGCGGGCGCAGGACGCGAGGCAGCCAGCGGGCCGCCAGCAGCAGCAGCGCCGCGGCGAGGCAGGTCAGCTCGAGCCCCTGGTTCCAGAGCGCGCCGCGCAGCTCGGGCGGCAGCAGCGGCAGGTAGGCGAGCATGGCGACACCGCCGGCGATCGCCCAGCGCTGGCGCCCGGGGGCCAGCAGCTCGCCGGCCGCCAGCATCAGCGCCAGCCGGCAGACGGCCAGCAGCAGGAACCGGGGCTCCGGGCTGGTCGGTCCGTCGCCGGCGCGCAGCAACTCGCCCGCCCAGGCGGCGACGGCGCAGGCCGCCAGCCCGAGCGTGCCCACCAGGCGGTCGCCGGCGCCGGCCAGCCGGCCGCCGGCCAGGCTGACGATCACCGCCGCCACGATCAGCGCCGGGACCAGCACCGCCAGCAGCGCTCCGGGCGGCGAGGAGAGCAGCGGCACCAGCCGGGCGGCGATGGCGGCGTCGGGGTTGCGGCTGGCCAGCGCATAGGCCGCGACCGGCGCCGCCAGCGCCAGCGGCAGGCTGGCGAGGCGCCAGAGGCGGCGGCCGCGCGCCAGCTCGGCGGCTTCTGGCTCGGCGGCTTCTGGCCCCGCGGTCCTTGCCGCCGCCGTCTTGGTCGCCGCAAGGCGCCAGGGCACGGTCGCGTGCGCCCCCCAGGCGACCAGGAGCAGGAAAAGGAGCAGGGAGTCGGCGATCATGATCGTGGAGCCTGCGGGTGCCGGCAGAGCGGGCGCCGCCGCCGCTCAGCCGCCAGCCGCCGGCGACCTCCAACCGGGCGGCTCGGTAGCGCGTCGGCCGCCGGTGCCGCCAATGCCGCCGATACCGCCGATACCGCCGATGCCGCCGACACCGCCGGGCGCGGGCAGGCCGCCGCCGCCGCCGCTCCAGCTCAGGCGCTCGACCGGCGGTGCGCTGGCCGGGAGCTGCCGCAGCAGCTCGCCGGGCGTGGCGCCGAGCGGCGGGATCGGCAGCTCCGGGGCGATCTCGGCCAGCGGCGCCAGCACGAAGCGGCGCTCGGCCAGCCGGGGATGGGGCAGGGTCAGCTCGGGGGCCGCCGAGCGCAGGCCGCCGTAGAGCAGCAGGTCGATATCGAGTGGGCGCGGCCCGAACCGCAGCCCCGGGCGACGGCCGGCCGCCAGCTCGAGCGCCTTGGCGATTGCAAGCACGGCCTCCGGCGCGAGGGTGGTGTTGGCGACCACGACGGTATTGAAGAAGTCCGGTTGCGGCAGCGGGGAAACC
The DNA here is from genome assembly GCA_963732005.1 of uncultured Acidobacteriota bacterium. Lineage (GTDB taxonomy): Bacteria > Acidobacteriota > Thermoanaerobaculia > Multivoradales > UBA5704 > JASLEW01. The sequence goes on from CAVSXT010000005.1 coordinate 1,427,354, forward strand.
GCCGCGCCGCGGTAGAGGGAGGCGACGCGCAGGCCGCCAAGGATCTCGCCCAGCCGGTCGAGGGCCTGCCGCAGGGCCATCTCGATCTCGCCGGGACTGCCGAGGTTGCCGCCGAGCCCGAGCGCCACCAGCTCGGGCGCCGTCACCCTGGTCCCCGGGACCAGCGGCGGGCGCGCCGGCTCGGCAGGCCGCGCAACGCCGCCCCGCCGTCGAGGGCAAGCCAGACGCTACCGCTTTGTCTGGTACGGGCCACTAGTCGTCGTCGTCGATGTCCTCTTCGACTTCCTCGGCCTCGGCGCCCACCAGCTCCGGGGCGTCCAGCTCGTCGTCCGGCAGCGCCTCGATGACCTCTTCCTCCTCGACCTCGATCGGCTTGACGACCTCGGCCTTGCGCCGGCGGCGCGAAGCCTGGGAGGCGGCTGGGGACTCGGCTTGCGTGGCGTTCTTCTGATTGGAGCCACACTTCGGGCAGATCAGCTCGGACTTGCCGAGATCGTAGAACTTGGTGCCGCAATTGAAGCACTCGTGCTTGCTTCCCAGCTTCAGCTCAGGCATTGCAGACTCCCGCGCAGCGGTCCCATCGGGGGCCGGTCAGATGGCCGGTCAGAGGGCGCGAAGCTAGCATCCGACCTCGGGGCTGTCAACCGCGACGGACGCGGCTTCCGGCAGCGGCGGCAAGCTGCCGCCCGGGCGCCGGTCCGCCGGCCTCGCCGGCCTCCGGCGCTTGCGCGGCCGGGGGGAGAAGACTACGATGGCTGGGGATCGTCATGCGACCGCGCACACATCACTACGCCTTCGTGATGCATCTGGCCGCCATGCCTGCCATGGCTGCGGTGGACGCGCTGGCTCTGCTGGCTCTGCTGGCTCTACTGGCTCTAACTACCGCCGGGCCCGCGATGGCCCTGCATCATCCCGCGCCGCCCGATCCGATGGCTCCCGGGCTGTCCGGCGCCGATCGCCTGAAGGCCCTGCTGGATCGGGTCAAGCTGCAACAGAAGGACGTGCGGACCATCGAGGCGCGCTTCGTCCAGCACCGGGTGAGCGCGATGCTGGTGGCTCCCGAGGATTCGTCGGGCACCTTCTCGTATGCAGCTCCGGACCGCGTGCGGTGGGAGTATCAGGCCCCCACTCCGATCACGGTTGTCATCACTGGTAGCGAGATGACCACCTGGTACCGTGACCTCAAGCGCGCTGAGAGGCTCAAGATCGGCCGCTATTCCAGCCAGGTCTTCAAGTTCCTCGGCGCCTCCGGAAGCATGGACACGCTGCTCGAGTACTTCACCGTCGAGCTCACTCTTCCGAAGGAGAAAGGCGATCCGTACCGCCTCAAGCTGCTGCCGCGGTACGAACGCATCAAGAAGCGCATCCGCTCGATGAGGGTCGACATCGATTCCGAGCGCTTCTTCCCCAATCACCTGGAGTATCAAGAAGCGGACGGCGACGTCACGAGCTACGACTTCAAGGATTTCCTGTGGAATCCGACGCTCCCCGCCGACCGCTTCGCCCTGCAGCTCCCCCCTGGCGTCGAAACCCGGGTCGTCGACCTCGCCAAGGACGCCAAGCCGCAGAGCCGGCCGTAGACGGGCACCAGAGCAACGGTTCGGCAGGCCCGCGTGGCTCTCTCCTTCGAGATCCTCGAGGCCGCCCCAGGCGCGGCCGCCGGCGGTGCCGCGGGCGGCGCGCGCCGCGGCCGGCTCACCACGCCGCACGGCGTGGTCGAGACCCCTGCCTTCATGCCGGTCGGGACGCTCGGCGCCGTCAAGGGGGTGACGGCACAGGAGCTGACCGCCGCCGGCGCCTCGATCCTGCTCGCCAACCTCTACCACCTGGCGCTGCGCCCCGGCATCGACACCATCGAGCGCCTGGGCGGCCTGCACCGCTTCACCGGCTGGACGGGTCCGCTGCTGACCGACAGCGGCGGGTTCCAGGTGTTCAGTCTGGGTCACCTGCGCACCGTCGACGACGACGGCGTCACCTTCCGCAGCCACCTCGACGGTTCCCCCTGGCGCTTCACCCCGGAAACGGTGGTGGATTGGCAGCAGCGGCTCGGGGTCGACGTCGCGATGACCCTCGACGAGTGCCCGCCCTGGCCGATCGGCCGCGAGCAGGCAACCGCGTCCTGGGAGCGCACCCTGGGCTGGGCGCGGCGGGCGCGGGCGGCCTGGCGCGGCGGTGCCGCCGGCAGCGGCGGTGGCCTCTTCGGCATCGTCCAGGGGAGCGTCTTCCCGGACCTGCGGCGGCGCGCCGCCGCCGAGCTGGCGGCCCTGGACTTCGACGGCTACGCCATCGGCGGCGTCAGCGTCGGCGAGCCCGCCGAGGCGCGCCGGGCGGTGATCGAGGAGACCGCCGCCGCGCTGCCGCCCGGCAAGCCGCGCTACCTGATGGGCGTCGGCTACCCGGCGGACCTGTGGCACGCGGCGATGCACGGCATCGACCTGTTCGATTGCGTGCTGCCGGCGCGCAATGCGCGGCACGGCATGCTGTTCACCCGCGAGGGGGTGCTCAGGATCCGCCAGGCGCGCTTCCGCGACGATCCGCGGCCGCTCGACCCGGCCTGCTCCTGCCCCTGCTGCGCGCGGCAGTCGCGCGCCTTCCTGCACCACCTGATGCGCGCCGGCGAGCTCACCGGCGCGGTGCTGGCGACACTGCACAACCTCCGTTATTACCTTGACTTTACGGCGGAGCTCCGGCAAGCTATCGCCCTCGGTGCGACGGCGCTTCCCCACGATCCCCCAGAGCAAAGGAGCCCCTGACGCAGGCCACTGGGCACCACCGGCCTGCCGAGACGACGACTCATGACCTCCCAGAACCAATTGCTGCAGCTGGCGCCGCTGCTCCTGATCTTCGTGCTCTTCTACGTGCTGATGATCGTGCCGATGCGCAAGCGCCAGAAGGCGCTCCAGCAGATGATCGAGAACCTCAAGAAGGGGGACCGCGTGATCACCAGCGGCGGCCTCTACGGCGAGGTGGCCGCGATCGTCGGCGCCGCGGTGGTGCTCAAGATCGCCGACAACGTGAAGGTGAAGATCGCGAAATCGGCGATCACCGGCCTCGAGCCGGAGGCGGAGAAAGGCGGTAACCCATGAAGCGCAACCTGCTCTGGCGAGGCCTGCTGATCCTCGCCGTGACCCTGGTGGTGATCGCCGCCGCCTATCCGCCGCGCCAGAAGATCAATCTGGGGCTCGACCTGCGGGGCGGCATGCACCTGGTGCTGCAGGTCCACACCGAGGATGCGCTGCGGGCCGAGACCGACGGCGACATGGCGCGCCTGGCGCAGCAGGTCAAGGACGATTCGCAGGGCAAGCTCGAGATCAAGCCGCAGCGCACCGGCGACACCCAGTTCGCGGTGCCTGGCCTGGCCCCCGAAGCCAAGACCGCCGTGCTCGACGCCGGCAAGCGCGTCCTGCAGCGCTTCAACAGCAGCGAGCAGTCAGACGCCGTCAGCTTCGCCATGCTGCCGGGCGAGGTCTCGAAGCTGCGCGACCTGTCGGTCAACCAGGCGGTGCAGACGATCCGCAACCGCATCGACGCCTACGGCGTCGCCGAGCCGGTCATCCAGTCCGCCGGCGGCGAGCGCATCGTCGTGCAGCTGCCGGGAGTCGACGATCCCGACCGGGTGCGCAAGCTGATCAAGAACACCGCCTTCCTCGAGTTCCGCCTGACCGCCTTCCCCAAGGACGGGTCGCACGCGGTGACCCGCGAGGAGATCCTGCAGAACTTCCACGGCAGCGTGCCGCCCGACGTCGAGATCCTGCCCGCCGTGCGTTCGGTGCGCGACACGGGCAGCAACGAGCCGCGCTTCTACGCGGTCGAGAGGCACCGCACCGTGACCGGGCGGGATCTGCGCAACGCGCGGCCCGCGACCGGCAACATGAACCAGCCGATCGTCGAGTTCAGCCTCACTCCCGACGGCGCCAAGTCGTTCTCGACGATGACCGGCGAGCACGTGGGCACCGGGCTGGCGATCGTGCTCGACGGGCAGGTGGTGTCGGCGCCGAAGATCAACTCGCGGATCAGCGACTCCGGCATCATCGAGGGCAGCTTCACCCAGAAGGAGGTCGAGGACCTCTCGACGGTGCTGCGCTCCGGCGCGCTACCGGCCAGCATCACCTACCTCGAGGAGCGCACGGTCGGGCCGTCGCTCGGCCGCGACTCGATCAACGAGGGGCTGCTCGCCGGCGTCGTCGGCAGCACGCTGGTGGTCCTGGTCATGCTGCTCTACTACCGCCTGAGCGGCGTCAACGCGGTCAGCGCGCTGGTGCTCAACGTGCTGATTCTGTTCGGCGCCATGGGACTGCTGCACTCGACGCTCACCCTGCCCGGCATCGCCGGCGTCATCCTGACCATCGGTATGGCGGTGGACGCCAACGTGCTGGTGTTCGAGCGCATCCGCGAGGAGCTGCGCGCCGGGCGCACGGTGCGCTCGGCGATCGACCAGGGCTTCGACCGCGCCTTCACCTCCATCATCGATACCCACGTGACGACGCTGATCTCGGCCATGTTCCTGTTCGAGTTCGGCACCGGCCCGATCAAGGGCTTCGCCATCACCCTGATCTTCGGCCTGGTGGCGTCGCTGTTCACCTCGGTGTTCGTCAGCCGCTGGATCTTCGATCTGGTGTTGTCGCGCCGCAAGGTGGCGACGCTGTCGATCTAGCGGAAGCAATAAGGAGCGCGGCATGAGGCTGCTGGGCGACACCAACATCGATTTCATGAAGTACCGCAAGTTCTGGATCAGCATCTCGCTGGTCCTGATCGCGGTCTTCTTTTTCGCCGTCTTCTTCATCCACTTCAACCTCGGCATCGACTTCGCCGGCGGCACCCAGCTGACGCTGCGGTTCCGCGATCGGCCGCAGGTCGACCAGCTGCGCTCGCTGCTGGCCGCGGCGGGGATGAACGACGCCGAGATCCAGCGCTTCGACAAGGAGGCGGCCAACGAGGTCATCGTCAAGACCGCCGTCTCCAAGGGCACCGAGGAGGGGAGCCGCGAGCGCGTGGTCGGTGCCCTGAACCGGCGCTACAACCAGGGCGAGAGCGGCAAGCTGGACCTCAACCAGGCGGGCGCCGACGCCATCGCGCCGCTGGTGGGCGGCGATGCCGGACCGGCGGCCGGCCTGCCGGCTGCCGAGGCGCTGATCGCCGCCCGCCGCAAGGACGGGCTGCTGCGCGACTGGAACGTTGTCGGCGCCACGCCGGGCCTGCGGCCGGAGGCGCTGGCGAGGTTGCGCGCCCGGTCGTACCTAGGCGACTACGCGGTGCTGGGGGTGGAGAACGTCGGGCCGCAGATCGGCAGCGAGCTGCGCAAGAAGGGCTACTGGGCGGTGGCGGCGTCGCTGATCGGCATGCTCATCTACATCGGCCTGCGCTTCGAGCTGCGCTTCGGCATCGGCGCGGTGATGGCCTCGATCCACGACGTGCTGGTGACCCTCGGGCTGTTCATCGTCATGCGCTTCGAGTTCAACCTCACCACCATCGCCGCGTTCCTGACCCTGATCGGCTATTCGACCAACGACACGGTGGTGATCTTCGACCGGGTGCGCGAGAACATGCGCAAGAGCCGCCGCAAGCCGCTCATCGAGGTGATGAACGAGAGCATCAACCAGACCCTGTCGCGGACCATCATGACCGGCGGCCTCACCATGCTGACGGTGGCGGCGCTGCTGGCGCTGGGCGGCGACGTGCTGCGCGGCTTCGCCTTCGTGATGACCATCGGCATCATCGTCGGCACCTATTCCTCGGTCTACGTGGCGAGCCCGTTCGCGCTGCTGTGGGAGCAGATGTTCGGCTCGAAGTCGCGCATCCGCGGCGACGTCGCCGGCGCTCCGCCTTCCAACACCGTCGGGCGCCGCGTCGCGGCCGGCGGTGGGGAAGCGACCCGAGGCGGCGTGCGGGCGGCCACGGCAGCTCCGGCAACCACCACCGGCCGTGCGGCGGGCAGGGCTCTTGGCTCGGGCGCCGCCACGCCAGGCGCCGGCGCCGACGCTTCTCCTTCGTCGGTGCCGCAGGTCACGCCGCCGGGCTCGCCGGCCGCGGCCGGTAGCAAGGCGCGGCCGGCGCGCACGTCGGCCGGCTCCAGCCGCCGCCGCCGGTCCGGCCGGCGGTAAGCGCGGTAAGCGCGGTAAGCGGGTGCCGCGCGGTCCACCGGCCCTGCGGTACGCGCGGTAAGCGGGCGCCGCGGCCCACCGACCCTGCGGCGGCCCAGGAGGCACGGTCTTGGCGATCGCATCCCGTCATGGCGGCAAGCTGGCGGCGCTCTCGTTGCTGGCCTGCGCCTGGGCGCCGGCTGCCCACGGCGCGCCGGCGACAACCGCTGCGCCGGCGACAACCGCGCCGCTGGCGACAACCGCCGCGCCGCCGGCGACAGGCGGGCTGCCCGGGGCGGCGGTTGCAGCAACGGCTCCGGCCCGGCCTGCGGTCCCTGCCGCCGGCCGCCGGAGCCAGGCGGAATCGGACGACTACACGCGCTATGAGCTGCTGGCGCCCGGCAGCTCGCAGTTCCACATCCTCTACGAGGTGACGGCGACCAGCCCGGGCGCCACCGCCTACTTCAATCCGATCCGCAAGGGTAGCGAGGCGAGCGGCGAGGCGATCTACGATCGGGCGAGCGGCAAGGCGTTGAGCTTCGCGGTGGTGAGCGGCGAGGAGGCCCGCCGCGGCGGGCAGCCGGACGCGGACCTCGACGCCAGCTACCTGCGCATCCAGCTGCCGCGGCCGGTGCCGGCGGTGGGCGGGGTGCGGCTGCTGATCGATAAGACCTACAAGGATCCCAAGAGCTATTACCGCAAGGGCGACGACCGGATCGTCTTCGCCCGGGGGCTGGGTATCCGGCGCAACGCCATCGTGCTGCCCGCCGGTTACGAGCTGGTGGCCTGCAACATGCCGTCGCAGGTGCTGCCCGAGGTTGACGGCCGCACGCGGGTGAGCTTCATGCACACCGGACCGGAGGCGGCGCCGCTGGAGCTCGAGGCCAGGAGGCTCCCGGGCACGGCCGCGGCAGCGGGTGCCGATACGGCAGCGGGCGCCGCGGTCGGTGGCGAGCATGGCGGGCGCGGCGGACCGGCATCCACACCGGCCGCACGGTCAGGCGAACCGGCCGGCACGGGTTCGGGCTCCACCGTCGCGGCCGTCCCTGCAGCGGTCGCGCCGGCGCCGGTACCGGTGTCGGAGCGGCTGGTGGAGCGCGCTCACCAGGACCGAACGATCGTCTATTTCCTCCGCCAGCCGGAGAGCCACGCTTTCGATCTCTACCACGACTACACCGAGAGCCACGAGGGAACGGACAAGTACCTGAACGTGGTGCGCAAGGGCAGCGCCTCGTCGTCGCCATCGGCAATTGACCTCGACACCGGCGAGCCGCTGGGCGTCGAGACCCTGCGCGGCGACGCTCTGCGTCACGCCGGCCTCACCACAGCCGAGTTGGCTGAGATCGCGGACGCGGGGTCGGGTGCCGCCGGTACGGGCGGCGCCGATGCCGCCGGCAGGATCTCTCCCGATACCGAGGTGGTGATCGCCCGCTTCCCGCCGGTCCATCATGGCGAGAGCATCCGCCTGCGGATCGCCGAGACCTACACGGATCCGCGCAGTTACCGCGTCGAAGGCGAGCGCCTGGTGTTCGACCGCAGCTTCGGCCGGCCGCGGGATGCAGTGGTGCTGCCAGCTGGCTGGTACCTGACGGCAAGCGCGATCCCGGCCCTGATCTCGGAGACTGCCGACGGCAGGATCCGCCTCGATTTCGTCAATTCCCGCCCCGACGACATCGACGTCCTGATCGAAGCCCACCGCCGCCCTCCCGGGTAGAGCGCAACGACCCGCCTCGAGGGTGGGGGAGTGGGGTCGGCCGGGAGGAGAACCCCGCGAAGGGAACACCCTTTGCCCTATACTTGTTTGTCTGCTTGACAGCGCTCGCCAAGGACGGGGACCCCTGGTATGCCGCCGATCTCGACCAAGAAGCTGCAGCCGCCGGTGCCTTCGCATGGCCTGGTGCGCCTCGAGGAGATCGTCGCCAGCCTGGAGGGCCATGGACGCAAGGCCGAACCCGAATTCCTGCGCTCGGTCTACGACTTCTCCTCCGCCATGCACCGCGACCAGGTGCGCCGCTCCGGCGAGCCTTACCTGATTCATCCGCTCAACGTCGCCTGGCTGCTGGCGGACCTCAAGTTCGACCAGACCTGCGTCGCAGTGGGCCTGCTCCACGACGTGCTCGAGGACACGCTGACCACCCGCGAGGTGCTCGAGGCCGAGTTCGGGCAGGAGATCGCCGAGCTGGTGGATGGCGTCACCAAGATCAGCCGCCACGAGTACGTGCGCCGCGACGAGGCGCAGGCCGAAACCTTCCGCAAGATGATCCTGGCCTCGGCCAAGGATATCCGGGTCATCCTGGTCAAGCTCGCCGACCGCCTGCACAACATGCAGACGCTCGAGCACCTCCCCGCCGAATCACGCCGCCGCATCTCGCGCGAGACGCTCGAGATCTATGCGCCGATCGCCCACCGGCTGGGCATGGCACGGGTCAAGGGCGACCTCGAGGATCTCAGCCTTCTTCTACCTCTATCCGCACCAGTTCGCCGAGCTGCACTCCAAGATCGCCGAGAAGATGAAGCTCGCCGAAGCCGCCATCCAGCGCATCCGCGAGCGCCTGGCGGAGATCCTGGAGGCGGCCGGGATCGACGCCGAGATCAGCTTCCGCGTCAAGCGCCTACTACTCGATCTACGAGAAGCTGCGCCGCCAGGGCATCGACATCTCGCAGCTGTACGACTACCTGGCGTTCCGCATCGTCACCCCGGAGCTCAAGGACACCTATGCCGCGCTCGGCGTCGTGCACCAGGCCTGGCGCCCGATCCCGGGCCGCTTCAAGGATTACATCGCGATGCCGAAGCGGAACTTCTACCAGTCGCTGCACACCACCATGGTGGGCGACGAGGGCCAGCCCTTCGAGGTGCAGATCCGCACCCGCGAGATGGACCTGATCGCCGAGGAAGGCATCGCCGCCCACTGGCGCTACAAGGAGGGCAAGGCCGAGCCGCGCCAGAGCGACCGCAGCATCCTGTGGCTGCGCCAGCTGCTCGAATGGCAGCAGGAGATCCAGGACCCGCGCACTTTCCTGACCGCGCTCAAGGTGGACCTGTACCCGGACGAGGTCTACGTCTTCACGCCGCGCGGCGAGGTGCTGTCGTTCCCGCGCGGCGCGACGCCGCTCGACTTCGCCTATCGCGTGCACACCGACCTCGGCCACCACTGCGCCGGCTCGCGGGTGAACGGCAAGCTGGTGCCGCTGCGCACGCCGCTGGTCAACGGCGACATGGTGGAGATCCTGACCAATCCCAACCGCAACCCGAGCCGCGACTGGCTGAACTTCGCCACCACCTCGCGCGCCAAATCGAAGATCCGGCACTGGCTCAACACCCAGCAGACGGAGCGCGCCACCGAGATCGGGCGCCGCCTCTTCGACAAGGAGCTCCGCAAGTACGGCATCGCGAGCAAGAAGCTGCTCGACAGCCCGGCGCTGGCCGCCTACCTGCAGAACGAAGGGATGGCCAAGCTCGACGACCTCTACAGCCGCGTCGGCTTCGGCAAGATCGAGCCACGCCAGGCGCTGTCGCGGGTGCTCGGCGACGAGCTGCCCGCCGAGCCGGCGGCGAAGCCGGGCCGCATCCGGCAGGCGGTGAGCAAGATCCTGCCCTTCGGCCCCGGGCCGATCACCGTCAAGGGGCATGGCGACCTGCTGGCCTACCTGGCGAAGTGCTGCAATCCGCTGCCGGGCGAGGAGATCGTCGGCTACATCACCCGCGGCCGCGGCGTCTCGGTGCACTCGGTCGACTGCCCGAACGTCAAGAACCTGCTCTATCACCCGGAGCGCGAGATCGAGGTGCAGTGGGACCGGGAGCGCGACAGCCTCTACCAGGTGTCGCTGCTGCTCGAGACCGAGAATCAGCCGGGCCTGCTTGCCCGGCTGACCGAAGTGATCACCAAGGCCGACAGCAACATCACCCAGATCGAGGCCGAGACCCACGAGACCGGCCGCGCTTCGATCAGCATCATCTGCGAGCTGCGTCACCGCAAGCAGCTGGAAAAGCTGATGCGCGACCTGCGCGCCATCTCGGGCGTGCTGCGGGTCGATCGCCAGATGAACGTTGCCGGCGGCCGCGGCGACGCCGAAGCGCTGCCCTGACCGTGGCGCGAGCGCCGGACACACTCCTCGTGCATGGCACCAGGGGCGTGCTTGCCGCGCTCGGATGGCGTGCGAGGGTGAGATAGACTTCGCTTTCGTGGCAACCTCGGCACAGGAGGCCTTTCGAGAGTTTCACCGCAGGCGCGACGCTGAGACGCTGGAGCTGCGCGAAAAGCACCGATTGGAGGCGCTGGCGCACGTGCGAGAAGCCGTCCCACGCTACGCGGCGCGCTATCCCCCGATTCGGCGGGTTTACGTTTTCGGCTCCATCCTCCAGCCCGGCCGGTTCACTCCCCATTCAGATATCGACCTGGCGGTGGACAGCGACGACATTGCGAACGAGACGTGCCTATGGCGGGACTTGGAGCGGGCGCTGCGACGCAATGTCGATCTGCGCCCGCGGCTGAGTGCCGTGGCCGAAGCGGTCTCCACCTACGGAGAGCTCTGCTATGCGCGACGGAACGATCCTCCTCGAAGCTAGCGTCCGCAAGGATCTGGCGACCATCGACGACCTCTATGCCGCGCTCGGCGCCGGTGCATTCGGCAGCGCTCCATCCGATGAGGTGCTGATCGTTGCGGCCTACCGCCTGCACAACCTCTATACGGCGTTCGAGAACCTGTTCCGCAACGTCGCCATCGCCTTCGAGAACACCCTCGACGACCGCGCAGGCTGGCACCGGCAGCTGCTCGAAAGGATGCGGCTGGATCTCAGTCCTCTGCGGCCGGCGTTGATCGACGACGCGGCCTTCGCCGCTCTCGAGGAGCTCCTGCGATTCCGGCATCTGTTTCGCTCCGCCTACAGCGCGCGCCTGGACGCGGCGCGGTTGGGCCTGGTCGTCGCCGCGGCGCTACAGCTGCAACCCCTCTATCGAGACCAGATCGAGCGCTTCCTCGAATTCCTGCGCGCGGCGGCGTGAGCCACGCCCTCTCGCTGTGTCCGGTGCGGGCATGAGGCGAGGCCGGCCTTGGCGGCTGACGCGAGGCTCATCGCGAGAGCGCCGTGGTGACCGCACGGACCATCACAGATGGCGCTGCCGGCAGTGGGAGCGAGGCCGGCGGCGGACACCGAGGCCAGGTTCGCGAAGCTTCACTCGGGCGGATTACCGGTATGCCTTGTCGCGCGGGAGCACGCGAAGGACGAACAGGAGGGAAGGAACCCGCTCGGGGATGGACCGCCGGCGGGGTGGCTGGTTACTCGGCGGCGGTTTTGGTGGTCTTGGCGCTGCTGGCGGCAGGCGCGGTCTCTTCGGGCTGCCAGGTGCGCGCCGGCGCCTTGACGATCTTGCCGCTGCGCAGGCAGCGGGTGCAGACCGCGACGCGGCGCACGCGGCCGTCGACCAGGGCGCGGACGCGCTGCAGGTTCGGCTCCCAGGTGCGCGAGGTCACGTTGTGCGCGTGGCTCACGTTCTTGCCGAACACGGTGCCCTTGCCGCAGACGTCACATTGCTTGGCCATGAGGTCCTCTTTTCAATCCGTCCCCGCCAGTCAGCAGGGCAGCGCATCCTAGCACATCCCACCGCCGCCGCAAGCCGGTCGCGGGGGCTTCGGGTTCCCACGGTCTGCCTACCAGCGCGAGCGGCGCTGGCAGGCAGACCGGCGATCAACAGCGGTGCGGCAACGATCGACAAGAGGAACCGGAATCTCATCCACCCTCCATTCTGAAGCGAAGGTCGGGCTGCGGGTTTCGCTCCGAAAGCACTGTGCCGGCTCGGCACCTAAAGGCGCCCATTGCGGGTGCTCTGACCCCCTCCCGGAAGAGGCCCTTACGCTCCGATACCGCTGCCGAGTGTGACGTGCGTAACCATGCCGGCCGCGCGCCGGCGCAACATCCTGGCTGCACGTGATAAGTCAAAGTTTCTCAAGAGCATAGGGGCTTGCATGGGGGCTCCGGACTCGTGTAGAGTTCGTACACTGACCTATATAGCGATGGATGCATGAGTGCCTTGACACCGGTACTTTTTCCTGGTAGCTTCCAGCGAAGCTTTAACTAAGCACCGCTAAGTTGCGTTGATCGCAGGGCTTTAAAGGGAGGGGACCCGGGACGTGGCCTTGTTCTCGCGCTCGAAGAAGGGGGTAGTGGGCCTCGACATCGGCAGCTCCGCCGTGAAGCTGGTGGAGCTGACCGAACGCAAGGCCGGCGAGTTCCATCTCCAGCGGCTGGGAGTGGAGCTGCTGTCCCCCGAGGCGATCGTGGACGGCTCGATCATGGATTCGTCCCTGGTCGTCGACGCCATCCACAAGCTCAACGACCAGACTCGGGTCAAGAACGCCAACTTCGGCACCTCGCTGTCCGGCCACTCGGTGATCATCAAGAAGATCTCGCTGCCGGCGATGCCCCCCGAAGAGCTCGCGGAATCCATCCAGTGGGAAGCGGAGCAGTACATCCCCTTCGACATCAACGACGTCCGGCTGGACTACGAGATCCTGTCGGAGGGCGAGCCCGGCCGCGACAACATGGACGTGCTGCTGGTCGCCGTCAAGCGCGACAAGGTCAACGACTACGTCTCGGTGATCAGCCAGACCGGCAAGACCGCCTCGCTGGTGGACGTCGACGCCTTCGCCGTGCAGAACGCCTACGAGGTCAACTACGACCTCGATCAGCGCAAGGTGGTGGCGCTGATCAACATGGGAGCGGGCGTCACCAACATCAATATCCTGGCGCGCGGCACGACGGTGTTCTGGCGCGACATCTCCTCCGGCGGCCAGCAGTTCACCGAGGCGCTGCAGCGCGAGTTCAACCTCGCCTTTGCCCAGGCCGAGACGCTCAAGCGCGGCGAGACGGTCGATCGCTACAGCCTCGCCGACGCCCGCCCGGTGCTCGACACCGTCTCGGCCGAGATGGCCTCGGAGATCCGCAAGACCTTCGATTTCTTCTCGGCGACCTCCTCCGAAGGCCCGGTCGACGAGCTGGTGCTGGCCGGCGGCTGCGCGCTGACCCCGAACCTGCAGCAGATCCTCCGCGAGCGCTTCGAGGTGCCGACCGAGCTGATGAACCCGCTGCGGCGGGTGCACTGGAAAGAAGGGGCCTTCGACCGCGCCTGGCTGGAATCGATCGCGCCGATGATGGCGGTGGCCGTCGGGCTCGCCATCCGGAAGGTCGGCGATTGATGCCCCCGATCGTCCGCCTGGTCTGACCAAGTGCGGGGGCTCTAGCCATGATCAAGATCAACCTGCTCTCCGAGGGCAAGCGGCCGGCCGCGGTGCGGAAGGCCCGCGCCCTGGGTGCCGGCGGCGGCGCCAAGGATCTCGCGCTCTGGATGCTGCTGGTCGGCGCCTTCGTCGGCGTGCTGGCCGCTGGCGCCTACTGGTGGTACGTCAACGGCAAGCTCAAGGAGAAGCAGGAAGAGGTGGCGCAGGCGCAGAAGGACGTCGATGCGCTGCAGGCGGTGATCAAGGAGGTCGAGGACTACAAGAAGAAGAAGAAGAACCTGGGCGACAAGATCGCGGTGATCAACGAGCTGAAGAGCAACCAGCGCGGGCCGGTGCGGGTGATGGACTACATCTCGCGCGCCCTGCCGGAGCTGCTGTGGCTGGACCGCCTGAAGATGAATGCCAGCACGATCGAGATCGAGGGGCGGGCCTTCAACCCCAACGCCGTCGCCAACTTCATGGACAACCTCGACAAGGTGCCCGAGTTCAAGGAGCCGGTGCTGAAGGAGACCAGCGCCCAGGGCAACGTCTACAAGTTCTTCATCACCTTCGACTACTCGTTCGCGCCGGCGAAGAAGCCGGCGGAGGCGGGCGGCAAGCCCGGCGTGCCCGGCGCCCCCGGCGCCCCCGGCTCCCTGGGAATACCTCCGGCGGTCGGCAACGCGCCGGCGCCGGGCGCTGCCGGGTCACCGCCGGCGGCGAGCGCGAGCTCGCGGTAGCCATGGCTGGCAGGCGATAGCGGGATACCCGGAGACCACCCATGGCGCTCAAGACCGGACTGGAAGGCAAGCCCTGGTATCAAGGCCTGGGGATCGGCTTGGGCCTCGGCGCGGTGCTGTTCGGCCTCGGCTACTGGCAGTACGTGGGGCCAGTCAAGGACGAGATCGTGGGGCAGGAAAACCATCTCGAGGAGCTGCAGCACAAGAAGCAGGAAGGGATGATCGCCCAGCAGCAGCTGCCCAAGTTCCGCGAGGAGGTGCACCAGCTGGAGCTGGAGCTCGACAAGCTGCTGCGCATCCTGCCGGCGCGCCGCAACACCCCCGACCTGCTGCGCCGCATCCGCTCCCTCGCCGAGCAGGGCGACTTCAATCTCAAGGATTTCAAGCCGGGCGTGCTCTCGGACAAGGAGTTCTACAGCGAGTGGCCGATCAGCATCGACCTGGACGGCACCTATCACAACCTGGCGCTGCTGTTCGACCGGGTCGGCCGCTTCTCGCGGATCATCAACATCCAGGACCTGACGATCAACGCCATGACGCCGACCAAGGCCAATCCGCACACCATCGCGGCGACCTTCATCGCCAAGACCTTCGTCTACAAGGAGCCCGACCTCAACGCGCCGGAGCCGCAGACCGCGAAGCCGGCCCATCCCGGGCTGCCGCTGCCGCCGCCCGGCGCGCCGACCGGCATCGCCCCGAAGCCGCCGTCGGCAGGGGGAGATGGATGAGCAACCGTGCGAGGACCTCGGGAACCCGGGAAACCCGGGAAACCCGGAGAACCCGGAAACCCCGGAAGACACCGAGAACCCTGCGGACCCTCGCGGCGGCCGCCGCGGTTCTGCTCTGCCTGCTCGCGCCCGCTGCCGGCGGCCAGCAGTCGGGGACCTCCGGCGGGGGCGACAACAAGGCGTCCGCCAAGGCGTCGCCGGCCGCGCAGAAGGGCGCGCCGCCGGCGCGCGCCGGCGCCCCTGGCACGGGCACCGCCCCTGGCTCGAGCACCGCCGCCGGCGGCGGCAAGGGCGCGAAGGCTGCCGCGAGCACGCCGGCCAGTGGCGCGCCGCCAGCCGGCAGCGCCCCGGCCACGCCGGCCGCTCCCGGCGGCGCTCCCGCGATCGGCGCCCCGGCACCCGACATGGGCAACATCGACCAGATCCTCCAAGGCGACGAGGAGGTCCTGTCCGGCAATGCGTTCACCTACGATCCCGGCAATCGCCGCGATCCCTTCAAGTCGCTGCTGATCGCGCCCGACCGCCCCGAGTTCCGCGGTCCCCGGCCGGACGGCGTTCCCGGCCTGCTGATCGACGAGATCGACCTGAAGGGAATCTTCCGCACGGCGCGCGGCTATGTCGCGCAGGTGAACGCGTCCAACCAGAAGAAGAGCTTCCTGCTGAAGGAAGGCGATCAGCTGTACGACGGCGACGTGGTGAGCATCGGCAAGAACGAGGTGGTCTTCAAGCAGATCGTCCAGGATCCGACCGCCTTGAAACCTTTCCGCGAGGTGGTGAAGAGCTTGAACCCCGGGTAGCGGGGGATCCCGCAAGGGGGAAGCCATGGGAGATGTGGTCATGAGCAGACTTAGCGCCAGACGGCAGCGACGGATCGCCGCCGCGGTCCTGATCCTGGCGGCGGCGATTGGCTGTACGTCGTCCCAGCCGGCCCGCGTGGTCGAGTCCCGGCCCGCGCCGGATCAGGCGCCGGGGTCGGCTCAGCCGGCGCCGCCGCCAGGCGCCGACGGCAGGGCAAGCGCCGCGGCTCCGGCCGCGACCGAGATCCGCACGCTGGAGCTGAGGGAGGGTGCTCCCGAGGTCTTCGTGGACCTGGAAGCCAGCGCGCCCCTGGTCTGGACCAGCTTCCGCAATGGCGAGGGCAAGGTGGTGGTGGAGCTGCCCAACTCGGTGCCGGCGCCGCGCGTGCAGGACGTCACCCCGGAAGACGGGCTGGTGTCGTCGGTGAAGGTCCAGCGTGAGAGCGACGGCAGCCGCCCGATGACCCGCCTGGTCATCTCCACCCGTCACGAGGTCGAGCACTCGGTGACCGCCGACGGCCTGCATCTGCAGATCCGGCTGCTGCCGCTCGAGACCCTTGCCTCCAAAGAAACTGCCAAGGAGCCTGCCAGGGAACCGGCCAAGCCGAAGCTGGCTTTCGAGCCGATGCCTCAATCCGCACCAACATCGCCCACGTCGCCAACCTCGCCGCCGGCCACCGCCCCAGCTCCCACGCCGCCGGCCACCGCCGCCACGGGATCCTCGGGCGAAGCCGCCGCGGCTCCCCGGACGCAGGTCGCGCCGGCGGTGCCGGCCGGGATGGGCACGCCCGACCTGCCGGCGGTGGCGCCGGCTCCCAGCGGCGCTCCGGCGAGCCGCCTCGAAGGGATCGAGGTGGTCTCGGCCGACAGCGGCGGCACGGTGTTCAGGATCGCCGGCGACGGCGAGTTCCCGTACTCGACCTTCGTGCTGTCCGATCCCAACCGCTTCGTCATCGACCTGCAGGGAGTCGTCAACCGCAGCCCGCGCTCGACGGTGACCGTCGCGAGCCCGGGTGCCCTGGTGCAGCGGGTGCGGGTCGCCCAGTTCCGGCCCGGCCCCAAGGGCGTGGCGCGCGTGGTGTTCGACCTCCGGCAGAGCGCCGTGCCGCACATCGAGCGCTCGCCGCAGGCCCTGGTGGTGAGCTTCCAGGAGCAGGCCGGCGCCGCGTCGCCGGCCGCCGCCTCGTCGTCGTCCCCATCCTCGTCCAGCATCGCGGAGAACCAGCTGCCGCCGGCCGCTCCGACTCCGGCCCCGACTCAGACACCGCCGGCGACCAGCCGCAAGGCTTCGCGCCGGTCCCAGGCGCCAGTGCCGGCAGCACCGGCCGCGCAGCAGACGGCTGCCGCCTCGCCGCCGCCCGGCCCGTCGGGCCCCTCCGGGCCCCCGCCTTCGGACCTGGCGCTACGCCAGACGCCGCCTCCCCCGGCCGCGAGCCAGCCCGTGCAGGTCGCCGCGGCCCACCGCCCGGCGGGCATCGACGTGGAGGACGCGCCGCCGGTGCCGGCGGCCAGGGCCAAGGCCGGCGCCGGCTCGGGCCTGCCGCACGTCAGCCCAGGCGCCAACTCCCTGCAGCAGCCGTCGGCGGACCTCGGCCGCAAGGCGGACTCGACCTCGGACAAGCTCGGCCGGGACGTCTCCGGCGAGCAGAAGGCGTACACCGGCGAGCCGATCGACCTCAAGGTCACCAACGCCGACGTCACCGAGGTGCTGCGCACCTTCGCCCAGATCAGCGGCCTCAACATCGTGGTCCAGCCCGGAGTCAGCGGCACGGTCACCGCCGAGCTCGAGAACGTACCCTGGGACCAGGCCTTCGAAGAGGTGCTGAAGATCAACAACCTGGGCTACGAGCGCGAGGGCAACGTCATCCGCATCGCGCCCAACGACGTGCTGCGCCGCGAAGCCCAGGAGCGGCAGCAGCTGGCGCAGGCGCGGGCGCTGGTCATCCCGATGCGCACCGTGATGCGGCGCCTCTCCTACGCCCACGCCCAGGACGTCGCCAACCTGCTGCGCAACGGCACCTCCGGCCTGCTCACGCAGCGCGGCAGCGTCATCGTCGACGACCGCACCAATACCCTGATCATCAAGGAGCTGCCGGATTTCCTGGATGCGGTGCTGGCGGTGGTCTCGAACCTCGACACCCCCGAGCCGCAGGTGATGATCGAGGCGCGGATCATCGAGACCACCAAGGACTTCAGCCGCAGCCTGGGCATCCAGTGGGGCTTCAACGCCGTCGCCGACGCCCTGCACGGCAACACCACCGGCCTGACCTTCCCGAACAACATCAACGTCGGCTCGCAGGGCGGCACCAGCGCGCCGGGCAACGTCAACCTGCTGACCGGCGGGCAGAACGGCTCGCTCAACATCGCCCTCGGCAACGTGCTCAACACCTTCACCCTCGACCTGCAGCTGCAGGCGGCCGAGCACGAGGGCCTGCTGAACATCCTGTCGGCGCCGAAGGTGGCGACGCTCAACAACCAGCAGGCCTCCATCCAGAGCGGCATCCAGCTGCCCATCCAGACCATCGCCAACAACACCGTGACCACCCAGTTCATCAACGCCACGTTGCGCCTGGAGGTCACGCCGCAGGTCACCGCGGAAGGCACCATCATCATGGACATCAACATCTCGGACAAGTCGCCGGTGACCAGCTTGATCATCGCCGGCGCCACCAACTCGCCGATCCAGACCAAGGACGCGAGGACGCGGCTGGTGGTCCGGGACGGCGGCACCGCCGTCATCGGCGGCATCTACAAGGTGACCACCAATATCAGCGAGGACCGGGTCCCCGGCCTGGCCAACCTGCCGATCGTCGGCCACCTGTTCAAGAACAAGTCGCGAGACGAGAACAACGACGAGCTGCTGATCTTCATCACGCCGCGGGTGATCAAAATCTGAGCCCGGCGGGGAGCACGATATGAGACCCGTGGAAACCGTGAGGACCCTGAAAGCCATGAACCCATTCCAAGCCCATCGCCGGGCCAGGCAGGTCCTGGGTCTCGTCGTCCTCGCCGCCATCTGCCTGCTGGCCGGCAACTGCCGGTCGCGCACCGACAAGACCGCCGGGCCGGTGGTCATCACCTTCGGCACCATCAGCGACTTCCCGGTGTCGCCGATCTCGGTCACCGCCTCGGAAGGCGTCGGCGTGATCGTCGGGACCTTCACCCTGCAGAGCGTGCTGAAGGACCCCACCGCCACCACCACCTCGAGCCTCGAGGACGTGACGATCACCTCCTACCAGGTGACCTACAAGCGCCTGGACACCGGCCATCGCGTGCCGCCGCCGCTGGTGGCCGGCCTGGCGCTCGAGGTGCCGGTCAACAGCACCGGCATCATCAACAACCTGCCGATCGTGCGCCAGGACCAGCTGCTGAGCCCGCCGCTCTCCGACCTTGCCAACTTCGGCCAAGACACCGAGACCGGCACCGCCATCATCGTTCTCGACGCCCAGGTCACCTTCTTCGGGCAGACCCTTTCCGGCGACGCGGTGCAGTCGGGCACGGCCAACTTCACGCTAGAGTTCGTTCATTGATGAGATCGATGCGATCGAGGAGCCAGGGTATGAAACCGTTCCGGCATCACCACCGCATCCTGACCGCCGCCCTGGCGGCCGCGCTCGCGCTAGCCGCCGCCTGCGGGACTCATTCGCCCACCGAGCCCACATCGCAGCCGATCAGCCCGAAGGTGCCGCCGCCGGTGGCGAGCTTCGTGGTCACCATCACCGCCAGCCCCAACCACCTGACGATCGGCTCGAGCACCAACAGCAAGATCAACGTCAAGGTGGTGAACGCCCAGGACGGCACACCGCCGCCGGACGGCACCCCGGTGACGCTGACCTCGACCCTGGGCGAGTTCAACAGCATCGGCAGCGGGCTGCTGACCGTTACACTGCAGTTGGTTCACGGTACAGCCCAGGCGGTGCTGTTCCCAGGCACCAGCGCCGGCGCCGCTGCGCTGGTCGCCTCCGTCACAGGCGGCTCGGGCGCCACCAACGTGGTGATCGGCAGTGCCGGCACCTTCTTCCTGAGCGGCCTCTCGCCCTCGACCGGCGACCCCGCCGGCGGCGCCCTGGTCACCATCACCGGCGGTGGCTTCGTCGCGCCGGTCTCGGTGACCTTCGGCAGCAGCAGCGCCAACGTGAAGTCCGTCTCGCCGAGCGCCATCCAGGTGATCGTCCCACCGTCGGCGACGCCGGTGCCGGTCGGCTCGACGCTGCAGGTGAGCGTCACGGTGAACAACAACCTCGGCGGCACGCTGGCCGGTAGCGCGACGCTCTCCAACGCCTTCACCTACGTGCCGGGTGGCGGCGGCATCCAGCAGCCACAGATCTTCTCGGTCTCGCCGGCCTCCGGCACCAACTCCGGCGGCACCCAGGTCACCATCCTGGGCCAGAACTTCGTCGCGCCGGTGCAGGTGTTCTTCGGCTCGGGCGCCAGCGCGAGCGGCTTCAACGGCATCGAGGCCACCATCCAGTCGGTGACCTCCAGCCAGATCATCGTCGTCACGCCGCCGGCCCAGGGCTTCGGCCAGAACAACACCAACCAGTTGGTGAACATCCTGGTCAAGAACGTCGCCTCCGGCTTCGCCACCATCGATACCGCGGCCTTCACTTACGGGTCGAAGCTGCTCGTCACCTCGGCGGGTCCGACCGTCACTCAGTTCAACCAGCCGGTCAAGGTCACCATCTTCGGCCAGGGGTTCCAGGACCCGGTGGCCGTCTCGCTCGCCGGCATTGCCGCCCAGGTGCTTTCGACCAGCGGCACCGAGATACAGGTGCTGTCAGGGATTCCGTTCGTCAGTTCCTGCGCCAACGTCTCCGGCCCGGTCTCGGTTACCAACATCAACAATGGCGACAGCGGCACGGGTCCGACGTTCACCTACTTGGTGCCGAAGCCCAGCGTTGCCAGCGTGTCGTCTACGAAGAACGACCCCACCGGCGGATACCCGGCGGATATTCACGGCGCGTTCTTCATCCCTGGGGAAGATCAGGTGCAATTCGGCGCGACGAGCGCCTCGATCACCGGCGAAACGACGACCGACATCATCGTCACGGTGCCGCCCTTCACCACAGCCTTCCCGACCATTCCTTGCGGCGCGAACAACACCGGAACCCAGGAGGTCCCCGTCAGCGTCAACGTCGTGGTGACGGACACCGCGACAACCTGCACCGCGACCTTGACGGGCGGCTTTACCTACATACCGCCTGGCTATCCGAACAACTGCGTCCCGGCGCCGACGCAGCCGCCGACGGCGTCGTTCGTCTTCTCCATCCCGAAGGGCAGCTTAACGGTCACCTTCACCGACACCTCGTCGGGGAACCCGACGGGTTGGAGCTGGGAGTTCGGCGATGGCGGGACGAGCGCGCAGCAGAACCCGACGCACACCTACGGCGTCGCCGGCATGTATACCGTGGTGATGAAGGCCTCCAACTCCGGAGGCACCAGCGCCCCGGTCACCCAGCAGGTGACGGTGCCGGGCATGTAGCCGACGCCTGCCGCAAGCGCGCATCACGGGGGCGGCTGCCTGGACGGGCGGCCGCCCCCGTTCGTATACTCTGGTTACCATGAACGGCCGCCTCGCCAAGACCCTCTCGTCCCTCCTCGCTCCCGACGCCGTTGCGGCCCTGGGCCGGCGCGCGCTGCCGGCACTCATGGCGCTCCTGGCATTGCTGGCTCCCGCCGCCCTGCTGCTGGCGCCGCTGGCCATCGCCGCCGGCTGCGGCAAGGCGAGCCCGACGGCGCCGTCCGGCTCGACGCTCACCCTGAACATCAATCCGACGACCGTGACCTCGGCCAGGGGCACGGCGCTGGCGACGGCCACGCTGATCCGCCCCAACGGCACCCCGGACCCCGGCGCCCAGGTCACCTTCAACACCACGCTCGGCTCCTTCAGCCCGGTCGTGGTGGCCACCAAGAACAACGGCACCGCCAGCTCGACGCTGACCGGCAGCGGCCTCGCCGGCACCGCCAAGGTGACCGCCTTCTCGGGCGCGGTGATGGCGTCCGAGGTGGACGTGATGATCGGCAGCCTGGGCGCCTCGATCACCCTGCAGGCCAGCCCGGCCACGCTGTCCGCCTCGCTGCCGCCCGCCGGCGCCAAGGTCAACCTGGTCGCCGTGGTCCGCGACGCCACCGGCCTGCCGGAGCCCGGCGAAGAGGTCAACTTCACGACCACCGTGGGCACGCTGCGGTCCGGCGGTGGGCTGGTTTCCACCGATGCCACCGGCAAGGCGACCGACCTGCTGACGGTCAAGCCCACGGATATCAGCACCCAGACCACGATCGTGGTGGGCGCCGACACCGCCAACGGGATGGGCGCGATCCAGAACGCCATGTTCACCATCAACATCCTGACCAATGCCGCGGCCACGATCGTGGTGTCCGGCAACCCCACGACGTTGCCGGCGAGCGGCGGCAACGTGAACCTGACCGCCCTGGTGCGCGACGCGATCGGCAACCCGGTGGCCAACGTCGGCGTCTCCTTCGCGACCACCATCGGCACCTTCCAGTCGAGCGGCACCTCCCAGGGGGCCATCCAGACCTCGGGCACCGACGGCACCGTGACCGACACCCTGGTCGTGCAGCCGCAAACGGCGGCGACGTCGGGGGCGGTGACGGCGAGCGCACCCGGCGCCGGCGGCAGCCTGATCAGCAGCACTCCGCTCACCATCACGGTCTTGGCTCCCACCGGCAAGCCCCATCGTTGACGGCGGCCGGGCTCGCTCGCCGGCGGGCCCGGCGGGCGACCCGAGCCCCCGGGCCGGCCGCCGCCGGTCGCCACGGCGCCACCCGTAACTCGCGGTCGCCATTGAGAGAAGAGGCCGGCTGGCGGGCTCCGGCCTGCTATAATGCGCGCACTTTGCCAGTCGCTCAGGATGCACCCCGCCCCTGGCTTGCGTTCCGGCACCCGGAAAGCGCGCCCGCATGACCGACGGGTTCCCGGACCGCATCACGCAGCTGCGCGCGCGCTGGCAGGCTGATCCCTCGTCGCGGGTGTTCCTGCAGCTCGCCGAGGAGTACCGCCATATTGGCCGGGTCCAGGACGCTCTGGCGGTGCTGGAGAGCGGCCTGAAGGAGCACCCCGGCTACCTCTCCGCGCTGGTGGCCCAGGGGCGCTGCCTGCTGGAGCTCGGCGATGCCGGCAAGGCGCGCGGCGTGCTCGAGCGGGTCGTCCAGCAGGACGCGACGCAGATGGTGGCCAGCAAGCTGCTGGTCCGGGCCTACATCGAGACCAACGATCCCGAGCGCGCCAGGCAGCGGCTGGACCTGTACCGCCTGCTCAACGACAGCGACCCGGAGATCGAGGAGCTGCACCGGCGGGTCGTGGCGATGGGCCGTCCTCCCCAGGCACCGGATGAGCCGCGCCCGGAGGAGCCGGCAGAGAGGCCGCGCATGGATTCGACCGAGACGCCAGCGGCGGAGGTGTTCGACCTCGGACCGGCAGAGCCGGCCCACTCCCTTGCCGCCGAGGAGGACCTCTTCGGTCTCGGCAACCTGCCGGCGACGCTGCCCGAGGCGCCGCATGCTGCGCTGCCGGCGCCGCCGGCCGCGGCCGCGGCGGCGATGGAACCGACCGCCGAGATGCCCGGAACTCCGGTCACGGCGCTGGCGCCGACAGCTCCGGCGGCCGGCACCGCCGGCGCCGCTGTCGTCGCCGAGATGCCCGGGACTCCGGTGGCCGCCACCACGCCGAGACCCTCCGGCTTCGCGTCTTATGGGGGGAAAAACGGGAGCGACCCCTTCCCGGATCCGGCGCCGGAGGAGAGCCGCCGGCGGTACCTGGCGGGCTTCGCCGCTGAGGGGATCTTCTCGTTCCTGGGAGGTGTGGGGGAGCAGGAGCCCGGGCCACGGGCCGAGATCGCCGCCGCCGAGCCCGAAGCCGAGGCCGGAGGCGAGCCCGGGGCCGGGGCCGCGCTCGCCGCCCCGGCCAGCCCGGTCGAGGCGCCGTCCGCATCGCCGGCATCGCCGGCTGCGGCCGGATCGAGAGCGACGCTGACCTTGGGCGAGCTGTACCTGCGGCAGGGGCACTTCGAGGAGGCGGAGCGGATCTTCGGCGAGGTCGCGCAACGCGATCCCGGCAACGCCGCCGCCCGCGAGGCGCTGGCCGCGCTGCCCGACATCGCGCGGCGGGCGTCAGGTCAGGCCCAGCCGGTGGTGGCAGCGACCCAGCCGGCGGCGCCCAGTGTGGCCGAGGTGGCGGCGGGCGTCGCCGCGACCGCGGCGGTGGCGGCAGCGGCGATCCCGCGGCTCCCGCCAGCCGCGGCCCAGCCGCCGGCCGCCGGTGGCGAGCCCGAGCCGGTAGTTCGACCCGAGTCACCGGCCATGGCCAGCGCGCCGCCGGCACCAACCGAGGCCGAGCCGCCGGCCACGACGGCCCGGCAGGCGTCGCCAGCTCCGGTCGAGCCGGAGGCCACGGCCGCCGAGCCGGCCTCGTCGACTCTGGCCGCGGCTGCCGCGGCGGCGAATCAGCCTCAGTCCATGCCGCCGGCCGCGACGGCCCGGCCGGCGGGGGGGCCCGGCACCGCTGGCGGCCCGTGGCCTCGCCCGCTCGACGCCGGCCAGCTGCTCGCCGGCATGCCCGACCCGCAGGCGGCGCCGACCGCGCGCAAGGCGTACCTCCTGCAGAGCTACCTGACGCGACTGCGGCAGCCGAGGAGTCCCCATGTTCCTTGAAGAGCTGGGCCGGATCAGCGACCGCATCGGCGGGGTCATCGCCCTGTCGCTGGTGGCCAGAGACGGCATCCCGGTGGAATCGGTCAGCTCCGACCCCGACCTGGATCTCGAAGTGCTGGCCGCGGAGCTGGTCTCGCAGGCACGCTCGATCACCGACAACCACCGCGATCTCGCCGTGGGCGACGTGCAGCAGCTGTCGGTGCTGACCGACCGGCTGACGCTGATCGTCAGCGCGGTGGCCCCCGAGTATTACCTGCTGCTGGTGCTGGGACCCGACGGCAACTACGGCCGCGCGCGCTTCGAGCTGCGGCGGGCACGGCTGGCGCTGGAACGCGACCTGACCTGAAGCGAAGGGGGAGGCCTTGCTGACATTCGAGCAGATGAAGGAGCTGGTCGAGCTCGTGGCCCGGCACCGCCTGCGCGGCCTCGAGGTCGAGCGCGCCGGTTTCCGCTTCAAGGTCGACGGCTTCCAGGAGCCCGCCCTGCAGCCGGCCGCCGCGCCGCTGGCGCTGCTGTCCCATCCTGGTTCTGCGGGATCGCCGGCCCAGGCCTCGCCATCCACCCGCTCGCCGCTGGCCGGGCTCGACGGCCTGGCGCGGGAGGCGGGCGCAGCGCCCGCCCTGGCGCCGGCGGCAGCGCCGCCGCCCGGGCTGCCGGTGCATGCCGGCGAGCTCGCCGGGCGGGGGGCGGCGGGCACGGCGCCGGCGGCGGGCGCGCCGGCCGCGCACATCCTGTCCTCGCCCATCGTCGGCACCTTCTACCGCGCCTCCTCGCCGGATGCGCCGCCGTTCACCGAGATCGGGGCGCGCGTCCGCAAGGGCCAGGTGCTGTGCATCATCGAGGCGATGAAGCTGATGAACGAGATCGAGTGCGACGTCGACGGCACGATCGCCGAGATCTATCCCCAGAACGCCCAGGCGGTCGAGTTCGGAGAGCCGCTGTTCGCCATCCAGACCTGACCCGCCGCCGGCCACCCCACCCCCTCCAGACAGTACCCGGCGTCCCGGCATGTTCAAGAAGATCCTCATCGCCAACCGCGGCGAGATCGCGCTGCGGATCATCCAGGCGTGCCGGGAGCTGGGCGTCCAGACGGTCGCCGTCTACTCGACCGCCGACCGCGACAGCCTGCACCTGACCTACGCCGACGAGGACGTGTGCATCGGCCCGCCGCCCTCGGCGGCCAGCTACCTCAACATCTCGAGCATCATCTCGGCGGCCGAGATCACCGGCGCCGACGCCGTTCATCCCGGCTACGGCTTCCTCGCCGAGAACGCCCACTTCGCCGAGGTGCTCGAAGAATGCAAGCTGGCCTGGATCGGTCCGCGCCCGGAGGTGATCCGCACCATGGGCGACAAGGCGGCGGCCCGCCAGGCGGCGACCGCCGCCGGCGTGCCGGTGCTGCCCGGCAGCCGCGAGGCGCTGGCCGGACCCGAGGAGGCGCGCGAGCTGGCGTCTGCCGTCGGCTACCCGGTCATCCTCAAGGCGGCGGCCGGCGGCGGCGGCCGCGGCATGCGCATCGTCGCCAGCGCGGACGAGGTGGAGGGCCAGCTCGCGACCGCCGGCGAGGAGGCGCTGAAGGCGTTCGGCGACGGCCGGATCTACCTCGAGAAGTACCTGGTCCAGCCGCGGCACGTCGAGTTCCAGGTGTTCGGCGACCTGCACGGCAAGGTGATCCATCTCGGCGAGCGCGAGTGCTCGATCCAGCGCCGCCATCAGAAGCTGATCGAGGAGTCGCCGTCGCCGGCGCTGACCGCCGAGCTGCGCGAGGAGATGGGCGCCGCGGCGGTGCGCCTCTGCCAGGCGGTGGGCTACGAGAACGCCGGCACCATCGAGTTCCTGCTCGACGCCGACGGCTCGTTCTATTTCATGGAGATGAACACCCGCATCCAGGTCGAGCACCCGGTGACCGAGATGGTGACCGGCATCGACCTGGTCAAGCTGCAGATCCAGGTGGCGGCCGGCCAGCCGCTGAACCTGGCCAGCGGTCTGGCGCCACGCGGCCACGCCATCGAGTGCCGCATCAACGCCGAGCACCCGGAGACCTTCGTGCCCAGCCCCGGGAAGCTGCGGACGTTTCACCCGCCCGGCGGGCCCGGCACCCGCGTCGACACCCATGCCTACGAGGACTACGTCGTCCCGCCGTACTACGACTCGCTGGTGGCCAAGCTGATCGTCCACGATCGCACCCGCGCCGAAGCCATCGCCCGCATGTCGCGGGCCCTCGACTTCTTCGTGGTGGAAGGCATCCACACCTCCATCCCGCTGCACAAGCGGATCCTGCGCGACCGGGAGTTCATGGCCGGCAGGATGTCGACCCGCTTCATGGAGGAATTCGTGAAGCGGCAAGCGGCGGCCGGATGAGCGCCCGCAGCCGCCCCCGCCCCCGCCCGGCACCGGGTCCGATCTACGCCATCGCCGACGCCGACGCCCTGGCGCCGCTGCCGGTGGCCGGGGCGGTGGCGGCAATGGCCGACGCCGGGGTGCGCGCCATCCAGCTCCGGGCCAAGCGCTGGAGCGGGCGGCAATGGTACGCGGGGGTCGAGGCCTGCTGCCGCGCCCTGGCCGGCAGCGGCGCCGTGCTCTGGCTGGACGATCGCGCCGATCTCGCCGCCCTGTTCGCGGGGGCCGGGGTGCGCGGCCTGCACCTCGGGCAATCCGACCTGCCGGCGGCGGCGGCGCGGCGGGTGATCGGGGAGTCGCCGTGGATCGGGCGCTCGACGCACGACGAGCGGCAGCTGGTCGCCGCGGACGCCGACCCGGAGGTGGACCTGATCGCGGTCGGACC
Source organism: uncultured Acidobacteriota bacterium (assembly GCA_963732005.1). GTDB lineage: Bacteria > Acidobacteriota > Thermoanaerobaculia > Multivoradales > UBA5704 > JASLEW01. Next base: position 1,454,369 of record CAVSXT010000005.1, read on the forward strand.
GGTCTTTCCCACCACCGGCAAGACCGGGCGCTGGCCGCTCGGCGGGCTGGAGGCGGGCGGGTCGCCGGCGCGTCCGGCGGCGGCGGGGGATCCGGAGGCGGCGCCGGAGCCGGTGCCGGCGGTGGGGCTCGAGCTCATTCGCTGGGCACGCGCCCGGACCGCCAAGCCGCTGGTGGCGATCGGCGGCATCGACGCCACGCGGGTGGCGCCGGTGCTGGCCGCCGGCGCCGACGCGGTGGTGGCTCTGGGGGCCGTGTGCCGCGGCGACGTGCTGGCCAACTGCCGGCGGCTGCTCGCCGCGGCGGCCAGCTGAGCCGAGGAGGCGGCGGCCGGATGCGGATCTTCCTGACCGGTTTCATGGGCGCCGGCAAGACGACGGTGGGAGGCCGGTTGGCGGCGCTGCTCGAGCTGCCGTTCGCGGACCTGGACCGGGAGATCGAGCAACGCGCGGGGACCACGGTGCGGGAGATCGTCGAGCGCCAGGGGGAGCCCTGGTTCCGGCGGCTCGAGCTCGAGGCGCTGCAGTCCATGCTGGAGATCGGTGATACGGTGATAGCCACCGGCGGCGGCACGTTGACCTCGGAGTTGGGCGCCCGGTTGATACGGGAGGGCGGGCTGTCGGTCTGGCTCAACCCATCGTTTGCCACCATCGTCGACCGTATCGGCGTCCTGGGCAAGGCCGACCGGCCGCTGTTCCGCGAGGAGGCGCAGGTGCTGGCGCTGTATCGCGAGCGGCTGCCGGCCTACCGCAGGTCGGACCTGACCGTCGACGTCGGCCCGGACGAGGCGCCGGAGGAGGTCGCGGCACGGATCGCCATGCTGCTGCGGGAGCGACGTTGCGCTATCTGATCCTTTCCGACATGCACGCCAACTGGGACGCCTTCGAGGTGGTCCTGCGGCGGGCGCGGCGCAAGCGGTTCGACGCCATCCTGGTGCTCGGCGACCTGGTCGGCTATGGCGCGGCGCCGAACCAGGTGGTGGAGGCGGTGCGCCGGATGGCGCCGCGGCTGTACGTGGTGCGGGGCAACCACGACAAGGTGGCCGCCGGCCTGGATCCGGGGACGAACTTCAACCAGACGGCGCTGGCCGCCGCGCAATGGACCGCCGAGCGGCTGACCAGCGCCAACCTGCGCTATGTGCGGGACCTGCCGGAAGGACCGCTCGAGGTGGCGCAGGGGCTGGCGATCTGCCACGGCTCGCCGCTCGACGAGGACACCTACGTGTTCTCGGACATCGACGCCTTCGAGATCTTCTCGTCCTTCACCATGCCGGTGACGTTCTTCGGCCACACCCACATCCCGTCGGTGTTCTCGCTGGAGGGCAGGCGGCTGGGGGTGACGGCGCTGCGCGGCGGCGGCGGCACCATCGTGCTCCACCCGGAAGGCCGCTACCTGATCAACCCCGGATCGATCGGCCAGCCGCGCGACCGCGACCCGCGCGCCTCGTACATGACCTACGACAGCCGGCGGCGGGTCGTCCGCTGGTACCGCATCCCCTATCCCATCCCGGCCGCCCAGCGGCGCATCGTCAGGGCCGGCCTGCCGCACCCGCTGGCCGACCGGCTGGCGGTGGGCGCGTAGCGCGTAGCAGCAAGCCCCTCCTCACCCGGCCCGGACCGTAACCGGCCGGCCCAAAGCGCCGTCTGAGACTTTGTCGGACGGAGGCTCGGCCGCAGCGTGCCGGTAGGCGCACCGCGATGCGCGGCCCTGGTGGGGGACTTTCAGGTGCAGCTGACCTTTTTCCTGGACGACGGCGAGATCGAGGCGCTAAGCGGGCTGGACCCTGATCGCGACTGGCGGGAGTTGCAGCGCGGCGAGCGTGCCTGGGTGCTGCAGAGCTACCTGCGGCTGGCGCGGGCCGGCTACCCGGTCCGGCTGGCATCCCGCCTTCCCGAATCGGGCGTGGTGGTGTTTCACGCCAAGCAGCGCCGGGAGCTGCAGCGCGCGCGCCGCGAGCGCCGCGAACGCTGCGCGCGTGGCGGTGGCGGCCTGGTCCTGGTGGCGGTGCGCGGCGACGTCGGCCGCTGGGCGGGCGCCGACTTCGAGGTGGTGCAGAACCGCCATTCCGCCGACGGCCGCCGGCGCTTCTTCGTCCCGCACTGGCCGCAGCCGGGGCTGCTGCCGCGCGACGCCGCCCGCGGCGCGACGCTGGCCCGCATCGCCTACAAGGGATTCGACCGCAACCTCCACGGCTATTTCCGCTCCGCCGAGTGGCGGCAGTTCCTGGCCGCGAGGGGGATCGACTGGGTGGTCGATTCGGTCGCCTTCGCGGAGCGCGGCACGCATGGCGAGGTGCTCGAGTGGCCCGATTTCCGCGCCGTCGACGCGGTGCTGGCGGTACGCCCGGCGGCCTGCCCGCGCCGGGACTCGAAGCCGGCGACCAAGCTCTACAACGCCTGGCTGGCCGGGGTGCCCGCCCTGCTCAGCCCGGACGTGGCCTTCGGCGAGCTGCGGCGCTCGCCGCTCGATTACCTGGAGGTGGCCGGGCCGGCGGAGGCGCGGGCCGCCGTGTGCCGGCTGCTCGCGGAGCCCGGTCTCTACCAGCGGATGGTCGCCAACGGCAGGGAGCGCGCCGCCGAGTTCACCGCCGGCGCGGTGCTCGGGCGCTGGCTGGAGCTGATAACGGAGATCCTCCCCGAGCGCGTGAGAACGGCGATGCCCGAGTCGGGCCGCTCGCGGATTGCCGCGCTGAGCGCGTGAGATGCGGCAGCCTCACCGGCGGCTGAGCAACGTAAATATCTCCTTCACCGGCAGCTCCACTGTCTGAACCATGTGCCCGTCGCCAAGCGATATCTGAACGACCCTGCTTGCCCCCGAGATCGGCACGGCACAGTGTCTCGACGAACTGCAGCCGACAAATATGGTCCCATTCTCGATGAGCAGTCCTCTTACATAGGTGCCAGTGAACTCCGCAAGAGTCTCGAAATCCTTGACCACACGGCCCCGTCTCGCTTCCGTGAAATACAGATCAGCCTCATGTGAAATCAGCGAATGGGGATCGGCGAGACCAGTACGGATCCGCGGGGGAGGAGCGCTTGTCGTGCTACTGCCAAAGGGACTGAGGTGATCGGTGATATCGAGGATGCAACCATCATTCAATCCCCTCGCGTCATAAGCACGGCGGGTCGAGTATCGGCCAAATACGGAAACCAACAATCGGCCGTCATGCGCGCAAATGCTATTGACATGAGTCGCGTCTTCATCGCGTGCCGCCGGGTCTTGCCACTGCACTACCGGCACGAGCCACCGCGAGGCACCAAACTGAACGCTCGCGGAACTGGCAGAGCGCCTGACCTCAAAGCCAACAACTCGATTCGACTTCGTATCGACCGCCCACAGTTTCCCTTCGTGGACCAGGATATCATGTAGGTCGCCCATGCCCAGAGGCTCCACTGGTCCCTCGGATACGAGATTGAGTGCGAGGTCAAGACATACCAGCGAGTGCGGTATCCAACCGTTGGCCGGAACCACCCAGCCAGGGTTCTTGATAACCGAAGACTGTGATGCCACAATGTAAAAGCCATCGAGGAACGCTAGTCCCATGCAGGGGACGCTGTATATTCTAACGATTGATTGGCAAGGTCGATCCCAAAGGTATATGCCGCCAGTTTCAGTATCGTTGGTGCATGTGATCAATATACTATCCATGGTCTGCGGTTCTCAGAGCTCCCTGACCACGCCTGAACCTGCGTTTTGATCGAGTGCGTCAGGTCGTTCAAAGAAGCTGTTGAACGTCCTTGCAAAAAGCTCTACCAGGAAATCGTCGACCTCGCTCCTGCCGGCCAAGACGTCGATCATCTTGTTCTGTCTACCCACCAGCCGGTCATTTTCCCGCAAGAAATAGCTGAAGAATCCTCGCTGTCCATCAAAGCAGTATCCTCGAAGCATGAAGTCGAAATCGTACCATCTAATTTCTACTTTCATTTCAAATTGATCATGGAGAGTGAGATATTTCGCGGCGCTGCGTTGGGCCGCCGCGCTAGATCGGCGCAGAAGAATCCGCAGGTCTGGTCGTATTCGACTATTAAATCGGCCCCGAAGCGAGAGGGCCTGTGAGAAGATGGTATAGAAGCTGTCACCGCCGGAAAGCAACAGGTCCACCGCTTTCGCTTTTGCCGCTAGATCGGCTAGCTCATCAACCCGGGGATAGGGTACGACTCTTGGCGCAGAGGAGCGCGACAGCGGAGTGAGACCCGAACGAACGAATATCTTCCTTTCGTAACGTTTCCCCTTGGCAAGGTAGGCGTGTTCCTTGTGCTCGATGAAACTGCTCCGTAAATCATTATCGCTAAGCTGCTCAAGCACTTCCTCGGTAATCGCGACGTGGTCGCGGACGCCTATATTGCGCTCTGACTTCAAGAAATAATTTAATGCCTTGCCATAGAAGTTCTTGAGATTGTGGTCCCAGATGGCGTGGCCCATGTGACAGGAAATTCGGAGATGAATGGGCACATCCAGACTGTTCAGGGACCGAAGAGTATTGAATAGCGGCAGAGAATCAAGGACGCGAAGGGCGCCTGTAACCATCTGGTTGTACTCGGTCCCATCCTCGATGAGAAAGAGATACGCGCCGCCGTCTCCTGACCATGAGAGTTCCTGTGCATCATGGGACGAGAGAACGCCACTCACGACTCGGTGGAGATTGCCGCGTGTCTGCAGAATCAGAATCTCGGCACCAGGGAGCTCGCTGTGGCTTTCGATATCGACTTGAAGGAATCCGAATATTCTATGCGCGCCCTCGCTCAACCTCGTTGCCCAATCGGCAATCAGTTCTGGCATCTGCCCTTCCGGAGGTGCAGTAGAAGCGGCATGACCAGCGCTACGACAGCTTGCCCAGGGAGTCGAGCAGGCGGGCCTGGCGCAGGCGGTTGACGGTGGCCAGGATGCCGCCGGCGAGCACCACGTAGAGGCCCCCCCAGACCAGCGAGATGAGCGGCTTGCGGGTGACGTCGAGCGCCAGGCGGCCCGGGTTGGCGACGCCGCCGAGGTCGAGCGTCACCTTGCCGTTGCTGGCGTTGATGCCCTCGATCATGACCGCGCCGCCGCCAGGCAGGCGCAGCGGTGGCGTGTCGACCCGACCGTCGGCCGGGTCGAGACGGTAGAGCGGCCGCACGCTGTCGGTGCGGCCGTTGCGCGTCACCTCGAGCACCGCGCCGACGGTGACGGTGCGGCCGGCCGCCATCTGCACCAGGGCGTTGCCCTCGGCCTGCAGGTCGAAGCGCACGAAACGCACCCGCGTCGGGCCGACGGTGCCGCTCTCGCCCTGCGCCAGCTCGAGGTGCGGCTGGCCGGGGTCGTACTCGAGCGGCGACACGTAGAGGTCCATCAGCGCGAAGTTGCGGATGTCGGGGTTGACCATCAGCTGTTTGGTGCGGCTGTTGACGAAGAACTTCGGATAGACCTTGAAGCGCTCGCCGTGCCGCGCCACCTCGACCTCCATGCGCTCCTTCTCGCGCCCGCGGCGCGGGATGAAGCGGTTGAAGGTCAGGGTCATGTCGCCCACCTGCTGCGGCACCCCCTGGACCAGGGTCACCTTGGCGCTGCGGTCGTAGCCCGACGAGGCGAGGATGCCGAGCAGGATGATGCCGACGCCGACGTGCGCCAGATAGCCGCCCGCGCCGGCGAGCCCGCCGGCCCGCGCCTTCTCGATGGTCTTCTGCAGGTTGCTGGCGAGCGCCATGGCGGCGAGGAAGGCGAACAGCAGGTGGAGCGGCTGGTCGACCCGCCAGACCGCCGCGGCGATCGCCACCGCCAGCGCGAAGAGGCCGGGCCACAGCAGCTTGCGGCCGATGGCGGCGGGGGGCGTGCCGCGCCAGGTGAGGTAGGGCACCAGGGCGAGCAGGCAGGCGACCAGCAGCGCGATCGGCAGGTTGACCCGGTTGTAGAAGGACGGGCCGACCTGGCCGGGGCTGGCCATGAAGCGGGTCAGCAGCGGCGCGGAGGTGCCGGCGAGGATCACCAGCGCGGAGGTGAGCAGGGTGATGGTGGCCAGCACCATGAAGGTGCCGCGCGACAGGACCGGGTCCTCGTTGGGCCGGGTCGGCACCGAGCGCAGGCGGGTCGCCAGCAGGTAGCCGGCGAGCAGCAGGAAGGCGCCCAGGATGCCGACCAGCCAGCCGGAGAGGCCCAGGTCGACGAAGCTGTGCACCGAGAAGTCGGCGAGCACGCCGGAGCGGGTGAGGAAGGTGCCGTAGAGCACCGACATGAAGACCAGCGTGGCGAGCACGAAGTTGGCGCGCCGGTAGCGGCCGCGGGTGCGCTCGAGGTGCAGGCCGTGGATCAGCACGGTGCCGAAGAGCCAGGGGATGAAGGAGGCGTTCTCGACCGGGTCCCATCCCCAGTAGCCGCCCCAGCCGAGGGTCTTGTAGGCCCAGTAGCCGCCCATCAGGATGGCGGTGCCGAGCACCAGGAAGCCGCCCAGCGCCCACGGGTAGGCGCGCGCCGCCCAGCCGTCGAAGCGCCGCGTCCACAGCGCCGCCATGGCGAAGGAGAAGGGCACCGCGGAGAGGGCGAAGCCGACGAACATGATCGGCGGATGGATGACCATCCAGTCGTCCTGCAGCAGCGGGTTGAGGCCCTGGCCGTCGAGCGGCGCATCCAGCCGCATCGCGAAGGGACTCTGGCGCACCAGGATGAAGACCAGGCCGAGCAGGGTGAGGAGGTAGACGCCCATCACCGCCGGCTCCGACTTGCCGGCGGAGCGCTGCACCAGCAGGCCGATCAGCGAGCCCCAGAGCAGCCAGATCATGAAGCTGCCCTGCTGGCCGGCCCAGAAGGCGGCGAACTGGTAGTGCATGGGCAGGTCGAGGCCCGAGTAGCGGAAGACGTAGTCGATGCGGAAGTCGCGCAGCGAGAGGACCAGGATGAGCAGCAGCGCCGCCAGGCCCACCGCGGAGGCGAAGAAGACGTAGGAGCGGCGGGCGAACGGTAACGCCGTCGCGTCGCCGCGCAGCACCATGGAGTAGCCCCACAGGCAGGACAGCGCGAACGCCAGGGCGCACCAGAGCGCCACGGCGCCCGGCAGGTACAGGTGGGTCACGTAATCCAAGGCTGGTCTCCCTTCACCGGGCCGGAAGGTGGCGGACGGTGATCGCGGACGGTGGTCGCCGGGTGCTCACGGGTGCTCAGCTGTAGGTCTTTTCGACCTCGGCGCCCTGGTACTTGCTGGGGCACTTGACCAGCAGCTTGCTGGCCGCGAACTCCTTGGCTCGCGCGTCGTAGCGGCCGATGGCGACGATGCTGATGGCATCCTCGAAGTTGGCCGGGCGCAGGCCGTGGTAGCGCACCCGCACCAGGTCCTGCGTCTTGGGGTCGCGCAGGGTGAAGAGCAGCGAGCCGTTGGCATGCTCGTAGGCGGCGGAGCCCTTCTGCAGCGCCCCGGCCACCTGCACCACCCGGTTGGCGTCGCGCGCCTCCTGGTAGTTGACGTAGGGCGTCAGGGTGTCGCGGAAGGAGGCCAGCGAGAAGACGGCGAAGGCCAGCAGCAGCAGCGTGCCGAGAAGATAGAGACGGCGGTTCATCGGATGGTTTCCTCGCCGGTGGTGGTGGTTCGGAATGCGGTGGAGGAGGTGGCCGTGGCGGTGGATGTGGCGGTGGTCGCGGCGCTCTCCAAGGGGATGGACGGGGAGGACTCGAGCTCCCGCAGCTTGGCGTCCAGGCGGCGGAGATAGAGGAACAGCCCGGTCCAGATGATCAGGTTGACCACCATCACCCACTGGATGCCGCCGCTCACCTGCATGTGTCGCGTCTCCCTTTACTAGCTACTGGTACTGGTGCGCGGCGAGCCGCCGGCCGGGGCAAGTGCGGCGCGCGGCGCGGCGGCGAGCGCCCGGTCGGCGAGCGCCAGGAGGCCGGTGCGCAGGCGGTGCAGCCAGAAGAACAGGGCGGTGAAGCCGGCGCCGCTCGCCAGCAGGACCTGCAGCATGCGCGATTCCATTTCGACGCGGCCGCCGGCGTTGACCACCGGTTGGGGGTGCAACGAGAAGGACGCGATGCGCGGCACCACGAAAAAGAAGAACGGCGTCACCACCAGCCCGACCACGGCGTAGACCGCCGCCAGGCGGGCCCGCTTCTCGGCGTCCTCCACCGCGTCGCGCAGCGCCAGGTAGGCGCCGTTGAAGATCAGCGCCTCGACGATCGAGATCTGGCGCGGGTCCCAGTTCCACCAGGAGCCCCACATGATGCGCGCCCAGATGGCGCCGGTGACCGTCGCCAGCACGCTGAACAGGAGGCCGAGCTCGATCGCAGCCCGCGCCGCGCGGTCTTGGCGCGGCTCGCGCAGGCCGTCCGGCCGGCGCGCGCCGAACAGGTAGCGCAGGCTGTGGACGCCGGCGGTGATGAAGGCGACGAACGCCGCCCAGGCCATCGGCACGTGGAAGAACAGGATGCGGCTGGACTGGCCGATGAACTTGGCGGCCAGCGGCGCATAGTCGAAGGCGCCGACGATGACGGCCGCGATCCACAGCCAGAGGAGCCAGGCGAAAGCAGTCCGTTTCATGGATTCCATACGACCGGGAACAGCATCAGGCCGGCGGTGGTGATGGACCCATCATAAAGCAGGAGCTGCGCCAGCGCCACACCCGGCGGGCCGCCGCCGAAGGCGCCGCGGGTCAGCTCGACCGCCAGCAGCAGCAGCGGCAGCAGCACCGGAAACGACAGCACCGCGAAGAGCGTGCCCTTGCCGCGCGCCTGGGCGATGATCGCCGCCACCAGAGTGCTGCCCGCCGCCAGCCCGAAGCCGCCGGCCGCCAGGGTGGCGGCGAGCAGGCCCGGCCGCGCCACGTCGACGTTCATCACCGCCAAGAACAGCGGCGCCACCAGCGCCTCGAGGCCGGCCAGCAGGGTGAGCGCGTAGGCGAGCTTGCCGCAGAACAGCGCCGACGGTGTCGCCGCCAGGCGCAGGGCGGTGGCGGTCTGGGTCTCTTCCTCGTGGACGAAGGAGCGCGGCAGGCCGGCGGCGGCGGCGAAGAGCAGGATCAGCCAGAGCAGCACCGGCAGCGTCTCGCCGCCCTGGCCGCGCACGGCGCCCAGCGGGCCGAGGCCGGCGCTGACCACGACCAGGGTGTTGATGGCGAACAGCGCCAGGGTGTTGAGGGCGTAGCGGGTGCGCAGCTCGCACCGCCACTCCTTGGCGAACACCGCCGCCGCTTCACGCGCCCAGGTCGAGGCTGGCCGCGACATGGCCGATCTCCAGCGGCACGGGGTTGGCGACGACCGCCAGACCGGGGGTGGCGCCGCGGCCGGGGGGGGCGCCGGGGGCGGGGGCGGCGATGCGGCCGGGCTCGGCGGGGCCGGAGGGGTCGGCAGGTGCGGCCGGACCTGGCGCGAGGTGCTCGGCGAGCAGGCGGCGGGTGATCTCCACCCCTGCCGCGTCGAGGTTCTGGAAGGGTTCGTCGAGCAGCAGCAGGCTGGGGCGGTGGAGCAGCGCCCAGGCCCAGCGCAGGCGCTGGCGCATGCCGGAGGACATGGCCGCGGCCGGCCGGTCGGGCGGCAGCTCGAGGCGGCGCAGCAGCTCGTCGCCGCGCTCCCGCCCCAGGCCGCGCAAGCGGGCGAAGAAGGCGAGGTTCTCGGCCGCCGTCAGCTCGCCGTAGAAAGCCAGGTCGGGGGCCACCAGGCCGACGCTGCGGCGGCGGGCGGCGGCGTCCAGCGGCGGCGCCGCGGCGTCCTCGCGGAAGTCGATGGTCCCCGAGTCGGGCGCCAGCAGGCCGGCAAGGCACCGCAGGAGGGTGCTCTTGCCGGCGCCGTTGCGGCCGGTGACCAGCAGCGCCTCGCCCGCGCCGACCGCGCCCGAGACGCCGCCGAGCACCGCCAGGCGGCCGAAGTGGCGGCGCACCTGCACGAAGCTCAAGGCGGCGGGCATGGGCTGCGAGTATAACCGCGCGGCAGCAAGCCGCCCTGGGGTGGCGGTAGGTGCTTGTAGTCCTGACCTAGTGTTGCGGTAGGGGCTCGGCCCGGGCTGTGGTCAGCCCAGCGTCCGCCAAGCGACCGCGGAGTAGCCGTCGGCGAGGCGCCCGCCAGCGCTGAGGATCCAGCAGCTTACGGAGTAAGGTCGCCGCAACTTCCCGGATCGCGGCTTCTCCGCCGAGGAGTTTCCCGCCGCCGCGGGCGCGCCAACGGCCTTCCGCGGCACGTACCTCTTCAGAGGGTATTGACATGCTACCCTAAGCAGGTCTAAGATCACCTGAAACACACAGGTGAGAGGGGGGGAGCGCTAAAATGCCTGAGGGACTCAAGTGGTTCTTCCTAGTCTTGTTGGGCGGCTTCGCAGTAGCGGTTGCGTTCGGCTCCCAAGGGAGTTCAAGTGCCCAGACTCATAAACCGGCTGCACCACCTGCACCGCCTCACCATGTCACCGAATGGCCGGACCCAGGCCATCCCTGTTGCTCGTCCTGAGATCGTAACGCCCCGATGAGCTGAAGCCAACCTCCTCGGACGCGAGTGCCGAGGAGGCAGCGGGTGCCGTAGGAACGGCGTCAGGACGATCGCACCGCTGGCTCGCGGTTCGTTCGTCTGCCACCGGCTGCAATTCTGGGTGTCATGCACCGTACTGTCGGTGACGTCTCTACCGGCCCTCGGCGGTGGCAAAGGATTGCGGCCGGGGACGCCTGATCGCGTGAAGCGAGCTATTCCTCGTCGCCCGTTCACTGTACAGGTCTTGGGGTTTGCGTGATGAATGACGGCAAGACGCGCCAACACACTCGCCCCTCCAAGCCCGTTCTCTGGGTGGCGGTCTGTGGGTTCGCCATCGGCCTCTTCACCTTGCTCTTTTTCATGTACCTCGTGCTCCGGGAACGGCCGGTTCCCTGCGACCGCCATTTCCCAGTCATCATCGTCTTGGCCCTCGGCACCGCCTTGGCCACCGCGTTCATCAGCGGCTGGATGACAGCCAAGGGCAGCCTGCCGATCGCTCCTCACAGCCCCAATGTCATCAGGGTCAGCGCAACCGGCGGGCTCGCGGTGCTGATCGTTCTCATCGGACTGGGTGTGAGGTTCTATACCTGTCCTGATCCATGTGAGTCGAAGACCGCCGTCGACGAGTTGGTGGACAACGATGCGACCGCCATCGGCTCCTTGCGAGGAACCGCGGAGAACAGAGACAGCCCAGACTGGAGGTCCACGGTGAGGAGTGAGGGACTCAGGCTGGCCACCAGCATTGGCGGACCAGCTGAAAATAGACTGCTTTCATCGCGGCAGATCGTGCGTCACGAATATAGGGCCTGGGCCCTGCTCATGGTGGCCAGGACTTACTTGGATTCCGGTGAGCGTGAAGACGAGAGAAGGCATGCACAACTCTTCTATGCCAGCGAGGCGCTCCGCGACGTCGACCATGCGCTGGCAAAGATGGACGCGATCACCCGTGACCACGAGAATGGAGACGAATGCGCCACCAAGATCTACGAGTGGATGACGGGGCAGTCCTCCGCGGACCAGCCACGAACTCGTTACCTGAGAGCCGTGGCATTGGCCGCAGTCGCGCAAGCGGGAGGCAAGGCAACGAAGGATGAGGCAAGGCGCGAGCTGGTCCAGGTGAAGCTGGAGTTCCCAGCCTATGTGGCGAAGTATCCCAACCCTTTTCTGGATTGGGCCACCCAACCGGGGCACCAATAGCCCGCCCCATTCAGGGAGGGACCGCCGGCTCTGGTCTGGGAAAGTACCCGGCAACGCAGCGAATACCCCGCTACCGCTGCCCCGGCGCCTTGCCGCCGGCCTTCTCCGGACGTAGCATCGGTGGGCAATGGAACGGTCCGCTCGCAGCGACGACGATACGGCGCCTGGGCGCGCCTGGGCCGCGCCGGCCGGCCGGGCGGTGCGCGCGCTGGCGCTGGCCGGCAGTGTGGCGCTGGCGGCGGCGGGGGGCTTGCCGGCGGGCGGGGCGGTTCCAGCCGACCGAGGAGCCGCCGCGGCCGGCAAGCCGGTGATGCGGGCGCCCGATCTCGAGACGCGGGCGATGCTGCTGCTGACCGCGGAGCGCCGGATCTACGAGCCGGTGTCGGTGATGCTGGCGCTGCGGGCCGGCCCGGAGATACGCACCGAGCTGGCGGTGGCGCTTGGCCGCATCCCTGGGCAGGACGCGCGGTCGGTGCTCGCCGGGCTGCTGATCGACGACCAGGCGGAGGTGCGGCGCGAGGCGGCGTTCAGCCTGGGGCTGCGCGGCGAGGCCGAGGCGAGGCAGGCGCTGCGGCAGGCGATCCACGACCCCGACCGGGAGACCGGAGTGCTGGCGGTCGAGGCGCTGGGGCGGCTGGCGACGCCGCTCGTCGAGGTGGCCGGGGAGGTGGCGCAGCTGCCCGAGGAAGAGCGCTGGCCGCGGCTGCTGCCCGGCCTGTTCCGCTTCAAGGAGGCGGCGCTGGTGCCGCTGGCCGAGCACGGTCTGGGCCTGCCGGACCCGGAGCTGCACCGCCAGGCGGCCTACGCTCTGTCCCGCGACCCGCAGCCGGCCGCGGCGCCGCTGCTGCGCCGGCTGCTGGGCGACCCCGATCCGCTGGTGCGGGCCTGGGCGGCGCGCGGCCTGGGGCGGGTGGGGGCGGGAGCCGCGGATCTCGCGGCGCTGGCGCCGCTGCTCGCCGATGCCGCCGCCGGGCCGGTGGTGGAGGCGCTGCGCGCGGGTGCGGCGCTGGCCGCCGGCGACAAGGCGCAGGCACCGTCGCAGGCGCCGAAGGCGCCGGCCGCCTCGCCGGGCGGCACGGCTCCCGAGAGTCACGGAGCGCCGGGGAGCCCGGGGGCTTCGGGGAGCTCGGCCGCGCCGGGAGGGTCGGTCGCGGGAGGGCCGGCCGCGACGCCGGACATCGCCGCCGACCGTGCCTGGCGAGTGCGGCTGCTCGAGCTGCTGGCCGATCCGCGGCCCGGGGTCCGGATCACGGCGATCGAGGCGGCGGCGGCCTGGCTGCCGGACCCCGGTCTGGGGGCGGCACTCGCAGCTCACGCCGGTGGCCTGCCGGCGGCGGCGAAGGTACCTGCCGGTGGCCCGCCGGCCAAGGTGCCTCCGGGGGCCGGTGCGAGGCACGAAGCCGAAGCCGCCGCGAGCGGCCCGGCGGCCCGGCAGCCGGAGCAAGCGTCGGCGGACCGTCAGGCCACGGCGCCAGGCGGACAGTCGGTACGGAGGACGGACCAGGTGGCGGCGGCGGACCCCCTCGCCGCGATGGCCAGGGCGCCGGCAGCAAAGGTGGCGTCAGGCGAGCGGGTGGCAGCGGCGGCGCCGGCAGGCGCGCCGGATGCAGTGGCGGCGGCGATCGAGCAGGGCACGGCGCTGGTGTCGCTGGCCCGCGGCCAGGACCCCCGGGCGGCCGCGCTGACGGTGGCGGCCGCGGGCTCGGCGGAGCCGCGGCTGCGAGCCCGGGCGGCGACGGCGGCGGCGCTGCTGGGCCAGGCCGAGCTGATGGGCAAGCTGGCCGCGGATCGCAGCCCGCTGGTGCGCGAGGCGGCGCTCACCGCCCTGCTGCCGGCGGCGCCCGCGCCGGCAGCAGGTTCGGTGGCCGCGCGGGGCGCCGGCCGGACCGGCGCCGGGGGCGCTCCGGGGGACGCCGCCGATCCCGCCGCGGCGCGCCTGGCGGCCGCCGGCCTGGCCGATCGGGACGAGGGGGTGCGGACCACCGCCTGCGACTGGCTGGCGGACCACCCAGTGGTGCCGCTGGCGACCCTGTCGCACGCGCTGGGCGTCGCGCTGCACGACGAGTCGATCGAGTCGCCGCTCGGTGTCATCAAGGCCCTGGCGGCGCGCGGCGAGGCCGAGCCGCGAGAGCGCGGCGCCATCGTCGAGCTGCTAGAGCAGCTCGGCAAACAGCCCAGCTACGCGCTGCGGCGCGAAGCCGCCGCCGGGCTCACCCGCCTGGGGCGGCCGGCGCCGCCGCCCGGTCCGGCGCCGGGCACCAAGGCCGCCGGCGGCGACGAGCTCCGCACCTATCGCGAGATCGTCGAGCGCACAGGGCAGCCGCGCACCGTCGAGGTGCGCACCAATCGCGGCAGCTTCCGGCTGCGCCTGGACTGCCCGCGGGCGCCGCGCACGTGCCTGAATTTCCTCGCGCTCGCCGGTCAGCACTTCTACGACGGCCTGCTGTTCCACCGGGTGGTGCCCGACTTCGTGATCCAGGCCGGCGACCCGCGCGGCGACGGCTTCGGCGGCCCCGGCTACACCCTAGCCGACGAGGTCAACCGGCTGCGCTACCGCCGCGGCATCATCGGCATGGCGCTGGCGGGCCCGGACACCGGCGGCAGCCAGTTCTTCGTCACGCTCTCGCCACAGCCGCACCTCGACGGCGGCTACACCGCCTTCGGCGAGGTGGTCGCCGGCGCGGAGGTGCTGGACGCCATCCAGGCAGGCGACCGCATCGCGAGCATCGTCGAAGTGCACTGAAGAGGTGGCGAGCACCCGCGGGCGTTGTTATAATGTCCTAAAGCAAGCCGCGTTGAACCTGTGGCCCTACGGCGAAGGCAAATCTGCACGCCGGAGGCGCACCGTTTCCAATGCGGCAAAGGAGGGTCCGGATGAGAAAGCATTGGAAGAAGATCAGTCTAAGCCGGGAAACGCTGCGCGCGCTGAATTCGCCCATGCTGGCGCACGCGGCCGGCGGCGCCACGATCAGTGCGGACGGGGGCTGCAATTCCGCCTGCGCCTGCACCGTCACCTGCCACTCGAATTGCGCCGGTATCACCTGTCTTCCCTGTCAGGATTCCCAGCCCTGCACCGCCGGCCCGCCAACCGTCTGCTGTTGACACGCCGCGCTGGAGGCTCCGGCTGACCGTGGGGACGAAGGTCAGCCGGAGCGACGCCTCGGACCCCGCTTCACTTGCGATAGACTGCCGTCGATGACCGGCTCGAGTCTGGCGGCTGCCGCCGCCCTGGCCCTGATGCTGGGTGCGATGCGCCTTGCAGCGCCGCCTGCTCCCGCGACACCCCCAACTCCCCAAACACCCACCGTGCCACCTGCCGCGACTGCAACGGCCGGGAGCACGGGCGCCGAGCCACAGGTGCTGCTGGGGCCGATCCGCCGCGAGCAGGTGGAGGCGGCGGTGCCGGCCTGGGTGCAAGCCGGCGTCGCGGCCAAGATCGACCGCGACGCGGCGAAGGCGCTCACCGCGGTCGCTCCCGGCGCCGAGGTGACGGTGCTGATGGGCACCTGGTGCAGCGACAGCCGCCGGGAGATCTCGCGGCTGTGGCGCGCCTTCGACGAGGTGGGCGCCGACGCCGGCGGCGGCCCTGGCAGCGGCCTGCCCTTCACCCTGCACTACATCGGCGTCGACGAGACCAAGCAGCAGCCCGCCGCCGCCGTGGCGGCCGCCGGCCTGCTCTATGTGCCCACCCTGATCGTTCGCCGCGACGGCCGTGAGGTCGGCCGGATCGTCGAGAGCTCGCCGCACGGCGTCGAGGTGGACCTGCTGGCGCTGCTCGACGGCAAGGCGACCGGCCTGCTCTCCGCCAGCGCCAACGTCAGGGCCGAGGCTGCCGCCGGCGCTCCGAGCCCCCCACCCCACCAGCGGTAGCACACGGCGGCCGGCGCCACGGCGCCACCCTCCTGCAACCTTGATCTGCAGACTGCGTATCCACCCATGACCAGGGGGGCCGAGCAGCCGAGCGACGAAGACCTGGTGGCAGCGGTCCTCGCGGGCGACCGGGAGGGCTTCGGCGACCTCGTCGAGCGCTATCAGGGCCGTTTGGTCAACTACCTGTTCCGCCTGCTGCGGAATGCGGACGACGCTCACGACCTTGCCCAGGAGGTACTCGTCAAGGTGTATCAGGTGCTGGACCGGTACGATCCGCAGTACAAGTTCTCGACCTGGCTGTTCAGGATTGCCCAGAACGCCGCCATCGACCAGATCCGCCGGCGGCGCCTGAAGCTGGTTTCGCTGCGGATCGAAGACGATGGGGGGGAGGGGCGCGACTGGGACCTGCCGGCGCCGGAACGCGGACCCTACGGGGACCTGCGCAACCGCGAGCGCGCCGGCGCCATCCAGCAGGCGATCGATGGACTGCCTTGGGAGTACCGCGAGCTGATCCTGCTGCGCCACTTCGGCGAGCTGCCGTACGAAGAGATCGCGCGCCTCAAGCAGATGCCCCTGGGGACGGTCAAGAACAAGCTGTTCCGGGGACGCCAAATGCTCAAGGAGAAGCTGCATGACTTCCTCACCGACTGAGGCGGCAGGCTCGCAGGCAACCGGCAGACCAGCCCTCGGAGCCCCCGGAAATCCCGGAGCTCCCGGAACGTCCGGGAATCCCGGAAGTCCCGGAACGTCCGGGAATCCCGGAAGTCCCGGAAGTCCCGGAACACCCGGAACACCCGGAACACCCGGAAGATATTGAGGACGATTCGCGATGAACAGCAGCCCCGATCACACCACCTACCGCGAGCTGCTCAGCCTCGAGCTCGACGGCTGCACCACCGCCGAGCAGCAGGCCCGCCTCGACCGGCACCTGGCAGGCTGCCCGGAGTGCCGCGCCGAGCGGGAGGAGCTGGCCGGCCTGGTCAGCCTGCTGCAGCGTTCGGCGCTGCCGGTCCAGCCCGAGCTCCGCCAGCAGGTGATCGCCGCGCTGCCGGCCGCCGGCTGGGAGTCGCGGCATCCGCGGACCTGGAGTTTCCCGGCCGCCGCCTTCACCCTGCTGCTGGGCATCGGCGCCAGCCTGCTGGCCGCCGGTTCGGCGCGCCTGGGCTCGGCCTACGGCGTGGCCAGCGCGCTGGTCGGCCTGCTGCGGGCGGCGCTGGTGGCGGGAGTGGGCGTCACCGCCGCCTCCTGGCGCTGGTTCGAGATGTTCGTCGAGCAGCTGGTCGCTTCGCCGGCGAGCCTGACCATGTTCGCCGTCTTCGTCGTCTGCCTGAACCTGGTGCTGCTGTCGCTGATCCGCCGCCGCCGCATCGCCGTCAACGGGCTCGACACCCGCGAGGGCGCCACCGGGCGGCGCGGCGGGCAGCCCGTCCGCCGCCCGCGCTGAAGCGCGGCGAGCCCTTTCGGTTCAACAGTTTGAATCGTCACCCATGCGGCGCCTTGGAGACGGGGCCGCCGAAGGGCCCCCTTCGCTGCCGCGGCACCCGGTGCTGGCCGACTGGCACCGCCCGTGCACTGACCCGGCGCAAATGCCCACTCGACCTGCCCTGAAGGGGAGGTGGTTCCGCCGCCTGGCAGCCTCGCGCCTGCGGCTCCGCGGCGCGCCGGTCGCATGGGGCGCACCGGTGGCAGGGGTCGCGGTGGTCGCAGGGGTCGCGGCGGCGCTGCTGGCCGCCGCCGGCAGCCACGCGGCCCAGGCCCAGGTCCGCCAGCTGGATACCGGCAACGTCTACGGCAAGGTCCTCGATCGCCAGCAGCAACCGCTGGCCGGCGCCACGGTGACCCTCGGCACCGCCAGCCCCGCCAGCCCCGCCAGCCCCGCCAGCCCCGCCGGCACCGCCGACACCGCCAGCCCCGCCGGCACCGCCGGCACCGCCGACACCAGGCGGGTGCAGGTGACCGACGCTCTGGGCCAGTTCCGTTTTCTCGAGCTGCCGCCGGCGACGATGACGATCCGCAGCGAGCTGGAAGGCTACTGGCCGCTCGAGTACGCCAAGGTCGTGGTCACGGCCGGCCGCAACACCACGCTCGAGATCACGATGGAGGTGGCGGCGAACATCGACATCCAGTACTCCTTGGAGACGCCGTCGCTCGACCCCCGCAAGCTCGACCGCGGCGTCACGGTGAGCGCCGAGGAGCTGCGCGATGCCCAGGCAGTGCGCGAGCCGTGGACGATCGCCGCCACCGCCCCAGGCGCGCTCGCCAGCCGGATCGACCCGGCCGGCAGCACGAGCGGCCGGTTGCAGACTCTCGCCGGCCCGGGCGCCACCAGCGGCAGCTCGTCCTGGGCGCTGGACGGCGCGGTGGTCACCGACATGGCGGCGCCCGGCGCCGCGCCGAGCGACTTCGACGCCGGCGCCATCGCGGAGGTCCAGGCCAGCACTGGCGGCAGCGACCTGACCATCCCGACGGGCGGCCTGTTCGTCAACCTGATCACCAAGCGCGGCACCAACGAGTGGCGCGGCAGCGGCCGCTTCTTCGAGGTGCCGGGCGGGACCGAGTCGCGCGCCGGCGTCTCGCCCCGCCAGCTCGCCCCCGGCGAGCCGCCGCCGGCGACGGTCGGCGGCATCTCGGTGGTGCGCGACGGCGGCGCCGAGGCCGGCGGCCCGCTGGCCGTGGACCACGCCTGGATCTGGGGCGCCTACGGCGACCGGGAGTCGGGCACGGTGGCGCTCGGCGGCGGCGCCGGCGAGGCGAGGCTGCCGATCTGGAACGGCAAGCTCAATGCGCAGCTCGGCGGCGTCAACTCGCTGATCCTCTTCGCGCTGCAGGACCAGACGACGGTCGAGGGGCGCGACGCCGGCCCGCAGCGCACCCAGCCAACCACCTGGGACCAGCGGCGCCGGGGCGCCGATCCCACCACGGCCAGGGCCGAGGACACCCAGATCTGCACCGCGAATTTCTACCTGACCGGCACCTTCTCGGAGGTCAACAGCGGTTTCGCCCTGATGCCGGAAGGGGGGGCCGGTCCGGTTCCCTACCTGGACGCCGACGCGGTGTGGCACGACTCCTACCTCGCGGTGGAGACGCAGCGGACGCAGCGGCAGGGGAAGCTCGACGGCGACGCGTTCTCCGATCTGGGAGGCATGAGCCACGAGCTCAAGTTCGGTGCCGCCTACCGCAGCGCCGAGACCGCCTCGACCGCCGGCTGGGGCGAGGGCCTGATCGTCGCGGGAGCCGGCGGCGTGCCGGGCGCCAACCTCTTCGCGGCCGCCCGCGAGTCGAGCTTCGCGGTCCGCAACAGCTACACCAGCGGCTATGCCCAGGACACGATCGCGCAGGGCGGCCTGAGCGCCAACGCCGGCGTCCGCTACGACCTGCAGCGCGGCCACGACCTGGCGTCGGCGGTGGCGGCCAACCCGGCGTTCCCCGGCCTGCTGCCCAGCTACCGGCTCGCCGGCGGGCCGAGCGGCGTCCGCTGGTCGGACCTGTCGCCGCGCGCCGGGGTGGCCTACACCTGGGCCCCCGCTGGCCGCCAGACCATGCTGCGCGCCAGCTACGCGCGCTATGCGGATCAGCTGGGCGCCGCCCTCGCCGCCATCCGCGATCCCGCGGCGACGCTGTCGTATTACGACTTCAGCACGCCGCAGACCGGTCCCGGGCTGCCGGGCATGCTGCTGCCGAACGGGCCGCCGCAGTCGCGGTTCAGCGGCAACCTCGACCCGCGCAACGGCCTGCCGCTGCCGCTCGACGCCGTCGATCCGCGCTTCTCGGCGCCGCGAACCGACGAGGTCCTGGCCAGCATCGAGCAGGAGGTGGTGCCGAAGGTGGCGGTCGGGCTGGAGCTCACCTGGCGCCGGCTGAGCAACCTGGTGGCGGCCGATACCGGCGCCACCACCAGCCCCAACGGCGCGCTGGCCGGCGCCGGCGTGCCGCTGGTGTTCGACGATCCGAACCCGTTCGCGCCGGCAAACCTCGGCAGCGCCGGCCGGCCGGCGACGCGGGCGGACTTCGTCCAGCGCACCGCCACCGTGACCCTGCCCGATGGCCGCAGGGTCAGCGTGACCTACGACGTCCTGGCGCCGGGGGTCAGCACCCGCGGCGGCACCTGGCTGACCAATTCGGGCCGGTCGGCGGACTACGACGGCGCCGCCCTGACCTTCAACCGGGCGCTCACCGACCGCTGGATGATGCGCGGCAGCTTCACCTGGTCCAGCTGGACCTACGGCCGCTCCGGCGCCGTGCCCGACCCCACGGACTTTCTTCCCGGCGGCAACCGCGCCGGCGACGCCGTGCTGACCGGCGGCGGCGAGCCGGGAGCGCAGCCGTTCGCCTTTCTCAACGCCCGCTGGTCCGGGTACCTCGACGGCCTGGTCCAGATCGCCCCGGAGCGCGAGTGGAGCTTCAACCTGGGTGGAGACCTGACCGCCAGGCAAGGCTACCCGCTGCCACTGTATGTCCGCATCCCCCTCGACCTGCCCAACTACTCCGCCGGGCTTTCCGAGGACGTGCTGGTGGGGCGGCCGGACGCCGTGCGGCTGCCGGCCGTCGTCCAACTCGACGCGCGGATCACCAAGCAGGTGAGCATCGGGGACTTCGGCCTGACCCTGAGCGTGGACTGCTTCAACCTGCTCAACGCCGCCACCGTCACCCAGCGCGTCGCGCAGCTGGGCCTGGGCACCAGCGACTACGTCGGAGCGATCCTCGACCCGCGGATCTATCGCTTCGGCGTTCGAATCGAGTTTCGATGAGTCCGCGCCGGGCGTGCGCCGCGGCGGTCGCGGTGGTCGTAGCGGTGCTGCTGCCGGTTGGCGCCGGCGGCGCCGCCCAGGCCCGACAGCAGGATACCGGCAACGTCGACGGCAGGGTGACCGACGAGCAGCAACAGGCGCTTCCCGGCGTCGAGGTGACCCTGAGCACCGGGGACACCCGGGCGGTGGAGGTGACGGACAGCAAGGGCGAGTTCCGTTTTTCCGCCCTGCCGCCGGCAACCATGGCGCTCAGGGCCGAGCTGGCCGGCTTCTACGCGACCGAATGCCCGCAGGTGCCGGTCACGGCCGGCCGCGTCACCCACCTCGAGGTCACCATGCAGTCCGACCTCATCGACGACTTCTTCACGCCGCTTTTCTCCACCGTCCTCCTCGACCCGCGCCAGCTCACCCGCGGCGCCACGTTGGGCGACGAGCTGCGCGACGTCCTGGCGGCGCGCGATCCCCGGACGATCGCCGCCGCCGTTCCGGGCGTGCTCGCCGGCCGCACCAGCCCCGCAAACAGCGCCGGCAGTGGCAGGGGCGGACCGGCGATCCTCGCCGGCCCGGGCGCGACGAGCGCCAACTCGGTGTGGGCGATGGACGGCGTGGTCCTCACCGACATGGCGGTCCCCGGCGCCCCGCCTGCCGACTTCGACGTCGAGGCCATCGCCGAGATCCAGGTCGCGACCGGCGGCAGCGACGTCTCCAACCCGACCGGCGGCTCGTTCGTCAACCTGGTCACCAAGCGCGGATACAACCACTGGAGCGGCGATGGCCACTTCTTCGACGCTCCGGGCGGGGCCGAGGCGAGCTCGCGCCCATGGCCGCGCCAGCTCGCCCCCGGCGAACCGCCGCCGCCGGCGCTCCACGGCGCCTCGGTGGTGCGCGACGGCGGCGCCGAGGCAGGCGGCCCGATCGTCGAGGAGCATGCCTGGATCTGGGGCGCCTACGACGACCGGGAGGTGCGGGAGATGGCGCTCGGCGGCGGCGCCAGCGAGGCGCGGCTGCCGATCTGGAACGCCAAGGGCAATGTCCTGATCGGCGCCGCGAATTCCTTGACGCTCTTCGCGATGCAGGACCGAACGACGGTCACGGGCGGTGACGCGGGGCCGCAGCGCACCCAGCCGACGACCTGGGACGAGGAGCGCCACGGCGCCGGTCCCACCGTGGCGCGGGCCGAGTACACGCAGGTGTTCACGCCAACGCTGTTCTTGACCGGTCTGCTCTCGACGGTCCAGGGCGGCTTCGACCTGACCCCCGAAGGCGGCGCCGGGCCGCTTCCCTATCTCGACGGCGATGGCGTCTGGCACAACTCCTATCTCGCCGTCGGCACCCGGCGGCCACAACGCCAGGCCAAGCTCGACGGCTCGACCATGGTCCAGCTCGGCGCCGTCAGCCACCAGCTCGGCGCCGGCGCCGCCTACCGCAGCGCCGACACCGACGCGACGACGAGTTGGGGCGACGGCCTGCTGGTCGCGGGTGCCGGCGGCCTGCCGGGAGCCAACCTGTTCGCTGCCGACCGCGAGGCCAGCTATGCCGTCCGCAACACCTACACCAGCGGCTACGCTCAGGACATCTTCGCCGGAGCTCACGAGCTGACCGCCAGCGCCGGCGTCCGCTACGACGTGCAGCGCGGCCACGACCTGTCGTCCACGGTGGCGGCCAATCCGGTTTTTCCGGGCCTGCTGCCGGGCTACCAGACCGCCGGCGGGCCGAGCGGCTTGCGCTGGGCGAACCTGGCGCCGCGCGCCGGGCTGGCCTATCCCCTGGGTCCCTACGATCGCCAGGTGATGCTGCGCGCCAGCTATGCGCGCTACGCCGACCAGCTGGGCGCCGGCTTCGCCGCCATCCGCGACCCGGCGGCGATGCACTCGTATTACGACTTCAGCACGCCACAGACCGGCCCCGGGCTGCCGAGCGTGCTGCTGCCGAACGGCCCGCCGGCGTCGCGGTTCAGCGGCAACCTCGATCCGCGCAGCGGCCTGCCGCTGCCGCTCAACGCCGTCGATCCGCGCTTCTCGGCGCCGCGGACCGACGAGCTGCTGGCCAGCGTCGAGCACGAGCTGAGGCCGCAGATGGCGGTCGGCCTCGAGCTCACCTGGCGCCGCCTGAGCAACCTGGTGGCGGCCGACACCGGCGCCACCACCAACCCGAACGGCGCGCTGGCCGGCGGCGGCATCCCGCTGGTGTTCGACGACCCGAACCCGTTCGCCCCGGCAAACCTCGGCAGCGTCGGACGGCCGGCGACGCGGGCCGACTTCGTGCCGCGCACCGGCGCCGTGAGGCTGCCCGACGGCCGCGTCGTCGACGTGACCTACGACGTCCTGGCGCCGGGGATCAGCACCCGCGGCGGAACCTGGCTGACCAACTCCGGGCAGTCCGCGAACTACGAGGGCGCCGCCCTGACGTTCCGCCAGCGGCTGCTCGGTTCCTGGACGATGCGCGGCAGCTTCACATGGTCCGGCTGGACCTACGGCCGCGGCGGCGGCGTACCCGATCCGACGGACTTCCTGCCCGGCGGCAACCGCGGCGGCGACGCCGTGCTGACCGGCGGCGGTGGGCCGGGAGCGCAGCCGTTCGCGTTTCTCAATGCCCGCTGGTCCGGCTATCTCGACGGCCTGGTCAAGCTGGCCGCGGACCGCCCCTGGGGCTTCGATCTGGCCGGAGACCTGACGGCAAGGCAAGGTTACCCGCTACCGCTGTACGTCCGCATCCCGCTCGACCTGCCCAACTACTCCGCCGGGCTCTCCGAGGACGTGCTGGTGGGCCGGCCGGATGCGGTGCGGCTGCCGGCCGTGGTCCAGCTCGACGCGCGGATCGGCAAGCAGCTGAGCTTCGGGGACTTCGGGGTGACCCTGAGCATCGACTGCTTCAACCTGCTCAACGCCGCCACCATCACGCAGCGGGTGGCACAGCTGGGTCTGGGCACCAGCGACTACGTCGACACGGTGCTCAATCCGCGGATCTATCGCTTCGGGGTGCGCATCGAGTTGCACTGAGCCGGCACGCGCCGGGGCGGCTGCCGGCGGCCGGCGAATGCCGGGAGGGGGGGAGGGGGGACGGGGGGTTGGCAGGCGGCGACGCCCCGCGCTAGGCTGGCGCCGTGGTCTGGCACCGATTCTTCCCTCGCGCCGGCTTGCTGGCGGCTGCCGTCGCCGGCGGGATGGCCGCGGCGGCCGCGGCGGCCGGTCCGCTGCCGGCGCCGGGTGAACCGCCGCGGGCGCTGGGCGGACCGCCGCGGGCGCCGGCCGGCGCACGCTTGGCGCTTGCCGCCACGGCCGGCTCGCGATCGGCGCCGCTGCCGGCGCTGCGCCTCGAGGCCGGCGCCATCGCCAGCCACCAGCTGGTGGCGGTGTCGCGCGACGTCGAGGTGGATGGCGATGCGCTCGGCGACGTCGCGGCGCTGCACGGTTCGGTGCTGATCCGCGGCCACGTCAAAGGCGACGTCATCGTCATCGGCGGCAATGCGCGCCTGGGGCCGCGGGCGTCGGTGGACGGCGACATCTCGGTGATCGGCGGCGCCATCCAGGCCGATCCCGGGGCGCGGATCGGCGGCCGCTCGGTGTCCTATCCGAACGCCTCGCCGACGCTGTTGACTTTCTTCGAGGGCCCCAGCCTGGGGCTTTCCGCCGCCTCGCCGCTGGTGCTCGGCGCCAAGCTGGCGCTGCTCGCGGCCTGGGCGGCGCTGCTGCTGCTGCTGTTCGCCGCCAGCGGCCGGCAGATGCTCGAGACCGCGGACGGCGTGCGCGAGGAGCCGTTCTTCAGCTTCGTCACCGGCCTGACCGGGGTGGCGGCGCTGGTGCTGACGGCGCTCGCCCTGACCATCTTCCTGGGCGGCCTCGCCTGGGCGCCGCTGCTCGGACTGGTCGTGGTGGTGCTGCTGGTGCTCAAGCTGTGGGGGATGGTGGCAGTGTTCTACGCCTGCGGCGACTGGGTGGCGCTGCGGTTGCTGCACCGCCGGCTGCGGCCGCTCAACGCCGCGACCCTCGGCCTGCTGCTGATGGGAGCGATCAAGTTCCTGCCCTTCGTCGGCGTCTGGGTGTGGACGGCGGCCACGCTCATCGGCATCGGCGCCACGCTGTCGACGAAGTTCGGACGCCGCGAGGCCTGGTTCGACCTGGCGAGCGCGCCTTGACCGTCGCGGCTCGATCTCTTAGGCTCGTGAGCCAACCCCTGGGAGACAGACGAGCGAGAGCGACGCGATGACGGAGAGCACCGCCAAGGCTGATACGCCGGCAGCCGCCGCGATTGCGGCGACTCCGGAAACTCCTGCAGACATTGAGATCGCCACCATCGGCGTGGTGGGCGCCGGCACCATGGGGCATGGCATCGCCCAGGTCGCGGCGCAGAGCGGCTACCAGGTGGTGCTTGCCGACGCCGCGCCGCAGGCGCTGCGCCGGGGCATGGCCCAGATCGCCAAGGGGCTGGGGCGTCTGGTCGAGAAGGGCAAGCTCACCGCCGAGGCGCGCGACCAGGCGCTGGCGCGGCTGCGGCCGGCGGGCGATCTCGCCGCCTTCGCGGACGCTGACCTGGTGGTGGAAGCGGTGGCCGAGAGGCTCGACGCCAAGCTGGCGGTGCTCGCCGAGCTCGACCGCGTCTGCGCGCCCCGGGCCATCCTGGCCTCCAACACCAGCTCGATCTCGATCACCCGGCTGGCGGCGGCCACGCGGCGGCCGGCGCAGGTGATCGGCATGCATTTCATGAACCCGGTGCCGCTGATGCAGCTGATCGAGCTGATCCGCGGCCTGGCGACCGGCGCAGGCGACCTACGACGCGGTGGAGGCGGCGTCGCGGCGGCTGGGCAAGACGCCGGTCGAGGTGCACGACGCGCCGGGGTTCGTCTCCAACCGGGTGCTGATGCCGATGATCAACGAGGCGATCTTCTGCCTCTACGAGGGGGTCGGGAAGGCCGCGGCCATCGATCAGGTTATGAAGCTGGGGATGAATCACCCGATGGGGCCGCTGGCGCTGGCCGACCTGATCGGCCTGGACGTGTGCCTCGACATCCTGCGCGTGCTGCAGCAGGGTTTCGGCGATCCCAAGTACCGCCCCTGTCCGCTGCTGGTCAAGATGGTCGACGCCGGCCAGCTGGGGCGCAAGTCGGGACGGGGCTTCTATGACTACGCCGCCGCCGGCGAGGCCGCGAAATCGCCCTGAAGGTTCCGGGAAGTAAGGGCATGCGGAGGGCGCCGGCCGGCAGAGAGATGAGCGGAGAAGAAACAACGTGAGGATGTACTGCCAGAGCTGCGGCGCACTCAACCGAGACGATCAGGAGTACTGCGTCCGCTGCCATCAGAAGCTGCTGGTGCTGTCCGGCGGCGCCCGCGACGACGACGAGCCGTATGAGGAGTCGGGCTCGGAGGAGAGCTTCTCGTTCGACGAGCACCTGCTCGAGCGGATCTCGATCCTCGAGGAGGCGGTCAAGCGCACCGCCGAGACGGTGCGGCAGCTGCTCGGCGCCCTGCACAAGCAGGAAAAGAACATCCTGATCAGCCAGACCGGCATGACCGCGTTGCGCGAGCTGCTCGAGCAGAAGCGGGTCATCGCCGGCGACGAGTGGAGCGACCTCTGGGAGTCCAAGATGGACTACCAGCTGCTGGCGCTCGAAAAGCGCGAGCGGTTCCTGGCGATCAAGGAGCGCATCGCGGCGCTGCACCACGGCGACAAGCGCAAGGCGTTCCTGCAGCATCTCGAGGACGCGGAGTACGCCCTCTTCGCCTTCGACATCGAGCGCGCGGTGGCGGCGCTCGAATCGGCCTACAAGCTGGACCGCGACAACTACGAGCTCGCCTATTTCCTGGGCGAGACGCATTTCAACGAGGGCGAGACCGAACCGGCGCTGACGTACTTCTCGCGCGTGCTCGAGGTCAAGACCGATCACTACGAGGGGCTGGTCTACAGCGGCGTCATCTATTACGAGCGCGGCGATCACGGGCGCGCCGAGGACTACCTGAAGCGGGCGGTGGCGATCTATCCCGACAGCTTCCTGCCGCTGTTCAGCCTCGGCGCGGTCTACGCCGGCCAGGGCAACCTGGCCAAGGCGGTGCTGTTCCTGGAGCGGGCGGTGCAGGTCGACCCGGTGCCGCAGGCGCTGTTCCTGCTCGGCAGCTGCTGCTACGAGATGGGCAAGCTGTCGGCCGCCGTCCACTTCCTGCAGGACGCCGTGCGGCACGATCCCGCCTTCGAGGAGGCGCACCACCTGCTGGGGCTCGCCTATCTGGATCGCCACTGGAATCGCAAGGCGCTCGACGCGTTCCGGCAGGCGCAGCGGCTGAACCCGAAGAAGCTGCAGTATCAGGATCTCGTCCACTACCTCTCCGGCCAGACGGGGGGCAGCCCGCTGCCGGGGGTCGACGGCGAGGCGGCCGGCTGGCTGGCCAAGGCCGAGGATTTCCTGAAGCGCGAGAACCTCAAGCAGGCGCATTCCTGCTACCGCCGGGCGCTGGCGCTGGCCCCCGAGAACCCGACGCTGCTGATGTCCTATGCGCTGCTGTGCCTGCACCTGAACCGCAGCCAGGAGATCGAGACGGTCACCCGCAAGGTGCTGGACCTGAACCCGGGCGAGATGCTCAAGGCGACGGCCTACGCGGCACTGATCGAGGCGCTGCGCAGCCAGGGGAAGTACCGCGAGGGCAACCGCATCGGCCAGCGCATGGTCGAGGAGGCGGGCTCCAACTTCAGCAAGACCATCGCCTACTACGAGATGGCCTACAACCTGGCGGAGATGGAGGAGGACCTCGACGAAGCCCTGGGCTACGCCCGGCGGTCGGTCGAGCTGTCGCCGGAAGAGATCCGGCAGTTCCCGCTGGCGGCGCTCGGCTGGGTGCACTACAAGCGCAAGGAGTTCGACAAGGCGATCGATTTCCTGTCCAAGTCGAGCGAGCTGGGCCCCTCCGCGAACATCCTGACCCACCTCGGGATGGCGCTGCTCGCCTCCGGCGAGGAGGACCGGGCGCGCAACGTGCTGGCGCACGCCCGCGGCCTCACCGGCCGCGCCGAGGGCTTGCAGGACCGCATGATGGAGTGCATGAAGGACTCGACGCGCCTGCTCGAGCGGGTGCGCCGCGGCCAGAAGCGCTAACGGGCAGCGGCGGCGACAGCGGCGGCGGCGACAGCGGCGGCCCCGGCGACAGCGGTAGCCCCGGCGCCATTGGCGGCGCCGGTCCGGCCCGCGACCGGCAGCGGCGAGCCGCTGCTCAGACGGCCGTGGGCCGCACCACGTGCAGGTCGGACCAGCAGTGCGGGGTGTAGACCAGGCCGCCGAGATTGCCGCTGCGCAACAGGTCCAGCCGGATCTTGCGCAGCACCCGGCCGACGGTCGGGACGTCGTCGCCGAGTGGCTGCCCGGCTCGCACCGGCGGTGCGGGTGGCGCCTTCAGGAAGCCCTGGAAGAACGCCTCCGCGATCTCCATCGCCAGCGGCTGCCGGACGCGCACCTCGGTCCCGATGACGCCTGCGGCTCTTCCCTTGCCGATGAACGCATCCAGGTAGGACACCAGGGTTTCCGGCGAGACCTCCAGGGAATGACAGGCGTTGAGGAAGATGAAGGGCTGAATCCGGTCCCAGACCACCCGGTTCTCGAAGAGCCGCCAGTTGTCGACCCAGCCCTGGAAATCGTTGGCGGCGATGGCCTCGCGGAGACCCACTCCCAGGTAGGTGTCGCCGCCGCGTCCCGGACGCTGGCGCTCGCCGTGGCAATAGAAATAAATGAACGGCAGGTCGCGGCCGATCATCTCCTTGATCTGGCCGCGGTCCTTGCCCTCCCGGACGCGGGCGGCGGGGAGCGACGCCTGGACCGTCGCGGTGAGCCGCCGGACGTGCGCCGCGATGCGGGAGGGGTCGACCCGCCGCGTCTCCGCGATGACGAAGTCGGCGCCGGGCGCCACGGTGAGACGGTCGACCCAGTCGCCGGTCGAGGAGAGCTGCTCGACGAGGTAGCGGAAACCCCAGAAGCCGAAGGGGCACCAGACGTTCGCGAGGTGGCGGCCCGCGGGTGCCGCCGGGCAATGCGATGGGTAGCCGTCGAAGAGCGGCCCCTTGCCGTCCCAATCTCGCACCATGGGGCAGAGCTCGACGCCGCCGCGGGCGAGGGCATCCTGTTCCAAGGGGATCTCGTAGAGCAACGCCCAGGGCAGCGTCAGGCGCGCCTTGGCCGGCCGGCAAATCTGGATGACCGTCGCTTCCGGCTGGCGGAAGGCGGCATCCAGGGCGCTCCCCACCTGGGAGGTGAGGACGTTGTACAGGTCCTGCCCCAGCGGGGCCAGGCGCCTGAGGTCTTTCTCCAGCTGGCGCCGGGTGCGCTGGCGCCGCGCCGGTGCGACGGCGTCGCTGCGCAGCGCCGCCCGCAGGCTCGCCACCCTGGTGTCCACGGCGCTCGCTTCCAGGCTCAGGGGCACCGCCGGGGCGGCGCCGGCGGCGCCTTCGCCGCGAACCACCAGCTCGTGGCGGCCGTCGCCGCGGTCGTGCACCAGCCAGGTCAGGCGCGGTCGCGGAGCGATCGCGTCGAGATCGGCGAGGCTCGAGCTGAGGGAGTAGTCGGTGACGACGTCCAGGGCGCAGTGCGCCTCGCCGACCCGCGCGGTCAACAGCTGGGACTGGACGAGCGCGTTGCGGTAGAAGTATCCGACCCTCGCCCGCACCCGCGAGGCGACGCTCGGCGCCACCAGCCTGAACGTCAGGTACGGGCTGGCGCCGGCGGCCTCGCCGGTCCGCGCCGCGCCGCCGTCGGCGGGCAGGAAGAGGCGGGCCTCGGCGGCGTGTGCGTCGCCCGCGGTGCCCTCCGGGGCCTCCAGCGCCTCCGCGGGCCAGCGCTCGACCCGCAGCTCGCTGCTGGATACCACCACGTCGAGCCAGAGATCGTGGCGCGGCAGGTGCCGGTCGGGGAAGCGCGCGGCGACGCGCACCTGGCTCTCCGGTGAGAGCTCGCCGATGTCGAGGCGGAGGAAGACCGCCTGCCCCGGCAGGATTGGATCCTGACCTCGCACCGCGCGCTCCTGGTCGTGGAGGAGCACGGCGTTGGCGTAGCGCGGCGGGGTTGGCGGCGGTTCGCCTCGCCAGCCCCACCGGAGCTCGTGGATTTCATCGGCGTCGGCGCCGCATGCCAGAAACCAACTCTGGGGATCCCTCCTCGCAACCGGCGCCGGCCAGCCTGTCGTCGAGCGCCAGCCTCGCCTCCCGCGGGCGCGCCACAGCGCCCGCAGCAGCAGCCATTGGCAGGCGGCGCCCGCGGCCACGCCGATGGCGAAGGCACCCCACGCCGCATCGGGAACCAGCGACCCGGCGGCTGCCGCGCCGCCAAGCAGCGCGAGCACCGCGACCAGGGAGGTCACGGCGACGGGCTGCCGCCGGCCGCGCAGCGCCTGGCCGACCGCCGCACCCAGCAGCAAGCCGATCAGCAACCACCCTGCGCCGCCAGCCGTCGCCGTCATCGGCGTCTTGATGGCCGCCGTCATCGGCGTCGCAGTGGCCGCCGTCATCGGCGTCGCGATGGCGACCGCCGGCAGCGGCGTGGTCACGCCTCGCGCGAGGATCGTCGGGGACACTCCGGCCGTCCCGGCGTCAATCGCCGCTACCCAGCCATTCGGTGTCCTTCCACAAGGTGTTCCCGAGGATCAGGTAGCTGAAGAAGCCCGCCGCCAGACCTATCGAGTACCACGAGAACGTGGCCTTGCTGTTGGGGAGGGCGGTGACGGCCGCCCCGCCGACGGCGGCGATGACGCTCGCGATGTTGGACAGCGAGACGGTCTCGCCGGAGCGGCGTAGCGTACGGTAGGTCACCCATCCCACGACCAGGCCAAAGCACAAGGACCCTGCGATGTCGACGGTCATGCTGCTTCCTTTCCCCTGCGCCTCCGCCCGCGATCGCGCGAGGAGGCGCGGCAAGCGCGCGCCCGTAGCGTTTCGGGTGCGACTCCTTCAGCTGCCGGCCAGGACCAGCTGCGGATCCGCCAGCGAGGTGTCCGCGCTGATCGCCATCCGCTCCGGCTCCGGCGCGCTGCCGGCGATGCGGATGTCGGGGTCGGCATGGACCGTATAGAGAACACCCATCGGGTTGCCGTGCTCGTGGAGCAGGTGCCACCGGCTCTCGTGGATGGACCTGCCGAGAGGCATGCCGGAGAGCAGCTTGGCGTAAAAGCAGCTCGAGAACGCCGCCGCCACCTCGCCCGGCACGCACGCCTCGGTGCCGATGAAGCCCCGGTTGTGGTTCTGGGCGACGAAGAAGTTCCGGAACGACGACACCTGGCGGCTGTTCTCCACCGCCGATTTACAGGCGTTGACGAAGATCAGCGGCAGCGGCGGCCGATCCTGGCCGGTGTTCAGGAGGTGATAGGCACGGCTGGTCTCGAGGTCTTTGATCGTCACCCGGCGGGGAAATCGCCGCTGGTGAGCGAGCTGCAGATAGTCGTTCTCGGCGGCGCCGGAGTCGCTGCCGCAGTGACAGGCGAAATGCTGGATCTGATCGATCGCATCGCTGCGATCACCGTTCAAGCCCAGGCGTGGATCGATCAGGTAGCCCGCCAGATCCTGGCCGAATCGGGCCTCGTCGATCCGGCGGTCGGGCCACGGTCCCTGGAGATCGACCTGGCTCCGCGAGCGAAAGACCTCGGCCTCGCCGGCGATCCCCGGCAGGCCGGCATGGTGGAAGAGCTTGACCGGGAGCCGGCCGCCATCGTCGAGGATGCGGTCCTGCGTCAGCGGCGTCCGCTCGATGCAGCGCCGCACGAAGCAGGAGAACCCGACGAAGCGTCGCGCCAGCGTGATGGCGTCCTCCTGGGCAGGGGGCCAGGTGTGGAGCAGGGGCATGAACTCGATCGGCAGCAGGCCGCGCGAGGAGGCCGCCATCTCGATCGTCGGCGGGGGCCCCGGCTGCGGGCTCTGCCACAGCGGGCACGCCTTGCGGAATTGCCCCACCACGGCCGGGAGGTCGTCCCCGAAGAGGCGAAAAGCCATCCGCAAGCCGTGGTCATTGAGATTCCTGAGCCCCTTCATGAAGCGCCGGCCGCCCGGGGTTTCGAGCTGATCGCCCAACTCGTGCGCCCAGGCGTTGAGCACCTCCCGCAGCCGCGCGACTTCGGCGACCAGCTCCTCCTGGTCCATACGGAGCCCGACTTCCGTGGCCGGTCCATCCGCCGGGACGAAGGTGGCGCTGCCGGAGGAGTCGCCGAAGCGCACCTCGATGCGCAGTCGCGTGCCGCGAGAGGTCATCGCGGCGCCGGCGCCTGCCGCTCGCCGCCGACCTCGGCGTTGACCACCTGGACCAGCCGGTTTTTCTGGAACACCTGCAGCCATACCGCATGGGCGCCGCCGGGGTCGCCCAGGACGCGAAACATCAGCTCGCCGGAAGCGCCTCCCGGATGGATCACCAGCGAGCCGCTGCGATAATCGAAGCGCACCCCGTCGCCTTCGAGCGAGATATCGAACGACACCTCGGCAGCGGCGCGGCCGTCGCTGATCAGGATGCGCTCGGACCGCACCGCGGCGTCTTGCGGCGGCTCCGGTTGCATCCAGACCACGAGCGAGGTGGCAACCGAATGCCGGTGGTTCTTGTGGCGCCGCCGCCGGTGCTGCTCCCGCACGCAGAGGTAGCCGGAGTAGTTGTCGAGCGTATCGCCGCGGGTGATGGCCGCGACCTCCGCCGATACCAGGTCGGCCACCATGCCCTTGAGCGCCGCCGATGGGGATAGACCTGCAGTCCCCGCGGCGCCGCCGGGAGCTGTCATCTGGGCGCCCCGTCGCCGGCGGCGCTCCTCCTTGACGACCCGGGAAGCAGCTTCGAACAGGTTCCGGGTGGGCGCCCGCTTGTCGATGACGTCCACCGCCAGGCGGCCACCGCTGGGCCTCCTGAGTGTCATGGCCCGCCTCGTCGTCTCCGGGCTCGGATAGCTGGTATAGATGATCTTGGGCAGCCGCCGGTCGACCTCCTCGGCCAGCGCGAGTCCGCTCTGGTCGGTTTCCGCCACGCCTTCCAGGCGAATGTCCAAGATGGCCAAGTCGAGCCCCAGGTCGGCGTCGTCGAGCTTGCGCTTGGCGTCCTCCCTGCCGTTGGAGATGTGAACCTTCCAACCCTGATCGCGGAAGAGCTCTTCATGAGCCTGCAGGAAATCAACCTCGTCGTCGACCAGCAGCACCGTCGGCGAGATCAACTTTTCGATCAGCTCCCGCTGCGGCAGGCTCTTCTCGATCACGTCCGCGGCCCCGGCATGGTAGGCTTCCAGCATCTGCTCATTGCTCGGCGCCGAGATCGCCAGCGCGACCCTCGTATCCGGAAAGACCCGCTTCGCCAGGCCGATCAGCTCCGTGCTCCGGTCCTGGCCGCCGTCGATGATCACCGTCTCGGGAGGCGGCCAGCGGTGCGTGCGCGGGCTCTCGCCCAGCTCGCCCAGCTCGCTGCCGGTGAGGGTACGCATCTCGCCGAACTGCGTGATGGCGTGGCCGAGCTCGTTGATCCAGGGGTCCTGCCCCCGGGCGGAAACCACGAGAAAGTCATACGACATGAGCGATCCTCCAGCTATTCAAGGCGCAGCGAAAGGCGCATGATGGTGCCACCGCCGCCAGTGCACAGCAGCGATACGTCGCCGTCGTAAGCTTGAGCGATGACCTCGGCGAGCAGCAGCCCGACCCCGGAACCGCCGCTCCTGCCGGCCCGGATCGGCTCCCTGAAGAGCCGCTTGAGGACGCGCGGCGGGATCCCCCGGCCATTGTCTTCGATGTCCACGTAAGCCGTCTGGCCCGCGTGCGAGGTCGAGATCTTGATCTGCCGGTGGCTCTGTGCTTCGACCGCCTTGGACGCGTTCTCCACCAGGTACTCGAAGGCGCGCCGCAGCCATTCGACGCTGGCGTAGGTCGTGCCCCGCGCGCCAAGCCGCAGCACCAGCTCCTTCCTGATGGCGGTGTATGGGGGGTTGCGCCAGAGCTGGGTCGTCCAGTCGGTCACCATCTCGTCGATGCGCAGCGAGGCCTTGCTCGCTTCCGTCGCCAGCGGCGGCACGATCGGGCGCGCCAGGATCTTGTCCGCGAGGTCGTGGATCTTGGCCACCTTGTCGATCAGCGCGGCTGCCCGATCGCCGGTGCTCGCGAGGTTCTGGATCAGGGCCGCCCGGTCGAGGGCAGCCGCGGCCGGGCCCTTGGCCTGGATCAGATAGGGCGCGATGACCTCGGTCAGCTTGCGGATGGCGACGGCCTTGCTCTCGATGTCGTGCCGCCAGACGCTGGAAACCAGGCCCGTCCAGGCGAGCACGGTGCGGGGACCGACCAGGCCTTGGGTGTGCCTGAGCTGCCGATAGCGGCGAGCGTTCTCGAGCGCCACCGCCGCCTGCGCCGCCAGCAGCTTCATATAGCTCAGGTCGCCGGCCGGAAGCTCGGCCTGGTTCGCGCTCTCGACCGCGATCAGGCCGATCGTGCGGTGGCCAAAACGCACCGGCACGGCAACGCCGCGCTTGCCGCGTCCGATCTCGCGCACCTCTTGCAGGAGGGGGACGGCCGCGGCGGGCGCCGCGGGACTGGCTGCCAGGCGGGTGTGCTCACCTTCGATCAACGCGGCGTAGGCGCGGGTGCCGGCCGCCTGCGCATCGCCCCCCGCGATGAGCAGGGCGTGGTCGGCGATCGTCTGCAGCGTCGCCTCGACGCTCAAGCTCTGGGTCACCGCCCGTCCGGCCCTGGACAGGGCGTCGAGACGGTCGGCGCGGTGCTGCGCTTCCTGGTAGAGGAAGTTGTTGGCGATCGCCACCGCCGTCTGATTGGCCAGCAGGGTCAGAGCGTCCAGCTGGTCCGCACGGAAGTGCTGCGCCGCGCCGTAGCCAAGGAACAGGACTCCGATGCGCCGCGGTTCGGCGACCAGCGGCAGGGCGATCCAGGCGGGCAGCTTGCGGTCCGCCGCCACCGGCCAGGCGGCCGCAACCCGCCGGCGCACCGAGCGGTCGAGCAGGCGGAGCTGGCGCTGGCCAAGCAGCCGGTGCAGGATCGCAGGGTCTGCCACCGGCGCCCTGACCAGCCTTGGGGATCGTCTCCTGCCGGCGAGGTAGCACACCTCGAAGGTGTGGCGCAGGGGGTCATGGAGGTAGAGCCTGACGGTCGTTGCCCCTGCCGCGCGGGGCGCCAGGTGCAGGACGGTACGCACCCGATCGTTGGGGTCGTCCACCGCCGCGACGCGATCGAGGATCTGGCTGATGACCTCCTGACGCCGCGTCTGTTCCGCGAGCCATGCCTGCTTGAGGCTGAGGGCGGCGTAGGTGGCGAAATTCTCGAGCTCCTTGCGGTGGCGGTCGGTGAACTTGCGCGGGAAGCCGTATCCCAGGTAGAGCACGCCGACGGCCTCACCGCCGGCCGTGAGGCGCACGGCTTGGAGGCTCCTGGTCTTGGTCCGTCGCAGCGCGGCCAGCGCCGCGGTCCGCAACCCGACGCTCGGCGGCGGCGTCGACAGGTCCGGGATCGGTATCCAGCCCTCCTTCAAGACGGCGAAGCGCAGGCTTTCCGGGCCCGGCTGGATGCGCTTGGCCGCCTCCAGGTCGCGGGGTTCCAGGCCCGCCGCCGCCGGGCCGTCGAGCAGGAATTGCCCGCGCTTGGCGTCGTAGGGCCAGAGCACGGCCGCGGCGGCGCCGAACAGCCGCTGCGCCTGGGCGACGATCGCCTGGCCGACGGTGGCCGGCTGCTTCGCTTTCGAGACCGTGGCGGCGGCCACGTGCAGGGCCTGAAGGGCCTTGAGCCGCCAGGCGCTCTGGATGGCTGCCGCCGCCTGCGTCGCGAGCGTCTTGAAGTTGTCCTCCTCCCAGGAAAAGGCGTCGGGCGCTTCGTGCTCGATGGTCAGGGCGCCGATGATCTCTTCGCCGTCCTTCATGGCCACGGTGAGCTGTGAGGCCGTCCACGGCAGGAGGGGGCGGTAGTCGCGGTCCGCATGGACGTCGCCGACGTTGGCCGATTCCCCGGTGCGCACGACGCGGTTCACGATGCCGCCGCCGCTGACTGCCGCGGCGTGTTTCACGGTCCAATCCTGGAGCGTGCCGAACAGCTCGTTGGAGGTGGCGGCGATGACGCTCAGGTTGCCGCTGTCCGACAGCACGACATAGCCTTCGCAGCGGCCCGCCTGGCGAGCCTGGGCGATGTTCTGCGCCTGCTTGACCACCTCCTCGAGGATCGCCGCCAGGCTCGGCTTGGTGTTGATCGCCTGGCTGGCGCGATAGAAGGCGTTGAGGGCTTCCTGCGTGCGCAGCACCTCGCCGTAGAGCTGGGCGTTGCCGATGGCGATGCCGGCCTGGGTGGCGAACCATTGAATGCTGACGATCTCCTGCTTCGAAAAATGATGCGCGCCGCGGTAGTTGGCGAAGATCACGCCGACGGTGCTGCCGCCGGAGAGCAGCGGCACCGCCGCACAGGCGACGATCCGCTCGCGGCGGGTGAAGATCGAGGACCTGGTCAGCTCGTGGGTCGAGACGTCCTCGATGAACAAGGGGTCTTGCTGGCGGAGGATGCTGCGAATCAGCCTGCTCTTGCCGAGGTCCTGCCAACCGTCGAGGTTGGCCGGATCGAACACGCCGGCGTGATAGGGCTGCGCCAAAGCAGCGGTGGCCGGGTCGTAAGGGAACAGCGTCACCGCCTGACACCCCAGGCCGGTGCAGGTGATCGTGGGCACCCGCTCGAGGATGGTGCCGACGGGATTGAGCCGCATCAGCTCCGCGATCGCGTTGGCCAGCAGGTTGGCGCGGCTGATCTGCTCCCGGAGCCGGGCGCGCTTGAGGAAGCTGGCGGCGGAGCTGGCGTAGCGTTCCAGCAGCCAGCGGTCCTTTTCGGCCCGCCCGAGAGGTTGAGCGTGGAAGAGGTAGAGGACGCCGACGGGTTCGCCGCCGGTCACCAGCGCCACCGCCTGCAGGCCCCTCAGCCCGGCACGGAGGAGGAGCTGACGGCCACGCCCCCGGGCCTCTCGCGCACGCAGGTCCGGCACCCGATGCCAGGAGGCGGCGAGAGTGAGCGTCGCGCTGCCGTCGCCCTGGGCTTCCCGCTTGCGGAACGCCGCCGTCACCGCGGCCGGCAGGTCATGGGCGGTCAGCTCGCCGTCCAGGAAGGTCTTGGTTTCGGCATCGTAGGGCCAGACCAGCGACGCCGCGGCGCCGATCATCCGCGCCGCGGAGGCGGCGACCGCCGCGAGCAGGGCTGCCGGCTCTTCCTGGCTGGCCAGGCTCTCGATGGCCTGTTGCAGCGATTGCAGGCCAGCATTCTGCTCTTCGGTGGCCCGCTCCAGGCGGCGGCGATCGATGAGCAACGCCGTATGCGCCGCGATCGCGGCGGCGATCTCCTGCTCGCCGGCGGTGAAAGGGCGGTGCGCCTCGCTCTCAAGCTCGCCGACCTCGAGCAGCGCGACGACTCGCCGGTCGGTGCGACAGGGGACCAGGAGCAGCGATTGGATGCCGGCGCCGAGGTGCAGGCGCCGGGTCAGCCGCTGCAGCAGCTTCGCCTGCTCCGGCCCCTCTCGCCGCCGGATGGTCTCGGGGCGCTCGGATTCGATCACCCGGCCAAGGTGCGGCCAGTCGGCCACGGCGACGTGGGTGCCATGCCCGTGCCGCCAGTCCTTGTCTGGTGGTGGGGCGCAGGGGTAGATCGCCGCCTCCACCTGCAGGAACGCCGGATCGTCTCCCATCAGCAGGATGCGGCAGAAGGTGTGCTTCAGCTGGCCGATCAGCAGCTGGGCCAGCTTCGACAGGCCCTCTTCCAGGCGATGGGCGCCGAGCACCAGGTTGCTGGCCTGGGCCAGCACCTCCTTGCGGGCCTCGTGCAGCCGGATGGCGTCGAGGTCCTCGAAGTAGCCGGCGCTGCCGTCGCGCTCGTTGTCGGCGTCGAACAGCCAGGTGGCGGAGATCCTGATCGGGATGCCGTGGCCGTCGCGATGTTTCACGGCGCTGTCGTAGCCGCGAAGGCTGCCGCGGCCCTCATGCAGCTGACGGCCGATCTGCGTGGGCATCGTCTCGTCGAGGTAGAACTTCTTGACCGGCTGGCCGATCGCCTCCTCGCTCGGGTAGCCGAGGACTTCTTGCGCGGTGCGGTTGAAGACCTTGACCTCGGAGCTCCTGTCGATCGAGATGATGCCGAGCGGCGAGCTCTCCACCAGCAGCTTCATCGAGCGCCGCTGGGCATCGAGCTCGCGCACCAGCTGGGCGCTTTCGAGCGCGATCACCACCTCTTCGGCGAAGAGGTTCAGGATGTTCTCGTCCTCGGCGCTGAAGCGGAGGTCCAGGCGCGGCTGGCCGGCGGCGTCGCACTTGTTGTCGACCCGCAGGAGGCCGACCATGTCGGTGGTGCCGGGGTCGCCCTGGCGCTCGCGCAGCAGGGGGATGGCGAGCAGGGAGTAGCAGGCGTGGGATCGTGTATGGTAGGCGCGCGGGCCGAAGGTGGCGGCAGAGTGGTTCTTGAGCTCCTTGCCGTGGACGTTGAACACCTCGCGGTGGAACGCGATCCAGCCGGTGAGGCCCCCATGCGGCCGGTCGTGGACCTCGATCAACCGCCCCTTCTCGAAGCCGCCCTCGCGGTGCCCGACGCTGGCTTCGAGCGTGAGCTGACCCTTCGCATTGACCAGGAAGACGCCGCAGGCCTCGGCATCGAGGATCTCGATTGCCTGCTGGGCGATGAGCTCGAAGCCGGCTGTCGAGCGAGATGTGCTCGAGGTCCTTCATCACCGCCCGGGTGGCGTGCCACAGGCGCCGCAGATCGTTGAGGTTCCGCTCGTCGCGGTCGGCCAGGCTGGCCAGCACCAGGGCGACCGGCAGGGCGAGCGCGGCCAGGAACGCGGCGTCGTCCCTGGTGAAAACCCTGCCCACGAGGTCGTTGACGTAAAGGCAGCCCAGGGTCTTGCCGCGCCATTGGACGGGCACCGCGAGGACCGCTCCGAAGCCGCTGCCGGTGCGATAGGCGCGATGCCGCCACCGATCGTAATCGCGCACGATCCGGTAGGGTTTGCCATCCTGCGCCAGGCGGCCGCAGAGCCCCTCGCCCATCCTGAGGATCTTGCCTTTGTACTGATCGTCGTTGAACACCGCGACGAGCCGCAGCTCCTCGTCGTCCGGCGACAACCGGTAGAGGCCGCCGGTGCGGGCGCGCAGCGCGGACACCGCGACCTCGATCATGGCTTCGAGCGGCGGCGCGCTGGCGGCAGGCTGGTCGAGCATGCCCAGCAGCTTCAGGCCCGAGCCGTCGGCGCGATACGCCGCGGCGAGCGCCGCGAAGGAATGGACCCCAGCCGCCGCCGCCGTCAACTCGGGATGGTGCTTGCGGAAGACCGCGAGCGCGGCCGCGTGCTCGGCGTAGCGCAGGAGGTCGGTTGCCGATCTCACCGGCTGGTGCAGTGCGAGGTATTCCCCCCAGGGGGCGCGACGCCGGAACGCGGACCCGAGGAGCGAGCCGCCCTTCACGCCGGCGGCTGCAGCGCGCGGTGCGGGTTCGACGACGATGGCGACGTCGTAGGGCTCCGCATTGCCGTCCAAGAGGCGCCAGGCCTCCGCCATGGAGGTCGTGGTGTCGAAGGCGAGGTCGCATGCCGGGGCGAGTTGGCGGACCTGGCTGGCGAGGCTGCCTGATTCCTCGTCGACGAGCAAGACTCGAGCCGTGCTGGAACTCTTGCTCCGTGGTCGTGGCATGGTCACTGCGGGGGTGCTTTCGAGGAATGCTAGTTTAGCCGCGTAGCCAGGTCAAATTTAGGCAATCCTGCAAATATTTGCATTTCAGCAGGCGTGGCCATGCTCGTGGCCGTAAGCCGAGGCGTTTTCCGTCTATCCAAGTGGGGGGAGGTCGTCGTCGCCAGGGTCGTGTGCGAGGGAAGGGGGCCCCCGATGGGTGGGAGGGTTGGGTGCTGGCGCGTGGTGGCAGTCGCGGGGCTGGTAGGGCTTCTCCCCACTTTCTTGTCTCTCCTGCATCCGAGCGGCCGGCCGGCGCCTCATCTGGCCGCGCGGCCCCCGGCTTGCCTCGAGGCGTGGGTCCGCCTGCGCAGCTATCGCGGCTGCCCGGTGCTGGCGGCGGCGGCGGGTTATCGTCTGGAGATCCACTGCCTATGGGGCGGGCATCTGGAACGCTCCGATGGCGCGCTGGTCTTTGCCGGTCCCTTCTCCGGCCGGGCCTTCGTCTCCTTGCGGCCGGTGCCGCTGGGGAGGTGGGTCCACGTGGCGGGGCTCGCGCCGCTGCCGGCCGTTCCAGCGGCCATCGACTTCGACGGCCGCGACGTCACCGCCGGCCGCCTGACGGCGGGCGCCGAACCGCTGCCGCTGGGCTACGACCCATGGGAGGAGCGGCCTTCCTGGGTCACGGCCGAGCGCCGCGACGGCGAGATCGGCGCCTGGCGGCTGAGCCGCGGCTGGCGCGGCCTGGCGCAGGTGGCGGCGGCCCGCGGCGCTCCCAGCAGGCTGGCGCCTTTGCCTGCGCCGCCACGGGACGCGGCGCCCGGGGAGCCCGCGGCGGGTGGCGACGGCAGGGTCATCACCGCCCGTGGCTGGAAGGTCATTGCGGCGGTCTTGCTGCTGGCGCTGGCGATGGCAGGGGCGGGCATGGCACTGCGCCTCCGGCACGGCGCAGCTACCGCGGTTGCCGGCGGCGCCCTGGCGCGGGTACAGGGACGGAGGCAGCGATGATCGCCCTGCTCTTCTGGATGGTCCTGCGGCCGTTGCTCGAAAAGCCGCTGCGGCTGCTCGCCCGCCTGCTGCCGTTCATGGCCCTGGCGGCGATTCCCGACCTGCTTCTGCGGCGGTATCTCGACCCCGATCTGCCCAGGGCGGCGACCGCGGCGCTGCTGATCGTCCTGGGCGCGGCGACGCTCTTCCTGCGCGCGAGCTGGCGGCAACGCCGGATGCCTGCCAGGGCGAGGTCAGATGCGGCGACGCCGCGGTGGGTGGCAGTGCCGCCGCCGGTGGTGATCGTGATCGATAGGACTGGCGCGACAAGGAGTGGATTGTTGAGCGACGGCAACGAGGAGTGGAGAGCTAGCGACGGCGCCGCAGAGTAGGCGCGCTCGAGCGCCGCAGATGGAGAACCCGCTGGCGGTGCTCGCTACGATGATCGCGCCGATCCTCCTTGGCGAAGCGTGCGGCCTTCTGCTTACTGCCGAAGACGTCGTTGACCTTGCAGCAGTCGCGGACCATGGAGTAGCCGTTGGGCAGGATCTGGAACGGCTGCGTGACGCGGTTCAGGTAGTCGAATTGGACCGAACCCGGCAAGCGGAAACCCTCGAAATAGGATGGGAAAACAAAATCGCTCAGGTCGATGCCATCGATCGGGAACGTCTCCTCTTCGACCGGATCGGCGACCTCGTAGGCATAGAAATCGCCGGCCGGCGTTTCCGCCCACAGGTTGATGGCGGGATCGATCAGCATCTCCGCCAGCTCGTGGCTCGCCGTGACGCTGACCTTCTCGCCGGCGTCGAGAGTGGTCTTGACGAATACCTTGGAAAGCGGCAGGCCGTCGTCGGTCAGGTCGTGATACCCAAGATCGCCCGCCACATCGGCATCGTCCAGAAACACCATCGCCCACGCGCCGGGAAGGGTGTCGGCCGCGATCTCCAAAGTCGCGGGACAACCCCAGATTGGAACCAGAGCCTGGTCCAGGTACTCCTGCAACACCGCGACGAGCTTGTCGAAGTCGACTCCGAGGTTGACGGTGGCCTTGTTGACGCAGGCGATGACCGGCATCTGGCCCTGGTCGAAGCGTACCTCTGCGAAGGGCATGGGAGGGCTCCTGTCGTGTGCCGGCGGCCGGGACCTGTCGCTGGCATTGGTTCACAGCAGGAGACGGACACCTCCGGCACTTTCCGCTGCCGAGAGCCGGCGGGCTACCCGAAGCCGGACTCCACGGCCGCTGACGCCGGATCAACCAGCCCGCGAGGCCGAGGCGTCCGGACTCGGCGCGCCGGTGCCCTGAGGCGCGGCGGGGCCAGGGAGGATCTCGCGCAGGTAGGAGGCGACGGGCCGGCCGGCGTCGTAGTTCTGCGGGTAGCCGAGCGAGACCTCCTCGCAGCGCACGCCGTCGCGGTCATAGGTGCCGCGAATGTGGAGATGGCCGTAGACCACGGCGTGGGCGTTGAAGCGGCGGTGCCAGTCTTCGGTGCGGCGGGTGCCGCACCAGATCGAGAAGCGCGGGATGCGCGGCAGCACCGCGAGGTCGTAGCGCAGCGGGTAGTGGTTGATGAGCACCACCGGCCCCTGGGCGGCGGCGGCGGCCAGCCGCTGCTCGGCATCCTGGCAGCGCGCGGCGCACCAGCCCGGCTTGTCGGGGTAGGGGTCGGAGTGGAGCAGCACCTCGTCGGAGCAAAGCAGGTTGTCCTCCGCCGCCCAGGCGATGGCGTCTTCCGACGGCACCTCGAGGGGCCGGAAGGTGTAGTCGTAGAGCAGGAAGAGGGGCGCCAGCACGCACGGCGGGCCGGCGCCCGGCCAGGTGACGAACGGGTCCTCGGGCGTGAGCACGCCGTAGTCGCGGCAGATGGCGACCAGGCGCTGGTACTTCGCATCGCCGCGCGGCTCCTCCGGATGAGGCGGGATGGTCCAGAGCTCGTGGTTGCCGGGCACCCAGAGCAGGCGGGCGAAGCGCCGGCTGAGCAGCTCCAACCCGAACTTCAGGTGCGCCTCGGTCTCGCCGACGTCGCCGGCGACGATCAGCCAGTCGTCCGGATAGGCGGGCAGCGCCGCCAGCAGGTCCCGCGTCGGCTGGTAGCGCAGGTGCAGGTCGGCAATGGCCCAGAGCTTCATCGGCGCCGCGGCCGCATGATTGCTGGTGGCACTGGGCTGGCGCCCGCCGTCAGTTGACCGGCTCTGGCTTCGAGCTCGCGGTGGGAAGGATCTCGATCACGCCGTCGGCGCCGATCGAGTAGCCGAGCTCGCGCCGCTCCTGCTCAAGGTCGTCGCTCGGACCGGCGCCGGCAGGCTTGCCGGGGCCGCCGGCGGCCTCGGCTGGCGCGGCCGCCTTGGCTGCCGCGGCCGATGGATCCGCCGGGGCATCCGCTGCCGGGGGCGGTGCCGGGGCGGCCGGTGCAGGGGCATCCGTGGCAAGGGGCGCTGCCGGGGTGGCCGATGCCGAGATTTCGGCCGCGGCCCCGGCCGCAGCCGGCGGAGCCTGTGGCGAAGTGGCCGATGCCTCAGCGACCGGCGGGCCGGTCCGGTTCGATGCAGCGTCCGGCGCCTCGCCTGGCGCCGCACCGGACGTTGCCGCCCGATCGAAGGATGCCGCCGGATTGGACGGCGGTGCGGGCTCGGACGGCGTCGCCGGCTCGGAGGCCTGCCCCGGCAGCAGCAGGGCCTGCTGCAGGCCGTTCTCGGTCTGGCTCACCTCGACCAGCGGGTGGCGCACCGGCTCGACCGAGTAGTCGGGGTGATAGATGGCGCCGCCGCCGCTGGGAATGCCGAAGCCGCGCGCGTGCTCGCCGGCCCGCGGCACCGCCTGCAGCAGGCGGCCCCAGCCGGGCTCGTCATGGACGTCGACCATGAACGGCACGACCCGCAGCATGTCGCTCATCTTCTCGCCGGTCTCGTCCCACCCCTTGAGGCCGAGCTGAACCGCACCTG
Source organism: uncultured Acidobacteriota bacterium (assembly GCA_963732005.1). Taxonomy (GTDB): domain Bacteria; phylum Acidobacteriota; class Thermoanaerobaculia; order Multivoradales; family UBA5704; genus JASLEW01. The sequence continues at coordinate 1,497,113 of CAVSXT010000005.1, forward strand.
CCGAGAGGCCGATGAGCAGCGCGCCGCCGTAGTAGCGCTCGACCAGTTTCTGCTCGAGGCCGGCGGCCTTGAAAGCGTCCCATCCCCGGCGCACCTCGCCGCCGGCGAGCAGGAGAAGATCGGCGGCGGCCAGGAACGCCAGATCCTCGGCGCCCGGCTGGCTGGGGATCTGGCGGCAATCGAGGACGCCGATCTGCTCCATGGCGGCGACGAAGAGCTGGTAGAACTCGGGCGCGTCGCCGTTGGAAGCGCCCAGGTAGGCGGCGCGCGGCGCGCGCCCGGCGTTCTCGGGATCCGCGTCTAGCAGCTCCCGGATGCGCCTCAGGAACAGCTCTCCCTGGTCACGCCAGAACAGCAGCTGGCTGTCCGCGAGCAGGAAGATGGGCTTGATGGTGCTCACGCCAAGGCGCCTCCCAGCGCACTCCGAGGGCGCAAGATAGCATGAGGCCTCCGCCTGCCCGTGGCGGGCGGGCGGTGAGCACTACCCCGACTTGCAGGTGGTCCCGACCGTGTTGCAGCGACAGGACGCGCAGGTCGTGTCGCAACGCGAGCAGAGCACACCGCCACGGGCCTCCCGGGCCTCGTCGCGGTCGAGCCCGGACAGCGGCAGCAGCGTCTCACGGTCGACCCGCAGCTTCCGGCTGAGCTTCTTGCGCATGCGATTCCTCCCCGGTCGTGCAACGGCAAAGTAGGTTCGCATTTCGGCGCCGAAGAGTCAACTTAGCCGTCGTGGTGGGCTGTACAATCGCGCCGTGGACCTGCCGCCGCCGTCGCAGCCGAATTCCGCCGCCGATGCCGGCAGCGGCGGCATCCCGCCTGCCGAGCGGCAGGTCTCCCGCGAGAGCGGCGAGCCGCCACGCTGGGGCAAGGGGACGCAGAGCGACGGGGAAGGGGTCTTCCTGCGCGGGCCGCAACCCCGCGCTCACGAGCTCGCCCGCCTGCTGCGCATCGGCGCCGATTTCGTGCGCGGTGTCCGCGCCCTGCATTTCGTCGGTCCCTGCGTCACCGTCTTCGGCTCGGCCCGCTTCGGTCCGGATCACCGCTACTACGGCCTGGCGCGGGAGATGGGGCAACGCCTGGGCAAGGCGGGCTTCACCGTCATGACCGGCGGCGGCCCCGGCATCATGGAGGCCGCCAACCGCGGTGCCCGCGACGTCGGGGCGCGCTCGGTCGGCTGCAACATCGTGCTGCCGAAGGAACAGAGCCACAACGACTACCTGGACCTCTGGCTCGAGTTCCACTACTTCTTCGTCCGCAAGATGATGCTGGTCAAGTACTCCTATGCCTTCGTGGCGATGCCCGGAGGCTTCGGCACCATGGACGAGATCTTCGAGACCGCGACGCTGATCCAGACCGGCAAGATCCGCGACTTCCCGGTGGTGCTGATGGGGATCGATTTCTGGCGGCCGCTCCTCGACCTGTTCCGCGACAGCATGATCCCCGAGGCCACTATCTCGCCGGTCGACGTCGAGCGCCTGCTGATCACCGACTCGCCCGAGGAGGCGATGAGCTGCATCATGGGCGCGGTGGGCGGCCTCGGGCTGGTGTGGCAGCCGCGGCCGCGCTGGTACCTCGGGGAGAAGCAGGCGGCCGCCGCGCCGGCGCCGCGCGACCGGCGCTAGAGCAGGCGGCTCGCCAGGTTGGCGAGCTCGGAGCGCTCGCCCTTCTCGAGGTTGACGTGGGTGTAGAGGGCGCTGCCCTTGGTGCGGTCGATGAGGTAGGAGAGGCCGTTGGTGTGGGCGTCGAGGTAGGGGGTGTCGATCTGGAAGATGTCGCCGGTCAGCACGATCTTGGTGCGCTCGCCGGCGCGGGTGATGATGGTCTTGATCTCGTGCGGGGTCAGGTTCTGCGCCTCGTCGACGATGAAGATGACGTTCGAGAAGCTGCGGCCGCGGATGTAGGCGAGGGGCACGATGTGGAGCTTCTCGGTGTCGACCAGCTCCTCGACCCTGCGGTACTCGCGCTCCTTCTCGCCGTACTGGTTCTTGATGATCGACAGGTTGTCCCACAGCGGCTGCATGTAGGGGTCGATCTTGGAATGGATGTCGCCGGGCAGGTAGCCGAGGTCGCGGTTGGACAGCGGCACGATCGGCCGCGCCAGGTAGATCTGGCGGAACTGGCGCCGCTGCTCTAGGGCGCCGGCCAAGGCGAGCAGCGTCTTGCCGGTGCCGGCGGCGCCGGAGAGGGTGACCAGCGGCACGTCCTCGTTGAGCACCGCGTGCAGGGCGAAGGTCTGCTCGGCGTTGCGCGGCGAGATGCCGTAGGCGAGCGGCTTCGCCACGCGCTCGAGGCGGTCGCTGCGCGGGTTGTAGTAGGCGAGGCCCGAGTTGGAGCGGCTGCGCAGGATGAAGTACTGGTTGGGCAGCGGCCGCTCGTGCAGCAGGTCGTCGACCGCCAGCGCCTCGCCCCGGTAGAGGCGGTCGATGGTGGCCGGATCCGCGACCTCGATCTCGCTCTTGCCCTTGTAGAGGTGGTCGAGATCCTTGATCTTGACCGTCTCGTAGTCCTCGGCGGTGAGGTTGAGGGCGCGCGCCTTGAGGCGCAGGTTGATGTCCTTGGTGACCAGCACCACCTTGCGGTCCGGCTCGCGCCGGGTGAGCGCCAGCGCGGCATTGAGGATCCGGTGGTCGGCCTTCTTGGCGCCGAACACCTCGGCCGAGTCGAGCGGCTGCGCGCTCTCCTCGGTGAGCACGCGGAAGCGGCCGTGCGCGGTGCCGTCGAGCGGGATCCATTCCGCCAGCAGGTTGCGGGTCGACAGGCGGTCGAGCTGGCGGATGAACTCGCGGGCGTTGAGGTTGAGGACCGAGTTGCCCTTCTTGAACTGGTCGAGCTCCTCGAGGACGGTGATGGGTACGGCGACGTCGTGCTCCTGGAAATTCAGGATGGCGTTGAAGTCGTAGAGGATGACGGAGGTGTCGAGGACGAAGATCTTGGGCAGTCTTCCCGGCATAGGCTCTGACACAGGCTAACCCGCCGACCCTGGCCGGAGCAAGGCCCGGTTCGGGGCTGGCCTGGGCGAGGTGGCGGTGTCCCAAGGACACCAGGTGGCGAGGTCGCTTGCGCCGGCGGCGGCGGCGTGCACAATGGCGGCGTGCGCGATGCAGGCTCGGCGGGATCGGCGTCGGCGGCGGCGGGCGGGGAGCGGCAGCCGCCGCGGCGCCGGGCGCTGGCGCCGCGGCTCGAGCTGCTGGCCGCCGCCGCCCTGTTCTCGACCGGTGGCGCCGCCATCAAGGCGGTCCACGTCGCGGGCTGGCCGGTCGCCTGTATGCGCTCGGCCATCGCCGCCGCCGCGCTGCTGGCGGCGCTGCCGCAGGTGCGCCGGCGCCCCACCTGGCGGATGCTGGCCGTCGCCGCCTGCTATGCGGCGACGATGATCCTGTTCGTGCAGTCCAACAAGCTCACCACCGCCGCGAGCTCGATCTATCTGCAGGCCACGGCGCCGCTGTTCGTGCTGCTGCTCGGCCCCTGGTTGCTGGGCGAGCGCAGCCGGCGCGGCGATCTGCTGTCGATGGCGGCCATCGCCCTGGGCCTGCTGCTGTTGGTGGCGGGGCTCGAGCCGGCGTCCGCCACCGCCCCCGAGCCCTTGCGCGGCAACCTCCTTGCCGCTCTGTCCGGCCTGACCTGGGCGTTGACCATCATGGGATTGCGCGGATTGAGCCGCGGCGGCGGGGTGCCGGTTGGGGCGGCGGCGGAGGCGGTGGCTGGGGCGCTGGCTGGGGCGCCGGTGGGGGCGCCGGCAGAGGCGTCGATGGGAATGCCGGCAGGGGCGGCGGCGGCGCCGGGGGGCGATGCCCTGATCGCGGCCTTCTGGGGCAACGTGCTGGCGGCCGCCGCGGCGCTGCCGTTCGCCCTGCCGCTGCCGGCGGCCCGCGCCGCCGACTGGCTGGTGCTCGGTTTCCTGGGCCTGTTCCAGATCGCGCTCGCCTACGTGCTGCTGGCGCGCGGCATCGGCGGCGTGCCGGCGCTCGAGGCCTCGCTGCTGCTGCTGCTCGAGCCGGTGCTGAATCCGGTCTGGGCATGGCTGGTGCACGGCGAGCGCGTCGGCCCGCGGGTGCTCGCGGGCGGCGCCCTGATCCTCGCCGCGACGCTGCTCAACAGCTGGCACGACGCCCGCCTGGCGGCGCGCGAGCGCGGCCGGGAGGCGAGGATGCGGTGATTACGGGGCCTATTCGCCGCAGAATATGCGGTGAATAGGTCGAGACCTACTCGAAATAGCCGTTGACGTCGAGGATCAGGTGCACCGCGCCGAGCGAGTCGAGCTGGGCGGTGAAGTTGCCGCCGCCCAGGAAGAGGACGGCGTTGTTGGCCAGGGTGCGGCCCGTCGGGTAGTTGATGACGCTGGTGAGCGGGGTGGCGGTGCCGCCCGGGAAGAGCCGGATGTCGCCCGCGGCGCCGCCGCCGGTGACCGTGACGTTGGCCGAGATCGCCCGCGCGGTCGTGGGGACGCCGCAGGTGCCGGCGCTGTCGAAGGTGCGGGCGGCGTTGGGCGCCAGCTTCGGGCCGCCCAGCGGACCGGCGGCATTGCGGGTGTCGATGACGCGGCAGGGGGCCAGGGTGAAGAACTTGAGCGGCACCCCGGGCGCCGCCACCTTGTAGAAGACCGGATCGACGTTCGAGGTTGACCTGCCGAACGCGGCGCCGTTGGCCGGGAAGGCTGCATAAAAGGTGTTACCCACCGCCTTGACCTGCTGGTAGTCGCCGAGCACCCGCTGCCGCCGGTCGCCGTTGTCGTTGGCCGGCGACAGGAAGGTGACCAGCGTCTGATCGTTCCAGGTCGCGCCGTGATCGGCGCTGGTGGCGAAGTGGGTGGCGAACTGCGGGAAGCCGCTGACCATGCCGTTGTAGACGTCGTAGAGCACGCCGACCGCGCCGTTCTGAGCCACCGCGACCGACGGCAGGGCGGTCTGCACCTGGCCGGTCAGGAAGGTCGTCTGCGCCACCATCAGCCCGCCGGCGCCGTCGGCGGTGAGCCGGGAGACGCTCAGGCGGTTGTTGCCGGTGGCGCCGTCGCGAGTGTGAAAGGCGTAGTAGAGATCGCCGTTGCCGGGGTCGACCGCGATCGCCTCCGAGCCGCCGAGCAGGGCGTTGACGGTGCCGAACTTCTCGACGTGGCTGTGGCAGGAGGTCGGCGCCTGGTTGGGGTCGTCCGGCCAGCCCTCGTCGGACTGCTGCACGGAGACGACCAGGCTGGTGGCGTTGTCGAGCGTCCACGTCTGCCCGTGGTCGGCGGAGCGCGATAGGCGAAAGGTCAGGTTCTTCGCGCAGTCGCCGGTGTCGAGGCTGACGACGTCCTCCCAGGCCGCATACACCGTGCCGCTGTTGGGGTCGGTGGCGACGCGGATGGCGCCGCTGGCGAGAAAGCCGGTGCCGGAGGAGGTGCCGACGATCACGTCCTGGCTCGCCGGAAAGCTGGGCGGGCTGGCGCCGAGCGACACCGCGACGTGGTCGGCCGGCGGGCTGGCGCCGTAGTCGGTGTAGGCGACGTAGACGTCGTCCTGGGAGGCGAGATCGGGGTCGCGATCGACCATCAGCCAGGGCTGGTCGGAAAAGGTGGTGTGGCTGGTGTCGGCGGCGACGCCGGCGCTGGTCAGCCATTGCCAGGCGCTGGTGGAGGTGGGGTCGGTGGTGCTGCCGCTCCAGGTCGGCTCGTCGGAGTTGCCGATGCCGAGGACGGTCCCGAAGAGGATCGGCGAGCTCCTGCCGTAATCGAAGGTCTGGTCGCAGGGGCAGCCGCTGGCGTCAGGCTGGCCGGGCGGCGCGCTCAGGGTGAGCTGCTTGGCCCAGGTGATGCCGCCGTCGGTCGACACCCAGAGGGGGGCGAAGCTGCCCCAGCCGCCGGAGAAGGCGCTCACCGTGATGTGGTTGGGGTTGTTCGGATCGACGGCGATCGAGGTCTCCTGGTCGCCGAAGGTGTCGCTGGCGCCGAGGCCTGCGGCGACCACCAGGTCCACCATGGTGCCGGCGACGACCGTCTGGGTGATCGCCTGCTGGTCCTCGCCGGGGACCAGGGGCCGCTGGTAGGAGGTGCGGTCCGGGGGCGCGTCGCCCGGCCGCTCGGGCGGGCCGGCCGGCACGCCCATGGCCCGCGCCGAAGGCAACGCCGCGACCGCCGCGGGCGCCGGTTGGGCCACGGCGCCCGGCGGCAGCACGAGCCAGGCCAGCAGCGCCGGCCAGGCCAGCAACGCCGGCAGCGCCAGCGCGAGCGCGCGAGCGCGGTTGGTGACGGCAGGCGGACCCAGCCGAACGCATCGATGCCTCATCCTGGATTCCCCTCTCGGCTCCCGTGGCGGTGGTTGGCCCACAGTCTACCATCGAGGACTTGGAGCGCCGGAGCGTGGCCGGATTCCGGGAAATGCCGCGGGCGGGCGGGCGCCGGCGATCGGCGCCGCCTGGTCTGGCGGCGCGGGAGGGATCGGGCGGGCTTGCTACGCCATGCCCCAGCTGCGCTTCATCGCGGCGGTGATCGACTGCTTGACGGTGCTCAGCTCTCGCCAGGGGTCGGCGGCGAGGCTCGCGAGGCGCTCGGGGAGGTTGCTGACGGTGAAGGTGTCGGCGCGCACGTCGCCGGCGAGCTCCTCCCAGGCGAGCGGCGTCGAGACCGGGGCGCCCGAACGCGAACGGCAGGAGTAGGCGGCGATCGAGGTGGCGCCGCGGCTGTTGCGCAGGTAGTCGACGTAGATCCGGCCTTGCCGCCGCGCCTTGAGCGGGTTGGCGGTGTAGCGGTCGGGCCGGCTGGCCACCAGGCCGTCGACCACCGCGCGGGTGAAGGCCTTGAGCTCGTCCCAGGTGTGCCGGCGGGCCAGCGGCAGCACCACGTGCAGCCCCTTGCCGCCGGTGGTCTTGAGGAAGCTGCGCAGGCCGGTCGCAGCCAGCAGGTCGCGCACCTCGATCGCCGCCTCGACGACGCGCTCCCAGGGCAGCCCGACGTCGGGGTCGAGATCGAGCACCGCGTAGTCGGGGCGCTCGACCTGGTCGCGGTGCGCGCCCCAGACGTGCACCTCGAGCACTCCCATCTGGACCAGTGACACCAGGCCGGCCGGCGAGTCCACCGCGGCGTAGGACACCGTCTTGCCGCCCTCCTCGATCGGGACGCGGAGCACGGGCTCGGGGAACTGCGGGGTGAGGTGCTTCTGGTAGAAGCATTCGCCCCCCTGCCCGTCTGGGCAGCGCACCAGGACGAGCGGGCGGCCGGCGAGGATGGGCAGGATCCAATCGGCGATGCGCTCGTAGTAGACGGCCAGGTCGAGCTTGGTGAGCCCAACGCCGGGAAACAGCACCTTGTCGGGGTGGGTGAGCCGCACGCCGGCAACCGCCGTCACCCCGGCGCGGCCGGATCGCGCCGGGCCGGCCCGGCGCGCCATCGCCGCAGTGGCGTGGGTGGCCGTCGCGGTCTTCGCGGTGGTCGCCGCGGGGGCGCGGCGGGCCGGGGGCTCGGCCGCTGCCGGCAGCGCCGCGGGCAGCTCGCGCCGGACTTCGTGGGCGTCCTTGTCCTCCCGCAGCCCCTGGTAGGCGGGATGGCGCAGGTTGCCGTCGCGGGTCCACTCGGAGAACGCCACCTCGCAGACCAGCCGCGGCGCCACCCAGTGGGCGCCGCGGGCTTCCGCCCCGCGCGGCGGATTGGCGAACGCCGGCGTCCGGCGCTCGAGCCGTTCGAGGCGGCGGCGGAGGTCGAGCAGCACCGCCGCGGTGAAGCCGGTGCCGACCTTGCCGGCGTAGACCAGCCGCTCCCCTTCGTAGACGCCCAGCAGCAGGGCGCCGAGGCCGGCCCGCGCGCCCTCGGGATCGGTGAAGCCGCCGATCACCATCTCCTGGCGCTGCAGGCACTTGACCTTGAGCCACTGCTTGCTGCGGCCGGCGTGGTAGGGCCGGTCCGCGCGCTTGGAGACGATGCCCTCGAGGCCGTAGCCGCAGGCGTGGCGGAAGAAGTCCTCTCCCTTGCCGGCGACGTGGTCGCTGAACCGGATCGTGCCGTCGCCGTCGCCGTCCCGGCCCCCGATCGCCGCCGCGAGCAGGCGGCGCAAGGCCTCCTTGCGGGCGGCCAGCGGCGCCGGGCGGAGGTCGTAGCCGTCCAGGTAGAGCAGGTCGAAGACGAAGTAGACCATGGCGCCGCCATCGGCGCCGGCGGCGCCGCCATCGCCGATGGACTCCTGCAGCGCCTGGAAGCTGGTCTTGCCGTCGGGCCGCAGCACGGTGACCTCGCCATCCAGCACCGCGGTCTCTACCGGCAGCCGCGCGGCGGCCGCCGCCGCCGGCGCGAAGCGGTCGCTCCAATCCTTGCCGTGGCGGGTGAGCAGGCGCGCCCTGCCCCCCTTGATCTCGCAGATCGCCCGGTAGCCGTCGAGCTTGATCTCGTGCAGCCACTCGGCGCCCGCCGGCGGGGTGGCGACCAGGGTCGCGAGCTCGGGCGCGACGGTGCGCGGCAGCGCGCCACGGCGCGCCCCGGGCACCTCGCTCGCCAGGCCGGCCGGGAGGCGCCCCGGCCCGGCCCGGCCGCTCGCGGCGGTCTTGCCGGCGGCCGCCGGTCCGGCCTTGGCGGCGCGCCGCCTGCCGGCAGTCTTGGCGGCGCGCCGCTTGCCGGCAGTCTTGGCGAGGCGCCGCTTGCCGGCGCCAAGGGCGGCATCCCGAACCAGCTCGGTCGCACCGTCCGCTCCCCACACCCGCGGCGGGTCGGCGGCGATCTCCTCGATGGTCTGGCCGCTCGCGACGCTCGCCGTCTGCTCGCGCACCACCGCGTCGGCGCTGCCGGGAAGGGCGGTGGCGTCGTTCTCCTTGATCAGCAGCCAGTTCTCCCGATTCTCGCCGGCGCGGGCGCCGTGCATGCGCACCAGGGTCCAGCCGCCGCGCAGCTTGTCGCCCGCCAGCTCGAGCTTGAGCTTGCCCGCCTGCCAGGCGGCCAGCGGCTCGCCTTCCTGCGAGCTCCAGGTGCCGCGGTCCCACAGCAGCACGGTGCCGCCGCCGTATTCGCCGGCCGGAATGATGCCCTCGAAGCCGCCATATTCGATGGGATGGTCTTCGACCTGCACCGCCAGGCGCTTCTCGTGCGGGTCGAGGCTTGGACCCTTGGGCACCGCCCAGCTCTTGAGCACCCCATCCATCTCCAGGCGGAAGTCGTAGTGCAGGTTGCGCGCGGCGTGTTTCTGGATCACGAACCCAAGGGCGGCGGCCGGGCGCCGGCCCCGCCCGCGGCGGCGGGGGGCGGCGCGCCCGCCGGCTCCGGCGTGCGCGAGAAGTCCCGCTTGCGGCGGTATTTTTCGAGGGCCACGGGCTCAGCCGCTCCGCCTGGCGGCGCGCCGATGGCTGGCCGCCGGGGAGGCCGCCCTGGTTGCCGGCCTGGTGGCCGGCCGGCGCGCCGGCGGCGGCGGCGGTTTGCGGGCACGGCCGGCCGGCGCCGAGGCCGGCTTTGCCGCTGCCGGTCGCGGCCCGCCGCGGCGGCGGCCGGCAGCCTTCGCGGGGCTCGCCTTGCCGTCTCCGAGGCTGCGCTGCAGCAGCGACATCAGGTCCACCACCTTGCCGCGCGCCGGCCGGCGGGGCGCCGGCTTGGCCGCGCCCGCCGCGAGCTGGCCGGCGGCGACACGGGCGTCGATGAGGGCCTTCAGGTCGACGCGGTAGTCGTCGCGGTAGCGCTCCGGGTCCCAGCGGTCGACCATCGCCTCGACCAGCCGCTCCGCCAGCCGCAGCTCCTTGTCGGTCAACCCCTGCTTGCCTGCCGGCAGGTCGAGCTCCGAGGCGTCGCCCAGCTCGTCCTGGAAGCGCATCAGCTCGAGCACGATGGCGTCGCCCGCCGGCACCATCGCCGCGAGATGCTGGCGGGTGCGGATCACCATCTTGGCGATCCCCGCCTTGCCGCTGTGCCGCAGGGTCTCGCGCAGCAGGGCGTAGCTCTTGGTCGCCTGGCGCTCGGGCACCAGGAAATACGGCTTCTCGAAGTAGACCGGGCTGATCTCGGCGAGGTCCACGAAGTCGATGATCTCGATCGTCTGGGTGCTCGCGGGGTTGGCGCTCCTGAGGTCGTCGTCGGAGAGGACGACGTAGCGGTGGGGCTCGAACTCGAAGCCGCGCACCGTGTCCTCCCAGCGCACCTCCTTGCCGCTCTTGGCGTTGAGGCGCTGGTAGTGGATCGGCGTCAGGTCGCGGCGGTCGAGCAGGTTGAAATGCAGCTCCTTGCTCTTCTCGGCGGTGTGCAGGCCGACGGGGATGTTGACCAGCCCGAAGGTGATGCTGCCTTTCCAGATCGATCGTGCCATGGCGACATTCTTCCTCGCGGGCGAGGAGAGCGCAAGATTCGTGCCGCTGTCGCCGCTGCCGTTGCAGTACCATCTTCGCGTGAACCGACCTGGGAGAGTCGTCCTGCTTTGCGGCTTCGCCCTGGCCTGCCTGGCCGCCGGCGGCTGCGGCCGGGCGCCTCGGGGCAGCCGGACCGCGGCCGGTCCGAGCCCGCGTCCGACGGCCGCCGTCAAGGACGTCGAGATCCGGGAAGATCCGGTGAAGACCGGCGTCGCGGCCGGCGACGCCGCGCTGGCCGGCCAGGTGCGGGCGCGGCTGGCCGGCGAGCCGCTGCTGCGGACGGCGCGCATCGAGGTGGACGCCGAGGCGGGTCGGGTGACGCTGTGGGGTCATGCCGCCAGCGCCGAGCAGCGCGCCGCCGCCGCGGACGCGGCACGGCGCAGCCGGGGCGTCACCTCGGTGGTCAATCTCGTCAAGGTGGACGAGCGCCCGGGCGGGTAGTGCGGGACACCGGCGGACCTCGCCGGCTTGATTCTTGCTCCTGGCCATGGGCGGCGAGCCGGCGCGCAGGGCGCGCGCTGCCGCTTGCGACTCTCAGGAGGGTGCAATGGGAACCAGGACGCTTCGTCTCGCGGTGGCCGTTCTCGCCGGCTCGGCGCTGCTGCCGTGGCTGGGCTGTGGCAAGGACTCCGCCGTCGAGATGCGGAAGGACAACCAGGGCAACTCGGAGCTCCAGATCCATGACGAGAAGATCAAGGGCGACCTCCACAAGGCCGGCCAGGAGCTGAGCAAGGACGCGCAGAACCTCGGGCAGGCGATGGAGAAGGGGGCGCGCGACGTCGATCGGCGCATCGGTCCGGCGGCGCGCGAGACGCTGGGCGACGCCGCCCTCACCACGCGGGTGAAAGCCCGCCTGATCGCGGCTCCGGACCTCGGCGGCATCCGCATCCACGTCAGCTCGCGCAACGGCCAGGTGACCCTCGACGGCACGGTGGCCTCGCAGGAGAACCGCGCCGACGCCGAAAAGATCGCCCGCCGCACGGAAGGCGTGCAGGAAGTGATCGACCATTTGCAAGTCGGCCCTACCGGGTGACCGGCGGCCCTCCCGGTCCCCGCCGTTGCGCCCTCGCCGCCGCGCCCTGGTCTTGCTGGTCCGGCGCGCGCGGCTTGCGTTGCGCACGCCGGGCTCCCCGCGGTCCTTGGCCACCTCTGCCATCCTGCTGGCCCTGACCACTCTGCTGACCCTGGGGGCCGCTGCGCCGGTCCGGGCGTGGCCGGCGGCGGCCGGCGGCACGGCGGCCGGCCGGGCGCCGGGGCCGGTGATCGGCCCGCAGCTGGTGGTGGAGGCTGGTCCCGGGCTGGACCAGGCGGCGGCGCGGGTGCGGGCGGTGCCGCCCCGGGCTTTCGTCGAGGTGATGGGGCTGCTGGGGCTGGCCGATCCCGGCCCCCCCATCCTGGTGCTGCTCGAGCCCGAGGGCTCGGCCGCGGCGCGCCAGGTGCCGCCCTGGATCGACGGCTACGCCCTGCCGCGGACGGCGGTGGTGGTGCTGCTGCCGGCGCGGGCGCCTGCCTATCCCGACTCCTCGCTCGACGGCCTGCTGCGGCACGAGGTGGCGCACGTGCTGGCGGCGCGCGCCGCCGGTGGCCGGTCGTTGCCGCGATGGTTCGACGAGGGCCTGGCGATGATCGCCGGCGGCACCTGGGGCGCCGACGACAGCGCCCGCTTCCTGCTCGAGCTGATGGTGGACCGCGACGTGCCGCTCGCCCGGCTCGACGAGCGCTTCGCCGGCAGCCAGCGCCAGGTTGCCGGCGCCTATGCCGTCGCCGGCGCCTTCGTGCGCGACCTCGTGCAGCGCCACGGCGCCGGCGCGCCCGGCCGCATCCTGGCCGCCGTCGCCGCCGGCGCGCCGTTTCCCGAGGCGTTCGAGGCCGGCACCGGCGTCGCTCTGGACGCGGCCGAGACGGACTTCTGGCGCCGCCATTCGCTGCAGCGGTGGCTGCCGCTGCTCACCAGCTCGACCGTCCTGTGGCTCGGGATCACCCTGCTGGCCCTGTACGCGGCAGGGCGCCGCCGGGCCCGCGCCGCCGCCCTGCGAGCGCAATGGGACGCCGAGGAGACCGCGCCGCCGCTCCCCCCGGCCGGCGCCGATGCCGATGCCGGCGCCGGCGCCGGCGCGAACGCCGGTTCCGATGCCGGCGCTTGACGCCGGCGCCGATGCCGGCGCTGACGCCGGCGCCAAAATCGCCGCCCGCCGCCCCGAAATCGCGCCTCGCGACACCTGATCTATGTAGGAAGAGGTGTGCCAATGCCCCACGGGGTCGCTTGGGAGGAGGGTAGGTGATGAAACGTGTCGCCTGGAAGAAATGCGTCGCCGGTCTGGCCTTGCTGGCGTTGCTCTCGCTGCTGGCGCCGGTGCCGGCGCATGCCGCTGCCTGGGGCGGCGGCGGCCAGACCGCCCTGAGCGGCAGCTGGACCTGGATCGCCGCCTTCTGGGAGCGCCTCGCGGCGATGATCCTGGGCGGCGGCAACGGCCCGCGCATGTCGCCGACATCGCAGACGTCGCAGAGATTCGGCCATGGCTCCTTGACTAGGAAGGACGACGCGGTGAGCGCGACCACCACCGACAGCACCGGTGCCATCCTGCCGACGGACGACAACGGCACGATGATCAACCCGGATGGCTAGCGGTGGGTCGGCGGGCGGTGGCGCGGCGCGCCCGGGAGCGGGCGGCCGATGCGGCGCTGGAAGGGTTGCCGTTACAGGAGCGCGCGGATTGGTTTCGGGCTTGCCGGCTGCTGATGTAAGCTCTCTGTCACGGAGGATCGAGCCATGAGCGAGCATCCGACCGCGGCCGAGCTCGAGGGTTTGGTCCGTGGCGACCTGACGCGGGAGCAGGCGAAGCTGGTGGTGCGCCATCTGCTGCGAGGATGCGAGAGCTGCCTTGCCTTCGTCGCGCCCTACGCTTCAGGGTTGCTGGATCGCTTTGGCCGCCATGGTCACCCTGGCGCCTCCGGCCCCGGGGCCGCCGCCCTCGGCCAGGCGGTGGTGGCGAGCCTGGCGGGTCGCCCGGGCCGTGCCGGCGGCACCGTCACCCCGCTGCCGGCCTCGCCGGCCCCGACGCCCCTGCCGTCCGCCGCGGAGCGCGGGGGGCGCAATCGGGCGCAGCTCGAGAGCGCCTACGAGCGCGCCATCGATCGCGCCTTCGCGGTGGTCTTGCGGCATGGCGAGCAGGCGGCCCGGACCGGCGCCAAGGTCCGCGCGACGCTCGCCCAGCTCGCCGCCGGGGGACTCGACGGCATGTGCGAGCTGCCTGCCGAGTTGCGCGGCTTCGCCGGCTTCGAGGCCCTGCTCGAGCGCAGCTGGGCCATGCGCCGCGAGGATCCGCGGCAGATGGTCAAGCTCGCGGAGCTCGCCGCCACGGTCGCGGCAGGCCTGGGGGACGAGGGCTTCAGCAGCGGCCAGGTGGACGAGTTCCGGGCGCGGGCGGAGATCGAGCTGGCCAATGCCTACCGCGTCATGGATCGCCTGGACGAGGCGCGGTCGGGCATCGAAGCGGCGCGCCGGCATTTCTTGGCCGGCAGCCAGGACCGCCTGCTGGGAGCCCGCCTGCTGGAGGTGGAAGCCAACATCCACGGCGACCGCGGCGAGCTGGACGAAGCGCTGGCGGCTCTCGAGGTGGTGCTGCGGACCTATCGCCGCTACGGCGATCCGCACCTGGCCGGCCGCAGCCTGATCAAGAAGGGCATCTACACCGCTCGCGCCGGGCGCCGCCAGGAGGCGATCGAGCTGTTCACCGAAGGGATCGCGATGATCGATCCGCGGCAGGACGGCCCGCTGGTGCTGGCTGCCGTCCACAACACCGCCTGCTGCCTGCTGGAAGACGGCCGCTGCCGCGAGGCGCGCTCGCTGCTCTGGCGCCACCTCGCCTTCTACGAGCAGCACGCCGGCCGCCAGGACCGGCTCAAGCTGCGCTGGCTGCAGGCGCAGATCCATGCCGGCCTGGGCCAGGTCGCCCGCGCCGAGCGCGCTTTCGAGGAAGTGCGCCTGGGCCTGCGCGAGGCGGGCAAGACGCACAGCGAGGCGATGGCCACCGTCGACCTGGCCGGTCTCCACCAGCGCCAGGGCCGCGACGAGGAGGCGCGGAGCCTCGCCATCGCGGCCGCCGAGCTGCTGCTGGGCCTGGCCCTCAGCAGCGAGACCTCGGCTGCGCTCGAGCTGCTGAAGTCCCGCCTCGAGCAGGCCGCCGTGCTCACTCCGGAGCTGGCGGCCCAGGCCATGCACCAGATCGTGCAGATACTGCGCGAAACCGCCCCCGACGACCAGCCGATCCTGCTGGTGCGATCCGCCTGACCGGCCGCCGGGCTGGGATCAGAGCTTAGTAGTCCTGACCAGGACTACTTGAGCTCGAGGTCGGGGTCGCCGGCTGCCGAACCGGGCAGGCCGATGAGCTTGCGCAGCGATTCTCGCACCATGTCGTCGATCTCGTTCTGGGAGGTGGCGCCGGGGCGGGCCTGCGGCTGCCGCGCCTGCACCTGGTCCTCGCCGTACATCTGGGCAAGCATCCGGTAGAGGCGGTCCTCCGCCGGCCCCGCGGGCGCCGCGACCGGGCAGGCCGCCGCGAAGAACCGGCCGGGCGAGAAGCCGATCACGCCCAGGATGGCCAGCAGGTGCTCGATCTTGAGGCCGAGGCCGCCACGCATCAGCCGGGTGACGGTGCCCACCCGCCAGCCGAGCTGGCGCTCGACGTCCCGGTAGGTGTGGTTGGACAGCCGGATGGCGCTCTTGAGCAGCGAGATGATGCGTTCACTTTCGGCAGGTGGCATCCCGGCATCCTACTGCGGCGATCAACGCCAGCGGAAGATCCTCAGCGCCAGCAGGAAGCTGGCGGCGCCCCAGGCGCAGACGACGGCGAGCTTGGCCGCCACCGCCCCCGGCGACCAGCCTTCGGTGATGATGCCGCGCAGGGCGTCGTTGAGCGAGGTCAGCGGCAGCGCCCTGATCAGCGGTTGCACCCAGTCGGGGAACCTGTCCGCCGAGAAGAAGACCCCCGACAGCAGCCACATGGGCAGCATCGCCACGTTGGCCAGGCCGCTCGCTCCCTCGACGGTACGCACTCGCGAGGCAATGAGCAGGCCGATGCCGCAGAAGGTCATCGCCCCCAGCAGGCAGGTGGCGAACAGCAGCCACAGCGAGCCGCGCACGGCGACGCCGAAAGCCAGCCAGCCGACTCCAACCAGCACCACCATCTCCGGCACCAGGAAGATGAGCCGGCCGAGCACCTGCGCCAGCAGGTAGTGGCTGCGGCGCATCGGCGTCGCGACCAGCCGCTTCAACAGCTGCTTCTGGCGGGCGGTGGTGATGGAGAAGGCGAGGCTCCAGATGCCCGTGCTCATCAGGTTCAGGCCAAGCAGGCCGGGGATGAGGAAGTCGATGTAGCGCGAGCCCTGCTCGGTGACCAGGTCGGTGCGGATGGCGAGCCGGTCGGCGCGGCCGGCGGCGCGTTGCAGCGCATCCTCCGCCTCGAGGCGGGCGATGCGCGAGTCGGGGCGCGTCTGGTCGAAGCGGAAGGTCCAGGGGCGCCCGGTCCCGGCCGCGAGATCGCCGGGATCGACCAGCAGCGAGATCTTGCCGGTGCGCAACGCCTCGCGGGCCTGCTCGGGCGCCATGGTGCGGACGAGCAGGACCGGCGACCGCGCCAGGGCGGCGGTGGCCCGCGCGGCGCCGGGGCCCGCCACGACGCCGATCGGGATGCGGTCGGGGGCCTTGTCGCGGAAGGCCAGACCGAGGGCGATGGCGAGCAGCAGCGGGAAGGCGAAGACCCAGAACAGCGCCTCCGGCTCGCGCACGAACTCGCGGATGCGCGTCAGGGTCAGCTGCAGCAGCGGCAAGGAGCGATCGCGCATCGGGCTATTCCTCGCGCAGCGCCCGGCCGGTCCGCGCCACGAAGACGTCTTCGAGCGTCGCGCGATGCGTCGACAGGTGCACCAGGCGCGCCTGCGCCCGCTCGACGGCGGCCAGCAGCGCCGGCACGCCGGCGATGAGCGAACCCACGGCCAGCGTCCAGTTGGCGCCGTGGCGGTGGACCTCGCGCACCCCTGCGAGAGCCAGCAGGGAGTCGCGCGTCAGCTCGGGCTCGGAAGCGAACTCGACGACGTCCGCGGCGTGCAGGGAGGCGATCAGCTCGGCGGGAGTGCCGAGGGCGATGACCCGCCCGTGATCGACGATGGCCACGCGATCGCAGAGGCGCTCGGCCTCTTCCATGTAATGGGTGGTCAGGGCGACGGTGCCGCCGCCGGCGCGGAACTCGCCGATCTGCTCCCAGAGCTGCAAACGGCTCTGCGGGTCGAGGCCGGTGGTGGGCTCGTCGAGGAACAGCAGCTCGGGATCGCCGACCAGCGCGCAGGCCACCGCCAGGCGCTGCTTCTGGCCGCCGGAGAGCTTGCCGACCGGCGCGTCGCGCTTTTCGTCGAGGGCGAGGCGCGCCATCACCGCTTCGGGCGCCCGGCCGCGCAGATAGAAAGAGCGGAACAGCCGTAGGGTCTCGATCACCGTCAGCTTGGGACTGAGCTGCGTCTCCTGCAGCGCCAGGCCCAGGCGCTGGCGCAGCGCCTGGCTGCGCCGGGTCCAGGTGGTGCCGAGCACCTCGACCTCGCCGGCGTCGGGCACGGTGAGCCCCTCGAGGATCTCGAGCGTGGTGGTCTTGCCGGCGCCATTGGGGCCCAGCAGGCCGAAGCACTCGCCGCGCCGCACCTCGAGGTCGAGGCCGTCGACGGCCACCACGTCGCCATAGCGCTTGACCAGGCCGCGGCAGCGCACGGCGACGTCGGGGGTCCGAGCGCCGGCGGCGGGGAATGGCGGCGTTTGGGCGGGGTCGGGAAGCGTGGCTTCGGTCATGGGCGGGCGCCGTGGGGAAAAAACCTGGAAGAAACCGGGCGGCAACCTAGCACACTTGGGCGGCGGCCGAGTGGCGGGCGACCAGCGGCGGCCGGGGGCGGGCGACCTGAAGCAGCCTGGGGCCGCGGGCCGCCGGCGCCCGGTCCGGGGTGGACGCTCAGTCCCTGGTTGACTTCGCCGCGGCCGGCGCCGGCACCCTGCCGTCGAGGACCGCCAGCCTGGTGCGCGCCAGCCGCCAGGTGGTGCTCGCGTCATCCTGCGTGGGCCGTTCGACGCGGGCGTAGAGGCCGCGCGCCACCTCCGGCAGGCCGTACTGCTCGGCGATGCGGCCGAAGACGTACCAGTCCAGCGGACCGGGCTCGGGCTCGTCGCCAGCGGCGAGCGCCTGCACCATCGCCTGGTAGGCCTCGCCCGGCCGGCTGCTCTCGGCGAGCAGCGCCGCGAGGGTATGGAGAGCATTGTGGGTCTTGCCGTCGGGGCGCTGCGTCGCACGCCGCGCCAGCTCGACCGCTTCCTGATCCGCGCGGCCGCGCACCAGCAGCAGCCAGGCGAGGCCGTTGAGCTCTTCGGTTTCCGCGCCGGCGGACTCGGCCAGCTGGCGATAGACGCGTTCGGCGTCGTCGAAATCGCCCTGCTTCATGGCGGTCTGGGCGAGCACCAGCTGTGCCTGGCGGTCCCCGGGCAGGCGCTCGAGCCGCCGCTGCGCGAGCTCGACGATGGCGCCGCTGCGGCCCAGCTTCTGCATAGCGCTCGCCTCGAGCAAGAAGGGCAGGGCCGCTCCCGGCCGCGCCGCGGCCAGGCGCCGCGCCAGCTCGATCGCCTCGTCCCACTGCCGCCGCTCGCCGGCGGCGATGGCGAGCGCGAGGTCGAGCGCGAGCTGCCGCTCAGTTACCGTTTCGGCGACGCGGCAGGCGCGGAGGATCGGCGCGACGGTGTCGTCCGTGCTGTCCGACGCCGCCAGCGCCGCCGCGGCGCAGCGCGCCGGCTCCGCGCCGGCCGCGCCGCCGCGCGCCCAGAGCACGGCGAACGGCGGCGCCGGGAGCTCGCCTGCCGGGTCCTTGGTCAGCGCGCGCGCCCAGTCGAGCCACTGGCGGGCGCCGGGCAGATCCCCCGCTCCGAGCCGCCGCAGCGCCTCCGTTCCCAGCATCGCCGGCACGGTGCTGAACCCGGCGATGCGGTAGTCCCCGCCTTCGCGCACGACGAAGAACTGTTCGTCCAGGTCCACGAGCGGGGTGCGGTAGTCGATGCGATAGCCCAGGGCGTCGTCGCCGCTGACGGTTTCCTTCATCGCCGCGAAGGCGAGCTCGAACACCAGCTCGGGCGGGAGCCCGCCTGCCTTGGCGAGCTGGCGCCGCAGGGATTTCCCGATCTGCGCCAGGTCGGTCGACTGGCCATCGAGCTGCGCCGCGTCCGCCGTCACCGCGCTCTTGCTGACGAGCCGCATGAGCGCCTTGGGGTCGGCGTCGCCGTGCGCGAAGGCCAGGAAGAGCCGCCGCGCCACGGTCGAGGGCTCCCCCGCGGGCAAGGGGATCTGGTCCAGCGGGCGCACCTGGCGCAGCATGGCGGCTCGAGCCAGGATGTCGGAGGCGGCGGGCGATAGCGGTCCGGCCCGCTCGAGCAGCGCCGCCGCCGCCGCGAAGGCGCGCAGGCGCAACAGGGTCTGCGCGGCGGATTGCAGGATCGTCAATTGCCTGGCCGGCTCGTCGGTCGTCCGCTCGACCTCGTGGATGGCCGCCTCCGCGCCGCCGGTCATGGCGGTGGCCACGGTGACCGCCGTCCGCTTGGTCTCGGTGTCTTTCATGGTGGTGGCAAGCTCGAGCGCCTCGGCGTGCCGGCCGGCATAGACCAGGTCGATCAGCAGGTTCTCGTCGTAGGCGTGGTTGTCGTCGTCCTTGCGCACGGCCTGGTATTCGGCGATGGCCGCTTTCAGGCCGGCGCCCTCCGCAAACCTCTGTCCCTGGTCGTCGTGCTCGAGCAGGATCGCGTAGTCGATGCGCGTGGTGGCCAGCGCGGGGTCGAGCTGCTTGGCCTTGACGTAGGCCGCGAGCGCCCGCTGGCGCGAGAAGCCGGGCCCGAAGCGCCGGCCGATCGCGTCGTGCTGCAGCACCCAGCCGAGCGTCGACCAGGCGGCGGCGGACCGGGGCTCGATCGCCACGGCGCGCTCGGCCTCCCGCCACGCCGCCTCGCCCAGGCCACCGGCGAGCAGCGCCCGGGCGAGCCGCTGGTGGGGCAAGGCCTTGGTTGGCGCCGCCGCTGCTTCCTGGCGGAACTCCAGCAGGGCCTCGCGGATGTGGCCGGCGGCGGCCTGCGCCTCGCCAACCTGCTGGAACCGCAGCAGCACCGGCCGCTCCTTTTTCAGTTGGACGAGCGACGCATGCAAGGCGGCCAGCTCGGCGGCGGAGATGCGCTGCCGCCCCGAGTCGAAGCGCAGGGTGGCGGTGACGATCCCCCGTTCGCCGGCGGTGTACTGCTCCGCCAGGGTCGCGGTGCCCAGCTGCCGGACGCGCGAGGACGGCAGGTCCGCGGGCTCGTAGCCAGCCGGCGGCACCACGCGATAGCGGACCTCGACGGTGTGCGGCAGCCGGAACCAGTAATCGATCCGGCGCGGCTCGGTGTCCTCGCCGGTTGCCGGTTTGGGGTCGTTCTCCTTGTCCCTGTCCTCCGCGGTCAGGTCGGCGGGCAGCAGGTCGAACAGCGCGGTGTAGCCGACCCCCACGACGGCGATGGCGAGGTCGGTGTACCCCCGTCCTGCCGCGCTCACTTCCAGGCGCTGCGACAGCGGGCGCGAGAGCTCCAGCGGATCGGAGCTCGCGAAGGAGTTGGCGGTCTTGCCGCGGAAAGTGTCCCTGGCGTAGTCGTCGCCCTCCTGGCGCAGCGTCGCCACCGCGGTGGCGGCGAGATGGGCGCGCACGTGCCGCTCGGCGGCGCCGGCGTACTCGGAGGTCTCGACGACGCGAGCGGGCCCGGAGTCGGCGAGGAAGAACTCGCGGGTCTTCTGGATCCGGTTCTCGGCGGAGCTGGCGGCGGGGGTGCGGACGAGGCCGGCGATGCCCGGTGCCGCGACCAGGGCGTACCGGCCCTGATCCGGCACCGGCAGCTCGCCGGCCCGGGCGAAGCGGTCGGTGGGGTCGATCCAGAGCGCTGGCGTGCCCGGCACGAAGACGATGGCGTGATCGAAGGCGCCGAAGCCGGGCAGCTCGGGGTCGACGTCGCGCTCGGTCTGGCCGGCCTCGAGCAGGGCGACGTAGGCCGGGACGTCGAGGGCGCGGAGCGCGGCGGTGAGCAGCACCGCCTTGTCCTTGCAATCGCCGAAGCGACGGCCGAGAGTCTCGGCGGGTGGCCGCGGCACGATGCCGCCCGCCCCGAGCTCGACGGCGGCGTAGCGGATGTCGGCCATGCGCGCGAGCAGGCGCCCGATCACCTCGAGCTGCGAGGTCGCGGGTTCGTAGGCGCGGGCCGCTTGCAGCCACGCCGCGAGCGGCGCGCCGGCCACCGTCTGGTCGACGATGCGCGAGTAGCTCTCGGCGATGGCGCTCCAGGAAGCGGCGTTGGCGAAGGCGATCGCCGGCCACCGCGGCGCCTCCGGCGGCAAACCGGCCGGGAAATGCTCTCTCGCCGGCAGGTCGTGGGCTTCGAACACCAGCCGTTGCCGGCCGGGCAGGGACTCGCGGCGCGGCGCCAGGCCAGGCAGCAGCTCCAGCGCGTAGCGCAGGTTCATGTCCGCCGGCGCCTCGAGCACCACGCGGAGATGGCGCACCGGCACGCTCATGGCGAGTCTGTGCCGCTCGAAGGTGCCGCGGTCGAAGAGCGGCGCGGCGTCGACCACCGTCTCCTCTTCCTCGGTCACCGCGCCGGCGCCGGTGGCGGGCAGGGGGCCGCGCAGCCGCTGCCGCTCCGCGAAGGTCTCGGCATCGGTGTCACCCACGGTGCTCCGCTCCAGCACCTTGGGATCGAGCCAGTGTTCCTGTCCATCCGGCGTCACCACCCGCGCCCGCAGGCGCGGCGTCTGCTGGTACCAGGGCAGCCAGCTGACGTTGACCTGAGACCAGCTGGGACCGGCGGTGCCGTGCATGCGGTAGACCAGCCGATAAGTGCGGCTCAGCCGGCCGGCATCGTCGAAGCTGTAGATGTGCTCGGCAAAGAGCACCGAGACCGGCAGGTCGGCTTCGGCCTTGGCCTGGGGGGCGGCGGCGGCTTTGGCGGCGGCGAGCAGCTCCGCCGGCGGTGCCGCGAAGAAGCGGCCGTCCCAGGGCTCGGCCGGAGCCGCCGCCGCCGGCGGGGTGGCCGCGGCGAGGGCGGGGGCGGCGGGGAGAAGCACCGCGACGACGGCCGCTGCGAGAGTAGGGCCGGCTGGGGCAGGTAGCGCGGCGATGGCCGCCGCGAGCGTCAGCGCGGCTGGGGCAGGCGCCGCGACGATGGCCGCCGCGAGGGCGGCGAGGCGACGCAGCAAACGTCGCGGGCCGGGCTGCGGGCGCTCCGACCGCACGCACGGAATGACACCGAGCTCCTTCGACATCCCATCTCCTCCAGGAGAAGCTTCAACTCTATCACGGCGATGGCGGCGTCCCGAGACGCGCCCGGCCCGATCGCCGGAGCCTGGTACTACCGGATCGAGACGGGCATGGCGTTGCCCGGATAGAGCGAGAAGAGGCCGCTGGCCGGTCCGCCAGCGCCCCTGCCGCTCGCCGGGTCCTCCAGCCGAGGTTCGATCGGTATGGAGGTGAAGAGGATCGGCGGCGGCGGCCCGGGATCGGTAACCAGCTGCGGCATGGTGACGGCGCTCAGGCCCCCCGGATCGAGCTGGCTCACGGTGACCGGCCCGGCGACCAGCAGGACGTGGCAGGGCAGGTGAAGCGAGGCGGTGACGGTGACCGTGCCCTGCAGCGTGGGCACGCCGGCGACGGCGAAGCTGCCATCGGCGGCGGCCGTCGCGACGAGCTGGGCGTAGCCGATGTCGATTACCACCTGGGCGCCGGACCCCGGCGAGCCATCGGAGGTGAAGACCTGGCCGGTCACCGTGGTCAACGGGTCGGGGCCGGTGAACGGATAGGGCTGGAGCGCGAGCGAGCCCAGGTCCGTGATGCCGCCCCTGACCGCGTGCGGGCCGTTGGCGCCGCTGGCAGCGTAGAGCATGACGCCGCCGATGGTGATCGTCGCCTCAGCCTGCAGCGTCCACGCCCGCGCCGGGAAGGAGGCGACCGTGAAGCCACCACCGGGGCCGCTCGCCACGGTGGCGGTGTCGGCCAGATCGGCGCTCGAGACGGTGACGGTGACGCCCGCCAGCCCCTGGCCGTCGGTGCCCAAGACGCTGCCGGTCACCGTGGTCGGCTGCGGCGCGGGAGCCGCGACCAGCGTCAAGTAGCCGAGCGCTTCGTTCTGGCCCGGCGGCGGTGGCGGCACCTCGGCTTCGGCGTCGGCGGGGCAACCGCCCAGCGTGCCAACCACGTCCACCACGAAGTCGCCGCTGTTGGTGGGCAGGCCGCCCACCGTGAAGGAGCCGTCGGCGCCGGAGGTGGTGGTCGCCGCCGCCACGCCGCCCACGAACACGCTCACGCTCGCTCCCGCGACGCGGGCGCCGGCCGGGTCCACCACCAAGCCGCTCACCGCCGTTCCCGGATCGACGACGCTGGTGATGGTCACCGGGGCGGACTCCGCCGCCAGGCCCACGTTGTCGGTGGCGACAGCCGAAAGCACCGCGGTCTGGCCGGCCGGCGGCGCGACGATCGAAGCCACGAACGGCGCCGTGGCCGCACCGGTGAATTCCATCCCGAAGAGATCGAACAGCACGCTCGAGATCCCGGTCGCGTCGCTGGCACCCGCCACGATCGGCACCACGCTGCCCTCGGTCACCTGCGCGCCATCGAGCGGCGAGAAGATCGCCACCGTCGGCGGCACGTCCGGCTGCACCGCAACCGTCACCGGCGCCGACGGCGCCCCCGCCCCGAGCGCGTCGTAGGCGAGCGCCGTCACCGCGAGCGTTGCCGACCCGCGCGGGAGCGTCACCTGGAAGAGGTACGGCGGCGCCGAGAGCGTGCCGGCCAGCTGGCCGTTCACATAGACCTCGACCCGCGTCACCACCACCGCGTCGCTCGCCGCGACCGCGATGGTGAGCGGCGTGCCGTCGATCAAAACCTGGCCGGGGACCGGCGCCAGCAGCCTCGCCACCGGCAGCGGATAGGGCTGCACGACGAACGTCTCCTGGGTCGTCGCCTGCACGCCGCCGAGGTTCGTCGCCACGGCGCCCACGGTCATCGTCGGCTGCCCGGAGGGTGCCATGACCGTGGCCTGGTAGGGCGGCTTGTACAGAGTCTCGACGGTCGCGCCGTTGACCAGGATGCCGACCGAGGCGACCGACACCTCGTCCTGCGCGGTCACCGCCACCATCACCGGCAGGCGCTCCATCACCGCGGCCCCCGCCGCGGGCGCCGTGATGCTCACCGCCGGCGGATTGGTGTCGCCGTCGATCGGCAGCTCGAAGAGCCCGGTGTAGAGACCGCCCTGGGCCGTGGCGTAGCCGATGAACTCGCCCAGCTGCTGGCCGTTGCCCGCGATGAACACCGCGCCGTTGCGCTGGGCGATGTCGTTGGCGCGCGGTGCGATGATGCCATTCGCCCCGGTCAGGGTGCTCAGGTCGAGCACCGCGGTGAAGATCGGCGGCAGGCTGCCGACGTCGAAGATCGCCACCTGGCCGGCGATGAAGAACTGCGAGCCCAGCGCAAACCCGTCCGCGAGCGCCGCGCGGGTCACGCCCAGGTCGTCCTCGCTTGCCCCGACCTCCACCGGGTCGGTGGGGTCCGCCAGCTCGACGACGTGCAGGCCGCCGTAGATCCCTTCCTCGCCGGAGGCCACGTAGGCGTAGTGCCCTCGCACCGTGACGCTGCCGGCGCGAGGCTGGTCGGGAGGGGTGGCGCCCAGGAGCACCGGCGCCGCCGGCGCGCTCACGTCCACGACCGCCACGCCCCCGTCGCCGCAGGCGATCACCGCATACGACCCGCTCAGGCCGAAGCCGCCCAGCCCGGTGCCGCCCAGGCTCACCGCGCGCGGCGTGCCCGGGAGCGCCAGCGAGCCGACCGCGACCGGCTGCATCGGATTCGTCACATCCACCACGTGCAGGCCGAAATTCAGGTCGGCGAGATACACCAGGTTGCCGCCGACCGCCAGGCGCACCTGGTCGCCGCCCGGGAAGCTAAGGCTGCCGAGCCGTGCCGGATGCGCCGGATCGCTCACATCCACCAGCTGCAACCCGACGTCCTCCGCGACGTATGCCGCGGCGCCCGCCACCCGCACGTCGTTGGCGCTGCCCGGCGTCGCCAGCTGCGCGACCAGCACCGGGGATTGCAGGTTGGTCACGTCCACGACCGACAACCCGAAGCTGCCGGAGGCCACCAAGACGAAGTCGCCGGCCGCCTCGACCGCGTTCTGAAAGCCGGGAAGCGGCAGGAAGGCAAGCGCGATCGGTGAAAAGGTGGTCACCGTGACGCTGGTGGCGCCGGCGTGCCCGGCGTTGCTGACCGTAACCGTCGCGCTGCCGCTCTGCCCGGCATAGACCCTCCCCGGATCGCTGCCGAAGCTCGCCACCGCCAGATTGCTCGAGCTCACCTGCGTCTGGTAGAGCGGATTGAACAGGTCGATGGTGCGGCCGTCGACCGTGCAGCCTGCCGTCAGGTCCTGGCCGTCGAGCACCACGCGCAACGTCGAGGTATCGACCCCCGAGCCGCCGTCCTGATAGGCCACGGCGATCGGCGGCGACGGGATGTTGACCAGGACCGGCTGCGCCGGCGCGACGATGGCGACAGCCGGCGGCACCGTGTCCACCGCGGCGCTCTGGCTGATCAGGACCAGCTGCGGTCCCTGCCCGGCCGTCCCGTCCCTGGACACCAGATCGACGCGGCCGGCCTGTCCCTCGTCGGTTTTCTGAAGCAGCCAGCCGTCGTTCGCCGTGCCGGCCAGGAAGGCCTGGACGTCGGCCGTGACGTCGAACTGGATCCAGCCGTTGCTGGTGTTGTTGACGACCACCGTGTCCGTGGCGTCGTTCTCGATCGTGCCGCCGTTCCACTGGGTCGCGCAATCGGCATCAGCGTTGGCCGGGTTGGCGTCGACGGCGCAGTTCCAGGTGGCGCCCATCTCCGTCCAGAAAGCGTCGGCCCGGTAGACGTCGACGGTGCGGTTGGCCGGCCGGGAGGGGGAAGCCTGCCTACTTGAAGTAGCCGTTGACGTCGATCAGCAGATGGTTCACCGAGGAGGAGGCGTTCTGGATGCCGATCGAGCCGGTGCCGTCGGTCGCCAGGGTCAGGACCGCGCTGCCGGCGAGGACCCTGCCGCTCGCGAACTGGACGTTGCTGGTGCCGAGGGGCATGGCGTTGCCCGGATAAAGGGAGAAGAGGCCGCTGCCGGTGGGTACCACGGTGACGTTGGCCGAGACCGCCACCGCGTTGCTGGGAATGCCGCAGGCGCCGGCGATGACGAAGAGCCGGGTCTGGTTGGCGGCCAGCGCCGGTCCACCCAAGGGACCGCTGGCATTGCGGGTGTCGATCACCCGGCAGGGCGTCACGGTGTAGAAGCCGGTGTGGGTTGGCGGCGGCGCGTAGAAGAACGCGGAGGCGAGGGTGCTTGAGGCGCTGCCGCCGGTCACCACCACGTTCACCGCGCCGGTCGCGTGGGCGCCGGTGACCGCGGTGAGCGTTCCCGGACCAAGGACGTTGACGCTGGTCGCCGGCACCCCACCGATGGTCACCGTGTCGCCGGTCTGGAAGTTGCTGCCGGAGATGGTGACGGTGGTACCGCCGGCGGTCGAGCCGTGGTTCGGGCTGATGGCGGTGATCGGCCCCGGCGCCGGCAGCGTGCCGCCGCCCTGGGTCATGCAGACGCCGAGCGCGGCGGTGACGTTCGGAAGGATCACCGCCACCACCCGCGGATGGAAGACCATCGACGTCGTGCAGCCGTTGAGCAGGTGGCAGTAGCCCATCATGGTGCCCAGGACGTTGGGAATGCCGTTGACCGTCGAGGGCGCCGGGCAGCTCTCGGCGCCCGACCAGCACCCGGCTTCCAGGTTGAAGCACTCGTCGATCGGCGGGGTGTAGCAGTGGGTGTGGCGCGAGCCGAAGTTGTGGCCGATCTCATGGCCGACGACGCTGGCGTCGCCGGCCAGGTAATCGATCAGGAACACCTGGGAGAAGTTGTAGCCAAAGTTCTTGTCGCACAAGCCGGCCACCCAGGCGATGCCGGAGGCTTCGTCCGGGTTGGGCGACTTGCCCGAGAGCATGGTGGTGACGGTGCGGGTGACCGCGCCTTCGTTGGCGGACCAGTAATTGGAGAACTCGGACAGCTGGTCGGAAGAGGCGGCGCCGTTGCTGGGCTGCTGGGTGTACGGGTCGGCGACCGAGGCGGTGCGCAGGATGGTGGTGCCCACCAGCAGCTGGACCTGCAGGTCACGCTGATACATCACGTTGATCTGGGCGAACAGCGAGGCGATGTAGTTGGTCGCGTTCGTGGTGTTGTCGGAGAACTTCAGCGACATGAACTCGTGATCGGTGTCGATCGCCACCGTGGCGGTGGCGAAGCTGGAGCCGGCGCTGGCGGAAATGGGCGGCGTGGAGAGCGCCACGATATCTTGCGCGAGTTGCGGGAGCTGGGGCGACTGCGCGAGCTGCGCAGGGGAGCCGGCCGCGGCGGTCGAACCGGCCCGCCCTGGCGGCAGCTGGTCCTCGGCGCAGGTCCACTTCGGCTTCGGCTGGGCGCCCTGGCCGGCCAGGAAGCCCTCGGGCGTGGCCAGCAGGTGCAGTCCGGGCTTGCCCGGCACCAGCGGCCGCAGCTGGTGCTGGCCGCCGGTGGCGTTCTGGTCCAGGGCTTCGATCGTGCCCCTCGCCGGGTCCAGCGCGAGATAGATCCCCGACAGCGGTTCGTCGGCCACGGTTCCCCAGAAGAAGACCAGCGGCGAGCGCGGCAGCTCGTGCGTGCCGGCGGCATCGACCCGCAGGACGCGGGCGCCCGGGGCGTAGATCTCGTGCCGGGTGATCAGCACGTCCTGGCGCACGCCCGGCGCCACCGGCCAGCTGGCGATGCGCACCCGCTCGCCGGTCCGAACCTGCAGCAGTGCCGGGATCAGCTCGTCGTCGAAGCGGACGAGCTCCGCCTCGCCGGCCAGGTCCGGCGCCTTGACGCGCTCGCCGGGACCCGCCGCATGGGCCAGCGGGAAGAACGACAGGTCGGGGGCCGCGCCCGCCGGCGCCGTGCCGGCCGCGAGCGCAGGCAGCGGGGCGAGCGAGCCGGCGATCGCCAGCACGGCCAGCGCGACGAGCACCTGCAGTGCCGCCGGGACACCGGCGAACGGCTGCCGGCGGGCCGGAGAAAGGAGTCTGGCGGGGTGCGGTCCGAAGCGATGAGAGTCCAGCATACGGCGGGTGCTCCTACGGCGAGGTCGATCCCGAAGCTCTGGCGGCCCTTGCGGCCCTGGCCATGCGAAGAGGGTCATGAGTATAGAGCTATTTGCCCCTATGCGCCAGCAGCAATATGGTGCCCCCCGCTCTCGCCGACGGTCGCCAGCGGTTGTCCGGCGGGGCCCTCCGGCGCCCGGGTCCTGAGGCCTGTCGGCCTGCACCCGGGCGCCGGCGCCCGCCGGCCGCGGCACCGCGGCATCCCCCTCCCGCGATTTGCTCCGGCTGCTTGGGGAAAGTGCATGCCGCAGGCCAACCTGGGCCGCCCCGGCAGCGACCCGGGCGGGCGCCGGGACCCGGAGCGCAAAGCATTGAAAAGGAAAAGTTTAGAGATCAGGCGACGAGGTCGGGGCGGGTCGCTGCACCAGCGGCTGGCGCAAAAAAGTGTCAGCCAGAATGGTCAAAGCTCGTCTGCCGGCGGCGGAGCGCAGCGCACCACGATCGCGGCCCGGCCAGACGCCGCGGCGGCGGGGGGCTCGGCGGCGTCGACGACCGCCGAGCCGCCGGCCTGCAGCGCGCCGAAGAGCAGCTCCTGGGTGAGCGGGCGCTTGACCGTCTCGTCGAGCAGCCGCGCCAGTGGGCGGGCACCGAAGGCAGGGTCGTAGCCGTGCTCGGCGAGCAGCCGGCGGGCGGCGGGTGCGAGCTCGAGGCGCACGTTCTTGGGCGCGAGCTGAGCGGCGAGCTCGGCGATCAGCTTGTCCACGATCCGCTCCATCACCTCGCGGGAGAGGGTGCGGAACTGCAGCCTGGCGTCGAGGCGGTTGCGGAACTCGGGGCTGAACAGGCGCTCGAAGGCGCGCTCGGCCTCGGCGTCGCGGCCGTCGTGCCCGTCGCGAGCATGGCGCCCGGTGTTAGCGGTGTCGGCGGTGTCGGCGGTGTCGGGGGCGGTGCCGGCGTGGGCCGGGTGCACGGTATCGGCGGCGGTGTCGGCGGGGGCGGCGAAGCCGAAGGGCCGGCGCGCCATCTCGCGGGCGCCGAGGTTCGAGGCCATCAGCAGGATGACGTGGCGGAAGTCGCTGCGCTTGCCGTTGGTGTCGGTGAGCGTGCCGTGATCCATGATCTGCAGCAGCAGGTTGAAGACGTCCTCGTGGGCCTTTTCGACCTCGTCGAGCAGCAGCACCGCGTGCGGGCTCTTGGCCACGGCCTCGGTGAGCAGGCCGCCGCGGTCGAAGCCGACGTAGCCGGGGGGCGCGCCGACCAGCCGCGACACCGTGTGGCGCTCCATGTACTCGCTCATGTCGAAGCGCAGGAAGCCGATGCCGAGCGCCAGCGCCAGCTGGCGGGCCATCTCGGTCTTGCCGACGCCGGTGGGGCCGGTGAGCAGGAAGCAGCCGACCGGACGGTCGCGGTCGCGCAGGCCGGCGCGGGCCACCTGGATGGCGGCCACCAGCCGGTCGACCGCCTCGTCCTGGCCGAAGACCGCCTGCGCCAACTCGTCGCGCAGCCCGCGCAGCCGCTCCCGGTCGTCGCCGCGGACGCGGCGGGCAGGGATCTGGGCCATGGTGGCGAGCACCGCCTCGACATCCCCGACCGAGACCAGCGCCGGCGCCGCGGGGATGGCGGCGCCCGCGGGGAGAGCGGCGCCCGCCGCGGCAGTGGCGCCGGCAGGAGAGGCTGGCGCGGGCGAGGCGGCGGCGATGGCAGGAGGGGCTGCCGCGGGCGAGGCGGCAGCGGAGTCGGCGGTGGGGGCGGCGGCGGTGGCGGCGTCGGCGGTGGCGGTGTCGGCGATCGTGGCGGCGGCCGTGGCGGTGTCGGCGGGGGCGCCGGCGGCGCCGGCTGCCAGGGCGACGGTCGCGCCGGCCTCGTCCAGGAGGTCGATGGCGCTGTCCGGCAGCCGGCGGTCGCGCAGGTAGCGGCTGGCGAGCTCGGCCGCGGCGGCGATGCCGTCGTCGGTGTAGCGCACGCCGTGATGCTCCTCGTAGCGGCTGCGCAGGCCGCCGAAGATGCGCACCGTCTCCTCGACCGACGGCTCGGTCAGCTCGACCTTCTGGAAGCGGCGGGCCAGCGCCTGGTCGCGCTCGAAGCTCTGGCGGAACTCCTCCCAGGTGGTGGCGCCGATGCACCGCAGGCCGCCGTGCTGGAGTGCCGGCTTGAGCAGGTTCGAGGCGTCCATGGTGCCGCGCCCGGCGCTGCCGGCGCCGACCAGGTTGTGGATCTCGTCGACGAACAGGATCGGGCCGGGCAGCGCCGCGAGCGCCGCCAGCACCGCCTTGAGCCGGTTCTCGAAATCGCCGCGATAGCGCGTGCCGGCGAGCAGGGCGCCGAGGTCGAGGCGGTAGATGCGGGTGTCGCGGAAGGCAGCAGGCACCTCGCCCCGGGAGATGCGCAGGGCCAGGCCCTCGACCAGGGCGGTCTTGCCGACGCCCGGGTCGCCGACGTAGATCGGGTTGTTCTTGCGCCGTCGCCGCAGGATGTGGAGCGTCCGCGCCAGCTCGGTCTCGCGGCCGATCAGGGGGTCGATGCCGCCGCGCCGCGCCAGCTCGGTCAAGTCCTGGGTGAAAGCGGCGAGCGCCTGGTCGCCATCGCGCGGCGCCTGCCCGCCGTCGTCGTCCTCGGGCTCGAAGCCGTCCGGGGCGGGCGCCGCGCCCGCGGCCCCGGGAGCGCCCGCGGCTCGGGGGGCACCGGCGGCGGCGCCGCTGCCGGCGCCCGCCTGCCAGCCTCGCCGGGAAGGTGGGGCCCCGGCAGCAGGGTGCAGCTTCGAGATGCCGTGGGCGAGGAAGCTCACCACGTCGAGGCGGGTCACGCCCTGGCCGGCGAGCACCTCGGCCGCCGGCGAGTCGACCTCGGATAGCATCGCCACCAGCACGTCGGCGCCCTGGATCTCGGCCTTGCCGGCCGCCTCGGCGTGCGCGCCCGCCCACTCAAGCGCCCGCCGCAGGCCCAGCGACAGGCGGGGCTCGGCGGGCTCGCGCGGCCCGCCGGCGCCGCGGGGCGGCCGCGGCGAGCGGGCGTCGCGCCCCGGGCGGCCGGCGGAGGCGCTCGCGCCGCTCCTCGTCGAAGCGGTCGTTGAGCCGCCGGCGCAGCAGGTCGAGGTCGGCGCCGGCATGCCGCAGCACCTTGCCGGTGGCATCGTCGAAGGTCAGGGCATAGAGCAGGTGCTCGGGGCCGACGTACTCGTGGCCGAGGCGGCCCGCCTCGGTGACCGCCACGGTGAGGGCGATCTCGAGATCCTGGGCCAGCCTCATCGCGGTGCCTTGCCGGGGTCGCGGAGGTCGCCGGGGCCGCCCGGGTCGCCCATGTCGCCCATGTCGCCGGAATCGTCGCCGGACTCGCCGGGCGGCAGCGGTTCGGCGGTGAGCAGCAGCGGCATGCCGGCCGCGCGCGCTTCGGCGGTGACCTCGGCGACCTTGGTCTCGGCCACGTCGCGAGTGTAGACGCCGGCGACGCCGGCGCCTTTGTGATGCACCAGCAGCATGATGTGGGTCGCCTCGGCCGGCGGCTTGTGGAAGTGCTGCATCAGCACGGCGACGACGAACTCCATGGTGGTGTAGTCGTCGTTGTGGAGGATCACCTGATAGCGCCGCGGCCGCCGCGGGCGGCGCCGCACCTCCTCGGCGGTGCCGGCCTCGGGAGCCTCGAAGCCTCCCGGATCGAGGTCGCCGCCATTGGTGTTGGCGACGGTGGCGACTGTGGCGACGGTGGCGCCGGCAGTGGCGGCGACCATTGCGGCGAGGGTCACTGCACCTGCTCCCGGGTCTTCAGGAAACGCATCGCCGGCCACTCCTCGCCGGTGGTCTTGAGATGCCAGGCGTTGCGGGCGAGGAACACCGGCAGGCCGTCGTGGTCCTCGGCCATGCTGGCGTGGTTGGCGTTGGCGAAGCGCTTGAACGACTGGTGGTCGGCCGCCTCCACCCAGCGCGCGGTGAACAGCGAGGTGCCCTCGAAATGCACCGGGATACCGTATTCGGTGCGGATGCGGTCGGCCAGCACGTCGAACTGCAGGGCGCCGGCGACGCCGACGATCCAATCGGTGCCGAAGTTGGGGCGAAACACCTGGGCGGCGCCCTCCTCGGCCAGGTGCAGCAGCGCGCGCCCGAGGTGCTTGGCGCGCATCGGGTCCTCCGGGCGCACCTTGCGCAGCAGCTCGGGCGCGAAGCTGGGGATGCCGGTGAAGCGCACCGGCTCGCCCTCGGTCAGCGCGTCGCCGATGCGCAGGTTGCCGTGGTTGGGGATGCCGATGATGTCGCCCGCCCAGGCTTCCTCGGCGAGCTCGCGGTCCTGGGCCAGGAACAGCAGCGGGTTGTGGATGGTCAGGGTCTTGCCGCTGCGCACGTGGAGGAGCTTCATGCCGCGCCGGAAGCGGCCCGAGCAGAGGCGCACGAAGGCGATGCGGTCGCGGTGCTTGGGGTCCATGTTCGCCTGGATCTTGAACACGAAGCCGGTGACCGCTTCCTCCTCGGGATCGATGGCGCGAGGCTCGGCCGGCTGCGGCCGCGGCGGCGGCGCCAGCTCGACCAGGCCGGCCAGCAGCTCGCGGACGCCGAAGTTGTTGCAGCGCGCTGCCGAAGTAGACCGGCGTGAGGTGGCCGTCGCGATAGCTGGCGCGGTCGAAGGGCGGGCAGAGGGCGCGCGCCATGTGGACGTCCTCGCGCAGCTTGGCGACGGCGCCGGCGGGCAGCAGCTGGTCGAGGAGCGGGTCGTCGAGGCCGCGCATCACCTGGCCGGCGCTGGCGGCGCCGGCGCCGCGCTCGAGCAGCACCAGACGCTCGTGGAGCAGGTCGTAGCAGCCGCGGAAGATCTGGCCCATGCCGATCGGCCACGAGGCGGGCGTGACCGCGAGCGCCAGGGTGCTCTCGATCTCGTCCATCAGCTCGAACGGGTCGCGCCCCTCGCGGTCGAGCTTGTTGATGAAGGTGACGATCGGCACGTCGCGCAGGCGGCAGACCTCGAACAGCTTGCGGGTCTGGGTCTCGATGCCCTTGGCGGCGTCGATCACCATCACCGCCGAGTCGACGGCGGTGAGCGTGCGGTAGGTGTCCTCGCTGAAGTCCTCGTGGCCGGGGGTGTCGAGCAGGTTGAAAGTGCAGCCGGCGTAGTCGAAGGTCATCACCGAGGCGGTCACCGAGATGCCGCGCTCCTGCTCGACCTTCATCCAGTCCGAGCGCGCGCGGCGGGCGTCGCCGCGCGCCTTGACCGCTCCGGCAAGCTGGATGGCGCCGCCGAACAGCAGCAGCTTCTCGGTCAAGCGTGGTCTTGCCGGCGTCGGGGTGCGAGATGATCGCGAACGTTCGCCGCCGCGACACCTGGTCGTGAAGAGTGCTCATGGGAGGGGGGGCCCGCCGCTTGGCGCTGCCACCAGTCGTAACCGCGAGACGAGGGTAGCAGATTCCTGGGGCGGGCCGGGTGGGCGTGGCGCCCGGGCGGGCGCTGCGGCGGGCCGGCGCCGGCTCAGGCCAGCAGGCGGTCCACGGGCACCGCCCAGATGTCCTTTTCCAGCTGCTCGATCTTGGCGCCGGCATGGACGACGAGGCCGCCGCGCCAGGCGCTGCCCAGCGACCGGCCAACCTCGCGCAGCGCTCGGCGGTCCGCCGGCCCCAGGCGTGCGGCGGATTTGGCTTCGATCCCCAGGACGCCGTGCGGCGTCGTCAGCAGCAGATCGACCTCCAGGCCGGAGCGCGTGCGATAGAAGGCCAGGTCCACGGCCCGCTCCGCCGTCTTCACCCATTTCCAGACCTCGGTCACCACCAGGGTCTCGAACATCTGGCCGGTGGTCACGCCTTGGTAGCGCGTCAGGTGGCGCCAGATGCCGAGGTCGAGGCAGTAGATCTTGGGGGTCTTGATCACCGCGCTGGTCAAGTTGACGGCGTAGGGAGGCAGCAGGAAAGCCTGGTAGGAGAGGCCGAGATACTCGATGTAGCGCCGGCTGGTGGCGGTGCTGAGACCGGCGTCGCGCGCCAGCTCCGAAAACGAGAGCAGCTGTCCGGAGCGCAGCGCGCACAGGCGCTGGAAACGCCGGAAGGGCACCAGGTCGGAGAGGCGGGTGAGGTCCGCCAGGTCCCGCTCCAGATAGGTGACCTCGTAGGATTCCAGCCACTTGCCGCGCTCATCGTCCGGCAGCGGCAGCAGGGAAGGCATGCCGCCGGCCGCGAGGAGATGCCCCACGGCCCCCGCCGCGGCGGCGGCCGGCGGCCCGAGCCGCACCGGGGGGAGATCGGCGAGCAGCGCGTCCATCGTGCCCGGCCGGGCGAGCAGGTGGTCGAGCAGCGGCGGCTCCGGTGCGTCGCTCTCGGCGTGCGCGAGCTCGGCGGCCATCAATGGCCAGAGCTCGTAGACGAAGGCGCGGCCGGCCAGGGTCTCGCGCACCCGTTGCAGCATCAGGATCTGCGACGAGCCGAGCAGGACGGAGCGCTCGATCTGCCCGGCGTCAAAGGCGAACTTCACCTTGTCGAAGAGGCTGGGCTCCTTCTGCGCTTCGTCGAGGATCGCCGGACCGACCGCGGCTGCCCACTGGTCCGCTCGGACGGCGCGCAGCCCCTCGCGCTGCTCCGGGGCATCGAGATTGACGTACCGGAGATCGGGATAAACCGCCCGTGCCAGGGTCGTCTTGCCGGTCTGGCGGGCACCGGTGAGCAGGATCAGCCGCGGCGCCGACAGTGGGCGCGCGAGTTGCTGACGCAGGAACCGAAAGCGCTGTATATCTGTTCTCATCGTGAACGATTTTACAGGCTTTGTTGCCAGGGCGCACGCCGGTAAGAGAGGCGCGGGCGGGCGGGCCGGGTGGGCGCTACGGCGGACCCCCCAGGGTGTGGGTCGCCAGGAGAGGCGCCCCGGCGCCGGCGGTGGCCGGCGCCGGGGAGAGGGTGAGGCGGGTAGGTGGCGGGAGGGTGAGGCAGATTGGTGAGCGGGCACGGCGCGCGCCGGCCGCCGGCCGCCGCAGGGGGGGCGGCCGGCGATTCCCGACGGTCGCCGGCTACGGCGCTGCCGCCAGGGCCGCGGCCTGGTCGAGCAGGCTCTGGGCCTGCTGGATCCACGCCTGCGCCTGCTGCTCGTCGACCGGCCGGCGGCGGAAGGCGGCGCCGTTGAGGGCGGTGCGGATCGGCGCCGCGAGCGCGTCGCGCTGGGTGGTCAAGCTGGCGATCTGCGCCTCGATCGTCGTGTAGGTGGCGTCGTCGCCGGCCAGGGCTCGGGTCGAAGCCGTGAGCGTGTCCATGCCGAAGGCTCCGAACGGGGCGTTGAGCTGTTTGTAGATGGCGCCCAGCTGCTCGACCGTCGCCAGGTTCACGGCGAGCGCCGGCGGGTAGGCGTCGAGCGCCTCGACGATGACGCGGCCGTCCGCGTCGTAGGAATCGGCGAGGCCGAGCAGCGCCAGCATGGTCGGGCGGACGTCGGTGTGATCGGTCCAGACGGCGATCTCCCCGCGGCGCCTGACCCCGGGCCCGACGAGGCCGATCCAGGTGTTGGCGATCTCCTTCTGGATGTCGCCATGGTTCCAGGCGAAGGCCGGATCGATGCAGGTCTCGCAGGTGTCGGACGGGAAGTCGGTGATGAAGTAGGTCGGATTGCCGAAAAAGACGAAGGTGGCGTTGCGCGCCGGGTCGCCGGTGGTGAACATGTGCAGCGCCTTCATCTCGGTCTGATCGCCCATTTGGGCCAGCAGGTGGTCGGTGGCGCCGGTGTAAGGATTGACCGCCGTCAGCTGGGCCAGGTCGCGCTCGAACTTGCGGGTGGCGGGATCGGTCTGGCCCAGCGGGCCGCCGCCGAAGTTGGCCAGGTAGAACGGCGGCGCATCGTCGCCGTGGACGGTGAAGACGTCGGGGGAGGTGTCGCCCAGGAACTGCGCGGCGAGCGACGGAAACTGATTCATCACCAGGGTGTCGATGTTGACGTCGACCTCGCCGATCGGGTTCCAGACGCACGGGGTGGTGACGCCGTCGCAGCCGGCGGGGGTGGGCGAGCCGCCGACGAAATGATCGCCCTCGTCGACGGTGAAGACGAACAGGGTGTTGCTGGCGTCGATGCCGTGATGCGCCAGCCGCTTGAAGAAGGTGGCGAACGCGGCGTCGTAGGCCGCGAGCTGCGCGACGTAGCCGGCGGAACCGGGTCCGAAGGCGAGCTGATCGTCGCCGGCGACGCCGTGGAAATCGTGCGCGTCGGAGATGTAGGCGTAGGTGACCGGGATGCCGCGCTCCTGCATCGCCGCGACGTAGGCGAGCGAGACGTCGGCCTCCATGCCGTCGAATCCCGGGAAGCCCGGCTGGCCGAAGGGATCGACGATCGGCTTGCCCAGCAGGCTGGTCAGCGGCGCCGAGGCCGGCTTGCCGGTCAGCAGGGGGTCGATCTCCTGCGCGCCGAACAGACCCTTGAAGCCGCTGTAGCCGCCGGGCTCCTGCGGCAGGAGGTCGTCCTGGCCGCCGGCGCAGAGGCGCGAGCCGCGGGCGCAGTGGATCGCCAGGCCGACGAGGTCGGTCTGCGCCTTCGCCGCCGCGGCGGTGCCGTCGGCAGCCGCGTTCGAGGCCTGTGCCTCGGCGAACTGCGGCGAGGCAGTGCCGAACACCTTGGTGACGTCGCCACTGGCACCGGTGCCGGTGTTCTCGAGCTCGATGTTGGCCGTGGCGATGCCGCCGACGTCGCAGCCCGCGCGAGTGTAGGGCACCCAGGGAGCCGGGACGTTGCCGCCGGTGGGCGTCACCATGTTCGGGACCGTTCCCGAGACGGTGTCGGTCCAGTACTCGAACGAGCTGGGGAACGAGAACTCGCCGGTCGGCGAGGTGCGCACGTAGCTGTTGGAAACGGTCTGGCCGTGGCGGTCGGGATAGACCCCGGTGAGCGAGGTCAGGATGCCGCCCGCGGTGTGCGAGATGAGGATCGTGTGGTCGTCGGTGTTCAGGGTACCGTTGGCCTCGATGAACTTCGACAGGTGCGCGATCTGCTCGAGGTCCGACGGGACGTTGGGCAGGTCGCGGCGGAAGTGCGTGTTGTCGAACTGGATGTAGATCACGTGCTGGATCGCGCCGGCGCCGTTGCCGAGGCGGCAGGGGCCTGCCGCTTTCTCGGCTTTCTCGAGGGTGACGGCGGGGACGGCGGCGGGTGGCGCCGCGGCCGCGTAGCCGGCGAGGAGGCCGTTCATCACCAGCGCCGTGCAGGCGCCGAGCATCTTGCCGCCGTGGATCGCTGCCGCCGTCCGCTTGCTCTCGGTCCGTCGCATGTCTGGCTCTCCTTGTAGATCTCCCGCGCAAGCGGGAGTCGAGCCATGCTACGGACCGGCGGTTACGGGCTGGTGAAGCGGGAGTGAAGTTCTCGCCGCCATGCCGTGACGGCGATCAGGAAACCGCGGCGCCTGGCGGGCGCTTGCTGCGCGGCGTCATGCGGCGCGCCAGACGGACGTAGAGCGCGCCGGGGAGCAGGCTGAGGGCGCGGGCCGCCAGGGTCATCTGCCAGGGCAGCCAGAGCTCCGCGCGCTGCGCCAGGATGCCCCTGCCGATCCTCGCCGCGGCGTCGTCGGTCGCGAGCAGGAAGGGCATCGGGAAGCGGTTGGGGGCGGTCATCTCGCTCTTCACGAAGCCGGGGAAGACGCAGGTGGTCTTGATCGGGGTCGTGGACAGGTCGACGCGCAGACTCTCCATGAAGGTACGCAGGAACGCCTTGGAGCCGCCGTAGGCGGCGTTGTCCGGGAAGCCCCGCACCGCCGCGATGGAGGCGATCGCCACCAGGTGCCCGCGGCGGCGCGCCAGCATGCCGGGCAGCGCCGCGGTCAGGGTGGCTGCGGCGCCGAGGACGTTGACCTGGAGGATGTGTTCGCAGGCCTCCCAGTCGAAATGCCGCGCCGAGGTCAGCTGACCGACGCCGGCGTTGGCGACCACCAGGTCGAGGTCGCCGTGGCCGTCGAGCTCGCGCACGCGCTCCCGCGTCGCCGCGAGCTCCGCCACGTCGAGCACCAGCGGCTCGATCACGCCGCCGGTGCGGGCCGCCTCGGCATGCAGCGCCTCCAGCCGGTCGCCGCGCCGGCCGGCCGCGACCACCGGGATGCCGCGCGCGGCCAGCCACAGCGCCAGCGACCGGCCGATGCCGCTCGAAGCGCCGGTGACCAACGCTCGGCGATAGGGTGGTGTCGTCATCCGGCCGCCGAGGATCAGCGCAGGTCGGAGGGGAGGCGCGGCGACGAGATCAGGCGGGCGAACTCGCGCCAGCGGCGCTCGGGCTGGTCGGCGGTGCCGCCGCGGGAGTCGATGTAGCGGCGCACCAGGTCCTGGCCGTAGTTGTAATTGATCACGTAGCTGCGGTAGGTGTCGATGAAACGCAGGCGCTGCGCCGCGCGCTCGGGTGACATCAGGCCGTAGCGCTCCAGCCAGGCCTGCGCCGCTTCCCGGCTGAGCTTGCCGTCGAGGTAGCCGCGGGCCGCCTCGTTGCCGGCGTAGCTCGATTCGCGCAGCAGCTCCTGCACCTGGTCGTAGTTCGCCGCCGCGGCCGGGTCGAGGCCCGCCGCCGGATAGAGGACCTGGCGCTCGAAGACCACGCGCTCGGGGCCGGGGAAGACCACGTCGACGCCGAAGTTGGCGGTGCCCTCGGCGATCAGCGATTGCGGGCTGAACAGCGGATAGACGGTGAGCTCGATCCAGCCGCGCTGGCGCACCAGGTGCTGCTCGAGCAGCGAGTTGTAGACATGGTGTCCCGGGTAGCCCTCGTGGCCGGCGAGGTCGAGCGCCCGATCGATGTAGATCGGCAGATCGGTGTTGACCTGGATCAGGCTGTGGAAGCCGCCCTGGTACCAGTTGTAGCCGCTCCAGGGCTTGTCCTTGACGTAGGCCACCTCGAAGCTCTCGCCGGGCGGCAGCGCGATGTGGGCGGCGGTGCGGCGGCGGCATTCGGCGATGGCGGCGGCGAAGACGGCGGCGACGCGATCGGGAGGGATCACGAAGCGCTGGCGGTAGGCGGTGATGCGGGCGGCGAGCGGGCCGGTGCCGGGAACCAGATGGTCGATGCGGTCGAGGATGGCCTGGAAGTGGGCGGCGTCCCAGGTCGGCGCGACCGCGTCGTAGAGCGCGCGCGACTCTTCGTCGAAGGTCATGCGGGCGCCGTTCAAGGCGTCGACGTGCGCTGCCAGCGAGCTTAGCTGGCGCTCGAGGAAGCGGCGGCGCAGGCGCAGCAGCTCGTCAGGGGAATCGCCGCCCTCCGGCGCCGCGGTGGCGGCCTCAGCCGTGGTTGCGGCAGGCGGGGCCGCGGCTGGCGGGGTCGTGGCAGGCGGGGTCGCAATGCCGTGGAGCGTCGCGAGGAGCGAGCCGGCCTCGGCGCGCAGCTCGGCGAGAGGCCGCTTGCCGGCCGCCTCCGCGGCCTGCTTCCACTCGGCCGGCCCGTAGAAGGCGTCGACGTAGTTGGCGTCGTGCTGGCCGACCGCCAGCACCAGCTTGACGTAGGACTCGGCGATGCCGTTGAGCCGCTTCATGTCCGGACTGGCCTCGATCCTGCCGCGGTCCACCGGCGCGGCTCCGGGCGGCGCTGCCGGCGGGCCGCCGGTTGCTGCCAGGGAGACCGCCGTCGCGATCGCCACGGCGGCGGCCGCGGCGAAAGCGGCGGCGACTCCCATGCGGTCGCTTCGCCAGAGCTTGGGATCGAACGCCCAGGCGTCGTGAAGCACGTCGCCGATGCGGAAGCGCTTGCCGCGCGGCTCGGGTTGCATGACGCGCCGAGTCTAGCATCGCGAGACTGGGCGGTCGCCTGCCTGGTCGCCGCCTGCGACTCCTGGAACCCGATGCAAACCGGAGGCCGCCGGGTCGCCGTAGGAGCGGTAGTACACTGTCGCTGGCCGGGAGCGGGGCGGTCGCCGGCATGGTTGGGGACTGACGCGAGACCCTCGGTGCGGGGTCCGGAAAGGTGTGGAGAGCGATGCAGATAGCAATGATCGGGCTGGGCCGGATGGGCGGCAACATGGTGAAGCGCCTGCTGCGCGGCGAGCATTCTTGCGTGGCGTTCGACCGCAATCCCGAGGCGGTGGCGGAGCTGGGCAAGGAGGGCGCGGTCGGCGCCTCATCGCTCGCCGACGTCGTCGCCAAGCTCGACAAGCCCCGCACGGTGTGGCTGATGTTGCCCGCCGGCGAGA
The DNA here is from genome assembly GCA_963732005.1 of uncultured Acidobacteriota bacterium. Classification (GTDB taxonomy): domain Bacteria; phylum Acidobacteriota; class Thermoanaerobaculia; order Multivoradales; family UBA5704; genus JASLEW01. Next base: position 1,536,699 of record CAVSXT010000005.1, read on the forward strand.
TCACCGAGGCGACGGTGCGCGAGCTCGCCGGGCGGCTCGAGGCCGGCGACGCGGTGATCGACGGCGGCAACTCCTACTATAAGGATGACGTGCGCCGGGCCGGTGAGCTGGCGGGCAAGGGCATCCACTATCTCGACGCCGGCACCAGCGGCGGCATCTGGGGCATCGACCGCGGCTACTGCCTGATGGTCGGCGGGCCGCGCGAGGCGGTCGAGCGGCTCGACCCGATCTGGAAGACGCTGGCGCCGGGCCAGGGGGCGATCCCGCCGTCGCCCGGGCGCGAAGGCAAGGTGAGCACCGCCGCGCTCGGCTACCTGCACTGCGGGCCCACCGGCGCCGGGCACTTCGTCAAGATGGTGCACAACGGCATCGAGTACGGCCTGATGCAGGCCTATGCCGAGGGCTTCGACATCCTCAAGAACGCCGTCTCCTCCGAGCTGCCCGAAGGGCACCGCTTCGATCTGGACCTCGCCGACGTCGCCGAGCTCTGGCGGCGAGGCAGCGTCGTCTCGTCGTGGCTGCTCGACCTCTCGGCGATGGCCCTGGCCGAGAGCTGGCGACCTCGCCGGCTACACCGGCTTCGTGCACGACTCGGGCGAAGGACGCTGGACCATCACTGCGGCGCTGGAAGAGGCGGTGCCTGCCGACGTGCTGTCGGCGTCGCTGTTCGCGCGCTTCCGCTCCCGCCAGGAGCACACCTTCGGCGAGAAGATGCTGTCGGCGATGCGCCAGAAGTTCGGCGGCCATCTGGAGCGGCCGGCGGGCGGTTAGCGACCGGCCGGCGCGCGGCCACGGAACGAATCGTGTGGGACACCGGCGCCGCCGGCGACCCATGTCCCATGTCTCGAAAGGCCCGCGCCGTGCGGCGCGGTAAGGAGAGGAGAATCCCATGTCGGTGCCAGCCGTTTCCCCGCCGCAGGCGCAGGCGCACGCGGACCGCCAGCCGGCGCCGCCTTGCGTGCTGGTGATCTTCGGCGCTTCCGGCGACCTCGCCAAGCGCAAGCTGATCCCGGCGGTCTACAACCTGGCGGCCGGCGGTTTTCTGCCGGAGGAGTTCGCGATCGCCGGCATCAGCCGCTCGCCGATGAGCGACGACGAGTTCCGGCAGAAGATGAGCCAGGATCTGCATACGTTCGAGACCGGCGCGCTCGAGCCGGAGCGGGTCGAATGGCTCAAGCGCCGGCTGTCCTACATCGCCGGTGACCTCGATCAGGCGGAGACCTACGACCGGCTGCGCGCGGCGCTGGCGGCGATCGACCAGCAGTGGGGGACGGGCGCCTCGTACCTGTTCTACCTGGCGGTGCCGCCCAGCCAGTTCGCCCAGATCATCCAGCGGCTCGGCGAGGCGCGGCTGACCGCGGAGGAGAACGGCGTCTTTCGCCGGGTGGTGATCGAGAAGCCGTTCGGCCACGACCTCGACAGCGCGCGGCGGCTCAACCACGACATCCGCGAGGTGGTCGAGGAGTCGCAGATCTACCGCATCGATCACTACCTGGGCAAGGAGACGGTGCAGAACATCCTCGCCTTCCGCTTCGCCAACGGCATCTTCGAGCCGATCTGGAACCGCCGCTACATCGACCATGTGCAGATCACCGTCGCCGAGACCGTCGGGGTCGAGTCGCGCGGCGCCTACTACGAGGAGGCCGGGGCGTTGCGGGACATGGTGCAGAACCACATGTTCCAGCTGCTGGCGCTGACCGCGATGGAGCCGCCGATCTCGTTCGCGCCGGATGTGGTGCGGGACGAGCGGGTGAAGATCCTGCGCGCGGTGCGCCCGCTGGCGCCCGAGGATGTGCTGCGCGAAACGGTGCGCGGTCAGTACGGCGCGGGCACGGTGGGCGGCAAGCCGGTGCCCGCCTATCGCGCCGAGAAGGGCGTGGCGCCGGCCTCGAGCGTCGAGACTTTCGTCGCGCTCAAGCTGTACGTCGACAACTGGCGCTGGGCGGACGTGCCCTTCTACCTGCGTACCGGCAAGCACCTGCCGCGGCGGGTCACCGAGGTGGCGATCCAGTTCAAGCGGGCGCCGTTCATCCTGTTCCGCGAGACGCCGGTGGAGCAGCTCGAGCCCAACCTGCTGGTGATGCACATCCAGCCCGACGAGGGAATCTCGCTCTCGTTCGAGGGCAAGGTGCCGGGGCCGCTGATGCGGCTGGGCCAGGTGCGGATGCACTTCCAGTACTCCGATTATTTTGGCAGCACGCCCGAGACCGGTTACGAGACGCTGCTCTACGACTGCATGGCCGGCGACTCGACGCTGTTCCAGCGCAGCGACCTGGTGGAGGTGGGGTGGACGATCGTGATGCCGATCCTGGACGTCTGGTCGGCGCTGGCGCCGCGCTCCTTCCCGAACTACGGAGCCGGCACCTGGGGTCCGAAGGCGGCGGACGAGTTGATCCAGGCGGATGGGCGGCGATGGAAGAACAACGCTTGAGCGGCCGCGGCGAGGTGCGCGTGGTCGCCGATGCGGCGGAGCTGACCCGCGTGGCGGCCGAAGAGGTGGTGGCCGCGCTGGCGCCGCGCGGCGGAGCGGCGGCGCTGGCGCCGGGCGCGCCGAGCTGGGCGCTGGCTGGTGGCTCGACACCTCGCGCGCTCTACCGTTTGCTGGCGGACCCGGCGGCGCCGTTCCGGCGCCGCATCGACTGGTCGGCGCTGCATTTCTTCTGGGGTGACGAGCGCCATGTGCCGCCCGATCATCCGGACAGCAACTTCCGCATGGCGCGCGAGGCGATGCTCGATCACGTGCCGGCGCCGGCCGCGCACGTGCACCGCATCCACGCCGAGGAGCCCGACGCAGCGCGCGCCGCGGAGCGCTACGAGCGCGAGCTGATCGAGGTCTTCGGGCTGCGGCCGGATGGTGGGGGGCACGACGAGCCCGTCGTTGGCGACGATGCGGTGCATGCAGCGCGCGGAACTTGGCCGCGCTTCGACCTGGTGTTGCTGGGCCTGGGCGAAGAAGGCCATACGGCGTCGCTGTTTCCCGGCAGCCCGTTGCTGGCGGAGCCAGGAAGGAAGGCGCTGGCGGAGCAGCAGCAGCGTCTGGCGGCGGCGGTGTGGGTCGAGGCTCAGAAGACCTGGCGGATCACCTTGACGCCGTCGGTGCTGAACCGAGCGGCCAAGGTGATCTTCCTGGTCAGTGGCGCGGCCAAGGCGCCGGCGCTGGCCGAGGTGCTCGAAGGCGAGCCGCGGCCCGAGCTATATCCGGCGCAGGTGATCGCGCCGATCGACGGCGAGCTGATATGGCTGGTGGATCGCGCCGCCGCCGCGCGACTCCGATCGATCTGAGAGCGGCGAAGGGGAGTGCGAGGAGGTGCGGGCGCGACGGGGAGAGGTGTGCGAGGCGACGCTGGGACAATGGCACTGGGACGGAGCCAGACGGGAGCGCCGAGAAAAATCCAGAACGTCGCCTGACAAAGAACGCGGCCGCTGATTCGATCTCACCCGGGAAACGTGCTCACCGGGTGAGGTCATGGGCCTCCTACTTCTTCGCCGCAGCCTTCGGAGCGGCCTTGGCCTTGACCACCTTGGCAGCCGTCGTCTTCTTGGCCGGCTTCTTCGCCGCAACCTTCTTCGCTGCTACCTTCTTCGCCGGAGCCTTGGCGGTCTTCTTCGCGGTGGTCTTCTTCGCCGCCGCCTTCTTGGGCGCTGCCTTCTTCGTCACAGCCATCGTATCTCCTTTCTAAGAGGTGCCCACACAACCTGGGCCGAAGATTTGCAGGTAAGACTACCCCCACAAGATGTAGCGTGTCAAGATTTTTCGCACCTCTACCCTTAGTACCGCTGACCTGTGGCTTGTGCAGCGGCCCTCGCGCCATGCCGGCACCGCGCCGAGCCGGTCCGCGACCGCCGCGACGCGGCCCGCCGAGGCTCCGCGACGGGTGCGAGAAAAAGCCCGCGGGACAAGGATTCGGGCCGCCTGCGCCGGCTGGCGCCGGCGGCCGGAGCGGCGCGCGGACCGGCGCGCGGCGGCGCACGGTGTCACGGACCGCGCAGCGCGCGCGGTGTCGCGGACAGCGCGGCGCGCGCGGTATCGGGAGCAGTGAGAGCGGTGGGGAATCAGTAGACGTTGAGGCGCAGCGCGTGCCGCAGCGTCAGCCAGAGGATCTTGCAGTCGAGCGCCAGCGACCAGTTCTGGATGTAGTAGAGGTCGTACTGGATGCGCTTCTTGATCGAGGTGTTACCGCGCCAGCCGTGCACCTGCGCCCAGCCGGTGATGCCCGACTTGACGCGGTGGCGGAGCATGTAGCGCGGGATCTTGTGCTTGAACTCGCGCACGAAGCTCGGCCGCTCCGGCCGCGGGCCGACGATCGACATGTCGCCGCGCAGCACGTTCCAGATCTGCGGCAACTCGTCGAGCGACCAGTGCCGCAGGAAGGTGCCGACGCGGGTGCGGCGCGGATCGTCCTTGATCGCCCACACCGGGCCGCTGGTGGCCTCGGCGTCGACGCGCATGGAGCGGAACTTGAGGATCATGAACGGCTTGCCGTCGAGGCCCATGCGCTCCTGGCGGTAGAAGATCGGACCGCGGTCCTCGAGCCAGATGGCCAGCGCCAGCAGCGGCGCGGCCGGCAGCAGCACCAGAAGCGACGCGGCGGCGATCGCCAGGTCCATGCCGCGCTTGACCATGCTGTTCCAGCCCTGCAGCGGCACCTGGGAGAGGTTGATGACCGGCGTGCCGTCGACGTCCTCGAGCGTGGCGTTGAGCGTGGCGTACTGCAGCACGTCAGGCACCAGCCGGATGTCCACGCACTCGCGCGCCATCAGCTCGAGCAGCTGCAACAGCTTCTTGTGGGCCTCGAGCGGCAGCGCCAGGAAGACCTGGTCGATGCTGCGCGCCGCCAACACCTCTTCCGCCTGGCGCAGCGTGCCGAGCACCGGCACGCCGCAGACCTGCGTGCCGAGCTTGCCCGGGTCGTCGTCGAGGAAGCCCACCACCTCGAAACCCATCTCGCGATGCGCCAGGATCTTCTGGGTGATCTCGCGGCCGAGGGTGCCGGCGCCGATCACCAGGATGCGCTGCAGGTTGTGGCCGGACAGCCGCACGCGGCGCATCGACCAGCGCGCCAGCATGCGAGTGCCGGCGACGAACAGCAGGTCGACCAGCGCGAACAGGCCGAGGAACGCGCGGCTGTAGGTGAAGTACTCGTGGCTGCCGGGCGCCGCCGGCGGCCGGTACCAGGCGATCACCACCGACAGCAGGATGGTGGCCAGCAGCACCGCCAGCAGGATGGTGACGACCTCGTCCACCTGGCTGCGGCCGCGCCGGCTCTGGTAGAGCCCGTGGAAATAGAAGACCACCGGCCACAGCACCAGCACGAACGGCAGCAGGAAGAGGTAGGGCTCGAAGCTCGGGACGCTCTTGGTGAGCGGGATGATCGCCAGCTCGAAACGCAGCAGCCAGGCGGCGCCGAACGCCGCCAGCGTCGCCACCAGATCGGTGACGAGATAGATGCTCGAAGTGATGCGATGGCGTTGGCGGATCAACGAAGGTCTGCCCTCGAGACTCGACGCGACGTCAGTGCTCGGCTCTCGTCACGGCTCAGCAGCGACCGAATACGTTCGGCGAAGTGCGCGGCGGCAAAAGACTCCGCCCGATGGCGCAGATCCAATGGATTCCAGCCGATCCGCGCCGCTTTGTCAATCGCCGCGGCCAGCGCGCCCGCCGCGCCGCTGCCTTCCAGATCGTCGTAAAGCACTCCATGACGGCCGTCCTCGACCACGTCGAGCACGCCGCCGCGGGCCGCCGCCACCACCGGCGTGCCGCAGGCCAGGGCCTCGACCGAGGCGATGCCGAAGTCCTCGACGCCAGGCTGCAACAGGAACCGGGCGCCGCGGTAGAGGTCGCGCAGCGCCTCGTCGTCGACCCTGCCGAGCAGGCGGGTGCCCGGTCCGGCGAGCCGCTCCAGGCGGTCGCGCTCGGGGCCGTCGCCGGCGATCCGCAGCGCGACGCCGGCGCGCTCGCAGGCGGCGATGGCGATCTCGACGCGCTTGTAGGGGGCGAGCGCCGACACCACCAGCGCATAGCCCTGCTCCGCCGCTTCGGCCACCGCGGCCGCCGCCGGCGGCGGCGGGGTGAAGGACCGGGGGGTGAAGTAGTCCACCGCCACCGGCGGATGCGCCACCTCGGCCTCGCGCCGGTAGAAGGCGCGGATGCGGCGCGCGACGAAGCTCGAGTTGGCGATGAACCGATCGACGCGCGCCGACGCCGCGGCGTCCCAGGCGCGCAACAACGAGAGGTTGAGCGCCCGCAGGCGCGCCAGCGGGCCGCGGCGGCGCGGGAAGTAGGCGTGCTCCTGGTCCCAGGCGTAGCGCATCGGCGTGTGGCAGTAGCAGACGTGCAGGCCGTCCGGCGGCGGGATCACTCCCTTGGCCACGCAGTGGCTCGACGAGATCACCAGGTCGAAGCCGCCGAGCTCGAACTCCTCGATGGCGGCGGGGAACAGCGGCAGGTAGTGGCGGTAGTGGCGGCGGATGCCGGGCGCCCGCTGCAGGAAGCTGGTGTGGATCGGATGACTCTCGAGCGCCGCGCTGACGGTGCCGGGGAAATGAAAGAGAGTGAAGATGGGGGCGTCGGGGTACAGGGCGCCGAGATGCTCGAGCACTTTCTCGCCGCCGCGCATGCCGGTGAGCCAGTCGTGCACCAGCGCCACTCTCACCCGGCACTCTCCTTGCCGGCGGCCGCGGGCGAGGGCGCCGGCGGCTGAGCGGTGCTTGCCGTGGCGCCCACGGCGCCCGCGGTGCCTGCGGTGTCCGCCGCGGTGGCGGGCGGCGGCGGCGCGCCCAGCACCGCCAGGTAGGCGCCGAGCGTCTGCCGGGCGGTCTGCTCCCAGCGGAAATCCTGCGCCCGGCGCAGGCCGAGGCGGGCCAGCGCGTCGCGGTGCTCGGCGTCCGCCATGCACAGGGCGATCGCCTTGGCCATCGCCGGGATGTCGAGCGGATCGACGAGGTGCGCGTAGCCCTGCGCGATCTCCTTGAGCGCCGAGGTGTTGGAGGTGACGACCGCGACGCCCGAGGCCATCGCCTCGACCACCGGCAAGCCGAAACCCTCGTACAGGGTGGGATAGAGGAAGAGCGTGGCGCCCTGGTAGATCGCCGGCAGCGCTTCCTGCGCCACGTGGCCCAGCAGGCGCACCTGGTCGCCCAGGCCGAGGTGCGCGGCGCGCTGGCGGATCTTGAACTCCGAGCCGGCGCGGCTGCCGACGCAGATCAGCGGCGCGTCGAACGGCGCCAGCTGGCGGGCGCGAGCGTAGGCCTGGACGACGGTGTCGAGGTTCTTGTGCGGCTTGGGGTTGCCGACGAACAGCAGGTAGGGCCGGGTGATCCCGAGGCGGTGCAGCCAGCGCTCGATCTCTTCCTCCGGCAGGCGCCGGCGAAAGACGTCCTCGACGCCGTTGTAGATGACCTCGATCTTGCGGCCGTCGATCGCGAACTGCTGCATCAGGTCGGCGCGAGTGTTCTGCGACACCGCGATGATGCGGTCGCCGCGCGTCAGGCTGTGGTGGATCATGCGGCGGGCATAGAAGAAGGCCAGGCGGCTGGGCAGGAACTCGGGGTAGAGCAGGTGGATGATGTCGTGGATGGTGACCACCACCCGCGACCGCAGCACGGCAGGCAGCACGTAATGGGTGGCGTGATAGAGGTCGAGCCGCTGCCGCCAGAGCCGCCACGAAAGGGTCGCCAGCTCGCGCACCGAGTAGACCGGGGTGCTTTCGACCACCAGCTCGAAATTGGGGGGCAGGTCGGCGAGCTGCTCGCGGTCCTCCGGCCGCACCAGCAGGGTGTAACGCAGCGCGACGCCGCCGGCGTCGATCGTGGCCAGCGCCCGGACCAGGTTGCGGACGTAGGTGCCGATCCCGAAGTCCTGGAGCTTGCGGGCGTCGAGGCCGATCTTGTAGGTCTGGTCGGGCAAGGCCGAGCTCATTCTATGCGCACTGGCCCGCATTTCTCACCACCTGCCGGTCTCGCCCCCTGCCGGCTGGCGCCGCCGGCGGGCCCGGAAACGGGGCTGGCTCGCCGGCGACGATTCACCCCAGGGCTTCGCGGAAGACCTCTTCCATCTCGGCCGCCGCCCGCGGCCAGCGGAAGCGGCCGGCTTGCGCCACGGCGCGGCCGGCGAGCTCGGCGGCTCGCCCCGGATCGGCGATCAGGCGGGCGAGCGCCGCGGCGAGCGCCGCCGTGTCGCCCGGCGGCACCAGCACTCCGGCGTCGCCCACCACCTCCGGCAGGCTCGAGGTGTCGAGGACCACGGCCGGCACGCCGCAGGCGAGCGCCTCGGCCGGCGGCAGCCCGAAGCCCTCGTAGAGCGACGGGTAGACGAACAGGCTGGCGGCCTGGAAGACCCTGACCAGCGCGGCGCGGTCGAGCCGGCCGAGCGCGAGCAGGCGGGCGGTGGTCGGGATCGCCGCGCTGCCGGCGCCCGCCCCGGTCGGCACCAGGCTCGCCGCGCTGCCGGCGCCCTGCTCCGGCAGTGCATGCGTCGTGCCGTGCTCGTCGCCGCCGCGCGCCGCCAGTCTGGCGATGCGCCTGGCGAGGGCGCGGCTGCCCCAGCCATAGGGGCCGGCCAGCACCAGCGGTGGAAAGCTCGGGTCGTCGGCCGCCAGCGCTTCCCAGGCGTCGAGCAGCGCGCCGACGTTCTTGCGCGGTTCGAGCGTGCCGGCATAGAGCAGGTAGCCCTGCGGGGCGCCGAGCGCGGCGCGGGTGGCCGCGATCTCGTCGGCGCCGGCCGGACGGAACTCTTCGTCCACCCCGGGGTAGACCACCCGCACCTTGCCGGCGGTGCCCGGAAACTGCTCGGCGAGGTCGGCGGCGGTGGCGTGCGAGAGGGTGACCAGCCGCCGCGCCTCGCGCAGCGAGGCGGCGAGGAACGGCAGCAGGCTCGCACGCACCTTGGCGCGGTGCGCTTCTGGAAACAGCAGCACGGTGAGGTCGTGGACGGTGGCCACGCCCGGCACCGGGCAGGCGAGCGGCAGGGTCAGCAGCGGCGACCAGAACAGGTCCACGTCGCCGCGCCGCAGCCGCCGCGGCAGCGCCAGCTGCTGCCAGACGACACCCAGGGGCGCGCGCTGCTGCTCGAGGTCGATGCCGGCCGCCGCCAGCTCCTCGGCGCCGCGCGGCGGCCGGTGCGCGACGCCCAGGTAGCGCATGCCGCCGCGGCGCGCCAGGGCGATCGCCAGCGAGCGGGTGTAGACGCCGATGCCGGTGGGCGGCGGCACCAGCGCCCGCAGGTCGATGGCGACCCGTGGGCGCGGCGCGGGAGCCGCGGGCGTCGCCGGCAGCGCGGCGGCGGCGGGAGAGGCGGCCGTCGGCATGGCGCAGCATCTTACCGGACGAGCGCAGGGCGGTCAGGCTCCAATTGGACGTGCGCCGGCCAGTCGGCGGCAATTGGACGAGCACCGGGCCAGCCGGCGCTAGGCGGCGCCTGCCGCCTCGCGCCAGGCGGCGGCGGTGGCGGCGGCGGTCCGCTGCCAGTCGAAGCGGGCGCTGCGCTCCCGGGCGCGGCGCGACAGGGCCTGGCGCAGGGCGCCGTCGTCCAGCACCCGCCGCAGCTGGCCGTGCCAGAGGTCGGGTCGCATGGCTGGCGCGTAGAGCGCCGCGTCGCCGGCCACCTCGCGGAAGACCGGTAAATCGGAGAGCACCAGCGGCGCGCCGACCGCCAACGCTTCGACGACCGGGATCCCGAAGCCTTCGTAGAGCGACGGCAGCGCCACGACCGCGGCACCGCGGTAGAGGGCGGCGAGCTCGCTCGGCGAGACGTAGCCCAGGTAGCGCAGCCAGCCCTCGCTCTCGGCCGCGGCCAGCTCGCGCCGGAGCTCGCCCGCCCGCCAGCCGTAGGGGCCGCAGAGCAGCAGCGGCGGCGCGCCGCCGGCTCGGCGCAGCTCGCGCCAGGCGGCGAGCAGCGTGGTGACGTTCTTGCGCGGCTCGAGGGTGCCGACGAACAGGCCGTAGCGATCAGGCGTGCCGGCCGGCGGCGCGGCGGCGGCGAGCACCGCCGGAGACCGCGGCAGGTGACCGGGCCCGAGATGGATGGCGCGCACGCGCGCCGGCGCCACGCCGGCGGCCACCAGCTCGCCGGCCACCGCCTGGCTGTCGGTGAGCAGCAGGTCGGCGTCGAGCAGCGTCCGCTCGAGCCGCTCGGCCAGCGCCCGCGCGGTGTCGGGCCGCACCGCCCAGGGCACGCGGTGCCAGGAAAGGTCGTGAATGGCGGCGACGCGCGCGCCGCGGGCGCAGCGGAACAGCGGCGGCAGCAGGAAGTTGGGAGCGAAGAGGACGCGGTTGCGGTCGGCGGCCACCAGCAGCGGCGCCAACCGCCGCAGCAGCTGGTCGGCCCGCCAGGGCGGGATCACCAGCCCGTCGGGAGCGGCATAGGTGACGTGCTCGATGGCGGGCCCGGCGGGCAGGCGCACCACGGGACCGGACGGAAACGGAGGATCGGACGGCATCCGGACCGGCGATGCCTCCGGGGCCGATGGTGCCGGTGGGGCTGATGGTGCAGGCTGGGCCGATGGTGCCGGCTGGGCCGATGGTGCAGGTGGGGCCGATGGTCCAGGTGGGGCGGAGGGTGCAGGTGGGGCCGATGGTGCCGGTGGGGCCGATGGTGCCGGTGGGGCCGATGGTGCCGGTGGGGCCGATGGTTCCGGCGTGGGCGATGGTGCAGGTGGGGCCGATGGCGCAGGTGGGGCTGAGGACGGAGGTAGGGCCGAGGACGCAGGCGCCGGTGCGAGCGACCGCGTGGCGTCGAGGTCCTCGGCCGGCGGCTCGGCTGGCGGCACCGGCGGCGGCGGCTCCTCGGTCGGCGCCAGGCGCTGACCGTAGAGACGGAGGCGGAGATCGTCGCGCTGCGCCAGGTGGGCCAGCAGCTCGTGGAGATACCAGCCGACGCCGGTCAGGGTCTCGTAGAGGCCGTCGATGTCCACCGCCACCGTCAGGCGCGGCTCGGCGCGGCGGCGGCGGATGCGGCGCGCCAGGTCGCAGAGGAAGGCGGCAGTCGCCGCGAGGCGGCGCGGCGAGAAGAGGCGCAGGACGGCGCGCGCGACCAGTTCCGGGCTGCCGCGGCCGGCGGCCGGTACGCGGTCGCGGCGCGGGCTGGATTGGGGAATCGCCATGGCCTTGACGATGAGTGTATCTTTACCGCCACCGGCCCCCCTCGCGATGCGCGCCCTGCCCTCTGCCGCCGTCTACGTTTCCCTGCTCCTGCTGGGGCTTGCCGCGACCGTTTACAAGCTCCACTTCCCGCCGGGGCCGATCGCCGACGAGCCGGCCTACGTGATGATGACCCAGAGCATCTGGCACGATCACGACCTCTCGTACGATCACCGCGATCTCGAGCGCGCCTACCGCATCTGGGACCAGGGACCCAACGGCCTCATCCTTTCCACTCCCGACGACGGCAAGACCCTGCGCTACGGCAAGCCGTTCATCTACCCGCTCGCGGCGGTACCGTTCTACGCCGTCTTTGGAGTGCCGGGCATGGTGGTGTTCAACATGGCGCTGTTCCTCGCCATGATGTGGGCCGCGTGGTGGTTCTGGCGCGGCGAAAGCGGCCACGTCGGGCTGTACCTGGCCGGCTTCTTCTTCGCCTCGGCCGCCTTCTGCTACGTGTTCTGGCTACAGCCTGAAGTCTTCGACATGGCGTGCGCCTTCTTCCCGCTGCTGATCTGGCAGGTGGTGCGGCGGCGCCAGGTGTGGAGCTGGCGCGAGCCGGCGCTGCTCGGGGTGGCGGGCCTGCTGCTGGCCGCCGGCTTCGTCTCCAAGGAACCGATCGGGGTGCTGGCCGCGCCGATCGCCATCGACCTGCTGTGGCAGCGCCGCTTCCGCGGCGTGCTGGCGCTGGCGGCCCCGGCGCTCGCCGGCCTCGCGCTGCTGTTCGCCGCGCAGTGGCACCTGACCGGCAGCTACAGCCCGTACCGCGGCGTGCACCGGCGCTCCTTCGAAAGCGAGTACCCGCTCGAAAGCAAGCGCGACTTCTGGGCGCTGTACCGCAACACCAGCTTCGGCTCCTGGTCGGCGCTCGGCATCGAGACCACGCCGCGCATGCTGCTCTACGACCTGGGCTACTTCGTCGCCGGCCGCCACACCGGCCTGCTGCCCTATTTCCCGTTCGCGCTGTTCACCTTCGGGCTGTACCTCGTCGGGCCCAAGGATCGCTCGCGCCACCTGCTGCTGCTGGCGCTGGCCGCCTACTGCCTGGCGCTGTTCGTGCTGCGCCCCAACAACTACCACGGCGGCATGGGGGCGGTGGGCAACCGCTATTTCGCCGGCATCTATCCGGCCCTGCTCTTCCTGCCCGGGCGGATCGCGGCGCGGCGCAGCCTGGTGCTGCCTTTCGCCGCCGCCGGACTGTGGACCGCGGCGGTGGCGGCGGTGCCGCTGATGCAGCTCGCGCCGGAGCCGACCCTGCAGGCGCACGTGCGCGCCGCCACCTTCCAGGCGCTGCCGCTCGAGCTGACGCTGATCGCCAAGATCCCCGGCTACTTTCTGCGCGCCTGGCCGGGCGGCGTCTGGGTGGTGCCGAAGCAGAACTTCTATGCCGACGAGCGCCATCCGCGCGGCGTCTGGGTGCGCGGCGCCTCGCGCTCCGAGGTGGTGGTGGTGTCGCCGGCGCCGGTCGAGCGCCTGCGCTTCAACGTCTACTCGCTCTCCGAGATCAATCAGCTGACCCTGGACAGCGGCGTCGAGCGGGTAATCGTGCGCTTCGACAGCGACGGCAAGCGCCAGGGCACGCCGGTCGACCTGGCCCTGCGGCCGGCGGCGCGCGACCTCGGCTTCTTCCCCGACGCGCCGCACGAATGGTTCTATCGCTTCACCCTCGACACGAGCGACGGCATCGTGCCGGCGCACCGCGACCCGAAGAGCCAGGACACGCGCAACCTGGGCGTTTTCCTGGGGTTCGAGGGCCCGCCGTGAGCGAGGCGCCGTTGAGCGGTCCGCTGGCACCGGCCGGTGCCGCCGGTCCCGCCGATACTGTGGAAAGCGCCGGCGATGCCGCCGCGGCGCCGGATCCGCGCGTCGCGGAGGTGCTGCAGCAGCTGCGCTCGGGCGTGCGCCAGCGGCAGGCGGAGGCGGCGACGGTGGGCGGCGGGTCGAGCGGCGGCCTGGGGACACCGGGGGCGACGGGCGGCGCGGGGGGCTTCGCCCAGGCGCTGCTGGCGGTCAAGGCGGCCGAGTACGTGCAGGAGCCGGTCTCCTTCTCCCACCGGCCGCGGCTCGGCAAGCTGATCGTCGGCTCGCGCAAGGCGTTCTTCCATCTCTTCCTCAAGTGGTTCCTGCGGCCGGTGCTGGCGCAGCAGAACGCTTTCAATCAGGCGGCGGGCCGGATGCTGCAGGAGCTGGCCGAAGCCCAGGAGCGCACGGCGCGCGAGACCCGCCTGCTCGGCGCCCGCCTGGCCGAGCTCGAGGCGCGGGCCGAGGCGGCGGCCGCTGCCGCCGCGGTGGCCACCGGCGCCGGCGATGCTCCGCGGCGATGAGCGGCGAGCGCATCTGCATCTGCGACACCCAGGTGCCGTTCGTGCGCGGCGGCGCCGAGATGCTGTGCGATGCGCTGCGCGACGAGCTGGCGCGGCGCGGCTTCGAGGTGGACCTGGTGCGGGTGCCGTTCCACTGGCCGACCCGCGTCGACGTGCTGAAGGGCTGCCTGGCGTGGCGAATGATCGATCTGACCGAGGCGGCGAGGCGGCGGATCGACCGGGTGATCGCCACCCGTTTTCCGTCCTACATGATCAAGCATCCGAACAAGGTGGTGTGGTTGGTCCACCAGCTGCGCCAGATCTACGATCTGCTCGGCACCGGCTACAGCGACTTCGGCGACGGGCCGCGGGACCGCGCGGCGATCGCGACGATCCGAGACATGGACCGCCGGACGCTGCGGGAGGCGCGGGCGGTCTTCACCATCTCGCGCAACGTCGCCGAGCGGCTGCGGCGCCACAACGAGGTCGAGGCGGAGGTGCTGTACCCGCCGCCCCGGCACGAGGCCGGCTATCACGCGGGGGACTTCGGCGACTACGTCTTCACCATCGGGCGGCTGGACGTGATGAAGCGGTGCGACCTGCTGATCCGGGCGCTCAAGCACACCGAGACCGCGGTGCGCTGCCGCATCGCCGGCACCGGTCCCGAGCGCGACGGGCTCGCCGAGCTGGCGGCGCGGCTGGGCGTGGCCGAGCGGGTGGAGCTGCTGGGGTGGGTGGACGAGCGGCAGGCGGCGGAGCTCTACGCCGGCGCCGGCTGCGTCTATTACGCGCCCTACGACGAGGACTACGGCTACGTCACGGTGGAGGCGTTCAAGTCCGGCAAGCCGGTCGTGACCACCGCCGACGCCGGCGGCGTGCTGGAGTTCGTGGAGGACGGCGTCAACGGTTTCGTCTGCGCCGCCGACGCGCCGCGCGAGATCGCGGCGCGGCTCGACCGCCTGTTCCGCGACCGCCGGGAGGCCCGCGCCCTGGGGGCCGCCGGGCAGGCGCGGGTCAGGGCGATCGGCTGGGACCAGGTGATCGCCGCGCTGACCGCCTGACCGGATCGTGGCCGCCATGCGCATCGCCTACCGGAGCCCGCTGCCGCCCGCCTGACCGGGTCGTGGCCGCCATGCGCATCGCCTACTGGAGCCCGCTGCCGCCGGTCCGATCGGGCATCGCCGATTACAGCGCCGAGCTGCTGCCGGCGCTGGCGCGCCTGATGGACATCGAGCTGATCGTCCCCGACGGCTGGCGTCCCGCCGCCGCGGCGGCGTTCGGCGGGCTGGCGGTGCATCCCGAGCGCGCCTTCCCGGGCCTGCTGGCCGGCGGCCGCTTCGACGCCGTGCTCTATCAGCTGGGCAACAATCCCGACTATCACGCGGCGATCTACCGCGCGCTGCTGGCTAATCCGGGGGTGGTGGCGCTCCACGAGTACGTGCTCCACCACCTGGTCCGGGAGCTGACGCTGGTCGCCGGCGATGCGGAGGCTTACGTCGCCGAGATGCGCTATGCCTACGGCCTGACCGGCGAGGCGGTGGCGCGGCGCTGCCTGGCGACCGGCGTGCCGCTGGACCCGTGGAGCTATCCACTGTTCGAGCGGGTGGTGGACCGCAGCCTGGGGATCCTGGTGCACAACGACTTCACCCGCCGGCGGGTGCAGGCCAGCCGGCCGCTGGCGCGGATCGCCGTGGTGCCTTCGCCATTCAGCCTGGGAGCGCCGCCGCCGCCGCCGACACCTGCGGCGGCGCGGCCGGCGCTGGGGCTGGCGCCGGACGCCTTCGTCGTCGCCTCGTTCGGCTTCCTCACCGCCGCCAAGCGCCCGCGGGCGTTGCTGCGAGCCTTCGCCAGGCTGCGCCGGCAGGCGCCGCGGGCGGTGCTGCTGCTGGTCGGGGAGGTGTCGCCGCACTTCGATTTCGCGGCGGTGGCGGCGGCGGAGCGGATGGACGGGGTGACGGTGACCGGGCGGCTCGACTTCGAGCGTTTCCTGCTGTACATGGCGGCGGCCGACGTGGCGGTGAACTTGCGCTATCCGACCGCCGGCGAGACCTCGGGGGCCCTGGTCCGCCTGCTGGGGCTGGGCAAGCCGGTGATCGTCAGCCGGGTGGGGGCGTTCGCCGAGGTCCCGGAAGGGTGCTGCGCGCAGGTGGATCCGGACGAGGGCGAGGAGGACCTGCTGGCGGCCTACCTGGAACGGCTGGAGGCGGATGCCGGCCTGCGGCAGGCGATGGGGGAGAACGCCAGGCGCTGGGCCGCGGCGCACCACAGCCTGGAGAGCACGGCGCGCGGCTACGCCGCGGCGCTGCGGGAGGTGACGGGGGCCGCGGCGCCGTTCCGCGCCCTGCCGCCGCTCGCTCCGTATGGCGAGGACGACCTGGCAGCGGATTTGGTGCGGTCGGTCAGCGCCGAGCTGTGCGACCTGGGGGTGGGGGAGGGCGACGACGAGGTGCTGGGGGCGGTGGCCGGCGCGCTGGCGGAGCTGAGCGCGCGGTTTGGCGCGGGGGAGCGGCGATGAAACGCGCCGCCTATGCCTGCCTGCTGATCCTGGCGCTGCTGGCTGGGCACGTCTGGTACTGGTACCTGCCGCGCGAGCGGGCGGCAGCGCCGCGGCTGGGCGCTGCGGGCGGCGGCGTTGCCGAGCCGCTGCAGCTGCTGGCCGGCGGCGCCTATGACGTCTGCCTTTGGCTGCCCTACCCGCACCAGAACCTGGGCGTGCTGGCGGCGGCGATCGGCGACCCGCAGGACCTGATCGAAGCCGCGGTGCGGCTGACCGCCGACCTCTCCGGCAATGCCGCCAACGCCGGCAACGCTGGCGACGCCGGAGAAATCGGCAAGGAGGCAGCGGCGCGGCGGGCGCGAGAGCCCGAAGAGCTGCCGACGTTCGGACCCTTCCAGGTGCCTCCCGCCAGCGAGCTGGTGGCCTGCGCGGACCTGGCGGGCGGGCGCCTGCGGGTGGTGGCGAGGATCTACCCGGCGCTGGCGGTGGTGGCGAAGCTCGCCGGCCGGCTCGCCGGCAACCCCTGGCTGGCAGGGGGCGCCGCCGGGAACACGCGGGTAACCTGGTCGGGCCGGCTGTGGAGCGCCACCGCCGGTGAAGAGCTGCCGCCGGCGGCGGTGGTGGCGGCAGGGGCGCCGGTGCCCGCCGGCGCCACCCAGGACGTGGCGCTGCCAGAGAGCCTGGCCGTCGTGCACTGGACGGGTGCGCGGCAAGAGATCCCCGCCGGGTATTACGCGCTCACCCGCCGCGGATCGGACCTGGCTCTGTCCCTGGTGGGCGCCGGCGGGGGAGCGGGTGCCGGCGGCCCGCGCGTCGAAGGCGCGGCAGTGGCCATCGAGGGAGCGATTGCGGCTGGCACGGGGGACGCCGCCGGAACGCTGCTGGCGGGCGCGGGTCCCATACCGGCCCTGCTGCTGGCCGTGGGACCCGAGGGGCGAGGTCGCATGGCGGATGACGCCGGCACCTCGGCTGGCGAAGCCACGGCAGGTGGCCGGCCAGGAATCGCCGCAACGGGAGGCAACGCGACAGGCGCCGAGATCGCGGCGCGGGGCTCTACTCCTGGTTCTGGCCGCGATTCCGCTGCCGATACCGGCAGGTCCGCGCCACCGGCTCCCCTGCCGCCGGCGGCACTGGCGCTGTTCGAGGCCAGCGGCCTGCGCATCACGTCGCTGGGCGACCTGCCGGGCGTGGCGGTGTTCAATGCCGCCAGCGCGGCGGGAGCGGCGCGCTGGCGCCTGCCGACCGAGGGCCTCTTCCGCCTGCTCGGGGGGCGCCTGCCAACCGCCGAGAGCGCCGGCTGGCGCATTCTCGCCCTGGACCCCGACAGCCTGCGCCAGGCCGCGGCCCTCGCCCCTCGCCTGGCGGCGCTGGTGCCGCCTGGCGGCCCGGCCGGCGGCACCTCGGCCCCCGGCGGCGCCGCCGCCGGGCCGCCGCTTTCGCTCGGGGTCTGGCTCGAGCCGCGCACGGCGCTGCGTATCGTCAGCCGCGTGCGCCGCTTCGTCGACGGCTTCCCGCTCGCCTCCCGCCGTCAGGTCGAGCTGTGGCGCGACTGGGAGACCGTCCTCGAACCGCTCGCCAACTGCGGCGGCGCCACGCTGACCGCCACCGCCGCGCCGCCGACGATGCGGCTGCTGATGAGAGACTGCACCGCCGCCGGGCCGCGCTGAAAGCCACTCGTGCGCCCGGGGCGGTGCGCCCCGTTCCGATCGGGGCGGTGCGCCCCTTTCCGATCATCGGTGCGCCCCGTTCCGATTCATCGGCGCGCTGTCACCCGATCAGAGACCCTTGTTGCAGACGCAGGTGAAGTGCGCGCAGATCCCGGGAGGAGGCGGCGTGCAGCTGAAGGACTTGATCCCGCCCAGGCCGCTGCACTCCTCCTGGCAGATGCCCTGGTAATAGGAGCACTGGGGCACGCAGGCGAAGAGCCACTCCGCCGCCGGCGTTCCCCACTGGCCCAGCGTTGCCGGCGCGCCGGCCGGATCCGCACTGGCGGCGGGTGGCTGGGGGGAGGCCGCGGCGCCGGCGGGAGCCACGCTCGCCGGCGCTGGGGCCGCCGTGGCAGGAGCGCCTGGCGCGCCGCCGGCGACGGCCGCGGTGGACGCCATAGGGATCAGCAGCAGGGTCGCGACGAACAGGACGGCGAACGTGGCCTTCATGGCTTGCCTCCGCGGCGAGCGCGCGCCAGGGCCGTCGATCCGGCTCCGCCGGCAGCTCGTGGAAGGATTCAAGCTATGCGAATTGAAGTCACAAGTCCAGGTCGCGTCCCAAGGGCGCGAGCCTCCGGCCGCGCTGCTGGCGCGCGGCGGTCCGGCCTGGCTGCGGTGGGCCGAGGCGCAGCAGCCGGCGCAGGCGGTATTCCTGGTGCCGCAGGCGAACGGTGAGGCACCGCGAGGCGTAGGCGGTGATGCCGATGCCGAAGAGGATCGCCGCCGCGGACAGCGAGCGGGCGAGGATGCCGGGGCCGGCGTCGCCAAAGGTATGGACGAGCCAGCTGTCCTGCGGCATTGCCTGCCGCGGATCCGGGGAGTTGGGCGGCAGGCAGAGCGCCAGGACGACGCCGATCACCAGCATCCCCATGCCGTTGACCAGCAGGAGGGTGTACCAGCCGCGATACTTTGCCAGCTTCTCGGCCAGAGCGTGCTCCTTCAGCGTCTGTGCGTCCGCCGGCGCTGCCGCCGGTCGCGGGTGCTCTGCCACGAACACCGCACGATGGCGCTCCGCGTCGTCCGCTGCAACTCTCAGGATGGCCTCCCGCGATCGATTGGCTTGATTCGATGCCAACAGAGTAAGCGAAAAACCCGCCCGGCGGGGGCCATTCGGTCGCGGTGCGGTGTCATCCTGGAAGTCCTCGGGTTCGGCAGTGCAGATCAACTGTCTCGTATCAGCGTTCTCGGTCACTACGCTCATAGGTGGTCCACGTTGGGCCATCGCCAAGAGCTTCCTGGGAGACCCGACGATGAAAAAGCCAGTTTTGAACCTGCGCATTAACCGTGAGACTCTCATCCGCCTGGATAGCGCCGTCCTGGAGAAGGTCGAGGGAGGGGCAACGGCTCGTTGCACTTTCGCTTCGTGCGGGCATATCTGCCCCTAGGTTCGCCAGCCGCCCGCTCCATCCCGGAGCTCTCTGTTCCAGTCCCGGGATGGGGCTTCGCTCCCAGCAGCACAAGAATGGAGCACTGCCGCCGAGCGCCACCGCCGATTGACAGGGGGGAAGGAATCCCTTAGCCTTCGCGTTTGCCCGGTCGGGAGATGCTCGATGCGGATTTGGCTGGATCAGGTACGCGAAGAGCCCTTTCACTGGGACGAAACCGAGAGCATCGCGGCGGAGGCGCTGGACCGGCCCGAGGTGCTGGCTCTCGGACCGGTGACCTGGCAGGGTGAGGTGGTTTTTGCCGATCCGGGCTATCTGCTGCGGGGACGGCTCTCCTACGACCAGACGCTGGCCTGCATCCGGTGCCTCAAGCCGCACGCGGTGAGCACCAGTGCCGGCGTGGAGCTGCTGGTCCTGGTGGAACCGCACCACAAGCGGACGCATAAGCCGCAGCGGGCGCCGGAGACGCCGGAAACGCCGGAAGAGGACGAGAGCGAGCTTGCCGAGGACGATCTCGACACGCTGGTGGTCGCGGGCGAGGTCCTCGACACCCGGCCGATCGTCCTCGAGCAGCTGCAGCTCAACATCCCGATGAAGCCGCTGTGCCGGCCGGATTGCCGCGGCCTCTGTTCGCGCTGCGGCGCCGAGCTCGACGAGCGCGGCGGCGAGTGCGACTGCGCCGGGCCGGCGCCCGACCCCAGGTGGGCGGCGCTGGCCGAGCTCAAAGGGAAGCTGGAGGGCGGCCGGGACTGAGCGCGGCAGGCTGCGATCCGTAGAGACGTTTCACACTTTCGCGAGGCTCGACGATGCCAAATCCCAAGCGACGCCACTCCTCGGCCCGCCGCGACCGGCGCCGGGCGCACGACGCCCTGGACAGCCCGGCCACCTCGATCTGCTCGAACTGCGGCGAGGCCAAAATGCCCCACCGGGCCTGCCCGCATTGCGGCTACTACAACAACCGGCCGGTGATCGAAACCAAAGAGGCGAAGTAGGTGTCCCACCGCCCGGCCGCCGTGGCCGCCGTCCGGGACTGATCCCCCTCCAGGATGCGCATTCCCTTGCCCACGCCCCGTGGCGAGGTCGACGCCGCTCCGGTCGGCGCGGTCGGCCGATGAGCGTGACGATCGCCGTCGACGCGATGGGCGGCGACTACGCGCCGCAGAGCGCGGTCGAGGGAGCGGTGCGCGCGGCGGTCGACGACCTCGCCACCATCCTGCTGGTCGGCGACCGGCCGCGGCTCGAGGCGGAGATCGCCCGCCATCCGGAGGCGGCCCGGCTCGACGGGCGGATCACCATCGTCCACGCCGAGGAGGTGGTCGGCATGGACGAGCCGGCGATCACCCCGATCCGCAAGAAGCGCCGCTCCTCGATCCGCATCTGCGCCGAGCTGATCAAGGACCGCCGCGCCCAGGCGATGGTCACCGCCGGCAACACCGGCGCGGCGATGATCGTCGCCAAGATGGTCATCGGCACCCTGCCCGGCGTCGACCGCCCGGCGCTGGCCGCGGTCTTCCCCAACCCGCGCGGCTTCACCGTGGTGCTCGACGTCGGCGCCAACGTCGACAGCAAGCCCGAGCACCTGCGCGAGTTCGCGGTGATGGGGCACTTCTACGCCCAGGAGGTCATCCGCACGCCGTCGCCGCGTATCGGCCTGATGTCGATCGGCGAGGAGGAGGGCAAGGGCACCGACCTGACGCGCGAGGTGTTCAAGGTGCTCAAGACGACCGGCCTCAACTTCGTCGGCAACGTCGAGGGGCGCGACGTCTTCAACGGCTCGGTGGACGTGATCGTCTGCGACGGCTTCGTCGGCAACGTGCTGCTCAAGAGCGCCGAGTCGCTGGCCGAGCTGATGTCGCGCATGCTGCGCGAGGAGCTGGGACGCAGCCTGCGCACCAAGATCGGCTACCTGCTGTCGCGGCCCGCCTTCGACCACTTCCGCCAGCGAGTCGACTACAGCGAGTACGGCGCCGCGCCGCTGCTGGGCATCCGCGGCGGCTGCTTCATCGGCCACGGGCGCTCGAACCCCCGCGCCATCCAGAGCGCCATCCGCCGCGCCGTCGAATTCGCCAAGGCGCAGCTGGACCGGAAGATCGGCGAGAAGCTGGCGGAGCTGCACAGCAACGAGCAGCGGCTGACCGGAGAGAGCCGCTAGTATGCCCGCCCGCTCGCGCATCGCGCTGGTCTTCCCGGGTCAGGGATCGCAGAAGGTGGGGATGGGGCGGGCCTGGGCGGAAGTCTCGCCGGCGGCCCGGCGGACCTTCGCGGAGGCCGACGAGGCGCTGGGCCTGCCGCTCACCCGGCGGTGCTGGGAGGGGCCGGAGGAGGAGCTCAACCTCACCGCCAACACCCAGCCGGCGCTGCTCGCGGTGTCGATCGCCATCCATCGCGCGCTCACCGCGCCGGCGCCGCCTGCCGGCTTCGCGGCGCCCTGGCCACCCCCGCCGATATCGTCGCCGGTCGCCATGGCCGGCCACAGTCTGGGGGAGTACTCGGCGCTGGTGGCGGCGGGGGCCCTGGCATTCGCCGACGCGTTGCGCCTGGTGCGCCGGCGCGGCGAGCTGATGCAGCAGGCGGTGCCGGTCGGGGAGGGCGCGATGGCGGCCTTCCTGGGGCTCGACGCGGCGGCCGTGGCCGCGGTCGCCCGCGACGCCGAGGCGGCGGTGGCGGGCGAGGTGTGCGCCGTCGCCAACCTCAACGCACCGGGCCAGACGGTGGTGGCCGGGCACCGCCGGGCGGTGGAGCGCGCGATGGAGCTGGCCAGGGAGCGCGGGGCGCGCAAGGCGACGCTGCTGCCGGTTTCGGCGCCCTTCCATTCGCCGCTGATGCGGCCGGCGCGGCTGGCCATGGCCGAGCTGCTCGCCGGGACCGCGTTCCGCGATCCCGAGGTACCGGTGGTGACCAACGTCGACGCCGCGCCGGCGACCACCGCCGCGGCCGCCCGCGACGCGCTGGTCCGCCAGATCGACAGCCCGGTGCGGTGGGTGGAGTCGGTCGAGTGGATGGCGAGCCAGGCCGGCGTCGAGGCGCTGCTCGAGGTCGGCGCGGGCGGCGTGCTGTCGGGCCTCAACCGCCGCATCGCCGCCGGGGTGCAGGCGGCGCCGCTGGGCGAGCCCGAGCAGCTGCGCAAGCTGCTGGACGGCTGGGCGGCGCCGGCCACCTCATAAGGAGTCCGCATGTTCCGTCTCGACGGCAAAACCGCCCTGGTCACCGGCGCCTCTCAGGGGATTGGCGAGGCGGTCGCCCGGCTGCTGGCCGCCCAGGGGGCGCGGGTGGTGCTGGCCGCGCGCTCGGCCGACCGGCTGGCGGCGCTGGCCGCGGAGATCGCCGGCGCCGGCGGCATCGCCCACCCGCTGACGCTCGACGTCGCGCAGCCGGAGAGCGTCGCCGCGCGGCTCAAGGAGCTGCCGGAAGAGCTGGCCGCCATCGACGTGCTGGTCAACAATGCCGGCATCACCGCCGACAACCTGTTGCTGCGCATGTCGCTGGCCGACTGGGAGCGGGTGCTGCGCACCAATCTCACCGGCGCCTTCGCGCTGACCCGCGAGGTGGTGCGGGGCATGATGCGCCGGCGCTGGGGACGGGTGATCAGCGTCTCCTCGGTGGTGGGGATGATGGGCAACGCCGGCCAGGCCAACTACGCGGCCGCCAAGGCGGGCCTGATCGGCTTCAGCAAGTCGCTCGCCCGCGAGCTGGGCAGCCGCGGCATCACCGTCAACGTCGTCGCTCCCGGTCTCATCGAGACGGCGATGACCGCCGACCTGCCCGAGGCGTCGCGCGCCGAGCTGACCGCGGGCATCGCCCTCAAGCGCCTGGGCCAGGTCGGCGACGCGGCGGCGGCGGTGCTCTACCTGGCCAGCGAAGAGGCCGGCTACGTGACCGGGCACGTCCTGAACGTCTCCGGCGGCCTCTACATATAAGATTGCGCTGGCGGCGGCCGGATCGTGGCCTCCTGGCCAGCCCCAGGTTCCATGGACCTTGGGGGGGGCTTTATGCTAGAACCTGCGGTCTGTGCGCAGCGGGGCGGGTCAGCCGTTCCATTCAAGGAGGGAGTTCCGATGGCGGTAGCGGATAGGGTCAAGAGCATCATCGTGGAGCAGCTGGGCGTGGACGAGGACGAGGTGACTCTGGAGGCCAGCTTCACCGACGACCTTGGCGCCGACTCCCTCGACATCGTGGAGCTGGTCATGGCCTTCGAGGAGGAGTTCGGCATCGAGATCCCCGACGAGGAGGCCGAGAAGATCGGCAACGTCAAGGAGGCGGTCGAGTACATCGAGCAAAACGTCGGGGACCAGAACTGACCCCCTCTTCCACCCCACCGCCCGCGAATCCGAGATCTTGAGCTCCGCAGTGCGCCGCCGAGTCGCCGTCACCGGGGTTGGCCTGGTGTCGCCGCTGGGAGTGGGGACCGAGCCGACCTGGCGCGGCCTGCTCGCCGGCAAGAGCGGCATCGGCCGCATCACCCATTTCGACGCGGCCGCCTTCCCGTCGCGGATCGCCGGCGAGGTCAAAGGCTTCAACCCCCAGGACTACGTCGACAAGAAGGACGTCAAGAAGAGCGACGTCTTCATCCACTTCGCCCTGGCGGCCAGCCGCTTCGCCCTGGAGGATGCCCGCCTGGTCATCGACGGCGGCAACGCCGACCGGGTCGGCGTGGTCATCGGCTCCGGCATCGGCGGCCTGCCGCTGATCGAGTCCACCCACACCACCCTGCTCGAGAAGGGCCCGAGCCGGGTGTCGCCGTTCTTCATCCCCGGCCTGATCGTCAACATGGCGGCCGGCCAGGTCTCCATCCACCACGGGGCGCGCGGCCCCAGCACCTCGCCCGCCACCGCCTGCACCACCGGCCTGCACGCCGTCGGCGACGCCTTCCGCCTGATCCAGAACGACGAGGCCGACGCCATGATCGCCGGCGGCAGCGAGGCGGTGATCACGCCCCTGGCCATCGCCGGCTTCTGCGCCATGCGCGCCCTCTCGCACCGCAACCACGAGCCCGAGCGGGCGTCGCGCCCGTGGGACGCCGGCCGCGACGGCTTCGTCATCGGCGAGGGGGCCGGCATCGTGGTGCTCGAGGAGCTGGCGGCCGCCGAACGGCGCGGCGCGCCGATCTACGCCGAGATCGTGGGCTATGGCATGAGCGCGGACGCCTACCACATTTCGGCGCCGGAGCCGCACGGCGAGGGCGCCCTGCGGTGCATGCGGGCGGCGCTGCGCGACGCCGGCCTGGCGCCCGAGGCGATCCAGTACATCAACGCCCATGGCACCTCGACCCAGCTCGGCGACCTCTCCGAGGTCCGGGCCATCCGCGCGGCCTTCGGCGAGCACGCCGGCCGGCTCGCGGTGTCGTCGACCAAGTCGGCCACCGGCCACCTGCTCGGAGCGGCCGGCGGCCTCGAATGCGGCATCCTGGCGCTGGCGGTGCGCGACCAGGTGCTGCCGCCGACGATCAATCTCGAGCAGCCCGGCGAGGGCTGTGACCTCGACTTCGTGCCGCTGACGGCCCGCCCGGCGGCGCTGCAGTACGCGCTGACCAACTCCTTTGGCTTCGGCGGCACCAACGGCGCGCTGATCATGAAGCGGTACGAGGGGCCGGCGGCGGCCGCCGGCGCCACGGCAGGCGCCGGCGCCACGGCGGCTGCCGAGCCGCAGGCCTAGCCGCCCGCCCCCGCCCGGGGGCCCCGGTGGGGGGCTGCAACCTTGTCGCCCGTGGTCTCGTAGTGTCGGCCGATGGGCAACCGGAGGTCCCGCAGATGGCTGAGCATGGCGAATCCTACGAGCAGGGCGAACATTCCGCACCCGGCGAGCACCGCGAGCGCGGCGCACCCGGCAAACCCGGCAAACCCGGCAAACACCGCGCAAATCGCGAGCCTGGCGAGCGCCGGCGGGGCGGCATCCCGGGAGCGCGCGGCTGGACGGCGGCGCTGGCGCTGGCGGTCGGCATGGCCGCGGCCGGGCGGCTGGCCGCCGAGCCGCAGACGCGGACCTTCCGGCAGAGCTTCCCGGCGACGCCGGGGGTCGCGCTGCGGCTCGCCAACCTGGCCGGGCAGGTCGAGCTGGTTGCCGGCTCCGGCAACCAGGTGGTGATCGACGCCGACGTGTATGCCGAGCTGCCCGGGTCCGGCGAGACCCAGCGGGTGCTGCAGGAGATGCGCTGGGTGCACGGGCAGGACAGCAAGGGGCGAGAGGAATGGGTGCTGTCCTACCCGGTGGACCGCTACCGCTCGTATTTCTATCCGCGGCCGCGCGAGGGCTCCGAGTCGAGCTTCTGGAGCCTGTTCGACCACAGCTCGAGCTCGACCACCTATCGCGGCGAGCGGGTGCGGATCTACACCGGCGGGCGGGCGTCGGCGCCGACGCTCTACGCCAACCTGCGCATCGCGCTGCCGGCGGCGAGCGACGTGGCGCTGCGCAACCTGGTGGGCAAGGTGCACGGCGGCGGCCTCGAAGGCACGCTGGCGCTCGACACCGGCAGCAGCGACATCCGCATCGAGTCGTTCTCCGGCCAGTTGCATCTGGACACCGGCTCGGGCGACATCGTGCTCGGCAGCAGCCGCGGCGAGACGTCGATCGACACCGGCTCCGGCGACGTGGTGGTGCGCCAGCTGGTGGGTAACGCCACCATCGACACCGGTTCGGGCGACGTCCGCATCGACAAGGTGGCGGTCGGTAAGCTGAAGCTGCACACCGGTTCGGGCGACGTCATCGTGCGCGACGGCGCCGCCGGCGAGCTGATCGCGGACACCGGCAGCGGCGAGGTGCGGGTGATCGGCGTGGAGCTCGACGAGCTGATGGCCGACACCGGCTCGGGGGACGTCGAGGTCGCCAGCTCGCTCGAGCACACGCGGCGGATCACCGCCAAGACCGGCAGCGGCGACGTGCGCGTCTACGCCGGCCCGGCAGCGTCGTTCGACGTCACCGCGGACCAGAGCAGCGGCGACCTGCAGGTGAACTACTCGGACGCGGTGCTGCGGCGGGGACGCCACTCCGAGAAGGTGGTGGGAGCGCGGCGGGGCGACGGCCGCACCACCATCCGCATCGAGAGCGGCAGCGGCGACTGCGTGATCGCGCCGCGCGGCTCCGGCGGCAAGCACCGGCAGTGAGGGGCGCGGGGAGCGGAGCGTTCCCCGGAGCGTCCCCTCCCCCCTTACATCTTGCTGTAGTTGGGCGCCGCCGCCTTCCGGGGGCACCCAGGTGATGATGCCGTAGGGATCCATGATGTCGCAGGTCTTGCAGTGCACGCAGTTGGCGGCGTTGATCTGCAGGCGCCGGACGGGGGTGGGGGCCGGGGCCTCCGGGGTGGCCGGGGGCTGCTCGGTCACCATCTCGTAGACCGCCGCCGGGCAGAAGCGCTCGCAGGGATTGGCATACTCCGCGGTGCAGCGGGTGACGCAGATGCTGGGATCGGCGACGTGCAGGTGGACGAGCTGGTCCTCGTCGTGGGCGGTGCCGGACATGTAGACGTCGGCGAGGCGGTCGAAGACCAGCTGGGTGCCGTCCACGGTGGCGCTGGCGGGCGGGATGGGCGGCGGCGGCGCGAGGCGGCGGCCGGCATCCGAGGTGAGCGGCACCATGCGCTCGTGGCCGGCGGTGGTGGGTAGGCGGTCGCGCACGCCCCAGCCGCGGCCGCCGGTGACCAGGCCCAGGCCGGCCTGCAGCATGGCGGCGGGCAGGCCGTGGTCGAAGGCCTGGTGGAAGTTGCGCACCGGCCACAGCTCCTCGCGGATCCAGCTCGCCTCGACCTTGGCCTGGTAGCGCTGGTGAAGGGGCTGGGCGGCGGCGGCGGTCGCCAGCTCTTCGAAGATGGCCTCCGCTGCCAGCATGCCGGATTTCATCGCCAGATGGATGCCCTTGAGGCGCTGGCTGTTGAGGAAGCCGGCGGCGTCGCCGACCAGCAGGAAGCCGTCGCCGCCGAGGCGCGGCAGCGACCACCAGCCGCCTTCCGGGATCGCCTTGGCGCCGTAGAACGCCAGCTTGCCGCCGGCCAGCAGGCGGGCGATGGCGGGATGGGTCTTCCAGCGCTGGAACTCCAGGAAGGGATCGAAGAGCGGGTTCCGGTAGTCGAGGCCGACCACCAGGCCGGCGATCAACTGGTCGTTCTGCATGCCGTAGGCGAAGCCGCCGCCGAAGACGCCGGCGCCCAGCGGCCAGCTGAGGGTGTGCCAGACCTGGCCCGGGGCGACGCGGCCCGGCGGCACGTCCCAGACCTCCTTGAGGCCGAGCGCGTAGAGCTGCGGGTTGCTGCCGCGCGACAGGCCGAGCGCCGCGTCGAGCTGCTTGACCAGCGTGCCGCGCGGCCCTTCGCCCAGCACCACGCAACGGGTGCGGACGTCGATGCCGGGCTCGTAGTTGGCCTTGCGCTCGCCGTTCCTGCCGACGCCGCGGTCGCCGGTGCGCACCCCGGCCACCCGCCCCTGTTCGAGCAGCGCCGACACCGCCGGGAACTCGAAGAAGAGATCGACGCCGGCGGCCTCGACGCGCGGCGCCATCCACTTGAGCAGCTTGCCCAGCGAGGCGACGTAGCAGCCATGGTTGCGCAGCGGCGGCGGGATGGGGAGAGAATGCGCGGCCCGGGCGGTGAGCAGCAGCACCTCCTCCTTGCCCACCGGCGCCTCGAAGGGCGCGCTCTGCCAGTCGTCGGGGAACAGCTCGGCCAGGGCGCGCGGATCGACCACCGCACCGGAGAGGGCGTGGCTGCCGATCTCGCGGCCCTTCTCGAGCACCGCGATGGAGATCTCGAGCGGCTGGCCGGCGGTCGCGTTGTGCCGCCGCACCAGGCCCGCCAGGTGGCAGGCCCCCGCCAGGCTGGCCGGCCCGGCGCCCACGAACAGCACGTCGATCTCCAGGGTTTCGCGCTCGTCGCTCATCGCGCCGGCGATGCTACCACCTGGGCAGGCAGGGGCCGGCGGTCAACCTACCGTCGCGTCGAGGGCCGGGAAGCCGACCATGGTCTCTTCCTCGACCGGCAGGCCGGCGGCGAGCCAGGAGTCGAGGCCGCCTTCCAGCGGCCGCACGCGGGTGAAGCCGCGCGCCATCAGCAGGCGCGCCACGCGGGCGGCGGAAGCCTCGCTCGGGCAGGTGCAATAGAGGACGATCTCGCCGTCGCGCGGCAGCAGGGCGAGCTTGCCGTCCACCTCGTGCAGGGTCATGCGCAGGGCGCCGGGGATGTGCTGGGCGGCGAAGCTGCGGGTGGTGCGGACGTCGACGATGGCCGGCGGCTGGCCGCTGTCGATCAGCCGGCGCAGCTCCTCGACGCCGATGCGGGCGACGCGCAGCACCTTGTAGAAGCGCCGCCGCTCCCACCATTTCATGGCGATCAGCAGCGCCACGCCGGCGGCGGCGGCGACCGCCGCCCCGATGCCGAAGCGGTGCACGACGACCAGCAGGCGCCCGACGGCGCCGTGGAAGATGAAGCCGAGGCTCACCGCCGAGCCGGCCCAGAGCAGGTTGCCGAGGCTGTCCCAGAGCAGGAAGAGATGGACTGGCACGCGCGCGGCGCCGGCCAGGGGCAGCACCACGATCGAGTAGCCGGGCACGAACTTCGAGTACAGCAGCGAGGCCAGGCCTCGCCGCGCGAAGAGCGCCTGGGTCGAGCGCTCGCAGGCCTCCGGCGAGAGCGCGATGCGGCAGATCGAGCGCACCGCCTGCTCGCCCCGCCAGCGGCCGAGCAGGTACCAGCCGCTGTCGATGGCGAGCGGCGTGGCCACGGCGATCAGCAGCAGCGGCGTCAGGCCGATCAGGCCGTTGGCCGACAGCGCGCCGGCCACGAACAGCGTCGGCAGCGCCGGCACCGGCACGCCGATCCGCTCCGCCAGGGCGTTGGCGAACACCAGGGCCAGACCATGCCGGCCGAGCTGCGCTAACAATTCATTCATCGGGAGAGAACCTCGATGCTCCGCGGTGGGCGCCGCCGCCAGACTACCGCTCTATCCTTGCATGCGCGGCGCGGCGCTGGAAGCTCCGGCGTGGAGCCGCGCGGCCGCCCGACGGCCGCTGGGAGGCCGCCAGGAGGCCGCCGCGCGGCGCAGCGATGCCTTGCGGGCCTTGCGGCTCTCGTGCCAGACACGCATGCCGGGACGGAAGGCGGCGGTTGCCGGCGGATACCGGCGGATACCGGCGGATACCGGCGGGCGGGCTATCCTTATAGGCAGCCGGCCGCGGGCGAGCGGGTGGCGCGACGGGCATCTGGAGGTGGGGCTTGGCGGAGAGGGAGAGCGTGGCGGCGGCAGGGGGCGTGGCGGGAGCGACGGGGCCGGCGGGGCCGGCGGGATTGGGGCGCGGGGCGGCGGCGGTGCTGATCGCCACCCTGACCACTCCCTTCACCCCCGAGCTGGCGGCGGGGCTCGACGGCGTCGAATGGCTCGAGGTGCGGGCCGACGTGGTCGGCGACCTCGATCCGGAGCCGCTGCGCGGGCGCTTCGCGGGCAAGCTCCTCTACACCCTGCGCAGCCGGGCCGAGGGCGGCGCCTTCGACGGCTCGCCGGAGCGGCGCAAGCGGCGCCTGCTCGAGGCCGCGGGGCGCTACGACTGGGTGGACCTCGAGGGGGCGCGCGACCTGACGCCGGAGCTGCTGACCGCCATCCCGGCGGCGCGGCGGCTGATCTCCTGGCACGGGCCGGCGACCGACGCCGACGGGCTCGCCGCCTGCCTGGCGCGGCTGACGGCGGCCGAGGCGGCGCTCTACAAGCTGGTGCCCTGGGCGGTGCAGCCGGGCGAGGCGCTGGCGCCGTTGCAGCTGTTGCACGGCATGCGGCGCTCCGACGTCGCCGCCTTTGCCGGCGGCGACGCCGGGACCTGGACGCGGCTGGTGGCGCCGCGGCTGGGGGCGCCGGTGGTCTACGGCGCGGCGGGTGAGGCGCCGGGCGCGCCCGGCCAGCCGTCGATCCGCAAGCTGCGCGAGGACTTCGGCCTGCCAGCGCTGCCGCCGGTCGAGGCGCTGTTCGGGGTGGTGGGCAACCCGGTAGCCCACTCGCTGTCGCCGCGCCTGCACAACGGCGCCTATCGCGAGCTGGGCATCCCGGCGCTCTACCTGCCGTTCCAGACCGATGCGTTCGGCGACTTCTGGCTCGAGGTGGTGGAGGAGGGGGTGCTCGAATCGTTGGGCCTGCCGATCCGCGGCCTCTCGATCACCGCGCCGTTCAAGGCCGCGGCGCTGGCGGTGGGCGGCGCCGAGAGCCCGCTTGCCGGCCTGGTCGGCGGCGCCAACACCCTGGTGCGGCGGGAGGGCGTCTGGGAGGCGGAGTCGACGGACCCGGAGGGCGTGGTCGAGCCGCTGCGCGACCGCGGCATCGAGCTCGCCGGCCGCCGTGCCGCGGTGATCGGGGCCGGCGGCGCCGGCCGGGCGGCGGCGGTGGGTCTGGCCCACGCCGGCGCGCAGGTGACGCTGTTCAACCGCGGCGTCGAGCGCGCCGAGAGCGCCGGCGCCGATCTCGGGCTGCCCTGGCGGCCGCTCGCCGAGCTGGTCCCCGGCGATTTCGAGCTGCTGGTCAACGCCACGCCGCTGGGCCGCGCCCAGCGCGCCGGGAGCGAGCCACTGCCGTTCGCGGTGACGGCGCTGCGCCCGGGAGCGGTGGTGGTCGATCTCGTCTACCGGCGGGCGGAGGAGGGCGCGACGCCGCTGTTGGCGGCGGCCGCGGCGCAGGGCGCGGCGACGGTGGACGGCCGCGAGGTGCTGCTGGGCCAGGCCCGCGGGCAGTTCCGGATGATGACCGGGCGCGAGCTGCCGCGCGAGCTGGCGCGGCGGCTGCTGGGTCTGGCGCCGGCGGGCTGAGCGGCGAGTGGCGAGAGCAGGGGGGCCGGGCGCGCCGCGGCCGGCTTCACTCCTTGCGGATCACCGTGATCGGATCGACGCGCACCGCGCGCAGCGCCGGCCAGAGGCTTCCTGCGGTCGTCATCAGCAGGCAGAGGACCACCGCGGCGAGGAAGGTCGACGCGTCGCCGGGGTTCAGGCCGGCGAGCAGCGCCGCCATCGCCCGGCCGGCGGCGTAGGCGAGCAGCGCTCCGGGCAGCACCCCGGCCGCCGCCAGCAGGGCGGCCCGGCGCAGCACCATCGCCAGGATGTCGTCGGTGCCGGCGCCGAGCGCCATGCGCACGCCGATCTCGTGGGCGCGCTGCGACACCGCGAAGGAGAGCAGGCCGTAGATGCCGATGCCCGCCAGCAGGAAGGCGATGGCGGCAAAGGCCGCGAGCACCCTCACCTGCACCGCGCGCGAGGCGGTCTCGCCCTCCACGACCTGCGCCAGCGTCTGCACGTCCGACACCGGCTGCTCGGGGTCGACGGCGTGCACGATGCGGCGGATGGCCGGCAGCAGGGCGGTCGGCTCGGCCGCCGAGCGGACGACCAGGTCCCTGGGGATGAAGAAGATCAGCCAGCCGTCCTGCACCTGGCGGTTGGGGAGGTAGACCTGCGGCTCGCTGGTGCGCTCGAAACCGCGCACCCGGACGTCGCCCACCACGCCGACCACCGTGCGGTCGTGGAAAGCGACCTGGAAGTGGCGGCCCAGCGGGTTGCCGTCGGGCCAGAAGCGCCGCACGAAGGAGCGGCTCACCACCGCCACGAACTGCCGGTCGGCGGTATCCGCGGCGTTGAAGTCGCGTCCCTGCTGCAGCGGGATGCCGAGGGCGGCAAAGAGGCCGGGGGTCACGAAGCGCAGGCTCGCCGAGGTGCTGCCGGTGCGGACGTGGGGCTGGTTGTCGATGGCGATCGGCCAGATGCCGCCGCGCCACACCATCGGCACGTAGGTGGTGAAGCCGGCGGCGGTGACGCCGGGCAGCGCCCGCACCTCCGCCAGCACCCGGTCGTAGAACGCCGCGCGGCGCGCGACGCTGTCGTACTTCGGGATCGGCAGGGCGGTGCGCACGGTGAGGACGCCGTTGGGGCGGAAGCCGGGATCGGTGGCCTGGATGCGCGCCAGCGCGCGCATCAGCAGGCCGGCCGAGACCAGCAGCACGACCGCCGCCGCCACCTCGGCGACGACCAGCATGGAGCGCAGGCGCTCCCGCCGGCCGCCGCCCGCCCGCACCCCCTGGCGCAGGCCGCCGAGGTCGGCGTCACGGCAGGCGCGGAGCGCCGGGAGGGTGCCGAAGCCGATGCCGGTCAGCGCGGTGAGCAGGCCGGCGAAGGCCAGCACCCGCAGGTCGATGGCCGGCGTCTGGGCGAGCGGCAGGTTGACCGGGACGAGCCGGGCCAGCAGCGGCAGGGCCGAGATCGCCACCAGCACGCCCAGGGCGCCGCCGGCGAAGGCGAGGGTCAGGCTCTCGGTCGCCAGCTGGCGCACCAGGCGCTCGCGGCCGGCGCCGAGAGCGGAGCGGACGTCGAGCTCCTGGCGCCGGGCGAGGGCGCGGGCCAGCAGGAGATTGGCGAGGTTGGCGCAGGCGATGAGCAGCACGCACAGCGAGGCGCCGCACAGCGCCATGAGCAGCAGGCGGGCTTGCGACGACAGCTCGTCGCGCAGCCGCAGCACGACGGCGCTGACCTGCTCGTTCTCCTTGGGGTACTGGCGCTCGAGCGCCGCCGCCACCACCCGCATCTCCGCCCGCGCCTGCTCGAGGGAGACGCCGGGCGCGAGCCTGGACACCACCTCCAGGTAGGTGTTGTCGCGCTCGTCGAAATCCGACGGCCGGAAGCGCATCGGGACCCACAGCACCTGCTCGCGGCGGGGGAAGTAGAAGTCGCGCGGCATGACGCCGACGACGACGAACGGCTCGCCGTCGAGGAGCAGGCGGCGGCCGAGCACCCTGGGATCGCCGCCGAGCTCGCGCTGCCAGAGGTTGTGGCTGAGAACCACCGTGCCGGGCGCGCCGTCGCGGTCGTCGGCGGCGGTGAACAGGCGTCCGAGGATCGGCCGCACGCCGAGCAGCGGCAGCAGCTCGGCGGTGACCGCCGCGCCTTCGAGGCGCTGCGGCTCGCCCTGTCCGACCAGGTTGACGGAGATCTGGTGCAGCGCGCCCATGGGGGCGAAGGAGTGGGTCAGGCGCTGCCAGTCGCGGTAGTTGGCCGGCGAGGGCTCCATGCGAAAGTAGTCCGGGCTGCTCTCCCAGACTTTCACCAGCCGCTCGGGCCGCGGGAACGGCAGCGGCCGGATGAGCACGAAATCGGTGACCGAGAAGGCGGCGGTGGTGGCGCCGATGCCCAGGGCGATGACGGCGACGGCGGTGAGCGCGAAGCCGGGCTCGCGGCGGAGGGTGCGGGCCAGGTAGCGGAGGTCCTGGCGCAGGAGGTCCCAGTGCACCGCCGCGGCGTTGGGGAGGATCTCGGCGGCGGCGGCGGCCCAGAGGGCCAGGCGCGAGAGAGGCCCGGCGGCGTCGCGGGAGCGGCGGGCTAGGAGGGCGCACATCTCGTCGCCGTATTCTTGGCGGAAGGACGTCGGGTAGAGGTGGAGGAGGGCGCGGTAGAGGGGCATCGGGGCTCTCGATTCGCTGTGCATCGTGCCTCCCGTCACGCCTCGCATGACGCTTCCCATCACGCCTCCCCCGGCGCCAGGCCGCGGGCACGGGCCATCGCCACCAGCTCGGCGAGCCGCCGTGCCTCGGCGCGCGCTGCGGCGGTGCCCAGCGGCGTCAGGCGGTAGTAGCGGCGGCGCTCGTCGTCGAGCTCAGGGGCGGGGCGTTCACGGACCTCGACGATGAGGCCTTCCTCGAGCATGCGGTGGACCGAGCGGTAGAGCGTGGCGGCGCTGAGCTGCACCGCGCCGGCGGTGCGCGCGGCGACGTCCTGGATGATGGCGTAGCCGTGGCGGTCCTCGTCCGCCAGCGACACCAGGATGTGGAAGGTGGCTGCAGGGAGCGGGAGGAGGGCGGCGGCGGCGGTGGCGAGGTCTCGGTCGGTCATGGTGGGCATGGCGGGGATGCAACCTCCACCGGAGCCTGGCTGGGCGAGACGGGGGGGGGCCTCGCCGCCGGCTGCAAGAGTAACCAACGCGACTATAGCCGAGATGGGTATAGATGGCAAGGTGCCGGGCGGCGGGCGAGGCCGGAGCTCCGGTGCCCTCTTCCTCCCGGTCGTTTTTGACCCGCCGAGAGGGCTGGTGTACGATCCCCTGCTCCTGCGCCGGGGTAGCTCAGTGGTAGAGCACCTGACTGTGGATCAGGGGGTCACGGGTTCAAATCCCGTCTCCGGTGCCAATCAAATCAATGACTTAGAGATCTAGCCTAGCAATCGCTCGGCTGTGGGGGCGAGTGCGGGACGCGGCCCGCATCTTCTCGTCGGCCTCTAGGGGCCACCCTGGCGAAGTACCGAATGCTGTACCAGCCGGCCTACCGGTCTTTCTCGAGGCTCCGCGATGCCATCGCCAGCAGGTGTCCGAGCGCCACGCGCAAGTGCTGTCTGAAGATGGTTAACAGGTTGACGCGGTAACTCAATCGTTCGGCGGCGTTGGGTGGGATTCATTGCGCTCTCGCTACGACCTCGGCCCAATAGCCGGAGGCGATCAACTTGGCAGTGATAAGAGCGGTGTAGCCGCAGTCCTGGCAGGCGATAAGATGTCAAGATGTCTCTGAGAACGAAGATGACGGAGGGCGAAGGCGCCGAGTGCAGCCAGCGGCTGGGTGGTGTACGACGCAATCGCCGCTGCCGGGAGCAACAACCACTCATTCAGCAACGCGCCGCTCAGGTTCTAGGCGAGAGACTCTCCGAAATCGGCAAGGTGCTGAGCACTTCGCGTCGCTGCCCCGGTGCGGCTGACGACCCACTGTGGTTCTGGCTCAGAGGGCCGCATGGTGACTTCTGTCGCTCCCCTCCACGCAGGGCAACTTCTCACAGGCTCTCTCTTCAACGAGCCGATGCGGGTGGAGACCGTGCAAGAGAATGGTCCGGCGAGTTGGGTCGTTGGGCTGGTCGGGACGCAGTCCGAGCGCTTCCGCAA
This sequence comes from uncultured Acidobacteriota bacterium, assembly GCA_963732005.1. Lineage (GTDB taxonomy): Bacteria > Acidobacteriota > Thermoanaerobaculia > Multivoradales > UBA5704 > JASLEW01. The sequence continues at coordinate 1,571,583 of CAVSXT010000005.1, forward strand.
GGTGACGCTCACCGCGGATGACGTCGAGCGCCTAATGGTCCTTGAGGCCCGGCACTCGTACGACGGCGACGGCCGCCTCCTGAGGCTCGGGCTCCAGGCCTACGCTCTCGGAATCGCCTACGACTTCGACCCCTACTTCGGCCTCTCGATCTCGCGCGTGGATCCTCTCCCGCACCAGCTCGAGGCGGTCTACGACCACCTGCTCAAGCTGGCACGAGTGCGCTTCCTACTGGCCGACGACGCCGGAGCCGGCAAGACCATTATGGCGGGACTGCTCATCCGCGAGCTTGAGCTGCGTGGCCTCGCCGAGCGAATCCTCATCGTCTGCCCGGCAAACCTCGCCTTCCAGTGGCAGCGGGAGATGAAGGAGAAGTTCGACGCTAAGTTCCTCGTGCTGAAGGGTCAGGACATTCGCGACCAGTTCGGCGTGAATCAATGGCTCGAACGCAACCGGGTGATCACGTCACTCGACCTGGCGAAGCGCCAGGACATTCTGCCAGGGCTGCGCCAGGTCCACTGGGACCTCGTCATCGTCGACGAGGCGCACCGCATGTCAGCGACGGACGAGGCGCACAAGAGCATGCGGTACCGCCTCGGCGAGCTGCTCCGTGACACGTCCGACCACTTGCTCCTGCTCACGGCGACCCCGCATAAGGGCGATCCATTGAACTTCAGCCTGTTCCTGCAGCTCCTAGACAACGACGCCTACGCCGATGTGAAGTCGATCCGCGAGGCGATGGACCGCCGCCGCGCGCCCTTCTACCTGCGCCGCACCAAGGAAGCGATGGTCTACTTCCCCGAGCGGCGGGGGGACGGGACCTGGGCCGCGGAGAAGATCTTCACCAAGCGCATCCCGCACACCGTGGACTTCCAGATCGATGGCGCGGAGTTCGATCTGTACCGGGAGGTGACGCGTTTCGTGAAGCGCGAGAGCGCCCGCGCCGCCGCCGACGGCGAAGATCCGCGCGCCCGCGCTATCGGCTTCCTGATGTCCCTCTACCAGCGCCGCCTTGCGTCCAGCACGTTCGCCATGCGGCGGTCGCTCGAGAATCGCGCGAGGCGCCTGGGAGAGGGACTCAAGCGCGCGCAGGAGCTGGTCCGCCAGGCACCGCCGGATCTCCCTGATCCGGAGGAGCTGGAGGAGATGGAGGAGAGCGAGAGGGAGCGGCTCGAGGCTATGCTCGAGGCGATCACTCTCGCTGGAAGCGCCGAACAGGTGCGCAGTGAGGTCGAAGAGCTCCGGCGGCTTGCGACCCAGGCCCAGGCCGTTGAGGACGCGGGAATCGAGGCCAAGCTCTCCAAGCTCAGGGAATTGCTCCAGCAGGAAGGCTTCTTCGACCACCCGGACCAGCGCCTGCTCCTATTCACTGAGTTCAAGGACACGCTGGACTATCTAGTGGCGCGGCTGAAGACGTGGGGTTTTCGTGTCGGCTGCATCCACGGCGGCATGAAGTCTGGCTCGCGCGACGACGTCGGAACGCGCCTCCATGCCGAGCAGCAGTTCCGGGAGGGCGAGATCCAGGTCCTGGTCGCGACCGAGGCGGCGGGCGAGGGGATCAATCTGCAGGCCTGCAACATCCTTTTCAACTACGACATCCCCTGGAACCCGAACCGCCTCGAGCAACGGATGGGCCGCATCCACCGCTACGGGCAGCGCAAGGACTGCCTGATCTTCAACTTCGTGGCCACCAACACGATTGAGGGCCGCGTCTTGCAGCGGCTGCTCGAGAAGCTGCAGGAGATCCGCGACGCGCTGGAGGACGACGCCGTCTTCAACGTGGTCGGCGAGATCCTCCCTGCGGCGCACGTCGAGCGCGTACTGCGTGACTACTACGCCGGGCGCCTCGGCGACGCCGACCTCGAGGATCGCCTGCTCCGCAACGTCGACGAGAGACAGTTCCGAGCGATCTGCCAGAACGCCTTGGAGGGACTGGCCAGCAAGAAACTCAACCTCAAGATGCTGATCGAGCGGCGCGCGCAGGCGCAGGAGCGACGGGTCGTGCCGGAGACCATCGCGCGCTTCCTTCGCGATGCGGCCGACTTCGTGCCGATCACCCTCAAGGCAATCCCAAGCGTCCCACACGCCTTCGAGCCGGCGCGGACCCCTGCAGTCCTTCGCCGTTATGAGAAGGACGCCGACTGGAAGCTCCCGGCTATCGCGGACCGCTATCCGCGGTGCTCGACCGATCGCGAGACGGCGGAAACGGAGAAACTCGAGTGGGTTACGCCAGGCCATCCCCTATTTGAGGCGATTCGACGGCATGCCCGGCAGGCGGCCCTGGACGTCCTCAGCAGCGGGGCGAGCTTCCACTCGCTCCAGCACGAGCAGCCGGCGCGACTCGACTTCTATCGGGCGAGGGTTGTCGATGGGCTTGGCCAAGTCATCCACGAGCGGCTCTTCGCCGTGGAGATCTCCGCGGACGGTCAGGCCAAGCTCCAGGAGCCTGGCCTGCTCGGCAACTTCGCGCCTGCCGACCCGCCGGCCGACATGCCCGTGGTCGCGGCCCTCCCCGAGGCGACGACCTGGCTCCATGAGAACGCGCTCGCACCGTTCCTCGAAGAGACGCGCAAGGAACGCCAGGCCGAGGTCGAGCGGGTCAGTGTGCACGTAGAGCTCTCGCTCACCGAGCTACTCCAACGCGCGGACGAGGAGATCGGCCGCACAGTGTCCGAGGCGGATCAAAAGCTCCCAGGCGCCGAAGGACGGCTCGCGCAGGCAGAGACCCGCCACGCTGAGCTGCTCGCCCGCCGCGAGGGCCGTAGGGCCGACCTCGAGCGTCAGCGCGCGCTCACCCTACAGGCGGTGGAGCGGCTGGCAAGCGTTCTCGTGCTGCCGCATCCCGAACGCGACGCGCCCGAGGTGCGGCGCCTCCAACCCAACTTCGAGACCGAGGCCACCGCGATGCGCGTGGTCATGGAGCACGAGCAGGCGCAAGGCCGCCAGGTCTACGACGTCTCCGAGAAAAACCTGGGCTACGACTTGACCAGCCTTGACCTGGCTTCCGGCGAGCTGCGGCTGATCGAGGTCAAGGGGCTCGGAGCCGCGAGGGGCACCGTACTCCTCACGCCCAACGAGCGCCGAGTAGCCGAGGACCGTAAGGACTGTTTCTGGCTTTACGTAGTCACGCACTGCGACACGCAGCCGCAGATCTATAAGGTGGAGAATCCAGGGACCAAACCCTGGCACGAGGTTGTAAAGGTGGAGCACTACTACCTCACTGTTGATGCCCTCAAACAACCAGCCGAGGTTCGGGAAGACTCCACGACTTACGGAGGTCCTTCGTGACTGGGAGCCCACTTCGGGTGGAAGACATCATCTCGGAGTTGCAGCGGAGGGCCATCCGCATTCCGGAGATCCAGCGCGCCTACCTCTGGAAGCGAGCTAGGGGTGGCACATGAGCAAGAGGAGCACTCTGCTGAAGTCGATTGTCGGCGCCGTCGCTGATTACCGCTATGGTGAGATAGACGCACCGACCCCGAATCATGTGGAGACATGGATCCAGCAGTTTGATAGCGAGGTCCAGGAACCCATGCTGGAGGAATTGGACCACGTCTTCAAGCAAACCTACATTGCAAAAGCTAGCGTGCAAACGTTCCTCTCAAGCCTGCTGAAGAACAAGAAGCTGGCCGGGGGTAATCCCTGTTTGTTCTGGAAGACCGTGAAATTTCTCGACATCCAGGGCGGCGGCAATAGCCAGCGTGAAATGTTGCAGACATTCGGCTCACTCCTCCAGGAAGAGTGCGACTTGGAGATCGACGACTGTGGTGGGGACCCTGACGCCTACCTATACTTGGATGACGGGATCTTTACGGGCAATCGCATCAAGAACGATTTCAAGTCATGGATTCAATCCGACGCTACCCAGTACGCCAAGGTCCATGTCGTCGCCATAGCTATGCACAGAAGCGGTCAATACTACGCAAAGACCGCGATTGAAAGGGCTGCCCAGGCTGCAGCGAAGAAGATCGATGTCCATTGGTGGCGCTGCGTTGAGGTCGAGGATCGCAAGATGTACATCAATCAATCGGACGTCCTCCGCCCGACGAGCCTGCCTGATGATGGGTTGACCCAAAAGTATGCGCAGGGCTTGAAATATTTCCCTGAATTCAGGACGCCGGGTAATGTTGGGAATAACAGGTTCTTCTCATCCGAGGGAGGCCGCCACTTACTGGAACAGGAGCTTCTCAAGGCCGGTGCGCTAATTCGGTCCATGTGCCCCCATCTCAACGTTTACCAGCGGCCGCTGGGCAACATGGTACTTGAAACGTTGGGCTTCGGGTCGCTGTTCGTGACGTTCCGCAACTGCCCGAATAACTGTCCGTTGGCATTCTGGGCTGGTGACCCCTGGTATCCGTTGTTCCCTCGGAAGACGAACTGATGAGCGGCGCTGCCGAACTGCGAACGTATAGCCGGCCAGGCTCGGTGGTGTTTCGGAAGACCAACGAGCGATTCGGTGGTCTGTCCAACATGGCTTCCGGCTTTCCGCTGGCGGTCAACGGGATTCGGATTCTGACGTCCGAGGCTCTTTACCAGGCGTGCCGGTTTCCACACAAACCGGAGGTCCAGAGGCTGGTCATACAGCAGGTCAGTCCCATGACTGCAAAGATGAAGAGCAAGCTCCACCGAAAGGACACGAGGCCCGATTGGGCCAAGGTCCGCGTCAGCATCATGCGTTGGTGCCTTCGGGTCAAACTCGCCCAAAACTGGCAGAAGTACAGCGAGCTGCTACTAGCTACGGGCGACCGACCGATTGTCGAGGAGTCGCCGAAGGACGATTTCTGGGGCGCGAAGGCAGCGACGGAGGAAACGCTGGTTGGGATGAACGTACTTGGTAGGCTTCAGATGGAGCTGCGTGAGGAACTACTAAGCCCGACGGCAGCTTTCCTAAAGCGGGTGGAGCCACCCCCTGTTCCGCAGTTCCTTCTGTACGGCAAACCAATGAGTATCGTAGATTGGTGTGGGGGCGCGCGGACCGATCCGGAGCTTTTCGACGAGCTGAGCTTCGTCGGTGCTGAACATAACGGAACGATTCATCCCATTGGCGGTTACGATAGCCGGGTGCAGATTGACGAGCCTCGCGAAGAACGGGCGGAGCCTACAGCCAGAGATGAAACCAGGGGTGACGGCGTGATTCCGAAGACATGCAAGCGCCTGGCCGAGGTGGACTTCCCAATCGCCGAGGTGTCCAAACACTCCGTGCGGGAGAAAGGCCGGCCTCAGGGTCATCCATCGAGAATGCACCTATGGTGGGCGCGCCGCCCACTCGGCGCTTGCCGCTCGATGCTCTTGGCGATCCTCCTCCCCGACCCCTGCGACCGGCACTGCCCCGCGGAATTTAAGAGCGCCGCACGCCAAGCGCTACATGGACTTCCCTTCAATACCGGCAAGACCGATGCCGACCTCCGCCGCGCAATCCTGGGCTTCATCGGCGAGATCGCCAACTGGGACCGTGCCAGCCAAATAACGTGGGTTGAGGCTGCACGGGCTCTCGTACGCGGAGCGCATGGCGACGCTTCGCCGCTTGTTGTAGATCCCTTCGCAGGCGGTGGGTCGATCCCCCTTGAGGCGCTGCGACTGGGCTGTGACACTTTTGCGTCGGATTTGAATCCTGTCGCCTGTTTCATCCTGAAAGTGTTGCTCGAGGAGATACCACGCCGCGGGCCCAAATTCGCGGACGAGCTTCGCCGCGCGGCCAACGAGGTCGGGGCTGCTGCCGAGAAAGGGCTTGCAGAGTTCTACCCGCCAGATCCCGACGGCTCACGCCCCATCGCATATCTATGGGCTCGCACGATTCGCTGTGAAGCTCCACGCTGTGGGGCCGAGATTCCGCTCGTGCGCTCATTCCTGCTCTGCAAGAAGGCCAGTCGTCGCCGGATGCTCTCGCCGAGAGTCGTGCGGCCCCGAGGCGAACCTCCGCGCGTCGATTTCGAGATGGTGACGCCAGGCCGCGACGACAATGTCCTACGTCATACAGTCACTCGTGCCAAGGCAACATGCCTAGCCTGCGGCGCCGTGGTTCCGCCGGACCGCGTTCGCACCCAGCTTATCGAGCAACGCGGCGGAGCAGACGTGATGTTCGACGGAGAGGGTCGCCGCACAGGGGGAGCGAGACTGCTCGCAGCTGTAACTCTCCTACCGGGCGGTGTGGGCCGCCAGTACCGGCTTCCCAGCGATCGAGACTACGAGCCGGTGTGGAAAGCGCAACAGGCAGTCGTGCGGCTGGAGGCCAAGGCTTGCGACAGCGGCGTAAGCGCCGTACCGAATGAGCCGTTGCCGCCGGTTGGCACGCTCGGATTCCGTGTTCAGCGGTACGGCATGGTGACATGGGGCGATTTGTTTTCTTCGAGGCAGAAGATAGCGCTCACCACGATCGGGCAGGCAATCAAGACGGATGGCCATTTTACCTTGGCGCTCGCACTCGGTAGGCTTGCTGACTTGGCTTCTTCCGGGTGTCTTTGGCATAAGGCGAATGAGTGTCCGGATCCCGTTCTAAAAACCGGTCGGGTTAAGCCATTTTGGGATTTTGCCGAGGGCGTCCCGACCTCGGAATCCAGTGGGGGTTTCCAAGTCTGTGTCGAAAAGCTTGTCGGGGGTATGGTGGCCGCCAATGTCACAAGAGTGGCTGGTGACGTAGCATTGGCGGCCGCCCAGCGGTCACCTCTTGGAGACGAGGCCGGCGACGTCTGGTTTACCGATCCGCCTTACTACGATGCCTTTGCCTACGCCGATCTCTCTGATTTCTTCTTCGTTTGGCTGAAGCGTACACTTCCCGAGGCGCTACTTTCTCGCGATCCATACAACACTCGGAATCCTCTTACACCGAAGGATCCCGAGGCTGTCCAGGACGAGACAAAGCAGGTCGACGGCAGGCCGAAAGATCGCGGTTTCTTTGAACAGACCATGGCCAGTGCCTTCGCTGAGGGCCGCCGAGTGCTGCGCGACGATGGCGTGGGATGCGTCGTCTTCGCCCACAAGACGACGGAAGGCTGGGAAGCGCTGCTGTCGGGGATGATTCGAAGCGGCTGGGTAATTACGGGATCGTGGCCGATAGCGACCGAGATGCCTACGCGCCTGCGTGCCCGTGACTCTGCAGCGCTTGCTACGAGCGTGCACTTAGTCTGCCGCCCGCGCCCCGACGATGCACCGGTTGGCGACTGGGCTGACGTGCTGCGCGTGCTGCCCAAGCGCGTCGATGACTGGATGGAGCGCCTGCAAGGGGAAGGGATTCGAGGCGCCGACCTAGTCTTCGCCTGCATCGGCCCCGCGCTTGAGATCTTCAGCCGCTACGCGAGGGTCGAGACCGCAGAGGGACGCGAGGTCGCGCTCGCCAAATACCTTGAGAAGGTCTGGGAAGTGGTTGGCCGCAGCGCCCTCACCCAGGTGCTCGGCACCGCCGATGCCAAAGCCCGCAATGGCGCCGCGGGTGCCATAGAGGAAGATGCGCGACTCACGGCGCTCTTCCTCTGGACGCTCCAGAGCACGAACGCCGATGTGGTCGAAGGCGCAGGCACCGAGGGCGAGGAGGAGGAAGGCTTAGACGAAGCTGAGGACGAAGAGGGCTCCTCCCGCGGCAAGGCCAAGGGCTTCACGCTGGTGTACGACGTCGTACGCCGCTTCGCGCAGCCGCTGGGCATCGAACTTCCCAAGTGGGAAGGCCGCGTGATCGAGACGAAGAAGGGAGCTGTGCGCCTGCTGCCCATCGCTGAACGCGCGAGACAGCTGTTCGGCGAGGAGGGCGCGCAGGCCGTCGCCGCGCGGCTCGAGCAGGAGGCGACGACGACCAACCCATTGCAGGGCATCCTGTTTCCCGATCTGCGGCCTGACGCTGCGACCACGATCCGAGGGCGGGGCCGGGACCGTGGAAAGCGCGCCGGTCTCAAGGTGTCGGATGAGAGCCTGGCCGCCGCCCGCGAAGCGACAACCCTCGACCGGATCCACGCGGCAATGCTCCTTCAGGCCGGTGGCCGCACCAATGCGCTGCGCGCGCTGCTCAAGTCCGAGCCGGAGCGCAGCCCCGATTTCCTGCGCCTCGCGAACGCCCTCTCCGCCCTCTATCCGAAGGGGAGTGAAGAGAAGCGCCTCGTCGACGCCATGCTGCTGGCTGCCCCAAGGTGAACGACATGGAACCGACCATCAAGCGACTGACTCTGAAGCGGTTTCGCAGCATTCCCTCCGAGAGCATCACCTTCGACAACCCGACAGTCTTCGTCGGCCGCAACGGCTCGGGTAAGAGCAATGTCGTTAGCGTCTTCTCGTTCCTCGCCGAGGCGATGGCTGCACCGCTTCAGGCAGTATTCGATAAAGCTGGCGGCATTTCCGCCGTCCGCAACCGCTCCTCGGGCACGAGCTACCCGCCGAATCTCGGTTTGCGGGTGGATTTCGGCCGGCTAAACGGAAGGGCAGGTTCCGGCTCCTACGCGTTCGAGGTCAGGGCGCTGCCCAACTACGGGTTTTCCGTCGTCCGCGAGCAATGCTCGGTCAGCGGCGAGGCGGGAGCTCGCTGGTGGTTCGATCGGGTGGGCACGGCGTTCAACTCGAATGTGAATGGGATGAGACCCTCGCTCGACGCGGCTTCCCTCAGCCTGCCGCTGGTTGGCGGCGAAGCGAAGTTTGCGCCGGTGTTGCGCACGCTTGCCGCCATGCGGGTGTATGCCATTGAACCGGGGAAGCTGAGCCAGATGCAGGAGCCGGACAGCGGCACGAGTCTCAAGCCCGACGGCAGCAACGTCACAAGCGTGCTCAAGGAGATCGAGCGCCAATCAGAAGTTGATTTCCAACGCATCTCCGAGATTCTCGCGACCATCGTGCCTAACACGACACGAGTGCAGGTGAAGAAGCACGGCAAGAACCTATCGCTCGAGTTCACCCAGGAATGGGGTGACCAGAAGCGCCTGAAGTTCGAGGGCTTCAGCATGTCTGACGGCACGCTGCGGGCAATCGGACTGCTGGCCGCGGTGTTCCAGCGACCTGTGCCTTCGCTGATCGCCGTCGAAGAACCCGAGGCGACGATACACCCCGGCGCCCTGGAGTCGGTTCTCGATCTGCTGCGACACGCTGCGAAGCACATGCAGGTCGTGATCACCACGCACAGCCCCGAGCTGCTTGACGCGAAATGGATCACGGACCGCCACTTGCGAATTGTGGAGTGGACGGAGGGGGCGACGCGGGTCGCGCCTGTTTCGGAACCCACGCGCCAGGCGCTTCGTAACCACCTGATGGGTGCAGGCGAGCTGCTGCGGTCTAACGCACTCGATCCAGCACCGCTCTTCGAGGATCAGCTGGAGCAGCGCAATCTCTTTGAGGACCTCGCGTGATCATCCAGCCGATCGTCGAGGGACAGGGCGAGGTGGCTGCCGTGCCGGTGCTGCTGCGCCGATTGCGGGACGAGGCGCAGTGCTGGGGACTCGAGGTCGGAAAGCCGCACCGCAAGCGGCGCTCGCAGCTGGTGCAGAAGGATTCGCTGCAGAGTGCGGTGCGGGTCGCGGCGCTGCGCGACGATTGCGCCGGGATCCTTGTCCTTCTCGACTCCGATGACGACTGCCCGAAGGAGCTCGCGCCGAATCTCGAGCAATGGGCCCGAGAAGCAGCGGGCGGGAAGCCCTGCGTGGTGGTGATTGCGAACCGCGAATACGAGGCGTGGTTTCTCGCCAGTATCGAAGCGCTGCGCGGCAGGGCTGGCATTCTGCCTGACGCGGCCTCGCACCCGCAGCCCGAGGCGCCTCGCGATGCCAAAGGCGAGCTGGAACGGCGCATGCTCAGCAGCGCGAGCTACTCTCCCACGGTCGACCAAGCGGCGTTGACGGCGCATCTCGACCTCGAGAACGCGTACCGGCGCTGCCGCAGCTTCCGCAAGCTCGTGAGCGCCTTCGGTGGGCTTGCCGCAGCTGCGGGAGTGGCCCCCGCGGTGTGGCCGCCCGCGGCGTGGGTGTCCTGAAATGAGCCGCGCGGTCTGGCAGATCTCGGGAGGCCCGTCGTCGCGCACGTATGCCGAGATCCTGCTCAAGCACGGTGTCGCGCTGATCGGACCAGGAGACGCCGGGCCGTGGACGCCCGAGCGCGACGACGATGAGTTCGACGGGGGCTTCGTGCGGCGCTTCGCAACCGACGTCTCAGCCGGCGACGTGTTCCTGCTGCGCACCGGGATGGCGACGATCGCCGCTGTCGGGCTGGTGGCAAGCGACTACCTGTACTTGAACGCTTTCGACGATGTCAACGGCTGGGATCTCCAACATGCCCGCCGCGTGCGCTGGTGCCGGCTTCCAGGGGAGCACACCTTCCGGAGCGCGGTCTTCGGCGCCAATCCGCCGCGCTGCTCGCGAGTGTGGACGACGGAGATCCTGGACTTCGCGGGCCGATTCCTCCACTCGCCTCCAAACCGCTGGCAGGCCGCACCGCTGCCGGAGCTGCCCGGCGAGGATCCGCCGCTCGATGAGCTGCCCGATCCCCTGGTCGGCATCGTAGCCCAGGCCGCCGATCTCGTCCCGCTGCTTCAAGACCGGCAGGCATTCGGCGAGCATCCGAGCGAGGACGAGCTGATCGCACACTTCGTCGTGCCCTTCCTGCGTGCGCTCGGTTGGGCGCCAGAGCGGATTGCCGTCCAGTGGCGATGCATCGACGTGGCACTGTTCCGCGCCTTGCCCCGCACGCCTGAGAATTGCCATCTCGTGATCGAGGCGAAGCGCCTGGGCGCGGGCGTGGAGGGTGCCCTGGATCAGGCCAAGGGATACGTCGAGGCGCTTGGTGTTTCCCGCGACGTGATCGTCACCGACGGCATCCGTTACCGGATGTACGCCGCAGCGAGCGGCTTCGAGCCCGTGGCGTACGCGAACCTGGCGCGGCTGAAACGACCGGCAGCTGAGCTGTTCGCACGAGTGCAGAGACCATAGGAGGATCGGCATGGAGCCCTGGTACAAGGTCGCCACACCGCGCAAGGAAGTCCGCGAAGGCCGCTCGTTCAATCCGGACGAGTTCGCCATCGCTCTCGAGCAAGTCGTGGCCGGGACTGCGCCGGAGGACTATCGAGATCCGGTTCAGTTCTTTGCCCGGAACTGCTTCACGCGGGCGCTGCGCGAGCACGCCGGCATGGTGCTGCGCCGGCTTTCGGGGAAGACCGAGAACACCGCGCCGGTCCTCACGCTGATCACCCAGTTCGGCGGTGGCAAGACGCACACGCTGACCGCGCTCTACCACCTGGCCAAGAGCGGCGACAAGGCGGAAGGGCTCGCCGGCGTCGCCGACCTGTTGCGGGAGGCTGGTCTCTCTGCAGTTCCGGAAGCACGGGTCGCCGTCTTCGTGGGCAACGCGTGGGATCCACAGGCTGGCCGCGAGACACCGTGGATCGACATCGCGCGTCAGCTTGCGGGCGACAAGGGTCTCGAAGCGCTCGGTCCCGCCGCGCGGACCACGCCGCCAGGGACCGACGCGATCGCGCGAGTGTTCCACGCGGCCGGTGCGCCGGTGCTCCTGCTTTTCGACGAGGTGCTCAACTTCCTCAACCGCCACCGCGGGAGCGCCGAGCCGTTTCACGCTTTCATCCAGAATCTGACGGTCGCTACCACCGGCACCACACATGGTGCCGCGGTGATCAGCCTGCCGCGAAGTCAGGTCGAAATGACCCCGTGGGACCAAGAGTGGCAGGACAGGATCTCGAAGGTCGTGCGGCGGGTCGCCAAGGACCTGATTGCCAACGACGAGACCGAGATCAGCGAGGTCATACGGCGGCGGCTCTTCGAGGACCTGGGAAGCGAGAAGATCCGGAAGCACGCGGCCAAAGTCTTCGGCGACTGGTGTTTCGAGAGGCGGGCGCAGCTCCCGCCGGAGTGGACGGCGGTGGACTCGGCCGCGACCGACGCCAAGGCGCGCGAGTTTCTGCAACGCCGCTTTGAGGCCTGCTACCCTTTCCATCCTGCGACTCTGTCGGTCTTTCAGCGCAAGTGGCAGGCGCTACCGCAGTACCAGCAGACGCGAGGCACCCTGGCGATGCTGGCGCAGTGGATCGCGATAGCCTCGGCCGAGAGCTTCAAGAAGGCGCGCACCGAACCGCTCATCACGCTGGGATCGGCGCCGCTTGCCGAACCCGGCTTTCGGAGCGTGGTCCTGGGTCAGCTCGGTGAATCGCGCCTGGTTGCCGCGATCGACACGGATCTCGCGGGCGAGCAAGCGCATAGCAAGGCGCTCGACGCGGACACCAAGGGTCCCCTGCGCGAGATCCATCGGCGCGTCGGCGCTGCCATCCTCTTCGAATCGTCGGGCGGGCAGAGCGACAAGGCGGCGCACCTGCCTGAGCTCCGCTTCGCCCTCGGCGCGCCCGACCTGGACACGACGTCGATCGACAACGCTGCCTTCGCGCTGGAGGACCGGTCCTACTTCATCCGCAAAGTAGGCTCGGACGGCTTCCGCATCGGCTATCAACCAACGATGAAGAAGGTGGTGAGTGACCGGCGCGCGTCGCTCGACGAGGAGACAGAGGTCAAGCCGGCGCTGCGCCAGCTCGTCGAGGACGAGTTTCGACGCGGGAAGAGCGTCCCCGTCGAAACCTTCCCGAGCGATGGGGCGGAGGTCCCGGACACGCCAAGACTCACGCTCGTGGTGGCCGATCCCGAGATGGAGTGGTCCGGTGGCGGGTTGCTGCGAGCGCAGATCGCCGACTGGACTCGCTTGCGGGGCAAGTCGCCGCGGCTCTACCCGGGCGCGCTCGTCTGGTGTCTCAAGAAGCCTGGGCGCGAGCTGCGCCAGAAGATCGAGCTGTGGCTGGCGTGGAAGCGGGTGGGGCGGGAGATCGCCGAGGGAACGCTCGGTGGCGAGTTCGACCGGAGCGACCGAGCGGAGCTGCAGTCGAAGGTCAAGGACTCGGAAGAGGCCGCCAAGGATGAGGTCTGGGGCGACTATCGCTTCGCAGTCGTGGCCGACAGCCAGGGAGCGGACGGCCTAAAGGTGATCGACCTGGGTGCGGGGCACTCATCAAGCGGCGAAACTCTTTGCGGGAGGGTGATCGGCGCGCTCAAGTCCGAGGCGCTTCTCAACGAATCGGTGGGCGCCGGCTACATCGAGCGCAACTGGCCTCCCGCGTTCAAGGAGTCCGGGGCGTGGCCGCTCGCGAGTCTGCGGCAGAGCTTCCTCGACGGCTCGCTCACTCGCCTCGTCGATCCAGACGCCATCCTGCGCGGCAAGATCGTGGAGTTTGTCAGCCGCGGTGACTTTGGGCTGGCCTCCGGCGGCCAGCCCGACGGGACCTACGAGCGGGTATGGTTTCAGGAACTCATGGCTCCCGATGAAGTTGCCTTCGAGGCGGGCGTGTTCTTGCTGAGCAAGGTTGCAGCGGAAGCGATCAAGACTGGTTTGCCCCCCCGTCCTGCCACGGCTCCCGGTCCCCAGCCAGCGCCTGAGACCGTTCCGATATCGGTGGATCCCGTGCCGGTGCCTGAAGCGGCACTAGGTCTGCAGACGAGAAGCCTGCGACTGGTCGGCAACGTCCCCCCGGAGGTCTGGAACCGTCTCGGGACCAAGGTTCTCCCGAAGCTCCGGTCCGGGGTTGACCTCAGGCTCGGCCTCGATTTCTCGGTGACGGTCACGGCCGATCGCGCAGCGAGTCTGGCGTCGGAGCTTCGCCTGCTACTGCAAGAGCTGGGGTTGGGTGACGCGATGCGGGTTGAGTAGCTGGAGAGAGCTGGGCGTGTGGGCTCGGTACCGTGCCCCAGGTGCAGGCGACCGTTGCGCCGCCATCTCCGCTGGTGTCGCGAGCGGTTGTGCGGCTGTGTTTTTTCCCCAGCGAGGGCGCGGGCCGCGCCCAGCGGTCGCCCTTTAGCGCGCCAGCCCGCCGCGCCGAGATTTGAATCGAAATATACCAATGACGCAATAAGGATGGCAACCGTGGGACCATGGCCTATGATAGAGCTATGGGGTCTTCCCGGTTTTGTGTGGGTGAAGCCTGAGGGACTGTGAAGTCCCCCCGTCGCTCGGATAGCCTACCGACGGCCGAATCCCGAGCCCCAAGGCTTCCCTCGCTGCGCTCGGCGGCTGCGCCGGCCTTGACCCTCGGGCTCGGCCGTGGTCGAGGTCGAGCGTAGCGACGGGGGGAACAGCACCGCTCAAAAGGGAACAGGAGCGTGGACGGCGCTGGCCCGGGAAGGGCGCAGGCGAGACCAGCGTTGTCCCTGGGCATGAGAGACAGAGACCTCTACCAGAGAATCCTCGGTATCGAGACGCCGTGGGAGGTGACCGACGTGGAGCTTGACCTCAAGGACCGCCGGCACGGCGAGGTCCGGGTGCACGTGGTCGGCTCCGCCGCGCAGTGGCCTTGCCCGGAGTGTGGCCGCCTGTGCCCCGGATACGATCACCTGCCGCGCCGCTGGCGCCATCTCGACACCTGTCAGTACCCCACCATCCTCCTCGCGCAAGTGCCCCGTGTGCAGTGTCCCGACCACGGCGTGCGGCAGGTCCAGGTGCCCTGGGGCGGACCCGGCTCGCGATTTACCGCCCTCTTCGAGGCGTTGATCATCGACTGGCTCAAGGAGGTGGCCAGCGTGACTGCCGTAGCGCGCCTGCTGGGTCTGAGCTGGCATGAGGTGGATGGCGTGCAGAGCCGCGCCGTGCGGCGCGGTCTCGCTCGCCGGACGCCCAAGCTGCCCAAGGAGATCGGGGTGGATGAGACCTCCTTCCAGCGCCGCCACGAGTACGTCACCGTCGTCATCGATCGCGAGGCCAAGGTGGTGAGCCATGTCGCCGACGGGCGTGGGCGCGAGATCCTCGACGACTACTACGTCGGGCATCCGGCTGCTGAGCGCGAGGCGGTCACCTCGGTGACGATGGACATGTGGGGTCCCTACATCGAGTCGACGCGCGAGCACATCCCCGGTGCCGAGACCAAGATCGCCTTCGACAAGTTCCACGTCGCCCAGCATCTTGGCAACGCGGTGGACAAGGTGCGGCGCCAGGAGCACCGCGCCCTGAGCGGCGAGGGAGACGAGCAGCTCAAGAAGACCAAGTATCTCTGGCTGCGCAACCCGGACGACTTCACCGCCGAATCTTGGGATCGCTTCGAGCCCCTGCGCCACAGCAGCCTCAAAACCGCTCGCGCCTGGGCCATCAAGGAATTCGCCATGACGCTCTGGACCTATCGCCGGCGCGGCTGGGCGTTACGGGCCTGGCAACGCTGGTACAGCTGGGCCATCCGCTCGCGCCTCGAGCCGGTCAAGAAAGTGGCGCGCATGGTGAAGAGCCACCTGGAAGGGATTCTCACTGCCGTGGTCAAGGGAATCACCAACGCGCGCGCCGAGAGCATCAACGCCAAGATCCAGTGGCTGAAGTACACCGCCAGAGGGTTCCGCAACCGCGAGCGCTTCCGCGATGCGATCTACTTCCACCTCGGCGGCCTCGACCTCTACCCAGCTGGCATCTGAAGAGCCACCCACACAAAACCGGGAAGCGCCGAGCTATGAAGCACATCGTCGCCTCTCTCGCGCCTTCCCTCGCTCTTGCGACGCTGGTAATTGCCGCCATTCCGACGCTCGCGCAGGTCAGTGCGCGCCAGGCCACGCCAGCCGACGCGACGCAGTTTCAGAGTCCGACCGTAATCCCATCGCCGATGCTTGTTGAGGTGAAAATGCCCAGCTGGGTGGCCATGGTGGCAACCAAGTGGGTCACAAGAGAGACTGGCAGGTACGTCTGTCAGGAGGTCCGCGTCCCCTTGATCGAGGTTTGGAAAGAAGAGAGCCGAGGCAAGGTCAGGCTGCGGGTGGTCGCGGGGCTGCTTGCCCAAGACCGGCCCAAGGACGTGGACGTCACGGTTTCCATCGTCTCAGACTCAATGGTAATTCGGAAGAGGTTTTGGGACGGCTTCACTGCGGACCCCATTTCGCGCCATCCGAGGAATCCCGAGGCCGAGTTCGAGTTCACCAGCCAGGAGTTCGCGGCGCTATTCGGCCCAGCACGCGCGCCTCTTGTACGGGTCGTCCTGGACGTTAAGGAATAGCCTCTCCTGGCCGAGTGGTGGTCAAGATCGAGGAGTAGCAGACGGTGGGAAGGGGCGGATTCGAAGCATCGCAGCTGCGACGCCGGGGCCCTGCGCCGGCAAGGCCAAGCTTTGCCTTCCCGCGATACCATCGGACTCGGGCGATCGGCACGCGGGAGGGTCGATGAAAGCCATCCAACGCTGGCTGACATTCGGATGCATCGCCGCGATCGGCGCCTGGTTGGGGATCAGGGCCCACGCCTCGGCGGCCGAACCAGCGGCGCCGCCGGCGCCAGCGACGCTGGACCTCGCACTGGTGGAGCCGGGCCCGCAGCCTGCGGGCTGGTTCGTGCCACGGGCGGTCAAGGAACAGGGCTACCTGGCCGTCGCGGATGCCGAGCATCCTCCGGGCGGGGCGAGCAGCCTGCGGCTGCAGGCTCCCGCCGGAGGGGAGCCCACGGGGTCGTTTGGCAACCTGATGCGCTCGTTCGATGCCGCACCTTACCGCGGCCAGCGGATCCGGTTCCGGGCCGCGGTCAAGGTGGAGGATGCCAAGGCGAGCGCGGAGAAGGGGGCCTCCGCCGCGACGGAGACTCGTGCCCAGCTCTGGCTGCGGGTGGACCGGCCGGACGGCGCCTTGGGATTCTTCGACAACATGGCCGACCGCCCCATCACGGCCACGAGCTGGCGGCCCTACGAGATCGAGGGCAACGTGGCGGCCGATGCCGTGAGCGTCCACGTGGGAGTCATACTGCGCGGTGGTGGCCGCGCCTGGCTCGGCGCCGCAACCTTCGCAGCGATCGGCAAGACGGTCAACGCCGACGAGCCGGCGCGGCCGCTCGGAGCTCGCGGTCTCGAGAACCTGGTGGCCTTCGCTCGCCTGGCCGGCCTGGTGCGCTACTTCCATCCCAGCGATCAGGCGGCCAACGCGGACTGGAACCGCGTCGTCCTAGCCGGCGTGGAGAGCGCCGAGCAGGCCAGCGGGCCGGAGGAACTCGCCCACATCCTCACGACTCTGTTCCTGCCGCTCGGACCAACGCTGAGGATCTTCCCCACCGGCCGGCCGGAGCCGGTACCGGCCGAGTTGCTCGCCGCGCCGGCCGCGACGCCGATGTCGCGGATCGTCGCCTGGCGCCACTTCGGTCTGGGCGTCGGAACCGAGACGAAGGGCGGCATCTACAGCAGCGAGCGCATCGATAACCAGAAGCCGCCGGTCGACCCCGATGGCGCTCCTCTCGACCTCGTGCTGCCGGTTCCGGGCAAGCCACTCCAAATCGACCTGGGTGGCGGGGTCTCGGCTCTGGTGCCGCTGGCGCTCTACGCCGGTGCCGCCGGCACCCTGCCTGCGGTGCCGCCGGATGTGCGGCCACGGGCGCCCGCCAAGCCAGAAGGATTCGTGCCGTCGGGCAATGACCGTGCGACCCGGCTCGCCGACGTGGTCCTGGCCTGGAACGTGTTCGCGCATTTCTACCCCTATTTCGACGTGGTCAAGGCCGACTGGCCTGGAGAGTTGCGGCGCGCCCTGCAGCGCGCGGCGGCGGATCGCGATGAGCGCGCCTTCCTGGACACCTTGCGGCGCCTCGTCGCGGCTCTCCACGACGGCCATGGCAACGTCGTGCTGATGAATGCCGGGCGTCGAGATCATCTGCCTCTGCTATGGGAATGGGTGGAGAACCAGCTGGTGGTCACCGAGGTCGATCGCGTGCATGGCGGCGGTGTCCAGCGGGGTGACGTGGTAACGGCGATCGACGGACGGCCTGCGAGCGCGGCCATCGCGGCCGAGGAGGAGCTGATATCGGCGGCCACGCCTCAGTGGCGGCGCTATCGCGCCCTGAACGAGTTGCTGCTTGGCCCGGCGGGGAACGTTCGGCTGGATCTGCAACCGGCGACCGGAGGGACGGCGACGGTGACGCTGGCGCGTTCGCTCCCCGCCTATGGTCTCGGCGCGATGGCGGAGCGGCGGCCTGAGAAGGTCGCCGAGGTGGCGCCGAGGGTCTGGTATCTGGACCTGGACCGTGCTGGGGACGACGACTGGAAGGGCGCTCTCGACCAATTGGCGCGAGCGCGCGGGATCGTCTTCGACATGCGCGGCTACCCGAAGATGTCTCCTGTCTTTCTGCGCCACCTGGCGAGCACGCCCCTTCATTCAGCGCAGTGGCGGGTGCCGGTCATCCTGCGTCCCGATCGCGAGGGAATGACGTTTCTGTCTTCGGCGTGGAACCTCGAACCGATCGCCCCGCGCCTGACGGCCAAGATCGCCTTCGTCACCGACGGGCGAGCGATCAGCTATGCAGAGAGCTGCCTCGGCATCGTCGAGCACTACCGCTTGGGCGACATCGTCGGCGGACCGACGGCAGGCACCAACGGGGACGTCAATCCGTTCACCCTTCCGGGCGGATATCGCATCGCCTGGACTGGCATGCAGGTTCTCAAGCAAGACGGCGCGCGCCATCATGGTGTGGGCATCCAGCCGACGGTCCCGGCCTCGCGCACTGTCGCGGGGATCCGAGAGGGGCGCGACGAGGTGCTCGAGAAGGCGATCGCGCTGGTGTCGCGGTAGCTTCGCCCCCCCCCGCCGTGCTGCCGGGCTCAGGCGTCCGGCGAGGTGCAGGTGTTCGTCGGGCAGGTTTCCACGCAGGAGCAGGTGCCGTGCGGGCAGGTCTGACCGGAGCCGGCAGCCACCAGTCTCGACTCCCCCAGCGACAGCAGGCGCATGGTCTCGCGATGCAGCGTGAGGCGGCCTTCCTTCTTCTTCATGGCTTTGTCTCCTCCAAGGGTTGGCAGGCCAGATCATGCCATGGACGGTCCGGGTGCCGGCGCCCGAAGGCGCCGTCGAGCGCGTGTTCGCTCGGCCAAGGAGGCTTGACTCTTTCATGCGCAGTTTAGTAATATGCGGCTGCAAGCAGTTTCTCATAGGGAGACTTGGCCATGCGCCGATCGTTGCCGGTCTTGCTCCTCGCGGCACTCTCCATATCCTGCACTGTCCATGGCCCCAAGCCCGTCGCCGAGGCGGGGCCGCCCTCCCAGGAAGCGCCGAAGCTCGCCCGTTCCACCCGGATACACAGCGAGCCGGCCGCCATCCTGGCGGCCGTCTCCGCAGATCCCGCCGACGCCGCCTGGCAGCTCTTCCTCGAGCTCAACGAGCCGGTGGCCAGTCCCGGCACCAAGGTCTGGGAGACCGAATTCCGGCAGACCAGCTCGGTCTACCTGCCCGATGGCGGGGTTCCCGCGCCGTGGGGAGAGGCCGCCCCTCCTGCGGACCTGCCGCCGATTCCCCCGCCCCCACCAGGCTGCGAGGACGTACCCGCCGGAGTGCGCCACAACCTCGACACCACCATCCAGGTCGACGGCCGCGATCTCCTCGACAAGTGGAATCAGCCCGTCCGCTACCAGTTGCTGATGAACCGACCGGCCTTCGACTACATCTTGGCCCGGCAGTTCTACAACGTGAACGGCCAGGAGGCGGCGGCTCAGCAGGGCATGAAGGCCGACTTCCCCGCCACGTCCTATGAGCTCAAGACCTCCTGGCTCTGGCTCGGGACCGACGCCACCAAGTGCGCCGAGGTCAAAGGGAAGTACTACGTCGTCAACGCCTATTACCAGCAATTCGACCGCGATGGCCAGCCCGCCGGCTGGGCGGTGGGCTATGCCGCCCTGGCCGGCATGCACATCAGCAACAAGAGCATGCCGAACTGGGTCTGGATCACTTTCGAGAACGTCTTCGACAGCCGGTTCACCGCCGCCCACCTGGAGTTGCCCCTCACGCCGGAGACCCAGGCCGCGAACGCGTCCCACCAAAGCGCTTTGGGAAGCCAGGGCTCGGTGTTCGCCCACTATCAACTGGACGGCGTGCAGACCGACTTCACCGTGCCGGCCACGGGACAACCCACGCTGCTCGCCAACTCGACCATCGAATCCGCCTTTCAGACGCAATCGTCCTGCATCACCTGCCACCACCTGGCGTCGATCAAACCAAACGGCACCTATTTTAACCTGGCCTACACGCAGAACGGCAACCTCAATTACTACGTCGGGGTCCCGCCGAGCCTCGACGGCTACAATTTCCTGGACTATGTCTGGTCGATGAAGCGCGCCCACCGGCAAAGGACCGCCGCCGTAGGTCCGCAGCGGATCGAGAGCAAGGAGGTTACCCAATGAGCGTCCTGTCGTTTCCCCGCATCTACTTCCAGGGCTACCTGGAGTGGGATGTCTGCACTTCGAACAACAACGACTACCTGCCGGTGTACGACGCCGCCACCGCCGCTCTCGACTGGGCCTTCCTCGGCAACCTGCAGCCGCCGATCACGCCGGAGAACTTCCGGGACTCGTTCCGCCCTTGGGCGATCGAGCCCTACCGCGATTCCTGCCCGCAAAGCACCGAAGGCCCCTCGGACTCCTGCAGCAGCAACCCGGTCTCCCATCTGCCCAGCCGTTGGAACTTTTACGGCGGCCAGGGTTGCGGCTTCATCCAGCACGCGGCCAACAACGCCCTTTCGCTGACCCGCGGCGGCGACCTCGCCTACGGCCAGCCCGCGTCGCCGTCCGATCCGATCCTCAACCAGCCGGTGCAGATCATCGGCAATACGATTGGCGGCCGAACGTCGCCGGCCCGCCTGATCGACATCAACCCGGCCTCGCCCTTCTGCAGCCAGATCTATCTCTCGTCGTTCAAGGCCGGGGACGCCCAGACCTATCTCGGCGGGGCCGTCTCGCAGCGGATGTACTCGCGCTCCTTCTTCGTGCCGCGCAACATCAGCTCGGACCTGATGATCGCAGGGCCGATCGGCGCCATTTTCCAGACCACGATCGCGACGGCGTCGCTGGCGACGGCTGGGAGCTCGCCGCTGGTCGCCGCGCTCCTCCAGGCCGCGCAGGCGAGGGGCGCCGCGGGCGTGATGCTGCGCTTCGCCACCTACAACACGGTCTATTATCAGAACGGGATCTTCAATGACATCGCCGAACGGCCACGCAACTGCTCCGAGCTGACCGCGCTGTACAAACAGGGCAAGGTGTTCATCAACCCCGCCTACAGCCGGGTGGTCGGCGTGCTCGGGGTGTGGAATCAAGGAGAGCTGGCGACGGCGCCGGGCGGCCACATGCTGGTGCCCAACATGCCGCTCGAGCCCGCCTCGACGGCCAGCGCGGCCACGGTTCGCGCGGCGGTGCCGATCGGCGTCATCGGCCATACCGCCCTTGAATTCGCGCCGGGGGCCGACCTTGCGGCCACCACCAGCACGCTGCCGTCGTTGGCGCCGGGAGTGATCCACGCCGAGATCAACGCCGGCGCCGGGGTCGTTACGCTCGACCTGCAGAACGCCATTCCGGAGTACACCCTGGACGCCGACCTGCAATCCGCAACCTACGACTACGGCCCGATCGACGTGGTCGTGCGCATGCCGGGCGACACCTTCAACCTCATCGGCACGTTCGGCTACGCCCAATATGACAAGACCGCCTACAGCGCGAAGGGCGGCCTGGTGGACGTCCCCTTCGGCCCCGGAGTGACGGCGGACCTGATCCACCAGTGGCTGGGAGCGGGCAACGGCTCCCTTGCCCTCCGGGCCCAAGGGCAGATCCTGTCCCAGGAAACGCCGCTCACCGTGGAGACCGACGACCGCGGAGTCTACGTCGATCAGCGAGAGACGCAGCGGATCTCGCTCCAGGTCCGTTACAAGAACGCCCCGCCGCCGCCGGGCACCATCGTGTACATCTGTCAGTATTTCCCGTGGCTGCTCAAATTGGGCAGCGGCAGTTGGTCGCTCTTCGGCTCGACGCCGACCGCTGCGGACCCGGAGCCCGTCTGCAACGTGCTGGCCCGCACGCCCTTCCTCAACGTGCCGCCGCCGCCGTTCTTCGTTGCGGTCGACGCCAACGGTAACGCCGGCTTCAACGCCCCCTCACAGGCCCCTGGCTTTCCGATCCTCATGTATTACCCTGCCCTTGGCGGGCAGTCGCTGCAATCCCAGACCGCGGTGACCTTCGGCTTCGCCCAGCCCCCGAATTTCTCGATCGGTACCGCCTATTACTCGGTGGCCCGGGTGCTGCCGTTCGACGACGGCCTGATGCAGAGGTTCGTCGACTGTTGGAATGCCACCGGCAGCTACGCCGGCACCCAACCCTACAACCGCCTCCAGGCCTGGCAATTCGTCTACGGCAACATCCTCTACGTCTACGACATGATCTTCCCGGTGATGGACCTGTTCATGCCGCTGGGCAACTTGGTTCGGGTCGAGGGGGCGATCGATCAGTTGATGCTGATGATCACCGAGGACATGGAAGTCGCCAGCACGCTCTACATGCCGGTGACCCGCGACCTGTCCGCCGGCAAGCGCAAGGTCCTCGAAGTCTGGGGAGACCTGGTGGTGCGCAAGTA
This sequence comes from uncultured Acidobacteriota bacterium, assembly GCA_963732005.1. Taxonomy (GTDB): domain Bacteria; phylum Acidobacteriota; class Thermoanaerobaculia; order Multivoradales; family UBA5704; genus JASLEW01. The sequence continues at coordinate 1,593,906 of CAVSXT010000005.1, forward strand.
CCCGCAGGTGCCCCTGCCGTAGCGGAGCCGGGGTGACGCTCCGCGCCCTCTGCGCCGCCGCGCTCGGCCTGCGCCTCGCGATGGCCATCTGCGCCCAGGAGCCGCCCGCGCCACCGGCGCCGGCTCTCACGCCGGCGCCTTCGCCCGCTCCGGCCGGGGGCGCGGGCGGTGCGACGCCGGCCTTCTACGAGACGGCGACCGTCGTGGCCCGGCCGCTCTCCTCGGCGACCGCGTCGGTCACCGTCCTCGAGCGGCAGGAGGTGGAGCGCTCGGCGGCGCGCACGATCGGCGACCTGATGCGCTTCATTCCCGGGGTCGACATCCTGACCAACGGCGCCCGCGGCGGCCTCACTCTCGCCGAGATCCGCGGCGGCGACGAGAAGTCGATGGTGCTCGTCGACGGCGTGCCGGTCACCGACCCCACCAACGAGGAGGGCGACGTCTTCAACCTGGAGGGGGTGCCCGCCGACGAGGTCGAGCGCATCGAGGTGGTGCGCGGCCCCCTCTCGTCCTTCTTCGGCTCGACCGGCCTCTCCGGTGTCGTCAACGTCATCACCCGCCAGGGGCGGCGCGGCCCGACCACCGGCCAGCTCGCGGCCGACGGCGGCAACGCCTCGCTGCGCCAGGCCAACGGCTCGGTAGCGGGCGACCTCGGCCCCGGCGCCTACCTCCTGGGCGGCGGCTGGGAGGAGGAGAGCCACCGCGTCGCCCTCGACGCCTTCCGCCAGCTCAACCTCTACGGCAACACCAGCCAGCCGGTGGCCGACCAGGCCCAGGTGCGCCTCATCAGCCGCTACTCCAAGTGGCACGCCGACGACTACACCGACGCCTCGGGAGGGCCGCTCTACGGCGACGGCGAGCTGCGCCGCTCCGACCACAGCGAGCAGAGCGTCCTCGCCGAGCTGGACCTCGACGGCGGCGACCACCCGAGCCGCTGGAGCGCCTCGTTCTACCGTCACGACCTGGACCGCACGAGCCCGGCCGTCCTCGACCAGGTGCCGGCCTCGACCGAGGACACCGCCTTCACCCAGCTGCGCGCCGGCGGCGGCGGCACCCTCTACGCCGGCGAGAACCTGCAGTGGAGCGGCGGCCTCGACCTCGGCGAGGAGAAGGGCGACAACCGGAGCCTCCTCCTCGCCGTCCCCTTCGAGGGCAACGTCGACGGCGACTACCGCATCACCCGCAACCTCTTCGGCGCCTTCACCGAGGCCCTCCTCCAGGAGCGCGCCGTGACGGTCGAGGTCGGCGGCCGCCTGGACCGCGTGACCGGTCCGGGCACCGACGGCGACCGCATCGAGCTCGACCCCCGCCTCGGCCTCACCTGGCAGCTCGGCGGCGGCGACACCCGCCTGCACGCCTCTGGCGGCCGCGCCTTCAAGCTGCCGAGCTTCTTCGCCCTCGCCAGCCCCCGCGCGCTCGGCGGCAACCCCAGCCTCCGCCCCGAGATCGGCACCGGCGGCGACGCCGGCATCGCCCACCGCTTTGCCGCCGCCCACCTGGACGTCGACGCCACCCTCTTCTACGACCACTTCCGCGATCTCATCGACTTCGACTTCCAGCAGTTCCTGCACGTCAACCGCTCCGCCGTCGAAGCCCGCGGCGCCGAGCTGACCCTTGCCTGGCGGCCCGCCGCCCGCCTGAGCGCCGCCCTCGACGCCACCTGCCAGGAGGTCACCGACCTCACCCCCGGCGACGGCCCCCTGCTCCACCGCCCCCGCTGGATCGGCGGCGCCCACATCGATTTCGACGCCACCCCCCGCCTCCGCCTCCGCCTCGACACCCAGGGCGTCTCGCGCTACCTCGATACCGAGATCCCCGTCCCCGACCGCGACTCCGTCGCGAGCCATCAGCTGGTCGGCGCCGGCGCCACCTTCCAACTGACTCCCGCCTGGCACCTCCGCGCCCGCCTGGACAATCTCACCGACCGCCGCTACCAGGTCCTCGTCGGCTTCCCCGGCTCCGGCACCGCCTTCCGCCTGGGCTTCCAGTACACCCCCTAGCGCTGCGACGGACTCCGGGCGGCTACACGCGCCGCACCCGCATCGCCGACAGGGCGGCGGCGGCCAGCAGGACCCCCAGCAGCAGGAGGCCCAGCGAACCGAGCGTCGGCACCTGCGCGATCACCGGCCCGACGGAAATGGTGAGGTTGCCGGACTTGCCGCACCCGGTGGTCGTCGTCACGGTCACGGAGAGCTGCACCGTGCCGTTGTTGCCGGCGGTGAAGGTGACGTTGGGGGTGCCGGCGCCGCCGGTGATGATGCCGCCGGTGATCGTCCAGCTGTACGTCGCGCCGGTGCCGGAGTCGGGCACCGAGGCGATGTTGCCCGGCGATCCCGGGTTGACCTGGCTGGCGGCGGTGATCGTCGAGCCGACGATGGCGTCGTCGACCGCGCCGTTCTGGCCGAGGTAGTTGGCGTTGCTGAAGGTCCAGGCATCGCCGGCGTAGGTCCCCGCCGCGGTGTGCGTCGTCGCGGTGAGATCCAGCCCGCTGAGACTCTCGCTCAGCACCCCCGTCGCCGTGCCCGACGCCGTGTGCGGGGTGCCGTCGAAGGCCGTACAGAAGCCGTTCACCGCTACGGTGGCCGCGGCCTTGTCGATGGTGATCGCCGCCGGCGTCGAGTCGGCCGCGGCACTGTTGGCGTCGCCGGCGGTATGGGCGACGACCTGGTAGGCGCCGGCGTTGGTTGGCGCCGTCGCCGTCGGCCCGTAGGTCGTGGCCCCCGTGCCGGTGTAGGTGAAGGTCACCGTCTCGCTCTCGCCGACGCCGCCGGTGGCCGTGCCGCTGCCGCCGTGCGGGCTGCCGTCGTAGGTGAAGGTGCCGCCGGTGGCGCTGACCGACGAGGCCGACTTGCCGATGGTGAGGGCCGCCGGTGTCGAGCTGCCGGCGTTGTTGTTGGCGTCGCCCACCGTCGAGGCGGTCACCGAGTAGGTGCCGGCGGCCGCAGGCGCCGCCGCTGTCGGGCCGTAGGTCGTCGAGCCGGTGCCGCTGTAGCTGAGCGTCGCCGCCAGCGCCTCGCCGGCGCCGCCGACCGCGGCGCCGCTGCCGCCGTGCGGGTTGCCGTCGAAGGCGAACGAGCCGCCCGTCGCGGTGACCGTCGGGGTGGCCTTGTTGATGGTGATCGCCGCCGGCGCCGAATCGGCCGCGGAGCTGTTGGGGTCGCCATCGGTGTGCGCGACGACCTGGTAGGTGCCGGCATTGGTCGGCGCCGTCGCCGTCGGCCCGTAGGTCGTGGCCCCCGTGCCGGTGTAGCTGAACGTCACCGTCTCGCTCTCGCCGACGCCGCCGGTGGCCGAACCGGTACCGCCGTGCGGGCTGCCGTCGTAGGTGAAGACGCCGCCGCTGGCATTGATCGACGAGGTGGCCTTGCCGATCGAGAGCGCCGCCGGCGTCGAGGTGCCGCTGTTGTTGTTGGCATCGCCCACCGTCGAGGCGGTCACCGTGTAGGTGCCGGCACCCGAAGGCGCCGTCGCCGTCGGCCCGTAGGTCGTCGAGCCGGTGCCGCTGTAGCTGAGCGTCACGGTCAGCGTCTCGCCGGCGCCGCCGGTGGCGGTGCCGGATCCCGCGTGCGGGTTGCCGTCGAAGGCGAAGGAGCCGCCGGTCGCGGAGATCGTCGGGGCGGCTTTGTTGATGGTGATCGCGGCCGGGCTGGCGTTCCCGGAGTTGTTGTTGGTGTCGCCGGCCGTCGAGGCCATTGCCGAGTAAGTGCCGGCGCCCGAAGGAGCCGCCGCCGTCGGCCCGTACGTCGTCGAGCCGGTGCCGGCATAGCTGAACGTCACCGTCAGGCTTTCGCCGGCGCCGCCCGTCGCCGTGGCGGCGATGGCGTGGGGGGACCCGTTATAGGTGAAGGTGCCGCCGCCGGTGACGGCGGAGAAGTTCGGCGCCGCCTTGTTGATGGTGATCGCGACCGGGCTGGCGTTGCCCGAGTTGTTGTTGGCGTTGCCGGCGGTCGAGGCCGTTGCTGTATAGGTGCCGGCGGCCGCAGGAGCCGTCGCCGTCGGCCCGTACGTGGTCGCGCCAGTGCCCGCGTAGCTGACCGTCACCGTCAGGCTCTCGCCGGCGCCGCCCGTCGCCGTGGCGCTCAGCGCCCGCGGGCTGCCGTTGTAGGTGAACGTGCCGCCGCCGGTGAAAGCGGAGAAGGCCGGGTTGGCCTTGTTGATGGTGATCGCGACCGGGCTGCCGTTGCCCGAGTTGTTGTTGGTGTCGCCAGCCGTCGAGGCCGTCCCGGCATAGGTGCCGGCGGCCGATGGAGCCGCCGCCGTCGGCCCGTAGGTCGTCGCGCCGGTGCCGACGTAGCTGACCGTCACCGTCAGGCTCTCGCCGGCGCCGCCCGTCGCCGTGGCGCTCAGCGCCCGCGGCGTGCCGTTGTAGGTGAAGGTGCCGCCGCCGGTGACGGCGGAGAACGTCGGGTTCGCCTTGGCGACGGTGATCGTCTGCGCGTTCGACACCGCCGACGTGTAGTTGGGGTCGGAGAGGGTGGCGGTGATGGTGTGCGTCCCCGCCGTCAGCGGCGTGTAGAAGGACGCCTGGAAGAAACCGAAACCGCCGGCGGCGGTGCTCACGGTGGCCATTGGCTGCGGGCTGCCGACGGGGCTGCCGCCGTCGAGGAACTGGATCGTCCCCGCAGGCGGCGTGGCGGCCAGGACCGTCCCCAGCACGCCGCTGAACGCAAAGGTCTGATGCCAGGTGCCGCTCGTCTTGACCGTCAGGGCGATGGTCGTCGCGGCGGCGGTGAAGGTCTGCGAGAAGACCGGCGAGACGCTGCTGTTGAACGTCGCGTTGCCGGCGTAGACCGCGGTGATCGAGTGGACTCCCGCCGGCAGGTTGACCGTCGCGGCCGGCCGGAAGGTCGCCGTGTGCGCCGCGCCGACCGTGCCGGAGCCCAGGAGCACGCCGCCGTCGAAGAAGTTGACCGTGCCGCTGGTCACCGTCGCCGGCGTCATGGTCGCCGTGAAGGTCGGCCGGCCGCCGATAACAGCAGGATTGGTGTTCGACGTCACGGCGACGCTCGTCGCCGTGCCACCCTGCACGGTCACCGTCACCGGCGCCGTCGCGGTGCCGCCGTTGTAATTAGTGTCGGCGACCCAGGTCGCCGTGATCGAGTTGGCGCCGGCCGTGGTGATCGCGGCGGTGGTGAGGATGGCACGCGCCGCGCCGGTGGTGGTGGCGACGAGCGACGCGGTGCCGAGCGTCGTCGACGTCGTGGTGTCTTTGAAGGTCACCGTGCCGCTCGGGCTCAGCGTCCCCGGCCCGGCGCCGGAGATGGCGGTGGTGGTGAGGGTGAGCTGGACCGCGGCGCCGGAGCTGATGGCGGTGGCGCTGGTGGTCAAGGCGCCGGTGACCGACGCCGCGGTGATGGTGACCGTGACCGGCGTCGCGGTGGCGGCGTTGAAGCTGCCGTCGCCCGAGTAGCTGGCGCCGAGCGCATGGGTGCCGACGGTGAGCGGCGCCGCGTCCTGGAAGGTGTAGCCGCTGACGCACGAAGTCGTGGGGATGGCGCCTGACAGGATGTGCGCCAACCCGGAGGCGTTGAGCGTCGCGGTCGTCAGTGGGTTGCCGTTGTCGGTGATCGCCAGCGTGCCGGTGGGAACGCCCTGGTTCGAGGCGCCTGCGACCGTGAAGTCGGTCCAGACATAGCTGCCGTAGGTGAAGGTCGTCTGCGGCGTTTCGACGCAGGTCGTGCCGTTGAAGGCGTTCGGCGCGACGGTGACGCCGGCCGCCTCGGGAGCCACCGTCACCGTCACCGGCGCCGAGGTGCTGGCGGCGAAGGTGGCGTCGCCGCCATAGCGCGCCACCAGGCTGTAGGTGCCCGCCGGCAGGTTGGTGACCGAGATCGAGTAGTTGCCGCTGCCGTCGAGCGTGGCGAGCGGCGGCGGATTGAGCATGCCGCCGGTGTTGGGATCGGGCGGGTCGCCGAGCGCGCCGGTGCTGGGGATGAAGGTCACGTTTCCCGTCGGCACGCCCGAGCCGGAGCCCGGCGCCACCGTGCCGGTCATCGCAACGCCCTGGCCGTGGGTGAGGCCGGTCGTCGGCGTCGCGCCAAGCGTCGTCGTCGAGCTGCGGAAGGTGACCGTGCTCCACAGGTTGGCGAGCTGCGTCGCGTTGGGCGAACCCAGGCCGGTCGCCAGGTCGTAGCCGGCGCCGGCCGTCCAGCCGATCTTGTTGGCGACGGTGCATGCCGAGTTGGCGCAGATGAGGGTGTTGCCGGTCGTGATGTCGCGGAAGGCGCAGGTCGGATCGAGCGCCGGCGAGCTCGCCGCGCAGTTGAGGCCGGCCGTGTGCTGGTTGTCGGCCAGCGTGTAGTAGACGTAGTTGGCCATGCCCTGGCGCCCGCCGTTGACCTGGTCGACGAGCGCCTGGACGCCCGCCATGCTGGGCGCCGCGACCGAGGTGCCGCCGACGATGCCGGCGTTGCCCAGCGCGCCGGTCGAGGTCAGCTGGCAGATGCCCTCACCGCAGTAGAGCGTGCCGTCGTGCTGCGCCGCGGCCGCCATCGCCACGTCCGGCAGAAAGCGGTGCGGACCCGGCACGAAAGGCGACGCCGGCGAGCTGAAGGCGCCGGTGCCGGCATAGGCGGGGTCGGTCACCGGCACGCCGAAGCCATGCTGCCAGGAGGGGCGCGGGAAATAGGCGCTGATGCCGCCGCTGCCCGACCACAGGCCGGCCGCGCCGGTGGCGCCGCTGTTCTTGGCTTCGTTCCAGGGCACCTCGGGGATGTAGCCGAGCGCCGAGGAGAAGGGCGGCGCGGTGGTGGCGGTGGCGTTCCAGTTGGCGGCGGTGTCTGCGAAGAGGGTGCCGCCGACCGCGACGTTGAACGGCGTCGAGCCGAGGCCGGTGACCGCGTAGCCGGAGGACTCGAAAGTACTGTTCGAGTTGTCGCACCCCGCCGGCCCGTTGTCGCCGGAAGAGAGGAACACCGTGATGCCCTGGGCGGCCGCCTGCCCCCAGAGGTTGGTGTAGAACGACTCGGCGGTGGCCGAGAAGTTGTTCTCGCACTGGCCGTAGCTCTCGGAGATGATGTCGGTCAGGTTGTTGTCGACCGCATAGATCGCCGACAGGTCGACGCCGTCGGTGGTCAGCGTGGCGCGCGAGGTGATGAAGTTGACGTGCGCGCCCGGCGCGGCGCCGCCCGAGACCTCGACGTCGAGGTAGGACTCGCCGTCGTCGCCGGGGACCACGCCCGGGTCCTCGCCGACGACGACGAACGTCGGGTCGTTGGGCTTGAGGTTGAACATCGTGCGGTAAATCTGCACGTCCGACAGGTTGATGTCGGTGCGGCCGATGACGCCGATCGAAATGCCGGTGCCGTCGAAACCGCCGCTCAGCAGCGGCGTCGTGTTGTAGATGGTGGCGAAATCGCCGGCGCCGACGAAGTGGGTGGTGCCGTTGGTGTAGTCGGGAGAGCTGAAAGCGCCGCGGTAGGGGTCCGCGAAGTAGAGCTTGCCGAGCGCGGGCGACGGCGACGGCGACGACGACGACGGCGACGGCGCCGCGGCGCCCGCGGGCGCCAGCGCCGCCGCCACGCGCGCGCCGGCCACCGTGCCCGCGTCGACGAAGTCGGCATGCTTGAAGAAGCTGTTGAGCGTCGGCACGCCGGTGATCACCGGCCGCAGCGCCGCCGGCACCGAGATGTCGGCGTTGTTCGACACGCGCGTGTGGCCGTTGATCTGGTAGGAGTGCATCTCGGTGCGGAAGGCGGTCTCGACCTGGTCGACCGTGCCGCTGAACTGGATGAAGCGCTTGCTCCTCGCCACCTTCTCCACCTTGAAGCCCTGCTGCGCGAGCCAGCCGGTGACCTTGGCGACGTCGGCGTCGTGGACGCCGAACTGCGCTCCGAACTGGTCCGGCGTCAGCCACTTGTGGAAGACGGCCGAGGTGCGGTCGAGCTGCTGGTCGAGCAGCGTCGCGAGCGCGTGATCCTGCTCGACGCTGGGGCGTAGCACCATGATCAGGTGGCTCATCGCCGTCGCGCGCGGCAGCCGTCCGACGTCGGTGGCGCCGCGCACCGCCGGCGGCACGTGGCCGGCGATCACCACGCGGTCGCGGTCGTCGATCGCCGCCTTGACGCGCGCCACCGGCTGCGCCGTGACGCGAGTCTGCGCCGCCAGCGAGGCCGGCAGAGCGGCCAGAACGAGCAGCAGGACCAGGGCTTTGCTGGGCAGGAGTCGGAACGAGCGCATGAATGCAGCTCCTCATCAATTCATGAAAGTCGTGCCCGAAGCTCCGCCGCGCCAGTGCAGCGCGGCAAGACATGGGTGAAGGCAGTTGCTCGCGAACCCGAGACCCGGCGTCTCCGGTCAGGCAATCCTTCGATGACTGGCGGGCAGCGACGAGGACTCTAGCACAAAGGAGACCATTTCCGTCACGTCGCTGTCCGCCCTGCCGCCCTGCACCGCGGCCTGGTCTCCGCAACGCCCAGGTGTCGACTGCTAGCTGTGCTTCTTGGTGGTTCGGGGGGCGGGAAGCCTGGCGCTGCTCTTGGCTCCTTCGGCGAGCCGCCGGCGTCTTTTCGGCGCCACGGCGCTCTCCGGCTGGAGTCGAATTTGAAAGGCCGTCCCCACCGGCGCCCCGGGACGCGCCGGATCGGGCACGACGATCGTGAGGCCGGTTTGCGACGATCCCACGTCGAGCAGCGCGGGATGGCGGACGCCCATCAGCTGCACGTCGAAGACCTCCTGCACGCTCCCTTCGAAGCGGAGGAACGCGGCGACGCTGCCGTCGCGGATGTCGACCACCCACACGCCGCATTCGCACTCGGGCACGCGGCGCAGCAGCGGCATGTCGCCCATAAACGAGCCGTCGCGCACGTGTGACAGGCCGATGAAGGCGTACGGGCCGGCGAATGCGAGACCGCGCGCGAACCCCGGCACCTCGGCCACGGTAGCGGCGGAGCCGTTGCGTGGATCGACGGTGGCAAGCGTTCCCTTCCCCGACTCCAGCACCCACAGGCGCCCGTCGTACCAGCGCGGCGAATGCGGCCTGACGAGGCCCCGCGCAACGATCTCGTTCGTTGCCACGTCGATGACGACGCCGGACGGGTCCTTCACCCCACGCCAGCCGTTGGGCTCGTCGGTCGCCGCGAAGGCCGTCACGTAGCGGACGTGCCCATCGGCCACCGCCAGACCGTTCAGGTGGCAGCGGTCCTCGGGGGAGAACGCGGTGATGAACGGCGGCTGCCAGCGCGGCACCACGCTGTGCAGCTCATCGAGCGTGCACAGCGCGGAAAAGGCGGTATTCACGATCCACAGCTCGTCGCCGGCGAAGGTGATCTCGTGGACGCCGATCTGGCCTGTAAAGTGGATGTTGCGCGGCAGGTAGCAGGCGTCGTACGGATCGTCCGTGCCGAGCGTGGGCGCGAGGCTGGGCTGACTGCGGAAGTCCCACACCGAGCGTTCGCAGCCGATCGACAGGCAGTGGTTGCCGATGGCGATGCCCATCGGACGCTGATGCTCGGCGAAATGGGTGTGGATGCTCGCCGTGCTCGTCGCGTGCACGATCACCACCCTCGAAGTCTGGTAGGTCGAGAGGATGAGCGAGCTGCCGAGGGACTGAAGCAGCGGCGCGAGCGTGGCGGTGCTGATGCTGCGGAACGGCTCCGCGGCGCCAGCGGCCGCCGCAGCGCGCTGCCGCTGCGGCCGGGCTTTGGCCATCGGCGGGTTAACTCAGCTCTGCCGCTGCTTCCGGCGGTTCGCGGCAGGCTTGGGCTGGCCACTGATCTTGCAGACCGGCTGCGTGCCCGGCGTGAACTCCAGCGCGCCCGAGGTCGAGTTGACGATGAAGCTACCGTCTACGACGGGCGAGTAGGACGCGACCGCCCCGCGGGCGCTTGCCGGCCCGAAACGGACCGTGTGCCTGCCGGGGTACGTCATGAACGTCCCCGTCGCCGCGAGGGTGTCCCAGGAGCAGACGTGCTGGAAGCCGCCGGCGCTCCCGGTGCAGTCGTCGCCGCAGATGTAGACGTTCAGGGCGTATCCGGTGCAATTCCAGAGGTAAGTGATGCTTGCAGACATTCCTCATCTCCCATAGTTTCGAGTATTCATGAGAAGCAACTTTCGTATGATGCCACGAAGACGTGCACAGGGCAACGGTCTTGATGGGAAAGGTCACAAACGGAGGCCTGCGCGCCTGGTCGCCGCGAGCCACGCAGGGAGCGCCGGTGTGAAGCGTCCCCCCGGCGACATCTTGACATCAATCATGGCCAGCATCATGATGTCAACATGCGCACGACTCTCACTTTGGACGCCGACGTCGCCGACCGGCTTCAGCGCGTCGTGCGGCGGAGCGGCAAGAGCCTCAAGGGCGTGGTGAACGAAGCCCTGAGAATCGGTCTGGGAATTGCCGAGAAACCCGTTCAGCCCTCACGGTTCAGGATTCGCGCCTTCGTCGATGGTCTCCAGCCAGGTATCGATCCCGAGAAAATGAACCAACTGGCGGACGAGATCGAAGCCGAAGAGCTGGCGCGGAAGCACGCCGGATGATCCTGCCAGACCTGAACGTCATCGTCCACGCCTACAACCGCGGCTCGGTTTCTCACCCGCAAGCGAAGGAATGGTGGGAAAAGGCGCTGGGCAACTCACGCCCCGTGGGGCTCTGCTGGGCAGTGATGCTGGGGTTCATCCGGCTTGCAACGCAACGGCGCATCTTTCGCGAGCCGCTGCCGGTGGTGGCCGCTTGTGGCGAGGTCCGCGCGTGGCTCGCTCAGCCCCAGGTGGTCATTCTCGAGCCGGGCCGACGCCATGCCGCCATCGTCTTCGATCTCCTGGAGCGGCTCGGCGCCGGCGGCAATCTGACCACTGATTCTCACCTGGCTGCCCTCGCGATCGAACACCAATGCGAGCTGTGCTCGACGGACGCAGACTTCACCAGGTTCCCGGGCCTGCAGTGGATGAACCCGTTGGCCAGGCCGTCGCGCTGATCCAGCACCAGGTCGAGATCGGAGACGGCGCCGGCGAGCGGCGTCCGCTTGTAGCGGGGGCGAGAGTGCCGCGAGTCACCTCCTCGCGGCGGCTCGAGACTTGCGGAGCCAATGGGAACCCAACGCCGCGATCAACCGCCTGGCCAGGCGGCCGGCGATGCGCAGGAGGCGGCGGCCAAGAAGGTTTCCGCGGAGCAACGCCGCGCCGATGCCCTGGGCCTGGTGGCTGCTTCCTGCAAGCTGCCCGGTGGCGGCGCGCGACGAGCGATGGGCTCGCACCCAGAACGTGAGAAGATCAGGCTGCTGATGAAGTTTGCGAAACAGCGCCGAGCGCGGACCACGCTATGACCATGACGGACCGGATCGAGATGGATCCGAAGGCAATGTTGGGGAAGCCCGTCATTCGCGGTACGCGGATTCCCGTCGAGTTGCTCCTGCGCAAGCTCGGTGAGGGTGCCACCGACGCGGATCTGCTGGATGCCTACCCGCGCCTGAAGGGGGAGGACATCCGAGCGGCACTGGCTTACGCTGCCGACGCGATCGCGCACGAAGACGATCCTCCTCACTGAGCCCAGCGCCCGCGCACGGAGATAATGCGCCTTCTGGCAGATGAGAGCGAGAGGCTGGGCCATGCCCTTTAGCCGTGCGCTGATGCCTGTGCTGCCACCCGGGCCCGACGCCTTGACCGCGGCAATGGTGGGGATTGGGATGGGGTTCGCCGCGACGCCTGCACGGGAGGCCAACATCGAGGACACGTTGCTCTTTGCCTCGCTCGAGGCGATGGAGCATCACGATCTACGCGTACTGGCGGTCCTCGTCACCTGGTTCGGCGTGCACGCGCCCTGGGTCAACGCCGACCGGCTGACGAAGATCGTGGCGGCGCAAGCCGCGCCGTGGGTGCGGGCACTCTGGTCGCGTGACTCATTGGTGGTCAGCGGCTCTTCGGCGAGACAGTAGAAAGGCCAGGGCTCGCTTCAAGGAGCAGCGTGAGCGGTGGCACGAGCTCCGACATCTGGCGGATCACGATGCCATCGGAGCAATCGTGTGAGGGAGAAGCGACACATCCTCCGCTGCCAGGCCCGCCGTCGCCAGGTCCGCCGTCGCCAGGACTGCCGTCGCCAGAATCCGGCGGCGGCGCATTGGGCGGCGGTTCTCCTGGGTTGGGGTCGATGTCGCCAGGGTCCGGGTCCGGCCAATCCGCCGGAAGCTGCGAGACGTCATCGCAGAGCGCGATGCTGCCGTTAGGGGTTTCGGCGCAGATGGTATAGGTCGAAGAACCCCGGTTGTCGTACGCGCATTCGTAACAACCGGTCCCCTTGCCGCTACAGTCCGCTGGGAAGCTGAGGCTTTCCTGCTGTGGGGCGCCATTCGACACACGGCTGCAGCCGGAGGCGGTTGTGGCATGGAGACGATGGGGAGTGAATCCAATCCCGAAGATGAGTGCTGCGACAACCGGGACCGAACCAAGCCGTTTGATCGAGCTCCGCAGAAGTATCATCGAGTGGTCTCCCCAGCACCCTGCGGGAGCTGCGCGACGTAGAGGTGGCCAGACGGGTTTGCCGCACCCTTCTTGGCACCGTACCCGACTCGCAAGAGCACAATCCGATCGCCGCGGACATCACCCCGCAAACGGTCCGAGGAAACCGTTCCCGTGAAGGGGAGACTGTAGGTCAGAGTTGTGCCGTCGGGCTGAAGCACCTTGAGCACCCAATGCACCTTGCCATCGGCCAGGTAACGAATCAGCAAGCCGGGGCCTTGTGGCAAGGGCAGGATGTCGTCGAGAACCCGGTGCTGGTTGATGAACTCGAATCGAGCGAGAAACGACAGGCGATATCGCTCCTCGTCCTTCGGGCTCATGCCCGCGCAATCTGGGGCATCCAGGCCTACGGCGTCGTTCTGCCAAGTGTGCAGGAGCTCCGCATTCGGACTGTAGAGGTGAATGCCGGGCTGAAAACCGGGCACGACGAGGAACGAGCCATCAGGGAGGAACCTTGCCGCGCCGAGCTGAAGCTCGGCACAGTTGATGAGGCTTGGCGTGGAGGGCGTGGTGGCAGCGGCACTGGCGGCGTCGGAAAGAATGGGCTTCAGATCCTGGCGCGGATGCGCGGTCAATGGTCCGATCCACACGACCGCACGCGAGTCCTGCTCTTCGGTGTTGGGCACGAGATCGCCCAGGAAGAGCAGGCGATCGCCCGAGATGTCGAAGGCGTAGGCGATACCCACGCGGAGCTTCGTCAGCCTGAAGATGCCGCCGGGTTGGGTGCGAACTGGACGGAAGATGAAGTCCGCCAGCGAAGCAGAGGCGGCGACGTAGTCGGACGAAGCGGCAAGCTTGCTGAAGCTGGCAAACCGCATGTGCATTGTCTGCTGATCTGGAACAAGCACACGGGTGGGCGTGAGCTTGCCCTCAAGGGGCACCTCGAAGACCCCGTCAGCGAGGCGGGTGAGGTACACGCTGCTGCCGCTCGCCCACCGAACTCCGGTCGCGACGCTGGGCGTGGCGGCAACCTCCTGCTCTGAAAGAATCCGGAGGGCGGCAGGGGGATTTTCGTCGCCGGTCTGACCCAGCGCACCGGCGAGCAGCGCGGAGCACACGACGACACCAGCAAGGAGCGCCCGGTCACGGGCGCCAACCAATGGGCGGCGCTGCATCTTCGATCCTCCCTTCATCGGGCCTGCCTTTCACCTCGGGGCTTCGCCATCCGCCTTTAGCTCTTAAGTTCCCGAAGGGACGTATTGGAGTGACATCTGGGAGTGTGACAACTTTGCGGCAGCTCGGCCGCTACAGTCCTGTCGCGGCGCCGATCGGGTCCTCGTGCTCTCCGCGGCAGCGCAGCAACCTGTCGGCCAGAACGCGGGTGGAGATCTGGTGCGGCGGCCGCCCATCAGCGAGAGGCGGCGCTTGGCGCGTTCGCTCTGCCAGCGCGAGGCGGAGGCGGGCGGCCAGGGTCGGGGCGAAGGCCGGATTTCCCAGCAGACGGAGGGATCGGCGCAGCGCGCGCTCGGCGTTCAGCAGGTCGCCGGTGGCGCGGAGTGCGAGTCCCAGCTCGGCGAGACAGGCGGCGGCGGGCCTGGCGGCGTCCAGCCGGCTGAAGAGGCGCGCGGCGGAGAGGAAGCACGGGATGGCGGCGTCGAGCTGGTCGAGGTCCACATGCAGCTGCCCCAGACCAGCGTAGGCCAGGGCCTGCGGTTCGCAGGGGCCACGGTCGGCGACGAAGGCGAAGACGGAAAGGAATGACTCCTCGGCGAGGTGCCAGCGGCGCTCTGCGAGCAACGCCTTGCCAAGCAAACAGTGCGCGTGCGCGGCGGTCTCGGCGACCTTCTCGTCGGACGCGTCGCCACCGCGGGCGTCGGTGGCGAGCTCGGAGGAGATCACCGCGGCGAGCTCGGCCTTTTCCAAAGGCCTGGGCGCGGGCTGGAGGTGCGCGCTCTCGGCCTGCAGCGCGAAGAGCTGGGCGAGGGTGAGGCGGCGGAATAGCGGGTCGCGGCGGATGGCTGCCTGGCGCCGGCCCGGTGGCAGGCGGAGTAGCTGGGTCGCTAGGCGCTGATCGAGCTCGGCTGCGGCGAGCAGGCAGGCGGCGCGCGAGGAGGGCCGGAGAGCTGCCGGCACCGGCTGTGCTCGGCCGAGGGTGGTGGATGCGGGCGCAGCGGCGAAGCGAAGCGGGCCGATTTGGTCGGGCTGCCGCGAATTAGCCGTGGGACGAAGCGTCATCGATGTCTCTCTCCTTGGCGAGCACGGTTGCGGACGCCGACCACCAGGCGAGCGCAGGCGCGCGGACAGTCTCGATGCGCGCCGCGAGCTGGTGAAGGAGGGCGGCGGTGATGCGGTCGCCGGCGCACGCGCTCTGGAATCGCAGCAGCGCCTCGAAAGCGTCGCGCTCCAGGTCGGGGGCGCTGAAGACGGGCAGCACGCCGGCGGCCAGCCGGCGCAGCTTCTCCGCGGCGCCCTGCTGCTGGTAGAGGGCGGCGAGGTCGAGAAACGCCAACGCCGCGTCATGGCCGAGATTCGCTTGCAGCAGGCCGCCGGAGCCGTCGAGCAGCGACCGCTCGGCGGATTCAGGTTGATGGCGAACCATGGCGATCGCGGCCTCGGCCCGCCGGAGGCGCAGACGCGCGGGGAGGTCGCCCAGGCTGGCTGCAAGCCGGTGCGCGGGAGGCAGGCGGATCTCGGCCAGTGGCAGCTCGGAGAGGGCGACCGCGGTCCAGACCCGACCCAGCCGGACGGCGAGCAGGAGCGCAGGAGACTGCTCGGCGTCCGCCAAGCGCTCCGCCTCGGCGAGGAGGGCGTCGGCCGGCCGCGGTTGCCCGAGATGGTGAAGGCACCAGGCGCGATGGGTCAGAGCGCGGACGATGAGTTGGGAGTCGGCGGTGCCGTTGCCGCCGCGGAGGTGATCGGCGCCGGCGCAGAGGGCACCGGCGCGGTCGAGCAGGACCTCGGCCTCGGCGAGGCGGTGCTGGTCGCGGCGCAGGAGGGCTTCGAGGGTGAGCACCTCGGCCTCGAGCCCGGGGTCCCCGGTACCAGCAAACAGCAGGCTGCGCGCGGTGGCGAAGGCGTGACCGGCGCTCACCAGCTCGCCCATCGCACGGCGCGCGTCGCCCAGCCGAGCGAAGCTCAACGCCCGCAGGTCCCGCACCCAGGCCGGGTGGTAGGCGTCGCCGAGCCGGCCGGCGACCACGGTGGCCAGGCTGGCGAGACGGGCAGCGGTCGCGGGAGTCTCGCTGGCAGCGTCGCCGGCGACCTTCAGGAGCAGGCGGCAGAGCCCCCAGGTGTGGAAGGCCGGCTCGTCCTCGACCGCGGCGAGTCGATCGGCGTGGGAGAGCGGCTGGAGGCGCTGCCATAGCTCGGGCGCCTGCCGCCCCTCGGCAAGGGCGATGCCGTAGTCCCAGTGGCCGACCTCGCGTTGCAGCGCCTCGAGCTGATCGCGGGTGGCCTGGCAGCCTGGACAGAGGGCCAGGAGGTGAGGCAACACCTCCCGCGCCAGCTCGCCCGCCTCGACCCCGCCGCTGAGCAGCCGGGCAACGAGCTCGGGAGCCAGGTGGCGCGCCCCGGCATCAGGTGGCGAGATCTGCACGGCGGATGGGCCTCCTGCCGGGCGCCGGCTCTGGGCTGCAGCCGCGGCACCGGTCGGCCGTAGTCTGGCGCCGGGTGGATTGGAGGGGTGGGTGTCGAGGGTTGAAACGGAAAGACAGCTATCCCAGGTACACTAAAGGACGGTATATGCTGGATGGGCTCACAGGCAGGCAGGCAGCGGGCGGCCGGTTGTCCCGCTAACCGTTCGCCGCTCACCGGTTTAGGGTGGACAGCACACACTGCGATTCGGAGGTGGCATGGCGCGACGAACGGTCCCGGCCTTGAGCACGGCGCTGACGGTGCTGCGCGAGATCCGCGGCTGGACCGCGGCCGAGCTGGCGACCGCGGCGGGGGTGCGGCGCAGCTCGATCGTGGACTACGAACGGGGCAGGAAGCTGCCGTCGCTGCCGACCCTGCACCGCCTGGTGGCGGCGCTGGGATATCCGGCGCGAGTGCTCGACCGCACGCTCTCGTTCGTCGAGTCGATGCGAATGGCGGGCGAGCTCGCACGCGGCGAGCAGGGCGGCGCCGGCTGGGCGCAGGCGCGGATCGAAGGCGTGGCCGCGGAGATCGGCTGGTCGGTGGCGGACGGGGTGCGACGGTTGTTGACCCGCATCGTCGCCGAGGGCGAGACGCTGGATGCACGGCGGCGGGCGCCGGCGCTGTGGGCACGCTTGCGGCCTTACGCGGCGCGGGAAAGGCGGGCGCTGGTCAAGGAGGCGGAGGAGTTCCGCAGCTGGGCGCTGTGCGAGCTGCTCTGCGCCGAGAGCGCCAAGGCGGCTGCCGACAATGCCGGGCGCAGCGTCGAGCTGGCCGAGCTGGCGATCGAGGTCGCGGGGGCGGTGGGCGGCGAGCCGGCGTGGCGCTCGCTGGTGCAGGGCTACGCCTGGGCGTTCCTCGGCAACGCCCGCCGCGTCGCCGGCGACCTGGTCACCGCCGATCGGGCGCTCGGCCGCGCCAAGGAGCTCTGGGCGGCAGGCGGCGCGGCGGATGCGGAAGTGCTGGACGGCGCGCGGCTGCTGGATCTGGAGGCGGCGCTGCGTATCGACCAGAGGCGGTTTCCCGAAGCGCTGGATCTGCTGGAACGGGCGCTAGCGGAGGGGAGACCGGGCGAGGCTAGGGCACGCCGGCTGCTGGCGAAGTCGAAAGCGCTCGAGGAGATGGGAGATTACGAGCTGGCGCTCGGCACGCTGCGGCAGGCGGCGCCGTTATTGGAGTCTGGTGGCGAGGCGCGGCTGCAATGGGTGTTGCAATTTAACCTGGCGGTCTATCTTTGCCGGTTGGGGCGCGCCGAGGAGGCCGCGGGAGGGTTGGGTGAGCTACGCCTGCTGACGATCCAGCTCGGCAACGGTCTGGACCTAGTGCGTCTGCGCTGGCTCGAGGGCAAGGTGGCGGCTGGCCAAGAGCGGCTTCCAGAGGCGGTTGCGGCGTTCCAGGAGGTGCGGGCTCGTTTCATCGAGCAGGGAATCGGCTACGACGCTGCCCTGGTGACAGTCGAGCTCGCGGAGCTCCTCGCTGCCGCCGGGCGGGCCGCGGAGGTTAAGGCGCTTTCCCGACAGACGGTGCCGGTGTTTCACGCTCTGGGCATCCATGCCGAGGCGCAGCGGGCGCTGCAGGTGTTCCGCGACGCGGCGGAGAGCGAGCGCCTGAGCGCCGAGCTGGCGGGCAGACTGGTCGCCTACTTCCTGCAGGCGCGCCACAATCCCAAGCTGCGTTTCGAAGGCCTGGCATGAGCGACCGCCGAAGCCGTTCGCACGCACAGCGGCGGAGCGGCTACGCAGGGGCTGGCTGCGTCTCCGCGGAATGACGCTTGCCAGGTTTCTCGCTACGTGCTGCAACGGCCATCGGGATTGGCCGAACAGCCGGCATCTACCTGTGGGCTGGTCGCGCAGTGCCCATCAGGGTTCAGCGAACAGCCGGCGTCAGGCATCGGACGGCTACTGGGAACGGCCTGCCTGCCAACGAGCGGTTCGCCATGGAGCAATTGAACTAGGGTCCGCCAGAGCAGGTCGAAGGGTCCTGGAGACGCGCTGGTGACCGCAGCTGCACGGCGCGGCGCGGCCTCAGCTGCGCTGGCGGCGGAGCCGGTGAGACCTGGCAGCAGCAGGGTAGCGCCGAACAGCAGCGCGGCGAGGGTGGAACGCAACGAACGATGGGGCATGACGAGCTCCTCTCCACGGGAGGCCGCCGGACGACCGCTGCGGGCGCCGGGAAGCCTCCGCAAAACGCTCGAATTGTCCGGGCGCGAGGCGCGGCGACGCCCGGTAGAGAACCTGGGATGGCCGCGCTTCCGTCAAAGACGCCTCGACCTTGCCAGCAACACGGTTCCGTGACTCTACGACACCAGGAGGCGTGATGAGCACCCGAGGAGGCCAAGGGGACGTCGGGTTGGCGCTGGCGATGCTGCGCATGCTCCGCGGCTGGGAGCGCGCGGACCTGGTGCGAGCCCTGGGCGTGAGCCGCAGCTGGATCTCCGAGATCGAGACCGGCAAGAAGGAGCCCGCGACGAGGACGGTGCAGCGGATCACCGGGGCGCTTGGCCTGCCGATGTCGGCGGTCGAGGAGGCGCTGGCGCTGGTGCGCAGCGTGCGCGGGCTGGCCGCCGCGGGAACGGCCGGCGTCACCGGCGGCGGGAGCGGCGGCCGGCAGGCTCAGCGCGGCGGGGATTCCCGCGCCCAACCGGACGTGGGCCTGGCCTGGGACGGCACCGGGCTCTCCGGCGTGCTCTTCGAGCTGGCCGGAGCGCGGCTGCGCGCGGACCGGGGCGATCAACCGGACGGCGAGGTCGGCGGGTCCGCCGGTGCGGTCGGCGGGGGTGGACCTGGCGTTGGAAGCGGCGGGGCCGAGGATCCGGACGGGGCGCGCCGCCGGGGGGCCGAGCTCTGGACGAGGTTGCGGCGCTATGCGCGCGCGGAGCGCCGGGCGCTGGTGCGCGAGGCGGTGGAGTTCCAGGACTGGGCGCTCTGCGAGCGGCTATGCGAGGAGAGCGCGCGGGCGGGCGCGGAGAGGCCGGCGGCGGCGGTCGAGCTGGCCGAGCTGGCGGTGGAAGTCGCCTCGTTGGCGCCGGTGGATCAAGCCTGGGCGGCGAACCCGGCGCGGCTGGTCGAAGCGGGTCGTCCAGGAGAGTTGCCGGCGCACCCGGTGCCGGCGACCCGGAATCCGGCGACAGCCGTGGCCGATGCCGATCGCTGGCGGGACCGGCTGTCAGCCTACGCTTGGGGATTCGTCGGCGCGGCGCGGCGCCTGGCAGGAGACTCGGTGGGGGCCGAGGAGGCTCTTGCGCGCTCGCGTGAGCTGTGGCCGGACGAGGCGCCGGGCGAGCGTTGACAGCGACGGTGGGTGTCCTCTCGTGCCGGCCGAACACGCATTGGTTGGCAGGGAGCGGACCTCGCAGCCTGGCAAAGGCCGCACTCTGGACCCATCCGCAGGAGGAGACAGGGAATGGAGCCCATCCGGCCGCGCCCGCGGCGCGAAGGCCTCGCCGTTTCGCTCAGCGCGGCGGCGCTGGTGATCGCGGTCGTGCTGCCCGTCGCGAGCCACCTCTGGTCGCAACGGTCGCGGCACGACGAGCAGCTGCTGGCGCGGTGCCTGCTGGCCAGCCAGTCCACGTCCTTTGACAACGGCGTCGCGGTCTTCCGCATCGAGATCTTCAACACCGGCCCGATCACGGCGAAAGGTGTGAGCCTCAGGCTGCGGGGAGATCACCGCATCCTGGAGCAGATCACCGCGGCGGCGATCCAGAGCGAGCCGCCACTGCGCGTCCGCGTGCGCCAGCCGGAAGCCCGCTCCAACCCGCTCCCGGGAGGCGGGGACTTCTTCACCAAGCCCAGGGAGCTGCTGGTGCTGGATCTGGAGCGGCCGCTGCCGCCCGGGCAGAGCGCCCGCCTCACCCTGACCGCACGGGCGGGATCAGGCGCCGATCCCGCGCTCGAGGTCTGGATCTCGTCGGCGGCGAGTCCTGCGGTCCCGGCGGCCAGCTTCAGGGTGGAGTGAGACCAGGGGGCCCCTGCGGTCAGGCGGCAGACCCCGCCCGCGGGGCGCCGGTGGGCAGTGTGGCTTTCAGCCGGTGGTCTCATCAGGGTGGGCGCAAGTGGATCTCCACAGCGATTAAGGAAGGGAAGATAATGGCGCCAGGGCGCGCTCTCGACTGTCCGCGCGTTGCTGCCGTCGCGCACGCCCAGCCACCATCGGCCACGCCTGGCCGGAGCGAAGGAGCCTGTATGAAGAAGAGCGCAAGGAAGCTGAGCTTGAACCGCGAGACCCTGGCCGCGCTGGCGCCGGAGCGGCTGAATGCCGTCGGCGGCGGCACGCTGGAGACGCACTCGTGCGCCGGGAGCTGCATCTATCACACCTGCGCCACCTGCGGTCAGGTTACCTGCGTGGTCTGCTAGCCGGAGCTCGGCGGCGGCGAGCCCCGCGGTCCCGGCGGCCCTGGACCACTCACGATCCGGCGAAGACCTGGTTGCACAACGCGCCCAGCTTGCGGCTGCTCGCCGCGGCGTGCGGGTCGGCCAGAGCTCTCCGGAGACCCGGGGCGCTGGCGACGCAGAGCAGGTCGTCCTGCTGGGCGTCCACCTCCCCGAGGTCCTCGACCCACACCGCCCTGTCGCCCACTCCCGCCAGCGGCGTCGCCGTGGTATCCATCTTGCCGGCGGCCCAGGTGTCGACGGTCGCCTTGCCCAAAGCGGGGCGCATGCTGACGGTGAGCGAATGGTGGTCGGCAGTCTTGAAGGTGCAAGACTGCGGGTCTCCCTGCAGGTCCCTGGTGACCACGATCGGCGCGCCCAGGATGGCGGCGGCGTCCCGCGACGACACCAGCCGGCGATCGCAGGCGCTGGCCGCGGGGGCGGGGCCGGCCAGACCTACCGCCGCGGTGGTGGACGCCGGGGTCGCCACGGCGACGCCGGCGGTGTCGGCGATGTCGGCGACGGCGGCAACGCCGGCAACGCCGGCAACGCCGGCGGCGGTGGTCGCCACGCCGCGCCAGCAGGCGCCGAGCGTGCAGAACGTCCAGGCGGCAAGAGCGGCGAGCTTGACGGACTGTTGCATGATTCGCTTCCTCCACGGTGAGCGAGGTGGGCGGCTCGACGCCGCCGCTGCCTAGAGCTTGGCCATCAGGGCGCGCGCGAGGTCGGCCAGGCGCCCGTCGAGGGCCGCCACCCCCGGGTCGGGCGATACCGTGGCGCCGACGGTGACGTGCCAGGGACCCTTGCGCGCCTCGAGCAGGCGGCCCCGCACCGTGAAGCCCATACCCATGTTGACCGCGGCGACGTTGGTCGCAAACGCCCAGTCGCCGACGCCGCCGATCTCGTCGAGCCCCTGGATGACGCCGTCGAGGCCGTGCCGCTCGGGAGCCAGGGCGCCGCGCACGAGCTCGCCGGTCTTGGCGTAGAGCGCCTTCACCGCCGCTTCCGTCTGGCCGTCGCGGCTGGCGCTCACCGAGACGGTCATCTGGTCCATCATGCCGGCGCCGAGCTGCGGCGGCTTGGCTCCGGCCTGCGCCATGCCCTGGAGAAAGCCGTTCATCCCGCCCTTCGCGCCCTTCGCGCCGGCATGCCTGGCGGTGCTCGCGAAGGCCTCCCGGCTCTGCGCCAGCTGCTTTTCCTTGACTGCCGGATCGAGGCCGTAGTCGCAGCCGCCGCCGTTGCCCTGGACGAGGGTCTTGCCCATCACCGCGCTGACCTCCGCCGCGGAAAGCAGCGAGCACACCCGCACCGCGGGGGCCGGGGCGGTGGGTGCTGCCACGGCGGCGGCGGCGGGCGCGGCGCTCGGGGCGGGCGCGACGCTCGGGGCGGGTGCGGCGCCCGCATCCTGCGCGGGCGGGGTCGGCTGTGCCCGCTGGCAACCGGCGGCTGCCAGGACCGCGGCTGTCAGGACGGCGGCTGCCAGGACCGCGGCCGCCAGGCTCGGGCGTCGTGTCTCGGGATGCAGTTGCATGCGCTCCTCCTCCTGGGCACCGCCGGTTTCCGGAGGCCGCTCCGGGCGGCGTGCGACCTTGCCCACGATGAGGCCCGGACGCTAGACTTGTCCTGGACGGAGCTTCGCCGTTGCTTCTTTTTTCTTTCGCCGGCCGGCGAGGTGAGCGTTCTGACCGAGCCGACCGACCCGCCCCACCCGCCCCACCCGAGTACCCCGCAGCCTGGGCACTACCGCTTCGGCAGCTTCACGCTCGACGCCCGCGAGCGCCGCCTGCTCCGGGACGGCGTCGCCATCCCGCTCAAGCCGCGCGCCTTCGACACCCTGCTCTACCTGGTCGAACGAGCGGGGCACCTGGTCACCAAAGAGGAGCTGATCGCCAGCCTCTGGCCCGATGCGGTGGTCGAGGAGAGCAACCTCGCCAAGAACGTCTGGCTCATCCGCCGGGCGCTCGGCGGCGGTGGCGCCGACGGCGAGACCGCCGCCGGCAGCGCTGCCGGCACCGATGGCGAGACCCGCTTCGTCGAGACGGTGCCGCGCACCGGCTACCGCTTCATCGCCCCCGTCGAGCGGCTCGGTGCGGCCGCGAGCGGCGGCCCGCCTTCCCGATCGCCGCCGGCGGCGAGCCGATCGGCGCTGGCGCTCGGCGGCGCCGCGGCGGTGCTCGCGCTGCTGGCGCTCTGGGCGGTCACCGCCGGCGTGCGGTCCCGGGTGGGCGGCGGCGCGGCGCCGGCGGTTTCCCCGCCGCCGCGCCCCGCGGTAGGCGAACCGCCGCTCGCCGCGGCTGTCGCACCGCCGCTCACCGCGGCCGCACCGCCGCGCCCCGCGGTCGCCGTGCTGGGCTTCGAGAACCTGACGCGGCGGAGCGATACGGCGTGGATCGCCACCGCGCTGGCGGAGATGATGAGCGCCGATCTCGCCGCCGGCGAGAGGCTGCGGCTGGTTCCCGGCGTCGATGCCATGCGGTTGGCGAGCACGCTGCCGGCGGCACCCGGGGCGCTGGGCCGCGACGCCCTCGCCGCGGCACGCTGGCAGCTCGCGGCCGACTACGTGGTCAAGGGCTCGTACCTGACCCTGGCGAGCCCCGGCGGCGAGGTGCTGCGCCTCGACGTGGTGCTGCAGAGCACCAGCTCCGGCGAGACCGTCGCCACGGTGTCCGGAAGCGGCGCCACCCAACGGATGGTCTCGCTGATCGACGATGCGGCGGCACGGCTCCGCGCCAAGCTCGGGCTGGAGCCGCCGGCAACCGCCGCGTCCACCGCCGCGGCGGCCGCCGCGCTGCCCGCCCAGCCGGAGGCGTCGCGGCTCTATGCCGAGGGCCTGGCCAAGCTGCGGCAATACGACGCGCTCGGCGCCCGGCCGCTGCTCGAGCGCGCGATCGCGATCGAGGCGGGGTATCCGCTCGCCCACGTCGCGCTGAGCCAGGCGCTGTCGGCGCTGGGCTACGACCAGGGCGCCGTCGACGAGGCCAAGCGCGCGGTGGCGCTGGCGGGCCGGCTGACCCGGGCGCAGCAGCTCGAGATCGCCGCCGGTCTGGCGGAAGCGCAGAAGGACTGGACCGCCGCCGCCAACACCGAGCGCGCGCTGTTCGCCTTCTTTCCCGACGATCTCGACTACGGGCTGAACCTCGCCCGCACCCAGATCGCCGGCGGCAAGGCGGTGGAGGCGCTGACCGTGATCGCCGCGCTGCGCCGGCGCCCGGCGCCGGCGAGCCAGGACCCGCGCCTGGACCTGGCCGAGGCCGCCGCCAGCGGCGCGCTGTCGGATTGGCCGCGCCAGCTGGCGAGCGCCGAGCGCGCCGCCGCCGCGGCGCGGGCGCGCGGGCTCCGCCTGCTGCTGGGCGAGGCGCTGGCCGCCGCGGCAGGGGCCGAGGGCAGCCTCGGCCAGCGCCAGGCCGCCGATGCCGCGCGGCGCGAGGCGGCGGGCATCTTCCACCAGCTGGGCAACGCCAACGCCGAGGCCAACACGCTGCTCGGCATCGCCAACAGCGTGGGCGATCGCGGCGACTACGAGGGCGCCATCGCCCTCTACCGCCAGGCGCTTGCCAGCTTCGAGCGCACCGGCAACCGCAAGGGCGCCGCGCACGCCTGGAGCGACATCGCCAACATGAGCTGGATGGCGGGCGACGTCGCGGCGAGCCTCCTCGGCGCCGAAAAAGAGCTGGCGCTGAGCCGCGAGATCAACGACCGCCGCGGCGTCGTCTGGGGCCTGGGCGCGATCGGCAACGCCCTGGCGGACCAGGGGCAAATCGCCAGGGCGCTGCGCATGCAGGGCGAGGCGCTGGCGATCAGCCGCGAGATCGGGGACCGCGAGTACGCCGCGTTCTCCCTGGGGTCGATCGCCGACACCCAGTTCACCGCGGGCGAGCTGGAGCCGGCCTACCGCGGCTACGGCGAGGCGCTGGCGCTGTGCCGGGAGCTGCACGACGCCAGCGGCATCGCGCGGCACGAGGAAGACCTGGCGACGGTGCTGGTCGCGGAGGGGCGCCTGGCGGCGGCGGAGCGCCTGTACGGCGCCGCGCTGGAGGACCACCGGCGCCTGGACGAGCAGGATGCCGCCGCGCAGACGCGCATGAACCTGGCGCAGCTGCGCAACGAGCAGCGGCGGCCCGCCGAGGGCCTGGCGCTGTCCCGCCAATCGGCGCAGGCGTTCACGGCGATGCACCAGTCCGGCAACATCGCGGTGGCGCTCGCCACCGGCGCGCTGGCCGAGATCCAGCTGCGGCAGGGCGCCGCCGCGGCGGCGGACTGCGAGCGGGCGCGGGCGGCCCTGGCGGGCAACCGGCAGAACCAGGCCAACCTCTTCGTGCTGCTCGCCCAGGCCCGCGTCGAGGCCGCCAACGGTCATCCGGCGCGGGCGCGCGCGCTGGCCGCGGCGGCGCGGGCGCGGGCCGAGAAGGCGCAGTCCCTCGGGTCGGTCCTGGAGGCGCGGTTGATCCTGGGCGAGGTCGAGCTGGGCGAGGATCCGGAGGCCGGCGCGGCATACCTGCTGACGCTGGCGCGCGAGGCCAGGGCGAAGAGCTTCTTGCTGATCGCCGGCAAGGCGGAGAGACTTGCCGCCGGGCGGTCCGGGCGCGCCGGCCATGCCGGCCCGCTCGCGGGCGGATGAGCGGGTCGGCAGGCGGGAGGGGGCGGGGCCGGCGGCCCTTGCCATGTGCTGGCCGGGGAGGGTGGCGATGACTCTGCATGCGATCTTCGAGATGCTGGGCACGGCGGCGCTGGTGCTCGGCATCGGCGGGGTGGCGGCGCTGGCGTGGATCCTGCCCCACCGCGGCTTCCACCACCTGCGCGAGCCGGCCGGACGCGTGCTGCACAGCCCGCGCCTCAGCGGCCTGCGGCGGCGGGCGCCCGCCCTGCTGGCGTTCGCCGAGCGGCACCTGCACGACGAGCGGACGTCGTGGGTGCGGCTGACGCTGGGAGCGCTCTGCGTCGTCGCCGGCGCGGTCTGGTTCGTCCACCTGATGCGCGGCGTGCTGGCGGACGGCAAGGTGGTGACCGCCGATCACTGCCTGCACAACGTCGTGGCGACGTTCGATTCGGCGGCGCTGGTGCGCTACTACTCGCTGGCCACCAATCTGGGGGGGCCGGCGTTCGTCGGGCCGCTGGTCGCCGGCCTGGCGGCGATCTTCTGGCTCGCCGGGCGGCGGCGGGAGAGCCTGGGCCTGCTGCTGGCCCTCTGCGGCGCCCTGGCGCTCGCCGTGGTCTTCAAGCAGCTCATCCACCGCCCGCGCCCACCCGAGGCGCAGGCGCTGTTCCGCGATTCGAGCTTTCCCTCCGGCCACACGCTGGTGGGGACCGCGGTGTACGGCTTCCTGGTCTACCTGATCCTGCGCGACGAGCCGCGGCGGGCCTGGCACTGGCTGCTGGCGCTGCCGCTGCTGTTCCTGATCGGCTCGATCCCGATGTCGCGCATCTACCTGGGAGTCCACTGGCCCTACGACACGGTGGCCAGCCTGGCGCTGGCGGCCGCCTGGCTGGCCATCCTCATCTCGCTGTTCAAGTACCCGCCGCTGGTCCACCGGCTGCTGCCCCCGGGCGAGCCGGCGCGCTTCCTGCCGCGCGCCATCGCCGGACTGGCGGTGGCGCTCGCCGCCTGGGCTGCCGTGATCGCCGTGCGCGAGCCACACCTCAAGGTCACGCCGCCGCCGGCGAGCATGCGGCCGATCGCGGCGGCGGCCGTCGCCGCCGCCTACCCCGGCGCGCTGCCGCGGTGCTCGCAGGACGCGGTCGGCGGCACCATGGAGCCGATCTCCTTCGTCTTCGTCGGCGACGCCGGAGCGATCCTGGCGGCCTTCGAGCGCGCCGGCTGGCAGCTGGCGCAGCCGCCGTCGGTGCACGGCCTGCTGCGCGAGCTGTGGTCGGTGGCGGCCAACCAGCCCGACCGGCGCGGCCCCGCCACCCCCGCCTTCTTCGACAGCCAGCCGCAGGACCTGACGTTCGAAAAACCCGGCGACGCCTCGGGCTCCATCCGCCGCCGGCACCACACCCGGCTGTGGCGCACGACGCTGTGCACCGCTCCCGGCTGCACGCCGGTCTGGGTGGCGACCGCCAGCTACGACGAGGGCATCAAGCTGGTGGCCGAGCCCTACCTGCTCACCCACCGCATCGATCCGCAGGTCGATCACGAGCGCGAGCTCATCGCCCGCGACCTGCGCCAGGCAGGAGCGCGCCAGCTCAACCTGGTCGCCGTCACCGCCGCCAGCCGCGGCCACAACGCCGGCGGCGACGCCTTCGTGACCGACGGCCGCGCCTACGTGTTCGCGGTCTCTTGAGCCGCCGCCCGGACGAGAGGCGGCAGCCCGACATCCGAGGGAAGGAGCCGAATCATGAAGCGACGAATGGCGGCCTGGATCTCCGGCCGGCCGGGGGCAGGGCGATGAGCGCCGCGGTGTCCATCGTCACGGTCCAGGCGTTCCACGTCCTGCTGATCGCGGCCATCGCCTGGGTGATGCCGGCGCTGACCCGGCCCGATCTCTACTTCGCGGTGACGGTGGCGCCGGCCTTCCGGTCGGCGCCCGAGGGGATCGCCATCCTGCGCCGCTATCGCCGGGAGGTGGCGGTGCATGCGGTGATCGGCGGCGCACTGCTTGCCGGCTGTGCGCTCGCCGCCCGTCCGCTGGCCGCCTATGCCGGCGTCGTCTGGTTGGGCGCCGGCTGGTTCGCCGCCTTCTTCCGCGCGCGCGGCCGGGTGCGCCCTCACGCCGCGCCTCCGACCACGGTCCGGGAGGCCGCGACGCGGCCGCGTGCCGCCAACCTGCCCGGCGGCTGGGCGCTGCAGCTGGGGCCCTTCGCGGCGCTGGCGGCCACGGCGGTCTATCTCCACAGCCGCTGGCAGGACCTGCCGGCGCGGTTCCCCATCCACTGGGGGCTCGACGGGCGGCCCAACGGCTGGGCGGTGCGGAGCGCGGCAGGGGTCTATGGGCCGCTCTGGATCGGCGCGCTGGTCGCCGGTGCGATGGGGCTGCTCGCCTGGCTGCTGTCGCGCGGCACCCGGCCGGTCCGGGCGGGCGGGGTGGCGGGGGCGGCGGAGCGCCGCTTCAGCCGCGCCGTGCTCGCCGTGCTGGTCGGCGTCGAGTACCTGATCGGCCTGACCTTCGCCGGGGTCGCACTGCTGCCGCTGCGCGCCGCCGGCGGGGAGGCCGGACCGCCGGGCGTCGCCATCCACCTGGGCGTCTCGCTGATCTTCGCCGCCGCGGTGACGATCTTCCTGCTGCGCATGGGGCAGGGCGGAACCCACCTCGCCGGCGATGCGGGGTCCGAGGCGGCGGGCGGCGCCCCGGTCGGCGACCGCTCTCCCGACCGCTGCTGGAAGGCCGGCATCTTCTACGTCAACCCGGACGATCCCGCCCTCTTCGTCGAGAAGCGCTTCGGCATCGGCTACACGCTGAATTTCGCGCACCCCGCGGCCTGGCTGCTGATGATCCTGCTGACCCTGGTGCTGCCGGCGGTCATCTTCTGGATCGCCGCCGCGGGCTCGTAGGGGCGCCCCAGGAGGGTGGTTTTTTCCGTCTATACTGGCAGTGTCATGCCCCGCTCGTCCGTCAGGCTCAGCTACGCCGACCTGCTCGCCCTGCCCGCGGATGGGGCACGGCACGAGCTGCTCGACGGCGAGCACCTGATGAGCGCCGCGCCGAGCCTGCGCCATCAGGTGGTGCTGAGGAACCTCTTTTCGGCGCTCCATGAGTTCGTGAAGCCACGCGGGCTGGGCGAGGTCTTCTTCGCCCCCGTGGACGTTGTCCTCTCCGCGCATGACGTGGTCGAGCCGGACCTGATCTACGTGCGGCGCGAGCGCCTGGGCATCCTCGAGGAGCGGTGCGTGCGGGGCGCGCCCGACCTGGCGGTCGAGGTGACCTCGCCCTGGACCCGCAGGACGGACCTGGGGCGCAAGCGGCGCGCCTATCGCGAGCTTGGCTTCGGAGAGTACTGGATCGTCGACCCAACGCCGCAGACGATCGAAGTCCTGCGGGGGAGTGACTGGACCGAGCCCGCCGAGCGGTTGCGGCGGGGCTCCGGACCACAGGCGTTCGCCAGCCCGCTCTTCCCGGGCCTGCTGCTGACGCTGGATCAAATCTTCGAGTAGGACCGCGGAACGGTGGCTCGCCGCCTGGACTAGGGCGGCACCATGGCGACCGCACCCGGTGCCGCCGAAGAGCTCGGAGGGGATCCCGGGGCCGCGGTAGAGGCGGCTGTAGGCCGAGATGAAACGGAGCCGGCTGCCTTTCGGCAGGGTACCGAGGCGCCCCCACTGGCTGGTCCACAGGCCGCGTTCGACGAGCGGGCTGGCGTGCTGGTCGCGCACCACCAGGAGCCGCGCCGCGCCGGCCTCCACGGCATCGACTTGCAAGGGCGCGCCGCCGCTGCTGAACCAGCCCTGCATGCGGGCGGCGGGCGGCAGCTGGCGCCCATCGCGCGGCCACACGGGGAGCGAGGTGAGCGCGGTCGACACCTCGTCGTCGAACTCGCGGCCGAGGGCGAGGTCGCGGCGCGCCACCGCGCCGCTGGCGAAGGTGAGCTCGGCGGCCAGCACCTGGGTGGCGCTGCCTGGCGGGCGGGGCGGCAGCAGCGCCCGGTTGCGGCCGTCGAGCGCCAGGGGCTTGCCGTCCAGGGTGAGGGCGATCGCGGTGGGGCGCTCGTTGGCGGTGCTCTGCCAGGCCAGCCGCACGGCGCGCGCCTCGCCGGCCGTTGCCTTCTCGGCCACGATCTCCACCTCGGCGGCGGGACGCGGCAGGTTGATCCACTGCTCGCACTCCGCGACCTCGTTGCCCTGCGCGTCGAGGCCGCGGGCCACCAGATGGTGCGGCAGCAGGTCCGGGCCGAAGTCGACGCTGTCCTGCCAGGGCGCGGCGGCGAGGTGGGCCGCGACGGCGCCGTCGAGCGCCAGCTCGATCGCCGCGACGTCGGGGCCGGCGGCGAGCTTGACCGGCTGCGGACCCGAGGTCAGACCCAGGAACAGGGTGAGGAATGCGATCTGCACGCTC
Source organism: uncultured Acidobacteriota bacterium (assembly GCA_963732005.1). Taxonomy (GTDB): domain Bacteria; phylum Acidobacteriota; class Thermoanaerobaculia; order Multivoradales; family UBA5704; genus JASLEW01. The sequence continues at coordinate 1,623,283 of CAVSXT010000005.1, forward strand.
GCCTCCCGGCGCTATGGTGCCAGCGGTATGGTGATGGTTGCGCCCAGGCATCCCGCGGCCGTCGCGGCAATCTATCTTGCAGGAACCCGATCGGGGCTCGCCGGTTCCAGGGCCGGCGTCGGTGCGGGCGGCGCCGGTGGCGGTCAGGAGGGCATCGGGAGCGGACGCGGGCCGATGTACTCGGATTGCGGCCGGATCAGGCGGTTGGCGCGCTCCTGCTCGAAGACGTGCGCCGTCCAGCCGGCGACCCGGCCGGCGGCGAAGATCGAGGTGAACGGCAGGCGCTATCCGGCGGTCGAGGTCGAGGCGCTGCGCGGGCGGGTGGAGGCGGCTCTCGACTGGGGCCTGCCGGTGCTGGACTCGCGACTGACGCTGATCGCCGGCGGCCGTCTGTTTTACCGCGGCTGGGACGCGGTGCAGCTCGCCCGCCGCGGCGAGGCGCTGGAAAGGGTAGCTTCCCTGCTCTGGCTCGGCGACCTGGATGCGCCGCTGCCCGGGGTCGCCCCATGGCGGCTGGCGACGTTGCCGGGGCTGGAACGGGAGCTGGCGGCCCGCCGATCCTGGCGCCCATTCGCGCGCCTGCAGAGCTTGCTGCCGCTGGTGACGGCGGACGATCCTGGCGCCTTCGACCTGCGACCGCCGGCCGTCGTGGCCAGCGGCGCGTGGCTGCTGCAGCTGGTGGCGGCGATCGCTGCCGGCTCCGCAGGCCATCTGGCCGCGCCGGCCGGCGCGGCGATGCCGCGGGTGGCGGCGGCCCTGGCGCACGGCTGGGCGCCGGTAGCGGCCGCCGGCGCTGGCGCAGACACTGGAGCCACTGCTGCTGGCGCTGGCGCAGACGCTGCCGCTGGCGCTGGCGCAGAGACTGGAGCCGCTGGCGCTGACGCAGACTCTGGCGCCGCAGCCGCCGCAGCTGCCGCGGCCGCCGACCCGGTGGCGGCGCGACTGCTCGACGTCGCGCTGGTGCTGTCGGCGGACCACGAGCTGAACGTTTCGGCGTTCACCGCCCGCTGCGTGGCGTCGGCCGCGGCGCCGCCGCAGGCGGCGGTGGCGGCGGCACTGGCGGCGCTCGGCGGCGCCCGTCATGGTGGGCATTGCGATCGAGTGGAGGCGCTGTTCGCCGAGATGTCGGGCGCCCCTGTCGGCGCGGCGGTGCCGGCTGCCATGCCAACGGCCGCGTCCGGAGCCGGTGCGTCAGTGTCGCCAGCCGGGGTGCGCGAGCGCCTCGCGGGCCGCCTGCGGCGCGGCGAGGAGATCCCGGGCTTCGGACAGCCGCTCTATCCCGACGGCGATCCGCGCGCCCGCCTGTTGCTGGAGCTGGCGGCGGCGCATCGCCCCGCGTCGGCGCAGACCGCGCTCGCCGCGGCGCTGGCGGCAGCCGGCTTCGAGCTGCTGGGCGAGCGTCCGAACCTGGACTTCGGGCTGGTGGCGCTGGCGTGGGCGCTCGACCTGCCGCCAGGGGCGGCCCTGGCGCTGTTCGCGGTCGGCCGCACCACCGGCTGGATCGCGCACGTGCTCGAGCAGTACGCCGACGCGCGGCTCATCCGCCCGCGAGCGCGCTACGTCGGTACGGAGCTCCAGGCTGACGGCTGCCAAGACGACACTCTCTCTGCGGCCGAGAGCTGAGGGCGGGACGGTCGGGCCGCGGGGCAAGCGACATCTTGGCGAAGAGCGGGTCGGCGGGCGCCGGACGTCCTCCACGCACCCCGCGCCCACGCCCATTCGCTATCCGGCAACCACCCAGCGGCGACGTGACCTTTTCCAACAGCGGCAGGTGCAGCTCGAACTTGGGGGATCAATATTGGCGCTCGTTGGCGGTGTGCTAGCCTTCCGTCGGGAGAAAAATTCGTGGTTGAGACAGCGAAGCAAGACCGTCAGTCTCAAGCGACCGTCCGCGTTTTCGAAGCCGTCTACGAGGACGGCGTGCTAAAGCCCGTACACGACCCTGGTCTGCAGGAGCATCACCGCTTCTCGGTCCGTGTCGAAGAGCTGCCGGAGGTTCCGCCAGCGGGGGACCTGGCGGCGTGGCACCGGGTCTACGCGGGACTCTCCGACCAGGACGTTGCCACCGTGGAGGAGATCGCGCTCGACCGGAGCCGCTTCTCACAGCTACTGCCCGAATGACCACGGGACCCGCCCTCCTCGACACGGATACCCTCTCGGAGATCATCAAGGGGCGTGACGCCGCCACCCAGCGGCAAGCTCAAGAGCACCTGACCCGTAACCGGTGTTTTCGATTCTCGATCATCACCCGCTACGAGATCCTCCGCCTCGTGCTCGTCACTAACAACCTCTCGCATTTCCGGCGCATTGAAGGCCTCGTGGCGGAAAGCTGGCGGTCACTCCCGGGCGGTTAACCGGTTGACCGGAGGTGGACCCATTGCCCAGAAGTGTTGGCGCGCGGAGGCAGCCCTGATTGCCCTTTGCCCGACGGCCGGCCGTCATGATGGCACGATCCAATAAGCAAAATATATTGTCAAGCCAACAGCATTCTGCAACGAATTAAGAGGCAGACAACCAGCGGGGAACACGCGGTCCCGGGAGCGCCGGCTCACCTTCCCAGGCCCAGGCCCAGGTCCTGGCCGCGGTCGATGGCTTGGGTTACGGCACGGGCGGCCGCCTCGACCGGCGAGGCGACCTTCGGGGGCAGCAGGAGGAGGACGCTGTCGAGGGTGGTGCGGCCCATGCCGCGGATCGCGGCCTCGATCCCGTCCTGCGTGGCGCGGCCGGCCGCCTGGAGGTTGCGGAGGCCGGCATCGAGGCGCGTCAGCTCGCGCCGCAGCTCGGCGTGGCGCGGCAGTCGGGCCGGAGTGGCGCCAGCCGCCCCGGATCCTGGCGGCTCGAGCGCGCCGGCCTTCCAGCGCGGCGGTGGCAGGAGATTCGGGTTGGCGGCCAGCTGAGCGCGCACCGACTGCTTGGCGGTCCGCAGGCCGGCGAGGCTGCGGCGATAGTCGTAGAGGCTGCCGGTGAGGGACGCCACCGCGGGGCGGTCCTGGATGGGGCCATGGCGGAGCGCCCCCAGGCCGGCGCGGCTCCGGAGCTTGCCGTAGGCACGTACCTTTCCCTGGTTGAGGCGATCGGGAGCCGCGGGGTCGCGCAGCAGGCCCCGCAGGGCACGGCCAGGATCGGCGTAGACCCGGGCGGCCGCCGCGGCGACCGACCGGCGGAGCGCGACGACGCGCAGCCGGGAATCGCGCAGGGCGTCGAAGGCGGCCACCACCTCGCGGAGGGGACGCTGCTCGCGGGTCGCGGCGACAGTCTGGGCGGCGATCTCCTGCAGCCGGTCGACGGCGCGGCGCAGGTCGGACGCCGCGTAGTCGCTGGCGAGGTCCTTGCGGCCGGAGCGCGCGGACCGGCGAACGCGCTCATGGCCGGCGGCCGGTTCGATGCCGTCGCGAAGGGCGTCCACCCGGCCGCCGGCGAGCGGCTCGGGCGTGGCAGGTTGCCAGGATCCACGTGCGCCGGGCAGGCGGTGGAGGGTCTCGACGGCGGCGCTCGGATGCCGCTCGAGGAGGCCGCGGAAGGCGTCGCCGGCGCCGATCGCGGAGAGGCGATCGGGATCGCCGAGCAGGATTACCTTGGCACCGCGCTCCTCGGCGTGGGCGAGGACGCGGCCAAGCTGGCGCACGCTGAGCGCTCCGGCCTCGTCGAGCACCAGGACCGAGCGGGGGTGCGGGCGGTCGCTGCCCTCGGCCCAGGCGGGCTCGAGGTCGCCGAGGGTGCGGGACCGGATGCCGGTCACGGTTTGCAGCGCCGCCGCGGCGCGATCGGTGAGGGCGGCGCCGAACACCTCGCGGCCGCGCGCTTCGTACGCGGCAGCGATGGCGCGCACCGCGCCGGCCCTGGCAGGTCCGGCGGGACCGACGATCTGCGCCAGGTCGGCGCCGGTCGTCGCGTGGAGGACGGCGGCGCGCGGCGCCGCGGCCAGGCTGGCGGCGGCGCTGTCGAGAGGCCGGGCCGAGACGGCGGCATCGAGGCGATGGTGGCCGCGCGATGCCAGAGCGGCGGCGGCAGCCAGGAGCCGTGCTTCGGCTCCGAGGTACTCGCGGGTGGTGTAGCGGCTGACGCCGCGGTCGTCCTTGCCGAGATCGAGCAGCTGGTCGGAGCGCAGCGCTGCGCGGACCAGCGCCGCAGCCTCCGGCTGGTAGAAGGCGGTGCGGTGGAGGTCGCCCTCGGTGAAGGTGGCGCAGGTGACGGTGAGGCGATCGATCAGCACCGCCGCGCGCCGCTCGAGGCTGGCATCCGGCGGTGGTGTCGCGGCTGGCGGGCGAGGAGCCAGGATCGCCGGCGGCTCGGGGTGCGCCTGGCGGTGCTCGAGGAAGGTCTCGCCGAAGCGCAACGCCAGCTTCGGTCCGCTCAGCGAGGCATCCACCCGGGAGAGGGCGGCGTAGGCCGAGCCGTCGGTGACGACCAGGCCTGAGTGCCTCGTGGCGGGCTCGAGGCGGACGCCGTGGGTGGCCAGTCGCCGCTCGAAGATCGCGCCAGCTCGCCGCCTCGGAGAACGCGATGGCGGCCTGTCGCGCACGCGGTCGGCCAATGGCTGGCGAGCGTTGCGCAACGCGAGGTTGTGGGCGGGGGAGCTGAGCTCGGGGATGCCCGCGCCGCCAGTGTCCGATCGCTTCAAGCCGTACTCGATTTCGAGGTGGCGGAGAGCGCCCCTGGCCGCGAGCGCGTCATGGTACGGATGCCATGCTCGGCCGTCGTGCCCGATCCGGTTGACGACGACGTGGACGTGCTCCTGGCCAGTGTCGTGATGAGCGGCGACGAACGCCTGGTGGTCCGCGAGCGCGAGCTGCCGTATCACCCGGTCGAGCGCCCGATCCCATGGCTCGCGATCGAGGTGCTCGCCGGGGAGGAGGCTCAGGCCGAAATGGTAGACGGGCCTTGCGACGCGCGGGTTCTCGCCGGCTTGGGCCCGCATGACCTGGGCGGCTTGCGCGGGAAGGCCGATGCCTTCGAGGTTGCGATAGGACACCCAGGCGGGGCGGCGCGGGTCGAGCCGCGCGCCGCGGGCGCGCGAGAGGTACGCGACGAGCCGGTCGAACCTGCTGCCCAGGCCGGTGCAGGCGCCGCTCGGGGACAGGGCTCCTCCCTTGAAGAACGTCATGCCGTTGGCCTCGACGGGCCGGCGCTGTCGGCCGCCAGCAGGGCCGCGCGCAATGCCCAGATCTCGCGCCGCAGGTCAGCGACCGCCAGCGCCAGCTCCGGAGGGAGGGCCGCGCCGCCGACGGTGGGGGGGACCAAGGACCCGAGGGTGACGCCGGCCCGGTGGACGGCGGCGATCGCCGAGCGCACGGCAGACTGGCGAGCGACCGGCTTGAAACCACGCAAGATCCGGCGGACGAAGGCGCTGTCCGTCATCCCGCAAGCGCGGGCCTGCTCGTGGAGGGCATCGTACTCTGCGTCCGTAACCACCGTCTGCACAGGCCGAACGAGCCTGGCGCCGGACAGCGGAGGCGGCAGCGAGAGTGGCGCCACGGCAGGTGGTTGCACCCCGTCCGCGGCGTGGAGCGCTGCATGGCGGATCCAGGCGCTGAGGCTGAGGCCAGTGGCCGCGCCGGCCGCCTTGAGGCGCAGCAAGTCGCTGGCGGAAAGGGAAACGCAAGTCCTCTTTTCTCTTGCCATCGCTCGATCGCACTCTGCTTGCTTTGCGGGCCGCCAGCGCAGGAAAGTGTATGAAGTGACAGTGGCCATGTCAAGCATATGTCATGGTCGAGATGTTCGATCTGCTGGCGAGCCTCCGCTCAGGTCTTGACACCGAGCATGGGATCGGATCAGAATTGGTTTGCGACGCAGACCGGTTTGGGGCGAGGCGTCAATGGGCCGGCGTGGCGCAGGAGGCAGGACGACGATGAGCAACAGTCCCTTCGAGCAGATCGCACATCTGGATCGCCTGGTGCACGAGCCGGCGCGGCTCGCCATCCTGGTGGCGCTGTCGGCCTGCGAACGGGCCGATTTCCTCTTCCTGCAAGGGATCACCGGCCTGACCAAGGGGAACCTGTCCTCCCATCTCGCGCGGCTCGAGGAGGCGGGACTGGTGGTGATCGAGAAGCGCTTCGTGGACAAGAAGACCCAGACCCTCGCCCGGCTGAGCGACCTGGGGCGGGAGGCGGTGGAAGCCTACTGGCGCGAGATGGCGGAGCTGCGCAAGAGCGCCGCGCAATGGCGTCCGGCGGTGGGCGAGCTGGCGCCGTCGAGCTAGGAGGGCGGCCTCATGACAGCCAACGATCTCGATCGCATCCGTTTCGTCACGCGCCATTTCCAACGGCTCCAGGGCCTGCGGATGATGGTGCCCTTCGGCCTGCTGTATCTGGCGCTCGGGGCCAGGATCGCCTTCTTCCATCGCAGGCCCGCCCCCGGCTCCAAGGCCTGGCTCTACTGTCTGCTGGCGATTTTCGCAGGTTATCTGCTGCTGTTTTACCTCGCCAAGCTCTACTACGCGCAGCGCTTCGGCGAGGTCGAGCGCCAAACGGAATACGGCGCGTCCCGGCGATGGCAACCGGTGGGAGCTCATGACCAGCTCACGGTGTTCAGCCCGGCCGGCTTCGTGCCGCGGATTCCGGCGCCGGGTTTGTTGTCCGGCATTCCCGGCAGGCAGTGGCTGAAGATCGCGCTTGGCCTGGTTGGCGGCGCACTGGTCTCTGTCCTGAACATGAAAGTCGTGATGGAGGGATCCACGCGAATGGACTACCTGATCCTGGGCTCAGGCTATGCGGCGTACTGGATCTGGCACGGCTCTCGCTCCTACCTGGCTTACTATCTGGCGATCGGGGGCCTGCTGGCGGTCATGGCGGTCCCCGGGGGTTACTCCGGGCTGCTGCTGCCGAACCTGGCCGGGCGGGGGGTCGTACAGATGCTGGTCGGAACATCCCTGATCGCGGCGGGCCTGCTCGACCACCGGCTGCTGGCCCGCACCCTGAAGCGACCGGCGGCGGAGCCGGTCGCAATGGCGGCGCGCCAGGAGCGCACCGGCGCTGACGGCTAGGGCGGCTGGCCGTCGAGGTCTCTGATCTCGTCGTCGAGGCCGAGCAGCTCCCAGCGCTGCAGGGCGAGCGGGACGTTGCCGTTGCGCCAGACGAAATCGTGGAAGCCGCGCAGGTCGAAGGCCTGGCCCTGGCGGCGGCGGGTCTCGGCGAGGAGGCTGACGATCTGCAGCTTGCCGATCTGGTAGCCGATGGCGAAGCCGGGCGCGGCGGCGAAGGAGGCGGCCTCGGCACGGGCGGTCGGGGCGTCCATCGGCACGGCGGTCCGCAGGTAGTCGGCGGCCTGGTCGATCGAGAAGCTGCCGAGCGCCAGACGCACGTCGACCTCGACGCGCAGCGCCCGCAGGCGGGCGTAGTTCCAGATCATCTCCCGCGTCCTCGGGCTGTCGTCGAAGAGGCCCATCTGCAACATCATCTCTTCGGCGTAGAAGCCGATGCCCTCGTTGGCGCTCGAGTCGTACCAGTGCCGCCGGATCGCGTCCGGATGGCGGCGGGCGAGCGCCAGCTGGCAGCCGTGCCCGGGAACTCCCTCGTGGACCATGTCGGCCCGCGGGTCGCGCGCCATGGAGAGGGCGAAGTAGCCGAGCGCCGGCGACGGCGGCGGCACGTAGCGCGTGGACGTCGGGTCCGCCAGGGGCGCCAGCGGGAAGTCGGTGCCTTCGCCGAAGTCGGCGAGCGGCACGATGTAGGCGGGAAGCGGCCGGTAGACGTAGTGCGGCAGCCACGGCGGCACGGTCAGGATGCCGCGGGCCGCGAGGAAGCGGCGGATGGCCAGCTCGTCCCGGCGAGCGCGGGCGATCTGCGCGGCCTGGCTCGGCAGGAGCGGCAGCTCCGGCAGGCCGCGGTCGCGTCGGCTCGCGAGCGCTTCGGCGGCGACCGACCTCGCCCATTCCTGGCGCCCCATGGCGAGGATCTGCTCCGGCGTGAAGGGGAGCAGGGCGACCTGGCGGAGGAAGGCGACGTACGGCTCCCTGCCGATCGCCACCGCGGCCGGCATGCCCGCCACCCGCGACCGCAGCCAGTCGCGATAGGCGTCGAGCGCCGCCGCGGCGCGCGGGGTCTCGGCGTCGAGGCGCGGCCGGCTCGCCGCCGCCAGGAGGGGGCGCAGCGCCGCCATCGCCTGGCGCAGGTGGCCGCCGGCGTCGTCGAGATCGGCCAGGGCCAGCCGCGCGAAAGGCTGCACGGCCTGGTCGAGGTTGGCGCGCGCGTCGGCCAGGGTGCGCGGGAACGACGCCAGCCGCGCCACCACGTCGCGGCTGCGCTCCGGCGTGAACGGCGGCGGCGGCAGGAGCGCGTCGAGTAGGGCGCCCAGGGTCTGCGCCAGGTAGAAGCCGGGGTCGCGGCGCCAGAGGCGGACGCCGTCGAGCTCCCAGCGCACCCGCGCCAGGGCCGAACCGAGCAGGCGGTGGTCCACCTGCTCCGCGAGCGTCGGGTGGGCGGTGTGGGCGCCGGGGCGTGGAGCGGCGAGGGCGCGCCAGCGGGCCGTGAAGCGCTCGAGGTCGCGCCGGCGCGCGGCGACCGCCGCCGCCGACCAGTCGGGCGCCCAGCCGGGAGGGCGCAGGAGGCGCGGGATGTCGTCGGCGCTGATCGGCTGCCCGGCCGCCCGCCAGGCCCAGAAATCGCTTGCCAGGCGCTGTAGGTCGTCGCCGGCGGCGGGAGGCGGGGTTGGCGCCGCCATGGGTAGGGCCGCGGGCGGCGGGACCGGCGAGGTCGCCAGCGCCAGGGCTGCCGGCAGTGCCGGCGCCGGCGGCGCCGAGGCCGGGGTTGCGGGCAGCGCCATGGGTGCGGGCCGGAGAGTGGCCAGGACGGCGAGACTGACGAGTGTGGAACGCAGGACAGGTCGCCGCATCCGCATTACCTCGGAATCACCCGCGCGAGGCGCGCAGCCGCCGGGCCAGACGCGGCGCGGCGGCAGGGTTGAGCTGCACCAGGACGATGGCGAGGTGCTCGACGCTCTGGCCCGCGATGCGGTTGTACGAGATGGTCACTGGTGGCGAGCCTAACAGCTCGGCTTGCGGGCGCGCACCGGCGCTGGGCGCGGTGCGGGGGCGTCAAGGCCGGTTCCGGCAGCCGGCCGGCCGCCTCGGATAGAGTGCCGTGCGGTCGCCGAGACCTGGAACAACCATATGGAAACCAAGCCCCAGCCCACGGTTCGGCCGGCGGCGGCCGGCGACGCGCCGCGCATCGCGGCGATCTACAACCAGGGCATTGCCGAGCGCGGCGCCACCTTCGAGACCGCGCCGCGGACCGCCGACGACATGGCCCGGCGGCTGGGCGAGGACGCCGAGCGCTATCCGCTGCTGGTGATCGAGGATGAAGGCGCGCTGCTCGGCTGGGCCGCGATCGGGCCCTACCGGCCGCGCGCCTGCTATGCCGGGATCGGCGAGTTCTCGATCTACCTCGACCGCTCGTGCCGCGGCCGCGGCCTCGGCCGGCTGCTGCTCGCCGAGCTGATCCGCGCGGCGGCCCGGGGTGGCTACTGGAAGCTGGTGTCGCGGATCTTCCCGTCCAACGCCGCGAGCCTGGCGCTCTGCCGCGCCTGCGGCTTTCGCGAGGTGGGGAGGTACGAGAAGCACGCCCGCCTCGACGGCAGGTGGCTGGACGTGGTCATCGTCGAACGCCTGATCCCCGAGAACCAACCCGATACGCTTGGCGGGTGACGGCAATCGATGCTAGGTTTCGGGGCGCGGCCGAGCTTGCCTCTCCACGGCCGACCCGAGGGAACCTCGCCATGAAGGGAGCCGTCGAGCCCCGCCTGTCGCGCGGCCTGCGCGATCTGCTGTCCGAGCCGATGCTGGCGCGCCAGCAGATGATCGACACCATCCGCGGCGTCTACGAGAACTACGGCTTCGTGCCGCTCGGCACGCCGGCGATCGAGTTCCTCGACGTGCTGAAGGGCACCGCCGGCCAGGAGACGCAGCAGGCGATCTTCACCGTCCAGAACCCGGAGCACGAGGCGCTCGGCCTGCGCTTCGACCTCACCGTGCCGCTGGCGCGGGTGGTGGCGCAGTACCCGGAGCTGCCGCGCCCGTACCGCCGCTATCAGGTGTCGCCGGTGTGGCGCGCCGACAAGCCCGACCGCGGCCGCTACCGCGAGTTCATCCAGTTCGATCTCGATTCGGTCGGCGTCGCCTCCGAGCTCGCCGACACCGAGATCATCGCCGGCATGTGCGACACGCTGGCGGCGCTCGCGGCGCAGCCGTTCCGGGTCCGCTACTCGAGCCGCGGCATCCTGAACCTGCTGCTGGCGGCGGCGGCGGTGCCGGCGGGCGGCGGCGCCGACGTGCTGCGGGTGCTCGACAAGCTCGAGAAGGTCGGCATCGACAAGGTCAAGCGCGAGCTCACCACCGGCTACAAGGACGAGTCGGGCGACCCGATCCGCGGCCTCGGCATGGCGGCCGGGCAGGTGACCACGATCGAGCGCTTCCTCGACATCCGCGCCGATGCACGCCAGGAGGTGATCGCGCGGCTGCGCGAGTTCTTCTCCGGGACGGCCGAGGCGGCGGCGGAGATCGACCTGGTGGAGCGCATCTCGCGCCAGCTCGCGGCGCTGGGCTACGGCGACGAACAGGTGACGCTCGATCTCAGCATCGCGCGCGGCCTCGCCTACTACACCGGGCCGGTCTACGAGGCGGTGCTGCTCGACGCGCCGCAATATGGCTCGGTGTTCAGCGGCGGCCGCTACGACGACCTGGTGATGCGCTTCCTGGGCGAGAAGGTGCCGGCGACCGGCGCCTCGCTGGGCGTCGATCGGCTGCTCGCCGCGCTGCTGCATCTCGGCAAGGCGGGCGGCAAGAAGGCCACGGCGCAGGTGCTGGTGGCGCGCATCGATCCCAGCCTCGAGGAGGAGTGCATGGCGATGACCTGGGAGCTGCGGCGGGCCGGCATCCCGGCCGAGCTTTATCTGGGCGCCGAGAAGGGCGTCGGCAGGCAGATCAAGTACGCCGACCTGACCGGCGTGCCGATCGTGCTGCTCTACGGCTCGACCGAGAAGGAGCGCGGCATCGTCACCCTGAAGGACATGGAGGTCGGCCGGGAGCTGGCCAAGAAAGTCGAGGCGCGACGCGAATGGCTGGCGCAGCGGCCCGGCCAGCGCGCCGTGCCGCGCGGCGAGCTGGTGGCCACGGTGAAGGAGATGATGGGGGCAGCCGTGGCATCGCCGGCACCCTAGTCGCCTGGGAGCCGCTGGGAAGCGAACGGTGTCTGGTAGTGGGGGGTGGGGTGTGCCGGGTGGGGTATAGTGGCAGCGTCCGGCCGTTTTTTTACGGCGCCTCAGGAGACCTGCCGGCGGTTGACCGACCCGGCCGGCGCCACCGGATGCCGGCAGGCTCCACACCGAGCGCCATCGCGAAGGAGATGTTCGATGCGCAGCCCCTGGATACCCGCCGTGTGCCTGTCCCTTGCTCTCCCCGTGATCGCCTTCGGCCAGGTCAGGGCGCCCAAGATGAGTGCCTTCGAGGCTTCCGCACCGCGCCCGGAAGCGACCTGCACCGCCTTCACCAACATCGCTTGCGGCCAGACCCTGGACGGCAGTCTCAGCAACACGGACTGCACCCTGGACGACGGCACGGCGGTCGATTACTACCACTTCGCCGGCACCAACGGCGAGTCCGTGAGCGCGACGCTCACCAGCTCGGCCTTCGCGCCGCTGATCGAGCTGCTGGACCCCAACGGCCACGTCAAGACCTCCAACTCGAACTCGCAGCCGGGCGCGGCGACGGTCCAGCTGACCCTCGATTCGACCGGGACCTGGACGCTGGCGGCCAACAACAACGCCAACTCGTTCCAGTCGGGCGCCTACACGATCAACCTGACCTGCGGCACCACCGGCGCTCCCAAGTGCCCGCTCAACAGCGCCACGCTCTGCCTCAACAGCAGCCGCTTCTCGGTCACCGCCACCTTCGATGCCGGCGGCGGTAACTCCGGCAACGCCCAGGCCGTCGACCTGACCACGGACACCGGCTACCTCTGGTTCTTCGAGTCGACCAACGTCGAGGTGGTGATCAAGGTGCTCGACGCCTGCGCGCTCAACGGCAAGTACTGGGTGTTTGCCGGCGGCCTGACCAACGTCGCCACCGCCATCACCGTCACCGACACCCAGACCGGCATCCAGAAGGTCTACAAGAACCCGGCCAACACCGAGTTCCAGCCGATCCAGGACACCTCGGCGTTTTCGACCTGCCCGTGAGCTGATGCCGGGGCCGCGCGCGATGGCGCGGCGGCCCCGGTGGTCCGCGGGCTCGCCCGACAGGGCCCCGGGGGTGGCGTGTGCCGGCTCACGCGAGCGGTGCAGGCCAGCGGTGCCAAGTCAGCGGTGCCGGCGGCGAGCGGAGTTTGACGGGCTCGCGAGGGAGCCGGTATCATCGCGCCATGCTGGACGCGTCGATCACCAACAGCGCCTGCGACACGACGAGCGCCAACGCCGCGGCTCTCGGCAGCCGGCTGGCCGGCTCGCCGGTGCTCGGCGTGGATCGCGCGCTGGCCGGCGCTCCCGCGTTCGCGGCGGCGGCACCGGGCGGTCGTCGCGCTCCGGGCGGCGCCTGGCGCTGGCACGTCCATCACGCCCACGACTAGCCGAGGCGCTTCGCCCCGGCCGCGGACCCGGGACGAGGACCATGGCTTCACTCGCGACCTCCTTCCGGGCTCCGGAAGGAGGTTTTTGATTTTTCGGTCCTTCGGTTCGCCCCGCGCCGCCGGCGGGTTCCTCCTTCTGGGAGCCTGCCGGTGAGGGTGTCGACCGCCCTGCCCACCGGCGTGGCGGCGCTGCTGTTCGAGAGCGCGCGCGCCCGCCGGCAGCTGGAGGGCCGGCTGACCGCGCTGGTGGAAGGGCATGGGTACACCGAGGCGATCCTGCCCATCCTCGACTACCTGGAGCCCTACGAGTCGCTGCTCAGTCCGGCGAGCCGCGGCGAGCTCTACCGCTTCATCGACCGCGACGGCGAACAGCTGGCGCTGCGCGCCGACTTCACGCCGATGCTGGCGCGCCTGCTGGCGCCGCGCCTGGCGTCGCTGCCACTGCCGCTGCGGCTCTTCTACCGCGGCGACGTCGTGCGCTACGCGGAGAACCGGCCGGGCGGCCGGCGCGAGCTTTACCAGATGGGCGTCGAGCTGCTTGGCATGGGGGGGCCGCCCGCCGCGGGCGATGCCGCGGAGCCGGTGACCGCGGCGGCGGAGGCGACGGTGGCTACCGCGGCAGCGGCGGCGGAGCGGGAGGTGCTCGAGCTGTTCCTGGCGGCCCTGACCGGCGGCGACGGTCCGCGCCCTTCCGGCGACCCGCGCTACGCGGCGGGCATGGCGGGTGCGGTGCAGGCCGGGGAAGCGGCGGCAGCGACGGATGCGGCGGAAGCGCCGGACGCGCCGCAGGTCGTGCTGGGGCTTGCCGGCTGCCTGGACTCGGCGCTGGCGGCGGCGGCAACGGCCACCGGCTTGCCGGCAGCCGAGCTGGCTACGGCGGTGGCGCGCCGCGAGCGCAGCGTGGTGCGCCGGGCCGGCGGCGTGCTGCTGGCGATCGTCGAGGCCGGGGTGCCGGAGCTGCCGGAGGAGCTGGGGGCGCCGGCGGCCGCCCGCCTGCGCTGGCTGCTGGCATTGCGGGAGGAGCTGGCGGGCCGCTTCCCGGGGGTGCGGCTGAGCGTCGACCTGGCGGAGTTCGCCCGCTTCAGCCGGCATCCCGATCTGGCCGCCGAAGCCGGCGCGCGCTCCTATTACGACGGCCTGGTCTTCCAGGCCTACGCCGGCGCCGCGGCGGTGCCAGTGGGGGGCGGCGGCCGCTACGGCAGCCTCTTCCGGGCGCTCGGCGCCGACATCGACGCGGTCGGGTTCTCGCTCAATCTCGACGGCCTGCTCGAGGCCGGCCAGGGGGCGGCCGCGGCTCCGGCGATCGCGAGACGCGGCACGGCCGGCGGGTCCGGGGGCGGGCCGCGATGATCCGCCTGGCGCTGCCCAAGGGCCGCAACCTCGAGCCGGCGCTGGACGCCCTGCGCGCCGCCGGGCTCGGCCTGGCGGGATACGAGGCGGGCGGCCGCGGCCTGCGCACGGCGCTGCCGGCCGATGACCTCGAGCTGCTGTCGCTCAAGGACTGGGACCTGCCGCTGTACGTCGAGCACGGAGTGGCGGATTGCGGCATCGTCGGCAGCGACGTGCTGGGGGAGGTCGGCGGCGACCTGCTGGTGCCGGCGCGGCTCGCCGCCGGCCGCTGCCGCTTCGCGCTGATCGGCCGCTCCCGCGAGCTGCCGGCCGCCGGCTGCCAGGTGCGCCTGGCAACCAAGTATCCGGCGACCGCACGGCGGCTGGTCGCCGGCCGCTCCTGGGGAGCCGAGATCGTGCGCCTCTCGGGCTCGGTCGAGCTGGCGCCGGTGCTGCGGCTGGCGGAGCTGGCGCTGGACCTGGTGCAGACCGGCCGCACGCTCGCCGACAACGGGCTGGTGGAGATCGAGACGGTGGCCGAGGTGGCGCCGTGCCTGGTGGTGAACCGCGCCTCGTTCCAGCGCCATCGCCGCCGCATCAACGCCTGGCTGGACCGCCTGGAGGCGGCGGGAGCGGTGGCGTGAGGCGCGGTTCGCCGCTGCGCGTCGTCGCCGCCGGCTCGCGCGCCGGCCGCCGCCGCGTCGCCGAGCTGACCGGGCGCCTGGCGGCGGTGCTGGACGCCCGCACCCTGCGGCAGGCGGCGAGGATCGTCGAGCAGGTGCGCACCGGCGGCGACCGCGCCCTGGTCAGGCTGGCCCGCCGGCTGGACGGCGCGGTCGGGCACACCGCGGCGGACCTGCGGCTCGACGGCGCGGCTGCGCACGCCGCGGCGGACCTCCGGCTGAGCGCCGGGTCCGGCGGCGCCGACGCGGCGGTGCCGGCCGGCTTCCCAGAGGCCCTGGAGCGCGCGATCGCCGCCGTGGAGCGCTTCCACGCGCCGCAGGTGCGGCGCGGCTACCGGCTGGCCGACGACGGGGTGGAGCTCGAGGAGCGGGTGCTGCCGCTGGCCCGGGTCGGCATCTACGTGCCGGGAGGGCGCGCGAGCTATCCCTCGACGGTGGTGATGACGGTGGTCCCGGCGCGCCTGGCGGGAGTCGCCGAGATCGTCGTTGCCACCCCGGCGGCCGCCTTCCGGGACAGCGCCGCGCTGCGCTACTCCCTGATGCGCCTGGGGGTCGAGGAGGTGTGGGGGCTGGGCGGCGCGCACGCGGTCGCGGCGCTGGCCTACGGCACCGAATCGCTGCGGCGGGTGGACAAGATCGTCGGCCCCGGCGGCGCCTGGGTCACCGCCGCCAAGCGGCTGGTCGCCGGCGAGGTGGCGATCGACGGCCTGGCCGGGCCGACAGAGGTGGTGATCGTGGCCGACGCCGGCGCCGACCCGGCGCTGCTCGCCGCTGATCTCCTGGCCCAGGCCGAGCACGACCCGCTCGCCGCCGCGCTGCTGGTCACGCCGGACCGCGAGCTGGCGCGGCAGACGGCGGCGGCGGTGGGCAAGCAGCTCGCGGCGCTGGCCGGCGCCGGCACCAGCGGCACCTCCGGCGGTTCCAGTGGCGTTGCCGGTGGCGGTTCCGGTCGTGGTGCCGGCGCCGCCGCCGCCGCCGCGGCACGGGCGGCGCTGGAACGCTTCGGCGCGGCGCTGCTGGTCGACGATTGGGAGGAGGCGCTGGCGCTGGTCGAGCGGATCGCCCCCGAGCACCTGCAGCTGGTGGGCGCCGGCGCCGAGGCGCTGGCGGACCGCGTGCGCTCCGCCGGCGCGGTGTTCCTGGGGGCGTCGACGCCGGAGGTGTTTGGCGACTACGTGGCCGGTCCCAGCCACGTGCTGCCGACCTGCGGCAGCGCGCGCTTCGCGTCGGGGCTCGGCGTCGAGGACTTCGTGCGCCGCAGCCACACGGTGCGCTTCTCGCCGGGTGCGGCGGCGCGCTGGGCCGAGGCGGCGGCCTGCCTGGCGCTGGCCGAGGGGCTGCCGGCTCACGCCGCGGCGGCGCGGCGGAGGCTGGAATGAAACCGCCGGCGGATCCCGCCGCGCTGGTGCGTCCGGAGCTGCGCCGGCTGGAAGCCTATCGCCTGGACCGCTCGCCCTGCCGGCACAAGCTGGATCAGAACGAGTCGCCCTACGAGCCGCCGCGGCGGCTCAAGCGGCAGGTGGCGGAGCGGCTGCTGGCTGCCGATTGGTCGCTCTATCCCGACTTCCACGCCGACGAGCTGCGGCGCGACCTCGGCGCCTTCCACGATTGGCCGGCGGACGGCATCCTGGTGGGCAACGGCTCGAACGAGCTGCTGGACCTCTGCCTGTCGGCGCTGGTGCAGCCCGGCAGCGAGGTGCTGGGTAGCGAGCCGAGCTTCGCGCTGTACCGCATGATGGTGCTCAAGGCCGGGGGGGTGCCGCGCTTCCTGCCGGCAGAGGACGGTCCGGCGAGCGGGGTGGATCCGGCGAGGGTGGCGGACCGGCGAACCGTGCCGAGCACGGCGGAGCCGGCGAGCGCGGGTCCGCGGCTGCCGCTGGCGGCGCTGCTCGCCGAGGTGGCGCGCCAGCCGCGGCGGCCGCTGGTGCTGTGCTCGCCGAACAACCCGACCGGCGAGGCGCTGGCGCCGGCGGCGGTGGCGGCGCTGCTCGAACGGCTGGAAGGGCCGCTGCTGCTCGACAACGCCTACGGCGAGTTCTGCCGCCACGACTACCGGCCGCTGCTCGACCGCCATCCCCAGCTCATCCTGCTGCGCACCTTCTCGAAGGCGTGGGCGCTGGCCGGCCTGCGGCTCGGTTACCTGCTCGCCGATCCGCGGCTGGTCGCCGAGCTGCTCAAGGTCAAGCTGCCCTACAACCTCGGGCACGCCGGCGTGCTGGCGGGGCGCGCGGCGCTGGCGGCGGCGCCGGCGGCGCGGCGCCGGATCGCGGCGATCCGGGCGCGCCGGGAGCAATGGCGGCAGATGCTGGCAGCCGCCGGGCCGGGGCTCGAGGTCATGCCCTCGGAAGCCAACTTCCTGCTGGTGCGCTGCCCGGGGCCGGCGGCGGCGCGGTCGCTGCGCGACGGCCTGGCGGCGCGCGGCATCCGGGTGCGCGACGTGGGCGCCTATCCCGGCCTGGCCGGCTGCCTGCGGATCTCGGTGGGCAGCGGCGCCGCGCTGCGCGCCACCCGGCGCGCGCTGGCGGAGATGGGCGGCGGCGCTGCCGGCGAGCCGGGCGAGCCCGGCGCTCCCGGCGTGCCGGGTGGCGAGACGGCCGGAGCGGTGCGGGCTGGAACGGGCGGTGGGACGATGCCAGCCGAGGCCGCGGGAGCCGCTGAGCCGGCGGCAGGGGCTGCAGGAGCCGCCGGGGCGGCCGAAAGCGCCGCACGTGCGCCGATCGGCGCCTCGGTAGCGGTGGTCGCGACGCCGGGCGCGATGGCGGCGGCGCCAGCGATGCGGGAGATGCCGGCGGCGCCTGGTTTCGACAGGATCGGCGAGATTGGCGGCGCGGCGCACGCGGACGCCACCGGCGATGGGGCGGCAGGGGCAGCTGACGGCGTGACGCCCAGCGCCGCCGCCGGGCCGCTGGCGGTGGACTCGGCGGCGCCGGGCGCCGGCGGGCGGCGCGGCGAGGTCGAGCGGGCGACCGGGGAGACCCGGGTGCGCCTGGCGCTGGCGCTCGACGGCGGCCGGCGCCGCATCGACGTCCCCAACGGTTTCTTCGGCCACATGCTGACGGCGCTGGCGACGCACGGCGGGCTGGGGCTCGAGGTCACCGCGGCCGGCGACCTGCATGTGGACCTCCACCACACGGTCGAGGACGTCGGCATCGCCTTCGGCGAGGCGCTCGACGCGGCGCTGGGCGAGCGGCGTGGGGTGACCCGCTTCGGGACTGCCTTCGCGCCGCTCGACGAGGCGCTGGCGCGCGCCGTGGTGGATCTTTCGGGGCGCGGGTTCTTCGCCTGGGCCGCACCGCCCGAAGTGGCGGCGAGCTGGGTCACCGCCGAGTTCCCACTGACCCTGGTCGCGGATTTCTTCCAGGCGGTGGCGGATCGCGGGCGGCTCACGCTGCATCTGGAGGTGCTTGCCGCCCGCAATGGCCATCACGCCGCCGAGGCCGCGTTCAAGGCGGTCGCGCTGGCGCTGCGCCAGGCGGCCGCCGCCGCGCCGTCGCGCGGCGGCGAGGTGGCCGGTGACGGCGAGGTGCCGAGCACCAAGGGGACGCTGACCGCATGAGCGCCGCGCCCACCGGCACCGCCAGCGCGGCCGCCGCCGCGCCGCGGGCGAAGCGCCGCGCGCTGGCCATCGCCGCCACCGTCGTCGACGCGGGGGTCGGCAACCTCGGCAACGTGGAGCGCGCCCTGGCCCACCTCGGCGCCGCGGTCGAGATCACCCGCGAGCCGCGCCGGGTGGCCGCCGCGCGCTGCCTGGTGCTGCCCGGGGTCGGCGCCTTCGCGCCGCCGCGCGAGGCGCTGCGCGGATCCCTCGAGCAGGCGCTGCGCGAGGCGCTGGCGGCCGGCGCCTGGCTGCTCGGCATCTGCGTCGGCTTCCAGCTGCTGTTCGAGTCCGGCGAGGAGTTCGGCGCGACCGACGGCCTGGGGCTGCTGCCCGGGCGGATCACCCGCCTGCCGGCCGGCGTGCCGGTGCCGCACATCGGCTGGAACCGTCTCCATGACCTCGCCGCTCATCCGCTGCTCGCCGGCCTGGGCGGCGGCGAGGCCGGAACCGGCGACGGCGCGATCGGCGCGGTGGGAGCGGTGGGCGAAAATGGCTCCGGCCGGCACTTCTACTTCGTGCACAGCTTCGCCCCGCAGGACGTGCCCGCCGAGGTCTGCCTCGCCCGCGCGACCCACGGGCGCGACTTCGCGGCGGTGGCGGGGCGCGGGCGGGTCCTGGGCACGCAGTTCCACCCCGAGCGCAGCGGCGCCGCCGGACTGCGCCTGCTGGCCAATTTCCTGGAGATCGCGGATGGAGCTGCTGCCGGCGATTGATCTGCGGCACGGACGGGTGGTGCGCCTGCGCCAGGGGGACGCCGGGCGGGCGACGGAGTATGCGAGCGAGCCGCTGGCGGTGGCCGCCGGCTTCGCCGCCGCCGGGGTGAGCCGCATCCACGTCGTGGATCTCGACGCGGCATTCGGCGAGCCGCCCCAGCGCGAGCTGATCGCGCGCCTGGCGGCGGTGTTGGCGATGCCGGCAACGATGCCGGCGGCGGCGCCGGCATCGCCGGCGGCAAGCTCCGGGCGGCGGGTGGGCTTGCAGCTGGGTGGCGGCCTACGCGACCGGGCGGCCGTCGAGTGGGCGCTCGCCGCGGGCTGCGAGCGAGTGGTGCTGGGCTCGCTGGTGGCGCGCGATCCCGGCGCCTTCGCGGCGCTGGCGCGAGCCTTCCCGGGACGCCTCCTGCCGGCGCTGGAGACGGCCGGCGGCGAGCCGCGGGTGGCCGGCTGGACGCAGGGCGCCGGCAGCTCGCTGGACGAGATCTGCCGCCGCCTGCGGGACCTGCCGTGCCCGGCGGTGCTGGTCACCGACGTCGAGCGCGACGGCATGCTGTGCGGACCGAACCTGGAGCTGGCGCTGCGGGTGGCGGCCGCCACCGGCCTGCCCGCCCTGCTCTCGGGCGGCGTGGCGACGCTCGCCGACCTGGCGGCCGCCGCGGCGCTGCCCGCGATCGCCGGCGCGATCCTCGGCCGCGCCCTCTACGAGGGCAACATCGATCTCGCCGCGGCGCTGGCGGTGTGCGCCGGGGCGCCGTGGCCCCGGCCCCGCGCTGCTGCCCGTGGCGGCGCTGATGAGCGAGCAGGCCTGGGCGCTGGTGCGGGCGCAGGTGCGGGCGTCGCTGCCGGTGCAGGCGTGGGTGCGGGCGCCGATGAACGCGAGGGCGCAGGTGCCGGTGCAGGCGTGGGTGCGGGCGCCGATGAAGGTGTGGGCGCAGGTGCAGGTGCAGGCGTGGGTGCGGGCGCCGGTGGCGGCGTGGGTGCGGGCGCCGGTCCGAGCGGCCTGACGCGGCGGGTCATCCCCTGCCTCGACGTGGCGGCCGGCCGGGTGGTCAAGGGGGTGCGCTTCCGCGACCTGGCCGACCAGGGGGACCCGGCGGCGGCGGCGGCGCGCTATGCGGCACAGGGCGCCGACGAGATCGTTTTCCTGGACATCACCGCCGCCCCCGAGGGGCGGGACACCGATCTCGACTGGGTGCGGCGCACCGCCGAGCGGGTGTTCATCCCGCTGACCGTCGGCGGCGGCGTGCGCTCGACCGGCGACGCCGGCCGGGTGCTGCGCGCCGGCGCCGACAAGGTGGCGGTCAACACCGCCGCGGTGCGCCGGCCGGAGCTGATCGGCGAGCTGGCGCGCCGCTTCGGCAGCCAGTGCGTGGTGCTGTCGGTGGACGCGCGGCGGCGCGTCGCGCCCGCCACCGATGCGGGCACCGCGGACACCGCGGGCACCGCGGGCGGCGCCGGCGACCCGCTGGCTGCCGGCCCCGCTTGGGAGGTGGTGATCGAGGGCGGCCGCACGCCGACCGGCCGCGATGCCCTGGAGTGGATCCGTGAAGGCGTCGCCGCCGGCGCCGGCGAGGTGCTGCTCACCAGCATCGACCGCGACGGCACCCGCGGCGGCTACGACCTGCCGCTGATCGCCGCCGCGGCGGGCGCGGTGCCGGTGCCGCTGATCGCTTCGGGCGGCGCCGGCACCGCCGCTCACCTGGCCGCAGCGCTGGCGGCGGGCGCCGCGGCGGTGCTGGCGGCTTCCATCTTCCACCAGGACAGCTGCACGGTGGCCGAGGTGAAACGCGACCTGGCCGCGGCCGGCTTCCCGATGCGCCCGGCGCAAGAGGAGGCGGCATGAGGCCCGAGGCCGAGGTCCCGGCGCCGGTGCCGGAGCAGCGCGTGCCGGTGCCGGAGCAGCGCGTGCCGGTGCCGGAGCAGCGCTCGGCGCTGGCGCTGGATCCGGCGGCGCTGCGCTACGACGAGCGCGGGCTGGTGCCGGTGGTCGTCCAGGACGTGGCCAGCGGCGCCGTGCTGATGCTGGCCTACGCCGATCGCCAGGCGATGGAGCGGACGCTGGCGACCGGCGAGGCCCATTTCTTCAGCCGCTCGCGGCAGGCGCCCTGGCGCAAGGGCGAGACCTCGGGCAACACCCTGGCGGTGGAGGAGGCGGTGGCCGACTGTGACGGCGACGCGGTGCTGCTGCGCGCCCGCCCCGCCGGCCCCACCTGCCACCGCGGCACCCGCAGCTGCTTCGAGCCGAACCCGGCGGCCCTCGAGCTGGGCTGGCTGTCGGCGGTCGCCGCCGCCCGCCGCGACGCCGACCCCGAGAGCAGCTACACCGCGCGGCTGCTCGCCGCCGGCGTCGAGCGGCTGGCGCAGAAGGTGGGGGAGGAGGCGGTGGAGACGGTGGTCGCGGCGCTCGCCGCCGCGGCGCGGCCGGAGCGCCGCGGCGAGCTGGTGGGCGAGAGCTGCGACCTGCTCTACCATCTGCTCGTGCTGCTCCTCGCCACCGGCGTGCCGCCTGCCGACCTCGCGGCCGAGCTCGTCCGCCGCCACCACGGCCCGCCCGCCGGCGACGGGAGCGGCCGATGAGCCCGCGGCGGGCCGTGCCGCACATCCGGGAGTTCCTGGCCGACAGCCTGACGCCGCTGGCGGTCTATCGCCGGCTGGCGGAGGTGTCGGACGTCCGGTTCCTGTTCGAGAGCGTCAGCGGCGGCGAGAGCCTGTCGCGCTTCACTTTCCTCGGCGCCGGCCCGCGCGAGCTGTATCGCCTCTATCCGGACCGCCTGGAGGCCGAGCGCGACGGCAGCGTCCGCCGGCTGCCGGGCGAGCCCATCGCCGCGCTGCGCGAGCTGCTGGGAGAGATCGTCGCGGAGCCCGGACCGATCCCCTTCACCGGCGGGCTGGTGGGCTACTTCGGCTACGACCTGATCCGGCTGCTCGAGCGGCTGCCCAACCGGCCCCCCGATCCCCACGGCCTGCCGGTGGCGATGCTGGCGCGCTTCGACACCGTGGTGATCTTCGATCACGCCTATCAGCGGGTGCTGGCGATCGCCAACGAGATCGAGGACGAGATCAGCGTCGCCGACGCCGAGCGCGAGCTGGCGCGGCTGTCGCGCCTGCTGACCGCTTCGGCCGGCGGCGGCGGCGTCGCCATGCCCGGGCGCCCGCCGGGGCCGCTGGCGCTCGAGCCTCCGAGCCTCGACGGCGCGGCCTACCGCCGCGCCGTGGCCGCCGCCAAGGAGCACATCGCCGCCGGCGACATCTTCCAGGTGGTGCTGGCGCGGCGCTTCCGGGTGCCGCGGCGGGTCGAGCCGCAGCTGCTGTACCGCGCCCTGCGGATGGTGAACCCCAGCCCCTACATGGTGCTGCTGGAGGTGCCGGAGCTGGCGCTGGTCGGCGCCTCGCCGGAGATGCTGGTGCGCAAGGTGGGCCGCGAGATCACCACCCGGCCGATCGCCGGCACCCGGCCGCGCGGCATGGACGAGGCGGCCGACCGCCGCCTGGCGGCGGACCTGCTGGCCGACGCCAAGGAGCGCGCCGAGCACGTCATGCTGGTGGACCTGGGGCGCAACGACCTGGGGCGGGTGGCGACGCCGGGCAGCGTGCGGGTGCCGACGTTCATGGACGTCGAGCGCTACAGCCACGTCATGCATATCGTGTCGAGCGTCGAGGCCGAGCTGGCCACCGGGCGCGACGGCCTCGACGCGCTGCTGTCGTGCTTCCCGGCGGGGACGGTCTCGGGGGCGCCCAAGATCCGGGCGATGGAGATCATCGACGAGCTCGAGCCGGAGGCCCGCGGGCCCTATGCCGGCGCCATCGGCTATCTCTCCTACTCCGGCGACGTCGACACCTGCATCGCCATCCGCACCCTGGTGGTGCGGCCGGAGGAGACCTCGGTCACCGCCGGCGCCGGCATCGTCGCCGACTCCGACCCGGCCTCGGAGGAGCGCGAGACGGAGAGCAAGGCGGCGGCGATGCTGGCGGCGGTCGGCCTCGCCGAGGCCCTGGAGCAGCGCGGAGGAGACGCATGATCCTGATGATCGACAACTACGACTCGTTCACCTGGAACCTGGTGCAGATGCTGGCCGGCGCCGGCGAGCAGGTCGAGGTGGTGCGCAACGACGCCGCCCGGGTCGACGAGCTGCTGGCGCGCCGGCCGCTGGGCATCGTGGTGTCGCCCGGACCCGGCCGGCCGGAGAGCGCCGGCGTCTGCGTCGAGCTCATCCGCCGCGCCGCGCCGGTGCCGCTGCTCGGCGTCTGCCTGGGACATCAGGCGCTGGCCTTCGCCTGCGGCGGGGTGGTGGGGCGCGCGGGCCGCCAGATGCACGGCAAGACCTCGCGCATCCGGCACCGCGACGAGGGGATCTTCGCCGGCCTGCCCAACCCCTTCGAGGCCACCCGCTATCACAGCCTGTCGGTGCGCGAGGAGGCGTTGCCGGCCGAGCTGCGCGCGGTCGCCTGGAGCGACGACGACGGCGAGGTGATGGGCATCGTCCACCGCGAGCTGCCCTATCACGGAGTGCAGTTCCATCCCGAGTCGGTGCTGACCGCCGCCGGCCCCCACCTGCTGGCGAACTTCCTCGACCTCTGCCGCAGCTGGGCCGCCGCCGACCTCGCCGCCGGGACCGCCAGCCATGCCTGAGACGACCCCGCCACCCCCTCCGACCCCGCCGCAGTCGCCGCCTGCCGCGCCTGCCGCCGTCGGTGCCGCCGTCGGCGCCGGCGTCGAGGCCCGCGACGCGCTGCGCCGGGTGACCGCCGGCGAGCATCTCGGCCGCGACGAGGCCGAGGCGCTGTTCGGCCGCATGATCGACGGCGAGGTGAGCGATCCGCTCAAGGCGGCGCTGCTGGTGGCGCTGCGCATGAAGGGCGAGGCGGTGGCGGAGATCGCCGGCGCCGCCACCGCCATGCGCCGCCGCGCCAAGCCGATCCCGCACCGCCGCCCGCTGGTGGTGGACACCTGCGGCACCGGCGGCGACGGCCGCGGCACCTTCAATATCTCGACCGCGGCGGCGCTGGTCGCCGCCGCCGCCGGCGCGCCGGTGGCCAAGCACGGCAACCGCTCGGTTTCCAGCCGGTCGGGCAGCGCCGACGTGCTGGCGGCGCTCGGCGTGCGCCTCGACGAGGACCCGGCGACCGCCGGCCGGGCGCTCGAACAGGTGGGGATCTGCTTTCTGTTCGCGCCGTATTTCCATCCCGGCATGCGCGAGGTCATGCCGGTGCGCCGCGAGCTGGCGCTGCGCACCATCTTCAACGTCCTCGGGCCGCTCACCAACCCGGCCGGAGCGCGGCGGCAGCTGATGGGGGTCTACGCCGCGGCGCTGGTCGAGCCGATCGGCCAGGTGCTCGCCGAGCTGGGGACCGACCATGCGCTGGTGGTGCACGGCGAGGACGGGCTGGACGAGATCACCACCACCGGCAGCACGCGGGTGTGCGAGGTGCGCGGCGGCGAGGTGCGCTGCTACACCCTCGAGCCGGAGGCGCTGGGCATCCGCCGCGCCGAGCTCCACGAGCTGGCGGGCGGCGGACCGGACGAGAACGCGGCGCTGATGCGGGAGGTGCTGGCCGCCGGCGTCGGGCCGCTGGCCGACGTCACCGTGCTCAACGCCGGCGCCGCGCTCTACGTCGCCGGGCTGGCCGAGGACCTGGCCGCCGGCGTGGCGCGGGCGCGCGAAGTCCTGGTCTCGGGCGAGGCTGCCGACAAGCTCGCGCAGCTGGTGAGGTTCCTGGCGTGAACGCCGGCGGTGTCGGAGGCACCGGAGGCACTGGTGGCACCGGCGGCAGGGCGGACGCTCCGGACCTGCTGCGGCGCATCGCCGTGCGGCGGCGGGAGCGGCTGGCCGAGCACCGGTCCGGCCTGCCGGAGCCGGCCGCAATGGCAACGACGGTGGAGCGGCACGCCGCCGCCTCCAGACCCGCGGCGCTCGACGCCGGTCCGGAGCCGCTGACGCCACGCGACAACGCCTTCCTGGCGGCGCTGGCGGGCTGGCCGCCGCCGGCGAGCGCGGTGCCGCCGGCCGCGGTGGGTGAGGAGGTGGGGGCCCGCGCCCACCCGGCGATCATCGCCGAGATCAAGATGGGCTCCCCCAGGCTGGGCTCGCTCCGCGAGCGGGTCGATCCGCTGGCGCAGGCGAAGATCTACGCCGCCAACGGCGCCGCCGCGCTGTCGGTGGTGGTGGAGCCGGACTTCTTCTACGGCAGCTACGAGCTGCTCGCCGCCTGCCGCGCCGCCTCGGGGCTGCCGGCGGTGGCCAAGGATTTCGTGGTCGATCCGCTGCAGCTGGCCTGGGCGCGCAGTGCCGGCGCCGATGCCGTGCTGCTGATCGCCGCGCTCTACGAGCCGGAGGAGCTGGCCGCCTACGCCCGGCTGGCGCGCGGCCTGGGCCTCGCGCCGCTGATCGAGGTCCACGACGGCGCCGACATCGCCGCCCTGGCCGGCGAGCCCTGGGAGCTGGTGGGAGTGAACAACCGCGACCTGCGCACCTTCGCGGTGGATCTCGAGCGTTCGATCGCCCTGGTGCCGTCGCTGCCGCCGGCGGCGCTCAAGGTGGCGGAGAGCGGCATCCGCGATGCCCTGGACGTCGCGCTGCTGGCCGAGAGCGGCTTCGACGCCATGCTGATCGGCGAGTCGCTCCTGCTCGCCGCGGACCCGGCGGCGACCCTGCGGGCGCTGCGCGGGGGCGGTGATCGGCGCGACGGCGGCGGCGTGGGCGGCGCGGTCCGCGCCGTCCGCGGGGACTGAGATGCGAGTCGCGGTGAAGATCTGCGGCGTCACGGAGGTGGCCGGCGCTCTGCTCAGCGCCGAGCTGGGGGCCGACTATCTGGGGCTCAACTTCTGGCCGGGCAGCCCGCGGTGTCTCGCCGTGCAGCAGGCGCGCGAGATCGCCATGGCGGTGCGCGCGGCGGCGCCGCGGGTCGCCCTGGTGGGGGTGTTCGTGAACCCGGATGCCGCGACCGTCGAGGAGACGATGGCGGCGGTGGGGCTCGACCTGGTGCAGTTCAGCGGCGACGAGCCGCCGGCAGTGGTGTTGCCGTTCGCGGTGCGCGCGCTCAAGGCCTTGCGCGCTCCCGATGCGGCAACGGCACTCGCCTATGGCGATTGCTGGGGCCTGCTGCTCGACTCGCCGGCCGCCGTCGCCGCCCTTCCCGGCGACCGCCTCGGCGGCCAGTCCTATGGCGGCACCGGACAGGCATGGGACTATGCCGCCGGCGTGGCCGCGATCGGCGGCCGGATCGCCGACGAGCCTGGCGGCCGGATCGCCGACGAGCCTGGCGGCCGGACCCGGCGGCTGTTCCTCGCCGGCGGCCTGGGCCCCGGCAACGTACGGCGGGTGGTCGCCAGCCTCCGGCCGTTCGCGGTTGACGTATGCTCCGGCGTGGAATCGGCTGCCGGCAGAAAGGACCCGCGGCTGCTGCGGCAGCTGTTCGAGGAGGTGAGGAATGGCCAGGTCACCAGCGCTCCCTGACGCGGAGGGCTATTTCGGGGCGTTCGGCGGGCGCTACGTGCCCGAGACCCTGATGGCGCCGCTCGTCGAGCTGGCCCGCTCCTACGACCGGCATCGCCGCCGGCGCGCCTTCCGCCGCGAGCTGGCGGCGGTGTTGCGCGATTACGTCGGGCGGCCGACGCCGCTGTATTTCGCCTCGCACCTGTCCGCCGAGCTCGGCGGCGCCCGCATCTTCCTCAAGCGCGAGGACCTGCTGCATACCGGCGCGCACAAGATCAACAACGCCGTGGGCCAGTGCCTGCTGGCCCGCGTCATGGGCAAGCAGCGGGTCATCGCCGAGACCGGCGCCGGCCAGCATGGCGTCGCCACCGCCACCGCCGCCGCCTTCCTGGGACTGTCGTGCGTGGTCTACATGGGCACCGAGGACATGCGCCGGCAGCGCCTCAACGTCGATCGCATGCATCTGCTGGGAGCGGAGGTGGTGGCGGTCGATTCCGGCAGCCGCACCCTCAAGGACGCCATCAACGAGGCGCTGCGCGACTGGGTGACCAACATCGGCACCACTCACTACGTGCTGGGCTCCGTGCTCGGCCCCGATCCCTATCCGCGCATGGTGCGCGATTTCCATCGCGTCATCGGCGAGGAGGCGCGGGAGCAGCTCAAGCGCCAGGCCGGCACCGAGACCCCCGACCTGGCGGTGGCCTGCGTCGGCGGCGGCAGCAACTCGCTCGGCCTGTTCACCGCCTTCCTCGACGATCGCCGCGTGCGGCTGATCGGCGTCGAGGCCGGCGGCCGCGGCGGCGAGCGCGGCCAGCACGCGGCGCGCTTCGCCAGCGGCGCGATGGGCGTCCTGCACGGCACCCGCACCCTGGTGCTGCAGGACGAGGAGGGCCAGATCGCCCAGACCCATTCGGTCTCCGCCGGTCTCGACTACCCGGCCGTCGGCCCCGAGCACGTGCTGCTCGAGCAGCAGGGCCGCGTCGAGTACACCTTCGCCACCGACGCCGAGGCGGTGGCCGCCTTTCACCTGCTGGCCAGGACCGAGGGCATCCTGCCGGCGCTCGAGAGCGCCCACGCGGTGGCCGAAGCGGTCCGCCACGCCCCGGAGCTGTCGCGCCGGCGGATCATCCTGGTGAACCTCTCCGGCCGCGGCGACAAGGACGTGGAGTCGGTGCTCGAGTACGACCGCGAGCACCCCGCCGCCAGCCTGCCGCGCCGGGATGCGATCGAACCGCTGATCGCCGCCGGCCACGGCTGGCGGGGCGTGAACCCGGCGATCCTCGAAGGCGGTGGAAGCCAGGGCGCGGCGGGCGGTGTCCACCAGGGCGTCCACCAGAGCGTGCAGCAGCCGGGGAGCGCGCGATGAGCGGCATTGGCGAGGCCTTCGCCCGCTGCGCCGCCGAGCGCCGCGCGGCGTTCATCCCCTTCCTGATGGCCGGCGATCCCGATCTCGGCGCCACCGCCGGCCAGCTGGCGGCGGCGGCGGCGGGCGGTGCCGACATCATCGAGCTGGGCGTGCCCTTCAGCGATCCGATCGCCGACGGCCCGGTCAACCAGCGCGCGGCGATGCGGGCCCTGGCCTCCGGCACCAGGCTCTCGGGCATCCTCGAGCTGATCGCCCGCCACCGCGACCAGCTGGGCGTGCCGATCGTCCTCTTCACCTATTACAACCCGCTCTATGCCCGCGGCGTCGAGCGCTTCGCCGAACAGGCGGCGGCCTCCGGCGTCGACGGCGTGCTGTGCGTCGACCTGCCGCCGGAAGAGTCCCGCCGGGAGCTGTTGCCGGCGCTGCGCGAGCGGGGGGTGGACAGCATCTGCCTGCTCGCCCCGACCAGCACCAAGGACCGGATCGCGCTCGCCGCCGGCGCCGCCACCGGGTTCATCTACTACGTGTCGCGGACCGGCACGACCGGCGAGCGCGCCAGCCTCCCCGGCGACCTGATCCGCGACCTCAAGCGGCTGCGCCGCCGCCTCGATCTGCCGCTGGCGGTCGGCTTCGGCATCTCGACGCCCGAGCAGGTGGCGGCGCTCGGCGCGGTCGCCGA
This sequence comes from uncultured Acidobacteriota bacterium, assembly GCA_963732005.1. GTDB lineage: Bacteria > Acidobacteriota > Thermoanaerobaculia > Multivoradales > UBA5704 > JASLEW01. The sequence goes on from CAVSXT010000005.1 coordinate 1,651,641, forward strand.
CGGGGTGGTGGTCGGCAGTGCGCTGGTGCGGCTGGTGGAGCAGATGGGCGACGACCCGGAGCTGCCGGCGCGGCTCGAGGAGCGCATCCGCGAGCTCGCCGCGCCGCTGCACCGGCGGGCCTCCGGCCTGCGGGTGGCGCGGTAGGGAGGCAGGCGCACGCCGGCGCGGCCCGCGCGCGGGAGCGGCCCGGGGTGAGCCGCGAGGTCCAGGTCTAGGAGGCGGGGCGCCGCTAGGAGGCGGGGCGCCGGATCTCGTGGAGGAAACGGGCGGCCGCGGCGCGGAACTCGTCGGTCCATTCGTGGCCGCCGGCGAAGATGAGCGGCTGGATGTCGACGCCCTTGGCGCGCAGCAGCTCGACGTCGTGCTCCATCTTGGCCGCGTCGAACCATTCCTCGCTGCTGCCGCGGCCGAGCAGGACCGGCGGGAAGCCGGCGAGGTCGTGATCGGCGAGCTCGGGCGGCAGGTCGCCGCCGAGCACGATGATGCCCTGGCAGGAATGGCCGCAGCCGGCGGCGGCGCGGTAGGCCATCGACGCCCCCTGGGAGAAGCCGAGGTACACCAGGCAGGTCTCGGGCGGCAGTTCGCGCCGCAGCTCGCCGACCACGGCGGCGACGTAGGCGACGTTGTCGGCGATGGCGCGCTCGCGGTCGAAGCGGGTCATCCAGCTCGCGATCACCTCGCCGTGCCGGTTGTAGAAGGGATGCAGGGCCTGGACGGCGCACAGCGCCCAGCCGGCGGACCCGGGGATCCGGCGCAGCTCTTCGAGGTGGCGCTCCGCGCTCTCGCCGTAGCCGTGGAAACCCACCACGCAGCCGGCCGGCGCCGGCGGCGCCTCGAGCAGGTAATGGCCGTGCACAGTGGTAACGATCTGGCGGCTCTCCACCGCGGATCTCCTTTTGGCCGTCGCGCTGGCGCAGAAAATCGATGGGACCGTCGGGGAGCAACGCCCCCGGCCGTCACAGGCGGTAACCGGCCAGGGGGGACGAGCATTCCGTGGAGCGCGCTGGGTAAAAAAAAAGGACGCCCGCCGCGCGAGCGCCCTTCGCAGTGCAACTTGGTGTCTGGTGTCGCTTACTTGGCGGGCGGCGGGGTGGTGGCGGTACCCATGTTGTCGGTACCCATCGAGGACGACCCGGTGCCCATGTCGCTGCCCATGGCCGTCCCGGTCCCCATGTCCGTCGAGGTCGTGGTGGTCTCGGTGGTGGTGGTGGTGGAGGTGGTCGCCGGAGTCGTCTCCTCCGTGGTCTCCTCCTTCTTGCAGCCGACCAGGCTCAGCAGGCCGACCAGCAAGCACGTCAAGGACAGGTAAACGAGCGACTTCTTCATGGTGGTTTGTCTCCCTTCTGACATGTAACTGGATTGAAGATGACAGGGCGATTTACTGCAGATCGCCCACCTTGACCAGGTCGATGACCCGCTGCACACCGTCCGTGTCCCGCGCATCGCGTTCTATCTCCTCACGGGTGTCATCCTTCTTCACCCGGCCCTCGAGGGTTACCACCCCATTCTTGGTGGTTACGGCGATGCGGGATGGGTCGAGATCGCCGTTGGCGCTGGTGGCAGCCAGGGACGCCAGCTTGGCCTGAATTTTCGCGGTGATCGTCGAATCGTCAGCCTGCAAGCGCGCCGGCTCCGCCGTCCGGCATGCGCTCAGGGCTACGAGCATGGCCGCCAAGGCGCCCGCCACCAGCCCCGACGCGACCAGGGTCGCGAGGCGTAAAGCCCGGCCGGCTAAGAGCTTACGGTGGTCGTTCATGGCATCCCTCTCCTTAGAGTCTGACCTGGCGGAGATCCGTGGCAATCAGACCCGGCGGCGCCCTGCCGATAGAGAAACCCACGTCGCTGTGGGTGCAGGGGTCCACGACTGTCTGAAAGAAAGCAGCTTTTGTGCCACAGCCTCCTGTCCAGGACAAGTCCCTAAGTCGTTGGACGATCGGGGAGTATACACTCTCCCGTACGGCGCCTCAAGGGGCCGATGATGCGTCCTCGAGCGCGGGAGGTGGGATGCGCAGCCTACACCTCGCTCACGCGATACGTGTTGAGGCGATTGTACAACGTCTTCAGGCTCACCCCAAGCACCTCCGCCGTCCTGCGCTTGTTGCCGGCATGAGCATCGAGCGTGGCCATGATCAGGCGATGCTCGACGTCGGCGATCGAGGCGCCGACCTGGAAATGCAGGCTGCGGTCCCCTCCCGCATCGCCGCCCACCTCGCGCGGCAGGTTCCGCGGGGTGATCTCCTCGTCGGCCATGATGAAGGCGCGATGGATGACGTTCTTGAGCTCGCGCACGTTGCCCGGCCAGGGGTGGTGGCGCAAGCGGTCCAGCGCCTCGCCGGCGAAGCGCTTGGCGGTGCCCTGGCGCTCGTTGAGCTGTTCCAGGAAGTAGTTGGCCAGCAGCTCGACGTCGCCGCCGCGGTCGCGCAGCGGCGGCATCTGGATGGGGAACACCTGCAACCGGTACAGCAGGTCTTCGCGCAGCTTGCCGTCGGCGACCGCCTGCTGCGGATCGCGGTTGGTCGCCGCGATCACGCGCACGTCGACGGCAACCTGCTGATCGCCGCCGATGCGCGCCAGGGTGCCGGTCTCGAGCACGCGCAGCAGCTTGACCTGCAGCTCGATCGGCATCTCGCTGATCTCGTCGAGGAACAGCGTGCCGCCGTGGGCGCGCTCGAAATAGCCCTTGTGGCGATGCTGCGCGCCGGTGAAGCTCCCACGCTCGTGGCCGAACAGCTCGCTCTCGATCAGGGTGGGCGAGATGGCGCCGCAGTTGAGTGGCAGGAACGGCGTCTTGGTCCGCCGGCTCAGGTTGTGCAAGGTGGTCGCCGCCAGATCCTTGCCGGTGCCGCTCTCGCCGACCAGCAGCACGGTGGCGTCGGTGGGCGCCACCCGGTTGATCATCTCGTAGGTCTGCAGCATCGCCTCGGAAGCGCCGAGCAGGAGCCCCAAACGATCCAGCTCGCCGGCCGGCGCGGCCGTGCCGTCCTCGCGCAGGCCCGGCAGGCCCGCGGCGCTTGCGCCGAGGCCGCCGACCGTGCCGAAGCCGCCGCCCGCACCGCCGCCCGGCGTCAGGTTGGGCTGCTGGTTGGCGACGTTGGCCAGGATGTTCTTGAGCCGACCGATGTCGAGCGGCTTGGTGAGGTAGTCGCTGGCGCCCAGCCGCAGCGCCTGGACGGCGCTCTCCACGTCGGCGTGGCCGGTCATCAGCACCACCTCGGTGGCGGCGCCGCCTTCGAGGTCCTTGAGCAGATCGATGCCGCTGCCGTCGGGGAGATAGAGGTCCACCAGCGCCACGTCCGGCGCCCGATGGCTCACCTGCACCCGCGCGTCGCGCAGGTTGAGCGCGGTGTTGGTGGTGAAGCCCTGCCCTTCGATCAGCTCGGCGAGCGCCGAGAGGAAGTTGGGGTCGTCGTCAACCGCGAGCGCGTGGGGCATTCCGGCTCTCAATCGGGATCGCTGGCACTGGACAGCGGCAAGCCTATCTCAAAAACCGGTCCCAGCCCGGTTCCTGCCAGCCCGGTTCCTGCCAACCCGGTTCCTGCCAACCCGGTTCCTGCCAACCCGGTTCCTACCAGCCCGGTTCCTACCAGCAAGACTCCGCCGCAGTCGGCGAGGATCGCGCGCGCCGCCTCCAGCCGCGCCGCGGCGGTGGCGCTCGCCGCGGGCGGCGGCTGCGGCGCCGAGGTGGCCAACGGTTCGCCCCCCGGCGGCGCGACGGCGGCGAGCCGCAGCCGCGCCCGCGGCGGCAGTCCCGGCGGACGATCCACGCGGATCTCGAGCATGCCGCCCCGCGGCACCCGCTCCAGGGCGCCGAGGCCAAGGTGCAGCAACGCCTGACGCAGCTGGTAGCGCTGGCCGAGGATCGGCACCGGCTCGTCGGGCAGCAGCGCCTCGACTCTCGCCTGCTGTTTGCGGGCCGGCGGCACCATGATGGCAGCCAGGTCACGCGCCGGCTCGCGCAGGTCTACGACCTCGAGCCGATCGCCGCGCGGCGAGAGGTGAGCGATGAACAGCTCGATCGACTGGTGCAGGCGCGACAGCTCCTCGCGCAGCACGTTGACGTAACGGCGCTGGCGCTCCAGCGGATCGCGCCCGGATGCCGCAGGGCCGGCCCCGGCCGCTCGGGCCGCCAGCGTCTCCCTGAGCACTTCGAGGTTCAGCACCATGGCATTGATCGGGGCGCGCAGGTCGTGCGCCACCGCCGGCGAGACCTGCGCCAGCGAACGCATCTGCGCCGCCGCGCGCAGATCGCTCGCGAGCGCCGCGGCGAGCTCGGCGTCGTGCAGCAGCAGGGCGGCGATGGCACCTGGCGGGTCGCCCGCCGCGGCGTGGCCGGCAGGGACGACGGCGACGAGCAGCGGCTGCCCGCCGGCGAAGGCAGGCGGCAGCTCGCCCGCCGTGATCGGGGCTGGCGCCGGAGATGGCGCGGCGGCCGGGGATGGCGAGATGCCGGGTGCCGGCAACAGGCCAGCGGCCTGCAGACGCGGGCGGAAGGCCGCCCAGGCCGCGGCGAGCGCCGCGGCGTCGCGGCAGCCGAGGAGGGTGAGGGCGCGATCGTCGGCCCATTGCGCCTCCCCGCGGCCGTCCAGCAGCACGATCCCCGGCTGCAGGTGCTGGAGGACTTGCAGGGCCTGCAGCGGCATCACGGGCTGTGGCTGCGTCGTCGTCATCGCTGCTTCTGGCCCTCCGGGCGCGTGCGAGCCGGCACTACGCGGGTCACGGCGCGACTTTCGATTCGCAGGCGATTCGCAGGGCTGCCACTCGATGTGAACCTCCGCGCCGCGCTTGTGCTGCAGGGAGCATGCCATCGCGGCGCGCGCCGCGAACGGTGTCTGGTGTCGGGGTGTCGGGGGGAGGCGGGCACGCTCGATGCAAAGCGGGCACGCTCGATGCAGATCGGGCACGCTCGATGGAGCGGCCACGCTCGATGCGGGCACGGTGATGAAAAGACCGGGCTCCGGCGCCGGCATGACGGTTCCGCGCTCGCGGTCGCGGCAGGTTTTACAAGACAAGCACCCTACAAGGACGGCCGCTGGCATCATGCTGGAATCCCTGACCACCGCCGCGCTGCCGGATCCGCAGGAGGTCGCCGCCGACCCGCGGCTGAGCGCTCGTCTGGCCGGCCTGCGGTACGTCAGCGATGACCTGCCGGGGATCCGGCGCCGGCGCCACGGCCGCGGCTTCAGCTACCACGATGCCGCCGGGCGCCTGCTGCGCGACCGGCAGGAGCGGCGGCGGATCGCCGCCCTGGCGGTGCCTCCCGCCTGGACCGACGTCTGGATCTGTGCCCAGCGCAGCGGTCATCTGCAGGCCACCGGCCGCGATGCCCGCGGCCGCAAGCAGTACCGCTATCACCCGGACTGGCGGACGGCGCGCGACGAGAGCAAGTTCGGCCGCATGGCCGCCTTCGGCGAGGCGCTGCCGCGGCTCCGCGCCCGCGTCGAGGGCGATCTCGCCCTGCCCGGGCTGCCGCGCGAGAAGGTGCTGGCGACCGTGGTCCGGCTGCTCGAGACGACCCTGATCCGGGTCGGCAACGCCGAGTACGCGCGCGACAACCAGTCTTTCGGCCTGACCACCATGCGCTCCCGTCATGTCGACGTCGCCGGCGCCACCATGCGCTTCCGCTTCCGCGGCAAGAGCGGCAAGGAGCACAGCATCGCGGTCACGGACCGCCGTCTGGCGCGGGTGGTGCGGGCCTGCCGCGAGCTGCCGGGGTACGAGATGTTCCAGTACCTGGACGAGGCGGGGGAGCGCCGCACGGTGGACTCCGCCGACGTCAACGACTACCTGCGGGCGGCGACGGGCGAGGATTTCACCGCCAAGGACTTCCGCACCTGGGGCGGCACGGTGTTGGCGCTGGCGGCGTTGCTGCGGGCGGACGGAGCCGAGGCCGAGCCAGCGGCCGGGGCGGTGATCGAGGCGGTCAAGCAGGTCGCCGCGCAGCTCGGCAACCGGCCGGCCATCTGCCGCAAGTACTACGTGCATCCGGCGGTGATCGAGGCTTTCCTGACGGGCGCGCTGGCCGCCGCCGCGCCGGCGTCAGGCACGGCGGCGAGCCTGGCGGAGCTCGAGGCGCTGACCCTGGAGCTGCTGCGCCGGCAGGCTGGCGCCGCGCCGCCGGCCGGCGCCGGCCGGCGGCGGAGGAATGGAAAGGTTTTCGCGGCGAGTCTTCGGAGGCTCGGCCGGGCCTAGCTAGGTGCTAATGGCCCGGGCCGCCGGCGACGTCCGGCAGGGGGATCGGCACGGCCTTGCCGAAGGCGGCGAGCGAGCGGTCGGCGCTCTCCGCCGGGCCGACGACCAGGATGGTGAACTGGTCGGGACGCAGGTGGCGGGCGGCCGCCTGGCGGACGGCCGCGGTGGTCACCGCCTCGATCCCCGCGCGGTAGCGCTGCAGCCAGTCGGCCGGATAGCCGAAGAGCTCGAAGGCGAGCTGCTGGTCGAGCACCTTGGCGCGCGAATCGGAATGGAAGATGAACGACGCCAGGATGGCCTGCTTGGCGCGCGCCACCTCCTCGTCGGTGGGCGGGCGGGCGGTGAGGCCGCGGGCCTCGGCGAGCAGGGCGGCGACGCCGTCGGCGGTGGTGCTGGCCTTGGTGGAGAGGCTGAGGGCGGCGAGCCCCGGGTGGTCCCAGTCGCTGCCGATGCGGCCGTCGACCTCGTAGGCGAGCCCTTTTTCGGTGCGCACGTCGTTGACCAGGCGCGAGGCGAAGGAACCGGAGAGCACGTCGTCGAGCACCTCGATGGCGTAGAAGTCGGGGTCGCTCTTGATCACTCCGAGATGACCCATCATCACCTGCGATTGGCTCATGTCGCTCTTGTCGATCACGAACAGGCCGGGGTGCGGCTGGCGGCGGTAGGGGAAGGAGTCGCCGCCGGGAACCCGATAGGAGCCTCGCGGCCAGTCGCCGAAGGCGGCGCGCACCGCGGCGAGCGCGCCGGCGGCGTCGAAGTCGCCGGTGAGGCCGAGCACGACGGCCTGCGGCTGCAGGCTGCGCTGGTGCCAGGCGACCAGGTCGTCGCGGCCGACGGCGTCCAGGGTGGCGAAGGTGGGGGTGCGGCCCCAGGGGGAGTCGGGGCCGTACACCAGCCGCGCGAACTCGCGCGCCAGCACCTCGTCGGGGTCGTCGTTCTGGCGCCGCAGGCGATCCTTGGCGAGGTTGCGCGCCAGGCGCAGCTCGGCAGCATCGAAAGCCGGATGCCGCAGCATCGCGGCGAACACCGGCAGCAGCTGGGCGAAGTCCTCCCGCAGGCAGCTCAGGCTGGCGCTGCCGGAGTCCTCGCCGATCGCCACCTCGATGGTGGCGGCGCGCGCTTCCAGCAGGTCGTCCAGGCCATCGCCGGCGAGCGCACCGGACGGCGCCAGGCGGTGATCGCCGCCAGCGACGCCGGCGGCGATGCCGCCGGTGCGCAGCAGCTCGCCGCCCAGGCCGCCGAGTCCGACCTTTTCCGGCGGGTCGAGCCGCGAGCCGGTGCGCAGGAGGGCGGTGACGGTGACCAGCGGCAGCTCGTGGTCCTCGAGCAGCATCACCACCAGCCCGTTGTCGAGCGCCACCCGCTGCGGCCGCGGCAGCTCGAAGGCGGGCGCGGTGGCCGGGGCGGGTTGCGTGGCCGGGGCGACCTCGGCTCCGAAAGCGGCCCTTGCGGCGAACATCGCGAAGATCGCGAGACCGGCGACGGCGGCGAGGACGGCGTTGACCGCGGCGGTGCGGCCTCGGGGGCCGGCCGGCCGGCGCATCAGCGGTGCTCCACCGGCGAGGGTTCGGTCGGCGGCTGGGTGGCGAGAATGGCCACCGTGCGGTTGCCGGTCGCCAGCGCGGCGTTCGCGACCCGCCGGACGTCGGCCTTGGTCACCCGCTCGAAACGGTCCAGCTCGCGGAACAGCTCCCGCCAGTCGCCGTAGAGCATCTGGTAGTGCGCCAGGGCGGAGGCCAGCCCCTGATTGCTGCCCAGGGAGCGCAGCAGGGACGCCCGCGCCCGCGTCCTGAACTTCGCCAGCTCCGCGTCGGCGACGTCCTCGTGCGCGAGGCGGTCGAGCTGGAGGTCGATCGCCGCCAGCAGCCGCTCGGCGGGGACGCCGGCGGCCGGCTCGGCGACCAGCGTCCAGAGGTTGGGATACTTCTCGCCGGGCAGGCCGGAAAACGATTCCACCTCGATCGCCAGCTGCTGGTCGCGCACCAGGGCGCGATAGAGCCGCGAGGTGCGGCCGCCGGTGAGGACGTCGTCGATGGCCTCGAAGACCGCGTCGTCGGGATGGGTGACGGCGGGGCGGTGATAGGCGACGAGGAGCTGCGGCTGGGCGGGGTCTGCGAGGGTCACGGTCTTGGCGGCGGCCTGCGGCGGCTCGACGGTGCGCAGCGGCGGCGCCGGCGGCCGCGCCGGGATGCGCCCGAAGCGCTCGTCGAGCAGCGGGATCAGGCGCTGCGGATCGATGTCGCCGACGATCGCGGTGACCATCGCCGCCGGCACGTAGTGATCGCGGAAGAACGCCTCGGCGTCGGTGCGGGTGATGGATTCGAGATCGCTCATGTAGCCGATCGTCGGGTGGTGATAGGGATGGGCGGCGAAGGCGGTCTCGACCAGCAGCTCGGTGAGCCTGCCCATCGGGTCGCCGTCGACGCGCATGCGCCGCTCCTCCTGCACCACGTCGCGCTCCTCGTAGAACTCCCGGAACACCGGGTGCGAGAAGCGCGCTGATTCCACCTCGGCGAAGAGCTCGATCTGGTTGGCCGGCAGGGAGTAGTAGTACTCGGTCTCGTCGGCGCCGGTCGAGGCGTTGACGCCGACCGCGCCCGCCCGCGCCAGGATCTCGTCGGGCTCGCTCTTGACCACGAAACGGTCGGCTGCGGCCTCGAGGTGTTTGAAGTCGGCGAGCAGCGCCGCCACCTGCCGGTCGTCCGGGTGCGGCGCCAGGCGCGCGCGTTGGTAGGCCTGGTAGGCAACTTCGGCGGCGTCCATGGCGCGCTTCTCGCCGGCAGGGTCGCGGGTGCCGATGCGGTCGGTGCCCTTGAACGCCATGTGCTCGAACATGTGCGCCAGGCCGGTGATCCCGGCCACCTCCTGCACCGAGCCGACGTCGGCGACGGTGCTGAAGGAGAACACCGGCGCGACCGGCCGCCGGACCAGGATGAAGGTCCAGCCGTTCGGCAGCACGTGGACGGTGGTGCGGGCGGCGAACGCCGCCAGGTCCTGCGCCGCGGCGGGCACCGGCAGCACGCCGGCTGCCGCCGCCAGGGCTCCGGCGACGGCGGCGACGGCCGCCAGCCGGGCGAGCGGCGGGCGGCGGGCCGCGGTGGAGCCGGAGCGCCCGGCAGGCGCCGGACGCGGGGCGCGGGCTCGGAACGGGCTGGCGAGGGAGCGCGAAGGGAGCATTGCGGTGCCGGGCATCGGCCGGCGAGGCGGAGAGAGTGTAGCCCAGGTGGCGGGCCTTCGCGCTACGATTGCGAGCCGGCGCCATGCACCGGGCGCCGCCACGAAGGAATGGGAGGTCTTGTGTTCGAGCGAATCGTAGCCAACCCCGAGATTCTTGGCGGCAAGCCCTGCATCCGCGGCACGCGGCTCAGCGTGGAATTCCTGCTGGAGCTGATCGCGGGCGGTGCCGGCCGTGTCGAGCTGCTCGCCGCCTACCCCCATCTCGATGGCGAGGACATCGAGCAAGCCCTCCGCTATGCGGCACGTTTCCTCGATAACGAGATCGTCATCGCGGCAGAGCTAAGCCATTGAAGCTTCTTGATTTTGCCTTGCTGACGGATGAGAACATCCATCCTGGCCTGGTAGCATTCCTTCGCCGCCGGGGTCACGATGTGAGGGACGTCAAAGAGAACGATCTGATCGGCTCCGCGGACATGGAGCTGATCCGTCTGGCGAACGCCGAGCACCGGGTGATCGTCACCCACGACGCGGATTTCGGGCGGCTGGCAATCGCCCGCGGAGAGTCGCTGACGGGAATCCTGTACCTGCGGCCTGGTCATCTGGAGGTTGGCTTCAGCCAAGAAACGATCGAGTTCCTCTACGGCGCTTCCGGCGACCTCGAGCCGCCCTTCGTGCTTGTCGGCGAGAGGAGCGGAACACAGGTGAAGATGCGCCTGCGCAAGCTTTGAACCTACCCTGTGAGCGGAGGATCCCATGGCTGGCAAGCCGGATCTCACCTTGACGACGAGCCGCCGGGGTTTCCTGGGCGGCGGCCTGCTGGGTGGCGCGCTGGCGGCGGCGGGGCCGCTGCGCTCGCTGCTGGCGGCGGAAGCGGACGGCGGTGCCGCGGAGGCGCCGGCGGCGGCTGCCGCGATGGCGGCGGGCGCGGGGCCTGCGGCGCCGGCGGCGGGGGGGCCGGTCGCCGCGTTCGAGCTGGACGAGGCGACCATCCCGGAGCTGCAGGCGGCCCTTGCCGCCGGGCGGCAGACGTCGCGCGGGCTGGTCGAGGCGTACCTCGGGCGCATCGCCGCGCTCGACCGCCGGGGACCGGAGCTGCGCGCGGTGCTGGAGATCAACCCCGACGCGCTGGCCATCGCCGGCGAGCTCGACGCCGAACGGCAGGCCAAGGGACCGCGCGGACCGCTGCACGGCATCCCGATCCTGATCAAGGACAACATCGCCACCCACGACCGCATGAGCACCACCGCCGGCTCGCTGGCGCTGGCCGGCTCGGCGCCGGCGCGCGACGCCTGGGTGGCGCAACGGCTGCGCGCCGCCGGCGCGGTGCTGCTCGGCAAGACCAACCTCTCCGAGTGGGCGAACTTCCGCTCCACCCGCTCGTGCAGCGGCTGGAGCGGGCGCGGCGGGCAGTGCCGCAATCCCTACGCGCTCGACCGCTCGCCTTCCGGCTCGAGCTCGGGCTCGGCGGCGGCGGTCGCCGCCAACCTCTGCGCCGCCGCCGTCGGCACCGAGACCGACGGCTCGATCGTCTCGCCCTCCAGCCACTGCGGCCTGGTCGGCATCAAGCCCACCGTCGGCCTGCTCAGCCGCTCGGGGATCGTGCCCATCGCGCACAGCCAGGACACCGCGGGACCGATGGCGCGCACCGTCGCCGACGCCGCCATCCTGCTCGGGGCAATGGTGGGCGGCGGTGCCGGCGGCACCGCCAACCGCGACCCCGACGATCCGGCGACGCTGGCGGGCGGCCGCGCTCTCGCCGATTACACTCCCTTCCTGCGCGCCGATGGGCTCAGGGGAGCACGCATCGGCGTCGCCCGCAAGCACCTCTTTGGCCACTCCGCCGCCGCGCCGCTGGTCGAGGAAGCGATCGCCGAGATGCGGCGCCAGGGAGCGGTGATCGTCGATCCCGCCGAGATCACGACCGCCGGCCTGCTCGACGACTCCGAGCTGACGGTGCTGCTGTACGAGTTCAAGGCGGATCTCGACGCTTACCTGGCCGCCCAGCCGCCCGTCGCGGCCGCGGTGGGAAGCGAGCGGTTGGAGGGGGCGCCGGTGCGCAGCCTGGCCGAGCTGATCGCCTTCAACGAGCGCCACCGCGCGCGCGAGATGCCGTTCTTCGCCCAGGAGCTGCTGCAGCGGGCCGCGGCCAAGGGAACGCTGGCCGACGCGGCCTACCGCAAGGCGCTGGCGCGCAACCACCTGCTGGCGCGACGGCGGGGGATCGACGCGACCCTGGCCCGGCATCGCCTGGACGCCATCGTCGCGCCCACCGGCGGGCCGGCCACGCCGATCGACCTGGTCAACGGCGACGCCTCGTCGGGAGGCAGCTCGACGCCGGCGGCGGTGGCCGGCTATCCCAGCATCACGGTGCCGGCGGGACAGGCGTTCGGGCTGCCGGTGGGCATGTCGTTCATCGGCGCCGCGTTTGCCGAGCCCACCCTGATCCGCCTGGCCTATGCCTTCGAGCAGGCCACGCGGCATCGCCGGCCGCCGCGCTTCCAGCCGAGCGCCGAGCTGCCGGCGGCGGCGGTGGCCGGGGCGCTAGAGGGGGCCGCCGGGGCCTGAGCTGCCGCGGGCGGCGCGGGCGCGCGGTCGGCGCGCAGGCGCTGCCAGGCCGCCGCCGCGGCCCAGGCGGTGAGCAGCAGCACGCATGGGCTTACCGGGTAGCGCATGCGGTTGCCTTCGGTCCCGTCCGTCAGGCAGGGCACCGCGAGCACCCAGACCAGCGCCATCGCGGCGAGCAGCGCGACCCAGGCGTCCGGTCCCCGCGCCAGCCGTCCGGGGAGCAGCAGGGCGAGGGCGGCAAGCAGCAGCGGCAGGCCGGCCAGGATGAAGAAGGTATAGGGCGCCGGTCCGCCCCAGACGACGGTGGATCGATGCACCGCCGCCGCCGGCGTCCAGCCGACCACCACGGCGCGGAGGTCGGGGAACAGCAGGCGCTGGTGCCAGGCCGCATAGCTGCGGAAGAGCGGACTGTCCGGGCCGCGCAGCCGCTGCCAGTACGACTCGACGTAGCTCGGGCGCCCCCAGAGAAGATAGTTCGCGAGGCCCTGGCGCAGCCACTCGCCAGGATGGCGGCGGCGCCAGGCGAGGGACTCGCGTTCCAGCTGGCGGTAGGTGAGCAGGAAGATGTAATGGTTCCAGTTCCGCACGCCGCCGTTCTTGGTCGGCGCGGCCAGGACCGAGGCGTCGCGCAGGAAGGCCGGCGCACGGTCCTGCCATTGCCGCCGCAGCGTCTCGTCGACCGCGCCGGTGCGGACGTAGGCGTCGAGCTCCGGCTGCTGCACCGGCGTGCCGCGCGAGAGGTTGTAGCCGACCCACGAGCTGGTCACCGGGGCGCCGAAGAGCAGCGCGTTCTTGAGCGGCCACAGCGCGAGCAGAACGGCGAGCAGCGCGGCGCTGCGCAGCCAGGCCGCGGTGCCCGGCTGGCGGGGGCGGGGGAGCCGGCCGCCCGCGAGCCGCGCCCGGCCGGCGACCAGCACGGCGAACATGCCGGCCGCCCACACCGGGTGATAGAGGCTGCGCAGCAAGCCCATCCCGGCCAGCGCGAGGACGAACAGCAGCAGCGGCCGCTCACGGCCGGAGGCGAGATAGCCCGCGGCGGCGGCGAGCGCGGCCAGGAGCAGCGCCGCGAGCGGCAGCTCGTAGAAATAAACCGTGCGGTAGATGTGCAGCGCCGGATCGGCCACGGTGAGGAGCACGGCCGCGATGGCGAGCCAGGTGGAACCGGTGACGCTCGCGACCAGCCGCGCGAGCAGCACGACGACCGCGCCTCCCAGGAGGAAGAAGAGGACCGACAGCAGGATCTCGGGGCCGCATCCGAGCACCGCGCCGAGGCGGATCGCGGCGGCCAGGACCGCATTGAGCAAGGGGGGCTGCGCATGCAGCGCCAGCAGCGAGGTGATCGGTGCGCGTTGCAGCTCGCCCCGGTCGAGCAGCTGCACGATGACCCAGGGGATCCAGAACCGGAAACCCACCGCCGCGGCAGCCGCGGCGGCCGCCAGGTAGGCCGCGGCAGCGAGCGCCGGCAGCGCGAGAGTCCGCTTGCCCAGCATCGGGCGCGGACTATACACTGCGGCGCGTGCTGCCGCTGGAGAAAAAAGACAGCAATCCGGGCCTCATCTGGCTCGACGACGGCGATGCGGAGCGCCGGATCGCGGCGCAAGCGAGCGCCGGCGAGCTGAGCGCCGAGGAAGCCGCCAACCTGCGGAAGTTCTCGCAGGATGGTTACCTCATCATGCAGATCGACCTCGCGGCCGAGGACGCGGCGGCGATCGATCGCGACGTCGATGCGCTGTGGCGCGACCGTCCCGCCGACGTCGCCTTCGCCTACGAGTCACCGCCGCGGCGCTTCAGCGAAGCGATCGCCGCCGAGGACCGCAAGCCGCGCTACCGGATCCATGAGTTGCAGTGGGCCTCGGAGACCGCGATGCGGCTGTACCTCGAGCCCAGGGTGCACCGCTATGCATCGCTCATCCTGGGCGAGAGGGCGATCGCCACGCAATCGCTCTATTTCGAGTTCGGCAGCCAGCAGGCGCTGCACCGCGATTCGGTGGTGGTGCCGACGCCGGAGTTCGGGCGGCTGGTGGCGGCGTGGATCGCGCTCGAGGACATCGCGCCCGAGTCCGGTCCCCTGATGTACGTGCCGGGCTCGCACCGCCTCCCGTTCTACGAGTTCCGTCCCGGTCAATATCTCTACGACGCGACCTCTCACACCGGCGCCGACGTCGAGGCGGCGCTCGCCTTCTACCGCGCCGAGCTGGAGCGGAGTGGGCTGCCGACCAAGCATTTCTGCGCCCGGCGCGGCGAGGTGCTGATCTGGCATTCGGCGCTGTCGCACGGCGGCGCGCCGCCCACCACGCCGGAGCGGACCCGCAAGAGCTTCGTGGTGCACTTCTCGTCGCTGAGCAGCCATCCGACCCGCTATTGCGCGGTCCGCGAGACCGTCGACGGGGTGAGCGGCGAGACGGTGCTCGCGACCTCCGAGACCATCGCGAGAAACGGCGCCTTCGGGTTCGCCAATCCCCTGCACGGGCAGCTGCTCCACCGGCGCTAGTGTCCCGAGTCCGAAGTTCGCGTTATTAGTCGGCGAGCCATCCGGTCTCCTGGCCAGGCGCGCCGACGCAGGCATAGTCGAAACTATGTCGAGGAGGCGGCCGGCGCTGTCGCCATGCCGGCACTCCCGGCAGGTCGCAAGCCGCCAGGGGGCCGGAGGGCCGGCGAATAATGATGCGGAATTCGGACTCGGGACACTAGTCCCAGTACCAGCGCGTAGGGAGGGGAGCGGGATGGGGTAAGAGGTTGAAACGCCTCACCTTACTGGGTATTGTTGGGTTGTCGAGACTCCAACGGACCCAGCAAAGGAGGCGTTTCAGGTGAAGAGTAGAGCGAATTTCGAGCGGCGTCAAAGGTCGATCGCGGCGCGGTTGGATCCCAGGTGGCAGCCGGAGCGGGCCGAGCCCGTGCTGGAAGGCGGCAACATCGCCTATGAAGTGTCCGGGCGCACCGAAGCGATCAGCGGTGGTGGCCTGGGAATGCTGCAGGCCTTGGTGGATGTGGTCGGTCTTCGCGAGCAGATCGACGGCAACTTGCACCTGTTTCGGCGCCACATGCCGTACCACGAATCGGACCACGTGCTGGCGCTGGTGTACAACCTGCTGACCGGTGGCCGCTGCCTCGAGGATCTCGAGGCACGGCGCTCGGACGAGGGGTTTCTCAATGCCTTGGGGGCGCGTCGGTTGCCGGACCCGACGACGGCCGGAGATTTTCTGCGTCGGTTCGGCGCGGCCGACGTCTTGACGCTGATGGAAGCGATCCAGCGCGCCCGCTCGGCGGCCTGGTGCGTGCAGCCCAAGGCGGAGCGCAGGCTGGCGATTCTCGATGTCGACGGCACGATCAGCGAGACCGGCGGGGAATGCAAGGAGCGGATGGACATCTCCTACGACGGACGCTGGGGCTATGGTCCGTTGGTGGTGAGCCTGGCCAATAGCCAGGAAGTGCTCTACGTCGTCAACCGGCCAGCGAATCGCCCCTCGCACGAGGGTGCAGCCGAGTGGCTCGACCGCGGCATCGCCTGGGCGCAAACCGGAGGCGGATTCGAGCGGGTGCGGCTGCGGGGGGACACCGATTTTTCGCTGACGGAGAACTTCGATCGCTGGACGGCCGGGGACGTCGAGTTCGTCTTTGGGATGGACGCCAATCCCGCTTTCGTCGGGCGAGCCGAGGCGCTTGCGGACGACGCCTGGAAGCCCTTCACGCGGCCAAAGAGCACCGCCAAGCGGCGCCGGCCGGTCAAGGTCAAGAGGGCCGTCATCGTCGAGCGGGGCTTCCGCGACCTGGATCTGGAGCACGAGCACGTCGCGGAGATCGACTACCGGCCCCGCAAATGCCAACGCACCTATCGCCTCGTGATCCTGCGCAAGCGGATCAAGGTCACCGAGGGGCAACTCCGGCTGGCTGATGAGATCCGCTACTTCTTCTACATCACGAATCTCCCGCGGGAGCACTTCGGCACAGCCGCAGTGGTCCGCGAAAACAACGCTCGATGCAACCAGGAAAACTTGATCGAGCAACTCAAGAACGGGGTTCATGCCACCCGCATGCCGGTGGCAGAATTTGATGCCAACTGGGCCTATCTGGTGATCGCTTCGCTGGCCTTGAACCTCAAGGCGTGGGCCGGCCTCTTGCTACCCCGCAAGCTCGGAGCGCGGGCGATCCTGCGGATGGAGTTCCGTCGCTTCCTCAACGAGCTGATCCTGCTGCCAGCGCAGATCCTCCGCAGCGGTCGCAGACTGATCTTCCGGCTGTTGGCGATCAATCGCTGGGTGCCTCTCTTGCTCGACGGCACACGCGCGCTAAAACGACGATGCCTCGCCTAATCGCTACCGTCGCTTTCGCGCTGCCACGTTGCTTTGTTGGAACAAGTCTGTCCCAAATCAGCCCTCTTACAACGTCCGGCTCTGCCGACAGGCCGCGAGGGGCAGTTCAGCCGGCATTAAGTGCGAGGGCGAATCTCTCGAAGAGGCGAAAGTCCGGCGCAAGATCGCGGTGGAAGATATCGACTGCGACGCTCCGCCCTCCAGGCGGCCGTTACGCGCTTGTTTTGGGACTAGGCCGGTACGGGCTCTTGGCTTTTCGGCCGGGGAGCGACTCGGTAGGCGCAGCGCCTGGCGCCGGCGAGGATGTGGTCGATCCGCTCGACGCTCGCCTCGGCTCCCAACACCTCGCGGAAGACCTGCAGCTCGCCGGCGCAAAGGTTGGTGCAGGCGGCCGCCGCGGCGCAGATCGGACAGTGGTTCTCGATCAGCAGCCAGGCGCCGTCCGCGTCGTCCTTCACCTCGGCCATGTAGCCCTCGCGAGCACGCAGCCGCGCCAGCGCTTCCAGCCGCTCGCGCAGCGCGGCACCGGCGGGAAGCAGCGCCCGGTAAGCCTCGATCTGGCCGCGGGTCCGCACCGCGATCAGCCGGTCGAGGCCGCCTTCGCCGAAAGCCTCGCGCATCGACTGGATGAGGCTCAGCGTCAGGTCCGCATGGGCATTCGGGAACAGCTCGTCGGCGGCCGGGGTGAGGCGCCAGAGCTTGGCCGGGCGGCCCAGCGGCCGCGGCTCCTGCTGGCTGGTGACCAGCTTCTCTTCGACCAGCTGATAGAGGTGCAGGCGGACGGCCATCGCCGAGACCCCGAGGCGGCTCGCCAGCATGCGGGCATCCTGGGGGCCGTGCCACTTCAACGATTCGAGGACCGCCCGCCGGGTGCGGAGATCCGCCGGCGGAGCGGAGGTCGGGGGAGGGGTGGCGGTGCCGGGCATTGCCAATTTATAAAGGTTAATCTTGACAAAGTCAAGCCCCGGACGTAGCCTGGCTCTCCAAGGGCGGTCGGGCGTCGGGCGGTCGGGCGGTGGGGCGGCCGGCGCTCGAAGGGCTCGGATGAAGCGTTCGACCGGAGGCAACCGGTCGACACGGTTGGGCCAGGAGGTCGTCATGGACGTTCGCGATCGAGGAGTCATGATCACCGGCGCGAGCCGCGGGCTGGGTGCCGCGCTGGCCCACGAGCTGGCGCGGCAGGGAGCCAGGCTGGCGCTGGTGGCGCGCGGCGAGCAGGCGCTGGAGGCGGTGGCCGGAGCCATCCGGGCGGCGGGCGGCGAGGCGCACCCGATCGTCGCCGACGTCGGCCGGAAGCGGGAGGTCTACGCCATCGCCGGCGCCGCGGCGGCGCTGGTCGGCGACGTGGAGCTGGTGGTCCACAACGCCAGCGCCCTCGGCCCGGAGCCGCTGGCGCTGCTCGCCGACACCGCCTGCGAGGATCTCGAGCGCGTGCTGGCGGTCAACGTCGTCGGACCGTTCCGGCTGACCAAGGCGCTGGCCGGTCCGATGCTGCTGCGGGACCGCGGGCTGGTCGTCCACGTGAGCTCGGACGCGGGCGTCGCCGCCTATCCCCGGTGGGGCGCCTACGGCGCATCCAAGGCCGCGCTCGATCATCTGGCGCGGACCTGGGCGGCCGAGCTGGCAGGCACCGGGGTGCGCTTCTTCGGCGTCGACCCCGGCGAGATGGATACCGAGATGCATGCCGTGGCGGCGCCCGAGGCCAATCGCAGCGCGCTCGCCAGGCCCGAGGACGTCGCCGTGCGGCTGGCGGAGATGATCGGCGACGACACCATCCCGAACGGCGCCCGCCTCGAGGTGGGCGCCTGGGAGGCACGGCGATGAAGCCGGCGGCCTGGCCGCGCGAGGACCCGCGGACGACGCGGCTGCTGCATCTCGATCCGCGGCGGCAGCGCTGCTCCGACCGGCGGATCGGGGAGCTGGCGGCACTCCTGCGGCCGGGCGACCTGCTGGTGGTCAACGACGCCGCCACCCTGCCGGCGTCGCTGCGCGGCGTGACCGCCGACGGCGCGCCGGTCGAGGTCCGCCTCGCCGGCGAGACCGGCGCGGCCGGCGCGGCCGGCGAGGGCGGCGAGACCGGCGAGACCGGCGCGGCCGGCGGCGGGCTCTGGAGCGCGGTGCTGCTCGGCGCCGGCGACTGGCGCAGCCGTACCGAGGACCGGCCGCCGCCGCCTGCCGTGCGGGCCGGAGACACGCTGCGCCTCGGCCGCCTGCAAGCCAGGGTCGCCGGGGTCGATCCGGCTTCGCCGCGCCTGGTTTCGCTACGGTTCGCGCTGGGCGGCGCCGCGCTCTGGCAGGCGCTCTACCACGCCGGCAAGCCGGTGCAGTATGCCCACACCTTCCGGCCGCTCGCGCTCTGGCAGGTGCAGACGGCGTATGCGGCGCGGCCCTGGGCCGCCGAGGCCCCATCGGCGGGGTTCGCGCTGACCTGGGACCTGCTGCTCGGTCTCCGCCGCCGCGGCGTCGCGATCACGCGCGTGACCCACGCCGCCGGGCTGTCGTCGACCGGCGACGCCCGGCTGGACGCCCGGCTGCCGTTCGCGGAGCGGTACGAGGTGTCCGTCGAGGCGGTGCAGGCGGTCGACCTGGCGCGCCGCCGCGGCGGGCGCATCGTCGCCGTCGGCACCACCGTCGCCCGCGCCCTGGAAGGCGCCGCCGCCGCGGGCGGCGGCCGGCTCGGCGCCGGACAGGGGACGACCGAGCTGCGCCTCGGGCCGGAGCTGCGGCCGCGCGTGGTCGGCGGCATCCTGACCGGCATGCATGAACCGGGCACCAGCCACTACGCCCTGCTCGAGTCGTTCGCGCCGCGGCAGCTGCTCGACCGCGCCCGCTCGTTAGCCGCCAGGCGCGGCTATCGCAGCCACGAGTTCGGCGATGCCCTGCTGATCCTGCCCGAGGTGGGAACCCTCTCCCCGCCCGAGACGCTTCCGGGAGGGGAGAGGGGGGGCCGACTGCGGATGGGGGACGGGAGCGCTACTGGGACGGGTTCGAGCCGCCGCCCCAATTGTGCCTGAAGGAGGGGTGTGCTGCTTGCATCTGCTTGTACGTCGCCAGCTGCTCGGGAGTGAGCAAAGCCTCGAGCTGCTGGTGGAAAGCCGTCATCACCGGCTTCATCTGGGCCCGGCTCTGGTGCATCTGGATCACGACCTGCCCGACCGTCGCGGCGTCGGGATTGGCGACCGCCAGCGCTGCCTTGAGCTGGGTGTGCAGCGCCTTCTGCGCCTGGTGGATCGGCGCCACCTTGGCCTGGAAGTCCGCGAACAGCTGCTTGGCGGAGGCCTGCTGCTCCTCGGTCAGGTTCAGCTTCTGGGCCAGCATCTGCAGGTGGGCGCCGGGCGTGTGCATCGACCCGCCGGGGCCTGCCGCCAGCGCCAGGGCCGGCATCGCCAGCAGTGCCAGCGCCAGCAGTGCCATCGGGGCCATCTTGGACAGCGACTTGATTCTCGACTCGCTCATTCACTTCTCCTTATGGATATATACGCTCCAGCCAGTCCGGAGTTGCATCAGCTTTGTGAATCCGGCCTCTCGTCATCGAGTTTCACCGGCCAGCGTTCGCCTACTGTCTGTCAGACGGATGGGGTGCGGCACCGGTTACAGGCGCGGCCGCCGGGCCGGCGGTGAGGTGTCCGGCACGCGGCGGGCGACGGCGCGCAGGAACTCGGCGCAGGGGAGGGTGTTGAGCACGTGGCGCGGCTCGAGGCCGGCGCGGCGGGCCTGCTCGACGCCGCGGCGCATGTTGGCCAGCTCGGCGACCCGGTGCGCGTCGGTGCTGATGACGATCCGGCAGCCGAGGTCGCGCGCCAGCAGCAGGTGGCTGTCCTTGAGGTCGAGGCGGTCGGGCTGGGCGTTGAGCTCGACCGCGACGCCGAGCTCGGCGGCGCGCGCCAGCACCGCCTCGACGTCGAAGGCGATGGGCTTGCGGCGGTTGATCAGGCGGCCGGTGGGGTGGGCGAGGATGTCGACCTCCGGGTGCTCGAGGGCGCGCAGCAGGCGGTCGGTCTGCTGTTCGGCGGGCAGCTCGAAGCGGGAGTGGATCGAGACCACGACCAGGTCGAGGCCGGCGAGCATGCGGTCGTCGAGGTCGAGGCTGCCGTCGGCGACGATGTCGATCTCCATGGCGCGCAGCAGCCGGATCTCGGGGTGGCGGGCGCGGATGGCGTCGATCTCGAGCCACTGCAGCTTCAACCGCCGGGCGTCGAGGCCGTTGACCATCGCCAGCGCCTGGCTGTGGTCGGTGATCGCCATGTACTCGTAGCCCTGGGCGGCGCAGCCGGTCACCATCTCCTCGAGCGTGTTGCGGCCGTCCGACCAGGTGGAATGCATCTGCAGGTCGCCGCGCAGGTCCGCGAGCTCGACGAGGCGTGGCAGGCGGCCGGTGGCGGCGGCCTCGAGCTCGCCGCGGTCCTCTCGCAGCTCGGGCGGGATCCAGGCCAGGCCGACCGCGGCGTAGACGTCGGCCTCCTCGCGGCCGGCGATCCAGGTGCCGGGGTCGGCACCGGCGGTGGCGGCGGCAGCAGCGGCCGTGGGGGTGGCGGTGGAGGTGGCAGGTTCGTGCGCGGCGGGCGGCGGGCCGGCATCGGCGGGCAGGCGGAAGACGCCGTATTCGGAGATACGCAGGCCGCGCTCGACCGCGCGGCGGCGCAGCTTGACGTTGTGCTCCTTCGAGCCGGTGAAGTAGACCAGGGCGGCGCCGTAGCAGTCGGGCGCCACCACCCGCAGGTCGACCTGCAGGCCGTTGCCCAGGGTGACCGAGGCGCGGGTCTCGCCGGACGCCAGCACCTGATCGATCTGCGGGTAGGCCAGGAAGCGCGCCATCACCGGCGCCGCCTCGTGGGCGGTGGCCAGCAGGTCGACGTCGCCGACGGTCTCGCACCGCCGGCGGTAGCTGCCCGCCACCTCCAGGCGCTCGAGGCCGGGGGAGTCGCCGAGGTAGGCGACGAGGGGCTCGACGTAGCGCTCGGCCTCGGCCAGCAGCAGGCGGCTGCCGTGCTGGCGGTGCTCTTCGATGCCGGCCAGGATCTTCGCCTGGGTCTTCTCGCCGAAGCCGGCGAGGGCCGCCACCTTGCCGGCGCGGGCGGCGGCCGCGAGCTCGTCGACGCTGCCTATGCGCAGCTCGTCCCAGAGTCGGCGGGCCTTCTTGGGGCCGACTCCCGGCAGGCGCATCAGCTCGAGCAGGCTGCGCGGCACGTCGCCGAGCAAGAGGTCGCGGAAGGCGAGCGTGCCGGATTCGATCAGCTCCCGGATGTGGCCGGCCATCTCCTTGCCGATCGCCGGCAGGGCGGTGAGCGGCGCGCCCTCGGCCACCATGCGGGCGAGCGGCCGGGTTTGGACCTCGACGGTGCGGACGGCATTGCGGTAGGCCCGGATGCGGAAGGGATCGGCCCCCTGGATCTCCAGGAGGTCCGCCACCTCCGCCAGGACGCGGGCGATCGCGACATTGTCCAAAGGTGACGCCTCCTGCCGTGCGCGTGCCCGGCGCGGCGGCGCCATCGTAGCGCAGGCCGGGATCGGCGCATCGGGGCGGGCGGCGGTTCCTCCGGTCCTTCACCCGGCGGCGGTTTCCGGGTACCGGTGGTCGCGCCAGCGCAGCCAATCGATCTCCCAGGCGTAGTCGACCGGCCCACCCCACCAGTCGGGCAACGTCGCTACGGCATCCACCGCCACCCCTTGGTCCGCGAGGCGCGTGACCAGGGCCGTGACGGGCTCTCGTGCCAGCACCGGCAGCGCCGGCGCCTCCGGGAGCGGCCGGCCGTCGGGTCGATAGAAGCGCGCTTCGCCGTCGAGCGCCAGCTCCATCGAGAATCCCTCCTCGTGCACCGCGCGATGGTGGCGGCGGCAGAGCAGCAGCGTGTTGGCGATGCTGGTGGCGCCGCCCTCGGCCCAGGGCTCCACGTGGTGGGCGTCGCACAACCTCAGGCCGCAGCCGGGGAAGCGGCAGCCGCCGTCGCGATGCTCGAGGGCGCGCCGCAGGCCGGGCGAGATGGCGCGGGTGCGGCGGCCGACGTCGAGCACGCGGCCGTCCGCGGCGTGGCGCATCACCACCCGTGCCGAGTCGCAGGCCAGCCGCTGGGACGTTTCCGCGGAAACGTGACTGCCGTCCGCGAGCCAGGACGAACCGCCCTCGCCGCCGGCTGCCAGCACCTCGGCGTCCACGTGCACCACGACCTGATAGCGGTCGCCACGACTGCCGGGATCGAGACCGGCGGCAAGCGCGCTCTCGGCCACCAGGCCCAGGGCATCGGCGCGGCGCTGCTCCGCGGGAACGTCCTCGGCCGCCGCCTCTCGCGGATCGCCGGCCGGTTGGCCGAGGCGTTCGCCGTGTTCGCCGTGTTCGCGGTGTTCGCAGCGTGGCCCGTAGAGCGCCTCAACGCCGGCGTCCAGGGCGCGCAGCAAGGCCGCACCGGCCTCCGGCGCGAGGCGTCCGGCCACCACCACCATGCCGTCCTCGTCGGTGTAGGCGCGCAGGTACCGCCCGGCGTGGCGGCGCTGCTCGTCATTTCCCGCCGCGATGCCATCGACGCGCCGCATGCCGCGCACCAGCCTCTCGACGTGAGCGGCCGTGCCCGCACGCGCGAAGCCCAGCAGGTCCTGCTCGTTGGCGGGCGTGGCGATGCGGGTGAGGGCGCGAACCTTGGAATAGGAGACCTCGCCGCGGCGCATGGCGGCGGCGAGCAGCGGCAACGCGCCTAGCGCGCGCGCCACGCGCACCTTTTCGCGCGCCGCGCCCAGGTCAAGGCCCACGCGCCAGCCCAGCCAGTGCGCGCAGGTGCTGAACCCGCTGTTCCAGCCGCCGCGCTCGTCGAAGTCGCGCAGCATGGCCAGCAGCTCGTAGGTGGCGGCCGAGATCTGCGCCGCCAGCTCGGCGATGCGCTCGCCGAGATCCTCGAGCTCCTCGCCGCCACCCGTCGCCGGATAATCGTGACCTGCCGCTTGCATCGCAGTGCCGATGGTCATGGTCCCTCCCCTCCCTCTCATCAGCCATTGTAAGGCCTGATTTTTCAGCTCTTTGGCGGCCCGCAGCAAGGCCGATCGGCGGCCGGCGAAGGGGTCCGGGAGGCTCGCTGCGAGAATGCGCCGCCACGGCCCTCTCGCGGGCCAGCCGAACCCCTTTGAGCGCGAACTCGAGATTTTGCGTACAGGAGCCCGGAAGAGCTTGTCAAGAGGGACGGCGAAATGTAGCGCGAGCTTTACGGGCACCTGACCAGATGAGGTGTGATCGTCGACCTGGCTGGCCTGACGGTCTTCGCAGTGGTCTTGCTGACAGTCGGCACCTGTGGCCTGGTGTAGCTCTTGGCACCGATCTGGGTCGCGTTGCCGGCACCGACGCGCGCTGCGGCGAGCCTGCCGATGCCGTTGGCGGCGGTATCGTAGTCTTCTCCTCGAGCCCAATCCGTGCCGGAGGCTGACGTGATCTGCGAGAATCCTTCCGCCGATAGGGGTGGCCCGGTCGGTTCGCAGGGTCCCATCTCCGAGAGAGCGCGGCGCGGTCAGAGAGCAGGGTGCGAGATCCGGGACGGAGGGGATGAATGGCGGACATGGCTTCGCGCGACTTGCCCAGCGTCACGATCTATACCGACGGCGGCGCGGACCCGAACCCCGGACCCGGGGGTTGGGGCGCACTGCTGATCCATCCGGCCAGCGGCACCCCGCGGGAGCTGCGCGGCGGCGAGCCCCGCACCACCAACAACCGCATGGAGCTGACGGCGGCGATCCGCGCCCTCGGCGCGCTGCGCGAAGCCTGCCGCGTCGAGCTGCACACCGATTCGCAGTACCTAAGGCGCGGGGTGACCGAATGGTTGCCGGGTTGGATCGCCCGCGGCTGGCGGCGCAAGGACGGCGAGCTGCAGAACGAAGACCTCTGGCGGGAGCTGGCGGCGGCGACGGCGCGCCACCAGGTGCGCTGGCATTGGGTGAAGGGCCACGCCGGCGATCGCTACAACGCGCGCGCCGACCAGCTGGCGACGATCGCCATCCGCGAGCAGCGGGCCGCGGCGGCCACTGTTGGTCCGGTAAGCGCGCGCGGCGCTGCGGGCGAGGCGGCGGCCGGGCCGCCCGACTACGAGGTATTCCTGCGGGTGTCGATGAATCCCAGGGGCGGTGGCTGGGCGGCGCTGATCCGCCGCGCCGGCGCCGCCGAAGCCAGGGCCGTAGCCGACCGCGAAGGTGCTGCCGGTAGCGGGCTGGGCGAAGCCCGTCCTGGCGGCTCCGGGGAAGCCCTAGCCGCCACCACGGCCCGTCACCTAGTCGACTCCCATCCTCCTGCCCCGGCCACTGGCGCCGCCGAGACTCACGCGGCCACGACCGGCGTCGCACGCAGTGGCGAGGCCGCGCAGGGCAACGAAACCGCGCACAGCGGCGAGACGGTGCACAGCGGGGGATTGCCGCCTGGGACGGCGGCCACCTCCAACGCGCTGGATCTTACTGCCGCGACGGCGGTCCTCGAGGCGCTGCCGGCAGGAGTCGCGGTGGCAGTGCACACGGGTTCGGACTACCTGCGGCTCGGGGCCAGCCGCTGGCTCGAGGGCTGGCGACAGCGCGGCTGGAAGACCAAGGAAGGCGGCCCGGTGCTCAACCGGGCGCTCTGGGAGAGGCTCGCCGCCGCCCTGACAGCTCGGCGGGTGACCTGGCCGGAGGTAAAGGGCCGCGAGGTGGAGGAGCTGGAACGTCT
The DNA here is from genome assembly GCA_963732005.1 of uncultured Acidobacteriota bacterium. Lineage (GTDB taxonomy): Bacteria > Acidobacteriota > Thermoanaerobaculia > Multivoradales > UBA5704 > JASLEW01. The sequence goes on from CAVSXT010000005.1 coordinate 1,676,554, forward strand.
GGGGCCGGTCGCCAAGGCCGCCGCGCAAGGCCGGAAGGCCGAGGAATGAAACTCCCCCTGCTCTGCGAGGGCAACAATGATCTTGACTCACCCGATTGGGCGCCCCCGGGCCTGCTCGCCACCGCTTGGGGTGCTAGACTTCGCGGCACCATGAGCGGCGTGCTCGACGAGTACTCGGTCGACCATCACTTCGCGGGGAAATCCCCCTCTGCCCGGATCGTGTATGACCGCCTACTGATGGCGCTGCGCAGGATCGGCCCGGTCCGCGAAGAGCCGAAGAAGACCTCGATCCACCTTGTCCGTAGCTCCGCACTCGCTGGCGTAGAAGTGCGCAAGGATTACCTCCTCCTCAATCTCAAGACCGACTACAGGATCGATAGCCCGCGGATTGCCAAGGCCGAGCAGATCTCCGCGCGGCGGTTTCACCAGAGGGTCAAGCTGGCTTCGCCTTCCGACGTGGACTCGGAGCTTGAGCGTTGGCTCGCGGACGCTTACGCGCTGAGTGGCTGATCGCGGCAGCAGTCTCGGTAAGGAGCTCGGTGATGTCGAGTCCATTGTGGGGCCTCGTCGCCGGCCTGGTATTCGGTGCCGTGGCGGTGGGGATGATGCTGCCCATGGCATTTCCAGACAAACGGACGGCCCTCCTGGGAGCATTCGTTGATCGCCTGGGAATCGGCATCGTCATCGGCTGCGTCCAGCTTCCTTGGTCGGGCTGGGCGGTCGGCCTGTTCTTCGGCATTCTTCTCAGCCTGCCCTCGGCCGTCATCACCAAGGCGTATGTGCCGATCCTGGTTTTAGGCGGGCTCGGCGGGCTGGTGATCGGCGGTCTGCTGCACGGCTGGCAGTGAATATCCTGAACCCCTGACTCACCCGAGGCGCAGCGACGAAGGTGGTCGCGCCGATGTTGGACGTGCGGCGCGCATAGGTCCGTGGCTGCTTCTCGGCGTCGATCAAGGACAGCGCCTGCCAGAGCTGGCGCCGGCCCCTTTGTGGGGCGATTGGGCCTGCCGCCGCCCGCAGGATCTGCTTGCTCCGCGTGCCCGGCGGGGCCTCGCCACGGGTCCCGCCGCTCCGGCAAGCCCGAATCCGCTACAATGGCGTCACTCATGGAGTTCTCGGGTCGACTCAACGCTTTCCCGCCGAGCGACCTCCTGCAGTGGGCCCTCAACGACCGGCGCACCGGGGCGTTGGTGGTCCGCCGGAGCGATCGCGAGAAGCGCGTCTACTTCCACGCCGGCGAGGTCATCTCCTGCCTCTCCAACGACCCCGCCGAGTACTACGGCCAGCACCTGCTGCTCAACGGCCATCTGCAGCAGGAGCAGCTCTTCCAGGCCCTGACCTATTGCACCACCCAGGGCGTGCGCCTGGGCACGGCGCTGCGCGAGCTGGGGCTGATGGCGCCCGAAAAGGTGCAGCAAACCCTGCGCGCCCAGATCGAAGACTCCATCTGCGACCTCTTCCTGTGGGAGCGCGGCGTCTTCTACTTCCAGGCCGAGATGCCGGTCGAGGAGGAGATCCTCCCCGAGCCCATCCACGCCATGGGCCTGATCATGGAAGGCACCCGCTGGCTCGACGAGTACCGGCGCATCCGCAAGCTCTTCATCCACGACAACATGGTGATCCGCCGCGGCGCCGCCTGGCCGGGAACCGGATTGTCGCCGGTCGAGCGGCGCATCGCCGCCGAGCTCGACGGCAAGCGCACCCTGGCCGAGCTGTACCGGGTGATCCGCGGCTCCTACTTCCGCTTCCTCGAAGGCGCCTACCGGCTGGCGATCGCCGCGGTGCTGGACATCGACTCGGTGGGCGAGCCGATCGACAGCACCACCCGCGAGATGAGCGTCTACGACCTGCTGCTCGAGCAGGCCACCGAGGAGCAGATCCTGGTCGCCCACCGCCACATGGCGGTGCCGCTGGATCTGCTCGAACGCTGGGTGCCGGTGTGGGTGGCGGAGCCCGGCGCCGAGGAGCAGACGCGGATGCCGGCCCGCGCCCGCGACTTCTATGCCCGCCTCGACGGCAAGACGACGCTGGGCGACGCCTTTTCCGGCGAGGCACGGCGGCGAGGGCGCGAGATGGACCTGCTGCTGCTGCAGCTGCAGAAGGGCCGCCTGGCGCTGCTGCCGGCGCCGGTGGCGGCGATGGAGGCCGAGGCCGAGCGCCGCGGCCAGCCGCCGCTCGAGCGCTGGTGGCAGCGGATCTTCGCCAAGCCCGCGACGTGAGACGCCATGAGCTCTTGACGGCCGCGGCCGAAACTGCCCCGAAGAGGGGGTACGAGGGGGCGCCCCCTTCCCCCCGGGGGGCGATCCGAGGAGGAAAATCGATGCGCCGCTACGGCCTGCTGCTGCTGCTCGCTTTCGCCTGCGCCGCCGGCGCCGGTTGTGCTTCGAGCCATGTCGATTGCCCGGCGCTCATCCAGGAGATCGGACCGCCCGGGCCGCCGCTGCCGCCGCCGCCGGTGGTGCCGCCTGCCGTCTGCCCGGCCATCCCGAGCGGGGGCTACCCCTTCCGCTACCTGGTGCTCGAGGGTGGCGGCGTCAAGGGCATCGCCTACGCCGGCGCCTTCGAGGCGCTCGAGCAGCAGGGCATCCTGGACCAGCTGCAGGGAGTGGCCGGCACCTCGGCGGGCGCCATCACCGCCACCCTGGTGAGCCTGCGCTACACGCCCAGGCAGATCCGCGAGCTGCTGCTGCACCTCCACTTCACCAAGTTCGAGGACGGCGGCGCGACCGGCATCTTCCGCCTCTTCTCCCGCTACGGCTGGTTTCGCGGCGACTACTTCCTGAGCCTCATGCGCTGCCTGGTGGACAATCAGACCCATAAGCCGCACGCCACCTTCGCCGACCTCCACGACGGGCATTTCGTCGATCTGCACGTGTTCGCAACCGATCTCACCCACGTCTCGGGCGAGAACCTCACCCACCGAGGCACCAAGGAGTACTCCTACGAGAACCCGGCGACGCGGGACACCGAGGTGGCCCTGGCCGTGCGCGAGTCGATGTCCATCCCGCTGTTCTTCGCCTCGGTGCGCTCCGGCGGCAACGTTTTCGTGGATGGCGGCGTGCTGCTGAATTATCCGATCGATACCTTCGACCAGAAAAACAATCCCCAGCACCAGACGCTGGGCCTCTTGCTGGACCACACCGGCACGGCGACGCCCGACAACCAGATCCAGGACCTGGTCGGCTACATGAAGTACCTGCTGGAAGCGGTGGAAAACGAGCAGGCCATGGATCTCGAGTGGGACCCGCCAAATCTCGAGCGGACGGTCATCGTCAACAACCTCGGCATCGGCACCACCGACTTCCAGCTCACCACGGCGCAGATGATGGGGCTCGTCGGGCAGGGCTACGCCTGCACCTGCAGCTACCTCACCAGCTGGGGGGCCGGCGCCCACCTCCCGGCGACGCCGCTGGCCAGCCGCCAGCGGACCAGGGTGTTCGAGCTCGGAAACGGCGTCATCACCTGCGGCGCGGCGTTCGATCCGGCGTCCCACCGGCCGGCGCCCACGGTGGCGGCGCACCCGCCAGGCTAGGCTAGTACTAGGCCGAGGCGCCCTCGTTGCGTTCGCCCGAGATGATGCGCCAGCCGACCACCTTCTCGTCGATCTCGCGCAGGCGGTTGGCGACCAGCCGGCAGAGCAGCTGCATGAACTCGAGGGCGGCGTCCGGATCCATGGCCAGGATCTCGCGCACCGTCGCCTGGTCGAGGGCGAGGACGGTGAGCGGACCGCCGTAGGCGCGGGCGTCGGCCGACCGCGGCTCGCCGTCGATCAGCGCCATCTCGCCGAAGAAGTCGCCGCGCTCGAGGATCGCCAGCGCCTCCTCGCCGGCGCCGGGGATGAACTTGCTGATCATCGCCTTGCCCTCGAGGATGACGTACATCTCGGCGCCCTCGTCCCCCTCTTGGAACAGCGAGGCGCCGGCGGCGAAGCGCTCCTCGCGCGAGAAGGTGGCCAGGGTCATCAGCTCGCGCCGCGACAGCCCCTGCTCGCGGAAGAGGCGGATCTTGTCGGTGGAGTCCACCTTGACCGCGGGCGCCGTCGGCGGCGTGCGGCCGGGTGGCGCCGGCTGTTTGCGCAGACGCAGGAAGTTCTCGGGCATCGAGTCGGCCGAGAAGAAGCTCTTGAGCTGGTCGTTGGTGGCGCGCAGCTTCTGCGCCAGGCTGTGCCAGAAGCTCCAGTAGAGCTTGACGCCGAGGTCGGGAGCGGCCTCGATCAGCGAGTCGAGCGCCGCGGCGTCGAGACGGAAGATCTGGCACGCCGCCAGCGCGCTGACGTCGGAGCTGCGGTCCAGGCCGGTGATGTAGCTGGCCTCGCCGAACATGCTGCCGGGCTCGAGCTTGCCGAGGGTGAAGGTGCCGTAGGCGGTCGGACGCTGGACCAGCACCTCGCCGCGCTCGAGCACGTAGAGGTCGCGCCCCTGGCTGCGATGGGCGAAGACCAGGCCGCCGGTCTCGTGGATCTCTTCCCGCACCGCGCCGGTCAGGCGGAAGACCTGCTCGTCGCTCAGGTGCGACCACACCCGGAGCCGGCGCAGGCGGGCGGCGAGATGGATCCGCCCGCCGGCGTCGCCGCCGGTCGCCGCTGCGGGCGGCTGTGCCGGCGCGGCGGCGCCGAAGCTGCTGGCCGGCGAGAAGCCGCCCTGCTCCAGGAAGCGCTCGCGGTGCCACTCCAGCCGATCGAAGGCGGTGTGGATCTGCTCCTGGCGCTCGTGGAACACCTGCGTCAGCTCGCGGTTGCCCCAGCCGAGGATCTGCTTGAGGGTCTGGATGCGGCGGCGCAGCCGGCGCCCGCCCTCCTCGTCGCCGTCGTTGAGCAGCAGAAAGGCGTGGGCGGTGGCCGCCAGGGCCGCCTCGAACTGCTTGCGCTCCATCTCGGCGCGGCCCAGGCTCTCGGCGATCTCGCGGTCGAAGGGGTTCAGGCGCAGGGCCTTGCCGAGCTCCTCGGCGGCGCCGTCGAAGTCCTTGCGGCGAAACAGCACCCGGCCGTGCAGCTCGGCATGGGCGGGGTTGGCCAGGTCCTTGGCCTTGGCCACCTCCAGGCATTCGATGGCGCGGGCGTTTTCGCCCCGCTCGGCGTAGAGGCGGGCGAGCCCCAGGAAATGGGCGGCGTCGATGGCGTTGCGCCGGAAGCCCTCGCGCAGCACCTCGCGCAGGCTGCGGCTGCGGCTGTCGCCGCCGCCCTCGAGCTGGCGCAGCTTGCGGACCTCGGCCAGCCCCAGCTTCACCGACAGGTTCTCGGGATCGAGGCGCAGCGCCAGCAGCAGCAGCTCGGCGGCCTCGTCGTGGCGGGAGGCGCCGCTCAGGCGCCGCGCCAGCTCGGCGATCTCGTCGACCTCGAGCGTCAGGTCCTGAGGCTGGTTGTGGGGTTCGCTCATGCCCGGCGGATGCGCGCGTCCGATCGTGCAGCGGGGTGCTCGAAGTCTAGCACGCGCGCCGGATACCGGTGCCGGCACGCCGGCGACCGCTCGCAGGGGGCGATCGCCGGCGCCGGCGGGGCGCCGCCGGTCAGCAGAGGCCGGGTTTATGGCAGGAGGCCGTCTGGCAGTTGTTCGGCAGCATGGTGTCGGGGAAGGTGCCGATCGGGCCGCCGGCGCGGCCGCGCTCGTCCAGGTGACGGAGGGTCTCGCGTGACAGGCGCACTTTCTTTGGCGTTTTCGACATGAGGAACTCCTTTCGACGGCTCGACGCCGCGATGGCAGACCGCTACCGCTCGTGCCGCCGTCAATCGCTGCCGGCGGCGCGAGCGGCGGGTCTACTAATAAGCTGTGTCGCGAAGCGACCGATGTGGACAGACGGCGGTGTCCTGGTGGCGTCTGGCGATGTTCGGCGGGTTGGCGCGGGCTGGTTGCAAGGCGCGGCGGACTTCGCTACATTCACCTATGTTGAAGTCTCCATACGTTCCACCCGCCGGACCTGCCACTCCCGACCTGCGCGCCGTGCCGGCGGCAACCGGGGAGGTCCCTGCCGCGCGCCGGGGCCGGCCGGCGGAGATGACCGACGCCATTCGCGACGCCATCGACCGCTGCCGCCGGGGCGGCTGGAAGGACGGATTGCCGGCGCTGGCCCGCATCGCCGAGCAGGAGCAGCGGCCGGGCGCGCTGCCGGCGCTGGTGTATTCGTACCTGGGCTACGGCATCGCCCTGCGCCAGCAGCGCATCTCCGAAGGGCTGAAACTCTGCCAGCACGCGGTGAAGCTCGAGTTCTACCAGGCGGAGAACTACCTGAACCTGGCGCGCACCCAGATGCTGGCGGGCTATCGCCGCGCCGCCGTGCGCGCCGTCGCCGACGGCCTCAAGATCGAGCCCGACAACCAGGACCTGCTGGAGCTGCAGCGCGAGGTAGGGGTGCGCCGGCGCCCCGTGCTGTCCTTCCTCTCGCGGGCGAACTTCATCAACCTGCTGCTGGGCAGGGTCCGGCACCTGCTGATGCCGCGGCGCCGCTGAGCGGGTGCGTGGAGATCAGCGGGTCGTCTGGACCGGGGCCGGCCTCATGTCGTCGAAGACGATGCCCAGGTTCTGAGCGCCGGCGTCGCGGGTCAGATCCATGAAGATGGCGACCTTGTCGTAGGTCAGCTCGCCGTCGGCGGCGAAGAACACCACCTTGCTCTGGCGGCCGGTGAGCACCTGACGCAACCGGCCCTGGAAATCGGCCTGCTCGACCTGCGTCTTGTTGATGAAGGCATGCCCCTGGTCGTCCAGGCGCACGATGATCTGATCGGCATCGGGCTGCGGGGTCGCGGTCGTGACCTTCGGCGGCACCTGCACCGCATAACCCATCTGCAGCAGCGGCACCGCCACCATGAAGATGATCAGCAGCACCAGCACCACGTCCACCAGCGGCGTGATGTTGATGTCGCTGCGGATGCCGCTCGCTCCGCCCCGAACGTCCATGGCCATCGGGCACTGCTCCTATTCCGCCGCCCGGCAAACGCCTAGGCGGCCGTACCGGTCTTGACCTTGTCGACCACCAGCCCCACGCGGCTGAAGCCAGCCTCGTTGATCAGTTTCATCACGTCGCGCACTTTCTTGTACTTCAGCCGGCGGTCGCCCTTGAGCACCACCTGCTTGTCCGGCGTCTGATCGTGGATGGTCTTGAGCGCTCCGGCCACCTGGTCGTCGGGCACCCAGTTCTGGCTCACGAAGACGCTGCCGTCCTGCTTGATCGAGATGGTCAGCTGCTTGCTGTTCTCCGGCATCTTCTCCGGCACCTTGGTCTCGGGCAGCGCGACGTCGACGCCCTTCTGCAGCATCGGGGTGACGACCATGAAAATGATCAGCAGCACCAGGCAGACGTCCACCAGGGGCGTCACGTTGATCTGGCTCTTGACGTCCTGGACCAGGTTGGGCTTAACGTGGCGCGGCAGCATTCCGGATCCTCTGCTTCATGAAGAAGTCGATCAGCTCGGAGGAGGAGTTCGACATCTCGACCTGCAGCCGCTCGAGCTGGTTGGTGAAGATGTTGAACATCCAGGCCGCCGGGATGGCGACGCCGAGGCCGAAGGCGGTGGAGACCAGCGCCTCGGCGATACCGGCCGACACCGCGCCGATGCCGCCCGAGCCAGTCAGCGCCATGCCGGTGAAGGCCTTGATGATGCCGACGACGGTGCCGAACAGGCCGATGAACGGCGTCAGCGTGGCGATGGTCGCCAGGCCGCCGAGGCCGCGCTTGAAGTCCGAGGTGGTGAGCAGGGCGGCGCGCTCGATGGCGCGGCCGGCCGCCTCGACGATCTCGGTCTGCGACAGCGGGCTGGTCTGGCTCTCGTACTGGAACGACTGCAGGCCGGCGGCGACGACCCGGGCGAGGTGGCTCTGCGGATACTTCTGCGCCGCGTCGATGGCGGCCTGCGGCCGGTCGTTCTTGAGGTGATCCGCCGCCAGCCGGGCGAACAGCAGCGACTGCTTGCGCGCCTTGCGGAACAGCAGCCAGCGTTCCACGGAGACGTACAGCGTCCAGATCGAAAGCAGCACCAGGATGATGACCACACCTTTGTTGATGGGACTCATGTTCTCCCATATCGCTGCGATGCTGAAGCCGCCCATGCGCTTCTCCTCTTTGTCAGAGCGTTAGACCAAAGGAACCAGGTGTCATTGCACCTGAAAGTTCACGGTGAGCGTGTAGTAGACCTTGACCGGCTTGCCCTGCAGGGTCGCGGGCCTGAACCGCCACTTCGCCACGGCGTCGAGCGCCGCCTGGGAGAGGCCCATCGGCAACGCCTTCAGGATGTGCGCGCCGACGACGTTGCCCGAGGTGTCGATGATCGCCTCGATGATGACCACGCCCTGCAGCCGCGCCTTGCGCGCCATCTCGGTGTAGACCGGCGGCGGCGACGAGATCTTCTCGGGCTTGCTGACCGCGCCGCCGACGCGCAGCGGCGCGTCGTCCACGCCGCCCTCGACGCCGCCGACCACGCCGCCGGCCACGCCGCCGGGCACGCCGCCCGGCACGCCGCCGGGCACGCCGCCCTCGACGCCGGCATCGGGCGGGGTGGTGTCCTGGGGCTTCAGCTCGGGCAGCTTGTCAGGCACCACCACCGGCTGCACCGGCTCGGTCGGCCTGATGACCGGCACCTCCTTGACCACCGGCTTGGGCGCCGCGGGCGGCGGCGGCGGCGGCGGCGGGGGGGGCGGCGGTGGCGGCGCGGCGTTCATGAACACCGCGTTGATGGGCGGCTCTTCGACCGCCGGCACCGACCAGTACTCGGCAAACAGGACGCTGGCCGCCGCCGCCACGTTGACGGCGAGCGCGGTCATCAGGATGAACCAGCGGACGCCCTTGCTGTTCCGCTTCTTGTCCAGATCGACCAGTGAGTTCTCGAACATCGGATCACCTATTTGCTCTGGGCCGTGGCGGTCGGCGCGGCGGGTTGCGCCTTCTTACGCAGCTCCAGGCCTTTCTTGAGCCAGACCTCGGCGTCGTTGACGTCAGTGGTGCGAGCGTTGGCGTCGGTCTCGAGCTTGGCCTTCTCGCGCAGCATCAGGCCGAGGTAGAACATCGCGTCGAAGTAGTCGGGCTTGAGGTCGACCGCCTTGTGCAGGCTGGCCAACCCCATCTCCACCTTCTGCTGGCGGGTGGCGAAGTCGATGGTGTTGTTGTTGTAGACCTTGTTCCAGGCCGCGACGCCGATCGAATAGAGCGACACCGGCTGCTCGGGGCCGGGAGTCTGCAGCGCCAGCTTCTCGGCGTCCTCGAGGCGGCCGGCCTGGATCAGCACGTTCACCCGGTACTTGTTCCATTTCGGGTCGTTGGCCTCGGCGGGGTGCCCCTGCTGCAAGGTGTCGACGAAGGCGAGGGCCTTCTCGTACTGCTTGGAGCTGACCAGGATCGACATCATGTAGTCCTGGACCTTGGCGTCTTCAGGGCTCTCTTTCAGGTACTTCTCGAAGGCGTCGGTGGCGACGCGGGCGTACTCGATGTTCTTCGGGCTGTCGTCGCCGGGGCGGTAGAGCGCCAGGGCGCTCAGCCCCACCGACCGCCAGGCGAAGGTGTCAGCGGGATCCAGCTGCAGGCCCTTCTGGTATTCGACCAGCGCCGCGCTGTACTGCTCCTGCTGGTACAGGGAGTTGCCTTTCTTGAGCTCGACGCGCGCCTGCAGCCGCTCGCAGCCGCTGGTCAACGCGAGCAGCGGCAGCAACAGCAGGGCCAGGACGGCGAGGACCAGGGATCTACGCATTCGTCACCTCATCCCTCCTATAGAGGGGTGCCCCTTCGATTTGGTTCCCCTGCCGGGAGTGCCGACCATCGGCGGCGACCCGCGCCGAGGACGGCGCGTGAGGCCACCGCGGCCGGCGCGTACCGCCATCGCGGCCAGCGCGAACCGCCGCCGGGCTCGAACGCGCGCGCCAGTCCCTACCCGCTCTTGCAGCACGGCGCGCCAGTCTTACCTTGGAAGCGAAGCTTGTCAAGGGCCATTCCTCCGCCGATTCGCCGCACCGATCCGCCGCCTATGACGGCTCGGTATGCAAAGGCTGCGCCCTGGAGCGCCCGGAGGCGCCGATGGCGCCGAGAATCGCTGCGCGGTGGAGGCAGGATGCGCATGGAAGATCCTTTGCAGGCCCGCCGATGCTAGTGTAAAAAGGCGCCGTTGCCAACTGCGTTGCGAGGAAGACGGCGGCGTGTCAGACTCCCCGCCGGTCGATCGTCACTCGGACAGGGCACGGGAGGCGGCTGCCTGCTCGCGGGCGGGCTCGCCGGCCCGGTGCCGGAACGGTGGAGGCTCTCTTGCTGCGAGGCATCTTCCAACCCAAGCCGCTGGGGGCCATCCTGGCCTCGGCAGAGGCCACCGAGACCTCGCTCAAGAGGACGCTGGGCCCGGTGCAGCTCACCCTGCTCGGCATCGGCGCGATCATCGGCGCCGGTATCTTCTCGACCGTCGGCACCGCGGCGGCCGGCGGCGGCGACCACCTGGGCGCCGGTCCGTCGCTGGTGCTGTCGTTCGTGCTCACCGCCATCACCTGCGGCTTCGCGGCGCTGTGCTACGCCGAGTTCGCGTCGATGGTGCCGATCTCGGGGTCGGCCTACACCTACGCCTACGCGACGCTCGGCGAGCTGATCGGCTGGATCATCGGCTGGGACCTGATCATCGAGTACGCGGTCGGCAACGTCGCCGTCGCCATCTCCTGGGCGGGCTACTTCCAGGAGCTGCTGCGCGGCTTCGGCGTGCTGTTTCCCGACTGGCTGGCCACCGACCTGCGCACCGCGCTGGATTCGGCGCACCAGATCGCGGCGGCGCGCGCCGCCGGCGTCGATCCGGCGACGCTGGGCGATGCCGTGGCGCAGGGGGCGCGGGCGCTGGCGCAGGCGCCGCGCTGCGCCGGCGTGCCGGTGGTGTTCAACCTGCCGGCGTTCGCCATCGTCATGCTGGTGACCTGGGTGCTGGTGATCGGCATCCGCGAGAGCGCCTGGTTCAATTCCTCGATGGTGGTGCTCAAGCTGGCGATCATCACCGTGTTCGTCGGGCTCGGCAGCTTCTACGTCAAGCCGGCCAACTGGCACCCGTTCGCCCCCAACGGCTTCAAGGGCATCGCGGCGGCGGCGGCGATCATCTTCTTCGCCTACATCGGCTTCGACGCGGTGTCGACGGCGGCCGAGGAGACCCGCAATCCGGCGCGCGACATGCCGATCGCGATCATCGCCAGCCTGGTGATCTGCACCGTCATCTACATCGGGGTGGCGATCGTGCTCACCGGCATGGTGCCCTGGCGGCAGCTCGGCACCGCCGAGCCGCTGGCCACCGCTTTCTCGGCGCTGGGGATGAAATGGCCGGCGGCCTTCATCTCGCTCGGCGCGGTCTTCGCCACCACCTCGGTGCTGGTGGTCTTCCAGCTCGGACAGCCGCGCATCTTCTTCTCGATGGCGCGCGACGGCCTGCTGCCGCAGTGGGCGGCGAAGGTCCATCCGCGCTACCGCACGCCGTACGTCACCACCTGGATCACCGGCATCGCGGTGGCGGTGTTCGCCGGCCTGCTCAACATCAACGAAGTGGTCGAGCTGACCAACATCGGCACCCTGTTCGCCTTCCTGCTGGTGTGCATCGGCATCATCATCCTGCGCTACAAGGATCCCGACCGGCCGCGGCCGTTCCGGGTGCCGCTGGGTCCCTGGCTGCTGCCGCTGCTGGGCGCGGGCTCGTGCATCTTCCTGATGGTCTACCTGCCGCCCTCGTCATGGTGGCGCTTCATCGGCTGGCTGGTGCTCGGCATGTCGATCTACTTCTCCTACGGCTACAGCCAGAGCCGAGTGGGGCGCGAGCTGGGACGGCCGTCGCGCACCCCGGCGACGCTGCAGACGGCGGCGGTGGGCTTCCTGCTGCTGGCAATCGGGCTGTTCACCATTCCCCACGATGCCTCGCTGCCGACGCTCTGGTCCGAAGCTGTGTCTTCCGGGGTCTCCGGGGTCTCCGGGGTTTCCGGGGTCCCGGGCGCGGCCGGCGCGCAGGCGGCGAACGAGCACCTGCGGGCGCTGGTGGGCCTGGCGATCATCGCCGCCGGCCTGGCGCTGGGCGGCGCCGGCCTGCTGGCCGAATGGCGGCGGCGGCCGGAGGCGGCGGCGGCGCGCTGAGCCCCCGGCGCTGCCGCGGGGTTGTCGGCGGCGGGCGGCTGGCGGGCGGCGGCTCGCCGCGGCGATTGGATTCGCCGGACGGGGTGATAGTCTCGCGTCGCCGACAGGGACGCAAAAAGCCGCCATGGGACTCGAGCTCAGGACCTTGCTGCTGAGCGTGGCCGCACTGGCTGCCGCCGGCGCTCCCGCGGCGGCCATGCCATCCCCGCCGGCACCGCCGGCTCCGCCGCCGGCGGTGGCACCCGCTGCGCCGCCACCGGCGGCACCGCCCGCGGCGCCCGCACCGAGCGCGGCGCCCGCGACGCCGGCCATGGGACCGATGCCCGGCATGCCGGACATGCCGGCGAGCGGCGCCCCCGCCGGTCAAGGCGCGCAGGACATGCAGGACATGCCGGGTATGCAGGGCGCGCACGACATGCACGCCATGCACGGCCACCACGAGATGGCGGCCCTGCTCGGGCCCTACTCGATGAGCCGCGAGGCCTCGGGCACCTCCTGGCAGCCGGAGTCGTCGCCGCACGAGGGGTTGTTCACCCAGCATGGCCCCTGGGCCACGATGCTGCACGGCCAAGCCTTCGCGATCTACGACGACCAGGAGGGCAACCGCGGCGGCAGCAAATGGTTCAGCGAAAATTACGTCATGGGCATGGCGACGCGCCCGCTGGGGCCGGGGCGCCTGGGGCTGCGCGCCATGATGTCGCTCGAGCCCTGGACGATCGGCAGGAACGGCTATCCGCTGCTGCTGCAGACCGGCGAGACCGCCAACGGCAGGACGGAGCTGGTGGATCGGCAGCACCCGCACGATCTGTTCGACGAGCTGGCCGCCACCTACAGCCTGCCGCTGAGCCGCGAGGGCTCGCTGTTCCTGTACACCGGCCTGCCGGGCGAGCCGGCGCTGGGGCCGCCCACCTACATGCACCGCTTTTCGGCGATCGACAACCCGGAGACGCCGCTCAGCCACCACTGGCTCGATTCGACCCACATCAGCTACGGCGTCGCCACCCTGGGCTGGATCCAGGGCGGCCTCAAGGTCGAGAGCTCGGCCTTCCGCGGCCGCGAGCCCGACCAGCACCGCGCCGACATCGAGAGCCCCAGCCTCGACTCCTACTCCTTCCGCGTCACCTACGATCCCGACCCGGGGCTGTCGGTGCAGGGCAGCTTCGGGCACCTCAAGAGCCCCGAGCAGCTGGAGCCCAACGTCGACGTCAACCGCTCGACGGTGTCGGTGATCTACAACGCGCCGCTGGCCGAGAACGGCAACCTGCAGTCCACCTTCGCCTGGGGCCGCAACCAGCGGCGGCCTGGGCGCACCACCAACGCCTACCTGTTCGAGGGCACCGCGGCGTTCGTCGCCCGCCACACCGTCTTCTATCGCCTCGAACAGCTCGAGAACGACGAGCTGATCGCCGACGTCCTGGGCCTCGCCAGCGCGGTCAAGGAGGGCGTGCTGGTCGACGAGCGGCTGGCGCAGCCGGTGGCGGTGGTCACCAAGCTCGCCGGTGGCTACGTCTACGACTTCCTGGTCGGCGAGGCCTACCGCACCGGCGCCGGCTTCGACCTCAGCGTCTCGCACGTCCCCAGCCGCCTCGAGCCGAGCTACGGCGGCGACTGGGTGCCCGGCTGGATGCTCTTCCTGCGTTTCCGCCTCGGCAACTCCGCGATGTGACGCCCCCGGCGCCGCCCTTCGCCGGCGGCGCGGGCTCATGGCAGGGCCATTGCACCCAAAGCCTGGCCAGGCTGGCGCAAGTGCGGCAGGAAGCGGCCGGCCGGAGAGCGAGGCGGACTTGGCAGACGGCAGGCGGCGGGCGCGCCGCGAGCGGCGCGAGCCGACGGCGAAGCGGCAAGGTGCCACGGCGAAGGGCGACACCGCGGACACCAAGGGCGTCGCGGGCACCAAGGGCGGCGCGGGCAACGAGGGCGCCGCGGGCAACGAGGGCGCCGCCAGGGAAACCGCGGGCAGGCTCCGGCGGCCGCTGGCGCTGGCGCGGGCGCCGATGGGGCGCCGCGAGCGGGTCGGGCTGGCGCTGGTCGCGCTGCTGATCGGGGTGCTGCTGCTGCTGACCTGGGGCTCGCGCCTGGGCGACGAGCCGCTGCGCCGCCAGCTCGAAGCCAGGATGAACCAGCAGCTGCATGGCTACACGGTGCGGATCGGCCATGCCCACGGCGGCCCGCTGCACCTGTCGCTGACTCTGCGCGACCTGGTGGTCCGCCAGCAGGCCCACCCCGAGCCGCCGCTCGCCACCATCCCCAGGCTGCGGCTGAGCGTGGAATGGCACCACCTGTTCACCCGGCACCTGGTGGGCGATGCGCTGTTCGACCACCCCCAGCTGCACCTCGACATGGAGCAGCTGCACGCCGAGAAGCTGAAGCAGTTGCGGCTCGGCGAGCGCGGCTGGCAGGCGGCGCTCGAGTCCATCTACCCGCTCAAGTTCAACACCATGCGGGTCAACGACGGCTCGCTGGTCTACGTCGACGGCGATCCGTCGCGCCCGCTCGAGATCACTCACTGGATGCTCAGCGCCACCAACATCCGCAACCTCGAGGCTCCCGACCACGTCTACCCGTCGCCGGTGCAGACCGAGGGCGACGTCTTCGGCACCGGCCACGCCGCGATCGAGGGCTCGGCGAACTTCCTGGGTGACCCCTTCCCCGGCGTCCACGCCCGCTACCGCATCGAGCGGGTGCCGCTCGACCGCCTGCAGCAGTTCGGCGCGCGCTCGAACTTCGAGCTGCATGGCGGCGTGCTGTCGTCCCACGGCGAGGTGGAGTATGCGCCGCGGGTCAAGCAGATCGACGTCGCCGAGGTGCTGCTCGGCGGCGTGCGCCTCGACTACGTGCACACCGCCGCCACCGCCGCGGCCGAGCGCCAGCACGGCGAGGCCCTGGCCGCCGTGGCCAGGGAGGCCGAGGCGTCGCCGGTGGTGATGCGGCTGGACCGGCTGTACCTCACCGGCGGCCAGGTCGGCTACGTCAACCGGGCGACCGATCCGCCCTACCGGCTGTTCGTGGACCAGGCCAACCTCGAGGTCCTCAACATGTCCAACCGCATCGCCAGCCTGCGGGCGAAGGGGGCGGTGCTCCGGCTGCGCGGGCGCTTCATGGGCGGCGGCAGCGCCGCCGTCACCGCCACCTTCCGGCCGGGAGCGCCGGCCGCCGACCTGGGCGCCGAGGTGACGATCGAAGCGGCGCGGCTGACGGCCTTCAACGATCTGCTGCGCGCCTACCGGAAGCTCGACGTGGCGGGCGGCACCGCCTCGCTGTACTCACAGGTGGCGGTCAAGGACCGCCAGCTCAGCGGTTACGTCAAGGCGATCTTTTCCGGCGTCAAGGTCTACGGCGCGGGCCAGGACCGCGGCAAGCCGCTGGGGACCAGGCTGAAGGAGAAGGCGATCGGTGGGCTGGCCGCGCTGCTCGAGAACCAGAGGAACGGCCAGCTCGCCACCCGCACCGAGATCACCGGCACGCTGGGAGCGCCGCGCGCCAACACCGCCGAGATCCTCGGCGGTTTGATCGGCAACGCTTTCCGCAAGGCCATCGTGCCGGGCTTCGACAACGCCGCCCGCGGCGGGCCGGGGAAACAAGGGAAGCGCTGACCGCGGCTGGTTGCCGTCACCGGCTGGTGGCGGCGGCGGGAGCGTCACCGGCTGGTCGCGGCTGAGCCGTCGCCTGGATTCGCGGCGGGGCCGTCGCGTGGATTCGCGGCTGAGCCGTCGCTTGGATTCGCGGCTTAGCCGCGAGATCCTCGACGATCCTGGCGGCCATCCAGGCGCCGAGGAGCTGGCTGCCCTTGGCGCTGACGTGGCAGCACTGGTCGACGTAGAGCGGCTCCGCGATGCCGGCGAAGACCTGGCGCGCGTCGTGGAAGCTGACGCCGGCGGCCGCCAGCTCGCGGCCCGCCGCGGCGAGCAGCGGATAGCCCTTCTCGACGCTCGTCCGGTAGGGATGGTCAGGCTTGTAGGCGGTGCGGCGCTCCGCGGCGCTCATCGGCTTGGCGCCGGGATCGTACTGATTGGGTTGCAGGAAGTGGTAGTAGCGGATGCCGGCGCCGCCGCAGAGATGGGCCATCGCCAGGGAGCTGCGCCGCCATCCGGCCGCCAGAAAGGCGAAGAAGTCGTCATCGCCGCGATCGCCGCGATCGCCGCGATCGTCGCGCCGCGGACCGTGGCCCAGGAAGCGGCCGCGCCCGCCGGATCCGGCTTGCTGCAGCGCCGCCTGCGCCTCGCCGAGCCTGGCTTCCAGGCCCTGGTCGAGCGCCTCCCAGAGGAGATTGGCGATGGCGCTGTAGCGCCAGGGGAGGTCCGAAAAGCCGCGCGCCAGGCGGACCCGGCGGTCTTCGAGCGCCACGATGGCGCCGACCAGGCGCAGCCGCGCGAGGTTCGGGACGCCCTCCACCAGCGTGTTCCAGCCGCGGGGATAGAACGGGAAGACGCCGGCCGGGCGGTTTTCGCGGAACGGCAGGGCGACGTCGTTGAAGCCGTCGAGATTGATCACCAGGTCGAGCTTGCGGCCGAGGGCGAGGAGATAGCTGAGAGCCATGAGCTGCTGCGGCTGCTTGTAGCCGCCGACGGCGAAGCAGCTCAGCACCAGGTGCTTGTTGCTGAATCCGGGGTACCTGGCGAGCCCGGCGAGCAGCGCGTCGCGCCCTTCGAAGCACAGCAGGAGGGCCACGGAGCCGCCGAACAGACCGACCTCGACCTCGTCCGGGCCGCCGGTGGCGGCGGGACCGGGCATGGCGTAGAAGCCGTCGTCGGTGATCTTCGGTGCCCCGGATGCGATGCGGCTGCGCCAGCCATTGATCTCCGGGTCGATCACGTAGCCGAGGTAGGGCTGGAGCACGATCTGGGTGCTCGCCGCCTCCGCGCGCACGGCGGCTGACGGCGAGGGCGGGGGAGGGGTGGCCGCGGTGGCGCTGCCGGCGCCGGCTGCCGCGGCCCCGCCGTCCCGCGCGGCGCTCACCAGGATGTCGTCCCGCGCGGCGGCGGCGGCCGCACGTCCCTGCCCCAGCAAGGCCATCCCAAGCTGCGCCGCCAGCTCGACCGCCAGGAGTCCCGCCACGACCAGCGCCAAGCGTTTCCAGCCGCTGCCTCGAGACCGCGAGCCTGCTGCCGCTCCGGCACCCGCTGGTTCGGTCACCTGCGGTGCGTCCATGCGGCCAGCGACCTTAGCACAGGGGCCGAGGCCGGCCTCGTGAGCCGGGACGGCTGTCCCGGAAACGGCCCGCGGCGCGACTCTGATGCAGGGTGAGAGCGAGTGCCGAGGAGCGCCTGTACCGGCTGCCGGCGCCGCCGGGCGCGCGGCGAGCGGTGGGCTGGCAGATGGCCGCCATGCTGCTGCTGGGCGCCGCCGATGGTGGCTGGGTGGGGAGCGGCTTCATGGCCTGGAGGCTGGGCTACCCGGCGCGCCTGGGGCCGGCGTGGCTGGTGCGGCCGTCGTATCCCGACCGCTGGCTGCTGGCGGCGTCGCTGGCGGTGGCGGCGCTCGGCGTCTGGGCGATGCTCGGTGCCTGGGCGCCGGTCGGCGGCGCTGGGTGCCGGCGGGCGGTGACGCCGGCACTGGCGCCGGCGCTGGTACCGGTGGGCCTGGCGCTGCTGACCGCGGCGCTCGGGCCGCTGTATCGCCCGTGGCAGCTGGTCGAATGGCTCCACGCCTATGAGCGGCTGCCGCACCTGGCGGCGCTGGCGCGGACGGCGCTCGGGATCGGGGCCGGCGGCACGCTCGCCTGCTGGGCCGCGACCGGCGTCTACGGCGTGCTGCGCCTGAGCCGACTGCGGCGCGTCGGCGACCTCCACGGCTCGAGCCACTGGGCGTCGGCCCGAGAGGTGGCGGCGGCCGGCCTGCTCTCCGGCGGCCCCGGCGGCATCGTCATCGGCAGGCTGGGGCGGCACCCGCTGGTCGACCGCAAGGACCGGCACGCGCTGGTCTACGCGCCCTCGGGCACCGGCAAGTCGAGCTGCCTGGTGATCCCTACCCTGCTGCGCTGGCAGGGATCGCTGCTGGCCTTCGACATCAAGGGCGAGCTGTGGGCGAAGACGGCGGGGCATCGGTGCCGCCAGGGGCAGGTGACGATCCGCTTCGATCCGACGCTCGGGACCGGCTCGGCGGCCTACAACCCGCTGCTGGCGATCCCGCGCTCGGCGGAGGACGTGGCCGCCGCGCAGGACGTGGCCGACATCCTGGTGAATCCCGAGGGCCGGGAGTCGACCGGCGGCGAGCGGTTCTTCGAGGACTCGGCGCGAGCGCTGCTGACCGGGGTGATCCTGCACGCCGTCTACAGCGAGCAGGAGCCCTCGCTGGGGAGCTGCCTGCGCCTGCTGAGCTCGCCCAAGCCCGCCGAGACCTGGGAGGCGATGCGGCAGGCGACGCACGATCCGGCGCTGCAGCGCGGCTGGATGGATCCGAGCGGCGCGAGGTCCACGACCCATCCGACGGTGGCCAGCGCGGCGAGCCGGCTGCAGGGCATGGACCACCGGACGGCGACCGGCGTGGCGGCGACCGCGCAGTCGAAGCTGGCGCTGTTCGAGGACCCGCTGGTCTGCGCCAACACGGCGCGCTGCGACTTCCACGGCGAGGATCTGATCGCCGGCGCGGCGCCGGTGTCGGTCTACCTGACGGTGGCGCCGTCGGACCTGGACCGCATGCGGCCGCTGCTGCGCATCGTGCTCAACCAGATCACGCGGCAGCTGACCCGCGAGCTGCGGCCGGGCCGCCGGCCGGTGCTGTTGATGCTCGACGAGTTCACCGCGCTCGGCAGGCTCGATTTCATGCACCGCGGCATCGGCTTTTTTCGCGGCTACGGCGTGCGGGTCTTCCTGTCGATCCAATCGCTCGAGCAACTGTTCCAGATCTACGGCCAGCACCAGAGCATCGGCGCCAACTGCGGGGTGCAGATCGCCTACGGCGCCAACGACCTGGCCACCGCCAAGCTGCTCTCCGAGATGACCGGCCGGCGGACGGTCGAATACCGGCGCGAGAGTCGCAATCCCGGAATGCTCGGCGGCCGCAGGAGCGAGAGCGAGGCGGAGGCAGGCAGGCCGCTGCTGTCGCCGGACGAGGTGAGGCGGCTGCCCGAGGGCGAAGCGCTGATCTACGTGGCGGGCTGCGCCCCGATCCGCGGCCGGCGGGTGCCCTATTTCCGCGACCGCGAGCTGGCGCGCTGGGCGGCGATGGCGCCGCCGGCAGTGCCGGGAAACGTGAAGCGGCCGTGAACGGCGACGCCGGCGCAGCGGCGGCCGTAGGCGTCCCGGGGCACCCTGCGGCTCTCGATCCAGGTTTGGCGGGCCAGTGATTTTCTGTTTAAGAAGGCGACTGCCTAGCCACAATTGCCGCGAAGTACTATCGTCTGCAAGCTTGGAAGAGACCGGAGCGAACAAGCTCTTTGTGGGATCGAACCCCAACTTGATTAAACCGGGCCAGCTCTTGTTTATCCCTCCGCCGCAGTCGCCGCTAAATAAACCTTCGCCCGAGACTCAGAGGCAACGGCGGTAACTCTTAGAACGCTTTGGCACTGCCAGCTAAAGGTCCGGCGTCACGCCAGCACCGCACAGCACCTCCTTCTCGTCCACTCCGACTGGAGGCTCGGCACCGTCGTACCGATAAACCAGGGTGGCCTGCCCCGAGGCACGGTGCGGGCCATCGTCCGCCATAGCGGATTGACCGAGGATGGGAACCAGCCTCTGAGGTTTCTGTAACCTTGTGCGCGACTGCCGTCGATACGCATCAACCGCGGCGGTCACTCGTTCATCAACGATCTTCACGAGCCGGCTATCGATACCCTTGAGGAGTTCGGAAGCACTCGGAGAAGTTGGACCCTTGCCAGCTGGAGCTGGTCTTCGAGGCGATGCGCGACTTGGGGATCTCGCAGCAGCAGCTGGAGAAGTTGGAGAACGAGGTTGCGGCGCCGGCAAGCCGGCTGCAAGGTAGGCCCGTTCGTCGGCCGCTGCCCAAGGACCTGCCGCGCGAGGGCGTGGAGCACGCGTTGCCTGAGGCGGAGCGCTACTGTGGAGCGTGCGGCAAAGGTGCACGCACCCCCAGAGTTTCGTTGCCCCTTTGCCGTCTCATTTTGAGGACGCCCTGCCCCAGTCGGGCTACCCCGTAGTACCTCGGACCCCTATGGGCGGGCACTTTCGAAAAACAGCACCTTGCGGGTGGGTCAGTCTCGAACCGATGCGCCTAATGGCAGTTGCTGAGAGCAGGGTTGCCGGCCCATCAGCACTGATAGGATGTCCAAGATCTGCTGGCGGCTCGGGACCACAAGCTCCCGGAGGAGCCCAGGCCATGACACGGGATGAAGTGCTCAGCTTTCTCTCCTTCCACCGGCAGGAGCTCATGGAGCGATTCGGTGTCTACTCGCTCGCATTATTTGGCTCTGTGGCGCGAGACGAAGCGGGGCCGGACAGCGACGTGGACATCCTGGTTGAGTTCCGTGAAACTCCGGGATTGTCAGAGTACATGAGTCTCAAGTTCTGGATCGAAGATCGGCTGGGGTGCCGCGTAGATCTCGTCATGGAGAAGGCGCTGAAGTCCTGGGCGCGGCCGTGGGTGGAGGCTGAGGCGATTCGTGTCGCGTAGCTGGGAACTCTTCTTGCAGGACATGCTGGAGGCAGCCCGGAAGATCATCCGCTATACCGGCAGCCGAAAGGTCGAGGACTTCGTTGCCGATGAAATGGCATACGACGCCACTTTGCGAAACTTGGAGGTCCTCGGCGAGGCGGCGAAAGCAATGCCAGAGGACATCCGGCAGCGCCATCCCGAAGTTGACTGGCGAGGGATCGCGGGTCTACGGGACATCCTGGCGCATGCTTACTTCACTCTTGACGACGCCACGCTCTGGAAGATCGTGCGCACCGACGTCGTTCAGTTGCTGAGCTTGCTGGAGCGAATTGAGAAGGATCTGTCATGATCGGACGTGACATGTCTCATGAACCTCGCATCCAGTCTGTCCGAGCTATTCTGAGCGCAAGGTGACGTCATTAGGTCTGGCTCGCCGGTCGCCGGAGTACCGACCGGCATTTCCCGGCCCCCCGCCAGCCGGTTTCCTCCGGATAGACCACCGGTGCCGCACAAACACGGTCGATCAAGGTCTGGTAGGTCGGCCTCGATCTGACGCTGGTGCCTGGTCTTGAGATGGACCACCCGCCGCGGATGCACCCCTATGGCCAGGTCGCAAGAAGGGTCATGAGACCAACTCGACCTGAAAATCGACATTCGATGCGAAGTCTTGCGGCTGCCGTGCGTGGACGGCGACAAACTCCTTGCAAACCGCCTCGATGGCAACGGCCGTAGGGTGCCGTCCATCGCTCTGCCACATTTCCATCCTGGGCTGGACGCCCCAGAAGTACTCATATGCGGGGAAGTAGTGAGTATTCTTGTCGGCGTTATCCAGCACCTCATGTGCGGCGGCTAGAAGAGCCGCCTTCGATCGGCAATTGGCAGTCCGGATGTCAGTCTTCGTAAAGGTGGCCCTGAGAGGAATTGGCGAGATCGTGAACACAATCGGAATTTGCCGACCCCGCTCTCGCCGGATCAGCGAGATAATCGAGCGCAGGTGAGATTTTATCTCCGAGACACGAAGGTTGCGGACGCGATGCAATGATGGACTATATACCTCTGTCGGCGGCGACACATTCAAAGGGCACCAATCACCGGGCGCGACTTGCTGCTCCCAGACTTCCGACAGACCGAGGGTCACAAGCATGGCTGACGCAGAATAAAAGGCGCCTGCCGCGGCTCGGTCAATGCGGTCGCTAAGACCCGACATCTCCTCTGAGAATCGGCACTGACCAAGGGGCGGAGCGGATCGAGAAAGACTTCCGTGGCATTCTCGCGCTCCACCCAAATAATCCGCGGTCGTCTTGCCCCGGTAGCGCGGTAGAACTCATCCCTGATAGCCGCCGGGTTGTGGTGAAGGCCCCATCCTGGCTGCAGGACGTCGACTCCATGCAATGCGATCCAACGCGAGAAATTGTCGGCGAAGCAGCTTCCGATCGCCAGCAAACGTGTCTTGCGATCCAGCCAACGGACCGACGGCTCTTGTGAGCACGTGGGTCCCGGCACCGATTGCCACCAGATGGCTTTTGGCCGGCCTTGGCGATTATTCATCTCCATCGTCTCCACCCGCAATCGATGTCTCGAGCGCTCGCTGCCCTGCGCTTCCGGATGACTACTATACTTTTAAAATACACCTTGGGTCGCTTCTTGTCGAGCCTTCCGGGACTTGCGCACGCCGTGCACTTCGCGGAGCCACGCAAGCATGCAGCCGTACCTGCACGCGCTTCAGTCGCAGCGCAGGGTGACCATCGGGTCGACGGCGGCGTTCGGAACCCTTTCGGCGACACCGACGTAGGGAACGCTGCCCTCAAAATGAGTCACCAAAAGGGCAACACTCCCCCCGGGGGCCCCCCCGGGGGGGTGTGCACCTGTTGTCACTTACCCTGCGCGGCCGGTTTTTCCGCCCCGACTACCCCCCGGAGCCCAAGACCCTGGGCGAGCACCTCAAGAAGCAGACAATCGCGATGATGCTATGCCGATGATGCTATGCTTCAGAGAAACGATAGTCGGCAACTATCAATCGAGCGAAAGGAGAAGAACTTCCATGAACAAGAGGGCGATCAAGATCACTCTGCACCGTGAGACCCTGCGCCTGCTCACCGTGGCGGATCTTCGGGAGGCCGCTGGTGGCGCTACGGCCACGCTTCCATGCACCAACACCTGCGGCCAGACCTGCCACGGCGGCAGCTGCGACAAGACCGTCTGCGTCAGCGTCTGCTGTCCTTAGGACGGGGGGCGGGCCGTAGGTACCGGGAGGGGACGAGACGCTTCCCCTGCAAGGGGCCTCCGAGCCATCAGACGAGATGAGGTGCTCAGCTTTCTCTCCTTGCACCGGCAGGTGCGGATTCCGACGAAGGCGACCACCTGTTCCGACGAAGGCGACCACTTGTCAGAGCCGGACGCGGGCCGCGGCGTCGGACGGGAGGCGCAAGTCGAGCGCTTCCCGCACTTTGCCGAGTGTACCTCGATTCAGTGCGGGAAGGACCACTTCATCGAAGCCGGCCGCCAGGCACTTCTCCACGTTCCCGATCTCTTGCGCGACTGAGGAAGTGACGGAGATCTCACAGGCTAGGGCGTGGCCCTCTCGGCGTAGCGCCACGTCCACCTTGCCGCCCGAGAGCAAGGGCTCCTCCACCGTCGCCCGGTAGCCCTTGGCTTCCGCCCAGCGCTTGACGAGTTCCTGGAGGTACTGGTGCTCCGGTCCTCCGCGGCCCAAGTTCGGGCGGAAGATGAGCCCGTAGAAGAAGCCTGTGATCGGCATGGAGAGGACCGTCGGCTCAAGGCCGGTCTCGCCGTGACGGATCGGAGAACCGCGGTGCCTTCGCTGCCGGAGTCTTCCAGTGGACTCGGAGGAAATCCCTCACCTCGGCGAGGGCTTCGAGGCGAATCGCCTGCCGCATCGCCGCATCCAGGAGTTCCGTCCACACGGCACGCATCTGCTCATGCCCCAGGCCGAAGAAGTCGAGCCGCTCGATCGCCTGGCGGCAGAGCGCCACCGCCCTTTCCGTAGCGCCCTGCCGGATATGGACACTGAAGATGTAGAGGAGATCGAGAAACGCCTCGCGGTACGCCTCCTGATCGAAGGCGTCGGCGATTCAGGTCATCGTCGGCCGCGGGTTCGGCCAGAGCCTGGTGAGCTTCCAGGACGTCAACGGCAACGGTGTGCTCGACTGCGGCGAGCCGGTGACCCTGCGGGCGACCTACCTCGACCCGTCGAGCGACACCACGACCGGCAGCATCAGCGGCCAGATGGCGGCGCCGGCCGCGGGGACGGTGGGGCTCGCGTTCATTCCCGGCTCGGTCGAGATCGACGCGACGACGAGCACCGGCTGCGTGCCGAGGATCGTCAGCGGCAATCAGCCGGGCGACACCGGGGCGACGGTGAGCTTCAGCTGCGGGCCGCCGCGGCAGGGCAGCGCCGGCTCGGGGCAGCAGAGCAACGTGGTGGCGGTCCTCTACCGGGCTGCCTTCAGCGGTTCGTCGGCGAGCTTCACCGCGGTGATGCACGGCACGACGAGCGACGGCCTGGACGCCACGCCGCGTCTGGTCGAGAGCGGCATCGTCGGCGCGGCCTGCCCGCCGGGCGGCGCGCCGCCGAGCGTGACGGTCACCAAGACGGCGGCGGGGACCGGCGTCCCCGGCTCGACGCTGCTGTTCACGATCGTCGCCGCCGACCAGAGCGGGTTGGGCCTGGGCGGATTGCAGCTCACCGACGTGGTACCGCTCGACACGGTCTTCGATGCCGCGGCGTCGTCGCCCGGCTGGGTCTGCCCGTCGAACGCGGCGGGCTCGCTGTGCCGGCTGCCGGCGGGCAACCTCGCTCCCAACGGCACGGTGACGCGCTTCTTTGCGGTCGACCTGGTGCCGGCGCTGCCGGCGGGGGTGTCGGCGATCAGCAACACCGCCTGCGCGCGGTCGGGTCCCGCGACGGTCGTCGGCTGTGGCAGCGTGTCGGCGCCGACCGCCGGTCAGGCGGTGCTCACTCTCGTCAAGAGCCTCGGCAGCGGCACCGGCGCACCGGGCGGGACCGTCACCTACGGCCTGACCGCGACCAACAGCGGCACCCAGGACTCCGGGCCGGTGACGATCGCCGAGACGGTGCCGTCCAACACCACCTGGACGCCCGGCGGCGGCTGGTCGTGCTCCGGCAGCGGAGCCGGGGCGGCCTGCTCGCTGGCGGTCGGCAACGTCCCGGCGGGCGGCAGCGTCGCGGTGGCGCCGTTCTCGGTGGTGGTGGTCAACCCGCTGCCGGCGGGTGCCGGTAGCATCGCCAACACGGCGTGTGCGAGCGCCGCCGGCGGTCCCGGAGGCCCCGGAGGCCCTGGCGGTCCCGGAGGCGCCGGAGGCCCCGGAGGACCACCGAGCTGCAGCACGGTGACCATCCCCACGACGGGAGCGGCGCTGCTCGCGGTGAGCAAGACGATCGCCGGCAGCGGCGCGCCGGGTTCGAACCTGATCTATTCGATCACCATCCAGAACACCGGCAACCAGGGCGCCGCGGGGGTGACGGTGAGCGAGGCGGTGCCGGCCCTGACCAGCTTCGTGGCGGCCGGCAGCTCGCCGGCGTGGAGCTGCGCCGGCACGGCGGCGGGCTCGAGCTGCACGGCGGCGATCCCGTCGCTGCCGGCCGGTGCGTCGGTGGTGCTGACCTTCGTGGCCGCGGTCGACTCGCCGCTGCCGGCCGGCGCCGGCGCGATCGGCAACCAGGCCTGCGCGGCGGCGCCGGGTATGGCGGCGGTGTGCGCCGCGACCAACACGCCGACCACCGGCCAGCCGAACCTGCGGCTGGTGAAGACCTACGGTGGCGGCGCCGTGACGCCCAATGCCGTGCTGGCGTTCCAGTTGACGGTCGCCAACACCGGCAATCAGGACCTGGGAGCGGCGGTGGTCAGCGAGACGGTGCCGGCGCTGTCGAGCTTCGACGCCGGCGCGAGCGACGGGCGCTGGTCGTGCGCCGGCGTGGCGGCCGGCTCGACCTGCACGCTCGAGCTGAGCGGGGTGGCGGCGGGCACGAGCCAGGCCATCGTCTTCGCGGTGCGGGCCGCGGCGTCGCTGCCGGCCGCGGCCACGATCGCCAACGCGGCGTGCGTCACCGGCGTCTCGGCCCTGCCGGAGGCGGCGGCCAGGACCCTGCGCTTGGCGCTGCGCCGGGGCGAGAGGCCGGCGCAGGTCGCGGCGCCGCAGGCCTGCGGCAGCGTGACGACGCCGGTGGCGCTGGCGATCGACACCACGCTCGCCGCGGTGGTCGCCGGCCACGCCGCGCCGGCGCTGCCCGGGGACCGCATCCACTACACGCTGACGGTGCCGAACGCGACCGAGGCGACGGTGACGGCGCTCGCGGCAGTGGCCGCGCTCGATCCGAACACGATGCTGGTCTCCGGGTCGGTGACCGCGACCCAGGGAACGGTGACCACCGGCAATGGCATGGGCGACACCACGGTGGCGGTGGCGCTCGGCGATCTCGCGGCCGGCGGCACGGCGACGGTCGAGTGGGACGTCACGGTCGCGGCGCATCTGCCGCCGGGGCTGACGGAGGTGGCGGCGCAGGTCGCGACGAGCGGCGGCAACATCCCGACGGACGAGAGCGGACCGCCGCCGGCGCCGTCGACGCCCGGGCCGACCGCGACGCCGGTCGCGGCTGTAACGGTGCCGCCACCGCCGCAGCCGCAGGGCATCCCGACGCTGGAACCGTGGGGGCTGGGCGCGATGATGGTGCTCTTGGGCGGGGTGGCGGCGGTGGTCCTGCGGCGGCGTGGGGCGGCGCCCGGCGGCGGTGGCGCGGTTGGCGCCGAGCGGTGCGTGGCGTGGGCATGGGGATGGGGGCGACCATGGCGATGATCGCGGCGGGTGGGCAGGGCGCGAGGCTGCGGGCGGCGGTGGACCGGCTGCACGCCGCGCAGCTCGCGGCGCTGGCGGCCGGCCCGCCCGCGGGCCATGACGCCTACGGCGCGGAGCGCCAGCTGCTGGAGCAGCTGGGGGAAATGGGGGCATTGCTCGTGCGGCTGGCGCGGGCGGATGTCGAGGCCGCGGAGCTGCGACGGCGGCTGGTGGCGCTGGCGATCGCCGGCGCCAACACGCTGGCGGAGCTGGTGAGTCTGGCTTTCGAGGTGGAGTGCCGCGGTGGCGAGGAGCCGTGCGCGGCGGCAGCGGCGGACCTGGAAGAGCAGCCGTGGCGGTGCCCGGAACGGCCCGGCGAGCTCTGGCGCGCGCTCCTGTTGCAGGTGGCCGCCCTGCTGCCGCTGGTGGCGGGACTGGAGGCGGGGACGCTTTCCGGGGCCGGTGCCGAAGAGCTGGGCCGGCTGGCGGCGACCGCGGCAGATCACCTGTCTGCGATACGGTCGTGCCCGCGGCTGCGGGCGGGGTGAGAGCCACTGAAGCATGGGCTCGTTGCCCTACACTTCAGTAAGAAATTAGCGGGAGAGTAAGGATGCCAACAGCGACGATGACCAGCAAAGGTCAGATCACGATCCCGAAGGCGGTGCGCACGGCACTTGCCCTCGAGGCCGGGAGCCGCTTGTCATTTTTGGTGCGTGAGGATGGCGTGGTCGAGATGCGACCAGAGACGGTGGATTTGATGTCGCTCTTCGGCGCCATCCAGCCGCGGGTCAAGGGTGTCAGCGTGCAGGACATGAGCGAAGCCATCCGCCGCTCCGCGGCCGGGAAATGATTGCCGGCTGGTGGCAAGCCGCCATGCGAAAGCCTCGATGGCGATGCATTGGGCGCGGGCGCGCGGGACGGCCGCCAAGCTGCTCGACCAGCCACTGGTCCCCGGAGCCGCGGCGAGCTGCCGTTTTGGCGTGCTCTAACAATTTGTGTTAAAGTAATGCAACTAGGAGGTGATGCATGATGTGTTCGCGCAACCTGCTCACTGGCGCTACGCTGTCCCTCACGCTGCTTCTGGCCGCAGGTACCTCGGCCGACGCCCAGCAGATCCTCGGAGTAAGCCCGGCGCTGCCGACCAGCACTGACCAGCTCAGGATCTCGGTCGCGAGGCCCGCAGACTCCTGTACCTATGCGATAGCTATCCAAGGAGACATGATCATCCTGGATCTTGCAAAACCTGACCCCGACTGCAAGGCCCCCCCGCCGCCCGATCCGTTCCTCGTCGAAGAGATCTTTGTGCCCCCGCTGCCGGCAGGAAGCTACACCTTGGCCGTGATGACCGAGGGCAACCTGACGGACTCCCGGCCCATCCTCGTGCAGGCTCCATCCACCGAGCTGTCACTCCTGCAGGGCCGATTCACCGTCAGCGTCGACTGGATGACGCCGTCATCGGGGTCCACGGCTGCCAGCGCAGTCCAGTTGAGCGACGGCTCAGGCTACTTCTGGTTCTTCGGCGCGGAGGACGTTGACCTCACGATCAAGATGATCGACGCCGTGGCGCTGAGCTCACATTTCTGGTTCTTCGCTGCAAGCGGTACAAATCTATCGTTTACGATCACCGTGACCGATACGTGGCTTGATCTAACACATACCTATCAAAATCCGGCCGGCGTGAACCAGAATATCTTGGACTTTACCTCACTCAGCTACTCACCCTGATTGGTCGCGAGGCGCACCCGTTCATCGCCGGTTGCGGTTCTGGGTGCGCTGCTGCGGGAGCCGGGTTGCACCTGTCCGTGAGAGCCGTGGCTCAGAACTCGCCGCTGGCGCCGGCGCCGCCCGAACGGCCGCCGCCGCCGGTGAATCGAGGCTCGGCGGGCGTCGCGGCGTGCGCCGGCGGCTGGAAGGTCACCACCGTGGCCGCGGCCTCGAGCAGGGCCTGGCGGCCGCGGTCCGTGAGCAGCGGGGCGGCGGTGAAGCCGGCGCGCTCCTGGCCCGCGCCGGACTCGAGATAGCGCCAGAGCGCCAGGGCAACCGCGATCACGAAGGCGCCGGCGAGACACAAGACCGCCCAGACAGGCCACAGCTGGATGTAGTGGCGCAGCGTCACCAGCGAGACGGCAGCGGCGGCGGTGCCGGCGAGC
Organism: uncultured Acidobacteriota bacterium; assembly: GCA_963732005.1. Classification (GTDB taxonomy): domain Bacteria; phylum Acidobacteriota; class Thermoanaerobaculia; order Multivoradales; family UBA5704; genus JASLEW01. The sequence continues at coordinate 1,705,125 of CAVSXT010000005.1, forward strand.
AGCAGCGGCAGGCGCCGCCGGCGCAGGCCAAGAGCCAGGAGGACGATCGGCACCAGGGCGGTCCCCGCCACCGCCGCCCACCGCGGCAGGCCGCCGTGGGACAGGCCCGACAGGGGCGAATCGGGCGCGGGCGCGGGACGGCCGCCAAGCTGCTCGACCAAGCGCGCGTCCCAGGAACCGAGGTGGACCGCCAGGTAGAGGCCGGCCAAGGCGACCAGCAGCACCGCCATTGCTGAGGCGCGGTGCGCCGGCGGCAGCCGCGGGGACTCGGCGAGGCGGAGCAGCGCCGGCGCCGCCGCCAGCGGCAGCACGATCCAGAGCGCCCGCGCCGCCGGCAGGTGAGCGCCGGCGGCCAGCGCCGCGGCGGTGGCAGCCCCGGCATAGAGCGGATAGCCCCAGCGCCACGCCGCGACAGCGGCCAGCGCCGCGGCGATCAGGCAGAGCGCCCACAGGTGATCCTCCGGGCGGAGGTCCAACCCCCAGGAGGCGTAGAGGCACCAGCCCGCGGCCGCCAGCAGGAAGGCGATCGCCATCAGCGAGGCGGCGGCCTCGATGCCGCCCTGCCGCCGGCGGAGCGGACCGATCAGGTAGTCGGTCGCCGCCGCCAGCGCCAAGCCCGCGACCAGCGACCACCCGGCCACCACGGCGTCGTGGCCACCGCCGATCGCCATGGCCACGAAACCGGCGCCGCCGCTGACGGCGATCACGGTGAACAGGAAGAGCAGCGCACGGAAGACCGGCCCGGCGCGCGCCCGGTCGTCCGGGAAGCGGCTGGCGACGGCGGCGAACGCCGCCTCGTCGAGGATGCCGGCGCGCCGCCAGGAGCGGGCGGCGTCGCGCACCGCCGCGGCACGGTCGGCCCGCGCCAGGTCGGCCCTCACGCCTCCTCCCGCAGCCGCCGGTGGGCGACGAGCAGGCCGCCGAGCATCAGGACGGAGCTGATGCCGAACCAGAGGCAGCCGGCGGCGACGTCGGGCACGATCGCCTCCTTCAGCAACCGGGTCAACCCGGCATAGGCCGCCACCACGCCGTAGGCGAACAGCGGGAACCGCCGGCCCCGGTAGGCGGCCGCGGCCAGCGCGCCGCCGGCCAGCAGCAACGCTCCGGCCCAGGCGGCGCCGGTGCCACCGTCCTCGAAGATCCCCGCCGCCATGCCGCCGAGCGCCAGCAGGCAGCCCAGGTGCACCGCCACCGGCTCGAAGTGGGCCTTGCGGTGCAGGCGGTCGAGCCCCAGCCCGAGGCCGGCGAACAGCAGGCCGCAAACGATGGCGTTCCACTGCCAGGCGGCGCTCGGGGTGCGAGCGGCGGCGCCTGCAGCGGCGAGCGAGACGCCACGCCAGGCCGCGACGCTGCTGAGCGACAACGAGAAGACGATCCGCGAGTCGCAGCGGAAGGCGGCAAGGCCCGCGCCGACGGCGACGATCAGCAGGTGCCAGGAACGGTGGACCCCGAGCAGGCCGAACTGGGACTCGGCATACGCCAGGTCGGCGGCGGCGAGCAGGACGCCGAGCAGCAGGATGTAGTCGAACGCCAGGTTGGGCGACGGCACTTGCTGCCACGAGAACGGCGGCGCCACCCGCAGCACCCAGGCCAGCGCCGCCAGCGCGGCCACGCCGAGGCCGGCGACAATCGCCAGCGGCCCGATCCGCTCCAGGTTGGCCTTGACCAGCAGCCCGACGCCGGCGGTGAGCAGCAGCACGCCGGCATAGAGCAGGGCGCGCAGCTCGGCGTGGACGGAGAGCAGTTCGCCGCGCGCCAAGCGCAGCAGGCGCGACGCCGGCTCGGGCGGCAGCACACCGCTTTCCACCAGCTCCGGAATGGCCAGGGCGACGTCGGGGTTCATCAGGGGGTTCCTCGCCACCATGCTATCAGGCCGGCCCCCGCTGCTGGCACCGGAAGTGCACCGAGGTGTCACCGCGGAGCGGCCGCGGCGCCATTGCGACGGCGCAGGCTGAGCTCGGCCGCTGCCTCGGCCGCAAGCCGGAGGCGCGGGCACGGCCGGGAGCGCTCGGGTGAAGCCGGAGAGCTGTCGATTCCGGTCGAGCTCGATCGACTACAGGAGACAGCGGGAGCGCATTGCACCGCTCGCGGCAAGGAAATGGGCCATCCGGAGCCCGGCGCCGCGACAGACACCGAAAGGAGATGCACCGTGGGAAATGCTTTCGTACACGTGGAGCTGGCCACCGACGACCTCGACAAAGCCAAGGACTTCTATGGCAAGCTGTTCGCATGGGAGCTGGAAGACGTACCGATGGAAGGCGGCGCCTACACCATGATCAAGGTGGGTAAGGGCACCGGCGGCGGCATGATGAAGAACCCGATGCCCGGCGCGCCGTCGGCGTGGCTGGCCTATGTCGAGGTGGACGACATCGCCGCCGCCACGCAAAAGGCCAAGTCGCTGGGCGCCAAGGTGATGAAGGACGTCACCGAGGTCATGGGCGCCGGCTGGCTGAGCATCATCGTCGATCCCACCGGGGCGGTGCTGGGCCTGTGGAAGCCCGGGACCGCTTGAAGCGCGGCGAGCCCGGGGAGCGGCCGGCCGCCGGCTGCTCCCCGGCCGCTCCTCGCGCGCCGTCGCAGGCGGGAGGGCGGCGCTGCGCGCGGTGGCGCCGCGCCTGGCTCGTCGTGCTCGTCGCGCTCGTCGCGCTCGTCGCGAATATCGCGATCGTCGCCCAGGCGCCGGCCCTTGCCGGCCTGCCGGCGCTGGCCGCCGCCGGGGAGACGTTCCGGCTCGAGCCGTTCGGCACCCTGACCGTCTACCGGCAGACGCCGCGGCCGGCGCACGTCGTGCTCTTCGTCTCGGGCGACGGCGGTTGGAAGCTCGGCGTCGTGGACATGGCGCGCGAGCTGGCGGCCAGGGACGCGCTGGTGGTGGGGATCGATATCACCCATTACATCAAGACCGTGGTGGCCGCCGTCACCGCCGCCGGGGCCGCGTCCGCGCCGGCAGCGCCTGCGGCGGCCGGTGCGGTGCCTGCCGCGCCTGCCGTGCCCGGTGCGGTGCCCGCCGCGCCCGCCCCACCCTCCGGGTTGGCGGCGAGCTGCTTCGACCCGGCCGGGGATTTCGCCACGCTCGGGCGGGCGGTCGAGGAGCGCTTCGGCTACGGCGACCGCCGGCCGCCCATCCTGGTCGGCTACTCGTCCGGCGCGACGCTGGTCTACGCCGCCCTGGTGCAGGCGCCGCCACGCGCCTTCGCCGGCGCCGTCAGCCTGGGCTTCTGCCCCGACCTCATCGTCAACATGCCGATCTGCAAGGGCAACGGCCTGGCCTGGCAGCGCGATCCCCATCACAAGGGCGTCGACTTCCTGCCCAGCCGGCTGCTCGAGGTGCCGTGGATCGCACTGCAGGGCGACATCGACAAGATCTGCACGCCTGCCGATACCCGCACCTATGTCGCCGAGGTGCCGCATGGCGAGCTGGTCTGGCTGCACAAGGTGGGGCACGGCTTCTCGGTGCCCAGGCGCTGGATGGCCCAGTTCACCGCCAGCTTCGAGCGCGTCGCGCGCGCCGCGCCGGCGCACTGAGGCGCGCCGCGGCGCGCCGGCTCACCGGCTCACCGGCTCACAGCGCCGTCCGGCCGCCCCAGAGCACCCCGCGATCGATGGCCGCGAGCGTCGGGCAGCCGCAGAGCGCCATCGCCTTCAGCAGCTCGGTGCGCAGCAGCTGGACCACGCCGGCGACGCCCTCGGCGCCGGCGGCGGCCAGACCCCAGAGGTAGGGCCTGCCGATCAGCACCGCCCGGGCGCCCAGCGCCAACGCCTTGACCACGTCGATGCCGCGCCGGATGCCGCCGTCGAGCAGCACCGGCAGCCTGCCGTCCACCGCCTCGATCACCCCCGGCAGCGCTTCGATGGTCGCCGGCGTGGTGTCGAGGTTGCGTGCGCCGTGATTGGAGACGACGATGCCGTCGGCGCCGTGCTCGACCGCCAGCGCGGCGTCCTCGGCCGCCATGATGCCCTTGAGCAGGAGGGGCACCTTGGCGAAGCTCCGCAGCCAGCCGATGGCTTCCCAGGTCAGCGCGGCGTCCAGCTCGTCGCTGTAGACGCCGCCGGCGTCGACGCGGCCGCCCTTCGCCCCCTTGCAGCCGCGGAGGTTGGCCCGGTCGATGCCCTCCGGTAGGCAGAAGCCGCCGCGGGTCTCGCGGTCGCGCGTGCCGAGCACCGGCGTGTCGACGGTGACGCAGATCGCCTTGCAGCCGGCGGCCTCTGCCCGCTGCACCAGGTCGCGGGTGAAGTCGCGGTCGGGCTGGACGTAGAGCTGGAACCAGAGCGGGCCGGTGGCGACCGCGGCGATGTCCTCGACGGTGGTGTTGGCCGCCGAGCTGATCACCAGGGTCGTGGCGGCGGCGCCGGCGCCGCGCGCGGTCGCCAGCTCGCCGTCCGGATGCATGATGCGGTGATAGGCGGCGGGGGCGAGCAGGATCGGATGGGCGAGCCGCGTGCCGAAGAGCTCGAGGGCGGTGTCGAGGCCGCTGACGTCGCGCAGCACGCGCGGCTTGAGCAGCAGGGCGTCGAAGGCGGCGCGGTTGCGCCCGAGGGTGATCTCGTCGCCGGCGGCGCCGGCGATGTAGTCGTAGGCCATCGCCGGCAGGCGCTGGCGGGCGACCGCTTCGTAATCGGCGCAGTTGACCAGCCGCGGCGTCAACGCGGGAGCTCCTCCTTGGGCGGTTTGGCCTCGGGGGCCTGGCCGGCCGCGGCGGCGGGGGGGTGCTTGGCGGCGGCCTTGGCGTCGCGGACCATGCGCCGCACGTCGGCGAGCAGCTGCTTGGCGTCGTAGACGATGCCGTCCTTGATCGTGTAGCGGACGCCGCCGGCGCGCACCACCTCGCCGCGGCCGTCGAGCTCGATGACGCCGGTGCCGTAGAGCGCCGCGAGGTTCTGCAGCGGGTTGCGCTCGACCACCACCAGGTCGGCCAGCTTGCCGGGCTCGACGCTGCCGATCTGCTGCGCCATGCCCAGCGCCTCGGCCCCCTTGAGAGTGGCGGCGCGGATCACCTCGAGCGGATGGAAGCCCGCCTCGCGCAGCAGCTCGAGCTCGCGCACGTAGGCGAAGCCGTAGAGCTGGTACAGGAAGCCGCTGTCGGTCCCCACCGTCACCCGGCCGCCGCGGTTCTTGTACTCGTTGACGAAGGTCATCCACAGGCGGTAGTTCTGCTTCCACTCCACCTCGTCCTCGGTGGTCCAGTGGAACCAGAAGGAGCCGTGGTTCTTGCGGCTGGGTTGGTAGAACTCCCACAGCGACGGCAGCGTGTACTCGTCGTGCCATTCGGCCCGGCGGGCCCGCATCAGGTCGCGGGTCGCCTCGTAGATGTTGAAGGTCGGGTCGATGGTGAAATCGAGCGCGATCAGCTCGTCCATCACCTTGTTCCAGCGCGGCGAGAACGGCGGCGCCGCCTGGCGCCACAGCCGGCCGGCCTGGCCGAAACGGTGGGACTCGTCGGCGTAGTTGTAGTCGAGCGGGAAGTCCTGCACCGTGCGGTCGGCGAACAGCGCCTCCGGCAGGCCGTACCAGTGCTCCATGGAGGTCAGCCCCCAGCGCGCCGAATCGAGCACGGTGACTCGCGCCACGTCCAGCTGCGCGTGATGACAGGCGGTGCGCAGCCCGCGCCGCTTCGCCTCCTCGATCGCCGCCTTCATGATGTCGGGGCGGTAGCCGAAGAACTTGATGCCGTCGGCCCCCTCGAGCGCGACCTTGCCGACCCACTGGCGCGCTTCCTCGGGGGTGGTGAACGGCGCGTCGCGGTCCTGGCCGAAGGCGATGTAGGCCAGGATGCGCGGCGCGGTGATCTCGTTGCGGGCGCTGCGGGCCTTCTCGCGCAGCGTCCAGGCGGTGCCGTCGAAGCTCCCGGGATCGCGGATGGTGGTGACGCCGTGGCCCAGCCAGAGCTTGAACACGTATTCCGCCGGCGTCCCCTGGTCCTTGCCGCCGATGTGGGCGTGCATGTCGACGAATCCCGGCAGCAGGTACATGCCCGAGAGGTCGAGCTCCTTGTCGCCCTGCTTCGCCCTGGGGCGCTTGTCCGGGTCAATGCCGCCCGGCTGGCCGACGCTCGCGATGCGCACGATGCGGTTGCGCTCGACGACCACGTCCACGGGGCCGATCGCCGGCGCGCCGGTGCCGTCGATCAGCGTGGCGCCGCGCAGGATGAGCCGGGCAAAGGGCCCCTCACCCTCGGCGCGCGGCGGGGCGGGCGGGATCGTCTTGTCCTTGGCCGCCTTCGCCTGCTCGGGCGTAGGGGCGGGCGCGACCTTGGCGTCGGCGACGATCGGCGCCGGGGCGGCCGGGGCCGTCACGGCGCAGAGCAGGACGAGGGTGGCGCCGAACGCGCGGCTCCAACGCGAGGCTGTCCTGGGCACGTTGCTCCTTTCCGCTTCCCGAACCCGGTCGGGCGGCAGGTGTCGCGCGAGGCGTGGGCCCCAATCTACACCAGGGCGACGATCCTCTTGTAGGACCAGCACCGACAGATGCTTCGGCCGGCTGCCGACGCCGGATCGCGGTGGCCGCCGATGGTGGCGCCGGGCCGCGCCGGCCAGGCTACGGGTCGGGGGGAGAGATCGATGCGGTCCAGGCGCGAGACGGAGGCTTTGCCGGCGGGTGCGGGCCGGCCGGCGGGTGTGGGCAGGCGAGCCGCGCGGGTCGTGCTGGGCGCGGTCCTGGCGCTGGGTGCCGGATGGTTGCTCGGCGGCGGACCGGCGGCCGGCGCGGAGCCGGCCAGGGCGGCGGCGACTGCGCCGGCGGCCGGCGCCGAGTCGCTCGACGCGCGCTACTTCCATCGCAGCTGGCGCCGCGGCGACGGCCTGCCCGGCAACAGCGTCTATGCCATCGCCCAGGCGGCGGACGGGTACCTCTGGATCGGCACCGAAAACGGCCTGGCGCGCTTCGACGGCCAGCGCTTCGTCGCCTATGCCGCGGCTTCGCCAGGGGTCTTCCGCAGCCGCTTCGTGGGAGCTCTGGTCGCCGGCCGCGACGGCACGCTGTGGATCGGGACCGAGCGCGGGTTGCTGCGGATGCGTGGCGAAGAGATCACCCGCGCCGGCAGCCCGGGCGGCCCCGGCGGTCTGGCGGCCGACGCGGCGGTCAGCGCCCTGGCCGAGGACGCCGGCGGCGACCTCTGGATCGGCACCCGCTCGGGGCTGCTGCGGCGCAGCGCCGCTTCCGGCAGGGTGAGCCGGGTGGGGCTCGCCGGCACGCGCGTGCCGCGGCTGCTGGCGGGCGAGGCCGGCGAGGTGTGGATCGGCACCGAGGCCCGCGGCCCCTGGCGTTTCCGCGCCGGCAAGCTGGCGCCGATCGGCGCCGACCCCCGCCTGTCGCAGCAGACCGTGACCGGCCTGGTGCGCGACCAGGACGGCTCGATCCTGGTGTTCACCGCCGGCGCGGCGGGGCGCTTCCAGGACGGCGACGTCGCCACCGTGGTGCCCGGCGGCGCGCCCGAGGTCAAGGACGTCGAGGCGGCCGAAGCCGCCGGCGGCAGCCTGTGGCTGGGCACCACCGACCGCGGCGTGGTGCAGGTGGCCGGCGGCAAGAGCTGGTTCGCCAACCCTGACCACCCGCTCGCCTCGGCACGGATCAACCGCATCGTCGTTGCCGCCGACCGCACCGTCTGGTTCGGCACCTCGGGGGACGGTCTGCGCCAGCTGGTGGAGAAGAGCTGCCGCACCTACACCCGCGGCGACGGCCTGGCCAGCGACACCGTCACCTCGGTGCTGGCCGAGGGAGACGGCACGGTCTGGGTGGGGACCTACGCAGGCCTCACCCGGATGGAGCGGCGCTTTGGCGGCGCGTCGTTCGCGGGCGGCGAGCTCGCCGGCACCACCGTCTGGTCGCTGCTGCGCGACCGCGAGGGAACGCTCTGGGCCGGCACGGCGCGCGGCCTCGCGCGGCTGGTGGCGGGGCGGTGGGCGTTCCTGCCGCCCTGGGGAACGCCGGCGACCCAGGTCATCGACAGCCTGTACGAGGACGAGCTCGGCAACCTCTGGATCGGGACCGGCGGCGGCCTCGCCATGCGGGCTCCCTACACGGATCGGGTGGTGCCGGTGCGCGGCCTCGACGGCGCGGAGATCACCGGCCTTGCCGAGGACGGCGGCGGCGGCCTCTGGATCGGGACGCGCGGCGCCGGCCTGCTGCGGCTAGGTGACGGCAAGCTGACGACCCTGCGCTCCGCCGCGGAGCTGCCGATCGTCACCGCCGTGCGGCGCGGGAGCGCCGGCGAGATGTGGGTCGGGACCTTCGGCAACGGCCTGCTGCACTTCAACGCCGGCCGCTGGCACCGGTTCGACGAGAGCAACGGCCTGGACGACAACACCGTCCGGCAGCTGCGCGCGGACCCGCTGGGCAATCTGTGGATCTGCTCCGGCGCCGGCATCTCCCGCATCCCGCTGCACGCGATGGCGGATCTCGAGGCGGGCCGCGCCGCCACCCTGGTGCCCTTCCGCTACGGCCCGGAGGACGGCATCGCCGAGGGCGTCTGCTACGGCGGCTCGCATCCCGGAGCGGCGAGGAGCGCCGACGGTCACCTGTGGTTCGCCACCAATCACGGCCTGGTCGAGATCCGTCCGGAGCGTCTGGCGCCGCCGCAGCCCGGCCTCGGGCCGCGCCTGGATCGGGTGACGGTCGACGGCCGCGACCTGGCGCTCGGCAGGCCGCCGGCCAAGGCGCTGTCCATTCCGGGCGGCGCCCGGCGCATCGACCTGCGCTTCTCGGCGCCGATCTTCGTCGCCCAGCGGCGCACCGCCTTCCGCTACCGGCTGGTGGGCCTGGACCGCGACTGGATCGTGGATGGCGGCGAACGGCTGGCGCGCTACACCGTCCTCGACCCCGGCAGCTATCGCTTCGAGGTCGCGCTGCGTGACGAATGGGGCGGCTGGAGCGAGCCCGTGGCGCTGGCCGAGATCGCGGTCGAGCCGCTGCTCTACGAGCGCCCCGGCTTCGCGGTGCTGGTCGGCCTGGCGGTGCTGGGGGCGGCGGTCGGCGGCCACCGCCTGGCGGACCGCCGGCTGCGGCGGCGGGCGGCGTCGCTCGAGCTGGCGATCGGCGAACGGACCCGGCAGCTGCGGGAGGCGAACGCACAGCTGGCGGCCATCGCTACCAAGGATGCCCTTACCGGTCTCGCCAACCGGCGCCTGCTGCAGGAGGCGATGGAGAGGGAGCTGCGGCGCGCCGCCCGCAACCACTCCGAGGTGGCGCTGATGATGATCGACGTCGACTATTTCAAGCGCTACAACGACAGCCTGGGCCACCTCAGCGGCGACGCCTGCCTGCGCCGGGTGGCGACGATCCTGGCCGGCGCCGGCGCCCGTCCGGCGGACGTGGTGGCGCGTTACGGCGGCGAGGAGTTCGCCGTGCTGCTGCCCGAGACCTCGGCGGCCGCGGCGCTGGCCATCGCGGAGAGCCTGCGCCAGGGGATCGAGCAGCTCGCCATCGCGCATCCCGACTCGCCGGCCGCGCGCTGCGTGACGATCAGCGCCGGGGTGGCGGCGGTGGTGCCGGCCGGCGGCGTCGCCGCCGTCGAGGTGCTCGCCACCGAGCTGATCGCGGACGCCGATCAGGCGCTGTACCTCGCCAAGCAGAGGGGCCGCAATCAGGTGCTGGCCGCCACCCCGGCGACCCGCGAGTCGGGGGTTCCCAGGCTGGTCACCTCGGCGGCCTGAAGCCTTGGGTGGCTGGGGCGGGGGTGCGTGAGGGCGTCGCCCCCGCCAGCCGGTGCCGGGCCGCCAGGCAGGTGGGCGGTGGGCGGGTGGGTAGATGGGCGGGCGCTCGCGGGGGCCGCTGCCGCCGCTGCCGCATACCGGTTGACTCGCTTCACCGGGCGGTCTAGTGTCGTCGCGTCGTCTTCGTGAACCCGCGAGGCAGCCCTGAAGCTCAAGACGATCACGCTCATGGCGGCGGTGCCGGCGACGCTGGCGATGCTGGGCGCGGTGGCGATGCCGGCCGCTCAGCCGGCGCCGGCGCCTTTGCCGCTCCCGGCGCTCGCGCCGCCGCGGCCGTCGCTGCCGCTGGACCGCGCGGCGCTCGCCGCCCGCGTCCGCGCCGAGATGCGCCATGCCTGGCGCGGCTACGAGCGGTACGCCTGGGGCCACGACGAGCTGCGGCCGGTGAGCAGGACGGCCCGCGATTGGTACGCCGAGCCGCTGCTGATGACTCCCGTGGACGCGCTCGACACGCTGCTGCTGATGGGCCTCGAGGACGAGGCCGCGCGGGCGCGGGCGCTGATCGACGCGCGGCTGACGTTCGACCGCGACATCCAGGTCAAGAACTTCGAGATCACCATCCGGATGCTGGGGGGCCTGCTGTCGAGCTGGCAGCTGACCGGCGATCCGCGCCTGCTGCGGCTGGCCGAGGACCTGGGGAACCGGCTGCTGCCGGCGTTCGCCTCGCCGACCGGCATGCCGTACACCTTCGTCAACCTGCGGACGGGCAAGCCCAGCGGCCCGCGCAGCAATCCGGCCGAGGTCGGCACCCTGCTGCTCGAGATGGGCACGCTGGCGCGGGCCACCGGCAGGCAGGTGTTCTACGACCGCGCCAAGCGTGCGGTCGTCGCGCTCTACGCCCGGCGCTCGCGGCTGGGCCTGGTGGGCGACGGGATCGACGTCGAGAGCGGCCGCTGGACCAGCCGGGCGAGCCACATCGGGGGCGGCATCGATTCGTATTACGAATACCTGCTCAAGGGCGCGGTGCTGTTCGGCGACGCGGACTGCGGCAGGATGTGGCGGGAGAGCCTCGGGGCGCTCGACCGGCACCTCGCCGACGAGGCCCCGACCGGCTTCTGGTACGGGCAGGTGGACATGCTCACGGGCCGGCGCACGGCCAGCGAGTTCGGGGCCTTGCAGGCCTTCTTCCCGGCGGTGTTGGCGCTGGACGGCAAGCTCGACCGCGCCCGGCGGTTGGAGGAATCCTGCTATCGGATGTGGAACCTCCACGGCATCGAGCCGGACGCGCTCGACTACCGCACGCTGAAGGTGCTCGACGCCGGTTATCCGCTGCGGCCGGAGATCGTCGAGTCCGCCTATTACCTGCGGCGTCTGACCCACGATCCGCGCTATCTCGAGATGGGACGGACGATCTTCGCGGCGCTGCTCGCCAAGTGCCGCACCGGCGCCGGCTACACGGTGCTCGAGAGCGTGGTGACCAAGGAGCATGGCGATCTGATGCCCAGCTATTTCCTGGCCGAGACGCTCAAGTACCTGTACCTGCTGTTCGCCCCGGACGAGGCGCTCGATCTCGACCGCGTCGTCTTCAACACCGAGGGCCATCCGCTGCGCCGGGACTTCAAGCCGGTGCGCCTCGAGGCTCCTGCCGCATCCGCTCCAGCTCATCCCTAGTCATGAGCTCGGGCCGGCTTCCTCGCGCTCCGCTACCCCTGGCGGCCAGGCGAGCGATCGGGATCGACGATTCGAACGACCCGTCAGTCCGGCCTGGCGGTTAGCGCTGCTGCGCCGGTGCGCGCGAGTCGGAACGACTGGGCGAGCTGGTCGGCCGCGGCGCGCGCCTTGGCGAGGATCTTCGGGCTGACGCAGGCTTGGCGGTAATAGGCATTCACCCGCTCGCGCTGCTTCTGCTCCGCGCGCGAACCGCCCTTTCCATCCGCCGGAGCCCACGGCAGGCTCTCGGGGGCCGGGAAGTCGCAGTTGCCCACGCGGGTGCTCAGCTCGATCAGGTTGGAGCCGCGCTGCGCATAGATATAGATGGCGAGGCCGACACCCGGCGGGTCCTGCGTGTCGCCGGCGAGGAAGGCCGCCTGCGAATCGGCGCCGGCGAGCTTCACCCCGTCGAGCCGCGCGAGGAAAACCGAGATGTACCCGGCGCCGCCGATCCGGGAGGTCGTGACCTCGGCGCCAAGGGCCGGCGGCCGGCCCCCGACGATGGCGCGGAATGCCGAGCAGATCTCGCGCTCCGACGGCCGCTTGCAGAGGCTGAGGTCGGTGACCGCCATGAACGTGCCCACGTCGCTGGGAAGGGAGTAGTAGACGGCGAGTGGCATCTCCGAGCCCTCGTCGCCAGGATCGCCCAGCTGGTCGTCGAAGGTCCGAGTGAAGCGCTCCGCATCGGCGGGAGCGGTCTTGATCGCGGCGAGCGTCGGCGGCAGCGCCGCTTTCGGCGCCGGAGCCGCCGCCGCCTGTAACGCGCCGGCCCAGGAGAGCAACATGACGAGTTGGAGCGCGGCGCCACGGGTCAGCATCGGGTCTCTCCATTCCGGGCGGCAGCTCACATCCCGCCCTCCTTCGAAGCGCACGGCCGCAGCGTCCGGGGACATCGGTGCGCCAGCCGGGGCAGGCAGGCGCAGGACCTGGCAGAGGGCCTTGCATAGAGGTATGATGCTCCGGGATGACGATCAACCACGAAGCGTACGTGTGGAGAAGCGGATGGCAGCTCTGAACGACTTCGGCGCCGACATCATCGCCTACAGCCGCGACAGGCGACTGGTCATGCTGGGAGAGGTCAAGAACAAGAAGAACACCTCTCCACATTGGGCAGCTCAGCTAAGGCGGAACATTCTCTCGCACGGGAGGGAGGCGCCGAGAAGCGACTACTACTTCGTAGCGACTCCCGATCGCCTGTACCTGTGGAGGCGCGCCGAAGGGGCAGCACCCGACGCGCCACCCATTGCCATCGAAGCACGAGCGATCTTCTCTCCCTATTTCACGAGAGCCGGCGTCCCGCCTGAGGATGCCAGCTCGCCGGCCTTCGAAATGGTGGTGGCCGCTTGGCTATCGGACATTGCGCGATCCGAAGAGATACGCGCAAAGTCTGGCGCTGAAGCCCCGTCCCTCGTCGAGTCTGGATTCCTCGAAGCGATCAAAGACGGGCAAATCGCGTACGACACGGCCGCGTGATCGCTTACGTAGAATCGAATTTCGTTCTCGAGCTGGCGCTGTTGCAGGCATCGCATGCGAGCTGCGAGGCCATCTTGCGACTCTGCGAGGAAGGAAGTGTGCAGCTTGTGGTCCCCGCTTTCTCTCTCGCAGAGCCCTACGAGACGCTGGGCAGGAGGCAAGCTCAGCGCAAGCAGCTAAAAAGGGCGGTCGAGAAAGAACTCGAGCAGCTTGCCCGCACCTCGTCATACACCCAGCGGCTCAGCGACTTCGGAGAGCTCACCTCCATCCTCATCGATAGTGCTCATGAAGAGATAAAGCGTCTCGATGAGGTGAGCGCGAGGCTTCTCCAGGTGGCCGAAGTACTCCCCATGGACAGCTCGATTCTCGCCGCGGCCGCTCGTCACCGAGCAGCCGGTGCTCTCTCTCCGCAGGACGCCGTCGTTTATGCGTCGATCCTGTCACACCTCGACTCTGCCGGTGCACCGACCACGAGCTGCTTTTTGAACGCCGACAGGCGGGATTTCGACGACCCGGACATCGTAGAGAAGCTGGCAAGCCGTCAGTGCAAGCTGATCCCTCGATTCGATCACGGACATCAATACCTCCTTCACTCTCGATCATCGCCTTAAGGGCTCGCTCGCCGAGTACTCCCCCGCCACGCGCAACCACTTCCGGGCGCTCACGGCAACGCGCAACGGTCCTTGCCGCGGCTGAAGCGCAACTCAGGTACGAGCCCATGGTCGAGACTCGCAGCCGGAAGCCGATGAGACCCAACCCTGGACCGCTCGCGGTTTCACCGCCACGGCCCGATCGGTGCTGCTCGCCGGCTCGTCGCCGCAGGACGCTGGCGAGCACGCGCTGCTCCATATCAAGTGCAACCTCTCGGCCCTGGGGACGCCCCTCGGCTTCAGCCTTCAGGGCTATCGCGTACGCGGAGCGAGGGGCGGAGAGGTTCGAGACGCCCGTCATGGCGACACGCTGGACGCCACCAGCTCGAGGCGGCTGTCCCCGCTGCCGGTGGTGCCGGAGGTACCGCCGCCGGGCGCCAGGGTGATCGACTGCGGCAGGTGGCGCCCCTCCAGCCAGACGATCTGCTGCGCCAGCACCTCCTCCTTGAGCTGCTTGTACGCGGCTTCGAGGCCCAGGGGGGTCGAGATGTCGGCGATCGGGCCCCAGTCCTCCGGGCGCAGGCTGCTCTTGTTGGTGGACCAGACGAAGAACGGCACGCCGGCGGCGGCCAGGTAGGCGCGCACCGCGGCCGGCGAGAAACGGCTGCCGTCGGGGACGCCGTCGCCGCTGCCGGCGATCAGCACCACGGCGCGCGGCGTCTGGCGGTCGAGGGCATGCTGGCCGGCCACCGCCACCGCGTCGGCGAGCTGCGGCCGGCCGGGAATGTCGAAGCGCCCCGCCAGCATCAGGCGAGCCAGGTAGAACTGCTCCGAGATGAAGGCCGGGGAGATGTCGAACAGCTCGGAGGTGGTGTGACCCTCGACCGCGTGCTTGGCGATCGGCGAGACGAAGTAGAACAGGAGGTGATCGACGGGCTTGAAATGGCCGTAGAGGTAAGCGCTCGGGCTGAGCTGCCTGGCGTACAGCAGGTTCTCGGCGCCGGCGGCCCGCACCACGAACACCTCGGGCGGCTCCCGCTCGACCGCGGCGACCGCCGCCGGCCGGCCGGCCGCCAGGAAGCGGCCCGCCAGCTCCCCGGAGGTCAGCAGCCTGACCGGCTTGCCCGGCCCGCCGGTGCGCACCGGCACCGCCGTCAGCTCGGTCGCCACGTCGCTGTCATAGTCGCCGGTCAGCACCAGCTCCTTGCGCGCCTCGAGGCCGCCCGCAAACCGCAGCCTGGCCGAGAGCACGTGGGCCGCGCCGGCCGTGGGGATCACCAGCGGCGCCCGCGCGTCCGCGTCGAGCGGGAGCCGTTCGCCGTCAAGGCTCAGCTCGACCGCGGAAGGTGGTTTGCCGGTGAGGGTGTCCCAGGTGAGCCGCGCGGTGCGGGTCCGGGTCACGCCCGAGCTTTCGAGCACGATGCCGACCTCCGCCGGCGGCCGCGGCAGGTTCAGCCACTGCTCGGCCCGGGCGACCTCGCTGCCGTCGGCGGCGAGCCCCCGCGCTTCGAGGTGGTGCGGCAGCAGGGCCGCTCCGAGATCCACGCTGGCGCTCCATGGTGGCGCTCCAACCTTGATCACCACGCTCTGACCGTCCAGCACCAGATCGACCGCCGCGACCCCGGGCCCGGCGTCGACCGCCACCGTCTGGGCGCCGTTGACCAGGCCGAGGAACAGGGTGAGAAACGCGATCTGCATGAGACACCTCCCTGCCGCCGCCGGGGCGGCAATCCCGGCGCGTCATCCAAGATCCTACAACCGGCGCGGGGCGGTGGGGGTTCCGGCAGCTCCGACGCTGGGCGGCGCGTCGCGGGAAGACGCCGCGCACCGGACCGGCACCGCGATAGCTACTCGTGCCGCAGCGCCACCAGGGGGTCGACGCGGGTCGCCCGGCGGCCCGGCAGCCAGGTGGCGAGCAGGCCGGTCGCGGCGAGGAGCAACGGCACGATCGCCAGGGTGAGCGGGTCGCGCGAGCTGACGCCGTAGAGCAGGGTGTCGAGCAGCCGGCCGGTGGCCAGGGCGCCGGCCAGACCGGCGGCGATGCCCAGGGCGACGGGGCGCATCCCCTGTCCGATCACCAGACGCAACACCCCTGCCGGGGAGGCGCCGAGGGCCAGCCGGACGCCGATCTCCGGCGTGCGCTGGGTGACCGCGTAGCTGATCACGCCGTAGACGCCGACCGCCGCCAGCAGCAGGGCGATGGCGGCGAAGAGGGCGAGCAGCACGGCGTTGAAGCGCCGGCCGGCAATCGAATCGGCGACCACCTCGTCCATCGGCTGCACCCTCCAGGCCGCCAGCTCGGGGTCGAGCTGGCGGAGCTCGGCGCGCACCGGGCCGGCGAGGCGCCGCGGATCGGCGCTGGTGCGCACCACCAGGGTGGCGCTTGCCGTTGGCCACTGCGGGAGCGGCAGGTAGATCTCCGAGCTCGGCTCGACGACCAGCTGGTCGTGCCGCACGTCGCCGACGATGCCGACGATGGTCCGCCAGGTGGCGCCCGTCCACGTCGAGCTGTCGAAGGTGAATCGCTTGCCGACCGGGTCCTGGTGCGGGAAGAGGCGCCGCGCCATCGCCTGGTTGATCAGCGCCACCGCCGGCGCCCTGGCGTCGTCGGACGGCAACAGGCCGCGGCCGCGGAGCTGCGGCACGCGCAGGGTGCGGAGGTAGTCGGAGGTGACCACCCGGATGTTGGCGTTCGGGGCGTCCTGCGGCCGCGCCGGGCGATGCCCCGCGACCTCGAAGCTGAGGTTGAAGGTCTCGCCGGAGAGCGGTAGCGGCATGCCGGCGCCGGCCCCGGTCACGCCCGGCAGCGCCTGGATGCGACGCAGGAGCGAATCGAAGAAAGCGATCTGCTGCGCGTCCTGCGGGTAGCGCGACTGCGGCAGGCCGACCTTGAGGGTGAGCAGGCCGTGCGGATCGAAGCCGGGGTCGATCCGGGACACGCCGTCGAAGCTGCGCAGCAGCAGGCCCGCGCCGGCGAGCAGCACCAGCGCCACGGCCACCTCGAGGAACACCAGGCCGCTCCGCGCCAGGCGGGCGCGGGCGCCGCCGGTGGACGACCTGCCGCCGGCTTTGAGTGTCCCCTGCAGGTCGGCGTGCGACGCCTGCAGGGCGGGGAGGAGGCCGAAGATCAGGCCGGTCGCGAGCGACAGAGCGAAGGTGAAGGCAAGCACCTGGCCGTCGAGCCGGATGCCGGCGGCGCGGGGGATCTTGTCGCCGGCGAGCGCCAGCAGGGCGTGCGTCCCCCACGCCGCGAGCAGCAGGCCGAGCGCGCCGCCGGCGGCGGCCAGCAGCAGGCTCTCGGTGAGCAGCTGGCGCAGCAGGCGGCCGCGGCCCGCGCCCAGCGCGCTGCGCAGCGCCACCTCGCGCTCGCGCCGCGCCATGCGGGCCAGCAGCAGGTTGGCGACGTTGGCGCAGGCGACGAGCAGCACCAGGCCGACGGTTCCCATCAGCACCTCGAGCGCCGGCCGCACGTCCTCGACCACCAGATCGGGCAGCGGTTCGAGGAGGACCCCCCAGCCGTCGTTGGAACGGCGGTGGGCGCGCTCCAGCCGCGCCGCGATGCCGCTCATCTCGCTCTGCGCCCGCGCCAGCGTCACCCCCGGTTTCAGCCGGCCCCAGGCCAGGAACCGGTGGGCGCCGCGCTCCGCCTCGTCGATCGCCAGCGGCAGCGGCACCCAGACCTCGGTCTGGGCCGGCAGCGCCAGCTCCCGCGGCAGGATGCCGATGACGGTGTAGGGCTGGCTGTCCAGGACGATGCTGCGCCCCAGGATCTTCGGATCGGCGCCCCACACCCGCCGCCAGAGGGTCTCGCCGAGGATCGCCACCGGCTCGGCGCCGGGCCGCTCCTCGGCGGCAGCGAAGGTGCGGCCGAGCCGCATCGGGCTGCGCAACAGCTCGCGGAATCCGGCCGTCACCCTGGCGCCGCGCAGCCGTTCGGGATCGCGCCCCGGCGCCGTCAGGTTGAAGCTGGTGACGCGGCATGCGACCAGCGGCGCGAAGGCGTGGTTCTCCTGGCGCCAATCGGCGAAGTTGGGCAGCGAGACGGAGAAGCGCGGCAGGCCGATCCGCGGATTGGACTCCATGACCGCGGTCAGGCGGTCGGGCTCGCCGTAAGGCAGGGGCGCGAGCAGCACGCCGCGCACGACGCTGAAGATCGCCGAGTTGGCGCCGATCCCGAGCGCCAGAGCCGCCAGGGCGGCGGCGGTGAAGGCAGGTGTCTTCCTGAGATCGCGAAGGGCGAAGCGGAGGTCGTGCCAGAGGGTCTCCAGGGCCGATCCTTTCTCGGGCCGGGGTGCCTACCGGCCGGTCTCGGGCCGTGCCTGCCGGCCGGTTCCTCCTGCCATATCGCCTGGCGGTCTCTTGGTTTCGCCAGGACGACCCGGGCCGTGCCGGCGCCGCGACCGGGGGGCACCGGCTTTTCGGCGCAGTACACTAAGGCCGGCGCGGGCGCTGCCCGCGATGGGTGCGTGGTGGATGCCGGCTTCAGCCCTCGGGTCGCCGGCTCGCATGACGGCGGCCAATCCGGCGATCGCGCACCACCGCCGGCCCGGAAAGGAGACCTGGCTTGACCACGACCTCGCAGACGGATCCGCGGAACGAGCAAGAGCCCGGCCGGCGGGGAGCCCCCGACGGCGATCCCAAGCTGGCGCTGCTCCGCCATGCGGTGGCGACCCTCGCCTACCGCGGCGGCAAGACCCTGCGCGGCAGTCCTCCCGGGTTCGGCGACTTCCGGGTGGCGCCGGGCACGCGCACGCCGGCCGAGATCCTGGCTCACCTGGGCGACCTGCTGGACTGGGCGGCGTCGCAGGTCAGAGGCAAGACGGCCTGGAGGGCTTCGCCGCCGCTGGCGTGGGAGCAGGAGGTGGCGCGTTTCTTCGCCGCCCTGGCGGCGCTCGACGCGCAGCTGGCCGGCGGCGCGCCGCCGGACATGCAGATCGAGAAGCTGTTCCAGGGCGCCATCGCGGACGCCTTCACCCACGTCGGCCAGCTGGCCATGCTGCGCCGCATCGCCGGCGCACCGGTGCGCGGCGAGAACTACGGGCGCGCGGACATCGCGGCCGGCCGGGTCGGCCCCGAGCAGGCGCCGCCCGCCCTCGAGTTCGATTGAGCGGAGGGACCCTGGCGGCGGGGCCGAGGGATCGCCGGGCAGGAGGCCTGCCGGGGCGAGGGCTCGATCGATGAGCAGCTGCCGGGCCTACGGCCCCGCTTGCATCGGCAACCTGGCGGCGGGCTTCGACGTGCTCGGAGCGGCGATCGAGCCGGAGAGCGGAGAGCTCTGGGGCGACGTGGTGGAGGTGGTGGAGCTGTCCGGGCCGGCGAGGCAGGTCGAGCGACCGGACCTGGACATGGCGGCAGCGAGGCCGGCGCCAGCGGTCACCCTGACCTGCGACGGGCCTTTCGCTCACCTGCTGCCGGCGGATCCGGCCGAAAACCTGGCCGTGCTTGCCTGCGCCGCCTTCGCGCGGCGGCTGGGCCGGCCGCTGCCGCGCCTGGAGTTGCGGCTGCACAAGGGGCTGCCGGTGGGCAGCGGCCTGGGATCGAGCAGCGCCACCGTGGTGGCGGTGGTGCGCGCGCTCGACGCCCTGCTGGGCCGGCCGCTGGACGACGCCGGCCTGCTGGCGGTGGCGGGCGAGGCGGAGGCGCAAGCCGCCGGGGCTCCCCACCTGGACAACGTGGCGGCGGCGCTGCTCGGTGGCTTGCGCCTGGTCGATCCGGGCGGGCAGGCCAGGCGGCTGCCGTTTCCGGAGGACCTGCGCTTGGTGGTGGCGGTCCCGGCGCTGACCCTGACCACCCGGGTGGCCCGGGCGGCGCTGCCGGCCGCGGTGCCGCTGGGGCTGGCGGTGGCCCACGCCCAGAACCTGGCGGCGCTGGTGCACGCCCTGCACGCCGGCGACCGCGAGCTGCTGCGGGACTGCCTGCGCGACCTGCTGGTGGAGCCCCATCGCGCCGGCCTGGTGCCGGGCTTCCGGGCGGTGCAGGCCGCGGCGCTGGCCGCCGGGGCCTGGGGATGCAGCCTCTCCGGCGCCGGGCCGGCGGTGTTCGCCGTCGCCGCGGCCGGAGATGCGCCGGCGGTCGGCGAGGCGATGCGGCGGGCCTGGGCGGGCGCCGGGGTCGCCGCGGAAGACAGGGTCTGCGTGCTCGACCACCGGGGGGCGCGCCTGGTGCCGGGAGACGCCGGCGGGCCGGAGAACGGGTGCGGCTGACCGGCACCCGCGATCCGTCCCTGCGGGTGAGCTTCAAGGAGGCGGTGGAGCGCAACCTGCCGGGGGAAGCGGCGGGCGGCGGGCTGTTCGTGCCGGTCGAGCTGGCCCCCTGGGACGACATCGGCCAGCTGCTCGGCATTTCCTGGCCGGAGCGCTGCGTCGAGATCCTCGACCGGCTGCTGGCGCCCGAGTACTCGCGGCAGGAGCTGGCCGAGATCGTCGCCGAGGCGTTCGATTTCCCGCTGCCCCTGGTGCAGCTGCCACCATTGCCGCCGACACCGCCGACGCCGCCGCTGCCGCCGACGCCGCCGACAGTGCCGGCCACGGCCCCGCCGGCCGATGCCGCCGGCGGCGCCGGCGCCGGGCGCTGCTTCGCCTTGGAGCTGTTCCACGGCCCATCCCTGGCGTTCAAGGACTTCGGGGCGCGCTTCCTGGCGGCGGTGGTGGCGCGGTTGCCGGCGCGCCGCACCCGCACCGTCCTCACCGCCACCAGCGGCGACACCGGCGCGGCGGTGGCCGCGGCCTTCTGGCGCCGTCCCGGCTGCCGGGTGGTGGTGCTCTATCCCGCGGGGCGGATCGCGCCGCTGCAGGAGCGGCAGCTGGCCTGCCTGGGCGACAACGTCGTGGCGCTCGAGGTCGCCGGGAGCTTCGACGACTGCCAGCGGCTGGTCAAGGCCTGCTTCGCCGACTCGGCGCTGACGGCGGAGCTGGCGCTGACCTCGGCCAACTCGATCAACGTCGCGCGCCTGGTCGCCCAGATCCTCTATTACTTCGAGGCGCTGGCGCAGCTGCGGCGGCTGGTTCCGGGTGGCGCGGCACCGGTCATCGCCGTGCCCAGCGGCAACTTCGGCAATCTCTGCGCCGGCCTCTACGCCCGCGCGCTCGGTCTGCCGGTGGCGGCGCTGGTGGCCGCCACCAACGCCAACCGCACGGTGCCGGACTATCTCGACGGCGGGCGCTATTCGCCCCGGCCGAGCGTCGCCACCCTGAGCAATGCCATGGACGTGGGCGATCCGAGCAACTGGGAACGCATCGCGCACCTCTACCGCCGCGACCGGGACGCGCTGCGGGGCGCCCTGCGCTGGGGGTCGCTCGACGAGCCGGCGACGGCCGCGGCGCTACGCCGGCTGTGGGCGGCGGGCTACCAGGCCGACCCGCACGGCGCCGTGGCCTGGGGCGTGCTCGAGCGCGTCCGGCGTCCGGGCGAGACCGGCATCTTCCTGGCCACGGCGCACCCGGCGAAGTTCCAGTCCGCGCTGGCCGCCCTGGACCTGGCGCCGGCCCTGCCGCCGGCGCTGCGGGCGCTGCAGGACCGCCCGCTCCGCCGCGAGAGTCTGCCGGCCGACGAGCGGGCGCTCGCGGCGCGCCTGCGCGCCGGCCGGGATGGCGGGCCGGGTGGATAAGCCGGTGTCAGGGGCTGCCGCCGGCTAGTGCTTGGCGGCCGCGGGCGCAACCGGCGGCGGCGGCGGGGCCGTACGGTAGGCACGCAGCGCCTCCCAAACCCAGTGGCCGCCCTGGTGCCTGGCCACCGCGAAGACGTGGTGCTCGAGCGGCTTGGCAGGGTCCGGCGCCATCGTGCCGCCGGTGATCTGGACGTCGAAGTCCTCGAGCGCGAGGTCCGGCCGCAGCATCCGGGCCGCGAAGGCGGTGACCTTGAACGTCGTGCCCTTGGTCATCGTCCCCCGCTCCTTCTGGAAGAACGCCTCGATCTCGCTCCG
Organism: uncultured Acidobacteriota bacterium; assembly: GCA_963732005.1. GTDB lineage: Bacteria > Acidobacteriota > Thermoanaerobaculia > Multivoradales > UBA5704 > JASLEW01. The sequence goes on from CAVSXT010000005.1 coordinate 1,726,467, forward strand.
CCCCTTCGCCGCGTGGCCGAACGGGTTGACGATGTCGCCGTCCTCCGCCCACTGCGCCGCCATGCCCTTGGCGTCGTCGCGGTTCCACGCCGCCGCGAACGCGTCGGCCGGGGCGCGCAGGTCCTTGTCCGGCGCCGGCGCGTCCTTCCGCGCCGCGGCCATGCCCGTCGCGAGGAGCGCCGCCAGTGCGACCGATCCGACTGCCGACAGCTGCTGTTTGGTCATGAGTCCCTCCTTGAATGGCGGCGCGCGACCGCGCTCGCGGCCGGGCACGCCGTCGCCTGAATCGTTTGCCGGTATCGGAGCCGGGGCGCCGATGCAGCGCGAAGTCTGCTGGGTCCGTTGCCGCGCACTCTATCGCGGAGCCGGGGCGCGGGGCTACACCAGCTCGCGCAGGCGCCGGGCGGCGAGGCGGGCGCGCAGCACCAGGAACAGCTCGGCGGTCGCCAGCGCGTCGATCAGGGCGTCGTGGTTGGGATAGGCCGGCAGGCCCAGGGCGGCGCGGGCGGCGGGCAGGGCCGGCGGCAGCGGCGCCGGGTGCGGCTCGAGGAGCTGGCGGCGGAGCTCCAGGCGCCGCAGCAGCACCACGGTGTCCGCCGCCGGGGGCCGCGGCCAGCGCCTGCCTTCCCGGCGGTAGGCCTGGCGCAGGAAGGCGAGGTCGAGCGGCGCGTGGTGGAGCACCAGGACGCCGGCGCGCAATCTCCGGTCCACCTCCGGCAGCAGCTCGGCAAGTGCCGGCGCCGCCGCGAGGTCGGACGGCAGCAGGTGGTGGGCACGCAGGCCGGCCTGCGAGAGGGTCGCCGGCGCGGCCGGGCGCACCAGGCTGGCGAAGCGCTCGCCGTAGCGGATGACGCCGCCGCGGATCGGCACCATCGCCAGCGACAGGATCTGGTCGGCGCGCGGCTCGAGGCCCGAGGTCTCGAGGTCGAGCGCATGGTAGAGGACTTCGTCCCAGGGCGGCGAGGACCAGGGCATCGCGGTCAGGCCCTGCTCAATCCAGCCGGTCGGCGCCGAAGCGCTGCGCGGTCGCCTCCTGCAGGTCGCGGATGGCGAGGAAGGTCTCCTTGAGGTACTGCCGCTCGAGCGCCGAGAGGTCCGCGAGGCGCAGCGCCGCGGCCGGCGCCTCGCCGCGCCGCAGCGCCGCCAGCTGGGCACCCAGGCGCAGGCGCAGCAGGAAGCGGAAGGCTTCCGCCAGGGTCGCCGCGCCGTCGGCGCTGAGGGCGCCCGCGGCGGCGGCGGCCGGCAGCCGCTCGAGGGTCGGGCGGGCGCTCGCGCCGGCGGCCAGCGCGTAGAGCCGCGCCAGGCCGACGATCGGCAGGATCCCGGCGGCCTTGAGGTCCACCCCGGCGGGCTCGGCGCGCAGCTGGTGGAACCTGCCGATCGGCGGCCGGAAGCCGAGCGCGGCCTGCGCCAAGCGCGCCATGAAGAGGCTCTCGCGGCCCGCGGCGAGCAGCAGCAGCTCGAGCGGCGCGAGGTCCAGGCTGCCATGGACGCGGCGGAAGTCGAAGAAGCCGGAGGCTTCCAGCAGCGCCTGCGGGCGCGGCTCCTCGACCCAGCGCTGGAAGGAGCGCCGCCAGGCGGCCAGCGGCTGGCGCCAGCGCGTCGCCATGAAACCGCCGGGGCAGGGCGGGAAGCCGGCGGCGAGCAGGCCCGCGACGCCGCGCTCGGCGAGCCGCTCGAAATAGGCAGCGGCGGCCGGCGAGTCCTCCTCCCAGACCAGGGCGTTGTCCTGGTCGGTGATCAGCGCCTGCTCCATGCGGCCCTCGGAGCCGAGCACGATCCAGGCGTAGGCGCAGGGCGGCGGCCCGAGATCGGCCGCGACGAGCCGCAGCAGGCTGGCGGTGAGCGCGTCGTTGAGCCGCGCCACGATGCGGCCGATCTGGCCGGCGTCGGCGCCGCCCCAGGCCAACGCCTCGACCATCGCGGCCAGCTCGCCCGCATAGCCGGCCGCCGCTTGCGGCTCGCGCAGCCGGCCGACCTCGCGCATGAGGTGCAGCGGGCTGCGCTGCTGGAGCCGCAGCAGGTCGCCGTCGCCGATCAGCCCGACGATCCTGCCGTCCTCGGCGAGCGGCGCGTGGTGGACGTCATGTTCGAGCATGAACAGCAGGGCTTCGAACAGGGAAGCGCCGGCCGGCAGGGTGAGCACCGGCCGCGTCATCGCCCGCTCGACCGGCAGGTCCGGTCCATGGCCGGCGGCGAGGACGCGGTTGCGCAGATCGCGGTCGGTGAGGATGCCGGCGGGCTCGCCCTCGACCAGCACGGCGCCGATGCCGGCGTCGCGCATCCGCCGGGCGGCGTCGCCGACGGTCGCGCCGGCGGCGACGAAGACCGGCTCGCGGGCGGCCAGCCGGCGGACCGGGATGGCGAGGCCGGAGCCGAGGCCCGGCGGCGCCGCTTCGGCCGAGCGGCGCAGGCGCGCGGCGAGGTCGAGCAGGAAGAACTCGGCGAAGCGCGGCGAGGCCTGCATCAGCGCCTTGAACACCGCCTCCGGCAGGCGGTAGAGGAGGGTGTCGTCGGTGGGGACGGCGTCGGCAAGCGGGGCGGCGCCGGCGATCAGCGACGGCGAGCCGAAGCAGTCGCCGGCTTCGAGCGCCATCAGCTGGCGGCCGTCGCGCTCGAGGCTGACGGCGCCCTTGCGGATCACGTACAGGTGCTCGCTGCGTGCCCCGCCGCTGCGCAGCACCGGCTCGCCGCGCGGCGCGAAGCTGACCTCGAGGGCATCCTCGACGCGCCGCAGCTCCGCCTCGCTCAAACGGTCGAAAGGCGGGTGGCGGCGCAGGAACTCGAGCGGCTCGAGGGCGCCAGGCGGCGGCATCCCGGCATTCTATTCCCGGCTCCCGGCTCCTGGCTCCCGGCGCCCTGCCCCCGCCGATACCGCCGGCGCCGAGCTGAAGCTGCGATAAAGTGTCGGCATGAGCGATGAACGAGCGCCGGCCGGCGACCCCTCGCCCGAGGCGCCGCGCTGTCCGGAATGCGACACCCCGGTGCACTTCCGCGAGCGCTTGCGCAGCGTCGCCGCGCGCTTGCGCGGCGCGGCGGAGACCCTCGGCGGCGAGGTGATGGTCGAGATCCCGAGCCGGCTGGGTGATCACGAGGGCCTGCTGCTGGCGCTCGCCAACGAGCTCGAGCAGCTGGTGAAGTGAACCGCGGCCGCTAGCGGAACAGCCGCGGCAGGCGCGCCGGCGGCAGCGGCGGGCTGAACAGGAAACCCTGGTACTCGTCGCAGCCGCTGTCGGCCAGGAAGCGCAGCTCGCAGTCGGTTTCCACCCCTTCGGCGATCACCCGGATGCCCAGCCCGTGGGCCAGGCTGATGATCGCGGTGACGATGGCGCGGCCCTGCGAGCCGGCCTCGATGTCGGCGACGAAACCGCGGTCGATCTTGAGCGCGTCGATCGGGAAGCGCTTGAGGTAGGCGAGCGCGGCGTGGCCGGTGCCGAAGTCGTCGATGGCGATGCGCACGCCCATGCCGCGCAACGCCGCCAGCACCTCGACCGTCAGCTCGACGTTCTGCATCGCCGCGCTCTCGGTGATCTCGATCTCCAGCCGGCAGGGGTCGAGGCCGGTGTCGTCGAGGATCGCGCGGATGCCGGCCGGCAGACCGCGCTGCTGGAACTGCAGCGCCGAGAGGTTGACGGCGAGGCGCAGCTCCGGCCGGCCGGCGGCGTGCCACGCCACGGCCTGGGCGCAGGCCTTGCGCAACGTCCACTCGCCGATCGGCACGATCAGCCGCGCCTCCTCGGCCACCGTGATGAAGGCGTCGGGGGACACCAGGCCGCGGCGCGGGTGCTGCCAGCGCAGCAATGCCTCGACGCCGACGGTGTGGCCGCTGGCGAGGTCCACCTGCGGCTGGTAGTGCAGCCGGAACTCGCGGCGCTCGAGCCCCTCGCGCAGGTCGTTCTCGAGCGTCAGCCGCTCTAGCGAGCGGGCATTCATGGCCGGAGTGCAGAGCTGGAAGCCGTTGCGCCCGAGCTCCTTGGCGCGGTACATGGCGATGTCGGCGCTGGTCAGCAAGGCCTCGGCGTTGGCGCCGTCGGCCGGGTACATGCTGATGCCGATGCTGGTGGTGATGTAGAGGCGATGGCTGTCGACCTCCACCGGGCGGGCGACGGTGGCCAGGATCTTGTCGGCCATCCTGGCGGCCTGGCTGCCGCGGACGACGTCGGGCATCAGCAGGTTGAACTCGTCGCCGCCGACCCGGGCCACGGTGTCGCTCTTGCGCACCGCCAGCTGCAGCCGCGCCGCCACGACCTGCAGCAGGCGGTCGCCGGCGGCGTGGCCGAGCGTGTCGTTGACCAGCTTGAACTGGTCGAGGTCCAGGAACAGCACCGCCAGGCCGCGGCCGTTGCGCCGCGCCAGGCCGAGGGCCTGGGTGAGGCGGTCGTGGAACAGCGAGCGGTTGGGCAGACCGGTCAGGGCGTCGTGATAGGCCTGATGGACGAGCTGGTTCTCGGCGTTCTTGCGCTGGGTGATGTCGACCAGGGTGCCTTCGATCACCGGCTCCGCCTGGCTGGCGAGCAGGGTGGCGTTGGCCAGCACCCAGACCGGCGTGCCGTCGCCGCGCCGCAGCTGCACCTCGGTGTCGGTGAGCGCGTTGCGGGTCAGCAGGCGCTTGAGCACCACCGTGCGCTGCGCCGGCTCGGCGTAGTGATCGATCAGCTTCTTGCCGATGCATTCGCGGCCGGTGGCGAAGCCCAGAATGCGTGCGAAGGCGTCGTTGCACTCGAGCACGGTGCTGTCGGTCGCGGTGCGGAAGACGCCCGCCAGGTTGCGCTCGAAGAGCGTGCGGTAGCGCTCGGCCGCGGCGCGCAGCGCCGTCTCGGCGCGGCGGCGCTCGGTGACCTCGCGAAAGCTCCAGACGCGGCCGACCGCCTGGCCGTCGAGCAGCTGGGGGACCGAGTAGCGCTCGACGATGCGGCCGTCGGCGAACTCGAGCACGTCGAAGCTCTCGCTTTCCGGCGCGGCGTAGAGCTCGCGGACCTTGTCCAGGAAGGCCTGCGGATCGCGCAGGCGGTCGAGGACGGAAGCCAGCAGGGCGGTGTCGTCGCCGGCCTGCAGCAGCGCGGCGGGGATGTCCCAGAGCTGGGCGAAGCGCTGGTTGGAGGAAACCACCTTGCCCTGGAGGTCGACGACCAGGATGCCGTCGGCGGTCGATTCCAGCGTCGAGCGCAGCAGCGAGAGCGAGCGGCGGGTCTCGGTCTCGGCGGCGAGGCGGCGGCTGATGTCGTTGGCGAGCACGATGCGGGCCAGGCGGCCGCCGAAAACCAGCGAGTGGGAGGCCACCTCGACCACGATCACCTCGCCGTTCTTCTTGCGATGCGTCCACTGGCTGTCCATGCGGTGGCCGACCAGGTTGGACTTGAGGTCGGCGAGCAGGGCGGGGATGGTCTCCGGCGGGCGGATGTCGTTGATGGTCATCGCCAGGAACTCGTCGCGGGAGTAGCCGTAGAGCTGGATGGTGGCATGGTTGACGGCGAGGAAGCGCAGGGTCTCGTAGTCGTAGACCCACATCGGCAGCGGGTGGCGCTCGAACAGCAGGCGATAGGACTCGTCGGCCTCGGGCAGCCCGGCCTGGTACGGCATCAGGGCGGTGATCTCGAGGGCCAGACCGCGGACGCGGCCGGCACCGCTCCTGCTGTCGCTGCCGCCCTCCTCCGGCACCGGGCTCACCAGGTCGTGCAGCCAGAGGACCCTGCCGGTGGTGGTGACCAGGCGGTATTCGACGTCGAGAGGCTGGCCGGTGCGGCGCACCTCGCGGCACAGCTCGGCCACTCGCAGGCGGTCGGCGAGGTGCAGGAAGGAGCTCCAGCGTGCCGCCGGCGCGAGGCCGCGGCGGGACGGCAGGCCGAGGACCTCGCGCGCGCGGCGGTTGAGGGCCGACAGCTCGAGCGTCTCGGCGTCGGCTTCCCAGGCGATCGCATCGGCAGCGGGCCGCGGTGGCGTTGACGGTTTCCGGGCGCGCGGGGCGCGCGGAGGGGCGTCAGCAGCGGCGACCGCGTCGGCCTTCGGCTTCACGGGGGCTGAGGGCGCGGACGGGGGAGCGGAGCTGCGCATGGCGTCTTTGCGACAGTATACCTTTGCATTCCGAGGCTACCCCCGTGCCCCATGCCGCCCTTGAGATGCCATCTTGGCGGTGTTCGCAATGTTGGCGGGTGTGGCGGCTGTTTGACGGGTGTGCGGCCCGGCGGGCGCGCGATTCAGGGCTGGCCCTGTCCTTGCTTGGCTTCCTGAGGTGAAGGCGCCGGCAGCACTGGAGCTGCCGCCAAACCAAGGAGGCGGCAATGAGATCGAGCCATGCAGTGGAAGCGCCGCCGTTCGGGAGGCCGCCGCAGGTGGCCCCCAGGCAGCGCCGCATCACCATACCGTTGCACCGCGTGCTCGGCTTTGCACGCCAGGAACTGGCATCGCATCCCTCCCGGCAGCTGGCGTTCGCCCTGCGGCCGCTGCTGGGGCTGGCGCTGGAAACCACCGGGCTGTGCTCGGCCGCCTCGGCCGGGCAGCCGGCCGCCGGCAGGCGCACCGGCGGATCCGCCGATCCCGAGATCCTGTTCAGCGCGCTGTCGTCGCTGGTCGAGGTGGTCAAGGCGCTGACGCCGAGCGTCGGCAGGGTCTACGCCAACCTCGGCCATGAGGCGGTGGTGCCCCCGGATGGGGACACCGGCGGTGCCGCCAGGCACGCCGCCAACGGCGTCGGGGACACCGGCAACGGCGTCGGGGACACCGGCAACGGCGTCGTCGGGGACACCGGCGACCTTCACGGCGCGGCCGATGGCGAGGCTGGGGAGGCGCCAGGGATGCCGGCGGACGCTCCGCGCTCCGAGGTGGTGATCGAGCTGGTGAGCACTGCCGCCTCCGCCTACGCCAGCCTGCCGGCCGCGGTGCGCGGCGAGCTCGGCAGCCTGGCCTTCGAATTGGCGGTGGTGGCGGCGATCGTGGAGTCCAAGGGCGGCGAGTTCTACGTCGGCTCGCCCGGCGGCGATGCCCGCAGCTTCGTCGTCCGCCTGCCGGTCTGCCCGCCGCGGAGCGCTGCCCGGGGCGTCGGGTAGGGCGTCGAGTGGAAGGTCGCCCTGACCGGTGGTCAGGGCGGTCAGGCGGTTTTGCGGCGGAGCGCCGAGAACAGCGACGCGACGGCGCAGCGGAAGCCCGGCAGGAGCTCGCCGATGGCTCCGATGGTGCCGTTCGGGCCGGCGTCGAGAAAGCTGCGCTCGTCCAGGGTGCTCACCAGGCGCGGGCGGTGTTGGATCGCGCGTCGATCCGCGCTCGGGATCGCGTTTGGGTTCGCGCCGGGGTCCGCGCTTGCCTGGCCTGGTGGCGCCCAGGCCTCGTAGATGGCGACGGTGCGCTCGGTCGGCCGCACCACCCAGACGCTGCGCACGCCGAGACGCAGATAGTCGGCCACTTTCTCCATGACGGCAGCGCGGCGATCGGTCTTGGATACGACCTCCACGGCGAGATCCGGGGGGAGATCCAGGTAGGAGGGGGTGAGCCCGTCCGGCGGCAGGCGCTGCCTGGCGACGATCGCGACGTCGGGAGCGAGGACGGTATCGGGGTTGCGCTCGAGCAGGAAGCCCGTCCCTTCGCCGAAGATCTCGCCCAGGCCGTGGGCATAGACGTGCTGGGCCAATGCAGCCAGCAGGCGAGTGCCGATCGAGCCGTGCGAGGCGTCCGCAGGGCTCACGATTCGTAGCACCCCGCGGACCAGCTCGTGCAGCCCGGCGTCCGGCAGGTTCGCGAGATCGTCGGCGGTGAGGAGTGCGGTCGAAGGCATGGCTGCTTGGCCGTGGGGGTAGGCCATGGGTTCCCTCGGAGCATAGCAAAGGTTTTGGGTCGACGGGCAGCTGCCGGAAAGTGGCGGCGGCCCTTACCTGGATTGACGGAAAACGGAGCGCGGCGGTGGCGTGTGGCGTGATAGCGTCGCCGGCGCTTATCCGACAGCGGAGGCGGTCCATGCGCGACATCGCGGCGATCCTGCTGGGCCTGGCCCTGCTGACGGCGGCAACCGCCACGGCAGCGCCGGCGGCCCGCGAGGCCCCGGCGCCCCCGCCTGCGACGGGCACCTTCGTCGCGTTCTCGGATCTTCACTTCAACCCCTTCTTCGATCCCTCGCTGGTCGCCGAGCTGGTGCGGGCGAGGTCGGAGCGCTGGCAGGGGATCTTCGAGCGCTCGACGGTCACCGGCGTCGGCGGCTACGGCCAGGATTCCAGCTATCGGTTACTGCGGTCGACTCTGGCCGCGGCGGCGAGCTTCGCGCCGCAGCCCGATTTCGTGCTGATCACGGGTGATTTCCTCGGCCACCACTTCCCGGCGCTGTTCGCGAAGCATGCGCCGGCAGCCAGCCAGGCCGCCTACCGGCGATTCGTGCAGCAGGCGATGCGGTTCGTCACCGCCATGATCCATGAGGCCTATCCGCGCGCGCTGGTGATCCCGGCGCTCGGCAACAACGATTCTGATTGCGGCGACTACGCGCTGCGGGGCTCGGGCCCTTTCCTCGCCAGGCTCGAAAGGCTGTGGCGACCGCTGATCGGCGCCGCGCCAGGGTCCTTCGGCCGGACGTTCGCTGCCGGCGGGTTCTACAGCCTGCCGCACCCGACCGTGCCGCATCTGCAGGTGGCGGTGCTCGACACGGTGCTGTTCTCCCCGAAGTACCAGGCCTGCGGCCACGGCCGGGACATGAGCGAGCCGGAGCTGCGATGGCTCGAGGCCGTCCTGCGCCGCGCCTCGCGGCAGGGCGACAAGGTGTGGCTGATCTATCACATCCCGCCGGGGATCGACGCCTATGCCACGCTGGCCGCCAAGGGTGCGTGCCGCACCACCCCGGTGTCGCTGTGGCGGACCGGCGATCTGTCGCGCTTCATGGATCTCCTGGCCCGGTATCCCGGCATCGTGACCGCGGCCTTCGCGGGGCACACCCACATGGACGAGCTCCGGCTGCCGGCGGGCGCCGGCTTCATCCATGTCACGCCGGCGGTGAGCCCGCTGTTCGGCAACAATCCCGGCTTCGCGGTCTTCTCCTATGCGCCGGCCAGCGGCGACGTCGCCGACGCCAGGACCTACTACCTCGATCTGGCGGCGACCGGCGCCGGGGCGGGCAGGTGGGTGCTGGAATATGACTTCCGGGAGGCCTATGGGCAGCCCGGCATCGACGGCGCCAGCCTGCGCGCGGTGCAGCAGGCGATCGCCGGCGATCCGGCGGTCCGGGAGCGCTACATGACCTACTACCCGGTCAGCAGCGCCGGCAGTAAAACCGACCTGGCGCACTGGCAGGCCTACTGGTGCGCCGCCCAGGCGTTCACGCCGGCGAGCTTCGCGGACTGCTATTGCCCGGCCGCGCCGGGGCCGTGAACGAGTTGGCCGGGCAAGGCGCGGTCACGGCGCAGGGGGCGCTCAGGGGCAGCTGGCGAAGGCGCCGGTGTCCTGGATGGGCTTGAAGGGGGTGCCGGCGGGGTTGCCGTAGGTGCGGATGGCGCCGGTGGCGGTGTCCTGGACCTGCAGGGCGACCTGGACGTCGGTCAGGCCGCCGGCGAAGACCCAGTAACTGCCGGTGACGGCGCAGCCGTCGACCACCTTGACCACCAGCTCGAGGTTGTCCGGCGCGAAGAACCAGAACAGGCCGGTGGCGGCGGTCAGGGGCTGGGTCTGGCCGGTGCCCGACTGGCCCTGGGCGGTCTGCCAGGCGGCGGTCACCGTGAAGCGGTCCTGCTGCAGGCAGAGCGTCGCCGCATTGGCCGCACAGGCGGCCGGCGGCGCGAAGCGGACCTCGTCGACACCGTCGAGAGCGACCTGGGCGGCGACGAAGGTCAGGCCGTCGGCGCTGACGCCGAGGTCGAAGGGCAGGTCGTCGAGCGGCGTCTGGTCCAGCAGCCGCGAGCCGGGGCCGGCGATGGCGATCCGCGTCAGGACGCCGCGCAGCGGGTTGGGGAGCGTGCTCGCCAGGTAGAGCAGGGAGCGGCCGGGGAGGAAGCGGCTGGCGCCGAGGCCCAACCCCGGCGCCGAGGGGACGTCCAGGATGGCCGCCACCGCATTGCTGCCGGCGTCGAGGACGTAGACCGCGGGCCGGTCCAGGCTCAGGCTGACCACGTAGACCCAGGCGCCGCCGGGGTCCAGGTACACGTCGAAGGGCTGCGGCACGCCCACCACCGCCTGCACCCTCGCCGTGTGGCGGCCCACCTGGATCACCGTCACGTCGTTGCTGAGGGCGTCGGCCACCCAGGCCCGGCTGCCGTCCGGCGACAGCGCCACCGCGACCGGGAAGTTGCCCACCGGCACGCGCGCGATGTCCTGCATCGAGGCGGTGTCGACGAGCTCGAGCTGGTTCTGGGCGCCGCCCATGGCGAGCAGGCCGCCGCCGGCGCTCACCGCGACGCCGGAGTAGACGCTGTAGGGCGCGAAGCCCAGGTTGCCGGCCCGCGCCACGGTGGCGGTCACCGAGACCGCCCGGCTGGCGGGGCCGTCGAGCGCGACGACCGCGACCGCGCCCGACGCCGAGCTGACGTCCTGGAACGCGAAAGCCGTGCGGCCACCGGGCGCGACGAGCACCCGCGCCGGAGGGAAGGGCAGGGCGACGTTCGCCGCCACGGCGCGGGCGGCGACGTCGATCACCGCCACGACGCCGTCGGCCGGCGCGGTGGCCACCCCCCAGGCGCCGTCCGGAGTGATCGCCAGGTCGGTGACGGTCTCGCCGATCGGGATCAGGCCCGAGAGGGCGCCGGCCACGAGATCGATCACCGCGACGTTGCCGGTGAGCAGGTTGGCGACCAGGGCGGTGCCGCCGTCGGGGGTCACCGCCACGGTGCGCGGCGCATGCGCTTCGGGCAGCTCGCCGGTGGGCGCCGCGAAGCGCTGCACCAGCTCGGCGCCGCCAAGATCGAACAGGTAGACGCTCTCGCCCAGCCCCGTGTCGAGCCCCGCGACCAGGGGCGCGACGGGGCTCGGAACCGCCCGGAACAGGGACCCTTCGGTGCCCTGAGGTTGCGACGCCGGCTGCTGCGACGCGAGGTCGAGGACCACCCCCGGAGCCAGCAGGGCGGCGCGCCCATCGGCGGTGAAGGCGATGTCGCGCGCGTGCAGCGCCGGCACGGTGGCGGTGACCGCGCCGGTCCGCACGTCGACGAACAGGACGCTGTCGACGCCGGTGACGATCGCAAACCGCCCGTCGGGCGTGATGCGGTTGAGCTGGAAGAACGAATCGAGCTGCAACGGAAAGGCGGTGGCGCGCAGGGTGGCGAGATCGATGCGGGTGACGTGTCCCGGCCGGGTGTCGTGCTCGTGGCCGACCAGCGCGAAGGCGCCGTCGGAGCTGACGTCCACGTCCCACGGCGAGGGCGCGACGGGGACGGTGCCCAGCGGGTTGCCGGTCGCACGGTCGAAGACCGCGACCGCGGCATTCGCCCAGAGCGGCAGCACGATCTTGCTGCCGTCGGGGGTCAGCGCGAAGCGCGTGAAGTCGAAGATCCCGATGCCGAGGTTGGGGTCGAGCTCGAAGCCGATCGCCCCCTGGGGCGGCGTCGGGAAGTAGAGGATCTCGTGCGGCGACGAGAGGTCGAGAACCGAGAAGGCGGAGGTCTTGGCGTCGTTGATCTGGGCGACGACGGCGAAGCGGCTGTCGCGCGTCACTCTGATCGCGAACGGCTGCGTGCCGCTCAACGGCACCATGGCGATCAGCGTGTGGCTCGCCAGGTCGATCGCCGAGACGGTGTTGCCGGAGATGTCGGCGGTCAGGACCCAGCGTCCGTCGGGGGTGATCGCCACCGACTGTGGCCCCTTGCCGACCGCCACGGTCCGGTTCACGATGCCGGTGGCGACGTCGAAGAAGGTGACGCCGTCGCTGTCGTGGTTGGCGATCGCGACCTCGGCGCCGCTGGGGGCGAAGGCCAGGTCGACCGGGTCCTTGCCGGCCGGCGGCGGGTTCACCGAGATGAAGCTCGAGCTGCCGCCGGCAGCGGCGCCATCGTTGGGAACGTTGCGAACGTCGCGAGCGTCGCGAACGCCGCTGACGCCGCCGGCGCCTGAGACCGGCCGCGGCGGCCGAGCCGGGTGGACCGGCCGGACCGGCCTGGCCGGCGGCGACGTCGACCGCGATGCCGTGGTACCGGTGGGTGCGGATGCCGGCACCGAGGCCAGGGCAGGGGCGGTGGCGAGGTGCACCGAGGTCCAGCGGACGGCCTGGCGGCCGCCAGGCAGCGACCGCTGCGTCTCGTCGAGGGCGAGGCCGGGCGTCGCCTGACCGGCCAGGCCGAGCAACAGCCCCAAGGTCCAGGCGATCCGGTTTCCTGCGGCTCGGCTGGTATCGGGCATGGCGGCCACCGCCGCTACCGAGGGGCCGGCGGCCGGAGGGCTCAATCGTAGCGCAGCACCACCGTCGGGTCGACCGCGGTGGCGCGGCGCGCCGGAACGTAGATCGAGATCAGGGCGACCAGGGCGAGCAGCGGCGGCGTGGCGAGGAAGGCCACCGGATCGACCGCGCTGACGCCGATCAGCAGCCCGGAGGCCAGGCGGCTGACCGCGGCGGCGAGCAGCAGGCCGATCGCCAGGCCGGCCGCGACCAGCTTCATGCCCTGCGACAACACCATGCCGAGCACCTCGCCGCGGCGCGCGCCGAGCGCCATGCGCACGCCGATGTCGCGCGCGCGCTGGGCGACCGAGAAGGACATCACGCCGTAGATGCCGAGGGTGGCGAGCAGCAGCGCCAGGGCGCCGAAGAGGGCGAGCAGGGAGGCGGCGAAGCGCGGCGCCCACAGCGATTCGTCGATCTGGTGCGCCATCGTCCCCTGGATCACCAGCGGCATGCCGGGGGCAAGCGCGCGCAGCTGCCGCTGCACGGCGGGCAGCACCGCCTGCGGATCGCGGGCGGCCCGGAGCACCAGCGTCACGCCGGTTGAGTAGTTCTGGGCGAGCGGTTCGTAGACGTGGGGCTGCGGGTCTTCCGAGACGCTGCCGTACTTGGCGTCCCGGGCCACCCCGACCACCTCGACGGCGGGCTGGCCGTGGAAGTGGAAGCGCTTGCCGAGCGCGCTCCGGCCGGGCCAGAACTTCTCCGCCATGGTGCGATTGACGATCACCACCCGCTGGGCGCCGGCGCGGTCGGCGTCGGCGAAGCCGCGGCCGGCGACGAGCGGCACGCCGACGGTGTGGAAGTAGGTGGGATCGACCGCGTCGACCGTCACCAGCACGCCGTTGTTGCTCGGGTTCTCTCGCCCTTCGAGGAAGATCGACCGCGACAGCCCGGCCTGCAACGGCCCGGACTGCGCCAGCGCCACCGATGCGACGCCCGGCAGCGTCCCCACCTGCTCGCGCACGCCGCGAAACAGCTGCTCGCCGCGCCCGCGGTCGAGGCCGTAGAGGCCGACGTCGAAAGCCAGCGAGGACAGCCGCGGGGTGTCGTAGCCGGTGTCGATGTGCTGCGCCGCGTCGAGGCTGCGCAGGAAGAGGCCGGAGGCGATGAGCGCCATCAACGACAGCGCCACCTGGCCGGCGACCAGCGCGCCGCGCAGCCCCATGCCGCCGCCGTGCCGGGCCGGCGCCGCCGCCGCCGCGGCGTGGCTCTTGAGCGCCGTGACCAGCTGCGGGCGCGAGCTCTGCAGCGCCGGCAACAGCCCGAACAGCAGGCCGGTGGCGAGGGTCACCGCCAGGGCGAAGGCGAGCACCCGCGGGTCGGCGCCGAGGTCGAGGGTCATGGTGACCGGGAACGGCAGGCTGGGCAGGAACGCCAGCAGCGCGTGGTTCGCCCAGGTCATCAGCAGCAGGCCGAGCGCGCCGCCGACCAGCGCCAGCAGCAGGCTCTCGGTGAGCAGCTGGCGCACCAGGCGCCCGCGCCGCGCCCCCTGCGTCAGCCGGATGGCGATCTCGCGCCGCCGCGCCGTGGCGCGCGCCAGCAGCAGGTTGGCGACGTTGGCGCAGGCGATGAGCAGCACCAGGCCGACCACCCCGAGCAGCAGCAGCGAGGCGCCGACCAGCGCCCCGCGCACCTGCGGGTTCACCGCCGCCTGCGACAGCGGCAGCAGCTGGGCGGTGCGGCCGCGGTTGTCGTTCGGGTACTCCTGCTCGAGCCGGCGGGCGATGGCGGTCATCTCGGCCTGCGCCGCCGCCAGCGTCACCCCGGGACGCAGCCTGCCGATGGTCCAGACGAAGAGGCCGCGCCGGTCCTCGTACCAGTTGAGCTCGGCATCGGGCTTGATCTGGCGGTTCATCGCCATCGGCACCCACAGCTCGGGCTGGACGCCGGTGTCGGTGCCGGTGAAGCGCTCGGGGGCGACGCCGACGACGGTGAAGGCGCTGCCGTTGAGGGTGATGGCGCGGCCGATCACGCCGGGGTCGCCGCCCAGCCGCTGCTGCCAGAAATGGTGGGAGACGACCACCACCGGGTGGGCTCCCGGCTTGATCCCCTCCTCGGTGGTGAACAGGCGGCCGCGCTCGGCACGGATGCCCAGCAGCGCGAAGTAGTTGTCCGACACCAGCTGGCCCACCAGCAGGCTCGAGTCGGCGCCCCTGGTGAAGCTCATCCCGGCCCAGTCGTAGCCGAGGATGCCGCCGAACGAACGCGATTGCTCGCGGTAATCCCGCCAGTTGAGGTGCGAAAGGGGACCGGCGAGCATCGCCGGGTTCTGCGCGTCGCGGGTGTAGATCGACACCAGCCGGCCGGGGTCGGCGACCGGCAGCGAGCGCAGCAGCAGGGCGTTGACGACGCTGAAGATGGTGGTGTTGGCGCCGATGCCGAGCGCCAGCGACGAGATCGCGACCAGGGTGAAGGCCGGGCGCTTGACCAGCATGCGAATGGCGTAGCGCAGGTCGCCGAACAGGCTTTCCATAGGGGTCCTCCTCCGGGCAGAGACTGGCCGCCGCTGCATCTCCTACGCTGATGCCCGGCAGGGTGTTTCAGCGGCGGGCGGCGGGCTAGTCGGCGGCCAGCAGGTGCTCGCCGGCCGGGGCGCGCATGTTGTAGTGCGAGCTCATCACCCGGCCGTAGGCGCCGGCGCCGGCGATCAGCAGGACGTCGCCTTCGACGGCAGGCGCCAGCTGGCGCGAGCGGCCGAGGATGTCGCCGGTCTCGCAGATCGGGCCGACCACGTGCGCGGTCATCGTCGCCGGCTGGTCGAGCCGGGAAAGGTTGACGATGGGGTGATAGGCGCCGTAGAGCGCCGGGCGGATCAGCGAGTTCATGCCGGTCTCGACCCCCACCCAGGTCACGTCGCCCTTGCGCTTGACCTGGGTGACCCGCGCCAGCAGCACGCCTGCCGTGGCCACCATGAAACGGCCGGGCTCGAGCCAGAGATCGAAGCCGGGGTTGGCGGCGCGGCAGCGGCCGAGTCCCAGGTCGAGCGCCGCGAGGTCGAGCGGCGGCTGGCCCGGCCGCTCGGGCACTCCCAGGCCGCCGCCGACGTCGAGCACGCGCACCGCCGGAAAGCGCTCGGCGGCCGCGGCCAGGAAGACCGCGACGTCGGTCCAGGCTGCCGGCTTGCGGATGCCGCTGCCGACGTGGGCGTGGAGCCCGACCACCCGGGCGCGGCAGCGCGCCAGCAGCGGCGGCAGCTCGTCGAGCTGCGCCGCCGCCAGCCCGAACTTGGACTCCCGCCCGGCGGTGCGCACGTGGGCGTGGTGGCCGAGGCCGCGGCCGGGATCGAGGCGGAGGAAGATCTCCCGCTCGGCGAACAGCTCGGGCCAGGCCTGCAGCGGATGCAGGTTGTCGACGGTGACCAGCGCCCCCAGGGCGAAGCCGCGGGCGAACTCCTCGCGGCCCGCGAAGTTGGGGGTGAACAGCAGGCGCCGGCGGTCGAGGTCGGGGCAGAGCGCGAGGACGTGCTCGAGCTCGGCCGCCGAGACGCACTCGAAGCCGAGGCCGAGCTGATGGAACAGGCGCAGCACTCCCGGGTGGTTGTTGGCCTTGATCGAGTAGAGCACCTGATCGACGGCGGCAAGCGCCAGCAGCTGGCGGGCGGCGTGCGCCAGGGTCGCGGCGTCGTAGACGTAGAGCGGCGAGCTCTCGGCGGCGAGCGCCAGGAGCTCCTGCCGCCGCCGCCGCCACCAGTCGCCCCCGCCAGGACTGCCGGTGTCGGCGGCGCTCGCGCCCGGGGCCGCGCCGGCGTGATGGTCGGGTCCGGCCTGGTCGTCATGGCCGGTAAGCTCACTCCAGGTGGGCCCGAGCAGCGCGGTCTCCGCCGTCTGGCCGAAGAGCAGGCCGTGCAGCTGGCGCACCAGGCGCTCGCTCTGCTCCTCGTCGACGAAGAAGGTGAGGTTGAGGTCGCTCGCCGACTGCGTGACCATGTGGATCTTGAGCTCTTCGAACGCCTCGAGCACCGGGCCGAGCTCGTGCAGGATGGTGCGGATGCCGCGGCCCACCAGCGACAGCGAGGCGGTCGGCGCGATCAGGCGCGGCTCGCAATGGCTGGCCAGCTCGCGCAGCAGCTCCTTGAGCGCCGCCGGCTCGATGGCGTTGGCGCTCGGATCGAGGGAGACCGTGACGTTGGTCTCGGAGGTCGAAACCGAGTCGACCGACAGACCATGGCGCGCGAAGCAGGCGAAGACCTCGGCCAGGAAGCCGACCTCCTGCCACATGCTGACCGTGTCCATGGACACCAGGGTGATGCCGCGGCGCGACGACACCGCCTTGACCTGGGGGCCGCCGGTCGAGCCGGCCTGGGA
The DNA here is from genome assembly GCA_963732005.1 of uncultured Acidobacteriota bacterium. Classification (GTDB taxonomy): domain Bacteria; phylum Acidobacteriota; class Thermoanaerobaculia; order Multivoradales; family UBA5704; genus JASLEW01. Next base: position 1,743,099 of record CAVSXT010000005.1, read on the forward strand.
GATCACCGTGCCGGGCGCCTCGGGCCGATCGGTGCACAGCACGTGCAGCGGGATGCCGCGCCGGCGCAGGGGCGGGATCGAGCGCGGGTGCAGCACCTTGGCGCCGGTGGTGGCGAGCTCCTGCGCCTCCTCGTAGTCGAGCCAGCGCAGCAGCCGGGCCGAGGGGATCTGCGCCGGGTTGGCGGTGAACATGCCGGGCACGTCGGTCCAGATCTCGCACCGCTCGGCGCCGAGCTTGGCGGCGAAATAGGCCGCCGAGGTATCGGAGCCGCCGCGGCCCAGCAGCACCGTTTCGCCGGCGCGGTTGCGGGCGATGAAGCCCTGGGTGAGGACGGTGGCGGCGGGCTCCGCGGCCAGCCGCCGCCGCAGCTCCGGGTCGGGCTCGGCGTCGCAGGAGGCGGCCAGATAGGCGCGCGGCGAATGGGCCGGCTGCTCGTCGCGCGCCAGCAGCGCGGTGCGAGCGTCGAGCCAGGCGGTGGGGATGCCGCGGGCGTTGAGCCAGGCGGCGCCGAGGCGGGTCGAGAGCAGCTCGCCGAACGCCATCACCCTGGCCTTCAGCGGCGGGCCGGCCGCGCCGAGCAGCGCGGCGCCCAGCGCCAGGCGCGACAGCTCCTCGAGCTCGGCCGCCAGCACGTCGCCGGCGGCGAGCCCCAGCGCGGCGCCCAGCTCGAGATGGCGATCGCGGATCTCGGCCAGGGGCGCCTCGTGACGCCCCAGCACCGCCAGCCCCAGCATCTCTTCGAGGCGATTGGAGATGCCGGCCAGGGCGGAACAGACGATCAGCGGCCGCCGCCGCTCGGCCAGGCGACGCTCGGCCTGCGCGGCGATGGTGGCCCAGCGTGCCGCGGTGGCGACGCTGGTGCCGCCGAATTTGAGCACCACCCAGGCGCGGTCCCTTGCCATGCGACGGCTACGGTAGCATCCTTGAGGGCGCGGTGAGCGGGCGGCGAGTGCGCGCTGCGGACCGCGGTCCGCGAGCGGGAGTGGCGGGGGTGGGCGGCGGCGGGGCGGGTCCGTGGCACCAGGCAGTCATGCAGGCATGCAGGGATGCCAAGAGGGGGTAGCGAAGGCGGCCCCGAGCGTTTCGGGGCGGCGAGGAAAGGGAGGATCTGCATGTCGCAAGCCGTGCGGTCGAAGTGGGCGGAGCGAGCGAAGCGGGCGGTGCGGACGGAGCGGGGATCCGGCTGGTCGGCGATCGGGTTGGCGCTGGTGGCGGCGGGCGCGCTGATGGGCGCGGTCCTGGGGTGCGCGACGAGGGGCAACGGGGCTTATGGCTATGGCGGCGCCGGTGGTGCTGGCGGTGCCGGAGGCATGGGCGGCAGCGGCACGCAGGGCGAGTCCGGGCGCGAGGCCTATCAGCCGCACGAGGTGATGCCGGACAAGTTCACGGCGCTGGCGGTGCACCTCGGAGATGCGCCCGGCCTGCCCGCCGGCGGCGCGGCCATCGTGCAGATCAGCATCGATCGCTGGTCGACGCCGGAGGAGCGGGACCGGCTGGTGCTGGCGCTGCGCCAGGACGGCGACCAGGGGCTGCTGGCCGCGCTGCAGGCGGTGCCGGCCGTCGGCACCATCCGCACGCCAGATACCCTCTCCTGGAATCTGCACTACGCCCACCAGCGGCTCGACCCGGACGGCAGCCGCCACATCTTCCTGGCCACCGACCGCATCATCAAGATGTGGGAGGAGATGTACCACACGCGCTCGCTGAGCTATCCCTACACGCTGATCGAGCTGCAGGTGGACAAGCACGGCCGCGGCGAGGGCAAGCTGCTGCAGGCCAGCCGCATCCGCGCCAACCCCGAGTCGAGGCGGATCGAGATCGAGAACTACTTCGCCGAGCCGGTGATGCTCGAGGACCTGCGGGAGGGCGAGGGGCGCTGAGGGGGGGCGCCGGCGTCCACACGACGACCGCTTTGAGGAGGCGTTTGCCGGAGGTGTCGACGAACGCGGCGATCGCCGCTGGGAGATCGCCACGAGACTCCTCCGGACACCTGATGAGGAGCGAGAAAGCGCACAGAGGCCGGCCCCGGGGCGGTCAGCCCGAAATGGCAGAGGTCTCGATGATCTCGTCGTTCGCGGTGGCCCCCCGCAGCGTTCCGTGGCGCAGCGCGCGCTCCTTCATGAGCGCGAAAAAGACCGGGACCAGGATGAGGACGTGAATGGTCGAGGTGACCATCCCGCCCACCATCGGCGCCGCGATCGGCTTCATCACGTCGGCGCCGATGCCCGACTCCCAGAGGATCGGGATCAGGCTCGCCAGGACCACGCAGACGGTCATCAACTTCGGCCGCAGCCGCTGCACCGCGCCCTCGATGACCGCCGCTGCGATGTCTTCATGCCGCAGTGGGACGCCGGTCGCCAGCCGCCGGTCGAGAGCGTCGTGCAGGTAGACCACCATGACCACCCCGGTCTCCACGGCGATGCCAAACAGAGCGATGTATCCGACCCAGACCGCGACGCTGAGCTCGTAGCCGAGCAGCCATTGCAGGATCAGGCCGCCGGTCATGGCGTACACCGTCGGGAAGATCAGGACCAGCGCCTCGGCGACCGAATGAAACACCAGATAGAGCAGCAACAGGATCACCAGCAAGACGAGCGGCAGGATGATCTTCAGGCGCTCCCTGGCGCGCAGCTCGAGCTCGTACTCACCCGACCACTGGTAGCTGTACCCCGGCGGCAGCGCCAGCCGCCGGCCCAGCAGGTCCGTAGCCCGTTGGACGAACCCGCCGTAGTCCCTGCTGTCGAGGTCGAGATAGACGTAGCCGGTCAACCGGCCCTCTTCATCGCGGATCATCGCCGGACCATGGGAGAACGAGATCGTGGCCACCTGCGCGAGCGGGATCTGCGCTCCCGAGGGCGTCGCGATCAGCACCCGGCGCAGCGCGTCGAGGTCGTCCCGGAAGTCGCGCGCGTAGCGCACGTTGACCGGGTGGCGTTCGCGTCCCTCGACGTTTTCGGCCACGTTGACGCCGCCGGCTCCCGAGCTGACGGCCTGCTGCACGTCCGCCACGGTCAGGCCGTATCTCGCCGCCTCCGCCCGGTTGGTCTCGACGTCGACGTAGAATCCCTGCGCGACCCGCTCGGCAAAGACCGAGCGCACCTGCGGCATGCCGGCGAGGATCTGTTGAATACGAGCGCCGAGCTGCTGAATCCCGTCGAGTGAGGCACCCTGGATCTTCATGCCCACGGCGGTCTTGATCCCGGTCAAGGACATGTCGAGCCGGTTCTCCACCGGCATCGTCCAGGTGTTGGTCAAGCCGGGGAACTGCAGGCGGCCGTCCATCTCGAGGACCAGCTTCTCGTAAGTCATGCCCGCTCGCCACTGCGCCCGCGGCTTGAGCATCACGGTGGTGTCGTACATGTCGAGCGGCGCGTTGTCCGTCGCGCTGTCCGACCGCCCAACGGTGCCAAAGACGGTTGCGACCTCGGGAAAGGAGCGCAGTATCCGATCCTGCTCCTGCAGCATCCGGGAGGCCTCCGCGATCCCGATGCCGGGCAGCGCCGTGGGCATGTAGAGCGTCGAGCCCTCGAACAGCGGCGGCATGAACCGGCTGCCCAGCCTGAACATTATGGGGAACGTCACGAGCAGGAACGCCAGGTTGAGCAGCAGGGTCGTCTTGCGGTAGCGGAGGCAGAGCCTCAGCACGGGCAGATAGAGCGCCTGCGTCACGCGGGAGACCGGATTCGCCGCTTCCGGCCGCAGCTTGCCCTTGATCAACAGCACCATCAGCACCGGCACCAGCGTGATCGCGAGCAGCGACGAGAAGCCGACGGCCAGTGTCTTCGTCCAGGCCAGCGGCCGGAACATGCGCCCCTCCTGCGCTTCGAGCAGGAACACCGGCAGGAACGACACGACGATGATCAGCAGCGAGAAAAAAAGTGCCGGGGCCACCTGCTTGGCGGCATCGATGAGGATGCGCCGCCGCGCCGCTGCCGCGACCGCGACGCCCACCGCGTCGACGCCGCCGGCAGGGACCGGCGCCGGCACCGCCGGCGCGGCCGGCTCCGCCAGGTGCCGGTAGCCGTTCTCCACCATGACGATGGCGGCGTCGACCAGCACGCCGATCGCCAGCGCCATGCCGCCGAGCGACATGATGTTCGAGCTGACGCCGAGCAGGTACATGGGAACGAAGGCGGCCACCACGGCGATCGGCAGGGTGATGATCGGAATCAGCGCCGAGCGAAGATGAAACAAGAAAATCACGATCACCAGGCTGACGATCGCCGCCTCCGCCAGCAGATCGCGCTCCAGGGTGCCGATCGATGCCTCGATCAATCCCGACCGGTCGTATCCCGCCACGATCTCCACTCCTGCCGGTAGCGACGCCTTGATCTCCGTCAGCTTCCGCTTGACCCCATGGATGACGTCGAGCGCGTTGAGGCCGTACCGCATCACGACGATGCCGCCGACCGTCTCGCCCTCTCCCTGCCATTCCGCCACCCCCTCCCGGATGTCAGGGCCGAACGCCACCGTCCCCAGCTCCGCGAGCCGCACGGGCGTGCCGTTTCGCGCCATCACCGGGACATTTTCCAGATCGGCCAGCGACCGCAGGTAGCCGAGGCCGCGGATCATGTAGCGGGTGCCGCTCAGCTCGAGAACCCGGCCGCCGACCTCGTTGGTGCTCGCCTTGACGCGGTCGATGACCACCGACAGCGGAATGCCGTAGGCCAGCAGCTTGGCGGGGTCCAGCCGCACCTGATACTGGCGGACGAAACCGCCGATCGTCGCCACCTCGGCGACGCCGGGCACCGTTGCCAGCTGATACCGCAACTGCCAGTCCTGCAGGCTGCGGAGATCCGCCAGGCTGTGCCGGTGGGAGGGATCGACCAGGGCATACTCGTAAACCCACCCGGCGCCCGTCGCGTCCGGACCGATCGCGGGATGAATACCTGGCGGCAGCCGGCCCGCGATCGCTTGCAGATATTCCAGGACTCGCGAGCGCGCCCAGTAGATGTCGGTGCGATCCTCGAACACCACGAACACGTAGGAGTCGTTGAACATGGTCTGAGCGCGGACCGCCTTGACCCGCGGCGCGGCGAGCAGCGCCGTGACGATCGGGTAGGTCACCTGGTCCTCGATGACGTCGGGCGGCTGTCCCTCCCAGCTGGTGTGGATGATGACCTGGACGTCGGAGATGTCGGGCAGGGCGTCCAGGGGCACCTGTCCCATCGCCCAGATGCCGGCCAGCATCAGGCCAAGGACGCCGGCCAACACCGGGAAACGGTGATGCGCGCACCACTCGACGGTCCGGGAGATCATGGCTGCATCCCTCCTGTCGCGTTCACGGTGAGGTGCTTGGCGGCGAGCGTCCGGCCCTGCCGGCGGACCGTCACGGTCACCTGCCAGGTGCCGCCCGACGCCAGTTCGCCCTGCCCCTCGTACCTCCCGCCCCCCTGATCGCCGGCCTGGATCGTCGTGCTCATCGCCGCCATGCCCATGGCCGGCATCGCCGCCATCGAGCAGGTGACGCTGACCTCGGCGCCGGCGACCGGCCTGCCGTCCGCTCCGGTCACCTGCACGCGCCACGAGTTGCCGCCCTTGCGCGGCGGCGAGGGGTCGGTCGTCATCTCGACCGCGGTCTGGACCGGTGGCGGCGCGTTGATCGCCGCGGCGGCTCCGGCGCCCGGCGGCGGCGGCATGAAGCCGCCCGCGGCGGCCTGCAGCTGCGCCTCGGAATCGATCAAGAAGTTCGCCGACGTCACGATCGCATCGCCGGCGGCGAGACCCTTCGCGACCACCACCTCGTCGCCGGCCCGCGCTCCCAACTCGACTTGCCGCGGCTCGATGTTGCCGTCGCCGCGGTAGATAAAAACCAGGCTCCTGGTCCCCGACTCGAACACGGCGGCGGCGGGAATCACCAGTTGCCGGCCGAGCGGCAGGCGCAACCTCACGTCGACATACATCCCCGGCCGCAGCTCGAGGCGCGGATTCGGCAACGCCAGGCGCACCGGCAGGGTGCGGGTGGCAGCGTCGAATTGCGGCAGCAGGTAGTCGACGGCCCCCCGGAAGACGACGCCGGGGTAGGCATCCACCCTGACTTCCGCAGGATCGCCCGGCTTGATCCTGCCCGCGTCGTTCTGGAACACCTGCGCGACGACCCAGACCGCGGTCAGGTCCGCCACCGTGTAGAGCCTGGTGTCGGGTTGCACGTACATGTTGGGGAGGACGTTCTTTTCGATCACGTAGCCGGCGGCCGGCGAATCGATCGCCAGGTCGGGGATCGCGTTGCCGGAGGCGGCGAGCTGCTCGATCTCGCGGGTGGGAACCTGCCACTGCTCCAGGCGGGCCCTGGCGGCGCCCAGCAGCGACGCGGCGCCGGCGGCGACGCCGTCCACCGAGCTGCCTGCCAGCGCCGCCTGATTCTTCCGGGCGAGCAGGTATTCCTGCTCCGTGGCGACCAGGTCCGGGCTGTAGATGGTGAACAGCGGCTGGCCGCGGCGCACCAACTCGCCAGTCGTGGCGACGTACAGCCGGCGGATCCAACCGGCGAAGCGGGTTTGCACGTAGGCGAGCCGCCGCTCGTCCAGCTGCACGGTGCCGGCGCAGCGGAGCTCGCTGTCGACTTGCTCGTATGCCACGCTGCCCGTCTGCATCCCGATGCGCTGCAGGCGCTGCGGCGACAGTTGAATCGGCGCCAGCGGGGTCTCCGGCGAGGCGGGCAGCATCGCGTGGCTGCCACCAGCCGGCGCCGGCGCGGCGGCGCGAGCGCTCGGTGGCAGCGCTCGCTGCCGCTGCCGCCACCAGAGCGCGCCGGTCGCCAGGGCGAACGTCGCCGCGAGCGCGAGCGCGACGAAGAAGGCCCCGCGGTAGCGCGGTGCCTTGCCGGATTGCTCGCTGGGCCGTGGGTTTGGGTGCAGCTCATGGTCCTCGGTCACGGCAAGGTCGCTCCGGTCAGCCTTTCGAGCCGCGCCAGCGTCGACTCATGATCGGCCAGCTCGCGGCGGCGCTCGAGATTCAGCTCGAGGACATCGAGGAAGTTGCCGAGCAGGCTCGCGAAGTCCTGGCGATTCGATTGGTAGGCGGCGATGCCGGCCTGGAAGGTGGCCGCGGCCTGGGGGATGAGGCCCTGGTCGTAGATCTCGAGGCGCTCTTCGGAGCCGCGAAGCAGCGCGAGCTGCTGCGCGATCTCGGAGCCGACGCGCTGCGCCTCGGCTTGCAGCTCCTGCTCGGCGCGCGCCCGCTCTTGCTCTGCCTCAGCCAGCTCGGCGGCACGCCGGCCGCGGTTCGGCAGGCGGATCCCGAAGCTCGCCAGGTAATAGTCGCGGAACTGCGATCCGGTGTGCTCGACGGTGGCCTGCAGGTTGAAATCCGGCCGCAGCTCCCGGTGCGCCAGCTCGACCTGCGTCTGCTTGCCGCGCAGCGACTCGCGCCGAGCGCGCAGATCGGGATTTTGCGCGGCCGCTTGCTGCAACAGATCCGCACCGCTACGCAGCAGGACGGTCGGTAGCAGCGGCTCCGCGACGATGTCGGGAGCCGTCTGCGGGCGGTTCAGCGTCTGCTTCAGCTGCGCCTGCAGCTGCCCTTCTTCCTGATGGTGCATCGCGACTTCCTGGAGAATCCTGGAGTGCTGCAGCTGCGCCCTGAGCACGTCTTGCTGAGCTCCCTGACCGACGCCATAGCGCAACTCCGCCGCCTGCTCGATCTGCCTGAGCAGTCCGTCGTGGCGCTCGAGGATCCCCACCGTCTGCTGCAGATAGGCCAGCCGGTAATAGGCGAGCTTGAGCGCTTCGACGACGCGCCGGCGGACCGCGCCCACGGCCTCGTGCAGTGACTCCGCCTGGTGGGCAGCCACCGCGGTGCGCAGCGCTCGCTTCCCGGGATACGGAAGGTCCTGCGAAGCGCCCACCCCGACATAGGCAAAGTCGCTGTGATTGAAGCCGGCAAGAGGTCTCGGGCTCCCGACGCTGAGCTCCTGCACCGACAGCTGCGTCTCCGGCAGCGCCCGCGCCTGTTGCGGAATCTCCGCCGCTGCCCGCCACCCATGTTCCGCGGCCAGCACTTCCGGGTTGCTGGCCGCCGCCTCCTCGACCAGCCTGCCAAGCGGCGTGGCCGGTCTCTCCGCGGCCGAGGAGAGCCGTGGGATGGCAGCACAGGCAGCTAGAAAAAGGACCTTCCGGACAGCATGATGCATGGCGTTCCTCCGCGAGCGAAGTCAGGGTTCGCGCGCCCGCGATGGGCGCGAGCGGACACACTTCTCCCCGGGGGAGCGCTTAAATCACGAAGACGGCAAAGAGGGTGAAGAGGCCGATTCCCTGGACGATCGCGGCGGCAGCCACGGGAGCCGGGCTGGGCAGCGTGGTGGCGGCAAGCGGCGGCGGCACGACCATCGCAGCCTGCGTCGTGGTGGCGATTGGGGGCAACGGCGCGGCCTGGGCATGCGATAGCCGCCCGGTGTCGTTGCCGCAGCACTCCCTCCCCATCCGCCTGCAGGCCTGCCGCTCCGTGGCGCTCATCGGACAGGCGTCCGAGAGACAGAGCGGCGCCCCGGACAGGACGGCGAAGGCAGCGGCAAGAAAGACCGCGGCGGCGGGACGGAGGCGGCGCCAGCTGTGCACGCAGGAAGTATACGCACAAAGGGCGAGCGCCACGACCGGCTCGTCGACCGCGATGAGCCACACGCGAACCGGGGCTGCCGGCAGTGTGGCGCTGCTTGGCTTCGCGGTGGACAGCCTCATCGAGCTCGCCGCCGGTGTGACCGCCCTCTGGCGTCTGTCCGCGGACTTCGACCCGGAGCGGCGGGCGCGAGTCGAGCGGACGAGCCTGCGCGTCATCGGTGCGTGCTTCCTCGCCCTTGCCGTCTACGTCGCCGGCGAGGCTGCTCGCTCGCTCCTTCTCCAGCAACGACCGACGCAGAGCCTTCCCGGCATCGCGCTCGCGGTGGCCTCGCTCGTGGCCATGCCGCTCCTCGCCCGGGCCAAGCGCCGTGTCGCGGTGGGAATGGGCAGCGGCGCCCTCGCCGCCGATGCGCAGCAAACGGCGCTCTGCGGCTACCTTTCGGCCATTCTCCTCGGCGGCCTGCTCCTCAACGCGGCTCTCGGTTGGTGGTGGGCCGATCCGCTGGCGGCGCTCTGCATGGTGCCCCTCATCATCAAAGAGGGCCTCGAGGGCGTTCGGGGCCGCTCCTCCTGCGCTGGCTGCTGACCAGGGGACGTCGCCGGCGACCGACCCGTGCGGCACTGCCCAACCCCTCGGCCCTTACGCACGCCTTGACTCCGTACTTGGGTCCATGGTCTATGCTGCGGTCATGGAAGGGTGCCGCGCCGTTTACACCATAGGTCAGATCGCTAGGACAGTCGGGGTTGGTGTCGAGACGATTCGCTTCTACGAGCGGCGGGGACTGCTCCCGGAACCACCCCGTAAGCCGTCAGGCTATAGGCAGTATTCGGCGGCAGCGCTCGAACGGCTGCGCTTCATTCGCAGGGCGAAGTCCCTGGGGTTTTCGCTCGTCGAGGTGCAGGAGCTGCTGGATCTGCATCGGGACTCGGCGCGGGCCTGCGAGGACGTGGCGGCGCGGGTGCATTGCAAGCTCGACGAGATCGCCGCCCGGATGCGCGATCTGGAAGCGCTGCGCGGCGCGCTCTCGAGCCTCGCTCGTGCCTGCGAGGCCAGGGCCCCGTTGCAAGGTTGCCCGCTGCTCGAGACTCTCGGTCAAGCAGCAGCAGAATCATGAGCAAGGGCGCGCATCGCGTGAGCGGGTTCGGCGCCGGCGCCATCGCCGCGGCCGCCGGCTACGCTCTGGCAACGCTGTGCTGCATCCCGATCGCGCTCGGCTCCCTCGGGGTCGCGCTGGCGGGCGCCGGGGCTTTCTTCGGCCCCTACCGGATCTGGCTGGGCGCCCTGGCGGGTCTGTCACTGCTCGCCGCGTTCGTGCAGTCCTATCGCCGGCGGTGCGGACCGGGCGATGCCTGTGAGCGGCGGCCCGCGATGGGTCGATTGTGGTTGATGGCCCTGATCGTCGCGGCCCTGCTCACCAGCAGCGCCTGGAGCGCATGGCTCACCAGGCCGATCACCACCCGCGCTCCCGGCGTCACCTCCCTGCGGCAGCTCAGCGGCGTGGAAGAGCTCAAGGCGGCGTTCAATCGCGACGTCGGCCGGCCGCGGCTCGTGCTGCTCTTCTCCCCAACCTGAGGGATCTGCGTCGCCGGCGCCCGGTGGGTGGCCAACGAGATCCTGGCAGCAAACCCCGAGGCCCGGTTGCAGGTCTATGCCGTGTGGCTGCCGATTCTGCGCAGCGATGCGATGGACCGGTGGAATCCTGGCAACCTCCCCGACCCAAGGGTGCTCCAGTACTGGGACGAGAGCGACGCCGTGGGCCGATGGTTCATGCAACGGGTGACCCGGCGCAGCGACGAAGACGTCGAATGGGACGCCTACTTCCTCTATCCAGCCGGCGCCACCTGGCTCGACGTGCCGCAGCCCTTGATCAGCTGGGGCCGCAGCGTGCTGCGGACCCGCGAGGCGCTGCGGGACCATCTCTTGCCCCTGCTGCGGCGAGACGCCCATGTTCCCAGGTGACTGCTGCTCGGATCCGGTCGCGACTTCCCGGCCGTTCACCTGTCCCGCCACCGGTGACGCCGGCACCACCGTAGGTTGGCGAACGGTCGCCGCGCTGCTCGCCGGATCCTTGCCGGAGCGACAGGAGTTCCGCCTCTGCCGCGATCCGCTGTGCGACATCGTGTACTTCGGATCTCGCGGGGCGCAGATCCGGGTTGCCGACCTCCACGTCACGCCCGGCTTCAAGCGCGGAGGGGATCTCGTTTGCTACTGCTGGGGCGTCGGCCGCAGCCAACTCCAGCAGGAGGTCCGGGGCGCCGGGACCTCCTCGACCCTGGATCGGATCGCCGCCCTGGTCAAGGGCGGCGCCTGCGCCTGCGAGGTGCGCAATCCGGCCGGCAAGTGCTGTCTTCGTGAACTCCGCCAGGTGGTCTCCGAGCTGCGGCCATGACCGAGAAGGTGGAAGCCTGCTGTACGTCGCCGGCAGCGCTGTGCTACTGGTTCACGGTCTCGCTGATCGCCTGGGGCGCGCTGAGTCTCGTGGGAATCTACTGGCGTCCTCTCCATGCGCCGTCAGCGGCCGCGTGCCTGTTCGCCATGGCCATCGGCTGCCTCGCCAACTGGCTCAGGAATCGCTCTTTCCACTGCATCATGACTGGTCCTTTGTTCCTCGTCGCCGGCGTCACGCTGCTGCTCGCCGACGCCAGGATCCTTCGCGTCGACACCTTCTGGATCGGGCCATTTCTCCTCGCCGGCGTCGGCATCGCGTTGCTGTTGGAATGGCGGTATGCGAAGCGTTCCCCGCGCCGAGCATCGCCTGCTCCGCCTGGGAGGTGAGCCCCACCGGGTTCCTCGGCCGGCCCGGCCGCCGATCGCGCATTCGCGCTATGCTTGACGGCGAGCCCTATTCGAGGAGACGCGAGTGGCGAAGCCTGCGAGCGGCGGCGGCGCACGCACCGACGCCGGCGATCATCGCCGCTGGCAGCCGGCCGGCGGGCCGCGGGATGGTCCGGTACCGGGAGAGGACTGGGGGCGCTACCGGGTGGAGGCGCCGCTGGGGGCGGGCGGCATGGGCCGGGTCTGGCGGGCCTGGGACACGGTGCTGCGGCGGCCGGTGGCGCTCAAGTGCCTGCTGGCCCAGGACCCGGCGGCGGTCGAACGGCTGCTGCGCGAGGCGCGGGCGCAGGCCAGGATCGAGCACGACAACGTCTGCAAGGTGTACGACGCCGGGGAGATAGGCGGCCGGCCGTACATCGCCATGCAGCTCATCGCCGGCGGCATCCTGAGCGACGCGGCGCCGGAGATGAGCGTCGAGCAGCGGGTGGAGGTGATGCGCCAGGTCGCCGAAGGGGTGCACGCCGCCCATCGCACTGGCCTCATCCACCGCGATCTCAAGCCCGGCAACATCCTGATCGAGCGCGGCGAGGACGGCGAGCCGCACCCCTACGTGGCGGACTTCGGCGTGGCGCGCGACACCGCGGCGCCGCACGAGACGCGGATCGGCCTGGCGGTGGGCTCGCTGCACTACATGGCGCCGGAGCAGGCCGGGGCGTCGGCGGTGGACCGGCGGGTGGACGTGTGGGGCCTCGGGGCCACCCTCTACGAGCTGCTGTGCGGCCAGCCGCCCTTCGGCAGCGGCAACCAGACGGAGGTGCTGGTGCGGCTGCTGCATGGCGAGGTGACGCCCCTCTCGCGGCGGGCGCCGGGGCTGCCGCCGGACCTGCAAACGGTGGTCATGAAGTGCCTCGAGCGCGAACCGGCACGGCGCTATGACTCGGCGCGGGCGCTGGCCGCCGACCTGCGGCGCTACCTCGACGGTGAGCCGGTGCTGGCGCGGCCCGCCGGCTGGTGGTACCTCGCGACGAAGCGGCTGCGCAAGCATCGGGCGGCGGCGGCGGCCGGCGCGGTGGCGCTGGTCGCCGTCGGTGCGATGGCGCTGCTGGCCTGGCGAGCGCAGTGGCGCGCCCGCGAGTCGGCGCTCGCGGCGCAGCGCTTCGGCCGCCAGGTGCAGGAGATCGAGACCACGCTGCGCATCGCCTACCTGCTGCCGCTCCACGACGTGCGGCGTGATCAGCTCCTGGTGCGGGAGCGGATGCGCCAGCTCGCGGCGCAGATGGCGCGGCTGGGCGACTTCGCCGCCGGCCCGGGGCACTACGCCCTCGGGCGCGGCTACCTGGCCCTCCACCGGCTCGACGCGGCGCACCGCGAGCTCGGTGCCGCCTGGGGGCTGGGCTACCGGGGGCCCGAGGTGGCCTACGCCCTGGGCCGGGTGCTGACCGAGCGCTACCAGGCGGCGCTCGAGCAGGCGGCGCACCTGGCGGACGAAGACCTGCGGCGCGCCCGCCGCCAGGCGGCGGAAGGGAGCTTCCTGGCGCCGGCGCGGGCGGCGTTCGGCGCCAGCCGCGGCGCGGAAGGCGAGAGCCGGCACTACCTGCTGGCACTGCTGGCGCTGGCCGAGCACCGCCAGCCGGAGGCGGTGCGGCAGGCGGCGCGCGCCTTCGCCGAGGACCCCGCCCGCTTCGAAGCTGCCCTGCTGATGGGCGGCGTCCATCTGCAGCTTGGGCGCGAGGCGCGCGAGCGCGGCGACTACGAGGCCGCGGCGGGATGGCTGGCGGCGGGCAGGCGCGACGAGGCGGCGGCAGCGGCGGTGGCGCGCAGCGCGCCGGAGGTCCATGCCGCCCGCTGCGCGCTGGAGGCCGCCGCCCTGGATCTCGAATGGGCGCGCGGACACGGCGCCGAGGATGGCTTCGGCGCCGTCCGCGCCGCCTGCGACGCCGCCCTGGCCGCCGAGCCGGGCAGCGCCGCGGCGCTCGCCGCGCTGGCCCAGGCCAACCTGACGCTCGGGGTGGACCGCGAGAGCAGGGGCGCGGACCCGGTGAGCGCGTTCGACGCGGCGATCGCCGCCACCACTCAGGCGCTGGCCGCCGGCGAGGGGCCGGCGGACGACGAGCCGCTGCGCCTCCGCGCGCAGAGCTGGCTGCGCCTGGGGCAGTTCCAGGTCGCTCATGGGCGCGACCCGCGGGCCGCCTTCGAGCGGGCGCTGGCGGATGGGGAGCGGGCGGCCTTGCTGGCGCCGGGGTCGGCAGCGAGCCATCAGGACCTGGGCTTCGCGCAGCTGGCGCTCGGCGAGTACCAGATCGGGCAGGGGCTGGATCCGACGCCGATGCTCGACCGTGCGGCCGCGAGCTTCCGGCGGGGGCTGGCGATCGACCCGCGGGCCGCCAACCTGCATCACCGCCTCGCCTATACGCTGTTCCAGCGCGCCGCCTACGACCAGCTGCACGGGCGCGACCCCAGGCCGCTGCTGGCCGCGGCGGCGGCGAGCTATCGGCGAACGCTGGCGATCAATCCGCGCACCGTCCAGGCTTACTCGAATCTCGGCAACGCCTATGTCGTGGCCGGCGAGTACGAGCTCGACCACGGGCTGGACCCGCGGCCGGCCCTGGAGCAGGCGGTGGCGAGCTACCGCGGCGCGCTGGCACTGCAAGCGCGGTTCTCCTCGGCGCACCAGAACCTCGGCTGCGCGCTGCTGATCCGCGCCCTGTACGAGGCCAAGGCGGGTCTCGATCCGCGGCCGGCGATCGGGCAGGCGCGCCAGGAGCTCGAGGCTGCCAGGGCGCTCAACCGCAACGACCCCGATCCGGTCAGCAACCTGGCCGCGGCCGCGTTCTACCTCGGCGACTATCTCGCCGGGCGCGGCCTGGACCCGGAGCCGGCGCTGGCCGAGGGGCGGCGGGAGGTCGCGAGCAGCCTGGCGATGAATCCCAACGACGCCGAGGTGATCCGCACCCGCGCCGAGCTCGAGCTGGTGGCGGCGCGCTGGGCGCTGCGCCGCGGCGCCGAGGCGGCCGGCCGGCTGGCGGCGGCGGCGCGCGACCTGGCGCGCTCGCTGGCGGTCAATGGCGCCGACGCCGCCACCTGGGCTGACCTGGCCGCGGTCGAGGAGCTGCGCTGCGAGCCGGGGCTGGCGATACCCGCGAAGGCGTTGACGCCGCCAGGGACGAAGGCGTTGACGCCGCCAGATAGAAATGCGCCGGTGGGCGCGGTTTGCGTGGCGGCGATCGGAAAGGGCCTGGAAGCGGCGCGGAAGGCGCTCGCCCTGAACCCCCGCCTCGCCGAGGCCGAGCGGCTCCAGGGCACTCTGGAGCTGGCCGCGGCCCGCGAGGCAGGCGCCCCGGGCGCGCGGCGCGAGGCCGCGGTCAGGGCGCGCGAGGCGCTCGGGCGGGCCGTCGCCCTCGATCCGCTGCTGCGGCCCAGGATCGCGCCGCTGCTGGGCGCCGCCGCTGCGCAGGCCGCGGCGGGAAGCTGAACGGGAATGGGAAGCTGAAGCTGCCTGGGGCGGCCCGGCCGACGCCTCGATTGGGCTCGCCACTCGCCGCGCGCGTCCTGGCCGGCGCGCAGCGGCGCCGAAACCCCCTGCCCTCGGTGACGTAGAAGCCAGCGCAGGCTCTGCGACGATGGGAGGAGGGAGGTTCGATGGCGCGCCGGCGATGGCTTCCGATCATGGTCTTGCTGCTGGCGGGTCTCGCCGTGGCGCTGGCCATCCGGCGCCCGGACCGGATGCTCGACCAGGGCCTGCGGGTGGGCGCGGCGGTCGTTGCCCAGACGCTGTGCTCGGAAGTGTTCGTCGCCGGCCTGGATCCGGCGCGGGTGGAGGCGGAAGAGCTGGCACCCCAGGCCGGCCTGCTGCGGCGGCTGCGCGTCGACGTCGACCGCCGCCACCGGCGGGTGACCGCGAGCTGGGGCGGCCACTTCGCCAGCGTCGCCAGCGTCTCGGGCACCCGGCCGGATCTGGGTTGCGGTTTGGGCGCCGCTCCCGCTCCCGGCGCCGCTCGCGCCGCTCGCGCCGCGGAGGCTGACGCGGTGGTGCCGTCCGAAGGGCCGGTGGTGGCACCCGCCACCGAGGGCCTGCGGCTGGCGCTCGACCGGGCGTTCGCCGAGCCGCACCCGCGGCGGCCTCGCCATGTCCGCGCCATCGTGATCTACCGCGACGGCCGCCTGGTCGCCGAACGCTACGCCGCCGGCATCGGGCCGGAGACCCGGCTGCTCGGCTACTCGCTGAGCAAGTCGGCGATCAACGCGATGCTCGGGGTGCTGGTGCGTGACGGCCGCTTGCAGGTGACCGAGCGGGCGCCGATCGCGGCGTGGGCCAGCCCCCGCGACCCGCGTCATGCCATCACCATCGAGCAGCTGATGCGCATGACCAGCGGCCTGGCTCTCGAGGAAAGCGACTCGGGCTTCGATCCCGTTTCGCGGATGCTGTTCCTCGAACCGGACATGGCGGCCTTTGCCAGCCGAGCGCCACTCAAGGCGCCGCCGGGGACCGCATGGGAGTACACCAGCGGCAACACGTTGCTGCTGTCGTCGATCATCCGCGATGCGGTCGGCGGTCACGCCGCCGACGTCCTGGCCTGGGCTCGGCGCGAGCTGTTCACGCCGCTCGGCATGCATCACGTCACCATCGAGTTCGACGCCGCGGGAACCCCCATCGGCTCCACCCGCGTCCTCGCATCGGCCCGCGACTGGGCGCGGCTGGGCCAGCTCTACCTGGACGACGGCGAGTGCGGCGGCCGCCGGATCCTGCCGCCGGGCTGGGTGCGCTTCTCAACCACGCCGACGCTGGCGAGCGACTATGGCGCCGGCTTCTGGGTCAACGCCGGCGCCGCCCCGCACGCGCGGGGACGGGTGCGGGCGGGCATGCCCGGCGACAGCTTCTTCGGCTCGGGTCTGTTCGGCCAGCGCCTGGTGGTGATCCCGTCGCAGCGGCTGGTCATCGCCCGCCTCGGGGCGACGGTCGATCCACCCGACTTCGACATCGAGGGGCTCGAACGCCTGGTGACGGACGTGATCGCGAGGCCCTAACTCAAAGACTTGACGGTAGGCCAGGCCTGCTGCGCCGCCAACGGATATCCTCGCCGCTGCGATGAGCGCTCTTTCCGAGCAGGCGGGCAGGCTCCGGATCGTTGCCCGACGGCTGCTGCGGAGCCCGGGATTCGCGCTGCCCGCCGTCGGCATGCTGGCGCTGGCGATCGGGGCCGACACGGCGACCTTCAGCCTGATCGAGGCGGTCCTGCTGCGGCCGCTTCCCTACCGCGATCCGGGCCGCCTGGTGGTGCTCTGGGAGGACCATTCGCGCCAGCAGGGGCGCTCGACGATGACCGTGGCGCCTGCGACCTTCGACGACTACCGGCGTCAGAGCCTGACGCTACGCCCGCTCGCCGCCATGCTGTCGCACGACTTCGACCTGACCGACGGCGAGCCGGAGGTGGTGGGCGGCTCGGAGGTGGATGCGAGCTTCTTTCCCTTGCTGGGCATCGCTCCCCGCCTGGGACGGCTGATCGGCGCGGCCGACCTGCGTCCGGATGCGCCGCCGGCGGTGGTGCTCGGCGATGAGCTCTGGCGGCGGCGGTTCGCCCGCGACCGCCGGGCCCTCGGCAGCATCCTTCACCTCGACGGCCAGGCCGTCACGGTGATCGGGGTGATGCCGCCCGGCTTCACGGTCCCGCTGCACCTGAGCGCGCCAGCCGAGCCGGCCGAGCTCTGGGTGCCGCTGCGGTACCGGCAGCGGTGGCAGAACCACGCCCTGCACGTCTATCAGGCTCTCGGCAGGCTGGCGCCCGGGACGACCCTGGTGGCGGCGCGGGCCGAGGCGCAGGCGATCGCCGGACGGCTGGCGGCGGAATACCCCAAGGACTGCGCCGGCGTGGGCGCGACGCTGGTGCCGCTCGCCGAGCAGCTGGTGGGCGGGGTACGGCTGAGTCTGGTCCTGCTGTTCGGCGCCGTGACCTTTCTCTTGCTGATCGCGTGTGCCAACCTGGCTGGGCTGCTGCTGGCGCGCGCGGAGACGCGGCAGCATGAGCTGTCGTTGAGCGCCGCGCTGGGCGCCGGTCCAGGCCGGCTGGCGTGGGAGGTGCTCGCCGAAACCCTGCTGCTGGTGCTGGCCGGCGCCGCCGCCGGCCTGGGGTTGGCGCTGGTGGTGATGCGCCTGCTGCCGCGGCTGGTGCCGCCAGGAGTTCCGCGCGCCGAGGGAGTGCATCTCGACGTCGCCCTGCTCGCCTACCTCCTCGGCGCCGCACTCGTCACCGGCCTGCTGGCGGCGGCGCTGCCGGCGCATCGGGTGGCGAGGGCCGCGCTGGCGCAGACCCTGCGAGCCGGTGGACGCAGCGGCTCACCAGGGCGCGGCCGCGCCCGGCTGAGCAGTAGCCTGGTGGTCGCTCAGATGGCGCTTTCGCTGCTCCTGCTGCTGGGGGCCGGACTGATGCTGGTGAGCTTCGCGCGCCTCCGCCGCGTCGATCCGGGTTTCATCGCCGAGCACGCGCTCACCTTCGAGGTCGAGGTCCCGCGCCAGCTCGACGAAGGGCATGCGAACGCGTTCTTCGTGGAGCTCAACCGGCGGCTCGAGGCGCTGCCCGGCGTGGTTGCGGCCGGCGGCACCAGCCGCCTGCCGCTGGATCCGGCGTACGGCGTCAGCGAGCTCGTCGTGGAAGGCAGGCCCATCCCTCCCGAGGGGCCGCCGAGCGTCGGCGGCCGCGTGGTGACGCCCGACTACTTCCGGGCGATGGCGATCCCGCTGCTCGCCGGCCGGCCGCTGTCGGAGCGCGACGACGAGCGGGCCCCCAGGGTGGCGCTGGTCAATCGCGCCCTGGCCGAGCGCTTCCTGGCCGGCGAGCCGGTGATCGGCCGCTGGCTACGCGACGGCCGCGACGGGCCGCGGACGCAGATCGTCGGCGAGGTTGGCGACACGAGTTTCGACTCGCTGGCCCGCGCGCCCGCGCCCGAGATCTTCTTTCCCCACGCCCAGGAGCCCGGCAAAGGGCTGGCCATGGTGGTGCGCACGGTGGCCGATCCGCTCGCCGCCGCGCCGGCGGTGCGCCATGCGGTCTGGACGATGGATCCCGCCCTGCCGCTCAACCGCCTGCGCACGCTCGGCGATCAGGTCAGCCGCGCGCTCGCCGGCCCGCGCTTCTCGCTGCTCGTCGTGGCGGCCTTCGCCGGCCTCGCCCTGGCCTTGGCGGCGGCGGGGACCGGCGCGCTCATGGCCTACACGGTGGCGCAGCGCACCCGCGAGATCGGCGTGCGCATGGCGTTGGGCGCGAAGCGCAGCGACGCCCTGGGGCTGGTGCTGGGTCAGGCGGCACGGCTGGCCGCCACCGGCGTGGTCCTGGGGCTCGCCGGTGGCCTGGCGTTGATGCGCGTGCTCGCCGCCCAGCTCTACCAGACACGCGCCGTCGAGCCGGCCCCCTACCTGGCCGGCGCCGCTCTGCTGCTGGGTGCGGCCCTGCTCGCGGCCTACCTGCCGGCGAGCCGCGCCGCCCGCATCGATCCGATCGTCGCACTGCGGCAGGAGTGAGCCTCTGCACCGCCGGGACCGCGCAGCGGTGGTGGATGGCGGCCGCACGAGAGATGACGCATCGAGAGCCATTGATGACGCCAGCTTCCGGACAGCGGCCGCGCTGACCAATTTTGCCGCTGCTAGGATGGAAAACACTGGCAGCTTGCCGCAGCACGATTCGTGGCCTACCGATCGACGGTGGCGGGTGGCCATCCTCCGACTGAAGAGCATCCGCTCGTGATCCGCGAGGCAACCGAGGGCGAAGTCCGCCGCCGCGAGGCCGCGGCGCTGGCGGTGGCGCCGGGGTCCGCCGCCGAGGCGGCGGCGTCGCTCCTGGCCTGCGTGCGCCGGCTGGCGGCACGAGCTCTCGAGGTCGAGGCGGCGGCCCTTCCGCCCGATCGCTCGCTGATCGCTCTCGGGCTCGACTCGCTGGCCGCGGCCGAGCTCGCGGGGGCGCTGGCGGATGAGCTGGGCGTGGCCGTCCCGTTCTCCGACCTGCTCGCCGGTCCGACGCTGGCGGAGCTGTGCTCCCAGGTGAGCCAGCTGCTTGCCGGCGCGGCCGAGGCCGGGAGGTGCGCGGTCCAGCCGGTGCCGGCGGCGGGGATGCGGATCGCGGGCCGCGCGGGCGGCGCCGCCCGCGGGCCGCTCTCCCACGGGCAGCTGGCGCTCTGGCTCCTCGACCGCATGACGCCGGGCAATCCGTCGCTGACGATCGCCGGCGCGGCGCGGGTGCGCGGGGCGCTGGACGTGCCGCGGCTGCACGGTGCACTGGCGGCGCTGGTGGCGCGGCACGCCAGCCTGCGCACGACTTTCGCGGCGCGCGACGGGGAGCGCGGCGAGGACGCCGCGGGCGGTGAAGCGGTCGCGGGCGGTGAGCGCGGTGAGGGTGAGGACGCCGCGGGCGCCGGCGGCAGCGGGGTCGAGCAGGTGGTGCACGAGGAGGCGGCTTTCGCCTTCGTCGAGGAGGACGCCGCGGGCTGGAGCGAGGAGCGGCTGCTGGCGCGGCTGGCGGCGGAGGCGGAGCGGCCCTTCGACCTCGCCAGGGGACCGCTGCTGCGGGTGGCGGTTTTCCGGCGCCGGGCGCCGGCCGCCGAGCCGGCCGCCGAGCGGGCCGCCGAGCCGGCCTCCGAGCCCGCCGCGGCGGCCGGCGACGGCCACCTGCTGGTGCTCGCCGTGCATCACATCGTGGCCGACTTCTGGTCGCTCGGCGTGCTGCTCGGCGAGCTGGGAACGCTGCTGCGCGGCGAGGCGCTGCCGCCCCTGCCCGCCGCGTCTTATCTCGACTTCAGCCGCTGGCAGGCCGAACGCCTGGCGGGGCCGGAAGGGGAGCGGCTGTGGTCCTTCTGGCGCGCCGCGCTGCTGCCCCGGGCGCCGCCCATCGAGCTTCCCACCGACCGGCCGCGGCCGCCGCTGCAGGGCTTTCGCGGCGGCTCGCGCGGGCTCCGGCTCGCAGGCGAGCTGGCGCTCGAGGTGCAAGCCCTCGGCAACCGCGCCGGGGCGACGCCGTTCATGACGCTGGTCGCGGCGTTCCTGGCGCTGCTTTACCGGACCAGCGGCCAGGAAGAGCTGCTGGTGGGCACGCCTACCGCGGGGCGGGGTGCCGCCGAGCTTGCCGGCCTCGTCGGCTACCTGGTCAATCCGGTCGTGCTGCGCGGCGACCTGGGCGGCAATCCCACCTTCGCCGAGCTGCTGCGCCGGGTGCGGCGGGAGGCGGTCGCGGCTTTCGCCCACCAGGATCTCCCCTTCCCGCTGCTCGCCGAGCGCCTGGGCGGGGAGCGCGATCCCAGCCGGTCGCCGATCTTCCAGGTGATGTTCGCGCTCTACCGCGAGCGCCGGGCGGGCGAGCGGGGCCTGGGTGGGTTCGCGCTCGGCGAAGGGGGTGCCAGTCTCGACCTCGGCGGCCTGGCGCTCGAAGCGGTGGCCCTGCCGCGCCACGCCGCGCAGTTCGATCTCAGCCTGGCGGCGGCCGAGAGCGGCCGCCCGGGAAGCGGGATCGGCCTGTCGCTGCGGTTCAACGGCGAGCTGTTCGATGCCGCGACCATCCTGCGGCTGCTGGCGCACTTCCGTGCCCTGCTTGCCGGCATCCTTGCCGCCCCGGAGCGCCCGCTGCGCGAGCTCGCCCTGTGCTCGGCCGCCGAGCGGCACCAGCTGACGATCGAGTGGAGCACGGCGGGCCTTGGGAGCCGGGAAGGCCGGGAAGGTCGGAAAGGCGAGGAAAGCTGGGAAGGTCGGGAGAGCCGGGAGAGCCGGGAGAGCCGGGAAGTCCGGGATGGCCGGGAAAACCGGGAAGGTCGGGGCAGCCGGGAGAGCTGGTCGCCGGGCGACGGCGGCCTGGTGCACCTGCCCTTCGAGCGCCGGGCGGCCAGCGTGCCGGCGGCGGTGGCCGTCGTCGGGCTCGGCGGCGAGGCGGGCGATGGCGGCACCGCCTGGATGCTCACCTATGGCGAGCTGGAGAGGCGCGCCAATCGGCTGGCCGGCACGCTGCGCGCCATGGGACTGGGGCCGGAGCAGATCGCCGGCATCTGCGCCGAGCCCTGCGGCGAGCTGGTGATCGGGCTGCTCGCGATCCTCAAGACCGGAGCCGCCTATCTGCCGCTCGACCCCACCCACCCGCGAGAGCGCCTGGCGCAGCTCGTCGCCGCCGCGGACGTGCGGCTGGTGCTCGCCGACGCGGCGGCGGCGCCGCGGTTGGCGGGCTCCGCGCACATCGTGCCGCTCGGCGGCGCGGGCGCTCCGGCGGCGCTCCATTCGGCGGCGGTCGCTTCCGGCGTTGCCGGCGACCTTGGCGAGGACGCCGCCGACGGCGCGGACGCCCGCCACGACGAACTCGACTCTCTCGGCGAGCCCGCCGCCCGTCGCGAGCCCGCCGCCCACCCCGACAATGCCGCCTACGTGATCTACACCTCGGGTTCGACGGGCGCTCCCAAGGGAGTCGTCGTCCCGCATCGCGCGGTGGTCAACCGGCTGCGCTTCCAGGTGGCCACCGATCTGGCGCCGGGGGCCCGCGTGCTGCAGCGCACCCGCCTGGCGTTCGACGTCGCGGTGGTGGAGATCTTTGCGCCGCTCTGGGCGAGTGCCGCGGTGGTCCTGACCGCGGGAGCGCGCCAGCAGGACGCCGCCTATCTGGCGCGCCGGATCGCGGCGCAGCGGGTTACCAATGCCAACCTGCCGCCGGCGCTGCTGCCGGCGCTGCTGGCGGAGCCAGCCTTCTGCCGCGCGCGGCCGCTACGGCGCGTGGTGACCGGCGGGGAGAGGGTGCCGGGCGATCTGCCGGCGCGCTTCTTCGCGGCTTTCACCGCCGCCGACGGCGCCGGGTCAGGGGACGCCGCAGGTGGCGCGGACCGGCCGGAGGTGCCCGTCCTGGTCTCCCGCTATGGCCCCTCGGAGGCGACGGTGTCGGTCGCCGAATGGATCTGCACCCGGGAGCCGGAGGGGCGGAGCGTGCCGCTCGGCCGGCCCATCGCGGGAGCGCGCTTCCACCTGCTCGACCTCGGCGACGCCGGTCAACCGGCGCCGGCAGGCCTGCCCGGCGAGCTCGCGATCGGCGGCGACTGCCTGGCGCGCGGCTACCTCGGGCGGCCGGACCTGACGGCGGCGGCTTTCCGCCCCGACCCCTTTGCGCGCCGCCCGGAAGAGGCAGGCGAGCGCCTCTATCACACCGGCGACCTGGCACGGTGGCGCGCCGACGGCGTGCTCGAGTTCCTGGGACGCAGCGACCGCCAGGTGAAGGTTCGCGGCTTCCGTGTCGAGCTGGGGGAGATCGAGGCGGTGCTGGCGCGCCATCCCGCGGTGCGGCAGGCGGCGGTCGTCGATCGCGAGGAGCCGGTGGGCGGCGGCCGCCGGCTGGTGGCATACGTGGCCGCGAGCGCCGGCGGCGGCGCGGTGCCCGGCGCGGACGGCGTGGACGGCGCGGGTGCCAGTGCGGACGGCGCGGGTGCCGGCGGCCGCCGGCTGCACGCCTCGGTACGGGCGTTCCTGGAAGAGCGGCTGCCCGCCTACATGCTGCCCGCCACCCTGGTCGTGATGCCGGCGCTGCCGCTGACCGCCAACGGCAAGGTGGACCGGCGCGCGCTGCCCGAGCCCGAGGAGTGGCCGAGCGACGGCGGTGCGCCGTTCGTCGCACCGCAGGGAGCGATCGAGGAGGTGCTCGCCGGCATCTGGGCCGGCCTGCTGGGCCGCGAACGGATCGGGGCGGGTGACGATTTCTTCGCGCTCGGCGGGCACTCGCTGCTGGCCACCCGGCTGGTGTCGCGGCTGCGCGCCGCCTTCGGGGTGGAGCTGGCCCTGCTGGAAATCTTTGCCCACCCGGTGCTGGGCCGGCTGGCGGCGCGCGTCGAGGCGGCGCGGCGCGAGGACGGGGCGCTCCGGCTGCCGCCGATCACGCCGGCGGCGCGCGACGGCGAGCTGCCGCTGTCGTTTGCCCAGGAGCGACTCTGGTTCCTCGATCAGCTCGATCCGGGCAACGCGGCCTACAACCTGGCGGCGATGCTGCGGCTGCGCGGGGACCTGCGGCCGGCGGCGCTGGCGGCGGCGCTCCTCGCGACGGTCCGCCGCCACGAGGCGCTGCGCACCACCTTCGGCGTCGTCGCGGGCAAGCCGGTGCAGGTCATCGCCCCGGCCGAGCTGGCGACGCTGGCGATGCCGGCGATCGATCTCGCGATGCTGCCGGGTCCGCGCCAGGGGGCCGAGAGCGATCGCCTGGCGCGGCAGCAGGCGGGCCGCCCCTTCGATCTGGCGCGCGGGCCGCTGCTGCGGGCCGTGCTGCTGCGGCTGGGCGCCGCCGACCACCTGCTGCTCTTTGCCGTGCATCACATCGCCTGCGACGGCTGGTCGATCGCGATCCTCACCCGCGAGGTCGCGGCGTCGTACGGCGCCGCTCTCGGGGGGCCGACGGCGCGGCGCGGCAGCCTGTCCGAGCTGGCCGTCCAGTACGCCGACTTCGCCTGCTGGCAGCGCGCCTGGTTGACCGGCGAGGCGCTGGCCCGGCAGCTCGCCTGCTGGCGCCGGCGGCTGGCCGGGTTCGAGACGGCGCTCGAGCTGCCGGCCGACCGGCAGCGGCTGCCGGTGCCGGAGCCGCGCGGGGCGCGGCGCGAGCTGCGGCTCTCGGCCGAACGGACCGCGAGCCTGCGCCAGGCGGCCAGGCGGGAAGGAGCGACCCTCTTCATGCTCCTGCTCGGCGCCTTCCAGGCGGTGCTCGCGCGCCAGGCGCAACAGCTCCGGCTGGTGGTGGGAACGCCGATCGCCAACCGCGATCGCGCCGAGACCGAGGGGCTGATCGGCTTCTTCGTCAACCTGCTGGCGCTCGCCGGCGACCTCGGCGGCGAGCCCGCGTGGCGGGATTTGATCGCGCGCGACCGCGAGGTCTGCCTGGAGGCCTACGCCCATCAGGACCTGCCGTTCGAGAAGCTGGTCGAGGAGCTGGCGCCGCGGCGCGACCTGGCGCACAGCCCGCTGTTCCAGGTGATGCTGGTGCTGCAGAACACGCCGAAGGAGGAGCTGTCGCTGCCTGGCCTGGAGGTCTCGCGGCTCGAGATCGCCAACCAGACGGCGCGCTTCGAGCTCACCCTCACGGTGACGGAGAACGGGTCCGAGCTGGCGGCCGTGCTCGGCTTTCGCACCGCGCTCTTCGACGGCGCCACCGCCACGCGCTGGCTGGGGCACTTCGAACGGGCGCTCGGCGCCATGGCAGCGGACCGCGACGGGCTGGTCTGGGCGGCGCCGCTGCTCGCCGAGGCGGAGCTGGCGCAGCTGGTGGTCGAATGGAACGACACCGGGCGGGTGTCGCCGGCCGATCCGGAGGCCGATCTCGGCGAGCGGTTCGCGCTGCAGGCGGCCCGCACTCCCGGCGCGCCGGCCGTGCGCTGCGAGGAGCGCTGCCTCACCTACCGGGAGCTGGCCGAACGGTCCGCGCGCCTCGCGGCGCGCCTGCGCCGGCTCGGCGTCGGCCCCGAGGTCGCGGTCGGCCTCCTCGCCGAGCCGTCGGCGGAGGCGATCGTCGGCCTGCTCGGCGTGCTCGCGGCGGGCGGCGCCTACGTGCCGCTCGACCCGGGCGCGCCCGCCGAGCGCCTGGCCGCGATGCTCGAGGACGCGGGCATCTCCATCCTGCTGACCGGCGGCGCCGCGGCCGCCAGGCTCGCGCCGGTGCCGGACACGGCGGGCCGGCGGCTGCGGCTGGTCGCGCTCGAAGGTGGGCCGGCGCCTGGCGCGGTTGGCGTCGAGCCGTGCGACCCGAGCCGGCAGCGCCAGCAGCCCCGGCGCCGCGCCGGCGCGGACAACCTGGCCTACGTGCTCTACACCTCGGGCTCGACGGGCCGGCCGAAGGGCGTCGCGATCACTCACCGCGCGGTCGTCAACTACGCCATGGGGGTCGCCGAGCGCCTCGGCGGCGGGCCGGGCGCGAGCTTCGCCCTGGTGCAGCCGCTGACCGTGGATTCGAGCGTCACCGCGATCTTCCCGCCACTGCTGACCGGCGGTTGCCTGCACGTCGTGCCGCGCGAGCGCGCGCTCGACGCGCGGGCCCTGGCCGCGACCTTCGCTCGCCATCCGGTCGACTGCCTGAAGATCGCACCCTCTCACCTCGCCGCCCTCGGCGCGGATGCCGGGCTGCTGCCGCGCCGCTGGCTGATCGTCGGCGGCGAGGCGTCGCAGCTCGCCTGGCTGCGCCGGCTGGCGGGCGCGGCGCCGGCCTGCGCGGTGTTCAATCACTACGGCCCCACCGAGGCGACGGTGGGGGTGCTGATGCATCGCGTCGGCCCGGAGCGCGGCGAAGCCGGGGCCGGCTTTTCGGCGGCGGCCCCGGTGGGCAGGCCGCTCGCCAACGCCCGCGCCCACCTGCTCGACGAGCGGTTGTTGCCGGTCCCCCGCGGCAGCGTGGGGCGCCTCTACATCGGCGGTGCCTGCCTGGCGCGGGGCTACCTGGGACGGCCCGAGCTGACCGCCGAGGTGTTCGTGCCGGATCCTTTCAGCGCCCTGCCCGGTGCACGCCTCTACGACAGCGGCGATCTGATGCGCAGCACGGCGGGGGGCGACCTGGTGTTCGTCGGCCGGCGGGACCAGCAGGTCAAGATCCGCGGCTTCCGGGTGGAGCTGGGCGAGATCGAGGCCGCCATCGCCCGTCATCCGGCGGTGCGCGAGGTGGTGGTGCGCACCTGGGAGGAGGCTCCCGGCCGGCAGGCGCTGGCGGCCTGGGTGGTGGCCCGCGGCGGCGCGCCGGTGCCGACGCCCGCCGAGCTGCGGCGGTTCCTGGCCGCGAAGCTGCCGGAGCACATGGCGCCCGCGGCGGTGGTGGCGCTCGACGCCTTGCCGCGCACCCCGCACGGCAAGCTCGACGCGAAGGCCCTGCCCGCTCCCTCGCGCGCCGCGGCGCGGGGCGGCGGTGGGCCAGCCGCCGCGGCGGCGGCGGCTGGCGATCGGGCGTTTGCCGGTGCGCGTTCTCCCGTCGCGGAGCTGGTGGCGGGGATCTGGGGCGAGCTGTTGGGGCCGGAGGCGGCAGGCGCGGCGCCGGCGGACGGCTTCTTCGAGCTCGGCGGCCATTCGCTGCTGGCGACCCAGCTGGTGTCGCGCCTGCGGGCGGTCTTCGGGGTGGACCTGGCGCTGCGCGAGGTGTTCGAGCACCCGACGCTCGCCGACCTGGCCGGCCGCGTCGAGGCGGCGCAGCGGGCGGCCGCCGAACCTGCCCTGCGGCAGCCGGCGCCGCCGCTGGTGCGGGCGCCCAGGGACGGCCCGCTGCCGCTTTCGTTCGCGCAGCAGCGGCTCTGGTTCCTCGCCCAGCTCGAGCCGGGCAGCGCGCTCTACAACGTGCCGGTCGCGGTGGCCTTCGACGGTCCGCTCGACGCCGCGGCGCTGGGGCGCAGCCTGGACGAGATCGTGCGCCGCCACGAGGTGCTGCGGACGCGCTTTCCCGCCGTCGAGGGGCAGCCCGCGCAATGGGTGGACCCCTGGTCTCCCGTACCGCTGCCGGTGGTCGATCTCGGCGGTATTGGCGGAAATGGCCAGGATGGCTGGAATGCCGGCGCTGGTGGAGCAGGCGGAGATGGCGGCGGCGGGGCCGGGCACCGGCAGGAGGAGCGGCTGCGCGAGCTGGTGCGGCGGGAGGTGCGGCGGGAG
This sequence comes from uncultured Acidobacteriota bacterium, assembly GCA_963732005.1. GTDB lineage: Bacteria > Acidobacteriota > Thermoanaerobaculia > Multivoradales > UBA5704 > JASLEW01. Next base: position 1,770,032 of record CAVSXT010000005.1, read on the forward strand.
GTGCGGCGCCCGTTCGACCTGGCGGCGGCGCCGCCGCTGCGCCGGATATTGCTGCGGCTCGGCGAGCGGCGGCACGCCCTGCTGGCGACGATGCATCACATCGCCGCGGACGCCTGGTCGCGGGCGATCTTCGAGCGCGAGCTCGACCACCACTACCGGCGCCGGAGCGAGCCCCTGCCCGAGCTGGCGGTGCAATATGCCGACTACGCCGCCTGGCAGCGCGGCTGGCTGGCGGGCGAGCTGCTCGCCGCCGAGCTGGCGCACTGGCGCGGCCGGCTCGGCGGCGCGCCACCCCTGCTCGAGCTGCCCGCCGACCGGCCGCGGACGCCGCTGCCGAGCCATCGCGGCGCCTTCCGCCGGTGGTCGCCGCCGGCGCCGCTGGTACGGGAGCTCGCCGCGCTCGCCCGCCGCGGCGGCGCCACGCTCTTCATGGCGCTGCTCGCGGTCTTCCAGGCCGTGCTGGCGCGCTGGTCGGGACAGCAGGAGGTGAGCGTCGGCACGCCGATCGCCGGCCGCAACCGGCTGGAGACCGAGGCGCTCGTCGGCTGCTTCGTGAACACCCTGGTGCTGCGCACCGGTCTCGGCGGCGATCCCGGCTTCGGCGAGCTGCTGGCGCGGGTGCGGGAGGTGGCGCTCGACGCCTACCTGCACCAGGACCTGCCGTTCGAAAAGCTGGTCGAGGAGCTGGCGCCCGAGCGCAACCTGAGCCATTCGCCGCTGTTCCAGGTGATGTTCGTGCTGGAAAACGTTCCCGGGAGCGAGCGCGCCCCGGCTGGGTTGCCCGCGGGATTCCTCGCCGCGGCCGGCGGCACCGCCAAGTTCGATCTGACCCTGGGGCTGCGCGAACGCGGCGGCACGCTCGCGGGCGGCGTCGAATACGCCACCGATCTCTTCGACGCCGCCACCGTGACGCGTTTGTGCGGGCACTTCGAGGCGCTGCTCGCCGGCGCGGCCGCCGGCGTCCCGGCGCCGGTCGACGAGCTGCCGCTGCTGTCGGTGGCCGAGCTGCACCAGGTGGCACGCGAGATCAACGTGGCGCGCGCCGGCTTCGCGCCGGCCGCCTGCCTGCACGCTCTCTTCGCGGCCCAGGTCGAGCGCCGGCCGGATGCCGTGGCGGTGGCCTGCGGCGAGGAGCGCCTCACTTACCGGGAGCTCGACCGGCGGGCGGAGCGGTGGGCGGCGTGGCTGCGCGCTCGCGGCGTCGGCCCGGAGGTGCGGGTGGGGATCCTGCTCGAGCGCTCGCTCGACCTGGTGGTGTCGATCCTCGCCGTGCTGGCGGCGGGAGGCGCCTACGTGCCGCTCGATCCGGGCCAGCCTGCCGCACGCGCCGGTTTCATCCTCGCCGACTCGGCGGTGGCGGTGTTGCTGACCGACTCCCGGCTGGCTGCGGGTCTGCCGCCGCATGGCGCCGCCGTGCTGTGCGTCGATTCCGCCGCCGGCGACACTGTGCCGGAGCAGGGCGGCGCCGTGCCGGCCGCGCCGGCGGCGGCACTTGGGCCGCTGCCCGAGAACCTCGCCTACGTCATCTACACCTCCGGCTCGACCGGCGCTCCCAAGGGAGTGATGGTGACGCATGGCCAGGCGGTTCGGCTGTTCTCGTCGACCGCGGAATGGTTCGGCTTCGACGAGCGGGACGTCTGGACGCTCTTCCATTCGGCCGCCTTCGACTTCTCGGTCTGGGAGTTCTGGGGGGCGCTGCTCCATGGCGGCCGGCTGGTCGTGGTCCCCTATTGGGTGAGCCGCGCGCCGGAGGCCTTCGACCAGCTCATCCAGCGCGAAGCGGTGACGGTGCTGAGCCAGACCCCTTCCGCGTTCCGCCAGCTGGTCCAGGCCGGGGACGGCCGGCCCGCCGACTCGCCTGGGCACGCCGCCAGCATCCGCGACCGGCCCGCCACGTCGGCCACGTCGCTGCGCACCGTCGTGCTGGGCGGCGAGGCTCTCGAGCCGTCCTGGTTGCCGCCCTGGTTCGAGCGTCACGGCGCCGAGCGCCCGCGGCTGGTCAACATGTACGGCATCACCGAGACCACGGTCCATGTCACCTGGCGGCCGCTGCGGCCGAGCGACGCCACCGGCGCGAGCATGATCGGCTGCCCGCTGCCGGACCTCGGCGTCTGTTTGCTGGACCGCCGGCTGCAGCCCGTGCCGCTGGGGGTCGCCGGCGAGATCCACGTTGCCGGCGCCGGCCTGGCGCGCGGCTATCTCGACCGCCCGGCTCTCACCGCCGAGCGCTTCGTGCCCCATCCGTTCGGCCGGCTGGCCGGCGAGCGCCTGTACCGTTCGGGCGACCTGGCGCGCCTGCTGCCCTCGGGCGACCTCGAGTACCTGAGCCGCGCCGATCAGCAGGTCAAGGTGCGCGGGTTCCGCATCGAGCCTGGCGAGATCGAGGCGGTGCTGATGCAGCATCCGGGCGTGTGCCAGGTGGCGGTGCTGGCGACCGCCGCGCCCGGCGGCGGCAAGCGGCTGGCCGCCTGTGTGGTGGCGGGCGGCGCGGCCGGTGCGAGCGGCGTGGGCGGCGCGGGCGGTCCGGGCGGCGGGGACACGGCCGGTGCGAGTGGCGGAGGCGGCGCGGGCGGCGGGGACACGGCCGGTGCGAGTGGCGGAGGCGGCGCGGGCGGCGGGGACACGGCCGGTGCGAGCGTCGCGGGCGGCGCGGGCGAGCCGGCGTTGGGGCTGGCCGAGCTGCGTGCCTTCGCCCAGGCGAGACTGCCCGAGTACATGGTGCCGGCCAGGTTCCTGCTGCTGCCGGCGCTGCCGCTCACCGCCAACGGCAAGATCGACCGGCGGGCGCTCGCCGCCCGCGTGGCCGAGGCGGCGGCATCCGCCGAGACCGGCCGGGCCTTTTCCCCTCCCCGCAACGCCGCCGAGAGTGCCCTCGCCGAGGTCTGGGCCGAGACCCTGGGGATCGAGCGGGTGGGCATCGACGACGGCTTCTTCGCCCTCGGCGGCGACTCCATCTCGAGCCTCCGGCTGCGCGCGCGGGCGGCCGGGCGGGGCATCCACTTCCCCCTACAGGCGCTGTTCCGGCATCCGACGATCCGGGAGCTACTGGCGACGGCGGCGGCGGACGTCAGCGCGCCGGGCGAAGCGCAGGTCGAGGTCGGCGGCGCCACCCAGGCTTTCGACCTGGTCACGGCCGCCGATCGCGCCAGCCTCCGCGGGGCAATCGCCGCCACCAGCGATGCCGGCGGCGTCGCAGACGCCTATGCGGGCGTCGCAGGCGCCCATCCCGGCGTCGAAGACGCCTATCCCGGCGTCGAAGACGCCTATCCAATCACCGCGCTCCAGCTCGGCATGTTCTTCCACAGCGAGCTCAGCCCCGGCGCCGCGGCCTACCACAATGTGGCGGCGGTGCGGCTGCGCCTGCCGTTCGATGCCGGCGCGATGCGAGCGGCGCTGCGTGGACTGGCGGCGCGCCACCCCGTGCTGCGCACCTCCTTTCACCCCGCGGGCTTCGCCGAGCCACTGCAGCTGGTGCACCGGGAGATCGAGATCCCGCTGCTGGTGATCGACCTGCGCGGTCTGGCGGCGGCGGCGCGGGAGGCGGCGCTGGCGCGCTGGTTCGAGCGCGCGCGGCACGAGAGGCTCGATCTCGCGCGCGCGCCGCTGCTGCGCTTCGAGCTCTTGCGCCTGGCTCGGGTGGCGCCCGAGGGGCGAGACGGCGGGATCCATGGCGCGATCGCAGGCCACCGGCCGTCGTGGCGTGCTCGCGAAGAGATCGAGCTCGGCCTGATTCATCACCACGCCATCCTCGACGGCTGGAGCGTCGCCTCGCTGATCGGGGAGCTCTTCGGACTTTATTTCGGCATCCTGGAGCGGTCGAGCGTGCCGCCGGCGCCGCCGGCGCTCTTCCGGACTTTCGTCGGCCTCGAGCGGGAAGCGGTGAGCCGCGCGGAAAGCCGGCACTACTGGCAGGAAACCATCGCCGAGCGGGGATGGTCGCGCCTGCCGTCATGGCCGGGGACGGCGGCGAGAGGGGACGGTGGCCGCCGGGGCGTCGTCGCCGATCTCGTGCTGCCGCTGGCCGTCGATCTGAGCGTGGCGCTCGCGGCGCAAGCCGCCGCGCTGGCCGTGCCGCTCAAGAGCGTCCTGCTCGCGGCTCACCTCAAGGTCTGCGCTCTGGCCACCGGGCAGGATGACGTGCTGACCGGCTTGGTGTCGAACGGCCGGCCGGAGGTCGAGGGCGGCGAGCAGGCGCTCGGCCTGTTCCTCAACACCGTGCCGCTGCGGCTGCGCCTCGGGCACGGCAGCTGGTCGGCGCTGGTGCGGCGCACCTTCGCGGCGGAGATCGAAACGCTGCCTCACCGGCGTTTCCCGCTGGCCGAGCTGCAACGGACGCTGGGCAGGCAGCCGCTCGTCGAGGTGGCCTTCACCTACCTCCACTTCCATGTGCTGCAGCGGCTGGCGGGCGACGAACGGGTCGAGATCCTGGACGTGCAGACCTCCGGGGCGACGAATTTCCCGCTCGACGTCACCTTCGTGCGCGATCCCCGGGCCGGCGCCCTCACCCTGGCCCTCAAGTTCGATCGCCGCCAGCTGGCGTGGGTGCAGGTCGAGCGCCTGGCGCGCTCCTATGCCGGGGTGCTGGCGGCAATGCTGCGAGGCGACGCGCCCCATGCGGAGCATGCGGCTCTGGATGCCGCCGAGCGCCACCAGCTCGTCGGCGAATGGAATGACACGGCGGCGCCCCTTCCCGGCTGGCATGGCGTGCACCAGCGCTTCGCCGCGCAGGCCGCGCGGACTCCCGACCGCGCGGCACTGCGTAGCGGCGCGAGCGTGGTGAGCTATGCCGAGCTCGACGCCCGGGCCGGCGAGCTGGCGGCGCACCTGCGGGTCCTCGGGATCGGACCGGAGAGGCGGGTCGGAATCCTGCTGCCGAGGAGTCCCGGAGCGGTGGTCGCGGTGCTGGCGGCCCTGACGGCGGGCGGCGCCTACGTCCCCCTCGATCCGGCGCTGCCGGCCGAGCGGCTGGGCTTCCTGATCGAGGACTGCGGGATCGACGTGCTGGTGACCGAGACGGGGCTGGCCGGGCGGCTGGGCGAGGTACCCGCCTCGCGGCGGGCGGCGGTGGTGACGATCGACACCACGGCCGGAGCCGTGCCGGCGGCCGAAACGGGAACGCCGGCGACCGTTGGGACAGGCGGCCGGTCCGAGACTGTTCCGGCTGGCGGCCGGTGGGCGAGCGTGCGGACGGGCGGCCGGCCGGCGAGCGCGCCCAGGGCGACGGCTCCCTGTCCTGGGAACCTCGCCTACGTCCTCTATACCTCGGGCTCGAGCGGGCGGCCGAAAGGTGTCATGGTCTCGCATGCCGCGCTGGCCCACTACCTGGAATGGAGCACCGCCGCCTACCTGGGGACCGGCGACGGCGGCCTGAGCGTCGATGCCGGCGCGGGCGGGGCGCCGCTGCATACGTCGCTCAGCTTCGATCTCAGCGTGACCAGCCTGTTGGCGCCGCTTCTCGCCGGCCGGGAGGTGGTGCTGGTCCCCGAGCAGGCAGGGATCGACGGGCTGGCGCACACCCTTGCCGGTGGCGGCTTCGGCTTCGTCAAGCTGACGCCGGCGCACCTCGATCTGCTGGCGCAGAGCCTGCCGGCGCCGCGGGTGCGCGGGGCGGCCGCCGTCGTCGTCGTCGGCGGCGAGCAGCTGCACTATCGCCAGCTTGGCCACTGGCGGGAGCACGCGCCCGCGTGCCTCGTCGTCAACGAGTACGGCCCGACCGAGGCCGCCGTTGGCTGCGCCGTGCACGCCTTCAGGGCAGGGGATTGCACCCCGGATGCCGGCGCCGGCGCGGTGCCGATCGGCCGCCCGATCGCCAACACTCGCCTGTTCCTGCTCGACGCCGACTGCCGGCCGGTCCCGATCCTCGCCGAGGGCGAGCTGTTCATCGGCGGCGGCGGACTGGCGAGGGGCTATCTCGGCCGGCCCGACCTGACGGCCGAGCGCTTCGTCCCCGATCCGGTGAGCGGGCTTGCCGGGGAGCGCCTCTATCGCACCGGCGACATCTGCCGGCTGCGCGCCGACGGCAACCTCGAGCTCCTGCGCCGCGCGGATCGACAGGTCAAGCTGCGCGGCTTCCGGGTCGAGCCGGGCGAGATCGAAGCCGTGCTCGGCGAGCATCCGGCGGTGCGGGCGGCGGCGGTGATCGCACGCGAGGACGAGCCGGGTGACCGTAGGCTCGCGGCTTACGTGGTCACCGCGGCGGGCGCCGAGCTGGACGCGGGCGAGCTGCGCAGCTACCTGCGCGCCAGATTGCCGGAGCCGCTGGTGCCGGCGGACTACATGGCACTCCCGGCACTGCCCTTGACGCGCCACGGCAAGGTGGACCGCCAGGCGCTGCCGCGGCCTGACCGGGCGCTTGCCCGCGGGCGGGAAGCCCCGGTGGCGCCGCGCGACGATCTCGAGCGCCGGCTGGTCGCGATCTGGGAAGAGGCCCTGGGCGTGGTGCCGGTCGGCATCGCGGACAGCTTCTTCGACCTCGGGGGGCATTCGCTGCTCGCCGTGCGGCTGATGGCGGCGGTGGAGGAGCGCTGCGGCCGGCGCCTGCCGATCTCGACGCTTTTCGAGGCCGCAACCATTGAGCGCCTTGCCGGCGTGCTGCGCGCCGGGCAGGCTCGCACGGACGGCGAGAGCGCCGGCGGCGAACGGGCAGCCGAGCTCGCGCACACCGCGCCGCGCCGGCCCTCGACTCTGGTGGCGATCGAGCCAGGCCGCGATGGAGCGCCGTTTTACTGCGTCCACCCGATCGGTGGCAGCGTGCTCTGCTACCGCGAGCTGGCGCGGCAGCTCGGAACGAAAATTCCTTTCTATGGCCTGCAGGCGCCGGACCGCGAGGCCGGCGATCCGCCGCCGGCGACGATCGAGGAGATGGCGCATCGGCACCTCGAGTCGCTGCGCGGGTTCCAGCCGAGCGGGCCCTACCACCTCGGCGGCTGGTCGATGGGCGCGGCGATCGTCTACGAGATGGCGCAGCAGCTCGCCCGCCAGGCCGATGTGCCCGCACTGGTCGTGCTGATCGATCCGGCGCAGCCTGGCGACGAGCACGGGCAGATCGAGGACGCGACGCTCACGGCGTGGTTCGTCGAGCACCTGCGCAGCCTGGGGCTCGAGCTTGGCATGGGCCGTGCGGAGCTCGGCCGGCTGGCGCCGGAGGAGGTGCTCCGCTTGGCCTGCGCTCGGGCCGGCGCGGCCGGGCCCCCTGCGCGCGAGCTCGCCGCGCCGCGCCTGCGCGCCGCCCTCGCCCTGATCGAGTCGAATGGACGTGCCCTGCTGCGCTACCGGCCGCAGCCTTACCCAGGTCCACTCACCATCTTCAGCGCCGAGGGCCGCGCCGCGCCTGAGCTCCAGGCGGCCTGGAGCGCGCTCGCCCAGGGTGGGGTCGAGCTGCACCGCGTCGCCGGCGATCACTACACGATGCTGCGGCCTCCGCTGGTCGCGGGGCTCGCCGCTCGGCTCCGGGAATGCCTGCTGAGAGGCGGGCCGGAGCCGCGGGCAGGACGCTAGGGCCAATACTCGTCGGGTTCCTGCAGCGCCCAAGAGGCGAGTACCGAGGCCGCCCGCACCTGCGCCACGGATGCCGGATGGATCATGGATGACTTTACCGGTGTGCTGAGCGATCCGGTCGGCCATCGGCATCGCTGAGGGAATCCAGGCTTTGTTTCTTACCTCGATGGTGGCCACATTTTCAGTATGAAGTTGCATTCAGCGGCCCCAGGACGAGGCTCAATAGCAGGGTGCGAGCTACGGCTGGCAGCGCTTCGTCGCCGACCTGGAGCGGGTGGCCGAGGATATTCGGTAGGCCGATTTGAGCAATGCGATAGACAAATAGCAAGTGGCGCATAGGATTGCTGCAATCGACGGGAGGAGAGAGAATGTCAGGCAGGGAAACACCAGGAGAGGAGGCCCATGGACGTGCCGGAGGTCTTGATGGGGCAGGCGGTCCCAGCGCCCGCGAGGCTCCGTCTCGGTCCGTCGCGCGTCGCCCGATTGGGCACGAGGTTGATCCCGGCGGCTTGCATCGCCGCCGCCCTGGCCGGCGCCGCTACTCTGACCGCGCAGACCGTGACGCTCCAAGCCAGTGCCGACACTGCGCTCAAGCTGGGCAGCCCCAACAAGAACTTCGGCGGCGAGCCGACCCTGGTCCTCAAGGAGGGCGGCAACCGGATGCTGATCCGGTTCGACCAGGCCGGCGTCACCGCGGCGGTGGGCGGCGGCAGCCTTGCCTCGGCCCTGCTCCAGGTCTACGTGGGCGCCAATGCCGGCAACTGGGGAGCCACCGGGCGCACCGTGGACGTCTATCGGCTGGCGACTGCCTGGACGGAGAGCGGAGCGACCTGGAACTGCGCCGTGGATCCCAGCCCGGGGCACACCGGCGCCGGTTGCGTCGGCCCCTGGACCGGCGCCACCCCGGCGCAGAGCGCCAATGGCCCCAACGGCGACGGCGAGGCCACGGACACGGCGCTGATCGCCGACGGCACCAGCGGCTGGGTGCAGTTCGACGTCACCGCGGACGTCGTGGCGTTTCTGGCCGGCACGCCCAACGACGGGTGGCTGATCCAGAAGACGGACGAGGGCCAGGCGGGCAGGATCGACCTGGTGTCGCGCGAGGGGACCGCGGGACTCGGACCGCGGCTGATCCTGGTCAGCCAGAGCGCCGCGTTCGACACCGTGCCGCCGGCGCTGGCCATCGTGGCGCCGTCACAGCCGGTGCTGGTGAACGTGCCGTCGCCGGCGATCGGCCTCGCCTACCGGGATCCCGGGTCGGGCGTGGACACCTCGACGCTCAAGGTGGCGCTCGACGGCCAGGATCTGACCGCGGGGTGCACCGTCGGGGCGCAGGCCGCGAGCTGCACGCCGCCGCCGCTGGCCGCCGGCACCCATACGATCACGGCGAGCCTGAGCGACCATGCGGGCAATGTCGCCACGACGGCGAGCAGCTTCCGGCTGCTGCTCGGGCCGAGCGTCTCCACGGTCACCTTCCCGGTGAGCGGCGACACCTACATCACCGCCAAGAGCCCTGACCGCGAGCACGGCCGCGCCGCATCGCTGCTGGTCGCCAAGAGCGGCCCCAGCCGGGCCCTGGTGCAGTTCGACCCGGCGCCGCTCGCCGCGGCGCTGGCCGGCAACCAGCTGCTCTCGGCCCAACTCGAGCTGACCATTGCCGCCAACGGCAACAACTGGGGAGCGAGCGGCCGCACGATCGGCGCCTACTTCCTGACCACCGCCTGGTCCGAGTCCGCGGCGACCTGGGATTGTCCGGCCGACTCCAACCTCGACAACCGCACGCCGGATTGCGCCGCCCCCTGGAACGGGGGCGCCTTCGCGGCGAGCCCCACCGCCACGACGCTGATCACCCGCCAGCTCGCCGGCATGGTCGCCTTCGACGTCACCGCCGACGTGGCCGCACAGCTCGCCGGCGCCACTCGCGCCGGCTGGCTGATCGGCAAGACGGATGAGACCGAGAGCGGACGGGTCGATCTCGTCTCCCGCGAAGCAGGCACGGGACAGCCGGCGCAGCTGGTGGTGGTCTTCCAGGTCCCTTCCGGCGACACCACGCCGCCCGTGCTCTCGAACCTCACGCCGGCCGATGGCAGCTTCGTCCTCTCCGCCACCCCGGCCCTCTCGGCGTCGTTCGCGGACGCGGGCTCGGGCATCGATCCCACCAGCGCGCAAATCGTCGTGGACGGCGCCGATCAGACCGCGTCGGCGCTTACCAGCGGCGGCAACCTCACCTACGTCCCGGCGTCACCCCTGGCCGAAGGGGCCCACAACGCCACCTTCGTCGTCAGGGACCTCGCCGGCAACCAGGCGCAGTCCAGCGTGCACTTCACCGTCGACACAGTGCCGCCGGCCCTGAGCTTCACCGCGCCTGGGGCGCAGGTCGCGTACGACGCGACGCCGGCGATCGCCCTGACCTACGGCGACGCCACCTCCGGCGTGGCCGCCGCGACGCTGCAGGTGGCCCTCGACGGCATCGACCTGACCGCGCGCTGCACGGCGACCGCGACCGCCGCCAGCTGCACGCCGCCCGCGCTCGCCGGCGGCCAGCACACCCTTTCCGCCCGGCTGCAGGACGTGGCCGGCAATCTGGCTGCGACCACCGCGACCTTCAAGCTGAGCCTGGATACGCAGCCGCCCACCCTGACCATCGCCTCGCCGAGCAGCGCCCTGGTCGCCGGCGGACCCCCGGTCGCCATCCAGCTGCAATACTCGGACGCCGGCAGCGGCGTCGATACGACGACGCTGCACGTGGTGCTCGACGGCGCCGACCTCACCGCCGGCTGCACGGTGGCCGCCGCCGCCGCCCAGTGCCCGCCGCAGGCCCTGGCGCGAGGGTCCCATACGCTCGCCGCCCGCCTCGCCGACCACAGCGGCAACCTGGCAGCCGCAACCCTGGCGTTTCAGGTCGTCTTCCCCGTGCAGGTCGCCTTCAGCGCTCCGGTCCCCGATACGGTGACCGGTCTGGCGGTGACGCAGATCGCCGGCACGGTCTCGCCGCAGGCCGTCGCGGTGACGGTCAACGGCATCGCCGCGGCGGTCGCCAACGGCTCGTTCACCATCGCCAATTTCGGGCTGCACGACGGCGTCAACGACCTGGTGGCGGTCGCCCAGGACGCCGCCGGCAACGTCGGCACCGCGAGCGAGCGCATCACCGTGGACCTCACGCCGCCGCAGCTGAGCATCTCCTTTCCCGCCGCCGGCAGCGTCACCGCGGCCGCCAGCGTCGCCGTCGTCGGACTGGTCAGCGATCTCACCATCGGCACGGTCAGCGACACCGAGGTGACGGTCACCGTCAACGGCGTGCCGGCGAGCGTCAACCATCGCAGCTTCCTCGCTCCCGGCGTGCCACTGGCCGCCGGCGCCAACACCATCGTCGCGACGGCCGTGGACCGGGCCGGCAACCGCGCCACGGCGCAGGTCCAGGTGACCCAGCGGCCGGCGGCGGGAGCGCCCTCGATCCAAGCGCTGAGCGGCGACCTGCAGACGGCGCCGGTGCTGGCGCCGCTGCCGCAGCCCCTGGTGGTGCAGGTGAGCGACGCCGCCGGCCAGCCGCTTGCCGGCCGCCAGGTCCTCTTCCAGGTGGTCGAGGGCAACGGCAGCCTCGGCGGCGGCGGCCGCAGCCAGGTGGCGACCAGCGATGCGCAGGGAACCGCCGCCGCCACCCTGACGCTCGGCAACCGGGCGGGCCTCGGCGTCAACGCGGTGCGCGCCAGCGCCGTCGGGATCGCCGGCGAGGTCGTCTTCTCGGCCATCTCGACCCCGACCGCCGCGGCCACCATCGACGTCGCGTCGGGCGACAATCAACGCGGCGGCATCGGCACCGACCTGCCCCTGCCGCTGATCGCCGCCGTCACCGACGGCCACCAGAACCCGCTCCCCGGAGTGGCGGTCACCTTCAAGGCGGTGCTCGGTGGCGGCACCTTCGCGGGGGCGCCGAGCGTGGTCGCGACCACCGACAGCAGCGGCCTCGCCAGGGCCGCCCTGACGCTCGGGCCCGCGGCCGGCTTCGACAGCCAGCGGGTGGAGGCGAGCTTCTCCGGCATGACGGTGTTCCCCGCCACCTTCAAGGCCTCGGCCTTCGTGCTCGGCGATCCGGCGGCGACCGCGATCAGCGGCGTCGTGCTCGACAACCAGGGGACGCCCGTGCCAGGGATCACCATGCGGCTGCGCGGCTCGCCCATCACCGGCCAGACCGACGCCCAGGGGCAGTTCCGCCTCGGCGGCGTGCCGGTCGGCCAGGTCTTCCTGATCGCCGACGCCACCACCACCACCCGGCCCGGCAGCTGGGCCAGCCTCAAGTACCAGATCTTCGCTCTTGCCGGCGTCGAGAACACGCTGCCGCGTCCGATCTACGTCCTGCCGCTCGACCTGGCGCACGGCGTCATGGTCGACGAGGCGCACGGCGGGACGGTCACCATCCCCGGCGTCCCCGGTTTCGCGCTCGACGTCGCGCCCGGCTCGGTCACCTTCCCTGGCGGCGGCCGCAACGGTCTGATCAGCGTCACCGCGGTCCACGCCGACAGGGTCCCGATGCCGCCGGGCGCCGGCATGCAGCCGCGCCTGATCGTCACCATCCAGCCGGCCGGCGCGCGCTTCGATCCGCCGGCCGCGCTCACCCTGCCGAACGTCGAGGGCCTGCTCCCCGGGACCGTGACCGAGCTCTTCTCCTTCGATCACGACCTTGGCGAATTCGTCTCCATCGGCACGGCGACGGTGAGCGAGGACGCCTTGACGGTGCGCTCCGACCCGGGCTTCGGCGTGATCAAGGCGGGTTGGCACTGCGGGGCGCCGGTGGGCGCCACCGGCATCTTCGCCTCGCTCAGCGTGGCGATCACCTCGCCGCAGAAACCCATCATCCTCTGCCCGGGAGGGCCTGCCACGCTGCTCACCGCCAACGGCGCGCCGGCAACCGACGGCCTCTACGACTGGGAGATCGACGACCCGTCGGTCGCCGACCTGTTCATCGCCGGACCCGGCCAGTGCCCGGACCAGGCCGCATGCACGACCAGCGCCTTCGGCCAGGGACCGGGCATGACCACGGTGAGGGTGAATTTCACCTGTACGACCTCGGGCGCCACCACCACCGACACCTCCGACGTCTGGGTGCCGCAGGTCCAGATCACCGACGCCCAGGTCTGCGGCGACTCGATCGCCACCACCCTGGGGCCGCCGGGTTTCCCCGGCGAGTACACCTTCACCCTGCGGCTGCTCGGAGCGGACGGCGGCACCCTGGCGACCATCCTGACCGCGCAGCGCGGCGCCGGCCCCTACGTCGACAACTTCAACCTCGACTCGCTGCCGGTGCGACAGCAATTCGCCACGCTGCAGGCGGAGTGGACGGTCAACGGTTGCCAGGTCAGGGACAATCGGGCCGTGCCTTTCGAGTCGCTAGGCGTCATCCGGCACACCCAGTACAATTGCCCCAGCGAGAGCGATCCCTCCTGCGGCGGCGGCGCCGCGACGCCGGTGTGCTTCTCCGACACCAACTGCAATTATTCGAAGCCCGAGCAGGCGCCGGGTGCCTTCGTGGCCCAGGTGCTGGGCCTGCACCAGGGCACCGGCTGCGCGACCACGCCGAACCACGGCGCCGTCCAGCAGGAGGCGTTCTGCCAGCACCATGGCCATCCGTTCCCGACCGCCTGCGGCGGCAACGTGCTGCGGGGGAACATTCCGGGCATCTCTCCGGCCTGCGGCGGCAGCGTCAGCGACGGCACGGTGGCCATCAACCTGGACGCCTTTGCTCCCTTCGGCGTCGGCTGCGGCGCCACGATCTGCCTGCCCCGGATGGGAGGAGCCCAGAAGACCGTCAACGACAACTGCCCGGGTTGCGACCTGGGCTCGATCGACGATTTCTCGAGCAGCGGCCAATGCGGCATCCACGACTTCGGCACGACGCTCACCTTGAAGGTCCAGCCATGAGAATCGAGGTGCGCGGGGGTGGGCACGCTGCCTGGCGGCTCGCCGCGGCGGCGCTGCTGTCGCTGGCGGTTGGCCGGGGCAGCGGGACGGCGGCCCCGCCGCCGCCCGCGCCGGGCCTCGCGGCCGGCGACGCCGCGTATGCGGTGACGGTGCTGTCGACCCGCGAGGTCCCCAATGCGGAGAGCCCGAGCCGGCCGGTCGAGGAGGTGGTGCTGCAGGTGGTCGCCAAGGGTAGCGCCAAGCCTCCCCGCACGATCGTTTTCGGCGGCCCCCAGGAATATGTCAGGGAGAGCCTGCGGGAGCTCAAGGTGGCGTCGGGCCAGCTGCTGGCCGTGACCGACTGCTCCTTCGCGGTCTTCGACCTCAAGACCGGCAAGAAAAGGGCTCACGTCTACTCGTCATGCAATATCGCGGTGTCGCCGGATGGCGAGCGCGTGGCCTATGTGGAACGGCGGCTGCAGGTCACGCCGCCGCCGGCCGCCGGCAGCGTGATCCGGGTGCTCGACGTCGTGCCCCTCGCCACCCACACGGTCTTTCCCGAGGCGTCCAGGGTCAGCGCCGGCGGCGGCGGCCTGCTCTCGACCTGGGACGACGATCTCGGCCAGGTCCACAGCGCCGGCGCGATGCACTGGTCGCCCGACGGCAGCAAGCTCCTGTTCTTCTGCATCCACGGCCTCGCGACCGCCGGCGCTCCGGGTCAGGAATCCCGGCCCTTCCTGGTGGTGGTGGATCTGCGCGATCTCGCGCACAGCCATTTCGTCCACCAGCCGATCGCCAAGGACCGCTACCTGCTGGCCGGCGCCGAGCTGCCCAAGGACCGCCGGGTGCTCTTCCGGCCGCAGGGCGTCGAGTGGCTGGACGGGGGAGCCGCGGTGCGCGTGATCCCGATGCCCGACGCGCCATGGATGAGGCGCGACATCGTTTTCAACCTGCCGGCGGCGGGATGACGGCCCACCGGCGAGCGAGGGACGCTGCAATGCCCATGCACCCAGGCGGCAGGCGCCGCGGGCAGGCGACGGTGGGCGCGCTGCTGCTGGCCCTGGCGGCGACGCTCGGCCTCGCGGCGCCCGGCGCCCGGGCCCAACCCTTCCCGGCCGGGGCCTGCACCGTGAGCGTCCTCAATCAGACCGCCTACGTGCAGAGCGACGGCAGCTGGTTCGTGCCGAACGTCTCCGCCGAGATGGGGCCGGTGCGGGCCCGCATGACCTGCGTGCAGAACGGCCAGACGTCGAGCGGCGCCTCCGGCCTGTTCTCCGTCTTCGCCAACCGGGTGACCGCCATCAGCCCGGTGGTGACGGGAACCGCGCCGGCCACTCCCGCCAGCGTCTCGCTCACCGCGCCGCTGACCAACCTCGGCGCCGTCGGGCAGACGGTGCAGCTCGCCGCCGTCGCGACCATGGCGGACGGTTCGACGGCCGACGTCACCGCCGGCGCCTCCGGCACGGTCTACATGTCGACCAACCCGCAAATCGCGACGGTGAGCGCCGACGGCCTGGTGACCGCCAGGCTGAGCGGCAAGGTGCTGGTCACCGCGCTCCATGAAGCCATCGTCAGCTCGGTCGTGCTCAGCGTGACGCTCGGCGGCAGCACCGTCGGCGACGGCATCCCGGACGATTGGAAGGTGGCGCACGGCCTCGACCCCAACGACCCCAACGTCGCGCTGGAAGACCCCGACCGCGACGGCCTGACCAACCTGGAGGAGTTCCAGAACGGCACCGACCCGCAGAACCCCGACACCGACGGCGACGGGCTCTCCGACGGCGACGAGGTGCACGTCTACCACACCAATCCGCTGCTCTGGGACACGGACGGCGACGGGATCTCGGATGGGGTCGAGGTGCGCACCGGCAGCGACCCGCTCGACCCCCACAGCTTCAACCTGGCGGCGGCGCTCGCTTCGATCACCGTCTCTCCGGCCGCGTTCACGCTGGTCTTCAACACGGTCAGCGGCGAAGAGTCGCGGCAGCTCGCGGCGCAGGGCAACGTCATCGACGGCCGCACCATCGACCTTTTCAATCCGCTGTATCAGACCCAGGTCGCTTCGAGCGATCTTGCCATCGCGAGCTTCGGAGCGCAGCCGGGCCGGGTGTACGCCGGCAAGAGCGGCACGGCCGCGATCACGGTGAGCAACAGCGGCTTTGCCGCCGGCTCCACGGTCACGGTGACCAGCTTCTCGCCGGTCGCCCTTGCCTTCCTGCCGCTGCCGGGCTTCCAGAACGCGGTCGAGGCGGCCGGCGACTTCGTCTTCGTGGCTTCCGGCAGCTTCGGGCTGTCGGTTGTGGACGTGACCAACCTGCAAGCCCCGGTGCTGGTCGCGCAGCTGGCCACCCCCGGTAGCGCCAACGACGTGCGGGTCGCGGGAACCGTCGCCTACGTCGCCCAGGACGTCGGCCTGCAGCTGGTGGACGTGAGCGATCCGGCGCACCCGGCGCGGCTCGGCAGCCTGCCCTTCCCGGGCGGCGAGCAGGTGCGCCTGGCGGTCGGCGGCAACCTGGTCTATCTCGCCGACCTGAATTTCGGTCTGCACGTGGTGGACGTGACGAATCCGCTGCGGCCGGTCGAGGTCGGCTCGCTGGCGCTCGCCGGCACGCCGCGCGCGGTGAGCCTGGGTGGCACCGGGATGGGCGGCTTCGGCCTGACCGGGTCGTATGCCGTGGTCGCCTGCGGCGACCTGGGCGTGGCCGTGGTGGACGTGAGCGATCCGGCGGCGCCGGCCCTGGTGGGCGCCACCGCTGCCGACCGGCCGCGCGCCGGCAGCGTCACCGTGCGCGGGCACTACGCCTACGTCGCCGCCGGCGAGGAGGGGATCTACGGCGGCCTGCACGTCGTCGAGCTGGCGGACCCGACCGACCCGGTGGAGGTGGGGGCCAGCGAGGACGACCTGGGAGTGACGCGCGCGGTGCTCGCCGACGGGTTCGCGCTCGGCTCGCAGTTCTTCCTCGCCGCGCAGGTGGCGATCTTCGACGTCGGCAGCCTGCCGCCGGTGTTCACGGCGGTGCTCGACCTGAACACCCTGACCGGGGCGCAGGGCGTCATCGCCCCGCGCGCCAACGACATCGCCGTGCGCAGCGGCGCGGTGTTCATCGCCGCCAACGGCGGGCAGTTGGGCGAGTTCACCGCCACCACCACCACCCAGGGCGGTCTCTACACCGGACTCTTCGAGCTGCCGGTCGACGGCGACGTCGATCCGCCGACCGTGAGCTTCACGTCGCCGGCGGCGGGCACCTCGGTGATGGAGCGCCTGCCGGTCACCGTGGCGGTGATGGCGCAGGACGAGGTGTCGGTGAGCTCGGTCAGCGTCCTGGTCAACGGCGCGATCGTCGAGACGCTCTACAAGCCGCCCTACCAGGCCGTCGTCAAGGCGCCCGCCGGGCAGCCGACGATGACGCTCGGCGCCGTGGCGACCAACCTCAGCGGCGTGCAGGCGACGATCCAGGAGACCCTGCCGGTGCAGCCCTATCCGTTGCCGGTCGCGACGATCCTGGCACCGGTTCCCGGCCAGACCCTGCTCGACGGCACGCCGCTCACGATCGCGGTCGCGGCGAGCGACGCCGTGGCGGTGACGCGGGTCGAGGTCTATGTGAACGGCCAGCTGGCGGGCATCGCCACCACGCCGCCGTATCTCTTCCAGGTGACGCTCCCGCGCGGCTCGGCGACGCTTGCCGTGACGGCGATCGCTTACGACGCGCTGCAGGCGGGCGCCATGTCGGCGCCGGTGACGGTGTCGGTCCAGCCGGACGTGCCGCCGACGGTGGCGATCTTCTCGCCGCTCGACGGCGCGCAGGTGACCGAGGGCAGCGTGGTGTCGATCGTGGCGGGAGCCAGCGACCTGACCGGCATCAACAGTGTCCTGTTCGATCTCTTCGGCATGGAGTTCACGGCCGCGGCCACCGCGCCCTACGTGGCCCAGATCACCGCGCCGCCGGCCGGCCAGACCCTGCAGCTCGAGGTCGTCGCCAACGACAACGTCGGCCTGGCGGCGCAGTCGGCGCCGGTGACGATCATCAGCGTCGTCGATCCGGGAACGGCGGTGAGCGGGCTCGTCGTCGACCCGACCGGCGCCGGCGCTGCAGGAGCGGCCATCGTCGTGGTCGCGGGCAACGCCTCGGCCACCGCCACCTCCGGCGCCGACGGTTCTTTCACGGTGAGCGGCCTGCCCACCAACAGCGGCAACTTCGCGGTGAGCGCGGTCGGCACGGTGGGCGGTTGCCCCGCGGAGGCCGACGTCGAGGTGCCGCCGCCGCTGCCGGGGCAGAGCGAATCCCTCGGCTACCTGACGCTCGTGCCAGCGCCGGCACCGCAGCCCACGATGGTGACGGGAATCGTCCTGGGTACCGACGGGCAGGGGCTGGCGGGCGTCACCGTCACGGTTTCGAGCGCCGACCTGGCCGACAGCGCCACCGTGTCGAGCGGCCCGGGCGGCAGCTTCACGGTGCCCTCGTTCCCCGCCCGCTCCTGGACGCTGCAGGCCGAAGCGACGATCACCATCGGCGGCGTCCAGCTCTACGCCGTCAGCGGCCTCCATGGCCCGCACGCGGTCGCGGGCGGCACCACGGACCTGGGGTCCCTCACCCTGCAGCCCTACCCGTTCACCGGCCCCGACCCCCTGACGACGGTGACCGGTCAGGCCTCCAGCCTCGACGGCTCGCCGGCAGCCGGCGCCCAGGTGGTGATCGACATCGGCTACGCGCAGCTGGTGACGACGGCCGCCGGCGACGGCACCTTCGCCGTCGCCGGGGTGCCCACGCTGCAGGGCGCGGTCACGGTCACCGCCTCGCTTCACCTCCCCTGCCAGGTGCTGCTGGTCGCCGGCCCGCTGACGGTGAGCCAGCTCACGCCGGGAGGCGTGACCGCCGTCAGCCTGCCGCAGCTCGTTCCCGATCCCGGGCAGCCGCCGCCGATCATCTTCACCGCCGCTCCTGTCGAGCGTTGGCCGGGCGACCCGGCGAGGGGCGAGGCCGGCGCCGCCGACGGACGGCTGACGATGGCGGCGCTGGAGTGCAGGCTTTGACACCGGAGGTTCCGGCGCGGCGCCCGGCAGTGCGCCTCAGCCGGCGGCGGCTGCTCGCCGGTGGTGCCGCGCTGGCCGGCCTGGCGGCGGCGAGAGGGGCCGGTGCCCGGCCGGCAGGCACGGCCAGGGAGTCGGCGCGCGCCGCCGCGGCGCGGCTCGAAGACCAGCTGCCGCAGCCCACGCATGCCACCAACGGCGACGAGACGGCGCTGCCGGGATGGATCGCCTGCTACTCGAAGGGGCTGCCCCACAATGCGCTGGGCGAGGTGGACGGGGCGGCCTACCAGCTGCTGCTGCGGGCGATCGGCAGCGGCGACCCGGCCGACTTCGAGTCCATCCCGCTCGGCGGCTTTGTCAAGCTGGCCAACCCGCAGGCCGCCCTGGCCGAGAACCTGATCGGACCCAACCCTTCGCGCCTCGACCTGCGGCCGCCGCCGCGGTTTGCCAGCGCCGAGCAGGGGGCCGAGCTGGTCGAGCTCTACTGGCAGGCGCGGCTGCGGGACGTGGCCTTCGACGACTACGACACCCATCCGCTCGCCCAGGCAGCGGCGGCGGATCTGTCGCGCCAGGCGGACTTCACCGGGCCGCGGGAGGCGGGCGGCGCGGTCGCTCCGCGCACGCTCTTCCGCGGCACCGGCAGCGCCTCGGCAACCGGCCCCTACCTGTCTCAATTCCTCAGCCGCGACGTGTTTCTGCCGCCGGTATGGGTGAAGCAGCAGGACCGTACGGCGGCGGCCGGGCTCGACTACATGACGCGCCACGATACGTGGCTCGGCTGCCAGAACGGCGCCCTCACGGGCGTCAACCGGTTCGACGACCATCCTCGCTTCGTCCGCAACGGCCGCGATCTTGGCGAGTGGGTGCATCGCGACTTCACCTACCAGGCGGCGCTCGACGCCTGCCTGGTGCTGTTGAAGATCGGCGCGCCGCCGAGCGGCGCCAATCCCTACAAGCACTCGCGCACGCAGACCGGCTTTGCCACCTTCGGCGCGCCGTATCTCTTCTATCTGCTGGCGGTGGTCACGCAGGTGGCGCTCACCGCGTCGTGGTACCAAAAATGGTGCGTGCACCGGCGGCTGCGCCCGGAGGAGTACGCCGGCAGGGTCGAGATGGTCCGTGGCGGGCGCGCCCGGTACCCGGTTGCTCCGACGGTGCTGGAAAGCGAGGCGCTGGCCGAGGTCGTCCAGCGGCATGGCACGGCGCTCCTGCCGCAGGCCTACCCGGAGGGTTGTCCAACGCATCCCTCGTACCCGGCGGCGCATGCGGTGATCGCCGGCGCCGGCGTCACCGTGCTCAAGGCGTCCTTCGAGGACTCACACGTCTTGCCCGGTGCCGTGGTCGCCACCGCCGACGGCCTCGGCTTGAAACCCTATTCCGGGCCGCCGCTGACCGTCGGCGGCGAGCTCGACAAGCTCGCCTGGAACGTCGGCATGGGACGCAATTTCGCCGGTATTCACTGGCGCTCGGACGTCGCCGCGGGAATCGATCTCGGCGAACGGGTGGCCGTCGCGGTGTTGCGCGAGATGAAGCTCACCGGGCATGAGATCTTCGCCGGTTTCAACCTGCGGCAGTTCGACGGGCAGCGGGTAATCTTGTAGCCCTCACAGGCCGCCTCCGGCCGGGGCGATCGACGCGCTTCGCGGTGAGCGCGAAGTTCCGTGCCGGCGCGCGCCCGGCGCGTTCGCGACCTGTCCCTAGGGAACCGCGGCGAAGCGACGCCGCAGGGCCGCGGCCAGCGCCGCGACGCCCGGCCGGCGGACGATCGAGTAATGGTCGCCGGGCAGCAGCTCCAGCTCGGCTCCGGCGCCGGCGAGCGCGGCCCAGGCAGCGGCCGGATCGACCGCCGACGCGCCGGTCGGCCGGCGGGCGGCGAGCAGCATGGTGAGGCGCCCGGGGTAGGGTGCCGGGCGGTAGCGGTCGAGCGCCTGCCGGGTGGTGCGGAAGAGAGCGAACAGGCGCGCCGCCTCGGCGGGGCCGAGCTCGACCGGCAGCAGGCCGGCGGCATGCGCCGCCGCCACCAGCTGCGGCAGGGGAAGCGCGGCGTCGAGCCCGGGCTTGCCCGAGCCATTGCCGGTGCCTGCGGCCCACGCGCCATTGCCGGCGAGCGTGGCGGCCCCGGCGAGCGCCACCAGGTCGTGCAGGAACTGGGTCCGCAGGACCGTGTCGCCGGTCGCCTGCGCCGCCGCCGTTCGTCCTGCCGTGGGTGGCCGCGACAGGGGGGACGGATCGATCAGCGCGAGCAGGTCCACCGCTTCGCCCGCGGCCCGCAGCTGCCGCGCCATCTCGTAGGCGATGGCGCCGCCGAGCGACCAACCGCACAGGGCATAGGGGCCGGCGGGCGCCACCGCCGGCAGCTCCGCCAGGTAGTGGGCCGCCATCGCCTCGACGGTGGGGGAAGGCCCCAGCCGCTCCGGGTCGGGCAGCTGCAGGCCGTAGAGCGGCCGCCGCGGACCCAGCGCGCGCGCCAGCTCGGCGTAGCAAAGGACGTTGCCGCCGGCCGGGTGCACGCAGAACAGCGGACGCCCCGCCGGCGCCTCCTGCCGGTTCGCGCCGTTCAAGGCCGGCGTCAGCTCCACCAGGGCGGCGCGGCCGGCCGTTGCAGCGCCGGCCCGCAGGAGCACCGCCAGGCGCTCGACGGTGGCGGCACGGTAGAGGACCGCCAGCGGCAGGTCGCGGCCGAAGCGCTCGCGGATCCGCGCCATCAGGCGGACCGCCGCCAGCGAGTGCCCTCCCAGATCGAAGAAGCTCTCGTCGCGGCCGACGTCGTTGCGCCCCAGGATCGCCACCCAGATCGCGGCGAGCTCCGCCTCGACGGCGTCGGCCGGCGGGGCGGGCGCGCTGACGGGCCGGCCGGCGGATTCGGCCGCGCCATCTCGGGTCCAGCGGGCGAGCTGCTTGCGGTCGAGCTTGCCGTTGGCGGTCGCGGGCAACGCGTCGCGGACCACGATCGCGGCCGGCACCATGAAGTCGGGCAGCCGCGCGGCGAGGAAAGACCGGAGCTCCGCCGCGGCGAGCTCGGCGGGCGCCGTCACCCAGGCGGTCAGCTGGCATCCGCCCGCCGCCGCTTCGCTCGCCACCACCGCCGCCTGCCGCACCGCCGGATGGCCGGCGAGCACCGCCTCGATCTCGCCGGGCTCGATGCGGAAGCCGCGGACCTTGACCTGGTGGTCCGCGCGGCCCAGGAACTCGAGGCCGCCGCCGGGCCGGAAGCGGGCCAGGTCGCCGGTACGGTAGAGACGGCCGCCCGGCAGGCCGCTGCCGCCGGCGAAGGGGTCGGGCAGGAACCTCGCCGCGGTCAGGTCGGGCCGGCCGAGATAGCCGCGGGCGACCCCGGCCCCGCCGACGTGGAGCTCGCCCGCCGCCCCGAGCGGGGCGAGGCTCGACCAGGCATCCAGGAGATAGAGGCGCAGGTCGCCGATGCCGATGCCGATCGGGCTGCGCTGCGCCGCCTCGAGATCGGCCCGGACCAGCGGGCGGTAGGTGACGTGGACGGTGGTCTCGGTGATGCCGTACATGTTGACCAGCCGCGGCAACCGGTCGCCATGGCGCTCCATCCAGGGCCCGAGGCTGGCCAGGTCCACGGGCTCGCCGCCGAAGATCACCAGGCGCAGCGCCAGGGCCAGCGCCGGGCCGCGGCGGCCGCCGGCCTGGTCGGCCTCGACGAGCTGCCGGAAGGCCGAAGGCGTCTGGTTGAGGACGGTCACCCCCTCGGCGGCGAGCAGGCGATGGAACCGCTCGGGCGAGCGGCTCACCCAGTACGGCACCACCACCAGCCTGCCGCCGTGGAGCAGCGCTCCCCACAGCTCCCAGACCGAGAAGTCGAAGGCGGCGGAATGGAACATGGTCCAGACGTCGCCGGCGCCGAGCTCGAACCAGTGCCGCGTCGCCGTGAACAGGCGGGAGACGTTGCCATGGGTGACCTGGACGCCCTTCGGCCGGCCGGTCGAGCCCGAGGTGTAGATGACGTAGGCGAGGCTCTCTGGCACGGCGCCCGCCGCCAGGTTGGCGGGGCTCTCGCGGCCGATCCGGTCCCAGGCTGCGTCCAGGGCGACGACCTGGATAGGCCGCTCCGGTCCCGCGATCCGTTCTTCCGGCGGCTCCGATGGCTCCGGCGCGTCTGGCCGCTCGTACCGCCCCGGGCTGGTCTGGCCGCCGCCCCTGGCCTCGAACGCAAACACCCGGGCCAGGCGCTCTTGGGTCACCAGCAGCGGGCTATCGATGCCGGTGAGAGCGTCGGCTGCGAGCGAGCGCAGGCGATCGGGCGGATAGCTGGGATCGAGCGGCACGTAGGCGCCGCCTGCCTTGAGGATGCCCAGGATCCCGACCACCAGCTCGAGGGAGCGGTCGAGGCAGAGGGCCACCGGCGCCTCGGGTCCGACGCCAAGGCGCCGCAGGTGGTGGGCCAGGCGATTGGCGCGGCGGTTCAGCTCGCCGTAGGTCAGGCTCGCGCCATCGCAGACCACCGCCACCGCTTGCGGCGCCTGCTCCACCGCGGCCTCGAACCATCGGTGCAGGCACCGCCGTGACCGCGGCTCGGGCAACTCCAGCAGCTCCGGTGCCGCCGGCAACGCCGGCAATGCCGGAGAGCCGTTGCCGCCGCTCCATTCCACGCTCAGCTGGTGGCGCTCGGCAGGCGTGAGGAGCGGCAGCTCGGAAAGCTGCATCCCGGGCTCGGCGGCGACGCCGTCGAGCAGGGTGCCGTAGTGGGCCAGGAGGCGCTCGGCGGTCGCGGCGTCGAAGAGATCGGTCTTGTACTCGAGCCAGCCGGCGAGGCCGTTCGCCTGCTCGGCGAGTGACAGCGTCAGCTCGAGCTTGGCGGTGCGGGAGGAGATCGGCAGCGGGGTGAGCCGCAGGCCCGGCAGGGCCAGCGCTCCGGCAGGCGCGTTCTGCAGCGCGAACATCACCTGGAACAGCGGCTGGGACGCGAGGTCGCGCTCCACCGCCAGCTCCTCGACCAGTCTTTCGAACGGCAGCTCCTGATGGGTGTAGGCGGCCAGGGTCGACTCGCGAGTGCGGGCCAGCAGCTCGCCGAACCCCGGATTGCCATGCAGGTCGGCGCGCAGCACCAGGGAGTTGACGAAGAACCCGATCAGCCCTTCGATCTCCACCCGGCCGCGGCCGGCGACGGGCGTGCCGACCGCCAGGTCCTGCTGGCCGGCGCAGCGGCCGAGCAGCGCCTGGAAAGCGGCGAGCAGCAGCATGAAGGGCGTCGCCCCGGCGGCGGTCGCCAGCTCGCGCAGCCGGCTGGCCGGCCCGGCCGGGAAATGGAAGGGGCGCGTGTCGCCGGCGGCGGTCTCGACGGGCGGGCGCGGCCGGTCGGTCGGCAGCTCGAGGCGCGCCGGCAGGCCGGACAGACGCGCGCGCCAGTAGCCGATCGCCGGCGCCAGCGCTTCGCCGGCCAGCCGCTGCCGCTGCCAGGCGGCGTAGTCGGCGTACTGCACCGGCAACGCCGGCAGCAGCGGCTCCCGGCGGCGGACCAGGGCGCCGTAGACCGTAGCCAGCTCGCGCATCAAGACGCCCAGCGACCAGCCGTCCGCGACGATGTGGTGCAGGGTGCCCAGCCAGACATGGCGCCGCTCGGCCAGGCGCAGCAGCAGTGGCCGGAAGAGCGGCCCGCGAGCGAGATCGAAGGGGCGGCGAGCCGCCGCGGCGGCGATCGCCAGCGCCGCCGCCTCGGCGCCCGCGCCAAGCGCGCCGAGGTCGACGAGCGGCAACGCGCGGGTCGCGGATAGCTCGCCCGGGAGCGGCGGCGCGGCAGGCGGCGCGATGGTCTGGCGCGTCTCGCCGGCGACCTCGTGGAAGGTGGTGCGCAGCGTCTCGTGGCGGCGAACGAGTGCGGCGACCGCCGCTGCGAGCGCCGGCACTGCGAGCTTGCCCTCCAGGCGCATCGCCAGCGGCACGTTGTAGGCCGCCGAGCCCGGCGCCAGGCGATCCAGGAACCAGAGCCGCTGCTGGGCGAACGAGAGCGGCAGGCCGGGAAGGGCACCGGCGCCGTCGCGCATCGCCCGCGGCAGCGGCACCAGCGGTACTGGCGGCCGCCGCGCCGTCCTGACTGGCGCCTCGCCGGCCTTGTCGCCGGGCGTTCCGGCTGTCGTGTCGCTGGCCGCGTCGCCAGCCCTTTTGCCGGCCACTCCACCGGCCGTCGCGGTGGCCGTTTCGCCGGCCACCTGGTCGGGCCTTCCGCCGGCCACCTCGGCGGCCGTTTCACCGGCCACCTCGGCGGCCGTGCCACCGGACCTTTCGCCGGCCGCTCCACCGGCCCTCTCGCCGGCGGTTCCGCCGGCCAACTCGCCAGCCATCTCGCCGTCAGCAGCCGCGGCGCCGTCCCGCTGCGCGGCTTCGAGGCGGCCGGCCAGACCGGCGACGGTCGGCTCCTCGAACATGGCGCGCACCGGCAGCTCGACGCCGAAGCGGTCGCGCAGCCGCGAGATCACTTGGGTGGCTAGCAGCGAGTGGCCGCCGAGCTCGAAGAAGTTGTCGGCGACACCGACCTGTTCGAGCCCCAGGAGATCGGCCCACATCTGGGCCAGGCTCGCTTCGAGCGGCGTCCGCGGCGGGGCGTAGTCCTCCGCCAGATCCGGCCGGGCGCTGTCCGGCGCCGGCAGCGCGGCGTGGTCCACCTTGCCGTGCGCGGTCAGCGGCAGGGCGTCGAGCACCACGAAGGCGGCGGGGACCATGTAGTCCGGCAGCTGCTCCTTGACCGCCCGCCGCAGCTCCGGCACCAGCGCGTGCGCGACCTTGCCCCGCAGCGGATCGTTCGTGTATGTGCGCCAGGGCATCGGCGGCGGCCCGGCCGGCGGCGGCGCGGCCGATGGCGGCGCGGAAGGCGCCGACCGTGGCTCCCGAGCCGCCGAAGATGCAGTCGCCGAGTGACCCGAGACCGTTGCCGCCAACTCCGCCGGCGAAGCTCCACTCCCCGGTCGCCACAGCAGTGCGGCGAAGCGCAGGCCCCCCTCGCTGGCCGGCCCGGCGGCCGTCAGCTCGACGGAAAAACCGTGGCTGGCCGCCAGCCGCGCCAGCTCCTCGGGGTCGACTCCAGGCTCGCGCGCCACCCGCTCGGCCACTGCCAGGCGCAGCTGCCCGACGGTTGCGATCTCCGGCCCCGGATCGGCGAGCAGGGCAAGGGCGGCCGCCTCGCCGGCCAGCCGCCGGTCGGGGATGCCGGTGACCACCAACACCGTGGCAGCCACCGTGGCCGCGTCGGTGGTCTCTGGCACCTCGCTTGGCGTGGCCGCGTCGGTTGCCTTGGGCGCACCGGTTGTCTCGAGCGCGAGGTCCACCGGGGTAGCCGCGGCGAGGCGTTCGCCGAGCGTCGAGAGCGTCCATCCGCCTGACCGCCAGTCCAGGACCTCGGCGACGGACTCGCTGGGACCCCCATCGCTGGCCGAAGAGAACGGAGGGGCAGGGGTGCCTGACCCCGAGGGCGGCGACTCAACCGGGTGAGGCAACCAGGCTCGATCTCGGCTATGACCCTCAGCGAACCCTTGGTCGCCGACCTCGGGGTCGGGCGCACCGGCCCCGGCCGGGTTGCATGGACCCTGATCGCGAAGTCCTGCCTTGGGACTGGCGGCCTCGCCCACGGTGAGCACGACGTCGTAGCGGAAGCGGGTCAGCTCGTTGACCGCGTGGCCGCGCTTCTTCCACACCTGGACCCGCGAGATCGCCGGCAGCCGGAACGCCAGCGCCGCGAACAGCTCGGGCGCGACCAGCAGCTCTTCTTCGTCCAACTGCCGGCGCCGCACCCGCCGGCCAAGCTCCGCCGGGGTCATCTCGTCCGGCGCCGCCGCCAGCTCGAGCGAGGTGTAGAAGGCGCCGGCGAGCGGCAGGCTGCGCAGGTCGCCCAGGAAGAGCCTGCCGCCGGGGGCGAGCGCCGCCACCGCCTGCTCGATCACCCGCACCAGGTAATCGGCTCCGGGGAAGTACTGCACCACCGAGTTGAGGATCACCAGGTCGAGCTCGCCCGGCGGCACCGCGCGCCAGTCGTCGGCCAGCGCCTGCGCGAGCGACACCTGGGGCAGCGCCCGCTCCGGCCGCGCCAGCTGCCGCGCCAGATAGTCGAGCGCGGCGCGCGAGAAGTCGGTGGCGCGGTAGCTCGCGCAGTGCGGAGCGACGCGGAAGAGCAGCAGGCCGGTGCCGCAGCCCACCTCGAGCACGCGGCGCGGGGCGAGCGCCAGCAGCCGCTCCACCGTGGTATCGATCCACTCCCGCATCTCGGCTTCCGGGATCGGCTGGCCGGTGTAGCTGCTGTTCCAACCACTCAAGTTGAGGGTGGGATCGGCCAGGTCGCCGGTGTCGTAGGTCTCGTCGTAGAGCCGGTTCCAGGCGGCGATGTGCTCGGCGATCGGCGGTGCCGCGACCGGCCCGCCGGGAGTGTCGCCAATGGCGGCGACCGGCGCCGCGGCCGGAGCGGCGGCGCCCCCGGGCTCGCGCGGCACCACATAGGCGACGAGCTGCAGCGCCGCATCGGGACCACCACCGGCCGGCGGCGCCGCGACGACCGCCGCCTCCCGCACCGCGGGGTGGCGGGCGAGGACCGCCTCGACCTCGCCGGTCTCGACCCGGAAGCCGCGCAGCTTGACCTGGGTGTCGATGCGCCCGAGGAACTCGAGGTTGCCGTCCGGCAGCTGCTGCGCCAGGTCGCCGCTGCGGTAGAAGCGGCTCGGCCCGCCGCCGCTGTCGCCATCGCGGCCCGGCAGCGTGACGTATCTCTCCGCGGTGAGCTCCGGACGCCGGAGGTAGCCGCGGCTGACGCCGATGCCGCCGATCCAGATCTCTCCCGGCACCCCGATCGGCGCCAGCTGGCCGTGGCGATCGCGCAGCTCGATCCGGCAGCCGGGCAGCGGCCGGCCGAGCAGCGAACGGATCGCCGCGGGGGCCCTCGGCAGCTGGTAGGCGGTGCACAGGATCGTCGTCTCGGTGGGGCCGTAGAGGATCCAGATCTCGGCCGCGGGGAAGGTGCGCCGCAGGTCGGCCAGCAGCTCGGCCGGGGCTCGGTCGCCGCCGAGCATGATGCGGCGCAAGGTCGGGATCGGCCCGCCGCCGCGGCGCTCGAGGGTGTTGAGCAGCTGGCGGGCCAGCGCCGGCACCGCCGCGATCGCGGTGACCGCCGGCAGCGCCGCGGCCAGCCGCTCGAAGTCGAGCGCCGGCCGGGTCGGAAACAGCACCGCGGCGGCGCCGGCCGGCAGCGTCGTCATCATCTCGAGGACGAAGAAGTCGAAGGATAAGGGGGCGGTGCACAGCATCCGGTCGCCGGGGCGGATGCGCAGCCGTCGCTGCGTCGCCGCCATCACGTCGGCGAGGCTGCCGCGCTCGATTCCCGCCGCCTTCGGCCAGCCGGTCGTCCCCGAGGTGTAGATGCAGTAGGCGAGGTCGCCGCGCCGGGCCGCGCCGGCGGACGCCGCGGACGGCGTCCTTACGAACGCCGCGGACGGCGTCCTTACGAACGCCGCGGACGGCGTCCTTACGAACGCCGCGGACGGCGTCCTTACGAACACCGCGGACGGCGTCCTTACGAACGCCGCGGACGGCGCGCCGGGCTCCGGGCTCTGCCGCAGCACCTCCTCCCCGTCCAGCCGGACGACGGCCGCGCCGTGCGGTGGCAGCGCCAGCAGGCCCGCCTCGTCGCCCGCCACCACCGCCGCCCGCGAGTCCGCGAGCAGGAAGGCCAGCCTGGCGGCGGGCAGCGCCGGATCGAGCGGCACGAAGGCGCCGCCTGCCTTCAGGATGCCCAGCAGGCCGGCGACCAGGGCCGGCCCGCGCGTGCCGGCCAGCGCCACCAGCGTGTCGGGTCCGACACCCAGGGCGCGCAGGCGGTGGGCCACTCGGTTGGACCAGGCGTCGAGCTCGCCGAAGGACAGCCGGCGCTCGCCGGCGCTTGCTGCCGGCGTGTCCGCCGCCGCCGATGCCTCCAGGGGAGGGATGATCAGCGCCGGCGCCAGGGGGTCCGCCGCCGCCGCGCGCTCGAAGCGCGCCACGACGTCCTCGCCGAGCGCGGCCGGCGCGGCGTTCCATTCGACCGCCAGCTGGTGGCGCTCGGCGGTGGTGAGCCATGACAGGGCGGAGAGGCGTGCCGCGGGGTCGGCGGCGAGGCCGGCGAGCAGCTCCCGCAGGTGGCCGAGCAGGCGCGCCGCGGTCGGCGGGTCGAAGAGATCGGCGGCGTAGGAGAGGTGCGCCAGCAGGCCCCTGCCGGTGCCGGCGGTGCCGCCGGCGCTCACGGTGCTGGCGCTGCCGGCGGCGCCCGGGCTGCCCACGGACCCCGTGGCGGCGGCCTCGGACCAGGAGAGCGCCAGGTCGAACTTCGCCTCGGCGGCGCCGGCGTCGAGCCGGGTCCACGACAACCCGGCCACCTCGGCCGTGCGCAGCGGCGCGTTCTGCAGCGCGCACATCACCTGGAACAGCGGGTTCTGCGACAGGCGGCGCTCCGGCCTGACCTCTTCG
Source organism: uncultured Acidobacteriota bacterium (assembly GCA_963732005.1). Lineage (GTDB taxonomy): Bacteria > Acidobacteriota > Thermoanaerobaculia > Multivoradales > UBA5704 > JASLEW01. Next base: position 1,798,893 of record CAVSXT010000005.1, read on the forward strand.
ACCAGGCGCTCGAAAGGCAGGTCCTGGCGGGCGTAGGCGGCCAGCGCGGTCTCGCGCACCCGCGCCAGCAGCGTCGCGCCGGGCGGGTCGCCGGCGAGGTCGAGGCGCAGCGCCAGGCTGTTGACGAAGAAGCCGATCAGGCCTTCGGTCGCGAGGTGGTGGCGGTTGGCGATCGGCGATCCCACCACCAGGTCGTCCTGGCCGCCGGCACGGGAGAGCAGCGCGGCGAAGCCGGCGAGGAGGGTCATGAACAGCGTCGCGCCATGCCGCCGGCCGGCCGCGGCGAGCCGCTCGGCAGCCTCCGGGGCCAGGGCGATGGTGGTGGCGGCGCCGCGGTGGCTCTGCGCCGCCGGCCGCGGCCGGTCGGTCGGCAGGTCCAGCGCCGAGGGCGCCCCGGCCATCCGCTCGCGCCACCAGGCGAGCTGGCGCTCCATCTCGTCGTCGCCCAGCCATTGCCGCTGCCAGACCGCGAAATCGGCGTACTGGATCGGCAGCTCGGGCAGCGGGCTCGGGCTGCCGGCGAGCGACGCCTGATAGAGGGCTCGGATCTCCTCGGCCAGCACTCCCAGCGACCAGCCGTCCGAGACGATGTGATGGACGTCGAGCAGCAGCGCGTGATCGTCCGGCGTGGGGCCGGCGGCGTGCAGCACGGCGCCGCGCAGCAGCGGACCGCGGGCGAGGTCGAACGGCCGCCGCGCCTCCTCGCGGGCGAGCCGCAGCGTCTCGCCGGTCCGCCGCGCGGCCGGCAGCGCCGCCAGGTCGAGCCGCGGCAGGCGCAGCGGCGCCGGCGGCGCGATGAGCTGCGCCGGCCGGCCGCCGACCTCGGCGAAGCGGGTGCGCAGCGCTTCGTGACGCCGCACGACCTCGGAGAGCACCGCATCGATCCGGGCCGGCGTCAGCCGGCCGCGGAGGGCGAGCGCCAGCGGCATGTTGTAGACCGCACGGCCGGGTGCCAGGCGGTCGAGGAACCAGAGCCGCTCCTGGGCATACGACAGCGGCAGCGGCCGGTCGCGCGGCACCGGACGAATCGGTGGCGGTGGCGGGCGTCCGGTGCCGCGCGCCGCCTCGACCGCCGCCGCCATGCCGGCCAGGGTCGGGTGCTCGAAGATGCGGGCCAGCGGCAGCTCGATCGCCAGGGTCTCGCCGAGCCGCGACGCCAGCTGGGTGGCGAGCAGCGAGTGGCCGCCCAGGTCGAAGAAGTCGTCGCCGCGCCGCGGCCGCACCTCGCCCAGCACCTCGCGCCAGAACCCGGCCACCATCTCCTCCACCGCGGTGCGCGGGGGGTCCGGTTCACCCTCGCCGGCCGGCGGCGGCGGCGCGGCGGCCAGGGCGCGGCGGTCGAGCTTGCCGTTGGGCGTCAGCGGCAGGTCCGGCAGGAGGACGAAGCCGGCCGGCACCATGTACTCCGGCAGCCGCCGGCGCAGCGCCTCCCGCAGCAGCTCGGCGGTGAGCTCGGGGGCGCCGGCGGCGCCGGCGGCGCCGGAGACATAGGCGATCAGGCGCCGCTCGCCGTTCGCCGCGGCGGCGCACAGCACCGCCGCCTGCCGCACCGCCGGCAGCGCGGTCAGCGCGGCCTCGATCTCGCCGGGCTCGATGCGGAAGCCGCGAAGCTTGACCTGATGGTCGATGCGTCCCAGGAACTCGAGGTCGCCGTCCGGGCGATGGCGCACCAGGTCGCCGGTGCGGTAGAGCCGGCCGCCGCCCCGGCCGGTGTCACGGCCGCTGCCGCGGCCGATGTCCGGGCCGATCCGTGGGCCGGTGCCTGGGCCGATGCGGGGGCCGGTGTCCGGGCCGGCGTCCGGAAACTCCGGCACGAATCGCTCCGCCGTCAGCTCCGGCCGGCCCCAGTACCCCCGCGCCACCCCGTCGCCGCCGATCAGCAGCTCGCCGGCGGCCCCCATCGGCACCGGCTGGAGGCGAGCGTCCACGACGTGGAAGCGCGTGTTGGCGATCGGCCGGCCCAGGCTCACCGGGTGGCCCGAGGCCGCCTTCAGAGGAGTGCCGGCCTGCCACCCTGGTGGGCCGGCCGCCGGCGCCGTCACCTTGCGCACCGACGACCACACCGCCGTCTCGGTGGGGCCATAGACGTTCCACAGCGCGAGGCCGCGCGCCACCAGCGCCGCGGCCAGGTCGCCCGGCAGGGCCTCGCCGCCGCACAGCGCCGCCATGCCCGGCTGCCCCGGCCAGCCGGAGTCGAGCAGCAGGCGCCAGGTCGCCGGCGTCGCCTGCATCGCGGTGACCCCCGCGGCCGCCAGCCGCGCCGCCAGCCGGCGTCCGTCGGCGCCCTCCTCGGCGCTCACCACCTCGATCCGCCCGCCGACCGCCAGTGGCAGGTAGATCTTGAGCGCGGCGATGTCGAAGCTCAGGGTGGTCAGCGCCGGCACCACGTCGCCGGCGCCGAGCCCGGGCCGCCTGGCCATGGCGCGCAGGAAGTTGACCACGGCGCGGTGGGGCAGGCAGACGCCCTTCGGGCGGCCCGTCGAGCCGGAGGTGTAGAGGACGTAGGCCAGGCAGGTGTCCGGCTCCGCGGCGGCCGCGGTGGTGGGCAGAGCTGCGGCTGGAGCGGCGGGAGCTGGCGCAGCGACGGCTGTGGCCTGAGCTGCAGCTGGAGCCGCGGAAGCGGGCGCCGCAACGATGGTGGCTGGACAGGCGGCGATGGACTCCCGCTCGCGGTCGAGGCAGACGACCCGTGGTCCCGACGCGCCAGAGGCCGCTGGTTTGGGCACTACGGCGGGGGTGCCGGCGCCGGCCCCGTCCTCGGCCCCGCTGGCGCCGCCGTCGGCGGCGGCGTCGGGGGTGCCGGCGGGGTTGGCGACGCCCAGCCGCCCGCGCCAGCGCTCCTCGGTCAGCAGCACCGCCGGCGCGCTGTCGGCGAGCACCAGCGCCAAGCGCTCGGCGGGATGGGCCGGGTCGAGCGGGACGTAGGCGCCGCCCGCTTTCAGGATGCCGAGCAGCGCCACCACCATCTCCGGCGTGCGCTCGACGCACAGCCCGACCCGCGTCTCCGGCCCCACGCCCAGGCGCCGCAGGTGGTGCGCCAGCTGGTTGGCCCGCGCCTCCAGCTCGCCGTAGGTCAGCGTCAGCCCCTGGCCGGCGACCGCCGCCGCGGCGGGCCGCAGGGCCGCCTGGCGCTCGAACAGCTCGTGGATGCGTGCCGCCGGCGCGGCGCCCGACGCCGGCGTGGCGTCCAGCCAGGCGGTAGCGGTGTCGTTCCATTCCTGCCGCAGCTGCTGGCGCTCGGCGGCGCCCAGCAGCGGCAGCTCGCCGATGGTGCGGCGGCGCTTGCCGGCGTGGCTCATGGCGCCGAAGTCGCCGTCGTGGCCGGTGTCGCCGGGGTCGCCCACGTCGTCCATGCCGCTCATGACGCCAGGGTCGTCGCCGTCGCCACGATTACCGTGGCCGGCGTGGCGCACCGTCCGGCCGCCCGCGCCGGCGCCTACCGCCGCCGGCGCCGCGACCGCTTCGAGCAGGGCGCGATAGTGATCGGCCAGCCGCTTGATGGTGGCGGCGTCGAAGAGGTCGCGGCTGTATTCGAACGACAGCGCCAGCCCTCGTGGTGTTTCGACCGCCTCCAGGGTGAGGTCGAACTTGGCGGTCGCGGTCTCCAAGCCGCGCGGCTCCATCGCCAGCTCTCCCTCGCCGCCGCTGCCGTTGCGGCTGCCACCGCTGCCACCGCTGCCACCGCTGCCACCGCTGCCGCCGCTGCCACCGCTGCCGCCGCTGCCGTCGCGGCTGTCGCCGCCGCCGCTGTTGCTGCCGCCGCCCGGCGCCGCGCCGGTCCAGCCCGGCTGCAGCGCCAGCAGCACCTGGAACAGCGGCGCGTGGCCGAGGTCGCGCTCCGGCGCCAGCTCCGAGACCAGCTTTTCGAACGGCAGCTCCTGGTGGGCGTAGGCCGCCAGGCTGGCCTTCCGCACCCGCCGCAGCAGCTCGCCGAAGCTTGGTGCGCCGGAGAGGTCGCAGCGCAGCGCCAGCACGTTGATGAAGCAGCCGATGAGCCCTTCGATCTCGCGGCGCTCGCGGTTGGCGACCGGCGCGCCGATCACCAGGTCCTCCTCGTGCGTCCAGCGGTGGAGCAGCACGTCGAGGGCGGCGAGCAGGGTCATGAACAGCGTCACGCCGCTGCGCCGGGCGGTGCGGCGCAGCGCCGCCGCGAGCGCCGGCGGCAACAGCAGCGAGGTGCGGGCGCCGCGAAAGCTCACCACCGGCGGCCGCGGCCGGTCAGCCGGCAGCGCCAGCAGCGCCGGCGCTCCGGCCAGCGCCTGCCGCCAGTAGGCGAGATGCGCCGCGAGGACCTCGCCGGTCAGCCAGCCGCGCTGCCAGCGAGCGTAGTCGCCGTACTGGACCGGCAGCTCCGGCAGCGGCGAGGGGCGGCCGGCGGCAAAGGCAGCGTAGAGCGCCGCCAGCTCGCGCAGGAAGACGGCCACGGACCAGCCGTCGGCGACGATGTGATGCAGCGCCAGCACCAGCAGGTGCCGCGGCGCCGGCTGGTCAGCCGGTGCCCACGCCGCTGCCGGCACACCGATCGGCGCCCGCGCCGCGGCCGGCGCCGGCGTCCCTGCCGCGGCTGGGATCCCGATCGGCGCCCACGCCGCGGCCGGCACCGGCGTCCCTACCGCGGCCGGGATCAGGACCGGCCTCCCTGTCCCGGCCGGCAGCGGCCGCGTTGCGCCGGCACCCGGCGCCGCCGGGCCGGCGGCGGTCAGCCGCAGCAGCGCCGCGCGCACCAGCGGTCCGGCGGCGAGATCGAGCGGCCGCCGTCCCCAGGCGGCACCGACGCGGCGGGCCTCGGCCTCGGCCGCCGCGGCGCCGAGCGCCGAGAGATCGATCAGCGGCAGACGCAGATCGAGATCGGCGGACACCACCATCGCCGGCCGGCCGCCGGCCGACGGATAGATTGCGCGCAGCACCTCGTGGCGGCGCACGATCTCGCGCAGGCCGCGGGCGAGCGGCAACGGCTCGAGCCTGCCGCTCAGCAGCAGGGCCCCGGGGAGGTTGTAGGCGGCGCTGTCCGGCGCCAGCTGGGCCAGGAACCAGATGCGCTCCTGGGCATAGGAGAGGACGGGCGCGCCGCCAGGCGCCTGGCGCATCAGCGGCGGCGCCACGGCCGGCCCCCGCGGCGCCCCCGCGGCGCCACTGCGGAGCGCACCGGGTGCGCCGGGAGCGCCGAGCGCGGCGATCTCGCGCGCCAGCCGGCGCAGCGTCGGGCGCTCGAACACCCGGCGCAGCGGCAGCTCGACGCCGAACGCCTCCCGCACCCGCGACACCAGCTGGGTGGCCAGCAGGGAGTGCCCGCCGAGCGCGAAGAAGTTGTCGTCCGCGCCGATCCGCTCGCTGCCCAGCAGCTCGGCCCACAGGCCCGCCAGCAGCTCTTCGGCAGCGCTGCGCGGGGCCGCGAGGCCGGTGGCCGCGCTCGCGTCCTGCTCTCTTGCCGGGGCCGGCAGCGCCTGGCGGTCGAGCTTGCCGCTGGGGGTCAGCGGCAGGCGTTCGAGCCAGACCACCACCGCCGGCACCATGGCGTCCGGAAGCTGGGCGGCGAGCGCCCGGCGCAGCTCGGTGGCGAGCGCCTGGCGCGATCCGGCGCCTGCCGGCAGCGGCGCTCGCGGCACCACGTAGGCCACCAGGATCTGCTCCGCGGGGCGCACCGCCGCCGCCGCCGCCAGCACCGCCGGCTGCGCCGCCAGCAGCGTCTCGACCTCCCCGAGCTCGAGGCGCACGCCGCGGATCTTCACCTGGCCGTCGCCGCGGCCCAGGTAGTCCAGGGCGCCGTCCGGCAGGTGGCGCGCCAGGTCGCCGCTGCGGTACAGGCGCGCGCCCGCCTCGGCGGCGAAGGGGTCGGGCACGAACTTCTCGGCGGTGAGGTCGGGCCGGCCAAGGTAGCCGCGGGCCAGCTGGACGCCGCCGATGTGGAGCTCTCCCGGCACTCCGATCGGCACCTCCTGGCCGTGGCGGTCGAGCAGCCGGATGCGGGTGTTGGCCAGCGGCCGGCCGATCGGCACCAGGCGGCGCGGGCTCGCCGGGTCGCAGGCCCAGGACGTCACCTCGACCGCCGCTTCGGTCGGACCGTACAGGTTGTGCAGCGGCACCCCTCGCAGGCGGGAGGCGAAGCGCTGCTGCAGGTCGTGCGCGAGCGCCTCGCCGCTGGCCAGCACCCGCCGCAGCCGGTGGCGCGGGGCCGCGCCGCCGCCGGCGTCGTCCACGAAGGCGCGCAGCATCGACGGCACGAAATGCAGGGTGGTGATGTCGTGCTCGGCGACCGTGCGCCAGAGATAGGCGCTGTCGCGGTGGCCGCCGGGGCGCGCCATCACCAGGCAGGCGCCGGCGGCGAGCGGCCAGAACAGCTCCCACACCGAGACGTCGAAGCCGATCGGAGTCTTCTGCAGCACCCGATCGTCGGCCGCCAGCGGCTGCCTTTCCTGCGCCCAGCGCAGCCGGTTGACGATGCCGCGGTGGGTGTTCATCGTCCCCTTGGGCCGGCCGGTGGAGCCGGAGGTATAGATCACGTAAGCCAGGTTGTCGGGATGGGCGAGGTGCGGCAGATCGCCGGCCGGCGGCGCCGCCGCAGTGCCCTCGTCGTCGAGCAGGATGGTGGTGCCGGCGGCCGCCGCGCCCTCGCCCAGCCGATCCGCCAAGGCGCGCTGGGCGAGCAGCAGGGTGGCGCCGGCGTCGCGCCGCATGAACCGCAGGCGGTCGGGCGGGTAGTCGGGATCGAGCGGCAGCCAGGCGGCCCCTGCCTTCAGGATGGCGAGCAGGCCGGCGACCAGGGCGGTGGAGCGCTCGGCGCAGATCGCGACCACCCGCTCCGGCCCGGCGCCGAGGCGCCGCAGCCGGCCGGCCAGCCGGTTGGCGCGCGCGTTCAAGGCGCCATAGGTGAGGCTGTCGCCGCCGTCGGCGGCCACCGCCACCGCTTCGGGGCTGCGCCGCACCTGCGCTTCGATCAGCTGGTGCAGGCAGCGGTCCTGGCGCCAGGCGGCCGCGGTGGCGTTCCACTCGCGCAGCTGCTGGCGCTCGCCGGCGCTGAGCAGCGGCAGCTGCCGCACCCCGGGCGGCAGGCCGCCGGTCCCGGCCTCCGGCTGGGCGGCGATCGCGGCAAGGAGGGTCTGGAAGTGGCCCGCCAGGCGCCGGGCGGTCGCGGTGTCGAAGAGGTCGCGGCTGTACTCGAGCCGGCCGGCGAGGCCGCCGTCCCGAGCACCCAGGTGCAGGGTGAGGTCGAAACGCGAGACGCGGTGCTCGATCACCAGCGGCTCGAGCCGGAGGTCGGGCAGCGCCAGCGGCTCGGCGGGAGCGTTGAGCAGGGCCAGCATGACCTGGAACAGCGGCGAGCGATCGAGGGTGCGCTCGGGCGCCAGCTCGAGGACCAGCTTTTCGAGCGGCAAGTCCTGGTGCTCGTAGGCCTCGAGGACGGCCTGGCGGGTGCCTGCCAGCAGCGCGGCGAAGCCGGGGTCCCCGGCCAGCCGGCTGCGCAGCAGGAGGGTGTTGACGAACAGCCCGATCATGTCCTCGGTCTCCACCGCGCCGCGGTTGGCGATCGGGAAGCCGACGATCAGATCGTCCTGGCCGGAGAGCCGGTGCAGCAGCAGGTTCCAGGCCGCCGCCAGCACCATGAACAGGGTGGCGCCCTGCTGCCGGGCGAGCCGCGCGATCGCCGCTGCCACCGCGGCGTCGACCGTCAGCGGCTGGACGCCGCCGCGGTAGGACTGCACCGGCGGGCGGGGCCGATCGGACGGCAGCTCGAGCAGCGCCGGGGCGCCGGCGAGGCGGGCCCGCCAGTAGGCGAGTTGGGCCGCCAGCACCTCGTCGCCGAGGCGTTGCCGCTGCCAGACGGCGAAATCGGAGTAGCGGCGGCGGGGCTCCGGCAGCGGCGAGGGCAGGCCGGCGGCGGCCGCGCCGTAGAGCGCCCCCAGCTCGCGCAGCAACACCGCGGTGGACCAGGCGTCCCAGGCGATGTGGTGAGCGGTGAACAGCAGCACGTGCTCCGCCGTGTCGAGGCGCAGCAGGCGGCCGCGCAGCAGCAGGTCCAGGGCGAGGTCGAAAGGCGCGTGGGCCTCCGCGATGGCGAGCGCGGTGGTCGCGGCGGCGGCCGCTGCCGCGGGCAGTCCGCCCAGGTCGACGATCGGCAGGGCGAACGGCTGGGGCGGCCGCGGCTCTTGCACCAAGCGGTGCGCCACCATCAGGAAGCGGGTGCGCAGCGTCTCGTGGCGCCGCACCACCTCGCCCAGGGCGGCCGCCAGCGCCGGCACCACCAGCTTGCCGCGGAGGCGGACGGCCACCGGCAGGTTGTAGGTGGGGCTGCCGGGCTCGAGCTGGGCGAGGAACCAGAGCCGCTCCTGGGCGAAGGACAGCGGCGCGGTGCCGGTATGGCGCGGCAGGGACGCCGCCGCCTGGCGGCGTGCCGCGGCGATGCGCTCGGCGAGCCCGGCGATGGTCGGGAAGGCGAAGACGTCGCGCAGCGCCAGCTCGACGCCCAGCGCTTCCCTCACTCGCGACACCAGCTGGGTGGCGAGCAGCGAGTGGCCGCCCGAGTCGAAGAAATCCTGATCGACGCCGGCGGGCTGGGCGCCGAGCAGCTGCGCCCAGAGGGCGGCCAGCGCCTGCTCGACCGGGTGGCGCGGCGGCGGGCCGGTTGCAGCCGAAGCTTCCTCGGCCGCCGGCTCCGGCAGCGCCGCGCGGTCTAGCTTGAGGTTTGCGGTCCAGGGCAGCCGCGGCAGGATGACGAAGGCGGCGGGCACCATGTAGGCGGGCAGGCGCTCGCCGAGGAAGTGGCGCAACCGCCGGCCCAGAGTGGCGGCGCCGGCGTCTGGTCCGCCGGCGCCTGGTTCGTCGGCGCCCGGGCCGCCGGCGGCCGGTCCTTCGGCGCCCGGGACGTCGGGGCTCGTGCCCGCGGCGAGTGGACCGGCGGGGTCCGGCCGGGTGGCGCACGGGCCGGCGGTGGCCACGGGCACCACGTAGGCCACCAGGCGCCTGCCGCCGGTCGCCGGCTCCTCGCGGTCGACGACCGCCACCTCGCGCACCTCGGGATGGCGGGCCAGGACCGCCTCGACCTCGCCGAGCTCCAAGCGGATGCCGCGGATCTTGACCTGGCGGTCGATGCGCCCCAGGAACTCGAGGGCGCCGTCGGCGCGCCGGCGCGCCAGGTCGCCCGTCCGGTAGAGCCGGCCTCCCGCCTCGCCGGCGGCGGCGAAGGGGTCGGGGAGGAACGCCGCGGCGGTCAGCTCCGGCCGCGCGAGGTAGCCGCGGGCCAGGCAGAGGCCGGCGATGCAGAGCTCGCCCGGCGCACCCAGCGGCACCTCCCCGCCTCGGCGGTCGAGCAGGTGGAGGCGCGCGCCGACGATCGGCCGGCCGATCGGTACCGTCGCCTCGGCGGGCACGGCCGGCTCGCCCGGCGCGCTCGACCCGGCGGCGACGGCCGTGCACCGCCATTCGGCGACCGAGATGGTGGCCTCGGTCGGGCCGTAGCGGGAGATCAGGCGCGGGGCGGTGCGGGGGCCGGTGGCGGCCCCGCCGCCGTTGCCGGCCGGTTCGGGCCGCTTGCCGGAGGCCATCGCCGCGACGCGGAGCGGCAGGTCACCGGGCACGCGCTCGCTGCCGGTGACCACCAGACGCAGCGAGCGGCAGCCGCGGAAGGCATCCTCGGCCAGCAGCGCCGACAGCAGCCCCGGCGGCGCCGTGAGGTTGGTGATCTGCTGCGCGGCGAGCAGGCGCGCCAGGTAAGCGGCATCCTGCTGGCGGCCCGGCGCGGGCAGCACCACCGCCGCTCCCGCCCACAGCGGAGCGAAGATCTCGACCACCGAGACGTCGAAGGCGAGGCGCGTGCGCTGCAGCACGCGGGCACCCGGCGCGAGGTCGGAGGCGACCTGGAAGCGCAGGCGGTTGACCACCGAGCGATGCGAGACCACCACCCCCTTGGGCGCGCCGGTGGAGCCAGAGGTGTAGAGCACGTAGGCGGCAGCGCCGGCGGGCGGGCGGGCCGGCGGCCGGGAGGCGCGGCCCGAGCGGGTCTGCCGCCGCGCCGGCTCGCCCAACGGCACGCGGTGGACGCCGGCCGGCAGGCGTTCGGCCGCTCCCTGGCCGGCGAGCACCACCCGCGCCCCCGAGTCGGCGACGAGGCTGGCGAGGCGCTCCGGCGGGTGTGCCGGGTCGAGCGCCAGGTAGGCGCCGCCGGCCTCGAGGATGGCGAGCAGGCCGGCGACCATGGCGAAGCTCGGCTCGGCGCAGATGCCGACGATGGTCTCCGGCCCCACTCCCAGCGCGCCGAGCGATCGCGCCAGCCGGCCCGCCCAGGCGTCGAGCGCGCCGTAGCTGAGCGTGCGCTCGCCAGTGGCGGCTTCGGCGTCCCCGCGGTCCGCGCCGTCCTGGACGAGGGCCACCGCATCGGGATGGCGGACGGCACGGTGCTCGAACGGCGAGTGAAGCAGATCCTCGCCGCCCGGCACCCAGGTCGGGTCCTGCCACTCGCACCGCAGCTGGTGGCGCTCGGCAGCCGACAGCAGCGGCAGCTCGGAGAGTCGGCCGGCGGCCCCCGCGGCCATTCCCTGCAGCAGCCGGCGCAGCTGACTGCCGAGCCGTTCGATGGTCGCCGGGTCGAACAGGTCAGTGCGCCAGGTCCAGGTGCCGGCCAGACCGCCCGCCGCCGCCCTGGCGACGGCGAGCGACAGGTCGAACTTGGCGGTGCCGCTGTCGGTGTCGAGGTGCTCGACGGCGAGTCCGGCGAGGGGCACGGCCGGCAGCGCCGGCTCCAAGGTGAAGACCGCCTGGACCCAGGGCGTCTCCGCCGGTCCGCGCCGCGGCGCCAGCTCGGCCACCAGCTTGTCGAACGGGACGCCGCGGTGGGCGAAGGCGGCCAGCGTCGTCTGCCGCAGGCGCGCCAGCAGCTCGCCGAAGGTCGGGTCGCCCGCCAGGTCGAGACGCAGCACCAGGGTGTCGAAGAAAGGGCCGATCAGGTCTTCGGTTTCCAGCCGGTCGCGGGTGGTGACGACGGTGCCGATCGCCAGGTCGTCCTGGCCGTCGTAGCGCCGCAGGAGCGCGGCGAAGGCGGCCAGCAGCACCATGAACAGGGTGGCGCCATGACGCTGGCCCAGCGCCGCCAGCTCGGCCCCCACGGCATCCGGCACCGCCCAGGGGCGGCGGGCGCCGCGCGGGCTCGGCAGCGCGGTCCGGGGCCGGTCCAGCGGCAGCTCAAGCCGCGGCGGCGCGCCGTTGGGACCGGCGAGCTGCTCCCGCCACCAGGACAGCTCGGCCGCGAGGACGTCGCCGGTCAACCAGTCGCGCTGCCAGCGGGCGAAATCGGCGTACTGGATGGGCAGGGCCGGCGGCGCCTGGGGCGGCGGGGGTGCCGCGGGTGCCGGCCTCGTGGCTGCCACCGCGGCGGCATAGAAGACGGCCAGGTCCCTGGCCAGGATCTCGAGCGAGGTGCCGTCGGCGACGATGTGGTGCAGGGTCAGCAGCAGGACGTGCTCGGTGCCGGCCAGGCGCAGCAGGGTGGCGCGCAGCAGCGGCCCGGTGGCGAGGTCGAACGGGCGCCGGGCCTCCGCCGCGGTGCGGCCGGCCGCCGCCGCCGCCCGGCGCGCGGCAGGCAGGGTGGCGAGGTCGATCACCGGCAGGGCCACCGCCGCCGCCTCGGCGGGCGCGGCCAGCGCCACCGCCGCCCGGTCAGGGGGGCCGCCGCCGGCCGCCGCGAAGACGGTGCGCAGCACCTCGTGGCGCCGGCGAACTCCGCCGAGGCTCGCCGCGAGGGCGGCGACGTCGAGCGGACCCGCCAGCCGCAGGGCCCCCGGCAGGTTGTAGGCGGGGCTCCCCGGCTCGATCCGGTCGAGCAGCCAGAGGCGCTCCTGGATGAACGAGAGCGCCGCCGGCGGTGGCGTCCCCGGCGCTGCCCGCAGGATGGGCGCCGGCCGCGGACGCCCGGCGCTTTGCAGGGACTCCACCTCCCGCGCCAGCTCGCCCAGCCGCGAGAGCTGCAGCAGCCTCGGCAGCGGCACCTCGACGCCCGTCAGGTCGCGCAGCCGCGCGGCCACCCGCACGGCATGCAGCGAATGCCCGCCGAGCCGGAAGAAGTCGTCGCCGGTCCCCACCTGGTCGCGGTCCAGCCCCAGCACCTCGGCCCACACTCCGGCGAGGAGCTCCTCGAGCGGCGTGCCGGGGGCGTTGCGGCGGCTGCCGCCGGCGCCGGCGGCTCCCGGCCCCCGCGCCGGCCCGGCGATCGGCAGCGCGCGGCGGTCGAGCTTGCCGCTGGGAGAGAGCGGCAGGCGATCGAGGACCAGGTAGTCGGCCGGCACCATGTAGTCGGGCAGGCGCCGGCGCAGGAAATCGCGCACCTCCGTGGCCGCCGGTCCGGCGGCTCCGGTGGCTCCGGGGAGGGCCACGAGGTAGGCCACCAGCCGCCGGTCGCCGGCCTCGCCCTGCGCGATCACCACCGCCTGACCCACCGCCGGGTGGCGCAGCAGCGCCGACTCGACCTCGCCGAGCTCGATGCGGAAGCCGCGCACCTTGACCTGGAGATCGATCCGCCCCAGGAACTCGAGGTCGCCATCGGGGCGGCGGCGGACCAGGTCGCCGGTGCGGTACAGGCGCGCACCAGGCTCGTCGCCGAACGGATCCGGCACGAAGCGCTCGGCGGTGAGCTCCGGGCGGCCCCAGTAGCCGCGCGCCACGCCGCGGCCGCCGATCCACAGCTCGCCGGGCGTGCCGGCCGGTAGCGGCGCAAACGGCTGGCCGGAAGCTCCGCGGCGCTCCACCAGGTAGAGCCGGGTGTTGGCGATCGGGCGGCCGAGCGCCACCGGCCCCAGCGCCACCCGCCGGGCGGCCGACCAGATGGCGGTCTCGGTCGGGCCGTAGACGTTCCACAGCTCGACGCCGCGGGCGAGCAGCGCCGCGGCCAGCTCGGCCGGCAGCGCCTCGCCGCCGCACAGCGCCTTCCACGGCGGCGGTCCCTGCCATCCGGCGTCGAGCAGCAGGCGCCAGGTCGCCGGCGTCGCCTGCATCGCCGTCACCCCCGCGGCCGCCAGCCGCGCCGCCAGCCGGCGCCCGTCGCCGGCCTCGTCGCGGCTCACCATCTCGATCCGCCCGCCCACCGCCAGCGGCAGGTGGATCTCGAGCCCGGCGATGTCGAAGGCCAGGGTGGTGAGGGCCGGCACCACGTCGCCGGCGCCCAGCCCCGGCCGCTCGGCCATGGCGGACAGGAAGTTGACCACCGCGGCGTGCGGCAGGCCCACGCCCTTGGGTCTGCCGGTCGAGCCCGAGGTGTAGATCAGGTAGGCCAGGCTCTCCGGCCCGCCGCCGGTGCGATCGCGCGCGCCGGTCGGCGCGGCGGCATCCTCGGTGTCCTCGGTGTCCTCCGCGTCGATCCACTCGCGCTCGCTGTCGAGACAGACGACGTAGAAGCTTGCCGCGCCGGCGCCGGCGGCCAGCCGCTCGCGCCAGCGCTCCTCGGTCAGCAGCACCGCCGGCGCGCTGTCGGCGAGCACCAGCGCCAGGCGCTCGGCGGGATGGGCCGGGTCGAGCGGCACGTAGGCGCCGCCCGCCTTCAGGATGCCGAGCAGCGCCACCACCATCTCCGGCGAGCGCTCGAGGCACAGCGCCACCCGCGCCTCGGGCCCCACCCCCAGGCGCCGCAGGTAGCGCGCCAGCCGGTTGGCCCGCGCCTCCAGCTCGCCGTAGGTCAGCGTCAGGCCCTGGCCGGCGACCGCCACCGCCGCGGGCCGCCGCGCCGCCTGCCGCTCGAACAGCTCGTGCACTCGCCACGCCGGCTCGGGCCAGGCGGCGCCGGCCGTGGTGTCGTTCCACTCGCGCAGCAGCTGCTGGCGCTCGGCGGCGCCGAGCAGCGGCAGGTCGGCGACGGCGCGGCGCGAGCCGCCGGCGGGGTCGCCAGCCGGGGCGGTGACGGCGGCGGCCAGGGTCCGCAGCTGGCCGAGCAGCCGCAGGGCGGTGGCGGGGTCGAACAGGTCGGCGTTGAATTGCAGCGTGGCGGCGAGCGCGCCGTCGAGCTCGGCCATCGCCAGGGTCAGGTCGAGCTGGGCGCTGCGCCGTGGCAGCGCCACCGTCTCGAGCGCCAGGCCGCCCAGGTCGAGGCAGGCCCCGGCCTCGCCGAGCGCCAGCGCGCCCAGGCCGCGCTCGCGCCGTTGCCGCTCGCGGTAGAGCACGAACATCACCTGGACGAGCGGCGAGCGGCTGGGGTCGCGCTGCTCGCCGAGGCGCTCGGCGAGCAGCGGGAAGGGGTAGGCCTGATGGACGAAGGCGGCGATCGCCGCCTCCCGCACGCGCCCCAGCAGCTGGTCGAAGTCGGGGTCGCCGGCGAGGCTGGCGCGCACCACGACCGGGTTGACGAAATAGCCGATCATCCCGGCCAGCTCGGGCGAGGTGCGGCCGGCGGCCGGCGTTCCCACGCGCAGCTCCTCCTGGCCGCCGGCGCGATGGAGCAGTGTCATGAAGGCGGCCAGCAGGGTCATGAACGGCGTCGCCCCGGCGCGCCGGCCGAGGGCCTGGAGGCTCGCGGCGAGGTCGCGGTCCAGGCGCACCGACCGGGCGCCGCCGCGGAAGGTCTGCAGCGGCGGGCGCGGCCGGTCGGTGGGCAGCTCGATCGGGGGAGCGCCGGGCGGGAGGGCGGAGCGCCAGAACGACGCCAGGCGCTCGCCCTCGGGGCCCGCCAGCCGCTCGGCCTGGCGGCGCACGACCTCGCCGTACGTGGCCGGCCCACCGCGGTGGCGGTCCGGCGCTCCCCTGGCGGAGGCGGCCGGCCCACCGCGGTGGCGGGCCTGCCCGGCGTAGAGGGCTCCCAGCTCGCCGAGCAGCACCCCCAGCGACCAGAAGTCGGCAACCAGGTGATGCACCGCCAGCACCACCAGGCGCGCCGACCGGCGCCGGCGGAACAGTGCGACCCGCAGCAGTGGGCCGCGCACGAGGTCGAAGGGGCGGTGCGCTTCCTCGCTCAGCCGCTCCCCCAGGCGCTCCTCGCTCCAGCTCCTGGCATCCTCGTAGGAGAAGGCGAAGGCGGCCTCGTCGCGCACCACCTGCACGGTGTCTTCGCCGTCCTGCTCGAAGGTGGTGCGCAGCGCCGGATGGCGCTCGACCAGCGCCGCGAGCGCGCGCCGGAGCCGCCGCACGTCGAGCCGGCCGCGGATCCACGCGGCGCCGGCGATGACGTAGGCCGGATTGCCGCCAGGCACCAGGCGGTCGAGCAGCCAGAGCGCCCGCTGGCCGTGCGACAGCGGGTAGCGGCCGCGAGCCGCGGCCGGCGTGTCGGACGCCGCCGCCGCGGCGGCGCCAGGCGTGAAGGTCCGCGGGGTCTGATCACCATCCGCGACGGGCGGCGACGCCGCCGCGAGGAGAGGCAGGAGCTGCTCGGCCACCTGCTGCAGGGTCGAGCCCGCCAGCAGGCTGCCGAGGTCGATCTGCACGCCAAAGCTGGCCTCGACCGCCCCGCTCAGCTCGGCCGCCGCCAGCGAGTCGAGACCCTGAGCGGCCAGCGGCCGGTCCGTCCGCAGGCGCTCGGGCGGCAGCTCGAGAATCTCTGCCGCCTGCCGCCGGAGCACGGCCAGGATCGGGGCGGAGCTCGCGCCCGACCTCAGGGCGGGCGGCGTGGGTCGGTCGGCCATCCCGATGCCCTGGCGCCCCGAGTCGGACTCAGGCGGCGGCCATCGCGCCCCCCGGCGCCGGTGCGGAACGCGCCGCGCGGGCAGCCTCGAGCGCGTCGCAGGCGGCATCCAACCCCGGGAAATAGGGGCTGTCCATGCCGCAAAGGCGCTGGCCGGCCGGCACCGCCACCGGCTCGGCGGGCCAGTCTCCGGGCCCGAGCGGCGACGCGAAGCCCAGCTCCGACCAGAGCCGGGCGCCGAAGCCCGGCATCACCGGCGAGGCCAGCACCGCCAGGGTGGCGGCGGCCGACAGCTCGAGCGCGGCGGCGGCGCGGCGCTGGGCGACGGCCTCGCGGCGCCAGAAGGATTCGCCGGCGCCGAAGGCGCTGGCCGCCCGCACCAGCTCGTTGCAGGCCGCGACCACCCGTCGCGGCGAGAAGGTGTCCGCCTGGTAGCCTCGGGTCGCCGCCCGCACCAGCTGCCGCAGCTCGGCGGCGAAACGCGCCTGGTAGGCGGTCGGCTCGGCGCTCTCCGGCGCCCGGCCGTCGTGGTCGCTCCACACCCGCCGCGCCAGGTGCAGCAGCCAGGGTTGCCAGGCGCCGGCGAGCTCCCGCGTCGCCGTGTCGCGGAAGTCGCGCAGACGGAAGTTGGTCTGCTCGGTCTCCGGCCGGTCGTGGCAGAGGTACCAGCGCAGGGCGTCGGCGGGCAGGTGCGCCAGCGCCTCCTTGCCCCAGATGGCATGCGACCGGCTGGTCGAGAACTTCGCCCCGTCGAGGCGGTAGAACTCGTTGCTGACGAAGGCGGCCGGCAGCCGGATCCGCGGGTCGTAGGCCATCATCTCGGCGGTGAACAGGATGGTGTGGAAGTAGGCGTTGTCGAAGCCGAAGAACTGCACCACCTCGGCGTCGCCGGAGCACCACCAATCCTCCCAGCCGCCGGCGCGCCCCAGGCCCGCCAGCATCTCCTGGGTCGCCGAGAGGTAGCCCGGCGCCATCTCGAACCAGGCGTAGAGGCGCTGGCCCTCGAAGCCCGGCACCGGCACCGGCAGCCCCCAGTCGGAGGGGTGGCTGATCGGGATCTCCGGTAGCCCCTGGCCGAGCATGGTGTCCCACAGCGAGCCGAGGTGCGAGCCCATGCTGGCGCGCTGCAGGTACTCGCGCAGCCCCTGGGCATGTGGCGCCAGCGGGAAGAAGAGGCGCCTCGCCGGACGCCGCTGGGCCGGATTGCCGCAGCGCTTGCAGGTGGCGTCGATCAAGTCGGTGCACTGGTTGGGCTGGGCGCAGGTCTCGCAGGAGCTGCCGTCCGAGTGGGCGCCGCAGTGCGGGCAGATGCCGGTGAGGTGGGCTTCGAATAGATAACGCTGGCAATGCCCGCACCAGGCGGCGTCGCTCTCGCGGGCGACCAGCTGGCCGCCGGCATGGAGGCGCGCGACGAAATCCGCGATGAAACGGGCATGGTGCGGCGAGCTGAGCGGCCGGACGTAGACGTCGACCTCGATCTGCGCCCGCCGCAGGGTCTCGACGATCTCGCCGTCGAAACGCTCCGCCACCGCGGCCGGCGTCGAGCGCAGCTGCTCCGCCTTGGTGGCGACATAGCTCTGGTTGTCGTCGCCGCCGGTGATGTAGCAGGCGTCCAGGCCGGCGAGGCGGCAGTGGCGCTTGTAGACGTCCGCGGCCAGGTAGGGGCCCGAGAGGTGCCCGACGTGGAGGTCGCCGTTGGGGGTCGGCGGCGTGGCGGTGATCAGCACTCTCTTCATCGACGTCCTCCCCTCTCGCGAACCGGCGTGCTACAGGTTAAGTGTATCGATCGGTCCATGACGGAGGACGGCGGCGATCTTGAAGCTGGCGTCACTCCTTCGTGTGGAAGCGTCAGGTCCGCCGCGCCGCCCGGCGGCGGCGCGGTCAGGCGCGGGCCAGGAAGCGGCGGGTCGAGCGGCGTCCGAGGGTGACGGCGATGACCGAGAGGGTCAGCACGCCGCAGGCGGTGAACACCAGCGGGATGTTCTTGCCGGTGAGATCGCCGGCGATGCCGCCCAGGGCCATGCCGAGCGGTGCGACGGTGTAGCCGAGCGCCGCCCACAGGCCCATCACCCGGCCCCGCAGCTCGGGGGGCGAGGAGCTCTGCAGCAGCGTCAGCAGGTTGACGTTGATCAGCCCGAGCATGAAGCCAAGGGCGAAGGCGACCAGCAGGGCGAGGACCGGGCGGTGCACGAAGCCGGCCACCAGCAGGGGGGTGGGCGACAGCGGGATCACCACCAGCAGGAAGCGCGCCCGCGCCTCGCCGGCGACCCGCACCAGCCCGGCCACCAGGAACCCGGCGATGGTGCCGCAGCTGATCGCGGCGACCATCAGTCCGTACCACTTGGCGCCGGCATGGAGATTGAGCTTGACGAAGAAGGGCAGCAGCGGGAACACCGCCATGGTGGCGAAGTTGTAGGAAGCCGGTGCCGCCATGAACGGCACCAGGCCCGGGGTGCGGCGGACGTAGGCGAAGCCCTCGCGGAGGGAGGCGCCGAACTGGCGCGCGCCGGCGGCCAGCCCCAGGCGCTCGCGCACCGGCCGTGGCGGCATCCGCACCAGCGCTTCGCTGCCGGCGGCGAACAGGAACGAGAGGCCGTCGAACAGGAACAGCCGCGGCGCCCCGAGCACGCCGTAGAGCATGCCGCCGACGGCCTGACCGATCATCTGAGAGGCCTGGATCGAGAACAGGTTGAGCGAGTTGGCGGTCGCCAGCCGGCCGGCCGGCACCAGGTCGGGGATGGCGGCGGCGAGCGCCGGCTGGAAGAAGCCGTTGACCACGCCGGAGATCGCCGCCACCGCGAACAGCAGCGCCACCAGCGCCGAAGTCGACAGGCGCCCAGACAGCATGGCGCCAGCCTGGATCAGCAGCGCGGCGCCGGCGATGCAGTCGCAGGCGACCAGGATGCGGAGGCGCGGGAAGCGGTCGGCGACGGCGCCGCCGATCGGCGACAGCAGGGCCATCGGCAACATCATGCAGGCAGGCAGCAGGCCCATCAGGGTCGCCGAGCCGGTCGCCTCCAGCGCCCAGAAGGCCATGGACAGCGCGAACGCCTGGTTGCCCAGCTGGCTGACCGCCTGTCCCTGCCAGAGCAGCAGGAAATTGCGATTGATCAGCTTGGTGGGAGCGGCCGGAGCGGTGCTGACGGCGATCGACACTCTCAACGAAAGTGCCGCCGGCGGGCCGCGCGTGGACAGCGGGATGCGCGGCGCCGCGGCGCGCGAGATCTGCCGCACCCGAGCGCTCGGCTGACGCTTTCTCCATGAATCCGGCCGCCGGTAGTCGAGAACCGTATCGTTATCCTGACAGCTCGCGATGGCTCCTGGCGCGGGACCGCGGGAGCTCGCTGTAGCCGCGTGTGCATGAGGCGGCACGCGGTGCCAGGAGATCCCGGACGTGGCCAGGCGGCAACCCAGGCGCCAAACCAGGCAGCCAGATCGACGCCGGACGAGGGAGGGCGCGGCGGCGGCGCGGGCGGCCGGCGAGCGGTCTCGCCTGGTCGTCGCGCGGCTGCGCCACGAGGCGGCGCGGATCCTCGACATCGAGCCGGCCGCGCTGCCGCTGGATCGGTCGCTGCTGAGCCTCGGCCTCGATTCGCTGAGCGCCGCGGAGCTGGCGGCCGCGATCGCGGCCGGCATGGGCGTCGAGCTGCCCCTCGACAGCCTGCTGCAGGGTCCCAGCCTCGAAGATCTGGGCGAGCAGATCCTGGTGCTGCTCGCGGTGGCCGATGCCGCCTTGCCGGCGGTGGCGGAAGCCGCCTTGCCGGCGGTGGCGGAGGCCGCCTTACCGGCGGCGGATGCCGCCTTGCCGGCGGCGCCCGTCGCGGGCGGCGGCGGCGGCCGCTTCCCGCTCTCCTGGGGTCAGCGCGCCCTCTGGCTGCTCGATCGCATGGTGCCCGGCGGCAACCCGGCCTATGTCATCGGCGGCGCGGCCCGCATTCGCGGCGAGGTCGACGAGCCGCGGCTGCGCCGGGCGCTGTGGTCGCTGGCCGAGCGCCATCCCGCCCTGCGCTCGACCGTCGTCGAGGACGGCGATGCCGCTTTCCAGGTGGTCCACGACGAGCCTCGCCTCGCCTTCACCAGCGAGGAGGCCGCCGGCTGGAGCGAGGCGCAGCTCCGGCAGCGGCTGGGCGAGGCGGCGCAGCTGCCCTTCGATCTGGCGCAGGGGCCGCTGCTGCGCGTCGCGCTTTTCCGGCGCACCGCGACCGAGCACCTGGTGGCGCTGGCGGTGCACCACGTGGTGGCGGATTTCTGGTCGCTCGGGATCCTGGTCGAGGAGCTGGGCGCGCTGTACGGCGGCCGGCGCCTGCCGGCGCTCGCCGGCTCGTACGCGAGCTTCGTGCGCGGCCAGGCGGCGCGGATGGCGGGAGCGGCAGGCGAGCGCCTGGCGGCCTTCTGGCAAGCCGCGCTGCCGCCGGGAAACCCGGCGCTTGAGCTGCCGACCGATCGCCCGCGGCCGCCGCTGCCGGGCTTCCGCGGCGGCTCGCGGGCGCTGTCGCTGGCGCCGGCGCTGACCGCGAGCGTCCACGCCCTGGGCCGGCGGCAGGCGGCGACGCCGTTCATGACCCTGCTGGCCGCCTTCCAGGTGCTGCTGCATCGCCACAGCGGTCAGGAGGAGGTGCTGGTGGGCACGCCGACCGCCGGGCGCGGCTCGCCCGATCTCGACGGCGTCGTCGGCTACTTCGTCAATCCGGTCGTGCTGCGCGGCGACCTGCGGGGCGAGCCGTCCTTCGCCACCCTGCTGCGCCGGGTCCGGCAGACGGCGATCGCGGCGTTCGCCCACCAGGACTACCCCTTCCCGCTGCTGGTCGAGCGCCGGGGCGGCGAGCGCGATCCCGGCCGCTCCCCGGTCTTCCAGGTCATGTTCGTGTTCTACCGGGAGGCGCGGCAGGGCGCGCGCGGTCTGGCCGGCTTCGGTCTCGGCCGGGAGGGAGCGCGTCTCGACCTCGGCGGGCTGGCGCTCGAGTCGGTGCACCTGCCGCGGCGCAGCGCCGAGCTCGACCTCACCCTGCGCATGGCCGAGATCGACGGCTCGCTCGCCGCCGAGCTGCAGTTCGACGCCGACCTCTTCGACGCCGCGACCGCCCTGCGCATGCTGGCGCAGCTGCGCACGCTGCTCGCCGGCGCCGTCGTCCAGCCGGAGCGCGGCGTGGGCGAGCTGCCGCTGCTCGACGCCGGCGAGCGGCAGCAGCTGCTGGAGTGGAACGACACGCTGGTGCCATATGGCACCGAGCGCTGCCTGCACCAGCTGATCGAAGCGCAGGCGCGGCGGACGCCGGCGGTGACGGCGGTGACCGACGGCGGCGAGCGCCTTTCGTATCGCGACCTGAACCGCCGCGCCAACCGGCTGGCGCGGCGCCTGCGGCGGCTCGGCGTCGGACGCGAGGCGGTGGTGGCGGTCTGCGTCGAGCGCTCGCCGGCGATGGCGGTCGGCCTGCTGGCCGTGCTCAAGGCGGGCGGCGCCTACCTGCCGCTCGACCCCGGCGACCCGCCGGAGCGCCTGCGGTTCATGCTCGCCGACTCGGGCGCGCGGGTGCTGCTGACCGGCGGTGGGGCGGGCAGGCGGCTGGCGCGGCGCGGCAAGGCGGGGCCGGCGACGCTCCGCATCGACGAGCCGCCGGCGAGGCGAGGGGCGGCCGCGGCGGGCGAGGGTGGGTCGGACCGAAACCTGGCGACGTCCCGGTGGTCGGCCGCGCCGGACAACCTGG
The DNA here is from genome assembly GCA_963732005.1 of uncultured Acidobacteriota bacterium. GTDB lineage: Bacteria > Acidobacteriota > Thermoanaerobaculia > Multivoradales > UBA5704 > JASLEW01. The sequence continues at coordinate 1,820,184 of CAVSXT010000005.1, forward strand.
CCTACGTGATCTACACCTCGGGCTCGACCGGGCGTCCGAAGGCCACGATGAACACCCATCGCGGCATCGTCAACCGGCTGCTCTGGATGCAGCAGCAGTACCGGCTGACCGCCGGCGACCGGGTGCTGCAGAAGACGCCGTTCACCTTCGACGTCTCGGTCTGGGAGCTGTTCTGGCCGCTGCTCGCCGGCGCGCGGCTGGTCATGGCCCGCCCGGGCGGGCATCGCGACCCGGCCTACCTGGCGGCGACGATCGCCGCCGAGGAGATCACCGTCCTGCATTTCGTGCCGGCGATGCTGCGCGCCTTCCTGGAGGGCGCCGCGGCGGCCGGCGCCGGCGCCGGCGACGGTGCCGGCGACGGTGCGGGTACGTTGCGGCTGCCCGCGCTGCGCCGGGTGATGGCCAGCGGCGAGGCGCTCTCCTTCGAGCTGCAGCAGCAGTACCACGCCGCGATCGCGGCGCCGCTGCACAACCTCTACGGTCCCACCGAGGCGGCGGTCGACGTCACCCACTGGACCTGCGACCCGGACCGCCCACGGGTGGTGCCGATCGGACGGCCGGTGGCCAACACCCGCATCCATCTGCTCGACCGCGCCGGGCGCGAGGTGCCGATCGGCGTCACCGCCGAGCTCCACATCGGCGGCGTGCAGCTGGCGCGCGGTTACCTGGGGCGGGCCGATCTCACCGCCGAGAAGTTCGTGCCCGATCCCTTGGCCCCGAGCCCCGGCGCCCGCCTCTACCGCACCGGCGATCTGGCGCGCTACCTGCCGGACGGCGCCATCGAATACCTGGGCCGCAGCGACCATCAGGTGAAGATCCGCGGCTTCCGCATCGAGCTGGGCGAGATCGAGGCGGCGCTGCGCCGGCTGCCGGGAGTGCGCGAGGCGGTGGTGCTGGCGCTCGACGACGGCGGCGGCGGCAAGCGGCTGGTGGCCAGCGTGGTGACGGCAACGCCGGGGACAGCGGGGACGCCGAGGACGCTTGGAACTCCGGGAACGCCGGGGACAGCGGGAAGGCCGGGGACACCGGGAACGCCGGGGGCATCGGCAATGGCGGGGACATCGGGGGCGGCCGGCGCGGCGGCGCTGCGGGCCGGCCTGGAACGCTCGCTGCCTGCCCACATGGTGCCGGCGGCGTTCGCTTTCCCGGCGCAGCTGCCGCTGCAGCCCAACGGCAAGGTCGATCGCAAGGCGCTGCGGGCGGCTGGTTGGGTGCCGGCAGTGGCCGCCGCGGCGGCCGACCCCGGCCAGGGGGCGCCGCGCACCGCGGACGAGCTGCTGCTGGCCAGGCTGTGGAGCGAGGTGCTGAGCGGCGAGGCGCCGGGAAGCGAGGAGACCGCCGGCGCGGGTGGCGCCAATGGCGCCGCTGGCACCGCCGGCGGCGAGAACGGTGCCCTGCGCATCGGGATCGGCGACAGCTTCTTCGCGCTCGGCGGCCACTCGCTGAGCGGCGCGCGGATGCTGGCGCGGTTGCGCCAGGAGACCGGCGTCGAGCTGCCGCTGCGCTGCCTGTTCGAGGCGCCGGTGTTGGCGGATCTGGCGGGGCGCCTTGCGACGGCTCGCACGCAGCCAGCGGCGGCGGGTCTGCCGGTGCCGGCGCTGCCGGCAATGCCGGCGACGGCGGGCCTGCCGGTGGCGGCACCGCCGGCAATGCCGGCACTGTCGGCACTGTCGGCACTGCCTGCGGCATCGCCTGCCGCGCCTGCCGTGCCGGTCGCTGCCGGTGGCAGCCCGCTGCCGTCGTCGTTCGCGCTCGGCTCCGCGGCCCCCTATGTGGCGCCCCGCACCGCCGACGAGCGGCTGCTGACGAGGTTGTGGAGCGAAGCGCTGGGTCTCGAGCCGGCGACCGGAGCTGGGGCGGGCGGCGGCGCGGCGGTTCGCGTCGGGGTCGACGACGGCTTCTTCAGCCTCGGCGGCCATTCGCTGAGCGGCGCGCGCATGCTGGTCCGGCTGCGCCAGCAAACCGGCGTCGAGCTGCCGCTGCGCTGCCTCTTCGATTCGCCGACGCCGGCGGGGCTGGCGCGGCAGCTCGCCGCCGCCCGCGCGCGGAGGACCGCGGCCGGTGTTCCCGGGGCGGCGATGGTGGCAGCCGCCGCGCCGGCGGTGTGGGAAATTGCTGAGCCGGCGGCGGTCGGGCGGTCGTGGCCGCTGTCGTTCGCGCAACGCCGGCTTTGGCTGCTCGCCCAGCTGGAGCCGGACTCCGCCGCCTACAACATGGCCGGGGCGGTGCGGATCGAGGGCGGGCTCGACGTCGCCGGCTTGTCGTGGGCCCTGGACGAGTTGGTGCGCCGGCACGCGGTGCTGCGCACCAGCTTCGGCGATTCGCCGGCGGCGGCCGCCGAGCCCGGCGAGCCGCTGCAGGCCGTCCGCGCGCCGTTCCACCTGCCGCTGCCGGTGATCGATCTGGCGGCCCTGACGGCAGGGGCCCGGGAGCCGGAGGCCAGGCGGCTGGCCGAGGCGGCGGCACGGCGGCCGTTCGCGCTCGCCGGTGGCCGCCTGCTGCGCACCCTGCTGCTGTGCCGCGGCGGCGAGTCGCACCTGCTGCTGGTCAGTCTGCACCACATCGTCTCGGACGGCCGCTCGCACGCGATCTTCCTGCGCGACCTGGCGGTCCTCTACGAGCGCGCTCACGGGCGCGCGCCACGCCGGTCACGGCTGCCGCGTTCGCCACGATTGCCACGTCCGCCACGGCTGCCGGCGCCGCCGGCGCTGCCCTGCCAGTACGGCGACTGGGCGGAGTGGGAGCGCCGGACGATGCGCGAAGCGCCGCCGGCGGCGGCACTGGCCTACTGGCGCGACCGCCTCGGCGGCCCGCCGCCGGCGCTGGCGCTGCCCGCCGACCGGCCGCCGGCGCCGCGCGAGGGCGCGCCAGGCGGGCGGGTGCCGCTGGCCCTTCCCGCGGCGCTTGCCGGCGAGCTGACGGTGCTCGGCCGGCGCTTCCGGGCGACGCCCTTCATGGTGCTGCTGGCGGCGCTCGACTGCTTGCTGCACCGCCTCACCGGGCAGACCGACTTCGCGGTGGGCACCGTCGTCGATCAGCGCGCCGGCCGCGGCGAGGGCGGCGGCGAGCCGCCGCCGGTCGACGACCTCATCGGCTGCTTCGTCAACACGCTGGTGCTGCGCGCCGACCTGACCGGGAACCCTACCTTCGGCGGCCTGCTCGAGCGGGTGCGGGACGCCACGCTGGCGGACCTGGCCCATCAGTGGCTGCCCTTCGACCGGCTGGTCGAGGAACTGGCGCCGCGGCGCGGCCAGGCCTCGCCGGCGGCCGCGCCGGCTGTGGTGCAGGTGCTGCTGGCGCTGCAGATGGATCCGCTGCCGCCGGTCACGGTGGCCGGGCTGGTCCTCGACACCGCCGCGGTCGAGACCGGCACCGCCAAGTTCGACCTGACGTTCGACCTGATGCGGGATCGCGCCGGCGGCCTCGGCGGCAGCCTGGAATATCGCCGCGACCTGTTCGACGCGGCCAGCGCCGCACGCCTGGCGGGGCAGCTCCTGGTCCTGGTGGCGGGGATCGCCGGCGGCGCCGGGCGGCGCCTGGACGAGCTGCCGCTGCACACCGCCGCCGAGCGGCAGCAGCTGCTCGAGTGGAACGACACGCTGGCCTCCTACCCCGCGGACCGCTGCCTGCATCAGCTGATCGAAGAGCAGGCGCGGCGGACGCCGGCGGCGACGGCGGTGACCGCCGCGGACGAGAGCCTCTCGTATCGCGACCTCAACCGGCGCGCCAACCGGCTGGCGCGGCGGTTGCGGCAGGCCGGGGTCGGTCGCGAAGCGGTGGTGGCGATCTGCGTCGAGCGCTCGCTGGCGATGGTGGTCGGCCTGCTGGCCATTCTGAAGGCGGGAGGCGCCTACCTGCCGCTCGATCCGGGCGACCCGCCCGAGCGCCTGCGGTTCATGCTGGCGGACTCGGGCGCCCGGGTGCTGCTGACCGGCGGCGGCGCGGGCAGGTGGCTGGCGCGGCGCGGCAAGCCGGGGCCGGTGGCGCTCCGCATCGACGAGCCGGCGGCGAGCCGGGAGGTGGCCGCGGCGAGGGAGGACGGGTCGGCCCGGAACCTGGCGGCGTCCGGGCGGTCGGCCGGGCCGGACAACCTGGCATACGTGATCTACACCTCGGGCTCGACCGGCCGGCCGAAGGCGACGATGAACACCCACCGCGGCATCGTCAACCGGCTGCTGTGGGGACAGCTGCAGGACGGGCTGACCGCCGGCGACCGGGTGCTGCAGAAGACGCCGTTCACCTTCGACGTCTCGGTCTGGGAGCTGTTCTGGCCGCTGCTGGCCGGCGCGCGGCTGGTCATGGCCCGCCCGGGCGGGCATCGCGATCCCGACTACCTGCGGGCGACGATCGCCGAGCAGGGGATCACCGTCCTGCACTTCGTGCCGGCGATGCTGCGCGCGTTCCTCGACGGCGCGGCGGCGGCCGGCGCCGGCGACGGGACCGCGGCGGCGGCCGGCGGCGGTGCGCTGCGGCTGCCCACGCTGCGCCGGGTGATGGCCAGCGGCGAGGCGCTCTCTTACGAGCTGCAGCAGCGGTACCACGCCGTGATCGCGGCGCCGCTGCACAACCTCTACGGCCCGACCGAGGCGGCGGTCGAGGTGACCCACTGGACCTGCGATCCGGACCGCCCGCGGGTGGTGCCGATCGGCCGGCCGGTGGCCAACACCCGTATTCACCTGCTCGACCGCGGCGGGCGCGAGGTGCCGATCGGCGTCACGGGCGAGCTCCACATCGGCGGCGTGCAGCTGGCGCGCGGCTACCTGGGGCGGGCGGATCTCACCGCCGAGAAGTTCGTGCCCGATGCTTTCTCCATCTGTCCCGGCGCGCGCCTCTACAGCAGCGGCGATCTGGCGCGCTACCTGCCGGACGGCGCCATCGAATACCTGGGCCGCGACGATCATCAGGTGAAGATCCGCGGCTTCCGCATCGAGCTGGGCGAGATCGAGGCGGCGCTGCGGCGGCAGCCGGGGGTGCGCGAGGCGGTGGTGCTGGCGCTCGACGACGGTGGCGGCGGCAAGCGGCTGGTGGCCAGCGTGGTGACGGCAATGCCGGCGACACCGGGAACACCGGGGACACCGGGGGCGCCGGCGGCGCCCAGCGCCGCCGTGCTGCGCGCCGCCCTGGAACGCTCGCTGCCTGCCCACATGGTGCCGGCGGCGTTCGCGTTCCCGGCGCAGCTGCCGCTGCAGCCCAACGGCAAGGTCGATCGGCGGGCGCTGCAGGCGGCCGCCTGGGACCCGGCGGCGGCCGCCGCCGCGGCTACCTATGTCGCGCCGCGCACCGCGGACGAGCTGCTGCTGGCCCGGCTGTGGAGCGAAGTGTTGGGGTTCGCTGCGGGCGCTGCCGAAGGTGCCGGAGCCAGCGGAGCCGCCGGCGACGAGGGCGACGACGGCGCGGTGCGCATCGGCATCCACGACAGCTTCTTCGCGCTCGGCGGCCATTCGCTGAGCGGCGCGCGGCTGCTGGCGCGCCTGCGCCAGGAGACCGGCATCGAGCTGCCGCTGCGCTGCCTGTTCGAGGCGCCGTCGCTGGCGGAGCTGGCACTGCGCCTCGCGGCGGCCCGCGCGCAGCGGCCGGCGGCCGGCCCGGCTGCCGTGGTTCCGGCAGCCGCCGCGCCGGCAGCGGCCGACCGCGGCGGCGCCGCCGCCGGCCGCCCGTTGCCGCTGTCGTTCGCGCAACGGCGGCTCTGGCTGGTCGCCCAGATGGAGCCGGATTCGGCCGCCTACAACATCGCCGGGGCGGTGCGGATCGCCGGCGCGCTCGACGTCGCCAGCCTGTCGCGGGCGCTGGACGGGTTGGTGCGCCGGCACGAGGCGCTGCGCACCACCTTCGGGGGCGTGCCGGCGGCGATGGGCGCCGCAGCCGCCGCGTCTGCCGAGTCCGTTGGCGGTGCCGGGTCCGTATGGCAGGCCGGGTTCGCCGGCGATGCCGAGATCGCCGGGGCCACCGGTAGCGACGGGTCCGCCGAGCCCGGCGAGCCGTTCCAGGTGATCCTCGCGCCGTTCCGCCTGCCGCTGCCGGTGATCGATCTCGCGGCCCTGGCGGAGCAGGCTCGGGAGCCGGCCGCCAGGCGGCTGACCGAGGCCGCGGCGCGCCGGCCCTTCGCTCTCGCCGGGGGGCGCCTGCTGCGCACCAGCCTGCTGCGCTGCGGCGGCGAGTCGCACCTGCTGCTCGTCACCCTGCACCACATCGTCTCCGATGGCCGCTCGCACGCAATCTTCCTGCGCGATCTGGCGGCGCTCTACGGTCGCGCTCGCCTGCCGGCGCTGCCCTGCCAGTACGCCGACTGGGCGCGCTGGGAGCGCCGGTCGCTGCGCGACGCGCCCCCCGCCGCGGCGCTGGCCTACTGGCGCGACCGCCTCGCCGGCCTGCCGCCGGTCCTGGCGCTGCCTGCCGATCGGCAACGCCCGCCGCATGCGAGCTCGCGCGGCGGGCGGGCGCCGCTGGCCCTGTCTCCGGCGCTCGCCGGCGAGCTGACGGCGCTCGCCAGGCGCTGCCGGGCGACGCCCTTCATGGTGCTGCTGGCGGCGCTCGACGTCCTGCTGCACCGCCTCACCGGACAGACCGACCTGGCGGTGGGCACCGTCGTCGATCAACGCGCCGGCCGCGGCGAGGGCGGTGGCCAACCGCCGCCGGCCGGCGACCTCATCGGCTGCTTCGTCAACACCCTGTTGCTGCGCGCCGACCTGGCGGGGAACCCGAGCTTCGACGGGCTGCTCGAGCGAGTGCGGGACGCCGTGCTGGCGGACCTGGCCCAGCAGCAGCTGCCGTTCGACCTGCTGGTCGAGGAGCTGGCGCCGCGGCGCGGGCAGGCCGCGGCGGCGGCCGCGCAGGCGCTGGTGCAGGTCATGCTGGCGGTGCAGATGGATCCGCTGCCGGCGGTCGCGGCGCCCGGCCTGGTCCTCGAAACCGCCGCGGTCGAGACCGGCACCGCCAAGTTCGACCTGACTCTCGACCTGATGCGGGACCGCGCCGGTGGCCTCGGCGGCAGCCTGGAATACCGCCGCGACCTGTTCGACGCGGCCAGCGCCACTCGGCTGGCGGGGCAGTTCCAGGCGCTGCTGGCGGGGATCGCCGCCGGCGCCGGCCGGCGCCTGGACGAGCTGCCGCTGCACTCAGCCGCCGAGCGGCACCAGCTGCTGGTGGAATGGGGCGAGAGCGCCGCCGCCTACCCCCGCCAGAGCTCGATCCACGAGCTGTTCGCGATCCAGGCGAGGCACCGGCCGGAGGCGATCGCGGTGGTCTTCGGCGCCACCCAGCTGAGCTACGACGAGCTGCGCCGGCGCGGCAACCGGTTGGCTCGCCGCTTGCGCCGCATGGGCGTGGGCCTCGAGGTGCCGGTGGCGCTGTGGGTCGAGCGCTCGCCCGAGATGGTGGTGGCGCTGCTCGGCGCGCTCGCCGCCGGCGGCGCCTACGTGCCGCTCGATCCGAGCTTCCCGCCGCAGCGGCTGCGGCTCATCCTGGCGCAGACCGGCGCGCCGGTGATGGTGACCCAGCGGCGCCTGCGCGGCAGGCTCGCGGCCGTTGTGATCGGCGAGGGCCTGCAGGTGCTCTGCCTCGACGACGAAGCGCGGGCGCTCGCCGGCGAGAGCGATGCGGATCTCGCGGCGGCGGCGGTGGCGTCGGGGCCGGACGACCTGGCTTACGTGATGTACACCTCGGGGTCGACGGGCGTGCCGAAGGGCGTCGCGGTCAGGCACCGCGGTGTCGTCCGCCTGGTACGCGAGAACTGGTTCGCCGATCTCGGCTCCGAGCAGGTCTTCTTGCAGCTGGCGCCGCTCGCCTTCGACGCCTCGACGCTCGAGATCTGGGGGCCGCTGCTGGGCGGCGGCCGGCTGGCGATCTTCCCGCCGGGACCGCCCGACCCGCGGCAGCTGGGCGAGACCATCGCGCGCCACGGTGTCACCACGCTGTGGCTCACCGCCGGCCTCTTCCACCAGCTGGTCGAAGCCAACCCTCGGGGGCTGCGCGGCCTGCGCCAGCTGCTCGCCGGCGGCGACGTGCTGTCGGCGCCGTACGTGCGCCGGGCCCTGTCGGAGCTGACCGGCGGCGTGCTGGTCAACGGCTACGGACCGACCGAGAACACCACCTTCACCGCCTGCCACCGGCTGCGTGCCGGCCGTGGGCAGGCGACAGGGGGGCACGGCGACGGCGATGGTGACGGCGGCGGCGACCGCGGTGCCTCGGTGCCGATCGGCAGGCCGGTCGCCAACTCCGCCGTCTACCTGTGGGACGCCGAGGGGCTGCCGGTGCCGATCGGAGTGCCGGGAGAGCTGATGGCCGGTGGCGACGGCCTGGCGCGCGGCTACCTCGGTAGCCCGGACCTGACCGCGGAGCGGTTCGTGCCCGACCCCTCCGGCGGCCGGCGCGGCGAGCCCGGCGCCCGGCTCTACCGCACCGGCGACCTGGCGCGCTGGCTGGCCGACGGCAACCTGGAGTTCCTGGGGCGGTGCGACCGGCAGGGCAAGTTGCGCGGCTTCCGCATCGAGCCGGGCGAGATCGAGGCTGCACTGGCGCGCCATCCGGACGTGGCGCGGGCCGCCGTGGTGGTGGGCGAGGGCGGCGCGGGCGAGGGCACGCTGCTGGCGTTCGTGGTCGCGCGGCCCGGTTCGCGGCTGGCCGCGGGTGGCGCGGGGAGTGACGGGGGCGCCGGGAGCGAAAGCGTTGCCGACGAGCTGCGCGCCCTGGCGGTGCGCGAGCTGCCCGCCTACATGGTGCCGGCGGCGTTCTGGTTGCTGCCGGAGCTGCCGCTCACCGTCAATGGCAAGGTGGACCGCAACGCCTTGCGGCAGACCGCGCCGCGAGCCCGGCCGGAGAGAGAAGCGGCCGGCAGTCCGCGCACGCCGATGGAGGAGCTGCTGGCCGGCCTGTGGTGCGAGCTGCTGGGATGCGGCCGGGCGGGGGCGGACGACGACTTCTTCCAGCTCGGCGGCCACTCGCTGCTGGCCGTCCGGCTGGGGACCCGGCTGCAAGCGATGCTGGGCGTCGAGGTGCCGCTGGCCAGGCTGTTCGAGCTCTCGCGGCTGCGGGACCTGGCGCGGGAGCTGGAGCAGCTGGGCCGGGGAGACCGGCCGAGCGCGGAACCCATCCGCCGCCTGGCCGGCGGTGCGCCGGCGCCGCTCTCGTTTGCCCAGGAGCGGCTCTGGTTCCTCGACCAGCTCGAGCCGGGAAGCGCCACCTACAACGTGCCGGCTGCCCTGCTGCTCGACGGCCGGCTCGAGGTGGCGGCGCTGGCCGCCGGCCTCGGCGAGATCCGCCGCCGCCACGAGGTGCTCCGCAGCCGGTTCGTGGCGGCTGGCCTCTCACACCCGGCCGGTCCCGCGGACGAGGCCGCGGACCGGCGAGAGGCGCCGGCGGCGGTCGCCGAGGTCTTGCCCGCGGAGCGGCTGCCGAGGCTGCCGCTGGCCGATCTCTCCAGGCTGCCAGGGCCGCGCCGGGAGGCAGAGGAAGCTCGCCTGCGGCGCGCGGAGGCGCGGCGCCCATTCGACCTCGCCGCCGGACCGCCGTGGCGCGCTGCTCTGCTGCGCCGGACCGCCGGCTCGCACGTGCTGCTGCTGACCCTGCACCACATCGCCTGCGACGGCTGGTCGGTGGAGGTGCTGGCGCGCGAGCTGGCCGCCTGCTACGCCGCCGCGGTGAGCGGCACGGCGCCGGCGCTACGCGAGCTGCCCATCCAGTACGCGGACTTCGCCCGCTGGCAGCGGCGGTGGCTCTCGGGCGACACCCTGGCGGCCGAGCTGGCCTGGTGGCGCGAGCAGCTGGCCGGCGCCCGTGGCGAGGCGCCGCCGCTCGACCTGCCGCTCGATCGGCCGCGGCCGGTCGAGCCCGGGTCGCGCGGCGCCCGGCGCCTGCTGCAGCTCCCGCCCGCTCTCGCCGGCGAGCTTGGCGCGCTGGCGCGGCGCCACGGGGTCACCGTGTTCATGACCCTGTTGGCGGCTCTCGCCAGCCTGCTGCGGCGCTATGGCGGCCAGACCGACGTGGCGGTCGGCACGCCGGTGGCCAATCGCGGCCGGCCGGAGATCCAGGACCTGGTCGGGCTGTTCGTCAACACGCTGGTGCTACGGCTCGACCTGGCCGGCGATCCCGGCTTCGGCGAGCTGCTGGCGCGCACCCGGCAGACGGCGCTCGCCGCTTACGCGCACCAAGAGGTGCCTTTCGACCAGCTGGTCGGCGACCTGGCGGCGGCGCATCGCGGGCCGGCGGCGCCGTTCTTCCAGGTCTTCTGCGCCCTGCAATCGGCGCTGCCGGCGCTGGCCTGGCCCGGCGTCGCCGGCGGCTTCCTCGACGCCGACCCCGGCACAGGCACGGCCAAGTTCGACCTCTCGCTCGCCGTCTCGCCGGCGGCGGACGGCAGCCTCGCCGCGGCCTGGACCTACCGTACCGAACTTTTCGACGCGGCGACCGTCGAGCGCCTCGCGCGGCAGTGGAGCCACCTGCTGGCGGATGCCGTCGCGGCGGCGGACCGGCGCCTCTCCGAGCTGCGGCTGCTCGGCCCGGCCGAGCGCCACCAGCTGCTGGTGGAATGGAACGCCACCGTCGTCTTCGCGGGCGGCGGCGACCACCTGGTGCACGTGCCCTTCGAGCGCCAGGCGGCACTGGACCCTGCGGCGGTGGCGCTGCTGGCGGTGAGCGACGCTGACAACCGAAAGGATGGCACCGGCGGGGAGAGCGGGCACGACGGCGGCGCCGTGCGGACGCTGACCTACGGCGAGCTCGCGGCGCGCGCCGAGCGGCTGGCGGGCGAGCTGCGGGCGCTCGGAGTGGGGCCGGACCGCCTGGTCGCCATCTGCGCCGAGCCCTCGTTCGCGCTGATCGCCGGCCTGCTCGCGATCCTCAAGGCAGGCGGGGCGTATCTGCCGCTCGACCCCGCTCATCCGCCCGAGCGCCTGGCGCAGACCCTCGCCGACTCGGGAGCGCGGCTGGTGCTCGCCGAGCGCCGGCTGGCCGGCCTGCTGCCTGGCGGTGTCCAGGTCGCGTTCCTCGATGGCGATCCCGCCGCGATCGACTCGGTGGCCGCCGCGGCCGGCCCCGCGGTCGCCGGGACCGGCCGCGTGGCCGGCGCGCCCGATCCGGCGGCAACCGCGCCGCCGGCTGGCCGCGCCCACCCCGACAACGCGGCTTACGTCCTCTACACCTCCGGCTCGACCGGCACGCCGAAGGGGGTCGTGGTGTCGCACCGCGCGGTGGCCAACCGCCTGCGCTACCAGGTCGCCGCCGACTTCGCGCCCGGCGCCCGGGTCTTGCAGCGGACGCGCCTGGGCTTCGACGTCTCGGTGGTGGAGGTGTTCGCTCCGCTGTGGAGCGGCGCGGCGGTGGTGCTGGCGCCGCCGTCGTGCCAGCAGGACCCCGATGCCCTGGCGCGCCTGATCGTCGAGCAGCGGGTCACCAACGCCAACCTCCCGCCCGCCATGCTGGCGGCGCTGCTGGCCAACGAGGGCTTCCGCCGCCGCGGCTCGCTGCGGGTGGTGGTCACCGGCGCCGACCGGGTGCCGGGCGATCTGCCGCAGCGCTTCCTCGCCGCCATGGCTGCCCCGGCGCCGCGGCTGATCTCGCGCTACGGCCCGACGGAGGCGACCATCTCGGTGAGCGGCTTCACTTGCGGCGCCGAGCCGCTCGGGCAGATCGTGCCGCTGGGGCGGCCGATCGCCGGCGCCCGCCTCCACCTGCTCGACGGCGGCCTTCGGGAGCTGCCGGTGGGGGCGCTCGGCGAGATCTGCATCGCCGGCCTCTGCCTGGCGCGAGGCTACCTGGGGCGGCCGGACCTGACCGCCGCGGCCTTCCTGCCCGATCCCTTCGCGCGCGGCGAGACGGCGGCGGGCGGCCGCCTCTACCGCACCGGCGACCTCGGACGCCAGCGCGCGGACGGCACGTTCCAGTTCCTGGGACGCGCCGACCACCAGGTGAAGATCCGCGGCTTCCGCGTCGAGCTCGGCGAGATCGAGACGGTGCTCTCCCGGCACCCGCGGCTGCGGCAGGCGGTGGTGGTCGACCGCGACGAGCCGGCGACCGGCGGCAGGCGGCTGGTGGCCTACGTCGTCCCGCGCGCCGACACGCCGGCGGGCGAGGTTGAGCCGCCGGGGCTACGCGGCTACCTGGAGGGCAAGCTGCCCGCCTACATGGTGCCGGCGGCGTTCATGGTGCTCGACGCCCTGCCGCTTACCGCCAACGGCAAGGTGGATCGGCAGGCCTTGCCGGCGCCGCCCGCGAACCCGCTCGCGGCCGGCGCCGGCATCGCGCCGCGCAGCCAGCTCGAACGCACGATCGCCGGCATCTGGCGCGAGCTGTTGCAGGTCGAGCAGATCGGCATCCACGACAACTTCTTCGACCTCGGCGGCCACTCGCTGCTGCTCGCCCATGTCCGGGCACGCCTGCAGGAGGCGCTCGAGCGGCCGGTCCCCATCCTCGACCTCTTCCGGCACCCGACCGTCGAAGCGCTCGCCCGGCACCTCGGCCAGCCGGCGGCGCCTGCCGCCGTGTGGGCCGAGGCGGTGCGGCGGCGGGCGGCGCACAAGCAGGCGGCGCTGGGGATCGGCGCGCTGCCCGGGGCCGAGAGCCGCGCCGGCGGCGAGCCCCGCCAGCAGCGTGGCGATGGCGGCGTCGCGGTGATCGGTCTTGCCGGCCGCTTCCCGGGAGCCGACGGCGTGGCGCAGTTCTGGGACAACCTGTGCCGCGGCGTCGAGTCGATCCAGCGGCTGAGCCCCGCCGCGGTGGCTGAGGTCGGCGCGGTCGATCCCGGCCTCGCCGGGGCGAGCGGCTACGTGCCGGCGGATGGCGTCCTGGCCGGCATCGAGCTCTTCGATGCGGCGTTCTTCGGCCTGTTGCCGACCGAGGCCGAGCTGATGGACCCGCAGCAGCGGATCTTCCTCGAATGCGCCAGCGACGCGCTGGAGGACGCGGGGTGCGACCCGGAACGCTACCCCGGGCTGATCGGCGTCTACGCCGGGACCGGCGCCAACTCCTACGGTCTGCGCAACCTGTTGGGCAACCCGGCTGCCCTGCACGCGGCCGGGGCTTATCAGGCGCTGCTGAGCAACGACAAGGATTTCCTGGCCACCGGGACGTCCTACCGGCTGAACCTCAGGGGGCCGAGCGTGAGCGTGCAGTGCGCCTGCTCGACCTCGCTGGCCGCCGTCCACTTCGCGGTCCAGGCGCTGCTGACCCACGATTGCGACGTCGCCCTGGCGGGCGGGGTGCGGGTGCGGGTGCCGCAGCACGGCTACGTCTATCAGGAGGGCGGCATCCTCTCGCCGGACGGGCATTGCCGGGCCTTCGACGCGGACGCGGCCGGCACCGTTCCCGGCCAGGGCGCCGGCGTCGTGGTCCTCAAGCGGCTGGCCGATGCGCTGGCGGACGGCGACGCGGTGCGCGCCGTGATCCGCGGCGTGGCGATGAACAACGACGGCTCCCACAAGGTCGGTTTCGCGGCGCCCAGCGTCGAAGGTCAGGCGGCGGTCATCGCGGCGGCGATGGCGATGGCCGGGACCGAGCCGCGCGACGTCAGCTACGTCGAGGCCCACGGCACCGGGACGGCGCTGGGCGATCCGATCGAGGTCGCGGCGCTGAACCAGGTCTTCGGCGGCGGGCAGGAGAAGGGGAGCTGCGCGCTCGGCTCGGTGAAGACCAACGTCGGCCACCTCGACGTGGCCTCCGGGGTCGCCAGCCTGATCAAGACCGTTCTCTCCCTGGAGCATCGCCGGATCCCTGCCAGCCTGCATTTCGAGCGGCCGAACCCGCGCCTCGACCTCGACGCCGGCCCCTTCTTCGTCAACGCCGTCACCCGCGAGTGGTCCACCGACCGGCTGCCGCGGCGCGCCGGGGTGAGCAACTTCGGCATCGGCGGCACCAACGTGCACGTGGTGTTGGAGGAGGCGGCGCCGGCGGCCGCGGGCAGCCCGGGGCGGCCCTGGCAGCTGCTGGTGCTGTCGGCCAAGACCGCCGGCGCGCTGGGGCAGGCGAGCCGCCGGCTGGCCGAGCACCTGGCTGAGGGTACCGCGGGTACCGCGGGTACCGCAGGTACCGCAGGTACCGCGGGTGCGGCGGGTCCCGACTTGGCGGACGTCGCCCACACCCTGCAGACCGGCCGCCGGCAGTTCCGGCACCGGCGGGCGGTGGTGTGCCGCACCGCCGCCGAGGCCGTGGCGGCGCTCGGCAGCCTCGATCCGGCGAGGGTCCAGAGCGGGGCCGAGGAGCCGCGCCACCGGCCGGTGGTGTTCATGTTCCCGGGCCAGGGGGCGCAGCATGCCGGCATGGGCGCCGGCCTGTATGGCGCGGAGCCGGGGTTCCGCGAGACGGTGGACCGCTGCGCCGAGCTGCTGCGGCCGCACCTCGGGTTCGATTTGAGCCGGCGGCTCTACCCGGAGGGCGCGGCGGGTGGTGCCCCGGCGGCGGGGGGCACGGCAGCAGCGGTTGGCACGGCGGAGGTGGCAGGTCCGGCAGCGGCGGGTGTTGCAGGTGACCAGGAGCTTGCCGCCACGCGGCTGGCGCAGCCGGCGCTGTTCACCGTCGAGTACGCGCTGGCGCGGCTCTGGATGGCGTGGGGAGTCCAGCCGGCGGCGCTGGTCGGCCATAGCCTCGGCGAGTACGTGGCGGCCTGCCTGGCGGGTGTGCTCACACTCGAGGACGCGCTGGCGCTGGTGGCGTGGCGGGGAGAGCTGATCCAGAGCCTGCCGGCTGGCGCCATGCTGGCGGTGCCGCTGCCCGAGGCGGAGGTGTTGCCGTTGCTGGGGAGGGAGCTGGCGCTGGCGGCGGTGAACGGGCCGGCATCCTGCGTCGCCGCCGGCGAGCCGGCGGCGGTGGAGGCCCTGGCGAACGAGCTGGCGGCGCGGGGGGTGCGCTGCCGGCGCCTGCGCACCTCGCACGCCTTCCATTCGGCCATGATGGAGCCGATCCTCGCCGCCTTCGGCGAGCGGGTCCGCCAGGTGCGGCTGCGGCCGCCGTCGCTGCCTTACCTCTCCAACCTCACCGGCACCTGGATCACCGCCGAGGAGGCGATCTCGCCGGCTTACTGGGTGCGTCATCTGCGCGAGACGGTGCGGTTCGGGGCCGCGATCGACGAGCTGCGGCGTGAGCCGAGCCGCATCTTCCTGGAGGTCGGCCCGGGCCGCGGGCTGCGCTCGCTGCTGCAGGGGCGAGGTGGTGGGGAGGATCGCGGCGAAGGGGAGCCGGGCCGGGGCGTGGAGCCGCGTGGAGCCGGGGTGCCGCTGGTGATCTCCTCGCTGGGCGCCGCTGCCGACTCGCGGCCCGATCCGGAGCTGCTGCTGACCGCCCTTGGACGCCTCTGGCTGGCCGGCATCGAGGTGGATTGGGCGGCGCTCCATGGTGGCGAGCGCCGGCGGCGCCTGCCCCTGCCGACCTATCCGTTCGAGCGCCGGCGCTATTGGATCGAGCCGCTCGTGGTTGCCACCGTTGGCGAAGTCGGCCACGTTGGCGGCGATGGTGCCGGCAGAGGCGGCGGTGCGAGCCCCGGTGGCGCCGGCGCGGGCGCCGGGGGCCTGGGCGGCGATGCGCTGGCGCCCGCGCCGGCGGAGGGCGGCGCACCGGGGAGCCGCAGCCCCGAGCTGCCCAATCCCTATGTGGCGCCCGCCGGGGAGGGCGAGCGCGCCGTCGCGGCGCTTTGGGAAGGGTTGCTGGGGCTGACCGGGATCGGCGCCGAGGACGATTTCTTCGATCTCGGCGGTCACTCCATGCTGGCGCTGCACCTCTCCTCCCGCTTCGAGGAGCGCTTCGGCGTGCGCCTGCCGCTGGCCGCGCTCTCCGGGCGGGTGACCATCCGGTTGCTGGCCGGGCTGCTGCCGCAGGCGAGGCCGCGGCAGTCCACGCTACGGGTCGTCATGCAGCGCGAGGGAACCCGGCCCCGTCTCTGGTGCGTGCATCCGATCGGCGGCACCACCCTTTGCTACCGGTGGTTGGCACGCCACCTGGGAGAGGAGCAGCCGTTCATCGCCCTGCAGGCCGCCGGCCTGGAGGGCGACGAGCCGCCCGGCGCCACGGTCGAAGCGATGGCCGCCCGTTACCTCGACGAGGTGCTGGCCGAGCAGCCGTCAGGTCCCTATCTCCTCGCCGGCTGGTCCTTCGGCGGCCTGGTGGCCTACGAGATGAGCCGCCAGCTGGTCGAGCGCGGCGCCGAGGTGGCGCGCCTGGTGCTGATCGACACCTGGCTGTCGGCCGAAGGTGCGGCACCGGCACCGGGATCCGCCGGCACGGTGGCAGCGAGCCGGCTGGCGCCGGCGGAGTCCACGGGGCCTACGGATACGCTCGGTGGCGAGCGTCTCGTCGCGCTCATGAGATGGTTCTTCTCCGACCTGGCGGCCGGCGCCGGGCGCGATCCTGCGCCGGTGAGCGGCGATGCTCTGGCAGGAGCGGAGGGCGATCCGGAGGCTTTCTTCCAGCGCTGTCTGGAGCTGGCGGTCCAGGCCGGCGTGCTGCCCTCGCAGGCGGTCGGCGAGAGGTTGTTCGCGGTCTTCCGCGCTCATGTTGGCGCAGCCAGCCGCTATGTGCCGCGACCGCTTGCAATCCCTGCGGTGCTGATCAAGGCGGACACCCTGCCTGCCTCCCCGGCCGCTGCCGAGCTGGGTCTGCTGCCGCCGGGCGCCGGGGATCCTCGGCAGCGCTGGCACGACCTGATCGCCGGTCCGCTCGAGGTCCAGGTGGTCGCCGGCGACCACTACACGATCCTTCGGCCCCCACACGTCACCGCGCTTGCCGCCGGCCTGCGGCGCAGCCTGGAATCGTCGCGGCTGGCTTTACAGGCCGCCGGTCTACCCTGACCGGAAGAGGCTTTCGCGGCCTGTCGCGCACATGGCCATCAGGGTGGGCCGTGCTCGGGGAGCCGCCGCGGCTACTGGTCGTCCGCGACCGGCACGACCTCGTTCGGGTCGGTGCCGGCCACCGGCGGGAACGCACGCCGGAAGCTGCGCACGGCCAGCCGGGTGTAGAGCTCCGGGAAGAAGCGGTAGAGGTGCACCAGCCAGCGCTTCGGACCGATCAGCGCTTCGTGGCGGCCACTCTCGACGGCGGCGACGATCGCCTCGGCGCAGCGGGCGGGGGACATGCCTCCGGCCTGGGCGCGGTCCATTGCCGCGTGCGGGCTGCCGTCGGCGGTCAGGGCGCTGAGCGAGATGGCGGTGCGCACGGCGCCCGGGCAGACGATGGTGACCCGCAGACCCGCATCCCAGGTCTCGGTGCGCAGGGCGCCGAAGTAGCCGTGCAGGGCGTGCTTCGAGGCGTCGTAGGCGGCGGCACGCGGGATGGCGAGCTTGCCGGCGAAGCTCGAGATCACCACGATCCGGCCCTGCCGCCGTGCCAGCATCGATGGCAGGACGGCCCTGGTCAGGGCCACCGGCCCCCAGAAGTTGGTCTCGAGGATGCGGCGCTCGACCTCCGGCAGCGTGTCGCGGACCAGGGCACGCTGGCTGACGGCGCCGTTGTGGACGAGCACGTCGACGCGGCCGCAGACCGCCAGGGCGCGCGCCGCCGCCGCCGCGAGGCCGGCGGCATCGCACAGATCCAGCGGCAGCACCAGATGGCCGGCTTCGCCGCCGGGTCCGGTGGGGCCGGATCCGGTGACGCCGGGGCCGGGTCGCTGGAGGGCCGCGCAAGCCGCCGCTACCTCGGCGAGGCGCTGCCGGTTGCGGGCCGACAGGATCAGCCGCGCGCCGCGCCGCGCCAGGGCATGCGCCAGGGCCTCGCCGATCCCGGACGAGGCGCCGGTGATCCAGACCACCTGTCCTTGCCATTGCATCGAGTTCTCTCGGCTGCGCCGCGAGCGCGGGCCAGGCGGGGGTTGCGGGCGGGCAGGCGGGTAACCAAGAGCATCATAACCGAGGTGAGCCACGCGGCAGCCGGCGAGCGGCGGCCGGGGCCGCGCCGGGCTGCGGCGTGATGGCGAAGTGGGGTAGGGTACGGTCCGCGCCCATGACCGCGATCCTTGCCTTGGACCAGGGGACGACCAGCTCGCGGGCGCTGGTCTTCGACGAGTCCGGCGCGCAGCTCGCCATGGCGCAGCGCGAGCTGCGGCAGATCTTCCCGCGGCCGGGCTGGGTGGAGCACGATCCGGTCGAGATCTGGGAATCGCAGCTGGCGGTGGCCGTCGAGGCGCTCGCCGCGGCCGGCCTGGGCGCCGCCGAGGTGGCGGCGATCGGCATCACCAACCAGCGCGAGACGGTGGTGGTGTGGGAGCGGGCGACCGGCCGGCCAATCGCCAACGCCATCGTCTGGCAGGACCGCCGCACCGAGCCCGCTTGCGAGCGGCTGCGGCGCGCCGGCTTGCAGGGGCTCTTTGCGGAGCGCACCGGCCTGACCCTCGACCCCTATTTCTCGGGCACCAAGCTGGCCTGGCTGCTCGATCACCAGCCGGGGGCGCGGGCCGCCGCGGCCGCCGGGCGGCTCGCCTTCGGCACCGTCGACTCGTGGCTGATCTGGAACCTGACCGGCGGCGCGCACCTCACCGACGCCACCAATGCCTCACGGACGCTGCTCTACGGCCTCGAGAGCGGCGATTGGGACCCCGAGCTGCTGGGGCTGCTCGACATCCCGCCCGAGGTGCTACCGCCGATCCGCCCCTCGGCCGGCAGCTTCGGCGAGACCGTCGCCGGGCTGCTGGGTGCCGCGATCCCGATCGCCGGCGTGGCCGGCGACCAGCAGGCGGCACTCTTCGGGCAGGCCTGCTTTGCTCCGGGGATGGCCAAGACCACCTATGGCACGGGCGCCTTCCTGCTGCTCAACAGCGGCCGGCAGCCGGTCCGCTCCGCCCACGGCCTGCTCTGCTCGCCGGCCTGGCGCCTGGCCGGCGGCACCGATTTCGCGCTCGAGGGCAGCGTCTTCGCCGCCGGCGCGGCGGTGCAGTGGCTGCGCGACGGCCTGGGTCTGTTCCGCAACGCCGCCGAGGTCGAGGGGCTCGCCGCGAGCGTCGCGGACAGCGGCGGGGTGGTGATGGTGCCGGCGTTCACCGGTCTCGGCGCCCCCTACTGGGCAGCCGGCGCGCGCGGCGCGCTGCTGGGGCTGACCCGCGGCACCACCGCCGCTCACCTCGCGCGCGCCGCGCTCGAGGGCATCGCCCACCAGGTGGCGGACGTGCTCGGTGCCATGGCGGCGGACGTCGCCGGTCGCGGCGGTCTCGGCGAGCTGCGGGTGGACGGCGGCGCCGCCGGTAACGACCTGCTGATGCAGATCCAGGCCGACCTCGCCGGCGTGCCGGTGGTGCGGCCGCGGGTGCGGGAGACGACCGCACTGGGCGCGGCCTTCCTGGCCGGTCTGACGGTGGGGGTGTTCCGCGACCTCGACGACGTCGCCAGCCGCTGGCGGAGCGAGCGCCGCTTCGAGCCGGCCGCGGCCGACGGCTGGCGCGAGGAGGCACGGGGGCGCTGGGCGCAGGCGGTGACGGCCACGCTGCAGGCGCCGGGCGGGTGAGCCGGGGCGGATCGCAGCGGCGCCGGACGTGGCGCCGGCAGCCTTGTCGGCATAGGCTCCGCAGACCGTGACGGACACCGGCGCCGGAGGGGCCAAGCCGTGAGGTCAAGGGCGCGGGCGCCGCGGCTGCCGGCGGCGTGGGTTGGCCGTCTGCTCCTGGCGGCGCCGGCCCTGCTGGCGGTGGCGCTCTACGCGCGCAGCCTCGGCTGCGGCTTCCTCGCCGACGATTTCCTCTACCTCCATTGGGCGCGGATCGGCGTTGCGACGCTGCTGCGGCGGGTGACCGTCGATTCCCAACCGCAGATGATCCGGCCGCTGCCCGCCGCCGGCTGGCTGCTGGGCGGGCTGCCGGGCGGCGCCGCCCTCCTGCACGGCATCGCCGTCGCCCTGCACGCCGCGGCGGGCCTGCTGGTGGCGGCCATCGTGCGGCGCCAGGCGGCCGGCGGCAGGCTGCCGGCGGCGGCGCGCGAGAGCTGGCGGCGGGGCGCGACGTGCGGCTGCCTGTTCGTCGCCTTTCCGCTGTTCGCCGAGCCGGTGATGTGGCTGAGCGCCGGCCCGGACCTGTGGGCGTGTGCGCTGGCGCTGGCGGCGGTATGGGTGGTGCGGCGGGGGGAGGATCGGGCCGGTGCCGCGGCCGCCGCCGGCGGGCTCTTCGCCCTCGCGCTGCTGGCGAAGGAGTCGGCGATCGGGCTGCCGCTCGTCGTCGCCTTGCTGTGGCCGTGGCGCGAGGTGCGGCGGTGCGTCGCCGTCATGGCCGGGGTCGCCGGCGGCTACCTGGCGGTCCGCCTGGCGATCTTCGCCGGTCCGGGCGGCTACCTGGGAGCCGGCGGACGCTCGCTCCTCTGGTCGCTGGCGCCGCGCGAGCTGGTCTGGAACCTGGCGCTGCGATTGCCGTTCCGGATCCTGGTGCCATGGAAGCGGGCGAGCGCGCTGGCCTTCGCCGAGCCGGCCGCGGCGCTGGTCTCCGCGGTTTTGCTGGCGCCGTTGCTGTGGTGGCGGCTGGCGCCTGCGCCGGCGGTCCGTCCGGCGGACGCCGGCGCGGCGCGGCCGGGTCTCCGGCGCCTGGCCGCGGCCCTCTGTCCGGCGCTCGCGGTCGCCGCGGCGCTGGCGCCGGCGGTGCCCTTCCTGCACCTCGAGGTCGATCAGGAGAACTCGCGCCTGCTCTACTTCCCGGTGGCGGTCCTCGCGCTCGCCTGCGGGCTGAGGGCGCGGCCGGACTCGCCCTGGGTCCGGCGCGCGGCCATCGCTCTCGCCTGCTACTGGAGCCTGGCCACGCTCTGGAACGGCCGCGCCTGGGCCGAGGCTTCCTGGGAGGTGGACCACACCCTGGCGGCGATGGCGCGCATCGCGCCCGGGGCGCCGGCGGGGGCGACGATCTTCGTCGCCGGCCACGACACCTGGCGCGGGGCCTTCACCTGGCGCAACGGCATCGCGGACGCCGCCGCCTGGAAGGGCCTGCGCCCGGATCTCCATTGGTTCCTGGGCACCGTGGCCGGGGTGGACAGGCCGGAGGAAGCCCTGGGGACGAGTCTGTTCGAGATTGGCATCGATGCGGCCGGCAGGGCGGTGGACTGGACCCCCTGCGCCCGCGAGCTCCTGGCGCCGCCCGTCAGGCTGCTGGCCCGCTGGCCGCTCTCTGGCGGCGATGCCGATGGGAGCGGCAAGGCAGCGGCACAGGCTGACGGTCATGACCCGGTGACGCCGGTGCTGGCTCTGCCCGGCCTCATGGCCGCCATCGAGGTGCGCCTGGAGCTCGGGAGCGCGCGTCCTCCGGCGGCTGTCCCGGGCCGCCTCTTCTGGCTCCCGAACGCCCGCGCGCGCTACGACACCTCGGAGTCCGCGCCGTTCTTCCTGGGTCCGCGCGCCGGCCACGAGATCGTTCTGCGGGTGCCGCCGTGGCTCGCGCCCAGGAGCGAGCCGCTCGCGCAGGCGGCCTTCTGGCTCCATCTGCCACCCGAGGATCTCGCCTACGTCCGCGCCATAACCGTTGCGGCGGTGCCGCAGGCCTGCATCGCGCCGCCGCCTTTGGTGCTCGTCCCGCTACAGTGAAGGAGAGAAGAGATTATGAGCAAAGCATCATCCTCATCTGATCAAGGTGCACGAGCAACGGAGATGCTGCCGGAGTATCGCTTCGACTATAGTAAGGCAAAGCCCAACCGCTTCGCGAAGAGAGGGCCTGCTCGTGTTGTCGTGGTGCTTGACCCTGACGTTTCCAAGGTCTTCAAGACTCCTGAGTCGGTAAACGGAGTGCTTCGTGCCCTGATCACCGCGATGCCGGGGACGCGAAAGAATTAGTCGGCAGAACCTGTCCTGGTGGACACCTCGGCCTGGAGATTTCCTCAACGGCTCAGGCCGGGCCGTGGTTCTCCGCGTCGTGCCTCCCGCGGCTGCGGGACCCGGTGATCGAGAAGAAGACGGCGAGGGCGAGGCAGGTCAGCAGGCTGGCCGTCAGCTGCACGAAGGCGAGGACGAAGGCGAGGTAGTAGAGCGGCGGACCGAGGCGGTAGCTGCGATCGATCTCCACGATGGCGGCGGGCGAGGCGGCCGGGTCGAGCAGCCGGCGCCGTTTGGCGTGCCGCCAGAGCAGGTTGAAGACGATCGCGATGGCGAAGTAGGTGGCGCTGTAAAGCAACGCCGCCACCGTCGCATCGGCCCGTTGCAGGTAGGCGGCCACCAGCGCCGTGGGGAAGGGCACGAAGGTCACGAACAGCAAGAGCATCCCGTTGAGGTACAGGAAAACGTGATCGGTGCGGCGGATGAGCCCGAACAGCAGGTGATGGTTGACCCACATCACCAGGATGGTGAGGAAGCTGGTCAGGTAGGCGAGAAGGGCCGGCCACTGCGCCAGCAGGGCGGCCAGCAGGCCGTGGCTGCCGAACGCTCCCGGACCGGCGGCGAGCTCGGCCGGCTTCGGCACCTTGAAGTCGAGCACCAGCAACGTGACGGCGATGGCAAACACGCCATCGCTGAACGCCTCCAGGCGGCCGGTCTCCTTCTGCTCGGTCGCCGCGCGCGCCGCGGCCTCCCGTTGCATGCTCATCCGGAGGGCGCTGCGGCGACCGGATGGGCGCGCTCGGCTTCGAGGCGCTTGCGGAAGGCGGCCTCGGCAGCTGCGACGTAGGCGCGGTAGCCTCCCGGATCGACGAACGGGTTGGGCCTGGCTCCGGCGCGCAGGCGGTCCGCCTTGGCGGTGCCGTCGTAGAAGCTGGCGTGGGAGCCGAGGAAGACGTCGCAGGGCAGGGCGGCGAGGGCCTTGAAGCTGCGCTCGTAGTCGGCGGCGATGCCGGGATAGGTGGGATGGTCGAGCAGGCGGTAGTCGGGCAGGACGGAGGTGCTGCACACGAACACCACGTCGTAGGTCCTGCCGCTATCGCGGATCCGCGTCGTCCAGGTGGTGCAGCCGGGAGTATGGCCCGGGGTCAGGTGGGCCACCACCGTCGTGCCGCCGAGGGTCACCGCCTCGCCGTCGCCGACCACCCTGGCGGCCTTGATCGGCGGAAACAGCGGCAGCTTGCCGGTTGAGGCGTCGCCTCGGCCTCCCGCCGCCAGCAGCGGGGCGTCGCCGGCGCTGGCCAGCAGGCGGGCGCCGGTCCAGGCCGCGAGCTGCGCCAGGCCGCCGGCATGATCGTAGTGGGCGTGGCTGTTGAGCAGGATCCTGACGTCCCGCAGCTTGAAGCCCAGCCGCGCGATGTTGTCGCGGATCTGCGGCGCCGTCTCGACGAAGCCGCCGTCGAGCACGATCAGCCCCCGATCGGTGACGATCAGGAACGAGGTGACGTCGCTCGCCCCGACGTAGTAGAGGTTGCCGAGGATGTGGTACGGCGCGACCGGCTGGTTCGATGCCCGCGCGGTCGGGTCGGCCTGAGCCGCCAGCGCCAGTGGCAGCAGCAGGAGCGCCGCGCCGGCGAGCGCCGCCGCGCGCATTCTTCGCAGCCAGCGCGGTGTTTGCAGGGGTCGCAGGGTTCGCAGGGTTCGCAGGGTTCGCAGGGTTCGCAGGGTTCGCAACGTTCGCAGGCTTCCCAGCGAGGGCGAGCGCTGGAGACACCTAGGCAATGCCGCGGGCGTGGCCATGGCGCGGGCTCTTTTCCAGGCGGCGGGGCGTCGCTTCGCCCTCGGCGGCACGGATCTCGGCGAGGATGGCGAGCGTGCCGCTCAGTCCAAGACGGGTTGCGCCGGCGGCGATCATCGCCTCGGCGTCCGCGAGTGTCCGGATGCCGCCCGACGCCTTGATGCCGAGCGCGGCACCCACCGTCCGCCGCATCAGCCGCACGGCGTGGACGGTGGCGCCGCCGGCGGGGTCGAAGCCGGTCGAGGTCTTGACGAAACCGGCGCCGCCGGCCTGCGCCGCCAGGCACGCCCGGCGGACCTCGCCGTCGGCGAGCAGCGCCGTCTCGAGGATCACCTTCAGGATGCGGTCGCTCGGGAAGGACGCTCGCAGCTCGGCGACCTCGGCGACGACCAGCGGATCGTCGCCGCCCTTGAGAGCGCCGATGCTCATCACGGCGTCGATCTCGTCGGCGCCGTCCTGGACCGCCGCCCGCGCCTCGCAGCACTTGGTCGCCGTGGTCATCGCGCCGAGCGGGAAGCCGACGGTGGCGCAGACCCGTACCGGCGAATGGGCCAGCGCGGCCGTGGCCGTCGCCACCCAGGCGCCGTTGACGCAAACCGCATGGCAGCCCAGGCCGGCAGCCTGCGCACAGAGCTCGAGGACCTGGCGGCGCGTCGCACCCGCCGCGAGGAGGGTGTGGTCGACCAGCGACAGGAAGCGCTCGGCGGTGAGCACGGCGGCGCGGCCGGCGGTCAGAGGCCGATGCGCGCGATGGCCCCGACGGTGGCAGTGCCGGTGCTGGCGCCCCGGAGCTCGTTGAAGGCGTGGAAGATGTAGTTGCCGTTGACGTCCAGCGTCAGGCGCGGCAGCAGGTGGAAGTTGATGCCGACCCGCGCCGTGTAATAGGGGCTCGAGAAATCGTTGGCGAAGTCCCGCGAATAGATGGTGCCGATGCCGAGGCCGCCATAGACGAAGCCGCCGACGAGGACGAAGGCCTGCGGCGAGATGGCGTAGTGGGAAGAACCGCCGAAGCCCTTGGGGAAGTACTCGCCGTCGAGCTCGAACTTCAGCAGGGCGCCGGGGCTGTAGAGATAGGAGACGAGGTAGGACTCGCCACTGCGGCTGAGGTCGCCGAATCCCTCGCTCCGCAGGTCGTCCACGGTGCGCCAGGAATGGAGGCCGAAACCGATCGAGGAGTCGGCCAAGGCGGGGCGCGCCGCGGCCGACCAGCAAGCGGCCAGCAGCAGCAAACCCGTCAGCGCCCGGCGCACCCGCGCCACTGGCGTGCCCTGGCGGCAGGCCTCTGCGTGCTGCCAAATCCCTGGCGTCGTTCGCGTCGTTCGCGTCGTTCGCGGCATTCGCGGCATTCGCGGCATTCGCGTCGTTCGCGTCGTGGGCATCGTGGTCACCTCAGCGCCAGCGGGTCACCGTCCAGCCGACGACGGCGCCATGATACTGCGCGCCCGCGCCGCTGTGATAGCCTTGCGGGTCTTTGACCGGGGTTGCCCGGGCGGCAAAACCGATGGGAGCCGGCGATGAGTCAACGTCTTACCCGTAAGGACATCAAGCGCGACGAGTTCGCCTCGGCGGTGGGGCGCGGCGTGGATTTCGCGGAGAGCCACACGCGCGAGCTGGTGGCGACCATCGTCGGCGTGCTGCTGGTGGTGCTGATCAGCATGCTGGCCTACTTCTACCTCAGCCACCGCTCGGACCAGGCGAACCAGGCGCTGGCGGCGGCGGTGAAGGTGTACAACGCGCCGATCGATCCGACCGCGCCCAAGCCCAACGATGCCGCCGACCCGAGCTTCGCCAGCGAAGCCGCTCGCCAGGGGCGCGCCCGCCAGCAGCTGACCAAGGTGCGCTCCGACTACCGCTGGACCGATGCCGCCGACGTGGCCGGACTGTATCTGGCGGAGATCGACGCCACCACCGGCAAGGTGGCGGCAGCCCGGGAGCTGTGGAGCGCCTTCGTCAAGAAGCACGGCAACCACGTGCTCGCCGCCCAGGCGCGCATCGACCTGCTGGAGCTCGACCGCAGCGCGGGCAAGGGACAGCAGGTGGCGCAGCAGCTGCGGGAGATGCTCGACCAGTCGGACGCGCCGTTGCCCCAGGACGTGATCCTCTTCCAGCTGGCGACCACCCTCGAGCAGCTCAATCGCGATCAGGAAGCCACCCAGACCTACCAGCGGCTGGTGGACGAGTTCCCGCAGTCTCCCTACCGGCAGCCCGCGCAGCAGAAGCTCGCCGGCCTGGCGCCGTCGCGGGCCGGCGGCGGCCCCGGCGGCCCGCTGGCCGGCCTTGGCGGCGGCGCCATCCCGCCCTCCTGATCCCAGGCAGACCCCCTACCGATCGCCGGCCCGGCCCGGTTGCGGAGGGTCCGCCTCGCCGCCCCTGCCCCCAGGCGGCAGCGAGGCGCGCGGGTCAGAACGAGCGCTTGCCGAAGTTGGCGGCCAGGATCGCGAGGTCCAGCCCGTCGATCACCCCGTCGCCGTTGAGGTCGCAATCGAGCTGAAAGTTGCTGTTGAAGCGATGGGCGCCGAAGCAATAGGCGAGCAGGAGCAGGTCCTCGCCGTCGACGATGCCGTCAAGGTTGATGTCGCCGGGCAGGAAGGTGGTGCCGACGACCTCGAAGCTCGACAGGGTGCCGGTGAAGGCGTTGGGCGGCGTCGCCAGATCCCTGGTCTGGACGCCGATGGTCACCACGCCGGCGATCGGCGCGGGCGGTTGGTAGAAGAACGAGAGCTTGCTCTTGTTGCCGGTCGGGATCGTCGCGACCGGCTGGCCGTCGAGCAGCAGCCGGGTGTTGGCGATGTCGATGCCGGCGCCGAAATCGTAGAGATCGAGCGCGATCGCCGTGCCGGCCGAGACGTTCACGCGCTTGTCGCCGGGAGTGATCGCGCCGGGGACCGGCGGCACCGCGTCGACGCCGGTCAGCAGGTCGAAGAAGGTCTGGGCGAGCAGATCGTAGCCGGCGGAGTTGGGGTGCAGCTTGTCGCCGCCGCCCAGGTAATCCATGGTCAAGGCGTCCGGAGTGAGGAAGAAGAACACCTCGAACGGGTCCGCCAGCTCCCGGCTCTTCTCCCAGGCAAGCTCCCGGATACCCGCGCCAAGGCTGGCGGTGAAGACGTCGTTGGTGTCGGCTTCGGCGCCGGGCAGGCGGGGGATGACCGTGGCATGGACCGCGGTGATGCCGGCAGCCTCCGCCCGGTCGGCCATGGTGTCGAGGTTCTGGACGATGGTGTCCACCGACACCCTGGCGCCGATGTCGTTGGTGCCTTCCATCAGCAGGATCGCGGTCGCACCCGGCTGCAGCACGCTGCCGAGGCGGGAGAGGCCCTCGGCGGTGGTCTCGCCGAACAGGCCTTCGTTGACCACCGTCACCTGCACTCCCTGGGCCGCGCTGAGCAGGCTCTCCAGGCGCCCCGGGTAGCCGATCCCCTTGGGGTCGCCGAAGCCGGCGGTGATGCTGTCGCCGAAGGCGATGTACACCGGCGCCGAGGCGTCCCTCGGCGCTGGCGCCGGCGTCGGCACCGCCCGGCCGGCCAGGGTGGCCTCGCCGCTCGCGATGCCTGCCAGGCCCGCGGTGCCCGCGGCGCTCCCTGCGGATGCCGCCGGCGCTGGCCAGGGCCGCCAGGGGGTCGTCCGCTGGCCGGTTCCGGCTGCCCACGCGAAGGCCGCGCCGCCGGCCGAGCCGGCGAGGAGCACGGGCCGGCCGGGCGCCGTGCCGGTGGCGGTGGTGGTGCCGGGTGCGATCTCGATGCCCTCGGGGATCTCGGCGAGGCGCAGCGGCCGGCCGGCGGTGTCGAGCTCGATCGCCGTCCAGCCGCGCGGCTGCGCCGCGCGCACCAGCAGGCGGAGGCGGTCCGAGTGGGGAGCGGCCTCGAAGCTGGGGTACAGCCAGCCGGCCGGCCCGATCGTCGCCGGCGCGCTCCAGCGTCCATCCTGGAAGCGCGCCACCAGCAGGTGGTAGCCGTCGCCGGCGAGCTGGTTCCAGGCGATCACGGCGCCGCTGCCGGAGGCTGCAAGCGCCGGCGTGATGTCGGGCACCTCGTTGTCGGTCAGACGGCGGGGAGGCGTCCAGGCGCCGTTCACGCCGGCGCTCCGGACGCTCCAGACGATCTCGTCGTCATGGCCGTCGAAGGCGCTCCAGGCGAGCAACCAGCTGCCGCCGGCAAGGCGGGCGGCGGTGAGCGCCAGCTGGCTGCCCTGGCCCGGGGCCGAGATGGTTTGCGGGGCGGACCAGGCGGCGCCGGACCAGCCGGCGTAGCGCACGCCCAGCGCTCGCGAGTCGTCCCCTTCCAGCCAGACCATGCCAGCCAGCCGGCCGTCCTCGATCAGCGGCAGCGGCTCGGCACGGAGCCTGCCGGTGCGGCCCGCCGGCGGCGGCACGGCCGCAGCAGCGGCCGCCGCCATGGGGGACCCCTCCCCGCGCGTGCCAGGGGCGCCCTGGCTGCCGCGGACGGAGCCGGCGGCCGTGCCGGAGGGGAGCTGTGCGGTGGCGCCGGAGGCGTTCTGTCCGGCCGTGCCGGAGGAGCTTTGCCCAACAGCGCCGGCGGCGCTGCCGACCAGCAGGAGCAGCTCGCTGGCGCTACCACCTCCACCAGCGGGGAACGTGGGCGTCGTGCCCGCGGCGATCCAGCCGCCGGCCAGCGCCGCGGCCGTTTCGAGTCTGGCGCCTGGCGGCAGCGCCAGCGCCACCGTCTCGCCGGACGGCAGCTCGAGCCGGGTGCTGCCCGCGACCGCCGTCAAGCGCGGCGCCGGGAGCTGGGCAGCGGTCTCGTAGGCGGCGCCGCTCGGAGGTGCTCCGGCCGCGGCGGCAGGCACCGCCGCCGCGAGCACGGCGCCGGCGGCGAGCCAGGCGAGCCAGGCCGGAGGAGCCTGGCGGGCGGTCCGAGCGCGCCAGGCGCCGTTCGGGCTGCCGTAGGCAGAGGTGGATCGAACCATCCGGCAGCTGGGGCTCGGCATAGAGGGGGAATCCTAGAAGTCGCTCGGGGGGCAGTCAACTGCCGGCCCGGATGGGGCCTCCGGCTGCCGAAGATGCCCCCGGCCCCTCCCTGGTGGGAGAGGCCGGGGGCCGGATACCGTTCGAGCCGTGCGCGCGGCGCTTACAGGCCGCCGGGCACGAAGTGACTGGGAGCGCAGGCGCTGTCGAGCAGGATGGCGTCGATGCCCACCCCGAACTGGCCGTTCGAAGCCAGCGTGTAGATCACCCAGGCCTGAGCGGCGCCCGGATCGACCGGCGGGTTGTTGCCCGCGGCCGGCACGGTCGTGTTCAGGTCCAGGAACAGCCAGCCGAAATCGAAGCCGGCCGGCAGCGGGAAGCTGGCGCCACCCACCTGGGTGCGCTGCGTCTCGGCCGGGAACGGGATCGTCGACGAGTTCGGCGGCTGCGGCGAGAAGGGGAACGTCTGCGGCACCGACGGATGCTCCTGCTCGTCGAAGATGACGATGGCTTCCTGGCCGAGTGGGTACCAGGGCGGCCGCACGCCGGCGGTCGCCGGGCAGGTGAACGGACCCTGGTTGACCTTCGAGTCGCGCCACACCAGCAGCGAGGTGCCGGCGCTGAAGGGGCCGCCGTTGATGTAGCGGGCGGCGAACTCGGTGGACAGCGGCTCGCGGTTGTCGACCGCCGTCCAGTTCACGTAGCGGCCGTAGAAGGTGTAGTCGCCCGAGGTGGTGGTCGACGGGCTGGCGGGGATCAGACCGGAGACGCCGACCCCCGGCGCGGCCTCGATGTGCACCAGATCGGCGCCTTCGGCGAAGTTCTGCGCCGCGTTGACGATGAACCAGTCGCCCCAGAGGATGTTCTGGTTGGTCACGTCGCCGGTGCCGCCGGCCGCGAAGTAGCCGACGTCGCCCGGGAAGCGCAGCGAGCAGTTGTTGACCGTGTCCATGGTGATGTAGCCGCGGGCGACGTTGTCGCCGATCAGCTGGCCGGCACAGTTGCCCTTGAGCACCGCCGAAGCCTGGCCGGTCAGCGCCTCCTGGAGGTGGGCGATGAAGAACGCCGGCAGCGCCGGCGGCGGCAGCTCGCCGTTGCAGCTGGCGAAGTTGATGTCCTGCGAGAAGGAGCCCTTCGGGCTGATGGTGTCGGCCGGATCCTGGCCCGCCGAGGCGGTCTGCGGCAGGTTGCCGTCGACCAGGATGTCGCGCAGGTTGACCGACTGCACGTCATAGCCGGTCAGGTAGATGTTGAAGTCGAGCACCGGCACCGACAGGTCCGACCAGATGACGGTGTGGACCAGCACCGCGGTGGCCGAGGCGTTGTTGACCGAGAACAGGGTGGTAAGCCCGTTCGGGTTGTTCAGATCCACCTCGAAGTAGGGCAGCAGCAGCGTTGCCGCCGGCACCGCGTCGATGGTGCAGATCACCGCCGCCGCCGGTGCGGCAGCCACCAGCAAACCCGCCAACACGAGACCGAGAGCTACACGAGCCATTGTCTTGACCTCCCCTTGAGTATCACGTGGATCTCGAAAACTATGCCCCTGCGGCAACCCCTGCCGCGAGGGCGGAGCGACATATTTCGCGACAGCATACAGATGGATTCGGCCGACGGCAAGAGGCAAGTCGAGCGGGCGGGAGCGGTGGGTTATCATCGCCGCCTATGCGAGCCGCGATCCTCGCCGTCGGCTCCGAGCTGCTGGGGACCGAGCGCCTCGACACCAATTCGCTGCTGCTGACCGAGACGCTGCTGCGCCACGGCGTCGAGCTGCGCCGCAAGTCGGTGATCGGCGACGTCGAGCAGGAGATCGGCGCCGAGCTGCGCGACGTCCTGCCGCGGCTGGACCTGGTGTTGCTGACGGGGGGCCTCGGGCCGACCGCCGACGACGTCACCCGCGAGGCGGTGGCCGCGGCGCTGGACCGCCCCCTGGTTGCCGATCCCGAGCTGCTGGCCGGTCTCGAGCGGCGCTTCCAGCGGCTGGGCTGGGCGATGCCCGCGGTGAACCGCCGGCAGGCGCAGGTGATCGCCGGTGCCGAGGTGCTGGCCAACCCGCGCGGCAGCGCGCCGGGGATGCGGGTGCTGGCCGGTGCCGCCACCATCTTCATGTTCCCCGGGGTGCCGAGCGAGCTCGCCGGGATGATCGCCGACCATCTCGAGCCCTGGCTCGCGGCACGGTCGGGAGGCGTCAGCCGCGAGACGGCGGTGCTCAAGGTGGCGGGCCTTCCCGAGTCACTGGTGGAGGAGCGCATCGCGCCCGCCTACGAGGAGTTCGGGCGCGAGGCGATCACCATCCTGGCGAAGCCCTCCGACGTGCGGCTGCTGGCCACCGCGACCGGGCCGCCGGCCGAGCGGCGGGCGCGGCTGCAGGCGATGACCGGCAGGCTGGCGGAGCTGGTCGGCGACGCGGTCTACGCGCGGCGCGAGGAGGACACGCTCGAGAGCGTCATCGGCGGCCTGCTGCGGGCCGCCGGCGCCACCCTGGCGGTGGCCGAATCGTGCACCGGCGGGATGCTGGCGGAGCGGCTGACGCGGGTGGCGGGAAGCAGCGACTACTTCGCCGGCGGCGCCGTCACCTACGCCAACCGCCTGAAGACGGCGCTGCTGGGGGTGCCGGAGGCGATG
The DNA here is from genome assembly GCA_963732005.1 of uncultured Acidobacteriota bacterium. Taxonomy (GTDB): domain Bacteria; phylum Acidobacteriota; class Thermoanaerobaculia; order Multivoradales; family UBA5704; genus JASLEW01. Next base: position 1,851,203 of record CAVSXT010000005.1, read on the forward strand.
CTGGCGGCCCATGGCGCGGTCTCCGAGCCGGTGGCGCGGGCGATGGCCGAAGGCGTCCGCGCCCGGCTCGGCTGCGATTACGGCGCCGCCATCACCGGTATCGCCGGCCCGGGCGGCGGCAGCGAGGAGAAGCCCGTCGGCACGGTGCACCTGGCGATCGCCGGCCCCGCCCCGGCGCCCGGCCGGCCGGAGGTCGATCACCGCCAGCTGCGGCTGCCCGGCGACCGCGGCCGCATCCGCTGGCAGGCCGTCCAGCTGGCGCTCGACCTGCTGCGCCGCCGGCTGCTGGCGGCATCGCCCGCCGTACCCGCCGGCGCGGCGGGCACCGCGGGCACTGCGGGCGGCGATGCCGCCGTGACGGGCGGCGCGGGCGCCGGCGTGGGTGCGAGTGCCGCCGCCGGCGTCCAGCCGCGTCGCTCGCCATGAGGCTGTTCGTCGCGCTTGAGATCCCGGAGCCGGTGCGGCGCGAGCTGCGGCGGCGCATGGCCGGCCTGCGCGAGCGGCTGCCGCGGGCGCGCTGGGTGAACCCCGACGTGCTGCACCTGACCCTGCTGTTCCTGGGGGAGGTGGCCGCCGAGCGGGCGCCGGTGCTGGCCGAGGCCCTGCGCGAGGCCTGCGCGCCGTTTCCGGCGCTGCCCTTGCGGCTTGCCGGCGCCGGCACCTTTCCCCCGGGGCGGCCGGCTCGGGTCGCCTGGGTGGGCGTGGCGGCGCCGCCGGAGCTGGCGCCGTTGCAGGCGGCGGTGGTGCGGGCGGCGCGGGAGGTGCTCGACCTGCCGCCGCCGGACGAGCGGCCCTACCTCCCCCACGTCACCCTGGCGCGGTGCCCGTCGCCCTGGCCGGGGCGAGCGGCCGAGAGCTTCGCCGGTGCCTTTCCGGGCGAGGTCGGGCCGCCGTTCCTCGCCAGCCACGGTGTGCTGGTCGAGAGCCGGCTGTCGCCGCGGGGCGCCAGCTACCGCGACCTGGCGACGCTGCCGCTCGCCGGCGCCGGCGGCGTCCCTGAGGACGCGGCCAATTCCCAGCCTGCCGGAGCGGCAGGGTGAACGGCCTTGCCACGGGCGCCGCCGGCGGGCTGGGGGTCTGGGCCGGCGTGGCGGTCGCCGGGGGAGCCTACCTGCTGGGGGCGATCCCCTTCAGCTACCTGATCGTCAAGCTGGCCCGGGGGCGAGACGTGCGCACCGTCGGTAGCGGCAACGTCGGCGCCACCAACGTCATGCGCGCCGCCGGCAAGGCGGCCGGCGCCGCCGCCCTGCTGCTCGACTGCGGCAAGGGGGTCGCCGCCGTCGTCGCCGCGCGCGCCCTGGGGGCCTCCGCGGCGGTGGTCGGCGCGGCGGCGGCGGCGGTGGTGATCGGCCACGTCTACCCGGTCTTCCTCGGCTTTCGCGGCGGCAAGGGGGTCGCCACCGCCGCCGGGGCGCTGGGCGCGCTCGAGCCGGCGGTGCTGGGGGGCGCCATCGTGGTGTTCATCCTGGTGGTGGCCTGGAAGCGCTACGTCTCGCTGGGATCGATCGCCGCCGCGGCCTCCCTGCCGCTGCTGCTGCTGGCCGGCCAGGGGCTGGGGTGGATGGGGGCGCCGGACGCCGGGCGGATGGCTGCCACCTGCCTGATCGCCGCCATCGTCCTGGTCCGGCATGGCGCCAACCTGGATCGCCTGCGCCGCGGCGTCGAGCCGCGCCTGGGCCGCGGCGGCGAGCCGCGCTTGGGCCGCGGCGGCGAGCCGCGCTTGGGCCGCGGCGGCGAGCCGCGCTTGGAAGACCAGCGGCGCGCCGCCGCCGAGCCGCCGGCACCCGGAGACGCCGGCCGGTGAAGCGCATCGGCGTGCTGGGGGCCGGCTCCTGGGGCACCGCCCTGGCCGTCCATCTGGCGGGCGTCGGCGGGCACGCGGTGGCGCTCTGGGCGCGCCATCCCCGGCTGGCGGAGCGCCTGGCGGCCGAGCGCGAGAACCGCGACTACCTACCTGGGATCGAGATCCCGCGCGGCGTCGAGCCCACCGCCGAGATGGCGGCGCTCGCCGGGTGCGAGGTGGTGCTGGTGGTGGTGCCCTCGCATGGCTTCCGGGCGGTGCTGCGGCAGTTCCTGGCGACCGCCGGCGGCGGTTGCGAGTCCGGCGACCCCGCCGGTCCCGGCGGCGCCGGCGGCCAGCGCCCGCTGGTGCTGGTGTCGGCCACCAAGGGGATCGAGACCGACACCCTGGCGCGGATGAGCCAGGTGGCGGCCGAGGAGACCGCCGCCGCCGGGCGGGCGCTGCGCTTCGCGGCGCTGGCGGGACCCAGCTTCGCCGCCGAGCTGGCCCGCAACGTCCCCACGGCGGTGGTCATCGCCTCGGCGGATGCCGGCCTGGCCACCGAGATCCGCGAGGCGCTGTCGACGCCGGCGATGCGCCTCTACTCGTCGGCCGACGTGGTGGGCGTAGAGCTGGGCGGCGCGACCAAGAACGTCATCGCCATCGCCGCCGGCACCGTCAGCGGCCTCGGCCTGGGTCACAACACGCTCGCCGCGCTGATCACCCGCGGGCTGCACGAGATCACCCGCCTGGGGGTGGCGTGCGGCGGCCAGTCCCGGACGTTCGCCGGCCTTGCCGGCCTGGGCGACCTGGTGCTCACCTGCACCGGCGCGCTGTCGCGCAACCGCCGCGCCGGCATGGAGGTGGCGGCCGGCGTCACGCTAGCCCAGATCACCGGCGGCCCGATGGTGGCCGAAGGCATCCGCAACTCGGTGGCGATCGCCCGGCTCGCCGCCCGGCACGGGGTGGAGATGCCGATCACCGAGCAGATGGTGGCGGTGCTCCACCAGGGCAAGGACCCGCGGCGCGCTCTCGAGGAGCTGATGACCCGCGGCCTCAAGGCGGAAACCGAGCTGTAGGAGTGGAAACGGAGCTGTAGGAAAGGGCGGCCGGCGCCTGCCGGGCGCTGCCGGTTCTCAGGGACATGCCACTAGAATGAGGGACCGCCGGATGCCGCTGGAGGCTCGCGGGCGGCGCGACCAGGGGAGGGCAGCGGCGAAATGACTCCAACCGACTCCGTCGATTCCGGAAGGCGGCCTGAGACCGCCGGATTGCGTCCTGAGGCCGCCGCCGGCTCGCGACCTGAGGCCGCCGGATCGGCGCCTGGGGCCGCCGCATCGGCGCCCGACGCCGCGGCGATGACCGGCGGTGGGCATCAGACGGTGCTGATCCTGGATTTCGGCGGCCAGTACACGCAGCTGATCGCCCGCCGGGTGCGCGACGACCGCGTCTACTGCGAGATTCAGCCCTACGACCTGCCGATCGCCGAGATCCGCCGCCGGCGCCCGATCGGGCTGATCCTCTCGGGCGGTCCGCAGTGCGTGCTCGACGCCGGCGCCCCGATCGCCCCGGCCGAGCTGTTCGAGCTCGGCATCCCCGTGCTGGGGATCTGCTACGGCATGCAGGTGATCGCCCACGTCCTGGGCGGCGTCGTCGAGCGGGCGGACGGCCGCGAGTACGGGCGGGCGGAGGTCTCGGTGCTGTCGCCGGGCGAGCCCGGGAGCCTGTTCGCTGGGCTGGCCGCGACCGAGACGGTGTGGATGAACCACGGCGACCGGGTGCTGCGGCCGCCGCCCGGCAGCCGCGCCACCGCCGGCAGCGCCAGCGTGCCGATCGTCGCCTTCGAGGACTCCGAGCGCAGGATCTTCGCCGTCCAGTTCCATCCCGAGGTCTCCCACACCGTCTCGGGCGGCGACATGCTGCGCCGCTTCGTGTTCGGCGCCTGCGGCGCGCGCGGCGACTGGCGCATCTCGTCGTTCCTGGACGAGGCGGTCGCCCAGGTGCGCGAGCGGGTGGGCGATGCGCGGGTCATCTGCGCGCTGTCCGGCGGCGTCGACTCGTCGGTGATGGCGGTGCTGCTCGCCCGTGCGGTGGGGGAGCGGGCGGTGGCGATCTTCGTCGACAACGGGGTGCTGCGCCGGGACGAGGGGGCGCAGGTGGTGCGCGCGCTCACCGCGGGGCTCGGGGTGCCGGTGCGCGCGGTGGACGCCCGCCAGCGCTTCCTCGACGCCCTGGCGGGGATCACCGACCCGGAGCAGAAGCGCAAGGCGATCGGGCGCGTCTTCGTCGAAGTCTTCCGCGGCGAGGCGGCCCGGCTGAGCGACGCGCGCTTCCTCGCCCAGGGCACGCTCTATCCCGACGTCATCGAGTCGGTCTCGGTCAAGGGGCCGTCGGCGCTGATCAAGACCCATCACAACGTCGGCGGCCTGCCGGCCGAGCTCGGGTTCGAGCTGGTCGAGCCGCTGCGCTACCTGTTCAAGGACGAGGTCCGCCAGCTCGGCCGCGAGCTGGGGCTGCCCGAGGAGCTGATCGCCCGCCATCCCTTCCCGGGACCGGGCCTGGCGGTGCGCATCCTCGGCGAGGTGACCGCCGAGCGCGTCGAGTTGCTGCAGCAGGCCGACGCCATCTTCCTGCACGAGCTGCGCGAGAGCGGCTGGTACGGCAAGGTCAGCCAGGCCTTCGCGGTGCTGCTGCCGGTCAAGAGCGTCGGCGTGATGGGCGACTTCCGCACCTACGAGGGGGTGGTGGCGCTGCGCGCCGTGGATACCCAGGACTTCATGACCGCCGACTGGAGCCCGCTGCCCTACGAGCTGCTCGGCCGCGTCGCCAACCGCATCGTCAACGAGGTCCGGGGCGTCAACCGAGTGGTCTACGACGTCACCAGCAAACCCCCGGCGACGATCGAGTGGGAGTAGCCGGGAACGTGGGCAGGCCGCCGGGCGCCGTCAGCGAGGACGGAGCCGCGGCAGCACGCACCGCCCGAGCGTGAGCACGAACAGCGCCAGCACCAGCCAGCCGAACCAATCGCCCCACAACAGATAGAGCGTGGTGTCGTGCGTTGCCGGCACCGCCGCCAGCAACGTCGCGAAGGGCGCCGAGCCGCTGGTGGTCTCGGCGAGGATGCGGCCGCGATCGTCGCTCACCGTGAGGTAGCCGTTCTTGGCCGAGCGCACGATGCCGAAGCCGCTCTCCACGCCCCGCATCATCGCCATGTGGCCGTGGTACAGGCGGTCCTCGCCGAAGTCCCAGGCAGGCACCAGCATCAGGCCGGCGCCGGCCTCGCCGTAGGCGCGGGACAGCGGCGTGAAATCCATGTCCTTGCAGATCGCCACCCCCCAGGTGCCGGAGGGCTCGGGCATGAGCGTGAGCGCGGTGCCGGGCTTGAACTTGGATTCGAACGCCGGCAGCATGTGCTGCTTGTCGTAGCTCAGCGCCGGCGCCCCCGGCGCGTAGATGCGCGCCTGGTTGTATTTGATCGGCGGCGCGACATGGATCAGGCCCACCACGATGGTGGCCCGGGTCCTGTCCGCCAGGGACTGGAAGACGGCGTCGGCGTCGCCAGTCGCCGGGTCCACCACCACGCCCAGCTTCTCCGGCAGCACGATCACCCGCGCGCCCCGGGACGCGAGGCTCGACGCCCGAGCGGCGTAGGCAACGAGGAGCTTCGCGGTGGGCGCGCCTTCGTCCGCCACCTCGGGGCTGGCCGGCGAGTCGGAGGCGACGAGGCCCACTTTCACCGGCGGCGCCGGCGCCGGCAGCGCGAGCCGCACGGCACCGAAGACCAGCGCCAGGCCGATCACGCTCAGGGAAATGCCCACGATGCGCAGCGCCTGCCGCGGTGCGGTGACGCGCAGGTACAGGCCGACGGCGATCGCGCTCGAGAAAGACAGCAGCAGGAAGCTCATGCCCCAGGGGCCGGCGAGCGAGGCGAGCTGCAGGAAGGGCAGGAACGCAAGCTGCGTATAGGCGAGGTTGCCGGAGGTGGCGTGCGGCGAGGCCAGGTTCAGCAGGTATTCGAAGCTGACCCACAGGGCCGGGAAGGCCAGCAGCGCCGACCAGGCCGCGCCGCGCCGCAGCAGCGCGCGCTGGAGCAGCACCGCCAAGGCGAACACCAGCGCCAGGGTGGCGAAGATGCGTGCCATGAGGAAGGGCGGGAGCCCCAATGCGTGGTGGTAGAGGTGCCACAGGTTGAGGTTGCCCAGCAGCCAGCCGAGGGCGGCGGCGAGCGCGGCGCTCCACCAGGAGGCGCGCTGGGCGAAGACGAGCACCGGCAGCGGCGCGAACCACATCAGCGGCCAGAGCGGGTCGAGCCCGGTGCCGAACCAGACCAGCAGCGCGGTGGACAGGGCGGCGAGAAGCCCGGCGACGAGGCGCCGGCGGTCAGCATCAGCTGCGGCTGCCATGGATGGATCTCCGGAAAGAGCGCCGGTAGAGGGCGCGGAAGCGGGCGGGAGTGGCGTCGATGCGGCCGCCCACGGGTGAGATGGGGGGGCGAGATGCGGGATCAGCCGACCCGCCGCAGGCCGGAGGTGGACGGCGGCGCTGGCTCCGGAGTGCCGGCCTGGTTGGCGGCGGCAGGCCCGGCGGTCGGCTGGCCGGCGGTTGTGGAGGCGGCCTTGCCGGCGGTTGTGGAGGCGGCCTTGCCGGCGTTTGTGGAGGCGGCCTTGCCGGCCGCTGGCGCAGCGGCCTCGCCGGCGTCGGCGGCCGTGGCCGGTGAGGCCGCCTCGACAGCCGCCGCCGGCGGCGCCTTCTCTGGTGCCGGCGCCGTCTTGCCGGGCGCCGCGAGCGGCTTGGCCGGCGCTCCCGGCAGCTCGCTCGCGGCGGGGCGCAGCACCAGGCGGGTGATCTTCTCCGGCTTCTTGCGCAGGGCGGCCGCGAGCCTGGCGGCGATGGCGGCCTGCTGCCGCGGGCGATCGGCGGCGCCCAGCCGGGTGGCGTCGATCCAGCCGCCGGCGGTGCGGCCGTGACCGCCGCCCTTGCCGCGGCGGCCGATGAGGCGGCGCATCAACGCCCCGGCGTCGGCGCGCGGGTTGGTGGTGCGGATCGACAGGTAGAGGCGGTCGCCGTAGAAGCCCGTGCACAGCGACCAGGTCTTGCCCTGCATGCGCAGCAGCAGGTCGGCGAGCTCGGGCACGATGTCCGGCTGGGCGACCTCGCCCAGGTGGGAGAGGACCAGTGAATCCACGGTTTCCAGGCGTTCGAGGGCCTCCTGCAGGTTGCCGAAGTAGGTCTGCGGCAGCCGCGGATTCTGGATGCGGGCCAGCAGGAGATGGTTGGCGAGCGGGAAGAAGTGATCGTAGATCGCCTTGTCGGGGCCGGTGAACTCGCGCGAGAAGTCCTGAGTCTCCGAGCGGATGGCATAGATCAGCGACGTGGCCAGGGCATGGGTGGGCCGTATCCCCGCCGCCAGCAGGTACTCTCCGAGCACGGTGGCGGTGGCGCCGTAGGCGGGGCGGATGTCCAGGAACGGCGCCGACAGCGTGGCCTTGCGCACCGGGTGATGATCGATCACCAGCTCGGGCACGATGCCGGCGGGCAGCTGGTTGTTGCCGGTGCGCGGCTGGGTGTCGACCAGGGCGAAGCGCTGGTAGCGCTTGAGGCTCAGGTGGCGGACGTGGCTGATCTTCAGGTGCAGGCTGCGCACCATCTCGCGGTTCTCGGCGCGGCCGACGATGCCGCCGTAGGCGGCGGTGGCGCGCTGCTGCCAGGCGCGGCGCAGCAGGTGGCTGAGCAGGATGGCGGCGGCGAGGGCGTCCGGGTCGGGGTTGTCGTGGGTGAGCACCAGCCAGCGCCCGCCGCCGCGCCGCTCGCCCCCCACCCGCTCGGCCAGCGCGGCGAACCGTTCCCGGGTCGCCTCGGTGATCATCGGCGGATTCTACTGCACGGCCGGGGGCCGCGGCCCTTACCTGTCAGAAAAGAGCGGGGGCCGACGAAGGCCAGGTTGATCGATCGAGCTCGCCGCGCGCCGCGGCGCACTCGTTCCGACCCGGCCACGCCCGAGGAGGAGAAGCATGCCGCGTGCGGCGGCCGGCGAAGACTCCTCGGAGCGCGCACCTTCGCGACGTCTCCACCTGGCCACGGGCCTGGAGGTAACAAAGTATGGCTTTTCGAGTCAGAGACCTCATGATCAACATCATTCAGGATCGCATCGGGGGGGAAGGCGAGGGTTGCGGCGACGACACCCTGGACCCCACGGACCCCAATTGCGACGGCGACTTTTCGTGTTTTGCCACCTGCGACGGCACCTGGCAGTGCGGCTGGACTCCGCCCGTGAACCCATGCGGCCCGACCTATCAGTGTGTCGGCTTCACCCCCTGCTTTTTTTACACCTGCCCGCCGGCGGACCCTTCCTCCGCCCCACTGCACCCTTTCCCCGCCCGCTCTGCCAGACCTGATTTCCGGTGAGGGCCCGCAGCGGAACAGGCTCGCCGCGCTCAAGGAACGGCTCCGCAAGACCCTGGCCGAGGTCGAGGCCAGGGAAGCCGCCGCCGAGGCGGCGTCGCGGCCGCGTACCCGCGAGCAGGCGGAAGCGCTCGAAGGAGAAGCTCAAGGGCGCGATCGCCGAGGTCCGTGACTGGAAGAAGACCCTTCCAGGCGCGGAGTCGGAGTAGCGCCGGACCGGCGGCGGCTCGCGGCCCGCAAGGGCCCGGGCCGCCGCGGCCCTTGCGCCAGAAAGCGAGACCAGCGATGAACGATTTCCCCGACGTCCTGCGCGGCACGCTCCGCGCCAATCCGGCCTACGAGATGGTGCTCTTCGACCGGCTGGCCGACGGCGAGCGGCAGCTCCTGGCCGGCCTGCGCCGCGATGCCGGCTTCTACGGCGTGCTCCGGCCGCTGGCGGCCGCCGCCGGCGCGAACGGCGCCGCGGCGGGGGGCAGGAGTGTCAAGGCGGTCGACCGCGACACCGCCCTCCTGCTCTTCACCCTGCGCGAGCCGGGGCCGCTCCCGGCCTACGTGGAGGAGATGTTCGGGCACCAGGCAGGGCGGGCCGTCGCCCAGCTCGTCGCCGACGGCGTGCTCGAGATCGAGCACGGCGACGCGTTCGTCTCCGGCGCGGCGGCGCTCACTCTCGTCGGCGACGGCGGCGGCCGCCGGCGCGGAGCGTGCGACGGCGGGCGGATCGCCCGGATCTCGCAGGAAGCGCTCCGCTACGCCCAGGCGCTGCCCATCGACGAGGCCCTCGCCGTCTCGGCGCGCCTCTACGCCTACAACCGGCGGCCGCTCACCCCGCGCTGGCAGCGGCTCCTCCCCGATGCCGCGGCGGTGCCCGGGTTCCTGGGCTGCGCAGCCGGCGGACCGGCCGCCGCGCTGCTCGCCCGCCGCTGGGCGCCGCTGCCGCCGTCCCCGGCCTGGCTCTCCTGGCAAGCGCGGGGCAGGGCCGGCGGGCAGGCCGAGCGCCTTGCCGCCGCGGGCCGGATGCACAAGCTCTACCTGAGCCCCGAGCCGGAGCGCCTGGCGGGCGATGGCTTCGCCACCATCGTCGCCGCGCTGACCGAGGCCCGGGTGCCGCAGTTCAAGGTGGGAGCGAACCCGGCGGGGCTGCTGCGGGCCGACAAGATCGTGGCCTATTTCCCCGACTTCGAGACCCTGGCGCGGGCTGCGCACGGCCTCGCCGCGGCGCTTGCCGGCCTGCCGGCCCAGGGCGTGCCGTTCACCGCCGAGATCGGCGGCGGCGGCCTGCTTTCCTGGGGCGCCGATCCGCCGCGCGGCGAAGGGCTGCCGTGGGAAGGGCAGATGAGCTGGCGCCTGTGGCTCACCCACCGCCTGGCGCGAGCGCTGCTGGCGGCGCGCGAGGGGAGCGGCAGCGGCGGCGGCGAGGGCAGCAACGGTGGCCACGGCATCCCGCCCTGGCGCTTCGCCCTCGAGCGGCTGCGCCTCGAAGGCGTGGATACCGATACCTGGACACCCGGCGCGCTACTTTGGAAAGAGGCTTGAGACCATGGAGATCACCGACTCGCTCCTGCTGCCTCCCGACGTCCTGCTGGTGCCGGTCGCCGAGCTGCCTGACGAGGTGCGCGGCAAGCTCACCCACGACGAGGGGGACTACGCGATCAGCCGGCCGCGGTCGCGCACCCCTTCGCGCATCGTCGACGCGCAGGCGGCCGAGCTGCTTCGCGAGTTCGGCAGCCCGCGGACGATCGTCGACGCGGTCATCCGCTTCGCCCGTGCCCGCGGCGCCTCGCCCGAGGCGACGCTCGACGAGGCCTACCCTTTGCTCGAACGCCTGCTCGGCGCCGGCTTCCTGGTCGCCGAGGGCGCCGACGACGCCGGCGGCATCCACGCCAGCCTGGCGCGCGGCGATCATGCCGGACGCTGGGAGGTGGTCGCCGCGGTGCAGGTGCTCGAGGACACCGAGATCTATCAGGCGACGGACGGCGAACGCATCGCGGCGCTGAAGATCGAGCGGCCGGGCGGCCCGCGGTCCGGCATCGCCGCCGCGCTCGCCCGCGAGGTGGCCGCGCTGACGGCTCTCGACGGCGCGGTCACACCCGTGCTGCTCGATGCCGGCGAGCACGCCGGTCGCCGCTTCCTGGCCGGCGAATGGTGCTCCGGCGCCGACGCCGAGGCCGCCGCCCGCGAGCTGCGGCAGGAGACCGCCACCGGCCGGGGCGGCAGGCGATCGCGCGATTCCCTGCTCGCCCTGTGCAGCGGCATCGCCGCCGCCTATGCCCGGCTCCACGAGAGCGGTTGGGTCCACGGCGACGTCCATCCGCGCAACGTCCTGGTCGGCGCCGGAGGCGAGATCCGGCTGATCGACTTCGGGCTCGCCGCCGCCGCCGGTCCGCGCGGCGAGATGGGCGCCGACTCCGCCGACTCCGACACCGGCGGGGCTCGGGGCGGCATCGGGTTTTTCTTCGAGCCCGAATATGCGCGTAGCGTCGCAGCTGGCCGCGGGGGGCGGGCCATCGCGGTGCCGCCGGCGACGGTCGCCGGCGAGCAGTATGCGGTGGCGGCCCTGCTCTACCACCTCGCGGCCGGCGCGCACTATCTCGACTTCTCGCTCGAGCAGGAGGAGATGTTGCGGCAGATCGCCGAGGAGCCGCCGCTGCCCTTCGCCGACCGGGGCGCCGAGCCCTGGCCGGCGCTCGAGGCGGTGCTCGGGCGCGGCCTCGCCAAGGCCCCGGCGGCGCGCTACCCGTCGCTCGCCGCGATGGCGGCGGCGCTCGCGGCGCTCGCGGCGATCGCGCCCGCGGCCGAGCCGGCGGCGGCGCCCCCGCCGCGCCCGGCGGCGGACGGTTCAGGCGCTTCGCCGGTCCGCGTCCTGCTCGGTGCGGTGCTGGCGGAGGTCGACGCCGGCGGCTCGCTGGTTGCCGTCTCGCCGCCCACCGCGTCGATCTTCTTCGGCGCCGGCGGCGTCGCCTGCGCGCTCTACCGCCTGGCGTTGCAGCGCGACGACGCCGGGCTGCTGGCGCTCGCCGATCTCTGGCTCACCCGCGCCGAGGGCGCCGCCGGCGATGCGGATGCCTTCCTCGACCCGGAGATGGAGCTGACGGCGGAGATGGCGGGCAAGGTCTCGCCCTACCACACGCCCTGCGGCCTCGCCGCCCTGCGGTCGCTCCTCGCCACCGCCCAGGGCGATGCGGCGGGGGCGCTCGCCGGCGCGGCGGCGTTCACCCGTCTGGGACTGGAATGGATCGACGGCGCGGCGGCGGCGGGCCACGAGGGCGCCGGCCGCGGCGCGCTGCCGCCGGGAACCGCCAATCCCGACCTGACGCTCGGCCGCTCGGGATTGCTGCTCGCCGCGGCACAGCTCGGCGACGTCCTGCCGGCAGGCGCCGCGGAGCGCGCCCGCCTCGCCGATCTCTCGGGCCGGGTCCTCGCCGGCCTCTGGGCCGAGCTCGATCGCCTGCCGCCGATCGCGGCGCAGCCGGCCCCCCCCAACCTGGGCATTGCCCACGGCTGGGCCGGCTACGCCTATGCGGCCCTGCGCTGGTGCCGCGTCTTTGGCGGCGCGCTGCCGGCCGGCCTCGCGGCGCGTCTGGCCGAGCTCGCGGCCGCGGCGGAACCCTGGGGGCGGGGACTGCGCTGGCGCTGGAACCCGGGTCAAAGCGGCGGCGAGGCGTCGACCATGCCGGGTTGGTGCAACGGCAGCGCCGGCTTCGTCTTCCTGTGGACGCTCGCCCACCGCGAGCTCGGCGAGCCGCGGTTTCTGGAGCTCGCGACGGGCGCCGCCTGGAACGCCTGGGAGGCGCCGGAGGGCGGCGGCAGCATCTGCTGCGGCACCGCCGGCCGCGCCTATGCGCTGCTCGACCTCGCCCGCCACCTGGGGGGTGACAGCCGCTGGCTGGCGCGCGCCAGCGCTCTCGCCGACCGCGCCGCCCTCGCCATTGCCGCCGGTAGCGAGAAACAGGACAGCCTCTTCAAGGGGCGCATCGGGGTTGCCCTGCTGGCCGCCGAGCTGGAGCGACCGGAATCGGCGGCGTTGCCGTTTTTCGCCGACGAGGGCTGGCGCACCGGCGCTTGAGGAGGGCGCCGCTGGCGGCGCTCGCGAGCGCCGCGCCGGCGCGCCGCTCGAGTACCGTAGCGCGTCAGGTCCTGGTGGCGATGAAGGCGAGGTGGGCAGGCGCCAGGCGGTACGCTCCGAGGCGGCGGCTGGTGCGGACCCGGAACCCGGCAGCGGTCAGCGCGCCGAGCATCTCCGCGGTCTCGAAGAGTCGCTGGCGGTGGATCTCTTCGCCGCGGCGGTAGCTGCCGCCGCCCTCGCCACCCTGGCAAAACGTGGTCATCCGGCGGGTCAGGGTCTTGGTGTGGGGGTCCTCTTCCACCTCGATGAGGATCGCCCAGCCGTCACCCTGGCGGTGGCCGCGGCGGGGCTGGCGCCCGCGCAGCTGGCCCGGCTGCGCCACCTCGCAGACGAAGACGCCGCCGGGGCGCAGGGCGTCGTGCACCCGCCGGCACATCCGGCCGAGGGCGTCCAGGCTCCCTGCCTGGTCGTCGAACAGGTAGTTGACGCATTCGCCGAGCGAGGTCACGGCATCGCAGGGGGGCGGCGCGAAGCGCAGCAGCGAGGCGTGGACGAGGCACGCCGCCGGGGCGCGCCGGCGGGCCAGCGCCAGCATCGCCGGCGAGATGTCGACGCCGAGCACCCGGTAGCCGGCGGCCGTCAGGTCTCGCGCCCAGATGCCGCTGCCACAGCCCAGGTCCACCACCAGCCCGCCGCGGACGCCGGCGCGGCGCAGCAGGCGCAGCAGGCCCGGCGCGGCTGCCGTCGCGAAGCCGCCGAAACCGGCGTCGTGAATGGCGGCAAGGTCCGCACCATACGCCACGGCCGCCGGCGTCGAAGCGCTTTCCGGCCGAGGGGCCGTTCCAGGTGCACCGGCATGGTCCATGGGCGGCGCATTCTACAGCCGCGGCGGGGGCGCCCGCGATGGCCGGCGGCCGGGGCCGGCGGTGAGGCCCGCCGGGGCAAGAGTGCTAGGATCAGCGCTTCCGAAAGGGGCGGCGCGGGATCCATGATCCAGGAGCTTTTCCACATCGGCAGTTTCTCGGTCAGCCCGTTCGGGCTGATGCTGGTCTGCGCCTTCCTGGCCAGCTACCTGCAGCTGCGCTGGGGGCTGCGCCGGCTCGAGATCGGCGACGAGGAGGATGCCAGCGCGCTGGTGTTCGCCGCCGGCCTGGGCGGCATCCTCGGGGCCAAGGTCTACTATGCGCTGCTCAACCGTGACTGGCACGTGCTGCTCGACCGCTCCGGCCTGGTCTGGTACGGCGGCTTCATCGTCGGCGCGGCGGCCGTGCTGGTGGTCATCCGCCGGCGCCGGCTGCCGGCCTGGTCGCTGCTCGACGCCGCCGCGCCGGCGCTCGCCGTGGGCTATGCGGTCGGGCGCATCGGCTGCTTCCTGGTCGGCGACGACTACGGCCGCCCCAGCAACCTGCCGTGGGCGGTGGCCTTCCCGGTGGGGCTGCCCCGCACGACTGCCGGCGACCTGCGCCAGGTCTTCCACCTCGCCATACCCTCCTCGGTACCGGACGACACCCTGCTGCGGGTCCACCCGACACAGCTCTACGAGACGGCGATCTGCCTGCTGATCTGGGGCGGCGCCCTGTGGGTGCTGCGGCGGCGCCCGGCCATCGCCGAGGCGTCGGGGGCCTTCGGGATGGCGGTGCTCTGCCTGCTCGCGCTCGAGCGCTTCCTGGTGGAGATCCTGCGCGCCAAGGACGATCGGTTCTTCGGCGACTTCACCCTGGCGCAGGCGATCAGCGTGGCGGTCATGGTCGTGACGGCCGGGCTGGCCTGGCTGCGCTGGCGCCGGGCTCGGCAGGACCGCGAAGCGGAGCGGCAGCCGAACGCGGCGGCGGTGTGAGCGCCGCGCGGCGCCGGTGAAGCCGCCGCGGCGGGCGCTCACCATCGCCGGCTCGGACTCTGGCGGCGGCGCCGGCATCCAGGCCGACCTCAAGACCTTTGCCGCGCACGGCGTCTACGGGCTCTCCGCGGTCACCGCGGTCACCGCTCAGAACTCGCTGGAGGTGCGGGCGGTCGCGCCGGTGCCGCCGGCGATGGTCGGGGCGCAGATCGACGCCGTGCTCGACGACTTCGGCGCCGACGCGGTCAAGATCGGCATGCTGTGGAGCGCCGAGACCGTGCGGGTGGTGGCGGCGCGGCTGCGGGCGCATCGCCGGGTGCCGATCGTGCTCGATCCGGTGCTGGCTGCCGGGAGCGGCGCGGCGCTGGTCGCCGACGAGGCGGCGGACGCGGTCGCGGCGCTGCTCGAGGAGCTGCTGCCGATCGCCACCCTGATCACTCCGAACCTCCCCGAACTGGTGGTCTTGGCGGGAAGGTTGCACGTCTTGGAGCAGGCGGCCGGGGAAGCCGCGATCGTCCCGCTGCCGGCGACGATGGCGGCGCGCCTGGAGCTGGCGCGGCGGCTGGCGGCGCACGGCCCGGCGGTGCTCGCCAAGGGTGGGCACGACCCTGCTGCGAACGACGCGAACGACGCGGACGACGCGGACGACGCGGACGACGCGCAGGACGCGCAGGACGCGGAGGTGATCGATCTGCTGCTGATCGGCGGGTCCGGCCGGGACGGTCCGGGCGGCGCCGGCAGCGTCGACGGCGCCGGCGGCAGGAGGGCCGGCGCCATGGCGCGGCGCGGCGAGCGCCTGGTCCGCTTTGCCGGACCGCGCCTGCGGACTCGCGCCACGCATGGCACCGGTTGTACGCTATCTGCGGCGATCGCGGCCCGCCTGGCCAACGGCGAGGAGCTGGCGGCGGCGGTCGGCGGCGCCATCGGCTACGTGCGCCGGGCGATGGCGGCGGCGCCGCGCCTCGGCGCCGGCGCCGGTCCGCTGGCGCATTTCCACGATCTCGCTAGGAGCCTGTCTTGACCGATCATGAGCTGCTCGATCTGCTGGTGGTGGGGGCCGGCCCGACCGGCATCGCCATCGGCGCCGAGGCCCGGCGCGCCGGCCTCTCGGTGCTGCTGGTCGATCGCGGTCCGCTGACCGCCGCCATCCAGGCGTATCCGACCTTCATCGAGTTCTTCACCACCCGCGACCGGCTGGAGATCGCCGGCGTGCCTTTCGCCATCCCGGAGGCCAAGCCGAGCCGGCGCCAGGCGCTGGTCTACTACCGCTCGGTGGTCGAGCACTTCGCCATCCCCCTGGCGCTGCACGAGGACGTGACCGCGGTCGAACGCCGCGGCGACGAGTTCCTGGTGCGCTCCGAGCGCACCCGGCGGGCGCGGGCGGTGGCCATCGCCACCGGCTACTTCGACGGCTGGAAACAGCTGGGCGTGCCGGGCGAGGATCAGCCCTGGGTGCGGCACCGCTATCTCGAGCCCTATCCCTATTTCGACCGCGACGTGGTGATCGTCGGCGCCGGCAACACCGCGGCCGAGGCGGCGCTCGACCTGTGGCGCAACGGCGCGCGCGTCACCCTGGTGCATCGCCGCGAGCAGGTCAAGCCCGGCGTCAAGTACTGGCTCAAGCCGGACATCGAGAACCGCATCGCCGAGGGCTCGATCCGCGCCCGCTTCCGCTCGGTGGTGCGCGCCTTCGGCGACGAGTCGGTCGAGATCGTGACTCCCGAGGGCGAGGAGTCGCTGCCGGCGCAGGCCGCCTTCGTGCTCGTGGGCTACGTGCCCGATGCCGACCTGCAGCGCCGCTGCGGGATCGCGGTGGATCCGGAGACCCTGGTGCCGCTCTTCGATCCCGAGACCTGCGAGACCAACGTGCCGGGGCTCTACGTGGCCGGCACCATCCAGGCGGGACGGCAGATCGATCGCATCTTCATCGAGAACTCCCGCGAGCACGGCCCGGCGATCGTGCGCCACCTGCGGCGCCGATTGGGCGCCGGCACGCCGGAGCCGGCGCTGAGCGCCGCCGGCCTTGACCGTTGACGGCGGTGTCCTCGGGCGGCGACGCCAGGCGGCGTCCCGCCGGCTGGCCCGGCGCCTGGCCTGCCGGTAGAGTAGTGACGGCGCAGGACTTGCAGTTCGGCGCCTCCGGCGCGCCGCACCACCGGCGGCCGCCGAGCAACCGGTGCGGCCCCGCACCGGTTAGTATGTAGAAGACGATACGCTGAGGCGCGCCCCCTCCCTCGCGGCGCGGCCTCCGGAGAAGCCCATGCGATTCCCCCATTCGCCACGCTCGCGACATCCCTGGACCACACCGGTCCTCTTCCTGCTGGCGCTGGCTGCCGTCGCCGCGCTCGCCCTGCATCCGGCCGCCAGCCAGGAGCCGGAGA
This sequence comes from uncultured Acidobacteriota bacterium, assembly GCA_963732005.1. GTDB lineage: Bacteria > Acidobacteriota > Thermoanaerobaculia > Multivoradales > UBA5704 > JASLEW01. The sequence goes on from CAVSXT010000005.1 coordinate 1,867,666, forward strand.
ACGCCAAGATCGTGCCCTCGCCGACCGCGCCGGCACCGCCACCCGCTCAACCGGCACCGGCGCCACAGCAGCCAGCGCCGCAGCCGCCGGCGCAACAGCCGGCCGCTCCGGCGCAGCAGCCGGCCGCGCCGCCACCGCCGCCGCCGGCCGCGCCGGCTCAGGCCGCGCCCGCGCCGCCGTCGGCTCAGGCCGCGCCCGCGCCGCCGTCGGCTCAGGCCGCGCCCGCGCCGCCGTCGGCTCAGGCCGCGCCCGCGCCGCCGTCGGCTCAGGCCGCGCCCGCGCCGCCGTCGGCTCAGGCCGCGCCCGCGCCGCCGTCGGCTCAGGCCGCGCCCGCGCCTCCGCCGCCAGCCGCGCCGGCGCCGGCCGCGGCACCCCGCCCGACCCCTGCCAGCACCGCCGGCAGCGCCGCCGCCAGCAGCGCCGGCAGCGCGCAACCGGTGGGGCCGCTGTTCGGCGAGACCATCGAGGTGCGCGTGGTCAACGTCGAGGCGGTGGTTACGGACAAGAAGGGCAACCGCGTTCCGGACCTCAAGCCCGAGGACTTCCGCCTCAAGGTGGACGGCAAGCAGATCAAGATCGACTTCTTCAACGAGGTGCGCGGCGGCCAGGCGATCGCTCCCGAGGCCGGCGCCACCGCGACCGTTCCCGGGCTGCCGGACCTGGCGCCGGGCAGCCCGGTCGGCACCAGCTACCTGGTGTTCATCGACGATTACTTCTCGGTGGCCGCCAACCGCGACCAGGTGCTGAAGTCGCTCAGGGACGACCTGTCGCGGATGGGCCCCGAGGACCGCATGGCGCTGGTCGCCTTCGACGGCAAGCACCTGAACCTGCTGTCGAGCTGGTCGAGCTCGAGCCGCGAGCTCTCCCGCGCCATCGAGCGCGAGATCGGCGGCCCCGCCCACGGCCTCGAGCGCCAGGTCGAGCTGCAGAACTTCCGCGTCGGCGCGCCAGGGCGCATCTCCCCCGATCCCGGGCATCCGGCGCTGAGCGCCACCGACAGCCAGCTGCGGGTCGACGAGCGCACCTACGCGCTGGAGCTCGGCTCGCAGCTCGAGCGCGCCGTCGCCGCGGCGACCAGCACGCTGCGCGGCTTCGCCTCCCCTCCCGGCCGCAAGGTGATGCTGCTGCTGGTGGGAGGCTGGCCGTTCTCGCTGACCGATTACGTGGTCAACGACATCAACCGCCCGATCCTCGACCATGACGTGCCGGAAGGGGGCAAGCTGCTGCGGCCGCTGATCGAGACCGCCAACCGCCTCGGCTACACCCTCTATCCGATCGACGTCCCGGGTATCGAGGCCAATGCGACCAGCGCCACCCGCACCGGTCCCCGCCAGCCCGGCACCGGCTTCAACCTGCGCGAGCAGGAGCACGAGGGGACGCTGACCTTCATCGCCAAGGAGACCGGCGGCAAGGCGCTGATCAACTCGCTGCGCATCGGCTCGCTCGAGCACGTGGTGGCCGACACCCGTTCCTACTACTGGTTCGGCTTCTCGCCCAATTGGCAGGGCAACGACAAGAAGCACGACATCCAGCTCGAGGTGCTGCGCCCGGGCTTGAGCGTGCGCACCCGCGACAGCTTCCTCGACCGCTCGCGCAAGGCGGAGGTCTCGATGATGGTCGAGAGCGCGATGATGTTCGGCAGCGCGCCGGGCGCTCCGTCCATGCCGGTGCAGCTCGGCAAGCCGGCGCGCAAGAGCCGGAGCGAGATGGAGGTGCCGGTGACCCTGGCGATCCCCACCTCCGCCTTCACCACCGTACCGCTCAACGGCAAGTTCGCCGCCGAGCTCGAGCTGCGGGTCGCCGCCCAGGACGACCACGGCAACAAATCCGACATCCCGGTGATACCGCTGCAGCTGCAGAGCGACAAGCAGCCGCTGCCGGGCCGCTTCGTGCGCTACGAGACCAAGCTCTCGCTGCGCCGGACCAGCCAGCACCTGGTCTTCGCCATCTTCGATCCGCTGAGCAACAAGATCACCACGGCGGAGGCCGACGTCAAGCCCGACTAGCGGGAGAGAGCCACGAACCCATGAGCAGAGAGCATCATCTCCGGTGGTGGAGCGCGCGCGTCGCCGCCATCGCCTTCGCCGCCTGCGGCATCCTGGTGTCGCCGGCGGCGCCTGCCGGCGCCCGGCCAGCCGCTCCGGCCTCGCCGGCCAAGCCCGATGCCACCGCCGCCAAGCCGCCGGCCGACGAGGGTTTCGCCGAGAGCGTGACGGTCAACGTGGTCAACGTGGACGTCTACGTCTCCGACAAGAAGGGGCGGGTCACCGGCCTGGCGCGCAAGGACTTCGAGATCTTCGAAGACGGCCGGCCGATGGCGATCACCAATTTCCTGGCGGTCGAAGCAGGCCAGACCGTGGGCGCCGCCGCCGCCGAGCCCGAGGTCGCCGAGGGCGAGAAGGGAGCGCCCAAGCTGCCTCCCGGCTACGAGCCGCCGCCGATCCCCGAGGATCAGAAGCTGCGCCTGATCGTCTACATCGACAACTACAACCTGAAGCCGTTCGATCGCAACCGGGTGATGCGCTCGCTGCGCGTCTTCCTGGACCAGAAGCTGCGGCACGGCGACCAGGTGATGCTGGTCAGCTATGACCGCGACCTGCACGTGCGCCAGACGTTCACCACCGACGTCGCCCTGGTCAACGCCCAGCTGCTGGCGATCGAGAAGATCTCGGCGCAGGGCGTGCATCAGGAGAACGACCGGCGCGAGATCATGAAGAACATCGACGACGCGACCAGCGGCTCGCAGGCGATGAGCTTCGCCCGCGGCTACGCCGGCGCGGCGTTCAACGACATCAGCTTCACCGTCGACGCGCTCAAGAACCTGGTTACCTCGCTGGCGGGCATGTCGGGGCGCAAGGCGATCGTCTACGTCTGCGACGGCCTGCCGATGATCGTCGGCGAGGACATCTTCTATTACGTGCAGAACAAGTTCGGCAACAGCATCATCAGCGAGGACTCCGAGTTCGACGTCTCGCGCCGCTTCGAGGAGCTCACCTCGCAGGCCAACGCCAACCGGGTGACGTTCTACACCATCGACGCCGGCGGCCTGCGCACCTACGCCTCGAGCTCGGCCGAGAACGCCGGCCCCGGCCAGGGCGTCTACATCGATTCGATCAACATCTCGAACATGCAGGCGCCGCTGCAGATGATGGCCGAAAAGACCGGCGGCACCTACGTGATCAACGCCAACGACGTCGGCCCCCAGCTCGACAAGATCGCCGACGACTTCAAGACCTTCTATTCGCTGGGCTACACGCCGCCGCACTCGGGCGACGGCCGCTTCCACAAGATCACGGTCAAGGTCAAGCGCAAGGGCGTCGACGTCCGCTTCCGGGAGGGCTACCGCGACAAGAGCGTCGACGCCAGGATGAGCGACGGCACGCTGGCCGCGCTGCAGTTCCCGTTCCAGACCAACCCGATCGGCATGACCATCGAGTTCGGGCACCCCGCGGAGCGCAAGGACGGTTTCTTCCTGGTGCCGGTCAGCGTCAAGATCCCGCTCGGCAAGCTGGCGCTGGTGCCGCGCGAGCAGGGGAGCGCGGCAAAGCTGCGGCTGTTCATCGGCGCCATCGATCCCGACGGCCGCACCTCCGACGTGCAGCAGGTGCCGGTGCCGATCAACGTGCCGGCCGCCGAGGTGTCGAAGCTGGGCGGCAAGCATTTCCTCTACACCGTCAGCCTGCTGATGCGCGGCGGCGATCAGAAGGTGGCGGTCGGCCTGCGCGACGACGTCGGAGCGCAGGAGTCCTACGTCACGGGCGAGCTGATCGTCGGCCGCTGATCCGCCGCGGGAGGGGGGCGAAGATGCAAGAGCCGGCAGGAGTGCAGGGATGGATCGAGCTCTTCCGCTCCCTGGGTCAGGCGCTGTTCGAGGTGCTGCGCGCCGAGGCGCAGGCGCTGGGCGACGACTTTCGCCGCTCGGGGCGCCAGCTGCTGCTGGCCCTGGCGCTGCTCGGCGCCGCGGCGGCGATCGGCTTCTGGACGGTGGGAGTGGTGGTGCTGGTGCTGATCGCCGTGCTGATGATCTGGCTGCCCGCCTGGGCGGCGGCGCTGATCGTGCTGGCGCTGTTCGTCGCCGTCGCCGGTCTGCTGGCGACGCTGGGCGTGCTGCGGCTGCGCCGGCTCGAGTCCCCTGCCGAGAGCATCCGGCGGCGGGTCGCGGACCATCTCGACTGGTGGGAGCACCGCCTGCTCGCCGAGCCCGCGGCGCCGGCGATCCCGCCGCGTCCCCCGATCCCGCCGCGCCCGCCGGCCGGTTCGCCGCCGCCGGGCTCTCGCCGGCCGCCGCACCTCCATCCCGACGACCCACTCGAGGAGGACGAGCCGTGAGCAAGGTGGACGACAACGGGAGCGACTTCGAGCTGCGGATCGAAGAGAGCCGTCGGCGCGCCGAGCAGCGGCTGGCCGAGGTGAGGGAGGCGGTCGCCGAGGAGGTCGGCCGCGTACCGCGCAACGCCACCCTGCTGCTGGCCGGCCTGGCGGCCGCGGCCGGTTTCGCGCTGGCGGTGCGCGGCCGGCGGCGGCGCTCGCGGCGAGCGCTGAGGGCGAGCTAGGTACCCCGAGTCAAGCGGGGCTGCCCTGAGTCAGGCGGCGACGGCCCGCTTGAAGACCATGGCGATGTTGTCGGTCGCGCCGGTCTTGAAGTTGACGGAAGTGATCGAAACCAGCTCCCACCCTTCCTCGCCGAGCTGATTCAGCTGCGGGGCCGCTAAGGGGTCGAGGCGATAGTTCTCGCTGCGGATGTTGATGATCTTGTACTCCCACTTGGTCATGCCACACGCTCCTTCCCTGCGCCACCGGCGGCCTGGCGGTCTCCCGGCCCGGATATTGTAGCGCCGAGACCGTATCGCCCAAGCTTTTCAAAGCCAGCGCACCTGCACCGCGGCGCCAGTTTCGACGCCCCAGCGGCGGGCGAGGTTCTCGCCGCGCATGGCCAGCTCGAGCGTGCCCAGCGAGCCCACCATCACGGCAACCTCGTAGCGTGGGATCTCCTCGTAGTGACCGGCCAGCCGGAGAGCGGTGTGGCTGCCGACGCGGGCGATGACCTGGGGCGCAACGCGGGCCTGGGTCGGCTGGCGGTGCTGCGAGGTTTGCGGCGCCTGCGAGGCCCGCTCGTCGTCCAGGGCCTGCTGCGCCGCCGCCACGCCGGCGTCCGGCGGCGGCAGCCAGGCGGCCGGGATGTCCGTCACCAGGTTGCCGAAGCGGTCGATGTGGATCACGGCGCCGGACAGCAGCCCGGGCGCCTGCCGTGGCGGCGTCCGGGCGAGCGGCACCCAGTCGGCGATCTCGGGGCCGAGATCGGCCGGCGAGCCGCCGCCGAGCAGGAAGGCGGCGACCGGCGCGAAGCGGTCCCGGCCGTGGAAGGTGGCGCCGGGGCCCTGCAGGAAAAGGTCGGTGCGCTCGACGGCGCGCACGCTGGCGCCGTCCAGCAGCGGCGTCAGCAGGCCGTTGTCGGGCGCCACCAGGCGGCCGGCGGCAATCTCCGCCACCAGGATGCGGCGGCGGCTCCCCACCCCGGGATCGACCACCGCCAGGTGCACCGTGCCGTCCGGAAACGACGGCACGGCGGCGGCAAGCAGGTAGGACGCGGCGGCGATGTTGCCGGGCTCGACCTGATGCGAGAGGTCCACCAGCTGCGTGCCCGGCGCGAGGCGCAGCACGGTGCCCTTGACGGCGGCAACGTAGTAGTCCTCCAGCCCGAAGTCGGTGAGCAGGGTGAGCAGCGGCGGGGGCGGCATCATGGTCTCCGTGGGCTCACGGTCCGGCGGGCTTGCCGGCGGCGGCGGTTGCTGGCGGGCGCCGCCGGCCTGGCCCCACGTGCGGGCCGCCGGTGGGCATCCGGTACAATCGGCGAGTGTCTCCCGATCGCCACGGCCGCCGGCTGCTGCTGTTCACCAAGCCGGCCCGGCAAGGGCGGGTCAAGACCCGTCTGATCGGAGATCTTACCGCCGGCCAGGCCGCCGAGCTGCATGCCGCCTTCCTCGACGACCTGCTGGGGCGTCTGGCCGCCGGCAGCTTCGAGCTGGATCTGGCCTGGGCGGTCGAGGCCGGGGAGGCTGTGCCCGAGGATTTCTGGCCCGGGGTGGGGAGCCTGCGCCAGGAGGGGGCCGACCTGGGCGAGCGCCTGCACGGCGCGCTCGCCGCGGCCGCTCGCCGGTCGGCGGCGGTGGCGGCGCTGGGCAGCGATCATCCCACCGTCGAGGTCGCGGTGGTCGAGCGGGCCTTCGCGGCGGTCGAAGGCGGCGCCGACGTGGCGCTCGGGCCGGCCGAGGACGGCGGCTACTACCTGATCGCCCTGGCCGCCGGCGCGGTGCGGCGTCGCATCTTCGAGGAGGTGCCCTGGAGCACGTCCGGGGTGCTGGCGGCCACGCTCGAGCGCTGCGGCGAGCTGGGCCTCGCCGTCGAGCTGCTGCCGGTCGCCGCCGACGTCGATACGCCGGCCGACCTGGCGCGGCTGGCGGCGCGCCTGGCGCCGGCCGGTCCGGCGGCGGCGAGCTGCCCGCGCACCCGGGCGCTGCTGGCGGCCTGGCGGCGGCTGCCGGCGGTGCCGGGACCGCCGGCGGGCGCGGCGATCCCGGCGGGCGCGGCGATGCCGGCGAGCGTTGAGATCCCGGAGATCCCGATTTCGAAGACTCCGGAGATTCCGAAGATCCCGGAGATCCCGGAGATCTCGGAAGATACCGGCGGCCGGGCGGCCGCGTCGCGTCGGGGGAGCGGCCGGTGAGGATCCTGACGGCGGAAGCGATGCGGGGCGTGGACCGGATGGCGAGCGAGCGGCTGGGCCTCGGCGGGCTGGTGTTGATGGAGAACGCCGCGCTGGGGGTGGTGGATGCCATCGGCAGCCGGTACCCGGACGCGGAGTCGGCGGCGATCTTCTGCGGCCCGGGCAACAACGGCGGCGACGGCCTGGCGGTGGCGCGCCAGCTGGCGACCCGCGGCTACGCGGTCGAGGTGTTTCTGGTCGATGGCGGGCGGCCGCTGGCCGGCGACGCGGCGGTGCAGCTGGAGATCTGCCGGCGTCTCGGCCTGAGCATGCACTCCCTGGTGCCGGGAACGGCGGCAGCGCCGGAAAGGCAGCAAGCGCCGGAAACGCAGGAAACGCCGGCCGCGCCGTCGCACGAGCTCGATCGACAGGGTGAAGGCGTGGCGGCGTCGCCGCTCGAGCTGGCGGACGCGCTGGCGGCGGCGGGGCAGCACGACCTGGTGATCGACGCGCTGTTCGGCACCGGCCTGGCACGGCCTCTCACCGGCCTGTTCGCCCGGCTGGTCGAGGGGCTCAACCAGCTGCCGCGGCCGCGGGTCGCCGTCGACATCCCCAGCGGCCTGTCCGGCAGCGGCGCCGCGGTGCTTGGGCCGCACCTGCGAGCCGATCTGACGGTGACCTTCGCGGCGCCGAAGGTGGCGCACGTCTTCCCGCCGGCGGCGGACGCGGTGGGCGAGCTGGTGGTGGCCGATCTCGGCTTCCCGCCGCACCTGGTGGACGCGGCGGAGGGGGACCTGCACCTGCTGGTGGGCGAGGAGCTGAGCGGCCTGCTGGCGCCGCGCGCCCGCGACAGCCACAAGGGTGTCTTCGGCCATCTACTGCTGGTGGCGGGCTCGCTGGGCAAGGCCGGCGCGGCGGTGCTGGCGGCGCGCGCCGCGGTGCGCGCCGGCGCCGGCCTGGTCACCGCGGCGGTGCCCGAGCCGATCCTGGCGATCCTGCAGCTCGGCGCGGTCGAAGCGATGGGCGTGCCGCTGCCGGCCGGCGCCGGCGGCGGGCTCGCCGCCGGCGGCGTGGAGCTGGTGCTGGCGGCGGCTGCCGGCAAGAGCGCGCTGGCGCTCGGTCCCGGGCTCGGACAGGAGGCGGAGACCGCGGCTGCCGTCCGCCGGCTGGTGGCGGCGATCGAGCTGCCGCTGGCGCTCGACGCGGACGGCCTCAACGCCTTCGCCGGCCGCGCCGAGGAGCTCGCCGGGCGGCGGGCGCCGACGGTGCTGACGCCGCATCCGGGCGAGCTCGGCCGGCTGCTGGGCATCCCGGCCGGCGAGGTGCAGGCCGACCGGCCGGCGGCGGCGCGGCGGGCGGCGGCGCTCACCGGCGCCATCGTGGTGCTCAAGGGCAGCCTGACGCTGATCGCGGCGCCCGGCGGCGGCCTCTACGTGAACCCGACCGGCAACCCGGGGATGGCCTCGGGCGGCACCGGCGACGTGCTCACCGGCATCCTCGGCGGGCTGCTGGCGCAGCGCCTCGAGCCGCTCGACGCCGCCTGCCTGGCCGTGTATCTGCACGGCCTGGCCGGCGACCTGGCCCTGGACCGGCTGGGCGGCCCGTCGCTCGCGGCCGCGGACCTGATCGCCTCGCTGCCGGCGGCGCTGGCCGACCTGGCCGCGGGCAAGGCGCCGTGAGCGGCACGGCAGGATCGGGACGGCGCTGGGTCACCCGCGGTGCCGCGGAGACCGAGCGCCTCGGCGGCGAGCTGGCGGCCGAGCTGGCGCCGGACGGGGTGCTGCTGCTGAGCGGCGAGCTGGGGAGCGGCAAGACGGTGGTGGCGCGGGGAGTCGCCGGTGCCCTTGGCATCGACCCGCGCCAGGTGCTGTCGCCGACCTTCAATCTGATCCGCGAGCATCGCGGCGGGCCTGGCGGCGGCGGCGCGCTGCGGATGGTGCATGTGGACCTCTACCGGCTGGCGCCGGAGGAGGCGGCGGGGCTGGGCCTCGAGGAGCTGCTTGCCGGACCCGGCGTCAAGGTGGTGGAGTGGGCCGAGCGGCTGCCGGCGGCGCTCGCGGCGGCGGCGGCGCCGGCCATCACGCTGCGGCTGCGCCGGCTGCCGGAGGGCGGCGACGAGGCGCGGGAGATCGTGGAGACAGGCTACGAAAGGGAGAGAGGAAACGACATGAAGATCCGCAAGGTGGGTGTGCTCGGCTGCGGCCTGATGGGTGCCGGTATCGCCGAGGTGGCGGCGCGCGCCGGCTTCGAGACGGTGGTGCGCGAGGTGAGCGAGGAGGTGGTGGAGAAGGGGCTGGGGAGACTTCGCGGCTCACTCGACAAGGCGGTCGAGCGCGGCAAGCTCGAGGCCGCGGAGCGCGACAAGACCTGGGGAAGGCTGCGCGGTGTCGTCGACCTCGGCGATCTCGCCGACTGCGACCTGGTGGTGGAGGCGATCGTCGAGAACCTCGAGGAGAAGCGCCGGACGTTCGCCGCCCTGGACGCGGTGGTCAAGGAGGGAGCGCTGTTCGCCAGCAACACCTCGTCGCTCACCATCACCCAGGTGGCGATGGCGACCAAGCGCCCGGACCGCTTCGTCGGCATGCATTTCTTCAACCCGGTGCCGGTGATGAAGCTGGTCGAGGTGGTGCGCACGCTGCTCACCTCCGACGAGGCCTACGGCGACGCCATCGCGGTGGTCAAGGCCTTCGGCAAGCAGCCGGTGACGGCGCGCGACAACTCGGGCTTCATCGTCAACCGGCTGCTGGTGCCCTACCTGCTCGACGCCGTCCGCGCCTACGAGGAGGGAGTGGGCAGCGTCGAGGACATCGACCTGGCGATGCAGCTCGGCTGCGGCTACCCGATGGGCCCGTTCACGCTGCTCGACTTCGTCGGCCTCGATACCACCTATTACATCGCCAACATCATGTTCGAGGAGTACCGCGAGAAGCGCTACGCGCCGCCGCCGCTGCTCAAGCAAATGGTCCTCGCCGGCCGCCTCGGACGCAAGAGCGGCCGGGGCTTCTACGAGCACGGGAAGAAATAGACTGTTGCCGGGCCCCGGGGTGCGCCCCGGGCCGGCCCGCCGTCACCGGGTCTGCTAGACTGAGCGGTCTCTACCGGGGTGCCGGCGTGCCGGCGTGCCGGTGGGCCGGCCGGGCCGGCCGCGGGCCGCGCCCGCCAGCCGCGGGAATGCCGTTGCCAGACAATCGCACCCATCGGGAGGTTGCCGACCCATCGCTGCCTCCGCCGCTGCCGGCAGCCGCCGGGACGGCCCAGCTGCGGCTGGCCGAGGAGGGGCTGGATGCCCTGTTCGGCACCCAGGACGAGAACCTGCGGCGCATCGAGCGCACCTTCGAGGTGACCGTCGCCGCCCGCGGCAGCGAGCTGCAGATTCTCGGCGAGCCGGGACGGGTGGCGGTGGTCGAGCGGCTGCTCACCGAGCTCTCGGGACTGGGCCAGAAGGGCTACCGCTTCCGTCCCGGCGACGTGCAGACCGCCATCCGGGTGCTGGCGGAGGACCCGGCGGCGTCGCTGCTCGAGTTCTTCCTGCCGGAAGGGCTGCTCGCCTCGGTGCGGCGGCTGGTCACGCCGCGCAGCATCAAGCAGCAGCTCTACATCAAGGCGATGGTCGAGTACGACCTGGTGATCACCATCGGGCCCGCCGGCACCGGCAAGACCTACCTCGCGGTGGCGATGGCCGCCGCCGCGCTGTTCGAGAAGCGGGTGCGGCGCATCGTCCTGGCGCGTCCGGCGGTCGAGGCGGGCGAGAAGCTGGGTTTCCTGCCCGGCGACCTGGCCGAGAAGGTGAACCCCTACCTGCGGCCGCTGCACGACGCGCTGCACGACATCATCGGCTACGACAAGGTGGGCCGGATGATGGAGCGCGGTATCATCGAGGTGGCGCCGATCGCCTTCATGCGCGGCCGCACCCTCAACGACAGCTTCATCATCCTGGACGAGGCGCAGAACACCACCACCGAGCAGATGAAGATGTTCCTCACCCGCATCGGCTACAACGCCAAGGCGGTGGTCAACGGCGACATCACCCAGGTCGACCTGCCGCAGGGGCGGCAGTCGGGCCTGCGCGAGGCGCAGGAGGTGCTGGCCGACGTCGCCGGGATCAAGTTCTTCACCTTCGACCAGCGCGACGTGGTACGTCATCAGCTGGTGCAGCAGATCGTCACCGCCTACGACCAGTTCGACCGGGTGAAGAAGGAACGCGAAGAGGTGCGGGCCGCCGCGCCGCCGCCGGCCGCCTCCAGCTGAAGGCGCCGCCATGTCCGCCGCCGCCAAGCCTCCGGGCGCCCGTATCCACCTGCTGCCTTCCTTCCGGCCGGGAGGCAGGCTGCGCCGCGCCAAGCGGCGGGGCCTCTGGGGCCGCCTGCTCGAGCTGCCGTGGGTGTGGGTGGTGCTGATGGTGACGGCCGGTGGGGCGGCGCTGGCTCCGGGCGCCTTCCTGCTGGCGCCGCTGGTCTCGTCGCGGCTGGCGGCGGGCACCGTTGCCGGCCGCGACTTCGTGGCCTCGCGCGACCTCATGCTGTACGACGACGCGGCGACCCGCGCCAAGCGCGGGCAGGCGCGCGAGCGGGTGCTGCCGGTCTACGACTTCGATCCCGGCGTGCAGGTGCTGCGCGACGCCCAGCTCGCCCAGCTCTTCGCCGCCGGGCGCCAGCGCCTGCCGGCGGCGCGCGACGAGGCGGCGCGCACCGCGCTGGAGCGCGACCTGGCGACGCGGCCGGTGTCCGAGGCGGGCGCGGAGGCGTCAAGCTCGCGGGCTGCGAGATCCCGGCCGGCAGGCGCCGCCGCGGTGCCGGCGTCCGGCTCGGGTGCGGCGGCGCGCTCGCCCGACGCGCTCGGGATCGAGCCCGGGCAGGTGGCGGTGCTGCTGCGCCGGGGCTTCTCGGCGGAGCTCGAGGACCGCCTGCGCGGCGTGCTGGACGCGACCCTGCGGCGCGGCGTGGTCGAAAACAAGGCGCTGCTGCTCGACAACCGCATGACCGGCATCGTGGTGCGCAACCTGTCCGACGGCAGCGAGCGGGTGCAGGTCAACCTGTTCGAGAACCTCGGCTACCCGGACGAGACCCGCGACTATCTCGAGTCGGAGGTGCGCGGCTGGAGCGGCCTGACCGCCGGCGAGCGCCGCCTGCTGGTGGTCTTCCTGGTCGACAACCTGGCGCCGGACCTGCACCTGAACCGCAGCGAGACGCTGGCGCGCCGCGACCTGGCGGAGGCCGCCGCCGGCGAGGTGTACACCCAGATCCGCAAGGGCCAGGTCATCGCCCGCAAGGGCGACGTGATCGACGAGGCCAAGGCGAAGGTGCTGGGGACGATGCGCGGCCAGGCGCCGGCGCGCTCGCGGCTGCCGGAGATCGCCGGCACCCTGCTGCTGCTGGGACTGGCGGCGGCGGCGCTCTGGCTGGGGCTGGCCGGCGAGCGGGTGGCCGGACACAGCCGGCAGCGGCTGTTCGCGGAATGCGCGCTGCTGCTCACCGCCGCGCTGCTGGCCGCCAGGGTCGGCTTCATGGTGGTCAACGCGCTGAGCTCGGCGATCCAGGTGCCGCCGTTCAACGACTGGCGCGGCTATGCCCTGGCGCTGCCGTTCGCGGCGCTGGCGCTGTCGGCGGCGCTGCTGCTGCGGCGCCACGCCTCGCTGGTGCTGGCGGTGCTGTTCAGCCTGCTGGTCGGCAGGCTGGCGATCGAGGGCGAGCCGCTGGCGGTGGCGCTCTACGCCTTCGCCGGCTCCCTCGCCGCCATCTTCGCGGTGGACCGCCTGCAGTTCCGTCAGCGCCTGGTGATGCCGCGCGCCGGCCTGGTGGTGGGCGGCGTCAACGTGCTGATGGCGCTGATCCTCTCCGCCCTCGCCGGACCGGAGGCCGGCCTGCTCGCGGTCGGCTTCGAGCTGGTCTGCGCCTTCGCCGGTGGGCTGCTGGCGGCGGCGGTGGCGAGCTTCGCGGTGCCGGTGCTGGAGGCGATGCTGGGCATCACCACCGACATCAAGCTGGTCGAGCTCTCCAACACCAACCTGCCGCTGCTGCGCCGGCTGGCGTTCGAGGCTCCGGGCACCTTCCAGCACTCGCTGATGGTCGCCAACCTGGCGAAAGAGGGCTGCGAGGCGATCGGCGCCGACGCGGTGCTCGCCTACACCGGCGCGCTCTACCACGACATCGGCAAGGTCTTCCGCGCCGACTACTTCATCGAGAACCAGCGTCCGGGGCAGAACCGCCACGATCGCCTGCTGCCCTCGATGAGCGTGCTGATCCTGGTCAGTCACGTCAAGGAGGGGGCCGAGCTGGCGCGCCGCCACCACCTGCCGCCGGTGATCGTCGACGCCATCGAGCAGCACCACGGCACCAGGCTGATGCGCTTCTTCCACGACCGCGCGCTCGAGCAGCACGACCCCGGCTCCGGCCAGGTGCACGACGCCGACTTCCGCTACCCGGGGCCTTGCCCACAGAACAAGGTGATGGGCGTGCTGATGCTGGCCGACGCGGTCGAGGCCGCGAGCCGGACGCTGATCGATCCGACGTCCGCCAAGCTGCGCGGCCTGATCCGCACGCTCGTCGACGACTGCCTGCAGGATGGCCAGCTGGATCAGACCGACTTCACCCTCGCCGAGCTCAAGGCCGTCGCCGAGGCGTTCCTGCGCGTGCTGTCGAGGATCTTCCACCAGCGGGTAGACTACCCGGGCTTCGACTTCAACGCCGGCGTCAGGCGCGAGAAGCGGCAGCTGCCCGGCGCCGTCAAGGCTTCCTAGCGACCATGCGTGCCGCCGGCGCGAGTCCTGGCGCGGGCAGGAACGGCATGGAAGGGGAGGCCGTGGGCGGGGGCGGCGGCGGCAGGGGCGGCGAGATCGAGATCACCTTGTTGAATCCCAACGGCTATGTCGAGGCGGCGGCGCGGCCGCTGCGGCCCTGGCTGGCGGCGCTGCTGGCGGAGGTGCTGGCGGCGCCGACGGCTGCGGCGGCACGGCCGGGAGGGCCGGCTGCGGCGGCTGCGGCGGTGCCGACGGTCGTAGGAGAGACTGCGGCACCCGTTGGCGCCGGCGTCAGCTTCGGGGTGCGCTTCTCCGGCGACCGCGCGATGCGGCGGGCCAACCGGCAGTTCCGGGGCAAGGACCAGACCACCGACGTGCTGTCGTTTCCCGGCGGCGGTGCCGACGGCGGCGACGGCCCGAGCGCGAACGGCGGCCATCTCGGCGACGTGCTCATCTCGGTGCCGCAGGCGCGCCGGCAGGCGGCGGCGGCCGGCCGCGACGCTGGGCGCGAGATCCGGGTGCTGCTGCTGCATGGCGTGCTCCACTGCCTGGGCTACGACCACGAGGTGGACGGCGGCGAGATGGAGCGCGTCGAGCGGCGGCTGCGCCGGCGCTGGATCGGGCCGACCGGAGCGCCGAGAGCCCGCCCGCCCGGTCCGCGGCGCCGGCCAGGGAGGACGCGGCGTGCGGGCTGAGGCCTGGTCCGTGGAGGCGCTGGCGTGGACGGTGGCGGCGCTGCTACCGGTGGTGGCGCTGGCCTCGGTGCTGTCGGCGCTGCTCGAGCGCAGCGGGCCGATCCGGCTGAGCCATTGGGCCGAAGAGGCGGGTGGACGGCTGCGCACGCTCTACGACCAGCCGCTCCGCTTCGGCGCCTTCCGCTCGCTGCTGTCGCTCGCCAGCCGGCTGCTGGCGATCGGCCTGTTCGCCGCCGCCGCGGCGCTGCTGGCGGCTGCCGGCGCGCGGCAGCCGCGAGCGTGGTCGCTGGCGCTCACCGCGGCGGTGCTGGCGGCGGTCGAGATCGTCAACCGGCGGCTGGTGGGCCGCAGCCGCGAGCAGGCGCTGCGCGCGCTCACCGCGCTGTACCGCCTGGCGTGGATGGGATTGCTGCCGGTGGTGGCGCTGGTTGCCGGGATCGCGGCGCGGCTGCCGGCCGCGCGTCTCGAGCGCGACGACGAGGCCGAGGAGGACGACGCCGCCTCGCACGAGGAGATCGAGGCCTTCATCGACGTCGGCACGCGCGAGGGCATCATCGAGGCCGAGCAGGGCGAGTGGCTGTCCAACATCGTGGACTTCCCCGAGACCCAGGCGCGCAGCGTGATGACGCCGCGCGTCGACATGATCTGCGCGCCGGTCGATTCGAGCCTCGACGCGCTTGCCGAGCTGTTCGTCGAGTCCGGCCACACCCGCATCCCGCTCTACCAGGATTCGATCGACCACATCGTCGGCGTGCTGCACATCCGCGACCTGCTGCAGTCGTTGCGCCTGGCCACGCCGCCGTCCGCGGCCCAGATCCGGAAGCTGCTCAAGCCGCCGCTGTTCATCCCCGAGACCAAGCTGCTGGCCGAGCTGCTCAAGGAGCTGCAGACGCGCTTCCAGCAGGTGGCGATCGTGGTGGACGAGTACGGCGGCACGGCCGGCCTGGTGACCGTCGAGGACCTGGTCGAGGAGATCGTCGGCGAGATCAGCGACGAGCACGAGGACGGCCAGGCGGCCGAGCGGACGCCGCTCGGCGACGGCGCCTGGCGGTTCGACGGCCGCGCCCATCTCGAGGTGCTCGACGAGCTGTTCGAGGTGAAGATCGAGGATGCCGAGTTCGAGACCATTGCCGGCCTGGTCTTCACCGCCCTCGGCCGCGTGCCGCTGCCTGGCGAGGTGGTGGAGCGAGAGGGGCTGCGGTTCACGATCGAGGAGGTTGCCATGCGCCGGATCAAGACGCTGCGGGTGGAGCGGGTTCCGCCCGGGGAGGCCGCCGGGTCGGCCGAGGCGGGGCAGCAGGCATGAGCCGCGCCGGTACCGTTGCGCTGGTGGGCCGGCCCAATGCCGGCAAGTCGACGCTGATGAATCGGCTGCTCGAGGAGAAGGTGGCGATCGTCTCGGACAAGCCGCAGACCACCCGCCAACGGCTGGTAGGCATCCTGTCCAACGAGCGTGGCCAGATGGTGTTCTACGACACGCCCGGCATCCACCGGCCGCTGCACCGGCTCAATCGTCAGATGCTGCGCCACGCCATGGCGGCGATGGACGATGCCGACGCGCTGTGTCTGCTGGTGGACGCCGCCGTGCCCGCGGGCGCCGGCGACGCCTACATCCTCGAGCTGGTGGGGAAGGCCCGCGAGTCCCAGGGCAAGTGCGTGCTGGTGTTGAACAAGATCGACAAGGTGCGCAAGCCCGACCTGCTGCCGCGGATCGACCGTTACGCCCGCACCGGCCTGTTCGCCGAGATCGTGCCGATCAGCGCGGCGACCGGCGACGGCTGCGACCGCCTGCTCGAGGCCCTCTGGCGGCTGCTGCCGGAGGGGCCGCCGATCTACGATCCGGAGCTGCTGACCATCCATCCCGAGCGCTTCCTGGCGGCGGAGCGCATCCGCGAGAAGGTGCTGGCGGCGACTCACGAGGAGCTGCCGTTCGCGACCGCGGTGGCGATCGACCGCTGGGAGGAAGAGGAGGAGGGGCGCGACCTGCTGCGTCTCTACGCCTCGATCCTGGTCGAGCGGCCGGGCCAGAAGAAGATCCTGGTCGGCCGCCAGGGGCAGATGATCAAGTCGATCGGCATCGCCGCCCGCCAGGACCTCGAGGAGTTCCTGGGCCGCCGGGTCTACCTGGACCTACAGGTGCGGGTGGAGCCAGGTTGGCGGGAGGACCGCGCCCAGCTCGCCAGGCTCGACCGCGACGTGGACGTGGATCTGACGTAGCGCGGCGGCGGGCATCGAGTTGGTGGCGCGGCGCCGGCAGCGGGCTGGGCACGCGGTTTCCATCAGGCGCGGTGCCTTCCATAGCCCATGCTTGCGTTGGGTGGGGTCGGCCGCGGCAGCGCTACCGTGCCGCCGCAGTGGCTCATGAGGGGCTCTCGGCATTGGGAGTCAACGCCTTGGTCTTGCGGCTCGACTCTTTGCTTTGAGGGGCAGCCGATGAGCGTTGTGTACCAGGCTCAGGCCAGACTTCGGCGCTTCTTTCAAGGCTGTGTTATAATGCTGGATGTCTCATATATGTGCCCGCCTCGCACAGTGGCTCCGAACAGTGGGGTCGGAGCCGGCCCGGCGGCGGAGGTACCGATGATGGCGAAAGGACTCCACGGGTTCAGAATGACCTCGGCCTGCCTGCTGGTTGGCCTGGGACTGGCGGTGTCCGCAAGTGGGCAGACCGCCTATCTGGTCGAAGATCTGACTCCGGGAGTCCTTGATGGTGAGGCATCGTCCCCGTCTAGCCTTGTCGCCGCCGGCAACCGTCTTTTCTTCGTGACCTCACCCAATCTCGGTGGCGAGAACCTGCTGGGCGCAGAGACCGCCGGCTTTTGGACCACCAATGGCACTGCGGCCGGTACCCGGCAGATCCCGGACGGGTGCTCCCCCGCCTGCCTCGGACCTCCTGGCTTCGTGGGCGTCGCCGGCAATCTCACCTTCTTCGTCACCGAGGACGGCTTGCCGCAACTCTGGCGCTCGGACGGCACCGTCGCCGGGACCTTCGTGCTGGTCGAGCGCTTCGGCGGCCCCGCCAACGCGCGCGTGGCGGTGCTGAACGACACCCTTTATTTCATCGAGCTCTCCGGCGGAACGGAATCTGCTCCCTCCGAGCAGCTGTGGCGCTCTGACGGCACCGTGGCGGGCACTACGGTGGTCGCCGACGTTGGACCGGGCCTGACAATCGACCAAATTGCTCTCGTTGCCGGCGCCGGCAAGCTCTTCTTCGTGGGTCCCGAGACCGGGCAGGGTTTCTACAGTGAGATCTGGGTCAGCGACGGCACCGCCCACGGCACCGCGCCGTTGACCACCTTCGACCTGACCATCGTGTCAGCGCCTACGGCAGTCGGCAGGTCTGTGCTTTTCTTTACCAGCCCGAACGGCGGCCAAAGCGTTCAGCTCTGGGCGACGAACGGCTCACATGCGGATACGAGCCTGCTCGCCACCTTCACCACCGCGTTCGAGCTGAAGGCCGAGGGAGCAAGCCTGTATTTTGCGGCGAACGACGGCACGCACGGCGGGCAGATCTGGGTCAGCGACGGGACGGCGGCTGGCACCCGGCAGCTCACCTCGGGGCCGAGCAACTTCGCCGTCAGCGGCCTCGAAGTGGCAGGCAGCAACCTGGTCTTGCTTGGCAGCATGGCTCAAGGCGCGACCAGCCTCTGGGGAATTTCGCCCGGCTCCGGCGGCTCCCTCGTTCCGCTGTGCCCGAAGGGCTGCGGCACCTTGGGGCCTGACTCGGTGCTGCTGAAGAGCGGTTCACGCGTCGTCTTCGCTAGCGGGGACGGATTCGACGACGGCTACGCGATATGGGCCACCGACGGCACCGCCCGCGGCACTGTCAGGCTGCAGCTGACATGCGGGGCCGTATGCGAGGATCCGCCGGCGCTGACCGCCGTCGGCGCCGCCCTCTACTTCCGCGTGCCGGTGCCCGGATCGGACCTCGACGAGCTGTGGCGCACCGACGGCACGCCGGCGGGTACCCGGCGCTTCGCTGGGCCGCTGATGGTCGACCCCAACAACTGGGCGGCGCCGGCCGGATTCGGCAGCCAGGTCTACTTCACCGCAGCGACGGGAAGCAACTCCGGCACCGAGCTATGGGTCAGTGACGGGACTCCGGCAGGCACGCGCCAGCTCACCGACGCGCGGTATCCATTCTCGGCCTTCCCGACCAGCCTGACTGCCGTGGGCGACCAGGTAATCTTTGCATCGGCCCCCTTCACCACCGGGCCGGCGCTGTGGCGGAGCGGCGGCACCGCCGCCACGACATTGCCTATGCCGGGCTCCCAGGCTTACGGCGGGAGCCCGGTGCTCGCAGCCTTCGGAGGGGTCGTCTTCGTCGGCAGCGACTCGCAGCTGTGGCGCTCCGACGGCACCGCCGCGGGCACGCAGGTCCTGACGGCCTTTAGCTCGCCGTTGGCCGTGTCCGCGAAGGTTCCTCCCGTGGCCTTGGGAGGCCAGGTCTTCTTCCTGGTGCTGGCGCAGGATGGCACCAGCCCCTGGTTATCCGGCTCGATATGGAAGAGCGACGGCACCCCAATGGGGACGACGCAGGCTTTCGCTCTGCCCGCGATGGTCCAGGACATCGAGAGCCTGGCGCCGGCCGGCGGCGATCTCTATTTCGTGCTCGACAATGCGCAAGGCGGCTCCGACGTATGGAAGAGCGACGGCACCGCGAGCGGCACGACCCAGCTCACCGACTTCGGCGCTGGCTCGTTGATCGCCGCCGATGAGGGCTTCGTCCAGCTCGGCAGCACGGTCTATTTCGTCGTCGGCGGTGACGGCATTCTCTGGCAGACCGACGGCACCACGGCGGGGACCAGCCCGGCACCGCTCGCCGACCTCTTTGCCGTGGACGATCTCGTGGCGAGCGGCGGAGCGCTGTACTTCTTCGCCCTGAGCTCGACCTCCTCCTTGCCCTTTTCCTTGTGGCGGAGCGACGGCACGCCTGGGGGCACCTCGATGCTCCAAACGTTCCCAACCTCGGGTGTAGACATACCGCCTGCCAGAGGCCTCACGCCCTTTGCCGGTGGCCTCGCGTTTTACGCCAATGACGGCGTCCACGGCAGCGAGCTGTGGCTCACCGGCGGCACCCCTGCGAGCACCGGGATGGTCCGCGACATTCAGCCTGGTGACGTCGGATCGCATCCCCACGAGTTGACGGCCGTGGGCGGGCGCCTGTTCTTCACCGCCGACGACGGCGTGCACGGGGACGAGCTCTGGATGAGCGACGGCACCGCCGCCGGTACCCGCCTCGTGCAGGACATCAACCCCGGGCTGCAGGCGTCGAACCCTTCCGGGATGACCGCCGCCGGTTCGCTCCTGTTCTTCGCCGCCAACGACGGCCTGACCGGCGTCCAGCTCTGGGCGCTGCCTTTGACCGGACCCGGTGCGTGCCAGCCGTCGGCGACCACTCTTTGCCTGATCAACGGGCGCTTTAAAGTGGCAGCCTTTTGGCAGGACTTCCAGGGCGCTAGCGGAGCCGGCCAGGCTGCCGCGTTGAGCGGCGACACCGGCACCTTCTGGTTCTTCACCCCGGACAGTGTCGAGTTGATCGTCAAGATGCTGGATGGCAGAGCGCTCAACGGCAGCTTCTGGGTGTTCTACGGCGCGCTGTCCAACGTCCAGTACTGGCTGACGATCACCGACACCCAGACCGGCGTGGCCCGCCGTTACCTCAATCCGCTCGGAGCGCTGGCCAGCGTCGGCGACACCAGCGCCTTCGGTCCCATGGGGGCCACGTCGACCGGCGTTCCGGCGGCCGCAGCAGCGCCGGCACTGCAGCCGCCCCAGGCGGTGCGCTCCGCGCGCGCGGCGGCGCTCGTACCGGAGATGGCAAGAGCAGTGCCGCACGAGGCGGAGGCGGCCGCAGCCCCTGTGCTCCGCGATGCGCAGAGCGCCTGCCAGGCCGGCCCGTCGGAGCTCTGCTTGAGTGGCGGCCGTTTCGCGCTCACGGCACGATGGCAGGACTTCAGCGGCAATACCGGAACCGGCTCGGCCGTGCCGCTGACGGATGAGACCGGCTACTTCTGGTTCTTCGACGCCAGCAACGTCGAAACCGTAATCAAGGTGATCGACGGCCGCGGCCTGAACGGCCATTTCTGGGTCTTCTACGGCGCGCTGTCGGACGTGCAGTACACGTTGACCGTCACCGACACCGTGACCGGCAACGTGAAGACCTACACCAACCCGGCAGGCCAGTTCGCCAGCGTCGCCGACACTACGGCTTTCTAGAGCCAGGGAGGCGACGTGACCATGGCCACTAAGAAGAGCGAGTTCCCAGCAGGGTGGGATGAGGCCCGGGTCCGGAGAGTCCTGGACTACTACGAGCGCCAAACGGACGAAGAGGCCGCCGCCGAGGCCGTGCTGCTCGTTCTGGAAGCCAACCGCGCCCTCGCCGAGAACGAGATCGGCGGCGCCGAGGTGATCCGCGAGTCTCCCGCGACACCCTCGTGTCGCCTCATCTCGTAGAGGTACGTGTCGCCAGACAAGGACCTCAGCAGGCCGTCCGCGAGGTGTCGCAGACCGGCGGATAGGTGTAAGCGCCGCCCTGTGCCGCCGCCAGTTCCCGCGGCGCCACCTGGCCCTGCTCGAGCCGCTTGAGCGTCTCGCGCCGCAAACGCATCGCTTGCACCTTTCTGTCCTGTTTCTGCATGGTTGCCTCCTTCCTATTAGAGGGGTGTGGGGAGCGCGGTGCAGAGGGACACTGAGGAGCTCCAGGGGCCGCGCTTCATTCGAGTCGTCGCACGTCCTCGCGCAACCGCGCCAGCGCGACGGCGCGGATACCGTGCGAGAGCTGGTAAGACTCCGCCCCGGCGTGGATCACCACCAGCTCGGCGAGGTTCAGGGCCGCCAGCGCGGACCGCATGGACGGGGTCGGCCAGGGCAAGAGGCAGGCAACCTGACCGGCGCCGGGGCTACTTCTTCGACAGGTACAGCTGTCCCGGAGTGATCCTGCCGCGGTACATCCAGGTCGTCGCGTCAAGGCCCCTACCCTCGGTCGAGACGTAGAACTCCAGCGCGAAGTTCAGGAAGTACCTTTCGGAGGGCGTCGTCTTGACCGGTCCACTGAAGGTGGAGCCGCTCATCTCGGCCTTCTCGCGCGAGCCCTGCTTCTCGTAGGACTTGTCGACGTCGATACCCTCGCCCTTGGCGTCGTCGCGCGCGCCATGGGTCCGAGGGCTGAGGTAGACGCCTGCCCATGCCGTCAGCGAGCCCTTCTTTTCCTCGGTGTCGTTGTTCTCGACGTCGTAGCCGAGCAGGACGTTGCCATCGGTGGCGGTCCGGCAGAGCTTCCTGGCGGTGGAGTCGCAACTGGCGTCGAGGACGAGGTTGAGCACCGCGTCCGCCCCCTCCGGAAACGAGATTGGCTTGGTCATGTAGAGCTTGATCTGGTCGGCGACCTCGATGCGGCCGGCGGCGCCGATGGTCTTGACGTTGTACTCGCCGCGGCCCGCACTGAGCACGCCGATCCATGGACCGGCGGCATGCCCCGCGCTCTCGACAAGGGTGTTGTTGACCTCGTACTTCACCACGCCTCGGGTCGGTCTGCGGTCGCCATAGTTGGGGTTCTCCAGGTGGCTGGGGTTCTTTTGATTGGAGCTCCAAGCGCCACCGCTCATCAGCGCATAGGTGCCGCCGGCCCTCTGGATGGCGAGGAAGCTCCCGAAGGGCCGTGACCTACCGTCCGCGGGCGTGACCTTGGCGACCTGCGTGCCAGGCTGCACCCAGGGCAAAATGCCGCGCTCCGGCAGGTGCTGGGTGACGGCGCAATCACCAACCACGGCATCCGGCAGGCTGTAGTGGAAGATCTTCCATTCGTTGGCAAAGTGGACCTCGTCGTAGACGGCGTCGCCTTTCTTGGCGACCCACCAGTCCGCCGAGCCGTAGTCATGGTTGATGCCGGAGTAGAACCGCGTGTTTCCCTCGACGGGCGTGGTGTAGCTCAGGATCGGCTTCACGGTCAGTGCCTTGCCCCCGCACTGCATGCGCAGAGTGCCGTCCCAAGCGTTGCCCATCGCAATGACCCGCCCCCACATCCCGTTGCCGCCCGGTGCCAGGATCGACGCGGTGAGGAAGTTGGCGCGCGCCATCGGCTCCTCGAACCTCTCCGGCTCGGTGTACCGCGCGTCCAGGCCGTGCAGGTTCCCATAGGACAGCAGCAACCAGTCGGCGGCGGCGTTGAAGACCTCCACCTGCTCCTTGGTGTAGCGCTCGAAGTCGCGCTTGAACACCGCGGTCGACACCGGCAGCCGCGGCTTGCAGTCCACCGCCTTCTCCAGCTTGCATTTCGACTCGATGACCGTTGCCGCCCATAGGTACATCAAATAGGCCTTGTCCTCGAGGGTACGGTACTCCATGAACTTCTTCTCTGCGAAGTCGTAGGCCTCCAGTCCATCGTAGCGGAAGTGGGTGAAACCCTTGGTCTCCCTCCACTTGTAGAATGGATAGCGGAGCATGGGCTGCCCGTCCAGGACCCGCGTGGTCAAAGCCACGTTGAGGTCCTGCAGCACCGAGTCGAGCTTCTCGTCCTTGATGAGCTTGGTTGCGAGCTCGATCATTTCAGCCTTGTCGGGCTGGGTATTTTCCGCGAACTCCTTCTGGTACTTCTTCCAGTTGCCCTCGATCTTCGTGATTGCCTGCGTCGCCTGGACCTTCTGTGCCGCCTGCTCGAACTCAGCCTCCATCGTCTTGTGGACCTGTCTCAGCTCGTTCGCTATCTGGTTCTGGCCGAGCGTCAGCGTCTCCACTCCCTTCGAGATGTCCGCGAGCTGTTTTTTGACCTGATTCTTCCACGCCTCGTCGGTCTTGCCGGTGACGCTGCCCAGGACGTCACAGATGTAGCGGCTCGCATTGGACTGTACCGGCACGTTGCAGCTGCTGTCATAGATCAGGCCACCCACGAGCTTCACCGCAAACTCGGCTCCCTTGCCGGCGGCCGAGCTCCCGGCTGCCTTCCCCAGAGTCACCAGGTAGCTCTCGTTCTCAGCGGCGGGGGCAGGAGTCGCCGGCCGCAGTCCGGCGAGGAACACGAGGATGAGCCCTGCAATCGTTCTGCGCATCAACCGGCGCATCGTTCTCTCCTTCACTTGTCGGAGTCCAGGCAAGAGAGTGTATGAAGATGGATGCCCCGGCGCAACGGTTCGGGCCGCGCCAAGGGGAGGCAACCCGGCCTTTGCGGTCGGCAAACTCTCGTTTAAGATTCTCAGCATGACCGAGGAGCGAGAATGAATCCCCTCAGCGTTGCCCACAAGTGGCACTTCCTGGTGGCCGCGTCGATCTTGGTGGTCATGCTAGATCCGCATGACGGTGCGGCCGCCGTGCACACCCTGGTGGTCGACGGCGTCAGCCGCACTTACAGTGTGTACATGCCGAGCAGCTACAGGGAGACCGTACCCGCGCCCATCCTGCTCGTCTTTCACGGCGCCGGCAGCAACAGCGAGGCCATGGCCGGTCTGACCGGTCTGGACAAGGTCGCCGACCGTGCCGGATTCCTGGTCGTCTACCCGCAAGGCATCGACTACGTCTGGCACTCCGGCCTCCAGACCGGCAGCGCCGCCGCCCAGGTGGACGACCTCGGCTTCGTGCGCGCTCTGCTCACTCGCCTCGAGAGCGACTACGCGGTCGACAGGCAGCGCGTCTACGCCACCGGCTTTTCGAACGGCGCCTTCTTCACCCAGCGGCTGGCCTGCGCGATGGCGGCGGACTTCGCCGCCGTGGCCTCGGTCTCGGGTCAGATGTCGCAGGCTCTCTCCAAGGTCTGCAAGCCGACGCGGCCCATCTCGGTCATGTTGGTACACGGCACCGCCGACCCCATCGTGCCCTACGACGGGGACAGTGTGCCGGGGGAGCGCGGCACCCTCCTCTCGGTCGCCTCCACGGCCGCTTTCTGGAAGCACGCCGACGCCTGCCCCGGTGGCGGCGCCAGCGTCGAGCTGCCCGACGCCAGCCCGGCCGACGGCACCCACGTCCGTCGCGAAGCACATGCCGGCTGCGCCGCCGGCACCGAGGTGATCCTCTACACCGTCAAACATGGCGGCCACACCTGGCCTGACGGGCCGCAGTACGATCAGGTCTCTGCCATCGGCAAGGTCAGCCACGCCCTGGACGCCAGCGCCACGATCTGGGAGTTCCTGGCGCACCATACCCTACCGGCGAAGCCGTAGCGCCCGCGGCGAGCCGCGGGAGTCTGGGACAAGGCCGGGGCACCGTGAAGGTGAACCTGGGCGTGGTGTGCGTCAGGTAGCCCTCGGCCGCCCGTGCGCGGATGAGTCCGGCCCAGCGCCGGATACCGGCGCTGTATGATCGGAAGGTGACCTCTACCGAGAGCACAGGCCTTGCCGTGTTTCCGGCAACCCGGGGGTCCGTGGTGCTTGCCGCCAAGGACCCGGATCCCGCCGTGCGGCATCGGGGCTTCGACCGGCTGGCGGCGTCTTACTGGAAGCCCGTCTACAAATATCTGCGGGTGCAGTGGCGGGTGGCGCCCGAGGATGCGGAGGACCTGGCGCAGGGTTTCTTCGCCCGCGCCTTCGAGAAGCAGACCTTCGCCTCGTTCCAGCCCGACCGTGCCCGGTTCCGCACCTTTCTTCGGGTCTGCCTGGATCGCTTCGTGGCCAACGAGCTGAAGGCGGCGCGACGAGCCAAGCGGGGCGGCGGCGCCCAGGCGATCGCGCTCGACGCCAGGCTCGCCGGCGCCGAGGGGGAGCTCGCCCGGCAGGAGCCCGCCGATCCAGGGCTTGGCATGGAGGAATACTTCCATCGCGAGTGGGTCAGGAACCTGTTCAGCCTCGCGGTCGAGGACCTGCGCCGCGAGCTGGCGGCGAAGGGCCAGACGGTCCGCTTCACGCTCTTCGCCCGCTACGACCTCGACGAATCCGCGGACTCTGCGAACCCTGCGAACCCTGCTAAACGGCCCACCTACGCGGCGCTCGGGGCCCCCTTTGGCCTCGACGGCGTGCAGATCACCAACCAGCTGGCGGCGGCGCGGCGCGACCTCCGCCGCCTGGTGCTGGAACGCCTGCGCGAGGCAACCGGCAGCGAGGCGGAGCTCCGCGCCGAGGCGGCCTCGCTGCTGGGTATCGAGCTGCCTTGACCTGGCTTTCCGACCCGGCGCTGCGCCGGCTCCGCGAGGCCGTCGCGGCGCCCGACCTCTCCGCCACCCGCTACGAGCTGGTCGCGACGCTCGGGCGAGGCGGGATGGCGACGGTCTACCTGGCGCGCGACCGCAACCTCCGGCGCGAGGTGGCGCTGAAGGTCCTGGATTTCCCGGAAGCATGGAGGAATGCGGACAGCGGCGGCGCCGAGCGCCTGGCCAGGGAAGCGTGCGTCCTCGCCCAGCTCGAGCATCCGGGGATCGTGCCGGTTCACGAGATGGGATCGCTGCCCGATGGGCGCGCCTTCTACGCCATGCGGCGGGTGCGCGGCAGCCGGCTGGATGCCTGGGCGGAGAGCGCCACGCTGCCCGCGGCACTGCGCGCCTTCGAGAGGATCTGCGAGGCCGTCGCCTTCGCCCACGCGCACGGCGTGCTGCACCGTGACCTGAAACCGGCCAACGTCATGGTGGGGCCGTTCGGCGAGGTGCTGGTGCTCGATTGGGGGGTCGCGAAACTGCGCGGCGAGGCGGAGATCCGCTCGCGCGACGACCGGGCGGCGCTCGACCCTCCGGCGATGCTCGACTCCCCGGCGATGCCCAACCCCCCGGCGGCTCCCGCGGCGACGGCCGCCGGCACGGTGCTGGGCACGCCCGGCTACATGGCGCCGGAGCAGGAGCGCGGCGAGCTCGAGCGAATCGACGAAAGGACGGACGTGTTCGGCCTGGGTGCGATCCTCGAAGCCCTGCTCGCGAGAGTGGCGTTGCAGCGGGTGCCGCCACCGCTCAGGGCGATCGTGGCCAAGGCGAAGGCGCCGCTGCCCGAGGCGCGCTATGCGAGCGCCGACGACCTGGCCGCCGATCTCCGTCACTACGTCGACGGCGCCGCCGTGGTCGCGCACCGCGAGGGTCCGGTCGAGCGCGCCGGCCGTCTGGTGCGCCGCTATCGCACGCCGATCCTCATCGTCCTGACCTATCTGGCGGCCCGCGCCCTGCTGCTGTTCCTGGCGGGCCGTTAAAGGCCTCCGGACGGACGTTGTAAAGGAGGAGGTCGGACGCTCCGGACTTCCCGCGGCGGGCCTCGGTCACGAGGCAGAACAAGGAGAGCCAGATGAACAAACCAGTCTTCGGCCTGCTGCTCGGCGGTTTCCTGGGAATCTTCGATGGTCTCTCGGCCCTGGTGTCGGCGCCGCAGGTGAGGCCCCAGATCGTCGGCATCGTCTGTGGCTCGGTGGTCAAGGGCCTCATCACCGGCGTCCTGATCGGCTGGTTCACCAGCAAGGTGCAATCGCTCGCCTGGGGCATCGTCTTCGGGCTCGCGATCGGCGCCTTTCTCGCCTTCCTGGTCGCCGCGATGCCCGGCAATGGCTACTACTGGCAGATGATGCTGCCTGGCGGTCTGCTCGGCACCATCGTCGGCTACGCGACGCACCGGCACGTCACCCAGCGACAGCGCACCGCCTGAAAGGCGCCGCCGGAAGCGATCGCCATGGCCCGAGGATGGGAGAGCAAGTCCGTCGAGTCGCAGCAGGTCGGCGGGGTGCGCGCATCTTTCATTGGCTTCTCACTTAGCTAATAGCATTCATTTTTCGCTATTTGACTTGCGGATTTACCCAATCGTAGAGTCACTTCCAACACTTCGATGACGGTTTCGCCGGCAGTGGCCGAGGCGGGACCCTCGCCGCCCGCGGGAGCGGTGTCGCTCACGGCAGGGCGGCCGGCTGGCAGCCCGGGCGGAGATCTGGGGAGAGATTGCGCGCGTGAGACGGCAGTTCTTGGATTCGAGAGGGCAAGCCGGCGGGACCGACCGGGGCGCCGCGGGACGTCCCTCGGCGCGACCGCGCGCCCGGGTGGCGAGCGCGGCGCTGCGGCGGCTCGGCGCTCTCGGTGTCCTCGGCGTGCTCGGGGTGCTCGGGCTGGCGGCCGGAGCGGCGCCGGCGTTCGGCCAGTCCCAGGCGCAGCAGGTCGGCGAGACCAACGGCATCACCATCATCCAGCTGACCGGCTCCTATGACACCAGCCTGGGCGGCCAGGCCAACAGCGATCCGCGCGGCGCGGTGGCAAAGGAGTTCTTCCGCACCCACCCGGACGATTTCGACTTCCTGGTGGTGATCCCCAATTTCGCCTTCCAGTCCGACGACGGCATCGCCTTCCACTGGACGGTGCGCAGCAGCGTGCAGGGGATCGGCCTGGCGCCTTTTAACAACGGCGCCTTCTATGGCAGCCCCGGCCGCCTCCTCGGCTTCGTCGACATGCCGGCGCTGGCGCAGATGGAGACCGACCCGCTGCAGCCGGGCTTCGAGACGACGCTCAACGCCCTCGCCCACGAGCTGATGCACCAGTGGGGCTGCTTCGTGCACCTGCGCAACCCGGACGGCTCGCTCAGCAACGAGCTGCTGGGACTCGATCTCGCCCACTGGAGCTTCCTGCTCGACTCGCGCGCCTCGGTGATGTACGGCAACCAGTGGCAGGACAACGGCGACGGCAGCTTCACCTCGACCGCCGTCCGCCGCTTCTACAGCCCGCTCGACCTCTACCTCGCCGGCTTCTACGACGCCAGCGAGGTGCCGCCCTTCCTGGTGATCACCAGCCCCGGCACCGCCGCGGCGCAGCTGCCGGCGCTGGGCACGACGGTGAGCGGCACCGGCCGGCAGGTGAGCGTCGCCGACGTCATCGCCGCCGAGGGGCCCCGCGTGCCGCCCGCCGCCCAGGCCCAGCACGCCTTCAAGGCGGCGTTCATCTTCCTCACCCGGTCCGGCGATACGGTGAGCGCCGACCAGCTGGCGGCGATCGACCGCGTGCGGCGCGAGTCGATGACCCATTTCGCGGTGCTCACCGGCGGCCGCGGCACGCTCGAGATCACCGACGAGGCGCCGCCGCCGCCAACCGGCGGCCCGACGCCGATCAGCGGCGGGCCGCTGCGGTCCACCGCCGCCAGCCTTGCCGACGCGCTCACCTGGCTGCGCGGCCGCCAGGCGGCCGACGGCTCCTGGCAGGACACGCCCGCGACCCAGCCGCGCGACTCGGCCGTGGTGTACTCGACGCTGGCGGCGCTCGATCCGCTGTTCACGCCGCCGAGCCGGCAGCTGGCGGTGGGCTGGCTGAGCGCCCGCGCCGCCAACAACGCCGACGACCTGGCGCGGCTGGCGAACGCGGTGGGCGCCGCGGCGCTGCGCGCCAGCCTGCTGGCACAGGCCAACCCGGACGGCGGCTGGGGGCTGGGCGCCGGTTACGGCAGCGAGCCGGTGGATACCGCCCTGGCGGTGCAGGCGCTGGCCGGCCAGGCCGATACCCCGGCGCCGGCGCTTGCCGCCGCCACCCGTTACCTCCTCGCCAGCCAGGTCGCGGGCGCCGGCTGGGGCAACGTGCCCGGCGGCGCCAGCCGCACCGGCGCCACCGCCCTGGTGCTCGAGGCGCTGAAGGCGCTGGGCGCGGTGGCGGCCAATCCGGCGCCGGTCGCCACCGCCCTGGCCTGGCTGGCGAGCAAGCAGAACGCCGACGGCGGCTTCGGCGACAGCCCTTCCACCGCGCACGACACCGCCGCCGCTCTGCTGGCGGCGCTCGACCTCGGGCAGGGCGGCGCCGTCCGTGCCAGCGATGCCACGACCTACCTCGCCACCCATCAGAGCGTCGAGGGCAGCTGGGAGGGGAGCACCCACACCACCGCCCTGGTGGTGACGGCCCTCGACCGCTCGTCGCTGCCGAACTGGACGTTCGGCGGCCCCCTGGTGGCGGCGCCGGCGCAGCCCGCCGACGGCGACCGGGTGGCGATCACGGTGGCGGTGCTGTCGAACGGCGACGTCGGCGCGCCCGCCGGCGTGGTGCGGATCTACGACGGCGACCCGGCGGCCGGCGGCGCGCCGATCGGGCCGGACCTGGCCGTCCCGCCGCTCGCCCCCGGCCAGTCCGCCAACCTGACCGCCACCTGGGACACCCTCGGCAAGGCGGGCAGCCACACCCTGGTCGCAGTGATCGATCCGGATGGCAGGGTGGCCGAGCTGAGCAAGGCGGACAACCAGGCCTCCCTCGCCATCACCGTCGCCGCGGCGCCCGCCGGCGTCGATCTCGAGGTGCGCTCGGGCGACCTCGCCGTCAACCCGCCGCAGCCCGCCGGGCTGCCGGTCCAGCTCGCGATCTCGGCGGTGGTGCGCAACAACGGGCAGACCGGCGTGCCGGCCGCCGACGTCCGGCTGTATCTCGGCACGCCGGCGGGCGGCACCGTCCTGGGCGACGTCAGCGTCGCCGTTCCCGGCCGCTCGAGCGCCGTCGCCAACTTCGTCTACACCCTCACCACACCGGGCACGACCCTGTTCACCGTGGTCGCCGACCCGGACAACCTGATCCCGGAAACCGACAAGACCAACAACGCCGCCACGGTGACGGTGACCACCGCCGCGGTCGTCGATCTGGGCCTCTCCGCCGCCGACATCCAGCTGGCCGGCCCCGCGTTCCTCGGCAACGACGCGACCTTCCACGTCACGCTGCACAACTTCGGCACCGTCGACTCGCCGTCGGCGCAGGTGGTCTACACGGTGACCGACGGCACCACCACCCGCACCCTGCCGGGCAGCACCGTGGCCATCGCCGCCGGCGGCAGCGTGCAGGAGACGGTCGTCTGGCGGGTGGACCTGACCGGCAACCTGACCTTCACCGTCGCCATCCACGACAGCGAGCCCAACCAGGCCAACAATCAGGCCAGCCTGGCCTTCACCGCTTCCGCGGTCTCGGTGCCGAACCTGGTGATCGGCAGGGGCGACCTGACGCTGGTTCCCGATCCGGGCCTGCAGGGCCAGCCGCTCACCGCCACCGCGGTGGTCCACAACAGCGGCGGCGAGGACGTGGCCGGCGTGCAGGTGGGCCTCTACGACGGCGACCCGCAGCAGGGCGGCCAGCTGATCGGCGGCGCCCTGCAGGTGGTGCCGTCGCTGCCGGCCGGCGGCTCGGCGACCGTCGCCGCCACCCTGGCGAGCATCCCGGACGCCAGCGATCACCTGATCTATGCCGTGGCCGATCCCGGCAACCAGGTGGCCGAGCTGACCAAGGACGACAACTCGACTTTCGTGGTGCTGCCCGTGCTGTCGCTGCCCGATGCGGCGATCACGCCGGGCTCGCTGGCGCTGCAGCCCGCCTTCCCGGCGCCGGGTCAGGCGGTGACCCTCGCCATCACGGTCACCAACCTCGGCCAGCAGCCGATCCCCGCCCTGCTGGTCCGCGCCTACGACGGCGACCCCGCCCAGGGCGGCGCGGCGGTGGGCGACCAGACCATCGTGCTGCCCGGCGGCGGCAGCGCCCAGACGGCGATCCACTGGACGCTGGGCGGCAGCAGCGGGCCGCGCAGCCTGTTCGTGGTGCTCGACCCCAGCGGCGCGGTGGTCGAGGCGAGCAAGGCGAACAACACGGCGAGCCTCGCCATCGTCGTGCAGCAGGGCGACTTCACGGTGAGCAACCGCTACTTCTCGCCCAACGGCGACGGCGTCCAGGACACCACCGAGCTCGACTTCCGGTTGAGCGGCCCGGCGACCGTCTCGATCCAGGTCGCGGACGTCCACGGCAAGGTGCTGCGCACCGCCGGCGGCGCCGCCTACGCCAACGTCGCCGGCGGCAGCTTCGTCTGGGACGGCAGGGACGACCTCGGGCGGGTGGTCGCGGACGGCGACTACGTGCTGGCGGTGGTTGCCGCCGACGGCACCCCGCAGGGCCAGGCCGTGGCCACGGTCGATACCGACCGCTCGCCGCTGCTGGCGGCGGCCGGCACGCCGTTCGCCGACGTCGTCAACCTGACCTGCCCGCTGCCCGCGCCCGGGCCCTTCTTCTACGGCGCGGACGAGCAGACCATCTTCTTCCTCGAGAACGGTCGCGATCCGATCTTCGGCGACGGCGTCTACTCGATGCCGCCGGGCGGCGGCGCGCCGCAGCAGCTGGTCGCCACCAGCTGGTTCGCCGGCAGCGAGCCCTTCGAGCTGGTCGCCTCGGCGGACAGCACGCTGCTCGCCTTCACCGCCAGCCCGCCCAACGCGCCCGCCATCTGCCCGCCCGCCGCGCCGGGCCTGCCGCCGGCGGTGCCGGCGGAGTGGACGGTGCCGAGCAACGGTTCGGCGCCGCCGGCGCCGCTGGGCTGCGATCTGGTGGAGCTCCTGGGCTTCGACCCGAGCGGCACGATCGTGTATGCCTATGACTCGACGCGGGTGCTGGCGCTGCCGGTCTCGGGCGCCGCGCCGCGGACGCTGTTCACGCTCGCCCAGCTCGCCGGCATTCAGGGCTTGGGCAACCCGAGCCTCTCGCCGGACCGCACGCTGCTGCTGATGCCCGGCCTCGACGCCAACGGCAATACCGGCGTCTGGCTGGTGGACCTGGTGGCGGGCGGCGGCGTTCCTCTGCCGGTCGACGGCATCCAGTCCTTCACCTGGTCGCCGGACAGCCAGAAGGTGGCGGTTTCCACGGCGGGCACCGCCCTCACGCTCGTCGGCCGCGACGGCTCCGTGCTCTCCACCCTCGCGCTGCCGACCGACCTGCCGGCGTTCGTCGATCCGGCGACGATCTTCGGGACGGTGGGGACCGGTGCCGGCAACGTCAGCTGGTCGTCCAGCGGCACCGCGCTGGCGGCCGAGGTCGGCTACCGCTATTGCGTCCGCGACGGCGGGAACGTGGCCGACAGCTTCAGCCGCATCGTGACCGTGGACACGACCAGCGGCGACGTCCACACCGTCGCCTGGAGCCAGATCGGCACCGGCCTCTGCATCTTCCAGTCGTTCAACGTCGCGAGCTGGGACGGCAAGTCCTGGGTCGACCGCGGCGCCCTGCATTTCGACGGCCGCCAGCGCGAGCAGACGCTCGACCTCGGACGCTACCTGCCCGGCGCCAAGGGGGAGGTGCGGCTGCGCATCCGGCAGACCGGCTACGGCGAGGCGCAGGTGGACAGCGTGGCGCTGCTCTCCGGCGCCAATCGCCAGGCGCCGACCGTCGCCACGCGGCGCAGCGACGGCAAGAGCCTGCTGGCCGCGGTGGCGCGGCGGGACCACCGGCTCGCCGACCTCCACGAGGACGAGATGGAGGTGGTCTGGAAGCAGCCGTTCCCCGGCCCGCTGCGGCTGGCCCTGACCGCCAGCGAGGGCAGGCCCGCGGACTTCCCGGCGGCGGTGTCGGCGGTGTCAGCGGGGTCGCCGGGGGTGCGGCCCGGCTCGAGGAGCTCGGCGAGCGCGGGGCGCGCGATGCCGCGAGCGGGGGCCGGGGCGGGGGCCGGGACCGGGCCGCGGGCGGGGCCAGCGCCGCGCGACGCGCAGCAGCTGCAGCTCGGCGACGGCCATCTCATCTGGGCGCCGTTCGAGCAGGAGCTCGCCCTGGACCGCGGCGATCCGTCGCTGGCCATCGACCTCGACGCCGGCGACGCCGCCACGCCGCTGCTGCCGCAGTTCCAGGAAGTGAACCTGGGCAGCTTCGCCGGCGGCTTCTCGCCGATCGGCCGCTACATGCTGTTCAGCATCGCCAACGAGCAGCAGCTGCCCGAGACCTGCTATCAGCAGGACGACACCCACATCTGGATGATGCGCTCGCTGATGAACCTGACCGCCGATCTGCAGGTGCGGCAGCCGCCCGGCGCCGCCGGCTACCTGCTCGAGGGCACGGCGGCCGACCTGCATTTCCTGCGCTACCAGCTCGATTACGCGAACGCCCTCGACCCGGCCTCCTGGACGCCGATCGCGCCGCCGTCCTCGACGCCGGTGCTCGACGGCACCTTCACCACCTGGGTGCCGCCGGGTCCCGGCTCGTACCTGGTGCGCCTGACGGTGCAGGACCTGGCCGGCAACAGCCGCACCGCGGTGCGGCGGGTCAGCTCGAGCGATTCGCCGCCGATCACCGGGCTCAGCATCTCGCCGGGCTACTTCTCGCCCAACGGCGACGGCGTCCTCGACACCGCCACCATCCACTACCAGGTGCTGCAGCCGGTGCATCTCGACTTCCGCTTCTTCGACGCCAACGGCCAGCTGGTGCGCACCATCAGCCAGGACCATGGCGAGGTCGGCAGCGCCTTCGACGTGGTCTGGGACGGCCGCGGCGACGACGGCAACGTGGTGCCCGACGGCGTCTACACGGTGAAGGTGTTGAGCTATGAGCTCTTCGTCGCCGTCGATACCACGCCGCCGGCCGTCGACATCGACCTGCAGCCGGCGCGGGAGTGCGTCCAGGGCATCGATCCGGTCAGCCACCTGCCGGTGTTGTTCGTCGCCTACGCGCCGGCGCTCGCCGTGACCATCGACGACGCCAGCGGCATCGCCACGCAAGCCATCGAGACCGGCGCCGGCGCCGCGCCCGCCGCCTGGCTGCCGGCCGTCGCCGGCGCGCTCACCGAGGCGCAGTTCGACGGCCACAGCTTCCGCGCCAGCGCCACCGACCTCGCCGGCAACGTCACCGTCCACCAGGTGCCGCCGGGTCCCGAGGAGCTCTTCCTGACCGGGATCGCCACCAAGACGATCGATCCCGGGACCGGCGCGCTGAAGCCGCTGCCGCCGTTGCTCTGCGCTGTCAACCCGCAGCTGCAGCTGGCGGAGGCGGTGACCCGCGTGCAGGTCGGCGAATCGATCCTGGCGCCGATCAGCCAGCTGTTCGTCGAGACTCAGGCGGCGCCGATGGTGAACGGCCAGCCCGACTTCGATCCCACCCATCTGCTGCCGAACCAGTGGCAGGCCGAAGCGATCACCGCCTTCTACACGTTGGGGTCCAACGCGCCGCTGACCACGATCCCGCAGAGCCAGTTCGAGATCGATTGGGACCTCAAGAACGTGGTCCCCGGCACCGAGACCGCGGCGCGGCTCCATGCCATCGACCAGAGTGGCGCCGATCACTGGTCCGACCCCTTCTACGTGCATACCGCGGGCGTGGTCCTGGCCGGCTTCCTGGACAGCGGCGATCCGCAGAGCGTCGGTCAGGCGATCGCCGGCCTGCTGCAACAGCAGCAGCTGGCGCCGCCGCAGGACGCGGTCCTGGTCGGCTTGAACTTCTCGTCGCAGGCGCTGGCGAGCGTCACCCTGGTGATGACCAGCGACCAGGATCCGAACTTCCAGGCGCCGCGCTTCTACTCGCCGGTGGCCTCGGACGGCGCCAACTACCTGTTCACCTCTCCCGATTGGCGGCCCTGCATCAAATACCGGGCTCACCTGGTGGCGGTGACCGCGCCGCTGGTCGATCCCGGCACCGGCGAGACGGTGACGCTGACCTTCGTCACCCCGGATCAGGTCGTCGAGCGCCCCTGCCTGTCGCTGAGCTACGTGCTCGAGCCGGAGGTGCCCGCCAACCCCGTCTGCGACACCAACCTCGGCACGCAGCGCACTCTCGTCCTGACGCCGTTCAGCCTGGACGGCTCGACGCTGCAGCTGCTCAGCGTCAACGGCCCGGGAGGCGTGCTGTTCAGCGTCAGCGGTCCGGCCAGCAGCACGCAGTACAGCTACAGCTTCGACCTCGCGGGCCGGCCCGCCGGCATCCTGCCGCTGGCCTTGCGCATCACCAACACCGCCGGCCAGGAGTGGGAGACCGCGGTCAATCTCTACGTCGAGAACACGCCGCCGGTGGTGGCGATCACCTCACAGCCGGGCGGGACCGTCTGCCGGCAGGCGGTCCTCGAGGGCACCGTCGACGACGCCGGCTGCTCTCCCAGCTACCACCTCGACGACGTCGGGGCGTCGGGCGCGGTCCCGATCGCCACCGGCACCTTCCCGCCGCAGTGCACCAGCCCCTTCCATTACCAGGGCCCGGTCGGCACCGTGATCGCAGACGGCAGCCACGCCATCCGGCTGGTGGCGACCAACCGCGGTGGCTTCACCGCCTGCTCCGCGCCGGTGACCGTCGACGTCGTCTCCCAGATCGACTCGCCGGTGCTGACCGCCGCGCCCGCCATCCTGTCGCCGAACGGCGACGGCGTCGCCGATACCACGATCCTGAGCGTCGGGGCCGCCGAGCCCACCCAGGCAACGGTGGTGATCGCTCCGGCGCTGCCGGGCATCGGGCAGTCCTGCACCGCCGTCGGCGTGCCGGTGCGCAGCCTCGCCGGCAACCTGCCGCTCGCCAACGCCGCCACCCTCGCCTGGGACGGCAGGGGCGACGACGGCAGCGTGGTGCCGGACGGCCTCTACCAGGCCATCGCCACGTTCCAGGACTCCTGCGGCAACCAGGCCGGCGCCGTGACCTGTCTGACGGTCGATACGACACCGCCGCAGCTCGCCATCGACTATCCGCAGCCCGGCGATCCGCTGGCCCTGGTGGTCGAGGCGCGGGGCCTGGTCGCCGACGCGCTGAGCGGCGTCCAGGGGTGGTCGCTCGAGTACGGCGTGGGCAGCGACCCGCAGTCCTGGGCGGGCATCGCCACCGGCATCCAGCCGATCGGCCACGACTTCCTGGGGGCCTGGAACACCTTCGGCCTGAGCGGCAGCTACACTCTGCGCCTGCGCGCCGTAGACCTGGTCGGCAACGCCTCCGAGGTGCGGGTGCCGCTGGTCCTCGCCCAGCGGGTGCAGCTCATCACCGGCCTCGCCGCGCAGCCGCGGCTGTTCTCGCCCAACGGCGACGGCCGCCTGGACACCACGGCCGTGTTGACGAGCCTCGGCGCCGCCGCCACCGGCACCCTGGCCGTCCAGGACGGCACCGGCGCCACCGTGCGCAGCCTGCTGGTCAACGCGCCGTTGCCGCAGGGCGCGTCCTCGGCGGTCTGGGACGGCGCGACCGACGGCGGCCAGCCGGCCGCGGACGGCGACTACACCATGGTGCTGTCGGTGCAGGCGGCGGCCAACCCGAACCTCACCGACAGGCAGTCGATCACCGTCACCCTCGACCGCACCCCGCCCGCCGTCACCCTGACGCGGCCGCTCGCCGGGGGCTACGTGGGGCCGATCGGCGGCGTCACCGGCACCATCTCCGACCCGCATCTGACCAGCTGGAGCGTGTCGCTCACCTCGACGCCGCAGGCTCCGGCCTGGACGCAGCTGGCCAACGGCACCTCCAGCGTCGCGGCCGGGACTCTGGCCAGCCTCGCCGGCCTCGCCGGCGGCAGCTACACCCTCAAGGTGGACGCCGAGGACAGCGGGCAGATCCAGGTCGAGCAGATCATCCCCTTCACCGTCCTGGCGACGCCGCCCAGGGCGACGCTGGCGACGCCGGCGGCGGGCGCGATCCTGGGCGGCGCCGGCGGGCTGGTGGCGGTCACCGGCAGCGTCGTCGACGACCACCTGCAGGACTGGCGGGTCGAGCTCGGGAACGGCGCCGCGCCGGCCACCTGGACGGCGCTCGCCACCGGCTCCACCCTCCCGGTGCCGGCGCCGGCGCTGGCCTGGAACGTCTCCGGGGTCGCCGACGGCGATTACACGCTGCGGCTGATCGCCGACGACCTGGCGGCGCAGACCGGCGAGGCGCGGGCGGCGATCACCGTCGACAACACGCCGCCGGTGGTCGCCATCGTTTCGCCCGCGGACGGCGGCACCGTCACCGGGCCGACCGACGTCGTCGGCACCGTCACCGACACCCATCTGGTCGACTACACCCTGGCGGTGGCGCCGGGCCCCAAGACGACGGCGACGCAGTTCTCGCCGCTCGGCGCCGGCTCGACCCCGGTGCAGGGCGGCCGCCTGCTCGGCTGGACGGCGCTGCCGCCGGACGGCGTGGCGACGCTGCGCCTGACCGCGGTGGATCGCGCCGGCAACCAGTCCACGGCCTACGCCCAGGTCACCGTCCACACCCGCGCGCCGGCGGCGCCGCAGGGGCTCACCGCCCAGGTCGCCCAGCGCGACGTCCATCTCGGCTGGCTGCCGAACGCCGAGACCGACCTGGCGGGCTACCGGCTGCGCCGCAACGGCGCGCTGGTGACCGCCCAGCCG
This sequence comes from uncultured Acidobacteriota bacterium, assembly GCA_963732005.1. Classification (GTDB taxonomy): domain Bacteria; phylum Acidobacteriota; class Thermoanaerobaculia; order Multivoradales; family UBA5704; genus JASLEW01. The sequence continues at coordinate 1,904,729 of CAVSXT010000005.1, forward strand.
ATCGCCGGCACCGCCTACGTGGATCCGGGCCTTGCCGAGGGCACCTACACCTACACCCTGACCGCCGTGGATACCGACGGCCTCGAGAGCCTCCCCTCGGCGCCGGCGGCGGCGGTCATCGACCTCACCGCGCCCACCGCCCTGATCGCCCAGCCGCACCCCGGCGCGCGCGCCGGCGGCGTCGTGGACGTGATCGGCACCGCATACAGCCAGAACGATTTCAAGGAGTACCGGCTGTACGTGACGCCGGCCGACGGCAGCGCCCCGCGGCAGCTCCTGCGCAGCTCGCCGGTGCCGGTGCAGGCGGCGCTGCTGGCCCAGTGGAGCACGCTGGGCCTGACCGACGGATCGTCCTTCGTCCTGCGCCTCGAGGCCGAGGACCTGGCGGGCAACGTCGCCGCCGCCGAGGTGACGGTCACCGTCGACAACACGCCGCCGGCGGCGCCGAGCGGGCTGACCGCGACGGCGGACGGCACCACCATCCATCTGGCCTGGAACGCCAACGGCGAGAGCGACCTGGCCGGCTACCTGCTGTACCGCAACGGCAAGCTGGCGAACGCCGTCGGCCCGGTGGTGGGCGACCTCACTCCCTACCTGCTGACCGGGACCGCGTTCGACGACCTGTCGCTGCCGGACGGCACCTTCGTCTACGTGCTCTACGCGGTCGATCAGGCCGGCAACCAGAGCCCGCCCTCGCCGCCGGCGCAGGCCAGCCTCGACAACCATCCGCCGCACGTGACCATCACCCAGCCGGCCCCCGGGGCGCTGTTCCAAGACAGCCTCGACATCGTCGGCACGACGCCCGACCTGGACGTGGCGAGCGTGCAGTTCCAGTGGCAGCCGGCCGGTGCGGCGGGGTGGAACGACCTCGGCGCGGCGCTCACCGCGCCGCCCTGGGAGGTGATCTGGAGCACCGCCGCGATCGCCTACGGCGACTACCTGTTGCGCGCGGTCGCCACCGACCTGGGCGGGCGCACCGATCCGGCGCCGGCGGCGGTGCCGGTGACGCACAAGAACCTGACCAGGCCGCCGGCGCCGGCCGGGCTGGCGGCGGCGGTGGCCGGCGGCACCGTGACGCTCACCTGGACGGCCGGCACGCCGGCGGCGCCCGACCTGGTGGGCTACCTGGTCACCCGCACGGCGGCCGACGGCACGGCGACCCAGCTCACCGCCTCGCCGGTCGCCGCCACCTCCTATGCCGACGCCGGGGTCGCCGACGGCACCTACGGCTACGCGGTGGTGGCGCTGAACCAGGCCGGCAACGCCTCGGATCCGGCCGGGCCGCAGACCGCGGTGGTCTACTCGCTGGCGCTGACGCAGCCCTACACGCCGACCGTCGCCACCGTGACCGGCCTGGCGGGCAGCGGCGCCGCCGCCGGCGCGCAGGTGGCGGGGACCGACACCGGCCCGGGCGGCGGCACGCCGATCGCCGCGGTGGCTGCCGACGGCGCCGGCAACTTCACCTTCACCGCGCTGCCGCTGGCGCGCGGCGACAACCAGTTGGCGGTGGCGGCCAGCGATGCCGCCGGCAACACCAGCAAGACCGCCGGCGTGCCGGTCTTCACCGCCGATCCGCCGGCGCAGCCGACCGGTCTCGCGGCGAGCGTCGACGGCGCCAACGTCGTGCAGCTCACCTGGAACGGCAACCCGGCCGCGGACGGCGTCCTCGGCTACCGCCTGACCCGCGACGGCAATCCCCAGCCGCTGTCGGCGGCGGTGGACGGCCCGCTGACCGCGGCGAGCGCCGGCACCACGCCGAACGGGCCGGCCAATGCCATCGACGGCAACTCCCAGACTTACTGGGCGCCGGTCGCCGGCGCCGATCCGGATCTGCGCAACCAGTGGCTGGAGCTGGATTGGCCGCTGGCGGAGCAGGTCGCGCGCATCGAGATCGACTGGGCCAGCGAGACCCGGTCCGACGGCACGGTAGTGATCCACAATGCCGGCGACTACCAGCTCGAGGGGTGGGACGGACGGGTCTGGGTGCCGCTGGCGCGCCAGTCGGGCGACAGCGTGGCGGCGACGCGCGTCACGCCTGCCCTGCCGTACCTCACCAACCGCGTGCGCCTGCGGCTGCTGCCGACGTCGGCGATGCCGTGGGTGGCCGAGATGCGGATCTACCAGTACCCGCTGACGGCCACGCCCGCGGCGAGCGATGCGCCCGGCGGCGGCAGTCACAGCTACCAGGTGATCGCGGTCGGGCCGGTCGGCATCGAGAGCCTGCCGTCGGCGCCGGCGACGGCCACCGTCGGCACGCCGCCGGCGGCGGTGACGCTGAGCGGCACGGCCAACGGCTCCGAGGTCGATCTGAGCTGGACCCCGAGCACCTCGCCCAACATCGCCTACTACCTGGTGCTGCGCGAGGGGGCGCCGATCGCGCAGGTGACCGATCCGTCCATCCTGTCCTATGCCGACGCCGGCCGCCCCGATGGGACCTGGCACTACACCGTCGAGGCGGTCGATCAGCTGGGCAACGTCTCGGCGCCGTCGAACGTGGTGGCGGTGACGGTGGCGGTGGCGCTGCTGCCGGCCCCGGCGGGGCTGACCGTCGCCGTGGTGCCGGCCGGTGGCGCTCTCGACCTGAGCTGGACGGCGGTGCCGGCGGCGGCGGCGCCTCCGGGAGGCGTCGTGTACGAGATCGAGCGCGGCACGGTCCAGGGAGGCCCGTACCAGGTTGTCGGCACCACCCCCGCGCCACCGTACCGCGATAGCGGGCTGACCAACGGCCGAACCTACTACTACGTGGTGGCGGCGGTGGATGCCCTGGGCAATGTCGGCGCGCCCTCCAACGAGGCCAGCGGCACGCCCGCCGACACGACGCCTCCCGACCCGCCGGTGCTGCACTTCCCGGCGCGCTCGACGCTGGCCTTCGTGACCACCGACCCGACCGCCGATCTGGTGGGCACCGCCGAGGCCGGCGCGACCTTGGTGCTGGTGCCAACATCGCCGGCATCCGGCGACGGCGGCAGCCGCTCGACCCAGGCGTCGGCGGCGGCGGCGGTCGCCGACAGCGGCGCGCTGAGCGGCCAGTTGGTGCCCTCGCCGGACGGCCGCTACCTGCTGGTGTCCCAGAACGGCGGCGGCTTCAGCCTCTACGACTTCGACGCCGCGGGCGGGCCGTCCAGCATCTCGCTGACGCTCGGCGCCGGGGTCGTGCCGGCGGGCTGGATGGCGGATGGTCGCGGCCTGCTGCTGCTGGCGGCGACGGCGGCCGGCAGCGAGGTGCGCAGCTACCGCTTCGCCGGTGCGGCGCAGACGACCCTGGCGGCGCTGGATGCGGCCGCCGGCGCGGTGGCCGCCCCCGACGGCGAGCGGCTGGCGGTGCTCGGCAGCCGCGGCGGTCAGGCCGGCATCTGGGTGCTGGATCCGGCGGCGGGGAGCTGGGACCTGCTGGCGGCGGTCGATCCCAACGCGGTCAGCGGCGTGGTCTGGTCGCCCGAGGGTTCAGCGGTGGCCTACGTCGGGCCGCAGCCGCCGCCGGCGACCGGCAGCGGCCTGGTGGTGGTGGCGACCACGGCACCGCATGCGGCGGTGCTGATCGAGCCCAACCCGGGCTCGGGACGGGCCGGCTGGACGCTGGACGGGTCGGCGGTGATCTACAGCGAGCTGGATCCCGCCACCGGCAACGAGCAGGCGCGGCGCACCGCCCTGGCGGACGGCAGCACGGTGGCTTTGACGGCGGTGCTGCCCGGGCCGCTGCTGCCGGCCGTGTCGCCGGACGGCAAGCAGCTGGCCTATGCGGCGAACGGCGCGGTGGTGGTGGCGGACGCCGTGCCGGTCGGGAGCGGCGGCGCCGGGCCGGTGCCGCTCGCCCAGACGGCGCCGGGGGACCTGTGGTGGGTGCCCGGCGGGTACGTGCTGGCGGTGGCCGGAGACGTCCTGCGCATCGCCCCCGCTGGCCGCTTCGCCTTCGCGAGCGTTGCCCTGAGCCCCGGCGACAACAGCTTCACCGCCACGGCGCGGGACGCCGCCGGCAACGTCAGCGCCGCCTCGGCGCCGCGGGTGATCCATCTCGGCGCGGCGGCGCTGCCGAACCTGGCGATCGCGGCGGCCGACCTGGCGCTGCTGCCGGCGGCGCCGCTCGCCGGCCAGACGGTGCGGGTGTCGGCGACGGTGCACAACACCGGCACGGTGGACGCGCCGGCCACCAGCCTGGCGCTCACCGCCTACGGGCCGGGCGGCGCCCAGGTGAGCCTCGCCGCCGCGCTGCCGGTGCCGGCGATCCCGGCGGGCGGCGCGGCGAGCGTCAGTCAGGATGGCGCGGTCCCCGGCCCGGCCGGCCCCTGGACGCTGGTGGCGCAGGTCGATCCCGAGGGCCTCGTCCAGGAGACGACCCGCAGCGACGATCAGGCGCAGGTCGCCTTCCAGGTGGTGACCCAGGGGCCGCCGGTGGTGACGGTGACGACCGATCAGGCGGCCTACCAGCCGAACGCCACCCTCACCTCGACGGTGACGGTGTTCAACGGCAGCGCGGTGTTCAGCGGTCAGGTGCTGGTGACGATCGAGGACGCGCAGGGATTCGCCGTCACCACGCTGCCGGCGATCGCGGTGGACCAGCTCGGCTACGCGCAGCAGCTCACCCGGCAGGCGACCTGGAACGTCGGCTCGACGCTGGCGGGCAGCTACCTGGTGGACGTCAAGCTGCAGGATGGGCAGGGCAACACGGTCGCGGAGGCGACGGCGCCGTTTGCGATCGTGACGGTGGCGCAGCTGACCGCGGCGGTGACGACCGACGAGGAGTCGTATCCGGTGGGCGCGAGCGTGCACATCGCCACGCAGATCGGCTATCCCAGCGGCAACGCGCCGCTCGCCGGGGTCAGCGTGCATCTGCAGGTGGTGACCGGCGGCGGCCCGGGCGGCACGCCGCCGCCGACGGTGGCCGGCGACTGGACGCTGCCGCTGGGGACGCTGTTGCCCGGCGGTCAGGCGACGGTGGCGGTGGATTGGGCGAGCGGCGGTGCGGCCACCGGCGCCTACCAGGTGACCGCCGCGGTGCTCGACGGCGGGCAGGTGCTGGCGAGCGCCGCGACGCCGTTCAGCCTGACCGGCGCGGCGGCGGCGGTCACCGGCACGCTGGCGCTGGCCAACCGCGCCCCGTCCTGGGGACAGGCGCTCGCCGTCACCTACACCCTGCACAACGGCGGCGCCGCGGCGCTGTCGCAGGTGCCGGTGCGGGTGCGGGTGCTGGACGCCGCCACCGCCCAGGAGCTGGCGCGGCAGGCCGCCGCCTTCGACCTGCCGGCGGGCGGCGGGGCCGGCGGCGGCGCCAGCTTCGACACTGGGGCGCTCGGGCTCGGCAACCGGCTGGCGGTGCTCGAGGCCGACCTGCCGGCGGGCGGCGCCGGCGGCGGCATCCAGACGGTCACCCTGGCGACGGTGGGCTTCACCGTCGTCGATCGCACGCCGCCCACGGTCACCGTGATCCAGCCGGCGGCCGGAGCCACGGTCGGGAGCGCCTTCGCGGTGCAGGCCACGGCGCTTGATCCGCTATCGATCGTGACCGCCGTCCAGATGAGCCTCGACGGCGGCGCCTGGCAGGCGGCGTCGCCGCTCGACCCGGCGGCGGGCAGCTACCAGCTGCTGCTCTCCGGCATCGCCGCCGGCGCCCACGGCGTCAGGGCGCAGGCGACCGACGCGGCGGGCAACGCGGCCACCAGCACCGCGATCGCCTTCACCGTGGCGGTCGCGCCGCCGGTCATCGCCATCACCGGCGTGCAGGACGGCGGGCTGTACAACGGGCCGGTGACGCCGGTGGTGACGATAACTGCCGCCACTGCGACTTTCAGCGCCGCCCTGACGCTGGACGGCCAGCCGTACGCCTCGGGTACGGCGGTCACGGCGGAAGGCAATCACACGCTCGCGGTGACCGTCACCGACGCGGTGGGGAACCAGGCGAGCGCGGCAGTCGGGTTTGCGATCGACACCACGCCGCCGGTGATCACGGTGACGGGCGTGAGCAATGGCGGGTTGTACGGCGCGGCGGCGACGCCGGTGACGCCGGTGGTGACGGTGAGCGACGCGCATCCGGGGACGCAGGCGATCACCTTGAACGGTCAGGCGTTCGCGTCGGGGACGGCGGTGGCCGCGGAGGGCAGCTACACGCTGATCGTCACGGCCACCGACGCGGCCGGCAACCAGGCGAGCCTGACGGTCGGGTTCGTGATCGACAAGACGCCGCCGGTGATTGCGGTCACGGGCGTGAGCAATGGCGGGTTGTACGGCGCGGCGGCGACGCCTGTAACGCCGGTGGTGACGGTGACGGATGCGCACCCGGGGACGCAGACGATCACGTTGAACGGTCAGGCATTCGTGTCCGGGACGGCGGTGACTGCCGAGGGCAGCTACACGCTGGTGGTGACCGCGACCGACGCGGCGGGCAACCAGGCGAGCCTGACGGTCGGGTTCGCTATCGACGAGACGCCGCCGGTCATCACGGTTTCCGGCGTCAGCAATGGCGCGACCTATGGCGCGCCGGTGACGCCGGTGGTGACGGTGAGCGACTCGCATCCGGGCACCCAGACGATCACGCTGAATGGTCAGCCGTTCGTGTCGGGGACGACGGTTGCCGCGGCCGGCAGCTATCAGCTGCAGATCGCCGCCGTCGATGCGGCGGGCAACCAGGCGCAGGCGGCGGTGGCGTTCACCATCGGCGCCGCGGTGCCGGCGCTGTCGATCGCCGACGTCACCGTCACCTCCCCGGGCAGCGGCAGCGTGGCGGCGCGGTTCACGGTGAGCCTGTCGGCGCCGGCCGCGGGCACGGTCACGGTCGGCTTCGCGACGGCGGGCGGCACCGCCATCGACGGCATCGACTTCATCCCGGCCGGCGGCACGCTCAGCTTCGCGCCGGGCACGACGCTGCAGACGGTGAGCGTGCCGGTGCTCGCCGATCCGCTGCTGCTGTCCGCGGCCACCTTCACGGTGCAGCTCGCCGGCCCGCAGGGGGCGAACCTGGCGCGGGCGGCGGCGACCGGCACTATCCTGCCGGCCACCGCCTGCACCAGCGTCAACCTGCTCGCCAACCCGGATGCCGAGCAGCCATCGGCATCGAACCTCATCCCCGGCTGGGACGTAGTGGCGGGCAGCGCCTGGCAGGTGAGCGGCGGCCCGCCGGTGGCGTTCGCGGGGGACGACGACTTCGCTACCAGCGATGCCGCGGGCGAGCTGAAGCAGGACGTCGATCTGCAGAGCTATGGCGCGCAGATCGCGTCGGCGGCCGGGCAGTCGTTTGCCTTCACCGGCCAGCTGCGCACCGCCGACGCCGGCGGCGGCGCGCCGGCCAGCACGGCGCGGATCGTCGTCGAGTACCGCGACGCAACCAACCAGACGGTGCTGGGATCGTTCGACTCCGGGGCGCTGTCGAGCCCGCAGGGCTGGCAGCAGGTCGGCGACCAGCGCCAGGCGCCTTCCGGGGCGCGCTGGCTGCGGGTGCGCCTGCTCTCCGGCCTGCCGGCGGGTGGCGGCGGGGCCGCCTACTTCGACGGCCTGTCGCTGGTTTCGGTCCAGGACCCGACGCTGGCGGTGCTGGACGCCGCGGTGGCGACGCCGGCGGCCGGCCAGCGGCAGGCATTCTCGGCGCGGGTGGTGCTGTCGTGCGCGGCGTCGCAGACGGTGACCGTGCACTACGCCACCGTGGACGACACGGCGGTGGCCGGCACCGACTACCTGGCGGCCTCGGGCTCGCTGGTGTTCTCGCCGGGGAGCGTCGAGCAGGACGTGGCGCTGGTCGCTCTCGGCCTCGCCAGCGACCAGGTGGACCGGGCGTTCGACCTGGCGCTGACGCAGCCGGTGGGCGCGGTGGTGGCGCGCGCCCAGGCCGAGGTGCGGCTGCTGCCGCGGCCGTTCTGCGCCCAGCCGCCGAGCTACTGGCGCCATCACCAGGAGAGCTGGACCTTCCCCTCGGTGTCGGTCGGCGGCATCGGCTACGACCAGGGCGGAGCGCTCTGGCTGCTGGGTTACGGCGGCGCCGACCCGCTGGCGCTGCTCGCGCAGCAGACCGCGGCCACCCGGCTCGACCTGGCGGCGGGAGCGCCGGCCGCGGGGCAGACGCCGGCCGCCAACGCCGATGCCTTCCTCGAGCAGCATCCGCTGGGGACGGTGCTCGGGGGGAGCGATGCGCAGACCGCGGCGAACCTGACCGCGGCGCTGGCCGCCTACGACAGCGCCGCCTGCCCGCTGGTGTGCAGCGCCGATCCGCTGGGCGTGGCCGGCCGCTTCAACCTGTTCGCGCTCGGCAACGTCACCCAGAGCGGCACCGACACGGCCGGGCGGCTGGCGGCGGCCGGCAACGTGACGCTCTCCAACTACAGCGTCGGCCAGTCGCTCACCGCCACCGGCGGCGACGACGACGTGCTGATCGCCGGCGGCGCGCTCTCCTTCACCGGCGGCACGGTGAGCCATGGCAACGTGGTCTACGGCGGCACGGTGGGGCTGACCAGCGTGTCGGTGCCGAACGGCTCGGCGCGCCAGGACGCGCCGGTCGATTTCGCCGGCGCCAGCCGCGCGCTGACCATCCTGTCGAGCTACTGGGCGAGCCTGGCGGTCAACGGCACCACCACGGTGCAGCCGTGGAAGCAGATCCAGCTCGCCGGCAACAGCGCGACGCTCAACGTCTTCAGCGTGCACGGCAGCGACCTGGCGGTGGCGGTGGGCCTGAGCATCCAGGTGCCGGCGGGCTCGACGGCGCTGGTCAACGTCGACGGCGCCAGCGACAAGATGCAGAACTTCGGCTTCCAGCTGACCGGCGTCGCCAACGGCCAGGTGTTCCTCAACTTCTACCAGGCCACCAGCCTGTCGATCAGCGGCATCGGGGTGCCCGGCACGGTGATGGCGCCCCGGGCGGCGATCAGCTTCAACAACGGCAACGTCAACGGTACGCTGATCGGCGCCTCGGTCGCCGGCGGTGGCCAGTCCAACCAGTACCTGTTCACCGGCTGCCTGCCGGTCGGGAATTGAGGAGAGCCGCAGGTGAGGCGGGAGGCGCGCGGCGCGGGGATCTTGGGGCGAGGATGAGGACAGGGAGGATGAGGAGAAGCATGGGGAAGCGGAGCAGGCGGGCGTATGTCACTCTGATCGTGGGCTGGGCGCTGCTGGCCGGTGCGGCGGCCGCCGCACCTCCGCAACCCGCCCCCGCGCCGGCGTCTCGGTCCGTCTCGCCGGCGCCCGCGAAGCCCGGTGGCGCCATGCCGCCGCTGGTGGCAATTGGAGCGGCCGGCGGGAAAGTCGCGGTGGACGCTGCCGGCCTGCGGGTTTCGGCCGCCGCCGCTGCCGCCGGAGTGCCAGGAGCCGGCGGTGGAGTGGGCATCGGCACCACCGCCGCAGGCAGCGCTGGCACCGGCTCCGGTGCCGAGGCGGAGGTCAACGCCGCGCTGGCGGGGCTCGCCGCCAGCGCCGGCCTGGTCCCGCGGGCCTGCCTGGGCTTCGTGGTGCCGGCGCCGGGCTCGGCGGCAGCGGCGCGTGCCGCCGCGGCGCCGGTGGACCCGGCGGCGGCGCTGGCGGCCTGCGACCGGCTGGCGGCGGCGGACCAGCATCTGCGGCAGCGCTTCGCGGCGGTCGGGGCGCGGATCGCCGCGGCGAAGCTGGGCACTGCCGCGGCAGGCCGGCTGGCGGCGGCGGAGCAGCTCTACTCCCAGGCGATCTCGCAGGTGCTCGGGCCGCTCGGCGGCCCGGCCGCGGCGGTGCGCGCGGCGCTCGCCGCCAAGCAACCGGTGAGCGCGGCGGACGCGGCGACGCTGGCGGGGGCGCTGGCGGCGGTGCGCCCGGCGCTGGCGGCGGTGCTGGCGCCTGCCGCGCGGCCGCTGCTGCGGTCGAGCCTGCTGCCCTACCGCCAGGAGGGACTGGCGCCGCGGCAGCCGGTCACCTCGCCGGCGCTGACCCCGGCCTACGCCAGCGCCCAGGCCAGCCCGCCGGTGGCGGCCGACCTGGCCCCGACCCCCGAGGCGCCGCTGGCGCCGGAGATCGTGACCCAGGCGACGGTCCCCGGCTTCGACTACGTGCAGGCCTTGCAATGGGTGCGCAACGGCATCCGCACCGAGTGGTACGCCGGCTCGATGAAAGGCGCGCTCGGGACGCTGCGCCAGGGCGCCGGCAACGACGTGGACCAGGCCAGCTTGCTGATCGCGCTGCTGCGCGCGAGCGGCGCGCCGGCGCGCTACGTGCGCGGCGTGGCCGAGCTGCCGGTCGCGACGCTGGCCGGGAGCCTGGGGATCAGCGACCACCTGCCGGCGGCCGGGACGGCGCCGCCCGCGGCGCTGGCGGCGGCGGTGGATGCGGCGCTGTCGCGGGCCGGCGTCGCGCACTCGCCGGTGGTGCGGGGCGGCGGCGTCGCCGCCTTCGACGTGGAGCAGACCTGGGTGGAGGCCTACGTCCCCTACACCAACTACCGCGGCGCGGTGGTGGACGTCTCGGGCAAGACCTGGGTGCCGCTGGCGCCGGCGATCAAGGCGGTGGACGACGCGGCGCCGGCCGGCGTGCTGCGGCAGATGGGCTACTCGGTGGACGGCCTGATCGCGGCGACGCTAGCGGCGCCACAGCTCGCGGACCCGCTGGCCGCCATCCGCCAGGCGGTCGACGGCTACCTGGCACAGCAGCCCGGCGCCCTGACCTATGCGCAGCAGCTGGGCTCGCGGACCATCCATGCGGTGACCCTGGGGCTGCTGCCGAGCTCACTGCCGATGAGCGTGACGGTGGTGACCGCCGAGGCGCCGGCGGTCGATCCGGCGCAGAGCCACCAGTTGCACCTGGTGGCGAGGGTGGGGCCGCAGCCGACCGACGACGTGGCGCTCGACGCGACGCTGGCGGTGGCGGCGGTGGCGGGCGAGCGGCTCACCCTGAGCTACATCCCGGCCACCGCCGACGACCAGCGCACGGTGGAGTCCTTCGGCGGCCTCGACAGCGTGCCGGTCTATCTCGTGCAGCTGCGCCCGCAGATCAACCTCGACGGCGTCGCCACGGTGGTGGGGGAGTCGCCGCTGCCGATGGGGGTCGCGCACCGGCTGGAGGCGACGCTCAGCGGGCCGTTCGGCAGCGAGACGATCGACGAGAGCCTGACCGCCGGCGGCTACTACGCGCTGGCTGTGGGCGCCGAGCAGGCGATAGCCCCGCCGACCCCGCCGGCGCCGCCGGCCGGGGCGCCGCCCAACCCGGCAGCCCCGGCAGACTCCGAGTCGCAGGGCGCGCAGCTGCTGGCGCAGGAGGCGGTCGCCTACAGCCAGCACTGGGACCAGGCCGAGTCCGAGCTGGGCGGCCTGCTCGACGTGGCGGTGCTGCGGCCGCTGCCGTCGCTGTCGGTGGTGGGCAACGCCATGAACGTCGACCAGGTGGCGGGGCTGCCCTACGACCTGCGCTGGACCGGGGTGACGGTCGACGCCGCGCTGCGCGTCGCCGAGCCGTTCGCGCGCGGCGCCGACTCGACCACCGCCCACGACTGGATGCGCCTCGCCGCGCTCGAGGGCTCGGCGCTCGAGCACACCACCTTCGAGCAGGACTTCGCGGTGGACTCGGTCTCCGCCGACAAGGGCCTGGGGGTGGCGAGCCAGGCCGGGGCGGCGGTGCTCCACCTCGACGCCCAGAACGCCGCGACGCTGATCCCCACCCTGCAACAGCCAGCGGCGGTGGTGGCGGACATCCAGAACTGGCTGCGCCTCGGCATGACCGTGGACGTGCCGGTGGCGCCGATCTCGCGGGCCGCCTGGACGGGCGCGGTCTGGCGGGTCGAGGACCCGGTGAGCGGCGGCGCCGCCTACCTGATCGCCGGCGGTCTGGCCGGCGGCGCCACCGCCGAGTCGCCCGACAGCTGGACGCTGAACTTCGTGCGCGACGCGCTGGCGAGCCCCTACAGCGGCGCGCCGAACGGCGACCCGCTGGCGGCGGCGAGCCTGGTCAAGGTGGCGCAGACCGACAACCAGACCGGGGTGGTCGGCCAGCTGCTGGCGGCGCCGGTCAGCGTCCTGGTGCGCGACGGCGCCGGCCGGCCGGTGGTGGGCGCGGCGGTCACCTTCACCACCGCCATCGGCACCGTGGTGGATCCGGCGAGCCAGACCGAGCAGGCCGCCGCGGTGGTGACCAGCGACCGGCTGGGCAGGGCCTCGATCGTGGTGCGCCTCGACCGCACCGTCGCCGACAGTCCGACCTTCCGGCTGCGCAACGCCGGCGACTCGTACCAGACGTTGACCCTGCTGCAGCTCGTCGATGCCACCGTCGCCACCGGCGGCGGCGCCATCGAGGTGAGCGGCGGCGCTTTCCAGCTCTTCGGCTACTCGGGCCCGCCGGCGGCGCTGCAAGCGCTCAGCGCTCCGGGCCAGCACGTGGAGGCGCCGGGCTTCTACGCCGGCGACTTCGTGCTGCGGGTCAACGACCAGTACGGCAACTCGATCGCCAACGTGCCGGTGCTCTTCGACGCCAGCGGCACCGGGCCGCGCAGCGACCTCACCTGCACCAACAACGGCAGCGGCGGCCAGCCCGCGGCGGTGTTCGTCTCGACGCAGAACGGCGGCAACTGCGCGGTGCGGACGCCCTATCTCGGGCAGTGCGGGTCGTCGAGCCTGACGGTCGAGAGCCACGCCGAGGGCCTGGACGTCGGATTGATCCTCGGCAGCGACGTGAGCCGCAGCGACGTCGTCAACATCTCGACGCCTGGCGCGGCGGGCGTGGCGCCGCTGCAGTACCACTTCCAGGTCGCCGTGAACACCCTGGCGAGCTGCGACCCGCCGTTCGGCGCCTCGCTCTGCGTGCCGACGGTGAAGTTTGGCTACTCGGCGACGGTCGATGCGGACGGCTCCGGCAACATCGTGGCGGCGGCCGCGGCCGGCCTGAGCTATGCGAAGCCGGTGGCGGTCTCCCTGTCCGCGTTCCTGCAGGACTACCAGCTGCACCCGGATGCTGCGAGCCCCAGCGGCCAGATGCTGTGCTACCTCTCGACCGGTCACTGGGTCGGCGCCATGGCGAGCACCATCCAGGCGACCGTCGGCAACGGCGGCAGCGCTTCGCCCCCGGCCTACGATCCGGCCAGCCAGTCCTACCTGACGCGGGTCGCCACCGGGTCGACGCCGGGGTTCAACCCGCTCGGCTTCCAGATCGTCATGAACGTACCGGGCTACGTCCTGAACAACGATGGCTCGGTGACCATCCAGACGGCGCCCATTCAGGACCCGCCGAGCTTCGACGGTCCGATCGGCATCTGGGGCATCCAGGCGCAGGTGACGGGGACGCTGCCGCAGCCGATCGTCCTCGACAGCAACGGTCTCACCGCCGGCGCCACGCAGGTGCAGTTCCAGATCGCGCCGGCGGCCTACGTACCGCTGAACGGAGTGATCAACCAGCTGGTCAACGGCACGGTCACCAGCTCCGCGATCATGCCCACGGCCGGCAGCGGCGCCATCCTGGTGCCCCGGGGAACCGCCTTCGACCTGCGGCAGGCGAACCAGGCGCAGCTGGTCGTCAACCCGGGGACGGCCGACGAGGTGGACTCGCCGCTGTTCAACATGCCGCTGAGCCAGGGGATCTTCGCCAACAACGTGGCGGCCGTCTACGTGTCCCAGGACGTCGATCTGCTCAATCAGCGGTATTGCCCGCAGACCGCCGAGCTCACCTGGACCGAGGCGCAGCAGGCCAAGGTGAGCCTGAGCGTCACCCAGCTCGAGAGCGTGGACACCGGCGGCACCCAGCATTTCGGGCCCGCCCAGAGCATCTTCGACGGCCAGGAGTTCGCCCCCGGCAACCAGGGAGTGATGATCGATCCGGCCGGCACGCCGGCGGGCGCCTACCAGCTGGCTCCCGGGATCTATACCTACAAGCTGCACGGCGTCAGCGATTTCGACGGCAGCGTCCAGGAGGTGACCGGCACGATCGTGTCGGAATACCGCAGCCGCGACACGCTGCCGGTCGGGCACGTGCTGGTCAAGGGGGTGGACCTCTTCGACGGCCATCTGACGCTGTCGCGCGAGGACATCTCCCTACCCGGGCACGGCCCGGCGCTGGAACTGACGCGCACCTATTCGAGCCGCGCCACCGACCAGCTCGGGCCGCTCGGCACCAGCTGGAGTCACAGCTACGACCAGAGAATCGACGTCACCCCCTGCGGCGACCTGATCGTCACCGGCGGCGAGGGGTCGGGCATTCGCTTCCTGGGCGACGGCGCCGGCCACTACACGCCGACCCGCGGCTACCACGGCACCCTGGTGCCGAGCCTGGGCGACGGCGGCTTCGATTTCTACAGCAAGTCGGGGATGCACTATCACTACCTGCCGCTGGCGGGCGGCGCCGCGACCGAGCTGCCGCTGGCGTGGATCGCCGACCCCAACGGCCTGACCACCAGGCTGACTTACGACACCGCCGACCCGGCGCATCCGAAGCTGCTGGCGGTCGCCGACGACGCCGGGCGCAAGCTGACCTTCCAGTACCAGCAGCGCATCTTCGCCGGGTCCAACGGTTATGTGATCAACGAGATCGACGGCCCGGACGGCATGGCCGCCACCTACGAGTACGACAGCTTCGGCAACCTGAGCAAGGCCAGCCGCGAGCAGGGCAGCCGGGTGGAGAGCTACAAGTACGCGACGGCGCCCGCCTATCCGCTCGAGGCCCGGCACCTGATGGTGAGCGCCACCAACGAGCTGGACGGCGCGACCACCTCCTACCAGGCGCAGCAGGCGGCCATCGGCCTGCAGGGCAACATCCAGGTGCTGAGCTACGGCGTGACGCAGTTGACCGAGCCGATGGGCGGCGTCACCCAGTTCGCGTATGACCTGCCGGGGCTGGTGAACCGCACGGGCGTCACTCTGCAGACGACGGTGACCGATCCGCGGCAGAAGGCGACGATCTACCAGCTCAACCAGTACGGCAGCGCGGTCCAGATCCAGGACCCGTTGAACCACGTCACCGCGATGACCTGGGCGCAGAACGACGTGTTGATGCTCAGCCGCACCGACGCCAACGGCGTGTTGACGAGCTACACCTACGATGCGTTCGGCAATCCGCTGACCGAAGCGGTGACCGTGGTGGACGTGCAGGGACAGTCGCACGACTACTCGATCGCCACCACCTACTGGCCGCCGGCGACTTTCAACCCGCCGTACATCAAGGAGCGGGTACAAACCAGGGCCGACCGCAACGGCGCCGTCACCAGTTTCACCTACGACATCGCCGGCAACCTCACCCAGCAGCAGATCGCGGTGCGCGACGCCGGCGGCAGCCCGCATCTCGACACCGTGAGCCACGTCTACCTGCCGGACGGCGACCGCGCCTCGACGACCGACGCCCGCGGCAACGTTTCGCGCTTCACCTACGATCCCTACGGCAACCTGGCGACCGTCACCGACCCGCTGGCGGGGGTCGTCAGCACCACCTGGAGCGTGCGCAGCCTGCCGCTGACCCGCACCGATCCGCTCGGCAACCTGACCTCGTTCGCCTACGACACGCTCGGCCGGCTGATCCAGAAGACCTATCCGCCGGTGGGCGGCGCCGCCGCCGTCGAGACTACCGCCTACGACGACACGCACGACGTGGTGACGGTGACCGATGCCGAGGGGCACGCGACGGCGACCACCTACGACCTGCAGCGCCGGCCGTCGCAGATCCAGAACGCCGCGCACGGCACCAAGACCTACCAGTACGACGCCGCCGGCAACAAGACGCTGGAGAGCGACTGGTCCGACGCCGGCTCGCCGGCCCACGACACCACCTTCGTCTACGACGACGCCGAGCGGCTCGCCGAGCGCGACGAGCCGCTGGGGCGGATCACCGCCTACGCCTATGACGGCGTCGGCAACGTCACCACCGAGACGCTCTCCGACACCGGCAGCGGCGGGGTGAGCGGCTTCGCGCCGCGGGTCACCACCACCGGCTACGACGCGCTCAACCGGCGCATCCGCATCGACCGCACGGCCGACGCCGGCGTGGTGACGACGCTGCTCACCCTCGACGGCAACGGCAACGTGGTGCTGCAGCAGGACCCGCTCGGGCGGCTGACGGCGATGCGCTACGACGAGCTCAACCGGCAGCTGCAGAGCGACGGGCCGGAGTGGCAGCCGGGCTCGCCGACCGAGACGGTCCTGGCCTACGACGGCAACGGCAACCTGGTGAGCCAGACCTGGCGCAACGCGCCGCACGACCGGGTGCACACGGCGGTGTTCGATGCGCTCAACCGGCCGACCCAGCGCACCGACTCGCTGGGCCACACCACCAGTTACGAGTACGACGCGGCGGGCAACCTGACGCGGCAGATCGATCCGCTGCTCAACGTCGCGAACTTCGCCTACGACGCCCGCAACCGGTTGACGCAGCAGGCGGTGCAGCTCACCCGCGTGACCGTGCCGGCGCGGCAGGTGGTGACCGCCTACGGCTACGACCGGGTCGGCAACCGCACCTCCGAGCAGCTGCCGAACGGCAACGCCGTGGCCCACGTCTACGACGCGCTGAACCGGCTCACCGCGACCAGCGACAGCGTGGGGCCGGTGCTGGCCTGCACCTACGACGCCAACGGCCAGCGGCTCACCGAGACCGACGCCAACGGCAACCTCACCACCAACCACTACGACGCGCTGCACCGGCTGATCGAGCAGGACCTGCCGGAGAGCCGCAGGGTGCTGTACGCCTATGACGGCGCCGGCAACAAGGTGGCGCAGACCGACGCCAATGGCAACACCACCACCTATCAGTACGACCGGCTCGACCGGCTGGTGCAGACGACCGATCCGGCGCCGTTCGGCTACACCTCGTCCAGCACCTACGACGCGGTGGGCAACCGCCTGTCGCAGACCGACCGCCGGGGCCACACCACGGCGTTCGCCTACGACGCGCTCAACCGGCTGATGCAGACGACGGCGCCGGCGCCGCTCGGCTACACGCAGACGTTCGCCTACGACGGCGTGGGCGGCAAGGTGAGCGAGACCGACCGGCGGGGGACGGTGAGCCAGTACGCCTACGACCCCGAGGGGCGGCAGACGCAGGTGACCAAGGCCGGGGTGGTGCTGCAGGCGATCCAGTACGACGAGGCCGGCAACCGCCGCTTCGTCACCGACGCCGACCAGAACACCACCGGCTACGAGTACGACGAGCGCAACCTGGAGACCGCCGAGGAGCGGCCGCTGGCGGCGATCACCACCTACACGCTGGACAACATGGGCGACCGTCAGGCCGTCGCCGATCCCGAGGGGCGGGTGACGACCTACGTCCGCGACCCGCGGCGGCGGGTGACGTCGGAGACCGACAACGCCGGCGATACCACCGCCTACGTCTACGACGGCAACGGCAACCGCACGCAGAAGCAGCGGCCGGCCTTCCCGGGCCAGCCCTGGAAGTACGTCTACGACGGCGCCAACCGGCTGACCGAGGTGGACGATCCGCTGGGCGACGCCACCCGCTACGCCTACGACCCGAACAGCAACCGGACGTCGGCGACCGACGCCGAGTCGCAGGCCACCCGCTGGCAGTACGACGCGCTGAACCGGGCGACGCAGAAGACCTACCCGGACACGGCGGTGGAGAGCTACGGCTACGATCCGAACGGCAACCGGGTGAGCCTGACCGACGCCAACGGCCAGACGATCGGCTACGGCTACGACGAGATCGACCGCCAGGTGGCGGCCAGCTACCCGCCGCCGAGCCCGGCGACGAGCGACGACCTGGTGTCGATCGCGTTCGCCTACGACCCGAACAACAACCCCGTGGGGGTGGCCGAGGCCTGGACCGGCGCGCCGGCCAGCCGTCAGACGGTGCGCAGCTACGACGCCTTCGACCGCCTGCAGGGGGTGACGGACCGCTACGGCCTGCCCATCGCCTACACCTATGACGCGGCCGGCAACCGCACCAGCCTGCAGGACCCGAACAGCCTGGTGACCCGGTACGCCTACGACGCCTTGAACCGGCTGACCGCGGTGACGCTGACCGCGGGCGGCGGGGTGACCACCTACGACTACTTCCGCGACAGCAGATTGAAGACGGTGACTTACGCCAACGGCACCGTCGAGGCCACCACCTACGACGCCGCCGGCAGGGTGCAGGTGCTCGAGAACCGGGTGGGGGCGACCTCGACGCCGGCCGGGGTGCTGTCGCACTTCGAGTACCAGTACGACCGCAACGGCAACCGCACCCAGCAGCTCGAGGTGCGGGCGGGCGGCGCGGCCGGGGGGGAGATCACCGCCTACAGCTTCGACGCCGCGGACCGGTTGCTGGGTGTCGTTTATCCGGACCAGCAGGTCACCTACACCTACGACAGGGTGGGCGACCGGCTCACCGAGCAGGCCAACGCCACCGGCGGCGGGGTGGCCCTGACCAACCGCGGATTCACCTACAACGCCCGCCACCAGCTGACCGCGATCGCCGACGGCGTGAACCCGGGGCAGAGCGTCGCCTACACCTTCGACGCCAACGGCAATCAGATCACGCGCACCCAGGCCGGCGTCACCACCAGCTTCCACTTCGACGTGCGGGACCAGCTGAGCGCCGTGCTGCAGGGCTCGTCGATCCTCGGGGTTTACGAGTACGACTACAAGGGCCTGCGGGTGTTGAAGCAGGGGGCGCTGGGGTACGTGCACTACGCCTACGACGACAAGAGCGTCCTGATCGAGACGGATGCGTCGGGGACGACCCTGGCGAAGTTCGACTACGGTCCGGACCGGCTGCTGTCGCTGAACCAGCAGACCGAGGGGCGGTCGTTCTACCTCTTCGATGCCCTGGGGTCGGTGACGGATTTGACGACCCTGAACGGCAGCCTGCGAGCGACCTACAAGTACGACGCCTGGGGCAACTACCGGGGGACCAGCGGCACGAGCTTCAACGCCTTCGGGTTCACCGGGCACGAGCGGGACGGCGAGACCGGGCTTTACTACTTCAAGGCGCGGTTCTATGACCCGGTGGTGGGGCGGTTCCTGAGCGAGGACCCGGCGGACGGCAAGACGGATAACCCGCCGAGCTTGCACCGGTACCTCTACGCCTTCGTCAATCCGATGGTCTACACGGATCCCTACGGCTGGGCGCCCGGCGACTGGTGGGATCCGCGAAGCTATGCCGACGTGAACCTGTCGAGTGGGGCGGCGATGAAGCGCAGTTGGGCGTTCCTCAAGGCCGAGGGCAGGGGCATTGTCAAGGCCCCAGTCGAATTGGCCAAGGGTCTTGCGCATGCGGCCGCCCACCCGATCCAGACGAGCAAGGAAGTGGTCAAAGGGGTCGTGGCCATCGATAAGACCCTCCTCCATGCCTATGCCGATCCGGTCCAAGCGGCAAAGAATGCTGCCAAGACGGTCGACGCCGCCGTCGAGAACTTCGCCAACCAATCCATCGAGCAGCAGGGTGAGGCGGTAGGCAAGCAGCTCTTCTACGCGGCGGCGGGGGGCGCTGCCGTGAAGGGAGCAGCGGTTGCTGCCAAGGCGATCGGAGAAGCTGTAGACTTCAGTTTCATCGGCGAGGCTGCGTCTCAGGGCATCCGCGAGGGGGCCGAGGAGGGAGTCGCCGAGCTGGTACCGAAGTTTGAAATCCCGCCGCCAAACGCAGCAGGGGCAGCCGGCGGAGAGATCGAGGCTGCGGCTAGGGAAGTAACGAAGACAGGCTCGGAGGTCGCGACACAGCGGACCACTCAAGCAGTCACTACTGCGGAGAGTGCTTCGGGAGGAAGTGAAGCTGGGCCTAGCATCGTCGGGCAAAGTGCGAAGCCAATTCTCTCGGATGCTGGAAGCCAGACTCCAGGCCGAGTCGTCGCGCTCGACGCTGACACCGTCGTAAAGTTCGCAGAGTCGCAAACGCAGGCCGGCCTGCAAGCAGGCGATCGACTGGTGGTAACCCCGAATGTCGTTCAAGAGTTGAGCACTCGCGTTGGAATTCGCGATGTCGCAAGCTTCCTGTCAAAGAGAGGTATCAGCCAAGTCATGAGCGAGCCTGGAGCGGCGGTTCCTGCGGCCCGGTTACGTCAAATCCTTGACCAAATCGTTCCAGGCAGGGGGAATGCTGGTGATTCCTTGAATATCAGTGAGGCGGCAGCTTCCGGTGCCGACATTTTCCTGACCAACGACATGAACACGATCGGGCGAACATTTGGCACTAGCCACAGCCTCCTACTGCCAGACACGGGAGGCTCGGTGATCACCATACAGGTCGTGAGGTAAACGTCGATGCTTGGCCTGCTCAATGGCAGTGATCGCTATATACTGGATCGCGAGTCATGGATTCGAGTTGCTCAAGTCATCGAGCCAAGCATCGGCATAAAGTGGGGCATAGTTCTCGAGAAGAGGAGCGACTCTTCTCTTGTTTGGTCTGCTAAAATCGATGATCTAGGGTCAGATCCAGCCAGTGGGTATGTCAAGTCGTCCACGAGCGATTACAAAGGCTTCTTCTGGCGGCGAGCGGGGGTGTTCATTATTGCAGGTTTTTCTAAGTTGGCACTTATCGATAACGACGAGGGCGTTATTGTACGTGAGGATAGTTTGGGTTTCGTTGGCAAGGGTTCGATTGATGTGTTGCAATTTATACTCAGCCCCAGTGAGCGTGTCCTGGTGGTTGTTTCATCGCTACTGGTCATTGCATTTGACGACACCAAATCACTGCGATGGAAATGGGAACCTAAGAGCTTGATTTCTGGCGTCGCGAAGGTCGATTCGGCTGGATTGACACTTAGCCGATATGATTTTGATTCGAACCCTACCGCACTAATAAGTGACTACCTTCACTACTGACTGCGATTCGGGTCGTAGCCGTACGGGTGGCGGGAGCGCCCTCCGGCCAAAACGCACGGAATGTGCCTGAGGAGTTGCACCCCTTGCTCCAGGAGAGGTTGATTGCGTACAAGGCTGAAGTTGCAGAGGGAGGAACGGCGGTGGGGCCGACCTGGGGTGAACCTGGCGCCCATTCTGATTTCCTCACACTCAATGAGGCTCTTCTCGCCAGGGATCGTTTCGGCCTATCTGTGACCGATCTCAGCGAGTTCGAGATGTACAACGTGTCTCTCTGGTCAAATCGAGTTGGGTCGGTCGTGCCTAGATGCGGCAATTGCCGGGTGCTTACCGGCGGCACCAATGTCCTGTCGGAGAAATGAAGTATGGACCGTGCATCCGCAGGATCGAGTTTAATGATGACTATTCATACACGTACAACGGTGTGCTCTTTACTGGCATCGCTTACGAAATCGACGCGGCCAGCCATCTAATCGGCGAAATAACTTTTGTTAATGGCGTTCAGGAGGGGCTCACGCGCACATGGTTTCCGAGCGGTGCTAGGCAAGCCGAACGCAATCTCCGCCGCAATGCCTTTCATGGCCCTGGATTGGAATGGTATGAAAGCGGCAAGATCAAGGAAAGAACACTCCATGAGTCAGGCATTACTCTCGAGCGCGATGTCTGGGATGAAGGCGGCACGCTCATTTCTAGCTACCGGTTGAGGGAAGATCAGCCGAACTATCAGCTGCTGCTGTTGTCGCGCAAGGCGGAGCAGCGGCGAGAAAATGACTAACTAAGCGATGACGCACGGCTGCGGGGGCAACTACTGCGGCTGCCAGCGTAGCGCACTCCCGACGCTGCAAGAGGAAGGCTGGTACTTGGATTCTGCTTACTCTGCGTGCTGCACTAACGCCGGCCTTGGCTTCTATGACTACTCCGGTAGGAGTCGCGCCTCGCGCCCGTTATGACACAGTAGTACTAGTGACTCATGCGCTCAGGTCTGGGTCTGCATACTGGAAAGACCTTGCTCTAGGTTGGCTCGAGGATCTCCCTCCTACTACGGAACAGGTCGGATTACTGGAGGCGATTGCAGGCCATCGAGCTTGGCCGCAGGCATTGCAGCATAAAGCCAGGCGGAGGTTGGCAAACCTCCGGCGCTAACAGATATGACGAGACTCTTGACTGAGAAGATCCAAGCAGCTAGGGTTTTTCGACGCGGAATCTCCACCTTAGCTTCGTCGAGGAAGGGCGCTGGTAAGCAGTTCAGTTGGCCAAGGGCGGGTATTGCGAGGGGCCGAGAGCCAGCTTCGGCAGTTTGCGAGGGGAACCTCGATATAGAATAAGCTGACGCCAAGATGCCACAGCGAACGGGGAAAAGCGCTGCTTGGCATCGGCAATCGCGCTGCTGGCGCTCGCCAGCCTGGGCGCGCTGATGCCGGCACCCGCTTCGATGATTCCTCCGGCTGCAATCGCGCCGGTTGACTCGCAGCCGGTCGAGTACTGGGCGACAGTGCTTCAGCTGGCCTCGCCTTACGCCGGCTCGCCGGCCCACGACACCACCTTCGTCTACGACGACGCGGAGCGGCTCGCCGAGCGCGACGAGCCGCTGGGGCGGATCACCGCCTACGCCTATGACGGCGTCGGCAACGTCACCACCGAGACGCTCTCCGACACCGGCAGCGGCGGGGTGAGCGGCTTCGCGCCGCGGGTCACCACCACCGGCTACGACGCGCTCAACCGGCGCATCCGCATCGACCGCACGGCCGACGCCGGCGTGGTGACGACGCTGCTCACCCTCGACGGCAACGGCAACGTGGTGTTGCAGCAGGACCCGCTCGGGCGGCTGACGGCGATGCGCTACGACGAGCTCAACCGGCAGCTGCAGAGCGACGGGCCGGAGTGGCAGCCGGGCTCGCCGACCGAGACGGTCCTGGCCTACGACGGCAACGGCAACCTGGTGAGCCAGACCTGGCGCAACGCGCCGCACGACCGGGTGCACACGGCGGTGTTCGATGCGCTCAACCGGCCGACCCAGCGCACCGACTCGCTGGGCCACACCACCAGTTACGAGTACGACGCGGCGGGCAACCTGACGCGGCAGATCGATCCGCTGCTCGACGTCGCGAACTTCGCCTACGACGCCCGCAACCGGTTGACGCAGCAGGCGGTGCAGCTCACCCGCGTGACCGTGCCGGCGCGGCAGGTGGTGACCGCCTACGGCTACGACCGGGTCGGCAACCGCACCTCCGAGCAGCTGCCGAACGGCAACGCCGTGGCCCACGTCTACGACGCGCTGAACCGGCTCACCGCGACCAGCGACAGCGTGGGGCCGGTCCTGGCCTGCACCTACGACGCCAACGGCCAGCGGCTGACCGAGACCGACGCCAACGGAACGGCAACCTCACCACCAACCACTACGACGCGCTGCACCGGCTGATCGAGCAGGACCTGCCGGAGAGCCGCAGGGTGCTGTACGCCTATGACGGCGCCGCCAACAAGGTGGCGCAGACCGACCCCGACGGCAACACCACCACCTATCAGTACGACCGGCTCGACCGGCTGGTGCAGACGACCGATCCGGCGCCGTTCGGCTACACCTCGGCCAGCACCTACGACGCGGTGGGCAACCGCCTGTCGCAGACCGACCGCCGGGGCCACACCGCGGTATTCGCCTACGACGCGCTCAACCGGCTGGTGCAGACGACGGCGCCGGCACCGCTCGGCTACACGCAGACGTTCGCCTACGACGGAGTGGGCGGCAAGGTGAGCGAGACCGACCGGCGGGGGACGGTGAGCCAGTACGCCTACGACCCCGAGGGGCGGCAGACGCAGGTGACCAAGGCCGGGGTGGTGCTGCAGGCGATCCAGTACGACGAGGCCGGCAACCGCCGCTTCGTTACCGACGCCGACCAGAACACCACCGGCTACGAGTACGACGAGCGCAACCTGGAGACCGCCGAGGAGCGGCCGCTGGCGGCGATCACCACCTACACGCTGGACAACGTGGGCGACCGTCAGGCCGTCGCCGACCCCGAGGGGCGGGTGACGACCTACGTCCGCGACCCGCGGCGGCGGGTGACGTCGGAGACCGACAACGCCGGCGATACCACCGCCTACGTCTACGACGGCAACGGCAACCGCACGCAGAAGCAGCGGCCGGCCTTCCCGGGCCAGCCCTGGAAGTACGTCTACGACGGCGCCAACCGGCTGACCGAGGTGGACGATCCGCTGGGCGACGCCACCCGCTACGGCTATGACCCGAACAGCAACCGGACGTCAGTGACCGACGCCGAGTCGCAGGCCACGCGCTGGCAGTACGACGCGCTGAACCGGGCGACGCAGAAGACCTACCCCGACACGGCGGTGGAGAGCTACGGCTACGATCCGAACGGCAACCGGGTGAGCCTGACCGACGCCAACGGCCAGACGATCGGCTACGGCTACGACGAGATCGACCGCCAGGTGGCGGCCAGCTACCCGTCGCCGAGCCCGGCGACCAGCGACGACCTGGTGTCGATCGCGTTCGTCTACGATCCCAACAACAACCCGGTGGGGGTGACCGAGACCTGGACCGGCGCGCCGGCCAGCCGTCAGACGGTGCGCAGCTACGACGCCTTCGACCGCCTGCAGGGGGTGACGGACCGCTACGGCCTGCCCATCGCCTACACCTACGATGCGGCCGGCAATCGCACCAGCCTGCAGGACCCGAACAGCCTGGTGACCCGGTACGCCTACGACGCCTTGAACCGGCTGACCGCGGTGACGCTGACCGCGGGCGGCGGGGTGACCACCTACGACTACTTCCGCGACAGCAGATTGAAGACGGTGACTTACGCCAACGGCACCGTCGAGGCCACCACCTACGACGCCGCCGGCAGGGTACAGGTGCTCGAGAACCGCGTGGGGGCGACCTCGACGCCGGCCGGCGTGCTGTCGCACTTCGAGTACCAGTACGACCGCAACGGCAACCGCACCCAGCAGCTCGAGGTGCGGGCGGGCGGCGCGGCCGGGGGAGAGACCACCGCCTACAGCTTCGACGCCGCGGACCGGTTGCTGGGTGTCGTTTATCCGGACCAGCAGGTCGCCTACACCTACGACAGGGTGGGCGACCGGCTCACCGAGGTGGCCAACGCCACCGGCGGCGGGGTGGCACTGACCAACCGCGGGTTCACCTACAACGCCCGCCACCAGCTGACCGCGATCGCCGACGGCGTGAATCCGGGGCAGAGCGTCGCCTACACCTTCGACGCCAACGGCAACCAGACCTCGCATACCCAGGCCGGCGTCACCACCAGCTTCCACTTCGACGTGCGGGACCAGCTGAGCGCGGTGCTGCAGGGCTCGTCGATCCTCGGGGTTTACGAATACGACTACAAGGGCCTGCGGGTGTTGAAGCAGGGGGCACTGGGGTACGTGCACTACGCCTACGACGACAAGAGCGTGCTGATCGAGACGGATGCGTCGGGGACGACCCTGGCGAAGTTCGACTACGGTCCGGACCGGCTGCTGTCGCTGAACCAGCAGACCGAGGGGCGGTCGTTCTATCTCTTCGACGCGCTGGGGTCGGTGACGGATCTGACGACCCTGAACGGCAGTCTGCGGGCGACCTACAAGTACGACGCCTGGGGCAACTACCGGGCGACCGGCGGTACGAGCTTCAACGCCTTCGGGTTCACCGGGCACGAGCGGGACGGCGAGACCGGGCTTTACTACTTCAAGGCGCGGTTCTATGACCCGGCGGTGGGGCGGTTCCTGACGGAGGATCCGGCCGACGGCCACGAGGACAATCCGCCGAGCCTCCATCGCTATCTCTACGCCTACGGCAACCCAACTCTCTACACAGACCCGGACGGACGGTGGCCGAGCCTTGACGATATCGTTGACGTCGCCAAGGCCGCCGGCACGGCAATCGCTACGACCCAGCGCCAGGTGGTTGCGGCCGCCACCAAGGGCCTCGCGAAAGCGGCCGGGGGATTCGCTGACTTCTCTACTTTGGGAAGTGTTAGCGCAGTGAAGAAGCAGATCGAGACGTTCAAGAACACCCAGGGGAGCTTGATCGAGAAACTTGACGCCGCAGGCAAGGTCGGAACTCTAAGCGAGCGCGCCCACGTTCTCACCCTCGGTTTCTCAGATGCGCCAGATAGAGTCCAGCACCTCAAGGACATCACCGGAGCCGCCTCAGCCGAGAGAGCCGGCCAGCACTACGGTGAAGCCGCCGCCGAAGGAGATGTAAACAAAGCTCTAAAAGCCACCGGCGAGCTCAGCGAAAGCTTTGTGCAGCTAGGGGCGCTCGCCGAAGGTGGCCGCGGTATCGGCAAGCTCTTCAGTCGCGATGCTGCAGCCCAAGCGGTGGCCGGATCTGAAGGCACGATCCCCGTTGAAACGCGCATCACGCCACAAGCCGGCATAACGGCCGAGGGCGCCGACGGCGGAGTCGGGATCGGCTACAATGTTGTCGGGCGAGGCGCAGAGGCAGCCCCTAGTGAGACGGGGAGACCGCTCAGGCGGGTGTTTCGGGATGCAGAGTCGGCGGGCGTCGAGCCGGCATCGAGCGAATTGCTCCAGGCAGTTCAAAATAAAGGCCGCGCAGTTTTGATCGCAGAGGAGGGGTCGGAAGAGCTTCGGTACCTAGACACTATCGGAGCAGAGGCTAACGTTGGCGGTGAGGCAAATACGCATATACTTTTGCGCCAGAATCCAAGCAAGGTTGGGGTTCTTGAGGAGTTTCTTCATGGGACGCAAATGCGTCTCGGGATTATTCAAAGGCTCGATACGGCAGGTGCTGAATACCATGTCAAGGACTTTATGATCCGTCACTCAAGATTGTTGAAAATTGGCGCTGAAGATGCGAGGCGTCTGGAGATTCTGCGTGATGCCGACCAGGCCAGCCTTAGTCGTGGAGCGCAGTAGCACAATGTCGATCGAGATGAGCGTGCAGCAGGTATTTCATTTCTCGGACGGCAGGACGGTATTCCTCGGGACGATGGAGGGGGATAGGCCTGCTATTAGGAGTTGCCGAGCAGAGTTGTGGGTGGCAAATGCGCTCCAAGATTCGTTTTATCTTGAGGGCGAGATGATTAATGAGGTGCGGCGTATACTGCCGCCGACCATCAGGCTAAGATCAGTTTCGACAGCCGCGGTTGTTACCGTCGATCCTGCGGTTGTAGAGAGTGGGGAGTGCCGGTTGAGAATCTTCCCCGAACAGATGAATCCTGCCCAGCCCACTTCGACCAAGAGGGGACGGAGTCAGCGCCCTGTCCCTGCTGGTCGGCAGGAGTGACCGGCAGCGCATCACCTGGCCTCCATGAGGCGTTTGGCGCCGTTCGGTTTGAGTCTGGCGCAGAACCGGTCTCTTCCTGATGCGCCGTTACCAGGACCGCGCGTACCCATGACTCCGAGCCAGACTGACCTTACGATCCAGCACATTTTCGAGATACCGCCGTAAAGCAAAGGAGGCGAGGATAGGGTGCCTGCGAATCGAAGAATGCCTAAGCTCTTGCCGGTGCAAGTGCCCTGGCAGGTGAGTCCGTCAACGCCCTTCCTCCGCCTTACTACCTCTGAAGATGGCCCTAGTCCCAAAACCACTGCTGTCCAAGAACGCCGTAGAGTCGGGCTTGAACTCGGGCTAAGTCATTGAAAATAAGAGGCTGGCCTCCCAGGGCGACGCACGTTCCGGGTTGAGGTCTCCTCCATTCCCCACTTTTCGTTAGCACCCGATTCGCAGCACCTCCGCTTCTGGTGCTCATGCCGGAAGCTGTCCAGGAACCGGCAGCGACAGCGCCAGCTGCTCGGCGGGCGGCAGCAGTGGCGGGGTCTCCAGGGGTTTCGCCAGCCAGTCGTGGAGGTCCCTATAGGTAAAGAGGTTGAGACGCAGCAGCGAAGCCAGGTTGGAGAGCGACCAGCCGGCGGTGGAGAGGAAGTGGAGCCACTTGAGCAGCAGCAGCGCGAGCAGTGCTGTCCAAAGCTGAATGCGCAGGGCGTTCTCGGTGGTGCCGACGAAGGTCTTGACCTTCAGGTTCTGCTTGAGCGCCTTGAAGAAGAGCTCGATCTGCCAGCGCTCGCGGTAGATAGCGGCGAGCGTCGTGGCGCCGAAGGCGAGGTGGTTGGTCAGCACCTCGATCTGGCGCTGCTGCTCGGCATCCCAGACGACGATGCGCCGCAGCCGGTCGGGGCACTTGGTCTCGGCGACGGTACCGGTGAGCAGGATGATCTCGTCGGCCAGGATGCGATGGCCTTGCGGCAGGTCGCGGGACTCCTCGACCGTATAGGCAGTCCCCTCTTTCATCCGGGTCACCCAAAAGACGCCCTGGCCGCACCACCGGCCGAAGAGGGCGAAGTCGGTGTAGCCGCGATCGACGACGACGATCGAGCCCGGCCGCAGCGGCGCCAGCCGGGCCGGCCGGATGTCATGCTGGCGGGCCTCGGTGAGGACGGCGAACTCCGGCAAGTAGTCGTCGTGGCTGAGCAGGACGTGGAGTTTGACGCCGCCTTTGGCCTGGCGGAAATCGGCCCACGGGAACAGCGACAAGCACAAGCTGATCGTCGTCGAGTCCAGCGACAGCAGGCGGTTCTTGAAGCGGAAAGGATGCTTCTTCTCGCCCAGCACTCCCTGCTCGCGGAAGCGCTCGAGCACCTTCCAGAACAACGCCTCGAACATCGCCGCCGGCCGATGCTGGTTGGCGTAGGCTAGCGTGGAGCGCCGGGGGGCGCTGTCGATGCCGACGTGCACGAGCTTACCCTCGCAGCAGGCGAGCCCATTGCAGATCTCCCGCAGCGAGTCGGCGCGCGCCAGTTGCGAGAAAAGCATGGCGACCAGGTGAGTCCAGGACGCGAAGCCCTTGGCATAGCGCTCGGCGCCGAACTTCCGCACCAAGCCGTGGAAGGTGTCGCGGGGGATCTGCTTGAGGAGTTGACTGAAGAGGCTGCCGACTCGTACCATCTGTCCACCCTCCGTTTTTTGTCTTGGCAGACTTGGCCCAGGATACCCTGAGCCGGAACGGAGGGCCTACAACAACCTTATTTCATGCCAGGTTCTGGGGAAAAGTGACCGGTTGGGCGACTCTCAGATTTCCGATTTTGGACAAGAGTGTCCCAAAACAAGCGCGTAACGGCCGCCTGGAGGGCGGAGCGTCGCAGTCGATATCTTCCACCGCGATCTTGCGCCGGACTTTCGCCTCTCAAGAGATTCGCCCTCGCACTTAATGCCGGCTGAACTGCCCCTCGCGGCCTGTCGGCAGAGCCGGACGTTGTAAGAGGGCTGATTTGGGACAGACTTGTTCCAACAAAGCAACGTGGCAGCGCGAAAGCGACGGTAGCGATTAGGCGAGGCATCGTCGTTTAAGCGCGCGTGTGCCGTCGAGCAAGAGAGGCACCCAGCGATTGATCGCCAACAGCCGGAAGATCAGTCTGCGACCGCTGCGGAGGATCTGCGCTGGCAGCAGGATCAGCTCGTTGAGGAAGCGACGGAACTCCATCCGCAGGATCGCCCGCGCTCCGAGCTTGCGGGGTAGCAAGAGGCCGGCCCACGCCTTGAGGTTCAAGGCCAGCGAAGCGATCACCAGATAGGCCCAGTTGGCATCAAATTCTGCCACCGGCATGCGGGTGGCATGAACCCCGTTCTTGAGTTGCTCGATCAAGTTTTCCTGGTTGCATCGAGCGTTGTTTTCGCGGACCACTGCGGCTGTGCCGAAGTGCTCCCGCGGGAGATTCGTGATGTAGAAGAAGTAGCGGATCTCATCAGCCAGCCGGAGTTGCCCCTCGGTGACCTTGATCCGCTTGCGCAGGATCACGAGGCGATAGGTGCGTTGGCATTTGCGGGGCCGGTAGTCGATCTCCGCGACGTGCTCGTGCTCCAGATCCAGGTCGCGGAAGCCCCGCTCGACGATGACGGCCCTCTTGACCTTGACCGGCCGGCGCCGCTTGGCGGTGCTCTTTGGCCGCGTGAAGGGCTTCCAGGCGTCGTCCGCAAGCGCCTCGGCTCGCCCGACGAAAGCGGGATTGGCGTCCATCCCAAAGACGAACTCGACGTCCCCGGCCGTCCAGCGATCGAAGTTCTCCGTCAGCGAAAAATCGGTGTCCCCCCGCAGCCGCACCCGCTCGAATCCGCCTCCGGTTTGCGCCCAGGCGATGCCGCGGTCGAGCCACTCGGCTGCACCCTCGTGCGAGGGGCGATTCGCTGGCCGGTTGACGACGTAGAGCACTTCCTGGCTATTGGCCAGGCTCACCACCAACGGACCATAGCCCCAGCGTCCGTCGTAGGAGATGTCCATCCGCTCCTTGCATTCCCCGCCGGTCTCGCTGATCGTGCCGTCGACATCGAGAATCGCCAGCCTGCGCTCCGCCTTGGGCTGCACGCACCAGGCCGCCGAGCGGGCGCGCTGGATCGCTTCCATCAGCGTCAAGACGTCGGCCGCGCCGAACCGACGCAGAAAATCTCCGGCCGTCGTCGGGTCCGGCAACCGACGCGCCCCCAAGGCATTGAGAAACCCCTCGTCCGAGCGCCGTGCCTCGAGATCCTCGAGGCAGCGGCCACCGGTCAGCAGGTTGTACACCAGCGCCAGCACGTGGTCCGATTCGTGGTACGGCATGTGGCGCCGAAACAGGTGCAAGTTGCCGTCGATCTGCTCGCGAAGACCGACCACATCCACCAAGGCCTGCAGCATTCCCAGGCCACCACCGCTGATCGCTTCGGTGCGCCCGGACACTTCATAGGCGATGTTGCCGCCTTCCAGCACGGGCTCGGCCCGCTCCGGCTGCCACCTGGGATCCAACCGCGCCGCGATCGACCTTTGACGCCGCTCGAAATTCGCTCTACTCTTCACCTGAAACGCCTCCTTTGCTGGGTCCGTTGGAGTCTCGACAACCCAACAATACCCAGTAAGGTGAGGCGTTTCAACCTCTTACCCCATCCCGCTCCCCTCCCTACGCGCTGGTACTGGGCCTAGTCAGGTCAAGCTCGTGGTCTATTTTGGCCTCTCCTCAACATGGTGTGGGTGGGGGGAGCCGGGGCGGGAGCCGGGGCGAGAGCTTGATTCCTCCCGAATTGAGGAAGAGCATCGCGATCAGGGCTTCGGCGGAATGGAAGCCGTAGGCTCGGCGGCTGATGATGCGTAGCTTGTTGTTCAACCCCTCGGCGAGTCCGTTGGTCAGGCGATGTCGGATGTAGGCGAGAACGCCGTCGAAGTGAGCGCGGAGAGTGCGCGCTACGCGTACGAAGGGTTGCAGCCGCGACCGGCAGGCCCACGCGATCCACGACTTCAGCGCCTTCTCGGCTCGAGTTGGCTGCCGGTAGTCCAGGGCGTCTGCCAGTGTCTCCTTCAGCAGATAGCCGCGGTACAGTGGCCTGTTCGTGCGCTGGACCTCGTGCAGCCGGGCTCGCTCTTCGGCGTCGAGCCGGTGCCTTCCCTTGAGCAGCACCCACCTGGTTTTCTTGATCGCTCGGGGCTCGTCGTTGTCGTCTTCCTCGGCAGCCGCCTCGCGAACCAACAGGCGTCGCACCGCATCAAGTGCGTCGCCGGCCAAGCGTTGGACGTGGAAGCGATCGTAGATCACCTGGGCTGTGGGTAGGAACTCCGCAATCGCCTTCTTGTAGCCACCGGCCATGTCGATGCTGACCAGCTCAACGGCCGCACAGGTTTGTGGCCCGAGCTCGCGGAAGAAGGCGCGCAGCGTCTCGGCGTTGCGTCCTTCGGCGGCCCAGACCACCCGCCGTCGATCGTGGTCGACGACAATGATGAGGTAGCGATGGCGCTTGCGGTAGCTGAACTCGTCGATGCCGATGCGTCGCAGGTTCACCAGCCGGTCTGGGGACAGGCGCCGTTGCACCACTCGCTCGATGATCTGCCCGACGGTGACCCAGGCGACGCCGGTCAGCTTGTGGACGTGGGTCTGATCGGTGATCTGGGCCAGGTAAGCCACCCACTCCTCGAAGACCCAGCTGAACCGGCTCGCGCTCGCTCCCCACGGCACCTGCTCGGTGCGCACCCCGCAGCGCCGGCACTGCACCCGTCTCGGCGCATAGGCCAACAGCGCGACCCGCGCACCAACGATCTGGTGTCGCCACCAGCGCAGCGGCCGCCGGTCGTACACCGGCGCCCTGTGTCCGCAAACGCCGCACCTGGGCTTGCGCCACAGCGGCGCCACCTCGACCGAGAGCGTACCTCCGGTGAAGAACCGCACCCCGGTCACCCGCGTTGCCGTGACATCGACCAGCCGACGCAATAGAGTCGTCGAGCGCATGGGATCCCCCTGCCTCCTGGTACTGCTTGGCGCTGTCCAGGAAAGCAGAGTCCCATGCGCAATGCAAGTCTTTCTCCCTCAGCCGCTTACACCCTCTCGCCTACCCACACCAAGTCTCGGAGAGCCAGTTTTTTTGGCCTCTCCTCAACATGGTGTGGGTCGCGGGAGGCGCGGCGAGACGCTGGAGAGCGACTGGTCCGACGCCGGCTCGCCGGCCCACGACACCACCTTCGTCTACGACGACGCCGAGCGGCTCGCCGAGCGCGACGAGCCGCTCGGCCGGATCACCACCTACGCCTATGACGGCGTCGGCAACGTCACCACCGAGACGCTCTCCGACACCGGCAGCGGCGGGGTGAGCGGCTTCGAGCCGCGGGTCACCACCACCGGCTACGACGCGCTCAACCGGCGCATCCGCATCGACCGCACCGCCGACGCCGGCGTGGTGACGACGCTGCTCACGCTCGACGGCAACGGCAACGTGGTGCGGCAGCAGGACCCGCTCGGGCGGCTGACGGCGATGCGCTACGACGAGCTCAACCGGCAGCTGCAGAGCGACGGGCCGGAATGGCAGCCGGGCTCGCCGACCGAGACGGTCCTGGCCTACGACGGCAATGGCAACCTGGTGAGCCAGACCTGGCGCAACGCGCCGCACGACCGGGTGCACACGGCGGTGTTCGATGCGCTCAACCGGCCGACCCAGCGCACCGACTCGCTGGGCCACACCACCAGCTACGAGTACGACGCGGCGGGCAACCTGACGCGGCAGATCGATCCGCTGCTCAACGTCGCCAACCTCGCCTACGACGCCCGCAACCGGTTGGCGCAGCAGGCGGTGCAGCTCACCCGCGTGACCGTGCCGGCACGGCAGGTGGTGACCGCCTACGGCTACGACCGGGTCGGCAACCGCACCTCCGAGCAGCTGCCGAACGGCAACGCCGTGGCCCACGTCTACGACGCGCTGAACCGGCTCACCGCCACCAGCGACAGCGTGGGGCCGGTGCTGGCCTGCACCTACGACGCCAACGGCCAGCGGCTCACCGAGACCGACGCCAACGGCAATCTCACCACCAACCACTACGATGCGCTGCACCGGCTGATCGAGCAGGACCTGCCGGAGAGCCGCAGGGTGCTGTACGCCTACGACGGCGCCGGCAACAAGGTGGCGCAGACCGACGCCAACGGCAACACCACCACCTATCAGTACGATCGGCTCGACCGGCTGGTGCAGACGACCGATCCGGCGCCGTTCGGCACCACCTCGTCCAGCACCTACGACGCGGTGGGCAACCGCCTGTCGCAGACCGACCGCCGGGGCCACACCACGGCGTTCGCCTACGACGCGCTCAACCGGCTGGTGCAGACGACGGCGCCGGCGCCGCTCGGCTACATGCAGACGTTCGCCTACGACGGAGTGGGCGGCAAGGTGAGCGAGACCGACCGGCGGGGGACGGTGAGCCAGTACGCCTACGACCCCGAGGAGCGGCAGACGCAGGTGACCAAGGCCGGGGTGGTGCTGCAGGCGATCCAGTACGACGAGGCCGGCAACCGCCGCTTCGTCACCGACGCCGACCAGAACACCACCGGCTACGAGTACGACGAGCGCAACCTGGAGACCGCCGAGGAGCGGCCGCTGGCGGCGATCACCACCTATACGCTGGACAACATGGGCGACCGTCAGGCCGTCGCCGACCCCGAGGGGCGGGTGACGACCTACGTCCGCGACCCGCGGCGGCGGGTGACGTCGGAGACCGACAACGCCGGCGATACCACCGCCTACGTCTACGACGGCAACGGCAACCGCACGCAGAAGCAGCGGCCGGCCTTCCCGGGCCAGCCCTGGAAGTACGTCTACGACGGCGCCAACCGGCTGACCGAGGTGGACGATCCGCTGGGCGACGCCACCCGCTACGCCTACGACCCGAACAGCAACCGGACATCGGTGACCGACGCCGAGTCGCAGGCCACGCGCTGGCAGTACGACGCGCTGAACCGGGCGACGCAGAAGACCTACCCGGACACGGCGGTGGAGAGCTACGGCTACGATCCGAACGGCAACCGGGTAAGCCTGACCGACGCCAACGGCCAGACGATCGGGTACGGCTACGACGAGATCGACCGCCAGGTGGCGGCGAGCTACCCGCCGCCGAGCCCGGCGACCAGCGACGACCTGGTGTCGATCGCGTTCGCCTACGATCCCAACAACAACCCGGTGGGGGTGACCGAGACCTGGACCGGCGCGCCGGCCAGCCGTCAGACGGTGAGGAGCTACGACGCCTTCGACCGGTTGCAGGGGGTGACGGACCGTTACGGCCTGCCCATCGCCTACACCTACGACGCGGCCGGCAACCGCACCAGCCTGCAGGACCCGAACAGCCTGGTGACCCGGTATGCCTACGACGCCTTGAACCGGCTGACCGCGGTGACGCTGACCGCGGGCGGCGGGGTGACCACCTACGACTACTTCCGCGACAGCAGATTGAAGACGGTGACCTACGCCAACGGCACGGTCGAGGCCACCACCTACGACGCCGCCGGCAGGGTGCAGGTGCTCGAAGAACCGGGTGGGGGCGACCTCGACGCCGGCCGGGGTGCTGTCGCACTTCGAGTACCAGTACGACCGCAACGGCAACCGCACCCAGCAGCTCGAGGTGCGGGCGGGCGGCGCGGCCGGGGGAGAGGCCACCGCCTATACCTTCGACGCCGCGGATCGGTTGGTGGGTGTCGGCTATCCGGACCAGCAGGTCGCCTACACCTACGACAGGGTGGGCGACCGGCTCACCGAGATGGCAACCGCCAGCAGTGGTGGCGTCGCCCTCACCAACCGCGGGTTCACCTACAACGCCCGCCACCAGCTGACCGCGATCGCCGACGGCGTGAACCCGGGGCAGAGCGTCGCCTACACCTTCGACGCCAACGGCAACCAGATCACGCGCACCCAGGCCGGGGTCACCACCAGCTTCCACTTCGACGGGCGGGACCAGCTGAGCGCGGTGCTGCAGGGCGCCTCGATCCTCGGCGTCTACGAGTACGACTACAAGGGCCTGCGGGTGTTGAAGCAGGGGGCGCTGGGGTACGTGCACTACGCCTACGACGACAAGAGCGTCCTGATCGAGACGGATGCGTCGGGGACGACCCTGGCGAAGTTCGACTACGGTCCGGACCGGCTGCTGTCGCTGAACCAGCAGACCGAGGGACGGTCGTTCTACCTCTTCGATGCGCTGGGGTCGGTCACCGACCTGACGACCCTGAACGGCAGCCTGCGGGCGACCTACAAGTACGACGCCTGGGGCAACTACCGGGCGACCAGCGGCGCGAGCTTCAACGCCTTCGGGTTCACCGGGCACGAACGGGACGGCGAGACCGGGCTTTACTACTTCAAGGCGCGGTTCTATGACCCGGCGGTGGGGCGGTTTATCACTGAGGATCCAATCAATGGGAAGCCTGATGATCCTCCGAGCTTACAGCGTTATCTTTACGCATACGCAAGTCCGACAACTTACTGGGACTTGGATGGCCAGGCGACAGCCGCAGCAGGAGTTGCGCCTGCTCCGACGCCAGATGTCGAGGTAGATCCCGACCTTGCGCCTGAAACCGCACCAGCGCCGTCGCCCACGTTCAAGCTGATTCAAGGCGGAGCGTCAGAGGCGGCCGAGGCTTCAGCGCAGGCAAGCGGTACCGCAGGCGAGAGCCTGGTAGTGGAATCAGCAACGAAAATAGGTACTAGGGCGGTGCCCATTCTCGGCCGTGTCTTCGCTGTCGTCGGTGCATTCGACCTTGGTTGGGAACTTGGTCGCATTACCGGGGAGCACGGGACAATCAGCGACTTCAGGATCAACGATCTCCTCCAAACG
Organism: uncultured Acidobacteriota bacterium; assembly: GCA_963732005.1. Lineage (GTDB taxonomy): Bacteria > Acidobacteriota > Thermoanaerobaculia > Multivoradales > UBA5704 > JASLEW01. The sequence goes on from CAVSXT010000005.1 coordinate 1,940,457, forward strand.
ATGTTCCTCATGAAGATGGGGGTCGATGACGACGACCAGGAGTCGAAGCCGTTGCCGCGGAGCCCATCTTTGCCACGCCAGATCCCTGCAAACGCTCCAGTCGATACCCCCGGCGTCGCTGACCTGGGCGGCGGAAACGAGCTTAGGGTTCATAACACGAAGGGGGCCGTGGTCGGAGCGAAGCCTCTCTCTCCAGAAGAAATCATCGATCTCGGTAAAGGTCCCCTGAGTCAGGAAGTCGCGCAGCAAGAGATTAGGAATGCCTGGGGTGGCTTAATTGATGTAAACTCCAATGACCAGGCCGCAAAGGCCCTTGCTAAGAGACTTGGCGGGAGAGCTTCTGTTCGTTTCGCGTTAGATCCTAAGAAGCGCGAATTCGATGTAGTCAGTGATCTATATGTTGCCCAGTCAAAGCCGGCGGACTACAGACTTGGCAGTGACTTTCGTGCGCAAGCGAAGACTACCTTCGAGGCATCGATAGCCACCGGTAGGACACCTTACTTCCATTTCGAGAATGAGCCATCTGCCGATGTTTTGCGTGCGCTGTCGCGCTACGAGCTAAGATATCGGACAAGGGCGATAATTGACACTGCTCCTTTAAAGTGAGGTGAGTCAATGTATCAATTTCACGGCTGGTGTACACTGAGAGAGCTAGGTGACGAGCAAGATGGGGATCGTCAGCAGTTGGCCTTGGATCACGTAAGAGAGTTTGTAGAAAGCCTCAAGTGGGCGAACGGATTCTGCGAACTGAGACCTTTCAATGGCATGTATTTTATTCATTTCGGCGGCTTTCAAAATAGGCCGCGCCAGGAGGCCTCGGATCTAAAGAAGTTGTTTGCCCTAATTGCACGCGAGGTTACGGGATCATACGGTCTCATGTATTGGAGGGACGACGAGGATTTGACGCCACCTGGCAGGGACAACTGGCACGTCGTAGTGCTCGCCAGGGGAATCGTCATTGAGCGCTTTGATCCGTTCTTGTCGCCTAGCGTTCCATTCATCGAGGACGATCCGTCTGAGTTCAGCGATGATTAAAGACGCGCACTCTCCAAGAGAGCCGCCGAGAAGTGGGTGTCGGCTATCCGGACCAGCAGGCCACCCCGATCTCCTGGTGCCGGGCAGGGCTCCCGCCCGATATACGAGGTTACCTTTAACGGGCAGATACGTCGTGTGGCCGTTACGATTGGGTCTAACCGGTTTCAGTGCTGTCCAAGAACGCCGTAGAGTCGGGCTTGAACTCGGGCTAAGTCATTGAAAATAAGAGGCTGGCTGCGGATTCCGACGAAGCCGGCCACCCATTCCGATCGAAGCCGGCCACCCTGTCGGAGCGTAGCGACGAGTGGGGCTCATGGTTGATCGAAGTGGCCGCCTTGGCCACTGGTGGCGCCTGTGGAGTCTGTCATGTTTCTTCTTCCCTTCCTGGGGGTATGTGACCTCGTCGCCGCGGCTGTGCGTAGCTGTGGAAATCCCGGGGGTGGGTGGGTGGTGGGCAGGGATTTCCAACGGGTGTGGAAAGGTCCGGGGAGGCGGGTGGGTGGTGGCCCGGAGCTTTCCATACCCGGGCAGATTCCACAGCCGGGGTGGGGGGCTTGCAGGGTGGGGGGTAGGCGCCGGCGGCGCGCCGCGACCGGGACCTTCATGATGGGCTCTCCGCCGGCGGGACGAGCGCGTTGTGCTTGCGCCGCGACTCGCCTTTGAGCTTGAGCTGGTAGGCGTTGTGGACCAGCCGATCGAGCAGGGCGTCGGCCAGCGTGGCGTCGCCGATCGCGTCGTGCCAGGTGTCGACGGGGAGCTGGCTGGTCACCACCGTGGAGCGGCAGCCGTAGCGGTCTTCCATGATCTCCAGCAGGTCCCGGCGCTGAGCATCGCCCAGCGGATGCATGCCCCAATCGTCGAGGACCAGCACCTCAATGCGAGCCAGGTTCACCAGCAGCTTCGAGTACCGTCCGTCCGCCTTGGCGGTGCCCAGCTCGGACAGCAGGCGCGGCACGCGGTGATACGCGGCGGTGAAGCCTTCACGACATGCTTTCTGCGCCAGCGCGCAGGCCAAGAAGCTCTTGCCGGCGCCGGTCGGTCCGGTGATCAGGACGTTGAGGTGTTGGGAGACCCACTGGCACGAGCACAGCGACAGGAAGAGCGACCGATCCAGTCCGCGGGGCATGCGCAGATCCACGTCCTCGACCGCGGCGGCCTGGCGCAATCTCGCCTTGGCGAGCCGGTCCTTCAGCCGGCGATTCTCGCGCTCCGTCATCTCGCGATCCACCAGCAGGCCCAGGCGCTCGGCGAAGCCGAGCTCATCGAGGCCGCTCATCTGCAGCTGCTCCTCGAGGCCTTTGAGCATGCCGGTCAGCCGCAGCGCTTGGAGCTTCTCCAGCGTCGGATGGGTCAGCATGGCTTGCCCTCCTCGCGGTAGTACGAGGCGCCGCGAAGATTCTCATGGGCGAGCGGCCGCGCCGCCAGCAGCTCGGTGTCCGGCTCCGGCTGACGATCCAGCCCCACCAGCAGGATCGAGCGCACGCTGCGGTACGAGGCGGCGCCGACCTGCAGGGCGCGCTGGCAGGCCGCATCGAGCCGCTCGCCGCCGTAGCGCTGACTCAGGCGCATGATCCCCAGGCACGAGCGGAAGCCCTGCTGCGGATGGACCCGCGTCGCCATCACCGTTGCGATGAGACTGGCCACCGAAGGGCCGGCTTGCTGTGCCCAGCGCACCAGCCGCTCGGGCGTCCACTCCGCATACGCCCGATGGGCCTGCGGCATGTGCTCGTCCTGCGTCGTGTGCGCTCCGCGACGAAAGCTGCGCAGGTGGCTCGCCACGCGCTTGCTCTTCGCGAAGCACTCCACAGTCTTGGCGCTCACCCGGACGTCGAGCTGCTGGCTCACCAGCTGGTAGGGCACGCTGTAGTAGTGGCCGTCGACCTCGACGTGGTAGTCGATGTGGACTCGCGCTTTCGTCCATCCGCGTAAGTGAAGCGTTCCTCGGGCAGCGGTCGCAGAGCCGGCCGCTCGAGACTCTCGAACAGCGACCGGCGCGAGCCTGGCAGCTTGCGGAAGGGCCGGTCGTTCAACGGGCCGAGAAGCTCCCGGATCGCCTGGTTGAGCTCGGCGAGCGAGAAAAACTGCCGATGCCGCAGCCGGGCCAGGATCCATCGCTGCACGAGCTGCACGCCCGACTCGACCTTGGCCTTGTCCGGGGCTTGCGCACCCGCGCTGGCATCACCGCGACACCGTAGTGCACCGCCAGATCCTGGTAGGTCGGTTGAGCTCCGGCTCGTAGCGACAGGCGCGAGTGACGCCGCTGCGAAGATTGTCCGGGATCACCAGCTCGGTGAGGCCGCCGCCGAATTCGAAGGCCCGTACATGCGAGCCGATCCAGTCCGCAAGACCCTGGCTCCACGTCGCCTCCGCGTAGGTGTAGCTGCTCGCGCCCCACACCGCCACGAAGACCTGCGCCTCCCGCACTTCCCCGGTCCCGGCGTCCACCACCGGCACCGTCGCGCCGCAGTAGTCGACGAACAGCTTCTCACCGGGCCGGTGCACCTGGCGCATGCACAGGTCCAGCTTCCCCCGCCAGGCCCCGTACAGCTCGCAGAAACGGCTGTACTGGTAACCGTCCGGCTGCCGCTCCCGGTACTCCTGCCAGACCAGGCTCAGCGTCACGTCCTTGAGCTTCAGCTCGTCATGCACCTGCACCCAGTCCACGGCCGGTCGCTCGCGCCGCGGCGGCCGCCACGCCGGCGGATAGAGCCGTCGCTCGAGCTCCTCGCCACTCCACCTCTCCCACCCCGCTTCCAGCACGCCAGCCCTCTGCGCTCGCTCCAGGTACTCCGCGACGCTCGCCCTCCCGACACCGCACACCCGACTGGCCTGCCGCTGGCTCAAACCGCACACCAGAAGCAGCCGCAACACCTCCTGAATTTTCCTCATGCTGAGTCTCCGTGCGGCATCTCCCTCCCTTCGTCGTGAAGGGCGAGGATGCCACAGCGTCGGAGCCCAACTCGTCGCTCGTTCCGACCGGAAGGCGGCCACCCTTCCGATCGATGCCGGCCACCCTTCCGACGACCACCCACAAGTGGCCGCCTTCGCGTCGGAAAGGGTGGCCGCCTTCACCCGGAACGGTGGCCGCCTTCACGTCGGAATCCCTGGCCGCCTTCATCCGGAATACGCAGGCTGGCCTCCCAGGGCGACGCCGTTCCGGGTTGAGGTCTCCTCCATTCCCCACTTTTCGTTAGCACCCGATTCGCAGCACCTCGCTTCTGGTGCTCATGCCGGAAGCTGTCCAGGAACCGGCAGCGACAGCGCCAGCTGCTCGGCGGGCGGCAGCAGTGGCGGGTCTCCAGGGTTTTCGCCAGCCAGTCGTGGAGGTCCCTATAGGTAAAGAGGTTGAGACGCAGCAGCGAAGCCAGGTTGGAGAGCGACCAGCCGGCGGTGGAGAGGAAGTGGAGCCACTTGAGCAGCAGCAGCGCGAGCAGTGCTGTCCAAAGCTGAATGCGCAGGGCGTTCTCGGTGGTGCCGACGAAGGTCTTGACCTTCAGGTTCTGCTTGAGCGCCTTGAAGAAGAGCTCGATCTGCCAGCGCTCGCGGTAGATAGCGGCGAGCGTCGTGGCGCCGAAGGCGAGGTGGTTGGTCAGCACCTCGATCTGGCGCTGCTGCTCGGCATCCCAGACGACGATGCGCCGCAGCCGGTCGGGGCACTTGGTCTCGGCGACGGTACCGGTGAGCAGGATGATCTCGTCGGCCAGGATGCGATGGCCTTGCGGCAGGTCGCGGGACTCCTCGACCGTATAGGCAGTCCCCTCTTTCATCCGGGTCACCCAAAAGACGCCCTGGCCGCACCACCGGCCGAAGAGGGCGAAGTCGGTGTAGCCGCGATCGACGACGACGATCGAGCCCGGCCGCAGCGGCGCCAGCCGGGCCGGCCGGATGTCATGCTGCGGGCCTCGGTGAGGACGGCGAACTCCGGCAAGTAGTCGTCGTGGCTGAGCAGGACGTGGAGTTTGACGCCGCCTTTGGCCTGGCGGAAATCGGCCCACGGGAACAGCGACAAGCACAAGCTGATCGTCGTCGAGTCCAGCGACAGCAGGCGGTTCTTGAAGCGGAAAGGATGCTTCTTCTCGCCCAGCACTCCCTGCTCGCGGAAGCGCTCGAGCCCTTCCAGAACAACGCCTCGAACATCGCCGCCGGCCGATGCTGGTTGGCGTAGGCTAGCGTGGAGCGCCGGGGGGCGCTGTCGATGCCGACGTGCACGAGCTTACCCTCGCAGCAGGCGAGCCCATTGCAGATCTCCCGCAGCGAGTCGGCGCGCGCCAGTTGCGAGAAAAGCATGGCGACCAGGTGAGTCCAGGACGCGAAGCCCTTGGCATAGCGCTCGGCGCCGAACTTCCGCACCAAGCCGTGGAAGGTGTCGCGGGGGATCTGCTTGAGGAGTGACTGAAGAGGCTGCCGACTCGTACCATCTGTCCACCCTCCGTTTTGTCTTGGCAGACTTGGCCCAGGATACCCTGAGCCGGAACGGAGGGCCTACAACAACCTTATTTCATGCCAGGTTCTGGGGAAAAGTGACCGGTTGAGCGAGTCCAGATTTCCGAGGACAAGAAACCGGTTTATCGTAGGAGCGAATCCAATTGGCCACTAGACTACCAGGGCGCATTAAACTCATGGCAGACTACGAGTGCTTTCCCTTATGGGATATGGGGCTCTGGGCAGGGAACCTGGATCCGCGAGAGCTTCCAATCTCTCGGCTGCTGATTGAGAGGCTAGAGGCGTGGGCCGGTAAGTATGACGAGACTCTTGACCGAGAAGATCCGAGTAGCTCGGGTTTTTCGACGCGGAATCTGCACCGTAGCTTCGTCGAGGAAGGGCGCCGGTTAGCAGTCCAGCTAGCCCAAGAAGTAGGTGATGGCTGCATAGTGCTTTATTACGACAAATTTATTTGCAATTTAGAGTAAATCGAACCGTCGGCATCTTGACCCAAGTTCCGAGGGGCGGTTTTGCCGCCTCTCCTCACATGGAGTTATATGGAGTGGGAGAGGCGCTGCTTGGCATCGGCAATCGCGCTGCTGGTGCTCGCCAGCCTGGGCGCGCTGACGCCGGCACCCGCTTCGATGATTCCTTCGGCTGGAATCGCGCCGGTTGACTCGCAGCCGTCACGGGGACTACGGTCTTTCTCCAAGTGGCGGCGGTAAGTACTTTGCCTTCAGCCACGAGGGTGCAGCCTCGTTTGCGGCGTCAAGCCAGACAGGGCGGCCGGGGCTATTGGTGCGGGAACCGGCGGGGCGGCGGGAGCGGCAGGGGCGGCCGGCTGGCTCGAAGGTGGACACCGCCAGCATAGCAACGTTGCGCGCTTCACCTACGATCCCTACGGCAACCTGGCGACCGTCACCGACCCGCTGGCGGGGGTCGTCAGCACGACCTGGAGCGTGCGCAGCCTGCCGCTGACCCGCACCGATCCGCTCGGCAACCTGACGTCGTTCGCCTACGACACGCTCGGCCGGCTGATCCAGAAGACCTATCCGCCGGTGGGCGGCGCCGCAGCCGTCGAGACCACCGCCTACGACGACGCGCACGACGTGGTGGCGGTGACCGATGCCGAGGGGCACGCGACGGCAACCAGCTACGATCTGCAGCACCGGCCGGCGCAGATCCAGAACGCCGCGCGCGGCATCAAGGCCTATCAGTACGACGCCGCCGGCAACAAGACGCTGGAGAGCGACTGGTCCGACGCCGGCTCGCCGGCCCACGACACCACCTTCGTCTACGACGACGCCGAGCGGCTGCCGAGCGTGACGAGCCGCTGGGACGGGTCACCACCTACGCTTATGACGGCGTCGGCAACGTCACCACCGAGACGCTCTCCGACACCGGCAGCGGCGGGGTGAGCGGCTTCGAGCCGCGAGCTGCGGGCGACCTACAAGTACGACGCCTGGGGCAACTACCGGGCGACCAGCGGCGCGAGCTTCAACGCCTTCGGGTTCACCGGGCACGAACGGGACGGGAGACGGGTTTATATTCAAGGGGGTTTATGACCGGCGGTGGGGCGGTTCTTGACGGAGGACCCGGCGGAGGGGAAGGTGGACAATCCGCCGAGCTTGCAGCGGTATCTGTATGCCTATGCCAATCCGACGGTGTACACGGACCCGGATGGCCTGTATAGCTGGGACGACTTCAAGGAGGACGCTGTACAAGCTGCAACGGTGGCGGTGGAGTTCACCAAGAACAACGTCAAGTCCGTCGGCAAGCTGGCGACCGGGACGCTGGACCTGGCCACGCTGGGCTCGGTTAGCGCCATCAAGAAGCAGGTCGACACCTTTCAGAACACAAGAGGAAACCTCGTCGACAAGGTCGAGGCGGCGGGCAAGGTCAGCACGCTGAGCCAAAGGGCTCATGTCGTTACGTTCGGCCTCTCGGATGCACCTGACAGACTTCAGCGGTTGAAGGAGCTCACCGGTGTCACCCAGATCCAGCAAGCCGGCACTCACTACGGCGAGGCGTTGGCCGAAAGAGATCCAGAGAAGGCCCTTCAGGCCACCGGAGAGTTGCTGGGTGGAGCCGGACAGGTAGCCAATACAGTGCTATTGGTCGGTGCACCGGCGGCCAAGGCCGGCCTTATACCGCTTTCCGAAGTAGCAGCCTCGACTACTAAGGCTACAATGACCATCGAGGATGCTTCGGGTGTCACCGTTCAAGCGGTTGCAGGCGATACTACCAGGGGGGCAGCTGCTCAGGTCTCGGAGCCCACGTCGGGGGCGCAGTTTGGAATCCGCATCGCCACAGAGGGCGAAGCGTCACCGGCCACCGAGGAAGCATCGGCGCTTCTGAACAGAGTTCGTGCCGGCAGCGGCGATCTAGCAATTGGCAGGGGAGAGGTAGGCGCTCAAGACGAGGCAGCATTGACCCGACAAACTGGCAACGAGTTTGCGATCTACCGTGATCGCGACACTGGGCAGCTTTTCTTGCGTGAGCTTGGTCCTACCCATGGAGAAATTCCGCCGAATTCAAGGCTCATTATCCACTCCCAGCCGGGTAGTACGGCGATGGCTGTACGGCCGAGTGGCGCGGATCGTGAGGCTCTCGAGGCCCTCGGCCAGCGGTCTTCCGTAATAATCAACGAGGCAGGCAATTTCGCAGGACGATTTGGGATGACCTCGGATTCCGACAATCCCGTTGTCGAGATTGGACCATCAAAGGAATGATAGAACGTTATCGGTTGCGCCTTCGCGCGGATCACTTGCTCATAGTAGACTTGTATGGCGACGAGAATGGTAGCCGGCTGGCGCGGCTCGCTCAAGTAATAAAGGACCTTGGGGGCAACGCCGTCTCTAACAGAGTTTTTGCAGTCCCAGGAGGCTTAGAGGAACTTATGGCCAAGATTGAAGCGGATGGCGGGCTCTATCTCGTTGATGACGACTCTATCTTAGTATTTAAACTTGATAACTCACAATCTCACTTCTTTTTCGCCCGACAGAAAAAGGGACGTCCGCTCGTGGCCGGGCAAAGCGTATCTGAGTAAGCCTTTAGGGGAGTGGTGAGCTTCTCATTGTACAGCCAGCCAGCGCTTAGCCGGGCTCGCCGGTCGAGACAGTCCTCGCCTACGACGGTAACGGCAATCTGGTGCAGCCAGACCTGGCGCAACCTTCTCTTTTTGTGTAGCGTTTTTTCCATTTCTAGGTAATTACTTTTGGCCCCAGGCTGGCAGGCCGATTGAGGTTGTGGGATCCACAGCAGAGAGTGCGCGCCGCGGAGTTGGCACCGACCTCCCAATCGGAAAGGGATCGGGGACAAGAAGCGATATTGACTATTTGGTTCCGCCGTCGAGCTTTGACTACTTTAAGGGGCTGGAGAGTCAGTTACCTTCCATTGATCCCGGGTCAGGCATGATTCCGGGGATTCACAATCCTTTCATAGGGCCGGCCGTACGGTTTGAGCCTGGCGCAGAACCGGTCTTTGTTCCAGAGAGGCAACCATGAGAGGCCTTGTTAGATTTTGGGTCAGGTTCAGCTCAAACTTCGATCTCCCTGTCGGCCTTCGTCTCGGCTGTGGTATTACTGCTTATAGTCAGCAGGATGCTTTAGTTTTACTGCGCGAGCGAGTCTTCGGGAAGAATGACCTTCCGCCGATTGTAGAGATAGTGAGGGATGTGGATATATCAGCGCTTGACGCCGGACATATCGTCCCGAACATGGGGGTGCCCGTAATCCGAGGTATTTGGTATCCGCAAGGCTACAGTTAGCATAAGGCGGCAAGATCGCCGGGCCCCACGAAACCAGAGGTCCGCAGCTTCATGGACACTTCGAGTCCGCTACTTCTGGGCGAGTTACCGAGAACACGCGCGTAGAGATTGCGCCGAACAAGGGGCCTCCGACACCTGAGCCAGACAATAGGCCGGAAACTGACCAATGAGCGACTACAGAGTCTTGCGTCGATTCCGATTTGGATCAGCAGTCGCGCTGCCCACCGGGGAAACGCATCACTTTCGCGGGGGTAGGCTGCTTCCGCCGCCCGCCGAGGTGCAAGTGGTAGATTTCCCTGGATCGTCGGGCTACTACCTGTTGTATCTTGACGAAGCTGGGCAGGAGATGACGGACACCTTCCATGACTCCTTAGCGGATGCTCTTGCCCAAGCTGAGTGGGAGTTCAATCTGAGAGATGGCGATTGGGAAATTACTGAATAGCGTCGAATGGCGGGCTCCGCTAGGGACCTTTCTCGCCGACCTATCGAGGATCACAGAATATAGTGGCACTGGCGGAGGGGAACTTCGCCAAGCTCTCTCGGACAGTGGCATCAACGAAGCTTCCATTGGCGTGCGCGGCAGTTCGGTAACGGGAAAGAGCTTCCATACAGGTGAGCCGTTTGGGCCCTAGAAGCGATAGCGACTTCTTCGCCGAGAGTCAGCAGCTAAACCGGCGGTCTGAGAATATCGCGTAATATCCCTGGCTTTGTTCACTCGGATCTGATATACAGCAAGTATGATCCCGTTGCGGCATGGTCAGGCGCATGGTCCAATGCCTTGGGTCGAGATGTGAGTGTTGGGGGATTCCAGCCAGGTACTGTTCCGCCTGGTCCAGTTATTCGCCCTGAATGAGGCTGCGATGCTCGGCCACTTGTTCATCAAACAGCTTGATAACCAGTCGTTGGACGATTTTGTCGCCTCTCTGCCCAACCTAATCGGCTGTGAGCGATGGGAGCGGCGGCAGAGCAGCAACTATATTGGCGAGTGCTATTTTTGCTGTCGCGTCCTTGGTTTGGACATCCGAGCTTCGCTTTCCGACGACGATGAGTTTGGCGAGTACATTTTTCATCTGGTAGTGCAGGTCAGGGCCTTTTCGATGAATCAGGAAAATCTGTTAGTTGGGCTTGCTGACTGCGTGGCGAGAGTACTAGCGTTGGGTGGACATGAGGTCGTGCGTCCATTCGACATTGGCCACGCTGGCAGCAGGGCGATTGTCTATCGCCGCAACCCTGATCCGAGCGCAGCGTTTCGAGAGCGAGTTCTCACAGAGCAGATTTAATCGGAGGCGCTCTTGGGGCCCGCTGGAACGGCGACCTCGCTCGCCAGTTTATAGACTTTGTCGAAGCTAAGACGGGTCAGAGCGTCCTGTATAATTCTTGGCCGGAACCTTAAGAGGCATTGGAAATGCAGAGGCTCCTCGGTATCAAAGACTCGGATGGCGGTGCAACCCTCGGGATCGAGGCAGGGAACTGGATGGTGGAAGGCGGGCGTGGAGTCTTCTGCGGCAAGCTAAAAAAAAGCGCTTGAAGATCACGGCATCTCGGCCGAGAGCATATCTGCCTTTCCAGTACAGGCTCTAGTACTACTGTGTCATAAGCACTAGCCAAGCAAGGGTGACTTGTGGCAGGCTTGTGCCATGCCCAGCCACCGGCTGTCGGAAGCAAAGCGGTTCGAGGCGTACCTGGAGCGGATGAGCATGGCCGTCGGGCACGCGGATCGGCGTGAGCCGTTGAGGGCTTATCTGTCGGGCCTGCTGCTGCCGGGAGAGCGCAAGAGCGTGGAGCCGATGGCGGCGAGGATCGATCCCTTGCACGTGCGAGCCCGCCACCAATCGCTGCACCACTTTGTGGCGCAAGCTCCCTGGCTGGTACGGTGCCCATCACAACCTCCGATGCCGAGGCGCTTGGCGACCAGGGTTGGAGATGGTCGGCTCATACGCATCCAGGCATGAGTATGAATGTATTGCCGTCGTCGGTTGGCGACCGCGCTGTTCTCGGGGCCATGGGTGGAAGGCAGAGTGCCATTCTAAATTCTCTAGGTGATAGGAGTCTTTTTCGCGAGACGGGAGACTCGTTGATGAACTGGTTACCTAAATGACTCGTCGTAAATCGCTGAAAGAGCTGGAGGAGACGGCTAGGCAAAGCATTCGGCCGGCTCTCGTTGATTACATACTGCCGAGAGATCTTTCGGCACTTACGCTCGGCTGCCTCTTTGATGGTGACGACAGAATATTCTCCTTGTATCTGGCCCAGGAACGTCCAGAGGACGCCATCTTCTTGGCCAAGGTGCGTGTCAATTCGATTTCTGGCGAAGCTGGTCCAGTCGAGGTGTATCTCTCCCGATATCCAGAGCCTGAATTACGTGCGGCAGCTCGGTGGCGGCTTGTTAGAACTCTTGGCGAGATTGGCCGTAAGCGAAGTTAAAATGGTACGTTATTAACGTCGATGTGACGCAAGATGCCAATGCTCAACCGAACCTAACGCTGCAATGATCCAGCGTCTTCGAGAAGGTAAGACCGATGTCCAGGACCTCACTTTCTACATCCACGAACTGAAGGAGTCGTCTTTAATGGACAAGGGAATTGGAGCGGTGAGTGCTCACCAAGAGACGCTACGGTGGCAAGGGATTCCCTACATGCCGGGATATGAGTCTCAAATCTACCATCCGGACGTAATACGTCAATTCTCTTAGTACTTTAATCCTGCTGCACATCCACAATGAAGGACTATCCGGCAATGTGGGCTCAGGGGCTACTCTGCGCCCACTCTCAGTCGATACGGGAGAGTGTTACCGTAGTTGGAGTGCGGAGCGCCCATCTTGGGCCGAGGCAAGAATTTGCGCGAGTTCGGGTTGCGATTGAGCCGGCTGAGGCGTTCTTGTGCATATTCCTCCAGCCGAGCGATGTTCTGGAGAAGCTTGGCTATCCGGATTTCGTGATCTTCGGCCTGCTGGACATACTGATGGTTGCAAGGCCCGCGCCGATAACGAAGATCAAGGTAACATTGGACGAGCCGGAGTACGATTTGATTCATAGCTCACAGATGGCATTTCGTCAAGCAGGTAGGGATGCTGGGCGAAGAATCATGGAGTGGTTAAATCACTCTTCTGCATCGGTATCGCCAATCTCCCCAAGGTCCGCCTGAGCTTGTGGTTCGAAAGCGGAAGCCTGAAGGAAAGAGCACTGCATGAATGCGGGTTCCTTCTCGAAAGAGATGAATGGGATGAAGTGGAAGTTTGATAAGAAGCTATCGTCTCACGCAGCCAGATCCTCCAGGGAAGCCGAAGGTGGTCGTGGATGCGCGCACTGGCCAGCGGGTTGTTACTGTGATAAAAGATCGTCCACGTCAGGACCAATCATCGCTATCTCTACGCCTACGGCAACCCAACTCTCTACACAGACCCGGACGGACGGTGGCCGAGCCTTGACGATATCGTTGACGTCGCCAAGGCCGCCGGCACGGCAATCGCTACGACCCAGCGCCAGGTGGTTGCGGCCGCCACCAAGGGCCTCGCGAAAGCGGCCGGGGGATTCGCTGGCTTCTCTACTTTGGGAAGTGTTAGCGCGGTGAAGAAGCAGATCGAGACGTTCAAGAACACCCAAGGGAGCTGATCGAGAACTTGACGCCGCAGGCAAGGTCGGAACTCTAAGCGAGCGCGCCTACGTTCTCACCCTCGGTTTCTCAGATGCGCCAGATAGAGTCCAGCACCTCAAGGACATCACCGGAGCCGCCTCAGCCGGAGAGCCGGCCAGCGACGCCGCCGGCAACAAGACGCTGGAGAGCGACTGGTCCGATGCCGGCTCGCCGGCCCACGAAACCACATTCGTCTACGACGACGCCGAGCGGCTCGCCGAGCGCGACGAGCCGCTGGGCCGGATACCGCCTACGCCTATGACGGCGTCGGCAACGTCACCACCGAGACGCTCTCCGACACCGGCAGCGGCGGGGTGAGCGGCTTCGCGCCGCGGGTCACCACCACCGGCTACGACGCGCTCGACCGGCGCATCCGCATCGACCGCACCGCCGACGCCGGCGTGGTGACGACGCTGCTCACGCTCGACGGCAACGGCAACGTGGTGTTGCAGCAGGACCCGCTCGGGCGGCTGACGGCGATGCGCTACGACGAGCTCAACCGGCAGCTGCAGAGCGACGGGCCGGAGTGGCAGCCGGGTTCGCCGACCGAGACGGTCCTGGCCTACGACGGCAACGGCAACCTGGTGAGCCAGACCTGGCGCAACGCGCCGCACGACCGGGTGCACACGGCGGTGTTCGATCCGCTCAACCGGCCGACCCAGCGCACCGACTCGCTGGGTCACACCACCAGCTACGAGTACGACGCGGCGGGCAACCTGACGCGGCAGATCGATCCGCTGCTCAACGTCGCCAACCTCGCCTACGACGCCCGCAACCGGTTGGCGCAGCAGGCGGTGCAGCTCACCCGCGTGACCGTGCCGGCGCGGCAGGTGGTGACCGCCTACGGCTACGACCGGGTCGGCAACCGCACCTCCGAGCAGCTGCCGAACGGCAACGCCGTGGCCCACGTCTACGACGCGCTGAACCGGCTCACCGCCGCCAGCGACAGCGCGGGGCCGGTCTTGGCGTGCACCTACGACGCCAACGGGCAGCGGCTCACCGAGACCGACGCCAACGGCAACCTCACCACCAACCACTACGACGCGCTGCACCGGCTGATCGAGCAGGACCTGCCGGAGAGCCGCAGGGTGCTGTACGCCTACGACGGCGCCGGCAACAAGGTGGCGCAGACCGACGCCAACGGCAACACCACCACCTATCAGTACGACCGGCTCGACCGGCTGGTGCAGACGACCGATCCGGCGCCGTTCGGCACCACCTCGTCCAGCACCTACGACGCGGTGGGCAACCGCCTGTCGCAGACCGACCGCCGGGGCCACACCACGGTATTCGCCCACGACGGACTCAACCGGCTGATGCAGACGACGGCGCCGGCGCCGCTCGGCTACACGCAGACATTCGCCTACGACGGGGTGGGCGGCAAGGTGAGCGAGACCGATCGGCGGGGGACGGTGAGCCAGTACGCCTACGACCCCGAGGGGCGGCAGACGCAGGTGACCAAGGCCGGGGTGGTGCTGCAGGCGATCCAGTACGACGAGGCCGGCAACCGCCGCTTCGTCACCGACGCCGACCAGAACACCACCGGCTACGAGTACGACGAGCGCAACCTGGTGACCGCCGAGGAGCGGCCGCTGGCGGCGATCACCACTTATACGCTGGACAACATGGGCGACCGTCAGGCCGGCGCCGACCCCGAGGGGCGGGTGACGACCTACGTCCGCGACCCGCGGCGGCGGGTGACGTCGGAGACCGACAACGCCGGCGACACGACGGCCTACGTCTACGACGGCAACGGCAACCGCACGCAGAGGCAGCGGCCGGCGTGTTGCCGATCACCAAGATCCGTCGAAATACAACCAACAGGTCGAGGCGCGCGGCTAGGTCAACTTCCTCCGGCGTAGTCGCGGCGTCCTCCGGGAGGATCGCCGCGAAACTCGGCGACGACTACGTCGTCGGCGCTGCCGAGGACCCAAACGCAGGAATGCAGTACGGGGCGCGCCGCACACCGGGCAGACAGGGCTTGCCTGGTGGCGTCTTAGCACAAGAGCGACTTGCTGTGAACCCTGATCCGTCAGCCTTGGTCGAACGGCACCGCTCGATGCCTTCCGCGCGTACCTGGCTTGGCGCTCGGCGTGATGCCGGCGGCCGCGCTCCGTAGCCTGGTAGCGCCTATTGGAGGCTCGGTGGCTCTCCCGCCGGGCTTCTCTGGCGCACATCGCGCCGCAGTAGCGGTTACCGCGGTCGCATCGCCCGCAGATGACGACCTGAGCGGAGCACCGCAGGCAGACGAAGAGTCTCTGGCTGCTCATGCCCACGCAAGAACTCTACCGCTGCGGCCCCCCCCACTTCCATCCCGCCGCGCTACGCGCGGGATGATGCTGCTTCGACAAAATCTCGACCTCATGATCGGATTCCTACGGATTCACGCGATCGGCTACAGCCGGCGTTCCCGGGCCAGCCCTGGAAGTACGTCTACGACGGCGCCAACCGGCTGACCGAGGTGGACGATCCGCTGGGCGACGCCACCCGCTACGCCTACGACCCGAACAGCAACCGGACGTCGGCGACCGACGCCGAGTCGCAGGCCACGCGCTGGCAGTACGACGCGCTGAACCGGGCGACGCAGAAGACCTACCCCGACACGGCGGTGGAGAGCTACGGCTACGATCCGAACGGCAACCGGGTGAGCCTGACCGACGCCAACGGCCAGACGATCGGCTACGGCTACGACGAGATCGACCGCCAGGTGGCGGCCAGCTACCCGCCGCCGAGCCCGGTGACGAGCGATGACCTGGTGTCGATCGCGTTCGCCTACGATCCCAACAACAACCCGGTGGGGGTGACCGAGACCTGGACCGGCGCGCCGGCCAGCCGTCAGACGGTGCGCAGCTACGACGCCTTCGATCGGTTGCAGGGGGTGACGGACCGCTACGGCCTGCCGATCGCCTACGATGCGGCCGGCAACCGCACCAGCCTGCAGGATCCGAACAGCCTGGTGACCCGGTACGCCTACGACGCTTTGAACCGGCTGACCGCGGTGACGCTGACCGCGGGCGGCGGGGTGACCACCTACGACTACTTCCGCGACAGTAGATTGAAGACGGTGACTTACGCCCACTGCACAGCAGCCCAAGGGTTACGTGCGTTACTATAATGACCAGGGCCAGCCCGTCGATCCAGCTACTGGAAGGCCGGGGCCAAATGCGGTGACGCATATTTCTCCAGCCTACGAGGGGCCGCTGCTCGGATATCCAGGAGGTGACTCTTAATGGAACTGCGGAAAGTAGAAGGAGGCTGGTACTTGGATTTTCTCGAGGGCTCAGTGCAGCTCATTCAGGTTGACTTTCGTCTAGGCTTGCTTATCTCGGATGCACCCAGCCAAGCAAAACTATTCATTGAAACGCCGTGTTTCTTGAGGGGACCATCCGGCGTCTCGTTGCTTACGCCTGCGAAGTCGGCTAGTCTCGCGCCCATCCTGTCATTCTTTAATGCACCCGTAAGAAGCATCGCCATCCGAAAGACAGGCCGGCTTGCGCTGTCGTTCGGGGACGGTACTTTGCTCGAAGTAGAGCCTGACGACGCATACGAAGCATGGCAACTCGGTGGGTCAGGGAGTTTTTTATTGATTTGCTCGCCGGGTGGCGAGGTCTCGGCGTTTCTCGATAAGCGCGGCGACAGTGCCCTTATCGGCGCGGACAACATCCAACCCGGAGAGTAGTCTCGAGCTCCCGAGTAGGTAAGTGGTCATTCTGCGGAGTCAGGAATCTTGGACGCTCCTCTACAATACCTAGTCCCAGTACCAGCGCGTAGGGAGGGGAGCGGGATGGGGTAAGAGGTTGAAACGCCTCACCTTACTGGGTATTGTTGGGTTGTCGAGACTCCAACGGACCCAGCAAAGGAGGCGTTTCAGGTGAAGAGTAGAGCGAATTTCGAGCGGCGTCAAAGGTCGATCGCGGCGCGGTTGGATCCCAGGTGGCAGCCGGAGCGGGCCGAGCCCGTGCTGGAAGGCGGCAACATCGCCTATGAAGTGTCCGGGCGCACCGAAGCGATCAGCGGTGGTGGCCTGGGAATGCTGCAGGCCTTGGTGGATGTGGTCGGTCTTCGCGAGCAGATCGACGGCAACTTGCACCTGTTTCGGCGCCACATGCCGTACCACGAATCGGACCACGTGCTGGCGCTGGTGTACAACCTGCTGACCGGTGTTGCCGGTCATGTGTTTCCGTAGGATTCCGGTCATCAGGTCGAGGTGGCGATGCGTGCCCGTAGAAGGGTCAGGTACCCGAGATCGGGCGGGTTGAGGCGGAGTTCCTCGATGACGGGGAGGAAATAGGCGAGGGACCGGACGAGCGGCAGGGGCGGGAGATCTGGAGGGCGGCTACTTCGCCGGGCGACGGCGAGTAGGAAGGCTGCCTCGATGGTTGCCAAAGCAATCCCTTGGTCAAACAGCTGGGCGGCGAGCCGGCGGTCGGACGGGGACGGTCGGCGGGCTGCCGTGTGCGGCAGCCCGCAGTAGAGGGCGAGCACGGCACGGACGTAGGCGGCGCGGCTCACGGTTTGCGCTTGCGGCGTGCAGCGGCCTCGGCTTCGCTCTCGCGCCGGCGGTAGCTGTCGGCCTCGATGGAGGTGACGTCGGCGTGGTGGGTCAGTCGGTCGATAAGGGTGACAATGCAGGTGGCGTTGGGGAAGACGGCGTTCCAGTCCTTGAAGGCGAGGTTGGTAGTCACGAGCAAAGATCGACGTTTTTCGTAGCGCGGGTTGATCACCTTGTAAAGCAGATCGGCGGCGTGATCGTCGTAGGACAGGTAGCCAATTTCGTCAAGGCACAGTAGTGAGGGGCCGGTGTAGGCAGCGATCCTGCGGCGGCGTAGCTCGGGCGAATCACAGTCGACGTCGTCGAGCAGCTCGGCGGCGGTACGAAAGAGCACGGAGTAGCCTGCGAGGACCGCCTGGTAGGCGATGTTTTTGACCAGCATGGTCTTGCCGACGCCGTTGGGTCCGAGCAGGACGAGGTTTCTGCCTTCGCGGAGGAAGTCGAGCGCGATCGCGCGTTCGAGCAGGGGTCGGTCAATCCGCTTGGGCCAATTCCAGTCGAAGTCCGTGATGGGCTTGAAGGCGCCGAGCCGACTGCGGACGGTGCGGCGCTCGAGAGAGCGACGCGAGCGGTCGGCGGTCTCGGTCATGGCGATGTGTTCGAGCACGGCACGAGGAGCAAATCGTCGCTGGGTGGCGGTGGCGAGCAGATCGTCGAGGCCGGCAGCGGTGGCGTACAAGCCGAGGGTGCGAAGCTGTGTTGCCAGGTCATTCATCGACACGCTCCGGCGGTGTGGGCTCCTCCTCCGCGACGAGCCCCTCGTCAGGTGCGGGCTCCTTCTCCGGTGCGGGCTCGGCGAGCTGGTCATAGTCGGACAGCGAGTGCGGCCGCACATGGAAGGCTGCGAGCTCGGGTCGGTTGGTCAGATCGACGGGCAGCGGCGGCCGGCGCTGGGTTTCGCGACGATGCTTTTCGAGCAGGTACTCGACCGAAGCGACCGTGGGTGTGCCACGCGCCAGGGCTTCGCTGACGGCGGCGCGCAGGGCCTCGGGTCCATAGAGACCGAGCAGGCGAGTCAGCGGCGCGGTCAGCAAAGCGGTGCTGCGGTAGCGCGGAAACGCAGCATCGAGGAAGGCTGCCATCTCCGGCACGGCAAGCCGCAGCGCGGAATCGATGGCGCCGGCGGCGGCGCCGCGCTTTTGGGCGAGCAGCGCTTGGGAGTGAACAGGATCGGTGACGCGCTGACGCTGGCCGAAGCAGCGCGGATGAGCGGCGATCTCGGTGACGCCGTCGAGCAGGCGGACCTCGGTATCGGTGGCGATCAGGGTCAGCTGCTTGCCGACAGCGCCCGGTGGGATGGAGTAGTCATTGCGGTCGAAGCGAACCCAAGGGGTCTTGCCGCTGGTCGCCGTGCAGCGGTCGCTGGTGTCGAGCCGATGCTGGGGCAACGCCAGGAGCCGTGGGCATTCGTCGTCGGCAAAGACTTCGGCGACGGTCCGGCAGGCATCGTCGGGCCAGCGCCGCGCGCCGGCGACCTCGACGCTCCAGCGCCTGACGCTCTCATTGAGAGCCGCCAGGGTGGTGAAGCCGCGGGCGGCAAAGAAGGATTCGCGGAGGAAGCGCACCGAGCGCTCCACCCGGCCTTTTTCATAACTGGCGCGAACGTGACAGGGCCGCGGCTCAAAGCAGTAGTGGCCGGCCAGCTCGAGGTAGCGAGGATGGAAACGGATCTGGTCGCCGCGGCGCTCGAGGACCACCGAGCGGAGATTGTCCGTCGCGACCAGGCGCGTCACCCCCATGAAGTGCTCGAAGGCGTGCACGTGGCCACGCAGGAAATTGCCCAGGGACTGGTCGAGGAAAAACTCCACGTACAGCGCCCGGGAGTAGCACAGCGTCATCAGGAAGGCGGCCAGCCGCCGCTTCGCGCGGCCGATGGTGACCTCGCCGAAGTCGGCCCAATCGACCTGTGCCGCCTCGCCCGGCAGCCAGGTCAGACGCGCAAACGCTTGGCGGCGGCTCGGACGCAGCGGACCCACCGCCCGCTGCACCTGCCCGACACCGCCGGCAAAGCCGCGCTCGCGCAGCATGCGGTGCAGCACCGTGGCGCACAGCCGCGGATAGCGCTCCAAAGTCTCGATCAACCAAGGCACAAAGGGGGCGATCTGGCGCGGCCGTGGCCGCAGCGGCCGTAGCGTCCCCGGCGCGCGATTCACCGCGCGGCGAATCGCCTCGGGATGGACGCCGAGCTGCGAAGCAATGGTGCCGACCCGCCAGTGCTCGGCGTAGTACAGGCGACGGATTTCGGCGACGATCTCGGCAGCGAGCATGATGGCTCACGCTCCCTGCCGAGTCGAACGGATCGGTCCAGAGACTCGTACGGCTGCACACCACGCAACGCAAAGGCGGGATCCAGTCAGTCCGGTCGTCACAGGCGGTCTCCCAGGGCGGCTCGGCGGAAGTCCGCACCGCGCGGACTTGCGGCAGCCCTGGCCATAGCGTCCCAGGACCGCACCGCGGCGTGGAAGACTGATCCCTTACGGCGGCCAACAGGCGGCCCTGCCGGCGGCGCGCTCGATACTCCCGCTGGTGGCGCGCATTGTCCTCCCGCCCATGAGGTGTCCGCTGATGGCGGCGCTTGGCCTCCCGGCACTGCTCGCGCCGGGCTGCCTGGCTGCACGCCCGCGAGCCGTAGCGATACCCATGGTCGCAGCTGCAGCAAACGGCGAACGGCCGCCCGCATCGCCGGCAGTGGCGCAGGTGCAGGACCGGAGCTTCGGGCGCGGGCATCGCAGCCTCCAGCGCTGGGGGGCTGGACGAACGCTGCCCGCTTGTGCGAGGCTCCAACAGTCAGGGTTGGGCCTCGGCTCACATCTTCGGTGCGGGCCGCGGAACGACGCGAAAGCCCCGGCTCCTACCGGGGTTTTCGTTTCTCTACCCAGCTCGGCAAAGCATACCCCCGCCCGTCGCCGCCCCCTCCCCGCCCCCACACACCCACCCGCCGCGCTACGCGCGGGATGATGCTGCTTCGCCAATCCTCGACGTGATGGTCGGATTCCTACGGATCCTGATGGCTGCCTACAACCGGTGGCCGCTGCCTCGAGGATCTCGAGGCACGGCGCTCGGACGAGGGGTTTCTCAATGCCTTGGGGGCGCGTCGGTTGCCGGACCCGACGACGGCCGGAGATTTTCTGCGTCGGTTCGGCGCGGCCGACGTCTTGACGCTGATGGAAGCGATCCAGCGCGCCCGCTCGGCGGCCTGGTGCGTGCAGCCCAAGGCGGAGCGCAGGCTGGCGATTCTCGATGTCGACGGCACGATCAGCGAGACCGGCGGGGAATGCAAGGAGCGGATGGACATCTCCTACGACGGACGCTGGGGCTATGGTCCGTTGGTGGTGAGCCTGGCCAATAGCCAGGAAGTGCTCTACGTCGTCAACCGGCCAGCGAATCGCCCCTCGCACGAGGGTGCAGCCGAGTGGCTCGACCGCGGCATCGCCTGGGCGCAAACCGGAGGCGGATTCGAGCGGGTGCGGCTGCGGGGTGTTGCCGATCGCGTGAATCCGTAGGAATCCGATCATGAGGTCGAGATTTTGTCGAAGCAGCATCATCCCGCGCGTAGCGCGGCGGGATGGAAGTGGGGGGGCCGCAGCGGTAGAGTTCTTGCGTGGGCATGAGCAGCCAGAGACTCTTCGTCTGCCTGCGGTGCTCCGCTCAGGTCGTCATCTGCGGGCGATGCGACCGCGGTAACCGCTACTGCGGCGCGATGTGCGCCAGAGAAGCCCGGCGGGAGAGCCACCGAGCCTCCAATAGGCGCTACCAGGCTACGGAGCGCGGCCGCCGGCATCACGCCGAGCGCCAAGCCAGGTACGCGCGGAAGGCATCGAGCGGTGCCGTTCGACCAAGGCTGACGGATCAGGGTTCACAGCAAGTCGCTCTTGTGCTAAGACGCCACCAGGCAAGCCCTGTCTGCCCGGTGTGCGGCGCGCCCCGTACTGCATTCCTGCGTTTGGGTCCTCGGCAGCGCCGACGACGTAGTCGTCGCCGAGTTTCGCGGCGATCCTCCCGGAGGACGCCGCGACTACGCCGGAGGAAGTTGACCTAGCCGCGCGCCTCGACCTGTTGGTTGTATTTCGACGGATCTTGGTGATCGGCAACAGCGGGGGGACACCGATTTTTCGCTGACGGAGAACTTCGATCGCTGGACGGCCGGGGACGTCGAGTTCGTCTTTGGGATGGACGCCAATCCCGCTTTCGTCGGGCGAGCCGAGGCGCTTGCGGACGACGCCTGGAAGCCCTTCACGCGGCCAAAGAGCACCGCCAAGCGGCGCCGGCCGGTCAAGGTCAAGAGGGCCGTCATCGTCGAGCGGGGCTTCCGCGACCTGGATCTGGAGCACGAGCACGTCGCGGAGATCGACTACCGGCCCCGCAAATGCCAACGCACCTATCGCCTCGTGATCCTGCGCAAGCGGATCAAGGTCACCGAGGGGCAACTCCGGCTGGCTGATGAGATCCGCTACTTCTTCTACATCACGAATCTCCCGCGGGAGCACTTCGGCACAGCCGCAGTGGTCCGCGAAAACAACGCTCGATGCAACCAGGAAAACTTGATCGAGCAACTCAAGAACGGGGTTCATGCCACCCGCATGCCGGTGGCAGAATTTGATGCCAACTGGGCCTATCTGGTGATCGCTTCGCTGGCCTTGAACCTCAAGGCGTGGGCCGGCCTCTTGCTACCCCGCAAGCTCGGAGCGCGGGCGATCCTGCGGATGGAGTTCCGTCGCTTCCTCAACGAGCTGATCCTGCTGCCAGCGCAGATCCTCCGCAGCGGTCGCAGACTGATCTTCCGGCTGTTGGCGATCAATCGCTGGGTGCCTCTCTTGCTCGACGGCACACGCGCGCTTAAACGACGATGCCTCGCCTAATCGCTACCGTCGCTTTCGCGCTGCCACGTTGCTTTGTTGGAACAAGTCTGTCCCAAATCAGCCCTCTTACAACGTCCGGCTCTGCCGACAGGCCGCGAGGGGCAGTTCAGCCGGCATTAAGTGCGAGGGCGAATCTCTCGAGAGGCGAAAGTCCGGCGCAAGATCGCGGTGGAAGATATCGACTGCGACGCTCCGCCCTCCAGGCGGCCGTTACGCGCTTGTTTTGGGCCTAGAGCGCCGAGCTTCCTTGTGACGCCTCAGGGTGAAGCGATTCCTGTACCGTCCGGTGCGAGTGGTCCTGCTCCGACCAGATCGCCTGGATTCCAGTTCGCTGGTGGTGCCGGAGGGTACGGTTTGGATCCGCGCGTCTCCGCTGTAAGGGTTATGGACCCGACGCCTCCAAAGGAGGGTTCACCTGGTTACCCCGGGGGATATGTCAGCTACAGCAATGCGGCGGGCCAGGCAGTCAACCCGGCTACCGGCAAGACCATTCCTCCAAGCGATGTGGCATATTCCCTTGAAGCCGCCATTGCCGGCACCGCCATTGCCGGCACCGCCATTGACGCCGCCAACGCAGGAGTGAGGGATTCTCCATGTCGACTCAACCAGATCCGAGCGCGGAAGAATTGTTGCAGACGATAGTGGGCGAGCAGTTAAGTTCCGTGGAGTTCGTGCAGGACTATGTTCAGCTGAGGTTTGATGGGCCAATCTTGACAGCAGTGACGCAGCCTGTTGTCGAAGCAAACGGCCAAGAATTTCACTGGGGCCAATGTGGCTTTAGGGATGAGCTCTGCAAGCGAATTGCAAGGAAGGTGATCTCGGCTCACATTGCTCCAGAAGATTCGGTGTGTATCAAATTCGATGACGGGGCTACCGTGATGATCTCTCTTAGAAGCCAAGATTACAGGGCGGCTGAGGCAGTCATATTTGACGCCAAGCCTTTTGGGTGGTGGGTTCTCTGACCTGATGGCACGGTCCCCGTTTGGCCGAGAGACCACTCTGGCGGTGGGTGCCAATCGCAACTTCCTTGTCGGGAAGCGCCTCCCTCCGATCCTTGGTAATGAATCCCACGAGCTTCTGCAGGAGTCCGGGCCCAGACTTGGTCAGGGCTTCGCCGATGGGCATCTGACTCCAGGTTCCCAGCGAATTGATCAGCCGGCGCCAACCGGCTGACCGAGGTAGACGATCCGCTGGGCGACGCCACCCGCTACGCCTACGACCCGAACGGCAACCGGACGTCGGTGACCGACGTCGAGTCGCAGGCCACGCGCTGGCAGTTCGATGCGATAAACCGGGCGACGCAGAAGACCTACCCGACACGGCGGTGGAGAGCTACGGGTACGATCCGACGGCAACCTGGTGAGTCTGACCGACGCCAACGGCCAGACGATCGGCTACGGCTACGACGAGATCGGCCGCCAGGTGGCGGCGAGCCACCCGCCGCCGAGCCTGGCGACGAGCGACGACCTGGTGTCGATCGCGTTCGCCTACGATCCCAACAACAACCCGGTGGGGGTGGCGGAGACCTGGACCGGCGAGTGGACCTATTGATACCTGCATAACAAATGTCCTATCAGAGGCGCAAAAAAAGAGGACTGTGCGCGAGGAAGGATCGAAGAAGGGGCTGATTTCGTTGGAGGGCACGGTTGCCGCGTCGGGTAGCTTCGGCAAGCACCTCGAGCTGGGTTGGCGCCAGGTTGGCCATGGCGCCTGCTCATCACGTAGATGTCCAGGTCGCTGCCGCCCATCAGGCTCATGAACACCACCTGGTTGTTGACCGACCACCTGGGCTCGACGCTGAAGAGGGTGTTGGCCAGAATGGCGTGATCGCCCGTGCCGTCCGCGTTCATCACCCGAATGTCGGTCATCGGCGGCTGGTTGGGTTGAGGTGGCGCGGAAAGCCTCGCATAGAGGACCCTGGTCCCATCGGGGGACCAGGTCGGAGTGACGTCGAAGCCAGGCGTCGGCGAGAGACGCCGCTGGTCTGTGCCGTCGGCGTCGATCACGTAGATCGCTGAGCCATTTAAATCGCGCTGATAGAGGAGGCGCTTGCCGTCGGGAGACCACGACGGATAGTTCTCCGCTTCCCCGTCAGCCGTGAGCCTGGTCGGGTGGAAACCCACACCTGCGGTGTCGACCTCCATGAGATAGATGTGGTTGACGGAGCTCTCCTGTCTCACGAATGCCATCCGGCTCACCTTCCCGGAGTCGCAGGGCAGCGCCGAGGTGTCCTGGACCGGCGGCGCCGCGGTCAGGTCCGGATCGCTGTAGACCACCGACCCTCCGGTTCGGGTGTCGGTCACCGTCACGGCCAGGCCGACGTTGGTGTCGGCGGAGTAGAAGACCCAGTACCTCTGGTTGAGTCCACAGGCGTTGATGACCTTGATCAGCATCTCCGGATTGTCGGCGCCGAAGAACCAGAAGAGCCCGCCATGCGCCACTCCCACGCTGGCGAGAGGAATGGCTTGGCCATCTCCGGCGAGCCCGCCGCCCTGTGTGGTCTGGTAGTGGACCTTGACCTCGAAACGGCCGTCCCCGGACTGATCGTCGATGCAGAGGGTCGTAGCGCCGGGAGCACACGAGCCTGGCAGCGCGCTGCTGGTGCTGGCCACGACGGTGTCGAGGCCGCCGGCTGGGCCACGTGCGGCGACGATCGGAGCGGCTCCGCAGGCGCCGAGCTGCGCGGTGAGCGCCCAGACGACTCCCAGCCACCGCCGGGAATGCTGTCGCCTCATCGTCGCGTCCCTCTTGGTTTCTTTCATCTCGGACCCGGGCGGCCTGCCAGCCTTTGGGCATGACGGCCGGCGAACTCGGCTCCCGTTTGACGATTAGTGACCGTGCAAGCGGATTCATAGGACACCCGTACCGGCTTGACGAGCAGTGGGTGAAGGGTGGCCTACTTTGGCTTCGTATCGCTGGCCCGCGCCAGCGGATGCTGCTTGGCGCGCCAGTCCTGCAGGCTCAGGTGGTCGCCGGTATCGGCCTCCACCAGGATCTCCTTGCCGTCGAGGCGGACCATGAAGGTCTGCCAGCGATGGATGTGATCCGGTTGGGTCTCGTAGAAGTTGACCGACCAGTAGCGCTTGCCATCGATGGTTTCCGGGTCTTCCGGCAGGACCATGGTGGTGGCGTGCGCCGCGCCCCGCGATCGCCTGGCGATGGCGTCCGCCCAAGCCCTGGTTTCGGCAAGGTCCCAGACGATCGCTTCCGCCCGCTCGCTGGTGATCGTCGCCGGCTGCGGCACGGGCGCCGCGGGTGCGCTCCGGTTCGGTGGACTCTTGGATGGCTCTCCCTTGGCGACGGCCGCCTTGGCAGGAGTGGGGCCGGCCTGGGCTGTCGCAACGGGAACCGCTGGGGCGGCGGCGGCACGAGTGGCGGGTGCAGCGGGCGCGGCAGCGCCGGCAGGAGAGGCAGGGCCGGCAGGGGAGGAGGGTGCGGCAGGGGTGGCAGGTGCGGAAGGGGCGGCCGGCTTGCCGGCGCCGCCGCACGCGAGCAGGAGCGCCGGCGCGAGGGCGACGGCGATGACCAGCAGCGGCCGGGTCCTGGGCATGGATCGCTCCTCTCGCTGGCTTCAGATCCGGATGCGCAGGGTGCCCAGCAGCTCGTTCTCGGCCAGGGTCAGGCTGGGGGTTAGGAAGGTGCGGTTGTAGGAGTACTCGACCGTCAGGTCGATGTCGGACCAGAGCCCGAAGCGGATGCCGCCGTCGAGCTTCTCCCAGTCCCAGGCGAGGCTGGGCTCGGGGGTCGGAGTCAGATTGTAGAAGCGGTTGTAGAGCCGCGACCAGCGCACCGCCGGCGCGAGATAGGAGAAGAGCTGCCGCCCGCCGGCGGCCCAGGCCAGCGGCAGGTCGACCTTCCAGGCGGCCTCGGCCTCGACGCCGGTGCGGCCGAGGCCGGCCACCAGCTGGTCCACGACCTCTCCGAACAGCGACAGGCCGCCGGCGTGCACGAACCGCAGGTCGGCGCCGATCTCCTGCTTGCCGTTGCCCCGGGCCGCCAGGATCGGCGTCCCCTGCGGCGCGAACACAACGAGGTCGGCGCCGAGCGGGCTGCCGGGTAGGTCGGCGTCGCTCGCGAGCCGGCGGCGGCGGCCCCAGGCCATCAGCTCGAAGGTGCCGGCGCCACCGGGATCGCCGGCGCGCCAGCCCAGGTAGGCGGCGACCTCGGGATGGGAGAAGTCCAGGCGCTCGACGTGGCTGTCATAGAGGATCGGCAGGCCGCTGTTGAGCTTGGCGCCGCCGCCGGGCGCCAGGAGATCGGGGGTGTCGCCGGCCAGGGCGTTGGTGTCGCGGATGAACAGCGGGTTGCCCTGGGTGACCGCCACCTTGGCGAAGGCGTGGCGCCCGAGGTCGGCGCCGACCTCGAGGCCGGCGTTCTCGAACAGGTTGAACGCCGTGCCGACCAGGCCGTAGCTCTGCAGGTGACGGTCCTCCTGGCGCTCGGGGCGCGCGAACTTGCCGAGCTCGATGTAGGCGCCGGGCCGCTCCGGCACCACGGCCGCGGCGGTCTCCCGGCCGAAGCGCAGCCACAGCTCGGCGAGGTCGTAGGGGTGATCGGTGGAGGTGGGGTTGCGGTAGTAGAGGCTGACGCCGTTGAAACGCAGGTGGGCGTGCCAGAGCGGCGCGGGGTGGTAGTCCGCCAGCAGCGAGACGTTCGAGATCTCGCCGTGCGCCCCCGGATCCACCGTCTCCTGGGCCGGAACGCCCGGCGGGTGGAAGGCGACCACCGCGTCGTCGCTGTGGCGGAAGTTGGCGTCGAGCTCGAGGCCGAACCGGAAGACCCGATGCGGCGCGGGCGGTAGCGGCGCCGGCTCGGCAGGGGCTGGCTCGACAGGCGCCGCCCCGACAGGTGTCGCTCCGACCTGCGCCGCCCCGACAGGTGCCGCTCCGACCTGCGCCACCCCGAGCTGCGCCGCGCTCGCCGCCGGCGGATCCGCCGCTCGCGCGAGCGCCGGTCGGGCCGCTGCCAGGAGCCCCAGGCCGGAGACCAGGAGAACGAGGACCATCTCGACGATGCTCGGGTATCCCTGCCGGCGCGTACCAGCGGCCCCCATCATCCCGCGACCCTCCCCGCCACATCGGCGCGAGGTGCATGCAGCCTGGTGTCGCCGAGCCGATCTGGCCACCGGCGAGAGGTGACTCGCCGGGTACGTCCCCCCCGCAAGGGCCGGCGGTTCAATGCCGCCGCCGCCGAGGAGGAGCCCGCCCTGGAGGTCGCGGCCAGGCAGGCGGACGTGGCGGTCCGGCGAGGACGTGGAGCGGCGACCTGCCGGAGATGGCCGCTCACTGCGGCGGCGGCGGTGCCGGGGCCGAGCCGTCGCCCGTCTTGTTCAGGTCCTGGCGCTCCTGCTCGAGCTTGTTGACGGCGTCGATCTTCTCCTGCTCGGTGCCTTCCATGTTCTGGATGTCGGCGGCCTTCTTGTCGAGCTCGCGCGCTTTCTCCTCCATCGCCTTGGTGCGCTCCGCCTCGCTCTGGTAGGCGGCGCCCTGGGCGGCGTCACCTCCCGGCGCCGGCGCCACCGCCGCCTGGCGGCGGCAACCGGCGAGCGCCGCGCCGGCGAGGACCGGCAGCAGCAGCGACAGCAGCACGACGATGGACGCCCGACCCCGGCGCGCCTCGATGGGCCCCATGCGACACCTCCTCTTGGCTGATCCGAACCTGCAAAAGTCGTGCGTGGAGAATAGCACCCCTTGCGGCACCGCCCCCCGGCCGGCCGGCGCGCAGTTTCGTTCTAAGATCGTCGTCGCCGCCGCATGATCGACCTCGCCCGCGTCCCCCACGAGCTGTTCGCGCCGATCCTGGCCGGCAATCTCCGGCAGGTGGCGCCGTCGCGCAAGCTGGTGAGCCACTTCCTGGAGGCGGTCCGGCTGCGGTTGGCTGCCGACGCCTGCTGGCTGACGCGCGGCGGCCAGGGGGAGCGGCTGCTGCCCGGCGGCCGGCTGGTCTCCGGCGAGCCGGCGCTGTGCGACGAGGCGCTCGCCGGCCGCTTCCTGCGCCGCGAGCACCCGGCGATCCCGCCCGGTGTGGTGCTGGCGTCGGTCCTGGTGCACGGCCGGCAGGTGGCGGTGGTGGGCGCCGCCAGCCGCAGCGGCGCGATCGAGCCGGCGGCGCGGCGGGCCCTCGAGCGGCTGTGCGGCGTGCTGGCGGAGGAGCTGGAGCGCCGCGACGAGGAGCGCATGACGCGGGTGCTCGACCGCATCCGCGAGAAGGTGGCGTCCGAGCTGCGGCCGCGCGACCTCGCCTACCAGATCCTCGACGGGCTGCACCAGCTGGTCGACTACGACCACTCCTCGGCCTTCCTGGCCTACGACCGCGACAGCGGCGCCTTTCGCATCGAGGCCGAGAAGATCGTCTGGACCAAGGCCAAGAGCCCCTTCGTCGGCCGCGAGATCCGGGTGTCGCCGGAGCGGATCGCGCGCCTCTGCCGGGCAATCGACGTCCGCTCGATGGCCGGAGCGTCGAGCGCCGGACCGCCGCTCGACGGGGGAGAGGCCGTCCTGCCGGTCCCGCTCGCGGGGCTCGCCGGCGACGGCGGAGTCTTCGCCGAGCTGCTCGACTACCAGCGCGAGGCCGGCATGCCACCGGTCACCAGCATGCTGTCGGCGCCGCTGTTTTACGGCGAGGAGTTCCTGGGCATCCTCAAGATGGCGGCCTGGCAGCGCCCGCCGTTCGGGGGGCGCGACGTCGAGGTGGTCGAACGCTTCCTGCCCGCCGCCGCGGTGTCGATGCGCAACGCCCAGGTGAACCGGTCGCTCGAGATGCAGGCGGTCGAGGCCGAGGTCAAGGCCTCCCTGGTGACGCTCTCCCATGCCGTCGCCCACGACGTCAACAACGCCGTCGGCAGCATCCTGCCGCTCGCCCAGCAGATGCGCTTCGACCTGCGGCATGGGCCGCTCGAGCGCGAGACCCTGGACCGCGACCTCGGCGTGATCATCGACAACGCCCGCCTCTGCCAGCGGATCTTCTCCAACATGCTGCGGGTGGCGGGATCGGGCCGCGCCAGCGAAGGGCCGGTGGACGCGGCGCAGGTGGTCGCCGAGACCATGCCTTTCCTGCTGGCGCTGGCCGCCCGCCGCGGCATCGAGATCGCGCTCGACCTCGCGCCCGACCTGCCGCCGGTGCGCTGCCGCCGCCAGGACCTGCAGCACATCGTGCTCAACCTGGTGCGCAACTCGCTTGACGCGCTCGCCCCCGGGCGGCCGGAGGATGCGCGCGGCGAGCGGGGCGGGCGGGGCGGCCTGATCCAGATCGCGGTGCGGCGCGCGGACGCCGCCGCCGGCGGTGGCGTCGAGATGTCGATCGTCGATGACGGCCCGGGCATCCCGGCCGAGCTGCTGTCGAAGGTGCAGGAGCCTTTCTTCTCGACCCGTCCCGGCGGCACCGGCCTGGGACTGGCGATCTGCCGCGCGCTCGCCTGGCAGAACGGCGGCGGCCTCACCATCGAGAGCCCGGCGGCCTGGCAGCCGGCGCCGGCAGCGGCGCTCGCGGTCGCCGGTCCGCACGGCGGTGATGGCAGCGTGGTGCAGCACGGCGGCACGCGGGTCCTCCTGCGGCTGGACGCGGAGTCGCGGGTGCGGGGGACGCCGTGAGCGCAGTGATGGGGTGCGCGCGGTGAACGGCAAGGAGCGGATCCTGGTCGTCGACGACGACCCCGGCATGCGGCGCGCGTTGCACCGCATCCTGTCGCCGGCCTACGAGGTCGAGACGGCGGCGGGGGAGCAGGCGGCGCGGGCGCGGCTCGCGCTCGACGGCGGCGGCCACGGCGGCCATGGCGGCCATGGCGCCCACGGCGGCCATGGCGCCCATGGCTCCCATGGCTCCGAAACCGAGTTCGCGCTGGCGCTCATCGACGTGCGGCTCGCCGACGGCGACGGTTACCACCTCTGCCAGGCGATCCGCGAGCGGCGGCCGCAGACCGACATCATCCTGATCACCGGCTCGCTCTCGGAGCCCGACGAGAAGCTCTACCGCTCGCTCGAACAGGGCGCCTTCTATTTCCTGTTCAAGCCCTTCGACCGCCGCGTGCTGCTGGCCCTGGTCGAGCGCTGCCTGCGGCTGCAGGCCGAGCGTGCCGCCAAGGAGCGCTTCGCCTCGACCCTGGCCGCCGACCTCGAGCGGGCGCGCCGTTTCCAGCGCAGCCTGCTGCCGCGCGGCGCGATCGCCGCCGGCGGCTGGCGGCTCGAGGGGCGCCTGCGCTCGTGCGACGCGCTCGGCGGCGACCTGTACCAGGCGCAGGTCGTCCCGGAAGGCGTGGTGTGGGCGGTCAGCGACGTCGTCGGCCACGGCGTCGCCGCCGCGATGTACGCCGGGATGCTGCGCTCGACGCTCGACGCGGCCCGCCGCCGCAGCCCCGAGCCGGCGCAGCTGATCGGCGAGCTGCTCGACGGCATCGATTTCTTCGAGGCCGCCAAGTACGCCACGCTGTTCTACGGCCTGCTGCTGCCCGACGGTGGCGTGCGGTACGTCAACGCCGGCCATCCGCCGGCGCTCTGGCAGCATGACGGCAGGATCGACCGGCTGCCGGCGACCGGCTTCTTCCTGAGCACGGTGTTCCGCGACCGCCCCCACGCTCCCGGCGCCATCGCCATGGACGCCGGCGACCGCCTGCTGGTCTACACCGACGGCGCCTCCGAAGCCTGCGGCCCGGCCGGCGAGGAGCTGGGCGTGGAGGGCCTGGCGGCGGAGCTCGCCGCCTGCCGGGACCTGGCCCTCGCCGACGCCCTCGACGCCCTGCTGGCGCGTGTCCTCGACCACTGCGGCGGGCGCCCGCTCGACGACGACGTCACCCTGCTGCTGATCGAGCGCACCGGCGCCCAGACTTAGACTGAGACTGGCGCCCTGGCTCCCTTGGCTCCAGTACCGTTCGCGATAACATCCCGTCATGCCCGCCGCCGAGACCATCGCCGCCCTGGGCCGGGACCTCCGGCAGATCAAGATCCTGGCCGACCTCGACGAGGCGGCGCTGGGGTGGCTCGCGGAGCAGGTCGTGGAGCAGTGGTTCGAGCCTGGGGAGGCGGTGACGACCGAGGGGAGCCCCGCCGATCGCATGCTGATGCTGCTCGACGGGGAGCTGCGGCTGCGCCGCGAGAAGGGGCCTTCCGACGGCTGGATCAACACCATCCAGCCGGGTGAGATCAGCGGCATGCTGCCGTTCTCGCGCATGACCACCTTCCCGATCACCGTCCGGGCGGCGAGCCGCTCGCGGGTCGTCTGGCTGCCGGCGGCCAAGTTCCCCGAGATGCTGCGGCGGATCCCGGCGCTGGCGCCGCGGCTGGTGGCGGTGCTGACCGACCGGGTGCGCGACGCCACGCGCGTCGATCAGCAGCGCGAGAAGCTGGCGGCGCTGGGCAAGCTTTCGGCCGGCCTGGCGCACGAGCTCAACAACCCGGCGGCGGCGGTGCAGCGCTCGGCGAGCGAGCTGCGCGAGCGCATGGTGGCGATGCGCGGCCTGGCGGCGCGGCTGGTGGAATGCGGCCTGACCCCGGAATCGATGCACGCCGCGCTGGGCCTCTACCGGCAGACCATCGAGCGCAGCCGCGAGAGCGGCGTCGAGGTCGATCCGATGGCGCTGAGCGATCGCGAGGACGCGCTCGACGCCTGGCTCGGGGCGCACCGGATCGAGCACGCCGCGGTGCTCGCCGGCACCCTGGCGCAGTTCGGCGTGCAGCCGGCCGAGCTCGACGGGCTGGCGGCGGCGGCGCCCGGCGCCTTCCTGCCCTGCCTGGTGAGCTGGATCGAGGGCGGGCTGGCGGCCGAGGGGCTGCTGTCCGAGATCGCCAGCGCCGCCCATCGCATCTCCGAGCTGGTGGCGGCGGTCAAGTCCTACTCGCACATGGACGCCGGCGACGGGCGCTCGACGGTCGACGTGCGGCGGGAGCTCGAGAGCACGCTCACCATCCTGGCGCACAAGCTGCGCAAGAAGGGGATCCAGGTCACCCGCGACTTCCAGCCCGACCTGCCGCCGATCGAGGTGTTTCCCGGCGAGATCAACCAGGTGTGGACGAACCTGATCGACAACGCCATCGACGCGGTCGCGCCCGGCGGCCGCATCGAGGTGCGGGCGGTGCGCGAGAGCGACCTGCTGCGGGTCGACATCCGCGACGACGGCCCGGGCATCCCGCCCGAGATCAAGGCCCGCATCTGGGAGCCCTTCTTCACCACCAAGGCGGTCGGCGAAGGCACCGGCCTGGGTCTCGAGGTGGTGCAGCGCATCATCGTCCGCCGCCACGGCGGCACCCTTTCGGTCGCCTCCGTCCCCGGCGACACCTGCTTCACCGTCCGCCTGCCGCTCAACGCGGCTCCGGCGCCCGCGGAGCCTGCCGCGGCGCCGGCCCGGAACGGTCCCCCGTCGCCGCCGGCCGCGCCGGGGTGAGCGCCGCGCCGGAGGGGCGCCGGAGCGGCGCCGGAGGGAGGTCGCACCTCTCTCGGCGCATCCATTTTGCAGATGGCGGATTGTTTGCTAGCTTGATCTCCTTCACGCTCTAACGACAGGAGCTCGTCATGGCGACGCCGACGCTCGGCCAGCTGGGATCTCTGACGCTGCTTTGCCTACAACTCGGCTGGGGGGCGCCGGCGTCGGCGGCCCAGATCGCGCCGGCGGCCGTGCCGGCCGGCGCGGGCGCGGGCGCGTCCGCCCCGGCCGCCGCGACGGTGCCGCCTGACGCGGCCACGCCCGCCGCCGCGGCGGCGACGACGGCGACGCCGGCCACGGGCGGCGCGCGGCCGGGCGAGACCGCCACCGTGGCGCCCCACCCGGCGGACAGCGCCGCGAGCGTCGCCACGGCCGCCTGCGACGGCGAAGAGGGACCCCGGCCGTCGGGTCCCACGCTCGCCAGGCTGCAGGGCGTCATCACCGCGCCGGAGAGGACCGTGCACCGGGTGGAGCTGGCGCTGCTGGACCGGGCGACCGGCAATCGCTGGGTGATCAACGAGCTCGAGACCTGCAAGGGTGGCGATCACCATGGCGCCGCCCGCTTCGCCTACTCGACCGAGCTGGCCCCGGGGACGTATGACCTGACGCTCACCGGCCGGACCTACGAGTCCGAGGTCGCCTCGGGCGTCGCGCTCGCCGCCAACCAGGTCAAGCAGCTGGATTTCTCGCTGGTCAAGGAAGACAACAGCCTGCACCCTTCGATCCTGGCGCTGCCGGTGGTGTTCCTGCTCAGCATCTGGTTCATCCGCTGGAACAACATCGCCAAACCGAGCCGGCTGGCGGTGATCGGCCAGCTCCGGGATCTGCAGGGCCGCTTCCCGGCCGACAGCAGGACCGGCGTGGCGCTGGCCGCGGCGCAGCACGAGCTGCAGAAGAAGGTGGCGGTCCTGGACTGGCTGTTCTGGTCACGCGGGCAGGAGATCGCCAGCTGGAACCTCGTCCACCAGGCCCAGCTGGCGCTGCTGGAAGACCCGGCGCAGACCGCGCTCGACAAGGTCAACGCCC
This sequence comes from uncultured Acidobacteriota bacterium, assembly GCA_963732005.1. Taxonomy (GTDB): domain Bacteria; phylum Acidobacteriota; class Thermoanaerobaculia; order Multivoradales; family UBA5704; genus JASLEW01. Next base: position 1,974,164 of record CAVSXT010000005.1, read on the forward strand.
GCCTCGCTTCGGCGGAGCAGCAGCTCTCGGAGATGGACAAGTCCGCCGCCGCGAGCCTGGCGCACCGCGTGGCGGTCGAGCTCGGGTGCGATCCGGCAAAGGCCAGCGATGGCACCAGGCGCCAGCTGCTGATCGAGGCCGCCGGCTACCTCTACGAGGCCGGCGACACCGGTTTCGCCGAGCTGACGAGCTGGCAGAACAAGGCCTTCTGGTTGACCCTGGTCGGCGTCGCCTTGATCTCGGCGGTCGGCCTCACCGAAGGGCACGCCGCGCTCTTTTTGGCCGGTGCGGTGGGTGGGTTCCTCAGCCGGCTGACCCGGGAGCTCAAGCGCGCCGACGTGGCGAACGACTATGGGGCCTCGTGGTCGACGCTCTTCCTGAGCCCGGTGGCCGGCGCCATCTCCGGTTGGTTCGGCGTCACGCTGGTCATGCTGATGACCGATCCCACGGTCGGCGTGCTCGGCGGCCCGCTCAAGGTCATCAACTGGGACTCGACCAACGTCGCGGCGACGCTGGCGGCGGCGTTCGTGCTGGGCTTCTCCGAGCGCCTGTTCGACCGCATCGTGGCGCAGCTCGATACGGCCATCGACAAGAAGAAGGACGAGGCGCAGAAGACCACGCCGAAGACCTCGCCCGTGCAGCGGCCGGGGCCGGAGAACGAGGCGGCCGGCAAGCCGGGCATCGCCGCCCTCTCGCCGAACCCGGTGGCGGCGGGCGGCGAGCTGGCAGCCCAGCTCGAGAACCTCGACGCCGCCAGGGTGACGGGCGTGGTGCTGGCCGGGGCCGGTGGCGAGCTGCCGGCGCTCGAGCCGCGTCTCGAAGACGGCCAGCTCAAGGTCACGGTGGCCGCGGGCACGGCGCCCGGGACCTACCGGATCGTCCTGCTGACGCCGGAGCTGGCGCCGCCGCGCCTCGAAACCGACGAGGAGCTGACGGTGTCGGCGGCGCCGGTGGGGTAGCCGCGGATCAGCGCCGGCCGGCCGGGCTCGGCTGAGGCGGCGGGTGAGCGCGCGAGGCTGCGGCGCCCGCCTCAGCCGCGCCAGTCGAGGATCTTGTCCACCGCCTCCTGGGTGATGGGGTGGTAGCCGGGGCGGGCCAGACCGTAGATGCGCAGGGCGGTCTCGGCTCCCGCCGGGGTCTTCGCCAGCTCGGCGTAGAGCGGCCGCAGGTACTTGAGGCGGCCGACGGCGACCAGGAAGCGCTCGAGGGCGGCGTCGGCCGGCGGGTAACCGTTGCGGATGGCGAGCAGCAGCCAGACGTCGAGGATCTCATCGTTGCCGGTGGCGGTGAAGTGGAAGGCGGCGTCGAGGTCGCCCATCTGCTGGCGCGTCAGGGACGAGGGCAGGTCGTGCAGGAAGCGCAGCCAGTGGTGGGTGGTCCAGCCGGCGGTCGGCAGCTGCGCCGGCGGCGTGCCCTGAGCCCAGGCGGCGGCCGCCTGGTCGACGTGGGCGAACGCCGCCGAACGGACGGTGATCGCGGTGGCCGGCAGGCCGGGGCCGTACAGCCATTCGTCGAGGCGCAGCGACTGGGCGAGGCCGGGGCTGGCGTCGAGCAGGTGGGACTGGAGATAGGCGGCGAAACGCCGGGTGTCCATCGACTGGAAGGCGAACGCGGCGAAGTAGCCGCGCAGGAAACGGTCGAAGCGCTCGCGCCCCACCGAGGCCTCGACGGTGGCCAGGAACAGGGCTCCCTTCTCGTAGGCGACATCGGAGACGCCATCGTCGGGATCCCGCCCGGCGAGGTCGAGGTGCAGGCGGGTGTCGGGGCTGTCCAAGCCCTTCTCGCGCAGGGTGGCGTCGAGGTCCTGGCGGCCGAGCGCCGCCAGCATGTCGGAGTACTCCTTGCCCTGCAGCTGCTCCATGATGCGCCGCTCGATGTAGACGGTGACGCCCTCGTTGAGCCAGGTGTCGTTCCAGCTGGCGTTGGTCACCAGGTTGCCCGACCAGGAATGGGCCAGCTCGTGGGCGACCAGGGAGACCAGCGAGCGGTCGCCGGCCAGGATGGTGGGAGTGGCGAAGGTCAGGCGCGGGTTCTCCATGCCGCCGTAGGGGTAGCTCGGCGGCAGCACCAGCAGGTCGTAGCGGCCCCAGCGGTAGGGGCCGTAGAGCTTTTCCGCCGCTTCGATCATGCGCGGCGTGTCCTGCAGCTCCCAGGCGGCGCGCTCGAGCACCGCCGGCAGCGCGTAGACGCCGCTGCGGTTCGACAGCGGCTTCCAGGCGAAGTCGCCGACCGCCAGCGCCAGCAGGTAGGAGGGCACCGCCTGCGGCATGCGGAAGCGGTAGACGCCGTCCGCCGCCCTGGCGGTCGGGTTCTCGGCGCTCATCAGCGCCAGCATGCCGGGCGGCACGTGCACCGTCGCCTCGTAGGTCTGGCGCACCGCCGGCGTGTCCTGGCAGGGGATCCAGGTGCGGGCGAGGATGGGTTCCGACTGGGTGAACAGCAGCGGCAGCTGGCTGCCGGCTTGGACCGGGGTGAGCCATTGCAGGGCCGCTGCCTCCGGCTGCGTCCGGTAGTCGACGTGGACCCAGACGGTGCCGGCCGGGATGGGGATGGCCAGGGAGCGGCCGAGGTAGGGCACCGGGTCGCCGAGGGTGAACGGCGCCTCGGTCTTGCCGTCGCCCAGGGTGACGCGGCGGACGTCGAGGTCGCGGGTGTCGAGGTAGAGCACGCCGGCGGCGGAGGGTTGGCGCAGCCGCAGGCTGGCGCGGCCGCTCAGGCGGCGGGCCCCGAAGTCGACCGTCAGATCGAGCGCCAGGTGCTCGACCGCCACCTCCCAGGGACGGGCGAAGGAGTGGGGGTCGGCGGCGGCCGGCGTGGTGGGGGCCGGGGAGACTGCGGCGGGGTTGGCTGCGGCGGAGTTGGCGGAGGCGGGGTTGGCTGCGGCAGGCGGCGGTGCGGCGGGATGGGGCGCCGCGGCGCAGCCGAGCAGCCAGGGCATGCCGCCGGCCAGCGCCGTCAGGGCCAGGGTGGAGAGCTTGCAAACACGCATCGGGGGGTTCCTCGTGAAGGTGCGCGCGGCAAGACCATCCTACCCCGAGTAGGTTGATGAGCCCGTGCTCGGAGAAGCGCGGCACGCGCAGTTCCTTGCCTCGGCGTGGCGCCATGCGCGATGATCGGGCCGAACCTTGCCGGATTCGAGAACCGGCCCGGCAGTGGCCTCACGCGGCCAGACGAGGGGACCATCCATGACCGACATCCGCCGCCCCCTTGCCCTGGTCACCGGCGCCTCGAGCGGCATCGGCGCCGATCTGGCCCGCGAGCTGGCGCGAGACGGCCACGACCTGGTGCTCTCCGCCCGCCGCGTCGAGCCGATGGCGGCGCTGGCCAGCGAGCTCGGCGGCCACGGCGCCGCGGCCACGGTCGTTGCCGCCGACCTCGCCCGGCCCGGCGCTGCCGCCGCTCTGGCGGACGAGCTCGCCGGCCGCGGCCTGGCGATCGACGTGCTGATCAACAACGCCGGACTGGGAGCCAACGGCCGCTTCGCCGAGTCGGACCCGGTGCGCGACGGCGAGATGCTGCAGGTCAACGTCGTGGCGCTGACCGAGCTGACCCGCCGGCTGCTGCCCCCGATGATCGCCCGGCGCCGCGGCCGGGTGATGCTGGTGGCCTCGACCGCCGCCTTCCAGCCCGGGCCGCAGATGGCGGTGTACTGCGCCACCAAGGCCTACGTGCTCAGCTTCGGCGAGGCCATCGCCTACGAGCTGCGCGGCACCGGCGTCACCGTCACCACGGTCTGCCCCGGCGCCACCGCCACCAACTTCTCAGCGGTGGCCGGGACGGAGAACACCGGCCTCCACCACAACCCGCTGATCCCGGTGATGACCTCGGCAGAGGTGGCGCGCGGCGCCTACCGGGCGCTCAAGGCCGGCCGCCGGGTGGCGACCCTCGGGCTGGTCAACAAGCTGGTCGCGGCCACGGGCCGTCTTACGCCGCGCCGCCTCTCGCTGCCCATGGCCAACTCGCTGATGGCCCGCCGCTGACGCGGCGACGGCCCGCCGCCGAGACGCCGGCGTGCCGCCGGTTTTCTCATACCTCTATGCCCCTATGTCGATATGCCCCCATGGCTCGATTTCCTTCAGTCCCGATGCCGCTTGACCTATTGTTGATGCAGGTTTAGGCTATGCCCGCACAGATTTTCTAGCGTTACCTGGGGGCAGCCTCCCAGGATTCGGAGGAGCTCCCCTATGTCGAAGACGCGTGGGCGTCTCGCCGCCAGCCTTGTGTCACTCGCCACCGTGCTCACGGTCTTCACGCTCGTCGCCGTCTCGACCGCCGCTCCCGCCGCCGCTCAGCCGCTGCTGAAGTCGGCGGTGAGCGTGGGCGCCGGCAACATGCAGCCGGCCGGCCAGACCTTCGGCTACCGGCTCACCTACAACTGCAGCAGCACCTCGGGCCCCTGCCTCAACTCGGAGGTGGACGACCTGCTGCCGTCGCAGCTGCAGTTCGTGGACACGGTGCCGGCCAGCCCGACGGGCGACGTGGCCGCGATCAACGTCACCCCCAACTACATGGGCTCGGGCCGCACCCGGGTGCAGTTCGTGATGAACAGCCCGCTGACCGCCGGCAACAGCGGCGACCTGCTGGTGGACGTCAAGTTCCCGGACGGCTCCACTCCCAACGGCACGGTGGCCACCAACACCGCCGACGCGATCAATCTCTCCGCCAGCCCCGGCACCTTCACCACGCCGCCAGTCAACGTCACCGCCACCGCCGCGCTCCACGTCACCCTGTCCAAGACGCTGCTGACGCCGCCGGCCAACCTCGACATGCCGGAGAGCTACCGCCTGCGCATCGCGGTCGGCAACGCGGGCGGCGACCTCGAGCTGACCGCGATCGGCCCGGTGGTCGATACGCTGCCGGCCGGCACGGTCTTCACCAGCGCCAGCCCGGCCGCGGATTGCGAGCCGGGATGCGACGGCACGACCCCGGCGACCGTCACCTGGACCAGCCCGTGCAGCGTGCCGCTCGGCCCCGGCGGCAACTGCGACGTGCAGGTCAACGTCGTCTTCCCCAGCGCCACCTTCACCAGCGGCACCAGCGTCACCAACAGCTTTACCGCCACCGGCACCCCCCTGGGCGACGCCTCCCAGAGCCTGGGCACCGGCAGCGTCACCCATACCGTCACCACCTTCGTGCCGAGCGCGAGCGCCGGCATGGGCAAGAGCGTCGCCGGCGGCAGCCCCAACCCGCCGACCCTCGACCAGACGTTCTCCTACGCGCTGCGGCCGTCCAACAACGGCAACGTGCCGCTCGACACCATGGTGGTCATCGACACGGTGCCGGCGCAGCTGGCGATCGCCAGCGTCACCACCGGCTCCTACAACAACCTGAGCGACTTCACGGCCGGCGTCGGTGTGCAGGTGTCCTACGAGAAGAACACGGCGCTCGGCACCTTCACGCTGTGGGGGAGCTCGCCCAACACCACCACCAACACCACGCTGACCGCGCCGCCGCCGGGCCTCGGCGCCGGCGAGTACGTCACCCGCGTCAAGTGGGAGTTCGGCCAGGCGCAGGTGGGCATGGCGCCCTCGAACGACCCGCTGATCACCGGCCAGATCATCAACCCCAGCAATACCGGCGCGCCGGTGGCATTCGGCGACTCCATCCAGAACTGCGCCGCGCTGACCGCCGTCTACACCGCCGGCCCCACCAACGTCAGCGCCAGCAACTGCGCGACGTTCACGCTCAGCGGGCCGTTCGTGCAGCTCAACCCGGCGAAGGACAACCTCTCCGGCGGCGGCCCCTTCAATCCCGGGCAGTCGGTGAGCTGGCGGCTGCGGGTGCGCAGCGCGCCGCAGTCGAGCGACCCGGCGCCGCTCGACGGCGTGGTCGCGGCCGACCTGCTGCCGGTGGACCTGGTCTTCAGTGGCACCTGGACCTTCGACGACCAGGGCACCGGCCTGCCGGCGCCGCAGAACTTCACCCAGATCCCGAACTATGCCGGCACCGGCCGCACCCTGCTGCGCTGGAGCTGGAACGCCGGCAGCGGCAGCCTGGGGGTCAACCAGGAGGTCTTCCTGCTGTTCGGCACCACGGTGCGCGCCGGCGCCTCCTTCGGGCCGCTGTCGAACACCATGGACCTGGCCTCCAGCAGCCCCGGCCTGGCGCAGCGGTGCTCCGGCAGCTCGCAGACCGACACCCTGAACCTGACCGGCCTCGGCAACACCCAGACGGTATGCACCGCCAGCGGCACCATCAACGTGGCGCCGATCGCGCAGCTGGTGTCGAACAAGCAGGTCAGCGGCATCTGCGACGGCGGCGGCTTCACCGCCAGCTCGAACGGCACGCTGGTCGGCGGCTCCATCCGCTACCAGCTGCAGGTGCAGAACGTCGGCACGGTGGCGATGCAGAACATGGTGATCATCGACATCCTGCCCTTCGTCGGCGACACCGGGGTGCGCGACACCAGCCCGCGCGGCTCGCAGTTCACGCCGCTGCTCGCCGCGCCGATCCTGCCGCCGGCGGGCACGATCCTCTCCTACTCGACGTCCGGCAACCCGTGCCGTCCCGAGGTGGGCGGGCCGGTGGCCGGCTGCGACCCGCCGAACTGGACCACCGTGCCGCCGGTGCCGATCACCGCGGCGCGCTCCTTCAAGCTCGACTTCGGCAGCCGGGTGGTGGGCCCCGAGGACGTGGTGAGTTTCACCTTCCAGCTGGTCATGCCCGGCAACGTGCCGGCCGGCAGCGCCTTCAACTCCTTCGCCTACCAGGCGAACCGCGCCGACGGCCTGGGCTCGCTTGCCGCCGAACCGCAGAAGGTCGGCATCGCGCTCGGCACCTGCGCCGCCGCGGCGCTCGGCGACTTCGTCTGGGCGGACGCCAATCACAACGGCCTGCAGGACGACGGGCCGACCGGCCTCAACGGCGTTTCGGTGCGACTGTTCGCGCCGGGCGCCGACGGCGTGCCGGGTACCCCGGACGACGTGCTGCTCGCCACCTCGGTGACCCAGCAGAGCCCGACGGCGACGCCGGGCTGGTACAGCTTCCCCGGCCTGGCGCCGGGCAGCTACTACGTCTGCGTCACGCCACCGCCGACCTTTGTGTTCACCACCCCCAACGCCGGCGCGCCCGGCAACGACTCGGTCGGCAACCAGAAGACCGGCTGCTCGCCGCTGGTGACGCTGGCGGCCAACCAGCAGGACCTGCAGGTGGACTTCGGACTGATCGCCACCCAGCTGGCGGCGCTCGGCGACTACGTCTGGTTCGACCGCAACGGCGACGGGGTGCAGAACGAATCGACCTGGGACGGCGCCAACGGCGTCACCGTCAAGCTCTGGGCCGACAACGGCAACGGCGTGGCGGAGCCGGGGACCGGCGACGCCCTGATCGCCACCACGGTGACCGCTGACGACACCTTCGGGCGCCCCGGCTACTACCGCTTCGACGGCCTCATCCCCGGCGTCAGCTACTACGTGCAGTTCGTGCTGCCGCCGGCGGCGGTCAGCTTCACCACCCAGCACGCCGGCGCCGATCCGACGGTGGACTCCGACGCCAATCCGGCCAACGGCGTCAGCCAGATGGTGGTGCTCACCCCCGGCGAGTACGACAGCACGCTCGACGCCGGGCTGGTCGCTGGCCACCGGCACGCTGGCGATCGGCGACCAGGTCTGGCTCGACACCAACAACAACGGCATCTTCGAGCCGGAGAGCGGCGAGACCGGCATCAACGGCGTGCGCCTGGACCTCTACCTCGACGCCAACGGCGACGGGCTGCCGACCACCGGCGAGCTGGTCGGCACCACCTTCACCGACACCCTGGCCGGGTTCACCGGCCGCTACGCCTTCACCGGCCTGGCGCCGGGCAACTACATCGTGGTGGTCGATCCGAGCAACTTCAGCGGCAGCGGGCCGCTCGCCGGCCTGGCGTCGAGCACCGGCAACGACCCGGCGCCGAGTCCCAACGGCTGCGCCGACGGGGTGGACAAGGGCAAGCCGATCGGCGCCTTGACCGGCACCTCGCAGTTCACCATGACCGCCGGCGAGACCGGCTGCGGCAACGGCGGCCCCAACACCAACTACACCGTCGACTTCGGGTTCGTCGCCACCAACCAGGCGCCGCAACCGCACTACGATTACGGCGACGCTCCGGACAACGGCTCGACGGTCGGACCCGGCAGCTACAACACGACGGCGCTGCACAACGGGCCCTTCCATCTGCTGGGGGTCGCCAATGCGCCGTTCCTCGGCCACTGCGTGGACGCCGACACCGGCTTCAACCAGGACGTGCTGGCGAAGAGCGACGACCTGACGCCCTCGGGCTTCGTCGTCGGCACCTGCCTGCCCGGCGGCAACGACGAGGACGGCGTCACCTTCACCGGACCGTTCACGCCCGGCGGCACCGCGACCTTCACGGTGAGCGCCGGCGGCCCGGTGGCCTGCATCCTCAACGCCTGGGTGGACTGGAACGGCGACGGCACCTTCGGCGATTCGGCCGGCGAGCAGATCGCCACCGACCTGACGGTGGCGCCGGGCTCGCCGGCGGTGCTGACGCCGACGGTGCCCGCCGGCGCCGTGCCGGGGATCACCTATGCGCGCTTCCGTTGCTCCACCGCCACCGGGCTCGGTCCGACCGGTCCGGCTCCCGACGGCGAGGTGGAGGACTACGTGCTCAGCATCGTCGGCTACGACTACGGCGACGCGCCGCAGAGCTACGGCACGGCCGGCGCCGGCGCCGCCCGCCACAAGGTGGACCCGCTGGCGCCGCCGCTGATGCTCGGCCAGTGCGTGGACACCGAGCCCGACGGGCAGCCCAGCGTCAACGCCGACGGCGACGACAACAACGCCGGCACCAGCCGGATCGGCAACTGTTTCAACGACGAGGACGGCGTCACCTTCCCGACGCCGTTCGTCGCCTGCATGCCGGCGCAGGTCAACGTCTTCGTCACCGGCACCGGCGGCAAGCTCGACGCCTGGTTCGACTTTGCGCTGAGCGGCACCTTCAGCACCGCCGGCAACCAGGTGTTCGCCAGCCAGGCGGTGGTTCCCGGCAACAACACGCTGAGCTTCACCGTGCCCTGCTCGGCCGGCGTGGGCAAGAGCTACGCGCGCTTCCGGCTGTCGTCGGCGGGCGGCCTGGGGCCCACCGGCACGGCCAACGACGGCGAGGTGGAGGACTACGTGGTGAACCTCACCGAGCATCCGCTGATCGGTCTCGCCAAGCAGCTGGTGATGGTGGCGCCGGATCCGTCGACCGCCGGCACCTCGCAGGTGACGTTCAAGTTCTTCGTCGTCAACCTGGGCAACGTGGCGCTGACCAGCGTCAACGTGGTGGACAACCTGGCGGCGGTGTTCACGGCGCCGGCGAGCTACTCGGTGATGTCGGTGACCAGCTCCGACTTCACCGTCAACCCCGGCTACGACGGCAACGCCAACACCTCGCTGCTGGCCGTCGGCAACAACCTGGCGGTGGGGCAGACCGGGACGATCATGCTGGTGGTGCTGGCGCACGCCGGCGGCAAGACCGGCCCCTACTTCAACACCGCGACGGCGAGCGGCATCAGCCCGGCGATGACGACGGTGACCGACGTCTCGGAGACCGGTACCAGTCCCGACCCCGACGGCTCCGGCAACCCGGGCAACTTCAGCACCCCGACCGAGTTCGACCTGCCGATCAGCATCGCGCAGATCCCGACCCTGGACGGTGTCGGGCTGGCGGTGCTGGTGGCGCTGCTGGGTTGCCTGGCGGTGTGGCGGCTGCGGCGGGAGGGCGCGCGGTAGAGGGGGTGAGAGGCGGGGAGGGGCAGGGAAACTGAGAGCAAACCAGGCCGGCGATGCTGATTGTCGCCGGCCTGGCGAAGGGCAGAGCGCTCGGTACCAATCCGTTTGTTCGGCGGTCAGGCCCTCGCCGGCCAGTGAGGCGTCATGCCTTGCTGGGCAGCGCTTGGGCAACAAGATCTAATTTACTCACGGTCGCTGGTGATCTGGTTTGGCGAGGAACGGTGCAACTGGCCGCGGACGACACTGGCCGGTCCGTTCGGAGGCGCCGTGACATAGGTTCCGTAGCTTCTCGATTGAGCTGATAAAGTCAGGCCGGGCCGAATCGGATCGCACTTTTAGTGGAGGGTTCGCACCGCGATGGCGCCGCTCTTCGATGTCTTTCTCAGCCACAACAGCCAGGACAAGCCGATCGTGCGGGAGATCTGGAGGATGCTCCGCGAAAGGGGCATCCGGCCGTGGCTCGACGAGGAGGAGCTGATCCCCGGCAGGGACTGGCAGGAGGACCTCGAGGAGATCGTCCGCACCGTTCCCGCCGCGGCGGTGTTCGTCGGCCAAGACGGTATAGGTCCCTGGGAAAGCCGCGAGATGCGTGCCTGCCTGATGCAGCTTCGTAGATCGTCGCCTCCCGGTCATCCCGGTGCTCCTGCCCGGGGCGGCGAAACGGCCGGCCTTGCCACTTTTCCTCCAGGTTATCTTCACCTGGGTCGATCTCGGCAAGGGTCTCGATGCGCGGGGGATCGACCGGCTCGTCCACGGCATCACCGGAAAGCGGCCCGCCGCTCTGCTTTCCCAGGAGGAGGGGGCTACTGCGGCGGCGGCTGCAGCGAAGCATGGCGGAGGCGCTGGCGGAGGCGTGCCGTCGCAAGGAGGAGCTGACCATCGCCGGGGCAGAGACCCGCGCGGTCGAGCAGCAGATCCTGGAGCTCTCCCGGCAGCTCTGGGAGGGGGCGCAATTGCGGGCAGGCAAGTTGGTCGTCGGCTCGCTGGCCCAGGCGATCGGGGAGGAGCGGATGGCTCCGGTCGTGGAGGCACCGGCGGCGAAGGTGGAAGCCGAAGAGAAAGCAGGGCGGAAAAGAAGCTCGCGGCAGCCATGGCTCGTGGGAACTTCGCTCGCGAAGCGGATCGAAGAGGAGATTCCCAAGTTGCCCGAAGCCGAGAAAGCGGCAGCGGTCCTCGAGGCAGTCGAAGCGCCGTTGCCGATTCCCCCCGGAGATCTTGAGACGGTGGGCATCGCGGTTTGGGGGCTCGACTATTTTCCTGGCCGGAGCCAGGTGAGCGCCGAACGCGAGGACGCGAAGGTCTTGCGAGAGCTGGTGCTGGCGCCCTTGCGGGAGCGGTATGCGCCGCCCGGGCCGGGGGATGGGAAGTGGGCCGCGATCCCCGGAGGAGCCTTCCTCATGGGCAGCCCCGAGGGGACCGGTCGCGACGACGAGCGACCGGTCCACCCAGTGACCATCTCCCCCTTCAGGATGGCCGCCCGCCCGGTCACGAACCGGGAGTTCCGCCGATTCGAACCAGGCCCGACGGGTAACGCTGAGCTACCCGTGGTAAACATATCTTGGTATGAGGCCTGCGCTTACGCCGCGTGGCTGGGAGGACGGCTGCCGACGGAGGCAGAGTGGGAGTATGCGGCACGCGGACGTTCGCACTACGCCTATAGCGCACGGGACGGCGCTCCCACGGCGCTGGCTCAGGTCGGTTGGTTCCGTGACAACGCCGGTAGTAACCTCCAGCCGGTTCGGGAAGCTGGAGCCGAACCTCTGGGGCCTCTACGATATGTATGGCAACGCGTGGGAGTGGGTGGCGGAGCTGGAGAGGCCCATATCACGAGGAGCCGCAAGTCGATCCCTGGGGCCCTCCGGGTGGCAATTTGCGCGTGCAGCGGGGAGGCTCCTCTGGAGACGCAGCCGCCACCGTGCGAGTGGCCTTCCGAGGCGGCGCAGGCCCCCAGGCCAGGCACCCCTTTTACGGTTTCCGCGTCGTCCTAGCCGCCACCAGCGGCAGTCCAGAGCCAGGGAAAGAGTAGCGCGAGCCTGGGCGGGGATTTGGGAAAACGAGATCAGCCCTGCTCGACGCCGCTGTCGATCAAGGCCCGGTCCAGTAGGTCGGAGATCGCCAAGGCCGTGGCGGCGTCTTGCAGATATACCAGGTCGAGCACTGGTCGCTTCACCTTGATGATCCCGAGCACGTCTTTCCATTGGTGCTCGGAAACTTCTCTTCCCAACCGGTACCAAGCCAACTTCTGGACGATCGTATCTTCCGCACTCGCGACTTGGAGGATGGTCGCCGGCGGATCGTTGAGACGCATGGGTTGGCGCCTCTCCATTTCCTTCTGGGCCGTAGGGGTGTCTTGAAGGATGAAGAAATCCACCTTCACCATAGTGGCAAGATGGATGGCGTTGAACGACGAACGGCGCTGAATGGCGCCGAGCACTCGATCCAGGTCAACATAGAAGGCAGGTGCGAGCCGCGAAACGAGCGGCACGGCGTGCTCGACTCTGAGCGCCGCCACGAGATCGGCGTCGGCGGTCGAGCGAGGGATGCCGTGGTAGGAGCTGGCCAGCGATCCTGCGATCAGGTAGGGAATCGCCAGCTCTTCGAGCACTGTGGTGACCGCCAGCGTGGCCACCAGCGCATCGGGGAGGGGCATTCAATACCCTTCGACTTGCGGGTCCCAACCGAAGGCGCGCACCATGGTCTCGCGGTCGATCCAGAGGGCCGCGAGCCGCAGTCGCAACTCGCGCTCGGGGAGGTCCGGACCGTACTGGGCTCGGATCCTGGCGGCGGCCACCTCCTGAACCGCTCGGTTCATCTCCATCGCCATCATCAGCCGCTGGCCCGGGCTCATGCGGCGATACTCGTCGATGAGCCGCTGCTCGACCTCGGGTGGTGTATCAGGGGATTGGGTGCGCATGGGGCTACGATCCTACCGCCCTTCGCGGCCTGCCGCGGCGGGCGCGGAGACCCTAACTCCCGATCACCGAAGCGCAAGATCAGCCCTCCTATTGGTGATTTCAGGCTAGCGCATTCTTGATCAGCCAGTCAAATGCAGCCAGATGACAATGGTTGCGTCCTCGGTCGGGGTTACGGCGCCGCCTCCACCCGCAGCACGTCTCCTGCCGAGTAGGCGGTGAACTCCGGCGCGTACATGGACTGCACCGTTGCCGGGCCGGCGCGGAAGGTGCCGGCGAGGGCGGCGTGGACGCGGTAGGTCAGGGTGTACTCGCCGGCCGGGAGCCGTTCGAAGAAGAAGTTGGTGCCGCTGTCGCGCACCTCTTCGTAGCGCGCCAGGCCCAGGTCCCAGCGCCAGCCGGAGGTGGCGACGCCGGGCTCGAAGCCGGCCGGACGGGGGTCGCGCAGATGGACGTATTCGGCCGGCGCGCGGCTGCGCAGGGACAGCTGCACCTCGATCTCGTCTCCCGGCGCGAGGACGGCGCCGGCGGCCAGCGGCTCGAGGACCATCTCCTTGCCACGCGGCAGGCGGCGGAAGTAGCGCCGGGAGACGGCGAAGAGGTCGCCGCTCGCCTCCCGCGGCAGCTCCTCGGTCGAGAAGTGCCAGGTCGCGGAGGCGAAGAGCAAACCCGGCGTCTGCTTCGCCACCGTGACGGACGCATCTCGCGGCCCCAGCTTCTCGCCCGGCACCACGATCTGCACCTGCCTGCCGGTGTAGCGGTCGGGCTCGAAGACGAAGTCGGTGGTGGTGCCCGCGACCTCGACCTGCGCCGCCTCGCGGACCGCCAGCTCGTGATGGCTGTCGAGGTACTTGGCGAGCGAATAGACGACCTCCGCCGTGGCGCGCGTCGACTTCCAATGGTTCAATTTCTTGTTGAGGAAGAGCCACTGCACCAGGCCGTCGAGGTGCGGATCCTGGGGCCGCAGCTCCATCAGCGCGCGCAGGGCGAAAGCATGGGTCTCGATGGTGTCTTCGTACCAGAGCCAGGCGCGGGCCTCGGGCCGCCAGAAGGTGCCCTCGTCGGGCGTCGTCTGCGCGGAGTCCATGACCGAGTCGAAGACCAGCCGCGCGTCGGCCGGCCGGCCCATGCGCTGCAGGGTGAGCGCGAGCAGGCCCTTGAGGTAGGGCGACTGCTGCCGCCAGTGGCGGAAGCTGGCATCGAGGATGCGCTTGCGCTCGGCCGCCGGCAGCGCGTCGCCGAGCCACGACGGGTCGGGATAGGCCGAGGCGACGTAGCCGAGCAGGGTCAGGAAATCCCAGGCGCAGTCGCAGTCGGGGTGGTCGATCTGGTGCCGGATCTCGCGCTGGTACTTGTCGCCGAGGTAGCGCCAGCCCTTGACGACCACCTCGCGCGGCACCGCGACGCCGAACTCTCCCGCCTTGGCGAAGCCGTAGAGAAGATAGAGCGTCATGTAGTCCGACGGCGGTCCGCCCGACCACCACGGGAAGGCGCCGCTCGGCAGCTGGTCGCGCACCAGCTTGGCGAGCGCCGACTCGCGCTGCGCCGCGGCGATCCGCGGATCGAGCACCTTGATCAGCGGGTGGGTGCCGGCGTCCTGCTTGCCCTGCGACTCGAGCAGCCACGGCGTCTCTTCGAGCGCCATGCGCCGGTTCGCGTCGGGACCGCCGAAGGCCTCGAGCTGGCTGTCGCGCCGCGCCAGCTGCGCCGCCACCCGCCCGACCGCCGGATAGCGGTCGAACAGCGAGCCGAGGATCGCGGTCGAGAGGAAGCGGTTGAGGGTCTGCTCGGTGCACTCGTAGGGGTACTCCACCAGGTAGGGCACCGCCGCGAGCACCGAGTAGAAGAGCTGCGCGTCGAGCCTGACCACCAGCTGCTCGTCGATCCGCGAGGGGTCGTCGGCGCGCAGCCGGTCCGCGAAGGTCATCGTCCGCCGCTCGCTGCCGTGCAACGCCACGAAGCGCGACTGCGCGAGGTGCACCCGCGACGGCAGCAGCGGCAACGGCCGCAGCTCGCCGTCGCTGGTGTCGCCGGCGGTCGCGACCACCTTGAACGCGACCTGCCCGAGGCGCTTCGGCACCGCCAGCGGGAAGGTGACGGCGGCGCTCTTGCCCGCCTCGACGTGGAAGCGCTGGCGCGACGCCGCCGGCGCGACGCCGAACTCGCCGAGCAGCGAAGCGTCCTGCTCGGGGCGGTCGGGGTCGAGGATCGCGAGTGTCACCTCGCCGTCGAGCGGGCGCGGGGCGGCGTCGTTGAGCACCACCCGCAGCTCGGCGCGGTCGCCCTCGCGCAGGAACCGCGGCAGGTAGGGGCGCACCATCAGGTCCTTGACCGAGCGCGCTTCGCGGTGATCGGCGCCCGAGCGGAGGTCCCGGGTCAGCGCGTGCACCCAGACGCTCCACGAGGTGACCGAGTCGGGCACGGTGAACTCGATCGCCGCCGTGCCGTCCGCCGCGGTGAGCAGGTGCGGCTGCCAGAAGGCGGTTTCCGAGAAGTCGCTGCGCAGCTGCGGCGCCGGGGCGGGGGAGGCCGCATCCGGAGCGGGCGGCGGCGGCTGACCGGGGCCGACGCTGAGGTGCCTCTCGTCGAGCAGCGGCGACTCGGCGGTCACGGTGATGGCATCCTGCGTGGCGGCCATGGCGACAGGCATCCCGCCCGGCACTCCGCCGGCCACCCCACCCTCCACGCCGCCGAGGTACAGCCCATGGCTCGCCGCCGTGGGCAGTTGCCGGCGCGGGCCCGGCCCGCCGACGCCCCAGGGGTCGATCTCGCGCGGCATGTCGGCGTAGAGGCCGGCGCCTTCCGGCAGATCGGCGAAATGCGTGCCGAGGCACCAGCGCCCGACATGGGAGGCGAGGCTGACCCCCAGCCAGCCCAGCGGGGCGGTGCGCGGGAACAGGTCGATGGGCCGCGGCGGGCGGTGCGGCGCGTAGGCGTCCAGGCTCCGGTCATACATGTAGGCGAGCAGCTCGGCGACCGCCGGCACCGCGCCGCCGGCGCCGTTCGCGGTCACCTCGAGCCGCCAGGTCTCCCTGGCTCCAGGGCGCAGCAGGTCCCGGAAGGTCTGGTACTCGATCTTCAGCTCGCGATCGTCCCAGGGCACGGCGACCGCAGCCTCCTGTTGCAGGAGTTGGTGATCGCGCACCGCGACCAGGCGCAGCGAGATGCCGCCGCGGTCCGCTTCGCCGATCGGCAGCGCGACGCGCAGCGGCGCGCCGAGGGCGGCGAGGCTGCGCCGCTCGAGGCTCTGGCCGCGCCGGATCTCGAGCTCGAGACGCTGGCCCGGAAACCCCGAGTGAACCAGGACGGCGACCGTTTCGCCGACGTGCGCGCTCGGCCGCTGGACCTCGAGCCAGGCGGCGGCCGCCAGCGGCACCTCGCCGGCGACCAGGAACTCGTGCTGCGCCGTCGCCGTGCCGCCGAAGTCGTCGCGGGTGTCGTAGCGCAGGCGGTAGGCGCCCGGCGCCAGCGGCGGCAGCTTCACCGTTGCACGCCCCTGGGCGTCGTGCGCGAGGTCGCCGCGCGCCACCTCGGCGCCGTCGGCGCAGCGTCGCAGCACGGCGGCGGGCGGCTCGCCGCGCTGCCAGCGCGGGGCGAGCTCGTCGCCGGGAGTGCGGAACGCCGCCGGCTCGCCGGGAAGGCCGGGCACCGCGGCGGGCTCCTCCGCCGGCAGCCGGGGGTGCGCCGGCTGGCTCAGGCGCAGCAGGCGCCAGGCACCGGCCCCCGGCCGCGGCCCGCCGTCGAGGTCGCGGCGCAGGACCGTCATCTGCGCGGCGGTGTCCGGGTCGAGGAACTCCTGCTCGCTCTCGATCGCGGCTTCGACGGCGACCAGGCCGAGCCGGAAGGTGCGGTCGGCGGTGCCGGTCTCGCCGCCCTCGTCGGTCACCTCGGCGTGCAGCCGATAGGCGAACGTCACCTCCTTGCCGAGGCGCTCGTCGCCCTCGGGAGTGAAGCCCGCCGTGAAGCCGCCGTCGGCGCCGAGCGGGGCCGTCCCGGTGGCAACGAGCTGCTCGCCGCCCTGCACGCCGATGGGCATCGGCCACTCCCACCACCACCAGGCCGGGAAGACCGGCGTGCGGGTGACGCGCCAGCGCACCGTGCCGCTCCCGACCGGCAGGCCGAAGTAGTAGCGCGCTTCGCCGCGAAAGGTCGCCGGCCGGTTGAGGCGCAGCGCCGCGGCCGGCTGCTGCAGCTGGACCTCGAAGGTCGGGCGCTTGTATTCCTCGACCTGGATCGACGCCGCCCCGGGCAGGCTGCCCTCCAGATACCAGGCGCCGAGCGGCCGGCCGGCGGGGATGACGAACTCGCCGGATGCGGTGCCGAAGTCGTTGGTGGCGGCGGTCGCCGACGCCACCTGCTGGCGGTTGGGATCGACCAGCTTGACGGTGAGGCTGCGGTGGGGCTCCAGGGCGAGGCGTCCCGCGGCGCGGTCGCCGCCGTAGGCCAGCACCTTCCAGCGCACCGTCTGTCCCGGCCGGTAGATGCTCCGGTCGGTGAAGAACAGCGCGGCGGGTTGGCCCGGCACCGGCTCGGCGGGCTGGCCGAGCTCCAGGAACGCGAGATCGGAGCCGCGCCGGGCGAGCGCGAGATAGCTCCGCCAGCCGGTGGGTCCGTCGCGCGGCGGCGCGAACCGCGCGGTGCCGGCGGCATCGGTGGTGAGCGTCGCCACCAGGCCCGACCCTTGCTGCCAGTTGGGGCGGAAGACGCGGATCTCGACCCCCGGCTCGGGTTCCCCGGTGGCGCCGGAGAGGACGCGCAGGCGTGTCGGGCTGCCGGTCTCGGGGTTCGCGAGGAGAACGAGGTCGCCGAGCACCATGGGGACGGCCACCACCTGGTTCCGGGCCTCGGCGAAGGATTCGCGCGCCGACGCCAGCAGCACGTAGGCGCCGGGCGCGGCGAGCGGCGGCACCGAGTAGGTCCGATGCTGGCGGAAGTCGGGGGTCGGTGGCAGCTCCACGGTCCAGCTGGCCGCGGGCTTCCCGGAGGCAAGCAGCGCGCGCTCCTGGCCCTGGTCGGGGAACGGCTCGTTGGCGCCGTGCTCGAGGCGCTGCGCGACGTCGACGGCGTAGGCCCGCAGGTAGAGCCGTTGCAGGTTCTGGTGGTTGATGGCGATGGAGCGCCGGCCGGGAGCGTCGCTGGCCATCGCCTCGACCCGGAACACCGGCAGCTCGATCTCGACCACGATCCGGTGGCAGTCCCGGGCGCCGCGGCTGTCGGGATAGGCGCGCTCGCCGGCGAGGGCCGCCGCGTGCGCATCGGCAAGCGCCTGGGGATGGTCCGCCTGGCGAACCATGTCGGCCAGCACCGCCTGGCCTTCCGCCCACCAGGAGATGTCCCGCTCCCGGGCCAGCCGCGCCGCGAGGGAGGTGCGGATGCGCTCCCGGTCCGCCGGCGTCGAGAACGCGGCGTGGAGGCGCCGGACGCGTTCGAGGCGCGCTTCGAGCGCCGCCACGCGGCGGCCGGCCGCCGCGTGCCAGGCCTCGAGGTCGGCGAGCACCTCGACGAGCTGTGCGAGTGGATGGACCCGGGCGGCGGCCGGGAGCGTCCGCGGGGTCGCGGCAGCGGCGGCGGGAGCGGAGGGAGCGGAATGAGCAGCCGGGGACGGCCCGGCCGGGGTCGGCCGGTCCATCGCCAGCAGGCGGGAGAGGTCCAGCAGGTAGACGTCGTTGGTCTCGTCGGGCGTCCACAACGAGGTGTCGGCCAGGAAATCGACGTACAGATAGGTCATCGCATCGCGCAGCGTGCCGCGCACCGCCGGCGGATAGTTGTTGGGCAGCAGGATGTCGTCGAGCGCGGTGACCGGGCGCGCGCCGAGCGCCTCCCGGTTGCTCCAGGCGGCGCGGAAAGAGGCGGTGGCGGCGGCGACGATCTGCTCGCGGGTCCAGTGCGCCAGGTCCAGCTGGCCGTCGGTCACCACCCGCTCGCGGTGACCGATCTCCCAGGAGTGGGCAGCGGCGTAGGCCCTGAGCGCGTGAGCGTAGTAGAGCTCGAGCTCGGCGTGCGCCAGCGGCGCGGACGGCCAGCGCGCCTCCCGCAGTTGGCGCACCGCGGTCTCGAAGCCGCCCAGGGCGCCCCGCACCTCCGCCGCGCGGACCAGCGCGCGCGCCCAGCCGGCGTCGTCGCCGCGCCGCTCGGCGGCGGCGCGGAGAGCCTCGATGCGGCCTGCCGCCTGCTCGAGCTTCTGCTCGTCGATCAACCGGTCGACGGCGGCCCACGGGTCGGCGGGCGGCGGCATGGGCGCCGGCGCCGTCTTGGCCGGCGGCGCGGGAGCGGCCGCGGGTGATGGGGCGGCGGCTGGAACGGCGATGCTGCCAGCCGCGAGGCCGGCGAGCGTCAGGGAGCAGCCGAGGGCGACGAGGCGTCCGGTGGGCGGGATTCGCATGGTGAAAGATTAGATGCAATGGGCCGCGGAAAGTTCCTCCTGGTACTCAGTCATGCGCAGCGCCGCCGGGGGCGACCGCCGGTGGCCGATGGGCGACGGGTGCGCTGATGCGGTCGCGGCCCGCGGCGTCAGGGCAGCGGCACGGTGGCGTGGACGGGGGGCAGGCAGCGCCGGTCGTCGCAGGCCTGATAGGTGAGATGCAGGGCCTTTTCGGCCGGTGCGGCCTCGCCACGGATCGTCGCCTTGCCGGTGTAGACGGCGATCTCGTCGGGCGCGAACGGGAAGCGCAGCCGGTGGCCCGGGGGATAGGTGACGCGGCGCGGGGTGCCTTCGATGCGGGTGGGGATGAGGAAGTCGAGCGAGGCCGGATTGGCGTTGACGTGCCAGCCGCCGCGGATCTCCAGGTCGAGCACGAACGGCCGCCAGCCTTCGGCGTTCGCCGGCTCGACGCTCACGGTCGCTTTCACCACCTCCTTCGCCGGCGCCGCGCCGGCTGGCGCCCCGGCGCTTGCGGCTCCAGCCATGGCCGGCCCGGAAGTGCCGGACCTGGCTGCCGTTGCCGCTGCCGCCGCCGCCGTGCCCCGGCCACGGTGGTAGAAGAAGACTGCTGCCGCGAGCGTGGCCGTGGCTTCGGAGGGCGCATCGAGCTCGCGGGCGAAGGCTCGCAGCGAGGCCTCGGCACGGGCGCGGCGGCCCAGCCGCAGCAGGTCGAGCACCGCGACGGCATTGCCGGAGGGGATGGCGCCGTCGGTCGCGGTCCGGCTCTGGAAGAGGAGCTGCGGTCGCGCGGCGCCGTCGAGGGCGCCTTGGGCGCCGTTGAGGGCGCTGTTCAGGGCGCCGTTGACGGCGCTGTTCAGATAGCCGCCTCGTGGGTCGGCCAGCCGGGCCTGCATCTCGTCGGCGAGCCGTGTCGCCTCCCGCCGCCAGTCCGGGTTGCCGGTGGCTTCCTGGAGGGCCAGGAGGCCGCGGATGAGGAAGGCGTAGTCGTCGAGGAAGGCCGGGATCTTCGCCTCGCCGTTGCGCCAGGCGTGCAGGAGGATCGGCGTGGCGCCGGCCGCGGCAGGACCGTGCGGCAGGTCGGGACCGCGCAGCCGGGCGAGGACGAAGCGCGCCGCCTTGACGGCGGCGATGGTGTAGCGCGGCTCGCCGAGCTGCTCGCCGCCCGTGGCCAGGGCCGCGATCGCCATGCCGTTCCAGTCGGCGAGCGCCTTGTCGTCGATCAGCGGCAGCGGCCGCCGGGCGCGGGCGCGGCGCAGCCTTTCGAGCAGGGGATCCAGGCGCCGGCGCAACTCGGCCGGCGAGATGCCGAGGCGGCGCGCGTGATCGGCGAGCGGGCGGGTGAGGTAGAGAGTCGTCCGGCCTCCCGGGAAATTCGGCGGCTCCGCGAGGCCGAGGATCGGCGCGGCCAGCTGGTAACCGTCCCTGCCCAGCACGGCGCGAGCCTCCGCGCTCGTCCATAGGTAGTAGGCCCCCTCGACTCCGCCGGTCTCGGCGTCGATCGCCGACTTGAAGGCGCCGCCGGGCAGGGTCATCCGGTCCAGCACGAAATCGAGGGTGCCGCGCGCCAGGCGCGCCAGCTCGCCGTCGCCGGTCTGCCGCGCCACCACCGCCAGCAGCTCGCCCATCAGGGCGTTGTCGTAGAGCATCTTCTCGAAGTGCGGGATGCGCCAGGCGGCGTCGCGGGCGTAGCGATGGAAGCCGCCGCCGAGCTGGTCGTAGATGGCGCCTTCGCCCATGTGGCGGAGGGTCTCGACGACCATGCGGCGCGCGCCGGCGTCGCCAGCCTCCCAGAGGAAGGACAGGGTGGCCGGCGACGGGAACTTGGGCGGGCTCTCGAAGCCGCCGTATCGAGGATCGAACCCGGCCGCGAGCTGGGCGACCGTTGCCGCTACCGCCGCGGCCGGCGGCACCGCCGCCGCCGGTTCCTGGCGCCGGGCGATCGCCTGGCGCAGGGCCGCGGCGGTCTGGTGCGCCTGCGCCAGCAGTTCCGGGCGCCTGGTCTCCCATGCGGTGTGGAGCTGTCGCAGGACGCTCGGGAAGCCGGGCTGGCCGTCGCGGTCCTCCGGCGGGAAGTAGGTGCCGGAGAAGAAGGGCTCGAGATCGGGGGTGAGGAAGAGCGAGTTGGGCCAGCCGGCGCTGCCGCTCATCAGCTCGGTCGCCGCGATGTAGATCGCGTCGAGATCGGGGCGCTCCTCGCGGTCCACCTTGATGCTGACGAACCACTGATTCATCAGCGCCGCGATCGCCGGCTTGGAAAAGACCTCGCGCTCCATCACGTGGCACCAGTAGCAGGTCGAGTAACCCACCGACAGGAAGATCGGCTTGCTCTCGCGCCGCGCCTTGTCGATCGCCTCGTCGCCCCACGGGTACCAATCGACCGGGTCGTGGGCGTGCAGCAGGAGGTAGGGGCTCGACTCATGGATCAGCCGGTTGGTGCCCGCGGTGACGGTGGCGGCCCCGGAGCTCCCGGAGCTCCCGGAGGATACCGCCACGCGTGCGGCGGCGGGCGGCGTGAGCGCGGCAGCAGCGGCGACGGCCGGCGGCCCGCTTGGCGCCGGTGCGCCGCAGGAGGCGTGGGCAAGGGCCAGGAGGGCGCCGGCCATGGCGGCGCGAAGCGGGTGGGATGGCTCGCCTTCGCGCCTCGTCGCCTGATCGATTCCCGTCTCCCCGTCCATGGCTGGACATCGTACCCGACCCGCGGGGGTCCTTGAGATGTTGCGCATTCTGCTCTAGATTGCCTTCGAGCTCTCGGTGACACCAGGGGCGTCCGGCACGCCCATGGCGCCGCTGGCGCCAATCATGGCGCCGGCCAAGGAGGATCCTCAGATGAAGGGATTCAAACAGTTCATACTTCGCGGCAACGTCCTGGACCTCGCCGTCGCGGTGGTCATCGGCGCGGCCTTCGGCGCCGTGGTGACGGCGCTGGTGAAGGACCTGATCACGCCGCTGGTGGCCGCGGTCGCCGGCAAGCCCGACTTCTCCACCATCAGCTTCGAGGTGAACGGCAGCCGCTTCCTGATTGGCGACTTCTGCAACGCCCTGCTGTCGTTCCTGCTGATCGGCGCCGCCGTCTACTTCTTCGTCGTCCTGCCGGTGAACGCCTTCCTGGCGCGCCTGCGGCGTGGCGAGGAGACTCCCGACCCGACCACCAAGAAATGCCCGGAGTGCCTGAGCGAGGTGCCGATCGCCGCTCGGCGGTGCGCGTTCTGCACCTCGAGCCTGGGCGCCGCCTGAGGCGCCGGTATGATGCAGCGGCGAGGCCGGCGGCCTGCCGCCCGCGGCAGGTCCCTGGCGAGGAGAGGAGACCCCAGATGAGCGAGAGCACGCCGCCGCTGACCGAGCGCGCGTCCTGGAAAGCACTGCAAGAGCATCACGCCCAGGTCCGGGAGCTGCACCTGCGGCAGCTGTTCGCGGACGACCCCGGGCGCGGCGAGCGCTTCACCGTCGAGGCCGCCGGGATCTGCCTCGACTACTCGAAGAACCGGATCACCGCCGAGACGCCGGCGCTGCTGGTGCGGCTGGCGGAGGAGTGCGGGCTGCGGCAGCGCATCGACGCGATGTTCCGCGGCGACAAGATCAACCTCACCGAGCAGCGCGCGGTCCTCCACGTCGCCCTGCGCGCGCCGCGCGGGCAGTCGATCGTGGTCGACGGCGAGAACGTCGTCCCCGGCGTGCATGCCGTGCTCGACCGGATGGCGGACTTCGCGGGCCGCGTCCGCGACGGCGCCTGGACCGGGCACACCGGCAAGCGCATCCGCGCCGTGGTCAACATCGGCATCGGCGGCTCGGACCTGGGTCCGGTGATGGCCTATGAAGCGCTCAAGCACTACAGCGACCGGGAGCTCGCCTGCCACTTCGTTTCCAACGTGGACGGCACCGATTTCGCGGAAGCGACGCGCACCCTCGACCCGGCCGAGACGCTGTTCATCGTCTCCTCGAAGACCTTCACCACGCTCGAGACGATGACCAACGCCCGCACCGCCCGCGCCTGGTTGCTGCGCGCCCTGGGCGACGAACGGGCGGTGGCCAAACATTTCGTCGCGGTGTCCACCAACGCGGCGGAGGTGGCCAAGTTCGGCATCGACACCGCCAACATGTTCGGCTTCTGGGACTGGGTCGGCGGCCGCTACTCGATGGACTCGGCGATCGGGCTGTCGACCATGATCGCCGTCGGCGCGGACCACTTCCGCGCCATGCTCGCCGGCTTCCACGAGATGGACGAGCACTTCCGCACCGCGCCGTTCGCACGCAACCTGCCGGTGCTCCTCGGGCTGCTGAACGTCTGGTACGGCGACTTCTTCGGCGCCCAGACGGTCGCGGTGCTGCCCTACGATCAATACCTCAAGCGCTTCCCGGCCTACCTGCAGCAGCTCACCATGGAGAGCAACGGCAAGCGGGTCACGGTGGACGGCACCGAGGTCGGGTACCAGACCGGCCCCATCTACTGGGGGGAGCCCGGCACCAACGGCCAGCACTCGTTCTACCAGCTGATCCACCAGGGGACGAAGCTGATCCCCTGCGATTTCATCGCCTTCGGCAGGACGCTCAATCCTCTGGGCCGCCATCACCACCTGCTGCTGGCCAACGTGCTGGCGCAGACCGAGGCACTGGCCTTCGGCAAGACCCCCGAGCAGGTGGCGGCCGAGGGCACGCCGGACTGGCTCATCCCGCATCGCACGTTCCCTGGCAACCGGCCGTCGAACACCCTGCTGCTCGACGAGCTGACGCCCGCGGCGCTCGGCAGGCTGGTGGCGCTCTACGAGCACAGCGTCTTCACCCAGGGCACGATCTGGGGCATCGACTCGTTCGACCAGTGGGGGGTCGAGCTGGGCAAGGTGCTGGCGCAGCGGATCATTCCCGAGCTCGAGAGCCCGGCCGAGCCCGAGCTGCGGCACGACGGTTCGACCAACGCCATGATCCGCCGCGTCCGGCGCCTGGCGCCGCCACCCTGAGGGCGCCGGGCGGCGGTCAGCCGGACTTGTCGGCCACCAGCACGGCGCGGTCGCGCAGCTTCTCGGCGGCCGGCGAGAGCGGCGCGTTGGTGAGGATCTTGTTGATCCGGTCGATCGCCTTGGTGCCGTCGCCGAATCCCTGGTACAGCACCACCTCGCCGTAGAGGTTGTCGGCCAGCACGTTGAGCCGGTCGAGCACCGGCACCACGTACTCGCCGCTCGGGTAGCGACGCAGGTACTCGGCGCCGTTGGCGACGTCGTCGTAGCTGTGGGACATGGTGGCGAGGCGCTCGCCGGCCAGCTTCTGCATCTGCGGGTCCCGCTCCTCGTAGGCGAGCTCCTGCAGGGCGGCAAGCTCCTTGAGGCTGGGGGTCAGGTTGCGCAGGCCGGTGCGGGCGCGCTGGCCGAAGCTGCTGTCGGGCGCCGCGTTCCAGGCGCGCAGGAACTGGGTGACCGCCTCGGCCTCCTTGCCGGTGCGGCTGTAGGCCTCACCCAGGGACAGCGCCACCTTCGGCACCTCGGGGGAGTCGGGGAAGTTGCTGATGAAGGCGATCAGGAAAGCCGTCTCGAAGACGCCGCCGTTGAAGATCTCGAGGCTGTGCGGGTAGAGCGCCAGGCGGCTGGCTTCGAGCTCGGCGATCTCGGCGCTGATCTTCGGCACCAGGGGCGGCGCTGGACCCATGGGATCGAGCGACTGCACTTCGGCGAGCTCCTTGCGGTAGGCGCGCACCACGGTGCCGTAGTCGTGCAGCTCGGGCGCGCAGGCGCCGGCCTCCATTCCCGGGATGCGGGAGATGCGCGTGGCGCCGCCGGCGGGAGCGCCGCCACGGCGGCCGCCGCCGCGCTGGCGGCCGCCCGCGTCGGCGCCCGGAACGTCGTCGGTGGCGCCGGGCCGGGGCGGGCACTCGGCGAGCTTCTGGTCGCGGAACTGATGCAGGCGCGCCAGGCGGATCGAGTCGGCGGTCTTGCCGCGCGGCCAGGTGGCGAGGGCGAGCTCGTTGACCAGCTCGGAGACGGTCAGCCGCGGCTTGGGCGGCTCGAGCTGGATCTCGCCCCTGCCGTCCGGCGGCCGCTGCTGCGGCTGCCGCTGCGGCTTGGTCAGGTCCTTGTAGCGCTGGCGCTCCGCGTAGGCGACGAGCACCTGCTGGGTGCGCTGGCGGAAGAGGTCCGCGGAGGTCGGTTTCTGGATGCTCCAGCTGCCCTTGCGGGCTTCGGCGGCACGGCTGCGCTCCTGGGCGAAAGGGTGGGTCTGCAGGTAGCCGTACTCGCGCAGCTGCGGCGCCTGGGACTCCATCACCTTCCACAGGCGCTCGGCGCCGTCCGGGTTGTAGCCGGCGGCGGCGGCGAGCTGCTGGCCGACCTGGTCGGCCTCGTCCTCGTTCTCGCGGCTGAAGCTGCGCAGCATCAGCTCGCTGATGATCAGGCTGGCCGCCGCCGCTCCCTCGACGCGGTTGCCGCCGCCCGGGTCATAGCCGTAGCGCGGGTCGTAGGGACCCTCGACGCCGTAGCGCGGCGGGTTCTTGGCGGAGCTGATCATGACGCCGGCGACCAGCAGGTTGCCGAGGATGCCCAGCAGCGTCGCGCGGCGCGACATGTGCAGGTAGTGCTCCTTGATCACGTGCCCGATCTCGTGGCCGAGGACGCAGGCCAACATGTCGTCGTCGGACCCGACGACGTCGATCATGCCGCGGGTGACCAGGATGTCGCCGCTCGGGAACGCCATCGAGTTGGGCTCCGGCATGTTGAGCAGCGAGAAGGTGAACGGGTACTTGTAGAAATCCGCGTGCTGTGCCAGCTCGAAGCCGATGCGGTTGATGCGGGCCAGCGCCGCGGCGTCGTCGGATGGGCCGTACTCCTGCCGGGCCTCGACCAGCGCCTGCATCACCTCGGTCATCATCTTCTCGTCGGAGACGAAGATCGGCGGGGTGCCGGGCGCCGCCGGCGGCGGCGTCGAAGAGGGCCCCGGGGCATGGTAAGGCGGCAGGGTGGCGGGAGGCGCGGCGGGCGAAGCGGGAGCGGCGAGCGCGGTGGGCGCGATGGGTGCGATGGGTGCGGGGATCGCCATGGCGGGTCCGCTCGGCAGGGTCGCTGCCAGCAGGAGCATGGCAAGGGCGGGGGCGATCGCGCGGGTGCTGCGGCAGGCACGGATCAGCATGGCAGAGATAGTAGAACCTTCGGAAGCGGTTCACCAGCGCGGTGTCCCGGGTTTGCCAGCGGACTGGCCCATGCCGGCGCGGGCAGGAGGCGGCGACGGCGCCGCGGCACACCGGCTCTGGGAAGGAGAACCGTCGTTGCCGGGGAAAAGTTCCCGCGGCGCGGGATCGCCGGGGCGGGAGCGTGGGGGCGCAGGCGGAAGGACCAGGGTCGCGAGCGGCGAGCGGCGGTGCCTGGTCTGGCGGCGAGGGAGCCTGTGGTAGGGTTCGGGACCCATGAGCGACCTGACCATCGAGGTCGAAACCGCCAAGGTTTCGATGGATGAGATGCGGCCGGCGATCGACGCCAGCCTCAAGGAGGCTTTCCCCGGCGGCATGCTGAAATGGCGCTGGGAAGGCGAGGTGCTGCATCTGACCGGCCCCGGGGCCAAGGGCACGGTGGTGCTCGAGGCCGGCCGGCTCGTCGGCCGCGCCCACCTCGGGCCGCCGGCCAGCATGATGCGGCCGATCATCGAGCAGAAGATCCGCGACGTGATGCGGAAGGTCGCGGCGTAGCGCCGCCGGTGGTGCGGCGCCGGGGGCGCGGGCCGCGGCCGCCGCTCGCGGATCGCCGATCGCCCAATGCAGGACATCCCCAACCTGCCTGCCGCGCTGCGGCTCCAAGCGGCCAGCGACCCTGAATCGCCCTGCCTGTTCTGGCCCCAGGGCTGGGACTGGCGGTGGTGGTCCTGGCGCCAGGTCGCGGAGCTGGCGGTGCAATGGTCGCTCCCCCTGGCCGGCCTGCCGGCGGCGGGCGGCGTGGCCTTCGCCGGCGATTCCTACCCCCAGGCCGTCCCGCTCGATCTCGCGGTGCAGATGGCGGGCCTCACTCCGGTGCCGCTGGCGCTCGGCCGTGGTGGTGGCGGCGTGCCTGGCGCCGGCGCCGAGGCGCGGCCGTTGGCGGCGGGCGCGCCGCCGGGCTGTGTCGCCTGGGCGGAGGCGGTCGGAGAGCAGGTGCGGGTGACGCGGGTCGGCGAGGCGGTTGGCGGGCATCTCGGCATTGCCGGGATCGACGAGGCAGCCGGTCGAGAGATCCGGGCGGCGAGCGGTGGCGAGGCAGCCGGCGGGGCGGAGGTCGCGGTTTACTCGCCCGGCGAACTGGTCGTGCTGGCGGCTCGCGACGCCGCTTGGCGAGGCGGCAGCACCGGCGACGGGTGGTGCCGGCTGTCGCCGGCGGTGCTTCTGGCTGCGGCGGCGCGGATCGAGAGCGCGGTCGCCGCGACCGCCGGCCGCCGCCGGGACTCGCGGGACCGCGAGGTGCTGGTCGCCGGCTGGCCGCTGGGCCGTTGGGAAGGGCGCCTCTTCGGTGCCTGGGCGCTGGTGTCGGGGGCGGCGCTGGTGCTCGAGCCCAACCCGGAGCGGCGCCCGGGCGCGGTGCTCTGGGCCAGACCGACGGTGTTCTACGGCAGCGGCGACGAGCTGGCGGCGCTGCGGCTGCGGGCGGCGGCGCGGCGCGGGGTGAGGCGGTGGGGGCGCCTGCGCACCCTGTTCCAGGATGGGCAGCCGGACGCGGCCGATGCGGGATTCTGGGCAGAGCGCGGGGCGCGACTGCTGCGCCTGCCCGCGCCCGACGACGGCGGCGGCGTGTGGCAGGGCAGTGTCCCGCAACCCTGATCTGCCGGTCCCCGGGGAGGCGTGCCGGGGCGGAAATCTCGGCGTGGTATAAGAAACAGCGCGAGAGGAGGTGTCCCCATGGCCGCCGAAGACGCCCAACCCGCATCGCCTGGCTCCCAGGCGCCGCCGGCGCCTGAGACACCGGCGCCTGAGACACCGGCGCCTGCCTCGCCGGCGCCGGCTCCGCCCGCGCCGCTGCGGCCCGAGAACCGCGCCTCGGCGCTCGAGGAGATCCGGCAGCGGGCGGACACCGTCTGGACCCACGCCGGCATCGCCCGGAGCAATGGCAACGGCTTTCGCGAGCCGCTCACCGTCACCGGGCGCGAGGACCTCAAGGGCAAGCACGGCCGGGTGGCCATCGTCGACGGTTGCCGCACGCCGTTCAGCAAGGCCGGCAGCGTTTTCAAGGACATGGACGTGGTGGACCTGGCGGGCGCCGCCACCGCCGAGCTGATCGAGCGCACGGCGATCGATCCGGAGGCGATCGGCCTGTCGGTCTATGGGGTGGTGGTGCCGGCGCTGCACGCACCCAACCTCGGGCGCGAGGTGGTGTTCCGCACCTCGCTGCCGATGAGCGTGCCGGGAGTGACGGTGAATCTCGCCTGCGCCTCCTCGACGCGGGCCATCACCTTCGTCGCCGAGGCCATGCTGGCGGGGGAGTGCGAGGTGGCCCTGGCCGGCGGCGCCGAGTCGCTGACCAACGTGCCGATCCAGTTCTCGCGCCGCGCCGCGCACGCCTTCCTCGAGTTGAGCAAGGCCCGCACCATGGGCCAGCGGCTGGCGATCCTCTCGCGGCTGCGGCCCAAGGACCTGGCGCCGGTGGCGCCGGCGATCGCCGAGTACACCACCGGCCAGAGCATGGGCGATTCGGCCGAGAAGATGGCCAAGGAAAACGACGTCTCGCGCCGCTCTCAGGACGAGATCGCGCTGCTGTCACACCAGCGCGCCGCCGCCGCCACCGCCGACGGGCGCCTCGCCGCCCAGATCGCGCCGGTGTTCCCGCCGCCGCGCTACGATCAGGCGATCACCCAGGACAACGGCATCCGCGCCGACAGCTCGCTCGCGGCGCTCGCCAAGCTCAAGCCGGTCTTCGACCGCCGCTACGGCTCGCTCACCGCCGGCAACTCCAGCCCGCTGACCGACGGCGGCTCGGCGGTGCTGATGATGACCGAGGAGCGGGCGAAGGCGCTCGGTTATCAGCCCCTGGGCTACCTGCGGGCCTACGCCTACGCCGCCGTCGATCCGCGCGAGCAGCTGCTGCAGGGACCCGCCTACGCCGCGCCCGCGGCCCTCGACGCCGCCGGCCTGAAGCTGTCCGACATCGATCTGGTCGAGATGCACGAGGCGTTCGCGGCGCAGATCATGTCCAACCTCAAGGCCTTCGCCTCGCCCAGGTTCGCGCGGGAGGAGCTCGGCCGCAGCGCGCCGATGGGGGAGATCGACCTCGAGCGCTTCAACGTCACCGGTGGCTCGATCGCCATCGGCCACCCGTTCGGCGCCACCGGCGCGCGGGTGGTCACGCAGCTGCTCTACGAGCTGCGGCGGCGCGGCCAGAACCTCGGCCTGCTCACCATCTGCGCCGCCGGCGGCGTCGGCTTCGCAATGGTGGTGGAGCGGGAGTAGCCCAGCCCGAGGAGCGCCCGCCGGCTAGCGCCGGCCACGCGGCGGCGGCGGCGTGGCGGCCGGCGGCGGCTGGGCGGCGCCCGGAGCGGGCGGCGGCGCCGCGGCAGCAGGCGGCGGTGATGCTGGTGCCGGCTTCGGGGCCGGGGTCGGTGCGGGCTTCGGGGCCGGGGTCGGCGCGGCGCCTGGCGGGCCGGCGGGTGCAGCTGGCGCAACGGGGGATGGGGCCGCGGCCGGCGGCGCCGCGGGCATCATGGTGGCGGGGGTGAAGCGCGCGTCCTCGATCGGCACGTTGAGCTCGATCTTGCTGTACGTCAGCTTCTGGTTCTGCGCGCTGCCCTTGATCGAAGACACGATCTGGAATGCGTAGCGGGTGCCGCCAACCTCGCGATAATCGTTGTAATCGGAGACGAAGGTCACCAGCTTGCCGTTGATCGTCCGGCCGCCCTCCCAATGCACCGGCAGGAAGGAGACGGCGTCGATCGAATAGATGAAGACGTCGCCGCCGAGCAGCGTCACCTGCACACGGTAAACGTCGTGCGCGGCGGCGCCGGCGGTGCCTGCGGCGTGGCCGGCGCCGGCGGCGGGAGCCGGTTCCTTGCCCAGCAGCACGGCCTTGCCCTTGGCCGCGGTATCGACCAGCACGTTGTCGAAGTCCGCTTCGTTGGCGATGTTGTGCAGGTCGTCGGCGGACAGCGCCTCCGGTGCCGGCGACTGCGGCTGCTTCTGCCAGCCATGGACGCCGTCGAACACCCGGATCAGCTTGGTACCCTGCAGCGAGATCTCCATGCGCATGCGGTTCGGACGCTTGTGCTCGATGGTGAGCGGCCACACGTTGCCGGGCCCGAGCTCGAGCGTGCCGCTCTCCCGCCGGGTTTCGACGGCGTGCAGCTGCTGCAGGCCGCCGCGCGCCGCGATCGACTTCGCCAGCACCTCCTGAACGGTCAGCTCCTTCGGGGACGGCGGCGCCGCCAGCGCCGGCGCCGGCAGCAGCAGCGCCGGTGCGAGCCCGAGCAGCACGGCGACGACGGCAACGATCACGTTGCCGCGCGAGCGGCGCGAATCGATCCTCGAGATGGCGGCGAGCGCCAGGCGCGCGCGGCTTGCATGACTGCCGGTCATCGAAGTCTCCTCAGGTGCGGGAAAGGGTGTCAGGGCGCCGCGACCACGATGGCGGCCATGCCGAGCGACGCGAGCTCCTGGCGCAGCGACTCCGCCTGCTCGCGATCGCCGAACCGGCCCACCTGCACGCGGTTCCAGATGCCGTCGGAAAGCACGGCCGCCTCCGGATAACGGCGGACCAGATCCTGCTGCAGCGCCGCGGCGCGCTCGGCCTCGCCGAAAGCGCCGACCTGCACCGTGAAGTGTAGCGCCGCGGCGGCGGTGCGGGTGCTCCGGGCGGCGGTCGACGCCGGATCCGCCGGCGCATCGCCGCGGGTGGCGGCGCTGGCCGTGACGGCGTCGCCGGCGTCGCCGGGGGCGGCGGTGTCCACCGGTATTGCCGGGGTTGCCGGGGCTGGCGGGATCGGCGCCGTCGGCGCCGGCGCCATGGCCAGCTCGCCGGCGGGGGCATCGCCTGCCGCGACGGGCCGCGCGGCGGATTCCGGCCACGGTCGGGGCCAGACGGGCGCGGCCGCCAGCAGGATGGCCGGCGCCGGCACTCCGGTGTCCCTCGGGTCGTACTTGCCGAGCACCGCCAGCTCGACGCGGGCGGTGCCCGCGCCCACCATCCTCAGCTCGTGCGCCGCCGCATACGACAGGTCGATGACGCGGCGGTGACCGAAGGGACCGCGGTCGTTGACCCGCACCACCACCTGGCGGCCGTTCTCGAGGTTGGTCACCTGCACCAGAGTGCCGAAAGGCAGGCTGGGATGGGCCGCCGTCAGGTTGCGCTTGTCATAGCGCTCGCCGCTCGCCGTGCGGCGGCCGTCGAAGCCAGGTCCATACCAGGAAGCCATGCCGCGGGTGACGGCGCCGCCGGAGGGTTGGGCCGGCGCCGAGACGGGGTGGGGGTTGCCGGAGCAGGCCGCCGACACCAGCGCCGCCGAGGCCAGCAGGCCGGCCAGCGCGGTGCCCTGCCGGCGCCGCCGCGGCCGGAGCTGACGGAGATGGCTGCCGTGGTGACGACGGCGCTCGCCGGGCGCGGCGGGGGCGAAAAGGTGGTGTCGCTCCATCTTCACATGGGGCCGTTACCGACCCGGCCGGTCGCGTATCACCTGCTGGACTGCACTGTGCGTATGGTAGCACGGCAGGGCTCGGACGCTGAGACACCGGGCGAGCGTGGCAGGCGGCTGGTATATGATCTGCCGCCGCGGGCATCCGAGCCCCCCTTTCGCCGGTACACAAGCTCAAGATGACGATCCGGGTCGATTCAGAGATCGGGCGCCTGCGGCGCGTCCTCGTTCACCGGCCGGGGCGCGAGATCGACTGGATGGTGCCGTCGATCATGGAGCGCCTGCTGTTCGACGACATCCTCGACGGCGACGAGGCGCGCGGCGAGCACGCCATGTTCTGCGAGGTGCTGCGGCGCGCCGGCGTCGAGGCGCTGGATGCCCAGGACCTGCTCGCCGACGTGCTGGCCGACGAGGCGGTGAAGTCGGACCTGCTGGGCGAGATCGAGCGTGACTACGGGGTGCAGCCGCCGGTGCTGCGCCAGCTCGCCGACCTGCCGCCGGCCAAGCTGGCGGTGACGCTGATCGAGGGCATCCGCCTGCCGCCGGACGCCGCCGATGCGGGGCGCCGCCAGTTCTTCAGCCTCAACCCGGTGCCGAACTACTTCTTCCAGCGGGATCCGCAGGTGGTGATGGGCAACCGCCTGGTGGTGTCGTCGATGGCCAACGACGCCCGCGAGCGCGAGCCGCTGCTGGCGCGCACCATCTTCGCGCATCATCCGGCGCTGGCCGACGCGGCGGCGACCTTCGAGATCGACGTGCCGCCGTCGGGCGCGCCCCAGCACGATCCGGGCTTCCCCTATCCCACCCTCGAGGGCGGCGACGTGGTGGTGATCAGCCCCGAGATCGTGTTGGTGGGACTCTCCGAGCGCACCAACCGGCGCGGCGTCGAGACGCTTGCCGAGTACCTGCGCCTGGAAGAGACCTCCTTCCGGCACATGGTGGTGGTCGAGCTGCCGCACCGGCGCTCTTACATGCATCTCGACACCGTGTTCACGGTGATCGATCGCGGCCTCTGCCTCGCCCATCTGCCGGTGGTCGAGCCCGGCGGCCCGGAATCGGCCCACGTCTACTCGGTGGACCTCTATGCGCGGGAGCTGACCTTCACGCTACGGCCGGGGCTGTTGCGGACCCTCGCCGATCTCGGCGTGGCGCTGACGGTGGTGCCGTGCGGCGGCGCCCTGGAGGCCATCGACCAGCAGCGCGAGCAGTGGACGGACGGCGCCAACGCCTTTGCCCTGGCGCCGGGAGTGGTGCTGCTCTACCAGCGCAACCGCAAGACGATCGAAGAGCTCGCCCGCCGCGGCTTCCGCGTGCTGCCGGGCGAGGAGGTGGCGGCCGGCCGCCACGACCTCATCAGCGGCGGGCCGGCGGTGGTGACCCTGTGGAGCAACGAGCTGTCGCGGGCGCGCGGCGGGCCGCGCTGCATGACCATGCCGCTCGAGCGCGAGCGGCTCTGAGGGCGTACGCCAATCCAAGAGGGCGTACGCCAAACCAAGGAGAGTCCATGCTCCGTTACCTGATCTCGATCCATGACCTCTCGGCGGGGGAAGTCGCCGGGCTGTTCCGCCTGGCCGCGGAGGTGAAGGCGCACCCCGACCGCCACGCCGCGGCGCTGGCCGGCAAGAGCCTGGGGATGATCTTCGAGAAGTCCTCGACCCGCACCCGGGTGAGCTTCGAGGTGGGCATGGTGCAGCTGGGCGGCCATGCCCTGTTCCTGTCCAGCCGCGACATCCAGCTCGGCCGCGGCGAGCCCATCGGCGACACCGCCAAGGTGCTGTCGCGCTACGTCGACGGCATCATGGCCCGCACCTTCGCCCATCAGACGGTGCTGGACCTGGCGCGCTTCGGGTCGGTGCCGGTGATCAACGGCCTGACCGACGACCTGCATCCCTGCCAGGCGCTGGCCGACTACTTCACGGTCGGCGAGGTCTTCGGCGAGCTGGCGGGGCGCAAGCTGGCCTACGTCGGCGACGGCAACAACATGGCGCACTCGCTGCTGTTCGGCGCCGCCAAGGTGGGCATGGACGTGGCCGTGGCCTCCCCCTCCGGCTACACGGTCAAGCCCGGCTACGTCGAGCTGGCGCGGCAGGACGCGGCCGCCGCCGGCACCGCCATCCAGCTCACCGAGGATCCCCGCGAGGCGGTGCAGGGCGCCTCGGTCGTCTATACCGACGTCTGGGCGTCGATGGGCCAGGAAGCCGAGGCGCAGCAGCGCCTGCAGGCCTTCCGCGGCTTCCAGGTCGACGCCGCGCTGATGGCGGCGGCGCGGCCGGAGGCGGTCTTCCTCCACTGCCTGCCGGCCCATCGCGGCGAGGAGGTCGCGGCCGAGGTCGCCGACGGCCCCCAGAGCCGCATCTTCGACGAGGCCGAGAACCGCCTTCACGTCCAGAAGGCGATCATGCTCTGGCTGCTGGGCGGCGCGCCGCTCTAGCGGCGGCACGCCGCTTTCAGGGGCGGCGGTGCGCCGCTGTCAGGGGCGGCGGTGCGCCGCTGTCAGGGGTGTTGGCGGGCGCGGCTCGCCGGCGGCGGGGCGGGCCCGGCGTTTCAGGCCGGAGGCGGGTCGCGCAGCAGGTCGAGGAGCCGGCGCCAGGCCTTGCCGCGGTGGCTCAGGGCATCCTTCTCGGCGTCGGCGAGCTCGCCGAAGGTGCGGTCGCCGCTCTCGGGGCGGAAGACCGGGTCCCAGCCGAAACCGCGCTCGCCGCGGGCCGGGAGGACCAGGATGCCGGCGGCGCTGCCCTCGGCGATCAGGGTGCGGTCCGCGTCGCGGTAGTAGAGGGCGGCGCGGGCGACGGCGCGCGGGTCGCCGAGCGCCAGGCCGGTGCGGGCGATGCGCTCGGCGCCGGCGGACTCAAGCATCCATTTCACCAGCGGGCCGGGGAAGCCGCCGAGCGCCGCGAGGTCGAGACCGGCCTCCTCGACGACCAGCGGGCGGCCCAGGCGGTGCCAGGCCTCCTCGCCCTTGTGGCGCAGCACTTCCAGCAGATCGAGCGACTGGATCTCGGGCAGGTCGAGCTCGACCGCGCCGAGGCCGGGGCCGGCGAGGCGGCGGGCCTCGGCGAGCTTGCCGCGGTTGCCGGTGACCAGGACAAAGGGGAGCGCCGGCACGGTCATGGGCGGCTCGGCGGCGGTGGTGGCTGCGGCGCC
The DNA here is from genome assembly GCA_963732005.1 of uncultured Acidobacteriota bacterium. Classification (GTDB taxonomy): domain Bacteria; phylum Acidobacteriota; class Thermoanaerobaculia; order Multivoradales; family UBA5704; genus JASLEW01. The sequence continues at coordinate 2,008,871 of CAVSXT010000005.1, forward strand.
GGGTCGTGGCCGGCGGTGGCGGCGACGGGTGCTGCTGCGGCAGCGGCGGCGCGACGAATGTCGGCGATCAGGGCATCGACCTGCCGGCGCAGGTCCGCCAGGGTGCCGTCGTTGTCGATGACCCGGTGGGCGCCCTGGCGGCGGCGGGCGCCGTCTCCCTGGGCGGCGAGGCGAGCGCGGGCGGCGGCGGGATCGAGGCCGCGGGCGACGGCGCGGCGCAGGCGCTCCTCGGGCTCGCCCTCGACGGTGACGATCAGGTCGAAGCCTGGCCCGTAGCCGGCTTCGACCAGGAGCGTGGCTTCGAGCACGATCACCGGTGTGGGTGGCGGCTGGTCCGCAGCCGGCGGCGGCGCGCTTGCGATCTCCTCGAAGCGGCGGCGCACCAGCGGGTGGATCGCCTGCTCGAGGGCCTGGCGGGCCGCCGCGTCGGCGAAGACGCGGGCGGCGAGGGCGGTGTGATCGACGCCCTGCTCGGGGGTGAGGACGGCGCCGCCGAACAGGCGGCTCACCGCCGCCGTGCCGGCGGCGCCGGGCCGGTAGAGATCGGCGACCAGGCGGTCGGCGTCGATCACCTGGAAACCGGCGTCGCGCAGCCAGCCGGCGACCGTCGACTTGCCGCTGGCGAGGCCGCCGGTCAGCCCGACGCGGTAGGTGGCTGCCGGGCGCTCCGCGGCGCTCACCGCGGCAGGCCGAGGCGGCGGCGCGCGGCGGCCAGGGTGTTGACCATCAGCATCGCCACGGTGAGCGGTCCGACGCCGCCCGGCACCGGGGTGATGGCGCCGGCGAGCGGCGCGACGCGGGTGAAGTCGACGTCCCCCACCAGCACCGAGCCCTTGGCCGCCAGCTGGCGGAGGCGGTCGGCGTCGCCGGGGAAGAGCCGCTCGACACTGGCCTGGTCGGTCAGGCGGTTGATGCCGACGTCGACCACCACCGCGCCCGGGCGGACGTGATCCGGGCCGATGATCGCCGGCCGGCCGATGGCGGCGACCAGGATGTCGGCCTCGCGGGTGACGGCGGCGAGGTCGGTGGTGCGGCTGTGGCAGATGGTCACGGTGCAGTGCTCGCGCAGCAGCAGGGCGGCCATCGGCTTGCCGACCGTGGGGCTGCGGCCCACCACCACCGCGCGGCGGCCGACGAAAGGCACCTGGTGGCGGCGCAGCAGCTCCAGGATGCCGTACGGGGTGGCCGGGACGAAGCCGGGTTCGTCCAGCCACAGGCGGCCGGCGTTGAGCGGGTGGAAGCCGTCGACGTCCTTGTCCGGCGAGACGCGGGCGATCACCCGCCGCTCGTCGATGCCGCGCGGCAGCGGCAGCTGCACCAGGATGCCGTCCACCTCGTCGTCGGCGTTGAGCTCGTCGACCAGGGCGATGAGCTCCTCCTCGCCGAGGGTGGCCGGGCGGCGCAGCGTGCGGCTGGCGATGCCGACCTCGGCCGAGGCCTTGATCTTGCTGCCGACGTAGACCTGCGAGGCGGGGTCGTCGCCGACCAGCACCGCCGCCAGGCCGGGTGCGCGCTTGCCTGCCGCCGCCAGCTCGCGCACTCCGGCCGCCACCTCGGCGCGGATGGTGGCGGCGGCGGCCTTGCCGTCGAGGACGTTCACGGGGTCGACCTCCGGTTCGAGAGGGACGTCTGGGGGATGGTGCCGCTGTACAGGCAGACGATGCCGGCCGCCAGATCGCGGCAGGCGAGATCGGCGAAGCCGGCGCCGGCCATGCGGTCGAGGAAGCCTCGGCGCTGCGGGAAGCTCAGCACCGAGCTGGGGAGATAGTCGTAGGCCGACTGGCTGTCGGAGAGCAGGCGGCCGATCGCCGGCAGCACGCGGCGGAAGTAGAGCAGGTACAGGGCGCGCAGCGGCGGCGCCTCGGGCACCGCGAACTCGAGCACCGCCAGGCGGCCGCCGGGAGCCAGCGCCGCCGCCAGCTCGCGGAGCGCCAGGTCGAGGTCGGCGACGTTGCGCAGGCCGAAGGCCACCGTCGCCGCCGCGAACCGGCCGGGCGGGAACGGCAGGGCGAGGGCGTCGGCGGCCAGCGGCCGCGGCGGCGGCGCGGCATCGCGGCTGGGGCGGCCAAACTTGCGGCGTGCCAGGGCGAGCATCGGCAGGCAGAAATCCGCCGCCGCCACCCGCGCGCCGTGGCGGCGTAGCGCCATCGCCTGGTCGCCGGTGCCGGCGCAGAGGTCGAGCACCAGCGCGCCCGGCGGCAGGAGCAGCGCGGCGGCGGCGCGGCGGCGCCACCACCGGTCGAGCCCGGCGGACAGCAGGTGATTGAGCAGGTCGTAGCGGCGCGCCACCGCCCCGAACATGTCGCGGATGGCGCGGCCGGACTTGTCGAGCCCGGCGGTGGCCGCGGTGGCCGTGGGCGATGATTCGCGGTGGAGCGGGGTTTGGGGGGCGTCCGGAGTGCGCGGGGTCTCCGGGGCGTGCTGCGCCGGCGGGACGGGATGCGGCGGCGGTGCGGGCGCCAGCAGCGAGACGTCGGACCGGTTGGCGCACATGGCGGCTCAGTCTACCGAGAAAGGGTCCCTGGCGAACTACCGCACAACGCCTTGACAATCCAGGTGGCACCGCCTATCATTCGGGGTCCTTTGCGTCGCAGAGGCGGGGATGGCTCGCCGTGACGCTCCGGCCGCATGTTGACCCCTGCTCAGCCTGGCTCAGGGAAGCTGGTAGGTGTGGCAGGTCCGGATGGCCTGGTCGGTCTGGATGGCATGGATGGAGACGCGGTGATGCTGAAGAGAACCTACAGCCCCAAGCTGGCCGAGATCGAGCACCACTGGCACGTGCTTGATGCCACGGGCGTGACGCTGGGCCATCTGTGCTCGCTGGCGGCCCAGCTGCTGACCGGCAAGCACAAGCCGACCTGGGCGCCTCATATCGACACCGGCGACTTCGTCGTCGTGGTCAACGCCGAGAAGGCGGTCCTGACCGGCAAGAAGGAAGATGACAAGGTCTACTTCCGGCATACCGGCTACCCGGGCGGCCTGAAGCGGGAGACCGCCGGGGATCTGCGCAAGCGGCGGCCGACCCAGCTGGTCGAGCGCGCGGTCTGGGGCATGCTGCCGAAGAACAAGCTCGGCAAGCAGCAGCTGCGCAAGCTCAAGGTCTACGCCGGCGCCGAGCATCCGCACCAGGCGCAGCAGCCGCGGCCGATGGAAGTGGCGAAAGGCCAAGAGCGTCGCGACTCCGGCGGACACCGCCGCCCCGGCGGACATCGCGAATCCCGGCAGGCCACCTAATCGAGCGCGGACTTTCGAGGAGACGGCAGAGTGAGCCAATTGCAGAACTATGGGACCGGCCGGAGGAAGACCGCCGCGGCGCGCGTCTTCCTGCGCCCGGGCACCGGCACCGTGCGGGTCAACGGCCGGACGCTGGACAACTATTTCCCGAACGAAGTCCTGAAGATGGTCATCAAGCAGCCGCTGCTGCTGACTGAGACGGCGGAGAAGTTCGACATCGTCGCCACCGTCGAGGGCGGCGGCAGCGCGGGCCAGGCCGGGGCCATCCGGCACGGCATCACGCGCGCCCTGATGGAGTACAACCTCGAGCTGCGCGACCGCCTCAAGTCCGCCGGTCTGGTGACCCGCGACCCCCGCAAGAAGGAACGCAAGAAGTACGGCCAGAAGGGCGCCCGGGCGCGCTTCCAGTTCAGCAAGCGTTGACCGCGCTGACGCGCTGAGAAATCGAGAAGACCGAGAAGACCAGATGGCTGAGATCCCGGCGATCCCGCGGCACCTCGCGGGCGCGAGCGCAGGCGAAGGAGACCAGGCTTGGTAGAAGTCACCATGAAGGAGCTGTTGGAGGCCGGCGTGCATTTCGGCCACCAGACCCGGCGCTGGAACCCGAAGATGAAACCGTACATCTTCGGCAAGCGCAACGGGATCTACATCATCGACCTGCAGAAGACGCTGAAGCTGTTCGACCAGGTCGCCGAGTTCGTGCGCGACCTGGCGGTGCAGGGCAAGCGCGTCCTGTTCGTCGGCACCAAGCGGCAGGCGCAGGAGGCGGTCGCCGAGGAGGCGAAGCGCTGCGGCGAGTTCTCGGTCACCAACCGCTGGCTGGGCGGCACCCTGACCAACTTCGTGACCCTGCGCACCTCGATCGAACGCTTGAAGGAGATCGAGGCGCGGCTGGGCGACGAGAACAGCCCGCTGACCAAGAAGGAGCGGCTGCGCCTCGAGCGCGAGCACCAGCGGATGGCCAAGAACCTCGAGGGCATCCGCGACATGGACGACCTGCCGGACGCGCTGTTCGTGGTCGATCCCAAGAAGGAGTACATCGCCGTCGCCGAAGCCAACAAGCTCGGCATCCCGGTGATCGCGATGGTCGACACCAACTGCGACCCGGAGCTGATCGACTACATCATCCCGGGCAACGACGACGCCATCCGTGCCATCCGGCTGTTCGCGTCGCGGGTTGCCGACGCCTACATCGAGGGTGCCGGGCGGCTCGCCGAGCAGGTGATGGCGCAGAAGAAGGACGGCGGCTCCGGCGGCCGTGCGGCCGGCGGCTCGGCGACGTTCGACAAGGACGCGGCGGCGAGCGGCGCGGCGGCCGGTCCGGGGGCGAGCGGGCCGGGCGGCGCCGGCGGAGTGAGCAGCGCGGCCCCGGCGTAGCCGGCGACAGGCAACCATATCGGGCGCCGGCCGCCGACGGGCGGCGGGGCGCGTTGCGAAGAGGTCAGTCGAACCCGCGTCGATCTGACCTTTTCTTTTTTCTTCGGTGGTTACGGCGAGCGCGTGGTCCGGCGGCCGGCCCCCGGCAGTCAAGGAGAGATCTAGACATGGAAGTCACGGCGCAAATGGTCAAGCAACTGCGCGAGCGCACCGGCGCTCCGATGATGGATTGCAAGGCGGCGCTCGCCGAGTCCGGCGGCGACCTCGAGAAGGCGGTGGACGGGCTGCGCAAAAAGGGTCTGGCGGCGGCGGCCAAGAAGGCCGGCCGCATCACCGCCGAAGGCGCGGTCGGTTCCTACATCCACGCCGGCGGCAAGATCGGCGTGCTGGTCGAGGTCAACTGCGAGACCGATTTCGTGGCGCGCACCGACCAGTTCCAGGCGCTGGTGCGCGACGTCGCCATGCACATCGCCGCGGCCGACCCGCGATTCGTCCATCGCGACGAGGTGACCGTCGAGGTGCTCGATCGCGAGCGCGCCATCTTCCAGGAGCAGGCGCTGGCCTCCGGCAAGCCGGCGGCGGTCGTCGAGCGCATCGTCGCCGGCAAGCTCGAGAAGTACTATTCGGAGTTCGTGCTGCTCGAGCAGCCGTTCGTCAAGGACCCCGATCACACGGTGGGCCAGATGATCGCCGAGCGCATCGGCCGCATCGGCGAGAACATCCAGGTGCGCCGCTTCGCCCGCTACAAGCTGGGCGAGGGGATCGATCGGCGCCAGGACGACTTCGCCGCCGAGGTGGCGCAGGCGGCGAAGTGAGCCAACCGGCCCCCGATCCGCGGCCGTGCTACGGCCGGATGCTGCTCAAGCTCTCCGGCGAGGCGCTGATGGGGCCGCAGCCGTTCGGCATCCATGAGCCGGTGGTGGCGGCGATCGCCGATCAGGTGGGCGAGATCCACGCCCTCGGGGTGGAGACGGCGATCGTGGTCGGCGGCGGTAATATAATTCGTGGTCTGGCCGCGAGCCATCGCGGCATCGACCGGGTGACCGGCGATTACATGGGCATGCTGGCGACGGTGATCAACGCTCTGGCGCTGCAGGACGCGCTCGAGAAGCGCGACGTGCCGACGCGGGTGCAGACCGCGATCGACATCCGCGAGGTGGCCGAGCCGTTCATTCGCCGGCGGGCGATCCGCCACCTGGAGAAGGGTCGGGTGGTGATCTTCGCCGCCGGCACCGGCAATCCCTACTTCACCACCGACAGTGCCGCGGCGTTGCGCGCCAATGAGATCCATGCCGAGATCCTGCTCAAGGCGACCAAGGTCGACGGCCTCTACTCCGCCGATCCGGAGCTCGATCCGGCGGCCGTCATGCTGCACGCGGTGACCTATCAGGAGGTGCTGGAGAAGGACCTCAAGGTCATGGACACGGCGGCGATCAGCCTCTGCCGCGACAACGGCATCCCCATCGCCATCTTCAACCTGATGACCCCCGGCAACATCCGCCGGGTGGTCTGCGGCGAGCGGGTGGGCTCCATCGTGCGGGCCTGACCTGCTGCAGGAGGCGCTATGAAGGAGGTCTTTCACGAGGTCGAGCAGCACATGAAGCACGCGCTGGACCATCTCCATCACGACCTCAGGCACCTGCGCACCGGCCGCGCCTCGCTGGCGCTGCTGGAAGGGGTCACGGTCGACTACTACGGCAGCCAGGTGCCGCTCAACCAGGTGGCCAACCTGGCGGTGGCGGACGCGGCGATGATCACCGCCCAGCCGTACGATTCGAGCCAGATCAGCGCCATCGAGCGGGCGATCATGAAGGCCGAGCTGGGCCTCAACCCGTCGAGCGACGGCAAGATCATCCGCATCCCGGTGCCGCAGCTCACCGAGGAGCGGCGCAAGGAGATCGTCAAGAAGGCGCACGACATCTCGGAGCACGCGCGCAATGCGGTGCGGCAGGCCAGGCGCGAGGGCAACGACAAGCTGAAGAAGATGGAGAAGGACAAGACGATCAGCCAGGACGACGAGCGCCGCGGGCTGGACGAGGTCCAGAAGCTTCACGACCGCTACATCGCCGAGGTCGGTACGGCGCTGCACAACAAAGAGCAGCAGATCATGGAGCGGTAGCAGGGCTGTTCCTCTACGGCTATCACCCGGTGCGCGAGGCGTTGCGGCACCGGCCCCACCAGGTGGCCAGGGTCCTGGTCAGCACGGTGCGGCAGGGGCGGCGGCGGCAGGAGATCGCCGACCTCTGCGGCCGTCATGGCGTGCCGTTCGAGTCGGTCCCCGAGCGGGCGCTGGCGGCGCTCGCCGGCCCGGCCCACAACGGCATGGCGGCCGAGCTGCGGCCTGGTGGCCGGCTGGTCGGGGAGGGACGACAGGCGGGGGAGGGGTGGCGCGCCGCCGAACCGGGATCGCCAGGGTCAGGGTCGGAGTCCCAGGGAGCCGCCGATCCCGACCTGGTGGTTCTGTTGGAAGACGTCCAGGATCCGCGCAACCTGGGAGCGGTGCTGCGGGTCTGCGAGGGCGCGGGGGTCGGCCAGGTCCTGATCCGCGACCGCGGTTCGGCGCCGATCACGCCGGCGGTCGCGAAGACCGCCGCCGGCGCCAGCGAGTGGCTCCCCATCGAGCGCATCACCAACTCCGCCATGACCCTGGAGAGCCTGAAGAAGGCAGGCTTCTGGGCCTACGGCACGGACCCTGCCGGCGAGCCTCCCTGGCAGATCGACCTCACCGGCAAGGTCGTGCTGTGCTTCGGCGGCGAGGAGAAGGGGCTGAGGGACCGCACCCGCAACCTCTGCGACGGCACGATCGGCCTGCCGATGCGAGGCCGCCTGGACTCCCTGAACCTGGCGACCGCGGCCGCCGCCATCCTCTACGAGGCGCTGCGGCAGCGCAGCCCCGGTGGCCGCCAGGGAGACGGGTCGCTCGAGTCGCACCGGCCGGGCAGCCCGGGTACACGGTTGCCGCCGGCCGACCGCAGCAGCTAGACTGAAAGGCGCGCCCACCCTGCTCCGCGCGCTGCCCCATCCCGCCTCCGCCGGCATAGCTCAGGGGTAGAGCTACGGTCTTGTAAACCGTAGGTCCCCGGTTCAAATCCGGGTGCCGGCTCCAATGGAATCAGGCACTTACGGAAATTGGTGCGGAGAGTCGCTCTCCCTTGGGGCGAATGGGGGGCGAAAGAGAACGCCGCTTGAGAGCGGCGCCGCCCTCCCGCCAGCACCTCCGCGCTCGCGCTCCTGCCGGAGCCGCGGTCCCCCCGTCTTGCCCTGGTGGTTGATCGCCGAGAAAACAAGGCGGGGCGGCGCGTGCCGCCCCATTCGATCAAGCGGCGCCGGCGAGAGATGGAAGCTCCCGCCGGAGCCTGACCCGACAGGAGAACGAGCCTCATGCCGAGCTACGCGAAGTCTACCTCGCCCCCCTGGAACGAGTCGGACTCGTTCCGAGAGACCACCCTGCAACTCTTCGATCCCCCGGACCGGGAAGCCGTGCGCCGGCTCGGCCAAGTGCTCTACGACCTGGCCGTCTTCGCCGACCGCGAGGAGGACGACGAGGAGCCTGTCACCCGCACCGAGCTACGGGCCGTCGTCGCCGATCTCCGGTACACCGGCGGCTACCTACTCCACCAGATCGCCCGCTCGGCCGACGTTTGCTCCCTTGACGCCGCGGACGAGCGGCTGGCCCGGTTCGCCGGCAAGGTGGGCCGCAAGGTCATCGCCCTGGTCGAGTCGATCGAGGAGCGGCTGTCGTGACCGGCCGACCGGAGGTAGAGCGTGTGCAGACCGGCCAGAAGAGTGGCGGCCGGCCATGAAGAAGCAAAACCGAAACAGCGACGAGGCGCAAACGGTCGGGCTGGCGATCTTGAGGCTCCGCCGGGGAGCCGGCATGACTCTGCGGCAGCTCGCAGCGGCAGCGGCGCCTTGCACTGTAGCCAGCTTGACCAGGTACGAGCAAGGCCGATCGCTGCCGCGTGTCGCCGTCCTCCGGCGCATCGTGGCGGCGATGGGCGCGACCATGGAGGATCTCTACCGCGCCCAGCAAGCGGCGGGTGAGGTCGGCGGGAAGGTGGAAGACGGCACCCTGCCGCCGGACACCAGGACGACGCCACCGACGCCGACGACATCCCACCACCAAGCGGCCGTCCGGCTCGCCCAGGAGTGCGGCAAGGCGGTCGCGCACTGCTGCCTCGCCTTCATGGAGTTGCAGGCCGGCGGCCGGCCCGCGGCGCCTGGTGACCTTTCGCAGACAAGGAGCAACTCATGAGACACGTTGCGATCGATGCAACCCGCGTGCAGACCGGTGTCCGTCTCGAGAAGCGCTTGGTGAAGGTGCTGAAGGCGCTCGCCGAGTTCTACGACCTGTCGCTGGGCGATCTCCTGGAAGACCTGGTGCTCTCCACCTTCGCCGGCCGCAACCTCTTCTCAGAGCCGGCGCTGGCCCTGGTGGGCGAACTGGCGCGCATCTACGGCCTGGACCAGGGCGAGCACGCCCCTGCCGTCCTTGGCGCTCCGGCGAAGGAGGGCTAATCGGGCTCAACCTGGCCCTCAAGCGGCCGGAGAACAGCGCGAAGTTGCCTCGTTACGTCAGGATCGCCCGGGCGCCTGATCGACTCCTCCGGTCGTACTAACCCGGAGAGGGGGTGGCGAACCGCATCAGGGCATGCCAGCAGGAGAAAGCGACAGGGAAGCGGCGGCCGGCGCGGGCGACGAACCAGCGACCGGCCGCCGCGCTGTTGATGGGCTGCCCTGCACGCAGCGGTCCAGGTGGGCAAGCTAGCGCACGGACGCCGCCGACCTTGCCGGCAAGGGTCCCCAGCAAGCCGGAGCGCCGTCGCGGCGTTCGTTGCCCCGACCCGTGCCGCCGGCTGCTGCTCCCGGAAGCGATCGACGGGCCGCGAATCGGCCCTCCGGCGGCCTTCCGCCTTGTGCTGGGCTCGCGCCAGCCGCCAAGGACGAGCCCCAATGCCGCGCTGCCCGGCGATTCGTCGATCCTGGGGCATCCTGGTGCGAGTTCTTTGTTCTGCGGCTTTGGAACGCCGCCGCCGACCAAGTAGTGGGGGCGCCTGCCAAAGGGCCTCCCTCGTAAATTGCGATACACTAAACAGCGTCACTCGTTCTCGTCGGTGCGATTGATCCGGGATGGAAGAAGGACGAGGGGCCGCCCCCTATGCCCAGCATCCGCCAGACAGCGTCAAGGAAGAACCGCGGGAGCGACGCGCCACGGCAGCGCCACAGTCGAGGCTTCGGTTGCGATTTGTCAGGCTACGCGAGGAAGGGCGGAACGGTGCTCGCGAAAGCAGCTGCTCTCCGGGGCCAAGTATGCGTTGACCTGCTTAGCTGCGATCTGCTGCGCCATGGAAGAGGAAGAGGTGAACCATTCGGCCCATGGTTCGAGGAGCAGCGATGCCTGTTACGAAGGTGCCTTGAGATTGGCCGCCTCGCAGTAGATATACCGATTGATCTTCAGGGACTTCCAGGGCCTGCTACACCTGCTTATGTTTGGCAGCTAACGCTTCGCCCCATCGATCTCGCGCTGCACGCCATCTCACCGCTCGCCGATAGAATCGGCTCACCAGTCGCACGGTTCCTTCACCTCGCAGCACCGTTCTTGGAGCAGGGGCAGCTCAGTGCGGGGCTTGTTGAGACGTATCCCGCCGGTTCCCGTTTGTTGTTGCAGGAGGCTCATGAGGCACTTACGTTGGACACCGGCGAGCTGATCCTGTCGCCGGACGAGAGCGATGCTGCGCTCTGTGCAATCACTGCCGCTTACGGCGCAGGTCAGCTAGGAGGGCAAGACCTAATCAACAGGCTGAGAGAGTTAGCCTGCTGGCCTGACGAGCCGCCCTTGCTTGAGCTGCCTCAACGCTACGTGCTCCTTGCAGCCCTTCCTCGCGGAGGAATCGCAGTCAAACGCACGCACTGCGAGGGAATCAACGAGTGTCTACAGTGGGTAGATGCCCCGTGTGGCAACTGAAGCCGCCGCCTTCGGGCTGGCCCAGGAGGTCGGCAAGGCGGTGGCGCACGTCGCCCTCGCCTTCATGGAGCTGCAAGCCGGTCGCGGTGTCGGCAACGGTCAACGCTTGCGGCCAGCCTCGTGGGCGGGCTGGCTGGTACTTATAGGAAGTGCTCATGACCCTTCACTTTCCAGCTCCGGCACGTCCAGTTTGAGATCTCTTCTTCCTGCCGCTGCCAGGTCTAAATATAGTTGCTGAAGCATTGGCTTTAGATGCTCGCAGTTTTCGGCTATAGCCGCCCTTTTCCCCGCGTCCTCACCCTCGGCGCTCATTTGCTTGGCTAGAGCATCGAGCCTCTCGTCGTCATCGAATCGCTTCAGCAGTCGCACAGCCTCAGCGCTCACTAGCTGGGCGGAAGCCTCAGCCTTTTCAATTGCGTCAGCTGAGCTACGAAGACGTGCTATGAATTCGGGGCTCGCCGTCTTACCTCGACTAGCAATCAGGCTCGCCTGTCCCATGTCATATCTTCCACGGTCCACCTGCTGTAGAAGATCCAGGTAAAGATCGCGCCTGAGCTTCCATTTCTCCTGCGCGAGCCAGAACCCACCCGACTCCTGCGTCTTGATCTGCTCAGTAAGCCGTGTAGTTCTCTCAAGCTGCCGCATCATCTCCCCAAACTCCTCGCGAGTCACCAGCCGAGCCGCCTTTTCTTTCAGGTACGAACCAACAAACGCACCGACTCCTGCAGTAACGGCCGTAACGGCGAAGGTCATAATCTGATTAATTGGCACTATATCCCCCTGCAAAGTAGCGCCTCAAGTCGAGATCGGTGTCCCCTGCGGCCCGCGGGCGGGTCGTGCGCCGGTATCGGCAGCACTGGCCGGGCTCGCTACGGGCATTGTGCACGACGTTCGAAGATGTAAACGACGCGACCAGCTTAACTCCCGCCGGAGCCTGACCCAGCACAGGAGAAACCCTATGCGAGGCTCCGCCGCTGGCGGCCGGCGAGGTCCCGATCGGGTCTCGTCCGTTGTCAGGAAAAAGCACTCTCGGGTAAATCTCGACGACCGGCCCCCCATCCGGCCGGCTCACCCGCCGTTCGTTGGTGAGCACTCCGCCGGCTTCCTCGGCCGCCGGGATACAAGCGGCGGCGGCTCACGGAGTCACCTTGGCGATTTCCGGTAACTTGCTTACGCCCCTCTCGTAGTCGATGGAGCACGTCCATTCCTGGTGTGAGCCACCGATAACCGAGAGTGTAGCTCGGAAGTCAAAGTGGTTCGTCGTGCTATCGGCGCTACTCTTGACCAAGAGCGCCGGCTCGTACGGGGGGACCCCAATATCCGCTCTGGAAATCGCAACGATGTGCTGGATGCAGGCGTCCCAGGCTTCAGCCGCCGTGGGGACGTGGAAGGCCGCCGCTCGCGCGGCGTCCTGCGCGGCCTTCTTCTCGGCCTCGACGCAAGCGAACTCGTGCGCTGCGGCGACAAAGGCCGGCGGCGCGACGGCCTCGCCGAGACAGGTCTTGAACTCGATCTTGCCGGCGGCACCGAGCTGCGCGAGGGCGTCGAGCGAGGTGACCTTGTTGGGGTAAATTCCCGCTCCCATCTCTCCCGGGAGCACGGTAGTAACGATCACGTGGCCGGATAGACTGGCTTCGTAGCCCCAGGTCTTGACCGGCTTGCCGTCGGCGAGGACGTAGACGCCGCAATACTCATTGAGCAAGCTTGAGAGCCGATCGGAGCTCTTGGCGGTGATGATGTAGGTGAACATCAAGCGCTCGTTCCGGAGGCTCACGTGCCCTGGAACGCCGCGGACCTTGATGTCGGGGAGAGTGAAGGTCAGCGGGAAGTCGGCGCTCTTGATCTCCGTCCGGCCGGGAGTGAAACGGGCAGTGGTCACGGTCACGTACTTGTTCGGGCACTCGTCGGCGGCGCGGGCGGCGGCGGCGTGGTGGGCGACCGCCGCCAGCACGGCCGCGGTGAGGACCTCGAGAATCGTTGGTTTGCGTTGCATGGGCTAGCCCCTCTCTTTTCTCCTTGCGCGTGGTCGCTACTTTTTCTCGTTCTCGCCCACCTTAGGCTTGAGCACGAGTCTAGCCGGCTGCGGGCCGCCAAGAGGCGGTTTTGACGCCTGGCATGCCGGGAGTGCCGGCGAAAGCCGTCGGCGCCGTGCGATGCGATCGAGAGCGCGGTCCCGCTGCCTCATCCCATAGGGTATCGAGAGATCCATAGGGTGTCGCGCGCGCCGGCTAAGTGATAGTAACGCCAGGAGCGGTTTTTCCGGCGGCAGCGGACACGCGCCAAGCCGGCTCGGGCCTGGCTCACGGGGACCGCTCGGCTCGGCCGGTGGGGGCCGGGTGCTCGACCGTCGCGCGGTGCTCATCCTGACGATCAGCGCCGGCGGCAGGGGCCGACAGCTGCTCGCCAGCGGTTGCCGGCAAGGCGGGGGCGGCCTGGCGGCGCCCGCCGCCTGGGGCGATCGGGAAGGTAGGCGAGTATGGCTCGGCGGCCGATCGGCCCCCACAGGTCAACGTGGCGCGCCTTTCCGGCCAGCCGGTGGCCTCTTCGGGCGCCGTCTCTCACCAGAACCGCACGCCGTTACGGGACCGCCCCCGCCCCATGCACCCAGGGTCCTGCGGCTCGTCGCCACCTCGGCGCAGCGGGAGCCCGCCGCCGATCCGGCGCTGGGCGGGGTCGCGGTGGGCCGGTTTCGACGCCAGATCAGACCTCGTCCAACAAGTCGGCGAGTGCATCCTCATCGTCCGCGGCGGGAATAGCGGGGCTCTCCCAGCCTTGGTTTTCCAGGGGTTTGCGAGGGTCCGATTTCCGCCGAGCCCGTCCAGCTTGAGCGGCGGAAATCGGACCTTGAGAAAAGGCCCGTAGATTGGGCTCTGCGGCCCCACCCTCATTCCCGCCGCCGTCGCTCGTAACCCGCTCATCCCCACTGACTGGCAACAGCGCCGTAGGATTCCCGCGGTGGCCTGCGAGCGCCCCAAGCCGCCAGGCGGCTCCCGTGTCGATCAGCTCCCGGGCCGCCTTCCGGGTGAGGCCATGACCGCGTAGTAGCTCTTCGGCCTCGATCTTGACGAGTGGCGTTCCGGCCGCGGCCCGTGCATCAACCTCCCTGGCGAGCGCAACTGCTGCCTCCTCTCGACGTTCTTGCGCCTCCCGCTCTCGCGCTTGCCGCGCTTCTGCGCCGGCGCGGTCAACCGCGTCCGTTACGTCCCTGAGCGTCCACAGCTCGGCGGACAGATCGACCTCAAGGATGAACGGCTCTGGCTCCTCTCCGATCCTGAACTTGGTGGGCGCGAAGGCCAGGCGGTAGGTCTCGCGGCGCTGCCTGCGCGTTGTCCGCGTCGCCCACGATCCCGCGTCGGCCGGTGGCAACTCCTCGAGCCAGGGTTTCGAGCCGGTCGGCTGGAGGTCGGTTCCGTCGCGTACCTCGTAGACGATATCCGCGCGGTCTTCGACGATGCCCGAGCCGCGGCCATGCGCGCCGCTCTTTATCGTGTTGCCCAGCACCAGGATGGCCGGCCCATGCTCTCGCCGCGCGATGTCGAGAAGGCTGGCAAGTGCCTTCGAAGGTTTCGCCGAGTCCTGCTCGCCCACGCCTTCGGCCGTTGCGTCGAGGGAGTCGACGATCACCACCTCGTACTCGCCGTGCGGGAAGTCATGCCACTTCGCGGCGTCCATCAGCGGCGGTGCTTGCTCGCGCGTGAGCACCCTGAGGTGCGGCGCATCCGCTCCTCCCCAGCCGCGAAGGCGCCGCGTGACCTCGGCGCGGCTGTTGTCGCGATCGAGCAGCAGCACCCGGCGCCCCGCGGATGCGAGTCTCACGGCGATTGCGTGGGCCACGTGCGTCTTGCCAAGCCCGCGAGGCGAAAACCACAGCGTCAGGCAGCCGGGCACCAGGTGTCGCGGCTCAAGGAAGGCCACCTCCGGCGCACCGTCTCCGGCCGCAAGAAGCTCCGGTGCGGTGGTGGCGGCTGCCCAGCAACTCATTACCGCCACGCCGTTCAACGGTCGAGCCGCCTTCCAGGCCGCGCGGAAGCGGGCCTCGAAGCGTCCCGGGTCGTCCGCGTGGAGCTCGCCCAGGTCCTTGAGCCCGTCCGGCATTTCGACGACGCGGAGCGGCTCGCCGTCGTAGCCTACGGCGCGCAGGCGCTCGGCGAGCGCGGCCACGAACTTGCCGCCGGCCTCGTCCGGCTCCCGCACCCCGTAGGCGTGGCGCAGGAAGCGGACGTGATCGGCCATGACGACGTTGATCGCGGAGGCGCCGGGGATCCCCAGGGCGTGGACGCCGTGCGCCCACAGGCACCAGCAGTCCGACTCGCCCTCGACAAACAGGACGCTCCCCTTGGCGTGCGCGGCCGGCAGGCGGTCGAGCCCGTAGAGCATCAGGCGCCTCCCCTTGGGTGCGCGGTATTTGCGGGGGCCGGTCAACGCCACCCGACGCTTGGCTAACAGCTCCCCGCCGGCCTCGTCGCGGTAGGGGACCAGGACGGTGCCGCGATCGTCACGCAGGCCGAGCTCTCGGCGCAGGAAGCCGGTATCGAGGCGGAAACGCTCGGCCAGGAGCGCGACCGTTACCGGCTCGCGAGCGCCGGGAGCGGTGGGCGCCGGATGGCCCGCCGCCGGGCCGCTTGGCCGCCCGGCGGCCGCGATCTCCCCGCCGAGCGGGCTGGCGGTCGCCGCGGCGGGGCTTCGTCGATCCAGGGGCATCCTGGCGCGTTGTGCCGCGCCGTGGGAGGCACGCGAGGCGGCAGCGGCGTCCTCGTCCCAGGGGTCGGGGCCTGCGTCCTCGGCGTACGGCCGGCCTGTTTCGTCGTCCGCGCCGGGCTCGTCCTCCTGGTCCGCGCGAAGAGCAGCTGCGCGGGCGCCGGCCTTGTCGTCATCGTCGGCACCGGCGCCGGCAGTCCTGCCGCCGACGCGGACCGCGACCTGGCGTCCGCCGCCGTCGTGGCTGTGCCTGCCGTTGGCTGGGAACAGGTCGCCCATTCCCAGGCCCATCCGGGCAACGATCTCGTCGGTGGAACAGCCCGCATGGCACTTGAGCAGCACCTTGCCGTCCACGGCCACGGTGACGGAAAGCGAGGAATGGCGGTCTCCGCGGCTGTGCTGCGGTCCCGGGCAGTGAGCGGTGGCTGTCGAGCCGCAACGGCGGGCGACTCGCAGGCGCGAGCAGACCAGCTCGAATGGCGTCATGCCCGGCCTCCCCGCGATTGCGAGTGGCGCAGGGACGGAGGCTTTTGCGGCGACGCCGCCGGCGCTCTATGATCGTTCCGTTCCTGGTCATTCCCCGCTGCAGGGTCTCGAGCCCCTCGCCGGGCCGAGCCGCACGCTGGTGGCGGGCCGGCTCGAGTCCGTAAACTGTCGAGCCATTTGGTGATGCTCGCGCCCGCTGTGTCCCGTCGGCGAACGGGCTCTTGCGGCCCTTGATCCTGTCCTGCCAGCGACCCGCTCACCTCAGCCCGCCACGGCGGGCCGCACCTTCTGACCCGCCATCGAGAGATCGCCGCTCCTGCTCGCCTGGCTTGGCCCCTACCCAGCGATCGAGCGCCGGGTTCGCTGGCGCCCGCGCCTCGTCGTTTTGGAGTCACTCCTTTCAGGCCGGCGGCCGAGTGGCGCGGGGGCGACCGGCGAGAAAGGCGTCGAGATCCTCGCGAAGCCAACCCGAGGCGTTCGGCCCCAAGATGACCCGCGCCGGCAGCGCGCCGGCTTTCTCAAGGCGATAGAGGGTCGGCTTTGACAGCCCGACGTAGGCCGCTGCTGCTGCGGGGCGTAGTATTTTCGGTTCCACTGTCAAGCCTCCTGGTTTCGGGGCCACGGGCGCAACGCACCATGCGCCGCCGTTGGTCACCCAGGCACAGCTTCCCCCGCCGGAGTGTCAACCGCAGTCAATCCGGATCAGCGATGCCGCGGGCGACGCTGCCGGCCCTCGAGTATGGCGGCGTCCCAGATCAGCTGGAAATCGAAGTCTTGCTCCCGCGCTTTGTAGGCCATCGCGCGCGTGACGCCGGCGAGGTCACAGGCACGAGCAACGCGGTGCCCCTCAGAGAGCGCCCGTATGAATCCCTCACGCCAAGCCCCCGGCTCGCCTGCGGCCATCGCGCGCTCGCTCTCGGCGTCGGGCGGCCAGAGGGTGGACATCCAGTCGAGCTTTACCTCCCTCGAAAGGCCTGAGCCAGTAAGCTCCTGCCAGACAAAGTCGACCAGGAGGAACGCCTTTTCACGCGTGATGCCTGCGCGGCGCGCTGCGGCCAAGACAGTGCGGAGCTCGTTGAGGGTCACGTACCGGCCCGTCAAGTCAAGCGAGACGGACGAGGTTCGAGCGCACTTCCTCGCCGCCCGCAATCGATTCGATCAGCTCACCCAGGATCGCGAGCGCTTGGCGTTTCTCGGCATCGTAGGTCGCGCGGTTGTAAGTACGGGCGATCTTGGCGGGGACGTGGTTCAGAACGCGCTCGATCACGTCGGGCCGCACGCCGCGCTCGCCCATCAGCGTTGCGGCAGTGCGCCGCAGATCGTGCGGCGTGAAGTCTGCCACCCCGGACTTTCGGCGCAACCGCACCGCAGCATGCGAGAGCCATTGCACGGGTCCCTCCACCATGGGCGAGGGTGATGCAAGAGCCCAGGGCGTGGAGTCCGTCATAGGCCGGAGCGAGTCGAGCACGGCCATTGCTTGGCGGGAGAGCGGGACGCGGTGTCCCCTCCCGTTCTTCGCCAGCTCGTCCGGGAGCTGCCAGAAGCAGCCGCCCTCGTCGCGGCCGATCTCATCCCACCGGATGCGCAGCACCTCGCCCGGCCGCTGTGCGGTCGCCAGGATCAGACGGAAGGCCCCTCCTACAACCGGCCCGAGATCATCAACGACGGAGAGGACGGCGCGCAGCTCGTCGCGCGTTAGAACGCGCTTGCGGGGCTTTTCGGCGAAGAGGTAGCGGCGGGGGATGCGCAGCGCAGGGTTGGCGTCCAGCTCCTCTCGGTCAACGGCGTACTGGAAAACCGTGCGGACGAGCGCCAGCGTGCGGTTGGAGCAGACGCCGCCGCGCTCCCGAGATTCTTCGATCAGGCGAAGAACGTCGGCTCGGCGGATGTCTTCGACGCGGCGCGGCCCCCAGCCGGGAAGGACTTCCACGCGCAGCTTGCGCTCGTACTCGCTGACCGTGCGCACTCTCTGGCGCCGCTGTGCGTCCCGAAGGTAGCGCACCGCGAGGTCGGCGAACGTGCCGGGCACCGGCCGGCCGTCGCGTGCCGCTTTGCGTGCCTCGATCTCTGCACTCGCGAGCCGGCGGCGCTCCTGCTTGGCGCCGATCGGGTCGAGTCCCGCGGCGTGATCCGCCCTGGCCTTGTCGGCGGCGGCTCGCGCCTCCGCGAGCCCGAAGGCGCCCGGCGAGTAGGCGCCGAGAGTAAGGCGACGCTCGCCTCTGGCGCCGAAGCGCTGGAAGAAAACCCTCCGGCCGTCCAACTCGACGCGCAGGCCGAAGCCAGGACGGGCAGCGTCCCGCACCTCATACCGTCGCGCCGCCGGCCGCAGCTTGCGAATGGCTGTGTCGGTCAGGATCGTCTCTGCTCGTCGTGGCATCGCCGCGTCCCTCCTGGTGCTTGGGGCGAATGGGGGGCGAAAGAAACTCGCTCTTGCTTGACTCGCCCTAGAACGGCATGATACCACTAAACACCGTAGAGACTGGTACTTATGAGTAAACGAGCGACGAGGCGAGACACCTTGAAACCGGTCGGTAACAGACTTGTAAACCGTAGGTCCCCGGTTCAAATCCGGGTGCCGGCTCCAATGGAATCATGCACTTGCAGCAAGGAAGTGGAAAGGTCGTATCGCTGTCGGGCACATATCGGGCACAAAAACGGGGGGCGCGCGCGGCGAGCTCGCTGCTATCGCTGCTGGGGCGAACGGCCGAGAGCCCGATCGGCCGTGCCGCTCCGATCGACGTCGCCTCGATGAACACAGGTCGAGGCCAGCGGACACCACCGCATGGCAAGAGGGCCTGGATCAGACCGTCGAACTAATCGCGGACCTCGGCTGCAAACCCGCATCCTGACGATCTTTTGCTGCGCGCCCCGGGCGCGCGCTATCGCCCGGCTCCGCCCCGCCAACCAAGAGCGTCCCACCGCACGCGAGCGCAGATTCCTCTCGCGTCGAGCTGCGCTGGCGTCCGCTCCCAACAAGAGCCTCGCCGGCAGCGCGCCATCGGCCGGCCGCACACTGGGGCGGCTGGGACGTCCCCGCGGAGCCGCGGGCGAGCCCGGCCGGCCGGTAGCTCGGCGACGATGACGGCGCGGGAAACTCGGTTTGCCGATGGTGCCGGCCATGCCAGCGGCCGTCTCGGCACTAACGTTGGCGGGACCGCCGCGGGGACCGCGCCGGCCTCCTCGCCATCAGGGTGTGGAGAGCCGCGGGCTGCTCCCCACCTCGTATCTGGACTCCTCCGGTCAAGTGCGAGGGGGATGGCGGGTCCAGAGGCTGGCTGCTCCCCCCGTCGGCACGAACAATGGGCACCGCGGGCGGCGGCGGGCTGTCAAGGCCGGCGGAGCCGTCGCAGGGAAGCCTTCCATGAGAAGGCCTCCCAGTGTCGATGCGGGGACCCGTGGGGGGCCTGACGCCCTTGGCTATGGCAAGGTCGGTGACGGCCAGCGGGCCGTGGCCGAAGCCGGCACCCGTGAGATGGCCGCCTGGAAAAGCTCAAGCGTCGATGACAGCCGGCCGCTGGCGGCTACGGCGGCGGAGGATACGTGCCGCTGAGGTTCCCCGTTCCAAGGACGGCGCTGGCCGGGAGCGAGAGCGAGCCTGGTCACGCTTCCATTCGCACTATACGAGAACGCCCGCAATCCGGGGCTCGGTGCATGCTGGGGTCCGTCGGTAGGATGCTGCCATCTTGACGACGAACTCGGCCGGCTTCCGAGGAAGCCGGTGGCCCGAAGGTTCGGGCAACATGCCAGGAAAGAAACCGCTGTCAGGGGTGAACGCTCGCGCTGGAAGGGAGCGCGTGTAAGTCCAAACCGCCGATGTCGACGACGACCGTCTCGAGCGAGGTCGCGGCAGCCGACACGCACGCCGACAAATCAACTTGCGCGCTGCGCGTTCCAGCCGGCGCCACGACCGGGCCAGTGGTCAACCGGCTCCACGTCTGCTTTGCCGCCATGTACGGGTCAAGGACCGGTGTGGCGACGCCAGTGGCGAGCGGTGGCGTGTACCACACACAATCGGGGCGGTCGATCCATAGGACTTGCAAAGTGATCGAGCTCCATCGCGTGTGCACCTCGGTCTCTTTGACGAGGACTTTGCCGCTGAGTTCATAGGTGCCGGCTCCCGTGGCGATACACTGGATGATGGTGACACAGCTGCCCTCGTCAGCGGTGATCGCGAGCTCAAGAGAACCCGATGTCGGTCGATCCTCGGCCCCGCCTGATTGCTCTGTGGCCTCGCGGCTGGGAACCCATCGCACGGACTCGGTCCATCCTCGCTGGCTGGCAACTGGCCCGGAAGGTCCAGTTGACCCCCAGCCAGACGCGTCGGTCTTGAAGTCTGGGTTGGTCAGCAAGTTGACGCTGGCAGACGAGGCGTCCTGCGCAGTAGCCGGCGCCCACCTTCCCACCGCTGCGAGAACAAGAAGCCAAGTGATCACGCGCACTGTTCGCCGAAGTGGACGCGTTTGCTGAAGTAGGCACTGGGCCATGGAAGTCGGATCCCTGGGGCGCGGGGCTCTCGGTTGGAAAGTAGCACCCGGGGCCACAGACTGTCAACTGAACTGTGGAAGAAGCTGAAGGGGGCGGAAGCGAAGGTTGTTGAGCAGAAGACGGAAACAAGGATGGCGACGATCGAAGTCGACGGAGAAAATCACGAGGCTAGCCAGACAGTCTTGAACGCCTACGGCGACATACACATCCACAATCATCTTCCGGCTGTAATGGCGCCTCTTCTCCACGAAGCGTGACTGAGTTCAGGGCGGAGCATGCTGGCATCGTGGCGTCGCGGGTAAGCCAGAGCGGGTCGGCGCTCTTCAATGCATGGCCGGATGACGATGAGGTCATCGTTGCCGAGAGGGTCGAAAATAATCTGCTTGTTCAGGTCATTCCACCTCCTCGCCGCTCGCCTTCAGCCTCGCCAGCAGACCTTGCCACTCGCTCCTGCTCCGCCGCCGAATAGCTCTTCGCCTCTCCGCCATCGCGCACCTCCTGGCGGGTCAGGCTGGCAAATTGGGGGGCGCAATGGAAGGTCCGTTCGGAGAACGCTTACACTCGATCGGCCACGGAGGCATCCGGGCCGGGACCGACGAACCGACACCAAAGGCAAGCAGGAGGCAAGCTAGATTTCGCATGCGCCCCAGCGTCATGCCGTTGGTGCTCCTCCTGAAATGCAGCTACGGCGACACCGGAGAGGGAGGCCTCACGGCCCCATCAGAGCATAGCGATTGCCGTAGGGATCTTCGAAGATCGCCTGGTTGCCCCAAGGCAACTTCTTAGGCGGCTCGACGAAATTCACGCCTTTGGCCTTGAGCTCCTGGAAGGTCTCCTCGAGACGGTCCGCATGAAAAACCCAGGTCGTGCCCTTGCCGACGAGCCCTGCCATCTCGGCTGCCCGATCCTGGCCGTGCAGGGCGGGCTCAGGCTTCTGCAAGACGATCCCCAGGTCCTTCTGGCCCTGAGGCGCCACCACCAGCCAGCGGGCGCCGGAGCCAAATCGGGCATCCTGGCGTTTCTCGAGGCCAAGGATGTTAGTGAACCAATCCAGCGCTTCATCCTGATCGGTCACGAGGATGGTGACCAGATTGAGCCTGGTGATCATGGCAACCCCCTGACTCCTCCGGCGCGTGTGGTTGCGGCCGGAATTCCAAGCTAGAGTCTAGTACACCCATGGCGGCAAGGTGCTGGTGGTCGAGATGACGACCGACCCACCGCCGCCGCGGCAGGGCAGCAACTCGTGGCGCGTGAAGGTGACCGGAGCGGACGGCAAGCCGATCGCCGGCGCCGAGGCCAGCGTCACCTGCCTAATGGTGGCGATGCCGGCCATGGGCATGGCGGCGATGAGCACGACGATCAAGGCCGGCGATCAAGGGGGCGGGAGGTACGAGGGTCAGGGTGCCCTCGGGTCGGGCGGCACCTGGCAGGTGACCGTGACGGTCCGCCAGCAGGGCCGGACGCTCGCCGCCAAGCACGGCGGGCGGCTGCGGCGGCCGCGTGGCTACTGGTAGTAGCCGTTGACGTCGAGGATGAAGTCGACCTGGGCGGCCGAGTCGAGCTGGACGGTGAAGCCGGCGGCGCCGAGCAGGAGCATGGCGCTGTCGGCGCGGACCTGGCCGGCGGCGAAGGCGACCTGGCTGGTGCCCGGGACGGCGGTGCCGGAAGGGAAAAGGCGCAGATCGCCGGCGGCGCCCGGTTGGACGACGGTGACGTTGACGGCCAGCACGCGGGCGGTAGCGGGGACGCCGCAGATGCCGGTGACCGCGAAGGTGCGCTGGGCGTGGGACTGCAGGCTGGGGCCGCCGAGGGGACCGGCGGTGGCGCGGGTGTCGATGAGACGGCAGGGCGGCAGTGTATAGAACCGCATGCCCATGGAGATCTTGGCCAGGAAGCCGTCCTCGACGCCGGCCAGGGCGGGTTGGATCGGGCTGGCGGAAGCGCCGGGGAAGTCCGCCGAGGTGGTGTAGCCGCCCACATAGATATTGCCGGCGGCGTCGAGGGCGAGGCCCCAGGCGGTATCTGAGCCGCTGCCGCCGAGATAGGTGGAGTAGACGAGCGCGGTGCCCTCGGGATCGATCTGGGTGAGGAAGGCGTCGGTCGACCCCTGGAGGGTGGATTGCAGGGAGCTGGGGCCGACACCGGGAAAGGTCGCGGATGTGGTGGAGCCGGTGACGTAGGCGTTGCCGACCCGGTCGACGGCGACGGCTCGCGCGAGATCGCCGGCCGAGCCGGTCGAGCTGCCGCCGAGGAAGGTCAGGTAGACGAGAGTGCTGCCGGTCGGGTCGATCTTGGCGACGAAGCCACTCTCGGCGGCGTCGGCGATGTGCGGCTGGATCGAGTGCAGGCCGGCGACGCTCCAGGCGCTCGACGAGCTGTAGCCGGCGACATAGGCGTTGCCGGCGCCGTCCAAGGCGACGCTCTCGGCGATGTCGATGCCCGCGCCGCCCAGAAAGGTGGAGTAGACGATGCCGGTGCCGGCGGGATCGAGCTTGGTGACGACGGCGTCGAATTCGCCGGCCAAAGCCGGCTGGATCGACTCCCGGGTCACACCGGGAAAGGTGGTCCCGGCCGTGTATCCGACGACGATCGCGCTCCCGGAGCCGTCCACGGCGATGCCGTTGAGGCTGCCTAAGGTGTTGCTGCCGCCCAGGTAGGTCGAGTAGACGATGGCGCTGCCGGCGGCATTGATCTTGGTGACGAAGCCGCTCTCCACGGCGTTGATGCTGCCCTGGAGCGATGCCGCGCTCACGCCGCGAAAGTCCGTCGACTGGGTGTAGCCGGCGACGTAGGCATTGCCGGCGCCGTCGACGGCGATGCCCCTGGCCTGATCGATCCCGCTGCCGCCGAGATAGGTCGAGTAGACGATGGCGGTGCCGGCTGCGTTGAGCTTGGTGACAAAGGCGTCCTGGTTGCCCGCCGGTACCGCCTGGATGGCGCTCCCGGCGGTGCCGGGAAAGTGGGCCGAAGTGGTGATCCCGGTGACATACGCGCTGCCGCCGCCGTCCACGGCAATGGCGCCGGCGATGTCTTCGCCGTCGGCGCCGAGGTAGGTGGAGTAGACGATGGCGGTGCCCGTGGCATCGATCTTCGTCACGAAGACATCCTGGCCGCCGCCGAGCGTCGACTGCACGGGGCTGCGGCCGGTGCCAGGGAAATCGGCGGACCCCGTGGAGCCGGTGACGTAGGCGTTGCCGGCTGGATCCACGGCCACCTGGGTGACGCCGTCGATCCCGCTGCCGCCCAGGTAGGTGGAGTAGAGGAGGGTCGGATCGATGACCAACGGCCGTGTGCGGTCGTAGCTGCCGATGGCGAAGCCGACCTCGGTGCCGGCGATCTCGGCGGTGCCGGCGACAGGAGCTGCGCCGGCGCCACGGGCGCGCAGGGTCCACCGGCCTGCGATCTGCCGGCGGCGGGCGCCCTCCCGCTGGTAGATCGCGGGCACCGGCTGCACCAGATCACCGGCCGGGGTGTGCAGGATCAGCTCGCCCTGGGCGCCGATGGCGACTGACTCCGCACCCTCCACGATGAAGCGGACGCGCGCCGGGTCGGCGCCGGGGGCGACCAGCAGGTCATACTCGACCTGCCGCCGCTTCTCCCGCACCACGAGATCGATGTCCGGCCAGACGCCGGCCGCGTGAACGCGCGCGAAGCGGGCGATCCCGGTGCGCCAGCGGCGCGGGTCGGTGCCGACGAAATAGTTGCTGCGCGCCGCCCGCGGCTCCTCTCCCGTCCAGCGCGCGGCGGGATCGGCGCCTTCGAGCCGCAGCCGCACCACGGCAGGAGCCGCCGCCGCGCCGCCGCCGCCGCGCAGGCGGATCACCTCCTCGGTCGGTGTCAGCCACAGCGTGTAGAGCGGCCCGCGATAGAGGAAGCGGACCGCCGCCGCCCCGGCCTGCCCCTGGTTGGCTTCGAAGCCGACATCAAAGGTGCCGTAGCCGGGCGCGAGCCTGGCGCCGCCGGCCACCGGCGCCGAGACCGCTGGCACCGCCGCTGCCGGCAGCGAAGCACCCGCGGCAAGGAGCACGCCCACCCAGCTGCAAAGCCTCAAGATCGCGGTTCCTCCTGGAAACGGCATGCTCAAGCACGCTCTAACCCGATCCCCCATTCTAAACCTTGGCGACGGTGGCGCGCACCTGGGCCGCCGCAGCAGCTCCGCAGGAGTCACGAGATTGCCGCTGTCCTCGACCAGGAGGTCTATCCCGATACCGGTCGCGCGCCGCCAGGATCCGCTCCAGGGAGGCACCGTGCTGGTGATCGACGAGGCCGGCATGGTCGACGCCCGCCAGGCGCCAACGATTGCCGCTTGCGACGAAAACCATGCTTTACTATAGGCGCGAAGCTTGTGGGCGAGACTTGGGAGGAACACGGGATGGAGCAAGAGCAATCGGGAGCGTCGGCACTCGGATTTGCCGCACCGTCCCCGCCCCAAGAGGGCACAGGCGCGAGAAAGGCCGCTCGGGTGCGGGGCACCCGAAGGAGGCGGCTGCCGGAAGACACCACTGGCTCGGCGCACCCATGAACGACCGACCTTCGCTCCGCGTCCTGATCCTGGAGGACAATCCCGCCGATGCCGAGCTCGTGGTCCACGAGCTGCGGCGGGCGGGCGTGGACTCTCTGCCCGAGCGCGTCGAGAGCGAGGCGGCGTTCCTGGCCGCCCTCGAGCCCGCCCCTGACCTGATCGTCGCCAGCTACCAGCTGCCTGGCTACAGCGCCGTGGAGGCCATGCGGGCGCTCGCCTCCCGCGACATCGACGTGCCGGTGATCGTCGTCTCCGGCACCGCCGGAGACGAGGCCGCGGTCCTGTGCCTGCGCGAGGGCGCCACCGACTACCTGCTCAAGGACCGCCTGGGGTGGCTTGGCCAGGCCGCGTCCAACGCCGTCGCGCATGCCCGGCTGCGGGGCGAGCAGCGCCGCATGGCCGAGGCCCTCCGCGCGTCGGAGGAGCGCTACCGCCTGCTGTTCGACGAATCGCCCTATCTCATGTGGGTGGTGGAGGCCGACACCCTGCGCTTTCTCGAGGTCAACCGCAAGGCGGTAGGCCGCTACGGCTACTCGCGCGACGAGTTCCTGGCCATGACGCTGCTCGACGTCTGCCACTCGGAGGAGATGCCGGGCATTCTCGAGGAGGTGCGTGCAGAGCTCGGGAGGGAGCCTTGGATCGGCCGGGGCCGCCACCGCACCAAGGCCGGTGAGGTGCTCGAGGTCTCAGTCGTCAGCCGTTCGGTCGACTTCGCCGGCCGCCGCGGGCTGCTGGCGGTCATCGAGGACGTCAGCGAGCGGCACCGGCAGGAGGCCCAGCTCCGGCAAGCCCAGAAGATGGAGGTGGTCGGCCAGCTCGCGGGCGGTGTCGCGCACGACTTCAACAACCTGCTGACCATCATCCTGGGCTACGCGGGGCTGGTCGCTGCCCAGCTGGGCGACCGGCCAGAGCTCCGCCGCCAGGTCGAGGAAGTCGCCAGGGCGGGCGAGCGGGGCGCCTCCCTGACCCGCCAGCTGCTCGCCTTCAGCCGCCAGCTGCCGCTGCAGCCGCGGATCGTCGACCTCAACGCCGTGGTGGCGGGTGTCGAGACGATGCTGCGCCGGCTGATCGGCGAGCACGTCGAGCTGGCGATCCGCTTGCAGGCCGTTGCCGGCCGCGTGCTGGTGGACCCTGGCCTGATCGAGCAGGTGATCGTAAACCTGGCGGTCAACGCCCGCGACGCGATGCCGGGCGGCGGCGGTGTGATGATCGAAACCGCCGACGTGGAGCGCGACGCCCCCTGCGTCGAAGAGCCCGCAGGCTGCCTCCCCGGGCCGTACGTGCTGCTCACGGTCTCCGACAGCGGCACTGGGATGGACGCCGCGACCCGCGCCCGCATCTTCGAGCCCTTCTTCACCACCAAGGAGCCGGGCAAGGGCACCGGGCTGGGCCTCGCGACCGTCTTCGGCATCGTGCAGCAGAGTGGCGGCTGCATCGAGGTCAACAGCGAGCCCGGCCAGGGCTCGAGCTTCAAGGTCTACCTGCCGCGGGCCGCCAGCGACCTGCAAGCCCCGGAGCCGCCGAGCGCCGCCAGGGCGGAGCGTCGAGGCGGTGCGGAAACGGTGCTGGTGCTCGAGGACGAGCCGGCGCTGCGCGAGCTCGTCCGGACCCTGCTCGAGGGAGCCGGCTACACGGTGTTGGTCGCCGACGGGATCGCGGCGTCGCTGGCCCTCGTCGAGCGGCACCCGAGCCCGATCCACCTGCTGCTCACCGACGTCGTGATGCCGGGCCTGAGCGGCCCGGAGGCCGCGGCACGTCTCCTGGCGGTGCGGCCGGAGGCCCGCGTCCTCTACATGTCCGGGTACGCCGGCGACCCGATCGGCCGCCGCGGGATGCTGCCCGCGGGGGCAGCGCTGCTCCTCAAGCCGTTCACCGCGGCCAGCCTGCTGCGCATGGTGCAGGAGGTCCTCGACGCTCCGGCTTAGATCACCGTGCACTTGCACCGTACGGACACGGAGCACGCGGGCACGGCGACGCTGCAGCGCATGTCCTCCAGGCCGCACGCGGAGCCCACCCTCTTGCCCAGGCAGTCCGCGTCACTGCATGCCCCGCAAATCTCGGTCGCGGTGGGCTGAGGCGCGGGTAAGAGGGCGAGGAAGTCTGCCTTCGGGCACACGGAAGCCGCAGCCGGGAGCGCCGCGAGAGGCTGGCTGCTGGAGGAGGCCGGTGCAGGCGAAGCCTTGGCGGCGTCGGATGAGGCGAGGGAGCCGGCAAGCAGAAGGGCGGCCAGGGCAGACAGGATTCGCATTCCGAGAGTCATCGCTCCTCCTTTGTAAGAAACGAGTTTGCGATGACATGAAGATCTTGTCAAGAAAAGCGGGGAAGCCGACCGTCGATGCTACCCGGCCTGCAGCGCCGCCACGGGATCGACCGTCGCGGCACGCTGCGCTGGCACGTAGCTTGCCAGCATCGCGACCGACGCGAGGCCGGCCGTCACGCCGGCGTAGGTCAGCGGATCGACGGGACTGACGGCGAAGAGCAGCGATGCCATCAGGTGGGTGAGCGCCACCGCGCCGGCGATGCCGAACAGGATGCCGGCCGCGACGAGCCGCAGTCCCTGTCCGACGAACATCCGCGTCACCACCTCGCGCCGTGCGCCGAGCGCCATGCGGATGCCGATCTCGCGGGTGCGCTGCGACACGGTGTAGGCGACGACGGCGTAGAGACCGGCGACGCCCAGCAGCAGCGCCATGGCGCTGGCGATCGACAGCATCACCAGCGCAAACGACGTGCGGGCCAGCGATTTGTCGTAGATCTCGCTCAGCGTGCGGACGTTGGCGAGCGGCAGGCTGGGATCGACGCTCCACACGGCGCGACTCACTTCGCTCAGCAAGCCGCTCGATCCGGCGCGCCCGCTGCGGATCATGTAGGCGATCGTGCGCTGGGTAAAGGTTTTCTTGCCCTCGAAGTCCGCCAGCTGCAGCGGCCAGCAGACGAAGGTCGACGCCGGATGGTCCACGCCGTTGGTGCGCTCGTCGCCGACGACGCCGACGACCTCCCGCCACGGCGACTTGGGCGCTTCGCGGACCTGCTTGCCGATCGCCGCCGCCGGATCGTGCCAGAGCTCGCGCGCGAGGTTCTGCGAGACCAGCGCCACGGGGCGCTTGCCATAGATGTCGTCCCAGGTGAGATCCCGCCCGGCGACGAGCGAGCTGCCCATCGTCCTCGGCAGGCCGGGGGCGACGAACTTGAAGCGGCGGAGCGGCGGCAGCTGCCCCTCGGCGTAGACCTTGTCCCGCGCAAACAGCAGATCGGTCCAGCCGTTGCCGTCCATCGGAATCGTCGTCGTCAGCCCCACCGACGACACGCCGGGGACCGCCGCAATCCGCTCGGCGAGGCGCTGCTGCATGCGCACCAGCGCGTCGCCGTCCGCCGCGGCCGTCGAGGGAATCGAGATCCTCAGCGTGAGGACCTCCGCGGGCCGTGCGAAGCCAGGATCGACCTTCCGCAGCGCCCGGAAGGTGCGAATCATCAGGCCGGAGCCGACGAGCAGCACGAGCGCGAGGGCGACCTGCGCGACGACGAGAGTGTTGCGCGCTCGCTGGCGCTCCTTGCCGTCGCTCAGCGTGCGGCCGCCCGCGCGCAGCGCCGCGCCGATCTGTGGGCCGCCGTACTTCGCGACCGGGATCGCGCTGAAAAGGGCGCCCGCAAGCAGGGAGATCGTGAAGGTGAAGAGCAGCACCGAGCCGTCGATCGTGATCTCGCCGAGCCGCGGCAGATTCGCCGGCGCGATCGCGGTCAGCAGGCGGACGCCGCCGTAGGCGAGCGCCAGCCCGGCGATGCCGCCCAGCAGGCAGAGCACGAGGCTCTCGACGATCACCTCGCGGGCGATGCGCCCCCATCCGGCGCCGAGCGCCGCGCGGACCGCTAGCTCCTGCCGGCGGCCGCTGGTCCGCACCAGCAGCAGGTTGGCGACGTTCGCGCAGGCGATCAGCAGCACCAGGCCGATCGTGCCCATGAGCACCCAGAGCACCTGGGCGACGTCGCCGACGAGATCCTGCTTGAGCGGCGCGAACGCCGGCGCGAGCCGCGCGTCGACGAACATCTTGATGCTGAAGCCGGGAAACGGCGGGAAGGCGCGGAACGAGACCGGGATCAAGCGTGCAGCGTCGGCCGCCGCCTGCTCGAGCGTCACCCCGGGGGCGAGGCGGGCGAGTCCCTGGTAGCTGAAATTGCCGAGAACCACCTTGCTGCGGTCGAGCCGGATCGGCAGGAACGCCGCGGCGTCGCGATCGAGGAAGCGGAACGTCGCCGGCAGCACGCCGATCACCTCGCGCGCCTCGCCGTCGACGAGCACCCGCCGCCCGATCGCGTCCGGCGAGGCGCCGAACCGCGACCGCCAGTAGCCGTAGCCGAGGATCATCGTCGCCGGGCTGCCCGGCGTGTCGTCGGCGCGGGTGAAGAGGCGCCCGAGAAGCGGCCTCACCCCGAGGATGGGCAGCACGCCGTCGGTCACGTCGACCGTGCGGATCTCCTCGGGTTCGCCGATGCCGGTGACGCTGCCGGTGTCGCCGCGCCACAAGCCGACGTCACGGAAGCTCTGCGACCGTTCGCGGTAGGTGAGGTACAGGAACGGCGCCGCGCCCGCGCTGGTCAGGTTGATCCCGGGCGCCGCGTGATCGACCGCGACGAGCTCCTCGGGATGGACGTACTGCAGCGGCTTGAGCAGGATGCCGTTGACGACGCTGAAGATGGCGACGTTGGCACCGATGCCGAGCGCCAGGGTCAGGACGGCGATGCCGGTGAACGCCGGGGCTTTGACCAGACGGCGGAGCGCGTGCTTGATCAGCATGTCTTACCTACGGACAGCCGACGGCTAAGTTTAGCGTACCAGACTGGACCAGAGACGCTTCGTACCGCCGCCCGCTTTGCGGACCTCTCGGGACGGTGTAGTCTCCGGTCGAGCTCGCCGACAACCCCCCCTTGCCCATGGCCTCTCCGCCCCCCCAGGTCAGCGTCGTCGCACCGCTCCAAGCGGCGATCGAGCACGTCAGGCGCCTGCTCTTCCGGCCCTTCGCTCTCGCCACGTGGTTCACGATCGGCTTCTGCGCCTGGCTCGCCGGGCTCGGGGAGGCGCAGTTCACCTGGATGAACCCTCAGATTCCTCTCTCCCGTGGCGGCCAGGGTGGCCCCGGGCTGCCGAGTTGGCAAGGGGCGTCCGAGGCCTGGGAGCAGGTCCGAGACGAGGTGATGAGAAACCTCTACTGGGTGCTGCCGCTGGCGGCCACTCTGGTCTGTCTCATCGCCGCCTTTTGCCTGCTCATGGTCTGGCTCAGCAGCCGGGGCGAGTTCATGTTCCTGCATTGCGTGGCGCTCGGCCGCGCCGAGGTCGGGGTTCCCTGGCGCCAGCATGCCCGCAAGGCGCGCAGCCTGTTTCTCTTCCGTCTGGCGCTCGGTCTGATCGCCGCGGTGCTCCTGCTCTCGCTGCTGGCAACCATCGCCGTCTTCGTGGTCCAGATCGTAAGGCAGGGTGCGACGCCGCTGGCGAGCCTGCTGCCGCTGCTCGCGGCCGGGCTGGCGCTGGTCGCGATCGGGATCGTGTTCGGGGTGATCGCGAAGCTGACCAGGGACTTCGTCGTGCCGATCATGTTCCTGCGCGACGGCACCTGCCGGGAGGCATGGAGTGAGCTGCTTGGCCTCTTCGCGGGCGGCTTCCACCTGCTGATCCTCTATCTGCTCTTTCAAGTCGTGCTCGCGCTGGCGATCGGCATCATCGTCCTGGCCGCCGTGATCGCGAGCTGCTGCATCGCCGGCTGCCTGCTGCTCCTCCCCTATGTGGGCACCGTGTTGCTGCTGCCGGTCCTCGTCTTCCAGAGGGCCTATTCGGTGTACTACCTGGCGCAGCTCGGGCCGCAGGTCGACGTGTTCCGGGCGGCGGCCCCCGCCGCCGGCTAGCCGGGGCCCCCTCACTCGGCGCTGAGCGCCTGCTGGGGGTCGAGCTCGATCGCCGACAGCGCCGGCACCAGGTTTGCCGCGAGCGCGAGAACGCTCACCAGCACGGCGGTGATCAGCAGGATCGGCGGGTCGACCGGGTCGACGCCGACGAGCAGGCTGGCGGCGAGGCGGTTGACGGCGAGGGCGATGACGAGTCCGCCGGCGACGCCGAGGCCGCACTGCACCATGCCGTCGCGCAGCACCAGCGCCAGCAGCCGGCGATGGTCGGCGCCGAGGGCGATGCGAATGCCGATCTCGCGGGTCCGCCGCGACAGCGCATAGGCGGTGGCGCCGTACAGCCCGACCAGCGCCAGCAGCAGGGCGAGAGCGCCCATGGCCGCCAGCAGACCCACCGCCAGGCGCTGCGGCAGCAGGGGCAGCTCGAGCTGACGCGCGATCGGCTTGACCTCGTAGAGCGCCACCCGCGGGTCGAGCGCCCTCACCTCGCGCCGCAGCGCCGGGATCAAGCTCGCCGGGTCGCCCGCGGAGCGCAGGTGGATGGCCACCGCCGGTTCGTAGTGCTGGAAGAGATCGAGGTAGACATACGGCTCCTGCGCGGACTTCAGGCTGAGCTGTTTGGCGTCGCGCGCCACTCCGACGATGAGGTGCGGCGTGCCGGCGACCACCAGCCGCTTGCCTAGCACCGCAGCGGGCGGGTCGCCGGCGAAGAAACGATGCACCAGCGCCTCGTTGACCACCACCACCGGCTGTTTGCCCGGCCGGTCCGCGGCCGTGAGCTCGCGCCCGGCGGCGAGCCCGATCTGCATGGTCGCGAAATAGTCCGGCGCCACCGCGTTGACGGCGATCTGCGGCGCGCCCTCGCCCGGGTGCCGCGGCACATAGCCCTCGGGAGCCGCGCCGACGCTGGCGAGCCTGACGCTGAACGGCAGCCGCGTCGCCAGGGTTACCGCCGTCACCCCGGGCAGTGCCCGCAGCCGGGTCTCGATCCGCTCGAGCCATTGCGGCCCCGATTTCGCGTCATAGCCGGCGTAGCCGAGGTTGAGGGAGGCGACGAGCAGGCCCTCGGCGCGGAAGCCGAGGGCCGTGGCCTCGGCGTTGCCGAGGCTGCGAAAGAAGAGCCCGGCCCCGACCAGGAGCACGAAGGTGGCGGCGATCTGAGCGCTGACCAGGATGCCGCGCAGCCGCATTGACGACCGCCGGATCCCCGCTCCCGCGTCGCCTTCCCGCAGCGCCATCGCCAGCCGCGGGCGGATGATCTGCAGCGCGGGCAAGAGCCCGAACGACACCCCGGTCAGCAGCGCCAGGCCGAGAGTGAGGGCCAGGATGCGCGCGTCGAGCTCGACCGGCAGGGAGATCGGGATCTGCATCGGCAGGCGCAGCGAGCCGAGCACGCGAGTCGCCCAGAACGCCAGCGCCAGGCCCACCGCGCCGCCGGCCAGCCCCAACACCAGGCTCTCGCTCACCAGGAGGCGGACCAGCCACGAGATCCTCGCGCCGACCGCGAGCCGGATGCCGATCTCGCGCTGTCGCGACGAGCCGCGGGCCAGGAACAGGCCGGCGGCATTGGCACAGGCAACCAGCAGGACCAGGGCGACGACTCCCTGCAGCAGGGCCGACAGCGCGACCACGCCGCCGCGCATCGTCGGATAGATCCTGGCCTCGGACTCGGGCAGCAACCGCAGGCTGATGCCGGCGTTGGCGCGCGGATAGAGCTGGCGCAGGCGGCTCGCGAGCGCATTCATCGCGTCCGCTGCCTGGCGCAGGCTGACGCCCGGGCGCAGCCGCCCGGTGACCTGCAGCCAGTCGGCGTCGCGCTCCTGCAGCGGATCGGACTCCGCGGTCAAGGCCCGCTGCATGGACGGGGTCATGGACAGGGGCGCCCAGATCTCTTCCAGCAGGCCGGTGTTGGGGCCGGTGAAGCCGGCAGGGGCGACGCCCACGACCTTGAAGCCGGTGCCGTTGAGGGTCACGCTCCTGCCCAGGACCCGCGGATCGCCGCCGAAGTGGCGTTTCCAGAAGCCGTCGCCGATGACCGCCACGGGGCTGGCCACGCGGTCCTCCGCGGGCGCGAAGGCCCGCCCCAGGGCCGGATCGACCCCCAGCGTCGCGAAGTAATTCGCCGACACCAGCGCGCCGACGACCAGCTGGCCGCGCTCGCCGTCATCGACCATGAAGCCCTGGTTGCCCTCGGCGGCGAGCGCCGTGAAGACGCGGTTGGCGCGCTCGTAGTCGCGGTAGTTGGGATAGGAGACGGCGGCCCAGTCGAGACCCGACGCGAAGTGCGAGTAGATCCGCACCAGGCGCTCCGGCGCCGCCAGCGGCAGGGGGCGCAGCAGGAGCGCGTCGACGATGCTGAAGACGGCGGCGTTGGCGCCGATGGCCAGGCCCAGGGTGGCGACGATGACGGCCGAGAATCCGGGCCGGCGCGCGAGGTTGCGCAGGGCAAGGCGAAGGTCTTCGGCGAAGGCGGTCATCGCTGGTCCTCTCTCCGGCATATCTTCCAAGGTTCTGAGATGCGCCGCGACTATACAGGTCGAACGCCGGCAGGCTCGCCGGGCCGCCGGTGCCGCGTACCCCCGGCCCTATGCGCACCATGGTGGGGCCTGGCCGGAGCGCGGAGGTCATCTTCGTATCGTCGCTCCAATACCCTTGCCGTCAAAAAAGGTCTTCGCATACAGTCCGTCCAGGTATCCACACGGACCGCAATCTGCCGACAAGGAGAGCTGTGACTATGACCGAGGCTCCGATCTCCATCCTGGGCAAGCACGCCACCGGCATCGACCATGTCGCCATCGCCGTCCCTGATCTCGAGCAATCGATCACGTTTTTCACCAGCGTCCTCGGCTTCGCGCTGCACGAGCGCCGCAAGACGGAAGGCGAGCGTACGGCGATGATCTCGGCCGTGCTCAAGGCAGGGCCCCTCACCTTCGTCCTGTTGCAAGGCAGCTCGCCGCAGTCGCAGGTGTCGCAGTTCATCGAGCACTACGGGCCCGGCGTGCAGCACATCGCGATCGCCGTCGAGGATCTGCCGGCGGTCGCCGAGGACCTGCGCGGCGCGGGGATGGAGTTCGACACCACGGTCATCGAAAGCCCGGGCTTGCGCCAGATCTTCACGCATCGGGACGCCGGCTCGGGATTGATGATCGAGCTCATCGAGCGCACCGGCGGCGACTTCTCCGACCAGAGCGTGCAGCAGCTGTTCAGCCAGCTGGAGAAGAAGGCAGCTTTCTGAGGCGAGGGGCGCCGGCCAGCGCATGGACGTCACGCTCAAGAGGTGCTTCGGCGAACCGCTGCTCGAGGTGATGAACTTCCTCAACGAGGTGGTGCAGCGCTATCCCGATGCCATCTCCTTCGCTCCCGGCCGCCCCGCGGAGCGATATTTCGACGTCGCCGGCAGCCTCGCGCAGGTGGCGCGGTTCCTCGCGCACCGCGCTGCCGGCGGCGGGCAGCCGGCGCCGGCCGCTTACGACGCCCTGGGCCAGTACGGTCCGACCAACGGCATCATCAACGACCTGGTGGCGCGCCAGATCGCGCGCGATCACGGCATCCACGCGGCACCGGGCACGATCGTCATGACCTGCGGTTGCCAGGAGGGAATGGCGATCCTGCTCGGCGGTCTGTTCGAACCGGCGAGCGACGTGCTGCTGGTGAGCGATCCCACCTACATCGGCATCACCGGCCTGGCGCGGCTGCTCGGCGTCACCACGGTGCCGGTGGCGTGCGGACCGGATGGGCTGCGGGCCGCGGACGTCGCGGCCGCCATCGCCGGCGTCGAGCGCGGCGGCCAGCGCGCCCGGGCCCTCTACGACATCCCGGACTTCAACAATCCGCAAGGGACCCGGCTGTCGCTCGGGGCACGCCGTGCGCTGCTCGACGTCGCTCGCGAGCACGACCTGCTCATCCTCGAGGACAATCCCTACGGGATGTTCGCCTACGACTCGGAGCCGCTGCCGCCGCTCAAAGCGCTCGACGATCACGGCGTGGTGGTCTACCTGGGCAGCTTCTCGAAGACCTTGTTCCCGGGTCTCCGTCTTGGATACCTGGTGGCGGACCAGTCCGTCGTCCTACCGGACGGCCGCCGCACCACGCTGGCAGCCGAGCTCTCGAAGGTCAAGAGCCTGACCACCGTCAACACGCCGCCGCTGATGC
The DNA here is from genome assembly GCA_963732005.1 of uncultured Acidobacteriota bacterium. Classification (GTDB taxonomy): domain Bacteria; phylum Acidobacteriota; class Thermoanaerobaculia; order Multivoradales; family UBA5704; genus JASLEW01. The sequence continues at coordinate 2,043,682 of CAVSXT010000005.1, forward strand.
AGGCCGCGGTCGGCGGCATCCTGCTCGACAATGACTGTTCGCTGACGGCGCTGGTGCGGCGGAAGCTGCCGTTCTACCGCGAGAACCGGGACCGAATGTTGCGCGGCCTCGCGGCGAAACTCTCCGGGATGGCGACGTGGAACCGGCCGGAGGGCGGCTTCTTCCTCACCGTGGATCTGCCGTTCATCTGCGACGAGGAGTGCCTGGAGGAGAGCGCTCGCGATTTCGGAGTGATCTTCTGTCCGATGCGGTTCTTTGCCCTCAGCGCCGGCCGCGAGCTGCAGGCGAGGCTCTCCTTCAGCTACGTGACGCCGGAGCAGATCGACATCGGCATCGAGCGGTTCGCGCGCTTCGTGCAGCACCGGCTCGCCGTGGCAGGTCTGCCATGAGGCCGTGCAGATCAGCGCCGGGGTGTCGCGGTGGAGCGGCGGTAGCGCCACCAATTGCCGCCGGCGCGCTGGAACGCGGTGATCATGCCGTCGCGGAGCCCGTGATGTCCGACCCGGACGGCGTCCAGACCGTAATGGCTGAGCACCGCATGGATGATCAGCGTGCCGGCGGCGAGGAGAGTGACCTTCCCTTTCTCGATCCCGGTGGCGCGAGCGATGTGCCGCGCCCGATGACGGAGGAGCCGTCGGGCGATCCGCTCCAGATCCGGCAAGGTGACGGGCGCGCCGCTGTCCCCGCCGTGAAGCTCCTCGATCCGGTGCGCGGAGCCGCCCACCGCGATGGCGCCGACCGGGCGGGGAGCGGCGGGCAGCGTCTTGAGCGCATCCGCCAGCCCAAGGCAGAGCTGCGCCCACTCCAAGGGGCCCGGCGGGTCGCCCCGGAGCTGCGCGCACAGCAGCGAGGAACCGATCGGCATCGAGGTGGCAGCACGCCGCCGCCGGCCGCTGGTGAGCGTGACCTCGGTCGAGGCGCCGCCGCTGTCGATGAGCACCTGCGGGTCACTGCGGTCGAGGTCGGGCGCGGCGCCAAGGAACGCCAGCCGCGCCTCCGCCGCTGCCGACAGCAGGCGCACCGGCGCGCCCAGGGTTCGCTCCAACTGCTCGATCACCTTGCCGCCGTTGCTCGCGGCCCTCATCGCTCTGGTGGCCGCGATGAGCACCTCTTTCGCATCGGCCTTGCGCGCCGCCGCGAGGTGGCCGCGCAGGATCTCCTCGAGCTGGCGGACCTTCTTGTCGCGGATCCGGTCGTGGCGCTCCAGCTCGCGCCCCAGCTCCAGCAACTCGGTCTCTGAAACCAGATGCTCGACGGCCTCGCCCGGCGATCCCTTGCCGACCGCGCGTGCATAGACCGCCTCGCCAGGTTATCAGGTAACGACGCTGGATCCCGCGCCGGAGCCGCCCGCTGTCACCCGCCGGAGCCGCCCCGCGCATCCTCCGGGTGACGGGCAGATGTCGTCAAGGCCGATTAGCGGCGAACCCAGGTAGTGACCATCGCGGTGATCCTGGTTCCCGCAATGCGGCTGGTCTACCAGTGCCTCCAGCCGACCTGAGCAGCAGCGGCAGGGACCCGCCACTTCCTCGCTGCCGCACCCCGCACCGCCGCTCAGGTTACCGCGGGAGTACCGGCAGAGCACGCAGTAATCCTGGCGCCGACCTCCTCGCGGTCAGGAGCGTCGGGCAGCAGCTCGAGATAGGTCTCCAGGTCGCCGATTGCTTCACCCTGCCTGCCGAGCGAGGTCAGCACATGCGCGCGGTTGTAGTGGAGGCCGGCATCGGGTCTGAGCGCCACAGCGGTATCGAGGTCGCGGAGGGCGTCCTCGGGCCGCCCCAGTGCAAAGAGCGCGCTGGCGCGATTGCTTAACGCTGCGGCCAGTCCGGGGTCGAGCGCCAGCGCGGCGGAATAGTCGGCCACGGCGGCCTGAAGCTCACCCTGCGCATCGCGAGCTTGAGCCCTGCCGAGCCATGGCAGGAGCTTTCCTGGATCGAGCTCCAAAGCACGCGTGTAGGCGCCGACAGCGGCGTCCATCTGTCCCTGGAGCTTGTAGGCCTGTCCAAGGTTGATCCAGACCTCCGGGTAGGGGGGGCTCCTGCGAATCGCGGCCCTGTAGTCCTCGATTGCCTCGTCGAAGCGACGCAGATTGAGGTACAGGTTGCCCCGTTCGTTGTAGTACTCGGAGTAATTGGGATCGGATTCGATGGCCTGGCTATAGTACGGCACCGCTTCCTCGAAGCGCTTGAGGCCCGTGTAGACCTGACCTATGTTGTACAGCAAGACGGACCTATGGAGCTGATGCTCCTCGGGAGCGAGGGTCTGGTTCAGCAGGTCGTATCCGCTTCTACAGAGCTCGATCGCTTCCTCCGGCCGTCCCTGCCGGTGGCGGACGAACGCGAGGCCATTCTGGGTGAAGACCCTCAGAATCGCCGCTTCGCGCCGCTCAAGCTCGACGGAGTCGAGGATCGTGAGCGCCCTATCGATATACTCCTCCGCCACCCGGTAGTCGGGTTTGGCGAGGAACCGGGCGTTGATCATCGCCACGGCGTAGAACATCTTGACGCGATCCTTTGGGTCTTCGATCTTGGCGAGCCCTTCTCGTTCCACGAGCGCGAGCGCCAGCTCAGGCTGACCGGTCGCAAGGTAGTCGTCACAGATCGTCCCCACGAGGTCCCAGCGGCGGAAGAAGGGCGTGCTCTGAGGATGAACGAGAGGTGCTCGAGCACGGTCGACGCGTACCGCAGCGCTGCGTCGTAGAGACCGTAGTGATGACAATAGGTGAAACTGTAGGCCCTCCAGATCCATGCCGCCTCGGGCGTCTCGCTGTGGGTCCAACAGTGCACCAGGTCGGCCAGGTGCTCTTCGCGCAGCAGCGGGTCCGATGCGGCGGCACCCTCCAACTCCCAGGCGCGGCCGGTGAGGTCGGCGCGAGGTTCGGCGACGGCGCGATCGTACCTGGGGATGGCGGGGCGGAAGAAGCGCGGCGCCGTGGCGGCCCGCGCCAGCGCAGCCCGGTCTGTGGTCCCAGGCTGGTTGACGACCACCAGTAGCATCCGCAGCGCGAGGCCGCGGCGGCGCAGCAGCTCCAGGAAGAAGAGGCGAGTCAGCTCGCCAGCGTCCGAAAAACCGTTGCACAGGAAGACGACGCGTTTGCGGGTCTCGCGCCCCACGAGCGACGCGACAAACTCGATCAGGCCGTGCACGATGCGGTAGGCGCGATCCCTGGGATAGTTGCGGACCTTCTCGCCAGATGGCGCCGTATCCGTCAGAGTGCGGTGGTGCGCGGCGAGCCGGGGGCGAAGCAGGGGCAACACCAGGCTGAGCTCCGCAGAGTGCAGGGCCATGAGATCCGCCGACTCTGACGTCGCCCCGGCGACGAGATCGTCAAGCAGCTGCTTGATTCCGGCCCATGCCCCGCCGGTTTCGAACGAGCACGGCAGGCGCCAAACCTTGTTGCCGGCAGATGCAATGCGGCTCGCCCACGCATCCAGGTACGCTTCCGTGGCACTTCCCGGAGGGGCCTCGACCACCACCAGAAGATCGTCCTCAGTGGGACTGAATCGATCCAGATTCTCTTGCCAGCTCAATCAACACCTCTTCGTGCGAGCAGGCTTCTTACCCAGACAGCAAGGCCCACGACGCCGAACGTGAAAGTGAACAGCAAGGCGGCGACGGATCCCGCCGCCGGGTGGCTGGTGCCGGTGATCAAACCCCTGGCAACGTCGGTGATCTTCGCGCCATATGCGAGCAGCAGCGGGAGGGTGATCGTGGACAGGACGAACAGCGCGAGGCCCCTCCCGGCGAGCCAGATCCAGGCGTAGGCGTGGATGACCTTGAGCTCGTGACGCGGGATGTGGCTCTGATCCGCCTGCGGGCGAGCCAGGAGACGAGCGACCTTGCTCTTGAGGAAGGTGACTGTGTCTCCCATCAGGTTCTTGCAGTCGAATGCCGTGGCGAGCACGTAGTAGAGGTCGGTGCGGACAAAGAAGAAGAGCTGCCAGAGCAGGCGCAGCATGTAGATGTACAAGAGGGCGGAAAGCACGCGGCCCGCTGGCAGGGAGAGCGCCAGGATGCCTGCCTGCCAGACGAAGAGAACAAGCACCAGGGTGGAAGCCGATACCAAGTCCAGCAGAGCTCCTGCCACCAGGGGCAGGTACCTCTCACTGGCGGGAAGCGCCCAGAGCCCGCTCAGGTCGGTCTCGGCGACGAGGACCCATAGGCGATGCCCGAGCCCAAATCGCGACGGGACCCCGCGCGCCCTCGCGGCGATCAGATGGGCTATCTCGTGAAGGGAGGTGATGAGGAAATTGGCCGCGATCATCGCCAAGACCATGGCGGGGACATGGCGGTCAAAGACCAGAGCGCGCCAATTAGGGATCACAGCGGGTCGCCGCAGGGCGGCTAAGGCCGCGGACATGATGACGAGCGCCGCAGCGGCCAGCACCGGCCGACTGAAGATGGCTCGGGCGAGTCCCAAGGGAAAGGACGAGAAGTGATAGCGTAGAGGATGAGGTGATTTGGCGGCGGTGGTAGGGGCCCCGGACACCTGCGGTGAGACCAGCCCCTTCCCCATCAGGACCGTGAGCAGGTGCGCGGTGGTTGCTGCCGATATCGATGGCGGCAAGATGGTCTGCAACCTCACCGATCGTATGGCCCGCGGCAAGCAGATCGAGGATCTCGGCCACCTCGACAGGTGCCACCAGATAGACATTGGTCAGCGGATTGCCGAGAAGAACGTGGTCCGCCCCTTCGGGGCGGCGCAAGAGGGAGACGACTTGCAGGCGTTCTTGGCGAGAGAAGGTCGCATGGAAACGCTTGGCGGGAATGGACAGCAACTCATGTGCAAACCCGATCCCCGAGGCCGGCGAGCGCCTAGTTGCCCGGGGCCTGCCCGATGCAGTTCCAGGGGCAGGTCCAACAATCACCATAAAGGGCGGCTGTCGTCTTGAGGGTTTCGACTTCGCGGATGACGTACTTCTTCATGACCGGTTCTCCTTACGGTCAGCTGCGCCCCATTGCACAGCGTCAACAGGTTTAACAGTATATCCGATGGTAAGAAATGTGGCAAGATAGTGATATACCCTATAACAAAGACCTGTACGACTGGTGCCCCCGTTCCGGGGCCGCGCTCGCCTCGTCCGCGACCTCACCGCTGCTGCTGGTAGGGAGTGACCCCGTGCGCGAAAGATCCTGCATCATCCTGGCGCCCTTGCTCGTCCTCGCCGCCGGCGTCGCGGCCGCCCAACCCACGACCGTCCAGGTCAGCCCGGTGTCCGGCAGTCCGGCGCAGCATCTCGGCGCTGAACGGCGATGCCCATGACGGCGCCAGCCGCACCGCCGGCAGCGTCACCGCCGAGGTGCGCGCCTGCGCCGCCGCCTAGGGTGGCACCCACTTGCCGCGGAGCGGCCTCTGCCAGTAAGCACCTGCCGCGCTGGCAGGCCGGAGGCGTGTAGACTCGGGCCCTTCCAGCGCGCACGTGATCCACGCCTCGGGCGCGGCAGTGTCGGGTCTACCGCGCCGGCGTGGCGGCAGGAGGTGGTGATGAAGCTGGTATGGCGGTTGGCCCTGCTGCTCGCGTTGCCGGTCTGCCCGGTGCTCGGCGCCATGGAGAAGGCGGCGCCGTCCGCGCCTCCTGCCAGCCCGTCCGAGCCGTTCGCCGCCCTCAAGTTCCGCTACATCGGGCCCGAAGGCAACCGGGTGTCGGCGGTGGCGGGGGTCCCCGGCGACGCCACCGTCTACTACGCGGGAGCGGCCTCCGGCGGCATCTTCAAGACCACCGACGGCGGGGTCCACTGGCACCCCATCTTCGACGACCAGCCGGTGTCCTCGATCGGCGCCCTGGCCGTGGCGCCGTCCGATCCCAACGTCGTCTGGGCCGGTACCGGCGAGGCCTTCATCCGCAGCAACATCTCGGTCGGCTGGGGGATGTTCCGCTCCACCGACGCCGGGCGAAGCTGGGTGCGCGCCGGTCTGGAGAAGACCGGCCGCATCGGGCGCATCGTCGTGGACCCGCGCGATCCCGACGTCGCCCTGGCCTGCGCGCTCGGCACCGCGTACGGGCCGGCGCCCGACCGCGGCGTCTTCCGCACCGCCGACGGCGGCAGGAGCTGGACCAGGACCCTCTTCGTCGACGAGCGGACCGGCTGCTCCGACCTGGCGATGGATCCCAACAACCCGCGGGTCGTCTTCGCCGGCACCTGGCAGCTGGCGATCCACACCTGGGGCCGCGAGAGCGGCGGACCGGGCAGCGGCCTCTACCGCTCCGCCGACGGCGGCCTCACCTGGAAGCAGATCGAGGGCAACGGGCTGCCCGCCAAGCCCTGGGGCAAGGTGGGGCTGGCCATGACGCGGGCCGACTCCAATCGCATCTATGCGCTGATCGAGGTCGGCGACGGCCAGCCCTGGCAGGGGCACGAGACTCCCAACGGCCGCCTCTGGCGGTCCGACGACGCCGGCGAGCACTGGGCGCTGATGACCGCCGACCGCCAGGTGGCCGGCCGCACCCACTACTACAACCGCATGGCGGTCGAGCCGGACGATCCGGACGAGGCCTACTTCCTCACCGCGGCCTGGTGCAAGACCCGCGACGGCGGCAGGACGATCATCGACCCGCCCGACGAGCAGGTGCCGGGCGGCGACCACCACGACATCTGGATCGATCCGGGCAACGGCAACCGGCTCGCCGTCAGCCACGACGGCGGCGTGTCCATCAGCATCAACCGCGGGCGCAGCTGGCTGCAGCTGGAGCTGCCGATCGCGCAGATCTACCACGTGACGGTGGACGACCGGATCCCCTACTGGGTGTATGGCAACCGGCAGGACGGGCCGGCCACCCGCGGCCCCAGCAACAGCAAGCTGGGGGTGCAGAACGATCAGCCGAACATCACTCGCGGCATGTGGACCGGGGTGAGCGGCGGCGAGAGCGGCTGGGCGACGCCCGATCCGCAGGATCCGGACATCGTCTGGTCCAGCGCCTCGGGCTTCGGCAGCGTGGGCGGGATCGTCACCCGCTACGACGCGCGCACCAACACGGCGCGCAGCGTCGAGGTCTGGCCCCGGGCGACGATCGGCTGGCCGGCCGCCGACCTGAAGTACCGCTTCCTCTGGACCTTCCCGCTGACCATCTCGCCGCACGACCACAACCGGGTCTACGTCGGCAGCCAGTACGTCCACCAGACCACCGACGGCGGCGCCACCTGGCAGGTGATCAGCCCCGACCTGACGCTCAACGACAAGGCGCGGCAGCAGGTCTCGGGCGGGCTCACCCCCGACAACATAGGGGTGGAGTACGCGGGCGTCGTCTTCGCCATCGCGGAATCGCCGGTGCAGCCGGGGCTGATCTGGGCGGGGACCAACGACGGCCAGCTGCAGCTCACCCGGGACGGCGGCAAGAGCTGGACCAACCTGACCGCGCGTCTGCCCGGGCTGCCGCCGTGGGGGACGGTGAGCGCGATCGAGCCTTCGCGCTTTGCGGCCGGCGCCGCCTACGTCGTCTGCGACCTGCACCAGGTCGACAACCGCGATCCCTTCGTCTGGAAGACCAAGGATTTCGGCAACACCTGGACGCCGATCGTCGACGGCATCCCGCGCAGCCCGCTGTCGTATGCCCACGCCCTGCGCGAGGATCCGGCGCGGCGCGGCCTGCTCTATCTGGGCACCGAGAACGGCCTCTACGTCTCGTTCGACGACGGCGGGCGCTGGCAGCCGCTGGCGTCCGGCCTGCCCCATGCTCCGGTCTACGGCATCGCCGTGCAGGAGCGCTTCGGCGACCTGGTGGTGGCCACCTACGGCCGCGGCTTCTGGATCCTCGACGACCTCACGGCGCTGCGGCAGTTCGGCGGTGGTGCGGCGGTGACCGGGGGGGCTGCGGGAGCCGCGAGGGCCGCGGTGGCGCCAGCAGCCCCGAAAGACGCCGAGCTGCTGCCGCCGCGGCCAACCTATCGCTGGCGCGCCGTCGAGGCGCCGTATGCGGCCGACTACGACCCGGTGGCCGGCTTCAACCCGCCGGACGGCGTGCCCATCCAGTACTGGCTGGCGGCCGCCATCAAGGGCGAGAAGGACAAGGCGACCGGCGAGCAGAAGGACGAGGTGGAGATCCGGATCGAGGACGCCGCCGGCAAGCTGGTGCGGACGTTCAAGGGGCCGGCCAAGGCCGGGCTGAATCGCGCCTGGTGGGACCTCGCCTACGACAAGACGCCCGAGGCGCGGCTGCGCACCAGCCCGCTGGGCGCCAAGTACGTCAAGGTCGGAGTCGAGGGGATCCCCGCGCCCGGCATCGATCGACCGGCGCTGCTGGCGCCGATCGGCGAGTACAAGGTCAAGCTCAAGGTCGGCGACCGCGAGCTGGCGCAGCCGCTCACCTTGATGAAGGACCCCGGCGCCGGTGGCAGCGAGGCCGACCTGCGCGCGCAGGGCGACCTGGCGCGGGACCTGCTCGACGACCTGACCCACGCCGTCGAGGCGATCAACCGGGCGGAGAGCGCGCGCGGCCAGCTCGCCGCGCTACAGGTGCGGCTGGGGGACAAGGGGCCGCCGGAGGTCAAGGACGCCGCCGAGGCACTGGACCGGAAGCTGCTGGCGGTCGAGGAGGACCTTTTCCAGGTGCGGGTCACCGGTCGCGGCCAGGACGTCCTGCGCTGGCCGATGAAGGTGACCGAGCAGCTCGGCTATCTGCTCGGCCGGGTGACCGAGTCCGACTTCGCGCCCACCGCCGCCCAGGTCGAGGTGCACCGGCTGCTGCACGACGAGGCCGCGCGCGTGCGCCAGGTGCTCGATGGCCTGCTGTCCACCGACCTGGTGCGTTTCAACGCGCTGCTGGCGGAAAAGCAGCTGGTGGGGGTGGTGGCGAAGCCGTAGCGGCGGCGGCGCGGGCGAGGGGCGGGCGCCGCGGGCGATCGCAGGCGGCGCGGGGCGATCGGCGGGCGGCGCGAGGCGATCGGCAGGCGGCGTGCCGCCTTGGACCGGTCAGCGGTGCGCCAGGCGCAGGCTCTGCCAGCTGCCGTCGGCCGTCCAGCCGCCGTCGACGACGAGGGTGTGGCCGTTCACGAAGCCGCTCGCCGCGGGATCGGCGAGGAAGGCGATCGCCCGCGCCACGTCGTCGGGCGTGGCGAAGCGCGCCATCGGCACGCGGTCGGTGATGTCGCCGTCGGCGTAGATGCCGGCGCCTTGGGCGTCGTCGTCCATCGCGGTCTTCACCCAACCCGGGCAGACGGCGTTGCAGCGCACGCCGCGGCCGCCCCATTCGGCGGCCAGGGTGCGCGTCAGGCCGATCAGGCCGTGCTTCGAGGCGTTGTAAGCGGTGCGGTCGGCGATGCCGGTCAGCCCGGCGATCGAGGCGACGTTGACGATGCTGCCGGAACGTCGTTCGAGCATCATCGCGCCGAAGGTCTTGGCGAGCATGAACGGAGCCACCAGGTTGACCTCGAGGACCCGCCGGAAGTCCGCGGCCGAGACCGTCTCCGCCGGCGCGATGAAGCTGATGCCGGCATTGTTCACCAGCACGTCGGCGCGGCCCCAGCGCTCGCGCACCGCTGCCGCGAAGCGCGCCACGACCGACTCGTCGGCGAGGTCGCCGGTGTGCTCGATGGCCTCCACGCCGCGCTGGCGCAGGCTCGCCAGCGTCTCGGTGCAGGGGCGCAGGTCGGCGAGCGCCAGGGCGAAGCCTTGTTCGCCCAGCAGCAGCGCGGTGCTCTGGCCGATGCCCTGCGCGGCGCCGGTGACCGCCGCGACCGCACGGATTTGCTTGCCATCTTCCATTGTCTCGCCTCCGGTGAGCGCCGCGGGCCATGGTAGCCCAGTTGTGCCGCTACGGCTGGCGTCGAGCGGGCAGCGAGTACTGGCTGAGGAAGGCCCAGGCGTCGCGGTTCACCTGCGCCGCGACGGCGTGATAGTCGTGGTCGTGGCTGGGCAGCTCGAGGTAATGCAGCGGGAAACCCGCGGCGAGCAGGATGTCCCGCGTGCGGCGCGCCTGCGCCAGCGGAAAGAACTGGTCGCGGTCCCCGATGTAGTAGGCGATCGGGATCTTGCGCCGCGCGCGGCCGAGGATCCAGTCGTAATTTGGATAGATCACCGCGGCGTGCACGGCGGCGGCGGCGAAGCGATCGGCGTCCAACATGGCGGCGTCGAAGGTCAGGACGCCGCCGGCGGAATGACCGAAGAGGTAGACCCGGGTTGGGTCCGGCTGCCACTTCGCCGCCACCTCCGCCAGGATGGCGCGGAGCAGCGTCGGCACCAGGGGATCGAGCTGCGGGCTGAACTGCAGGGTGGGCGCCACCAGCAGGATGCCCTGCTCGTCGGCGAGGTCCTTCCAGGCCGCGATGGACCACGCGCCGTCGCCGCCGACGCCGTGGAGGAGGAGGAGCTCCGGTCCCGCCGGTCGTGTGCGGTAGCCGCGCGGCACGAAGACCTGGTACGGGTAGATCTCCTCCTGGAAGAGAATGCGATAGCCGTGCACCTCTCCCGGGGCGGCATCGCCCGTCGGTGGCGCCGGCTCGGCTGGCCGCACGGCAAGTCCAGTCAGCAGGAGCGGCAGCAGCAGGCCGGCGGCCAGCAGGCGGTCGGGCGAAAGCCTCATCGCGTACCCTCGTTGCCCGTAGCGCCGCACGGCCGCATCATGGAGTCAGTGTACCCTTGGACAGTCAAGCGGGCATCGAAGTGTGCATGCAGAAGGAAGCGCCCGGCGGCCCGCTGGCGGTCGGGATGCTGGCGGTCGGGATGCGGGAGCCCGGCGTCAGGGCGCGTCGCGGCGCGCGTCGCGGCGGAAGTACTGGACGCCCGCCCGGCCCAGGTAGGCGATCAGCTGGCGAGGATCGACCTGGCGGTCGGCGGGCACCAGCCCGGAGCAGGCGAAGCCGCGGGCCATGATTGCCCGCGCGGCGAGCACCGCCGGCGCGACGGCCACGAGGTAGCTGTGCGACGGATGGACGAAGCCTGCCACCAGCCGGGCGCCGGCGGCGTCCTCGACCTCGACGGCGAAGCCGCCCGACCTGGCGCCGAAGCGTTTCGCGATGCGGCGGCCGGCCGGCTGCAGGGCGCGGACCAGGGCGCGCACCGGGCGGTGGCGGGCCGCCGCCGCGAAGAGCGCGTTGAGCAGCCGGCGCCGGGCATCGACCCAGAGATCGACGTCGCGCAGGGTCGGCCAGATCGGCGGCAGCGTCACGCTGTCGGCGCTCTCGCTCAGCCGCGCGTCGATCCAGCCGACGGGAGGTGGGAGCTCGCAGCGCCGGCGCTCGCTGAAGGCGAGTTTCTCCACCAGGCGGCCGCCGCGCAGCACGCGGATGGGCCGCTCCAGGTTGGCCAGCAGCGACTGCGCGGTGGCGGCCGTGGAGGTGTTGCCGGTGGCCGGCGCCAGCAGCGCCGAGATGCGCGCCGGCGCGCTCACCCCGAGCGCCTGGACCAGCGCCGCCGTCACCGCCGAGACTGAGCTGCAGGAGCTGAGCACGCGCGTGCCGGCGCGGCCGATGCGCGGCGCGAGGCGCTGCACCGCGAGCGCATGGTCGAGGCTGTCGGCGAGGTCGATGACGTCGCAGCCAATGTCCATCGCGGTTTCGATCAGCAGGGTGGTGCGCCGCTGGAAGGGCCCGGCGGCGTCGATCACGACGTCGCCCTGGCGCAGCGCCGCGCGCAGCGAGGCGGCATCCTCCGCGTCGACCTGGAGATCGCCTCCCACGCCGCCCGCGGCTCCCGCGCCTGCTGCGCCTCCCGGATACCGCGAGCCGACCAGCGGCACTTCGCCATCGCGCCGCAGCAGCGCCGCGGCGGCGGCGCCGAAGAAGCCACGGCCGCCGATGACGACGATGCGGCTCACCGCTCCGGCCAGCCGGCGGCGGCCAGGCGCGGCAGCGAGCGGCCGAGCCAGATGGTCAAGGGACAGAACAGGGCGAAGAGGACGCTGGTGGCGATCGCGATCCCGGCCGGAGAGCGCGCCAGGGCGCAGGCGGTGAGGGCCCCGCCGGCCAGCCAGACCCCCCAGGCGAGCGCCAGCAGGCCGCCGCGCAGGCGCGGCGTGAGGACGGTCAGGATGATGCCGGCCAGCGTGTACAGGCCATTGGCCGCGGCCCCGGTGCAGAGCGTGGCGAGCGGCGCGAGGCGCGCGTAGTCGCGCGGCAGCCAGCCGATGAGCAGCGCTTCGGCGAACAGGTCGCAGGCCAGGCCCGCGGCGGCGACGCCGACCGCCGCGACGGCCCAGGCCGGCCGGCGAAGGAAGCCGCCCCACCAGGCATAGAACGCCACCAGGCTGATCGCGGCCGCGACCCAGACGGCCCAGCCGGCGCGCCACAGCGCCGGATGCCGCGCCATGTAGGCGAGGCGTTCGGCCACGGTGGGCGTCAGCTCGGTCCCCGGCCGTAGCGCCGTCGCCATGACCAGGATGGCCAGGGCATTGATTGCCGCGCAGACGTAGGGCGCGGCGGCGCGCAGCCGGGCGCCGGCGCGGGTGCCGTCGAGCAGGAAGAGGCCGAAGGGGAGCCACCAGATGACGTCGTCGAACAGGATCAGGGTCACGGTGCGGACCGGCCACTCGCCGCGGCTGACGGTCAGTAGCCAGCCCAGCGGGCCGAGGAGCTTCCCCAGGAGGCCGATGGCGATGAACGGCGCGGCGCGATCGAGGCGCCACGCCGCGTAGGCGTAGCCCAGGCCGTAGACGCCGAGGACCATGCCGAGGCAGGCCCAGATCGCCGGATAGAGCGGCGGCGCCAGCTCGAAGCGCAGGAAGAATGACCGCGGGAACAGGCCGGCCCACAGCCCGAAGGCGAGGTTGTAGGCCGCCGCCGCCGCGAAGGTCAGTCGGTAGAGCCGGGCGCGATAGGGCGACACGCCGGGCGATTGTACAGGCAGCGGTCCCTAGCGAGGAGAAGGGGTGAAGGGCGAATCGAAATCAGAGCCAGAGCGCCCATTCGAGCCAGCAGGAGAGCTCAGATTATGGTGGCACCGCGCGTTGCGTGTGGGTTCGGTAGGCTGCCAGCCCGGTGTGGTCGACAAGCTTGCCGAACGTGACGGGCGTGAAGACCTTGCCCAGCGTCGAGATCAGGAGCTTCTTCATGTCGGCGGGGCGCTGCTTGAAGCCGCGACCGGCGATGCAGGCGACGATCTCGTAGCGCCTTTCACCGGAGGGCATGTTGCGAGTCGCCAGCTCGGCGAGGTGCTGAATGCGGGTCACCTTGTCGCGCGCGGTGCCGTCGTCCTCGGTGAGCTTCGCTTCGATGACCACTTTGGGGTTTTCGGCGCTTGGCACAATGAAGTCCGGTGCCTGGTCGAACCCCGGCACCTTCTCGGCACGCTTCGTCTTGCGAAAGCTAATTCCGGCCGCAGTGAGCACCGCCTCGATCTCGGACTCGACGACATCGCCGACCATCTCACTCACCGAGTCGCGGTGGCCGGCGAAGGGGCGACCGAGGAACCGCTCATAGAGGAGCATCGCGTAAGAAACACCCGTCGCGGCAAGGGTTGGCATCCAAGGACCACCAAACCGCGTGTCCACCTTGTCCAGGCGGTGGAGTTGTTCGTCGGGAATGACTGGTGCGCCTTCACGCAGAAGCTTGCACGCGGTGGCGACCATGGCGCGGAGCCGTGCGCCGCTCACGCCGTCCGCTCTGAGGAACCGGTGCGGACCAATGCGAATGCTGCGGTCTAGAGTTCGCGCATGGCCTTGGGTCACCAAGGTGCCGCTTTCAGCCGAGGTAACGTGCGCCAACTCTGACGGCGTGAAGCCCAGCATGCAACGCAGGACGACAAGGCAGATTGGCTGCTGGAGGGCGGCGGCGAGCACCGCCTCGGGGTCGAACTCCCTGAAGCCGTGGGTGGCCATCTTGAGCCGCTCGTAGCCGTTCTCGAAAGCCGGGAACTCGACGAAGCCAGGACCCTTCGGCAGGATGAGGAAGTCCGACTCGAGGCTGTCGATCACCACGGCAGCGAAGGCGTCGAGGTCCGCGGCCACCTCGGCGAAGGGCACTTCAAATGGGAACGTCATCTTGCAAGGGGGCTCCGAGTTTGGTGCCGATCTCGAACAACGGGCCGAGGGAGGGCTCGGCGCGGGCGTGCGCCTCGAGGGCAGCGGCGAGGATCGCTGAGGGATCCCAGCCGGCCACGGCGACCTCAACGGCGGCGAGCTTCTCCGTCACCGGGCGTGTGGCGTCCCAGCTTTTTCGTAGGTTCCAGATCACCAGGCGGACGACGTGGCCGAAGACCACACAGCGGACGTCTCCTGCCGTGACCTGAACGCCCCCCTCTGCGAGGCCGCGGAGGTCTTCGAGGACGAGGCTCACAATCGCCTCGCGAGAGCGGGCCAGCGTCCTTTGGGGTGTTGCACCGGTGACGCGGCAGACGAAGACCGTGTCGACCGTCGAGGAGCCGGTGCCGCTGATGTGGATGGAGGCACCCATCTCGCCTGGGCACGGCAACGCCGCAGTGCAGGCGAAGCGCGCGTCGAGAAGGCCGACCGCCACCGGGAAGTAGGCATCGACTCGATTGTGGTGGTAGGTGAAGACAAGCGGCGCACCCGACCTGAGTGCCCTGGCCATGCGCTGGAAGACTGCCGAAAGGCCGGCTGTGAAGTGCGGAAGCCCACGCTCGAGCGTCTCGTTGCCGGTCAGCTCATCGGCGTTGCGGGTCGAGGCGCCGCGGAAGGCCGCGTGTTGCTTGCCGACGAGTTTCCGCAGCCAGACGTAGCAAAAGTCCATCAGTTCGGCGTACTGGACGTTCTGGAAGTAGGGCGGGTCGGTGAGGACCGCGTCGAGGCTCCCCGGCCGCAGCCGCGCACTCGTCGCGGTCGCGCAACGCAGGCTGACCTGGCGGCCGCCGTTGCCGATCGATTCGCCGCGGATCGGGACGACGGTCTTGCGTGAGGACTCGTGAAAAATCTCGAAGGGTTGGACGCAGAAGGACTTCGCGCGGACGTACTTCTCGACGATGTTCGACCAGCCGCCGCTGCCGACGACCGCTCCGCCGCCGTTGGTGATCCCGAGGAGGTTCGACTCGCAGGCGATGAGGCCCACTGGGAAGCCGTGGACTGAGAAAATGTCGAGCGACTTTAGGGCCATCGTATCGTAACGGCACAGCAGGTTTTGGTACCGGAGGAGGTCGGACAGGTTGGTGGCTAGTGCTTCACGTACCAACTTATCCCTCAGTGCCGCAATGCCACGCGCGCTGAGCTCCAGGCCGAGAAGCTGCCTTGCGTTGAACATCTCGCGATAGCGCCGGTAGCCCCAGCGGTGGAGTCGGTCGGTTTCGTCGCCCGATGGAATCTCGTCGTTTGGCACATAGCGCAACCGCGTGTGTCCGAGGCGAGCCGCTGCCTCTGTGTAGCGGTATAGATCCTCCGCGTCCGGGCGCTTGAAGAAGCGGCCAGTGTGCTCGCCGCGGCAGGAGTGGCAGTGATACTCGATAGCGAACATGCGGTGGCCGAGCGGGTTTTTGCCGTCGGGAAACTTCACGACGCTCCCGCAGGCCGGGCAAGCGCACGAGCCGCGGCGCGCCGGCCCACCGACGCGGAGAGCGGTGTGGCAAGTGCGGCAGGTACCGGGGGTCCTTCGGTCGACGACTTCGTTGAGCTCGCCACACGCGGCGCAGGCGAGAACGTTTCGCGGATGCCGCACGTTCTCCGCTACGAGATATCCGGGAAAGAGGTCCACCAGCGTAGAGCAGACGGCGCAGGGCGCCTGTTTCACCCAGAGCCAGTACTTCACCTCTGCGAGGCCCGCGCAGAGGTGACAGCTCGTCTGGTAGAGATGTCCCAGCTCCTGCCTGAGCTTTGCTACCAGCTCGACGCTCGCGGCGCGATAGGCTGCGGGGTTGAGCGGGGCGAGTTCCTGGCGAACGATCCACCAAGCCATTGGGTTGATGTCGAAGCCGACGACGTCGCACCCGATGCGGTTTGCCTCAAGGAGCGGCGTGCCACCGCCCATGAAGGGGTCGGCAACTCGCTTACCGCGGTGATCGTTCGCGCGGTAGAAGGTCTCGCGCAGGGAACCCTCGCCGAATTCCGCGAGGAGGAGGGCGCGGAAGAGGGTGCCGGGGCGTCGCGCGAACCACTTGTGAACGGCGATGATTGGGCGGTAGCTTTGCTGGATCTGCTTCTCCCGAAGAGCCAGGTTCGCCACGAAGGCGACGTCGAAGCGCCGCTCGATAGACATGGCAGACCGGGGTTCAGGAGAGCGCTTTGGCATGGCTGCGGCCGATGGCGCAAGTATAGCGTAAGATGGGCGCCGCAGGTTGACGCGGGTGCCCGCGGCCGTCAGCAGGGCTGGTACCCGACTCTGCCGAAGCCGTGCAAGCCTAGAGGTGGACGCCGCCGGGTGGGGAGCCGGCAGCGGACGAGGCGGGCCGGGCGACCATGGGATACTGGAACGCGGCGGCGCGCCATGGCTCCACGGTTGCGAGGGCGCCGCCCACCTCTCCATGAAAGCCATCGTCTACCGCGTCTACGGTCCGCCCGATGTCCTCGAATTGGCGGAGATCGAACAGCCGGCCGCCGGCGCCGACGAGGTCCTGATCGAGGTGCGCGCCGCCGCCGTCAATCCGCTGGACTGGCACTACATGCGAGGCATCCCGTATTTCATTCGGCTGCTGGCCGGCCTGCGCCGGCCGAAGATCACGCGACTGGGCGTCGACGTGGCCGGCCGGGTCGAGGCGGTGGGTGTGAACGTCACGCGATTCAAGCCGGGCGACGAGGTGTTCGGCGGCTGCCGGGGGGCCTTTGCCGAGTATGCGTGTGCCGCCGAGCGGGCGTTGGCGATGAAGCCGGGGAACCTCACGTTCGAGCAAGCTGCGGCGGCGCCGGTGGCGGCATACACCGCCCTGCAGGGCCTTCGCAACCACGGACGGTTGCAGCCGGGGCAGCAGGTCCTGATCAACGGCGCGGCGGGAGGGGTGGGCACGTTCGCCGTGCAGATCGCCAAGTCGTTCGGCGCCTTGGTGACCGGTGTCTGCAGCGCGGGGAATGCCGGCATGGTCCGATCCCTCGGCGCGGACGAGGTGACCGATTATTCGCAGGAGGATTTCACCAAGAGCGGCAAGCGTTACGACCTGATCCTCGACGCCGTCGGCAACCATCCGTTGCTGGCCTGCAGGCGCGCCCTGCAGCCCAAGGGGATCTACGTGATGGTCGGCGGGTCGGGAGGATTGATCGGGACGCTGGCTCGTGCGCTCGCGGCCGTCGTGCTGTCGCGGTTGGTGAGCCAGGACCTGCTCATGATGCTGACCAAGCCAAGCCAGGAGGACCTGACCATCATCCGCGAGCTGATGGCGGCCGGCAGGGTGACGCCGGTCATCGACCGGCGCTACGGCTTGAGTGAGGTCCCCGAGGCGATCCGGTATCTGGAAGCAGGACACGCTCGCGGCAAGGTGGTGATCAGCTTGGAATGACGCACGCTGGACGCCGATCGCCAGCTCACACCCCGCCGAGTGCGATGCGGCGAAAGGTTTCCGCCAGGAGGTCGCGGAACCTCTCGAGCTGGCCTGGGGTGAGAGGTTTCAGCATCAAGGGTAAGGGGTGAGTCGGAAACTGCGCGACGAGCCAGGCCAGGACCCCTGGATCGATGCCGGAGTCTTTGCGTAGCGCCCACTCTAGATCTCGCGCCGGCGGGAAGCCGGCCTGGTCGAGGAAATAGAGATCGACGAGATCGCGGGGTTCGGAACGCGAGAGAATACAGGTCAACTTGCTCGCGCGCAGGTCGGCAAGCGACTCGATCACGATACCCTCGACCGGCGCTGGCGGCGGCGCGATGTCCGCGACCGGCTCGTAGACGAGGTCGACCTCGACGCTCTGTCCGTCTTGGGTTTCAAGGTGTGCACGAACAAGGTGGCCGGCGTCGCGGAGCAGCGAGCAGGAAGCCCCGGCCTCATCGGCGGCAGCAGGGAGCAGGCCGACAAGCGCTCGCATTTCCTCGGCATCATGCACAAATAGATCGACGTCGCCGGTAGTTCGGTGACCAAGGTACGCCCCGGAGAGAGCCGCGCCGCCGCCGAGGTGGCAGGAGCTTCGCGTCTGGCAGGCTCGCACGAAACCGAGGGCGAAGTCCGGGACCACACGCCGATCGAAGGTGTTACGCATGGCGCACAAGGTCCTGACGCAATGGGGGCCACTGCGGCCGCGGCAGCTGCAGCAGCCAGGCCCACATCGACCGTGAGCGTCCCAGGTACCGGATGAGGAGCGGCCAGAGCGCGCGAATCTCGTCGGCGTTGACGAAGAGCCAGACGTCCCGGGTGTTCGCTTCTCGCAGCAGAGCTCCCATCCAATAAGCGCGCGCCTCCGGATCCGGGGAGGCAAGGTGCTCCTTGAGCTGCGCGACCGTGGCGCCCGTCCACCAGAGAAAGTAGGGCCTGGCTGTATCGTCAAGGAGTGCCGCCGTCGTCGGTGGCAGACGATCGGTGGGCGCTGAGGATTTCGAACTGCTCATCGGAAGAATCCTGCCCCGGAAGGACCCTACCACGGCGGCGACTCTACCGGTCGAGCCTCCCGGCGAGCGGCTTCAGGTCTGGGCGAGGGCGTTGAGCTTCAGGATCGTGGTCCAGTTGCGGCTGGTCGCGGCGTCGCGGAGAGCCTTGCCGAAGCTGATCGCCAGCGGGCTGGCGAGGAGTCCCTCGTGGCACCAGAGATAAGCCGCGCGCTCGCCGGCCGCCAAACGGTCCGGCGCCCAATCCTGACCGAGCAAGGGCTCCAGGCGCTGTCGGTCCGAGCGGTCGTTGAGGATGGCGACGAGCAGGCGCGCGGGGTCGCCGGCGACGTCGAGCAGGGGATTGGCCGCGACGACGGCGGCGAGCTCTGCGGCCGTCAGCACGGTCACCCGAGAAGCGACTCCGAGACGCGCGACCAGCGATTCCTCGATGCGCGCGGCGACATCCTTGGCGCCGCCCTTGGCGCCGCCCGGCGCGGTGAACACGACGTTGCCGCTGTTGAGCAGCGTCCGCACGTCGCTGTAGCCCAGGCTCTCCACCGCCGCGCGCAGATCCGCCATCGCGATCCGCTTGGCCTTGCCGACGTTGATGCCGCGCAAGAACGCCACGTGTGTGCTCGCCGGCATGGTCGTCCCATGCTAACACCAGGCGAGATCAGGCGGGACCGCGGAGGCGCGCCAGACCGAAGAAGGGGTCGGGCCGGCGGCGGCCGAGGACGGTCTCGGCGACCTGCTGTCCCCAGGCGGGCGCGAACTTGAAGCCATGCCCGGAGCCGCCGCCGACCAGCCAGGCGTTGGCGGCCTCGGGATGGCGGTCGAGCACGAAGTTCTGATCGGGGGTGTTCTCGTACTGGCAGACGCGGGTCTCGACCAGCGGCGCGCCCGCCAGCGCCGGAAAGCGCCGGTCCAGCAGGGCACGAGCCCGCGCCAGCGCCTCGGGAGCCACGGTGCGCTCGCCGCCGGTCGGATCGAACGCCGGGCCGCGCGTGTCGTCGGCCACCTTGAAGCCCCGCCGCTCGTTGCCGGGGATGCCGTAGAACAGCCGCTCGCCCACCTCGATCCACACCGGCATCGCCGGCGGCTCGAAGCGCGGATCGCCGGCCGGGGTGCCGAAGAAGAAAACCTCCTGCTTGGTCGGCGCGATGCTGGCGCCGAGCACGCCGGGGAACAGCGCTCCGAGCCAGGGGCCGCAGGCGAAGACGTAGGCGTCGGCGCTCACCCGCGAGCCGTCGCTCAGGCGCAACGCCTGCATGCGGCCGGCGGCGACGGCCCCGGGCTCGACCCGCGCCAGCCGCATCTCGCCGCCGGCGGCGATCAGCGCCTCGACCGCGGCGGCGCACGCCTGCCGCGCCAGCAGGAAGCCCGCCCGCTCCTCCCACAGCGCCCAGCGCACGCCCGCGAAGGAGATCTGGGGAAAGCGCCGCGCCGCCTCGGCGGTCTCGAGGCGATGGTAGGGAAAACCCACCGCCCGCAGGTTCTCGGCCGCCTTGGCGACGAAGTCGGAGCCGTCCGCCACCATCCAGAGGGCCCCCGTCGGGTGAAAGAAGGTGCGGCCGGTGAGCCGCTCGAACTCCGCCCAGCGCTCGAAGGCCCTGGCCGCCAGCTCGACGTAGACCTTGTCGGCATAGACGGCGCGCAGCACCCGGGTCTCGCCCCCCGAGCTGGCGCGCGAGTTCCCCGGACCCCAGGCGTCGAGCAGCGTCACCCTGGCTCCCAGCCGCCGCAGCGCCAGCGCGGTGAAAGCGCCAAAGGCGCCGGCGCCGACCACCGCGATCGTCGGCGCCGTCGCGGCGGGCGAGGTGCTCGCCGCTGGCTCGCCGGCCGCCGCCGGAGCTGCCTCCGGAGTCGCCGCCGGGGCCGCCGGCCGCGCCTTGGTATCCTCGCCACCCGCCGCAAGCCCGGGCACCAGCGTCGCCGCGGCGAGCCCTCCCAGCAGCGAGCGCCGCGATAGCTCCTGCGATCGGTCAGCCATGGACACACCTCTCAGTGGCGCGAATCGACGGTGGCATGGTAGCCGCCAGCGGGCGGCACTGTCGACCCGGCCCGGCCATCGACGGAGAGCCAAGGGTGGCGAGATTGCATTCCAACCGGCGGCGCCGCGGAAATGGCGATAGTCTTAGCCGTCGGCCGGTCGCCGGACGGGCCGGGGAGCCGGTGGCACGAGGCTTGCCGTGCAGTTGCTGGTGGAGGTGTCGCCATGGCACAACGGAAGAGCCAGGAAGAAACGCACAGCACCGAGGCCGGAACGGGACGTGCCGAACGCGGAGGCGGGTTCCCGGATGCCGACCAGGACTCCGGCGAGACCGCGCCGGTGGCGCCTGATCCGCGGGACACCGGGCTCTTCGACGCCCGTGCGCGGACACCGGCGCGAGGGCTTGGGATCGAGGCCGGCGGTCAGGCCGGCGACACCGAGGGGGTGTCGCGGGAAGAGCTAGCCGGCCCGGAGAGCGTCGAGGAGCTGCTCGAAGAGGGCCAGGCCTTCGAGGCCGGCGTCATCAGCGGCGTCGAAAACGCGCCCGACGCCGATCAAGGGGAGGTGAGGACCCGCCAGGTGCCCGAGGACGACGTCCCGGAGGAGTATCTCGACGACGAGCGGTGAGCCCGGGTGCCGGTCGCGAGGATGGGGATCACCTCATCCCGGATCAGCTCCATCGAGCGCCGCACCTTGGCGTAGGGCAGGTCGCCGAAATTCAGCCAGGCGATGACGTGGCGGACGCCCAGGCCGCGAAGCTCCGCGAGCTCTCGCAGGACGGTCTGCGGCGTGCCGATGCAGCCGCCGGTCACCTCGGGCAGGGGGTGGGGCTCCGCGCCGCCGGCGAGCCTGGCGGCGGCGCCGTCGTGGTCGTCGCCCCTGGGGTCGGCGTCGCCAGCGTCGCCGGCGTCGCCGTCGCCGTGGACCCGGCTGCCGACCGTGTTCTCCCAGCGTAGCGCCTGGCGGGCGTCGCTCAGCGCCTCTTCGTCGCTGGGCGCCAGCGCGACGCGGCGGAGGACCCGGAACTCGGCGACCTCGCGGTCGATCGCGGCCGCGGACAGGCCGAGTGCCGAGCGGCACGCCCGGTAGGCGGCAATGCATTCCGCGATCTGCGCGGCGGGCTTGAGGCCGAGCAGCAGCGGCACGCCGTCGAGCGCCGCCTGGCGCAGCGACTCCGGGCCCGAGCTGGCGCGCAGGAAGGGCGGAGACGAGCCGCGGAAGGGACGCGGCCGCAGGGTCACCCGGGGAATGTTCCAGAAGCGTCCCGCGTGGGCGAAGCTGGGCTGCGACAGGGCGGCGCGCAGGATCGCGGTCCCCTCCTCGAGGCGCGCCTGGCGCTCGTCGAGCGGCACGCCGAAGGCGCCGAGCTCGTAGGGGCTGAAACCAGGGCCCACCCCCACCAGCACCCGGCCCTGGCTCAGGTTGTCCACCCAGGCGATCTCCTCGGCGAGCCGCAGGGGGTGATGCAGGGGCAGGACGGCGACCGCATAGCCGATTCGCATCCGCCGCGTCCGCTGCGCCACCGCCGCCGCGTAGACCGACGGCGCGCCGACGAGCCCGAACGACGCCAGATGGTGCTCGGCGATCCAGACGCTGTCATAGCCGCCGGTCTCGGCGCGGTCCACCTCCCAGAGGGCCTGCTCGATCACCTCGCGGTCGGAGAGCGTGTCGGGCGCCGGCAGGAGCTGAAAGATTCCGATGTCCACATGTTCTCCTTTTCGGTCGGCGCCGGTGCGGCGGGGCGCGGGTGGGCCAAGCAGAGCGATCAGATCGTGTCTTGCGCGGATTATGGTACCAATGTACCAAAGTAGATGTCAATAGAAATAGAGGCTCGGCAGTCCTAATGCTGGTACATTGGTAGATGCGCACGGACCGAGAAGTCGAGGTCGTTGCCGAGAGGAGGCTCGCGAGATGGCCAGCGCCAGAGGTAACGCCGGTAGGGCGACATTCGAGGTGGAGCGCGTGCAGACGGGGGTCCGGATGGAGAAGCGGATCCTCAAGGTGCTCAAGGCGCTGGCGGAGCTGCACGATCTCTCGCTCGGCGACCTGCTGGAGGGCATCGTGCTGCACGCCTTCGAGGGCAAGTCGCCGTTCGGGGCCGAGACCCTGCGCCAGGTGGTGGAGCTGAAGCGCATCTACGGCCTGGACCTCGACGCCGGCGCGAGCCACCGCTTGCGGGAAGCCGCCCGGAGGGGCCGCGGGCGCTGAGCGGCTCGCCGTGCACCGTGCGGTGGCAATGCCGTGCCGGAGGGAACGGAAGGAGTTGAGGCGATGGAGCGGCGGCCGAATGGCCCGCCGGCGCCGGCGGGATATGATTCTGGGCTGGTGACCCTCTCCATTCTCGACGCTGTGCGCGATCCCACGGGACGGCGGGCGTTCCTGCGCCTGCCGGATGTGGTCTATGCCGGCGATCCCGGCTACTGCGCCTCGCGTCCCGGCGACGCCGTGGCGAGCCTGGAGCGGCGGGAGTTCGCGGAGCGCCAGCTGGCGATGGTGGCAGTTGCGGCAGGGCGGCCGGCGGCGCGGCTGGTGGCGCGGCTGTCGCCGACGCTGCGCGACGCATCCGGGCGGCCCTACGGCATGCTGGGGTTCGCCGAGGCGCTGGCCGGCGCGACCGGCGGCGCGGCGGCGGCGCGGCTGTTCGCCGAGGCGATCGCCTGGCTGCGGGCTGGCGGCGCCGGCGAGATCATCGGTCCGATGGACGGCGACACCTGGCACCGCCACCGCCTGAACGTCGGCCCCTGGGACGAGGAGCCCTTCCTGCTCGAGCCCTACAACCCGCCGCACTATCGCGAGCTCTGGGAGGCGCAGGGGTTCGCCGTGCTGGAGCGCTACGGTTCGCTGCGGGTCGACGATCTGCCGGCCGTCGCCGCGCATCTCGAGCCGCGGCGGCGGCAGGCGCTCGACGCAGGCTACCGCCTGCGGCGGCTGGACATGGGCCGCTTCCGCGAAGAGCTGGGGGTGCTCTACCGGCTGTCGTGCGCCATCTTCGCCGGCAATTTCCTCTACACCGAGATCCCGGAGGCCGAGTTCGCAGCCCTCTACGTCGGCGCCCGCGGCCTGGTCGACCCGGATCTGGCGTGGATCGCGGAGGCTCCCGGCGGCGAGCCCGTCGGCTTCCTGTTCGCGTTTCCGGACCGCTTCCGCGAGGTGGCGGCGCTGCGCGGCGGGCGCGGGCCGGGCGCGTTGCTGCGCTACGGCGCGGCCCGCCTGCGGCGGCGCGGTAGGCTGCCGGCGGTGAACTTCAAGACCCTCGGCGTGCTCGCCGCGCACCGCCGCGCGGGCATCGCCGCAGCGCTCATGGGCCAGGGCCACCAGGTGGCGGCGGCCAAGGGCTACGCCATCGCCCACCACTGCCTGTTCCGGGAGGGCAACCCCTCCGGCCGTCTCGACGGCGGTCATGGCCGCGTGCTGCGCCGCTACCTGCTCTACCGGCTGGCCACGGCGCCTGACGGCGGGCCGGCGGCGGTGGCGGCAACGGGGGCGGTGGCGGGGTGAGGGCGGCCGGCGCGGGAGCAGACGGCGAGGGCGGGGAGCATGCCGCGGGTGCCGCGGGTGCCGGGGGCGCCGCGGGCGGCAGCGCCAACGTCATCGAGCTGCTGGCGGCGGCGGCGCGGCGACATCCCGAGCGGCCCGCGCTGGTGACCTCTGAGCCGGGCGGCCGGCAGCAGGGAATCACCTATGGCGCCCTGTGGCAGCGTGTCCGGCGGGTGGCGGCCGGCCTGCGGCAGGCCGGCCTCGCGCCGGGCGAGCGGGCGATCGTCATGATCCCGATGTCGATCGATCTCTACGTCGCCCTGCTGGCGCTGCTCGAGCTGGGCGCGGTGGCGGTGTTCGTGGATCCCTGGATCGGCTGGCGCCAGGTGGCCGCCTTCGCCGCCTTCGCGTCGCCCGCGGCCTACCTGGGAACGCCGCGCAGCCACCTGCTGCGCTGGCTCTCGCCGGCGCTGCGGCGGGTGCGGCTGACGGTCACCACCGGCCGGCGCTGGGGGCCGCTGCCGGCCGGCCGCAGCCTGGCGGAGCTGGCGGCGGCGGGCGCCGCGGCCGGTACGAGCGAGGGTGCCGCGGGCCACGCCGGCAGGGGTGGCGAGGGTGCCGGGAGCGAGGTCGCGGCAGCTGCCCGAGGCGATGCCGTCAGGAATGCCAGCGGTGAAGCGAGCAGGAGCGCCGACGCCGCCGGGGACGGGGTCGCAGGAGAGATCTTCCGGGCCGCTGCCGGCGACCCGGCGCTGATCACTTTCACCAGCGGCTCCTCGGGCGAACCCAAAGGAGCCAACCGCACGCATGGCTTCCTGCGCGCCCAGCACCTGGCCCTGGCCGCCGAGTTCCCGCTGGCGGCCGACGACGTGGACCTGACGATGTTCCCGGTCTTCGCCCTGCGCAACCTGGCGAGCGGCGTCACCTCGGTCGTCCCGGCGATGGACTTCGCCCGCGTCGACCGCGTCGACGGCGCGGCGCTGCTGGCGCAGATGGAGGCTCACGGCGTGACCACCTGCACGGCGTCGCCGCCGTTCTTCGACCGCCTCGCCGCGGCGATCGCGGCGGCCGGTGCCGGCGGGGGCGATGCGGGCGGGCGGCCCGACCAGGACCTGCCGCCCCCGGCGCCCTTGCGGCGGCTGCGCCGCCTGCTGACTGGCGGCGCGCCGGTCGCCGACGAGCAGCTGGCGCTCTGGCGGCGGGCGCTGCCGGAGACCGAGATCGTGGTGGTGTACGGCTCGACCGAAGCGGAGCCGGTCGCCCACCTCACCGTCGAGGAGCGATTGGCCCTGTGCAGAGCCTCGGCCCCGGCCGCGGTCTTGCCGGGCGCGGCGCCGGTGGCCGGCTACTGCGTCGGGCCGCCGTGCGCCGCGGTGCGGGCGCGCGTCATCCGTATCCACGGTGGTGCGGTGACGCTCGACGGCGGTTGGGCGGCTTGGGAGGTGCCGGCCGGCGAGGTCGGCGAGCTGGTGGTCGCCGGCGACCACGTCTGCCAGGACTATTTTCGCAATCCCGAGGCGGTGGCGGAGAACAAGATCCGTGACGCCGAGGGGGTGATCTGGCACCGCATGGGGGACACCGGCCGCCTCGACGCGCAGGGCCGCTTCTGGCTCGCCGGCCGGGTGCACTCGACGATCTGGCGCGCCGGCCGGGCGGTGCACCCCCAGCTCGTGGAGCAGGCGGCGGCGCAGGCGCTGGGCCGCTCCGCGCAGGCCATGGCGGCGGTGGGGCTGCCGGACGAGGCGCTGGGCGAGCGGGTGGTGCTGGTGATCGAGGGCGAGGAGGACGCCGGCGTGCACGCCGCTCTCGCGGCGCGCCTCGGTGGCGGGACGGAGGCGGGCGGCGCGGAGCCAGGCGGCGCGGAGCCGGGCGGGGCGGAGCCGGGCGTCGGTATCGCGATCGACGAGGTCGTGTTCAGCCGCCAGCCGTTGCCGCGCGATCCGCGCCACCGCAGCAAGGTCGACTACGCGCAGCTGCGCCGGCGGCTGCTGCGCGGCGGCGGCGCCGGCGGGCGCCTGCCCGCGGCGGGGAGCGGCCGATGAGCGACGGCGCCGCCACTCTCAGTCTCGCCTCGCCGTTCCCGCTCCGGCTGCGCGCCTATCTCGCGGAGCGCTTCCCGCTGCTCGGCCATGGCGTGCTCATCGCCGCCTACTACTCCTCCAACCAGTTCCTCGCCCGCGTCCTCACCGCGCCCGGGCGGCCGATGCGCTACGACCTCTCGTCGCTGGCCGGCGCCGTCACCCTGTTCTGCTTCTTCTTCCACCTGCGGGTCTTCGACGAGCACAAGGATTACCGCGACGACTGCCTGCACTACCCCGAGCGGGTGCTGCAGCGGGGCCTCGTCTCGCTGGCGCAGCTGCGCCTGCTGGGCGGCGGCGCCATCGCCGTCGAGCTGGCGCTGGCCGCCGCCAACGGCCTGCCGGCGCTCATCGCGCTGCTCGCCGCGCTCGCCTTCTCGCTGCTGATGCTGCGCGAGTTCTTCGCCGGCGCCTGGCTGCGGCGCCACTTCCTGCTCTATGCCGCCTCCCACATGCTGATCATGCCGCTGCTGTCGCTGATGGTGTTCGCGTTCGCCACCGGCCGCTTCCCGTGGCAGGCGCCGGCCTGGTTCTGGGTTTACAGCTGGGTGGGCTTCTGCGTCACCTCCAACTGGGAGGTGTCGCGCAAGATCCGCGCGCCGGCCGACGAGATCGAGGGCGTCGAGAGCTACACCCGCGTCTTCGGCACCTACGGCGCCGCCTATGTGGTCCTCGGCATCCGCGTCCTCGACACCGGCATGGTGGCGCTGGTGGGCCACCACCTGGGCCTGCCGGCCAGCTTCTACGCCGCGCTGGTGGCGCTCTTCGTCCTCTGCCTCGGTGGCTTCTTCGACTACCGCTTCCGCACCAGCCGCGCCAGCGCCAAGCGCATGGAGCTCTTCGCCGGCATCTACATCATCGCCTTCGATCTCATCCTCGCCTTCGAGATCGGCCGCCGCTTCGGCATCGCTCCCCCGTGGCGCTGATGAACGAGCCCGCAACGCCGAACGCCGCGGCCGCCGGCGACGCCCTGGTGGTGGCGGACCTGGCGAGCGCGGCCCGCCAGCGCGAGCGGCTGGGCGGCAAGGCCGCCAACCTTGCCCGGCTGGAGGCCCTGGGCCTGCCGGTGCCGCCCTGGTATGCGGTCACCACCGCGGCCTTCGCGGCGGCGGTCGACCCGGACCTGCGCGGGCGCATCGCGGCGCGGCTGGCGCCGTTCGCAAGGCAGGAGGGAAGCCCGCCGGGCCAGGTCCCGGTGGCCGCCGCCGGCGCGGCACGCGACCTGGAGGTGTCGACGCGCGAGCTCGACGCGGCGGCGCGCGACGTCCGCTCCTGGATCGAGGCGCTGCCGCTGCCCGCGGGCCTGGGGGCAGCGATGGCGGCGGCGCACGCGGCGCGCATCGGCGCCGGCGCCTTCGTCGCGGTGCGCTCCTCGGCGGCCGGCGAGGACGCCGCCGGCGAGTCGTTCGCCGGACTGCACGACAGCTTCCTCTACGTGCGTGGCGAGACGGAGGTCGAGTCGGCGTTGCGGCGGGTCTGGTCGTCCGCCTACAGCGAGCGCGCCCTCGCCTACCGGCTGGCTCAGGGGCTGCCGCTGCTGGAGATCGCGGTGGCGGTGGTGGTGCAGGAGATGGTCACGGCGCGCGCCAGCGGCGTGCTCTTCACCGCCGACCCGGCGACCGGCAGCGTCCACGACATCGTGATCAGCGCCCTCTACGGCGCCGGCGAAGGGCTGGTCAGCGCCGGCCTCGACGCCGACACCTTCGTGGTCGACAAGCAGAGCCTCGAGGTCGACCAGCGCCTCGCCGGCAAGCGCGAGCGGCTGGTCTTCGACGCCGAGGGTGGCAGCGGCTTGCGCCACGAGCCGGTGCCGGCGGCGATGCAGGAGGCGAGCAGCCTGAGCGCCGCCGAGGTCGGCGCCCTGGCGCGGCTCGGCCTGCTCGTCGAGCGGCACCACGGCTGCCCGCAGGACCTCGAGTTCGCCATCGACGAGGGCGGCCGCGCCTGGCTGCTGCAGGCGCGGCCGGTGACCACCGTCGCCGAGCTCGGGCCGGCGGCCGGCAACCGCCTGCTGTGGGACAACTCCAACATCATCGAGAGCTACTCCGGCGTCACCTCGCCGATGACCTTCAGCTTCATCCGGCGCGCCTACGCCATCGTCTATCACTGCTTTGCCGAGGTGATGGGCATCGAGCCGGGAAAGGTGCGCGCCCATCGCGTGGTCTTCGATCACATGCTCGGCCTGTTCCGCGGCCAGGTCTATTACAACCTCCGCAACTGGTATGCCCTGGTGCGGCTCTTCCCCGGCTACCAGTACAACCAGAAGTTCATGGAGTCGATGATGGGGGTGCGGGAGCCGGCCGCCGATCCCGCGGATGCCGCGGACACCGCGGGCACGCCGGCGCCAGTTGCCGGTGCGGCTCGCGTCGCCAGGATCGCCGCGGCGCCGTCGCGCCTGCACCGCTACACCGTCGAGCTGCCGGCGCTGCTGCGCCTGGTGCTGCGTTCGGCGAGCAACTTCCTGCACATCCGGCGCATCGTCGGCGACTTCCAGACGTCGTTCTCGGCGCTCTACGGCGAGTGGTCGGCGCGCGACTTCAGCGCCATGGCGCCGCACGAGCTGCTGGCCCTCTATCGCGAGATGGAGGACCGGCTGCTGTGGAACTGGAAGGCGCCGATCGTCAACGACTTCTTCGTCATGGTCTTCTACGGCACCCTCAAGCGGCTAGCCACGAGCTGGTGCGGCGACGCCTCGGGGTCGTTGCAGAACGACCTGATCTGCGGTGAGGGTGGCATCGAGAGCACCGAGCCGACCAAGATGCTGCTGGCGATGGCCGCGGCGGCGCGCCGGCGGCCGGAGGTGGTGGAGCTGCTGCGCGCGAGCCCTCCCCAGGTGCTGGCCGCGCAGGTGCCTGCGGACCCGCGCTGCGCCGAGCTGGCCGCGGCGGTGCGGCGCTACCTCGAGCTCTACGGCCTGCGCTGCATGAACGAGCTGAAGCTCGAGGAGCCGTCGCTGCGCGACCGCCCGGCATTCCTCTACCAGGTGCTGCGCAACTACCTCGCGGCGAGCGATGCCGCGGCCCTCGACGTCGCCGCCCTGGAGGCGCGGGAGGGCCAGATCCGCGCCGCGGCGGAGCGTCGCGCGGCGGCGGCGCTGGCGGCCCGGCGGGGCCTGCTGCCGCGCCGCGCGGTTTTCCGATGGGTGCTCGGCAACGCGCGCCTGGGGGTCAAGAACCGCGAGAACCTGCGTTTCGCCCGCACCCGCATCTACGGCCTGCTGCGCGAGCTGCTGCGCGCCGTGGGCCACCGCTTCACCGCGGCGGGGATCCTCGCCGCGCCGGAGGACGTCTTCTACCTCACGCTCGACGAGGTCTGGGACTACGTCGAGGGCATGGCGGTGACCACCGACCTGCGGGGTCTGGCGGCGCTGCGCCGCGCCGAGTTCGACCGCTACCGCGAGGTCGAGGCCCGGCCCGAGGACCGCTTCGAGACCTTCGGCATGGCCTACCACCGCAACCTCTTCCGGGGCCGGCCGCCGCGGCGCGTCGTTGCCGGGAGCGCAGGTGCCACTGCCGGGGGCGACGCGGGCGACGCGGGCGGGGCGGGCGACATGGGCGCCGGCGCGGCAGTCTTGCAGGGCACTCCCTGCTGTCCGGGGGTGGTGACCGGAGCGGTCAAGGTGATCCGCACGCCGGCCGACGACGCCAGCCTGGCGGGCGAGATCCTGGTCGCCGAGCGCACCGATCCGGGCTGGGTGCCGCTCTACCCGTCGGTCTCGGGCCTGCTCATCGAGCGCGGCAGCATCCTCTCGCACTCCGCCATCGTCGCCCGCGAGATGGGCATCCCGACCATCGTCGGCATCCCGGGGTTGATCGCGGCGATGCGGACCGGCCAAAGGGTCCGCATGGACGGCGCCGCCGGCACCGTCGAGCTGCTGGACTAGCGAGACGACCGTCGCGCCCCGCCGCGCCGGCTCAGGAATGAACCTGCAGCGGCTGGAAGGCGCCCCAGACGGCCAGGTCCGGGCGCCAGGCGGATGCCAGGCCGGCCCACTGCAGCGCCAGGACCAGCGCGGCGGCGGCGAAGGCGAGGAGGAAAAGGCGCGCCGGCCAGGGGATGTCGGCCTCCTCCTCGGCCTCCAGGCCACCCTCGTCGCGGACCAGGGCGGCGTTCGCCAGGGAGACCGCCAGCACCACGGTGCTCACCGCCAGCAGGGGTGAGGGCGGGAGGCCCTGGATCAGCCAGGGCGGCACGGCGACCGCCAGCCCGGCCGCGGCGCCGGCGGCGGCGCCCGCGAGCCAGGGCGCTGCCCGCAGGGCCCTCCAGGTGCGCGGGGTCCGCAGCTCAGGCGGCGACCCGGGCGCCGCGCGGCAACTCGGCCGCCGGCGCAGCAGGATCAGCAGCCCCGGCCGCAGGCAGAATGCGAGCACCGCGCCGGAGGCGGCCAGGTAGGGGCCGTAGGCAGGGTCGAAGGCCTGGCGGAAGCTGTTGGCGAGGATCAGGATGCAGAACGGCGGCAGCACGGCGCGGGCCAGGGTCTGCACCCGCGCCCCGCCCGGCCGCCCGCGGCGCCCGAGGTAAACCCAGATGGCAACGTAGGCGGCGAAGCCGATGAAGGCCGGCAGCGCCCACTGCCAGCTGCCCAGCGACCAGGCGCCGTAGGCGTAGAGGATGAACGCCAGCGTGCCGCCGGCGTTGAGCGCGCGTGTCCGCCAGACCAGCGCCGCCACCACCAGGCAGATGACCAGCAGCGAGAGGTTCTGGAAGATCACCTCGGCGAGCGGCTGGGCGGTGATCTTGCCCAGCACCACCGCCACCGCCAGCGGCACGAAGAGGTTGTCCGCCCCCTTCAGCGAGATGGCCTCGAAACCGGTCACCAGCGCCGCCACCAGCAGCGCGGCGAGCACGCAGACCGGGCGCGGCAGGGCGGTGAGCAGCAACATCGGGAGATGCATGGCGAGGAAGGCGATGACCAGGAAGACCATCGATCCCTCGAGGCTCTTGTACTCGTCCTCGACCTGGTAGCGCACCACGCCGTAGCGGCTGCCGATGAGCGCGGCGAAGGCGTCGCCGACCGCCAGCACCAGCAGCGCCGAGACATAGATCCAGGGCCGGTCGCGGGCGATGAGGAAGACCAGGAAGACCGCCAGCGGGTAGTACTCGACGCCGCGGCTGCGGCGGCTGACCCCATGCAGGCTGCGCAGGAAACCGAGGCGGCCGCCGAGCGCGAAGACGGCGGTGAGCGCCGCCGCCATCGCCAGCACCACCCACGGCGAGCGCACCAGGAACGGGAAGAACAGGCAGGCGATGCCGCCGCCCATGTGGACCAGCTTGCGCGTCCACTCGGCCTGCGGATTGCCGAAGCGCCGCCAGAGCTCGGCGGCGAGCAGCAGGCCCAGGAACACGCCGGACAGCACCGCCGCCCCCGGCAGGTCCGCGCGCCAGTCCATCAGCACACCTCCTCGAGGACGAAGGCGCTGTAAAAGAAAGCGCGGTCGTGCGCGAACAGCTCGGCGGCCTCGGCGTCGAGCGCGCGCACCCGCGGCACCCGCGGCGCCGCCGCCGCCGCCGGCGACGCAGCGGGCGCCGGCGGCGGGCAGCGGCGCGGCACCAGCATGTTCCAGTAGGCCAGGCGGGCGCCGGGGTTGGCGGCGGCCAGCAGGCCACGGAAGATGCGGGCGCAGGCCGGCGGATCGAGGTACTCGAAGATGTCCGACAGGTTGAAGCCGTCGAAGCCGCCGCCGCCGGCCGCGACGATCGCGGCGCCAACCTCGTCGATGGCTCCCAGGTGCAGCGCCAGCGCTTCCGGCCGGCTGTCGAGGCGCGCCCGCAACCGCGCCCAGACCTCGGGGCGCAGGTAGTGCGGCAGGGCGGTGTCGAAGCCGCCGGTCAGGATGTAGCGCACGTAGGGGTTGTCGGCGATCGGCAGCACGGTGAGCGCGTAGCGGGCGCGCCCCAGGATGCGCTCGGCCACCGAGCCCTCGACGTAGCGGAAGAACTCCGGATCGCGGCCCAGCCTGCCCATCGCCGCGCGGCTGAAGAAGAGGCGGAAGAGCAGCCGCCAGCGCCAGGTGTCCCAGCGCCGGCGGTAGAAGTCTGCCCGCCCGGCGGCGTCGCGCGGCGCCAGCAGCTCGCCGACGGTGCGGCGGCCATGGACGAGCGGCAGGACGCGGCGCCGGAAGAGGCCGAAGTAGTGCTCGAACTTGCCCCAGTGGATGACCCCGCCGGCCACCGCCGCGGCGTTGCGGTGCCAGTAGTCGCGGGTCTCCGGCGACAGCTCGCCGCCGAGGTCCGCGAGCGTCGCCAGCCGGTCCCGCTCCGGAACCGCCGGCCGCACGCCGAGGAAGCCAAGCAGCGCCGCGTAGGGCAGGCGCCGGATCGCGGCGCGCTTGAGCTCGGCGAGCGCCAGCTGCGCCGGCGACAGGTCGACGGCCACCACGTCGGCGCCCGCCGCCACCAGCGACAGGCAGTTGTCCCCGGCCGAGGCGATCCCCAGGATGCGCGCGCCCGGCCGCGGTCGCAGGGCGGCCACCAGGACGTCCGCGTCCTCCCAGCAGTTGGCGTAGCGGACGAAGTCGAAGCGGGCCCGGTCCGCGATCCGGTCGGCGGGCGGCGCCGGATCGCCGTGAGCCTGGGCCGGCGCCGGCCGTTCGGGGTTCATGCCGGCATCATATCGACCCGCCGCTGAAGCCTTGCGCGATATACTTGAGGAAACGAGGAGAACCCTGGATGAGCGACCAAGGGCCGCAGGCCGCGGCGGAGCCCGGCAGCCTGCAGCTGGATCACGCCGAGTTCGCCGACGGGCAGCCGCAGCGCTGCGCCGTCTGCGGCCAGGCGCTGGCCGGCAGCTATTACGAGGTCGCCGGCCGCGTCTGCTGCGCGGCCTGCCACCAGCGGCTGGTCGGGGCCTTCGAGCGGCGGCCGGGACCTGCCGGCTTCCTGCGCGCGGCGGGCGCCGGACTGGCCGCCGCGGTGGTGGGGGCAGGGGTCTACTTCGGCGTCTCGGCGCTCACCGGGTATCACTTCGGCTTGATCTCGATCCTGGTGGGCTTCCTGGTCGGCAAGGCGGTGCACTGGGGCTGCGGCGGCCACGGCGGCGGGCTGTACCAGGCGCTGGCCGTCGTCCTCACCTACCTGGCGATCGTCGGCACCTACGTGCCGGCGGTCTACGCCGCCTACCAGCGCGCCGACGTCCCGAGCGCGGTGCTGGTCGCCGCGACGCTGCCTCTCCGGGGCGGCGTCGGCATGCTCGGCCTGATCGTCATCGCCGTCGGGCTCTACGAGGCGTGGCAGCTGAACCGCCGGCCCCGGCTGCAGACCTCCGGCCCGCACGCGCTGACGCCGGCGGCCTGGCGGCGATGACCTGCGCCTGCGGCACCGAGGTGGCGCCGGCGCTGCTCGCCTGCCCCTCCTGCCATGCCCTGGTCCATGCCGCCGTGCTCAAGGGGCTGGCGTCGTCGGCCGAGGCCGCCGGCCGGAACGGCGATCCCGTCGCGGAGCTCGCCAGCTGGCGGCGGGCGCTGGAGCTGCTGCCTCCGGGGTCGAGGCAGGCGACACAGGTCGGGGCCAAGGTCGCCGCGCTGAGCGAGGCCGCCGCGATGGGGGGCCGGCCGGCCGCCGGCGCCGGTGCCGGCGCCGGCGCGCCCGCGGGCGGCGAGGCCGGAGACGGCGCGCGGCGGCGCTCCTGGAGCCTCCGCGGCGGCCTCGCGACCGGCCTCGCCTTCCTGGCGACCAAGGCCAAGCTGCTGCTGCTCGGGCTCACCAAGGCGGGGACGCTGCTCTCCATGCTGCTGACGGTGGGCGTCTACTGGACCATCTTCGGCTGGTGGTTCGCGGTGCTGGTGGTGCTGTCGATCTACGTGCACGAGATGGGGCACGTGGCGGCGCTGCGCCGCTTCGGCATCCAGGCCAGCGCGCCGATGTTCGTGCCCGGCCTGGGGGCGCTGATCCGCCTGCGCCAGCATCCGGCCAACCCGCGCGAGGACGCGCGAATCGGCCTGGCCGGCCCCATCTGGGGCCTCGGCGCCGCGGTCGTCGCCTACGCCGGCTTCCTGCTCGGCTGGGGACCGCTGTGGGCCGCCGTCGCGCGCTTCGGCGCCTGGGTCAACCTGTTCAACCTGCTGCCGGTCTGGCAGCTCGACGGCGGCCGGGCTTTCCGCGCGCTGTCGCGCCGGCAGCGCCTGGCGGCGGCGGCGGTGCTGGCCGGGCTGTGGGCGCTGAGCCGCGAGGGCCTGCTGCTGCTGCTGCTGATCGCGGCCGCGGTCCAGGCCTTCCGCCGCGACGCCCCGGAAACCGAGGACCCCATCGCGCTCGGCCAGTACGCCGGCCTCGCCGCCGCCCTGACGCTGCTCTGCCAGCTGCACGTCCCCCTCGCCGGCCCAAGGTAGCGCCGCCCGGCGGCCGCGGCGCTTCATGGCCGCGGTGCTTCACGGTCGCGGCGCTTCGCCAACCTCCTCAGCGCGGCGGCGGCGCCAGCCGGGTGCTCTCGTCGCAGCCGCGGTCGTAGCCCAGGGCGCACGCCCGGCGGTACAGGGCGAGGGCGCGGGCCGGATCCTGGGGCACGCCGCGGCCATCGTCGTAGAGCGCCGCCGCGGCGAAGCAGCTCGGCGCATCGTGCCGCTCGCAGGCCCGGCGGTAGAGGGCCAGGGCGGCGGCGGGTTCGGCGGCGGGGACGCCGTGGCCCTGCTCGAGCGCCGCGGCGAGGTCGGCGCAGGCCTGAACGGCTCCCAGGTCGCAGGCCCGGCGGTAGAGCGCGGCGGCGCGCGTGGCGTCCGCGGGCATGCCGGCACCGTCGGCGTAGGCGGTCGCCAGCTGGTGGCAGCCCTGCGGGTCGCCGCCGTCGCAGGCCCGGGCATAGAGCGCCCGCGCCCGCGGCTCGTCGCGAGGCACTCCTTCCCCCGCCGCACAGAGGTCGCCGAGGTGGCCGCAGGCTCGCGCCTCGCCGCCGTCGCAAGCGGTGGCGAGGAGACCCGCGGCGCGGACGGGATCGTGCTCAATGTCGGCGTCGGCGTCGGCGTCGGCGCCGACGGCATACAGGGCGCCCAGCTCGCCGCAGCCGGCCGGGTCGCCGGCGTCGCAGGCCTGGGCGTAGTGCCCGGCGGCGGCCGCCGCATCCCGCGGCACGCCCAGGCCGGTGGACTCGACGACCGCGAGGTCGAAGCAACCGAGCGCCGAACCGCCGGCACAGGCCCGCCGGTAGAGCGCCGCGGCGGCCACGAGGTCGGCCGGCAGTCCCTCGCCCGAGCCGGTCATGACGCCCAGCTGGGTGCAGGCCCCGGCGTCGCCGCCGGCGCATGCCGCCCGGTACGCCGCGGCCGCCCGCCGGGGCGACGACTCGGCCGCCGTCCGGGCCGGCGCCGCCGGCGTGCCGGCGCAGGCCGCTACCGTCGCCAGCAGCGCCACCGTTGCCAACAGCGCCACCGTCGCCAACGTCGCCACCAGCGCGGACCGCGCCGCCGGCTGCCGGCGAGCGCCTCGGGGCGAGCGCCGCGCGCGGGCCGGCGGCGCTGCTGAAGACGCTTCCGAGGACACGCCGGAGGACCTTCGAGGGCGCCGAGCCGCGGCCGGCCTCAGGGGACGAAATGGTTCGCGGCGCAGGCGTCGTCCAGCCGGTAGGCGTCCAGGGCCACCGCGAAATGGAGGTTGGAAGATTGGGTGGTGATCACCCATGCCTGCTCGGCCGCCGGGTCGGCCTTCGGATTGCCGCCGGCGCTGGTGCCGTTGAGGTCGATGTAGAACCAGCCGAACGCGAACGGGACCGGGAGCTGCGCGCTCGACACCGGGGTCCGCTGCGTCGCCGCCGGGAACGGCAGGAAGGGAGGCACCGGCGGCATCGGCGATGGCGGACACGGCAGAGGCGGGTTGCAGGTGCCGTTGCCGGTTACCACGGCGTGCTCCTGCTCGTCGAACATGACGAAGCCCTCCTGCCCTAGCGGGAACCATGCCGGACTCACGCCCGGCTGCGCCGGACACGCGAAGGGCTGCTGCATCACCTTGCTGTCGCGCCAGACCAGGAGGTCCGTGCCGCCGTTGAAGCCGCCGCCGGTCGCGAACTGCGCCGCGAAGGTCGTCGCCAGGGGCTCGCGGTGGTCGACCGCCGTCCAGCCGTCGAAGCGGCCGTAGAAGGTGTAGCGCCCCGGAGTGGAGGTCGCCGGGTTGCTGCCGTCGGCTTCGATCGCCACCATGTCGGAGCCTTCGGCGAAGCCCTTGGTAGCGTTGACGATGTACCAGCTGCCCCAGAGCACGTTCTGGTCCGTCACGACGCCGGCGTTGTTGGGCGCGAAGTAGCCGATGTCGCCAGGGTAGTCGGTGGAGCAGCGGCTCACCGTGTCGACGGTGACGTAGCCGCGCGCGATGTTGTCGCCGTAGAGCAGGCCCGCGCAGAGATTCGCGAGGACGGGCGAGGGCAGGCCGCTCAGGGCATGCTGCAGGTGGGTCAGGTAGATGGCGGGCAGGGGAGGGAGCGGCAGGAAGCCGTCGCAGCTGGCGAAGTCGATGTCCTGGGAGAGCCCACCCCGCGGGCTGATGGTGTCGGTCGGATCCTGGCCGGCGGAGGCGGTGCGCGGCAGGTTGCCGGAGATGACGATGTCGCGGAGATTGATGGTCTGGACGTCGAAACCGGTGAGATAGACGTCGAAGGCGAGCACCGGCACGTCCAGGTCCGTCCAGAGGACGACATGGGTGAGGACGGCGGCCGCGGCGGCGTTGTTGATCGAGAACAGGGTGGTCAAGCCGTTCGGGTCGTTGAGGTCCACCTCGAAATAGGGCAGCAGCAGGGTCGCGCCCGGGCTGGTGTCGGTGGCGCAGATCGTGGCCGACGCCGGAGCGAGGGCGCCGGACAGCAAAGCCAGCGCCGCCGCCGTCGCCAGCCAGGCAACGCGGCGCGACCGGGACGGTAGTGGCGAGACGGGCACTTGCGAGGTGGGCGGCATGCGGTCCTCCAGCGAGTACGATGTCCGACTACACGGAGTGCTGAGCCGCTGTAAATGCTATTACAGCATTGGCGACCGGTCAAGAACGGCGGGCTCGTGGGAATTTCCGAGGGCGCCACCGGCTCGTGCGTCACCGGGCGCGCCGGCTTGCCGCAACCTGCTATGAAGAGTGCCCCAGGCGCCGGAGCTCGGCGCCGGGCTGGAGGAGAGAACGCCGATGCCGATCGACCAGCAGCGATTCCCCGTTTCCACCGCCGCCGCCGCCGCCGCCGCTCCCGTCGCCACCGCCACCGCCGGCTGGCGCGCCGCCGCTCCCGTCGCCACCGCCACCGCCGGCTGGCGCGCCGCCGCCGGCGTGCTGCTGCTGCTGGCGCTGCTGTCGCTCGGCGCCGCACCCGGCGAGACCGCCGCTCCGGCCCGGCGCGGCACGGCAGGCGGAGCGGGCAATGCCCCCGCGGGTTTCGAGATCGCGCAAGAGGC
Organism: uncultured Acidobacteriota bacterium; assembly: GCA_963732005.1. Taxonomy (GTDB): domain Bacteria; phylum Acidobacteriota; class Thermoanaerobaculia; order Multivoradales; family UBA5704; genus JASLEW01. The sequence continues at coordinate 2,080,890 of CAVSXT010000005.1, forward strand.
CCGCTTCAGCGAGCAGCGCAACGCCGGCGGCGGCTGGGATCGCCTGGTGGTGGAACCGGGCTTCCAGGTCACGCGCGTGGCGCTGACGCCCAAGCATCCGATCGATCTGCTGGTGATCCAGCGCCTGCAGAGCCTCTCGCATTCCGACGCCGAGAGCGAGGAATCGACCCTGACGGTGAGTGGCTGGATCGACGGCGCGTCGCGCTTCGATCGTCGCCTGTGGAGTTTCACCGACGCGGCGGACGAGGGCGGCATCCCGCGCGATCGCGAGCTCTACGAGGCGACCAAGCTGGGGTGCTGCGGCGGCGAGGACGTGCACGACTACTACAGCCTGGTCAGCGGCCGGCTGGTGGGCACCGCGACCGCCGAGGCCGCCGCGAACATCGCCATTCCCAACACGCCGACCTGGCGGATCGTGGCCTACCAGGGGGCCAACGGCCAGCGGCCGCCGCAGACGCCGGCGCCGATCGCCAACCTGCTGGGGGTCCTGACCCTGGGCTCCGACGACGGGGTGCGCCGGCGGGTCGCGGTCACCGCGCCGGGCATCGATGCCTGGACGCCGCGCCTCGCCCTGCGCCTGACCGGCAAGAGCGAGGAGACCACCCGCCTGGACCTGTGGGCCGCCAACGCGAACCCGTCGGCGGCCGGCATCAAGGGGTGCGAGGTGCGGCTGGTCTTCGAGGACACCAAGACCCTCGTCGTCCCGATCGCGGCGGACGACTTCGATCTCGCCCACGCCGTCCTGCCGGCGGGCTTCCAGCTCGCGCGGCTCGACGGCGCGGGCCGCTGACGGCTGCGACGGTCCGCCCGATCGCATCGTACATAATGAATGCATGCGCCGGCGCGGCCACTTCGCGCGGCTGCTGGTAGCCGCATTCGGGCTGGCGGGGCTGGCCGGCTGCAGCCATGCGCAGGGCTCGCCGCCGGCAGCGGCCCCCCAGCCCGCGGACGGCGCGCTGGCGGTGCGGCGCGGCAGCCTGCGCCCGCAGCTGCTGCTCAGCGGCGAGATCCGGGCGGCGGCAGCCGTGCCGCTGGTGACGCCGGCGACGTCCGACTTCCAGCTGACGCTGACCTGGCTTGCCGAGGACGGCTCGACGGTCGCCGCCGGCCAGCCGGTGGCGCAGTTCGACAACTCCGCGTGGGTGGCGCAGATCGAGGAGAAGCGTTCCGCCGTCACCGCCGCCGTGGCCGAGCTGGCGCGGCTGCGGGCCGACGGCCTCGCCAAGCTGGCCGACCTGGCCTTCGCCGTCGAGCAGAAGCGCCACGACCTCGCCAAGGCGCGCACCGCCGCCGCGGTGCCGGCCGAGCTGCTGTCGGCGTTCGACTACCAGGATTTGCAGCTGAAGCTAAAGAGCGCCGAGACCGAGCTGGCCAAGGCCGAGAAGGACCTGGCCACCGAGCGCGGCGCCGGCGCCGCCGACCTCGGCGTGCAGGAGGTGGCGCTGGCCAAGGCGCGCCGTGAGCTGGCAGCCGCCGAGTCCGGCGTCCGCGACCTCACCGTGCGGGCGCCGCAGGCGGGCACCGTGCTGATCGCCGACCACCCCTGGGAAGGCCGCAAGGTGCAGGTGAGCGACAACCTGTGGCCGGGCATGGCCGTGGCGACGCTGCCGGATCTGTCCTCGACGCTGGTGGAGGCGGCGCTCTCCGACGTCGACGACGGCCGGGTGACGCCGGGGATGGCGGCGGCCTGCATCGTCGACGCCTTCCCGGACGAGGTCTACGCCGGGCGCGTGGCCGAGGTCGCGGCGGTGGCCCGCGAGTCGGGCCGCAGCGCGCTGCTGCGCTACTTCCCGGTGCGCATCGCGCTGGCGCCGCTGCCGCTTTCCCGGCGCAGCCGGTTGCGCCCGGGCATGTCGGTGCGGGTCGAGATCGCCGCGGCGCCGGTGCGCGACGCGCTGCTGGTGCCGCGGGCGGCCCTCGACCTCGCGTCGCGGCCGCCGCGGGCGCTGCTGGCCGGCGGCGGCGCGGCGGCGGTGCGGCTGGGCCCCTGCGATTCCTTCTGGTGCGTCGCCGAGAGCGGCGTCGCGGCCGGCCAGGCCCTGCGGCGGCGCGGCGGCGGCGACACCGCCGACACCGCCGACACCGCCGATTCCTCCCATGCCGCCCATGCCTCCCATGCCTCAGACACCGCGGGGGAGGGGCGATGACCGCCTTTGTTCGCGACGCCGCCGGGCGCCCGCGCCGGCCGGCGATGCCGATCGCGCTGGCGGCGGTCGCCGTCCTCGCCCTGGCCGGCGTCGCCGCCGTCGCGCTCGGCGCCCGCATGCAGCGGACGGCCCTGGCCGTCGGCGGCGAATGGGCCGAGGTGCATCGCGAGGACCTGGTGATCGCGGTGCCGGTGAGCGGCAGCCTCGCCGCCATCGACGCCGCCCGCCTGGGCCCGCCGGCGATTGGCGGCGACATCTTTCGCGTCAAGATCACCTTCATGGCGCCGGAAGGCAGGACGGTGCGCCGCGGCCAGCCGGTGCTGGCGTTCGACCCCGCGGAGCTGCAGAAGAACCTGCAGGTCAAGGAGGCCGAGCGCGACTCGGCCGAGGAGAAGCTGAAGCAGCGGCGCGCCACGCTCGACATCTCGCGCCGCGACGACGAGCTGAAGCTGGCCCAGGCGGCGGCCGACGAGCGCAAGGCGGCGCTGAAGCTCGCCGTGCCGCCCGAGCTCAAGCGGCGGCACGAGCTCGAGGACGCGCGTGCCGACCTCGAGCTGGCGCAGCACGAGAACGCCTACTACCGCGAGCGCCTGCGCCTGACCGGCGGCGCCGGCGACGCCGAGCTGCGGGCACTCGCCGAGCAGCGCGACCTGGCGGCGGCGCGGGTCGCCGAGACGCGGACCGAGATCGCCAGCCTGCAGGTGGCCGCTCCCCGCGACGGCACGGTGGTCTACGTGGCGGACCGCAAGGGGGTGAAGAAGAAGGTGGGAGACTCGGTCTGGCGCCGGGAGGTGGTGCTCGAGATCCCCGACCTGCGGCGCCTGCAGGCCGAGGGCGAGATCGACGAAGGCGACGCCGGCCGCGTCGCCGCCGGCCAGGTGGTCACGCTGCGCCTCGACGCGCATCCCGAGACCGCCTTCACCGGCCGGGTGCGCACCCTGCTCGGCGCCGTCGAGGCCCGTTCGCCCGCCGACCCCGCCAAGGTGGCGAAGCTGAAGATCGGCCTGGACCGCACCGAGCCGCTGCTGATGCGGCCGGGCATGCGCTTCGCCGGCGACGTCGAGGTGCAGCGCGCGCCCGGGGCCCTGGTGGCGCCGCTCGACGCGGTGGTCAACCGCGCCGACGGACCGCTGGTCTATCGCCGGACCGGCTTCGGCAGCGAGGCGGTGCGGCCGCGGCTCGGCCGCCACAACGACCGCTGGGTGGAGGTGCTGGCCGGCCTCCGTGCCGGCGACCTGGTGCGGCGCGCCGGCGGGCCGCGGGAGGGCGGATGAAGCGTCGCCTCGCCCTGGCGGCGCTCGGGCTGGCGGCCCTGGCGGCGCTCGCTGCCACCCTGCCTTCGGTGGCCCGCCTGGGGCGGGCAGGGGCGCCCGGCGGGCCCGGCGGGCCGGCGGGAGGGTTGGTGGATGGCGTTGGCGCCGGCGGCGGTGGCGTGCCGGTGGCGGCGGTGGTGCGGCGCGACTTCGTCCATCTGGTGCCGGCCGAAGGCAACCTGCGGGCCGTACGCTCGACGGCGGTGCTGGTGCCGGCGGCGGCTCCGGGCTCGTTCCGCCTCGCCTGGCTGGCGCCGGACGGCAGCCGGGTGCGCGCCGGCGAGGTGGTGGCGCGGTTCGATCCCACCGACATCGAGAAGGCGCTCGCCGACGCCGAGGGCGATCTGGCCACCTCGCGGCTCAAGGCGGGCAAGCAGCGCGCGACCGATCTGGCCGAGATCTACAAGCTCGAGCGCGACGCGGCGATGGCGCGCAGCGAGCTCGAACAGGCCAAGCGCTTCCAGAAAAAGGACACCCTGATCTTCTCGCGCAACGACATCATCGAGTCGGGGATCGACGAGGAGCTGGCGGCGCAAAAGGAGCAGCATGCGCGCCATGTGCAGGCCAGCCGGCAGGAGCTGCAGCGGGCGGACGTCGGGTTGCTCGGCGTGGACACCCGCCAGGCCGAGCTCAAGATCCGCCAGGCGCGCGAGGGCCTGCGCGCGCTGCTGGTGAGGGCGCCCAACAACGGGGTGCTGATCCTCAAGCGCGACCAGCGGCTCGAGGTGCCGCACGTCGGCGACCAGGTGTGGACCGGCAGCACCCTGGCGGAGGTGCCGGAGCCGGCGGCGATGGAGGCCGAGGTCTACGTGCTGGAAGCCGACGCCGGCGGGCTGGCGGCCGGCCGGCCGGCGACGGTCGCCGTCGAAAGCGCGCCCGGCGTCGAGCATGCGGCGCGCATCGCGCGCGTCGATGCGCTGGCCAAGCCGCGCCTGCGCGGCTCGCCGGTGCAGTTCTTCGCCGTCACCCTGCAGCTCGATCGCACCGATCCGCGGGTGATGAAGCCGGGCCAACGGGTGCAGGCGACGCTGCGGCTCGCCGAGCGGCGCGGTGCGCTGGTGGTGCCGCGGCAGGCGGTGTTCCAGCGCGATGGCCACGACGTCGTCTATCGCCGGCGCGCCGGCGGCGGCTTCGACGCGGTGCCGGTGACGCTGGGGCCGGCGGACCTGGCGACCACCGTCCTGGACTCGGGAGTCGCCGCCGGCGACCTGCTGGCGTTGCGCGATCCGACCGGCGCCGGGCGGTCCACGGGAGCGGCGGCGGCGGGGGCGGGGGCGGCGGCCGCACCGCGGGTGCCGCGCATCGGGCCGCCGCCGGCGGAGGTCGGGCTGCCATGAGGCGCCGCCGCTGGGCTGGCAGGAGGCGGCGGCGATGAGCCCGGCCGAAGCGGTGCGCTCGGCGCTCGAGAACCTGGCCGCGCACAAGCTGCGCTCGGTGCTCACCATGCTGGGCATGATCTTCGGCGTTGGCGCGGTGATCGCCATGCTCTCGATCGGCGCCGGCGCCGAGCGCCAGGCGCTGGCGATGATCGAGCGCCTGGGCCTGCGCAACGTGCTGGTGCGGGCGAAGGCCTTCAAGGACGACGAGCTGCAGGAGATCCGCCGCAAATCGCCGGGGGTGTCGGCGCGCGATGCCGCCGCCATCGCCGAGGCGGTGCGCGGCGTGCGCCTGGTGGCGCCGCGCATCCGCATCGAGCCCTATAAGGTGCGGTCGGCGTCCGGCCGGGCGCCGGGGGCCGAGGTGTACGGGGTCAGCGCGGCGCAGGCCGAGCTCTCGCACCTGGTGGTGGCCGAGGGGCGTTTCCTCGATCCCCTGGACGAGCGGCAGCACGCCCAGGTGGGGGTCATCGGACCGGCGGTGCGGCGCGAGCTCTTCGGCTTCGGGCCGGCGCTCGGCCAGCGGCTCAAGATCAACGACGTCTGGCTCGAGGTGGTGGGGGTGCTGGCCGGCGACGAGGGGGCCGCGGGCGCCGCCGGCAGCACGTTCGAGGGCGTCGCGGTCGGCTCGGTGGCGCACGAGATCTACCTGCCTGCCGCCACCGCCGAGCGGAAGTTCGAGCATCCGGTGCTGCAGTCGCCGCTCGACGAGATCGTGGTCAGCCTGGCGCCGGGCACCGGCGGCGGCGAGGCGGCGTCGCTGATCGACGATCTGCTGGCGCGCCTGCACGGCGGCGCCGCCGATTACGAGGTGGTGGTGCCGGAGGCGCTGCTGGCGCAGAGCCGGCGCACCCAGCGGCTGTTCAACCTGGTGATGGGCTGCATCGCCGGCATCTCGCTGCTGGTGGGCGGCATCGGCATCATGAACATCATGCTGGCGACGGTGCTGGAGCGCACCCGCGAGATCGGCGTCCGCCGGGCGGTCGGCGCGCGCCGCGGCGACATCCGCTTCCAGTTCGTGGTCGAGTCGTTCGCGATCAGCCTGATCGGCGGCCTCACCGGAGTGACCGCCGGAGTGGTGATCGCCCGCGTCGTCGCCGCCTTCGCCGGCTGGCAGACGGAGGTGACCGGCGCCTCGATCCTGCTGTCGACCGGCGTCGCCATGACCGTCGGCCTGGTCTCCGGCATCTATCCCGCCACTCGTGCCGCCGCCCTCGACCCGATCGAAGCCCTGCACTACGAGTAGGCGGAGCGCGCGAAATCCGGCCTGTGGAGCAGCCCTGCTGCGAGCGCCTTGAGCACGGCGCGGGTGCGATCGCGCACGCCGAGCTTGGCGAGGATGCTGGAGACCTGGCCGCCGGGCGCCCGTGACATCATCATGCGTGCATGCGCGAGCCGACTGCGCGACCCTACGACGCCGTGGTGGTGGGGGCCGGAATCTCCGGGCTGGCGGCCGCCTTCCGGCTGGTGCGGGCCGGCCTGCGGGTGGCGGTGCTCGAGGCGTCGTCGCGACCGGGAGGCGCGCTGCTCACCCACGAGACGAAGGGGTTCCGCTTCGAGCTCGGACCCAACACGGTGCTCGAGAGCGATCCGAGCCTGCCGGCGTTGATCCGCGACAGCGGCCTGGAGGGCGAGCGCGTCGTCGCCGCGCCGGCGGCGCGCCGGCGGTGGGTCTGGCACGGGGGCAGGCTGCGCGAGCTGCCGGGCGGACCGCGCGCCTTCCTGCTCAGCCCGCTGTTTCCGCCGGCCGCCAAGCTGCGGCTGCTGCGCGAGCCCTGGGTGCCGGCGCCGGCGGTGGGTGGGCAGGACGAGGAGACGATCGCCGCCTTCGTGCGGCGCCGGCTGGGTGAGGCGTTCCTGGAGCGGGCGGTGGGGCCGTTCGTCTCCGGGGTCTTCGCCGGCGATCCCGAGCGGTTGGCGGTGCGCTGGGCGGCGCCCAGGATCGCGGCGCTGGAAGCCGAGCACGGCAGCCTGATCCGCGGCGCCCTCGCCCGCCGCAAGGGCGCTCCGCGGGCGCCGCGAGGGGCCATGGTCTCGCTGCGCGGCGGCCTCGAGCAGCTGCCGCGGCACCTGGCGAGAGAGCTCGGCGTGGTGCGCTATGGGATCGCCTGCCGGGGGGTGCGGCGCGACGGCGAGCGCTTCCTGGTCGAGCACGCCGGCGGTGCCGTCGGCGCGCGGCGGGTGCTGCTGGCCGTCCCGGCGGACGTAGCGGCGGCGCTGCTCGCGGAGGTGACGGGAGGGCGCAGCCGGCTGCTGGCCGAGATCCCGTATGCCGCGGTGGCGGTGGTGGCGGCCGGTTACCGCCGCCAGGACGTGGCGCAGCCGCTGGACGGCTTCGGCTTCCTGCGCGCCCTGGGCGGCGGTGGCGCCGGCCTGCGGCTGCTCGGGTGCCTGTTCACCTCCAGCCTCTTCCCCGACCGCGCGCCGGAAGACTGCGTGGCGCTCACCGCGTTCTTCGGCGGCCGCACCGACCCCGAGGCCGCCGCCTGGAGCGACGAGCGGCTCGGCGCCGTGGCGCAGGAGGAGCTCGGCCGCGCCCTGGGGGTGCGCGGCCAGCCGCTGGCGAGCGTCGTGCGCCGCTGGCCCCGGGCCATTCCGCAATACGAGCTGGGACATGGCCGCTTCGTCGCGCTGCAAGCCGAGCTCGAGCGCGACCTGCCGGGCCTGTACCTGGCGGGCAACTACCTGCACGGCGTCTCGGTCGCCGATTGCGTGCGCGACGCCACGGCCCTGGCGGCGCGGGTCGCCGCCGGCGGCGCGGGCCGGGCCTGAGCCTGGACGGAGCGGGGAACGGGCCGGTTCCGGGCGAACGAGAATCAGGGTCAGTCGGTCCAGATCGCTTGGCTATAGTGCCGCCGGATGGCATCGTCCTTGGTGAGGAGCGGCGCCGGGCGCACGGCCGCCTGACCGACCAAAAGGCGATCGAATGGATCGCGAGTCCACGACTGTTGTATCGCCGCTGCGATCACCTGGGGAAAGGGCAGATCGCAGATCTTCAGGCCGATCTCCCGGTTCAGGGCCGCGACCACCTCACGGCCAGGCTTGACAGTACGCTGAATCTCGAACAGGTACTCGAGCTCGAGCTCGACTGCAGGTGAGATCATGAGCTCGCTGGTGTCGAGCAACCGGCGCACAGCGGCAGGCAAGAGCTCGAGGCGACCCGCGAACAGCCAGGCCACGACGTGCGTGTCGAGATAGATCAGGGCCGCCATTCGCCGGACCAGTCGAGGTGCACGAGATCCTCAGGGGCAGCACGCAGATAGTCTCGCGGTGTGAGGCGCTCGATCCTGCTCGGCGGCTCCTCGCAGACGATCTTGAGCAGCTTGCCCCGCCGCTCGATCTCGACCGGCACACCGGTTTCCAGTACCTGGTCCAGGATGCGGTAGATGTTCTCGCGCAGCTTCGAGGCCTTGAGTCGCATGGGTAGCAGGTTATCTTGATCTCGTACGTTTGTCAATCGAAGTACGTACGATTCGCTGGATTAGAGGGGTGGGCGCGCCCCGCCAGGCCCCGATCAGCGAAGGCGGATTGCTGAAGAGGTGCCGTGGGAATCCGCCGCGCCGCCGGCGAAGGTGCCGGCGAGGCTGGTGGCGCCGCCGGCCAGGCGCCAATTGAAGGTGCCGCTGACGGTACCGTGTGGTCCGCGCTCGACGAAGCGCAGCCGCACCTCGCGGCCGTCGATCGAGCCGGTCAGGTCGACCGGCGCGCGGGCGAGGAGCTGGCGGCCGTCCACCGCCCACCGCTCGCCCTCGCCGCTGATGCGGGTACCCTCCTGGCGCAGCGCGATGCGATAGGTCACCTGCAGGCCGCGATCCTCGCCGAGGCTGGTCGGATCGACGCGGTTGGTGACCTCCCACCAGCCGGCGATGTCGCCGGGAGCGCCGGAGGCGCCGGCGCTGCCGGCGCCTGGGGCCGGCGCCGGGGGCAGACCCTGGCTGGCGGCGCCTCCTCGCGGGCGGCCGGCGGCTGGCGGCGCGGTGCCTTCGGCGGCCTGCGGTCGCTGGTCGTCATCGCCGTCCGCCTGGTCGCCCGGTGCCGCGGCGGCCCCGGGCGCCGCAAGGGGCACGGTGGCGGCGGTGGCGGTTCCGGGTTCGCCGGGAGAGCCTACACCTGACCCCCCGCGCTGGTCGCCGGCCTCGGTGTCGGTGTCGGCCTCGGCCGCCGGCGCCGGTCGCGTCTGGTTCCACTCCACGGCGGGGGTCGGACCGCCGGCGCCGGGACAGGAGGGGGCGGGACCGAGGCCGGCGAGGAACAGCTCGCGTAGCGGCGGCTCGCCGCCGGCAGGGGCGCAGCCGTCGTCGAGCGCCAGTCCGGTGGCCGGATCGATCGGCAGGGAGGCGACGCCTGCCGGCGGTTCCCACCAGGCGGGCGCCTGGCGATTGGCGTAGAGCCGGCTCATCAGGCGCCGGAAGACCGGCGCCGCCAGCCGGCCGCCGGTCGCCTGGTTGGCAATCGGCCGCGGCTCGTCGAAGCCGATCCAGACGCCGGTCACCACCTCGGTGGTGAAGCCGATGAACCAGACGTCGTTGCCGGCGGTGCTGGTGCCGGTCTTGCCGGCGGCGCGCCCGGCGAATCCCGGCGGCAGGCCAGGCGCGCCGCTGCCGCGGATCAGCGCCTCGCGCAGGGCGTCGTCGAGGAGGTAGGCGACCGCCGGATCGAGTACCTGCCGGCGGGTGGGCGGCGGCGCGGTCCACAGCGTGGTGCCATCGGCGCGCTCGACGCGGAGCACCGTCCGCGGCGCGACCTGCCAGCCCAGCGTGGCGAAGGCGGCATAGGCGGCGGTGAGCTCGAGCGGCGCCACCGAGACCGTTCCCAGCGGCATCGAGGGCTCCCGCGGCACCGGCGCGGTGATGCCGTCGGCGGCGGCAAGCGCGGTGATGCGGTCGTAGCCGACGGCCTCGGCCAGCCGCACGGTGGGCACGTTCTTGGAGCGCGCCAGCGCCTCGCGCAGGCTCACCCGGCCGTCGAAGGCGCCGTCGTAGTTGCGCGGCTCCCAGGTGCCGCCGCCGGCGAGCGGCACCACCAGCGGGGTGTCGGCGATCTGCTGGCTCAAGGGGTAGCCGCGGGCCAGGGCGGCGGCATAGACGAAGGGTTTCCAGGCGCTGCCCGCCTGGCGCCGGGCGTGCGCCACACGGTCGAACTGCGAGGTACGGTAGTCGCGGCCTCCGACCCAGGCGAGCACGTCGCCGCTGGCCGCCTGGAGGGTCACCACCGCGCCCTCGAGGTCGCGATCCTCGTCGGCCTGGCCGCCGGCGGCAGCCGCGGCGCGCGAGAAGCGTCCGAGCTTGCCGGACTCGATCGCGTGCAGCTGGCGCTCGAGCTCCTCTTCGGCGGCATGCTGGGCCGCGAGGTCGAGCGTCGTCCAGACCCGCACCGGAGTGGTGTAGAGACCCTCGCCGAAGCGCTCCTCGAGCTCGTGCCGCACTTCGTCGACGAAGTAGCGGGCCACCAGCGGTCCCTGCTGCGCGTGCGCCGGCGGCGCATGGACGCCGAGCGGCTCGCGCGCCGCGGCGGCGGCGAGCTCCGGCGCCACCCTGCCCTGCGCCGCCATGCGCGCCAGCACCAGGTTGCGCCGCGCCAGGGCGCGCTCCGGATGGCGCCGCGGATCGTAGCGGCTCGGCGCCTTGGGCAGCGCGGCGAGCAGCGCCGCCTGTGCCAGGTCGAGCCGCTCGGCCGGCCGGCCGAAGTACTGCCAGGCCGCCGCCTCGATGCCGCGGGCGCCGTTGCCGAAGGAGATGTGATTGAGGTAGAGCTCGAGGATCTCGCGCTTGCTGAAGTGGGCCTCGAGCTGTTGCGCGACGCGGATCTCGAGCAGCTTCCTGGCCGTCGTCCGCTGCTCGCCGGGGATCTCCTGGGGGTAGAGGTTGCGTGCCAACTGCATGGCAATGGTGCTGAACCCCTGCGCGAAGCTGCATGCGCGCAGGTCGGCGGCGAGCGCGCCGGCGACGCGGCGCCAATCGACGGCGCCGTGATCGAGGAAGCGCCGGTCTTCGATCGCCACGAAGGCGGCCGGTAGGTGCGCGGGCAGGGAGGCCAGGCGGACCTCCTGCAGGTCGTCGCGGTCGAGCGTCGCGATCACCTGGCCGTGCCGGTCGAGCAGCAGCGGCGCGCCGCCGGGCCGGAAGGCGGCGAGACGAGCGGCGTCGGGGCAGCCGGCGAAGTCGCAGGTCTGCCAGGCGGCGCCGCCGGTCAGCGCCAGCGCGTAGCCGATGGCGAGCGCCACCGCCAGGGTGCGCCGCAGCGCCGGCCGGCGGGCCACCGGTCTCCAGATCGCGTCCATGAGTACATGCAGGCGTCGCCCGCTCTCGCGCAGTCGTAGGTCTAGCCATTGCCGGTCCATGAGACGGGGGTAGAAGCAAAGGTTCTGCCAAGCGGGCGCAGCGCACCTCGGCCGCCTCGCGGTCCGGGTGCCGCGGCGAGCCCGCCGCGCGGCGAAGGCCGGCCCGGACCCGGGTGGCGCGGCGCCGGAGCGGAGAATGGATCAAATTACATCCTTGCGGCTTTCAATCGATGCAAGCTTTCTGAGCCGGCTATGGCGGCGCGCCGGCGGCGGGAGCGTCTCGACCGCAACGTGATGGGTGGTACAATCCGCGCCGCACTCCCGAACCCATGCCAATCGCGAGCTTCGATCCCTCGAGGTATGACTGGAACGCCTGCGCGGTGCCGCCGCTGGTGACCGCGGCAGCGATGTTGTTGCTTGGCGCGACGGTGATGGTGCGCGGCCGGGGCGCTCGCGAGGCCCGTCCTTTCGCATGGCTGGCGGCGGCGATTTGCATATGGCTCTTCTGCTTTTCGTTCATGTACCTAGCTGCGGACGAACGCGTGGCGCTGGTCTGGGCGAAGGCGGCCTATCTCGGGATCACCTTCATTCCGGCCGCGCTCTATCACTTCACGCTGGCGGTGACGCGCAGCGAGCGCCGGCGTTGGGCCTGGGCCGGTTGGGCGGCGTCGGCGCTGTTTTGCGCGCCGGCGGTCGCCGGCGATGCGCTGCTGCGCGACCTGTACCATTACTGGTGGGGTTTCTATCCGCGCTTTCGTTGGCTGGGCGCGCCGTTCCTCGCGTACTTCTTCGCCATGCTGGCGCTCGGCCAGTACGAGCTGTGGAGCGACTACCGGCGGTCCGAGCCGGGGACGACCCGCCGTGTGCGCACCCGGGCGCTGATGATCGGCCTGGCGATCGCGTACCTGGGGTCGTGCGACTTCCTCGCGGCCTACGGCGTGCCGCTGTATCCGTTCGGCTATCTGCCGGTCCTCGCGTTCATCCTGATCGTCGTGCACGCCATCCGCCGTCACCGGCTGGTGGATCTCACGCCGGCCTTCGCGGCCGAGCAGATCCTGGCCACCGTCGCCGACCCGGTGATCGTCTGCGATCGCGAGGGGCGCATCCGGTTCACCAACCAGGCGGCCGCCAACGTCTTCGGCTACAGCGGCGGCGAGCTGGCCGGCGCGCCGATCGATTGCCTGGAGGAGCCGCCGGCGGCGCTGGCGGAACGCCTGCGGGCGGACGCGGCCCTGGTGGTGCGGGACGAGGAGATGGTCTTTTGCGACCGCGCCGGCGACCGGATCGAGGTCCGGGTGTCGCTGTCGCCGCTGCTCGACGAGCGGCGGACACCGGTCGGGGTCGTGCTGATCGCTCGCGACGTCCGCGCCCGCAAGCGCGTCGAAGCGGCGTTGCGCGAATCGGAAGAGCGCTATCGCTTGCTTTTCGAGCGCAACCAGGCCGGGGTCTTCCGCACCTCCGTTGCCGGCGTGATCCTCGATTGCAACGATGCCTTCGCACGCATCCTGGGTTTTGCCGCCCGCGGCGAGTGCATCGGCAAGAGCATGCTCCATCATTACAAGGACCTGTGGGAACGCACCGAGCTGCTGCAGAAGATGCGTTCCCTGGGCGGGCTCGCCGACGAGGAAGTGGCCTTGCAGCGGATCGACGGCAGCCCTGCCTGGGTGCTCGCCAACGCCACCCTGCTGGCGCCGCTGGCGCCTGGGGAAGGTGCCTTCGAGGTGCTGGAAGGGACCGTGATCGATATCACCCAGCGCAAGAACGCCGAGCGGACGATCGTTTATCAGGCCTACCATGATGCGCTGACCGGCCTGCCCAATCGCATGCTGTTCTACGACCGGCTGGCCGAGGCGCTCACCCTGGCGCGGCGCGAGGAGCGCGGCCTGGCGGTGCTGTTCCTGGACGTCGATCAGTTCAAGCTGGTCAACGACACGCTCGGGCACGCCGCCGGCGACCGCCTGCTGGTGGAGATCGCGCGGCGGCTGCAGCAATTGGTGGGGGAGGGCGATGCGGTGGCGCGCGTCGGCGGCGACGAGTTCACGCTGCTGCTGCACCTCGTCGAGGCGGGAGACGATGCGGTACGGGCGGCGCGGAAGATCCTGGCAGCGGTCGCCAGGCCGGTCGAGGTCGACGGCCAGCGGCTGTTCCTCACCGCCAGCATCGGCATCAGCATTTATCCGGCCGACGGCGAGGAGCCGGAAGCCCTGCTGACCAACGCCGACATCGCCATGTATCGCGCCAAGGAGCTCGGGCGCAACCGCTATCAGCTCTGCACGCCGGCGATGAACGCCAAATCGGTGGCGCGGTTGACGCTCGAGCGCGACCTGCGCCTGGCGGTGGAGCGCGGTGAGCTCGCCCTGCTGTACCAGCCGCAGGTGCGCACCGCGACCGGCCGCGTCGTGGGCGTCGAGGCGCTGTTGCGCTGGAACCACCCGCAACGCGGGCTGGTGGGGCCCGCCGACTTCATCGGCATCGCCGAGGAGACGCGGCTGATCCTGCCGATCGGCGAGTGGGTGCTGCGCACCGCCTGCGAGCAGGCGCGGCGCTGGCACCTGGACGGCTGTAACGTGCGCATCGCGGTCAACCTGTCGGCGCTGCAATTCCAGCAGCGCGGTTTGGTGGCGCTGGTGCAGGACGTCCTGGCGGAGACCGATCTGGATCCCGGACGCCTGGTGCTCGAGATCACCGAGAGCGCCGCGATGCACGACGCCGCGCTGACCGTCGAGGTGCTGTCGATGCTGCGCGCCATGGGGCTGCGCGTCGCCATCGACGATTTCGGCACCGGCCACGCCTCGTTGTCCTACCTGCGGCAGTTCCCGATCGATGCGCTGAAGATCGATCGCAGCTTCGTCTCGGACCTCGCGGCGCGCCGCGAGGGCTCGGAGATCGTCGATGCCATCATCGGGTTGGCCCACGGCCTCGACCTCGAGGTGATCGCCGAAGGAGTCGAGACCGAGGACCAGCTGCGCTTCCTGACCGAGCGCGGCTGCGAGGAGTACCAGGGTTTCCTGATCAGTCAGCCGCTTGCCGCGACCGAGGTGCCGAGGCTGTTGGACCAGGTGCAGACCGCGGTCGCCGCCGGCGGCGCGGTGCTGCGGCCGGCCGAGTCGGCGCCGCCGATGTAGGCGGTCCGCTGGCCCGCCCGGGGGCCGCGACGCACTGCCGGCCGGGAGTTTGGATTGGGCCTGCTTTCTGGTTCGGGTTGCCTCCTCCTTACCGTGGTAATATACCCTTATGGCGATTGCTCACTCGAAGCTGACGGCGCAGGGTCAGATCTCCGTGCCGGCCGAGGTCAGGCGGCGGCTCGGCATTGGACCGGGCTCGATCCTGGAATGGGAGCAGGAGGACGGGCGAATCGTGGTCCGGCGGGCCGGCCGCTACAGCTCGGAGGAGATCCATCGAGCGCTCTTCCCCGAGGCACCTCGACCCCGGACGCTCGCAGAGCTCGAGCAGGGTGTGTCGCGGCACGTGAAGAGCCGCCATGCGCGCCGTTGACACCAACCTGCTGGTCCGGCTGGCGACGCGGGACGACGTTCGGCAGACCGCCGCCGCCGAGGCCTTCGTGGCCGGCGGCGCCTGGGTCCCTCATCTCGCCCTGATCGAGGCCATGTGGGTGCTGGCATCGCTCTACGAGCTTGGTCCCGAGAAGATCGCGACGGCCGTCGCGATGTTCCTGCATCACCGAGATCTCACCATTCAAGACGCCGAGGTGGTGGCGGCTGCGCTCGAGCAGTTTCGGCAGCGCCCGGGGCTGGGCTTCTCCGATTGCCTGATCCTGGAGACGGCGCGGAAGGCCGGCCATCTGCCGCTCGGGACGTTCGACCGCGAGCTCGGCAAGCTGGCAGGGGCGCAGCGCCTGGAATCCTGAATGGGGCAGGCGGCCCCGCGTCAGCCGGCAGCGGTCGCTCCGTCCAGGGCCGCGAGCGCGAAGGCGTAGGCGCCGAGGGCCACGGCGTGGCTGGTGCCGAGGCGCGACAGGCCGACGCCGGTGCGCTTGAGCGGGTCGTGGAGGACGCGGCGGGCGGAGCCGGGGACGGCGAGCGTCGTCGTGTTACCGGCGAGGAAGGCGCGGCGCTCGGCCTCGTCCTCGAGGTTCCAGGCGGTCAGCTCGAGGCGTGGCACGTCGCCGCCGTCGAGGCGCTTCAGGCGGCCGTTCAGTTGGCCGACCAGGGCCGGCAGGAAGTGCGGCGCGGCGGCGGCGAGCCCGCCGCCGACCACCACCAGCCCGTCGAGCAGGGTGAGGGCGTTGGCGATGGCGTCGCCGGCCACCTCGCCGAGGCGGCGAAAGGCCTCGCGCGCCGCCGGCGCGTCGCCGGGCGTCTGGCCGCGGGCGATGGCGTCGATCGTCTTCGGCTCGGGCGCGGCGGCGAGCGGCAGGCCGGCTGCCTGGGCGTAGGTCCGGCGCACCGCGCGAAGGCTGGCGCCTTCCTCGGCGAAGCAATCGCCGTCGAGCTTGTTGCGCATCAGCCAGATCTCGCAGGCGGCGCTGTTGTCGCCGGCGTAGAGCTCACCGGCGCGCACGATGCCGCCGCCGAAGCCGGTGCCCAGGGTGACGCCGAGGAGGTTGCGGAAGCGCTTCAGGCTGCCGGCAGCCGCCAGGGCGCGGTTGACCTCCGGCAGCAGGCCGTGGAGCGCCTCGCCGTAGGTGAAGAGGTCGCCGTCGTTGTTGATGAAGACCGGCACGCCGAAGCGCTCTTCGAGTAGCGGCCCGAGCGGGACGCCGCCGCGGAAGCCGGGCAGGTTGGGAAGGTCGCCGATGATCCCCGCGGGGTAGTCCGCGGGCCCGGGAAAGGCAAAGGAGAGCGCCGCCGCGCCGCCGCCGGCCGCGGTCCAGAGGCGGGAGAAGCCCTCGACGATCTGGCCGAGGCAGCGGTCGAGATCGTCGCCGTGGGCGGGCAGGGTGACCGGTGCGGCGACCTCGCGGTTGCCGGCGATCGCCGAGAAGGTGAGGTTGGTGCCGCCGGCGTCGAGAGTCAGGACGGTGCGGCGGTCTGCCGCGAAGCGGTTGAGTGGATCCGCCACCGGGCTGTCTCTCCTAGGCCGGTCCGGCGGCGGGCGAGGCAGTCGGCAGCTCCCCCGGGCGCGGCGGGCGGGGCGGGTGCGGTGGTTGGGCGCCGGCCCCGCGCTGGGCGGCTAGCGCCAGGATGGTGAGGTAGGCGAAGGCGGCGACGGGCACCAGGAACGCCAGCCGCACACCGTGGTGGTCGGCGACCAGGCCCATGAGCGCCGGCAGCACCGCTCCGCCGACGATCGCCATGCACATCAGGCCGGAGAGCGCGCCGGTCCGCTCGGGGCGGCTTTCGACGGTGAGCGCGAAGACCAGCGGCCAGACGTTGGCGAAACCCAGGCCGCAGGCGGCGATGCCGGCGAGCGCCAGCGGCCGCGAACCGAGCAGGAGCAGCCCGAGCCCGCCGAGGCCCAGCAGCGCCGAGACCAGGAAGAAGCGGCGGGCGCCGATGAAGCTCAGCACCGCCGCGCCCAGGAGGCGTCCGGCGGCGAGCGCGAGGAAGAACAGGCCGGGGCCGAAGCGGGTTGCCGACGAGGCCAGATCCATGTCGAAGGCGCGGGCGAGCAGGGTGGCGAGCCAGGAGTTGAGCCCCACCTCGGCGCCGACGTAGAGGAAGATGCCGAGCACGGCAAGCGCCACCGGCGGCTGGGCGAGCAGGGCGAGGCTGCTGGCGACGCCGGCCGGGGTCTCGTCGGCGTGGGACTCGGCGACCGGCACGGCTGCGACGAGCAAGAGGGTGAGCAGCGTCACGCCGGCGAACACCGGAAAGATGTGGTACCAGGCAAATCCCAGCACCACCAGCTGCGCCGTGAGGTAAGGACCGGAGATCGAGCCCAGGCTCTTGACGAACTGGGCGAAGGTGAGATTGCGGGCATAGCGCCCCGGGGCGCTGACGTCGCGCATGATCGGGTTGCCGGCCACCTGCAGTGCCGCCATGCCGGCGCCGATGAGGAAGATGGCGCCGAGCAGCAGCCCGTAGTGCGCCACGGACAGGCAGGGGATCAGCTGCCCGGCGAGCACCACGGCAAGCGACGCCGTCATGAGGAACTTCCTGCCGCGGCGATCGGCGACCACTCCGGCGGGTACCGAGAACAGCGCGAAGGCGATGAAGCCGAAGAACGGCAGCAGCCCGGCCTGGGCGCCGCTGAGCTGGAACTCCCGCTCCGCGAAGCCGACCAGGGTGCCGACGGCGTCGACGAACCCCATGACGAAGAAGCCCAGGAAGATGGGGAGTGTCCGGAATCGCAGGCGACACCTCCGCAAAGGTCCGGCGGGAGAGCAGTCTGGATCATACAGGAGGGGGGTGGGCTGGGAGGGGTGGCGGGGCGGCGGCGGCCCGGGTGCGGGGCCTCGGGATCTCCGGATGCAGCGCCTCGAGGCAGCGGGTTGAGGCAGCGGGTTGGTTGTGCGTATACTCGGCTCCGCTCCCGGGGAGGGCAGGAGGAGCGGGGATCGGCCCTTTTCCGGCCGTCGCACCCGCAAAGCCCCCGGCGAGTTCTCTTTGCAAGCCCCAATTGGAGGTGTGGCCGAGTGGACAATGGCAGCAGACTGTAAATCTGCCGGGCTAAGCCCTACCTAGGTTCGAATCCTAGCGCCTCCACCAATGGAATCAATGAATTAGAGCGAGAAGCTGCCGGCTCCATACGCTGCAGTTGGACCAAATCTGGCCACTTAGGAAATTTTGCCGATGGTCTCGAGCGGTGCATCGGCCGCGGTGGCAAGGTCACCTGGTGGGGGGCCGCATTCCCTTGATGGATCGGGAAGAGTAAGTCGGCGACCATCGCCGGCAGCACCGATAGCCGACCTCATCGACCGCCGGGACGCGGTGTGCGCAGTGGCGATGCAGCCGGCACTGGAGGGCGGAGGTACCTTCCTGCACGACAAGGTCGCTTGGCGCGCGCCGCGGGCAAGCGCCGCGGCGCGCGTGGTGGTCAGAAGCGAGCAGGGGGACAATGAGGGATCAGCGTGGTAGCGAGCGGCCCGCAATCAGTGACATCGGGCCACGGGAGCAACGTGCCAGGCGTCGTGCAGAGCCGGTGGAAGTGAAGGAAGTGCATCTCAGCCTGCGCGGGCCCCCCGGTTGAAGCACCGAGCGTCGAGAGCGGGATGTTGACGAGCCAGGCCTCGACATCGTTGCCTCCTGTCGTCAAGGTGATGTTGCCTTTGTTGCTCTGGAAGACCACCTGCTGGCCAGCCGAGATCGTTATGGTCACCTTGACGACGTCGGCAATAGCCCTCCTGGTAACGACGCTGATGTTCTTGTTCATCATGTCGGCATAGTACCAACGGACGATCAAACCGCTGCCCGAAGCGAGCTGATCCGTCGACCAGGTGCCGTTCATGACCCACAATCGAGCCGAAGCGAGGCCGGCGGGGAAGGCGTTAGCCGTGACCTCCGGCAGCAGCGGCTGTCCAGGATTCGCGTCGGCCATGTTGCAGGTCCAGCCGAAATGGGTTTTGGGTTCGGCGGGAGACAGGCACGGTCCTACCACGGGAGCAGGCAAGGGAGTCGCTGCTGCACTTACCGGCGACACTCCGATGTCCTCCTCATCGAGAGGGAAGGCGATGAGAGCATCCTTGGCGAGATTCTGCGCCGGTGGAATGTAGAGCCAGTTCTGGCGTGCAGTGGCAATCTGCCCCGGCGGCAGGGCTGGCAGGCACAGCATGGGGGTGTGGCGGTCCGGCGAGCCGATCGGAAGGGGTTGGCCGGAGGTGTCGTAATCGTAGGCATTGGGCAAGACGATGACGACGCTCTGGCCGGCGGCTGGCACGCACGCGCAGAGTCCGGTCACGTAGAGGTTCAGATTAAAGGTCATCGCGAGATCCTCCTTTCGGTGGTGGCCACCTGGAACAATTGAAATCCGCCCCACGCTGCGACCTCGTGCAATACGGGGTCGCGTCCGTGCAGCAGCTCAAGTTGGGTGTTGCGAAGAGCCGCGGCCGGGCCTTCGGCGGAGCGGAGGCGGCGATAGAAGCGTGCGAAAAACTGCTCGGCGGAGGCGTCGTCGACGCTTCCCAGCGCCGCCACTACGGCAGGTACGCCGGTGGCTAGAAAGGCCTCGACCAGGCCGCGCGAGCCTTCGGTATCTTGGCTGCCGGCGGCCCGGCAGGAGGAAAGCACCACGAGTCGCGTGCGGCCGGCCGCAAGGCGTCGAATGTCGCCGGCGCTCAAGGCCACCTTGTCCTCAGTGCTGGCCCGCGCGAGGGGCAGGAGAGAGAGGTCCGGCTGCTGGTCATCGGCGAGCACATGCGCGGCCAAGTGCACGATTGCAAATCGACCGAAACCGCGGGAGAACGCGGCGGCGGTTGCGTCCTGGCCGAGGCTGAGAACTGAGTTGGGGCGGTAGAGATCGGCGATCGCAGTGGCCTCTCGCCGGGCGCTGGGGAGCGGTTCCAGAAAGGAGAAGATCGCTGCGTCCAGACGAGGGTCTCCCAGCACGAAGGCGCTTGCGAGCGCCTGCCCCGAAGTTGCACCCCTCGGATCGGCCAATGCCGCGCTGGGTACGATCACCACTTCATGGTCGGCGACGAGCGGTTGTCCTGCCGGGCCGGCCAGTGCCGCGAAGGGGACGCGGCGCAGGCTCTTGTCAGGGGAGACGAGCAATGTGGTGACACCGAAAATGTCAGGAGCGATGGGATCGATCAAGACCGAAGAGAGCTTGCGCAGTGCCTCACGCGCGTCCTGCGGGCCAGAGTCCAGGAATTGCACCCAGGTTTCTAGGTCCGCGGCCGCGATGGACTCGATGTGGAAGCGAATGCGACCCTTGGTCATCACCCAGATTAGCAGCTGGTGAGGGAGCACGGCGAACTCGACGAGAGCCCGTGCGCGATCCAGGCGATGCGTCAGGCCAGCGTCGGCCGCGGGGAGGTGGAGGGTGTCGCGCAGGGCGCGGGCGCGCGCTTCGTCGGCAATCGCAAAGAGGGCCGCCGGGGTCGCATGGGCCTCGATCGAGGTGGACATCCACTGGTCATAGACGGTGCGCGACTGAGAGAGGAAGGCAGTGCGAGACTCTCCAGCGTCGAGATGGACGCGTTGCGCCTCGACCTCCAGTAGAGCCTTGTGCAGCGACGCGGCTGCCGCAGCGCTATCGTGATTCGCGGTTTGGGCGAAGGCGAGCTCGGTCAGAAAATGGATCAGGCGCACCGCATCGTGCAAGGCTTGTGCGACGGCGGTTGCGCGCGCCAGCTCGGTAGCGGCTTTCACAGGAGCGGTTTTGAGGAGCAGATGCCCGCGCTCGGTCCAGATGTCCGCCAGCCATTGTCGGCGAGAGTCCGGATCGGCAAGCGCCGCGGCGGCGCCTTCAGCGGCCTTGAGATCCTGTAGAGCGCTCGCCTTACGACCGAGCGCCGCCCGTGCCCGTGCGCGGGTCAAGAGAGCGTACGCAGCTCCCGCCTGCCCGAGCGAGGGGCCCGATCGCTCAACGAGGCGGTCGGCGAACGCCAGCGCAGCGTGGGGAAGATTTGAGTCCTGCGCTGCCTGGCAAAGAGTCGCATAGGCGACGATGAGGCGCCGCGGGTCGCCCGCCTGTACCGCAAGGCGACTACCCTGGTATAGCCAGGGCCATGCTGCAGGCCGTTGACCCAGGAGCCACAGGCTCTCGTAAAGGTTGAGAGCCACGCCCGCGCGCTCGGCCAGCGCACCCGAGTGCTGCGCAAGCACTTGGGCGTCATGGTAGTCGCGCAAGCAGTCGCCATTGCGTCCGGAATGGCTGAGGCTGGCACCTCGCAGCCAGAGCAGGCGCAGGCGGAGCGACGGGTATCGCCCGTGTAGGTCGCGATCGAGGGCCGTCAGGATGGTTATGGCGCTGCCGAAATGGCCGCTCTGATAGGCGCAGAGGCCGCGGCCATACTCTGCCCACCAGGCGAGTGCCGGGACCGTGCGAGCCAGCTGCCGTGCAGCAGGCACAAGCAGCGCCTCCCCTCGTTTGCCCTCGTTGACCTGACAGGTTGTCAAGCCTGCCGCCACCTGGCTTACGCTGCGGGCAAGCGAAGGCAGGCGGCGAGGCTCTGCCTGGCGCAGGAGCGCCGTCGCCTCGACAAGCATGGAATCCGAGCAGCAGGCGGCTACACTCTGGCCGATACGCGTCATGAGGTCGAGGAGCCTGGCGGCAGCAGCGTCTTGGCCGCGCTGCACGGCTTCGGCCCAGCGGGGCAGCAGCCGCTCCTCGGCGAGCTTGCGCATCTCGCGCGGGAAGCTGGAGATGAGGACGTTCGCTTCGGCGCAGGGCAATGGACAGGCCTCGAATCGCGCGAGTGCTGAGGGCCAGGCCGCCGTTGGATCCCCGGCGAGGCCTCGTGCGCCGACAGCGCCGTCGGTGAGCGAGGGTGACACCGCTTCCGGAGCAGCGAGGAAAGCGGCGTGCAGTGCGAGAGTCCAGTTGACTCTTGCCTCGGGCAGGAGAGGCGAGAGTTCGAGCGCTGTCTCGATTGCATCGAGCGCTGCAAGGCGCCCGGGGCCGTCCAACGCCGTGAGGTGAGTGAGATAAAACGCTCCGAGGTCATTCAGGATGCACGCGTTGCGCGGACTCATGGCTGCGGCGTGTCTGAGAGCTGCCTCGGCCAGACGGTGATGTCCAAGTACCGCGCGCGCGACGCCAAGGTCGGCTAGCGCGTCCGCGCTTGGCGCTTGTGTCGCCCGCCGCTCGATGGCGTGTAGGGCGGCGATCTCGGAGCCGGTGGCAGGTGCCACGAGCGCGCCGGCGGCGAGCGGTTCAGCGAGCACCCCGCCAGCGAACCAAGGCCCTGAAGCCAGCGGACGAGCAAGGGCATCTCGGAGTCGTGCCCGCTCGGTGGAGCAGCTCGACCAGGGGGCGACAGTGACCTGCCTGCAGGCAGTGCCGGGCACCGCAAATGCCGCAAGCAGACAGACCCAGCGAATGAGACTGGTCAGATCAGCCTCCTGTAAAACGACAGCCCGAGTCGCTGCGCGGAGCGGAAGGGGCGGAGATGTTTGGCGTCCACCGTTCTTCTCCTCTGACGTGCTTAGACGGCCGTGCCGGCGTTTTTTCGCGGGTGCGGCGCGCAGACCTCTGACTACGGCTCCCTGACAACGAAAAAGAACGGGTCAATGGATGGCTGCACGGGGTAACCTGCGAGGTCCGTCAGGACATGCCGTTTCCAGTCGACGTTACGTAAATACCTGACCTTGACGTGCTTGGGGATCTTGGTGGGGTCAGGGTTGTTATAGGCGGAGAAGATGCCGTAGAAATCCTTCCCGACTGCGATCAGGTGGTCGTAATCGCCGAGCGTGTTGTTGCCTTGGCAGGAGCCTGGAACATCCTGCGTGTTCGCCAGCATTTCGTGGACGGCTGGCGCGGTAGCGAAGCGGTTGTCCGAGATCTCGATGTGGGTTTCCCAGTAGTGGCTACCAGGAGTGCCGGTAAGCTTCTGGTAGAGGAAGCCGACCTGCCCCAGGTTGTTGACCGCAAGCGCCGGATTGGTAGCAGCGACGACCTGCCGTAGATCATGACTCCATCGGGCACCGCCGTCATACGAGGAGCGGAGATGCAGAGTGAAGGTGTCAGCGGTGGTGCCGTCAGCCCAGGCGATGTATAAAATCTTGCTCTTGCCTCGCCGCGGATCGACGGCGAGCGCGAGGTTGCCGCGGACCCTCTGAGTGCCGAGATACAGGTTGGGGAGCGAGATAGCGACAGCGCAAGCCGCGCAGACGCCGGGGACACCTCCCGCGCTAATTGCCTGATAGGGATTCGATGCAGCCCCCCAGGCGTCGTCTCTGACGACGATCACATCGGCGATCGCGGGAGGTATGCACGACCTCGGATGCAAGAAGGCCAGGTACACAGTGCCGTTAGGATGAATCGCCGGACGAATGGAAGTGCCGTCCATGCACCCGAGGGTCCGGGCATCGAGAGATAGGGGGCCGACAAAGTTGTCCAGCGGCGGGGCTTTCGCCGCGTCGAGTGATTGCTCGACGGCCGCTGACCGGTAGTAAGGTGCATCGAGGTTGTTGTAACCTACGTAAACGCGGTCGACGCCAGGGTTCAGGGCGGTCGCCTCCTCGACGTCGGGCTGGTCGCCGTCTTGGATCTGGATGAGATCGGTCATCGCGCCAGGCGCCAGTAAGTTGACCTGGCGTAGCAGGTCGACCTTCTTGTTGTCGTTACGCAGGATGCCCGCGTAAAGAACGCCAGAGGTTTGGGAAAATCGCAAGGTGATGTCGCACATGGCGGACCCGCCCGGCAAGACGCCCGGCAAGACAACGTTGAGAAGCCAGGTCATGCCGCCGTCGGTCGAGACGAAGATCGGCGCCTCGCTCGATTCGAGAGGGTCGGGTGTTAGGGCAGATGCTGCCATCTGAAGAGGGTTTGCCGGGTTGACCGCGATGCTCGGCTCGGCGTCGCAGTTGGATTCTCCACTTAGAGACCGCGGGATGACGTCGACCACCTGGATCGTCGGAAGATGAGCACAGTGCAGCCCGAGCAGACTCAGAAGGAGGAGCAACCAGTTCTGCGGTGCCGCGAGAGGCGAGGGCCTCGTCATGATGATCTCTCGTGTCACGAAAGTGCGTCGGGCAGAAGGCCGGCGTGTCGATCAGTTGGTCTGAACCGCGATGATCGAGCGGATCTGCTCGAGCCGGTCCAGCGACAGGACATCGAGTTCGTCAAGGGCCGTCAGTCCGAGTAGGTGCAGCACCGGCATCCCTCTCTCCTTTTGGTCGCGCTGCAAGATCAGGATCTGCACGGTTCCTGTGCGCAACTTGGGTGAGGCCCGCCACAGCAAGTCCGTGCTGTTGGGAAAGAGGACGTGCAAGGCGGACGGCGGCTCGCCCATAAGGACGGAGTGGACTTCGATCGTAGCCACCCACCAATCGGGGTCGTGCTCAGCGATGAGGGGCGGGGCGCCGTATGACGACGCGGGGCAGGTCGCCTTGACGGTACCTACGACGATAAGCTGGGCGCGGGCGACGCGATCGCGGAGCTGGGCGGCGAACGCCCTGTTCTCGGCATCGCGGATCCGCGCTGGAAGGCTCGCGCCCTCCGTGGGGTTCATGTGGTATATCTCAACTACGGCCAAGGTGTCGCCGAAGAGCCAGCTGCGAGTCAAGAAGATCGCGGCATCTCCGATTTTGAGGAGCGAGTCGCCCTTGAGCCTCACGGTGACGCGTTTTCCTTTCAGGGAATAGTATGGCCCCGCCACTGGCCGATAAACTTGGTCTACTTGGATCACCGCTGTACGAGAGTCGACGGGGAAGGCCGGTTCGGTCGCAGTTCCAATTGCCTTCACGGTGCCTTGGAATATGAACTGCGACCGGCTCAGCAGCGCATCAAGACCTTGGGCGCCCGCGAGCGCGGAAAGAGAAAGAGCCAAGGTGCCGAGGAGCGAGAGCTGGCGTGCTGTTGAGCAGCGTGACACCGCCATCGTTCGCCCCCGCGCTCGACTCCTGGATTGTGGGGCACCCATGCGAGTCTCCGATGGCGACGGCCGTGAGTGTCGCGGGGCCGGAGAGGGGCGGATGCTCAGTCTGCCCCGATGGTGGAAGAGTCTACGAGGCAGTCCGACTGAGGGCAAGCATTTTGATGCATTGCGATATCGACAAATGAGGTGGTTCTTACAGTCCGGATCGGCGGTGGAGCAGGAAGGCGAGGCTGCCATAGGCGCTCACTTCGATCGCTCAAGGAGGCGATCGATGAAGAAATGCGGCAGCGTGCACGGCGACGCCATTTGCGAGGAAAATAACCATGCCCGACAGAACCAAGAAGACCCCAAGAGCGAACACCACTGTGAAGAGCGAAGAGCGGAACCTGTTTCGCGAATTGATGTCTGGCGTGAAGGCGATGCAGCAACACCGCGAAGGGCGACTCACCTTGCGGAGCCACCACGTCCTGCCGATCACGCTTCCTCCCTTGAATCCGCAGCTCGTGCGCGACACGCGTGAAGCGTTGCACATGTCACGACAGGTGTTTGCGTTGAAGCTGGGCGTGAAGCCCCGCACGCTCGAACGCTGGGAGCAAGGACGTAGCAAACCAAACGAGCAGGCGGCAGCACTGATCTGGTTGGTGCGGAAATATCCGGACACTCTCGAGCGTATCGAGTCCCTGAGTGTTGGTGAGAGCAAGGCCTGAATGAGTGAGGGTTGCGGGCATGAGCGCGGCCGTGGCCTCTACGCCAGGATCTGCTCGATGCAGGCTGCCGCGCCGGGCAGCTGCCGGTACTCGAGGCAGCGTGACCGCTGGCGCTCGCGCAGCTCTTCCAGGTCTTGACGCAACGCACCGAACGCTGCGGCGGCCGCCTCCGGGTTGGCGCACCGCAGGTGGCGAAACTCGAGGGGCACGGGGTCGGGCGGCAGGACCGCGCCAGCGGCGACACGCAGCAGATTTCCGGGGACCGGGCCGGGCCTGCCCGGGCGCGGCAGGGCGGCCGGATCCACCAGAGCGAGCGGGACGCCCATGGCCGCCGCGCGAGCGGCCAGGACGGAGCGGCAGTTGGCGGTGATCAGGAGGTCGTGGCGCGCGACCTCGGCCTCGAGCTCGCCGTAGGGGAGGTCCTCTCGGATGACCCGCGCCTGGCGAAGAAACGGCAGGGAGGGGTCGAGCGGGCTCAGCACACTGAGCTCGACGTCGAGCTGGGAAAGACCTTGGAAGGCCAGGCGCTCGGCGGCCGGAAATTCCGGAAAGGCATGCATCCAGGGCGCGGCCGCCCACAGCCAGCGGTGGTGGCGCCGCGGGCGGCCCGCCCTCGCGCCGGCCGAGAACACGAGCTGTTCCGCACGGGGCGCCTCGCCGTAGGTGAAGGGCCGCGGCAGGATGACCGCGACGCCGGGCGGGAGCGGGCAGACGAAGGAATCGCCGCAAGGATCCAGCGCCGCGATGCGGACGCCGGCCGCCTGCCAGAGCGCCAGCAGCGCCTGGGTCAGCTGGGGGAAGATCGGCACCTGGAAGAAGGCGCGAAAGCTCGCCAGCACGATGAGGTCGGGAGCACGATCCATCGGGCGCACCTCGACGTCGAGGCCGCTCTGCCCGCGCTGCTTTTCGAGCAGGGCAAACCCGCGCAGGCGGCGCAGCAGACCGTCGACCCGGGGATGCGGGTCCCAGGCGCGGAGCAGCTCCGCATAACGGATCCGAAAACGTTCCCTGGACAAGCCCCGCGCCAGCCGGATGAGCGCCGTCAGCTCGCCGATGCTCCCCGCCATGAGGTGAGTGCTGGTCGAGGGGAAGACCATGAGCACCCACGGACGGCGTCGCCGGCCCTCAGGAGATCGTCGTGACATGCGGTTGGAGCAGACCTGCGATCGTCCCCTCGAGCGCCAGCAGCGGCGGCCGGCCCGCCTCGCGATGCCGCCGCCGCGCCTCGACCAGCGAGGCCAGCAGCGCATCCTCGGCGGTGTTGAGATTGAGATGGATCTCGCGAAACTCGAGGGCCTCGGCCCGCGCCCCGCGAGCGAGCAGCCACGACAGCAGATCGCCGAGATGCGGGTGGCGCCGCACCAGGTCGGGCGGCACGCCGTCGAGCAGCCCGGCGCCGAATCCCACGCAACCGCACCAGCGGGTGCTGCCGGCCAGCTGGCCGGCGGCCGGCTTCTCGCGCACGCTCAGCACGCGGCCGGCAGCGTCGGTCACCACGTTGCACAGGATCCTGTGCGACTCCGAGTCGCGCACGACGCCCACCAGCAGATCGGGCGCCGCCGCCCGCCCGGCCAGCGCGCGGAACGGCGACGAGTCTTCGTAGTACTCGTCGCCGAGGAGCACGAGCGCCGCATCTCCTGCCAGCCACGGCGCCAGCGACAGCAGGCCCAGGATCGGACCGAGGGGCTCGGCTTCGGCCACGCAGGAGATGGTCACTCCCGTCGGCGGCGTGTAGAGGGCGAGCGCCGAGCGCACGCTGCCGGCGAAGGTCGCCGAGGTCGCAACCAGGATCTCGGCGACGCCCGCCTCGGCACACTGCTCGATCTGGCGCATCAGGAGCGGCTGGTCGAAGACCGGCAGCAGGCACTTGGGCAGCACCTGGCCCAGGGTGCCGAGGCGGGAGCCCCTGCCCCCGGCCAGGATGACCGCCCGCGGATACGGGACCATGGGCGCCAACGGTAGCCGCTGCTCGCTCCCGCCGCAAGTCCGGGGAAATGCTAAGGTGCCGGCGTACGCGGCGATTTCGCGGCGATCCTGCCGCTACCCGCGACGCAATGTTCCATGAGGTCGACGCATGGAGGACGGCGAGCTGGTCGAGGTCGCTGCCGAAGGGCGCCCGGCTCGCCTGCCCGGCGAGGACCACAGCGGCCATGGCAGCCTGGTCAGCCCGGCTATTTCGCCGCGCTGAAGATCCCGCTGCTCGCCGGCCGGACCTTCAGCGAGCGCGACGACCGCAAGAGCCTGCCGGTGACCATCCTTGGCCGTTTCGCGGCGGCCCGCCTCTGGCCGGGACAGAATGCGGTCGGCCGGCGCGTCACCTTCGGCCGGATCCCGAGCCGGCCGGACGCGCCATGGTGGACGGTGATTGGAGTGGTGGGCGACGTGCGCGACACCGACCTCGCCGTCGCGCCGGAGATGGAGGTCTACATCCCGCAGCTGCAGCTTCCGGTCGGGACCTCGACGCTGGTCGTGCGCGCCGCGGGCGACCCGCGGAGACTGGTCGGACCGATCCGCCGCGCCATCCGGAGGCTCGACGCGGACCTGCCGCTCGACAAGGTGCAGACCCTGGCGCGGGTCGTCTCGTCGGCGCTCGCCGGCCGGCGCGTCAGGACCTGCCTGCTGGGCATCCTTGCCGCCCTGGCGCTGGTGCTGGCGGTCGTCGGGGTCTACGCGCTGGTCAGCGGCTCGGTCGGCGAGCGGGTGCACGAGATCGGCATCCGCATGGCCCTGGGCGCCAGGGGCGACGAGGTGGTGCGAATGATCGTTCGGCAGGGGATGCGGCTGGTCGCCGCCGGCCTGCTGCTCGGGCTGGCGGGTGCCTATGCTTTCAGCCGGCTGCTGGCAGGCCAGGTCTACGAGGTCGCGGTCGCGGACCCGTGGACCTACCTCGGCGCGGCGGGGTTTCTCGCGGCCTTTGCCTTGCTCGCCAACTGGCTGCCGGCGCGGCGGGCGAGCCGCGTCGATGCGCTCGAGGCAATGCGCTGCGAGTGAAGACAAGCAGCGCCGGCCCGCCCTCGATCCCGGAGGCGGGAGCGGGAGCGGGCCGGCGGTCTGCCGTTGCAATGGGCCGTTGCCGCGTCTGCAGGCGGTTCCTTCAACGAAGCCGCTGCGGTACGGTGCGGGTCAGGGCTTGCAGGGTTCGGTGTGCCCCGAGGGCGTGAGGTTGCAGGAGCCCCCGGCGATCTCCGCCAGATCCAGGTCTCTCGCCGGGGTGATCAGATTCAGCACGGTCTCTTTCGACAGGACCAACTGCTTCTTCCTTTTCTTCACGTTCGCCCCTTTCTTATGCTATACGACTGTTGAACTAGCCTCTTATACATCGTTTCCATGGTTCAGGACAAGGGGATCGGCAAGGTGGAGATCAGTAGCGCCCGATCCCAGGCCGGATCGACGTGAGAGACAGCCGCGAGGAGAGCCAGTCCGATGCCCGTGGCGCCCCTGGCGAACCCGGGCTCGTCCAACCACTCGCCACGATAGGTGATGCGAAAGCCGGCAATGCCGACGCCAGGCGTGCGCTGGGCGAGCGCCCGGTCGAGCCAGCGGCGCGCGGCCTCGGCGAAGGCCGTCTCGCCGGTCGCCTGATAGAGCCGGTTGAAGACGTGGCCGATACCGGCCGGCCCGTCGGAGAGCCCGGCGCCGGCGCCGCCGGCCATGCCGGGATGGCCGGGATGGCGGGCGGCCGCGGCGAGCGCCACGCGCCGGCCGGCGGCTTCCCAGGCCGGCTCGCCGGCGCCACGCGCCGCCAGCAGCAGGCTGGCGGCGATGCCGAGATCCCCGACCCGCCAGGCGAGTGGGCTACCCCGCGCCGCGGCGCCGGGGAAGTGGAACTGAGGAAAGCGGTAGCCGCTCTCGGGAGGCTGCTCGCGCGCCAGCAACCAGGAGACCGTGGCCGCGAGCAGCGGCCGCGCCGCGGGGGCGGCGACACCGGCCTGACAGGCGGCACCCAGCAGCGCGATGACGCCCGCGATCCCCTGGCCCATGCCGAGGACATAGGCGCCCTGCGGGAGCTCGCCGCGGAATGGAGGAGGCAGGTCGCCCACCGGGCTGAAGAAGGCGGCACCTTCCGGATGGCGCTCGGCGCGGCGCGCCAGCTGGGTGACCACCGCCTCCAAGCATTGCGCCGCGTTAGGCCGCGGCAGCCGCTCGAGCGCGTAGACGCCCAGCCCCACCAGGCCGGTGAAGAGGTCGTAAGCGCCCTCCCAGGACGAGCGCGAAAGGCCACGCAGGAGGACCTCGTCCACCTCGCGGTTGCCGTCCTCCTCGTCCGCGAACAGTCGCCCAGCCAGGTGGGCCGCGGCCCAGGCGATCCCCGGAAATCCGAGGTACAGGCTGGTGCCCAGGCGCAGGCCGGCGGCGGCCTCGGTGGCCTGGTCGAGCAGGTCGATGGCGACGTCGGCATGGGCATCGCCGGCGCCGTGAAGCGCAAGGTAGGCATGGAGGAGGCACTGCCCCACGCGGCCGCTGCTCAGCGCGTTCTCCCAGATCGGAACGCCCTCGGGCCGGAGGTTGCGGGGAAAGCAGCTGACGCCGCGGGCGGTGACGGCGGCGATGTCGCCGGCCGCCGCCAGCGCTCGGGTCGCGGCCTCGCCGGCCAGGAGGGGGCTCCAGGGGAGGCTCACGCCCGGATCATGTGGGACCCGGCGGAGCGGGTCAATCGTCGCCGCCAGCGCCCTGCTCTCCCCGCGACGGGGGCGGGGCACTCGGGGCAGCAAGTAGACTAGAAGCTCCGACTGCGAGGCCAGACCATGGATGAGAAACGGCTGGATTGGAGCACTTCGTACGTGGTTCCCGCGAGCCTTCGCTTCCGGCTGACGCCTGCCGGAAAGCTCCGCGCGGATGCCGAGTGGGCTCCCCATGTGATGACCGAGCAGGCCGAGGTGGCAGCCGATCAGGTCGAGCTGCTGCTCGGTTTCGCGAGCCCCCTGGTGGCCGAGGCGGCGTTCGCGCGCGCGGCGGAGACCTGGGACCTCGACCGCGAGACCTACGGCCTGCTGCTCGAGACCTGGATCGCCCGCGGCCTGCTGCGGCCGGTCGACGCCGGCGCCTACGCGACCACGCGCCTGGCGCTGTTCGCCGAGGCGGTCGCGGAAAAGGCCGCGACTGCATCTCCGGTCTTCCCGCTGCGCTCGCACTTCGCCATGCAGCAGCCGGTGCTGTTCGTGCCCGGGCTGGGCACCCGCGAGATCCACGACGGCCGGCGCTTTCCCTGGGTCGCCGTCCTCGAGACCGCCTTCCCGCTCATCCAGGCCGAATTCATCGCGCTTCTCGCCAGCTCCGACTTCTTGCGGGTCAACCCCGACTTCACCCATCAGGGAGAATGGGCGGCGGCCTACCTCTGGGCTCACGGCGAGAGAATCGACGCGATCTGCCGCCAGTGTCCGGAAACCACCCGCCTGTTGACCTCGATCCCCGGAGTCTCGCAATTCGGCCTGGCGATGTTCTCGGCCCTCGCCCCGCACACCCGGATCGCGCCGCACCATGGCGTCACCAACGCGATCCTGCGCTGCCAGCTGCCGCTAAGGGTGCCGCCCGGCTGCAAGCTGAAGGTCGGAGATCACGAGCTCGAGCAGCAGGAAGGGCGCTGCATCGTCTTCGACGACTCCTTCCTGCATTCGGCCTGGAACGATAGCGACCAGGCGCGCTTCGTCCTGCTGTTCGACTTCTTCCACCCCGACCTGACCGGCGACGAGATCGAGTATCTGGCGCGGCTGCCGGCGAAGCAGGCCATGGCCAAGCACCACCTCGCCCAGGCGGTCGGTGGCCCGAAGGCGGAGTGGGCGAAGCAAGGGCCCGCCGGCGGCCCTGCCGGGTGACGGCGCCCTGAGCAGACCTGAGCAGCCGTCGTCCGGTGCCGCGGCCCCTCCTGCGGCCGCTTCGCCGGACATCTCCTGCAACGGAACGGGACAGGAAGCAATGGACAAAGCCACGAACAGATGGATTGCGCGCTCGGCCCTGCCCGCCGTCGTGGCGGCGCCAACCCGAGAGGCCGGCGGGGGGTGGCCGAGGGCCACCGCGGCGCGGCCGTGGGTCTGGGGGGCCATTGCCTGCTGGGCCGCCGTGGTCGGCTTTCTCGGCTGGCGCTTTCGGGGCCAGGCGCTCGACGACTTCTTCATCACCTATCGCTATAGCCTGAACCTCGCCGAAGGACGGGGCTTCGTGTTCAACGCCGGCGAGCGGGTGTTCGCGCTCACCAACCCGGGGCTGGCGCTGGTGCTGGCCCTGGGCCGGACGCTGACCGGTCTGGAAGTGCCGCTGCTGGCTTCGGCGCTCTCGGGCCTGGCGCTGCTGGCGGTGGCGGTCCTACTGCTGCTCGAGGCGCGGGCGCTGGGACGGGCGCCGGAAGCGCTGCTCGGCGGCACGCTGCTGGTGACCTCCTCCTTCCTCTGGGTGCTGCAGGGCGGCGAGGGGATGGTGATGCTCGCCCTGCTGCTGCTGGCCGCGCGGTGGGGAGCCGACCGGCCGGTCCTGGCCGGCCTGCTGGCGGGTTTTGCCGTCTGGTGCCGCCCGGAGGCCGCGATCGGCGCCGGCCTGCTGGCGATCCTCTTGTGGCGGGAGCGCAAGCGGTTGCCGTGGCGCCTGGCTGCCACCGCGGCTGCCGTCGTCCTGCTCGGCGTGCTGCTCGCCTGGCTCTATTTCGGCAACGCCATCCCGAACTCCCTGGCCGCGAAGCGCGCCCTGGCGGCGGGCAGCTCGGGGCTGGGCTTCTGGCCGCAGTCGGCGGAGCTGGCACGGCGTCATGCGGGGCAACTATGGCCGGCGGTCGTCGGGCTCGGACTGCTGGGGCAGTGGCCCCTGCTGCGCTCCGGGGGCCGCTGCCTGCGGCTGCTCTCCCTGCTGGCGCTGAGCCTCACGGTGATCTATCCGCTCCTCGGCGTGCCCTATGCGCCGTGGTACGTGCTGCCGATGGCCGTGGCGATGCTGTACGGGCTCGGTTTCCTGATCGGGTTGCCGGCGCGGCTGAAGGCCACGGCCACCCCGCTTGCCGGCCGGGCGCTCGCCACGGCCGCCGCCGCGCTGGCCCTCGCGGCGGTGGTGATCTCGCTGGCGCCGGCCGAGGCCCGGCGGCTGCGCCGGTTCACCTGGCCGCCCTACATGCGGGCCTACCAGCGGGCGGCGGAGTGGCTGAACGCCAACACGGCGCCGGCTGCGGCGGTGTCGTATTTCGAGGTCGGGGCGCTCGGCTATTTCAGCGATCGGACGGTGATCGACATGGTCGGCATTGTGACGCCCGAGCTCTTGCCTTACGTGCGGCGTCGCGATTTCGCCGGCGCCTTCCTGGCCCGTCCCGGTGCCTTCGCTCTCGTGGATCCGGACCAGGGTCCCTTCATGCCGGCCGATAGGCCCTGGTTCAAACGCGCCTACCAGCCCGTGGCCACGTTCGGCGAGCAGGGGAGGCTGGTCCTGTATGAGCGCCGCGTCGACGTCGGCCTGCCGCGGGCACCGTCGCCCGGCGGCGATCCGGACGCGGGCGGCGGCAGCGGCAGCAACGCAACGCGCTGAGGCACGCGCTGCCGCGCGCTCAGCGGTCGCCGGACCGTGGAAGCGGCAGGCCGCAGCCAGTCACGGCTCTCGCAGGCGCGGATCCGGTCGTCGGTGAGCGGTACCGGGCGCTCGATCACCCGCACCTGCTTGCCGCCGCGCAGGTGGACGTTGGGCAGGAAGCATTCCACGTAGCCGGGCGGCGGCTGCCGTTCGTGCGCCATCAGGACGCGCCCGCCGGCCGCCAGCGGCGCGCGCGCGATCACCCGATCGTTGAGGCCCAGGGTGTCCACCACGGCGACGTGCGGCAGGACCCAGCCGGCGAGGCCGACGCCGCTCGTCGCCATCACCGGCCGGCCGCTCCAGGAGATGCGGGCGCCGTCCTGCCGCGACGGAAACCGCTCGGTCAGCCAGATCAGGCAGACCGCGTGCTCCTGCCGGCGCAGGCCGATGGCGTGGCCGATCAGCGTCGCCTGCCAGCCATCCCAGGCCGCGACGATGGGCCGCACCGGCGGCGGGAAGTCCCCGGCCAGCGGCCAGCGCAGGAAGGAGGTCTGCTCGCGGCTCAGGAGATCCCTGGTGCGCCACCAGTACAGCCATGGCAGCGGCCAGGAGGCGAGCAGGAAGACGCTCAGCGTCGCGACGGCGGCGGCGCCACCGAGACCGGCGGCGTCGACCAGCGCCAGCGCCGAGAGCAAGAGCAACGGGATCAGGTAGCTAAAGACGCGGTACTCGAAGTGATCGCCGCCGACGATGAGTGTGTAGTAGGCGACGTGGGTCACCACCACCGCCGGCGCGAGCACTCTCGCCAGCCGCGCCGCCACGGGCCGGGTGCTCGGGACGCGCCGCGGCGAGAGCAGGCCGCGGCAAGCCGCCGCCACGGCCAGCGCCAGCCAGACCCAGGTGCCGTTCTCGACCACGAAGCTGGCGAGGTAGCGCCAGCCCATCTCGGGCCACGGCGCCGGCACCTTGGCGTAATAGGTGTTTGGCAGCCAGGAGCCGTAGGTCCAGCGGCGCCACAGCAGGTGAGCGGCGATGGCCAGCAGCGGGCTCGCCGCGAGGACCGTCGCGCGCACCGGCCTGGCGTGCGACGGGGCGGCGGCGAGCAGGAGCAGCGCCGTGGCCGGCACCGTCAACAGTCCATCCGGCCGCGCCAGGCAGGAGAGCGCGGCGGCGGTCGACAGCCGCAGGCCCCAGGCCAGGCCGGCCTCGTCGCCGCCCACGAGTCCGAGGGCTTCGAGCAGCCACCAGGTGAAGCAGAGGTTCCAGAGCTGGGTCTCGAGCCCGGAGCTCAACCAGGTCAGGAAGGTGGTGTTGGTGCAGATACCCAGCAGGACGAGGGCCGCCAGCAGGGTCCGCCGCCGGTCCAGCCGGGGTGAGAGCCGCAGGCGTCCGCCGGCGCGCCAGACGAGCGCCAGCGTCGCGAGCCCGCAGAGCAGGCTCAGCCAGCAGGAGGTGCGCGGCGGATCGATCCCCGTCAACCGCCAGGCGGCGCCGAGCAGCAGCGCCCACAGGAGGCTGGTGTAGCCCTCGACCGGCAGGAACGGCGGCGGGTTCCAGATCAGGCCGTATCCCGCCAGCAGGTTGGAGACATAGCGGAACGTGATGTAGGCGTCGTCGGTCTGGAACCAGAGCAGCTTCCAGCCGGCGACGGCGACCAGCAGCGCCGCGCCGAGCACCCAGTAGCGCGCGGCTCCGGGGGCCGGCCCGCGACGCCGGCCCGGCAGGTCCCCTGGCGAGCTCGCTTGCTCCGGTTCCAGGGTTGCCGCCGTCGGGGTCGGGCTCATCGCCGGGGGCTACTCGCGGCGCGGCGCCGGGAGCCAGGGAGCCGCTCCGGCAGGCGACCGAAGATGCGATAGAGGTAGAAGAACGCCGGCAGCAGCGCCATGGCGCCGGCGGCCAGCGCGCCGAGCAGGAAGCGCAGGGTCGCGGTGGGCGCGGCGGCGCCGGCAAGCGTGAGGTCGGGGGGGACCAGGAACGGGTACTGCGCGACGGCCCAGCCGGCGACGATGAGGCTGGCCTGTGCGGCGGCGGCGGCGCGGGCGAGGCGGTAGCGGCGGCGTGCCAGGGCCGTCAGGGCGGTGACGGCACAGGCGCCGGTTGCCGCGTGCAGGGCCCAGGACCAGGGCGTGCGGGTCAGCTCGTGCAGCAGGCCGGGGGCCTGCCACCAGGCAGTGGCCAGCACGCCGGCGGCGAGCGGCGCGAGCAGCACGCCGGCGGCCAGGGCGCGCCGGCGGAAATCGTCGCTCAGCTCGGCCGCGTCGCCCGGATCCTCGCTGCCGTCCGCAGCGTGGCGAGCGTCGTGCGCCAGATAGACGGCGGCGAGAAAGGCGAACAGCACCAGGGTGAAGGCGCCGACGGCGAAGGGGAAGGGGCCGATCCAGGCGGTCAGGTAGTCGGTGGCCGCGGCCGGTGGGCGGAGCCTGCCGGTGGCGATGGCGCCGACGACGATGCCGAGGAGCAGAGGCGTCGCCAGGCTCGCGGCGGCGAAGAGCCGTCCCCACGATCCGGCGGCGGCCTCGCCCGCGGGGTCGCCGTAGGAGCGGAAGCTGAACGCGGCGCCGCGGGCGACGATGCCGAGCAGCATGAGCAGCAATGGCACATGCAGGACGGTGGCGAGGCGCGCGAACGCCGGCGGGAAGGCGGTGAAGAGGACGACGATGGCGAGGATCAACCAGATGTGGTTGGCCTCCCAGATCGGGCCGATGGAGTGGGCGATCAGCCGGCGCTGGCGCGCCGCCCGCGGCCCGCGCGCCAGCAGGTCCCAGACGCCGCCGCCAAAATCGGCGCCGCCGCTCAGGGCATAGGCGATCAGGGAGATGGCGATCGCGAGGCCGGCCAGGTCCTCAAGCGCCGGCATCGCCGGCCTCCCGCCGGTTGGCGCCGTTGCCGGGTAAGCCGAGGTCGGTGCCGCTGGCGGCGCTCATCGTCGACAGCACGTGGCGGCGCAGCAGGTGGACGACGATGCCGCCGAGCAGCACGTAGACGACAGTGATGACGGCGAAAGGCGCCGTGAGCCCCGGCATCGGCGTCACCGCGTCGGCGGTGCGCATCACGCCCTGGATGATCCAGGGCTGCCGGCCCAGCTCGGTGACCGACCAGCCGCTCTCGACGGCGATGACGCCGAGGGGCGCGGCGCCCACCAGGCAGCGCAGCAGCCAGCGGCGATCGGGTACGCCGCGCCTTCGCCATGCCGTCACGCCCGCCAGCGCCGCCGCCGCGGCCAGCAGGGTGCCGCAGGCGGCCATGATCTGGAAGGCGGTGTGGACCAGTACGACGTTGGGCCGATCGGCCGGCGGCACCGACTCGAGGCCGGCGACGACGGCATGCCGGTCGTGATAGGCGAGCAGCGACAACCCGGCGGGTATCTCGATCGCGCCGCGGGTGGTGCCGGTCGCGGGATCCGGCATGCCGCCGATGCGCAGCGGCGCGCCGGCCTCGGTTCGCCACTGTCCTTCCATGGCGGCGAGCTTCATCGGCTGGTAGACCCCCAGCATCTGACCCAGCAGGTCGCCCGAGAGCGGCTCGAGCACCGCCGCCGGACCGCCCACCATCAGGGCGATGCCGAGAGCGGCGCGATGGAAGCGGTCGCCGGGGCGGCGCAGCAGCGCGGCGGCATGGATGCCCGCCACCGCGAAGCCCACCGCCGCGTAGGCCGCGAGCACCATGTGCAGGGCCTGCGGACCGGCCGCCGGATTGAGCATCGCAGCCAGCGGGTGGAGATGAGTCAGCCGGCCGCCGGCGAGCTCGAATCCCGCCGGCGTGTTCATCCAGGCGTTGGCGCTGACCACGAACACCGCGGAGAGGGTGCCGGCGACGGCCACCACGACGCCCGCCGCGAGATGAGCGCGCGGCGACACCCGGTTCCAGCCATAGAGATAGATGCCGAGGAAGATGGCTTCGGCGAAGAAGGCAAAACCCTCGAGCGAGAAGGGCATGCCGATGACCGCCCCGGCGGCCTGCATGAAGCGCGGCCAGAGCAGTCCGAGCTCGAAGGAGAGCACGGTGCCGGACACCGCGCCGACCGCGAACAGGATGGCCGTGCCGCGCGCCCAGCGGCGGGTGAGGTCCAGGTAGACGGGATCGCCGGTCCGGCGCCACCACGTCTCGGACGCCACCATCAGAACCGGCATCGCCATGCCGGCGATGGCGAAGAGGATGTGAAACATCAGCGACACCGCCATCTGGCTGCGTGCCGCCAGCAGGTCCGACATGCGCACAGCCTAGCAAATCGCCGGCTGCCCGCCAGGCTACCCGCAGGGCAGTGCCGAGGTGTCCTGCAGCGGCGGCGCAGCGGTGCCGATCGGGTTGGTGTAGGTCCGCTGGCGGCCGGTCTGGGTGTCGGTGACCGTCACCGTGAAGCCGACG
The DNA here is from genome assembly GCA_963732005.1 of uncultured Acidobacteriota bacterium. GTDB lineage: Bacteria > Acidobacteriota > Thermoanaerobaculia > Multivoradales > UBA5704 > JASLEW01. The sequence continues at coordinate 2,117,944 of CAVSXT010000005.1, forward strand.
TTGGTGGCCGCGGCATAAAAGATCCAGAAGCTGTGATTGACCGCGCAGCCGTCCAGCACCTTGATCAACATCTCCGGGTTGTCGGCGGCGAAGAACCAGAAGAGCCCGCCCTGGGCGACGCCCAGACTCTGCAGGGGGATCGCCTGGGCGTCTCCCGAATCGCCGCCGCCGAGGTGGAAGCGCACCGCGACCTGGAAGCGGCCGTCGATGCACACCGCGGTGCCGGTGGATGCGCAGGTGCTCTGGGGCGCCGCGCCGGCGGCAACCCCGGCGGTGCCGGCAGTGCCCGGCGCCATCATCGGCGAGGGTTCGGCGGGCCAGCTCGCGGTCCAGAACGGCTCGCCGGCGGTGCCGGCGCCAAGGGCGCCGGCGGCGGCGTCCGGCGTCGGCGGCGGGTCGGCGGGCCAGCTCGCGGTCCAGGTGGGCTCCGGAGCGTCGAGCGCGAGGCCGCCGCCGGGTGGCGGCTCGACCGGGCCTGACGCCTCGCCCCTGGGGGAAGCATCGCCGTCGATGCAGGCGAAGGCGGAGGTGTCCTCGATCGGCGCGGCGGCGACGCCGTCGCGGTTGGTGTAGGGCTTGGCGCGGCCGGTGCGGGTGTCGAGCACCGTCACCGTGAAGCCGACGTTGGTGGCGGCGGAGGCAAAGACCCAGAACTCCTGGTTGAGGGGGCAGCCGTCGAGCACCTTGACCAGCAGCTCGGGGTTGTCGGCGGTGAAGAACCAGAACAGACCGCCGCGCGCGACCCCCAGGCCGGCCAGCGGGATCGCCTGACCGTTGCCCGACTTGCCGCCGCTCTGGGCAGTGGCGAACGCCGCGGTGATCTGCCAGCGCCGGTCGCCCGGCTGGTCGTCGAGGCAGAGGGTGGCGCCGGCGGGCGTGCACTGGAAGGTGGCGCGGCCGATCCGCGCGACGGCGGTCTCGGCGAACCAGAGGTTGCCGTCGGGGCCGGCGGCGATCCCTTGCGGGCCGGCGTTGGCGGTGGGCACCGCCACCTCGGCGACGACGCCGGCGGTGGAGATGCTGCTGATCTTGTCGGTCTCGGGTTCGGTGAACCAGAGCTTGCCGTCGGGGCCGGTGGCGATGCCGTAGCCCGGACCGATGCTGGGGAGCTCGGTCACCGTGCCGCTGGTGGCGATCCTGCCGATCCGCTTCGCCAGGCGCTCGGTGAACCAGAGCGCGCCGTCGGGGCCGACGGTGATGACGAACGGCTGGCTGCTTGCCGTCGGCACCGGATACTCGGTGATCACGCCCTTGGGGGTGATGCGTCCGATCTTGTTGGCGGCCGCCGCCGATTCGGTGAACCAGAGCGCGCCGTCCGGCCCGGTGGCGATGAAGGCAGGATCGGTCCCGGCCGGCAGCGTGTATTCCGTGAACACTCCGCCGGTCGAGATGCGGCCGATCTTGCTGGTGGCGAGCTCGGTGAACCAGAGCGCCCCGTCGGGACCCGCGGCGATGCCCTGCGGTCTGGCGCCCGGGGTGGGGATGGAGTACTCCGAGAGCGCGCCGGCGGTGGTGATCCTGCCGATCTGGCTGGCCGTGAGCTCGGTGAACCAGAGGGCGCCGTCGGGACCCGCGGCGATGCCGACGGGTGCGCTGTGGGGAGTCGGGATGGGGAACTCGGTGATGGTCCCGCCGATGGTGATGCGCCCGATCTGGTTGGCGCCTTCCTCGGTGAACCAGACCGCGCCGTCGGCGCCGGCGACGATCCCGGTGGGGCCGCCGTTGGCCGACGGCAGGACGTATTCGCCGATCGCGACGGCGCGCGCCGCCCCGCGCAGCCCGACGAAGAGCACGATTGTCAAAGCGAGGCGGCGAGCGGTGCGCATGACTTCCACATCCTCCTGCAATGTCAATGATAGGCCAATTGCGGACCGGTGGCATCCGCGAAGCGCGGGAGGCGGCTGGGAAGGGGGATGGAGGGGGCGGGCTGGGGGCGGTCCGCGGTGGCGGCAGCGGCCCGCGAGGGGGCGGCGACTCGTGGCGGTGGCGATCCGGAGCGGCGGCGGTCCGCGCTGGCGTCGGCCCCGCGGCGAGGGCAGCTGGGCGCTACCGGCTACTGGAAATAGCCGGTGACGTCGACGATGACGTGGACGGTGCCGGACAGGGCTGCCAGCACGTCGATGCTGCCCGAGCCCTCGCCGCTCAGCCGCAGGATGGCGTTGTTGGCGCGGGTCGTGCCGGCGGGGAAGTTGATGGTGCTGGTTCCGCCCGGTTGCTGATCGGCGGCGTAGAGGGTCAGGTATCCGGCGGTTGCCGGTCCGGTGACGGTGATATTGGCTGCCAGCGCTTTGGCCGTGCTGGGGATGCCGCAACTGCCGGCCAGGGGAAAGCTGCGGGTCTGGTTCGACTGCAGGCCGGGGCCGCCGGTGGGTCCGGCGGGTCCGCGGGTGTCGACCGCGCGGCAGGGAGTCACGGTGTAGTAGCGGGTGTTCTGGGGCAGGCCGATGGCGCAGAAACCGCCGGACGCGTTGACCCATTCTTCTTGCAGGAGGAAGTCGCGCGCGCCGAGGCGAACGTTTGCGACGGAGCCGTTGGCAGTGGTGTAGACGCTGCCGAACGTGAAGTTGCACAGGTCGGCGACCTCGTTACCGGCGTTGTCGTACCAGGCGTCGCCGTGGGGGTCGGTGACCGCTTCGTCGAGCTCGTGGGTCATGATCGACGCCATGCCGTCGGCGCCCTCGTTGCCGTTGGGATCGTTGCCGGGTGAGCCGATGCAGGAGTCCGGGCAGGCCACGGGGTTGCCGACGAAGGCGTACTGGCTGACGACGGTGCCGAAGGCTGCCGAAGCGTGCCAGCCGCAATAGACCGTGCAGAAGCCGGAGGTCTCGGCGACGTCGGCCGAGGTGAGGACGAAGTAGACGCCGTTGCCGTCGAGCGGCAGGGAGCCGCCGGCGATCGCCGCCGAGACGATGGTGTAGATATCGCCATCGTCCAGCGAGGTGCCGAGCGAATAGGCGTCGAAGGCCGCGCCGCCGAAGGTCACCGAGTTGCTGATAGTCCGGTTGGAGCCATCGAAGTAGGTGGTGTTGATGGCGTACAGAGCACTGCCGCCGAGGTTCTTGGCCCAATCCGGCAAGATCGTCGTGGCGGTGTCCGAGCCCCAGCTGCCATACCAGATGAAATAGACGTGCGTGGTGCCCAGCAGCACCGGACCGCCGTGGTAGAAGATGCCGTTGCTCGAGACGGTAGGGTTGGGGATCCTGATCCCAGGCACGTTCGGCCGGCGTATGCCGTGGCCCTTGCCGTCGGGTACCAGGCCGGAAGCCTGGCCGGGTTCCAGGCAGGAAGCCTGGCCGGGATCACCGGCCGGTGGGGTGGGACTGGCGGCGGTATCCGTCGTCACGGTCGCCGCGCGCGCTCCTGCCGGGGCCGGAAGCCATGCGAGGAGGCACCCGCCGACGACGACGAGCAGCGCAGCGGGCGGCAAAGTTGTCGGGCTGAAGGGCTGCCGGGGCATTTCCTGCATGCCTCCTGATCGACGTCGTTGCTCGGCTGTGAGCGACCGGAAGCAGGCGGCCGGTAGAATATACACTGCTGGCTCTGGTGCCGGCGCTGGTGCCGGCGACGCTGGTGCCGGCGCCGCGGTACTGGGTCTTAACCCAGTACCGGCGCCGCGGCGGCCGCCGCCCAGCGTGGGACGAAGTGCGATCGGGGCCATGAGGCAGGTGGGCGGCCCGTCAAGATGCCGCGCGTCAGTCCGGGCATGCCCGGACGGCGGGGCGAGGAGCCTCTATTCACTCTTATGACCGAGCGGAACTATGGTGCCCAGAGCATGGTCGGCCCGCTGCGCCGCGTGCTGGTCAAGCGACCGGAGGAGGATTTTGCCGCCGTCGACCCGGCGGTTTGGCACTACACCGGCCGGCCGGACCTCGACGCCGCGCGGCGAGAGCATGATGCCCTGACCGGCATCCTCAGCGCTTGCGGTGCCGAGGTTCTCGACCATTCCGAGCCCCAGCCGGGACGGGCCGACGCCATCTTCGTCTTCGATCCGGCGCTGGTCACCGACAGTGGGGCGGTGATCCTGCGCATGGCCAAGGCGCTACGCCACGGCGAGGAGGAGGCCATGGCGCGGCGGCTCGCCGAGCTCGGCATCCCCATTCTGGCAAGGCTCGACGGCGAGGCCCGGGCCGAGGGCGGCGACCTGTTGTGGCTCGACCGCCGGACCCTCGCGGTCGGGCAGGGATTCCGCACCAACCCGGAGGGTCTGCGGCAGCTCCGCGACGCCCTGGCCCCGGCCGGTGTCGAGGTGGTGGCGGTGGATCTGCCGTACTGGACCGGCCCCGAGGCCTGCCTGCACTTGCTGTCGGTGATCAGCCTGGTGGACGAAGACCTTGCCGTCGTCTACCCTGCATTGCTGCCGGTTTCGTTCTGGCGGCTGTTGCGTGACCGCGGCATTCGTCTCGTCGAAGTTCCGGCGGAGGAGCTGCCCAGTCAGGCCCCCAACGTCCTGGCGCTCTCGCCGCGCCGCTGCCTGATGCTCGAGGGCAACCCCATCACCCGCGCCCGGCTGGAGGCGGCCGGCTGTGAGGTGCTCACCTACCGGGGTCAGGAGATCTCGCTCAAGGCCGAAGGCGGCCCTACCTGCCTCACCCGGCCTCTTTGGCGTGAGTGAGGGTTGCCGAGGCCGAGGCCGATGGGGCGCGCGCGGGGGGGGGCGCTGACCGCGGGTGGCAGCTCCAAGATGCGGTAAACTGGGCTCGCTCTTACCTACCTCGAGCGGGAGTAACTCAGGGGTAGAGTCACAGCCTTCCAAGCTGTTGGTCGCGGGTTCGAATCCCGTCTCCCGCTCCACGCTGTAGTACCACAAACTACTACAAACAAAGTACTTGTAATGGATATGCCAGAAGGCATGTCCTCTCCAGGCTACGCCCTGGACACCCCCCTTTTGATGCTGTAGGGTTCCCCTGGGGTTCCCAAATCCCGGAAATGGGAACCCGATTTGGCGCCCACGGAGGGGGACGATTCGCCTTCCCAACGAGGGCTCCGGCCGGGGCTAGGGTGCCGGTCACTTCAGGGAGGGGGGGGCGACATGGCGGAGAAGCTGACCAAGAGGCTCATCGACCGTCTTGCGGCGGAGGCGAACCCGGCGAGCGACACGCTCATCTGGGACCAGGAGGTGCCAGGCCTGGTCCTCCGGCTGCGGAGCGGCACCGTCCGCTTCGCCTTCCAGTACAAGCACCGTGGCCGAACGCGGCGCCTGACGATCGGACAATTTGGCGCGCTGACGCTCGAGGAGGCTCGCAAGCAAGCGCGCAACCTCTACGCCAGCGTCCGGTCGGGAGCAGATCCGGCGGTCGCCAAGCGCCAGGAGCGCTTGAAGCGTGCGACGGTTGCCGAGGTCGCCGAGCTCTATCTGCAAGACCTTCGGGATCGCGCCGCCGCCGGCGCAAGGCGCGGCAAGCTATCGACCGCAGCCGAGTTCGAGCGCCTGCTGGGCCGCAACATCCTCCCCAGGATCGGCAGCCGCGAGGTCGAGTCGCTCGCGCTTCCCGAGATCGAGGCCATGCACCGGTCGCTGCGCGCGACACCCCGCCAGGCCAACGCCGCGCTGACTGTGGTGAGCGCCGTGCTCGGCTTTGCAGAGCGCCGCGGCCTCCGCCCGCCAGGCGTCAACCCGTGCCGTCTGGTCGAGCGCTTGAAGGAGCGGCGCAGGCGGGGGAGGCTCACCCTCGTTCAACTCGCCGCCCTCGGTGCCGCACTGCGCGTCGCCGAGGCGGCCGGCGAGAGTCCCGCCCCGATTCTCGCGGTGCGGCTACTGGCCCTTACCGGTCTGCGCCGCTCCGAGCTGGTAGGCCATGCGCTCAAGGTGCGACGCACCGAAGGATCGGGACTGCGGTGGGGCGACGTAGACCTCGAGTCGCGCTACCTCAACCTCCGAGATGCAAAGACGGGCGCGCGCATCGCCCCGGTCGGCCGCGCCGCGGTCGATGCCCTTCGGAGCGCCCGGCCGCATGATGCAAGGCTCGACGACTACGTTTGCCCCGGCGAGCGCCGACGGGCTCCCCTCATCGGCTTGGACAAACCAGCCAGGAGCCTCTTCGCCCGCGCGTCTATCGAGGCGGTCGGCCTTCACTCCCTTCGCCGGACCTTCGCTTCGCTTGCCGTCGAGTTGGGCTACTCCGAGCTGCTCGTCGCTGCGCTGTTGGGCCACAGGAAAGGCGGGGTGACCGCCGGCTACGTGATCGCCGACGCCGATCCCCTGCGGGCGGCTGCCGACAAGATCGCTGGCGTCATCGCGGATCGGCTGGGGGGTGGCATCCACCTAACGTCTCCTACTGCCGTGTAGATTCGTAATCAGCAGGTCATCGGTTCAATCCCGATCGTCGGCTCCAAGGTAAACAACTAGAAATAATAGAGTTATTGCGCCTACATGTGCAGGCACTGAGGCTATCATTTTTCACTGCGTAAGCCCTGCGTAAGTTTTCTGACATGCCGGCAGGCCAAGCGTGCCGTCAGAGCAGGCTCCGGGCGCCCCTCAGTCGGGTAGGATGGCTACAGGCGATTCGTCGCTCCCTACCTGTGCCGAGCGGGTGCCATACCATGACCATCGCGCTTTCCCATCTTGGTGAGCCGCTTATTGCGGAGATGCTATCGTCTCTCTCCGAAAGGAGCCTGCTCGGCCAAGTGCGATGTGCCGCTACCGGCGTGACCCTCGCCGAGGATCTTGGAGGCGAAAGGGCCACATTCTTACCCGACCAAGCTCTCCTCCGCCTTGAAGCAGAGGGGCTTGCCATCGCCTGTGACGGTGCTCAAACGGTCGACATTCTCTGTATAGGACAGGACAGAGCAGTGGCCATGGAAGCCAAGCTCGGTGACACCCGATTGTCTAAGGTCGCATTCAGAAATCGCTTCTGCGGCCTGTGCGGCGTTTCAGGACATCGCCAGCCGCGACTTACTGGCAGCATGACCGCTGTCCTCGATGGATTACTGCCTTTCGCTGCCAGTCGAATCGCTTTCACGCAAGATCAAGCGTGGGAGCTCCCCGAGCATTGGTGGCTAGTAGTCCGTGAACGAATCTGGATTAATTGGAGGCAGAGTTCTCCCGTTCGCTTCGCCCGTATCTTGCCGTTTGACCGGCTTGCACAGCTTTATGGCAATCAGGTCGATTTTGACCAATTGGTTCAGCGCGTGGTCGGTAATGAGTTTTCGGCTCACTGGGATCTAAGTAGACAGGCATGACTGCTACAGTCTTCATTAGCTACAGCCATAAGGACAGGCTCTGGCTTGACAAGCTTCGCCCACATCTTGAGCCACTTGCTCAAGACGTCAAGCTTGACGTTTGGGACGACACCCGCATCGAGCCCGGACAGCACTGGAGCAAAGAGATCCAAGGCGCCATCGATCTCGCGAGGGCGGCTATACTACTGATTAGTGCAGACTTCTTGGCGTCAGGCTTTATTAATCGCGTCGAACTCCCGGCCATGCTGTCGAAAGCGGAGCAAGATGGTTGCTTGATCTTGCCGCTGATCCTCCGCGCCTGCCGCTTCTCGGACATCCAGTCGTTGCAACGTTTCCAAGCGGTCAACTCGCCGGGGAAGCCTCTGGCACAAATGAAGCCTGCCGTAGCTGAGAATTATATGGTGAAGGCGGCAAAGGCTGTCTTCGGGCACCTCGGTAGACCTCGCAGTCGCCGACGCCGAACGGCCAAGGCTCTCTTCGAGCGAGATCCACGCGTGGAAGCCATGATCCACAATATCGGCCCCGGCAAATGGAATGCCGCGGCGCGGGCCGCAGTGGCTGTCGTTGCGGAAACAGCGGTCGACGGCACCAACGCGCTTTTCGAAAGGTTGCTCACTTACCATCTCGAGGAGACGGATGACGATCGGCTCTGGGGTGCCCTCCAGACCGCCGAGTGCTGCGTCAGAATCGCTCCCTGGTTGATCACTCATAGCCAATTAGCAGCGCTGGCAGCGCACCCCAACTTCACTGTGAGGTCATCGGCCGCCGCGATTTGCATGGACCTTGCGCACATCGCTCCACATTTGGTGCCCTTAGATTTGGCGCTCAGGCTGTCGGTGCACGACGAAGACTGGTACGTGCAGGTGCCTGCAAACTCGGCCCTGAAGGCAATGGCGAGGACTCAGCCAGGCGTGTTGGAGATCTTCTTCGGTAGACTCCGCAGCGCCGAGCCCGAGGCCCGCGAGCACTCGGCAGCGCAGCTGCGCGACATCGCGCTGAAGGAGCCTGATCTGTTGGATGGCAAGCGACTTAGGAAAGAAATTGCTTTGCTCAGACAAGGTGACGATGGGAACGCGGTCAAGCTCTTGAACCAGGCTGTCCTTGCGGTAGGCCGCACCAAGCCGCGGGAACTCTATCGCTATGCGTTCTGAGCCGATCGCCCCAGTTGGGGACGCCAGCTTCGCGTCTCGCCCTTGCTCATTGCGCGGGTATGGAGGCGAGCCAGTGTCCAATCCAACCGCACCGGCTGGAGCGCTACATGGCCTCCAGCGACTCGGGCTTCGAGCCCAAGGCGGCTGACGTCATCGCTCTGTATGTCGATCCGCCGCAGCACGCCGCGGTAGTTGCGGTGGACAAGAAGACCGCCATCCAAAGGGCCTGCGACACGCTGTCGCCACCGCTCTTGTAGGCGACTCTGCTGAACCCTGGGGAGGCGTGCCCTGGCGAGACGGCTTGGCCCTTTGGCGGTGGCGTGGGCGATGCGGGCTGGGTGACTTGCCCGCACAAGCAAAGTCGGTGGCTGCGTACGCGGGCAAAGCGGTCACTCAGACAACGCGCCAAGCAAACTACGGCCTGCGGCAGACCCCGGAGCTCTGTTTTGAGCCCAGAGCCGGTTCGGTTCAGCGGCCAAGTCCGAGGCCACGGTCCAGGACTCTCTCGACTGCTCGGATGGCGAGCTCGACGCAGAAGGGAAGCTCTCGGGCGAGCGCCGAGACGGCAAGCCTGGCTGCTTCCGGGCCTATCTCGCGGACAATTGCTTCGATCGCCTTCTCGGGTCCCTTCATCGTCTGCTCCACTTGCTGCAAGGCCCTGTTGAGGTGTTGCAGCTGGTCGCGCAGGTTGGGCAGGCTTTCGCCGATGGCGTTCGCGCTCCCCTGTGCCTGGGCGGCGGCGCGCTCTGAGTGGTGATAGCGATCGAGGGCGGAGCGCAGGGTGGGCACGGCGCCGAGGGCCTCCTGCTGGGTTCGATCGGGCCGGCGAAGGAGGGTCTCCGGGCGACCGTGCACCTGGCCGTAGACGGCGGCGTGGCCGGCCCTGAGCCGCTCGGACGCACGCGGGTCGGCGGTCAGGCGCTCGACCACCTGGGCCGGATGGGTGTAGACGCGCCCGGCGGCCCACACCAGGTTGGCGCGATCGGCGGCGAGGTCGCGTGCGGCGGTGACGGCATGCTCGACGGTGGACAGGTCCCAGCGGACGTGCTGGATCTCGTGGCGTAGGTTACTGGCCCGGTTGTCGAGCGGCGCGAGGCGGGCGGCCTGGCGCTCGATCGCGGCGGCGGCGTAGTCGCGGGCGAGATCCTTGGAAGGAGCACGGGAGAGGGCGCGGTCGAGGTGCTCGCGGTCGGCGAAGGTCTGGCGGTCGGTGTAGACCTGGACGTCCTGGCGATGGCGGGTGAGGGCGACGTAGGAGGCGTTGCGGTTCATCAGCGGGTCGGCGAGGACGTAGGTGCGGTCCACGGTGGCGCCCTGGCTCTTGTGGATGGTGACGGCGTAGCCGTGGGCGATCTGGTCGTACTGGCCGGGATGGAAGGCCACCCGGCGGCCGTCGTCGAGGCGGGCGACGAAGCGGTCGGGCGAGACGCGCTCGAGGGTGGCGAGGGTGCCGTTCTTGACGCCGACGGCCTGGCCCTTGGCGCGGCCGAGGTTGGTCACCTCCCGGCCCTGGTGGTCGTTCTTGAGGAAGACCAGGCGGTCGCCGGCGGCGTAGTCGGCGCCGGCGACGGGGACGCCGGCGCGCAGCTCGCCGGCGGCCAGGCGCTGATCGCGAATGCCGGTGTTGAGGCGGGCGACGTCGTCGTTGCGGTAGGCGAGCACGAGCTGGCCGCGGCCGGGGTCGGCGGCGCGATCGGCGGCGTAGCGGGTGAGGAGGTCGGCGCGGGCGGCGTCGCGGGTGTCGGCGACGTGAAGGCGGCCAGCTTGCTGGTAGGCGTCGAGGGCCGGTGCGATGCGGCCGCCGGCGAGGTCCGCGGACGCCTCACGCTGCCAGGGCTCGGCCTGGCGGCGGATGGTGTCGAGGCGGGCCGGGGTGTGCTGCTCGAGCAGGCCGCGGAAGGCGTCGCCGGGGCCGATCGGCTTGAGCTGGTCGGGATCGCCGAGCAGGATGACCTTGGCGCGCTGGCTGGCCGCATGGTCGAGCACGCGGGAGAGCTGGCGGGCATCCACCATGCCGGCCTCGTCGACGACGAGCACGCAGCGACGGTCCAAGAGATCGCCGTTCTTCCAGGAGTACTCCCAGCTGTGGAGGGTGCGGGAGTGGATGCCGGTCTCGCGCTGGAGGGTGTCGGCGGCCTTGCCGGCCAGGGCGCCGCCGAGCACGTTGTAGCCAGCCTCGCGATAGGCGTCGGCGATGGTGGCGGCGGTGGTGGTCTTGCCGGCGCCGGCGCGGCCGACGACGAGGGCGAGGTCGTCGCGGGTGGTGGCGGCCAAGACGGCGTCGCGCTGCTCGTCGGAGAGGCGCGGCGCGCGGTCGAGGGCGCGCTGGACGTCGGCGGGATCGAGTGCGAGGTCCCGGCGGGCAGCGAGCTCGCCGGCAGCGTGAAAGAGACACGCCTCGTCGCGCAGGTAGCCGGTCGAAGCGTAGTGGGTCACGCCGCGGGCGTCCTTGCCGACGCTGGCGGTCAGGTGGCGGTCGAGGGCGCGCTCGGCGAGAGCGTGGCTGTCGGGCTCGTGGAAGGCGGCGCGCCGGATGTCGGCCTTGGTGAAGGTGGCGCGGGTGGCGGTGAGGCGGTCGATCAGCGCCGCGGCGCGCTCGCCGCGGGTGGCGCCGGCCAGGGGCTCGCGCTGGTGGGCATCCTCCTGGAGCTGGACCTGCGGCGGCTCGGGGTGGCGCTCGCGGTGCTGGCGGAAGGTCTCGCCGAAGCGGGCGGCGAGCTTGGGGCCGCTCAGGTTGCGGTCGATCTTGGAGAGTGAGATCCGGCGGCTGCCGTCGGTGACGACCAGGCCGGAGCCGCGCTCGGCCGGTTCGAGGCGGTAGCCGAGCCCGGCGAGGCCGGCTTCGAGCTCCACCCAGCCGGTGGCCTGGGCGAAGACGTGGCCGGCCTCGTCACGGACGCGGTCGGCGAGGGGCTGGACGCCGGTGCGCATGGCCTCGCGGACGGTGCCGGCGCCGAGGTCGGGGGGCGCCTGCTCGCGGCCGGTGCGGCTGAGGTCGTACTCGATCTCGAGGGCGGGGATGGCCTCGTGGGCGTGCACCATGTCCCGAAAGGGCCGCCAGGCGCGGCCGTCGTCGCCGATGCGGTTGACGACAATGTGGATGTGCTGGTTGTCGGTGTCGCGGTGGGCGATGAGGACGGCCTGGTGGTCGGCGAGCCCCATGCGGTGGAGGACGCGGCCGGCGGCGTCCTCCCACTGCTGGCGGGTGAGGTGCTCGCCGGCGGCCAGGCTCAGGCCGAAGTGGTAGACGGGCTCCTCGACCCTGGGGTTCTCGCTCGCGGCGTAGCGCATGAGCTGGGCGGCCTCGGCGGGGTTGTCGGTGTCGAGGTTGCGGGTGCCGGACCAGGCGACCCGTGCGAGGTCGGGGCGGTCGCGGTGCCCCTGCTGGAGGTAGCGGATGAGCCCGGCGAAGCTGCGGCCGAGGCCGGTCCTGGCGCCGGTGCCGGACTTGCGGCCGCCCTTGAAGGTGGTCATCCGCGGGGTTCGTCCTGGAAAGCGCGGCGGACGGCGCGCACCTCGGCGAGGACGCTCTGGACGGCGCCGAGGAGGGCGGCCGAGAGCAGGGTGCCGGAGTGGGCGAGCTTGACGAGCTGGTTGAGGTTGTTGCCGGCCCTGGCGAGCTGGACGATGGCGGCACGGGCGAGGGGCCAGCGCGCAGTCGGCGCCCTGCCGCGTACGAGGTGGCGCAGGTAGGTGCCGACGGTGACGCCGGCGCCCTTGGCGCGGGCCTCCAGGTCGAAGTACTGGCTCGGGGTGAGCCGGGCGCCGACGACGCACGACAGCGGCTCGGGCTCGGCGGCCCCAGCTGCCGGGTCTCCCGCGGCGGGGGCGCCGGGCGCCGTCCCGGCGGTGGCGAGGGGCGCGCCGGCAGGCGCGTCGCCGACGGCGAGCTCCTCGAGGACGTTGCGGCGGCACCAGGCGGCGGGCGCCAGGCTGGCGGCCTGCGCCGCGGCGGCCAGGCGCGCATGCTCCTCGGGAGTGAGCCGGAAGGCGACGAGGTGGGACCGGCTCATGGCCGTCGCCTCGGTCTAGGGCAGCGCAGGCGCCGAGCGCAGCTAAGGCGCCCTTCCCGCCCAGGCGGCTCGGCGTTGCCGTGGTGGTCCGGGAGCGGGCGGCTGACGCCCGTGCTGGCGGCAACGCCGAGGGCCGGGCCCGACGCCGGTGGGCGAAGGCAACGCCGGTGGGCTGCCCGTCTGAAACTTACCAACGACGCGCAGGTGGTGGCAGCGGCCGGGTCGATGCCGATGGAGCCACCGGCGGCGGGCGGGGAGGCAACGACGATCGACCCCCCTACCTGGAAAGCAGAGCGGAGAAGGCCGATAGACCTGCGGCGAGGCCGGCAGGGTCGGCGCTTCGACAGGTGAGTGGCACGAAGGTCGGAGAGCACGGCGGTGACGATTGGGGAGCGGCACCGGGTGGCGAACGTGTGCCGACCTGCCCAGGCCGCGGTGGCACGGTGCGCGACCTCGCCCGGGTCTGGGACGGGTCGAGGAGTGATCAGCCGGGACCGGTCCATGGCATTCGAGCCGAAGGCGAGAATGCCCGCCTGGTAACGGAGTTAACAGGCGGCTCTCTTGCTCTCAAGCTCCTCTGATGCCGACGTATGAGCGTGTAGGGCGCTAGACATCCTCATCGGACCATCATATCATGATGTAGACCATGAATACGACTGGCACAGTGGAGTACAGGGTGCGGCGGGGTAGCCCGGCAGGGCCTCCGCTGGCCCCTTCAACCTGGGCCGGGTTCGCCCGGCCGCACGACTGCGAGGTGCTCGTGATGTCCGTCCTGCTCAACACACGCCAAGCCGCAGAACGCTGCAACCTGTCGCCGCGGACGCTCGAGAAGTACCGGGTCACCGGCGGGGGCCCGCCCTTCATCCGGCTGGGAAGCGCTGTCCGCTACCGGGTCGAGGATCTGGATTCGTGGATCACGGCGAACCGGCGGCGGAGCACCTCCGACGACCTGGCCGTTCGCGGCTGAGCACGGTGCTGCCGGCGATGCCCTCCGACGGCGCCCAGGTGGCGGCGATCGAACGCGCCCTCGCGGCGAGGCAGGCTCGCCGCGAGGGTCCCGAGCTGCGCTTCCTCTGCCCGGCGCATGAGGATCACCATCCCTCGGCGCGCTGGAGCCGCGAGAAGCAGACCTGGTTCTGCGACGTGTGCCGGGCGGGCGGCGGCTGGCGCGATCTGGCGATGCGGCTGGGCCTCGAGCTGCCGCCCGCCGGCGGCGAGCTGCTTGCCGAGGTCGAGGCGGTCTACGACTACCGCGACGGCGACGGCCGCCTGCTGTACCAGGTGCTGCGCAAGCGGGACAAGCAGTTCCCCTGCCGCCGGCCGCTGCCGGGCGGCGGCTGGGCCTGGAATCTCGACGGCATCGAGCGGGTGCTCTACCGGCTGCCCGAGACCCGGGCGGCGGTGGGCGCCGACGAGACGGTGTTCGTGGTCGAGGGCGAGAAGGACGCCAACCGCCTGGCGGCCCTGGGCCTGGCCGCCACCACCAGCCCCGGCGGCGCTGGGAAGTGGCAGGCGGCCTACGGCGCGCCGCTGCGCGGCGCCCGGGTGGTGATCCTGCCGGACAACGATTCGGTGGGCCGCAAGCACGCCGAGACGGTCGCCAGGAGCCTGGTGACGATGCGCGGCGGCGCCGCGGCGGAGGTGCGGGTGCTCGAGCTGGCGGGTCTGGCCGAGAAGGGAGACGTGTCGGACTGGATCGCGCAGCGGGAGCGGGCGGGCCGCACGGCCGCCGAGATCCGCCGCGAGCTCGAGGAGCTGGCCGCCGTGGCGCCCACGTGCCGCGAGGAGTCGGGCCGGCCGGCCGCGGCGGCACCGGCGGCGGGTGGGCGGAGGTCGCGCGTGCGCCGGGCGGCGGACGTCGCGCCGCAGGCGGTCTCGTTCCTCTGGCGCCCCTACCTGCCGTGCGGCAAGCTGACGCTGCTCGAGGGCGACCCCGGCCAGGGCAAGAGCTGGATCGCCGCGGCGCTGGCCACCGCCGGCTCGCGCGGCGACGGGCTGCCGGGCGGCGCGGCCTTCGAGCCCTTCCGCACGCTGATCTTCACCGCCGAGGACGGCCTCGGCGACACGCTGCGCCCCCGCCTCGACCTGCTGGGCGCCGATCTCGGCGCGGTGTTGCTTCACGACGATCCGCTGGATCTTGCCCAAGGCGAGGACTTTGCCGAGGTCGAGCAGGCGGTGAGCGACTACCGCCCGCGCCTGGTCATCCTCGATCCCATCGTCGCCTACCTGGGCGCCAGGACCGACGTCTACCGGGCCAACGAGGTGCGCTCGATCCTCGCGCCCCTGGCGCGGCTCGCCGATCGCTACGGCTGCGCCGTCCTCGCCGTGCGCCACCTCAACAAGTCCCGCGGCAACCGCAGCATCTACGCCGGCCAGGGCTCGATCGACTTCACCGCGGCGGCGCGCTCGGTGCTGCTCGCCGGCTGCGGCGGCGACGACGCGGCCGACCGCGCCTTCGTCCACATCAAGTGCAACCTTGCCGGCCTCGGCCCCACCCTCGCCTACTCGATCGGCGAGGCGGGCTTCCGCTGGGCCGGCGAGAGCCCGTTGCGGGCCAGCGATCTGCTGGCGCCGGAAGCGACCGTCGAGGAGGTCTCGACTCTCGACGAGGCCCGCGCCTTCCTGCGCAGCCTGCTGGCCGCGGGCGCGCTCGCCACCGCCGAGATCTACGCCGCCGCCAGGCAGGCCGGCATCTCGGAGCCGACCCTGCGCCGCGCCAAGCAGCGCGAGGGCATCGCCGCCCGCCGCCATGGCTACGGCGCGGGCGGGACCTGGCGCTGGTCGCTCGCCGAGTCGCCGCGGGAGCCGGAAGCGGAGGGCTGAGGATGCCCGCCTCGCCCCCGGCCGTCGCGGCGCTCCCGCGAGCGGATCGCGGCTCCCCGCGCCGCCCCGGCGCGCCCGTCCCGGCCCCATCGGCGTCCATAGATGATCAAGCTGCATATATACGGGGGTTGATCATCTATGGCGTCGCCGCGGCGGCCGGCCGGCCGCCGCGGGCGCTGCCATGGGTCGTTGGCTGGCGCACGCGGGCGTGCGTGAGGAGACCGGAGGGGGCAGCGTGCACCCTGGCGAAGGAGTGCCGGCGGCCGCCTCGGCAGGCCACGGCGGGCTTAGGCGATCCTCGCGGCTTGATCATCTATGGAGCACCGCCGCGGTGGCCCGGATCCTGGGGTCCCGGAGAGCCTCGATGACGTCCAGGAGCGCGGGGCTCACGATCGCCCTGGCCGCCATCCTGGTGCAGGCTCCCCGGCTCGTCCTGGTGCTGCTGGCGGCCGATCGGCAGCCGGTCACGGCGGCGGTCGAGCGTGCGCTGCTGGTGGTCGCCGGCGTCGGCACGGCCTTGGTGCTGACCGGCGGCAACCTCTACCTCGCCCACACCGTGGCTCAGGTCCGGTCCTGGCGGCGGACGCTGGTCGGCGCTTGGATCGTGGTGCTCGCCGCCTCCGGGGGCCTGGTGCTGCCCCTGGTCGTTGCCGGGCTCTCCGCTCATACGGTGCCGGAGATCCTGAGCGCCAGCGGTCTGGACTGGCCGTGGGCGGTGCTCGCCTCGATCGCCCACGAGCTGACCGCTGCCGGCTGCGTGCTCGCCGGCGCCGCCTGGGGCTCGCAGAGCGAGGCTGCCGGCGGCGGAGCGGCCGGGGCTCGCACCGCTGCGGCAGGGGCGCTGCCGGGAGGTAGCGACGTTGGGCTGCCGGCAGCAGCGGCAGCGGCTGGGGCTGCTGCGCTGGCGGCGGTGCCGGCGGTGCCGGGGTTTGCTTGCCGTGGGGGCTGCGGCAAGGGCTTCGGGTCGCAGCAGGCCGAGATCGCCCACCAGCGGCATTGCCCTCGGCGGCGTCCTCGGGGGGGTCGGGACGCTGCGAACTGACGGCGCTCCGGCAGCCGACGGTCGCGGCAGCAAGAAGGAGCTGCCGGCAAGCAGCCGGGACCTGCGATGGCGCCGGTCAGTGCCCTGGCGACCCAGGCCGGTTGCTGTCAGCGGCCTGCCGGCAGGCTGCCGGCACACTCCGGCATGCTGCCGGCACTGCGATCCTGAGTCCAGCAGGTCGATGCCGGCACCGCCGGCCGCAGCCTGCCGGCAGAGCGATCTGGTGCCGGCAGTTGGATCAGCAGGCTGGGTAGCGGCCTGCCGGCTTGGTGAGCTGCGCGGTGCGCTGCGAGCGTAGCGAGGCAGCCGGCGAGGCGAACGGCAGCGGCAGCCTGCGGCACGGTGCCGGCACTCTGCCGGCAGCGGGATCGCGTCCCTGGCGGCTGGCGCTGTTGCCTGCGGTAGGGGCGCGAAGAGGTCGAGAGCGGCATGCAGGCGCGTGGTGGCCGGGCGGTGATGGCTGGTAGCCGGTCGTGTGGGAGGGGAAGCGGCAGGTCGTGGCAAGAGGGCCGCTCCGTTCGAGGCCGGGGTCGGACGCGAGCCCTGGGAGCTGTCAACGGCAAGGTCGGCGGCCGCGCAGGCGGGCAGGGGCGATGCAAGGGCAGGGCAGCCAAGAAAAAAACAGTGGTCGCACTGGCATTGTGGTCGAGCTCGACGGAGCGGCGACAGCCAAGGCGCTTCTGCCGGCGAGCGGGTGGGCTGGTGCCTGGTGCGCTCGACCTATCAGAGCCGCTGGCACTGCCGGGTCGGACTTCGCGCCCAGAGCGAAGCGGAGGGCGCGAACGATCGGCACCGGGCGCCGCCATCGGTTCCCTATGGCAGGTTGGTGCTCGCCCGTGGGCCGTCCTTGTTGAGTGTGGATGAGTTGTTAGCAGCGCTCGCGAAGCGAGCGGAAAAGCGGGCATCACGGCGCCGGGCCAACGCGAGCGCAGCGAGCGGGCCGAGGTGAGGGGCGAGCGAAGCGACCGAACGCTTTCCGAGCCCGCTTTCCTCCTCCTTCTTGTGCTTGCTCCCATCTCGCGGCCGGTGAGCTGGCAAGCCAGTCGCCGGCATCTCCCTCGTCGGGAAGGCCCGGTACGGCAGCTGCCGGCAAGGCTGCCGGCAGGCTGAGGCACGATGCGGAGCCTGCGGCGCAGGTGCCCGCTGGACTGCTGCGGCGCCGACCAGCGAGGCAGCGAGGCGCGTGCGCGTGCGGGGTCGAGCGCGCAGGCAGCAGCGCTCGCTTTGCCGGCAGCGACGCTCAGTCGCAGGCAGCGGCGCTGGTGATCGGCGGCAGCGGAGCCGCGGCGGTAGTGTGGCTGCAGGCTGGGCACCGAGCGGTGCTCTGCCGGGACCGCGTTGCACGCGAGCTCTGAGCACTCTCAACGGCAAGGTCGGTGGGCGCGCAGGCGGGCAAGGGCGAGCCAAGGGCAGGGCAGCCAGGAAAAACAGCGCTGGCACAAGGCAACTTCATCCATCGTGCGCAGACTGGCACCCAATGTCCTGCCGCAGAGCGCGCGAACGGATCGCTGCCCTGGCGGTCTATGATAAGATATGGTTATCGCAAGTCAGGAGCCTCCATGACCCCGACAACACCTGCCGTCGAGCACGACCCTGCCGCTGCCGATCGCGAGGCCCTGGTGGCGATGGTCAAGGGGATCAACCGCCAGGTCCATCGGCGCGGCCGGGGCGCCCTCGAGGTCGTGCCGTGCCCGCCGCTGCCTGGTGTGTGTGGGCGGCCCTTCCAGGTATGGCTCGGCACACGGAAGCTCACGCTGCCCCTGCCGGCCCACCAGGCGCGCCTCTTCCTCGACGGCATGGGCCAGGGCCTGCGTCTCTGGACCGAGTGCACCGCAGGGGTGGGCGCCTCCCGGCCGCGCCGCGGCGCCGCTGGATCGCCTTCGCCGACCACGGCGCCAGCGGGGCGGGCCGTCGAGGCAGAGGAGGCGCGCGACCTGGCCGGCGTCGAGCACCTGGTGCAGATGGTCAACTCGCGCCTCGGGCTGGCGCCCGGCGCCGGCCTGGTCGTGGTGCCGGCCTCGCACCGGGTCGAATGGGTCGAGGGCTCCGCCTTCGAGCTACACGTGCGCGGCTCGCGACAGACCATCCCGCGCTCGTTGACGGACATCTTTTTGTTCGTCGACGGCATGGCCGCCGCCGTGAACCTCAAGGACTCGGCGGGGCGGCGTCAGTACGGACGGCCGATCGGAGATCCGGAGGTGGAGATCGTTCGGCCTCCGGGCGGGCCGGCGGCGCC
The DNA here is from genome assembly GCA_963732005.1 of uncultured Acidobacteriota bacterium. Lineage (GTDB taxonomy): Bacteria > Acidobacteriota > Thermoanaerobaculia > Multivoradales > UBA5704 > JASLEW01. The sequence continues at coordinate 2,136,388 of CAVSXT010000005.1, forward strand.
GGCGCCGGCTGGGAGGGGCCGCCGCCGGGGCTCGATCCGGCAAGCCCTGGCCGCGGGCAGCGATCGGCGCCCGGCGCGCGGCGCCGCCGGTTCGGCACCGACGACCCGCCGCGCCTATGAAGGCGACCTGCGCTACTTCTGGGCCTGGGCGGCGCACGACCTCGGCCTGACCGAGAGCTACCCGGTGGCGCGGCAGGTGGTCGAGAAGTTCGCCTACGATCACCTCCGCGGGCTGCGCCAGGAAACCGACCGGGCGCTGGTCGAACGCGGCCTCAAGACGGCGCTCGGTCCTCACCGGCCGGCGACGGTCGAACGCCGGGTGGCGACGCTGTCGGTGGCCCATCAGGAGTTGGGCGTGAGCAACCCTTGCTACGGCGAGGTGGTGCGCGAGCTGCTCCGCCAGGGCCGCCGGTCAGGCGACGCCGGCTCCCCCAGGAAATCGGAACGGCAGGCGCCGAGCTATCCGGCCTTCACCGCGATGCTCGACAGCTGCGGCGAGGATCCGGCCGGCCGGCGCGATCGTGCGCTGCTCTGGCTGTCCTGGGCGAGCGGTGCTCGCCGGAGCGAGATCGCGAAGGTCCGCGTGGAGGATCTCGAGCCGATCGCCGGCGGCTTCCGCGTGCGCCTCTTCCGGCGGGCTGCCGTGGAAGGCGCCTCGACGATCGCCCTTCTCGGACCCGCCGCCGAAGCCATGGCCGGGTGGCTCGCCTCCGGCGGTTTCGCCCGCGGGTCGGTGTTTCGCGCCATCGACCGGCATGGCAACCTGGGACGCAGTGCGCTCACCGCGCATGGGGTTGCCGTGGTGATGCGGCAGCGCTCGGAGCGCGGGCGGGTCGCGCCTCGCTCTCCCGTGCCTGAGTTGCGATAAGGACTTGATATCAAGCCACTGGCAACAGCGTAGGGGGCAAAGCAAGGCTCCGTGGCGGACCTCTTCTTGTTCGTCGACCGCATGGCCGCGGCGGTGAGCCCCGATGAATCAGCCGGGCGGCGCCAGCTCGGACGCCCGATCGAGCTGGTCGGGGTGTTCCACGGCAGCCGCGAGCTCGAGGCTGTTTTCGCGCGGCTCAACCAGCGCATGGCGCGAGCGCGCCGGGCAGAGTGAGCCGGAAGCCTGCGCCGGCAGGCCACGTGCTGATGCGCGCAAGCCCCCATGGGGGGTACCGTCTTCATGCGGCAGCGGTCGGAGTGCGCGGGTGGGTCGCTGCTCGCTCTCCCGCCCTGACTTTGATATCCAAGCCAGCAGGCGCCAGGCGAGCTCGTACAGGGCTGGCGCAGGTCGTCGTTGTCGGCCGCTACTTACCGCACCTGCGGCAGGGCAGCGGACGAGGTCGGGCGACGACGGTAACTACCAGGCGACTGCAATCGACGCTGATCGCAAGCTGGCTGCCGGCCAGAAAGCCTATCTGTGCGAGCCACTTGCCGGACATGCGGACCTCGGGCACAGGGCCGCCCTCGCGATAGCGGTTGGTGACGGTCAGTCGGCGCAGCTTCCTTCCGGGCGTCATCACGCGCGTCGTCTCCTTGCTGGTTCTGTGGCGCCAAGCGTTGGGGGAAGCGTCCCCAGGTATGACGCACGCCGGTTTTCTCGGTAGCGATCGCTCCTGCCGTAGCACCGACACGTTGTCAGCACTCCTCCAGCCGCCGTCGCCTTTGCTGCGCCCGGAAATCCCGCACCAGGTCGTGCACTGTCAGGCATGCCGCTTCCTGGAGCGCTTCGATGACCACCCGCAGGGAGTCGTCCGCGATGCACTCGATGCGGCCGGAAACCTCGGTTGCCAGATCGGGTGCGATGCGCCCTTCCAGCATGTCGTCCTGGTTGGACGGAACCGGTAGGCTTCGGTCGATGGCTGCCAGCCGCTCTTGGAGAGCCAGCAGTTCGAAGGCCATCTCCCCGAGCTCAGCGTGGGCCTTGGCGACTGTGCAGGCACCGGGCATATTGAGATGATATACGTATGTACGCTCCTACGTCAAGCGTAGGTATGTACACTAACGGTGATGGCAAAACGGCAGGAGACTTCGGGGCCTCGCGGCGGCACGACCACTGTGTCCGCGTCGGGGATGGTCCGCAAGACTCTTTGGCTCCATGGCGACGAAGCCGAGGCTCTTCGCGAGAAGGCTTACCACGAGCGCCGGGCGGAATCGGAAATCATGCGCGATGCGCTGCGGCGGCTCCTCGGCATCGAGGACTGAGGGCCCAGGCTCCTCTGTCTTCCGCATCCGGCAGCGGCTCACGTCGTCCCCCGTGCTCTCGGCTGATCCCCCCGTGCAGGCCTCGGCGACCTGGGCTACACTTTCCGGTGATGACTAGAGCCGTTCTTCAATTGGAGGCGATGCAGCTATCCGTCGAGGATCGACTCGAACTGGCCGCGGACGAGCCCGGAGAACTGACAAGATGACCGTGAAAGTTGGGTTGCGACATTCTGAGGAAGGCTACAGCGTGTTCGTCCCTGGGCTTCCTGGCTGCTGGTCCCAGGGCGCCACCGAGGAGGAAGCGCTGGCCAACATCGAGGATGCCATTCGCGACTACCTCGCGGCCAGTGCCGAGCTCCTCGACGATGCGGAAGTCCGTGAGGTCGAGGTACCCGGTTAGGTCGTGGGGAAGATCCCGGGCATTCCGCATCTCAGGGCCGTTCGAGCGCTGGAGAGAGCCGGCTTTTGGGTGATCCGCCAAGGCAAGCACATTGTCATGACCGATGGCGCGCGCATCCTGACCATCCCGCGCAATAATCCAGTGAACGCCTTCACCATGGGCGGTATCGTGCGGGACGCGGGACTGAGCGAAGAGGATTTCCGGCGGCTCCTATAAAACCAGGAGGCCCTGTTCTCTGGCATCACTCGTGGCCCTGATCAAATCTCTTCCGCGAGCCGCAAAAAGCGCTCGAAAGGCTGTGAGACTGGAATCCGGGGTTCCCAGTGGGTTCCCAGCAATTGTGAGAGGTAGGCTAAGTGTTTGAAACCAAAGCTGCTATGGCTCGGGTACTGCTGCCTTCCAAGCTGTTGGTCGCGGGTTCGAATCCCGTCTCCCGCTCCAATCAAGTCAATGAGTTAGGCGCCTCAGCCTTCGAGGCTAGTGGTGACGGGTAGGCAGGGAGCAAGCGCCAGGACGGAGATCGGCGGCCTTCAGCTGGCCGGGAGATCGGCGATTCGCCGCCCGCACCTGATACCCCGAATCAAAGTCTCCACCTCCTCCGTCTTGCTCTCGCGCCCGTGCGAGCGGGAAGCTCAGAATGGGCTGCTAGACTCCCGCCGGATGAGGATTCCGGCCGACGCCGTAGTACCAGCCGAGAAGCTGTCGCACTACCTCCTGGTGTCGCGGCCGTGGGACGACAAGGCGAAGTTCCTGGCGAAGGCCGGATTCGACCGCGAGCGCCCTGAGACATTGCTGCGTGCGCTCCGTGAGTTGGCGGCCCAAGGTGATGCCGTGAGCGACGGGGCGAATGAGTACGGCGAGTTCCTCCGGCTCGATGGCATACTGGTTGGGCCGAACGGCCGGCAGCTCGCCGTGACGACCATCTGGCTTCGCCAGCACATCGACGGTCCGGTGCGGTTTGTGACCCTGAAGCCCCGCAAGGAGAAAGCCCGATGAAACCGCCTCTTTACGAGCGGGTGGCGCTCACGCAGGATCTCGACGAGAGCGGCCTACGGCGAGGGGATGTCGGGGTCGTCGTGGACTATGTAGCCCATCCCCAAGGTGGAGAGGAGGGCGCCCTGGTCGAAGTCTTCAACGCCCTCGGGGAATCCATCGCGGTGGTCGCCGTTCCGGTGTCAGCCATCGAGCCGATGCGAGCGGATGAAGTTCTCGCCGTGCGCACGCTGGCAAACGTGCGATAGGCCACCCGACGGTCGTCGGCTGTCCCTGGTAGGCGATCTGGCGAGGTCGTCGCAACCAAGACGCCGGGCGAGAATGGTTGAACTCAAGAAGCCACTCACCCCGACGTTGCTGGAAGCGCCACGTAGCGGTTGAGCACGGCGGTGAGGTCCAGCAGTAGCGCCGCGCCGTCCACAGGGTCAGGCCATGGCCTGGTGCGGTCGGGTGGCCCGGCGGGCGCGAGCAGCGCTGCCGCGCCCGCCGGCGCACCGGCGCGGCGAGCCCGCGGTTACCCGATGCTGCCGCCGGTCGAGCGGCCGCTGACCACCATGTGGTCGCGCCGGTTCTGCGACCAGCAGCTCTCCTGATGCTCGGTGCAGACCGGACGCTCCGAGCCATAGCTCAAGGTGCGCATCCGCTGGGCGGCGACGCCCAGCGAGGAGAGGTAGCTCTTCACCGCGTTGGCGCGGCGCTCGCCGAGCGCCAGGTTGTATTCGGCGGTACCGCGCTCGTCGCAATTGCCCTCGATCATCAGGTCGAGGTGGTCGTAGGTGCGCAGCAGGCCGGCATTGCGCTGCAGCCTGTCGCGGGCATTGCTCTTGAGCTCGCTCTTGTCGAAGTCGAAGTAGACGTCCGGGCTGAAGCCCCGGCGATGCAGCTCGCCGTTGACCACCTGCATGTCGCTCGAGAGCATCGGGTCCGCGGGCGGCGGGGCGGCGGGAGTGCGGGCCGGACGCACCTCGGTCGCCGGCGGCGGCGCCGGGGCGGTGTGGGCCTGCGCAGCGGCCGGCGCCGTGACCGGCTGCTTGTGCGCACAGCCCAGGCAGATGGTCACCAGGCACAGCGTAACCACCCACGGCAGCGACTTACGGATCATCGCGATCTCCTTTCGATGCCCCTACCGGGCACGGATCGTCGGACCGGCAAGAGCTGGACCCTGTGGACCCCGCACGCGCGGCGGAGTGCCGCGGTCCCGGCGGCCGGCCGCCAGGAAGTCTACCTGAAGTTCCATCGTATTACGATCAAATTCGCTCGCTATCATCCGGTGCCTCCGGTGGCGGCCCGCGACGGTGTGGCGACCGAGGGACGGCTGCCCGGGGCGGGCCGGCGCGGACGGCGGCTGCAGGCTAGGGGGACCTGGCGGGGGGATGCCCGCCGCCCCTGGACGCCTCGACGCCGTGGCGGAGCCGCTCGACGCCGCCGGCGGCGGCCGCCGCCACCACGGCGGTGATGCGGTCGCCGGCCCGCAGCACGGTGTCGCGCGACGCCACCTCTTCGCGGCCGGCGCGCTCGACCGTCACCAGCAGGCAGCCCGGCGGCAGGCCGAGGTCGGCGACTCGCCCGCCGTCGAAGGGCGCGCCCGCTTCCACCTTGAGCTCGAGGAGGGTGGTGCCAGCGGCCGCTGCCCGGTCCTGGCCGCGCATCAGGTCGCGCTCGAGCAGCGCCTCGTAGATGGGCCGGTCGCGCAGCAGGTCGGCGAGGGTGTAGGCGGTGAAGCAGGCGATCAGCAGCGGCAGCATCAACGAGTACTGCTCGGTCATCTCGAGCAGCAGCACGATTGCCGTGAGCGGCGCCCGCACGATGGCGGCGAACAACGCCGCCATCCCCACCACGGCGAAGGCGGTGTGATAGCCGGCGGTGGCGGGGAAGAGCGGTTGGCCGAGGATGCCGATCAGCAGGCCGGCCTGAGCGCCGATGACCAGCAGCGGTGCGAAGATGCCGCCGGCGGCGCCGCAGCCGTAGCTGAACATGGTCATGGCGAAGCGCAGCACGAGCAGGCCGGCGAGCGCTCCCAGGGTCACCCTGCCGGCCAGGGTCTCCCCGACCAGCGGCGCGCCGCCGCCGAGCGCCGCCGGCGCGAACCAGCCGACCACGCCGATGGCGGCGCCGACCACCCCGGCCGGCAGGCCAAACGGCCATGCCGCGGTGCGCTCGAACAGGCGCAGGCTGCCGAGCAGGGCGCGGTTGAAGGCGACTCCCAGGAGGCCGGCGAACAGCCCGAGCGCCAGGAACAACGGCAGGCTCGAAAGCGGCGGCACCGGCGGGCTGGGGATGTGAAAGACCGGCGACTGCCCGAGCAGCAGGCGCTCCACCACGTCGGCGGTCACCGAAGCGACGAAGGCGCCGGTCAGGGCGCCGGGAGCGAAGTCGCGGCGCAGCTCTTCGAGCACGAAGATGACGCCGGCGAGCGGGGCGTTGAAGGCGGCGGCGAGGCCGGCGCCGGCGCCGGCGGCGATCAGCGTGTGCCGTTCCCGCGCGTTGCCGCGCAGCCACTGGGCCACCATCTGGCCGATGGCGCCGCCCATCTGCACGGTCGGTCCCTCGCGGCCCAGGGCCAGGCCGCTGCCGATGCCCAGGGTGCCGCTCGCGAACTTGACCAGCAGCACCCGCCGCCACTTCATGCCGCGCAGGCGGTTCAGCACGGCCTTGAGGTGGGGGATGCCGCTGCCGGCGGTCTCGGGGGCGAAGCGGCGGACCAGCCAGAGGGCGGCCGCCGCGCCGCCGCCGCAGACGGCGGCCGCGAGCGGCAGGCCCCACCCGATCGGCAGCGTGTGGGTGAAGCGGAAGAGGGCGCTGCGCAGCCGGTCGGCGGCATCGAGGCTGAGCCGGAACACCGTGGCGGTGAGGCCGGCGAGGATGCCGACCAGCAGCGCGCGGGGCAGCACCCGGCGGCGGCGCTCCTGCCGGCGGGCGAAGTCGCGGAGCTCGCGGCTGACGTCGCCGGGGGTGATGCCCTCGCCGGACGGCCCCGTTGCGGCGGCGGCGGCGAGCGGCGCCAGACCGAGTCTTGACCAAGGGCGGCGCCGCATGCGGGCATGGTAGCGCAGCCTGTCAGGTCCGGCCCGCTCCGCGGCCGGGCTTACGTTCGGCGAGGATCGACGGGGGTTGCCGTCATTGTCCTTCGATGATGTTGTAGACCTCGAAAACCGTTGGTGTCGCCTCGATGCCCAGGTCTTGCAGAATCGGCATGAGCTTCGCACCGAAGGCGTCAAGCTTGGCCGAGCTCTCGAAGACGTCTATAACCTGTAGCCGCTGCCTGTCGCCATAGCAGATGTGGTACATCTGACCGTCGGGTACTCTTTGGCCGATTTCCGTGAGTCGCCGGATCACCTCGTCGTACGTTGTTGAGTTCGCCCCGTTCACCTCGAACATCGCAACTATTGCCATGTTGTCCTCCTGTCAAGCGCCGAGCTGACCTGCATTTGCCCCCGACCAGCTTGACCCGCGTAGCATGGCCTGACCATGGGCGCCCTGCCGACGTGGTGCTGCTCGAGATGGACCCGCCGAGCGTCGTCCGCGATGACTTCGAGCGCCAGGAAGAACTTCCCCGGACAGCTTCCGGTAGGTGAAACGGTAAGCGAAGCTTAGAGGCATGTCGAGTGGCGCGGGCGAGAGCGAGCGGCGCGGGCGGTGAAGCTCCATGGCCGCCGGCAGCCGAAGGACCGGCTCGCCAAGGCGAGATTGCGCCAGGCCGCCGCGGTCGAGAATGTGGATCTGTGAGGCAATACCGTCGCATGCTGGCCTTCGCGCAGCATGTCAGCATCAGCCCGATCCAGTCTCACCCTCGGCGAGGTTCCGGCGAGAAGCGCCGGGCGAGGCGGCCGACGGTCGATCCCTGGACGAGGATGGCGAAGACGACGACGGCGTAGGTGGCGTTGAGCACGGCGTCGCGGCCCGCGAAGGGCGGCAGCGACAGGGCGAGGGCCACCGAGATGCCGCCGCGGAGGCCGCCCCAGGTGAGCAGGGGAGCGGTGCCGTTGGGGGTGTCGCCGCCGCCGCGCAGGAGCGGCAGGGGCAACGCGACGGAGACGAATCGCGCCGCGAGGACGAGGACGATCATGCCTAGGACCATCGCGGCATGCACCGGCGAACCGATGCGGAAGGTCGCCGCCTGCAGTCCGAGGAGAAGAAACAGCACGGCGTTCATGACGTAGTGGGCGAACGACCAGATGCGATCGAGGGCCGCCGCGGTGGCGTCACGCATGGCGTGCTGCCGGGAGCGGTTGCCGACGAAGACGCCGGCCATGACGCAGGCCAGCGGCCCGGAGACGTGGAGATGGGCCGCCAGGGCGATCAGGGCGGTCACCAGCGCGACGCTGAGCTGTACCTCGAGGTTGGGCTCGTCGACCCGCCTCGCCGCGTAGTCCATGACCAGCCCCCCGGCCAGGCCGAGCAACGCGCCGCCGAGGGCCTCCCGGACGAGGAGCAGGCTCACCGAGGTGGTCGACACGCTGCCGGGCGCGGTGGCGATGGCCAGCAGCACGGTGAAGACGACGACCCCGACGCCGTCATTGACCAGGCTCTCGCCGGTGAAGATGACCAGGAAGGAACGGGGCAGGCGGAGGTGCTCCATCAGAGCGAGCACCGCGACCGGGTCGGTGGGCGAGATCAGCGCCCCGAAAAGAAGGCAATAGACGAAGGGCACCGGGATGCCGACGAGCGCAAACAGGAAATAGGCGCCGGCGCCGACGAGGAGGGTCGAAAGGAGCACACCCACGGTCGCCAGGATGAGGACGGTGCGGAGGTGCTGCCGCAGCTCCTGGTAGTCGACGGTCAGCGATCCGGCGAAGAGCAGGAAGCCGAGCATGCCCTTCATCAGCAGGGTGGAGAAGTCGACCCCGCCCGAGAGCGGCGCCAGGTGCTCGGCGATGGCGAGCGCCGGCCAGAGCCGATCGGAGATCACGATCGCCACGCCGGCAAGGAGGCCGGCGGCCAGCATGGCGATCGCCGGCGGCAGCTTCGCGAAGCGGTAGTTGAGGAACCCCAGCACGGCCACCGCGGTGAGCAGCAGCGCGGCGAGGTCGAGGATGGCGGTCATCGGCCGTCCGCGACGGCTACGGCTGCGACGGCCGCTCGGAGCCGAGCCGGGGTCGGGGGTGCCATGGGCCGGATCTTACTGCCGACGGCGGTCCCGGAGCGGCTGGCGGTGCAGCTGCTCGATCAGGTCTGCTCCGAGATCGGCCAGCGAGCAGGGAGCTGGCCAGTCGGTGCGGCTCACGACCTTTTTGGGGGCCTCGACGCCATGCAACTCACGCCAAGCAAGGCGGCAAGCGGCCGATGACCTTGGCACTCATTTGGCACTTTGCGAACTGGCCAGAGGTGTTTTCTGGTGTTTCGGTTGTCTCCTGATGGCTTCTCGTCTTGTCGTGTAAACCATTGCAGGAGAACATATTATGGTACATTACAGGACAGAAGTTAACACTGGTGAACAGTGAATTCACCTGCCTTCCAAGCTGTTGGTCGCGGGTTCGAATCCCGTCTCCCGCTCCAATCAGGTCAATAACTTAGCCTCCGAGGGTAACCTTGACGCCTGGGCCTGCCGGCGTGACGCTGGTTGCGCGAGGGGGGTGAGATGAACGGTGTAGGGCGGGGCTATCCAGAGCAGCGATGCCAGGAGCGGAAGGATGTCGAGCAAGGCGCGTCTCGCTCTTGCACTGGCAAGAGCGGTGGCCGCGTAGGCGGGCAATGCCGATCCGTCAGGCAATGCCCCAGGAAAAAATTCGCCGCCGCCGACCCCTGTCGACTTCAAGCGGACGGAGCAGGCGCTGGGGCTGCGGATCGGAAAGGCAACCAACTATTGCGCGCGGCCAACGACGCGGCCAGCTCGGCGGCTGGATAGTCCTGCAATGAGCCAAAACAACCAATGAGCGCCCGGATCCCGGTGCGTGCCGCCAACTGGGTGAAACCCGGCCGGCCGCCCGGAGTGGGAGAGAGTGGCGTGGCATCCGGACGCTGGATCCCCACCCCGGGTGGAATGAAGGCCGTGAAGTGGGAGTTGAGAACCAGCACCGCGGGTGGATGCCGGCTGAGGTCCCCGGCGCGGGTGAGCCCGGCGGCGGTGTCGCGGCGGCGGCTTCGGTGGCCTGCTCGACGGCGCGCTCGGTGGCGTCGGCGCCGAGCGCGTCGAGCATCAGGGCGCGCAGCATGTAGCCGACGGTCAGCGCGGCTTGGAAGGTGAGAGGGGCGAGGGCGTCGGCGGCGCCAGGGTCAGCGCCTGCCTGCCGGCGCCTACGGTCTCTTTTTCATCCCCGACGCTGAACGAGTGGACGATTACGGCGAGAAGTTGTTTGCGCGGGAAAGCGGGGTCGTGAGCTGGCTTTTCGTGTTAGCATTGTAGATGTGCTGGTAGACGGAACTGCTGAGGAATCAGTTATTTGGAGCCAACGAGTGGAGTCAGCAATCCGCTGAGAGTCAGCCGCCCTCGCGAGATCGCCCAACCCCATGATGAACGCCAGAGTGCCCATCGATCTAGTCGCGATCAGCGATCTCTGCCGGCGCTGGAGGGTCACGGAGCTGTCCCTCTTCGGCTCGGTGCTGCGCGACGACTTTCGGCCCGACAGCGACATCGATGTCCTGGTGACCTTCGCCGCGGACGCGCCGTGGAGCCTGCTCGACCTCGTGACCATGCGGGACCACCTGCGGCAAATTCTCGGCCGCGAAGTCCATCTCGTCGAGCAGGAGGGCTTACGCAATCCTTTTCGGCGGCAGTCTATATTGAGCCACAGGGAGGTGATCTTTGCCGCCTGAGGACCGGGATCCGGCATATCTCTGGGACATGCTGGACGCCGCTCAGATGCTGCGCGAGCTGATTGCAGGGCTTTCCGTGGCCGCATACCTGGCGGACCGGAAGACGCAGCTCGCGGTCGAGCGGGCGATAGAAATTCTCGGCGAAGCTGCTCGCCGGGTCTCGCCGGCCGTTCAGCAGGCACATACCGAGATTCCGTGGGCAGGCATCATTGCCCAGCGGAATGTCATCGCCCACGAATATGGAGAGATCAAACAGGAGCGCCTGTGGGTGGTGGCGACGGTGCACGTCGAAGACCTGATCCCGAAACTTCGGTTGCTGGTACCTCCAGTGCCGCCGGCAAAGAGCAGCTGATCCGAGGAGCCGCCCTGGTCGCGGGTAGTACCGGCGGAGGTGGGGGCGCCTGGCGACTTGCCACCACCGCCGATAGCGCGTCTGTCGGGCCGTATGCCGATCACCGATACCAGTTCTACTCTGCCTTAAGGAGTCGCGCCACAATAACTTGACTAATTTGTAGAGGTTGTGGTTTACTGGGGGCATGCAAGATCCCGCCTCGGCGGAACAGATTGCAATGAAGTACCTCTCGTTGGCACCGATGATGAACGAGCGGATGCGGCGACAGTGGGCGGCGTCGGAAGCGCGAGCCTATGGTTGGGGCGGAGTGCGTGCGGTGAGCGGGGCGATCGGCATGTCGCCGAATACGATTCGGCGAGGATTGGCAGAGTTGCTGGATAGGCAGGCCCATCCTGGTTCGCCGGAGGACTTGCGGATTCGTCGCCCCGGGGGCGGCCGCAAGGCTCTGACCGAAACCGACCCTGACCTTCTGGATGCGTTGGAGCACCTCGTAGACCCGGTGACGCGGGGCGACCCGGAATCCCCATTGCGCTGGACCTGCAAGAGCACGACTCAGTTGGCGGCAGCGTTGACGCGGCAGGGGCATACCTTGAGCCCGCGCAGTGTGGGTCGGCTGCTGAACGAGGCCGGCTACAGCCTGCAGAGCAACCGCAAGACCTTGGAGGGCGCTTCGCATCCGGACCGCAACGCCCAATTCGAGCACATCAGCCACACCGTGCAGTCGTTTCAGCGCCGTGGCCAACCGGTGATCTCGGTGGACACGAAAAAGAAGGAGCTGGTCGGGGCGTTCAAGAATGTCGGACGCGAGTGGCGACCCAAGGGCGATCCCGACACGGTCAAGATCTACGACTTCGTGGACCCCGAGTTGGGCAAGGCCATTCCCTATGGCGTTTATGACCTGAGTTCGAATCAGGGGTGGGTGAGCGTCGGCGTGGACCACGACACCGCCCGCTTCGCCGTCGAAGCGATCCGGCGTTGGTGGGGCAAGATGGGTTCTCAGCGCTACCCAAGCGCCCGTAAGTTGCTGATCACCGCCGATGGCGGCGGTAGCAATGGCAGCCGCTGCCGTCTCTGGAAAGTCGCGCTGCAGGACTTGGCGAGCCAGTTGGGTTTGACCATTCACGTCTGCCACTTCCCGCCAGGCACCAGCAAGTGGAACAAGATTGAGCATCGCATGTTCTGCCATATCACCCAGAACTGGCGTGGCAAGCCCTTGGTGAGTCACGACATCATCATCAACCTGATCGCCAGCACGGCCACCAAGACTGGTTTGAAGATCCGAGCAGAACTCGACCGGGGGAGCTATCCAACTGGGGTAGCCGTCGCCGACGAGGAGCTCGCCTCCGTCAATCTGAAGCGCGCCAGCTTTCATGGCGATTGGAACTACGCCATTCGTCCCAAGCGCCAGAAAAGGTAGTCATGTTATTCTGGCGCGACTCCTAAGCGCTGTGGCATCGCGGGCCTGCCGGCCGCCGCGCTCGTCTTCCTTCCCCGTGGGCGCCTGGTGGGAGGCAGATCCCGAGGACTACGCCTATTGCCATTGCCAAGGCATCTCCTGGGGGCTCATGAGCTCGAGGAACTCTTGCTCCGAGCTTGGTGCGGATTCCGACGAAGCCGGCCACCCATTCCGATCGAAGCCGGCCACCCTGTCGGAGCGTAGCGACGAGTGGGGCTCATGGTTGATCGAAGTGGCCGCCTTGGCCACTGGTGGCGCCTGTGGAGTCTGTCATGTTTCTTCTTCCCTTCCTGGGGGTATGTGACCTCGTCGCCGCGGCTGTGCGTAGCTGTGGAAATCCCGGGGGTGGGTGAGTGGCGGGCAGGGATTTCCAACGGGTGTGGAAAGGTCCGGGGAGGCGGGTGGGTGGTGGCCCGGAGCTTTCCATACCCGGGCAGATTCCACAGCCGGGGTGGGGGGCTTGCAGGGTGGGGGGTAGGCGCCGGCGGCGCGCCGCGACCGGGACCTTCATGATGGGCTCTCCGCCGGCGGGACGAGCGCGTTGTGCTTGCGCCGCGACTCGCCTTTGAGCTTGAGCTGGTAGGCGTTGTGGACCAGCCGATCGAGCAGGGCGTCCGCCAGCGTGGCGTCGCCGATCGCGTCGTGCCAGGTGTCGACGGGGAGCTGGCTGGTCACCACCGTGGAGCGGCAGCCGTAGCGGTCTTCCATGATCTCCAGCAGGTCCCGGCGCTGAGCATCGCCCAGCGGATGCATGCCCCAATCGTCGAGGACCAGCACCTCAATGCGAGCCAGGTTCACCAGCAGCTTCGAGTACCGTCCGTCCGCCTTGGCGGTGCCCAGCTCGGACAGCAGGCGCGGCACGCGGTGATACGCGGCGGTGAAGCCTTCACGACATGCTTTCTGCGCCAGCGCGCAGGCCAAGAAGCTCTTGCCGGCGCCGGTCGGTCCGGTGATCAGGACGTTGAGGCGTTGGGAGACCCACTGGCACGAGCACAGCGACAGGAAGAGCGACCGATCCAGTCCGCGGGGCATGCGCAGATCCACGTCCTCGACCGCGGCGGCCTGGCGCAATCTCGCCTTGGCGAGCCGGTCCTTCAGCCGGCGATTCTCGCGCTCCGTCATCTCGCGATCCACCAGCAGGCCCAGGCGCTCGGCGAAGCCGAGCTCATCGAGGCCGCTCATCTGCAGCTGCTCCTCGAGGCCTTTGAGCATGCCGGTCAGCCGCAGCGCTTGGAGCTTCTCCAGCGTCGGATGGGTCAGCATGGCTTGCCCTCCTCGCGGTAGTACGAGGCGCCGCGAAGATTCTCATGGGCGAGCGGCCGCGCCGCCAGCAGCTCGGTGTCCGGCTCCGGCTGACGATCCAGCCCCACCAGCAGGATCGAGCGCACGCTGCGGTACGAGGCGGCGCCGACCTGCAGGGCGCGCTGGCAGGCCGCATCGAGCCGCTCGCCGCCGTAGCGCTGACTCAGGCGCATGATCCCCAGGCACGAGCGGAAGCCCTGCTGCGGATGGACCCGCGTCGCCATCACCGTTGCGATGAGACCGGCCACCGAAGGGCCGGCTTGCTGTGCCCAGCGCACCAGCCGCTCGGGCGTCCACTCCGCATACGCCCGATGGGCCTGCGGCATGTGCTCGTCCTGCGTCGTGTGCGCTCCGCGACGAAAGCTGCGCAGGTGGCTCGCCACGCGCTTGCTCTTCGCGAAGCACTCCACAGTCTTGGCGCTCACCCGGACGTCGAGCTGCTGGCTCACCAGCTGGTAGGGCACGCTGTAGTAGTGGCCGTCGACCTCGACGTGGTAGTCGATGTGGACTCGCGCTTTCTTCCACTCCGCGTATGTGAAGCGCTCCTCGGGCAGCGGTCGCAGAGCCGGCCGCTCGAGACTCTCGAACAGCGACCGGCGCGAGCCTGGCAGCTTGCGGAAGGGCCGGTCGTTCAACGGGCCGAGAAGCTCCCGGATCGCCTGGTTGAGCTCGGCGAGCGAGAAAAACTGCCGATGCCGCAGCCGGGCCAGGATCCATCGCTGCACGAGCTGCACGCCCGACTCGACCTTGGCCTTGTCCCGGGGCTTGCGCACCCGCGCTGGCATCACCGCGACACCGTAGTGCACCGCCAGATCCTGGTAGGTCGGGTTGAGCTCCGGCTCGTAGCGACAGGCGCGAGTGACGCCGCTGCGAAGATTGTCCGGGATCACCAGCTCGGTGAGGCCGCCGCCGAATTCGAAGGCCCGTACGTGCGAGCCGATCCAGTCGGCAAGACCCTGGCTCCACGTCGCCTCCGCGAAGGTGTAGCTGCTCGCGCCCCACACCGCCACGAAGACCTGCGCCTCCCGCACTTCCCCGGTCCCAGCGTCCACCACCGGCACCGTCGCGCCGCAGTAGTCCACGAACAGCTTCTCGCCGGGCCGGTGCACCTGGCGCATGCACAGGTCCAGCTTCCCCCGCCAGGCCCCGTACAGCTCGCAGAAACGGCTGTACTGGTAACCGCCCGGCTGCCGCTCCCGGTACTCCTGCCAGACCAGGCTCAGCGTCACGTCCTTGAGCTTCAGCTCGTCATGCACCTGCACCCAGTCCACGGCCGGTCGCTCGCGCCGCGGCGGCCGCCACGCCGGCGGATAGAGCCGTCGCTCGAGCTCCTCGCCACTCCACCTCTCCCACCCCGCTTCCAGCACGCCAGCCCTCTGCGCTCGCTCCAGGTACTCCGCGACGCTCGCCCTCCCGACACCGCACACCCGACTGGCCTGCCGCTGGCTCAAACCGCACACCAGAAGCAGCCGCAACACCTCCTGAATTTTCCTCATGCTGAGTCTCCGTGCCGGCATCTCCCTCCCTTCGTCGTGAAGGGCGAGGATGCCACAGCGTCGGAGCCCAACTCGTCGCTCGTTCCGACCGGAAGGCGGCCACCCTTCCGATCGATGCCGGCCACCCTTCCGACGACCACCCACAAGTGGCCGCCTTCGCGTCGGAAAGGGTGGCCGCCTTCACCCCGGAACGGTGGCCGCCTTCACGTCGGAATCCCTGGCCGCCTTCATCCGGAATACGCAGCTTGGCATTCATTTGGCACTCTGCGAACTGTTCAGAGGTGTTTTCTGGTGTTCCGGCTGGCGGCGGCTCCTCCGAGGTTGGGTCGGGACGAAGCGAGGACCGCGCGGGCCGGGACGAGGGCGTGGCGGGTGGACGGCGCCCTGCCGCGGCTCGGCGAGATCAGCTCGGATGCGGTGCGAGGCTGGTGCCCTGGTGCGGTCAGGCAGGCGTCGGCGTCAGCCAAGGCGACGCTGGTCAAGAACTCGGCGACGGAGACGAACGGAAGCGAAGCGGGCTGCTGGGCGTGAAAGCTGCAAATACCGGCGGCGGAGAGCGGTTCGCAGGTCGGCTTCGAACGGCATCACCTGCTGCTCGCGGCGAGGTTGGCTGCGGCTTCGCGAACCAGAGGCAGATGCCGCGCCTATGAATTGGGGTCGAGCAGCGGGCTCAGATCGATCGGCTTGCCGCAATAGATCTGTCCACTCGCGAGCAGCCGGTCGCGGTTTCTCTCGCGCGACGGACTGACTGAATTTGGAATCGGGCTGCCGTCGAGCGCGAACTTCCTGACGTCGCATTCTGGGTCGCTTCCCAGATCGTGAACGAAGAGCTGCATGCCAACAATGGCGACGCCTGCCAGGAGGTGCAGGTTCGCCTGATCCTGCTCCTCCTGCTTCCTCTGTGCAGCCAGGAGCTTGGCCTGCTGCGCTTTCATCCTGCGCGCCGTGGCGTGCCAAAACGAAGATTGCTTCTCGTCCGGGGCGAGCTCGCCACGGTCATACATGTCCGCGATGTTCTGCGCTCCGTACGGATCGCCGCTGGCGGCGGCCTTATCGAACCAGCCTCGGGCCCACGCCGGGTTCTTGGCGACGCCAAGTCCGTGGCGCAAGAGATCTCCCATGCCGGACCTCGACCTGGCCGAGTCCTGCTGCACGCCGATATTAAACCAGCATGCCGCCGTGCTGTAGTTCCTCGTTGCGACCGCAACCTGTCCCCTGGCGAAGGCGTACTCCGCCTTCACCCGGAGAGGATTGCCGAGATCGCAGTACAGGTCGTTCGGACGCGGCACCGAGATGCGCTGGAACGCGGGCGTCTTGCCGACGTGAATTTGGTCGGGATCCTCGACATACAACGTTTCGGGCTGCCAGGCGGCGGGGCCGCCGAGGCTGCCGAGAGGGCTGGCGCCCTTGAGTGCGGAGAAAAGCATGCCGATGGCGGAATATTGGGCGATCTCGATCGCTCCCTTGCGCTGGTCGCCCACTCGCCGGCCGCGGAAGAAAGGCATACCCATCGAAGAGAAGTCCGAGGTTCGCAACCTCGTGGCAGTGATCGAATCGCCGTCCTGGACGATGCGGATTGCCTCCGGCAGCCCCTGAAACGTGTAGTACCCCTCCCAGTCCCCGTTCAAGTCGAAGGTCGGCCGGCCGAGACGGGCAAGCAGCTGCCGCGCGGTGTCGTTGCCGAGAGCCGCAGCCTTCCGATACCAGACCGCTGCCTCCGTCAGGTCTCTGGGCTGACCTTCTCCGCCGTGCGCATAGATCTCGCCGAGCACGGCCATCGCTTCATCGTTGCCGAGGTCGGCCGCCTTGCGGAACCACCGCAGGGCTTCCGGCTTATTCTCCGGCACGCCGGTGCCGGCGTCGTAGGCCTTGGCAAGGTTGATCATCGCCCAGGTGTAGGACAGGGCGGCGGCCTTACGATACCAATTCACCGCTTTCACCGGATCCTTCGGGACACCGCGGCCCGCTTCGAACATAAGCCCGATCTTATTCATGCCAGCAGGCTCGCCGCCGGCCGCAGACTGGCGGAACAAAGCCATGGCCCGCGCGTAGTGTTGCCGATCGCGTGAATCCGTAGGAATCCGATCATGAGGTCGAGATTTTGTCGAAGCAGCATCATCCCGCGCGTAGCGCGGCGGGATGGAAGTGGGGGGGGCCGCAGCGGTAGAGTTCTTGCGTGGGCATGAGCAGCCAGAGACTCTTCGTCTGCCTGCGGTGCTCCGCTCAGGTCGTCATCTGCGGGCGATGCGACCGCGGTAACCGCTACTGCGGCGCGATGTGCGCCAGAGAAGCCCGGCGGGAGAGCCACCGAGCCTCCAATAGGCGCTACCAGGCTACGGAGCGCGGCCGCCGGCATCACGCCGAGCGCCAAGCCAGGTACGCGCGGAAGGCATCGAGCGGTGCCGTTCGACCAAGGCTGACGGATCAGGGTTCACAGCAAGTCGCTCTTGTGCTAAGACGCCACCAGGCAAGCCCTGTCTGCCCGGTGTGCGGCGCGCCCCGTACTGCATTCCTGCGTTTGGGTCCTCGGCAGCGCCGACGACGTAGTCGTCGCCGAGTTTCGCGGCGATCCTCCCGGAGGACGCCGCGACTACGCCGGAGGAAGTTGACCTAGCCGCGCGCCTCGACCTGTTGGTTGTATTTCGACGGATCTTGGTGATCGGCAACACGTAGTCGGTGGGCACACCGGAGCCCTCCGCATAGAGGCCACCGAGATAGGCCATGGCCTCAAGATCGCCTGCCGCGACCGCCTTCTGATACCAGCGAAGCGCCGCCGCAGGATCTGACTCCACGCCGAAGCCGAGGTCATAGCAAAACCCCACCCGCATGAGCGCATGGGCCTGACCTGCTGCAGCGGCCTGCAGGTAGAAAGGCAGCGCGCCGGCATAGTCCCGCTTGTCGTAGAGCTGATCGGCGCGCTGGACAATGGCGTCGGTGTCAGTACCCGGCCGGGGGCGGAGGGCGGCGCTCCCGCCGCCCTCGGCGCTGGCTGGCGGCTTGGAATTCGCCGTCGGGCTCGCCAGCGTTACCTGTTGGCTGACCTGCGGCGCATCTGGTTGCGGTCGTGGTGCGGGTGCGACAGCTGTCGGTTCTCGCAGCGTTGCATACCAGGTTCCCTGAACCGGCTGGTTCCAATGGCCAATCCACGTCCACGTCACCTGTCCTTTGATGCGATCACCCTTCAACTTGCCGCTGTAGGTGGCGACGAGCCCTGCCGAGCTGCCGGAGGAATCGCTGCGTCGAATGATGACCCAGGCGGAGTCGAATTGCTGGACCGTTAGGTTGGCGACGGCGCCGTTGGGCCACTGACCGGTGCCGTCTGATCCGCTGAAGGTCCAGGTGCCGCACGTTGTTTTGTTATGGGTTTCACACTCCCACAGGCGGTCGGGTATTTTCACCCCTTGAGCTGCTGCATGAGACCCCGCGATCAGATCCATACAGCATGCGAGGAGGACTGTTGCGGAGAGGATGCGCAGGTGCCGCCCCATCCCTGGTCTCAGCCGGAAGATGGCAAGGAGGCTGCCGACGTCAGGTCTGGTCTGCAGGTCGCGGACGGACGTGGACCTGCACCGGAGGAAGGTTTCAAGATTCCGAGTGATCGCGACTTTCATGAAAGTTGAGTCTGGCACGGCCCAGGGGCGCGTGCAATCTTATTGGGAAGTGTCGATGAAAGCTGCCGGCACTCGGGCGATCTCTTCGCGGCTGCCGGTGGGGAGCGACCCCGGGCGGAGCTGGTGGAAGGTGAAGGTGTCGAGGCGCAGGACGTGGAGGGTGAGCCGCGGGCGCTGGACGAGAACCTCGCCGAGCTTGTCGCCGTGGCGGTTGAAGCGTTCCTCGGCGGTGACGAAGGGGCGGTCGAGGGAGCCCGAGCGCGGCCACTCCCTGGTCCGTTCCTGTTCGGCGCGCCCCGGGCACCGCAACGCGCTCGATCGTCACCCGGTTACGACACTTCGAGGTCAAAGAGTTCGAGACGGACATCCCCCCGGCCGTAGCCCGCGATCTGACCGCTCTCAAGCACGCCCTGCGGGACCTGATCGTCGAGATGGCTGCCGCGCCAGACGCCGCCGCAGCGCCTCCTAGTACTACTGTGTCATAAACACTAGCCAAGCAAGGGTGACTTGTGGCAGGCTTGTGCCATGCCCAGCCACCGGCTGTCGGAAGCAAAGCGGTTCGAGGCGTACCTGGAGCGGATGAGCATGGCCGTCGGGCACGCGGATCGGCGTGAGCCGTTGAGGGCTTATCTGTCGGGCCTGCTACTGCCGGGAGAGCGCAAGAGCGTGGAGCCGATGGCGGCGAGGATCGATCCCTTGCACGTGCGAGCCCGCCACCAATCGCTGCACCACTTTGTGGCGCAAGCTCCCTGGCTGGAGCGAGATCTGCTGCGAGTGGCCCGGGACTATGCGCTGGCAGCTTTCGAGCGGCATGCGCCCATCGCCGCCTGGGTGGTTGACGATACGGGAATTCCCAAGAAGGGTTCCCTTTCGGTGGGAGTTGCTCATCAGTATTGCGGTGTATTGGGGAAGTCGGCCAATTGCCAGGTTGCGGTGACGGTGTCGCTGGTCAACGCGGTCTTGAGCGTACCCGGTGCGTTTCGTCTCTATCTTCCGAAGGACTGGGCGGAGGACCGCGAGCGTCGACGAACCGCGGGAGTGCCTCAAGACGTGGAGTTTCAGACCAAGGGATCCATTGCGCTGGCCGAGATCGATGAACTGATCAGCGAAGAGATTCCGCTGGCTCCCGTGGTGGCCGACGCAGGATACGGTGCCTCCACGGAGTTTCGCGACGCTCTGACCGACCGCGGTCTGTCGTACGCGGTTGGCATCCTGCCGGACACCAGCGTGTGGCGTCCTGGCGAGGAGCCGTTGCCGCCCAGCCCATGGAGTGGTCAGGGAAGACCGCCAAGGTTGCTGCGCCGCAATCAGGATCAACAGCCGGTGTTGGCGCGGAGCCTGATCGAAGAGCTGCCGCGGAAGGCTTGGAAAGTGGTCCGCTGGCGGGAAGGCACGAAAGGGATGATGAGTTCGCGGTTCGTTGCCTTGCGAGTGCGTCCTGCCCATCGAGACTACGAACGCACGGAGAGTCGAGAGCCGGAATGGCTGATGGCCGAATGGCCGAATGGCGCGCAGAAACCCAGTCGTTATTGGCTATCAACGGTTCCAGCGGACGTTGTGCTTGCAGACTTGGTACGTCTCGCCAAGATTCGCTGGCGCATCGAGCGCGATTTCCAGGAACTCAAGGATGAACTGGGTCTCGACCATTACGAAGGGCGAGGCTGGCGAGGCTTTCACCATCACGGCGCATTATGCATCGCCGCCTACGCATTTCTGGCTGCCGAGCGAGCTCGGCTTTCCCCCCCAGCGCCTCTTGCCTTCCTCCAGCCAGCTCGTCTACCCAAGGATTTCCGGCCACGCGGATCGCCGCCGGCCGGAGCGCCATAATCCGAACTCCATTGCGACCTTCAAATGGCGGCAGGCGAGACTCCTCGCGGCGTGCCTGCCGCATTGCCCTTGGTGCGGCCATCATGAAGTGGAACTACGTTTATGACACAGTAGTACTAGCATGCTGACCGCACGCGTGATCGCGCGTCTGGCGAGGGAGGACGTCCCGGTCGGAGACGACTGCGATTGCTACGGGGCGATCAGCCGGATCGAGCTGTGGCGACCTCCCGAATACCCGGCCTGGCTGATCGCCACGACCACGCTCTCGATCCCCTATGGCGGCGACACCTCCGTCTATCCGTTCGCGACCGCCGGGAACTCGTGGAAGCACGTCCTGTCGCAAGAGGCAAACGGCTACTCCGACATCGCCGGAGCACAGGGCTCCCTGCAGCTACAGGTGTCTCCGGCACCGGCGGGAGAGGAGCCGTACCTGGTCACCACCGATGTTCCACCATGGCCCACTTCGGTGTGGCAGGTGCTGCGCCTGAAGGTCCTGCGGATCGGCAAGAGCCCCGGATCGGCCCGCGTGCTGGCCGACCGCACCCTCGAATATGCCCTCGACGAGGACTCTTACCTGTCGCTGCATGCTCGCGGTTTCGAGCTGATCTGGCTGGGCGGGACCGTCAATCGCGAGCTTGCTGGCTTCCGCGGGGTTCACTACCTCCGCTATGCGGTGTCCGCCAACAGGGCCGTGGTCGCCCGCAGCATCGCCTTCGATCCCAACGACCTCCTCAGGTGTTGATGGCGGTCTCAAAGCGCGGCGTCCTGGCGGCCATGCCGCGTTTCCCTGGGTCCGGGTGCCTCCCCTGGCGCGCGGCAGGGCCTACTTGAGTTCGCCGAGCAGGCGTGAGTGTCGGAACGCGGTGAGAGCAATGAAGCTGGCTTCGAGGGTGTCAGGAGTTAGGCTGTCGAGGGCGCTGCGGTAGTAGGCGAGGGAGTGGACGGATTCAAGCGGGTCGCCGCCGCGCCCGAATCGGCGCACAGTGGTGAGTCGAATGGCGTGAGCGACGATTTCGAGTGGCAGTCTCCGCTGGTAAAAGGTGGCGGCGATGGCCCAGTCGCCGCGCTTCGCTTTCGTCGGAGTGTCCGGCTGCGCGAGGTAGAGCTCGATGATGGTGCGCAGGTAGATCTGGCGAGTCATCTGCAGCAGTCCTGCGGTCAAGAGCCGCGGCGGTTACCAGCAGCCGCGGGGCGACGAGCGGCGCGTTGCAGGGCGCGACGGCGAGCTTCCTCCTTGGACTCCTTGAGACGATAGGACTCGCCATCCATGTTAATGATCTCGCATCGATGGATGAGACGATCAATCAGGGTAACGACGGACGTCGCGTTGGGAAAAACCTCGTTCCATTTGGAGAATTCTTTGTTCGTCGTGATCAGAAGTGGGCGCTGGAGGTAGCGACGGGAAACGACCTCGAAAAGCAAGTCGGCGTAGCGCGAGTCGTAGGACAGGTAGGCCAGCTCGTCGATGACCAGCAACTGCGGCTGGCAGAAGCGAGTGAGTTTGCGTTGCAGGCTGGTGGAAGTGGTCTGGTCGGCGAGGGTGTTGAGCAGTTCAGAAGCGGTCAGACAGCGGACCGTAGCGCCGGCGACGAGGGCCTGGTGGGCGAGATTCTTGGCGATCATCGTCTTGCCGATGCCGTTGGGACCGACGAGGACAATGTTGGTGGCCGACGCGAGCCATTCGAGACGGAAGAGATCTTCGACCTGGAGGCGGTCGATTTTCTTGGGCCAAGTCCAGTCAAAATCGGCGATGGGCTTGAAGACGCCGATGCGGGCATCGCGGAGCCGCCGTTCGAGGCCGCGGCGAGCCCGTTCTTGCTCCTCCCAGGCGAGCAGCTGGACGAGCCAGGGTTGATCGTGGACTTGCTGCCAGTGAGCCAGCAAGCCGTGAAGCTTGAGCTGCTGGGCCTGTCGCTCGAGGTCGCTCATGACTCCTTCTTCTGCGGGTCCGGCTCGTCGCTGTCGTCGTGTTTGTCCTCTGGATTGTCGGCCTGGTGATCGTAGTCGGCCAGCCGATGGGGCGTGACGACGAGCTCGCGCAGCCGCGGGTCGTCGGGCAAGGCGACGGGCACGGGTGGCGGTTGGCCGCGGGCGTGCCGGCGACGGTCGAGCACCAGGCGTACCGCGTCGGGATGCGGCGAGCCGGCGGCCAGTGCCTCGGCGATGGCCGCGTCGAGCTCTTCGCCGCCGTGCTCGTCGAGCAGGCGCATGAGGTGGTCGACGGCGGTCTTGAGACGGCGTTGGCGCTGGGCGAGGGCGATGAGGAGTTGTTCGGCTCGAGGCACCGCGCGCAGCAAACGATCCTGGTCGCGGTGCAGGCGGGCCTGTCGCTTGCTTTGCCAGAGCGCCTCGAGGTGGCGGGGATCCTCGACCACCTGCCCTTTGCTCCAGCAGCGAGGGTGACTGGCAACGAGATCATGGCGGTCGAGAATGCGGATTTGCTCGCGCTCGGCCAACACCGTCAGATCGCGGTCGATGCGGTCATGAGGGATCGAGTAGCGGTTGGCATCGAAGTGCACGTAAGGGGTCCGGCGCACCGTGACAGTGACGAGCTCGTGGCAGGGGAAGGGCTCCCCGGGCAAGGGCTGCAGATGAGCTCGTTCCTCGCGATAGGCCTGCGCGACGGTGCGGCGGCGGTCCTGCGGCCATGGGCGGCCGGGAGCCACCTCGCCGCACCAGCGATCGACTTCACGATTGAGGGTTTGGAGGTCGCAGCCGTGACGCAGGGGGAAGAAGGCGGTCCGTAGGAAGCGCACGGCCCGTTCGATCCGTCCCTTCTCGTTGGCCCTGTAGGGTGCAACCGGCCGCGGATCGAAGCGGTAGTGGTCCGCCAGCGCGAGCAGCCGCGGGTGCAAGCGAATCGCCTCGCCTCGGCGTTCGAGCACGGCGCTCTTCAGGTTGTCGTACAGCAGGCGGCGCGGGACGCCGCCAAAAGCGATGAACGCTTCGACATGTCCGGTCAAGAAGCTCGACAGCCGGGCATCGTAGAAGAAGCGCACGAAGAGCCAGCGCGAATAGCTCAGGATCATCAAGAAGGCCAGCAGCCGGCGCCGTCCGCCTTGGACCCGCTGCGTGCCAAAGTCCGCCCAGTCCACTTGCGCTTGCTCGGCGACCAGCGTGCGCAGCTCGAAGAACGCCTCGGGCGTCTGGCGCGGACGTAGCGCGAGCTCCGCCAGACGGTGGCGAAAGTGATCCGGTCCCCCGCGATAGCCGCGCTGGCTCGCCATCTCGTAGAGCTGGCTCGCCGCCAGCTTGGGATAGCGCGCCAGCTGCTCGCGCAACCAGGGCACGAACGGGTCCAGTCGCGAAAGCCGCGGCAACCGTGGCGCCACCAGCGACAATCCACTTCGCGCCAGCGCCCGGCGTACGGTGCTGTGGTGGACGCCAAGATGGCGTGCAATGGTGTTGCGTCGCCAGCCCTCGACGGTGAACAGCCGGCGAATCTGGGCCACCAACTCGGGTGAGATCATCGCTGCGCCTCGGCACACGACGGTACCGCTTGCGCGAGCGCCAGAAGTCGTCGCGGAGAAACTCGCTGCACGGCCGGCCACAGAACGTGCAGCCCCGGTTCGCGATCGGTAGCAGCGGCGGGCAACGAGGACCAGATCTGCATGCCGCCAGGGTGTCAGACACCCTTTGCCATGGGCTACCCTGTTGCGTCACTTTCTGCACTTCTGCTGTCGCTGGTAGCGCCCGCCGCTGACGGTACGCCGCCTGACGTCGGGCGTGCGCGAACCGTCCCTCGCGACTCTGTTGGAAGCGCCGCCCTGACTCGCGAAAGGTGCGCCGCCGCGCTGCCTGGCTACACCTCGGCGAGCAGTAGCGCTGGCCCCGGTCGCAGTCGGAGCACACATAGACCACTTGGCGGCAGAGATCGCAGATGAAGCGGCGGCAGTCACAGGCCATCGTCGCGAAACGGCCTGGACACTGGCGCCCGAACCGAGCATACTGGCGCTGGTTGGGCAGTCAGTCAGCCCAGGCCAGCCGCGAGGGGATGAGGGGTCTTGGCGAAGATGAGCCTCGCCCCTCGCGGGTCCTTTCTCCGCCTCATTCTCTCCCATCAATCTTGTCGAGCGGGTTCGCGCGCACGCGCGCGACGATGATGTTGAGCTCTAGCTCATCTATCTACGCAAGAACAAAAACGCGGCCTCGCCGCCAACATACCGCGCCCTTACGCAGCCGGCGACACTCAGGGCCTGGGCGGCACGACCCTGGACCGCCGCGGCACGCATCGTCGCCCCCGCGGCGCGATCGGCGGCGCGGCAGTGGCATCGCCGCCTTCGCCAGGATGGATGGGGATGTGGCCTTGGCCCGCTACGGCTGGGAAGGAGGGGCCATGGCGAGCTGCTGGCGGAGGCCGGTTGCGAAAATGTCTCCCGCGAGACGCCGTCGGTCTACTTCGTGCTGACGCCTGGACGCCGGAGCTTTCGCCTCGCCGCCGTCGCAACCGCCCCACTGGACCTGCCGGAGCGCTGGCAGGTGGTCTATGCCGCCGGCGACGCCGAGCTGACAGCCGGCCCCGTCCCCGAGTGCATCGTGCGCCCGAAGTTGCCGCCTGAGCTTGCCGCTACCGTTGCGCAGGGTGCGCAGCCCCCGGGGGTCCCCGTGAGCATCGTTGTGGCCCCGGACGGGACCGTCGAATCGGTTTTCCTGCGCGACTGGCCGGCCGAGCCCGCCGGCCTCGCGGCGGCCATCGAAGCGGTGCGCCGCTGGCAGTTCGAGCCCGGGAGGAAGGACGGGCAGCCGGTCAGCGTTGCCCTCGAAGTGAGAGTCGAATTCGAGCCCTGAGCGCCGCCAGAGCTCCAGGCCGGGTGATACGATATTCGAGCAGAGTCTGATTCCAGGAATGCACCGAGACACCATGGCTGAACCGGTCGATCGGGAGGAGTTCGCCTCCTGCTACCGAAGGTGGGAAACGGCCGACGTGGTGCGGGCTACGACGGTCGAAGCTTCGAGCTACAGGCCGGAAGCGCTGGCTGCGCTGAGGCATGAGCTGGAGGGCTAGTCAGATTGAAGGTTGATGCGTCGAGAGCGCTTGCGGCGTCGAACATGGCGGTGAAGACGAACGCGAATGCTCGATGGAGAACCTGCAGGCCCGCGCTGCTGGCGTTGTTGCTGGTTGGGTGCGAACCCTGGCAGCCTGCCGATGCAGCATACGACAAGCTCCTCGCGGCGGCCGTGCGCTATCTGGACGCCCAGCAGGAGAGCACTTGGAAAGTCTTCCGGATCCACAGCTATCCACGCTTCGACTGGTCTCAAGGCACGCGCGAGCTCGTCTTCTCGGACGGAGGTGTGCCGAAAGTCATCGCCACCACGCAGGTGGTCGGCGACTTCTCCGGCACGTCCAAGACCTGGCTCTGGGCCTGGGCGAACGATTCCATCGACAGGAAGCTGACGGTTGGTGCCGAGAGGGTGCGGCGGTATGGACAGGTCCATGAGATGTGGCGGCTGACCACTGCCAGCTGGCCGACGACGCTGAACGATGGTTGGTGCTTGACGGATATCACCGCCCTGCTGATGCATGCCAAGGGTGGGTATCGCATCCCTGACAAGAACGGAGGCGCGCTGTATCTCGTGCTCACCGACATCCGGTGGGCGCCCGCCCCGTGACCTCAATTTTCCGAACCGCCGGATGCGGACCCGCATGTCCGGTGGTGTGGGAGGGGCACGGCGCGGCTGACCCTCCGTCCCCCTATCCCGATTCGGCTGGTGGCGGCGACCAGGCCGGGGACCGCTTGGGCCGTGTCCATGAACGCGGCGAGGCAGGCCTGGCCGGGCGCGGACTCGCCGCTCGCGTCGGGCTCGCGGCCGAAGTGCTTCTCGAGCTCGGCGAGGGCGAGGGCGAGGTCGTAGATGCCGAGGTAGACGGCGTGGCGCCACTCGACCCGGTCGCCGGGCGAGCGGCGGCTGAGCTCGAAATACGAGATCGGTTGACAAGAGGACCGAGTCAGAAACCCCAGGTGGCGGATCGGCGCGAAGGGTGCCATCCACTTGTTTGGCCTTTTTCGTTGAAGGATGGCCCGCTACGCGTTGTTGGCGACGGGCGCTTGCAGATCCGCCGGCGTTACCCCCAGCGCCGCCTGAGGAGAAAGACGGCGAGGAACTCGATGCCGATCAGGAGCAGGGCGGTGACCACGCCCGTCATGCTCCCGGTTACGGGAAGAAGGGATTGGTCGACTGCGGTCATGGTCCTGTCCAGCGCGGGGAGCGCGGGCAGCAGCTTGCTGCGGCCGACGAGAAACAGCGCTGGCAGGGAAAGGAAATGAAGCAGGAACATCAAGTTGAAGCCGAAGCTGCGCACCAGCTTGCACACCCGCTCTTGCGCTGCTTCGTCGTCGCCAGCTGCGCCGAGCGCGGCGACTGTGGGCGTGTAGCCGAGAATGCCATCGGCGAAGAGAGCTCCGAAGCCGGCGACCAAGACAAACAGCCAGGTCATGCGCAGGGAATAGTTTCCTGCATGGATCAGGCGTAGACCGCTCGACAGGATCAGGAGGGCGGCCGCTCCGGGCATCACGGCGGTGATGATTTGCCAGCGGCGCGCTGTCTTGGCAATGCGACGCCAAGGAGCGCCGTCGCCAATGCGGCGGAGGATCATCAGGTGGCATATCTCTCCAAGGGACAGGAACACGAACAAGGTGCCCAGGCCGAGATAGTGGATCTTGATGACCGTCTGGCGGGTCTCCGCGAAGCGGCCAAACAAGACGAAGGCCGCAGCGCACACCGTGCAGGCCATGACAAGGGCGCGCAGGCGGTTCACCGACCGCGAGCTGTGGTTCTCTCGAGCGTCCATCGGCAGATCATGGGCCACGCTAAGTCCACCGGGTCAAGACGAAGATGCAATAGGGGGGGACGCCTTCGATCAAGCTCGCGATGACGCCGCTGCGCGGCCCACCTGCTTTCTCGCCGACGACGTAGGTGAACGCGTAGAAGGTGCCCTGAAGGAGAATGTGGTTGGTGGTTGTGGCGAGGAGCAAGCGCAACAGGGACGACTCGAGCCGGAATCCGCAGACGATGACCAGCAGTGTCACAACGCCGTAGGACAGTCCGAACCACAGCCCCCGGCGAGAGCTCCCGGTCCTGATCCTCACGGCGCTGCCGAAGGCTGCGCCGCCGAGGGCCGCGAGACCGAGGCCGAAGGCGATCTCGGCCGTGCGGCCCTGCTTGCCGAGGAGCGCGATGCCGTAGACGAGGCCCGGTCCCATCGCGCCGAGGACACCGATGAAGATGGCTCGGAGCGCGCCGCGGGCGGTGGTGGCGAGAGGCTGCCCCGCCGCGGCGACAGCGCGCACGCGTCCCATGGCAAGGCTCAACAGCCCGACCGCGGTCGCCGTGAGCGCGACCGAGATGCCGGAGGGACGGATGAGCGCCGACAAGCCGCCGAGGCCGGGAATGATCGGCGCTCCGCCGAGGACGGCGCCAGCCTGGCTGACCCCGCCGCGGGCTTCCAGCAACATCCCCGAGGTGATCCCAATCACGACGCTGACCGGAAGCCCGCCGACGCTGGCTGCCACCACGCTCACCGAGGCGCTGCAGACGGCGGTGCCGGTCAATGCCACCAGGGCGCCGCCGACGCTGCCGAACAGGAGGGTGGAAGAGGAGACGCCTGCCGCCGACAAGACGAGAGCTACGGCCAGGGCGACCAAGGCGGGGATGAAGACGAAGCCGATCAGCAAGGCCTGCCATAGGTCGGGAGTCCGGAGGTCTCGGAGCTGCAGGTCAGCGAGGCAGAAGTCGGGCCCGAGCCGTCCCGCGAGTCGGCGACCCATGCCCGAGCTGAATGCCTGCCAGAAGATCCTCGCGACGCCGGCAAGGTGCCGGAGGGCGCTCTCGCGGTACCGGATCTCGACTGCGCCGGGTGCCGGCACGGAGAAAGCGAGGAAGCGGCCACGGCCCAGCGGCAATTCCGTGGCCCGAGGTGCGTGCGCGTCCGGCGCGAGGTCCTCTTCGCCTCGGAGTTTGCCTTCCGGGTCCCGCGGCTGCCCGGCATCCATGCGAAATCGGAAGACCGGGAACACCGCGAGCGGCAGATCGATGTCAGCCTCTTCGCCGTGGACCGGCGAGCGGGCAAGCTGCTGCGCGGACCGCACGACGATGGCCGTGGCGGTCGCGCCGACGTCGAGCCGTAGCGTTGCGGTCTCTCGCGGGTTCCATGGGATCGAGCGGCTGCCGACACTGACCACGAGGTTGCCGGTCGGCAGCCGCAGGCGCGCCGCTACCAATCGATGGTGAAGGTGCCTGAGGTCCGCGAGCTCGGCGGCCGTCCAGCGGCGCGCGGGAGAGCGATCGGGTGGGGTCGAAGCATTCATGGGCCGGAGTCTCGGGCATCTCGGCCCTGCATCGGGGGGTGGAACCGCGGTATCCGGTAGCGAGCCTCGAGGTCGATCCTGGCGCAATGCTGCCGGTGAAGCTGGGGGTCGAACAGGGTGCGGATCCTTTCGATCTCGGCACGAGGACGGAGCAACCTGCCGTGAGGCAGCCACGGGGCGAGGCGGGCAAGGCATTCGGTCACCCGCTCCGGGCTCACCGGCTCCTCGTAGACGAATCGATGCCTCTCCCTCCCGGTCAGCTCGGTGTCCTCGTGCAGCACGCCGGGAAAGCGCTCTGCGAGAGCTCCGAAAACGTCCTGTTTCTTAGTCGAGACATGGGAAGGTGCCTTGGAGTGAGTGCGCTCCGCGGACACCTCGTAGTAATAATCCAAGGCGTCCTGCCCGCGCAGATCGTAGACGAAGAGATTGATGGCGACGCAGGCGTCGAAAAAGGAATGGTAAAGGCAGTGGTCAGCCAGGAACTTCAAGTAATAACGTAGAAAATCATCCGCTGTCGTGCCGGTCTCGAATCTCTCGGTCCGCTGATAGACCAGGGGCTGCAGAAGCTGTTCGTGATCCGGAGCCTCGGGCCCCAGGGTAACCACGACCTGGGGAAGCTGCGCCAGCGCCTCGGTCGCGACCTTCTCGGCTTCCCTGTCGTCCGCCAAGATGAAGTACGCGAGGTCGTACGCCTTGGGAAAGAGCATGGCGTGCTCGTCAGCGGACAGGTACAGCCGGCGCAGCAGCGCGCGCAGGCCGGTGCGCTTGCCGCCGGTCCGGTCGGGTCCACCACGAAGACCGCGACCCTTCATGATCGAGTCCGCGCCCTAGCTGTCGCCAGTCTCGTACAACGGCTCCTTCCCCTTGCTTGGCAGGTGCTGCCAAGAGGCCCATGGCCGCCGGTCTGTCGTCTTCGGTGATTAGCATATCATCAACATGGATACCACGAACATCGGTAACCGCCGCAGGCCAACTCCTGGGCCAACGGGCGAGGCGGTTTAACGGCCTCCGCATGGCTGGCGTACGAGCCGCGCCGAGCGTATCCACTGGGCCTGTTGACCATGGTGCCAGCTGCCGTCTCGGAGGTATGTACAGATCTTGCTGGCCAGATCTGTATACGCGAAGCATGCCGCAGAAAAGGGATAGACCGGTTCCGGGGTTGGCGAGAGAGTGGGGCAGACGCCGGTCGGCCACATCCTCCGGCGCCGGCAGCCAGGCGCTGCGAAGGGAGGCTCTTCGATGTCCGCCCCATCTCGTTCGATGAATCCGACAGACGAGCGGTCGTTGCAGGTGCTCAGGCTGGCTGAAGCCCGGCGCGGAGACAGGGCGCCGAAGTCGCGACGTCGACTGCATCTTCTGGCACCGCTGACCCTCGCCCTGCTGGCAACGCTGGGTGGTTCCCTGGCCCGGGCACAGACCGCCTGTGTGCAGCCGCCATCGGGCATCATCGCGTGGTGGTCCT
Source organism: uncultured Acidobacteriota bacterium (assembly GCA_963732005.1). Lineage (GTDB taxonomy): Bacteria > Acidobacteriota > Thermoanaerobaculia > Multivoradales > UBA5704 > JASLEW01. The sequence goes on from CAVSXT010000005.1 coordinate 2,166,536, forward strand.
TCGATGAGACGAGCGGCAACATCGCCGCAGACCGGACCGGCAAGAACCCCGGGGCCTGGATCAACGGACCGGTGCCGTCGCCCGGCGAGGTGCGCGGCGCATACCTGTTCAGCGGGAGCAATTATGTCGTGGCCCAGGACAGCCCGCTGTGGAACCTCGGCGCCAACGACTTCACGATCGAGCTGTGGGCGAACTTCGTCACGGCGCCAGGAGGCTCCGTGGGAGAACCCGCTGCCATCCTGATCGCGAACGACGAGGGGCCGAACAACGTCGCGAAGTGGTTTTTTGGAGTGGGGGGCGGTTACCTGTACTTTCACATCAACGGTCCCCAGCTCGGGCCGCAGTTCTTTCCGCTGGTGCCATTCTCGCCGGGGGTCGGCCGCTGGCACCATTTGGCGGTCACCAGGACGGGCAGCACCTATACCGTGTACATCGATGGCGTGGCGAGCGGCACGGCCACGAACAACTACGTCATTCCCGATCCGCACGCTCCCCTGACGATCGCCGAAGGCGAGGGCATCGGGTTCACGCAGGGCCTTTTGGATGAGGTCACCGTCTACAACCGCGGGCTCCGGCCCGAGGAGATCGCGGCGATCCACGGGGCGGGCAGCAGCGGCAAGTGCAGCAGCTTGCAGGTCACGCCCAACACCGGGGGCGATACCGGCAGCGTCTCGGTGAGCCTCTCAGGCATGGGGTTCGGGCAGGGAGCCAACGTCAGCCTCGCCATGGTGGGTCAGCCCAGCATCGTGGGCACGCCGGTCACGGTCGGGAACGCCGGGACCACCATCGCCACCACGTTCAACCTCACGGGGCAGGCACGAGGAGCCTGGGACGTCGCGGTGGTGAATCCCGACGGCACGTCCTCGACGCTGCCTCGAGGCTTCACCATTCAGGCGGGCACCGAGCCTCAGGTCTGGGTGAACGTCGTAGGCCTTGGTCTGATCGTGCCAGGGCGGCCGCAGACACTGACGGTCTTCTACGGCAATCGCGGAAACGTCGACGCCGTGGGCGTGCCGCTGTGGCTTGCCGGCATCCCGGCAGATGCCAGCGTGCAGCCGGGATTCAGGGGGGTGCCGCCGCCGCCCCTCGTCCCAGGCGTTGACTATAGCCAGATTCCCAGTTTCACGAAGACCAGCAGCCAGCTCGAAGGCGGCTTCCTGGTACCCGTGGTCACGGCGGGCGCTACGGGCGCTTTGCCGATCTCGATCACCATTCCCCAGGTGGAAAACTTTCAAGTGCAAGCATGGACGAGCGCTCCCTGGTTTGGCCCGTCACCAGGAGGCTCACCTTTTGACACCGGAGATCTGCTCGATTGCAGCCTGGGAATCTTGGATGCGCTTGCCCAGCCGCTGGTGGGAGACGTTTCAGACTGTGTCGATTCGGCGCTTGGAGCCTATAAGAGCGCGCTCACTAGCTTCGCAAAGGTAGAGACGGGCGGCACCCCCGACCTCTTGGATCTCTCCTTGGCAATCTTGGAAACCGGCAATCAATGCATCGTGTCGCCACTCCTGTGCGGCGCTTGCCTGGGGGGGCAGATCGAGGCGTGTGCGGCTTGCGAGGTGGAGCAAGAGGCGACTGAAGCAGGCAAAGTGTACTCTGATCTAAACTCCCCTCTCAGTACAACGATAGGTTGTGCGAAGGTTGCCGCTCAGCTCTTCAATGCGGCTGCGTCGATGCTGGCGGTGCAGAGTCTCGACCCGAACAACAAGGTAGGGCCGCAGGGAGCCGGCCAGCCAGGATGGGTATCTGGCCGACAACCTCTCACCTATGCTGTCGTATTCCAGAATCTCCCGGGCGCAACGGCTCCTGCACAACAGGTGGTCATTACCGATCAGCTTGACGCAACCAAGGTGGATCTGAGCACATTGAGCCTGGGCCCGATCTCGTTTGCCGGCAATCGGCTGGTGCCCCCGCCGGCCGCGAGCACCTTTGCGGCCGACGTCAACCTCCAGCTGGCTGAGAATCTCCTGGTCAGGGTCAATGCGAGCTTCGATCCGAACACCGGGCTCGTGACCTGGCGGTTCCTGTCGATCGATCCCACTACCGGGAACCCTCCTCTCAACCCAGAGGTGGGCTTCTTGCCGGCCGACATCAATCCACCGGAGGGGGAGGGGAGCGTTCTCTTTACGGTGTCGCCGAGGCAAGGCGCGAGCACGGGCACCGCGGTGCAGAACCAGGCGACGATCGTGTTCGACGCGAACCCGCCATTGCCCACGCAGGTTTGGCTCAACACCCTCGACAACGACAAACCGATCAGCAGCGCGAGCCCCTTTGCCGTCACGCAGGGCAGCGCAAACTTCACGGTGCAATGGTCCGGCACGGATGTCGGCTCTGGCGTCCGAGACTTCACCATCTTCGTCTCCGACAATGGGTTAGGGTTCGTGCCCTTCGTCAGCAATACGACCGCCACGTCCGGGATGTTCTCGGGCCAGAACGGCCATGCCTATGGCTTCTACAGCATCGCGCGTGATTGGGCCGGCAACTTGGAGCAGGCAAAGACCACGGCTGAGGCTACGACCCAAGTCGTTGTCGATGCGACGCCGCCGGTGACGGTCGGATCCCTGGCCCCTGCCTCGAATGCGAACGGCTGGAACAACACCAACGTGACGATCAACCTGAATGCCACCGACAACGAACCGGGCGGGACAGGCGTGAAAGAGATCACCTACAGCGCGACGGGCGCGCAGAGCCTCGGCACCACGAGCGTTGCCGGCCCGTTGGCCTCTTTCACCATCAGCAATGAGGGCACCACGACCGTCACCTACTTTGCCACCGACAATGCTGGCAACGCCGAGGCTCCGAAGACGATGACCGTCAGGATCGACAAGACGCCTCCAACCATCACCGGGAGGCGCACGCCCGCACCCAATACGTATGGCTGGAACAACACTAACGTGACGGTCAGCTTCACCTGTGCTGACAGCCTCTCAGGCCTTGCTCCCGGAAGCCCGCCGGCTACCACGGTGGTTTCGACGGAAGGAGTAAACCAGTCGGTGACCGGCACCTGCGTGGATCTTGCCGGAAACTCTGCGGTGCAGGTGGTGACCGGTATCGACATTGACAAGACGTTGCCAAGTGTGTCGTGCAGCGCGAAGCCCAATGTCCTTTGGCCCCCCAATGGCAAGCTCGTACCGATCAGCATTTCCCTGACGATCGCCGATGTGCTTTCTGGGCCTGTCGGCTTCACGCTCGAGGCGGTGACCAGCAACGAACCTGATAGTGGCGAGGGCGACATTCAGGGTTTCGTCATTGGGGTCGCATCCACGAGCGGCCAGCTCCGTGCCGAACGGCACCCGGCTGGCGGTGGCCGCGTCTACACATTTACATATTCGGGCGCGGATCGTGCTGGGAACTCGGCGGTGTGCAATACCAGCGTCTCGGTGCCCAAGAAGAATCCTCGCGGCAAGGTATAGCTTTCGGTGCCCTGGCTGGTCGCAATGCCGGTAGGAACGATCACTTAAACGGCCGTCGGGTACGACGCCCCCGGGGGCTCGCGACGCCACCGCGGCATGCCGGCCAGGAGCCAGCGCTTGTGACGTAGGGCGTCAACCAAAGGGTCAATAAGGGAGCAGGCGGCGCTCGCCGCCGAGCCGCCACACCACTTCGAGCATCCGGCGCCAGCGCCGCACCCGGCGATGGCAGCAGCGATATCGAGATTGCCGCCGGTGAGCGCTGGCGCCGTGCCCGTGGCTTCCTGCCTATCTATGGCGCCCGCCCCTGGGGGGAGGAGGGATCGAGCGCTCCTTCGGCCCGCCCGAGCTGCTCAAAGGACCGCTCTGGGCTTGGCGCTGGCGAGCAGTCTGCTGCTCTCGCCGTTGCTGTGACGTCTGGAATCCGCCAGAGGAGGGCTGCGACGAGGGCGACGCGGCTGGCTCGGCAGCGGGCGCCGCTGCCGGGGACGACTCTTGCTGATAGGGCTCGGGGCTCGGACAGCCGGTCAGGAGAGCAGCCAGGGCGAACAGGGCAAGCAGGTGGAGCATCAGGCGTTTCATGTCGTCTCTTCCTTTCTTGGGAGCATCGATACGGCAGGGGTTGAACTTCGAGAACCTCGAGCTGTCAGGAAGCATGGTTGTCGCCACGGCGCGGGACCAACGCGCGCTCGAGGACGCTGTGGGCGGTGACGGCAAGCACCGGCAGCACGGGATCGAAAAAGACCGCCCGGCTGATGAGCGAGAAATAGCTCAGCAGGACGGCCGAGGTCAGGAAGGCGAGGAAGTACCCGACCTTGCGGAGCGCCCGCATCCTGCGGGCGAAGAGAACCGCCACGGCGATGGAGAGCGCGGCCTCGAACAGGTGGCTCACCATGGCCGGGCTGACGGCATAGACGTGCCCGCTGATGAGGGCCTCGACGTAGTTGGCATGCACCACGACGCCCGGGACCATGTCGCCCAGGGGTGACCCGAAGCTGTCGCGATAGGGTCCCCGGCCGTCGGCGTCTTCGTGTGCGAAGCTGCCGATGAGAACGGTGTGGTGCTGGATCCGCTCACGCCAGCTGCCGGCGGGATTCTTCAACACCTCGCCGGCGGGGATGGTGACGAAACCGGTGGTCGGCATGAAGCCGCCGAACAAGGCGGCGTGCGACCGCCGGTTGCCGCGGTTCCGGGGGTCGAGGATGTCGGCGATCACCTGGGAGAAGGACGGCAGGGTCGCGCCCGTACCGGTGATGGGAACGGTCAACGGGATCGTCCTGATGTCGTGGGGAATATTCAAATAGCCTTGCCGGACCCGCGGGTTGGCGAACTTGTAGGAGCCGAAGATGCTCGAGTCGAGCGGGTAGGAGTCGGTGCCGCGATCGTAGCCGTACTCGTTGACCGTTGCCGGCAGGACGATGTGGTTCCTGAAAGCCTCGACGGCCGCGATCAGCTTTGCGGTCTCCCCGGCATAGGCGGGCGTTTCGACGAGGCCGCCCTCGGCGACCGGCGAGCGAAGGGTGAAATCGATCCCCAGCACCCACGGGTCGGCCTGGTCGAGGGCCGCGACCAGGCGTGCCAGGTAATCGCGCTTGATCGGAATGCGCTGCTCGAGCTCCCCCTTCCAGAACTCGTCGTCTCCCACGGCCACGAAGACGACATTCAGAGCATGGTCCATCTCGAAGGGGGAGGTACGCTGGAGCTGCTGATAGGCGCCGTAGGAAAGCTCCAAGTAAAGGTCGCCACGTTCGATGACGTAGCTGAGAATCATGCCGGCGACGATGAAGGCTCCTGCCAGGGCCCAGTAGCGCAGCCCTTTCGCCCGGACGTCGGACCTGATGGTCCGCCAGAGCTCTCTCACGACTTGTTTGTCCTCCAGCAGTGCCCTTGGGCACAGAGATGAAGCCTGCAGCGCACGGCCGCGCGGCGGCCGCGGGCCGCACGGATCCGGCGCGCGGTTTCCCTGCTCTTGATTCAACGCGACAAAACTGGGTTGACGGGTTCGCGACCTATCGGCTATATTCGCCTGAGCGTATGCAGAGCCTGCCAGAACCCGTGAACCTGATGTTCCGCGCGTTCTCGGATCGCACTCGCCTGCGTCTTCTCTACCTCCTGCGGGGCGGCGAGCTGTGCGTGTGCGACCTGGTGGAGGTTATCGGCGCACCGCAGCCGAAGATCTCGCGCCATCTGGGATACCTCCGCAGAGCGGGCCTGGTGACGGTGCGCAAGGAGGGGCTGTGGTGCCACTACGCCTTGACTCCGGCTGGCGGCGAGTTTCACGGCAAGCTCCTGGAATGCCTTGGCATATGCTTCAATAGCGTACAGGAGTTGGCGGACGATGCCCGACGGTTGGCGCGCACGAAGGGTGCCGGCCGCTGCACGACCGGTTAAAAAAATTTCGGCACCAACATTCGGCTAAGCAGATATATGCGCCGCCGATCGGGAGGTCGGAGCGCTGATTCTTGATCGGCAGGCTTGAAGCGACGAGGTCCAAGAATAGGAGGAAGGGCGCGATGAGAGACCGCAAAGCCACCGTGTTGATCCTTTGCACCGGTAATTCCTGCCGCAGCCAGATGGCCGAGGGGTTCCTGCGCCAGTACCAAGGCGCCGCGTACGAGGTCCACAGCGCCGGCACCGAGCCAAGAGGCGAGGTCCACCCGCTGGCCGTGAAGGTGATGGCGGAGGTCGGCATCGACATCAGCGAGCAACGGCCCAAGGATCTGGTCCAGTACCTTGGCCACCTGCCAGTGGCGCACCTGCTGATCGTCTGCGACCGGGCGAATCAGACCTGCCCCCGAATCTGGCCCGGTGCCTTCTCCCGCACCTATCTGCCGTTCGATGACCCGGCACAGTTCGTGGGCAGCGAGGAGGCGACGATCGCGGAGTTTCGGCGCGTGCGAGACCAGATCGGTGAGGCAATGAGGACGTGGGCGCCGACGATCGGCCGGACGTGAGCAGGGCGAGCCGCTGCTTCGCCGAGCTGCTCGGCACGTTCGCTCTGGTGTTCGCGGGCACTGGGGCGCTGGTCATCGACGACCTGACCCGCGGCGTCAGCCACGTCGGCGTGGCCCTGACCTTCGGGCTGGTCGTGATGGCGATGATCTACGCGGTAGGCGACGTTTCCGGCGCCCATTTCAACCCAGCCGTGACGCTCGGCTTTTGGGCCGCGCGCCGGCTGGCGGGCCGCTGGGTGGCGCCGTACATCCTGAGCCAGTTCGTCGGCGCCTTGGGCGCGAGCCTGCTGGTGCGCGCGATCTTCGGCAACCGCGCATACCTGGGCGCCACTCTTCCGGCCGGTTCGGACGGCCAGGCCTTCGCGCTCGAGGCAGTCCTCACCGCACTCCTGATGTTCGTCATCCTCTGCGTCTCCACCGGTTCGAGGGAGGCCGGGGTGATGGCCGGCATCGCGATCGGAGGCGTGATCGCGCTCGAAGCACTGTTCGCCGGCCCCATCACCGGCGCATCCATGAACCCTGCGCGCTCGCTGGCGCCGGCGGTGGTATCCGGGCACCTGGCGTCGGCATGGGTGTACCTCGCCGCGCCGCCGCTCGGAGCCGCCATCGCCGTTCCCTGCTGGTGGCTTGCCCGGCCGCCCCACCTGGTTTCGCGGAGGACGCCAGGCCGCCGAGGGCCTGAGGACTCGACGGCAGCCCCCGGCTTCGACGAAGAGAGGTACGGCGCCTGTCGCCCGGCAGATCGTCTTACACCGGACGACCATTCAGCGGGGCCAACTGCGTAAGGGTAAGACGACTTCTGGACATCCCGTCGGGACCGTATCCTACGGCGGTCACCGGCCTAGAAGTAACTGAGCCAGGGGGCGTCGCTGCGGCGCTTGAGGTCTGCGAACCGGCGGCACAGGGGGTAGAGGGCCAGGACCACGGCGATCCAGACCAGGTAGACCACCGGCAGGTCGAAGCCCCATCCCGGCGGCGGCCCGTGGCGATGGCCTTCTCGAACGCTTCTCCGGCCGCTGTCAGCTCGGCGACGGCGGCGGGGCCGCAGGGCGGCGGCCGGCAGGCGCCGGCCCGTCGCAGGAAGATCTCGCCGAGGTGCAGGTAGGCGATCCCCTGCAGCGGATCGCCAGCCAGTGCGCCGACGGCCTCCTGGATTGCCACGGTCGCGGCGTCGAGGTCCCCGAGGCCGAGCCTGGCGCCCGCCAGGCCCAGCAGGCATTCGCCGCAGTGGCCGCCGGCATGCTCGTTGGCCGCCTCGTAGGCCTTGGCGGCGGCCCGGTACTGCTGGTCGCCGAGCAGCTGCTTGGCGGCTGCCAGGGCCGCCGCGTCGTCCTTCGTGGCCGCGGGCGGCTCCGCCGCGTGCGCGCTCGGCGGCAGCGGTGCCAGGCTCGACGGCAACGGCAGGACGAGCGCTGCCAGCAGCCAGCTCCATCGTTTCCGCGCACGCCGTGCACCGCGGTCTCGCAAGGGACCCTCCGGTCGCGAGATCGATCACCGACTCTTTCGCGAATGACCGATCATAACCTGAGACCCAACGGCACGGCGACGCAATGGCATCCTGGGTCGCATGTAGCGCGACCACCGCCCGGAGCGCTAGACGAGGCCTGAAGGCTCTGCCGTCGGCGTGAATATTGCATTCCTCGCCGCCGCAAGCGTTCCATGCGGCCTGAGCCGGCCGATCGAGGTGCCGATGAGTGTGCCCGTCCGACAGTCTCGCCGTGGCTTGCCCCGACTGCCGGCAGCGGCACGGCCGCCGCGATCTTCCCGCGCCGCCGGTCCCGGCATGGCCGCCGGCCGCCGCCGCGGGCGGGGAGCCTGGCTGGCGATGCTGCTGCTGCCGGCGCTGGCGCCCGCCGCCGTGGCGCCGGCCGAGGCCCTGGCCCAGGCCCCGCCCGGGACGGAGCCGCGCGAGGCGCAGGCTGGCGGCTCCGGCGGGCCCACGCCGGGCGAGCTCAAGCAGCTCTCGATCGACGAGCTGATGGCCATCGACGTCACCTCGGCTGCGAAGCGGCCGGAGAAGCTCTCCGCCGTCGCGGCGGCCATCTCCGTCATCACCGGCGACGACATCCGCCGCTCCGGCGCCACCACCCTTGCCGATGCCCTGCGCCTGGCCGCCGGCCTGCAGGTCGCCCAGGCCAACGGCAGCACCTGGGCGGTCACCGCCCGCGGCTTCAACAACACCCTCGCCGACAAGATGCTGGTGCTGATCGACGGCCGCAGCGTCTACACGCCGCTGTTCGCCGGGGTGTTCTGGGACGTGCAGCAGCCGATGCTCGCCGACGTCGAGCGCATCGAGGTGATCCGCGGCCCGGGAGCGGCGCTGTGGGGCGCCAACGCCGTAAACGGGGTGATCAACGTCATCACCAGGAGTGCCGCGGATACCCAGGGCGGCCTGGTGTACGCCGGCGCCGGCGCCAATCTGCCGGGCCTCGCCGGCGTGCGCTACGGCGGCAAGCTCGGCGCCGACGTCGCCTATCGCGTCTACGGCCAGGCCCTCGACAACGGCCCGCTCGCCTTTGCCGGCGGCGGCTCCGCCCATGATCCGCTCCGCATCGGCCAGGGGGGGTTCCGCATGGACGGCGCCCTGTCGCCGGCCGACTCCTTCACGCTGCAGGGCGACGCCTACTCCGACGTCGCCGACCAGCTCATGGGCGGCAACCAGGACCTCGACGGCTTCAACCTGCTCGGCCGCTGGTCGCGCCGGTTCTCGGCGGACTCCGACGCCCAGCTGCAGGTCTACGTCGACCAGACCCATCGCCAGGTGCCGGCGACCTTCGACGAGCACCGCGACACCTTCGACGTCGACCTGCAACACCACTGGAAGGCGAGCGCCGCCAACGAGGTGGTCTGGGGGCTCGGCTATCGCGTCAGCCGCGACCGGGTGGCCGACAGCGCCGCGATCTTCTGGGTGCCCGACCGGCGGACGCTCGAGCTGGCGAACGTCTTCGCTCAGGACGAGATCGCCCTGCCCGAGCGGCTGCACCTGACCCTTGGCTCGAAGCTCGAGTACGACACCTTCACGCATTTCGAGGTCGAGCCCAGCGTGCGCCTGGCCTGGACGCCGAGCGATCGCCGCACGCTGTGGGCCGCGGTCTCGCGGGCGGTGCGCATCCCCTCGCAGATCGACGAGGACGTGCGCTTCGCCTCGGGTCCGGAGGTGGTGCTGCAGGGCAGCCACGACTTCGAGTCCGAAGAGCTGCTCGCCTATGAGCTGGGATACCGCTTGCAACCCAGGGATGACCTGTCGCTCGATCTTGCTACTTTTTACAATCTCTACGACCGGTTGCGGAGCGAGGAGCCGTCTCCCGACGGCGGCCTGCCGCTGACGCTCGCCAACAAGCTTCGCGCCACGACGTTTGGCGGCACCCTGGCGGTCAGGTACCAGATGACTCCCTGGTGGCGCTGGACGGGCAGCTATACCGCTCTCCACGAGGACCTGCGGCTGCGGGCGGACAGCGCCGATCCCACCGGCGGCGCGCCCGAGGGCGACGATCCCGCGGACGAGGCGGCGCTGCGGGCGAGCCTCGATCTGCCGCACCAGCTCGAGGTCGACGGCGCGCTGCGCCAGGTCGGCCGCCTGCCGGCACCGGTCGTGCCCGGCTATACCGAGGCCGACCTGCGGCTGGGCTGGCGGCCGGCCGGCAGGCTGGAGCTGTCGCTGGTGGGCCGCAACCTGCTGCACGCCCACCATCCGGAGTTCGGCGCGGCGACGCCGCTGCGCGAGGAGGTCCAGCGCACCGTCTACGCCAAGGCGGAGTGGCGATTCTGACCCGCACCCGCCTCGCCCGCGCGCTGCTCGCCGCCGGTTGCGCCGCCGGCGGGCTGTGGCTGGCCGCCGCCGGCGCGCTGGCGGCGGCGCCGCCGCGGCCGCTCGAGTACGAGGTCAAGGCCGCGTTCCTGTTCAACTTCGCCAAGTTCGTCGAGTGGCCGCCCGACTCCTTCCGCGAGCGCGAGCCGCTGACCATCTGCGTCTTCGGCGAGGATCCCTTCGGCGCGGTGCTGGACGGCACGCTGGCGGGGGAGACGCTGGCGGGCCGGCCGCTGCAGGCGCGGCGGACCGACCAGCCGGGCGAGCTGCGATCGTGCCAGATCGTCTTCATCGGCCAGGCCGAGCGCGAGCGAGTGCCGGAGGTGCTGGCGAGCCTGCGCGGCGCCAACGTGCTGACGGTGGGCGAGTCCGACCGCTTCGCCGAGCAGGGCGGCATGGTGCGCTTCTTCGTCGAGGCCAACCGAGTCCGCTTCGAGGTCAACCTCGATGCGCTCGAGCGCACGCGGCTGGTGGTCAGCTCGAAGCTGCTGCGCGTCGCCCGCGTGGTGCGCCCGGAAAGCAAGGGCGGGCGCTGAGGTGCGCCGCTTCGCCGACCTGCCGGTCCGCCAGAAGCTGACGGCGATCGTGATGCTGGCGAGCGGCGGCGCCCTGCTCGCCGCCAACGCCGGGCTGTTCGTGGCCGACCTCGTCCGCTTCCGGCGCGACCTGGAACGCGACCTGCTGTCGCTGGCCGAGGTGGTGGCCGAGAACAGCACCGCGGCGATCTCCTTCGACGATCCCCGGGCCGCCGCCGAGACGCTGGCGGCGCTGCGGGGGCGGCCGGAGATCGCGGCGGCGTGCATCTACCGCGCCGGCGGCGGGCGCTTCGCGGACTACTTCCGCGCCGGCGTGCGGCGGCGGCCGCTGCCGGCGGCGCCGCCGCCGGAGGGCGCCCGCTTCGCCGCGGGCTCGCTTCGCCTGGTCCGCCCGATCCGGTTGCACGGCCAGCGCATCGGCGCGGTCTACCTCGAGGCGGACCTCGACGACATGTACGCCCGCCTGCGCCTGCAGGCGGCGACGGTGACGGTGGTGCTGCTCGGCGCGGCGGCGCTGTCGCTGCTGCTGTCGTCGCGGTTGCAGCGGCTGGTCTCCGGACCGATCCTGGAGCTGGCGGCGATGGCCACGGCGGTTTCGGAGCGGCAGGATTATTCCCTGCGCGCCGAGCGGCACGGCCGCGACGAGCTCGGACGGCTGGTCGACGCCTTCAACCAGATGCTGGCGCAGATCGGCGACCGCGACCGGGCGCTGCTCGAGGCCCGGGACGAGCTCGAGCGGCGGGTGGACGAGCGCACCACCCAGCTGCAAGAGGAGCTGGCCGAGCGCCGCCGCGCCGAGCGCGAGCTGGCCGAGCGCAACGCGCTGCTCGACCAGAGCAACCGCGAGCTCGACGACTTCGCCTACGTCGCGTCGCACGATCTCAAGGAGCCGCTGCGCGGCATCCACAGCTTCGCCACCTTCCTGCTCGAGGACTATGGCGACAAGCTCGACGAAGCGGGGCGCGGCAAGCTCGAGACCCTGGCGCGCCTGAGCCGCCGCATGGGGGCGCTGCTCGACTCGCTGCTCCACTACTCGCGGGTGGGGCGGGTCGATCTCGCCATCACCCGGGTCGATCTCGACGCCGTGGTGGCGGCGGTGCTCGATACGCTGGCGGTGCAGATCGAGGAGAGTGGGGTCGTGGTCCGCGTCCCGCGCCGGCTGCCGGTGGTGCGCTGCGACCGGGTGCGGATCGGTGAGGTGTTCCAGAACCTGGTCGCCAACGCGATCAAGTACAATGACAAGCCTGGCGACAAGTGGGTGGAGATCGGTTTCGGCGCCGGGGCCGAGGTTCCCGCCGGCCCTGCCGGTCCCGCCGAACCTGGCAGCGGCGCCGGCGCCGCGCGCCCCGCGCCGCCGGTCTTCTACGTGCGCGACAACGGCCTGGGCATCCCGAGCAAGCATTTCGAGGCCATCTTCCGCATCTTCAAGCGCCTGCACGGGCGCGAGCGCTTCGGCGGCGGCACCGGCGCCGGCCTCACGATCGTCAAGAAGATCGTCGAGCGCCACCAGGGCAGGATCTGGCTCGAATCGGTCCCGGAGCAAGGCACCACGTTCTACTTCACCCTGGAAAGCGAGAGGACCCCTTGAACGATACGCCGAACCAACCCATCCTGCTGGTGGAAGACAGCCCGGAGGACTTCGAGACCACGCAGCGGGCGTTCCGCAAAGCCGGGCTCAAGAACCCGATCGTGCTCTGCGCCGACGGCGACGAGGCGCTCGACTTCCTGCACCGCCGCGGCCGTTTCGCCGATCCGGCCCTGGCGCCGCGGCCCGGCATCATCCTGCTCGACCTGAACCTGCCCGGCACCGACGGCCGGCAGGTGCTCGAGGAGGTCAAGTCGAGCCCCGAGCTGCGGCACATCCCGGTGATCGTGCTCACCACCTCGAGCGACGAGCGCGATGTGGCGGCCTGCTACCGGGCCGGCGCCAACAGCTACGTGCAGAAGCCGGTGGACATGGACGGCTTCATGCGCGCGATCGAGCGGCTCAACGACTACTGGTTCGAGGTCGTGATCCTGCCGCGGCCGGCGTAGGGGCGGCGGCCTGGCGGTGGCGATGGTGCATATCCTGATCGTCGACGACAGCCCGGAGGACCGCGAGACCTATCGCCGGCTGGTGGCGGCGGGCCGCGGCGGCGAGGTCCGCTTCGCGGAGGCCGACACCGGGGAGGAGGGGTTGCAAGCCGTGCTCGGCGAGCCCCCGGACTGCGTGCTCCTCGACTACCGGCTGCCGGATCTCGACGGCCTGGAGTTCCTGCGCCGCCTGCGGTTGGCGACGCCAGCGCCGCCGCCGGTGATCGTGCTGACCGGCCAGGGCAACGAGGCGGTGGCGGTGGCGGCGATGAAGCACGGCGCCGAGGACTATCTGGTCAAGGACGGGCTCTCGGCGCCGAGCCTGCAGCGCGCCGTCGCCAACGCGATCGAGAAGGCGACGTTGCGAGCCGAGGTGGAGGCGCGCACCGCGGCCCTGGTCGGCGCCAACGCCGAGCTGCAGAGCGAGGTCGAGGAGCGGCAGCGGGCGGAGCGCGCACTGCAGGCGGCGCATACGGCGCTGGAGGGCCTGGTCGAGGCACGCACCAACGCGCTGACGCTGGCCAATGCCGAGCTGACGCGCGAGATCGCCGAGCGGCGGCGGGCGGAGCAGGAGCGCTCCGGGCTGCTGCGGCGCGAGCAGGAGGCCCGCCAGCAGGCGGAGGAGGCGAACCGGCTGAAGGACGAGTTCCTCGCCATCCTGTCGCACGAGCTGCGGACGCCGCTCAATGCCATCCTCGGCTGGGCCAGCCTGCTGCGCGCCGGCAACCTCGACGCCGCGGCGGCGGCGGGGGCCCTGGAGCGGATCGAACGCAACGCCAAGGCGCAGGCCAAGCTGATCGGCGACCTGCTCGAGGTCTCCCAGATCATCACCGGCAAGCTGCGTCTCGAGATCGGCGCGGTGGACCTGGCGGCCACCATCGAGGCGGCGCTCGACAGCGTGGTGCCGGCGGCCGCGGCGAAAGGCATCGGGATCGCCGCCCGCCTGCACCCGGCGCTGCCGCCGGTGATGGGCGACGCCGGCCGCTTGCAGCAGGTGATCTGGAACCTGCTCTCGAACGCCATCAAGTTCACGCCGCGCGACGGCGCCGTCGAGGTGAGCGCCGAGCCCGCCCCGGGCGAGGTGCGGATCGCGGTGCGCGATAGCGGCATTGGCATCGCCGCCGATTTCCTGCCCTACGTGTTCGACCGTTTCCGCCAGGCCGACAGCTCCACGACGCGCCGGCACGGCGGTCTCGGCCTGGGCCTCTCGATCGTCCGCCACCTGGTCGAGCTGCACGGCGGCACCGCCCGCGTCGAGAGCGCCGGCGTGGGGCGGGGCGCGGTCTTCAGCGTCGTCCTGCCGGTGCTCGACGAGGCGCGCGGCGGCGGCGGTGGCACGGTTGGCGAGACCGGCAGCCAGGGGGCCGAGCCGGCGGCGATCCAGGACGCGGCGGCGGCGGCTGCTGCCAGGGGGAGCTCGCCGGCCTGCGCGTGCTGGTCGTGGAGGACGAGGACGACACCCGCGAGCTGATCGCGCGGGCGCTGGCCGAGGCCGGGGCCAGCGTCGCGGTGGCCGGCTCCGCCGCCGCGGCGGTGGCGATCGTCGACCGGGAGCGGCCGGACGTGCTGCTGTGCGACATCGGCATGCCGGAGGAGGACGGCCTGAGCCTGATCCGCAGGCTCCGCGCCCGCGCCGGCGGCGATGCCGCCGCGCTGCCGGCGGCGGCCCTGACCGCCTATGCGGGCCCCGCCGATCGAGCGCGCTCCCTGGCGGCCGGCTTCCAGCGGCACCTGGCGAAACCGATCGATTTCGCCGAGCTGCGCCGGACGGTGGCGCAGCTGGGCGGGCGGCCCGGCAGCCAGAGCCCGCGATAGATCAGTGGCCCGCAAGGGCGGCAACAGCGTTACCCCTCCCCCCTTCCTCTCGGGTGCCTGATTGCGGCGAGCCCGCGCACCGAGGGCGGGGCATTTCCTCCAATAATTATTTCGATTGGTCTATAAGCTTGCAATTATGTACGGCAGGGAGCAGGATCAGTCATATCTCGACGGCCCGGGGCGTGTAGACAATCGCACCCCGCCCTGATTGGCCGGCGGCGGCGACGCCCATCGCCAGTGTTCGGGTATTGACCGCCAATGAGGCGAGGCTTGAATAGAGGCCTTGCAATATGTGGATGTGCAGATCGACGGAGCGCTTGTTGGCTACAGCGCAGCCGCCCATCTCCCCAAGAGATGCCGCCGCTTGGCAGGAGGTAGGGACCGTCGGTAGGGAGCGTGTCGGCGAGTAGGAATCGCCGAGGGGGCAGGCCACCGCTGGCAAGCGGTATACGGCGGCGGGATGATCATTCTTCCTATGGAGAAGAGACGATGAGCTCAACCAGTCCGTATCAAGGCACCTCGCTGCGAGTCCTGGCGTTGCTGGCGTTGTTCGCCGCGCCGGCTCTCTTGTGGGGAGATCAGCAAAACGACAAGAAGGCCGCCCCGCCAAAGCCGGCGCCTGCGGCCCCGAAGGCGGCGGCGCCGGCAAGTCATCCGGCCGGGCAGCCGGCGGCGGCGCAAGGGCAGCAGCACCGCGTCGGCGGGCCGGGGCAGGCGACGAACGGGAAGGTGGCACCGAGGACACCTACTGGCGGCACCAACCAGGCTCCCCCGCGTAGCGGCCCGACAGCCAGGCCGGCAGGTCTTCCTGGAGCGACTCAGAAAACGGTCTCACTACCGGGCGGCAAAACAGCCACGGTTGTCCGTAGTGCCAATGGCAGGGTTGCCTCGATCCACACCAACGGGATGACGATCAGCCATCCCCTCCGTGGCCCGCGGACCGTGGTCGCGGAACGCAACGGTCGTCAGATCGTCGCCGTCGGCCACCGGGGTGGCTATGTCCAGCGCCCCTACTTCAGCCGTAACGGCCGATCCTACGTTCAGCGCACCTACGTCGTGGAAGGCAAGTCGTACGTCAGCGTCTATCGCTCGTATACCTACGGTGGCTATGGCTTCTACGCCTATGCGCCGGCTTACTACTACCAGCCCGCTTACTATGGATGGGCGTACAACCCGTGGGTGGCGCCGGTGGCTTACGGCCCTGCGGCATGGGGCTGGAGCGGTGCACCCTGGTACGGGTACTACCAGGGCTACTTTGCTCCTTACCCTGCCTATGCCAGCGCCTCTCAGTGGCTCACGGACTATCTGCTGGCCGCGAACCTCCAGGCTGCCTACGCCGCCAATGCCGAAGCGGGCGCAGCGGCCGCAAATGCCGCCGGCGCCTCGGCCGGGCGCCCGGGTGACGCCGATGTCTCGGCGCAGACGTCGCGCCAGAGCCAGTTGAGCCCGGAGGTCAAGCAGATGATCGCGGAAGAGGTGAAGCACCAGCTCGCCGCGGAACAGTCGGCGGCGGGCTCGCGAGGAGCAGCGCCGACCGCCGATCAGCTACCGGATGCACTGAACCCTGCCGAACGGGTCTTCGTCGTGGCCAGCAACCTCGACGTCGCGACCGCCGCCGGCAAGGAGTGCGGGTTGGCCCCGGGCGACGTCATCATGCGCATGACGGACGCTCCGGACGCCAACCAGAACGTCTCCGTCAGCGTGCAGAGCAGCAAGAAAGCCGATTGCGCCGCCGGGCAGACGGTCGCGGTCGGCGTCCAGGACCTGCAGGAGATGCACAACCAGTTCCGGCAGCAGCTCGATTCCGGGCTCAAGACCCTCGCCAGCAATTCCGGCAAAGGCGGTCTGCCGCAGGCACCGGACACCACGACGACCGGCGGTGAGGTCCCGGCGCCGGCGCCGGATTCCGGAGCGGCCGCGCAACTCGCCAGCGCTCAGCAGGATGCCGAGGCAGCCGACAACGCGGTTCAGCATGGGTCCGGAGGATAGCCATGACGCTTCCACGGAGCAAGACCATGAGCCAGAAAATCCGGAGGGCGTTCAAGATCCTGAGCTGGTGCGCGGCGGCGACGCTGGCGTGCTCGGTGGCCGTGGCGCAAGATTCCGCGCCGCCTTCGGTCGCCGAGCAGCTACAGGCTCAGTACAAGATCTTTAAGATGACGAGAGACGCCAACGGCAACGCGGTGATCGCCGAGGGCACCGCGCTCGCGATCCAGAAGCAGGGCATCCTGGGACTGCCGCTGAACAACCCGCTGAATCCGTGTCCGTCGACCTACGTCGGGGGCAGGCTCAAGAAACCAGGTTTCATCTGCCAGATGGGAACGAGTGTCGGGGGCGGACTGCTGAACCGTCAGCCCATCGACAACCCGAACCCGATGACCGACCTGCCGGTAGGGCAGCAGGTGTATCCCGCCAGCATCGCCGTGGATACCAGGTCCGATACGGTCAAGTTCATGGTCATCGCCTGCGCGGCCTGTAACGGTAACGACCCCCCGACCTATTACAAAGCCCAGGTCGATTTTCGATTCGCCAAAGGAGTCTTGGCAACGGGCGACGCCTCGCAGGTGGAGGACACGATCGGTCAGGTATTCTCGATCGACAACAGCAACGATGCGGCGCAGGCCGACCCGGGAGCAGCGGCAGGCCAGGCGCCGGCGGCGGCCCCGGCAAGCGCTGTTCCGGCGGCGCCCGAGCCGCTGAACGTTCAGCAGGGTCAGACGATCGCGCAGGTCGAACAGGCGCTCGGCAAGCCCGCGAAGATCCTCACCGCCGGGGCCAAGGTCATCTACGTGTATCGCGATCTGAAAGTCACTTTCACCAACGGCAAGGTTGCCGACGTACAGTAGGCGAGACGGAGGGTCGCCGCTGCCGAATGTGGAGCCAGCGAGTGTGGAGCTAGCGAGTGTGGAACAGGAAAGCGACGCTGCCGAACTGTAGATGGTCGCCGTCCTTCAGCGGTTGCTCGACGACCCGCTCGCCGTTGACGAAGGTGCCGTTCTCCGACCCCAGGTCGCGCAGCACATAGCCTTTGTCGGTGAGCGCGATCTGGGCGTGCTTGCGCGACACCGACGGCGCATCGATCTGGATGTGGTTCTGGCGCGTCCGCCCGATGGTGGCCAGGTGCTCCACGCCGATCTCCGCCGCGGCTCCCGCGCCCTCGTCGAGCCGCACCAGGCGGCCGAAGGCGGCGATCATCGTGGCGCCGGCCGGTGGAGCGGCGTCGTCCGGCTTGGCGATTGCGGGGATGGCGGGGATGGCGGGAAGGATGACGGTGCCGAAGCCCATGGCGGGAAGCGGGGGGACAATGTTCGGAACGGCTGCCTCGACCAGCTCGATCGGCTCGGTTGGCAAGCGCACGACGGCGTCCGGTGTTCCGGCGGCGGCATTCTCCGGGTTCCCCGGGTCCTCCGGGTCCATTGCCAGGTCGGCCTCGGAATCGAAGGCCGCCACGAAGCGCTCGCGCACCGCGGTGACCCCGGCCAGCTCCTGGTCGAGACCGGCGATGCGCTGGGCCAGGTCGGCACCTCTGGCCGTGAAGTCGGCCTCCTCGAACTCGCCCAGGCGATGGCGGAACTCCAACTCCTCCTGGTCTTGCAGCGCCGCGTCGCGCTGTGCGCCGACCTCGTCGAGCAGCCGGCGCAACTTGGCGAACTCCCGGCGGGCCTGCTGCTTCTTCGGCGCTGCCCGCTCGTCCAGCGCCTCGAGACGGGCCTGATAGTCGGCATGCACGCGCTGGAAGACCGGTGCGCTGACCTTGTCCGCCTCGGCCGCCATGCGGGCAAGCCGCGCGCGGAGCGTCTCGCCGTCTCGCTTAAGCCCCATCAGCTCTTCGATCAGAGAGGTATCCACCTGTTCGATCGGCAACGCCATTCGGGCTCCTCCCGATCCGCGGTTGCAGGACCTTCGCGGACAGGCGAAGGATATCAGAGGCCTCGACGTGCTCGCCCTTCCGCTCCAGCGCATTGAAGGCAAATACGAGATCCTGGGGAAGCTCCGCGAAGGCGGAATGGGCGCGATCTATAAGGTGCGCCACCGGCTCCTGGACGAGATCCGCGTCATCAAGGTGATGCGGCCGCTCCTGGCCGAGGACCAGGAGCTCAATGCGGAGCTCAAGGCGCGCTTCGTACGTGAGGCGCGCGTCGCCATCAAGCTCCGGCATCCGAACATCGCGCAGCTGTATGACTTCACGACCGACGACGACGGCACCGCCCTCATCGTCATGGAGTTCATCCGTGGCAAGACCCTCGAGGAGCTGCTCAAGACCGCGGGCCCGCCGCCGCTGGGCCTGGCCCTCGAGATCGCCCAGCAATCGCTACGCGCGCTCGGCTATCTCCACGGCAAGGGGTTCGTCCACCGGGACATCTCCCCCGACAACCTGATGCTCACCGAGGACGCCGGCGACCCGCGGATCAAGCTTATCGACCTCGGGATCGCGAAGATCCTGGGCGGCGGCGATTCCCAGCTGACCCGGACCGGGACCTTCCTGGGCAAGGTGCGGTACGCCTCGCCCGAGCAGTTCACCACCGACGGTGCCGCCACCGCCGGAGCCGGCGGCGACATCTACTCGTTCGGCATCGTGCTTTACGAGCTGCTGACCGGCATCTATCCCATTACCGGCCGTGACCCCAGCTCGATCATCGCGGGCCATCTGTACCGCAGCCCCATTGATTTCGCGGCGACCGACCGGGACGGGCGGGTGCCGCTCGGCCTGCGGTCCGCAGTTCTCAAGGCCCTCGCCAAGAGACCCGAAGACCGCTACGCGAGCGCCCAGGAGCTGGCGGTCGAGCTGGCCCGATTCCGCGCTCCCGCCGACGCCCCGGCGGCGGGATGGAAGCGAGTTCTCGAGGCAGCCGACGAGGTCGATGTCTCACCCGTCGAGCCGGGAACCACCCAGGACCGGCTCGACGAGCGCTTCGGCCTGGAAACCACCTCGGCGCCCACCCTGCCCGCAACGGCTTCGCGCAATCTGCTCACCCCTATCGCAGCGGAGCCGCGCCGGACGCCGCGCGAACCGGAGCGCGAGGATCCCGAACCGGCCGAGGCCACGCTCCACCCACCGCCCGCGAGCCCGGGTCCGAGCGGCGACGAGCAGGGCATGGCGGCGCGTCCAGCCGCCCGACGCCTGCGGCCTGCTGCCGTCGCCGCCGGAACGGCGCTGCTCGTTGCAGGGCTCGCCGCGACCGCCTGGCTCCTTGGCCAGCACGGCGGCCGTGAGCCGGCTGCCGGCCCCGCTACGGCGCAGTCTCGCGTGGTCGACAGCGGCCGGACCGGGCCTGGCGTGGCAGCGCCGCAGGGCAGCGCTTTGATCGTCGATGCGCTGCCGTGGGGCGAGGTGGTCGAGGTCCGCGACGCAGAGGGCAAGACCCAGCAGATCCCGGCCGCGGCCTATACGCCGATCGTCCTGTCTCTGGCTCCGGGCCGCTACACCATCCGGCTCAGCAACCCCGCCTTCCCGCGGCCAGCCGTGATCGTCGCCGAGGTGCCCGCCGCCGGTGAGGCCCGGGCGGCGCGCACCGTCGCGGAGTTCAGAGCGGTCGACGCGGACGAGTTCTTCAAAGGAATGGGATGGTGAGGCCGGCGATGCTCTGCCTGGTCCTGGCCATCGCCGGGACTCCCGCCGTTGCCGAGTCGCAGGTCGCCGGCGCGCTCCTGCGGCCCTTGCGCGAGGCCGAGGGCGCAGTCAAGAAAGCAGCCGAAGCCAGTGCTCAGATCGCTCGCCGGCGAGGCGACCCGAAGTACGCAGCAGCATGGCAAGAGGAGGCCGGCGAGGGGATCGAGGCTACCGCGACCTGGGCGATCACCACCGCCCGCGGGCGGATCGAGCGTGGCAAGCAGCTCGGCCAGGTGCGAGATCTCGAGGAAGCCTTTCGCCTCGCCACCGGCGCCCGCCAGGACCTGGAGGCCCTCGCCGGACGTTTGGATCAGCTGCTCGCGCGCCAGGCGGTCCGCGACCTCCTGATCCGTACCGAGATACAGCGCGCCGAGCTCAGCCGAGCGCGGGAGACAGCCGCCGCAAAGGCGGCTAGCGAAAAGACCGCCCAAAAGGCGGCTAGCGAGAGGGCCGCCGGAAAGGCGGCTATAGAGAAGGCCGCAACCGAGAAAGCGGCCATGGAGAAGACCGCAGCCGAGAGAGCGGCCATGGAGAAGACCGCAGCCGAGAAAACGGCCTTAGAGAAGGCCGCAGCTGAAAAAGCGGCCACAGAGAATGCCGCGGAGAGGCTCGCCGCCGAGCAGGCGAGCTCCGACAAGCTGCGGCGGGAGCAGGAAACCGCGCGCGTCGAGGCGGCGAGCCGCGACCATGCACAGCGTCAGCGCCTTGCCCAGGAGATCTCGCGCCGGGCCGCCGACGCCAGGCAGCCCGGCCCACCGTTCGAGCTGCGCGCCGCGGCCCGTGCCCTCTTCCGCGCCAACTACGAGGAGGTGGTGCGCTCGCTCGCGGGGGTGACCTTCGCCGAGCGCCGCGCCGCCGTCACCGGTTCCCTCCTGCTCGCGGCCGCCCGCTACTCTCTCTACCTTCAGGGTGGCGAAAAGGACCCGCATCTGCGCCGGCAGGCTGGCGAGAACGCCCGCACCTGCCGTCGCCTTGCGCCCTCGCTGAGTCCCGACCCCAAGCTTTTCTCGCCGCGATTCGTGCAGTTCTTCCGCTCGGCCGGCTGAACGCTCGGCGGGGCCCCGCCTGCAGCTGGAGCGTGCGATAAATCGCACAGCTCTGAAGATCTCACCAAAGTGGTTACATAATCCGGAGCATGACTGGATCTTCACAGGCTCGCGGTCTGACGTGACAATCACGGCAGGCCGCGGAATCCGAGCCGCGCCGCTTGCAATCGAAAGGAGATCGCAATGGACAAGACGAAGCGCCTCGAAAGCCTGAAGGACGCGCTGTTCGAGAACCTGCCGGACGGAGACCTCGCGCGCGCCGGCGGCGGCATCCCCGCCACCACCTCGAATCGTCAATACGTCACCCACTACCACGGGATCATGGACGAGGAGTTCCTCGACCCGTAGGTTTGCGCCCCAAGCCTCCCCGCCGCGGTCCGGCCGGCTGGGCCGCGCGCCGGTCCGCGGCGGGGCTCCGGATCTTCACCGTCTCGGCGATCGGCGCGACACTCACGAAAGGCAGGGCTTCAGATGATTCTCATCCTCAGCCAGACCATCCATGAACCGACCACCGAGTTCGTCATGGACTGGCTCGAATGCCTCGGCGCACGCTGCCTGCGGCTCAACGGCGAGGATTTCGACGGCGATTGCGGCATCAGCCTGAGGCTCTCCATGGCAGGCACCGAGCTGACGATCGACGAGAGTGACGGCGATTGCGATGGCGGCTTTGACAGCGCTGGCGATAGCGGCCCCAATGGCCGCGAGCCGTTGCCGCTCGATGAGGTCGAGGTGGTGTGGTACCGGCGCTGGCAGCGCCACCTGCGCCATGCGGCGACGGAGATGGTCGATGAGCGCCACGGCATCGCCCAGCAAGCCCGCCTCGATCTGAGCCGCCATCTGAACCTGGAGAATCGCAAGCTGGGCGAGGTGCTGTTCGCGCGCCTCGCCGGCGTGCCGTGGCTGTCGAGCCCCGCCACGGTCAGCCCCAACAAGCTGGTGGTGCTGGAGCGCGCCGCGGCCGCCGGCCTGGACATTCCGGCGACGCTGGTGACCACCTCTCGCGCCGAGCTCGAGCGCTTCGCCGCCGCGCACGGGCCGCTGATCACCAAGGCGCTGAGCGAGGCGCACAGCTTCTACCTCGACGGCTGCTATCACGTCATGCACACCCTGGCGGTGGAGCCGGCAGACATCGCAGCGCTGCCGGCCTCCTTCCCCGCGTCGCTGTTCCAGGAGCGGCTGCCGAAGCAGTACGAGCTGCGGGTCTTCTACCTGGCGGGCGAGTGCTATGCGATGGCGATCTTCTCGCAGAACGACCCGCAGACGCGCATCGACTTCCGCAACTACAACTTCGCCCGTCCCAACCGCTACGTGCCCTACCGGCTGCCGGCGGCGGTGGCGGCGGCGATCGACGCCCTGATGCGCAGCCTCCGCATGGAAACCGGTTCGCTCGACCTGGTCAAGACCATCGACGGTCGCATGGTCTTTCTCGAGGTCAATCCAAACGGCCAGTTCACCATGGTTTCCAAGCCCTGCAACTACCACCTCGAGCGAAAGCTCGCCGAAACCCTGATGCGCAAGGCGGCGGCCGATGGACCAGCCTGAGACTCTCCTCGCCAGCCTGAGCGACGAGGGCAAGGCGCTGGTGCCGGTGAACCTGCGGCTGATGGCCGCGCCGGAGCCAGCCGAGGACACGGATGAACGCCTGGTCGAGAGTGCCCGCCACCGCGCGCGCGGCTACCATTGTTATGCTTTCCACAAGCCCATCTCCCGCTGCCTGCCGATCAACCGGCCCTGAGGCGGTCTTCCGCCTCTTCGCCTGTTGCATCGCGGTGCGCGGCGCGCGGCGCAGCCTGATCTGCGATCTGGGCCGCCAGCTGCTGCGCTTCATCCCCAACGGTCTCTACGAGATCCTGACCGAGCACGGCGACAAGACGCTGGCCGGGATCAAGGCGGCCTACGACGGTCGGTGCGACCGCGAGATCGACGAATACTTCGACTTCTTGGCGCGCGAGGAACTGGGTTTCTGGTGCGACGAGCCGGCATCCTTCCCGCCCATCGCTCTCGACTGGGAGTCGCCGCAGCGGATCACCAACGCGATGATCGACGTCGACCGCGGTTCGGCGTTCGACTACCCGGCGATCCTCGCGCAGCTCGACGACCTGGGATGCGAGGCGCTGCAGGTGCGCTGCTTCGAACCGCTCGACCGCGCCGTCGTCGAGCGTCTCCTCGCCGGCGCGGTGCACGGCCGCCTGCGCTCGATCGAGCTGCTGCTCGCGCATCAGCCGGAGCTGACCGACGAGGCCCTGGCCGACCTCTGCCGGCGCCATCCGCGGATCTCGCGGATCTGCGTCCACTCGGCGCCCGAGGACCGCGCCGTCGAGTCCAACCCGGGCGCCGCCGAGATCGGTTATCGGCGCGAGGCCATCGGCTCGCCGGCCTGCTGCGGCTGCGTGCACCCCAGCTATTTCGCGCCCAACCTGGAGGTCTTCCTGGAGGCGCAGCGCCACAACACCTGCCTGAACCGCAAGGTGGCGGTGGACGCGCGCGGCGAGATCAGGAACTGCCCGTCGCTGGGCGTGTCCTACGGCAACGTCCGCGAGGTGTCGCTGCACAGCGCGGTGACGCGGCGTGACTTCCGCGAGCTGTGGGAGGTCAACAAGGATCAGATCGAGGTCTGCAAGGACTGCGAGTTTCGTTATGTCTGCGTCGATTGCCGCGCCTATCTGAGCCGGCCGGAGGACCGCTTCTCGAAGCCGGCGAAATGCGGCTACGACCCCTATACGGCGCAGTGGCGTTGACCCGCGGCCGGCAAACGGCGGCGCCAGACGCGCCGCCCAAGCCGCGCCGCTTGCAGTAGAAAGGAGTCCGTGATGGACAAGCAGAAGCGCCTCGAAAGCCTCAAAGACGAGTTGTTCGAGAACCTGCCCGACAGCGATCTCGGCCGTGCCGGCGGCGGCGGCGTGCTCCGCACCAGCTCGAATCATCCAGGCATCACCCACATCGGCAAGATAACCGACGAGGAGTTCGACGACTGACGCCCCGGCCAAAACCTGCCCGCCGCGACCGCGGCCGCCAAAGCGCGGTCGCGGCGGCCTCGCCACGGTAGGGGGCTCTCGCCGTAGGCAGTCGTCGGCGGCGCGAGCGGCGGCAGTGTGCGCAGCATGGTGGTACATTTTGCAGCCGCGACCCCCGACCCTTGCCGAGGTGACCATGAGACCGACCCGTGTGCAGACCCTGGCGCTGTGCCTGGCGCCCTTCCTGGCCATTCTCCAGCTTGCGCCTGCCGCCGCGGCTGGCGCCCCGCCCGCGGTGGCGCCCGCCGCGCCGGCAGCTGTGTCGCCTGCCGCCTCGCCGGCGGCGCCCGCCGCCTCGCCGGGGACGCCCGCCGCCGAGCCGATCGAGAAGCACCCCGAATGGGACCAGGGATACTCGCGGCAGATCCGTGCCGCCACCACCGGGCCCGAGTTCATGACCGACCTGGTGGATCATTTGCCCGCCTCGGACCGGGTGCCGACGCCGGAGAAGTTCAACGGCTACATCGCCGGCGCGCCGGACCACCTCACCTACGCCGAGGACGTCCACCGCTACATGCGCGCCCTGGAGGCGGCGTCGCCGCGGCTCAAGGTGTTCTCGATCGGCAAGTCCGAAGAGGGCCGCGAGATGATCCTGGTGGCGATCGCCGACGAGGAGACGATCCGCCGACTCGACTCCTACAAGGACATCACTCGCCGACTGGCCGATCCGCGGCAGCTTTCCGCGGAGGCCGCGGCGCAGCTGATCCACGCCGGCAAGCCGATGTATTACATCACCGGCGCGATGCACTCGCCCGAAACCGGCTCGCCCGAGATGCTGATGGAGCTCGCCTACCGGCTGGTGGTCGAGGACACGCCCTTCATCCGCAGCATCCGCGACAACGTCATCACCCTGATCACGCCGGTGCTCGAGACCGACGGGCGCGACCGCATGGTCGACATCGTGCGCTGGCACCAGAAGCATCCCGAGGCGCCGCTGCCGCCGCTGATGTACTGGGGCCACTATGCCGTCCACGACAACAACCGCGACGCCATGGGCATGGGCCTGAACCTGACCCGCAACGTGCAGCGCGCCTATTTCGACTGGCATCCGCAGGTGCTGCACGACCTCCACGAATCGATCCCGTTGCTCTACATCTCGACCGGCACCGGCCCGTACAACCCGGCGCTCGATCCGCTCGCCATCGACGAATGGCACCGCATGGCCTACAACGAGACCCAGACCCTCACCGAGAAGGGGCTGGTCGGCGTGTGGACGCACGGCTTCTACGACGGCTGGGCGCCCAATTACATGTTCTGGATCGCCCACGGCCACAACTCGCTCGGCCGCTTCTACGAGACCTTCGGCAACCTGGTGCCCTCGACCGAGGACCGCGTGGTGCGCGGCGCGAGCCAGCGCGAGTGGTTCCGGCCCAACCCGCCCTATCCCAAGCTCAGGTGGGCGCTGCGCAACAACACCAATTACGAGCAGAGCGGCGTGCTGGTGGCGCTCGAGTACATGGCCGACAACCGCGAGCACATGCTGCGGACGTTCTGGACACTGGGCCGGCGCGCGATCGCCAAGGCCACCACGGAGGGTCCGGCGGCCTATGTCTTTCCCGCCGACCAGAAGCGCCTGGGACAGCTGCGCGACCTGCTCAACCTGCTGCAATCGATGGGCATCGAGATCCAGCGCAGCGACCGCGCCGTCTCGCTGCGGCCGGGCTGGCCGCCGCAGCCGGCGGACGGCGGCAAGAGCGCCAAGGCAACGCCGGCGGCGGCCAAGGCGGACGGGAACGCCGAAGTGTCCTTTCCCGCCGGCAGCTTCGTGATCCGCCTCGATCAGCCCTACAGCCGGCTGGCCGACGCGCTGCTCGACACCCAGTTCGTATTGGGCCGCGAGCAGGTCTACGACGACACCGGCTGGACGCTGGGCTACACCAAGAACGTGGACTGCCGGCGGATCGTCAACCAGAAGGTGCTCGAGGTGCCGATGCACCCCTGGGACGGCACCCTGGCACCCGCCAGCGTGGCGGCCGGGGGCCGGGCGATCGCCATCCTGAACCACGCCGACGTCGATCTGGTGCGCCTCCGCTACCAGCTTCGGGACGTGCGCTTCGCGGTGCTGGAGGAGCCGCTGGAGCGCAAGGCGGGCACGCTGCCGGCCGGCACGCTGCTGGTCGAGCCTTCCGAGCGGGTGCGCCAGGCGATCGCCGCCCTGGGGAGCCTCCGGTCCGTGGTCCTCGACGCCTGGCCTGCCGGCAAGGTGCACGACCTGCCGCTGCCGCGGGTCGCCATCCTCCACACCTGGCTCGACACCCAGGACGAGGGCTGGTTCCGGCTCGCCTTTGACAGCCTGAAGGTGCCCTACACCTATCTGTCGACGCAGCAGGTGGCGGTGATGGCCGACCTGCGCGACCGCTTCGACGTCATCGTCTTCCCGCCCGCCGGCGGCAGCCCGGTGGAGATCGTCAACGGCATGCCGGCGGGGCCGCCGCTGCCCTGGCGGAAGACCGACCTGACGCCGAACCTCGGCGTCGACGAGACCGACGACATGCGTCCCGGGATGGGCCTCTCCGGCGTGCAGAACCTGCAGCGTTTCGTCGAGACGGGCGGGCTGCTGATCGCGGTGCGGGATGCGGCGGCCTGGGCGGTGCAGTTCGGGCTGGCGCGCTACGTCCACCTGGTGCCGCCGTCGAAGCTCAAGGCGCGCGGCTCGATCCTGCAGACCAGGCTCGCCGATCCGAAGAGCCCGGTCGGCTATGGCTACGACGAGACGGTGCCCGTCCAATACGCCGGCTCGCCGATCTTCAAGGTGGGCGCCGGCGGCGGCGACGGCGGCGCCGGCGCGGCGGACCGCGATCGCGACCACCGGCCGAGCGGGCGCGGCTCGGCGACCGATCCCGACGTGCCGCAGGGGCGCCCCTACGTCGCCACGCCGGAGCGGCCGAAGCCGCGGCCCGAGGACGAGGGCTTCCAGCCGCCGGAGGACCTGGCGCTCTTCGCGCAGGCCGACATCCCGCTGCCGGAGGACCGGCCGCGGGTCATCCTCGCGTTCCCGAAGGAGACCGACCAGATCCTGCTCTCGGGCATGCTGGAGGGCGCCGAGGAGATCGCGGGGGCGCCGGTGGTGATCGACAGCCCGCGCGGCAGGGGACACATCCTGCTCTTTGCCGCCAACCCGATGTGGCGCGTGAACACCCAGGGCGACTTCGCGCTCGTCTTCAACGCGCTGCTCAACGCCGGCAACCTCGGCGCCGGCCGGCCGGCGGCGGCGCCGGTGCCGGCCGCGGCGGCCGGGGCGGGACGATGAGCGTACGGGCGAGCGGGGGCGAGTGCACGGACGTTGACAGATATCTGATTCCGATATAGGGTCAGGGAGTGAAGCCGATCTCTGTCCATGTCGACGAAGCGAGCTACCGCGAGCTGAAGGCGCTGGCCGAACGCACCGGCCGCCCGGTGGCGGAGTTGATTCGGGAAGCCATGGCGGAGTACACGGCCCATCGCGCCGGAGCCGGCGGCTCGCTTTTCGATCTCGAGCCGCATGCGAGCGGCTCGTTGCGGGCGCCGTGGACGCGCGCCGAGTTGCTCGACGAGTGGCTGGCCCGCTGATCCTGGCCGTCGACACCGACGTGCTGATTTCCTGGGCGATGGCGGGCTCTCCCCGTCACGCGGAGGCGAAGCGACTCTTCGACCAGGAAGTCCGCAGCAACGGCAACAGCCTGGCGATCGCACCCCAGGTCATGCACGAGTTCCTCCACGTCGCAACCGATCCGCGCCGGTTCGAACATCCGCTCTCGATGCCGGAGGGGCTGCGCTGGTGCCGTCGCCTCTGGGGAGCCGCGGAGGTGGTGCCGATCCTGCCTGCGCCCGGCGTGCTGGATCGCACCTTCGAGCTGCTGGAGCGCCTGCGGCTGGGCCGCAAGCGCATCCTCGACACCGCGCTCGCCGCGACGCTCGAGCTGGCCGGGGTGCGCCGCCTCGCCACCTTCAACCCCGGAGACTTCCGGCCGTTCGCCTTCCTGGACCTGACGCCCGGCTGACACCGGCAACCTCGCTCATCGCAGGTGGAGCGAGTCGTTCCTCTCCCTGGCCACGGCCACGGTCAGGCGCTCGCTCAGCCGGTAGGCATGGTGGGCGGTGAGGATGGCGGCGCCGTCCGCGAGGCGGCCGCGCAGGGTGTGCAGGTGGCGGGCGGCGAGATTCGTCAGCTCGGCCCTGCCGGCGGCGGGCGGGGCGAGACGGCGTCCGACCTCGAGGACCGGCAGGCCGGCGCGGGCGCCGAGGTGATCGTCGAGCAACCCCTCCCAGGTGGCCGCCTCCTGGTTGCCGGGCTTGAAGGCGACGCGGCGTTGGGCCGTGCCGCCGCCGAGGGCGCGGCCGCCGAGCTCGAGGGTGCCGTCGCCGCCGCTCCAGAGCAGGAGGTCGACCTCGCGCTCCACTTCCTCCCGCTCGCACTCGGCGCGGGCGACGCGCAGCTCCCAGGGGCGGCGCGCCGGCGCGGCCAGCCGCAGGCAGAGCGGGAAGACGCGGTCCAGATAATTGCGCAGCGTGGGCACCACCGCCCGGACCAGGTCCCCCTTGTCGATCACCTCGCGCGGGTCGAAGCCGGCATCCAGCAGCTCGCGGCCGAAGGTCGCCTCGTAGCCGCGTTTGTTGGAGACGAAGCGGCACGACGGCGGGCGGTCGGCGAAAGTGCCGCGCACGGTGCTGGCGAGGTAGATCGACTCCCACCAGCGGTCGGCGGGGATGAAGGCGAGGGTCTGCAGCTGGATGTCCTGCAGCAGCAGGCCGCCTGGCCGTAGGGCCGCGGCGAGCGTCTGGCAGAGGCGGGGGGCGGAGGCGAAGGCATCCGCGGGAAGGGCCCGGAAGCGCGCCGGGTCCAGGCCGGCGGGATGGGCGGGATCGTCTTCTGAACAGCGGCGCGCAGTGGCGCCGGGGTCGGCAGGGTTTGCCGGGTCGGCGAGGGCAGCAGGCGCTATCGGGGCCTCGCCCTCGGGAGCCCCGACGGGAAGCGCCGCGATCACCTGCAGCCCGGGGCAGGTGGCCAGCCAGCCGGCGGCGCAGCGGGAGGTGTCGGGGCCGGGCCGGTCGAGGCAGACGACGGTGAGTTGATGGTACAGAGGGTCCTGGCCGCCGAGCCGATCCAGCAGCTCGGTCATGTGGTACAAGTGATCCTCCACGACGACCAGAGGGCGCCGGTTGAAGCCCTCCGCCGCGACCCAGGTCATGGCACGATCTTACCGGCTTCGCGGGCGCCGCGGCCCGCGCCTGCTTTACCTCGGGGTGCTGCTGGCGGCGGTGCTGGCCGTGATCACGCTGCTGTCGGTGCGCGAGGAGTGGCAGCGGCGGGCCGGCGAGAGCCGCGGCCGCACGATCTACGAGCTGGTCCAGGACACCGTTCCCAGCCGGCCGACCGAGACGCCCGGGGTGTCCGCCTGGCTGCACCTGGAGCTCAAGCAGTACCGCCGCCACATCGCGGATCCGATCAAGGCCCGGCTCTACGGCGAGCTCGCCGACTGGCACGACGACAGCAGCCTGCCGGCCATCCTCGCCGAGGTGCGCGCGGCGCTGACCACGCCGCCGCCGCGGCCGGCCCTGGACCGCGCCGCGGCACCGGTGCCGCTGCCGGCGGAGGAGCTGGGCGGGCCGGGGTCAGGCGCCGGCGGTGCCGGAGGCGCTGGCGGTGCCGGCGGTGCCGGAACCGCCGAGCTGCCGATGCAGTGGCGCGTGCAGCGCTACGTCGAGCTTAGCGGCCGCTGGTTCGCGGTGACCCGGCGGCGTGCCGCCGACCCACCCGACCTGGGCGACCTCGCCGCCCCCGCGAACCGGTTCCTGTTCTACGCCACCCACCACCTGCTGGCGGCCGCCGGCGCGCTGCGCGCCGGCCTCGCCCGCCACCCGCTGCCGGCGGTGCCCGGCGACCGGCCGCCGCGGGTGGTGCGGCTCTACGCGGTGGCGGAGGACGGGATGCTGGTGTCGGCGCCGCTGCCGGCGAGCCCGGACAGCGTCGAGTCGCGGCGCGAAGCGGCGCTCGGCGAGGGGCGGGAGTTCCGCAAGCTGCCGGAGCTGCCCAACTTCGTCCCCAACGAGTTCGTCTTCCGATTCGACTTCACCGCGCCGCAGCCGCGCGCCTACTACTCGGGGCTGTACCTCGATCTCGGCGGCCAGGGCGTGGTGGCGACGCTGCTGGCGCCGGTGCGCGACCCGGCGACCGGCTATCAGGCGGTGGTCTGCGCCGATCTCGCCTTTGCCGTCGACTGGCAGGACTTCGCGGCGCACATCGAGCCGCCGATGGTCGCCGAGGTGGTCGAGCTCGGCGGGCCGGCGCGCGAGCCGTGGCGCCCCTGGGCGGCGATGGCGGCGCATGGCCGCCCGGGCGGGTCCAGGGAGCTGCGCGCGGCGGTGGCGGCGCTGGCCGGCGCCGAGGCGCGAAGCGGCCGCGCGACCAGCCCCTTCTACCTCTACCACGGCACGGTCGAGGGACGGGGCGCGGTCGCCGCGCTGCAGGTCGCGGCGACGACCTGGCTGGTGACCCTCTTCCCGGCGGCCCGATCGAGCCTGGCGCTGCTGCCGGCGGTGCCGCTGGCGCTGCTGGTCGCGCTGCTGCTGGCGGGTTTCGAGGCCAGCCGGCGGCGGACCGAGCGCGCGCAGTGGAAGGCGGAGCGCGAGCTGCAGGAGAAGCAGAACCTGCTCAACACCATGCAGGTGCCGCTGATGGTGGTCGATCCCAACACCGACGAGGTGGTCTACGGCAACCAGGCGGCGGCCAGCCTGGGCATCACCGCCGGCGCCCGCGCCCGCGACCTGGTCGCCGACGATCCCCGGGCGCAGGAGCACTACGCCCGCATGCAGGTCGCCGATCAGGGCACGCGGCGGGCGTACGGCGTGCCGCTGCGGCTGCGCGGCGAGGCGGGCGAGCCGGAGACCCGCCACGCCATCGTGCGCTCGGTGGCGGTGACCGCGCCGATCGAGGCCCTGCACGCCGACCAGCGCCACCGGCTGGCGGTGCTCTTCCTGCTCGAGCCGGAGGCCGACCTGGCACTGTGGCGCGCCGACCTGCTGGCGGGAGCGCAGTCCGACGAACGGCGCAAGCTGGCCGGGCTGCTGGCCCACGGCGTCGACTCGCTGGCGCGGGTGCTGGCGCACTGCCTGGAGGCGACCGGCGGCGCGGACGCCGCGGTGGCACGCGGCGCGGACGGCGGGGTGGCACGCGGCGCGGACGCCGCGGTGGCACGCGGCGCGGACGCCGCGGTGGAAGGTGCCGCGGACGCCGCGGCGGCAGGCGCCGCGCCGGGATTCGCGCGCTGGTTGGCGGCCTACCTCGAGCGGCGGGTGCTCGCCACCGCCTGGCTGCTCGAGCACTGGGACGCCGAGCCGCCGCTGCCTCCCGACTGCTCGATCGAAGCGGCCCAGGCGCGGACCACGATCGAGAGCTTCCGGCTGATCTTCGAGCACGTGCGCGCCGACGCCCGGCTGCGCTCGCGGCTGCATTGGGACAACGGCGTGCTGGCGGAGTCGCCGCCGGATGGCGCCGAGGCGCTGCGGGCGCGGATCGACTGGCCAGACGACTACTGGTTCGCGGCGCCGCTGCGCGGCGGCTTCGGCTTCTTCCTGGGCGAGGTGCTGATCAACGCCGTCCGCCACGGCCGGCCGGGCAGCGTGCCGGCCATCGCCATCACCCTCGACCCGGTGCGGCGCGAACTGCTCTTCGAGGTGGTCAACGACCTGCCCCGGGGCGAGCCGCCGCCGGCCGCCGGCCGGGAAGCCGAGAGTTACGGCGGCCGCCGCATCCTCGAACGTCTCGCCCATCTCTGCGACTGGCGGGAGCTGCGCTTCGACCGCGGCGCCGCCGCGTTCAAGGTCAGTTGGCGGGTGCCGGTGAGCGAGCGCGGCGACCCGCGGGTGGCGGATTGACGGCGGCGCGCATGGTGCGTGCGGCGATCGATCAGCTTTTCGCGCGCCGACTGTGTTGGAGCAAACTGCGGGCGCAAACCGCGGTGGAACGGTGTTATCGCGGGTGAATGTTAAATCATATTCGTCGGGCGCTAATTCCTTTCGGCCCTTGCGGTCCTGTGTTACGGTAGCCGCACGTCGCCTTTGGCCGTCCGTGAGTGTTTCGAGGTGGAACGATGCAGGTGACCCTTTCCGTCGTCGTCAGCCGGCGCCCCGGCCTGCTTGCCCAGGTGGTGTCGGTGCTGATGCGGGAGGATTGCAAGTTGCTGCGGCAGACGGTGTCGCCGACCGGCGACCCGGCGCTGCAGCGCTTCACCATGACCGTCGAGGGGCCGGAGGCGGCGATCCATGACCTGCCGCGGCTGCTCCGGGGGTTCGGCAGCGTCGAGGCGCAGGGGCTCGGCCAGCAGCCGGCGGCGCCGCGGCCGGCGGCGGTCGAGGCCGCGGTCCAGGACATCGTCGCCGCCTTCCCCGAGGTGGCGGAGCGGGTGTTGGCGCTCGCCCGCGCGCTGCCGGCGGCGGCGCGGGCCGCGACCCTGTCGTCGCTCGGCGAGCGCCTGGGGCGGCGCGAGTACCAGCGCGGCTATGCGCTCGGCAGCCCCTTGAAGCTCGAGCCGGCGGTGCGCCGGATGGTGCTGCCCGCCGTTCGCCAGCTCGCCAAGGCGGAGCTCGCAGGGTCGGCGCTGCGGCTCCCGGCCTGTCCTTTCTGTGCCGCGCCGCCCGCCGGCGACCGCGGCTGCGACTTCCTGGTCGGCTTCGCGCGCGGCCTGCTGCACGCGGCGCCGACGACGGCGGACACGACGGTGCGCGAGGCACGCTGCCGCGCCGCCGGCGACCCTTTCTGCGAGCTGGTCTTTGCGGCTCCTTGATGCGCGCCGGCGCCGGCGCGCGGAGATGCCAACGCCATGGACATGACTCATCACTTCGACCCCCTGCTGGTCGCCCTCTCCTATGCCATCTCGGTCTTCGGCGCCTTCACCGCGCTGCAGCTCGCCATCGCCATCCCGACGGCGAAGGGCACCGCCCTCTGGGGGTGGGTGGTGGGCGCGGCGGCGGCGATGGGCGGCGGCGCGATCTGGTCGATGCATTTCATCGCCATGCTCGCCTTCCGCATGCCGATGAGGGTGAGCTACGACCTCGGTATGACCCTGGCCTCGCTGCTGCTCGCCATGCTGGTGACCGGGGCCGGCCTGTGGATCGTCGGCCGCGGCGAGCCGTCGATCGCGCGCCTGCTGGGCGGCGGCGCGCTGACCGGCCTGGGTGTGGCCACCATGCATTACACGGGGATGGCGGCGATGCAGATGCCGGCGCGCATCAGCTACTCGCCCGGTCTCTTCGCCCTTTCGCTGGTGATCGCGGTCGTCGCCTCGTCGGCCGCGCTCTGGCTGTGCTTCAACCTGCGCGGCAACCTGCAGCGCTTCGGCAGCGCCTTCGTCATGGGCGCGGCGGTGTGCGGCATGCACTACACCGGCATGGCCGCCGCGCGCTTCACCCCCGATTACCAGCACCCGCCGGCCGCCGCCTTCGGCATGGAGACCGGTGACCTGGCGCTGGCCATCTTCCTGTTCACCGCGGTGCTCCTGGGAGTCGCGCTGAGCGTCGCGCTCAAGCGGTCACGCCAGATGATCGAGCTCGAGGCATGAGACCGCTTACCGTCGAGGAGCCTGTAGCCATGCCGTCCGGCACCATCCTGATCGTCGAGGACAGCCCCACCGGCCTTTCCCTGCTGACCGACACCCTGCGGCCGAAAGGCTTCCGCCTGCTCTCCGCCATCGACGGCGACGAGGCGCTGGCGACGGCCCGCCGGGAGCACCCCGACCTGGTGCTGCTGGACGTCATCCTGCCGCGCAAGAACGGCTTCCAGGTCTGCCGGCAGCTCAAGACCGAGGTCGGGACCAAGGACATCAAGGTCATCCTGGTAACCAGCAAGACGCAGCCTTCGGATCGCTTCTGGGGCCTCAAGCAGGGGGCCGACGAGTACCTGACCAAGCCGTTCACGCCCGAGCAGCTGCTGGGCGCGGTGGAGCGCCATCTCTGACCGGCGGCGCTGGCCGCTCGGCCAGGGCGACGGGAGCAGCGGATTGACCCTCGACGACCTGCTGGCGGAGCTGGGTCGCGAGCTGGCGCGCACCTGGGGTGCCCGCGCGGCGTCCGCCGCCGCGCCAGGAGCAACATCGGCGCCCGCCGCGGCGCCAGGAGCGATGCCGGTGCCCACCGACGTGCCGGCGCCCGCCGCCGCGCCGGGAGAGCCGGCCGCGCCCGCCACGCCTGAACCGGGCGGCGAGCGCTGCCTACTCATGAGCTTTGCCGGCCGCCGTTTCGCCGTGCCGGCGCGCTCGGTGGTGGCGGTGAGCGAGCTGCCGCCGGTCAGCGCCGTGCCGTTTTCCCCGCCCTGGCTGCGCGGTCTCGCGCGGGCCGCCGGCGGGGTCGTGGCGGTCGTCGATCTCGCTCGCCTGGTGGCGCCGGCAGCCGGGCCGCCGCCCGGCGCGCCGGCGGACACCCCTGCGGCTGCCGGCGACGATCCGGCGGTGCGCGAGACGCTGCTCGTGGTGCGGGCGAGCGACGCCAGTCTCGACGCCGGGCTCGCGGTCCGCGGCATCGCCCGCCTGGTGACCCTGGCAGGCACGCCGGGGCGCCCGCCGGCAGCCGGCGAGCTCGCCGCCTGCCCGGCCGCGCTCGTCGCCGGTCTGGTGCCGGATCCCCTCGGCGCCCAGCTCGCGCCGGTCGCCGTGCTCGACGTCGATCGGCTGCTGCGCGGCGCGCACGAAGAGCTCTGCGCATGAGCGCGGCAGGGGCTCGGGGCGCCGAGGTGCTCGCCGGTTTCCGCGCCGAGGTGCGCGGCTACCTGCCGATCATCCGGCGGGGGCTCGACGACTTCGCCAGCCATGGCGGTCGGGAGCGTCTGGCCGAGCCGTACCGGCTGGTGCACACGGTCAGGGGCGCCGCCGCGATGCTCGGCCTGGCGGCGATGGCCGAGACCGCGCGCCAGGGCGAGGACGCGCTCGAACGGCTGCTGGGCGCGTCGGGGTCCGCGGCTGCCGGCGCCGGTGACCCCGACCTCGCAGCGGTGCGCGCGGCGGTCGAGCAGCTGGCGGCGAGCGACGGGATCGCCGGCTCTCGTCCCGGAGCCGCGCCGGACGAGCCACCGCCGGCGCTCGGCGCGGAAATCCTCGACGGCTTCCGCCAGGAGGCCGGGGAGCACCTGACGTCGGCCCTGCGACTGCTGCGCGTGCTGGCGGGGACGCCGGGCGACCTGGCGCCGCTGACCGAGTTGCGCCGTGTCCTGCACACCTTCAAAGGGGCGGCGGCCGTGGTCGGCGCCGAGCGGCTGGCCGCGCTCTGCCATGGTCTCGAGGATCTGGCGGAGGCGACGATGGCGGGGCCGCTGCCGGTGGCCAGAGCGGTGGTCGATGCGCTGTTCGGCGGCCTCGAAGAGATCGAGGCGGCGGTCCTGGGCGAGCTGCCGGCGGTGGCCGACCTGCCCGGCCCGCCGGCGCGGCGGCACGCCCGCGCCGGCACCGCGGAGGCGGCGCCGGAGCGCCCATCGGCGGTGCGTGACGATCTCCGGCGGCTGCAGGAGGTGCTCCGCCTCTCCGGCGACCTGATGGTCAATCACGCGGCCCTCGAGGAGCGCTTCCACGCCCTGAAGCGCCAGCAGGTGGAGCTCGAGCTGGCGGTCGCCCGCCTGCGCCGGGTATCCCGAGAGATCGAGGGAGCGACCGAGTCCGCGGCGGTTGCCGGGCTGGCGGCGGTCGCCGGCTCCGCGCCGCTCGGCGCGGCGGCGCGAGCCGGCGGCGCCGCGGCCTTCGACGTCCTCGAGCTCGAACGCTACAGCGGCCTCGAGCTCCTGTCGCGCTCGCTGGCCGAGAACGCCGCCGATCTGTCGTCGATCGCCCGCGACCTGGCGGCCGACCTGGGGGGCGCCGAGACCGACCGCCGGGAGCTCAAGCGGCTGACCCGCGGCCTGCAGGACCAGATGCTGCGCTTTCAGCTGGCGCCGGTCGGCACGCTGGCGGCGCGCCTCGACCGCACGGTGCGCGCCACCGCCGCACAGGAGGGCAAGCGGGTGGATCTGGTGCTGGCCGGCGAGGAGGTGGAGCTGGACCGCACCATCCTCGCCAGCATCGTCGATCCGCTGCTGCACCTGCTGCGCAACGCGGTCTGCCACGGCATCGAGCCGGCAGCGGTGCGCGCCGAGCGGCGCAAGCCCGAGCGCGGCCGGATCGAGGTGCGCGCGCGGCTGGAAGGCTCGCAGGTCGCCATCGAGGTCGCGGACGACGGCGCCGGCCTCGACTGGGCGGCGATCGGCGCGGCGGCGGCGGCGGCCGGCGTCGCCCCCGGCGCTCACCTCCTCTTCGAGCCCGGCTTCACCACCGCCGCCGCGGTCGGCGAGGTGTCCGGGCGCGGCGTCGGGCTCGACGTGGTGAAGACCGAGGTGGAGCGGCTGCGCGGCTCGATCGCGGTCGAGTCGCGGGCCGGCGCCGGCGCGACCTTCACGCTGCGCCTGCCGCAGAGCCTGGCGCTGGCGCGGGTGGTGCTGGTGCGGGAGGCGGGCGAGACGCTGGCGGTGCCGGCGGCGAACGTCGTCCAGGTGCTGCGTGCCGCGGCACCTGGCGATGAGTCCGGAGAGCCGGCCGCAGCGGAGGGCGCCGGGACGGAGCGTCGCGGCGGATGGGTGGACATCGCGGGCGAGAGTTTCCCGGTGCGCGACCTGGCCGAGCTGCTGGCGCTGCCGGCGCGGCCCGGCACCGGCGCCCGGCGGTCGATCCTCCTGCTCGCCGCCGGCGAGCGCCGCCTGGCGCTCGCGGTCGACGACCTGGCCGGCGTCTACGACGCGGTGGTGGGGGGCTCGGCACCCTCCTGCCGCGGGTGCGCGGCGTGAGCGGCGCCGCGGTGGCCGCCGACGGCCGGCTGCTGCTGGTGCTGAACCCGGCCGAGCTGCTGGCGGCGGCGAGCGGCGAGGCCGCCGGCCCGCGGGCGGCAGCGGCGGCCTCGGCACGCCCTTCCGTGCTGGTGGTCGACGATTCGCTGAGCGTCCGGCGGGTGCTCGCCGGGCTGTTGCGCACCGCCGGCTGGGAGGTGCGGGCGGCGCGCGACGGGCGCGAGGCGCTGGAAATGCTGAAGGATGCGCCCGGTCTCCCGAACGTGGCGATCGTCGACATCGAGATGCCGCGCATGAACGGCTACGAGCTGCTGGCCAGCCTGCGCCGGGAGCCGGCGCTGTGCAAGCTGCCGGTCGTCTTCCTCACCTCCCGCGCCGGCGACAAGCACCGCGCCGGCGCCCTCGCCCTGGGGGCGGACGCCTATCTCGTCAAGCCCTACGACGACGCCCGCCTCCTCGACACCTTGGCGCGGGTGGCGCGTCCGGAGATCCGTCATGCGCGAGCCTGAGCCGGCGCCCGCCGGCGATCTGGCGGCGCCGGCGCCGATGTCGGTGCCGGCGTCGGCGCCGGCAGTGCGCCTGCTGCGGCTGCGGTACGGCGGGTTGCCGTGGGCGGTGGCGGGCGACGCCGTGTGCGAGGTGCTGGGGACCGAGACGCTGCAGCGCAATCCCCGGCCGGCGGCGGGGTCGCCCTACGGCTGGCTGCTTGGCGAGCGCGAGGAGATCCCCGTCTATCTGCCGGCGGAGTGCGGGCCGGGAAACCCGGGAACCCCGGAAAACGCCAGCGCGGCAGCGGTGGTGGTGCTGCAGCCGGCGAGAGGACCGCGCTGCGGCCTCGGCGTCGAGGCGGTGGACGAGGTGCGCCAGGAAGCGATCTCGCGTCTCCGGCTGCTGCCGGCGCCGGCCGCGAGCCGGCGCTGGGCCTTTCCGCGCGTGGTCCTGTGGGAGGACGGCCTGGCGCTGGAGATCGCGCCGGCGGCGGTGCCGCACCTCGCGGCGAGCGCCGGTCCAGCCGGGGCGACCGCGGCGGCCCGCGAGGCCGCACAGAACGCCGCTGCGCTTTGCGCCGGAGAGGCGCAGTTCGACGTCGGGCTCTGGCTGCAGCCGGCGCCGTCGTCCGCCGGGCTCTTCGTGTTCGCCCTGCCGGGGGGAGGCGCGGTCGACTTCGCCCTGCCCGCCGCCCAGGTGGTCGAGGTGCTGTCGGCCGTCGCGCCGCGGCCGGTGCCGGGGGCGCCGGCGCCGCTCCTGGGTCTCCTGGCCTGGCGCGGCGAGGCGCTGCCAGTCGTCGATCTGGCGCTGGCGATCGGTCTGGCGCCCGCTCCGGCCCCGCCGCCCGGCGGCCGCCTCGAACCCGCCGCGCACGCCGTGGTCGCGCGCGCGGCGCACGGCCGGCAGCTGCTGGTCTTCCCCGTGCAACGCCTGGCCGGAGTGCGGCAGGGACCCTTTCCACAGCCCGCGACAGCCGCCGCCCCTTTCCACGGCGCCCGGTGGGTGCTGGGCGCCTTCGGCGACGGCGAGCGAGTGCTCGTGGTGCCGGATCTCGACGGCGCGCTCGAGACGTTTCCTGTAGCTCAGGGCGCGGCAGTCGCCGCGTCTGCTTGGAGGTAGCCGTATGGCCGCAGCTCGACTCTCGTCTTCCCGCACCTCCGCCTCGCCCGGCGCTCCAGGCGGCGGTCTGGCGCTCACGCTGGGCGCCACGATGCTCGCCGTCGCCCTGGTGCCGCTGCTCCTGGCCATCCTCTTCGCCGACCGCCTGCTCGGTGGCCCGCTCCTGGTGCGGCACGAGAAGATCCTGGGCGACCTGGCGGAACGCGTCGCCGGACAGGCGGGCCAGTCGCTCGGCGAGGAGGTGCAGGCGCTGGCGCAGCTGGCGGCCGACCCCGGGGTGGCGGCCGCGGCAGGGGCCGCGACGGGCACCGCTCCGGCCGCGGTCGCGGAGAAGTCCCTCGCCGCCTTCCGCGAGCGCTCGCCGCAGCAGCTGGTGCTGCAGCTGAGCGATCGCGCCGGCAACCTGGTGGCGGCGGCCGGGGGCGGCGCCGGCATCGCGGCGGGCGGCAGGGTCGAGGGTGAACCCTGGTTCCAGGCGGCCCTGCATGGCGGTGCCGGCGCGCCGTGGGTCGGCTCGCCGCGGCGCGACGCCGCGAGCGGCCTGACGGTCCTCGACCTGGCGGTGCCGGTGCGCCGCGACGGCGCGGTGATCGGCGTGCTCCACGGCATCCTCGACTCGCGGCGACTCGGCGCGCTCCTCGCCGGCGCCACCTTCCAGCGGAGCGGTAGGGTGGCGCTCTATGACGACGCCCGTGGGACCGCCGTGCTGGCCGCCGACGCCGCGGCGCTGGGCCAGGCGGTGCCGCCGATCCTGCGGCAGGCCGGCGCCCTGGGCGCCGCGGAGCCCGGCTCGGCGTTCGGCGACAGCGCCCAGGGGATCGCTTCACTCTTCGCCTTCGCTCCGGTGTCCGTGCCGGCGGTCGGCCGCGCCGGCTGGACCGCCGTCGCCACCATGGACGTCGCCGAGGCGCTGGCGCCGCTGGCAGCGGTGCGCCGGAGCGCTCTCGTCGCCGCCGGTATCGGCGCCGTGCTCGCCGTGCTCGGCGCGGTGCTCGGCGCCTGGCTGCCGCGGCGCCAGGCGGACGAGATCCGGCGGGCCGCGGCGCAGGCGGCCGGCGGCAACCTGGCGGCGCGCGCCGCGGTCCTGTCGCGCGACGAGCTGGGGCTGGCGGCGGCGGGCCTCAACACCCTGCTGGCGCGATTGAGCCAGCGCTTCCAGAGCGAAACCGAGCGCGACGAGCTGCAGGGCGCCATCACCCGGCTGCTCGAGGAGGTGAGCGGCGTCGCGCAGGGCGACTTGACGATCGAGGCCGAGGTGACGGCCGAGGTGACCGGCGCGCTGGCCGACTCCTTCAACTACATGGTCGCCGAGCTCCGGGAGATCATCCGCAACGTCCAGGACTCGACCCGCGAGGTGACCGCCTCGGCGCGCCGGCTGCAGCTCGACGCGCGGCGCGCCGTCGAGACCTCGGACGAGCAGGCGACCGAGATCAGCCGCGCCACGGGCGACGTCGAGGTCATGACCCGCACCCTGGGCGAGGTCGCCGAGAGCGCGCAGGTGGCCGACGGCGTTGCCCGCGACGCGCTCGCCAACGTGCGCAGCGGCGGCGCCGCGGTCCGCCAGACGATCGACGGCATGAACCGCATCCGCAGCCACGTCCAGGAGACGGGGCGCCGGATCAAGCGTCTCGGCGAGAGCTCGAAGGAGATCGGCGAGATCGTCAAGCTGATCGGCGGCATCGCCGACCGCACCTCGATCCTGGCCTTGAACGCCGCCATCCAGGCCGCCTCCGCCGGCGAGGCCGGGCGCGGCTTCGCCGTGGTCGCCGAGGAGGTGCAGCGCCTGGCCGAGCGCTCGACCGAAGCGACCCGCCAGATCTCCGCCCTGGTCAGCTCGATCCAGAGCGAGACCCAGGAGACCGTGGTCAGCATGGAGGAAAGCACGCGCGAGGTGGTCGAGGGTTCGCGGATCGCCGACCTCGCGGGTCAGGCGCTCGCCGAGATCAACTCGGTGGCGGAGCGCATCGCGGTGATCGTCCGCTCGATCACCGAAGCGGTGGCGCGGCAGGCGGACCGCTCGGTGAAGCTGTCCTCGACCATGGAAGGGATCGCCGGCATGACCACCCAGACCGCCGAGAGCACCCGCCATTCGGCCACGGCGGTGCTGCGCATGGCCGAGCTGGCCGACGCGCTGCGCGCCTCGGTCTCCACCTTCCGCCTTCCCGAACGCCCCGCCGCGTTGGCGGAGGAGGAGAGCGAGGCAACCATCGGGGCAGTCCAAGGAGCAGCACTATGAGCCGTCCGCGGAACCATCTCCATCTCATGAGTCCGGCGCGGCAGCCCGCGGCCCGTTGCCGTTCGCTGGGCGCCGCCTTGGCCGCGGTGGCCCTCGCCGGCGCCGGGTGCCTGTCGCTCGCCTGCGCGCGCGCCGGCACCGAGAT
Source organism: uncultured Acidobacteriota bacterium (assembly GCA_963732005.1). Lineage (GTDB taxonomy): Bacteria > Acidobacteriota > Thermoanaerobaculia > Multivoradales > UBA5704 > JASLEW01. The sequence continues at coordinate 2,207,567 of CAVSXT010000005.1, forward strand.
CGTCGTCCAGGGGTCGCCGACCTTCCTGCCGATCGCCAAACCCGCGGTCGCCGCCTACCGGCCCTCCCGGCCGCCGAGCGTCGTGCTGCTCGCCGCCGGCAGCGCCGAAGCGGTGCGGGCGCTCCTCGCCGGCAACTGTGACCTCGCCGCGCTGGTGCGCGAGCTGACTCCCGAGGAGTCCCGTCGCGCCAGGGACGCCGGCGTCGAGCTGCGCACCTTCCGTCTCGGCTATACCGCGGCGGTGCCGATCGTCCATCGCGACAACCCGGTGGCGGTGCTGACGGTCGCGCAGCTGCGGGGCATCTGGAGCGGAGCCATCCGCCGCTGGAGCGAGGTGGGCGGGGCGGACCTGCCGATCCACGTCGTGACCCGCGCCGCCGGCAGCCCGCTGGCCGATCTCTGGGACGAGCGGGTGATGGGGGGCGTCCCCACCCGCGCCGATGCCACCCCCGCCGGCGGTGCCGGCGGGGGTGGCGGGGAGATCCCGACCCGGTGGTCGCGCTGGTCGGCAACGATCCGACGGCCATCGGCTTCGGCCCGGGCGTGGGGGGGGCCGTGGCCGGGGTCAAGCCGCTCGCGGTCGCCGGCGTCGCCGCCACCGAGGAGTCGCTGAAGAACGGCCGCTATCCGCTCGGCGGGGCGATGTATGTGGTGCTCGACGGCCGCACCGCGAGCGACACCGTGCAAGGGTTCGTCGATTTCCTGCTCGAGCCCGCGGGGCAGCGCCTGGTGCAGCGCGCCGGCTATCTGCCGGTCTGAGGAAGGCGAGGGAGGAGGGGCGCGATGGATCTCCCCGGCAAGATCGCGGTGGTGACGGGAGCGGGCGGTGGCGGTCGTGGCGGCGCCATCGCGACGACCAGTTGGCAGGACGGTTGCTTGTCTGGTGGAATGGGCGGCAGCCGGGGCTGATCCCGGTCGGCGACCCTGGATACGGGACGCTGGAATAGGGGACGGAGGGCCCAGCCATGACCGACTCGTCATCTCGCCTCGCGCCCGGCGATGCCTGGCCGCGCCTGCCGCTCGCGGACTGGCTGAAGACCTACCAATCGCTCCACATGCGGGCGGAGATCGTCGGCAAGACGCGCCTGGCGCTGGCGCCGATGGAGAACCACTGGTGGCAGGTCGCGTTCTACCTGACCCCGCGGGGCTTCACGACGTCCACGATGTACCAGGACCATCTCGCCTGTGACGTCGAGCTCGACTTCCTCGATCATCAATTGGTGATCCGGACGAGCGCCGGCGAGCGGCGCTCGCTGCCTCTCCGCGCCGAGCCGGTCGCGGACTTCTACGCCGCCTACCTCGCGGCGCTCCACGATCTCGGTCTCCGGCCGCACCTCTGGCCGGTCCCGGTCGAGATGCCGGAGGTGGTCCCCTTCACCGAGCAGCGGGAGGTCACGGCCTACGACGGCGACGCGGCGCAGCGGTGCTGGCGGATCATCGCGCAGGTGGACCGGGTGCTGAAGCAGTTCCGCGGCCGCTTCCTGGGCAAGTGCAGCCCGGTGCACTTCTGGTGGGGGAGCTTCGACCTGGCCTGCACGCGGTTCTCGGGCGAGAAGGCGCCGCCCCACCCGGGAGGCATCCCGCATCTGCCCGACTGGGCGACGCGGGAGGCCTACTCACACGCCTGCATCAGCGCCGGATGGTGGCCGGGGACGCCGGGATTCTTCGCGGAGCCTGCCTTTTACGCCTATGCCTATCCCGAGCCCGCAGGCTGCCCCGAGGCCGCCGTCCGCCCGCGAGCGGCACGCTACGAGACCGGCTTGAAAGAGTGGGTCCTGCCGTACGAGGCGGTGCGCACGGCGGCCGATCCGGACGCGGATCTCCTGGATTTCTTCCAGAGCACCTACGAGGCGGCCGCCAACCTCGCCGGCTGGAACCGCGCGGCGCTCGAGCGCCAGCCGCCGCCCGACTAGGGCCGGTGGCGAGCTGGTACACTCGTCAGGTCAAGCGTTACATTGCGCTGATCCCCGGAGGCTCCTCGCGGCGGATGGCTGCTTCGCTCTTGAACTATCGCTCGGGCGCGCTGTGCATCGACGGAGTGCCGCTGGCGAAGCTTGCCGAGGGGCGCGAGACGCCGTTCTTCCTCATCAGCGAGCGGCGGCTGCGCAGCGATTACGCGCGCCTGGCGCAGGCGTTTGCCGCCGCCGGCGTGGCGGCCGAGCTGCGCTACTGCGCCAAGACGAACTCCGAGGCGGCGGTGCTGGCGACGCTGGCCGGCTGCGGCGCCGGCCTCCTCGCCTGCCATCCGGCGGAGGTCGAGCTGGCGCGGGCCTGCGGCTTTCCTGCCGCGCGCATCGCCTACCAGAAGCCGGTCCTCACCCCGCGCGAGCTCGACGCCGTGCTGGCCCAGGGTGTCGGCCTGGTGCACGTGCAGCTGCCTGGCGACCTCGAGCTGATCGCGGCCGCCGCCGCGCGCGCCGGGCGGGAGGTGCGCCTCTCGCTGCGGTTGGCGGCGCCGCCCGCGCTGTCGCCGCTGCGCGCGCTGAGCCGGCGGGTGGGCCTGTCGGAGCAAGAGGCGCTCGCAGTTGCCGCAACGGTGCGCGGCTCGCGCTGGCTGCGGGTGGTCGGCGTCAACGTCTATCTGGGGACCCAGCAGCGCACGGCGTCCGGTCTGGCGCGCGCCGCCAAGGGGGCCTTCGGGCTGCTGCGGCGCCTGGCCGCATGCGGGGTCGAGGTCGAGGAGATGAACCTGGGCGGCGGCATCCCTTCGCCCACCCTCTCGCGTCTCACCCTGGCGCGCCTGGTGCCGCGTCTCCTGGACCGGCGGCCCGGGCGGCCGCCGGTCGCGGCTGGCCGCGGCGCGCGCGGCCGGCAGGAGCCCGAGGCGGAGCTCGACCCTTTCGCATTGTGTCTCGCCCGGACCTTCGCCGCGCTGTCCAAGCCGCTCCCCACGATGCCCAGGCTGGTGGTCGAGCCGGGGCGCTCGCTCACCGGCGCGGCTGGGCTGCTGGTGACCCGGGTCCGCGCCGTGCGCGGCCGCTGGCTGTTCCTCGACGCCAGCCGCGACTTCCTGCCCGAGTCGCCGTGGCTGCTGAGCCGGGCGGTGCTGCCGGCCACCGAACCGCGCTCCGCGGCCAGGCGTTTCGTGCACCTTTCCGGCTGCGGCCTCAGCACCCTCGACGTGATCGACCTCCATCGCCGCCTGCCGCCGGTCGCGCCCGGCGAGCTGCTGGTGCTGGGCGATGCCGGCGCCTATTCGATCTCGCGCGCCGCCCGCTATACCGGTCTGGCGCCGGCGGTCTATCTGCTTGGCGCCGACGGGTCTGTGCGGCTGGCGCGGCGCGCCGAGACCCTGGCCGACTGGACCGGTCCGATGACCGCGCTCCCGGCGATCCCGGGTGCCGCGGCGGCGCCCGCCGCCGGCTCCGCCGCGGAGATCGCGTGGCGTTGAGCAGGCGTGTGGCGGTGGCTGGCGAGGAGCGGGAGCTGGCCGGCGAGGTGCTGGTGACCGGGGCCTCCGGCTTTCTGGGCCGCCCGCTGGTCGCGGCCCTCGCCGCTGCGGGAAGGCGGGTGATCGGCCTCTCCCGCCGCACCGGCGGCGACGTGCGGCGCCCGGAGAGCTATCTGCCGCATCTGCGGCCCGGGATGGCGGTCTATCACCTCGCGGCGCAGCGCGCCCACGACGGCCGGCGCCGGCGAGACCTCGAGGCGGTCAACGCCACCGCCTGCCGCGAGCTGGCGCGCGGCTGCCTCGAGCGGGGCATCCGCCGTTTCGTCCTGGTGACCTCGGCCCATCTCTACGGGCCGAGCGCCCCCGGCGCGCCGTGCCGCGAGGTCGACGGCGCCGCCCTGACGGTTGGCGAGGAGACTCTGCCCGGCGTGCCGGGAGAGCCGGCGCTCGGGTGGTACGAGCGCTCGCGGCGCGCGGGCCTGCTCGAGGTCCGGCGCCTGGCGGCGGCAGGGCTGGATGCGGTCGTCCTCTGCCCGACGATCATCTTCGGGCCCGACGATCCTGCGCACCCCAACCGCGTCACCGGCGAGATCCGCCGGTTCGTCCGCGGACGCCCGCCGACAGCCGTCCTGATCGGCGGCGGCACGGCGCGGCGCGACCTGGTCTACGTCGACGACGTGGTCGGCGCGGCCCTCGCTGCCGAGAAGCTGGCGCCGCCGGGCGCCGAGCTGCTGCTTGGCGGCGAGGCCATCTCGCATCGCGAGCTGCTCGAGCGCTCCCTGGCGCTGGCCGGGCGCCGCCCCTCGTGGCTGCGGCTCTCGATTCCGGCACCGGCCGCCCTGGCCGCGGCGCGGGCAGCCGACCGGCTGCTGCGGCACGATCCCGGCTGCGGCCACACCGCGGCGGTCGTCCGCTTGCTCCGCGAATGGCGCTTCGACTCCGGGAGGGCGCGGCAGCTGCTGGGCTACCGGCCGTTGCCGCTCGAGGAGGGCCTGGCCAGGACGGTGAGCTGGCTGCGCGATAGGGGCGGAGCGGATTGATCGCGCCGGCCGCGGAGTTGGGCGTGGCGCCCGAGGCGCCGGGCGTGGCGCCCGCGGTGCCGGGCGTGGCGCCCGAGGCGCCGGGTGTGGCGCCTGAGGCGCCGGGCGCGGCGCCCGAGGCGCGGCGAGCGCTTTCCACGCGCGAGCGGCAGCGCCAGAATTGGGAGCGGGTCGCCGGCTCGGTTTCCGATTTCTACCTGGCTCCGAGCACGCAGTATTACCGCCGCTGCGAGATCGCCCTGTTCGAACGCGGCTTCGGGCCGCTGCGCGGCAAGCGCCTGCTCAAGCTCGACCTCTGGAACGAGGCATACAACACCCGCATCCTGCACTGGGCGCGCAGCCAGGGCGCCGAGGTCTACGGCCTCGACCTGTCCCAGGCGGTCGCCGCCCGCGCGCGGCGCAACGACCAGGAGTCCGGCGGCCCTGGCGCCGCGCTGCGGCTGCTGCGCGCCGACATCCGCGAGATCCCGTTCGCCGACAACTCGGTCGACCTGGTCTACACGATGGGCACCATCGAGCACATCGAGGAATACGCGCAGGCGGTGGCCGAGATCCGGCGCGTGCTGCGGCCCGGCGGGCGCGCCATCATCGGCGTGCCGCATCGCTGGAACCTGTTCCTGCGGCCGCTGATGGTGGCGATGCTGGCCGCCTGTGGCCGCTATCTCTATGCCCCCGAGAAGTCGTTCGGCGGCGGCGAGCTGCGGCGCATGATCGAGAACCAGGGCCTGCGGGTCACCTGGCGCAGCGGGCTCCTGGCGGCGCCGGGGATCCTGCGCATGGCCGACCTCTATCTCTACACCCGCCGGAACCCGCTCTGGCGGCTGTCGCGGCTGTGGATCCCGCTGTTCGAGCAGGCCGAGACCCGCTGGCGGTGGCCGGGGCGCTTTGGTTACCTGATCGCCATGCTCGCCGAGAAGCCGGCCGCGGGTGAATTGGTTGCGGAAAGATCGCCATGAGGTCGGGGCTGGCGCGTCTCCCGATGAGTGCGCCGCTGCTCCCTGACGGCGCAGGATCATGAGCAGGGGAATCGGGCCGTGATCGCAGAGCCGTACCAGCACGTCGAGGGCTTCCTGCCGCTCGCGGACATCTCGTTCTTTCGCCGCCTGGTGGACGACCATGACGGCCTGTTGACCGAGATCCACGGCAGGAGGGGCCTCGGGCCGCGCTACCGGGTGATCGACGGCGATCAGATCCGCGCCCGGATGCCGGCCGTCGAGAGCCTCGGGCAGGAGCGCGTCCGCCCGCTGGTCGAACGTTTCGCGGGCGAGCCGCTGGGCGCCTTCGCCAGCCCCCGCCGCGCGCAGCGCGTGCAGATCTATTCGCGCCGGGACCAGGGCTTTCGCTGGCACCGCGACGGCCACCCCTACGTCGCGCTGGTCACGCTCGAAAATGGCAACGCCGGCCAGACTCAGTTCATTTCCCCTGGCCTCTCGCGCGTGCTCCGCTATCTGATCTATCCGCTCTATCCGCTGCCGCAGCTCTTTTCGCTCGCCCCCCGCTCGGCGGTCACCTGCCGCGAAGGGGACCTGCTGATCATGCGCGGCCGGCTGACCATTCACCGCGGGGTGACGCTGGCCGAGACCGGCCGGCGGATCCTCTTCGTTTATGCCTTCGACCGCGCCGGTCAAAGGCCCAGCCCGCTGCGCGACCTGATCGCACGGAAGCTCAACTATTAGAGTACCTGTCGCACGTCCTTCAGGCAGGCGGATTCGAACGACGGTCCCTGCGTCCCGCCGCTCATCTCTTCCCGCCATGCGAGTCGTGTAGCATGCGCGCGTGGATTTGAGGTCGGACAATCGGGAAAGGAGGCAGGCGATGGGACATTTGCGCGGATTCTTGATGGTGGGGGCGGGGGCGGCGGTGCTGGTTGTCGGAGTGGCGATGGCTTCCCAAGGCGCGGGCGGGGCCGCTCCCGCCAGCGCTCCGGCGGCCGGTGCGACGGCGAAGATGGTGCCGATGGTGAAGACGGCGACGGCGAAGCTCGAGTCGGCGGAAGACCCCAAGCTCTCCGGCACCGTGACCTTCACCCAGGGTGCCGATGCGGTGCGGATCGTGGTGGACGTCGCGGGGGTGGACAAGGCGGGGCTGCATGGGCTGCATCTGCACGAGAACGGGAAGTGCGAGCACGATCCGGCCGGCAAGCACTACACCTCGGCCGGCGGGCACTTCAACCCGACCGGGGTGGCCCACGCCTGCCCAGACTCGACGACGCATCATGCCGGGGACTTCGGCAACATCGAGATCAAGGCCGACGGCACCGGGCACCTGGAGCTGATCACGGCGATGCTGTCGCTGAGCGGCGCCAACACGCCGGTCGGCAAGGCGGTCATCCTCCACACCGGCGCCGACGACTGCAAGACGCAGCCGACCGGCAACTCGGGCGGGCGCCTGGCCTGCGGGGTGGTCGACGCGGGAGCCATGACGCACTGAGCCGCCGGCTGCCGGGACCGAACGCCGACGCCGGCTGAGCGACCTAATCCAACCGCGAGATCGCTTGGTCCAGCGACTCCGCGATGCGGCCTGCGAGCCTCTGGCCTCCCGCGATCCAGCTCCGCGCCTCGTCCTCTCCTGTGCTCAGGAGGGTTTCGGGGCCGCCGCGGAGCTGCTCCACCAGAGCGATCGCCGCAGGGTCGAGGCCGCCGGCCTCGCCGTGGGCCTCGAGCCAAGGCATCGGCACGTCCTGATGCGCCTCTGGGCTGCCGTCCGCCGCCGAGGGCGCCATCCAGAGCAGCGAACGGAGGCCGGTTTCGATGCCCTCCCGCAGCGGCGCCAGCGCCTCCAACGGGAAGCCGCCTCCGGCCAGGACTGCGGCCATGCGCACCTTGCGTTGCGCCTGGTCGAGGATCTCCCGTGCCTGCTCGAGCCGGCGGCGACGCTCGTCGCCGCTGGGGGCCTGCAGCGCGGGGGAACGATGGAGCAGCCGGCGACCGGCGGCTGTGTGCTCCAGCAGGCCTGCTTCGACGAGACGCTCGACGGCCGCAAAGGAAGCGCGGTCGAGGACCTCGAGCGCGGGCAGGGGTGCCGCGGCGTCGGCGTGCCGGCGCAGGGCCGCCGCCAAGGCGGCACGCTCCGCGTCGCCGGCGCGGTCCATGACCGCCACCACTGTGCCGCCGGCGCTCGCCGGCTCGGACCAGATCTCGAGCAGCAGCAGGCGGTCGCCATAGCGCGCCAGCAGCTCGTCCCGCAACGGGAAGGCTGGCTCCGCGGGCATGGCGTTCGCCGCCGCGCCGGAGGGCGTGGAAGCAGAAGTTGGCACGGAAGGAGAAGCTGGCGAAGCAGACCCAGCCGAGGCGGAGGAGGCGGTAGAGGCGGAGATGGCAGTCGAGCCAGGCGGAGTGGCCGGCTCGGTTGCAGGGGTCGCGGCCGCCGCTTCCTCCGGGAAGCCGGCCGCCGCCGCCAACGCCGGCGGGGACCCGCTCATCAGCATTGCGACCCGCTCCAGGAAGGCGGCCTGACCCGAGGGCAGGACGATGGCGTCGAGATCGCCGCGGCCGTCGAGGACGCCGTCGGCCAGGGCTTGCTTGAGGGCGAGCAGCGGCAGCATGCGGTGCTCGATGCTGTCTTCGGTCACCAGGTTGATGACGCTCACCGGTCGCGTCTGGTGCTTGCGCCAGGCCCGGGCGATGCGCTGCTCGAGCCGCGCCGGGTTCCACGGCAGGTCGAGGTTGATCACCACCTGCGCCGCTTGCAAGTTGAGGCCAAGGCCGCCGCAGTCCGTCGACAGGAAGAGCCGGCAGCTGGGGTCGTCCTTGAAACGCCGGATCTCCTGGCGGCGCCGCGCCTGCGGCACGGTGCCGGTGTGCCAGGCGAAGCCCACCTCCATCTCCTCGGCGAGCTCGCGCACCAGCTCGAGCATCCGCTGCCACTCGGAGAAGACGAGGATCTTGGTCCCCGGCTCTGCAAGCCGCTCGCCCAGGATCTCGGCGAGCTCGGGCAGCTTGGGGCAGAGCCGGCAGTCGGAGTCGAGGATGTACGGCGTGTCGCAGAGCATTCGCATGCACGCCAGCCAGCGCTGCAGGTCATCGAACTCCTCGGGGGTGAGCGGCCGGCGCCTGGCGAGCTCGACGAGGATGGCCACCTTGCGCTCGTAGTCCTGGTAGCGGGCGGCCTGCTCGGGCTCCATCGGCACGAAGTAGCTGTTGATCGTGCGCGGCGGCAGCTGGTCTTCGACCTCGTCCTTGCGCCGCCGCAGCAGGACCGGGCGCAGCCGGCGGTGTAGCTCGGCGAGGTTCTTGAAGGCCTCGGGCCGGCCGCGCTCGTCGAGCTCGTAGAACTCCCGGTTGAAGCGGAAAAGCGGGCCGAGGATGGCCGGGTCGATGAACTGGACGATCGAGTAGAGCTCGTCGATGCGATTCTCGAGCGGCGTGCCGGTGAGCACGAAGGCGTAGGGGCTGCGCAGCCGCTTGACCGCCTGGGCGGTCTTCGTCTGCCAGTTCTTGATGCGCTGCGCCTCGTCGAGGATGATCACGTCGGGCGCCAGCAGCCGCGTGATCTCTTCGCCGTCGATCAGCACCTGCTCGTAGTTCACGAGATAGAAGAACGAGCCCGGTCCGTACTGGCGCAGGCGCAGGGCGCGCGGCCCCTGGATGAGCCGCACCGGCAGCCCGCTGAATTTCTCGATCTGCTCCTGCCATTCGGCCTTGAGCGAGGCGGGGCTGATCACCAGCACCCGCTCGACGCCGCGGAGCTGCCGCAGCAGCTCGCAGGCGGCGACCGCCTGGACGGTCTTGCCGAGACCCATCTCGTCGGCGAGCAGCGCCCGCTCGGTGAAGGCGAGGTGGAGCATGCCCTCCTGCTGGTAGGGGTAGAGGGGAAGGCGGACGACGTCCAGGCTGCGCCGGCCGGCCGCGACCTCGGCGAGAAAGCGCCGCCTCGCCGTGTCGCGCGCCGCCTGGCGACGGCGCTCCTCGACCCACGGCTGCAGGTGGCGGGAGAGCCGGATCTGGCGCCGCACCCGCGGCGCGGCGTCGGCGAGCTGCCGCGCCAGCACGGCGAGGGCGCTGAGCGGGTTGCCCCGGAGCTGACCGTCGGCGCGGAAGAAAGGCCCGAGCAGGGTGCGCACGGCGCTGCCTGCGGCGGCGCCCGCCGCGGGCCACTGCACCTGGACGCGGGCCGGATCGACGCTCCGGCGCAGGAAGACCTCGACGCGCCCACTGCGGTCGCCCGCCGCCGCCGATGGCGCCAAGCCGCGCCGCCGCCGGCGCGCGGACGTCTGCCGCGATCGTGCGAGCACCGCCTCGACATGCTTGCAGGTGCCCAGGCCGTTGACCTGGAAGTCGGGGCAGTCGCAGGAGTTGTCGCGCTCGGAGAGGGAACGGATCTCGACCAGATAGCGGCCGCCGCCCGCCGCGCCCGCGCGGTAGGCGCCGAAGACGGGCTGCTCGGGATCGATCGCTTCGATCTCGATCGGCTCGCCGGCCGCCCGCTGCCGGCGGCGCTCGATCTCCTCCGCGTCGGTGGTGCGCCAGCCCTGGAAGTGGGGTTTGCGGTCGAGGACCCGGCGGGCCTTGGCACGAGGACCGCGACCGGTCGTGCGGGTTGCGGCGCGCGAGGCGGCCATGGGGGCCTCCTATACCACAGTCGCTCGCTCATGGTGGGGCTCGTCGCGCGGCACCTGCCCGCAGCCTCGGCCGCGGGCAGGTGGGGTAGGTGGGGGGTAGTGGGAAAGGACTGTCCAGCCAGCGCGACGGGGGCGCCGGAGCGTTCGTCAACCGCCGCAGATGTCTCCCTTGTAGGGCACCGGCAAGACCAGGGGCGGTTTGGGCGCCGGCTGGGCCTGGAGGTTGGCGGCGCTGGCAGCCATCAGCACGTGCTCGCCGGCGCCGCTGGCGTAGGTGAGGAAGACGAACGACGTCTTGAGGCTCGCCGGGTCTCCGGGCACCTTGATGGTCACTCCGAACAGCTCCGCCGTGGTCCCCGTGTGCGCCGGGACGTCGAACGCGGTCGCGTTGTTGGGAATACAGGGATGGTTGAACGGCGTGTTGGTCGCCGCCTGGGCGAAGATCTTCTGTGGATCGAAGTGAAAGAGCTGCGCGTTGGTGTCTTGGTTCGAGATCGAATCGATGTGGTAGCGCATGAACATCCCGTCGGTGATCTGCTTGCCGGGCGCGATGAAGTCGCTGTTCCCCGATTGGGTGTAGTTGATGATCACCAGGTCGGTGATGAGAGGAGTAGGTCCACAGGCGGCGAGCTGGACGAGGGCCAGCAGCAATCCTGCCGCCGCGATTCTGGTTTTCATGTTCGCATTCCTTTGGATCGGCGTCTGCGGAAGTGCAACGCACCCCAGGTAGGCGCTCCGGCGTGAATTCCGTTACGTGCGCCCGAGGAGCCCTACCCCCCGGGGGTTGCTCGTCGCCGTCGCCGCGACCCCGCCGTTGCCCATCCTCCCGCATCGTCCGGCGGGCACGGTGGCCCCGGAGTTAGAATAGGTCCGGGATGTCTCCCAACGCTCCCGACGTGACACGGCTCCTCCGGCAATGGAGCCATGGCGATGCCTCGGCGCTCGACGAGCTGATGCCGCTGGTCTTCGACGACCTGCGCCAGATCGCCCGGCGCCAGTTCCAGGCCGAGCCCACGGATCACACGCTGCAGCCCACGGCGCTGGTCAGCGAGGTGTACCTCCGCCTCTCCGGCCAGCACTCGGTGCACTGGGACAACCGGCGGCAATTCTTCGCCTTCGCGGCGATGTTGATGCGCCGCATCCTGGTGGATCATGCCAAGGGTCGGAATGCCGCCAAGCGGGGCAAGGGGCTTCCCGACCTGCAGCTGGACGAGTCGATCGCGGTGCCGGGCGGCGGCGGCGTCGACGTCATCGCCCTCGACGAGGCGCTCTCCCGCCTCTCGGCGCTCGACGAACGCCAGGGCCGGATCGTGGAGCTGCGCTTCTTCATCGGGCTGACCAACGAGGAGATCGCCGACGTCCTGAGCATCTCCCTGACCGCGGTGAAGCGCGACTGGCGGAGCGCCAAGATCTGGCTCTACCACGAGCTGACCCGCAAGTAGGCGGGCCGCGGGACGCCTTTTCATCGCGTTATTGCTTAGAGATCGGTTGGCCCGCGCCCGCCGGGCGCGATGTGGACCCAGCCCAGGGAGACCATGACGCCGGAGCGTTGGCAGCGCGTCAAGCAGGTTCTGGACCTCGTCCTCGACCTCGAGGACTGGCAGCGGGAGACCTTCGTGATCCAGGAGTGCTCGGGCGACGCCGCGCTGAGCGCCGAGGTCCTGGATCTGCTTGCCGGCGCCTCGGCGGCCGACCAATTCATCGAAGAACCTGCCGTCAGGCTGCTGGCGGCGCGAGAACCACGCCTCGCCGCGGGTCACCGCTTCGGTCCTTACCGGGTGCTGCGCGAGATCGGGCACGGCGGCATGGGCGCCGTCTATCTCGCCGAACGCGGCGACGCCGAATACGAGAAGCGCGTTGCCGTCAAGGTGGTGCGGCGCGGCATGGACAGCGAGGAGATCGTGCGCCGCTTCCGCCAGGAACGGCAGATCCTCGCCAACCTGGTGCACCCCAACATCGCCGCCCTGCTGGATGGCGGCACCACCGACGACGGCCTTTCCTACTTCGTCATGGAGTACGTCGAAGGGGCGCCGGTGGACCAGTACTGCCGCACCGCCGCGCTGGCGCAGCGCGCGCGCCTGGAGCTGTTCCTCACCATCTGCGCGGCCGTTCATTTCGCGCACCAGAACCTGGTCGTCCACCGGGACCTGAAGCCGGCCAACATCCTGGTGACCGCCGGCGGCGTGCCCAAGCTGCTCGATTTCGGGATCGCCAAGCTGCTGCAGGAAGAGCAGCCGCTGTCGACTCGCGTCCTGCAGCCTGGGTTGTTGTTGATGACTCCCGAGTACGCCAGTCCGGAGCAGCGGCGCGGCGGCCAGATCACCACGGCGACCGACGTCTTCGGGCTCGGCCTGCTGCTGCACCTGCTGCTGCTGGGCCGCCTGCCGCGCCGGGATGCGGCGGCCGCCGCCATCCCGCCGGTCGCCAGCGCCGAGATCGCCGCGCCGGAGGCCGCTGCCGGCGGCGAGCTGCCGGCGGCGAAGGGCCTCGCTCCGGCCGCCGGCGAGCCGCTGTCGGCAGGGACGCTGGCCGAGCTGCGCGGCGATCTCGGCAACATCGTCGCCATGGCGCTGCGGGACGAGCCGGCGCGCCGCTATGCATCCGCCCAGGCGCTCGCCGAGGACGTGTCGCGCTACCTGCAGGGCATGCCGGTGGTGGCACGGGCCGACACCTGGGGCTACCGCACCGGCAAGTTCGTCCGCCGCCATCGCGCCGGCGTCGCCCTCGCCAGCCTGCTGCTGCTGCTGATCGTCGCCTTCGGCGCGACGGTGACCGTGCTGCTGGGACGATCGGTCCGCGAGCAGCGCCGCGCCGAGCGAGTGTCGAATTTCCTCGAAGACCTGTTCACCAATCCCGATCCTGGCAAGTCGCACGGCGAGACGATCTCGGCCCGCGAGGTCCTGGATCGGGGACGGCAGCAGATCCTGGCCGGCCTGCGCGACGAGCCGGAGACCCGGGCGGCGTTGATGGAGACGATGGCCAATGTGTATGAGAACCTCGGGTTGTACGAGCAGGCCCTGGAGCTGGCGCGGTGGACGGTGCAGCTCAGGCGCGACACCCTGGGCAATGACGATCCGAAGCTGGCGGAAAGCCTGCACACGCTCGCCAGCGTGCTCAGGGAGACGGGTGATGACGCGGGTGCCGAGCGGTACCTGCGCGAGGCGGTCGCCATTCAGCGCCGGCACGCCGGCCGCGGTGAGCTGGCCCGCGGCCTGAACAACCTGGCGACGCTGCTCGAGGCCAAGGGCGAGGTCGCCGAGCCGGAGAAGCTCTATCACGAGGTCCTCGACATGAAGCGCCGGATCTACGGCAACGATCACGTCGACGTGGCGACGACGCTCAACAACCTGGCGGGGCTGCTCCAAAACGAAGGGAAATTCGCCGAGGCGGAGCCGCTCTTCCGCGAGGCGCTCAAGATTTACCGCCGCCATTTCGGCGAGGTGCATCCGGCCGTCGCGAAGACCTTGAACAACCTCGGGGCGTTGCGCGAGGACCGCCGCGACCTGGCCGATGCGGAGCGGCTCTATGGTCAGGCGCTCGCTCTGCGCCGGCAGCTGTTCGGCGGCGGGCCGGAGGTGGCGAAGAGCCTCAACAACCTGGGCCACGTCCGCGAGGCGCGCGGCGACCCCCGCGGCGCGGAGAGCTTCTACCGCCAGGCGATCGCAGTCTACGACCAGACTCGGTTGAGCCGGACGAGCCCGGGCCGCGCCATCTACCTGCGCAACCTGGCGGCGGTGCTGGCGGCGCACGGCGATCCCGCCCAGGCCGAGCCGCTGGCACGCGAGGCGCTCGCCGTCTTCCAGGCGGCCGCGCCGGCGAGCTGGCGCACGGCGGATGCCGAGAGCGTGCTCGGTGGCTGCCTCGCGCGGCTCGGCCGCTACGCCGCGGCCGAGCCGCTGCTGCTCGACGGCTACACGCGCCTGTCCCGGTCGAGCGGCGAGGGCCGCCAGCACCTGCGGGAGGCCGCGGGGCGGCTGGTCGATCTGTACACGGCGTGGCAGCGCCCCGACCGCGCCGCCGCCTTTCGCGCCCTGCGCGACGCTTCCTCCTAGTCCTGCCGCACCGCAGCCGCCGCTGACCTGACCGCGGGCCCGGGCGGCCAGCGGGCCGGCGGCCGCCGTCGCCATAGCCGCCGCACGGCTGCCGGCCGGCCTGCCGTCGCCATCGCCGCAGCGACGCTCCCGGCCGGCGACGCCGTCCATTTCCCGCCACAAGCCGCAACGCTCAGTTACACCGGTTCGAAAGGCGACGCGGAACGCCTTTTCGCAGCCGGGGATCCCCAGACCCGCGATCACGCTTCACGACGAGACCCACGGGGTCTGAGGGAGTTGTCATGCGTTCGCATTGCGTTCTGGCTCGGAATCTGTCCATGACCATCACGGCCGTCGCCCTGGCGGCAGGCTTCAGCGCACCGGCGATGGCGTCGCCCGCCTTGCGGCAGGCGTCTCCCAGCGATACCCAGGAATGGGGCAACGACAAGGTGCGCGTCGTGGTGTCGACGCCCTCCAGCTTGAGTGTCGGCCCCGGCGGCGGCACCTTGCAGAGCTCGTCCTCGTCCGACGACACCTCGACGGTCGATTACTGCGTCGAGATCGACCTGACGGATGCATCGTCTGGCCCCTATCGCCTTCGCTTCCATGTCGAGGGTGCCAGCGGCGACTCCTCTTCCTCAGCGCCCGGCCGCATCGCCAGGACCTCCCGCCACGCCAAGGGCCAGCGCCGGCAGCCACGGCCGGCGGACGTCACCCTCAGCTTCGACCTCTCCACGGCGGCCGACGCCACCGTGACGACCACCGGCGATGCGGGCCTCCTCGGCGCCATCTACGACGCCGACGACAATCTCGTCGCCGGCGACGACTCCGGCGGCGGCCGCATCACGGCGGCGTCGCTGGCCGCCGGCGACTACACGCTGGTCCTCGACGGCAGCGATGACCTCACCGGCAACTTCACCGTCACCGCCGATCAGGCGAGCTGCAGCGACGACTAGCGTCGCGCCTGCCGCTGCCCGCTGATCCGCTTCGAGCCCGGTCGCGCCGTAGCCGGCGGCCGGGCGTCTTTTTATCCGCACGAACTCGTTTGCCGGCGTTTCTCGCGTCTGTACCCAGGGCGAGCCCAGTCACAGGCCGCCGAGCGGTGGCGCGCGGCTGTCCGTGATGCCGGCAGCCGCGCCAGCATGAAAAGGCGAGGAGCGGTGATCCGCGCAATTGAATCGCTGGAAGGTCTGCGGCCTGAATCTCCCGAGCCCATGCCGAGCGGTCCCTGCTCCTACCAGCAGCGTACGGGGCCTGGTTCTCGCCCGTTCACCGAGCTCGTGCGCTCGGCCGGCGACGAGGGCGCCGGCGCGGCCGAGCGGCTGCAGCAGGCGATGGCGGCGCTGCGCGTGGCCCTGCGGGCCGAGCTGCGGCGCCGGGGATTGTGGGACAAGCCCCCGAGCTACCTTGGCGTCTACGGTTGGGAGAGCTGGATCTCGAAGGTGGAGAGGCTGCGGCCGCCAGGCGACGGCAGGACGGAGCTGTTCGGCGAGGGCGCGCTCGACGAGCTGCTGGCCGACTGCTACGCTTTCATTTTCGTCGACCGCCTGCGTACCCTGCGGGCGCAGCTGCTGATCAAGCCGAACGTCGACGGACTGGTGTTCCGCAATATCCACAACTTCCTTTACGAGCGACAGAAGGAGCATGATCCACTGGGCTTCCGCGTCTTCGAGGTTACCTCGGCGGCGGTGCGAATATGCCTCGCCGAAGGGAGCTTGCACCTGCTGGAGGGGGATCCCAGGATCCGTAACGACACGGTCCTGGGTTTCGATCCCGCGAGCGCCGCGCCGTCGCGTCAGATCGACCTGCGCCCCTGGGCCGGCAGAGTCGAGGACGAGCTGCTCCCGGAGCTGGTGACGGCGCGGGCCGAGCGTCAGGACGAGGTGGCCGGCCGGCTCGCCGAACGTTTGCGCGAGCTGCGCCAGGAAGGGGTTGAATCGGTGCGCTTCAAGGACCTCCTCGACCCGCTGAAAGACTGCGTGCGGGAACGATGGGCGGCGATCCTGCAGGGCGACGAGACGATCGCGACCGAGCAGGAGCCGGGCGCCGCGCCGCGGGCCTGGCTCGAGCGGCCCGGCCGGATGTATGAGGAGCGAGAGCGCTTCCGCGCGCTCGTCGCCTGCGTTCTCGAGTCGCTCGAGCGCCTGCAGGCGCCGGCGAAGACCCGCGCCCAGCTCTCCACCCTCTGGCAGTACCTCCGCATCCATTGCGCCGACCCGGGCAACGAGCAGGACGCGGCGGCCAACGGCACGGCCGAGCCGGCGGGCGGACGGCGGGTGCGCCTCGGGCGGCCTTCCGATCGGGCCATCTCGCAGCTGCTGCGCATCCCGCGCGAGCGGCTGCCGCAGCTGTTCGCCACGCTTGGCCGGCTGGTCGAGAGGTGTCGCGCGCCCGCGGCCGAGCTGCCTTCGATGCGCCTGTCGGTCGCCGGGGAGGGCCCCGGATGAGAGGCCGCCACAGACAGGACCCCGCCGCGATCGCGCAGGCGGCCGGCGGGCTCACCGGCGGGGCGCAGGCGCCGCCTCCAGCCGCGGGCGCAGCCGCTGGCGGCGTCGAGCCGGGCGCCGCTCCCGGCGACCTCTTCGTGGTGCGAGAGCTTGCCGAGTTCGCCGTCGAATGGGCGGTGGTGGCACGCGAGCCGCGCGATCCCGCGCTGCTCCTGGTGGTTCCAGCCGACGCTCATCCGGCCGCCGGCAGCGCCGACGTGCGGGTGGCGGCGCGCTCGTCAGGCGGGCCGTTGAACCTGCGGTGCGCCTTTGCCGTGCGCGTGCCCGGCAGCTTCTTCGCGGCGGACTTGCGCAGCGGCAGGCTGGCGGCGCCCGACGCCTCGCGGGCCGAGCGCCGGGTCGACGAGTTGGAGCGCGGCGTGCTGCGCGCTGAGCCGCTCGGCCAGGAAACCGACCGCGATCCCGACTACCAGGACTGGATCGCCGACGTGGTGGCGCCGGCCGCGGAAGCGCTGGCGGCTGCCGCGCGCTCGGGTGCGCCGGCGCGCCCGCGGGGTCCGGCGCCGGTTCCGCCGCGGCGCCGGCAGGCACCTTCGACGGTGTCCATGGCGCTCGCCGCCAGCCTGGTGCTGGCGGCCGTGGGCCTCTCCTGGCGGACCGTCGCCTTGCAGCGCGAGGTCGAGCGTCTGTCGCGCCCGCTCTTCGACGTTCCCGCGGGCGAAGTGGTGCTGGGCGGCGACACCCGGAGCATCGAGGCGAATCCCATCCTGATCAGAGCCGGGCGCGGCGCCAGCCACCTGCTGCTGACGGTGGTGTTCGGCTCGGACCTTCCAGCGGGCGGCACCGGCCATCTCGAGGTGCAGGATCCCGGCGGCCGTCCACTCTGGCGCAGCCCGCTGCTCGCGTTGGTGCCCACCGCCGATCTCAACCTCGTGCTGCCCCGGAGCCTGTTGCAGGGGCCCATCTTCCGGCTCGCGCTCTACCGCAGCGGCAGCACGGTGCCTTACCAGGTGCGCACGCTGAAGATCGCGAACCTGCCGTGACCGGTTAGGCCGCCCGCCTCGAACCCGCGGCTCCCATCCCGATCTGGCCTCTTGCGGGCCCGATCTTCGCGTTAGAGACAGCCGTCGACGCCGCAGAAGGGAAAAATGGGAGCCGGCCTTCATTGCCTCATCTGGCCGGCTCCCCGATAAGCGCCACCCATACAACGCGAGAAGCGGTGGCGAAATGGGTCGGGGCGGTGGCGGGCAACCGGCGCGGTATCGAGGAAGGCCGGTCTTTGAGCGCTGCCGTGATCGCGTGCTCAAGATATACTCCCGCTACTGCCTTTTAGTTTGCACGTGGAGCGGCGGCTGGAGGGATCCTCTTTGGCGTCCTATCGCCTGCGGTGGTCGTTGTCGTTGCTCGCCGTGCTGGCCTGCGGCGTGGCGGCGACCTGGGTGGGGGAATCTCGGGCGGAGCGGTCCGTGGACCGCCAAGGTCGCCGCGGCGCGCTGCCCGGCAAGCCGTCGGCGCCGGTGGCGCGGCGTGCGCCGGAGCCGGAGCCGGCTCCGGCGCCCAGTCTCCTCGCGCTGCTGCCGGGGCCAGGCGTCGAGCGGGACCTGACCGGCGGCGGCACCGACGTCTATCCAATCGATCTGGCCGCCGGCCAGTACCTCGTTGCCGCCTTCGATCAGCGCGGCATCGACGTGACGGTGGAGGTCTTCGGGCCGGGCCGCCGGCGCCTTTTCGTCGTGGACAGTCCCAACGGCAAGCACGGCATCGAGAGCGTGCACCTGGTGGCCGACGCGAACGGCCGCTATCTCATGGAGGTGAAGGCCGGCGACAGAGATCCGGGCGGCCGCTACCTTGCCCGGGTCGAGACACTGCGGCCGGCCTCGGCTGTCGATCACCTACGCTTTGCGGCCGAGCGCGCCCTGTGCGAGGCGCGGGTGCTGGTCAAGCGTAACCCGACCTCGTGGGAGGCGGCCGCCAAGCTCGAAGCGGCGAATCGCCTATTTCGCCAGCTCGGCGTGAAGGACCGGCAGGCGGAGGCGATGCATCGCCTCGGCGAGTTGGAGACGAAGGCCGAACGCTACCACGAAGCGCTGGATCTGCTCGGCGGCGCCCGGGAACTGTATCTGCGGTTGGGTGACCGCAGATTCGTGGCCTTCTTGGACGACGACATCGGCAAATGCGAGGCCGCCCGTGGCGAGCAGCAACGCGCCCTCTCCGCCTACCGCAGGAGCCTATGGGAATGGCGTGCACTGCCGCCTGAGTCGGGACAAGCCAACACTCTCGACAGCCTGGCGGCGCTTCTTGCCTACCAGGGGAAGGCGGTGGAGGCGATGCGCTTCTATCGGCAGGAGGACGAGCTCTGGCATGGGCTGGGCGATGTCGCCATGGAGGCGGAGACCCTGGTCCTCATCAGCTGGCGCCTGCGCGAGGTCGGGGATTGGGATCAGGCTCTGGCCATGGACCGGCAGGCACTTGCCATGTGCCGGGTCTGCTCCAGCTCCCACAAAGCCAAAGTGTTGACCGAGACCGCCCTTGTCTATCTGGGCAAGGACGAACCCCGGCGGGCGCTACCCTTGCTGATTCAGGCCCTCGAGCTGCAGCAGGTGGGCGATGACCTCGAGGCGCGGGCCACGACGCTTACCAACCTGGCCCTGACGCATCGCCGTCTTGGGGAGTATGGCCAGGTGCTGTTCGCCTACGAGCAGTCGATCCGGATCCATCGCAGGCTGGGAAACCGCCGCGCGGAGGCGAACACCTGGATCGATCTCGGCGCGGCCCATCGTCACCTGCATCAGCTTCCGCAGGCGGCGGCATGCTACGGTCAGGCGCTGCAGCTGGCACGCGCCACCGGGTATCGCACCACGGAAGCCGAGGCTCTGCTAGGAGCCGGCAGGGTCGCCCAGGAAGAGGGTAACCCGCTCGCCGCACTCCGCTCAGGAGAGGCGGCCCTCCAGATCATCGAGGACCTGCGTGCCGAGATCACGCGGCCAGACCAGCGAATCGGCTACCTGGCGCGCAACGTGGACTTCTACGAGTTCCTGGTCGAGGTCCTGATGCAGCTGCATGTGATGCAGCCCGGCGCCGGCTTCGACCGCCGCGCGCTGGAATATGGCGAGCGCATGCATGCGCGCGGCTTGCTGGAAGCTCTGGCGGCGCGGCGCGCATCGCGGAGGAAGCGGCCGGTGGCCCCCGCCTTGCTCGCCGAGCGGCAGCGACTGGTGCGCGAGGTCGCGGCAAGGGACCTGGCGCTGCGCCAGGCCACGGTCACCGGCGGCTCGGCGGTTGCCGCCGACCCTCGGATGCAGGCCCTGCTGAATCAGCTGCGCGAGGTCGAGGCGCAGATCGATCCGGCGGTCGCGGAAGCGCGTCAGGCCGATGCCGCGCCCTCCCGGCCTCTGGCGCAGATGCAGCGTGAGCTCGACCACGATACGCTGCTGCTCGAATACTGCTTCGGCCTCACCAAGACCTTCCTCTGGGCCGTCACCTCCGATGGCATCGCCAGCTTCGAGCTGCGGGGCCGCGAGGATCTGGAGCCGCTGGTGCGCTCGACCTATGCGCTCCTGTCGCATCACCAGGCGCCCGAGGGCGAGGAGCGGGCGGCGAAGCAGGCAGCCGAGCTCAGCCGGGTCCTGCTCGGTCCGGTGGCCGAGCGTCTCGGCGAGCGACGGCTGCTGATCGTCGCGGACGGCGCCCTGCAGTACCTTCCGTTCGCCGCGCTGCCCGATCCCAGGAACGGCGTCGAGCCCCTGGTCCTCCACCACGAGATCGTGAATGTCCCTTCTCTCGGGGTCCTGCAGAGCTTGCGCCGCGAGGCGTCGACTCGATTCGAGCCCTCCGGTCCTCTGGCCGTGATCGCCGACCCGGTCTTCGGCGGCCAGGACGAGCGGGCGCGCCCTCTCGCGCTCGGGCCGCTGAGCCTGGACCCGCTCCTGGCGGGCCTGCCGAGGCTGCCGTACTCTCGCACCGAGGCCGAGGCGATCATCGCGCTCGCTCGCCGGCAGGGCTTGCGAGTGCTCCAGGCTCTCGGCTTCGACGCCAACCGCGAGCTGGTGACAGGCGGTCACCTCAAGGCATATCGCATCCTCCACTTCGCGACCCATGGCACGCTGCGCGCAGACCGGCCGGAGCTGTCGGCTCTCGCTTTGTCGCAGCTCGACCGCTTCGGACACGCTCACGACGGCTGGCTCCCCGTCGACGAGATCGCCGACCTGGACCTGCCGGCCGAGCTGGTGGTTCTCAGCGCCTGCGACACGGCTCTCGGCAAGGAGCTGGCGGGAGAGGGGCTGGTCGGGCTGCCCCAGGGTTTCATGACCGCTGGGGCGCAGCGAGTCCTGGTGAGCCTGTGGAACGTCGGCGACCGCTCGACCGCCGCGCTCATGGAACATTTCTATCGCAGCCTGCTGGTCGACAAGCTCTCCCCTTCGGCCGCGCTGTGTGCCTCGCAGCGGGCGATGTGGCGGGACGCGCACTGGCACACGCCAAGCTCCTGGGCCGGTTTCGTGCTCCTCGGCGACTGGCGCTGAATCTCGCCGCCGGGCACCGGCTCCGCGCTCCATTCCCTAAACAACCGCCCGGCGGCCGGTGTCTGTACGGTCATGCCATCGGACCAGGAGCGGGGACGCAGAATGCGAATCTGCTTCTGCGCACCATCAACTTCCTTTTCGAGGAGGATGCCATGTCGGGGAACGCGATCGAGAAGCAAGCCCTGCGCAAGCAGCGGCAACCGAAAAAGCCTTTGGGCCAACGCGGCCGGGACACCCCGCAGCCGGGCGGCGGTGGCGGAGTGCCACCCGATCTCGACCGCCCTTGCGAGGACGACCCTTCCCCGGGCGCCTCGGACCGGCTGCCGTCTCGGGAAACCCCCACTCCCGTCGGCGGCGGCGGGACACCGCCTGGGCTCGACCGCCCCTGTCCCGACGGTGCTCTGGAGGGCCGCGCAGCCGGCGGCACCTATCGGGACACCCCCGTCCCGGGGGACGGAGGAGGTCCGCCTCCCGGCATCGACCGCGGGGGGCCTCCGGGCGAGGCGTCCCGGAGAGCGATGGGTACTCGCGGCGGCAAGCCGGCGCCTGCCATCAAGTCACTCTCGCGGCGGGGCCGCTGATCCGTAGCGCGGGGGCGGCGCCGCCGTCGCGCGGCAGGGCCGGAGCGGGCACAGCGCCCCGGCTCTGCCCATCGGCGGATCGCATGCTGCTTCCACGCTGGCGGTAACCGCCCGCACCAGGAACATGACGATGATGAAACGTCGCGCTGACTCGAGAACGAAAATGCACACGCTCCGGCGAGCCCTGGCAGTCGTGCTGGTGGCCGCCGCGCTTGGCGCCGCCGGCTTCGGCTGCCGCGCCCACGCTGCCGGCGTGCCGCGCCCGAAGCAGTCGTTCGATTCGATCCAGAAGCTGGTGACCGGCAGGACCGAGGCCGAGGTGGTGCGGTTGTTTGGCAAGCCAGATGATCGCCACGCGCGGCCCGACGAGGACGTCTGGATCTGGTGGGACCGAACGTTTCTGGAAGGCGCGCAATATGCACCCGAGGTGCGCGGACAGGCTTTGCATCTCGAGGTCACCTTCGCCAGGCCCCAGGAGGCCTCGGAGCGGCAGGCGTCGCATGACGGCTGGCGCGTGGCCGGGCCGTTCTCGGTGAGCTATTCGCGGCGAGCGACCGGGAGCTGACGGTGGCGGTCATGGACGTCGAGGGCCGGCTGAGCGCAGGCGGGTCAGCGCCTGCAGATCAGCCGGCAGCCGTACAGGTACGAGCGGAAGGTCTCCGGCCGGTCCGGAACGGCCGGGCCGTGCTCCGGAGAGCCGAGGGCAACCCCCAGCACCGGGCGCGGCTCGCCGATGCCGACCCAGCGGCTGGGCGGCTCGCTCCGCCATGCCCATTCGAACACTCCGGGGCGGTGCTCAGGAAGCGCTCGAGCTCGAGCCTCGACACCGGCAGCCACTGCATCCATGCCGGCGATAGCCTCCACCCAGACCATGGGGAAGCCGGCTGGATCGATCTCGAAAAGCGGCGCCAACTCTCGGGTCCTCCACGGCGGCTCTCCGGCGAGGCGCGCCGCAGGCGGCGGCCGGTGGCCCTACCAGTTGGACGGACACGAGCGGCGAAGTTTTTGTTGATTGCCCGGTTCGGAGCTAAGGTCAGGGCTCGACGACCTGAAGCTCGTAACTGCCGAGCGGGGCTCCCGACGGATGCTCGCCGTCGAGGACCAGGAGCTGATAGCGGCCGGGAGCGAGCTGGCGTCTGGCGAGCACGACGATCAGCGTCTGCGGGTCGACAGACAGCGCCACCGGCAGCGGCGTGACGGCTCCGCCCACGCCGCCAACACCGCCAACGCCGCCAACACCGCCGGCGGGTGCGGCGGCGCGCACTTCGACGCGGAAGCGCCGGGCGGGCTGCTCGGCCGCCAGGTGCAGGTAGAAGAAGGTGGCCGCGGAGTCCGCATGCACGATCGCCGGCGGTGTCGGGGTCGCCGGCGGCGTCCCGGACATGCCGCGCTCGCCCTCGGCGGCGGACAGCTCCGCCACCGCCGCCGGGAGCTCCGGCGCGGCCAGCCGGCGGGCGATGATCCAGAGCGGCACCGCGATCGCGACGAGCAGCGCCGCGGCGGCGAGCTGCAGCAGGGCTCGCCGCGAACCGGCACGCCGAGACGGCGGCGCGGGCAGCGCGGGCGGCGCCGGCGCCCCGGCCGGCTGCCGCGCGGTTTCTGCCGGCGGTGCCGGCGGCCCCGGCAAGCGCTCGCGGATCGCTTGCCAGGTGGGGTCGGCCCCGGTTCCGATGCCTTCGGACTGGCCGGCGGGCGCCACCTCGGCCGGCGCCGCCAGGAAGGCCGGCAGGTCGAGGAGCAGCCGCGCACAGTGGCGGCAGACAGCCAGGTGATCCTGGACATCCTCTTCGGCGTCCGGGGCGAGCTCGCCGGCGTGATAGGCCGTCAGCGTCTCGGGCGTGGGGTGGGCATCCGGCCCCTGGAGCCGTCGCGCTTCGTCCGCCAGCAGGCGCAGCGAGCCCGGCAGGTCCTCGGGTTCATCGTCGTTCATAGCGCACCCTGAGTCTCCTGGCTGTCCGGCCGGTCGGAGAAGGCCACCTTCAAACGTTTCTGGGCCTGGTGCAGGTGGGCCTTCACCGTCTCGATCGAGATGCGCATCAGCGCGGCGATCTCGCGGTACTTGAGGTCCTGATACAGCCGCAGGTAGACGCAGCGGCGCATCTGAGGAGGTAGCTGGTCGAGCTGGGAGCGCAGGCCGGCGAGCCGCTCGCGCCGCAGGGTGCCGTCGAGCGGGCCCGGCGCCGGCGAGCTCAAGGCGGCGAGGGCGTCGACGCGCCCCTCGGCCTGGTTTGACGCCAGCTCTTCGATCGATTCCTCGAATGCGTCGCGCTTCGCCGCGCCGCGGCGCCGCAGCTCGTTGCGGTAGATGTTGGCGGCGATCTCGAAGAGCCATGTCGGAAAGCGGCTTGCGGTGCGCAAGTCCTCGATGGCGTTGAAGACACGGATAAAGGTCTCTTGGGTGAGCTCGGCGCCTTCGTCGGCGGAGAAGCCACGCATCGCGAAGAAGCCGTGCACTCGGCGGCGGTACAGGCGATAGACCTCGGTGCAGCTGTGCTCGTAGTCGATCCCGGACTGGATCCGCTCGACCAGGATGCGCACCCGCTCCGCTGGCTGCGGCGTCAGGTTCATGAGCCGGCAGCGCCTCCTAGGCGGAGGGCTCTAACCAAATCCGGCGGCGCCGTTTCTTCCGTGACGGAGTCATCGCGAAAGGAGTGTAGCCCAGATGTCCACCGCTTCCTCGCCGGCCAGCCGACGGGCACTGCTCATCGGCATCGATCGCTATCCCAAGTTCCCCGCGGCGGCCCAGCTCGCGGGGTGCGTCAACGACGTCCAGGCGGTGGCCGACCTGCTGGTCCGCCGCTTCTCGTTCCCGGCCGCCAACGTCGAGCGGCTGCTCGACGGCGCCGCTACCCAAAAAGGCATCCGGGCGGCGCTGAGCGGTCTGGCCGAGCGGGCCGGAGCCGGCGACGTGGTGGTGGTCCACTACAGCGGGCACGGTTCGCGGATGGCCGATCCCACGGCGCCGGACGGCTGGGACGAGACCATCGTGCCCTGCGACAGCGGGCGCGCGCCGCACCCGAACCGCGACATCTGCGATCAGGAGCTGCACCGCTGGCTGCTGCGGCTGACCGAGCGTTGTGCCCAGCTGACGCTGATCTTCGACAGCTGCCATTCGGGCCACGTCCTCCGCGATCCGTTCGGGAGCAGGGGGCGTTGGGTGGAGGCGGACCCGCGGCCGGCGGCGGAGCCGGCATCGGCGCAGGGGGCGACGGCAGACGGCTCGCCGCGGCGGGGGTGGCGGGATGCGGAGCTGGGCGGCGATGACGGCCTCCCGCCGCTGGGCGGCAAATACGTGCTGGTGGCGGGCTGCCGCAGCGACGAGACCTCGTTCGAGGTGCCGGCGGCGGCGGCCGGCGAGGTGCAACATGGCGCGCTGAGCTACTTCCTCTGCCAGGAGCTGGCGAAGGCCGGCGCGGCGACCAGCTTCCGCGACCTCTTCGAGGTCGTCGCGCCGCAGGTCACCGCCAGGTACCCCAGCCAGCACCCGCAGCTCGAAGGGGCGCGCGACGTCGCGGTCTTCGGTGTTTCCGAGCTCGAGCCGATGCGGTTCGTTCCGGCGCGGCGGGACGGTGCCGGCAAGTTGATCCTGGCGGCCGGTGCGGCTTGCGGCATGACCGTCGGCTCGCAGTGGGGGATCTACCCGCCGGGCACCAAGTCCATCGCCGCCGGCGCGCTGCCGCTGGCGAGGGTGGAGGTGAAGCAGGTCCGGGCCCTCGACAGCGAGGGCAGGTTGCTGGAGGGCGAGGTGGGGCCGGCCGGCGGACGCGCGGTCGAGGAGATCCATCGCTATGGGGATACTCGCTTCGCGGTCGAGATCGACGCCGGCGCCGCGCGGCAGGCCGCGGCGGCGGCCGCGCTGCGGTCGGGGATCGAGGCATCGGCGATGCTCGGCCTGCATGACGGCAAGGGGACGGCGGTGGCACGGGTCTACCTGCTGCCGGCGCGCGGGGCGGTGACGGGAGCGGGTGGCGCGGTGCCGGCCGCCGGGGCGCTGACCGCGGACAGCTGGGCGGTGGTCGGCGAGGATGGCGAGTTGCTGATGCCGGTGCATGCGGCGGCCGAGCCCCGGATCGTGGACCTGCTGCTGGAGAACCTGGAGAAGCGCGCCCGCTTCCGGGCCGCCATGGAGCTGGCCGATCCGGGCGGCCCGCTGAGCGGCAAAGTTCAGCTCGCGATCCTGGGCCGCGACGGCGAGCGCTGGGTCGAGTGGGGCAGCGCCGAGACGCGCGAGCGCGCCAAGCGGGGCGAAGCTGGAAATCAGCAGCGGCGGAAGGCAAGTCGGAGCGGCCTGCCGGCGGCGCCGGTGGCACCGGTGGCGGCCACCGAGCCGGTCTTCCAGGCCGGGGAGCAGATTGCCTTCCGGGTCACCCACAGCCACCCGTCGCCGCTCTACTTCTACCTGCTCGACTTCGGCCTCAGCGGCGCCGTCAGCCTGGTCTATCCCGCGACGGGGGGCGAGCAGAAAGCCGAGCCCGGCGACCGTGCTCTCCTGGTGGGCGAAGGGGAGGCCGAGACGATCACGCTCTGCCTGCCGAAGGGGTTCCCGTTCGGCGGCGATCCCGCGGCACGGCCGGCCGGTTGGGTCGAGACGGTGAGGCTCTTCGCCACCACCGCGGAAGCCGACTTCAGCGTGCTCGAACAGAGAGCGGTCCGCGGTGCCGAGCCGGCAGGGCACGAGAGCCCGCTCGGCCGCCTGCTGATGGCCAGCGTCACTCGTCACGGGATGCGCGAGATGCAGGTCTCGAGACCCGTTGCCGCGGGCGATTGGACCGTGGTGCAGCGGTCCTTCCGGCTACTGCCGTAGGCAACCTGGGCTACGGGCGGCGCGATAGCGGAGCCCGCCGCTCAGGAAGCGCCGTTGCGCAGCAGCTGGGCGTAGAAGCGCACCATCTCGGCGAAGTTGGCGACCCCGAGGCGCTCGTCGTTGCCGTGGATGCGTTCCAGGTCGGCGGCGGCCAGGCGCATCGGCGCGAAGCGGTAGGGGAGGACGCCCAGGGCGGCGGCGTAATGGCGGCTGTCGGTCGCGCCGGAGAGGAGGTTGGGCGCCACCACCACTCCCGGCATCACCTCGCGCACGGTGCGGGCTAGGAGCTGGAAGCCGGCGCCCGCCGTGGCCGACTCGGCGGAGGGCTCGGCCTGGGTGCCGCCGGTGCGGCTGATCTCGACCCGGCGGTCGGCGACGGTCCGGCGCACGTGCTCCTCGACGGCGGCGATGCTGTCGCCGGGCAGGATGCGGAAGTTGACCACCGCCCGCGCCTCGGACGGCAGCACGTTGTCCTTGACCCCGCCCTGGATCATGGTGATGGCGGCGGTGGTGCGGATGTTGGCGTTGGAGGCCGGCGAGGCCGCCAGGACGCGCACCGCGAGCGGCTCGAACAGCCAGAGGTTGCCGAGGACGACGCGCGACCCGAACGGCATCTCGGGGGCCAGGAAGGCGAGGGACTCGGCCGTTGCGCCGGCGATCCGCGCCGGCATCGGCCGGCTCTCGAGGCGGGTCAGCGCGGCGGCGAGGATGCCGATGGCGGTGTGGGGCGGAGGCAGCGAGGAGTGGCCGCCGGGCGCGCGCACCCGCAGCTGCAGGCTCAGGTAGCCCTTCTCGGCGGTGCCGATGAGCGCCACCGGCGCCGCCACGCCCTGGACGAGCCGCTCGCCGACCAGCCCGCCCTCGTCGAGCAGCAGCTGCGGCTTGACGCCGCGCCGGCGCAGCAGCGCGGCGATGACCTGGGCGCCGCGGTGGCCGCCCACCTCCTCGTCCTGGCCGAACGCCAGCAGCACCGTGCGGCGAGGCTGGAAGCCGCCCGCCAGCAGCATTTCGACCGCCTCGAGCGCGCCGACCACCCCCATCTTGTCGTCGAGCGCGCCGCGGCCCCAGATCCAGCCGGCCGCGATGTTGCCGCTGAACGGCGGCACGGTCCAGCCGGCCGGTTCGACCGGCACCACGTCGAGGTGCGAGAGCAGCAGGATGGGCGGCAGCGATGGGTCGGCGCCACGCCAGGTGTAGAGCAGGCTGTAGCCGTCCACCACCTCGCGGGCGAGGGCCGCGTGGGTGCGCGGGAAGCTCTGCTCGAGCAGGCGATGGAGGCCGAGCATCTCGGCCGGCTCGGCCGGCAGGCCGTCCGGCCGCGCCACGGTGCGGCAACGCAGGGCGGCGGCGAGGTGCGCGGCGGCGCTCCCGGCGTCGACCGCGAGGTCGGTCACCGGGCTCGCCGCGACCTGGCGCGAGCGCAGCATGGCGGCACGCGCCGTCAGGACGGCGAGGAGCAGCAGCAGGGCGGCGGCGAGGACGGCGAGGGTCTTCTTCATCGGCGCCCCCAGACGAGATGGCGGGTTGGCGAGTGGGCGGAGGAAGGCGAATCTAGCATGCCGGAGGCGCGGCGAGCCGAGCGGTCAGTGGCCTTGGAGGGCTTCGATCCAGCCGGGAGTGACGATGCCGGCGGGGGCCTCGATCAGGTAGGCGGGGAGGCGGGAGTGCTCGGCCTCGATGCGCAGGTCGCTGGCGCCGCGCGGATAACAGAAAGCGCCGACGGCCTGGACGGCGATCGAGAACGCGACCGCCCAGCGGAAGAGCGCGAGCTGCCGCGGGCGCAGCGAGCCGACCACCGGCGCGAGCATCCAGACCAGCAGCGGCAGCATGTCGGTGAGGTAGCGCGGGCCGTAGCAGGTCCCGCCCCGCCACTCGGCGCGCGCGTAGACCAGGAGCTGGGCGACGATGGTGGCGAGCAGCAGGACGGTGAGCGCCCGGTCG
Source organism: uncultured Acidobacteriota bacterium (assembly GCA_963732005.1). Classification (GTDB taxonomy): domain Bacteria; phylum Acidobacteriota; class Thermoanaerobaculia; order Multivoradales; family UBA5704; genus JASLEW01. Next base: position 2,235,882 of record CAVSXT010000005.1, read on the forward strand.
CGGTTGGCGAGGAAGGCACGGAGGCGCGAGCGGACCGCGGCGGCGTCCGAGCTGCCGGGCGCGACGGGCTGGCTCTGGCCGGTGGCCGGCGGCGGTCCGGGCGCTGGGTCGGCCGGCGAGCGGCGCAGGTGGACGGGCAGGAGGATGAGGAAGAGCAGGAACGGGGTGTAGAAGAACAGCCCCTTGTCCGGGCTGAACAGCATCTCGGCCAGGCCGCGGGCCATGGGCTGCTCGAAATAGCGGCGCCCCGCCAGCACGAACAGCTGGTAGCCGCCGCCCAGCAGGCCGAACGTCTCGAGGTTGTAGGCCGCGGCGAGGCCGAGGGGAACGGCGGCGGCGAGGAAGAACCAGGCTGAACGGCGCCCTGCCCAGGCCGGGGCGAGGAGCGCGAACGGCGCCACCAGCAGGGCGTCGATGGGGCGGCCGGCGATCGCCAGGCCGCAGGCGGCGCCACCCGCCGCGAGGCGCGCGGCGGTGAGCGGCCCGGTGAACGCGAGGAGCGCGACGGCCAGCAGCAGCTCCTCGGTGCCGTGCTGCCAGAGCGCCTGGCTGCCGATCATCCAGGTCTCGCTGCCGAAGGCGAAGGCGGCAGCGAGGCCGAGGGCGCGGGCCGGGCGCAGGCGGCGGCGCAGCAGCAGGAACATCGCGCCGGCGGCGGCCGCCGCGATGCAGGAGGCAGCGAGCTTCTCCATCCGCGCGCCGGCGGCGGCGAGGCCGGCGAGCGGCCAGCCCTGGCGGGCGAGCAGGAGCGCGGCCGGCACGTAAAGCGGCGTCGCCAGCAGCGGCGCGACGATCGGAAACAGCGAGGCGTGGCCGCCGTCGCGCGCCGGTTGCACCCAGTAGGCGCGGCGCGAGGTCTGCACCACGCCGAGCACCGGGTCCAGCCGCAGCGTCCCGGCCTTGAGCAGCGCAAAGGGGACGAAGCGGGTGCCCAGGGTGTCGCTCGAGGCGATCACCCTGCCGTTGAGGTTGTAGATCAGGAGCGCCGCCAGGGCGAAGAGGAGGGCGGCGCGGCCGCCGCGCCGGCCCGCTGCCATCGTGCAATCGCCAGCGGTCACGAGGGCGGAGCGTAGCACCGGCCCGCGGCCGGGAGGCGGTGCTCGCGAGCCAAGGCATCGCTCATGCATGCGCTTTGGAGCGATATGTGCCCTCCCAGGCCAGCCGTCCGCGTCGTCGCCGGCCTCGCCGCGCTGCTGCTGGCGGCGAGCGCCGAGGCGGAAAATGCGGCGAAGAAACTGCTGGTCGGCGACACCAAGGTGGAAGTCGTCGCCAGGTACCAGGGAGAAGCCCTGCCGAAGCCGGCCAGTGTCCTGATCTATGACTTCAACGTGCCGGCCAGTGTCATCACGGTCGACGACTCGCCGGCGGCGCGGGTGCACCGGCGGCGCAAGGACGAGCCGGTCGATGCCAACCCGCTCGAGGCGGTGGCCAAGCAGGCCCAGGCGAGCTTCGCCAAGGCCCTGCTGCAGGAGCTCCAACAGGCGCCGGTGCCGGCGTCGGCGGCTCCCGGGGAGGACAGCGCACCGCCGCCCAACACGCTGGTGGTGCACGGGGAGTTCACCGGCATCGACGAGGGCAACAAGACCAAGCGGGTGCTGATCGGTTTCGGCAAGGGCGCCAGCGATGTCAAGGCGCACGTCACGGTCTCGCTGGCCGCCGAGCCGCAGCGCGTCGTGCTGCTCGAGTTCAAGGTGCGATCGCAAAGCGGCAAGAAGCCCGGCGCCGCGGCCACCGTGAGCGCGGGCGCCGTGACCGCGGGCACGGCGAGCGTCGGCTCGGCCGCCGCCGGGGTGACGGCGGGCGGCGTCCTGGACCGGGCGGCGAGCGTGGAAGCCGACGCGGCCCGCATGGCGAAGGCGGTGGCCAAGCAGATCGTGGAGCTGATGAGCTCGCAGGCCTGGGCGGCGCCGAGCCCGCCACGGTAACTTCGTCAGCCGGCGGGTCGTCAGCCGGCGGCTCTAAGGCGAAGCGGCACGAGGCGAAGCGGCGCCAGGCGGCGCGGCGCGGGCGAGGCGCAGCAGCTCGTCGAACTCCTCGTGGAAGCCGGCGACGATGGCCTCCGGGTCCGGGACCAGGCCGGCGTCGGTGCCGACGCCGAGGCGCACGGCGCCGTCGTAGCTCAGGATCGACACTCCCAGGCCGACGCGGCCGGACTGCGGCACCCAGAAGAAGACGTCGCGGATGGCCTTGCCGGCCAGGTAGAGGGTGCGGCGCGGGCCGGGGACGTTGGTCATCACCAGCGTCGCCTTGGTGGCGAAGATCCGGACCACCAGGCGCTGTACCGCGAGCGGCACCCGGCCGATGGTGCGCAGGATGGCGTAGACCACCACCGCTTCGGCCGAGCGCCGCAGCGCCAGGGAGCGCCGGCGCACCTCGGCCAGGCGGGGCAGGGAGTCGGCGATGCCGAGGGGCAGCGACAGGAACACCAGGCCGAAGTGGTTGCCCAGCTGGGACATCCTGCCCAGCGGCCGGAGGTTCACCGGCATCGCGGCGCGGACGTCGAGACGCCGCGGCGGCTCGGCCCGGCGGGCCAGGTAACGGCGCAGGCCGCCGGTGGTCGCGGCGACCAGCACGTCGTTGACCGTGCCGCCCAGCGCGCGCCCGACCTCCTTGACCTCGGTCAGCGCCAGGCGCTCCGACCAGGCGACCAGCTTCGGCACCCCGAGCGGCCCCTTGAAGGCGGTCTGCGGATCGGCCGCGCGGCCCACCAACCGGCCGAAGGCGCCGACGCCGGCGATGCCGGTGAGCACACGGGCGCGGCGCAGCGCCTCGACCGGCGCGTGCAGCAGGCGCATCAGCTCGGGCGAGATCTCGTCGGCCAGGGCGCGGATCCTGGCGAGGTCGTGCAGCGGCGAGCTGAACAGCTCGGTGAAGGGGTTGACGCCGCCGGCGCCGCCGGCATCGGGCGGCGCGGCGCGCTCCGGCGCCGGCGGTTGGGTCGGCGCGCCCGGCGCTGCCTCTGCCAGGGCTGGCCCCAGGCTTTCCGGCGGTTCCGGCGGCGGGACCTCGTCCGGCGTCACCCGGATGGTAGGCGGACCGGTGGGCTGCAGATCGGTGAGCGAGAGCAGCACCAGCATCAGCGCCACGCCGTCGCCGATCGCGTGATGGATCCGCGCCAGCAGCGCACCGCCTCCCTGGTACGGCTGCAGCAGCCGGAACTCCCAGAGCGGCCGGTCGGGCGTCAGCGGCGTGCCCATCAGCTCGCCCACCACTGCCGCCAGCGCACGATCGTCGCCCGGCGCGGGGAGCGCCATCGTCAGCACGTGGCGGTCGAGGTCGAAGCCCGGGTCCTCTTCCCAGCGCGGGCCGCCCTGGCCGGCGACCACCCGCTGGCGGAAGCGCGGGATGGGCAGCAGGCGGCGGCGCACGATCGCCTTGATCTCCTCGACGCTGACGGGCCGGTCGAGCACCAGGACGCCGTTGATCTGCATCAGGTTGGCGGGCTCGTCCATGCGCAGCCAGGCATGGTCCACCGCCGCCACCGGCTCGCCGGCGGCGGCCGGCTCCCGGACCAGGGCCGGTTCCGGCGCCTTGGGCGCACCGGGGGCCGGCGGGGTATCGAGGGCGGTCACGTCCGCTAGTCTACGGGAAAGCCGCGATTGCGGAAGGGAAAGCCGCTCGCGCGGCGCTTCGAGCGGCTCGGCAGGCGCGACCTCTTCCTCGATTTCGCGGGCAGGAGACTGGGCGGCTCGTAGCCGCCGGAGGTCCGCGCGGGGGCCGGCCCGAGATGGCCGGTCAGGGCGGCGCCGCCAGCACCAGCAGTGCAGCGGTGCTGACGGTGGAGGCGTTGTTGCGCGGGTGGGGATCGAGGACCCCTGGCGGCATCAGGACGCTGGCGGTGTTGCTCACCGTGCCGCAGAGGCACGTCGGGGGGGAGATCGGCAGCAGATCGCAGGAAGCGGGGGCGACTCCCGGGGCGGAGGTGCCGCAAAAGGCGGGAGAGATCCCCGCGGTGGCCAGGAAGGTGGCGCTCGCCAGCGGCGCCAGATCGACGACGGCGTGCAGGTCTCCCGTCCGGGAGGGGTTGCAGCCGGCGCCCGCGCACCAGAGCGTGCCGGTGAGCGCCGGCGCGAAGGCGTCGGCGACGGTCACTCCGGGTGGGCAGCTGGGCCCGTGATTGGTCACCACCAGCTGATACCGGAGGTTCTCGCCTACCGCCGCCTGCGTGCAGCCGCCCGCCTCGGGGATCGCGTCCGGCGCCGGCACCGGCGGGATACAGCTCACGGTCTTGACGATGGCGTAGTCGGCCACCACCGCCACCTGCGTCTCGCCGGTCTGGGAGTTGTTGCCGAGGAACGGGTCGCGGGTCGCACTGGTTGCTCGGGCCAGGCTGACGGCAGGTCCCGCGGGCTGGTCGCAGGGCGCTGCCACCGTCGCGCTCAACTGCGCCTCCCGGCGTGGATCCATGCTGCCGAGGCGGCAGGTGAGAGACGCCTGGTTTCCCGGACCGCCGGCCGTGCAGCCTCCCGGCAGCGGCGAGAGGAGCTCGAGGCCGGCCGCGAGCGTCAGGACGAGCACGGTGTCTTCGGCGACGCAGGGGCCGCGATTGGTCACCGCGACGAGATAGGGAGCCGTCGCGCCGCCGGCGGTCAAGGCCGGCGGCGCAACGCTGCGCAGATCGAGGTCGGCGGCGGCAGCGGCTATCGGCTCCGCAATGGTGCTCGTGTCGTCCTCGGGCCGGGGATCGACGACGCCTGGCGGCGGCGAGATGGTGGCGGTGTCGGCAAGGCTGCCCGAAGCGCTCGCCGCGAGCCTGGCGCTCACCTCGTAGGTCACGCTCCCGCCCGGCGGTAGATCCACCTGCTCCTCGATGTTGCCGCCGCCGCTCGCCGCCTCGCAACGCGCCCCGCCGAAGCCTTCGCAGGTCCAGGTGATGGCGGTCAGCTCGGGAGGAAAGCGGTCCTCGACCAGCGTGCCGGCGGCAGCGTCCGGGCCATGGTTGGCGACGCCGATCTGCAGCTGGACCGGCGTGCAGGCGTCGAGCGCGCCGCGGGGGGTCAGCTCGACGGTCAGGTCGGCCACCAGCTCGTTCGGGGTGAACCGCTCGTTTTCGGCCAGTGCCTGGCAGTGGCAGTGGATCGCGCCGCCGAGCACGTTGGCGCCGGCGCCAGGCAACACCACCGCCGGCGCCTGGTCGCGCGGCGTGGGCATGGGCGCCTGCTCGGCCCAGCTGTCGGAGGCGGGCGTGTACTGCAAGGTCGTGCTCTGCACGCCGGCACCGGGGATGAAGCCGCCGAAGGTATAGATCAGGCCGCCGATGCCGGCGGCTGCCGAGACCTGCAGCGCCACCGGCAGGGGAGCGGCGGTTCCCCACCGGTCGGTCGCCGGGTCATAGACCTCGACGACGTCGGTCTGCGAGCCGCCGCAGCAGTCCGGCGAGCCGCCGATGGCGTACACCTTGCCGCCGGCCACCGCGGCGGCGAGGAAGATGCGGGCGGTCGGCAGCGGCGCGCGGCTGCTCCAGGTGTCGGTCGCCGGGTCGTAGACCTCCATGGCGTTGCTCGGGCCGCTTCCCCCGAGGGCGTAGAGCTTGCCGTCCAGAGCGACCACCGCCAGTCCGTAGCGCGGCGTCGGCATCGGCCGGCGCAGGGTCCAGGAGTCCGCGGCAGGGTCATATTCCTGGACGACGTTGCCGCTGAGGACGCCCCCCAGCGTATAGATCTTGCCGTTGCCGGGAGCCACGGCGGCGGCGCCGAAAAGGATGGTCGGCATCGGATTCCTCGCCGTCCAGGAATTGGCGACCGGATCGTAGACCTCGACCCGGGTCTCCTCGAAGGCGGAGGTCTGCAAGGGGGGCTCGAAGCAGGCCGAGCCGCAGCCCCCCAGCGCGTAGGCCTTGCCGTCGAGCGCCGCGGCGGCCAGGAGGCGCCGCGGGGTCGGCATCGGCGGTGCCCGCTGCCAGCTTCCCTGCCGTGCCTCGGCGCGCCCGGCGGCGGCCAGGGCCAGGGCGAGGGCGGCCGGCGCGATCACGGCCGGCAGCGAGGTGCGCGAGAGCGCCGCCCCGATGGCCCGGCCCGCCCCGGCGCGGGCCGGGCGCGGCCCGGGCAGCCGCGGTCGGCGGGAAGTGAAATTTGAATATATAAAAGCGATCATTCGTAATATCCAACTTTCCTATATTGTATTGCAAGTGTCATCTCGCCGTGGGTCGACGTGCGCACCGCAGATCGGGCGCGATCCGATGGGACCGGCCTGCCGGTCTGCAGGCGGCAACTCGGTATGAGAGCCGCCCGGCCGGTGCGCGGTCTCGCCCTGGGAATTCTCCTGGCGCAGGGTCTTCACCCGGCATCGGCGGCGGCGCCGGATGCCGCCGCGGCACCCGCACCGGCGCCGGCGTGGGCGGCCGAGAGCCCGCAGGCGGCGGGCGCCTGGATCGCGCTGGGTCTCGACGGTGTCTATGCCAGCCAGAGCGATCTGCAGATCTCGGCCGCGACCACCACCACCACCCTGCTCGACGCCCAGCACGGGACCGGCGTGACGACGGCGGTGAACGACGACCCCGCGCTGCTCAACCGCAAGTTCGTCCTGCATTGGCGTGCCGGTCCCGGCGCCGGCGCGCAGGTGCCGATCGCGCTGCCGCGGCTGCCGCTCGCGGGCCTCGCGATCTATCCGACTCTGGTCCTGCAAGGGGCGTGGAGCGGGTGGCGGCTGGGCCTGCTCGACCGGCCGGAGCCGGCCGACAGCACCACCGTCACCGGCCAGGGCGCGGTCCTCGGCCTCGGCCTGGACCTGACCGCGCCGCTCTGCCGCGGCTGTCCCTGGTTTGGCGGCGCCGGTTTCCGCGTCCACACCATGCCGAGCGTCGCCGCCGGCCGCGCTCCGGCCATCGCGGCAGTCGGGTTCGAGGTGCCGGAGAACCAGACGCGCTTCCGTATGGACGGCGGCGAGGGCCTGGTGCGGATCGGGCGCAGTCTGGCCGGGGGCCGCATCGCGCCGTATCTGGGTCTGCTGCGCCGCCGCGATTGGCTGACGCTCGACGACACGGTCGCGTTGCGCAGCGAGGTGGTCGCCGAGGAGACTCTCCTCCACACCCGCACCGGCATCGTGGCGAGCGGCACGGCCGGAATCGCCGGGGTCGGGGTGCGGCTGGCGGGTCCACTGCTGGTGCGGCTCGAGACCGGCTTCGGCGACCGCTTGTTCACGCTCTCGATGAAGATCAGCCATCTCGGCCTCGTGCCGCGGCCGCCGGGCGCACGCGGCGCCGCGCCGGAGGCGAGCGAGAACCCGCGGGCAAGCGAGCGCTCGCAGGAGGAGGTGGGGCGCCAGCTCCTCCCGGCGCTCGAGCTGGCCCGGACCGAGCTGCGGCGGACGGCGAGCGAGCTGGGAATCGGAGTGGCGGGTCCGCCGAGCGTGGGCTACACGCGGCAGCAGGTGTCCCTGCTGCTCGACGCGATGGAACGGCAGCTGGTCGCGGCGCTCGCCGGCCCCGAGCTGGCGGCCATGCGTGACTATGTCCACGACCTCGTCGGCAGAGCCAGGGCGGACATCGCCGCCATCCCGTCAGCGGCGGCCGGCGCGCCGCCCGCCGCCCGGCTCCTGCGGGCGGTGTCAATGTCCCGAGATGCGGCGCCGGCGCCGGTGCCTGGCGCGCCGGCCGCCGCGGTGGAGCTCCTGCCCGCGGCCGCGGGCAGGCCGTCGCCGGAGCATCTGGCCAAGGCCGCCGTCGACGGCGTTCTGGCGCGGATCTGGGACGCGATAGACACCTTGCGCAAGCAGGCGAAAGCGCCGGATCTGCGCATCGATCTCTGCGTCACCAGCGTTCCCAAGGGCGCGGTCTTCCAGCTGAGCCCGGTCAGCTTCGAGAGCTGGCGCGAGGTCCGGACCAATGGCGTCCTGCAGCAGGTCTGGCGGGGTGCCTACCAGTACAAGGCCATCCCCAATGGCAAGCAGCTGGAGCCGGCGACCGACCGGGGAAAATTCTGGCTCGACCTGGTGGATGGGTCGCCGCGGGTGGTCGAGTGCCATTTCTCGGCGGCCGTCGACCCCACGCCCGGGCTTTGCGCCGCGCGGGCCGGGGCTGCCGGGGGGGACTGCGCGCCATGAACCGGGAGGCGCTCTGGCAGCTGCCCGCTGCTCTGGCACGCTTGCTCCGGGCCGGGCGAGGCGGAGAGCGGCGGCCCTTCGTTCGCTACTCTCTAGGCCTCCTCGTGGCGGTCCCCGTCGCGCTGGGGCCCTTTCTCGGCAAGGAGAAGGTGCCGGGGTTCGCCGCCCTGCTGGAGCTGTTTCCCTTTCAGCTGCGGGGGGTGCTCATCCCCCTTTCCACGTTCCTCATGGGGCTGATCGCGGTCGGAGTCCAGTACGGGGCCGCCGGCAAGATCGCGGCGGGCGGCAACCCTTGGCTGTTCCGCGCCGGCATGGCCGCCGTGTGCCTGGGGCTGGCCTTCTTCACCGCCCTTTACCTTGAGTTCGTCAGGTTGCCCAGCTTCGGCAGCGCCGGCAGCGTGGCGGTGATCGTGGCCGACTCCCGCAATCCGGGTTGTGGCTGCCCGCCGGCAATCGGGGACGAAGCCTGCATCCAGCGGCTCAGCCTTGCCACCGAGGCGATCGAAAGCTGCTGGGACGGCCGCTCGCTGCGGCAGCGCCAGCTCGCACTCGCCTTGACCTATCTCTTCCTCACCGGCGGGCTCGCCTCTTTGATCGGGCTGCTGGTGCTGCGGCTCAGGCAGTCGCGGCGGCGCGCTCCCCGGCGCCCGCGCCGGAGCCCGCGGCCGCCCGCGACCACTGCATTACACTAGGCCCTCCTGATTCGAAGGGAGGGCCCAGCCTTGAACCCAGTCCGCCTTGCCGCGTGCGCCGGCCGTCGGTCCGTCCGGCGGCTCTTGCCGGTCCTGCCGGTCCTGCCGCTCCTGACGATGCTGGCGTTGCTGTCGCCGTGGTCCTTCTCGCCGTCGGTGGCGGCGGCCGCTCCGCTCGCGACCGCTGGCACCGCCGGCGCCGACACCGCCGCCGGCGGCGTCGACCCGGCGCTGCTCTCGGAGCTGCGCTGGCGCCTGATCGGGCCTTTCCGCGGCGGCCGGACGGTGGCCGCGGTGGGAGTGCCCGGGCAGCCCGACGTCTTCTACATGGGCGTCAACAACGGCGGCGTCTGGAAGACCGACGATGCCGGCCGGACCTGGCGGCCGCTGTTCGACGGGCAGCCGACGCAGTCGATCGGAGCGCTCGCCGTGGCGCCGTCCGATCCGCGCGTGATCTACGCCGGCAGCGGCGAGGGGCTGCAGCGGCCCGACCTGTCGGTCGGCGACGGTGTCTACCGGTCGGCCGACGGCGGCGAGACCTGGGAGCACCTGGGCCTGCGCGACGGCCAGCAGATCCCGGTGCTGCTGGTCGATCCGCACGATCCGAAGCGGGTGTTCGCGGCGGTGCTCGGGCATCCCTACGGGCCGAACGCCGAGCGCGGGGTGTTCCGCTCGACCGACGGCGGCAAGAGCTGGCAGCGGGTGCTGTACCGCGACGACAACACCGGCGCCGTGGACCTGGCCTTCGATGCCGCGGATCCGCGCACCCTGTATGCCGCGCTGTGGGCAGCCCGCCAGGCGCCGTGGGAGATCGGCGCCTCGTTCCAGGTGCCGGGCAGCGGGCTGTTCAAGTCCACCGACGGCGGCGACAGCTGGCAGCCGCTGACCCGGGGCCTGCCGGGGGCCGCCGAGGGGCTGGGGCGGATCGGCATCGGCGTCGCGCCCAGCCGGCCGGGGCGGATCTACCTGCAGGTGGACGCCGACCAGCAGCATGGTGGTCTCTACCGCTCGGACGACGGCGGCGCCGGCTGGCAGCGGGTCAACTCCGAGGCCAGGATCTGGGGGCGCGGCGGCGACTTCGCCGAGGTCCGGGTGGACCCCAGGGATCCGGACCTGGTCTACGTCTGCAACACCTCGACCTACCGCTCGACCGACGGCGGCAAGACCTTCACCGCCTTCAAGGGAGCGCCGGGAGGCGACGACTACCATCGCATCTGGATCGACCCCGGCCGGCCGCAGGTGCTGCTGCTGGCAGGCGACCAGGGGGCGGCGGTCAGCCTCAACGGCGGCCGGACCTGGAGCTCCTGGTACAACCAACCGACGGCGCAGTTCTACCACGTGATCACCGATGACCGCTTTCCGTACTGGGTCTACGGCGGCCAGCAGGAAAGCGGCTCGGCGGCCATCGCCAGCCGCGGCAACGATGGCGAGATCACCTTCCGCGACTGGCATCCGGTGGGCGCCGAGGAGTACGGCTACATCGCTCCCGATCCGCTGCATCCCAACCTGATCTTCGGCGGCAAGGTGCAGCGCTTCGACTGGGCGACCGGCCAGGTGGAGGACGTGTCGCCCGAGGCGGTGCGTTCGGGCAAGGTGCGCTACGTGCGCACGCTGCCGCTGCTGTTCTCGCCGGTCGATCCCCATATCCTTTACTTCGGGGCGAGCGTCCTGTTCGCCACCACCGACGGCGGCCACAGCTGGCGGACGCTGAGCCCCGACCTGACGCGGACGAAGCCGCGGGTGCCGGCGGTGCTCGGGCCGTTCGCCGCCGGCGATCCGCAGCACGGCGCGCATCGCGGCGTCATCTACACCATCGCGCCCTCCTTCTTCGACGTCAACCAGCTGTGGGTCGGCACCGACGACGGGCTGATCCAGCTGACCCGCGACGGCGGGCGGCACTGGCAGGAGGTGACGCCGCACGGGCTGTCGGCGTGGAGCAAGGTGTCGGTGATGGAAGCGTCGCATTTCGATCCGGCGGCGGCCTATGCGGCGGTGAACCGCTTCCGGCTCGACGACCTGCGCCCGCACATCTACCGGACGCGCGACTTCGGCCAGAGCTGGCAGGAGATCACGCGCGGCATCCCCGAGGGCGAGGTGGTCAACGCCGTGCGCGGCGATCCGGTGCGGCGCGGGCTGCTCTTCGCCGCCACCGAGCGCGGCGTCTACGTGTCGTTCGACGACGGCGACCTCTGGCAGTCGCTGCGCCTCAACCTGCCGGCGACGGCGGTGCGCGACCTGGCGGTGCACGGCGTCGACCTGGTGGCGGGCACCCATGGACGGTCGTTCTGGGTGCTGGACGACATCTCGCCGCTGCGCCAGCTCGACGCCCACGTGACGGTGGGCGTGACGGCGGCGGCGGCGCCCCCGGCGCACCTGTTCCAGCCGGCGGCGGCCTGGCGAGTGCGGCGGGATCTCTACACCGACACGCCGCTGCCGCCCGACGAGCCGGCGGGGCAGAACCCGCCGGACGGGGCGGTGATCGACTACCTGCTGCGGGCGCCGGCGGGCGGCGCGGTGGTGCTCGAGATCAGCGACGCCGCCGGGAAGCTGGTGCGGCGGTTCTCGAGCGCCGACTGGCCGGCGCCGGTGGATCCCACGGCGCTGCCGATCCCGATGTACTGGGTGCGGCCGTGGCAGGCGCTGGCCGCGGCGCCGGGGATGCACCGCTTCGTCTGGGACCTGCGCTACCCGCCGCCCGCGGCGCTGCATCACGAGTATCCGATCGCGGCGGTGGCTCACGACACGCCGGCGGAGCCGCTCGGGCCGCTGGTGCTGCCGGGCGACTACCAGGTCAAGCTGACCGCCGCCGGCCAGACCTTCACCCGGCCGCTGCGGGTGACCATGGACCCGCGGGTGCGGACTCCGGTCGAGGACCTGGCGCAGCAGCAGCTGCTGGCGAAGGACGTCGTCGAGGCGATGGGCAGGGATGACGCGGCGGTGGGCCAGATCCGGGCGGTGCGCGCCCGGTTCGTCGGGCTGCCCGAGGCGGAGCGGAAGGGGGCGCTGGGACGCGAGCTGGCGGCGTTCTCGGCCAAAGCCGCCGCGCTTGCCGGCGAGGGGACGGAGGACGACGAGGAGGCGCCGGCGCCGCCGGCAGCGGGTGCCCGCGGCGACGCCGGGGACAACCTGTCGCGGCTCAACGACGAGCTGGGGCGGCTGCTGGAGGCGGTGGACGGCGCCGACGAGGCGCCCACCACCCAGCAGCAGGCGGGTTTCGCCGAGCTCGCCCGGCGTCTCGCGGTGCTGCTGGCGGGCTGGGACGAGCTGCGTGGCCACGACCTGGTGCGCCTCAACTCCCGGCTGCGGCAGGTGCGGCTGGCGCCGTCGGAGCTACCGGCCCAGCCATGACCAGAGGATCTCGCCCAAGCGCTGGAGGGGACCGCAGGCGGGTAGAGGGACGGCGGGGGGAGGCGCGGTGGGCGTCCTGGGTGCCGTTCGAGGCATCGGTGCCGTCGGCGTCATGGGCGCCCCGGGCGCCTCGGGCGCCGTGGCGGCGGCTGGTGCAGGCGGCGGCGGGGCGGCGAGGACCGGACCTTGGGCGAGGTCCATGGCATCGGCGGCGCCGGTGACATCGCCGGCGCGGCGCCAGCCGATCGCGCGTGCATGGGGACTGGCCTCCACACCCCAGGCCAGCTCTTGCAGCGCCTGCCGCGGGATGTCGAGCCGCAACGGCCGATAGCTCAGGATGCCGCTGCGCCGCGCGGCGCGCTCGTCCAGCCGGCGCAGCCGCCTTGCCGTCACCGGGAGATCGCCCTGCAGCGCACCGCAGGCGGTGCACTCGGCCGCCCAATAGGCGCGACGGGCGGTCTTGCTGCAGCGCCAGCGGATGGCGGAGAGCCGGCGATCCCCCGCTACGCGCCAGGCATCCACGGCCGCGGCGAGAGAGGGAGCCACCGTCTCCGGGATCGCGGCGAGGGTGAGCAGTCCCTGGAACCAGGACCAATCGGGAAGCGACCAGTCGCCGACCTGGCGATCGGGAAAGACGATGCCGGTCACGACGTCGAGCGCGGCGTGGCAGCGCCAGCACTCGTCGCTCATGACCTCGAGGCCGACGGTCTGCACGCCTTCGCCGGGGCCTTGGTAAGCAAGGCTCCCTGACCAGAGGTCCTGGATGACCCCGGAGAGTGGCTCCCAGCGGCCGCCGTCGAGGTCGGCGAGGTACCCCCCGCAGGCGCCGCCGCGGCCGCCCTCCGGGCCGCCGCAGGTCACGTCCGCCGCCCGGGCCGGGTCGCCGGGCATGCAGGGGAGCCCGAGGAAGCGCGGGTGCGGGAAGTCGAGATGCTCGGGGATCCAATCGTCGGCATGGCCGTCGCCGTCCTCCTCGAGCAGCAACAGGCTGGCGCCGCGGGCAAGGACGTGGTCGACGAGCTCGACCAGGTCGCATTGCATCTCGGGGATGGCGCTCGCCCAGAGCGGCAGGGCGACGATGGCGAGGTAGGGAGCCGGACGGGCGCCGCCCGCGAGGCGGAAGGCATGGCGGGCCCGGATGGTGCCGCGAGCCGGCAGCCGCTCCCTGGGGAGGCGCGGCCATGCTGCGGGCAGGGCGCGGGCGACGGCCGCGTCGACGGCGGTCAGGAAATGATCCTCCATCGGAGGCACCTCCTTGGCGATGGGAGGACCCCGGGCGTGGGAACCCCTCAACGATAAAGACGGAAAACGGGAGGAAATCGAGGTGACGTGGCGCTCGCGGGCGCCGGCAACAGCGATCGCTAGCGGGGGCCGGCGATCATCGCCGTGGCGGCGGTCGTGCCGACAGCCGGGGCCGTCTGGTCGTCGCCGTCCGCGCGCGCAATGGCGGGCTCCGCAGCCGGGCGGCGGGCGCCGGCATAGCGGAGGTGGTAGTAGGGACGGGAGAGCTCGCTCACCACCACCCCACGGCGGTGGCCGGCGGCGTGGATGAAGCGGCCGTCGCCCAGGTAGATGCCGACGTGCGAGATGCCGCGCTTGTAGGTGTCGCGGAAGAACACCAGGTCGCCAGGCCGCAGGTCGCTCTCGCCGACCGGCACCCCTTCCCCGAACTGCTCCGCCGCGGTGCGCGGCATCTCCAGGCCCTGCTGCGCATAGACGGCGCCCACCAGGCCCGAGCAGTCGACGCCGCGGCGCGAGGTGCCGCCGCGCCGGTACGGCGTGCCGAGGTAGGTCATCGCCTGCTCGACCAGGCCCTTGAACCGCGTCGCGAGCCGGCCCAGGAAGGACTCGGCGTCGCGCACCGAGATCTGGTATTCGACGCCGTACTCGCCGGAGTCGAGCGGCAATCTCAGGGTGCCCGGGGCGCCAGGGGCGGCCGAGGTGGGCGATGCCGACCCGGCGGGCGGCGCGCTCTCGAGCGGTGGCAGCGGCTCGGTCGGGTCGGACAGCTCGGACGGGTCGGGCACGTCGGCGAGCGCGGCGGTCTGGGGCGGCTGGGCGAGCGCGGTAGTCTGGGGGGTCTGGGGGGTCTGGGGGGTCTGGGCGGTCGCGGCGGCGCTGCTGGCGGTTGCGGCGGGTAGGGAGGGTGTGGAAGGGGAGAGGGCGGCCAGCGGGATCAGGGGATCGAGGAGGAGGCGTCTGGGTTGGGCGGTGGCCGGTCCAGCAGCGGCGAGGGCGGCGAGCAGCAGAGCAGGCAGGGAACGAAGCAGCCGTCCAACCATCCAGACCTCCGGTCTCAAAGCGTCACGGCGGGCGCGCGGGCAACCAGCCGCTCGGTGGCCGGCTCGACCGTGACACGGCGTCAAGCCAACACGGAGCCTTCAGGAGGAGCCGCTTCCCCAGCGGCTCGGCCCATTCGCAGGCGAACAGGACGTTGACAGGGTGCCTTTCATACCACCGGGTAAAAATGGATGTCAACCAGGGAAAATACCGGTAGAAAAGGCTATGAGATAGGGCCATGGATGACTCGCAGGTGCTTCGGCGGGATGCATTTTTATGCTGCGAAAGCAAATCGTCTGTGCATCGCCGAGGCGTGCGTAAGCGCAGAGCGCCTTGCCTCAGGCGGCCCGGCTCAGGCTCGCGGACCACCGTCCGGGCCGGCGCCGCAATCGGCGATGCGTGCAAGATGTACACTGCCGGCATGCGCGCGATGGTGCTCGAGCGGGTGGGCGAGCCGCTGCGACTGCGGGAAATCGCCGAGCCGCTGGCGGGACCCGGGCAGGTGCTGCTGCGGGTGCACGCCTGCGGCGTGTGCCGTACCGACCTGCACGTGGTGGACGGCGAGCTGCCGGAGCCCAAGCTGCCGCTGGTGATCGGGCATCAGATCGTCGGCACCATCGCCGCGCTGGGCGAGGGGGCGGGCCGCTTCCGGCAGGGCGAGCGCGTCGGGGTGCCCTGGCTGGGTTGGACCGACGGCACCTGCCGCTACTGCCGGTCCGGCCGCGAGAACCTGTGCGAACGTGCCCGCTTCACCGGCTACCAGATCGACGGCGGCTATGCCGAGATGACCGTCGCCGACGAGCGGTTCTGCTTCCCGATCCCCGCCGGCTATCCGGACCTCGAGGCGGCGCCGCTGCTCTGCGCCGGGCTGATCGGCTTTCGCGCGCTGCGCCTGGCGGGGCCGCCGCGGGAGGCCGAGCGGCTGGGTTTCTATGGCTTCGGCGCCGCCGCCCACATCCTGATCCAGGTGGCGCGGCACCAGGGACGCCGGGTGTTCGCCTTCACCCGGCCGGGCGACGAGGCCGGGCAGCGCTTCGCCCGCCGGCTCGGTGCGGTGTGGGCGGGTGCCGCCGGCGAGGCGCCGCCGGAGCCGCTCGACGCGGCGCTGATCTTCGCGCCGGCCGGCGAGCTGGTGCCGGCCGCGCTGCGGGCCGTCGCCAGGGGCGGCACCGTGGTCTGCGCCGGCATCCACATGAGCGACATCCCGGCCTTTCCCTACGACCTGTTGTGGGGCGAGCGGGTGCTGCGCTCGGTCGCCAACCTCACCCGCCGCGACGGCGAGGAGTTCCTCGCCCTCGCGCCGGCGGTGCCGGTACACAGCGAGGTCACCGCCTTCCCGCTCGCCGAGGCCAACGCCGCGCTGGCCGCGCTGCGGGCCGGCGCCTTCCAGGGCGCCGCGGTGATCGCGGTCGCCGCTTCCTGAGCGGGGGCGCCGGCGGGGGCGCGGGCTGCTCAGCAGTCGCCGGTGCGCTTGGCCTTGACGTGCTGGATGATGGTCATCGGGCCGTTGTTGCCGCGGCCGCTGGTGGTGATCTTGATGGTGCCTTCGTAGGTGGTGCCGCCAAAGGTCAGCTCGGTGGTGCCGCTGCCGTGCTCGCAGGCGAAGCCGTAGGACAGCTTGTCGCCGTCGACCTTGAGGTCCGAGACCTTGCACTTGTCGTTGCGCTGCTGAATGGTCTGGGCGAAGGCGTGCGAGTCCTTGATCTGGTCCGGCTTGACGCAGACGGTGTTGGTGAAGGCGGGGCGCGGCGGCATGCCCGTCATCTCCATGGTGGTGCTGATCTCCCAGCTCCCGGGCTTGAGGTTGGGATGGTTGGCGGCGGCGCCGTTCTCGGCGGCGGCGGCGCGGCCGGCGGCGAGCGCGATGCCGGCGACGGCGAGGGCACAGACCAGGATCTTGAGAGTGCGCACGGCGTGGCTCATGAGGTCCCCCTTTCGGCGATGACGGGTGGCGTTGAGGCAAGCGGAACGGGCGGAGTCTAGGAGATTGCGGGCGGCGCCCGCAACTGGCGCCGCGACGGGGGCGACGGGGCGCGGCGGGGCGCGGCGGGCGCGGCCGGGAGCGGAACGCAGCTGGGGCGGACGGCTCGGCGGCCGGATGCCGGCGCATCTCCGGCAGGCGGCACCAGGGGCACGATCGGGGTTGTGGGACAATGCCACGCGGCTGTCTGGCCATCCGGCCCAGGGGCCTGCGGGTGCCGGCCGGCGGTTCGCACCCGCTGGGAGAGCGCCGGGAGACGACCATGGATCCGCGACTTCGTTGGCTGGTCTACGGCGCGGTGGCTGCCGCGGCGCTGGCCGCGCTGGTGCCGGCCGCCTGCGGGCTGGGCGTCCGCGCCGGGATGTGGACGTCGCGCGCCGGCCTGGTGGCGCTGCGCCTGTCATTCTTCCTGGCGGTCCTCGGCGCGGCGCAAGGGGTGCAGGCCATGCTGATGATCCGGCCCAGGGGCGCAACCCTCCTGCTGGTCGTTGGCGCGCTGGTGGTGGCCGGAGCGGTGCTGTCGCTGCCGGTGCTGATGATCCGGCAGGCCCGCCGGGTGCCCGCCATCCATGACGTCACCACGGACACCGCCGATCCCCCCGCCTTCGTCGCGGTCCTGCCACTGCGGGCCGGCGCGCCCAATACCGCGGCCTACGGCGGCCCGGAGGTCGCCGCCAAGCAGGCCAGGGCCTACCCGGAAATCCGGCCGCTCCACCTGGCGGCGGCGCCGGCTGCGGCTTTCGAGCCGGCGCTGGCCGCGGCTCGCGCCATGAGCTGGGAGATCGTCGCGGCGGACCCGGTGGCCGGGCGGATCGAGGCCACGGCGACGACGCGCTGGCTTGGCTTCCAGGACGACGTGGTGGTCCGCCTCCGGCCTGAGGGCGGCGGCACCAGGGTGGACGTGCGGTCCGTATCCCGGGTGGGCAGGAGCGACCTGGGGACGAACGCCCACCGCATCCGCGAGTACCTGGCGCGGCTGGCGGGGTGAGGCGCGTGGCGCCACGGCGCTGCGCTCGCTGATTCGCGTACCTTGTTGCGATTTACATATGCGACATGCTCTATTTGACAACGGTCAATCCGTGATGCACAATCGTTGCTAAGAGAATGGGCCGCACGGTGCTCGCTGGAGCCAACGGCAAGCCATGCCGGACATGGCTTGGGTGGCGAGCCCGGCGGACGGCCGGACAATTCCCCGAGGGATCGACAAGGAGGAGGTCGTGATGACACACGCCAGGAGAAGCTTGACGCTGTGCGCTGCCGCGGTCTCGGCGCTGCTCTGGTCGCTGCCGGCCGCGGCCCAGGTGACGGCTTGCAAGGCCCACCTGCCGCTGTACCTGCAGGGGCGCTTCGAGGTGACCTATGCGCCGGGGTGCACCGGCCACGACGAGCCGGAGCTCGATCCGCTCTCGGACGCCCCGGGCTCGGCGAGCAACCTGACCTGGACGGTGGTGCTGCCGGGTGACGGGACCTTCTCCACGACGCAGGTCGGTCCCACCTTCTGGTTCGGCGGTCCGGTGAACGATCCCAAGAGCCTGGGTGGGCAGGCCTTCCTCGAGCTGCAGTTCTATCCCGAGCAGCGGGTGAGCGCCTGCGGCTCGGACGGCAGCTTCACCACCACCTTCGCGCACAACGTCTACACCGTCTGCTCGCCGGTGTGGGAGGTCATCTCGCTGCCGAACAACCAGTTCCTGGAAAAGGCGGCCTTCAACGCCATGCTCACCGACCAGGCTGAGGTGGCGAAACCCCTGATCATGCGTAGCGGCGACACCGTGACCGTCCATTTCTTCACCACGCCGGAGGCCGACGGCTGGCACGTCGCGGTGACCGATGTCACCACCGGACATTCGGGCACGATCGTGCTGCGATCCCGGCGGGACGGCCCGCTGAACCCGTCCTACGACACCCAGAAGCTCGGCAACTCGCTGTTCTGGGGCGGTGTCTCGGACGCTCCCGCGGCCTTCGTCTGGGAGATCGGCCACGACTTCCTGACCGGTGACCTCTGCAGCCCGGGACAGCATGGTTGCTGGTCGTACTCGCCGCGCTCCTGGGCCAACATCGCGCCGATCGAGATCAAGGGCGTGACCTTCGACGACGGCTCGCAGGCCGAGCACTGGGCGGTGGTGAGCGACCTGGGCGGCAAGCTGTGGGTGGACAGCTCACATTGCAAGTCCTATGGGGCCGGCGGCTTCTGCATCTATCCCTGGTACTCGCGGGGCTCGAGCGGCTTCCATTTCGGGGTGGACTACCCCGACAACCTCAACGATTACGGCCAGGCCGACCAGTACCAGCAGTCCGCCATGTGCGGTGGCCCGTTCGGTGCCGGCTCGACGTTCTGCGCCACGACGATCGAATAGCGGCGGCGCGTCGAGCGGGCGGTGGAGAGCGGTCGTGCTCGCAGCGGTGGGCGCGACCGCTTGCTTTGGACAGCTGGAAGGTGCGGCAGTTCCCTGTGGTCGGTCACCCGGTGGTGGATGCCGGATGCCGGTGGTCTCTTGACCGCAGCCAATCGATCTCCCAGGCATAGTCGACCGGCCCACCCCACCAGTCGGGCAACGTCGTCCCGGCATCCACGTCCACCCCGTGGCCGGCGAGCCGCGCGACCAGGGCTGTGACGGGCTCTCGTGCCAGCATCGGTAGCGCCGGTGCCTCCGGGAGCGGCCGGCCGTCGGGTCGATAGAAGCGCGCTTCGCCGCTGGGTGCCAGCTCCATCGAGAATCCCTCCTCGTGCACCGCGCGATGGTGGCGGCGGCAGAGCAGCAGCGTGTTGGCGAGGTTGGTGGCGCCGCCATCGGCCCAGGGCTCCACGTGGTGGGCGTCGCACAACCTCCTGCCGCAGCCCGGGAAGCGGCAGCCGCCGTCGCGATGCTCGAGGGCGCGGCGCAGGCTTGGCGAGATGGCGCGGGTGCGGCGGCCGACGTCGAGCACCCGGCCATCTGCATCGTGCCGCATCACCACCCGTGCCGAGTCGCAGGCCAGCCGCCTGGACGTTTCCGCGGAAACGTAGGTGCCGTCCGCGAGCCAGGATGCACCGCCCTCGTCGCCGGCCGCCAGCACTTCGGCGTCCATGTGCACCACCACCTGATAACGGTCGCCACGACTGCCGGGATCGAGGCCCGCGGCGAGGGCGCTCTCGGCCACCAGACCCAGGGCATCGGCGCGGCGTTGCTCTGTGGAAGCGTCCTCGCCCGCCACCTCCGGCGCGGCGCCGGATGGCTGGCCGCAGTGTTCGCGGTGGTCGCAGCGTGGCCTGTAGAGCGCCTCGACGCCGGCGTCCAGGGCACGCAGCAGGGCCGCGCCGGCCTCCGGTGCGAGGCGTCCCGTCACCACCACCATGCCGTCCTCGTCGGTGTAGGCGCGCAGGTACCGCGCGGCGTGGCGGCGCTTCTCGTCATTCCCCGCGATGCGGTCGACGCGCCGCATGCCGCGTACCAGCCGCTCGACGTGAGCGGCCGTTCCCGCACGCGCGAAGCCCAGCAGATCCTGCTCGTTGGCCGGCGTGGCGATGCGGGTGAGGGCGCGAACCTTGGAATAGGAGATCTCGCCGCGCCGCATGGCGGCGGCGACCAGGGGCAACGCGCCGAGCGCGCGAGCCACCCTCAGCTTCTCGCGCGCCGCGCCAAGGTCGAGCCCCACGCGCCAGCACAGCCAGTGCGCACAAGATGGGAACCCACTGTTCCACCCACCGCGCTCGTCGAAGTCGCGCAGCATTGCCAACAGCTCGTAGGTGGCGGCCGAGATCTGCGCCGCCAGCTCGGCGATCTGCTCGCCGAGCTGCTCGAGCTCCGCGCCTTCATCCCTCGCCGGGATAGCATGATCTGCCTCGTGCACCGGTTCGCCAATGGTCATCTCCCTCCTCCTCGCCGACCATTGTAAGCCCATGATTTTTCAGCTCGTTGGCGGCCGTAGCAAGGCCGATCGGCGGTCGCCGAGAGGGTCCGGGAGGCTGGGCGCGAGAACGCGCCCGTGGACCCCTCTGATGCGCCGGCAGAGCCCCTTCGAGCGCGGACTTGGGATTCTCCGTGCTGGGGTCCAAAAAGGCCTGTCAAGAGGGGGAGAGGCACGCCATCGAGCGCGACCTCCGCGACCTCCAGGAGGCGACTGATCTCGGCTCTCACGCGTGTGCGCGGCCGTATACTAATCGCTTCAAGGACCGAAGGCAGGCAAGGAAAGGAGACACCGATCGATGCGCTGGATCGCACCGCCCCGGAAAGACTCGGCCACGACCACGCTGGAAGCCCGGCTTTGGGCCGCCGCCGATGAGCTCCGCGCGAATAGCGGTTTGACCTCGGCTCAGTACTCGCAGCCGGTGCTGGGGCTGGTCTTTCTCCGCTTCGCCGATGCAAAGTTCGCGGCCCGCCGGGCTCAGCTCGAGAAGAGCGCCTCCGGCCGGCGCGGCTCGCGGATCGACGATCCGTCGGCCTACAACGCGGAGGGCGTGCTCTATCTGCCTCCCGAGGCGCGCTTCGATCGCCTGCTCAACTTCCCCGAGGGCGGCCTGAAGGGTGTGGGGCTTGGCAAGGCTGTCGACGAGGCCATGCGAGCCATCGAGAAGAGCAACACGCAGCTCGGCGGGGTCCTGCCGAGGACGTACCAGAGCTTCAACGGCCGCCTGCTCAAGGAGCTGCTCAAGACCTTTTCCACCATTCCGGTGGATCTCGAGGGCGATTCCTTCGGCAAGATCTACGAGTACTTCCTGTCGGAGTTCGCGGCTGCAGAGGGTTCGATGGGCGGCGAGTTCTACACGCCGATCAGCATCGTGCGGCTGCTGGTCGAGGTCCTCGAGCCGTTCCGCGGCCGCATCCTGGATCCCGCCTGCGGTTCAGGCGGCATGTTCGTGCAGAGCGCGCGCTTCGTGGCCGAGCACAAGAAGAGCGGCGGCGCCAGCGCGTTGTCGATCCATGGCGTCGAAAAGGTGGACGACACCGGCCGGCTCTGCCGGATGAACCTCGCCGTGCACGGGCTCGAAGGCGACATCCGGCACGGTGGCGAGAGCAACAGTTACTATGACGATCCCCACAATCTCGCCGGGCGCTTCGATTTCGTGCTGGCGAATCCGCCATTCAACGTCGACAAGGTGGACAAGGAACGGCTCGCGGATGCCGTCGGCGAGGGCCGGCGCTTTCCCTTCGGCCTGCCGAAACCGGACAACGCGAACTACCTATGGATCCAGCTCTTCTACGCCGCCCTCAGCGCCACCGGTCGAGCTGGCTTCGTGATGGCGAACTCGGCCGCTGACGCGCGTTCGTCGGAGCTCGAGCTGCGCAGGCGGCTGATCGAGGCGCGGGCGCTCGACGTGATCGTGGCGGTAGGGCCGAACATGTTCTATACCGTGACGCTGCCCTGCACGTTGTGGTTTCTCGACCGCGGAAAAGGGCGCAGCAAACGCAAGGATCAGGTCCTGTTTCTAGACGCCCGCCACGTCTACCGTCAGATCGACCGTGCCCACCGCGACTGGACTCCGGGCCAGATCGGGTTTCTCGCCAACGTGGTGCGGCTGTATCGCGGCGAAGAGGTTGACTACACCTACGGTGGCGAGGAGGCGGGACAGAAGCTGCGAGAGGTTTTCGGGAAGAGAGCGCGCTACGTGGACGTGGCGGGGTTCTGCAAGGTCGCGGCCTTGGCCGAGATCGAGGCCCAGGGATGGAGCTTGAATCCCGGGCGCTACGTAGGAGTTGCGCCCGGAGAGGACGTAAGCGACGAGGACTTCATGACGCAGTTTGAGGGCTTGAACGAGGAGCTGAAGAGGCTGACGACCGAGGCTCGAAAGATAGAAAGAGTTATCCGGATCAATGCGACGAGGATTTTCGAAGCATGAAGGAACCTGAAGGCGGGACCGAGGCCTCCTTGGCGGATCTCGGGAACATCATAACCGGTCGAACCCCGCCCTCGGGTAGGGCTGGTTGCTTCGGAGGCACCTGTCCGTTTATCACACCCTCAGACATGATCGGGCAGAAGTATATCCGGGGAACCGAGAGATATCTTTCAGGTGAGGGCCAGGCTCTCTTGCATCGTTGTGTCGTTCCCGCTGGAAGTGTCACCGTGTCGTGCATAGGGTGGCAGATGGGCAAAGCTGGCATGATCGACCGAGACTCCGTCACGAATCAACAGCTCAATACAATCGTCCCGAACAGTCGAGTTGACCCCCATTATCTTTATTACTCTCTTTTGGCGCGGCGCGAGGAACTTAAAAGGCTCGGATCTGTGGGAACTCGTACCCCAATCGTTAACAAATCAGTATTCTCCAGGCTTAGGGTCCAGATTCCACCAATCCATGAGCAACACCGTATCGCCGACATACTCTCTGCCTACGACGACCTTGTCGAGAACTGCGAGCGCCGAATCCGCGTGCTCGACCAAATGGCGCGGGCGCTCTACCGCGAGTGGTTCGTGAAGTTCCGCTACCCTGGGTATGAAAAGGTACCGTTGGTCGACTCGCCACTTGGGAGAATTCCGCTGGGATGGAAGTGCACCGCATTCACTGAATTCGCAGATGTGCTAAGCGGCGGGACACCCAAGACCGATGTCCCCGATTATTGGGACGGCGAGATCCCCTTCTTCACGCCTCGAGACGCGCCTGATTGCTGCTACGTGCGTGATACAGAAAAGCACTTGAGTGCGGTTGGCCTTTCGGAGTGTGCAAGCCCCTTGTTCCCGTCCGACACTGTGTTCATTACGGCACGCGGCACAGTCGGCAATCTCGCCATGGCTTCAAGGCCAATGGCGATGAACCAGTCCTGCTATGCACTGCGGTCGCGTGCACCCTATTCACAGCGTTTTCTTTACCTGTTTGGCCTCGAGCAGGTAGAGTATCTGAGAAAAAACACGGGCGGTGCTACATTCGCAACTATCGTTGTCGATACGTTCCGTCGCATGCGGGTCATCGTGCCGTTGGGTGCAATCACTGGTCTATTCTCGCAAGCGGTAGATCCGCTCTTCGATGCCATTCTTAGTCTTGACAAACGAGCGGGAGTCCTCAGGAAAACTCGCGATCTCTTACTCCCACGCCTGCTGAGCGGCCAACTCTCTGTGAGCTCCGCCCCGTGACCCCGAGCGCCTACAGCGAGAAGGCCCTGGTCGAGGAGTCCGCCGAGGAGATCCTCCGAGCCCTGGGCTGGACCACCGGCACAGCCGCCGAGGAGACCTTCGGGTCGATGGGCACGCTCGGCCGGGCTTCGGCGCGGGAGGTCGTCCTGGTGCCGCGACTGCGGGCCGCCATCGCGCGCCTCAACCCTCATGCGCCGCCCGGTGCGATCGACCTGGCGCTTGATGAGTTGCTGCGCGACCGGGTCGCCATGGGACCGGCCGCGGCGAACCGCGAGGTCCATCGGCTTCTGGCTGAAGGCGTGAAGGTCACCGTGAAGGACACGCGCACCGACCGGGACGAACCGCTCGTCGTGCGCGCTGTCGATTGGGATGAGCCCGAGCGCAATGACTTCCTGGCCATCCGCCAGATCGCCTTCCAGGGTTCACTGTACCGGTGCATCCCCGACCTCACCCTGTTCGTGAACGGCCTGCCGTGGGTGGTGATCGAGCTCAAGCGCCCCGGTGTGCCCGCACGGCAGGCTTTCGACGACAACCTGACGAGCTACATGCATCCGCTGAACGGAGTGCCCCAGCTCTTCGCCTACAACGCTCTGCTCGTCGCTTCGAACGGCACCGACAGCCGGGTCGGCGCGATCACCGCCGGCTGGGAGCGCTTCTTCGAGTGGAAGCGCATCGCCAGCGAGGAGGAAGCGCGCCACGTCGCCCTCGAAACGCTCCTCCGGGGCACCTGCGACCGGCGCCGCCTGCTCGACCTGACCCAGAACTTCATGCTCTTTTCCGAGCAGGCCGGCGGCCTCGTCAAGATCCTCGGCCAGAACCATCAGGTGCTCGGCGTCAACAACGCCATTGCGGCCACGCTGGCCGCGCGCACCGAAGGCCACGGGCGCGCCGGCGTATTCTGGCAGACGCAGGGCTCGGGCAAGAGCTTTTCCATGGTCTTCTATGGCCAGAAGATCCTGCGGACGGTGCCGGGCAACTGGACCTTTGTCGTGGTCACCGACCGCGTCGAGCTCGACGACCAGATTGCCAAGACCTTTGCAGCCTGCGGCGCTGTCGACGACGCGACCAAGTACCATGCGGCGAGCGGCGTCGAGCTGCGGCAGCTGCTATCCGAGAATCACCGCTACGTCTTCACGCTGATCCACAAGTTCCAGAGCAGCGACGTGCTGTGCGACCGACGCGACGTGATCGTGATCGCCGACGAGGCGCACCGCAGCCAATACGACACCCTGGCGACCAACATGCGGGCCGCGCTTCCCAACGCGCTTTTCGTCGCCTTCACCGGCACGCCTCTCATTGTTGGCGAGGAGCGCACACGCGAAGTCTTCGGCGACTACGTCTCGGTCTATGACTTCCAGCAGTCGGTCGAGGACGGCGCCACCGTGCCGCTGTTCTACGAGAACCGGACGCCGGAGCTGCACCTCACCAACCCGGACCTGAACGACGACCTCTACACCGCGATCGACGAGGCAGCGATCGACGAGGAGAGCGAGGCGCGCCTGCAACGCCTGCTCGGCCAGCGCTACCATCTGGTGACGCGCGACGACCGCCTCGACACCGTGGCCAGGGACATCGTGCGGCATTTCCTGGGGCGCGGCTTCCAGGGCAAGGCCATGGTGGTGTCGATCGACAAGGCGACAGCGCTGCGGACCTACGACAAGGTCAGGCGCGCTTGGGAGGAGGAGAGGCAGCGCGTCCAGGACGCCATCGCCGGCGGAGTGCTCGAGCTGGCTCAACTCGACGAGTACGCGCAGCGCCTGCACCGGCTCGATACCGTGGACATGGCGGTGATCGTCTCTCCGGGGCAGAACGAGATCGAGGAGATGAAGGTCCTGGGCCTCGACATCCTGCCGCACCGCAAGCGCCTCAACGAGTCGCAGCCGCCTCTCGCCGAGAAGTTCAAGGACCCCTCTGATGCCCTGTCGCTGGTCTTCGTCTGCGCGATGTGGCTCACCGGCTTCGACGCGCCGAGCTGCTCGACGGTCTACCTCGACAAGCCGATGCGCAACCACACGCTGATGCAGACGATTGCCCGCGCCAACCGCGTTTACCCAGGCAAGCACAGCGGCGTCATTGTCGACTATGCCAACGTGTTCGCTTCGCTCGAGCGCGCCCTGGCGATCTATGGCGCTGCCGGCGCCGGCCGCACGCCGGTGCGCGACAAGGACGAGCTGGTGAAGGAGCTCCGCGCCGCGCTCCAGGCGCTCGCAAGTTTCTGCAGTGACGCCGGCGTGAACCTGGGCGCGATCGAGGAGGCAAGAGCCGCCCTCGACCGCCTCACCCTCATCGGCCAGGCAGTGAACACGCTCATCGCTCCCGACGACCGCCGGAAGGCGTTCCTGGCGCAGACCCGCTTCGTCGAGCGCCTCTATGCGGCGGTGAAGCCCCATCGGTCGGCTGCCGAGTTCGCGCCGCGCATGGCAACGTTTGCGACGCTGGCCGGCAAGATCCGCACCGAGATCACGCCGGAGAAGGCGGATATTTCAAGGGTCCTCCGAACCATTGGAGAGGTGCTCGACCGCTCGATCGCGGGCAGCGATATCCGCGAAACCTCCACCGCGATCGACCTTTCACGCATCGATTTCAAGGCGCTGTCCGCGAAGTTCGAGGAGTCCAAGACCAAGGATCTCGACCTCGCGCGCCTGAAGGCGGCAATTCGCGCCCAACTCGACCGGATGATCCAGGCGAACGAGACCCGCGTCGACTTCCGCGCCAAGTTCGAAGCCATGATCGAGGACTACAACGCCGGCAGCATGCAGATCGAGCAGCTCTTTCAGCAGTTGTTGGAGCTCAGCCGCGCGCTCACCGACGAAGAGGCACGCCATGTGCGGGAACAGCTAACCGAAGACGAGCTCGTCGTTTTCGACCTGCTGACGCGGCCTGGGCCGGACCTATCCACAGCGGAACGCGACGAGGTCAAGAGAGTGGCGCGCAGTCTGCTCGCCAAGCTTCGCTCAACCTTCACCATCGATTGGCAAAAGACCGCCCAGTCTCGCGCCCGGATCCGTGAGTCCATCGAGGAGACTCTCGACGATGGTCTGCCGCGCGCCTACAGTCCCGCCGTGTTCAAAGAGAAGGCGAGCGCCGTCTTTCAGCACGTCTACGAACGGTATGGACGTGCAGCGTAAAGCGCCTCGGCGTTGGCAGCACAACTGCGGGCCGTGATTTGTCATCGGCCCTACAGCAGCGGAGACAGGTAGCGGGCGAGGCGGTCGCCGAGGCGGTGGAGGCGGGGGCGGCGGCGCCAGGCGGAGAGGGCGATCTCGGTCGATTGGGCGAGGTCTTCCTCGAAGAGGCGCTCGAGGTCGCCGGCGAAGGCGGCGTCGAAGACGACCAGGTTGCATTCGGCGTTGAACAGGAAGGAGCGGAAATCGAGGTTGGTCGAGCCGACGACCGCGACGTAGCCGTCGGCGACCAGGGACTTGGCGTGGAGGACGGCGGCGCCGTACTCGAAGACCCGGATGCCGCGGCGCAGGAGGCTGGCGAAGTAACCGTGGCCGGCGTGGCGGACGAGGGGCACGTCGGTGCGGCCGGGCAGGAGCAGGCGGACGTCCACGCCACGGCGGGCGGCGTCGGCGAGGATGCGGACGGCGGCGTGGCCGGGAGCGAAGTAGGCGTTGGTGATCCACAGCCGTTGGCGGGCCGCGCCGGCGATGGCGGCCAGGGTGGCGGCGGCCTCGCGGTTGCCGCGCATCGGGCGGGCGTCGAGCACCAGCACCCGCCCGCCGGGCAGGTCCGGCGCAGCGACGGCAAGCGGCGGCAGGTCGAGCGGTGGCCCACCGGCGTAATCCCAGCCCTCGCCGAAGACGATGGCCATGCCCCAGGCGGCGGGGCCGGCGACCCGCACATGCAGGTCCCGCCAGGGCCCTCCCGGAGCGCTCGGCGAACCGTACTCGACGCCGATGTTCATGCCGCCGGTGAAGCCGACGCTGCGGTCCACCACCAGCAGCTTGCGGTGATCGCGGAACGGCTGGTACCAGAGG
Source organism: uncultured Acidobacteriota bacterium (assembly GCA_963732005.1). Lineage (GTDB taxonomy): Bacteria > Acidobacteriota > Thermoanaerobaculia > Multivoradales > UBA5704 > JASLEW01. The sequence continues at coordinate 2,263,250 of CAVSXT010000005.1, forward strand.
CCCTTGAACAGGGGGTTGAACAGGTGGGCGGCGATCCCGCGCCGCTCCATGTCGCGCCAGAAGTCGGCATGGGTGGACCAGCTACCCAGGGCATCGGCCAGCACCCGGACCACGACACCCCGGCGCACCGCCGCCGCCAGCTCGTCGAGCAGGCTGAGGCCCACGGCGTCGTCCTTGAAGATGTAGGACTCGAGCAGCACCTCGTGGCGGGCGGCGGCGACCGCCTGGTGCATGGCGGCGAAGGCCGCTTCACCGCTGTGATAGAGCTCGAGCCGGTTGCCGGGATGGATCGGTTTCGCCTCGACGCGCCGCAGCAAGGCCTCGAGGTCCGGTCCGCGCAGGCCGCCGGGGAGGGACGCCGCGAGCTTGCCGATGCGGCGGGCGGTCAGCTCGGGCGGCAGCCGGTGCCCGGTGCCGGGGCGCAGGATCGGCCGCAGCAGGCGCAGGACCCGGCGGCGGCGGCGCGGCGGTCTGCCTGCCCGCGCGGCGCCGCCGGCCCCGGCTGGTGAACTGGCCGCGAGGACTTCAGGTGCGCCGACGGACGAAGGCCCGGGCGGTAGTGCGAGGCCGCCAGCTTCACCGGCGAGCGTCGGCTTGGGCGGTGCCGATGGAGGTGGGCGCATGCTGGCCCGCAGGATAGACCGAAACTCTCAGGCCCAGAGGCGGTCGACGCGGTGGCGGGCGAGCGCCTGGGCGGCGGTGCGGCCCAGCAGGCGGACGCTGTCGAGCAGCGGCGCGAAGCGCTCGTCGCGGGTCAGGCCGCGCCGATATCGATGATAGATCTGCTGGGCGATGACGGCGATCTTGAACAGGCCGAAGACGTAGTAGAACAGGATGCCTGAGGTGTCGCGGCCGGTGGCGCTGGCGTAACGCTCGACCACCTCGATCCGCGACAGGTTGCCCGGCAGCGCGGTGAGGCCGACGGGCAGCTGCCGCAGCGCCTCCTCGTCGTCGGGGTCCAGCCAGTAGCCGAGGCTGGTTCCGAGGTCCATGAGCGGATCGCCCACCGTCGCCATCTCCCAGTCAAGCACCGCTACGACGGTGCCGAGGTCGGGCGTGAGCACCAGGTTGTCGAGCTTGAAGTCGTTGTGGATCACGGTGGCGGTGGCGGCCTCGGCCTCCGGCGAGCGTCGCGGCAGGTGCTCGGCGAGCCAGGCGGCGGCCCGATCGAGGTCGGGCACCGGGTCGGTGGCGGCGCGCTGCCAGCGCTCGGTCCAGCCGCCGACCTGGCGCGCGGCATAGCCGGCGGGCCGGCCGAGCTCGGCGAGGCCGGACGCCGCCGCGTCGATCGCGTGCAGCTCGGCGAGGGCATCGACCGCCGCCGCGCTGGCGGCGCGCAGCCGTGCCGGCTCCGGCGCATTGCCTGGCGTCCCCGGCGCGGCGCCCGGCAGCCCCGGCGCGGCGCCCGGCAGCCCCGGTGCGGTGCTCGGCGGCCCCGGCGGCGGCCGGCGCAAGATGACGCCCCTGACCCGCTCCATGAGGAAGAAGGGCGCGCCGATCACCGCCGGGTCGTCGCAGGCGGCGAGCGCCCGCGGCGCCTTGGGGTACCACCGGTGGAGGCGCGACAGCACGCGATGCTCGCGGCCCATGTCGTGGGCGGTCTTGATGCTGGCCCCCAGCGGCGGCCGCCGCAGCACCAGCTCGCGCTCGCCGCGGCGCAGCAGGTAGGTGAGATTGGAATGCCCGCCGGGGAACTGCTCCACGGTCAGGGGCGCGCCAGGGCCGGCCTCGATAGCCGGGAGGTGCTCGTCCAGCCAGGCGGCCAGCGGCGCCAGCGGCAGCTCCTCGCCGGGCCGCACGGGACCGGGGCCATCGGCGGCCGCCGCGGCCGCGAGGGGAGTGGCGCCGCCTGCGGCGCCGGGTGGGGCGGTGGCGTCGGCGGGCATCGGCGCGCTCGGTGTGCTCAGGCGGGCGGCTCCGCGCGGGCGTAGGCGGCGAGGATGCGCCGCGCGACGGCGGTCTTGTGCACCTCGTCGGGTCCGTCGTAGATGCGGGCGCCACGCTCGTGGCGCCACCACCAGGCGAGCGGCGTGTCGTCGACCATGCCGGCGGCGCCATGGACCTGCAGGGCGCGGTCGAGCACGCGTTGCATGACGCCGGCGACGTGGAACTTGATCAGCGAGACGTCGTCGCGCGCCGCCGCCGCGCCCTCGCGCTCGATGCGCTCGGCGGCGCGCAGCACCAGCAGGCGGGAGGCGTCGATCTCCGCCCGGCTCTCGGCCACCCACGCCTGCACCAGCTGGCGCGAGGCAAGGGCGTCGCCGGGAGCCAGCTCACGCGTCACCGCCCGGCGGCACATCAGGTCGAAGGCGCGCTCGCAGATGCCGATCCAGCGCATGCAGTGATGGATGCGTCCGGGGCCCAGCCGCTCCTGGGCGAGGGTGAACCCGGCGCCCTCCTCGCCGATGCGGTGGCTGACCGGCACCCGCGCGCCCTGCAGGCGCATCTCGCCATGGCTGGCCCAGCCGGCGCCGGCTTCGCCCATCACCGGCAGGTTGCGCAGGCGCTCGAATCCCGGGGTGTCCGACGGCACCAAGAGCATGCTGGCGCGCCGGTGTGGCTCGACGCTGGAGGCGGAGGCAGGGTTGGGGTCGGTGATCGCCATCACGATGCAGAAGGCGGCGCCGTCGGCGCCGGAGGTGAACCACTTGTGGCCGTCGAGCACGTAGTCGTCGCCGTCGCGGCGGGCGGTGGTCGCCAGCCGCACCGGGTTCGAGCCGGGGAGGCCGGGCTCGGTCATGCCGAAACAGCTGCGCAGCTCGCCGCGGGCCAGCGGCCCCAGCCAACGCCGCTGCTGCTCGGGGGAGCCGTGGCGCAGCAGCAGCTCCATGTTGCCGGCATCCGGCGCCTGGCAGTTGCAGACGTAGTGGCCGAGCGGGCTCCAGCCGAGGACCTCGCCCACCTGGGCGAGGTCCGGCAGGGAGAGGCCGGCGCCGCCCCAGGCGGGCGGCAGGTGCGGCGCGAACAGGCCGAGCTCGCGGACGCGGTCGCGCAAGGCGAGCAGCCGCGGCTCGACAGCCGGGAAGCCGCGGCTGAACATCTCGGCCTCGAGCGGCACGACCTCGGCGGCGATCAGGCGGCGCAGGGCGGCAAGCCCTGGCAGGTGGCGGTCCGATGGTTCAGGGTCCATGGCTGGGAGAGAAAAGCTGGGAGAGAAAAAAAATGGGTGCCGCCACCGCGACACCCGGCTCGGGACCACCAGAATCAGAGCTGCGAAAAGCGCTTGCTAGCCGGACGTCTTCTGCGCGTAGCGGACCCAGTAGCCGTCGGCCCAGACCAGGTCGCGGTCGTAGTCGGTCGGATCGAAGCCCGTCACCGTGTAGTCGGGCGAGCCGGCGTCCGGCTTGCCGTCGCGGCCGTAGCTGAGCAGGCCCATGATGCCGACGCCACCCAGCGGATTGGTGTAGTTCAGGTAGTACGAGTAGTTGTGCTTCCAGCCGTCCAGGATGGGAATCGACTGGATGTACTGCGACACCAGGATCGTGCTCAGGGTCGTGGAGTCGATGGACTGGAAGTTGGCCAGGTTGACGTCGCCGGTGGCGGCGGCGCCGGCGGCGGCGGCGCCGGCCTGGTCGGTCAGCCAGGAGAACATGGCGGTGCCCAGGTTGCGCATGTCGGCCTCGGTCCGCTTCTGCTTGGACTTCTGCAGCGCGTCGAGGAAGTTGGGGATCAGCAGCGCGGCGATGATCCCGATGATGGCGACGACGATCAACAGCTCGATGAGCGTGAAGCCCTGCTGCCGGCGGCGGAGACGGCTGAGCATTCTAGGGTCCTCCTCCTCCCCCTTTCGGGGCCTTTAAACATAGCCAGATTCGTCCAGGCTAAGCGACAGGACGCAAGTGCATGGTTGGTGCCATGCCCCCAGGAGCGGTCAAAACCTTGCCAGGACGGGTTTTTCCCCAGGCCATGCGCGGGAGGAGGTGTCGAATATTGGCAGCCGCCTCTGGCAGAATTCGTCAGCAAAACAAGTAACCTCCGGGGTCGTAAATGATGCATAGATAGGCTCTGTAATTGGGCGCGTTGCCGGCCTCGGCGGACGCGCCCTCATGCGTGGCATGGGGGGGTGCCTGGAGCCAGAAAAAAGCCGGCGCCGCCATCCGCGGCGCCCGGCTCGCAACCATCAGGATCAGCGCTGCGAAAAGCGCCTTCTAGCCGGACGTCTTCTGCGCGTAGCGGACCCAGTAGCCGTCGGCCCAGACCAGGTCGCGGTCGTAGTCGGTCGGATCGAAGCCCGTCACCGTGTAGTCGGGCGAGCCGGCATCCGGCTTGCCGTCGCGGCCGTAGCTGAGGAGGCCCATGATGCCGACGCCGCCCAGCGGATTGGTGTAGTTCAGGTAGTACGAGTAGTTGTGCTTCCAGCCGTCCAGGACGGGTATGGACTGGATGTACTGCGACACCAGGATGGTGGTCATGGTGGTGGAGTCGATGGACTGGAAGTTGGCCAGGTTGACGTCGCCGGTGGCGGCGGCGCCGGCGGCGGCGGCGCCGGCCTGGTCGGTCAGCCAGGAGAACATGGCGGTGCCCAGGTTGCGCATGTCGGCCTCGGTCCGCTTCTGCTTGGCCTTCTGCAGCGCATCGAGGAAGTTGGGGATCAGCAGCGCGGCGATGATCCCGATGATGGCGACGACGATCAACAGCTCGATGAGCGTGAAGCCTTGGTTACGCTTGTGAAGGCGACGGAACATGGGCACTCCCTCTTGCCCCCTGAGCGGGGTCCAAAAATAAAGCCGCGGGCTGATCCGGGCGATAGACATGGGTAGAGCACGCCCCATGCCACCTTTGGAAAAATTTTAAACAACTGAAACTAAAGGCTATATTCGACTATGGCGAGATCTCAGCTACCAAGAATTGGCATCCGAGATGCAAAAATTTATTGCTGCCGATCATAGGCAACAGCACGTTTGCGATCGATGAGGCGGCGGAAAGCGCGGCGGGGGCGCTGGGGCCAGAAGGGATCAGGGCGTTGGGCCAGGGTCAGGCGGCCAGATCGCCGTCAGGGCCGCGCTCAGGCGACCCGGCCGCGCTCAGCCGACCAGGCCGCGGAGCAGGTGCATGACGCGGTCGGTGACGAAGGCGTCGCCGACCGCGACGACGGGAAAGACCTCCTGCTCGCGCTTCCAGCCCCAGACGTAGTCCACCCGCAGCTGATCGGGCCGCTCGTCGATGAGGGCCAGCTCGAGGGCGCCGCGCTTCGGCGGGGCGAGCTGGATCTGCAGGTCGAGGCGCGCCCGCCGCGGCGACACCTCGCGCAGCCTGGTGAAGTGACCCTTGCGGTCGAGGTCGAGCATGCACGCCCGCAGCGTCGGCACCACCACCGCCCGCATCAGCTCCTCGAAGCGGTAGATATGGCGGTTCCGCTCGATCCGCCGCTCCCGCTCGTCGTAGCGGTCGAGCTCCCGCTGGCTGTCGATCGTCCCCAGCAGGCGATGGAACTCCTGGCGTTTCTCCTCGTCCAAGCGGGTCTCCCTGGCGTGATGGGGGTATTCTATCCTGCGTCGAGACGTGGCCGGCGGCACATCGGGCCGGCAGGGAGGCGACCGAGGTGATTGAAATCGTCGAGCACGGCGCGGTGCGCGAGCTGCGGCTGGCGCGGCCGCCGGCCAATGCGCTGTCGCCGGAGCTGATCAAGGCGCTGTCGGCGGCGCTGGCCGCCGCCGCCGCGGACGCCGGCACCACGGCTGCCGCGCCTTCCACCGGCTCCGGAGAGGCGGCGGCCGCGCGCCCCGAGCGCCCGGCGGCGCTGGTGCTCTCGGGAGCGCCCGGCATGTTCTCGGCGGGGCTCGACGTGCCCCACCTGCTGACCCTGGACCGGTCCGGCATCCGCGACATGTGGCACCACTTCTATGGCCTGCTGCGCGCCCTGGCCGCTTCGCCGCTGCCGGTGGTGGCGGCGATCACCGGCCACAGCCCGGCGGGCGGGGCGGTGCTGGCGCTCTACTGTGACCTGCGGATCATGGCCGATGGGGACTTCCGCATCGGCCTCAACGAGGTGCGGGTCGGCCTGCCGATGCCGCCGGTGATCTTCGCCGCGGTCCGCCGCCTGGTGGGCAGCGGGCCGGCGGAGCGGCTGTGCGTCGGCGGCGCCCTGATGCCGCCGGCGGCGGCGGCGCGCGTCGGCCTGGTCGACGAGGTGGTGCCGCCCGGGCAGGTGGTGGAGAGGGCGGTGGCCGCGGCCGCCGAGCTGGCGGCGCTGCCGCGAACCGCGATGGACTACACCCGGCGCCTCGTTCGCGCCGACCTGGTCAAGCTGTTCGACGCCACCGGCGCCGAGGTGGAAGCCATGCTCGACGCGTGGTTCACCGCCGAGACCCAGGCCACGATGCGCGCGCTGGTGGAACGGCTGGCGCGCAAGCGCGGCGCCGCCTGAGGCGATTGCCCGCGAACGGGTGCGATGAATCCCCCGGGGCAGCGTGAGGGCACCGGCCTGATCGTCGACGACGAGCCGCAGATCCGGCGGGTGGTGCGCAACTCGCTGCAGGGCGAGCTGGCGCGCCTGGTGGAGGCGGCCACCGGCGCCGAGGGGATCGACCTGGCGGCGGCGGAGAAGCCCGTCCTGGTGGTGCTGGACCTCGGCCTGCCGGACATGGCGGGGATCGACGTCTGCCGCGAGATCCGCAAGTGGTCGAGCGCCGCCATCGTGGTGCTCTCGGCGCGGCAGTCGGACACCGAGAAGGCGATGCTGCTCGACGCCGGCGCCGACGACTACGTCACCAAGCCCTTCAGCACCCTGGAGCTCACCGCCCGCGTCCGCGCCAACCTGCGGCGCGCCCACGCGGCGCGCGGGCCTGCCGACCAGCGCATCGCGATCGGCGAGCTGGTCATGGACCTGGCCGGCCGCACGGTGCGGCGCGGCGAGCAGGCCATCCATCTCACGCCGATCGAATGGGAGCTGCTGCGCACCTTCGCCACCCAGGCGGGCCGCACGCTCACCCACCGGCAGCTGTTCAACGCCGTCTGGGGCCGCACCTTCGGCGATCCGCAGCAGTACCTGCGCGTCCACGTCGCCAACCTTCGGCGCAAGATCGAGCGCGACCCGGTGCGTCCCGAGGTCATCCTCACCGAGCCCGGGGTGGGGTACCGCCTCGAGATCCCGGGATGAGGCGCGGCGCGGGGCGGACCGCGTGGCGCCCCGAGCGGCAGGACCGCGACCAGCGCCCGGAGCCGGTGGATTGGAGCGGGCGCCTCGGACGGCCCGGCAGCTGGCTGTTCTGGATGGCGACGCTGTTCGCGGTCACGGTGGCGCTGGTGGCGGTGCGCGGCGATCTCGACCAGGCGCACGTGACGCTGATCTATCTGCTGGTGGTGCTCGGCGGCAGCGCCAGCGGCGGGCGGGCCCTCGGCTTCACCCTGGCCTGCGCCTGCTTCCTGCTGATCGATTATTTCCTGCAGACGCCCTACGACACGCTGTCGGTCGACAAGCCGCTCGACTGGCTGGTGCTGCTGGCCTTCCTGGTGACCGCGACGGTCGCCACCCAGCTGGTCGGCCGCGCCAACGCCGAGGCGGCGGCGGCGCGGCGGCGCGCCGAGGAGATCGACCGCCTGGCGGCGCTGGGCGCGGAGACGCTTTCGGCCGGCCGGGCCGACGACGCGCTGGCCGCCATCGCCCGGGTGATCCGCGAGACCAGCGGCGCCGCGGAGTGCCAGATCTATGTCGGCCGGCAGACCGAGCCGGCCGGGGCCGACGACGGCGGCGGCTTCCGGCTGGCGGCGGGCGCCGGGGAGCCCGCCGGCGCCGGGGAGGCCGCGGGTGCGGCGGGCGAGAGCGCGGCGGGCGAGGGGAGCGAACGCGGGCGCGGCGGCGGCAACACCGCTCGCGAGACCTTCGCCTGGGTCGCCGAGCACCGCCTGGCGGCCACCGAACGGTTGGACGGGGAGACGGTCCGCACCGGCGCCGCCACCGGCGCCAGCGCCGCGCTCGACGCCGCGCTGACGCCGGCGCGCGCCCTGCTGCTGCCGCTGGTGGCGCACGACCGGCTGGTCGGCGTGCTGCGCCTTGCCGATCGCGGCGGTCTGCGCCTAGATCCGGCGCGGCGGCGCATCCTCGACGCCCTCTCCTACTACGCGGCGCTCGGCGTCGAGCGCGTCGCGCTGGTGGCCGAGGCCGAGCATGCCGAGGCGCTGCGCGAGGCGGACCGCCTGAAGGACGCGCTGCTCGCCTCGGTGTCGCACGACCTGCGCACGCCGCTGACCACGATCAAAGCGCTGGCCCACGACCTGGCCGGCGGTGGCGACGAGCGCGCGGCGGTGATCGAGCAGCAGTCCGACCGGCTCAACCACATGGTGGCCGATCTGCTCGACCTGTCGCGGTTGAGCGCCGGCGGCATGCCGGTGAACATCGAGATCAACGCCGCCGAGGACCTGGTGGGGGCGGCCATCCAGCAGGTGGCGGGAGCGCTCGGGCAGCGCGAGCTGCGCACCGCGCTGGCGTTGCGCGAGCCGATGCCGGTGGGGCGCTTCGATTTCGTCCATTCGTTGCGGGTGCTGGTCAACCTGATCGAGAACGCGCTCAAGTACTCGCCGACCGCGGCGCCGATCGAGGTCTCGATGCGCGGCGAGGGCGAGATGATCGCCATCGCCGTCGCCGACCGCGGCCGCGGCGTGCCGCCGGCCGAGCGCGAGCGCATCTTCGAGCCGTTCTACCGGCCGGCGGGCGGCTCGCCGGACGGCGCCCGCGCCGGCGGCGCCGGTCTCGGCCTGGCCATCGCCCGGCGGCTGGCGGTGGCGCAGGGCGGCACCCTCAGCTTCGCGGAGCGGCCGGGCGGTGGCAGCGTCTTCACCCTGCGCCTGCCGGCGGCGCGGCTGCGCGAGGAGGAGATGCCGGAGGTCGCGAGCTCCTGAGACGCGGGCGCCGGCCGCCCGCGCCCCGCGGCTGGCGCAGGCGTCGGCTTTGCGGATTCTTTGTGGCCGGCGGGGGCTTCTTTGTGCGGCCTTTGTCGGGGCTCGGGTAGGGTGGTGCGGTCGGGCGAACACCGTCCGCGCACCATCATGAGAGCCAGCCGAAAACTCCTCCCGGTCGTCGCCTTCGTCGTCGCCGGCGCTCCATCGCCGGCCCGGTTCGCCGCGGCCGCGGTGGCCTTGCTGGCGATCCCGCTGGGCGCGCTGGGCGGCTGTGGCTCGCCGCCGCGGGCCGCCGCGGCGCCGCCGGCCCTCGCGGCGCCGCCGGGCGAAGCCTGGCTGACGCCGGACAAGGCGCGCCAGGCGGGTATCGCCGTGGCGCCGGCCCAGGTCGAGGAGCTCGGCCGCGTGCTCGGGGCGAGCGGCCGCATCGCCTTCGACGACCAGCGCGTGACCCACGTCTTCTCACCGGTCACCGGCCGGCTGCTGAAGCTGGTGGCGGGGCTCGGCCAGCGGGTCGAGCAGGGCGACCCGCTGGCGCTCATCGCCTCGCCCGATCTCGGCAGCGCCGATTCGGACTATGCCAAGGCGCAGGCGGCGCTGGCCCAGGCCGAGCGCGAGTACGAGCGCCAGCGGGAGCTGCTGGCGGCGCACGCTTCCGCCCAGCGCGATTTCGAGGCGGCGGAAGCCGGCGAGCGCCAGGCGCGAGCCGAGCTGGCGCGCGCCGGGGAGCGAGCACGCCGGCCAACCTCATCTCGCTCGGCGCGGTCGATTTCGGCATCATCGTCGACTCGACGGTGATCGTGATCGAGAACGTCTTCCGCCATCTGGGCGCGCGAGGCAGCGGCAGCATGCGCGACCGGGTGGTGACGGCGGTGGGGGAGGTGGGCGCGCCGCTCGCCTTCTCGCGGCTGATCATCTTCGTCACCTTCCTGCCGCTGTTCACCATGACCGGGGTTGCCGGGGTGATCTTCTCGCCGATGGCGCACACCTACGCCTACGCCATCTTCGGCGCGGCGGTGCTCGCCCTGACGCTCACCCCGGCGCTGGCGGCGCGGCTGGTGCCGCCCGACGCCGAGGAGCGCGAGAACGCGTTGATGCGCTTGCTGCACCGGGTCTACGAGCCGCTGTTCGACGTCGCCTTGCGCCACCCCTGGAGCGCGCTGGCGCTGGCGGTGGCGCCGATCGCCCTGTGCGTGGTGCTGTTCCTGGCCAATGGGCGCGAGTTCATGCCCAAGCTCGAGGAGGGCAATTTCTGGATCCGCGCCACGCTGCCCAACTCGGTCGCGCTCGAGCAGTCGGCGCGCTACGTCGGCCGGATCCGCGAGATCCTGCGCCGGCAGCCGCAGGTGGAGACGGTGGTATCGCAGCTCGGCCGTCCCGACGACGGCACCGACGTCACCGGCTTCGGCAACATCGAGCTGTTCGCGCCACTGACGCCGTTCGACGGCTGGCCGCGGGGGCTCACCAAGGAGAAGCTCACCGAGCGGCTCGAGCGCGGGCTCGGGGATGCTCTTCCGGGCGTGGTATTCAGCTTCTCGGAGTACATCTCGGACAACGTCGAGGAGGCGGTGTCGGGGGTCAAGGGCGAGAACAGCGTCAAGGTGGCGGGGCCCGACCTGCGCGTCAATGAGCGGCTGGCGGGCGAGATCGGCGGCGTGCTGGGCGGCATCCCCGGAGTGCGCGACGTCGGGCTGATATCGTCGCTCGGCCAGCCGAGCGTGGTGATCGCCACCGACCGCCTGCAGGCGGCGCGCTACGGTCTCAACACCGGCGACGTCGAGGCGGTGGTGCAGGCGGCGGTGGCCGGCCAGGCGGTCACCCAGGTGTTCGAAGGCGAGAAGCGCTTCGACGTCGTGGTGCGCTGGGCGCCACCGTACCGGCGCAACGTCGAGGCCATCCGCGAGATCACCGTCGCGGCGCCGGACGGGAGCCAGATTCCCTTGGGGCAGCTGGCGACGATCTCGCTCGAGGACGGGCCGTCGGTGATCTATCGCGAGGACGGCCGGCGCTACGCGCCGGTCAAGTTCTCGGTGCGTGGGCGCGACCTCGCCGGTGCGATCGCCGAGGCCGGCCGGCGCATCGACCGCCGGGTCAAGCTGCCCTACGGCACGAACTACTCGTGGGCCGGCGAGATCAACGAGCTCGACGAGGCGGAGAGGCGGCTGCTGGTGATCATCCCGCTGACCCTGGCGCTGATCGCGCTGCTGGTCTATGCCGCGGTGAAGGACTGGCTGTGCAGCATGGTGGTGCTGATCAACATCCCGGTGGCTTGCGCCGGCGGTCTGGCGGCGCTGCTCGCGACCGGCATCAACTTCTCGGTGTCGGCGGCGATGGGCTTCGTCTCGATCTTCGGCATCGCGATCCAGGACGCGATCCTGATGGTCAACTACGCCCAGCGCCAGTGGGCCGAGGGCCAGCCGATCGAGGCAGGGGCGCGGATCGCCGCCGAGCAGCGCTTCCGGCCGGTGCTGATGACCACGCTCGTGGCGATGCTCGGGCTGCTGCCGGCGGCGGTGTCGCAGGGGATCGGCGCGCAGACCCAGAAGCCGCTGGCGGTGGTGGTGATCGGCGGCTCGCTGGTGCTCGCCGGCCTGACGCGGGTGCTGCAGCCGCCGCTGTTGGTGCTGGCGCACCGGTGGCGGCAGCGGTGGACCGGCGAGCCGGACCCCGAGGGCGGTGGAAGCGGTGGAAAGAGAACGCAGGCGACAGCGACGGAGGGGATCATGGGCCGAGCGGTGGCGACGAACGACCACGACCAGGACGGCAGGGCCGGCGAGGCCGCCAGACCATGAGCGGGCGGCGACGGCGGCGGTGGGGAGGGCGAGCGGGCGCCTGGGCGGCGGCGGTGGCGGTGGTGCTGGTGCTGGTGGCGAACCAGACGGCGGCCCAGGTGGCGGGCGGCACGATCAGCAGCTTGACCTTGGAGCAGGCGCTGGCGCTGGCGAAGCGCGGCAACCCGGGTCTGCGGGCGCAGGCGGCGACGGTGGAATCGACGCGCGCCGGCGAGGTCACCGCGGCGCTGCGGCCCAACCCGACGTTCTCGAACGGCACCGTCGATTTCACCGGCGGTCTGGCCTGGACCTTCGAGCGCGGCGGCAAGCGGCGGCGGCGCATCGACAGCGCCCGCCTGGCCACCGCCGGCGCCGAACGCGACTATCAGGACGCGCGGCGGACGCTGGTCGAGACCGTTCGCACCACCTTCGCCGCGGCGCTGCTCGCCCGCGGCAACCTGCGGGCGGCCGAGGAGAACCTGAAAAACTTTCAGCAGGTCGAGGACCTCAACCGCATCCGCTACGACAAGGGCGAGATCGCGGGCGGCGACTTCCTGAAGATCGGCCTGCAGAAGCTGCAGTTCCAGACCGACGTGCAGGACGCCGACCTGGCCTATCGCACCGCCCGGGCCAGCCTGCGCCAGGCGCTGTTCGCCCCCGAGCTGGCTCAAGACTTCGAGGTAACGGGCGAGCTGCGGCCGGTGGGGCCGGCGGGGCCGCTGGACGAGCTCGAACGGCAGGCGCTGGCGGCGCGGCCCGACCTGCTCTCCGCCGAGACCGCGGTGCGCAAGGCGGCGGCCGACGTCGAGCTGGCCGAGGCCAACGCCAAGGTGGACGTGACCGCCTCGCTGGGCTGGATCCATACCGGCCCGTCGGTGGTGTCGGACCAGCGCGTGCAGCCGTTCTTCAGCTTCGGGCAGTCCGCCAACGCCCTCGGCACCGGCATCAGCTTCCCGCTGCCGATCTTCGATCGCAACCAGGGCGAGATCGCGCGCACCAGGTCGGAGGTGGTGCGCGCCACCGCGGCGGCGGAGGTGGTGCGCGCCCAGGTGATCGACGACGTCGAGGCCGCGTACGCGGCGCTGCGCACCAGCCAGGAGCGGGTGGAGCTCTACGAGCGCACCTACCTCAAGGAATCGCGCGACTCGCGGGAGATCGCCGAGTTCGCCTACCGGCGCGGCGCCACCTCGATCCTCGACCTGCTCGACGCCGAGCGCACCGACCGCGCCACGCAGCTGGCCTACCGCCAGGCGCTCGCCGATTACGTCAGCCGCCGGGCGCAGCTGGCGGCGGCGGTGGGAGAGGAGGGTGGGGAGCCGCGGTTGCCGGCGGGATCCTCTCGGCCCGCAGAGTGAGGTCCGGCATGGCGAGCGTGGTGCGCAGGGTCCGCAGGATCATGTGGATCGGGACGTCGCCGAGGTCGACGGACGCCCGATAACGGACGGCTACGGCGGTCCCGGCCGAATCGAGGACGATGTCGAAGTCCTGAACCGGGGCATCCGACGAGGGCCAGGCCTGCTCGATGGCTTGCCCGACATCGTCGCGGAGATGCCGGCGCATCTCGCCGACAGATCCTGCCCCAGCGGCGACCGATGCCGGCTGAACGAGACGCTCCATGAGGCCGGCCAGCTCGCTCCGGCTGGCGACGGCATCGACGGAGAGCTGAACGTCGCGGCCGGTGCGCCGCATGAGATTCTGGCGCGCCGCCGCCAACTCGGAGTCGGGTATCGCGCGCGTCGAGATCAGGTGTATGGCGATCTCGCCCCCACCGACGCCGACCTCCTGCGACAAGATGGCGGATGGCGGCGCGAGGCGTTCCAACTCGTCCTGTACCGCTTCCCTGGCGAGCGTTTCGCCCGCGACCCGCAGGAAAGCTCGGCGCAGCGGGACGGCGATGGACGCGAGGAGGATCAGCAGCATCAAGACCCGCCAGCGCAGCAGGCCGCCGGTCGCCAGGGCCCGCACCAGCGGACCAGAGGGTGGCACGCGGGCGTCGGCCCCTTCCCCCTGCGAGGCTGAGACCGCCTGGTGCACCTCGGCGGCGCTCACTCCCACCAGCAGGAAGACCAGGAACGCCATCGCCACGATGGCGACGAGGTTGGTGAGGAAGAGCAATCCCGCGCCGCCCGCGATTTCGAGCTTCAGCCCGCTGCCCACGCCGAAGCCCACGGTGCAGAGCGGCGGCATGAGGGCCACCGCGATCGCCACTCCCGGCAGCGCGGTGGCGCCTCCTGCCGCGCCGCGGCTGACCACGATCGAGCCCGCCAGGCCGCACAGCAACGCAATCCCCAGGTCGAGCAAATTGGGAGTCGTGCGCGCGACGATCTCGGCGGTGGCGGAGTGGAAGGGCAGCAGCCAGACCAAGCCGGCCGATAGCCCGATGGCCACCGTGACGCTGGCGAGGAGCTTGAGCACCGCCCTGATCCCGGTGTACGGGTCGCCAGCGGCCAGCGCCAGGCCGGTTGCCATGATCGGCCCCATCAACGGCGAGATGAGCATGGCGCCGATGATCACCGCCGGGCTGCTCTGGATCAATCCGAAGGTGGCGATGCCGGCGGAGAAGACGATCTCGAGCCAGTAGACCAGGCTCCTGATCTCAGCCCCCGCGAGGATCTGCCGGAAGATCTCCGGCTTGGCAGCCGCCGGTATGCCCAGCCACCGCTGCAGGCGCCTCCGGCCGACGCCGGATTCCTGGATCGTTGTCGCCATGGGCGTCGTCTCCGTTGGTAGCTCACCCGCACCGATCGCAGATCGTGCCGAGAGCCCGCATCAATTTTAGCATGCGCAAGGTAGTCGTCAAGGCTAAATTAGCGGAGATCGTGGACGGCCTGGCGCCGGCGCTCGAAGACGAGGTGCGGCCGGCTTCCGGCAGCCAGGGAGAGCTGGGGAGAGTAGGTGTTCCATCCCGCCGGCGAGGCATAGTGCACCCGCAGCGTGACGGCTTGTAGCCCAGGCACCTGGAAGCCGGCGGCGCGGGGCACCGGATAGGCGTCTTCGCCGCCGCCGACGACCAGCGACCAGGCGCCGGTCGAATAGGGGCCGAGACGCCAGACCAGGTCGCCGCCGGCGAGCCGTAGATCGACGCTCAAGGGAGCGTCCTCGCGGATCGACGGGCAGTAGGCGGCGCGCAGGCGCGATGCCTCCCCGGCCGCGAGGCCGCGCACCCGGCCGCCGCCGGCGTCGTACTCGAGCAGGCGCGCCGCGGGCGGCAGCGAGCACAGGAAGAGGTCGTCGCGGAACCACCCGCCTCCTGCCGGCGGCAGCCGCAGGATGGCGGCGCGGAGCCACTGCAGCTCGTGCAGCGAGGCCGGCGGCCCGGCGGGATGGCGCAGGTACTCGCCCGGTGCCATCGCCAGCAGCGCGCGGTCCTCGATCGCCTCCCGGGCGAGGGCGGGGCTGGTTGCGGACCAGGCGGCGCGATGGACCGCCACCACGGCGCAGAGAGCGACGGCGGCGAGCAGGATGGCGACGGCGCGGCCGCTGCGGCCCGCGCCGGCGAGGCGATCGCAGCCGAAGGCGGCGGCGGCGGCGAGGACCAGCCACAGCGGGAAGGCGTACCGCGCCTGCATCTCCGTCGAGGCGGGCAGCACCGGGCCGGCGGCGGCGGCCACGGCGAACAGCAGGTACGTGGCCGCACGCCGGCCGCGGGCGGCGGCGGCGATGGCCATCGCCGCGAGCGCCGCCAGCAGGGCGCCGCCGGCCAGCGGGGCGGGGCCCGCGATCTCGCGTGCCAGCTCGAGCGGCAGGGCGGCGGCGAGGCCAGGCAGGTCGGCCGCGCGCACCGACCAGCCGTTGCCGCCGCCCAGGGTGCCGAGCATGTGGTGCCGCCAGCCGAGATAGAGCGCGAACGCGGCCAGGTGCGGCGCCGCCATGCGCAGCCGCCGGCCGGCGCCGCCGGGCGTCGCCAGCGGAAAGAGCAGGACGAGCGGCACGTAGACCTCTTTCGCCAGGCAGGCCGCGAGATAGCAGAGCGCCGAGAGGTAGCGCCACCACGGTCGCCGCCGGCCCAGGCCGCGGCCGAAGCAGACCACCGCCAGGGCGGCGAGCAGGAGGCCTTCGAGGTAGTGGCGCGCCATCACCAGCTGGATCAGCGACACGGTGGGCGCTCCCGCCAGCGCCAGGCCGCCGCCAAGGGCCGCAGGCGCCGGTGGCAGCCAGAGGCGCAGCGCCGTGTAGAACGCCAGGAAGGCCAGCGCCGCGGCGGCGAGCTGATGGGCGTGGAAAACGAACGGGTCGGCGCCGAACAGCCGCAGATCGAGATGCATGGAAAGGAACAGCAGCGGCGTCAGCAGGCGCATCGGCAGGAGACGCCAGACGCGAGGATCGAAGCAGTACGCCCAGGGATGGTGATCGGCGACGAAATGCAGGTTGAAGAAATCGTCGTGGGACCACCAGAGCTGGAGAGACCGGTGGTCGAGGAGCAGGACCGCCGCCGCCAGCGCCGCGGCGGCAGCGAGATCGGGAAGCGTGCGCCGAGCGGTCCGCGGCGGCGCGGCGGGCAGGCGCGTCACGGCGGGCACGGGCTGCGTGGCCGGCGGCGGCGTGGCAGGTGGGTGCGACGCAGCAGGCGCGGCAAGCAGGGGTGGCGCGGCGGGCAGGGGCGGCACGGTGGGTGCCTGCCCCGGCGCGGGCTCCGGCGGTCGGCGCAGACTCGCGGCAGCGGGCGGCGAGATGGCCCGATGACCGTCGGGCGGCGATCCGGGAGGCGACAAGGTCGGGAACCGAGAGTTCCAGCGTTTTTCGACATTCTACCATCGCCCGGGAATCGCCGCCCCGGCAGGTCTTTGTGCTTTCTTTGCGCCCGGCGCGCGGCCGCGCCGGTATCCTTGCAGGGAGTTGGCGACGGCACGAGATTCCCTGAAATGACGCGCAATCGCAGAGGGCTTCCGATCGTCGCGCTGTGCCTGACGGCGGCCCTGGCGGGCGGCGCCACCGGCTGCCGGCCGGAGCGCCGCGTCGCCGATCCGCCGGGCCCGAGCATCGCGGGCGAGCGCATCACCTATCCCCCCGACGCCGTCGAGCTGGCGTCGCTGTCGCTGGCCGCGGCGGCGCCGGCACCGGTCGGCATCGTGCACACCACCGGCCGGCTGGCCTGGGACGAGGACCGCACGGCGCGGGTGTTCCCGCCGGTCGGCGGCCGGGTGCGCGAGCTGCTGGCCGCCTTCGAGCAGCGGGTCGGGCCCGGCACGCCGCTGGCCGCGATCGAGTCGCCCGACTTCGGCCAGGCGCAGGCCGACGCCAACCGCGCCAGCACCGACCTCGCCGCCGCCGAGCGCACCCTGGCGCGGGTGCGCGAGCTCTTCGAGCACCAGGCGGCGCCCGGCAAGGACCTGGAGGCGGCGGCGGCCGACCGCGACCGCGCCAGGGCGGAGAGCGAGCGCGCCTCGAGCCGCCTGGCGCTGCTCGGCGGCGGGCACGGCGGGACGCGCGGCGTTGACCAGCATTACGTGCTGCGCAGCCCGATCGCCGGCGTGGTGGTGGACCGGGCGATCAACCCCGGCCTCGAGGTGCGCCCCGACGCCCAGGCGCCGCTGTTCGTGATCTCCGACCCGACGCACCTGTGGGTGGTCCTGGACGTGGTCGATCAGGACCTGCCCTCGGTGCGTCCGGGGCTGCCGCTGGCCCTGCGCTGCAACGCCTACCCGCAGCGGGTCTTCGCCGGCCGCATCGAGGTGGTGGGCGACGCCCTCGACCCGGCGACGCGGACGGTGAAGGCGCGCGGCAGCCTGGACAATCCCAACCGGCTGCTCAAGGCCGAGATGTACGTCGACGTCGAGATCGCCGATCCGGCGCGGCGGCCGGCGCTCGAGGTGCCGTCGGCGGCGGTGGTGGCCGAGGACGGGCGGCGCTTCGTGTTCGTCGAGGAGGGGCGCGGCAAGTTCGCGCGGCGGGCGGTGACCGCCGGCGCCGAGCGCGGCGGCAAGACGGTGATCCTCTCCGGGCTCGCCGCCGGCCAGCGGGTGGTGGTGGACGGCAGCTTGCTGCTCGAATCGCTGCTGGCCGGGGGTTAGCCGTGGCCCTGCTGCAGCGCTACACCGCCCAGGCGCTGCGCAGCCGCATCGTCATCGTCGCGCTGCTCGCGGTGTTCGTCGTCGCCGGCGTGGCCGCTTTCCGCGAGCTGCCGGTCGAGGCCTACCCCGACGTCACCAACGTCCAGGTGCAGATCATCACGCTGTTCCCCGGCCATGCCGCCGAGGAGGTCGAGCAGCTGGTGACGGTGCCGGTCGAGAACGAGATGAACGGCGTTCCCAAGCGCGCCTCGATGCGCTCGATCTCGCTGTTCGGGCTGTCGGTGGTGACCCTGGTGTTCGAGGACGACGCCGACCCGGCGTTCGTGCGCAACCAGGCGTTCGAGCACTTGCAGGCGGTCAACCTGCCGGCCGGCGCGCAGCCGGCGCTGTCGCCGGATTCGACGCCGGTCGGCGAGATCTACCGTTACACGCTGCGCGGGCCGCGGGGCTACTCGCTGCTCGAGCTCAAGGCGCTCGAGGACTGGGTGGTCGAGCGCCGGCTGCGGACCGTGCCGGGGGTGGTCGACGTGGTGGGTTTCGGCGGCCCCACCAAGCAGTACCAGGTGCTGGTCGACCCGCTGAAGCTGAAGTCCTACGGCATCACCCTGAAGTCGGTGTTCGACGCGCTGGCCAACGGCAACCGCAACGCCGGCGGCGCCTACATCGAGCACGGCAGCGAGATCTACGTGGTGCGCGGCCTCGGCATGGTGCAGAGCCTGGACGACATCGGGGCGATCGCGGTGACCGCGCGCGGCGGCACGCCGGTGCTGATCCGCGACGTCGGCCGGGTGTCGGTCGGGCCGGCGATCCGGCTCGGCCGGGTGGGCATGCTGGTGGCCAGGGACCGCGCCGGCCGGCGGCAGCCGGACGCGGACGACGTGGTGCAGGGGATCGTGCTGCTGCGCAAGGGGGAGAACGCGCTGGCGGTGCTCGAGAAGGTGCGCGCGGTGGTGGCCGAGATCGCTCGCGAGCTGCCGGCCGGGGTGCGTCTGGTGCCGCATTACGACCGCACCGAGCTGATCGATCGCACCCTGCTGACGGTGCGCAAGAACATGGCCGAAGGCATCGGCCTGGTGCTGCTGGTGCTGGTGGTGTTCCTGGGCCTGGGCAACTGGCGGTCGGCGCTGATCGTGGCGGCGGTGGTGCCGCTGTCGCTGCTCGGCGCCTTCCTGCTGCTGGATCTCACCGGCATCCCGGCCAACCTGATCTCGATGGGGGCGATCGATTTCGGCATCATCGTCGATTCGGCGGTGGTGGTGGCCGAGAACCTGCTGCGCATCGTCGAGCTGCGCGGCGCCCGGCTGCGCTCGATCGGCGAGGCGATCCAGCAGTCGGTGGCGCAGATGGGCAAGCCGATCCTGTTCGCGAAGGCGATCCTGCTCACCGCCTTCATCCCGCTGTTCACGCTGCAGCGGGTGGAGGGCAAGATCTTCCGGCCGATGGCGCTGACCCTGACCTTCGCGCTGATCGCCGGCACGCTGCTGGCGCTGCTGGTGGTGCCGACGCTGCTGAGCTTCGCGGTGCAGCTCGAGCGCCAGCTCGCCGCCGCGCCGGCGCGGCTGGTCGCCCGGCTGCAGGCGCTCTACCGGCCGGCGCTCGACTTCGCGCTGCGGCGGCGGGCGCTGGTGCTGGCGGCGGCGGTGGCGGCGCTGGCCGTCGCCTGGCTGGTCGGCGCCAACCTGGGCTCGGAGTTCCTGCCCAAGCTCGACGAGGGGGCGCTGTGGGTGCGCATCACCATGCCGGGGTCGATCTCGCCGACCGAGGCCGACCGGGTCACCGGCGAGGCGCGCCAGATCCTGGCGAGCTTTCCCGAGGTCAAGACGGTGGTCTCGCAGCTCGGGCGGCCCGACGACGGCACCGACGTCAACGGTTTCGACACCGTCGAGATCTTCGCCGACCTGGTGCCGCGCGAGCGGTGGACGACGGCGCGGGACCGCGAGGGCCTGGCCGCGGCCATCCGCGCCCGGCTCGAGCGCATCCCGGGCACCGAGCTGACGGTGTCGCAGGTGATCGAGGACAACGTCAACGAGGCGGTGTCGGGGGTCAAGTCGGAGCTGTCGGTGAAGATCTTCGGCCACGACCCGGTGGCGCTGCAGGCGCTCGCCGACCAGGCGGCGGAGGTGCTCAGGAAGGTGCCGGGAGCGGCGGACGTGGCGGCCGAGCGGCTGGCCGGCCAGCCGCAGGTGCAGATCGTGGTCGACCGCCAGGCGGTGGCGAGGTCGGGGCTCACCGTCGACGACGTGCAGTCGGTGATCGAGACGGCGCTGGGCGGCGGCGTCGCCAGCCACGTGCTGGAAGGCGAGCGGACCTTCGACCTGGTGGTCAAGATGTCGCCGCTGGCGGTGACCGACCTGGACGCGATCCGCGCCCTGCCGGTGCTGGGGCCCAACGGCGAGAAGCTGACCCTGGGATCGCTGGCGCGGGTGGTGGTGGCGCCGGGGTTCGCGCGCATCTACCGCGAGGAGAACGCGCGGCGGATCGCGGTCAAGCTGTCGGTCGCCGGGCGCGACCTGGGCTCGCTGGTGGACGAGGGGCAGCGCCGGGTGGCGGCGGCGGTGCGGCTGCCGCCGGGCTATCGCATGGTCTGGACCGGCTCGTTCGAGAACCAGCAGCGGGCGGTCAAGCGGCTGGAGCTGATCGTGCCGCTGACGCTGGTGGCGATCTTCTTCCTGCTGTTCCTGGCCTTCGACTCGGCGCGCATGGCGGTGCTGATCCTGCTCAACATCCCGTTCGCGGCGGTGGGCGGAGTGCTGACGCTCTGGCTCGCCGGGCTGGTGCTGTCGGTGGCGTCGCTGGTCGGTTTCATCGCGCTGTTCGGGGTGGCGGTGCAGAACGGGGTGCTGATGATCGAGCGCATCCGCGAGCTGCGGCGGCGGGGCATGGCGGAGGCGGCGGCGATCCGCGAGGGGGCAGCCTCGCGGATGCGGCCGGTGCTGATGACGGCGCTGATGGCGAGCCTGGGCCTGCTGCCGGCGGCACTGTCGCAGGCGGTGGGGGCCGAGACGGCGCGGCCGTTCGCGACGGTGATCGTCGGCGGCCTGATCACCGCGACGGCGATCACGCTCTTCGTGCTGCCGCTCCTCTACAGCTATTTCGAGAAGGAGCCGCCGCCGGCGGCGGCGGGGGAGGGGGCGGTGGGGGCGGCAGGGCGCTCGCTCGGGACGGATTGAGCGGGGCGCGCGGCGGGCGCCGTGGCGGCGCGGGTGCGCCGGGGTGGCGCCGCACGAGGACTCAGATCGACGCGGACGCGGCAGCCGATGGCGCCGGCGAAGTCCGCCAGCGTCCGCAGGGTGAGATTGCGGCCGCCGCCGAGCACTTGGGAAACGAAACCCTTGGTTTTGCCGAGCCTGGCGGCCAGATCGGATTTTGCGATCCCGGACGTGGCGAGCGCTCGGGCTAGCGCCTCCGTGACCTCCACGATGAGCTCCTCTTGCCTGAGGCCGAGGGAGTCCTCGATCGCCATCGCCTCATAAGCGGTGAGGTTGCGACGGCCCTTGGTCTCGCGATTTGCTGCCGAGGCGCTGATCGTGCTCGGCAAGGATCCTTTCGGCTTTCTCGATGTCGGCATCGCTGAGGTCGTCTTTCTTCTTTCTCAGCCCGAGAGCTACGAGGAAGCGGCCTCCGGGCCGGTAGTCGCCTAGAAAACGTAGCTGGAACCGCTTGAACTCCCATAGATTGCCGCCCCGCTTGCCCAGACACTTGAAGTGCTCTCGATTGGCGATGGCTCCCGAGTCGGCCAGTCGCTTGAAGAGGGCGAGGATCTTCTGTCGATCTTCACGGGAGAGCTCCTCATAGAACTCGAGCGCCGGCAACCTTCCCCGAGCGTCGCTGACCCATTCCACCGTGAGCCGCTGTCCGGTGGCGACGATGGAGTTGGCTGACGACATCGGCGAGTTTACTTATAGCTAAACCGGAAGTCAATGTCCGATGGCGGCCGCGGCCTTGGGGGACGATCGCAGGCGACCTTCAAACCTTTAGACGGAAAATGGCGTTGCGCCGAGCAAGACCCGGCTGGGCCAGGGCTCTTTGGTTGTCGCTTTCGGGTGGTGGTCGATTACCATGGCGGGCACGATGAGCCTGGAGCTGACGGCCGCGGCCGGACGGCGGCGGCGCGGGTTGGAGGCGGCGCTGCTGCTGGCGGCGGCGGTGCTGTTCGGGGAGGTGTGCACGCTGCCGCTGGCGCTGGCGGCGCGGGCGGGGGTCGCCGGCGCGCCGCCAGGCTGGCTGCTGCCTCTCGACGACGCCTACATCTTCGTGCGCTATGCGCAGCAGGCGGCGCGCGGCAGGCCATGGCAGTGGAACACCGGCGAGCCATCGACCGGGGCATCCTCGGCGCTGTGGCCCTGGCTGCTGGTGCCGCCGCACTGGCTGTCCGGCGAGCTGGCGGTGTGGTCGCTGTGGTCGCGGTGGCTGGGGGTGGCGAGCCTCTGGGCGCTGGGGCTGGCGGCGGCGCGGGCGCTGCGGGCGGCGCGGCTGGCGGAGCCATGGCCGCTGGCCTGCGGCCTCTGCCTGGTGTGGTCGGGGCCGGTCGGCTTCGGCGCGGTGGCTGGAATGGAGAGCGCGGTGAACGCGGCGCTGCTGGTGCTGGCCGGCGCGCTGTGGATGGAGAGCCTGGGGGACGGCGGCGCGGCGCCGGCGCGGCGCGCGGTGAGGGTATGGGCGCTGGTCGCGACCGCGCTGCTGCCGCTGGGGCGGCCCGAGAACGGGGTGCTGACGCTGCTGGCGGCGCTGGTGCTGCTGGCGTACGGCGGTCGTTGGTCCGGCGACGGCTTCGGTGGCGGCGGCGCCGGCGAGCGCGGCAGGGGCCTGCCCTGGCCGCGCTGGACCGGGATCGCGGTGCTCGTGCCGGGGATGCTGCTGGCGTGGTGCGACTGGCGGGCGACGGGATATCTCGAGCCTGCCGGTGCGCTCGTCAAATCGTGGGTTCACGTGCCCTTCCTGCCGCTCGGGGCGAGGATCGCGAGCTATCTCGCGGTGCTTCGCCGCGGCCTGCTGCCGGTGTACCTCGGCGCCAAGCCGACGGCGCTCTGGCCGCCGGTCGGCCTACTGGCCATCGCGACCGCGGGGGCGGCCTTCTACGCCGTGCTCAGAGGGAGAGGTGCGAAGGAGGTGCGGTCGGGACGAGCGCCGGTGGGAATCCTGGCGCCGCTCGCGGTGGCTTGGCTGGCGCTGGCCGCGATGGCGCCGCTTTCGACCCTGCTGCTGTGGCAGGAGATGAGACACCACCACTCGGGGCTCGCCCTGGCGTGGGTGCTGGCGTTTGCCGGGGCGGGCCTCGCATGCGGCGAGGTGATGGCAAGGCGGGCCGAGAGCCGGCAGCGCCGGGAGGGCGGCGAGATACAAGAGCGCTCGGCGCGCTGGCGCCGGGCGCCGCTGGTGCTGCCGCTGCTACTGGTGGCCGCCTTTCCGCACTGGGCGCGCGAGTCGGCGCGGGGGACCTTCCAGCTGTACCGCGGCCATGCGCGGGCGGCTGCCTGGCTGGGGACCCACGCGCATGAGCAGACGCTGCTGCTCACCGACGCCGGGCTGCTGGCCATCGCTCATGACGGACCAGCCATCGACGCCCTGGGCCTCGCCAGCCCGGACCTGACCGAGGCCGCCCTGAACGGGCCGGGCGCGCTGGTCGCGAGCCTGGCCAGGCGGCGGCCGCTGCCGGAGATCGCGGCGGTCGAACCGGCGCTGCTCAAGCTGCCGCTGCTCGGCGAGCCGTTACTACCGGGGCCGGCGCCGGCGGGCGAGATCACGGTGCTGGCGCGGGTGCGGCAGGAACTGCTCGCCGGGGCGGCGCGGGAGGGCCCGGGGCTCGACTTCGCCTACCTGCCTGACGAGCGGCGCCACGATCTTCGCTGGCACCCGCCGCCGCTGCCGCGCGCCAGCTACGCCCTGCTGCTGCCCGCCCCGGCCGAGGCCGGGGGCGGTCTGGCGCTGCGGGGCTGCCGGCCGCTTCTCGGCTCCCTGGAAATCGAGCTGCCGCCGAGGGTCGCCGAGGTGAGGCTGCGCGCCGCGGTGCTGCCGCCGGACGGCGAGGGCGAGGTGGTGGTGCTGGCCGGCGACGAGGCCGGCCCCGCCGGCCGGCCGGTTGCCCGCGGCCATTTGCTGGCCGATCGCTGGTCCGACGTGGCCATGACGCTGCCTGCGCAGTTCGCCGCGCGGCTGTGGCTGGCGCGCCGCGGCCCCGGAATCCCTTGCCTGGCGGCGCTGCGCTACTTCGGGCGCCCGGCGGCGCCGCGCTGAGGCTGAAACCGTGGCCTGTCCTGCTCACCGGTAAATACCCCCGGCAGAGCCTGGGCTTTGGCTCGTGAGCCCGCCACCCTGCCTGTGCCTTGCCAGTGCCGGCGCAGCGTGCGCCTCCTGGCGGACCGGCAGATGAGTGCCGGAGTGTTCAGGGCATAGGATCTGGGGCATGCGTGCGCAGGCCGGTGCGGCGGAACAAGAGGTGCTGCGGATCGCCGAGGAGGTGGCGCGCGAGGTACGGCCTGGTCAGGCGCTGTCACCGGCGCGCCTCGGCACCGGGTCGTCTCTCGAGCGCGATCTCGGCCTCGACAGCCTCGGGCGGGCCGAGCTGGTGGCCCGGCTCGAGCGAGCTTTCGGGGTCACCCTGCCGGAGGAGGTGCTGAGCAACGCCGAGACTCCGGCAGATCTGGCGCGGGCGCTGGCGGCGGCCGCGGCGGGAGCCGGGGGGAAAATGGGCGGGGAGACGGCCGCGACGGCCGGGCTGGCAGGCGCGCCGCGGACGCCGGTAGGAGCAGCGGGAACTCGCGGAGAAGTGGGACCCGGAGGTGCGGCGGGAGCGTTGGCAGCGGCGGCAGCGCCGGGCACGCCGGGACCCGGTGCGGCCGCGTCGTCGTCTGCCGGCGGGCCGGCCGAGGCGGCGCCGGAGGAGGCGCGTTCGCTGGTGGAGGTGCTGGAGTGGCACGCCGGGCGGCACCCGCGGCGCCGGCACCTGCTGTTCTACGCCGGCGATGGCGAGCCGCAGGAGCTGACCTACGGCGAGCTGCTGCGGCGGGGGCGGCAGGTGGCGGCCGGGCTGGGGGCGGCCGGCGTCGAGCGCGGGCAGGCGGTGGCGGTCATGCTGCCCAGCGGCCACGACTACTTCGCGGCGTTCTTCGGCGTGCTCCTGGCGGGCGCGGTGCCGGTGCCGCTCTATCCGCCGGCGCGGCGCAGCCAGATCGAGGATCACCTGCGCCGGCAGGCCGGCATCCTCACCACCTCGCAAGCGGTGGCGCTGATCACCTTTCCGGAGGTGATGACTGTCGCGCGGCTGCTGCGGGCACAGGTCCTGGGCCTGGAGCGGGTGATGACGGTGGCGGCGCTGGAGGCGGCCGGAGGCGATGCCACCGCTGCTGGGGCTGCGGCGGTGGAGCGAGGGCACGGGGATGGCGGGGGCGGCGCCAGGGCCGCCGGGGGGCAAGGTGATGCCGGCGCCGGACCGGCGGCGACCGACGTGGCGCTGCTGCAGTTCACCTCCGGCAGCACCGGCCGGCCGAAGGGGGTGGTCCTCACCCACGCCAACCTGCTTGCCAACCTGCGCGCCATCGGCCGGGCGGTGGCGATCGGACCGGGCGACGTGGTGGTGAGCTGGCTGCCGCTCTACCACGACATGGGTTTGATCGGGGCCTGGATGGCCAGCCTCTACTACGGCATGCCGCTGGTGCTGATGTCGCCGCTCAGCTTTTTGGCGCGTCCGGCGCGCTGGCTGCAAGCGCTGTCGCGGCATCGCGGCACGCTGTCGGCGGCGCCCAACTTCGCCTACGAGCTGTGCGCGCGCAAGATCGCCGACGAGGAGCTGGCCGGCGTCGACCTGTCGGCGTGGCGGTTCGCGCTCAACGGCGCCGAGCCGGTGAGCCCGGAAGCCGTGCGGCGGTTCACCGGACGCTTCCAGCGGTTCGGCTTCCGTCCTGAGGCGATGGCGCCGGTGTACGGCCTCGCCGAGTGCTCGCTGGCGCTGGCCTTCCCGCCGCTCGGGCGCGGACCGGTGGTGGACACGGTGGAGCGCGAGGCGTTCCAGCGCTCGGGGCGGGCCGTGGCGGCAGTGCCGGGTCCGGCGCCGCTGCTGTCGACGCCCGAGGAGGCGCCGGCAGGCGAGGTGGTGATGGGAGCGCCGGCGGCGCTGCGCTTCGTCGGTTGCGGCGTGCCGCTGCCGGGGCATGAGCTGCGTATCGTGGACGCCGCCGGCCACGAGGTCGGCGACCGCCAGGAGGGCCGGCTGCAGTTCCGCGGGGCGTCCGCCACCAGCGGCTACTTCCGCGACCCCGAGGCGACGCGCCGGCTGCGCCAGGGCGACTGGCTCGATTCGGGCGACCGCGCCTACGTCGTCGGCCGCGAGCTGTTCCTGACCGGGCGCGACAAGGACATCATCATCCGCGGCGGACGCAACCTCTATCCGCATGAGCTGGAGGAGGCGGTGGGCGGCCTGGCCGGTATCCGCAAGGGCTGCGTGGCGGTGTTCGGCGTGGCCGATCGCGAGACCGGCACCGAGCGCCTGGTAGTGCTGGCCGAAACCCGGGAAGCGCAGCCGGTGGCGCGGCAGCGGCTGCGCGAGGCGGTGCAGGACGCCGCCCTGGCGCTGCTCGGCGAGCCCGCCGACGACGTGGTGCTGGCGCCGCCGCACGCGGTGCCCAAGACCTCGAGCGGCAAGGTGCGGCGGGCGGCGAGCCGCGAGCTGTACCTCGCCGGCCGCATCGGCGAGGGCAGCGCCGCCATGGGCCTGCAGCTGGCCCGCCTGGCGTTGGCCGGCGTCCGGGTGCAGGTCGGGCGGGTGGGGCGCGCGGCCTGGGCGCCGCTCTACAGCGCCTGGGTGTGGTCGGTGTTCGTGCTGGTCGGCGTGCCACTGTGGCTGGCGACGGCGCTGCTGCCCGGGCTCGCCCGGCGCCGCCGGCTGGCGCGCACGGCGGCGCGGGGGATGTGCCGTTGCGCCGGCCTGCCGCTGCGTGCCGGCGGGCTGGAGCACCTGGCGGCGCGCCCCGCCGGCACCCCGGGCACCGGTTGCCTGGTGGCGGTCAATCACGCCAGCTACCTCGACGGCATCGCGCTCACCGCCATGCTGCCGCCGGAGTTCGCCTTCGTCGCCAAGCGCGAGCTCGACGACAGCTTCCTGACGCGGGTGATGATGCGCCGCCTGGGCACGCTCTTGGTCGAGCGCTTCGATCCGGCGCAGAGCGCCGGCGAGGTGCCGAAGGCGGTGGCCGCCCTGGCTGGCGGCGAGTCGCTGGTGATCTTTCCAGAAGGCACCTTCCGCCGCGCGCCGGGCCTGCGCCCGTTCCGCCTCGGCGGCTTCCTCGCCGCCGCGCAGGCCGGCGCCGCGGTCTTTCCCGCCGCTCTCCACGGCACCCGCCAGGTCTTCCGCGACGACGCCGCCATCTTCCGCCGCGGCCGGGTCGAGCTCGAGGTGCTGCCGCCGATCGCACCGGACGGCGACGACTGGGCGGCGGCGCTGCGCCTGCGCGACCGGGTGCGCGCCGCCATGCTCGGCCTCCTCGAGCCCCGCGGCGAGGCGGACCTGAACGCCGGTCCCGGCACCGACTGAGCGCGTATTGGGCGGCGCCTGGAGCCTGAAATGTAGCTCGAAGAATTGGGGCAATCTGTGCGCCATAGGCCGCCGATTCCTCTTGACAGCCTTTTTCGGACCATGTCACGAAATTTCTCGGATCGGCGCTTGAAGGGCATCGGCTGGCCCGGGAGAGGTGGCTCATGGCTCGTTCTCGCGGCAAGCCTCCCGGGCCCCTTCGACGACCGCCGATCGGTCTTGCTGCGGCTGCCTATGGCCTGAAAAAACATAGGTTTACAATTGCCGGTGAGAGCGAGGGGAGGAGAAGATGATCATCGGCGAACCCGTGCACGAGGCAGGTCACGATATCCCGGCGATGTGCGGCGGCGCGGAGCTCGAGGAGCTCGGCGAGCGCATCGCCGAGCTGGCGGCGCAGATCTCGGCCGCGACCTATGAGCTGTTGGCCATGCTGCGCGACTTCGACGAGCGCGGCGGTTGGAACAGCGGGTTCCGCTCCTGTGCGCACTGGCTGGGCTGGCGCGTGGGGCTCGACCTGGGAGCGGCGCGCGAGAAGGTGCGTGTGGCGCGCGCCCTCGGCGCGTTGCCGCTGCTCGCCGCCGCCATGCGCCGCGGCGAGGTTTCCTACTCCAAGGTTCGCGCTCTCACCCGCATCGCCACGCTGGCCAACGAGCAGGATCTGTTGAGCTTCGCGCGGGCGGGAACGGCAGCCCACGTCGAGCGGCTGGTGCGCGGCATGCGGCGCGTCGATGGCCTCGTGGCGGGGGACGGCGAGCAGCGCCGCCACGCCGCGCGGTACCTTCGCGCCTACACCGACGAGGACGGCATGGTGGTGGTGACGGGACGCCTGGCGCCGGAGGCCGGCGCGGCACTGCTGTGCGCCCTGGACGCCGGCGTCGAGGCGCTCTATGGACCGCGCCGCGACCAGCCGCCCGAGCCGCCAGGCACCGCGCCGCAGGCGGCGGCCGAGGAGACTTCCGTAGAGCAGCGCCGCGCCGATGCTCTGGGCCTGGTGGCGGAGAGCGCGCTCGCCGCGGGCCTCGATCCCGGCAGCCGCGGCGACCGCTATCAGGTGGTGGTGCACGTGGACGCCGAGGTGCTGGCGGACGGCGGCGAGGCCGGCACTTCCTGGCTCGCGGACGGCACGCACGTTTCCGCAGAAACGTCCCGGCGGCTGGCTTGCGACTCGTCGCGGGTGGTGATGCGCCACGCCGCGGATGGCCGGGTGCTCGACGTCGGCCGCCGCACCCGCGCCATCTCGCCGGGCCTGCGCCGCGCCCTCGAGCACCGCGACGGCGGCTGCCGGTTTCCGGGCTGCGGCCTGAAGCTGTGCGACGCCCACCACGTCGAGCCTTGGGCCGAGGGCGGCGCCACCAGCCTCGCCAACACTTTGCTGCTATGCCGCCGGCACCATCGCGCGGTGCACGAGGAGGGATTCTCGATGGCGCTGGCGGCCAACGGCGAGGCGCGCTTCCATCGGCCCGACGGCAGGTTGCTCCCGGCGGCGCCGGCGCTGCCGGTGCTGGCACCAGCGCCGGTCGCGGCCCTGGCCGCGCGACTCGCGGACCACGGGGTGGCCGTCGACGGCGGCGCGACGGTGCCCGAATGGTGGGGTGGGCCGGTCGACTACGCCTGGGAGATCGATTGGCTGCGGTGGCGCGACCAGCGCTGCCCGCCAGCGGGCGCCGGCACCCCTCCTTTCCCGTGCTGATCAAGGTTCTCCGTGCCCTGGACTGCTCGGCCGAGGAGTTTGGCCGTTACCCCCCGCCAGGCGCCCACAGGAAGGGAAGATGGGCGCGGCGGCCGGAGTGGGGCCGATGTTGGGGGATCAGCCTAGCCATGCTTGAGGGGTAGATTGTACCACTTGCGGAAGAGCTAAGGAGAGTAGAATAGGGCCATGCTACCCAACGATCACCCTGAGACCATTCGGGTTGTTAACGGCTATATCGAGATCTTCGGAGGAGATACTGGGCTGTCCGAGGAATCTCCGTATGAGTGGAGGTGGGAGCAAGTTGAGACCGGGCAGGGCTTGGCCAACTTTCTCCGTCAGGTCTCAGACAAGGCGTGGGCGCATCCCGAGCTGATGAAGCGACTTATCCACGCGATCGCGGATTGGTTTGATAGCGCTATTGAGCGTGAAATGGAGAGAATGATGAAAGAAAACCAAGGCGGCGACGGCGATCCCTGGGTCGCCGGAGATTACTTCGCGAGCTGCCCAGGTCCATGTCCGGAGTGCGAGGCGTCCGTTAAGCCACGCACCCCAGGCGTGCCGCTCGAGGATGGCCGCACTGTTGCTAGCTTCTATGAGTGTGAGGGGCCAGACCGCCATCAACTCGCCTCGATGAGCGACACCCTGCCAACCGACAAGGACGGCGCCAGGTATCGGCTTGTCCTCCAGGCACAGTAAAAGGGACAACAGGAGTGGACTGCGCAATGAGGTACGTCGAGTCCTTCGCCGCCGTCGGACTCGTCATCGCCACGATCGCCCTGGTGTGGGTGACCCGCAGACATGTCCGCCACGCGGCGATGCTGGCAGCGGCGGCTGACCGGCTCGGCGCGATCTTGGAAAGTCAGGGAATGGCGCTGGCGACGGCCACTGACCTACATACGGTGGTCACCGCGCTTGCAGCTCGCCACACAGCGCAGTGGGACGCTATGGACCGTGAGCCAAGGCAATTCCTTGAGGGAATCATCGCAGATCTGATCGCCAGGTACAGGCCGCCACGCCAGCCGGCCGCCCCTGCACCACCAACACAGTCTTAGGATTCTACCGATCCTCCGCACGATCCGCGGCGGGTGTGCTAACCTCCCTGGCGATGTCGGATCGTCGCCCCGCGGCTCTCCTGGTGGGCCTTTGCATGCTGCTTGCGGCGGCGCAGGTGTTCGCCGCCATCCCCCAGCTCCACGCCTGCGCTCAGCTGGATTCCGCCGCCCTGCGGGCGGGCGCCGGTGGCAGCGTGGCCGCCGGATGGGCCGAGTCCCTCCGCGGCAAGCCCGTCTCGGAGGAGGAGTGCCCCATCTGCCGGATCGCCAACCTGGCGCTGGTGATGCAGGGCTCGCCGCCGGCCTCGGCGCCTTCGCTCCGTATCGCCCAGATCGTCCCCGCCCCGCCGCAACGCTGCCGCTGGCTCAGGCTCGATAGCCCCTGCGGCCGCGCCCCGCCCCACTCCTAAGCCAGTTCCCCCCGTCCCCGGTCGTCTCGGTAGAGCTCTCAGGAGGGCTCTGTGATCGGATTGAAGTCTGGTTTTCTTGGCGCGCTGCTGAGCGCCACGCTCTTGGCGTTTCCCGCATCGGGCGCGCTGGCACAGGCGCCGCGCGCGGTGGAACCTGCCCCGACGGCGGGCGTCACCAGCTCGCCGCCGCCGGCATCGCTGCCGGCGCCGCCTCCGGTAACG
Source organism: uncultured Acidobacteriota bacterium (assembly GCA_963732005.1). Taxonomy (GTDB): domain Bacteria; phylum Acidobacteriota; class Thermoanaerobaculia; order Multivoradales; family UBA5704; genus JASLEW01. The sequence goes on from CAVSXT010000005.1 coordinate 2,293,770, forward strand.
GCGGAACCACCGCCGACTCCGGCAGAACCACCTGCGGCCACCCCGGCGCCGCCAGGTGTTGGCCCGGCCCCCGACGCCGCGACGCCCGCGGCTCCCGGCACCCTGAGCCTGACGCGCCGCCAGGCGATCGACGAGGCGCTGGCGCACAACCCGGGCATCGCCGCCGCCGACCAGGAGGTCGCCGAGGCGCGCGCCCAGGCGGTGACCGCCGCCGCCTTCGCTGATCCCACCCTGAGCGCCGACACCATGGGCGAGCCGCACCCGCTCGACGTCGGCGCCGGCAACATCACCGACCTGTACGTCGGCTTCACCATCCCATTCCCCGGTAAGCGGGGCATGCGGAAAAACGTCGCGGTGGCCGCCGTCAGGGCCGCCGAGTTCACCCTCACCCAGACCCGCAACCAGGTGGCGTCGCAGACGGCGCAGGACTACGACGCGCTGCTCGTCGCCCTGCGCCACCGCGACGACCTGCGGCAGAGCCGGCAGTTCTCGGCCGACTTCCTGGCCAAGACCCAGGCCCGCTTCGCCGGCGGCACGGCGCCCAAGGTGGACGTGGTCAAGGCCAAGGTCGACCTGGCGCAGGCCGACAACGACCTGATCGCCAACGAGCGCACCATCGACAGCGCCCGCGCCACGCTCAACCGCGTGCTGGGGCGCCTCGGCGGCGCGCCGCTCGCGGTCACCCAGCCGCTGGAGGTGCCGGGGCCGCTGCCCGACGTGGAGACGCTCGAACGGCTGGCCGAGGCGTCGCGGCCGGAGCTGCTCAGCAACGCGGCGCAGCGCCGGGGGGCCAGCACCGCCACCCGGCTGGCCCGCGAGTTCTGGGCGCCGGACTTCACCGTCACCCTGGCGCGCAACGCCTTCGAGGGCGGCCCGACGACCTACACCTCGACGCTGCTGATCGGCTTCCCGATCTTCTTCTGGCAGCACGAGAAGGGCGAGGTGGCCAACGCCCGCCACCGCGAGTCGGAGCTGGCGGCCAACGCCAACGACCTGCGCGCCCAGGTGAGCCTCGACGTGCGCAGCGCCTATGCGACCGCCTCGACCGCCCTGCGCCAGGCGGCGTTCATCCGCGACGACCTGCTACCCGAAGCGCGCGAGGTCTACCGCGTCGCCGCGCTCAGCTACGGGCTGGGCGCCACCTCGGCGCTCGACCTGCTCGACGCCAAACGCACCCTGGTGGACGCCCAGCGCCAGTTCGTCGACGCGCTGGGATCCGCCAACGACGCTCAAGCCGCGCTCGAGCTGGCGGTGGGAGCCCCTCTGCCGCCTGCGACCCCCGGAGGCCATCCATGAATCCAACTCGCGGTGCGCGCCAAGGCGGGCTCGCCACCCTCGCCGCCGGCCCGGCGCCCGCCCTGGCGCCGATCCCGGCGCTTGCCTTGGCGCTGGTCATGGCGCTGGTGATGGCGCTGGTGATGGGAAGTTGCCATGCCGGCGACCCCGAGCAGCCGGCGCCGCCACCCCCCAACCCTCATGCCGGGGAGGTGCGCCTGACGCCCGAGCAGCGCCGCCACCTGCGCACCGAGCCCGCCGCCAGGACGGAGTTCCTGCGCACCATCGAGGCGACCGGCACGGTGGCGTTCGACCAGAACCGGTCCACCCAGATCCTGGCGCCGATCTCCGGCCCGGTCACCAGGCTGCTGGTCGGCGTCGGCGACCGCGTGCGGCGCGAGCAGGCGGTGGCCGTGGTGGCCTCGCCCGACTACGCCGCCGACGTCAGCGCGCTGCGCAAGACCGAGGCGGTCGCCCGCAACGCGCGGCGGGTCGCCGATACCGACGAGCTGCTGTTCAAGAACGACGCGATCGCCCGCCGCGACATGGAACAGGCGCAGAGCGACGCCGTCGGGGCGGAGGCCGATCGCGACGCGGCGCTGCAACAGCTGCGGGCGCTCGGGGTGGAGGACTCGACCATCACCGCCATCCGCGAGAACCGCGCCGTCGCCAATCCCGGCGGCATCCTGCGCTCGCCGATCGCCGGCACGGTGGTGGAGCGGCTGATCACCCCGGGAGAGCTGCTGCAGGGCGGCACCACTCCCTGCTTCACCATCGCCGACCTGTCGCGCGTCTGGGTGCTGGCCAACATTTTCGAGGCCGACCTGCCCTACGTCGCCGTCGGCGATCCGGCGACGGTGCTCACCACCGCGGAGCGCGCGCCGCTGCGCGGCACCGTCACCTACATCGCCGCCCTGGTCGATCCCAACACCCGCGCCATCGCCGTGCGGCTGGACGTCGAAAACCCCGGCGAGGTGCTCAAGCGCGACCTCTACGTCCAGGTGGCGATCCGCGCGCGGCGCCCCAGCCTCGGCCTGACGGTGCCGGTGTCGGCGGTGCTGCGCGACGACGAGAACCTGCCGTTCGTCTTCGTCGCCCATGCCGACGACACCTTCGCCCGCCGCCGGGTGCAGCTCGGCGCGCGCAGCGGCGACCGCCAGGAGGTGGCCTCCGGCCTGCAGGCGGGCGAGCCGGTGGTGGTCGAGGGCGGGCTCTTCCTCCAGACCGCGGAGGCGCAGTGAGCGAAGACGAGCCCGCGCAGCCGTTGGGCCATCCCGCCTCGATCATCCACCGGGTGGTGGCGACGGCGGTGCGCCAGCGCTTCCTCACCCTGCTGTTCACGGTACTGCTGGTGGTGGTTGGCATCTACTCGCTGCGCCGCCTGCCGGTGGACGCCTATCCCGACATCTCGCCGCCGCTGGTGGAGATCATCACCCAGTGGCAGGGCCAGGCCGCGGAAGAGGTCGAGCGCCTGATCACCGTGCCGCTCGAGGTCGAGATGAACGGCCTGCCCCACGTCACCATCGTGCGCTCGATCTCACTCTACGGCCTGTCCGACGTCCGCATGACGTTCGAGAACGGCACCGACAACTACTTCGCCCGCGAGCAGGTGTTCGAGCGCCTCTCCGACGTCTCGCTGCCGTCCGGCGTCACCCCGTCGCTGGCGCCGCTCTCGGCGCCCTCCGGGCTGATCTATCGCTACGTACTCGAGAGCCCGGACCGCACGCCGATGGAGCTCAAGACGATCGAGGACTGGATCGTCGAGCGGCAGTACAAGTCGGTGCCCGGGGTGGCGGACGACTCCGGCCTGGGCGGCCCGACGATGCAGTACCAGGTGCTGCTCGACCCGACCCGAATCGCCGGCGCCGGCCTGTCGGTGCCGGCGGTGATCAACGCGCTGGCCGCCAACAACGGCAACGCCGGCGGCGGCTTCTACTCGCAGGGCGGCCAGTTCTACTACGTGCGCGGGCTCGGCCGCCTGGCGACGCCGGAGGACATCGGCAACGTCGTGCTGACGGTCCACAACGGCATCCCGGTGCTGGTCAAGGACGTCGGCCAGGTGGTCATCGGGGAGGCGCCGCGGCTCGGCCAGTTCGGCTTCGGCGACCGCGACGAGGCGGTCGAGGGCGTGATCCTGATGCGCACCGGCGAGCAGGCGCAGGTGGTGCTCGACCGGCTGGAGCGCAAGACGCGCGAGATCAACCGCGCGGTGCTGCCGCCGGACGTCAGGGTGCATCCTTTCTACGACCGGCGCGAGCTGATCGCGCTGACCATCCATACGGTCAGGGACAACCTGCTGCGCGGCATGGTGCTGGTGCTGATCGTGCTGATCTTCTTCCTGATCAACCTGCGCACCGGCCTGATCGTGGCGGTGACCATCCCGCTGGCGCTGCTGTTCGCCTTCATCTGCCTCGACCTCAAGCACGTGCCCGCCAACCTGCTGTCGATCGGCGCCATCGACTTCGGCATCCTGGTCGACGGCGCGGTGGTGATGGTCGAGAACATCTTCCGCCACCTGTCGCAGCGCCGCGATGGCGAGACGGTCCGCGACCTCGTCGTGCGGGCGGCGTCCGAGGTGGACCGGCCGATCTTCTACGCGGTGGCGGTGATCATCGCCGGCTTCCTGCCGATCTACGCCCTCGCCGGCCCGGCGGGCGAGCTGTTCAAGCCGATGGCCGACACCACCATCTTCGCGCTCGTCGGCGCCTTCCTGCTCACCCTCACGCTGGTCCCCCTGCTGTGCTCGTGGGCGCTGGCGGGCGGTGTGCGCGAGCGCCGCAACGTCGTCTTCGAGGCGATCCGCGGCGGCTACGCCCGCGCGCTCGACCTGAGCCTGCGCTTCCCCTGGCTGACCTGCCTGGTCTCCGTCCTGATCCTGGCCGCCTCGCTGCTGCTGGTGCCCGGCATCGGCGCCGAGTTCATGCCACACCTCGACGAGGGGGCACTGTGGATCCGCGCCACCACCCCCTACACCATCTCGTTCGAGGAGGCGGCAAAGATCTCGCCGCGGGTGCGGGCGGTGCTGCGCTCGTTCCCCGAGGTGACCATCGTCGCCAACGAGCTGGGGCGGCCGGACGACGGCACCGACCCCACCGGCTTCTTCAACAACGAGTTCTTCGTCGGCCTCAAGCCCTACGACGAGTGGTCCGGCAAGTACCGCAACAAGGCGGCCCTGATCGAGGCGATCAACGACCGGTTGCAGGCCTTCCCGGGCATCGTCTTCAACTACACCCAGCCGGCGGAGGACGCGGTGGACGAGGCCGAGACCGGGCTCAAGAGCTCGCTGGCGGTGAAGATCTTCGGCCCGGATTTGAAGACGCTCGAAGACCGCGCCGCCGCCATCAAGCACGTGCTGGCGAAGGTGCGCGGCATCGGCGAGCTGTCGGTGGTCAAGCAGCTGGGACAGCCGGCGCTGACGGTCACCGTGGATCGCGCCAAGATCGCGCGCTACGGTCTCAACGTCGCCGACGTCAACGGCCTGGTGGAGGCCGCGGTCGGCGGCGCCGCCGCCACCCAGGTGGTGCAGGGCGAGAAGCTCTTCGACCTGGTGGTGCGGCTGCGGCCGGAGTTCCGGCAGACGCCGGAGGCGATCGCCGACATCCTGATCGCCACGCCCGGCGGCCAGCAGGTGCCGCTCAAGGAGGTCGCCCAGGTGCGCGAGCAGACCGGGGCGTCTTTCATCTACCGGGAGGGCAACTCGCGCTACATCGGCGTGCAATATTCGGTGAAGGGGCGGGACCTGGCCGGCGCGGTCGAGGACGCCCAGCGGCAGGTGGCGGCGGTGGTCAAGGTCCCGCCCGGCTACCGGGTGACCTGGGGTGGCGAGTACGAGGAGTACACGGCGTCGCGCGAGCAGCTGGAATTCATCCTGCCGCTCACCCTGCTGCTCATCTTCCTGCTGCTGTTCATGCTCTACGACAACCTCAAGTTCCCGCTGGTCACCGTGCTCGCCGTGCTGATCTCCGACCCGGTGGGCGGCCTGCTGGCGCTGGCGATCACCGGCACGCCGTTCTCGGTCTCCTCGGCGATCGGCTTCCTGGCGCTGTTCGGCGTCTCGGTGCAGACGGCGGTGATCTTCATCTCCTACGCCAACCAGCTGCGCCAGGAAGGGCTGGGAATCGCCGCGGCCACCCGCGAGGCCGCCGTCATGCGCCTGCGGCCGATCATGATGACGGCGCTGGTGGCGGCGTTCGGCCTGCTGCCGGCAGCGCTGTCCACCACCGTCGGCTCCGACACCCAGCGGCCGTTCGCCCTGGTGATCGTCGGCGGCCTGTTCTCGCGGCTGCTGATCAGCGTCTTCCTGATGCCGGCGCTCTACGCCCTGGTGGCCCGCCCCGCCGACCGGCTGCGGGTGTGAGCGCCGCCGGCGGGCCGCCGCCTGCGCCGCCTCCGCCGCCTCCACGCGGCCGCTATGCGCCGTCGCCGACCGGTCCGATCCACCTGGGCAACGCGCGCACCGCGCTGGCGGCCTGGCTGTCGGTGCGGCGGGCCGGCGGCTGCTTCGTGTGGCGCGAGGAGGACCTCGATCCGCCGCGGGTGGTGGCCGGGATGGCCGCGGCGCAGCGCGCCGACCTGGCCTGGCTGGGAATCGACTGGGACGAGGGGCCCGACGTGGGCGGGCCGTGCGGGCCGTACCGGCAGTCGGAGCGCGCGGCGCTCTACGAGGCGGCGCTCGCCGAGCTGGCGGCGGCGGGGCGGCTGTTCCCCTGCCGGCGCTCGCGCCGCGACCTGGCGGCGATCGCCTCGGCGCCGCATGGCGCCGGCGAGCTGCCGCCATATCCCGCCGCCTGGCGGCCGCGGCGGCTGGCGCCGGATTGGTTCGCGGCCCTCGGCGGCGCGCCGGGCGGCGGCCGAGCGGGCCAGAGCGGCCGCGGCGAGCCGCTGGACGCCGCGCTGCGCTTCCGCACCGGCGCGCGGGCGGTGCGCTTCGTCGATCGGGTGCAGGGCGAGCAGGTCGAGCGCGTCGACCAGACGGTCGGCGACTTCGTGCTCAAGCGGCGGGATGGCCTCTACGCCTACCAGCTGGCGGTGGTGGTCGACGACCTGCGGATGGGCATCGACGAGGTGGTACGCGGCGCCGACCTGCTGGCCTCGACGGCGCGCCAGGTGCAGCTGCTGGCGGCGCTGGGGGGAGCGCGTCCGGCATACGCCCACCTGCCGCTGGTGGTCGGCGCCAGCGGCAAACTTTCCAAGCGCGAGCCGCGGCTGACCCTGGCCGGCCTGCGCGCGGCGGGAGCGGCGCCGGCGCAGGTGACCGGCTACCTGGCGTGGAGCCTGGGGCTGCTGCCGGCCCCGGCCGCCTGCCTGCCGGGCGACCTGGTGGCGGGTTTCGACTGGCCGCACATCGGCAACGCCGACTTCGTGGTGCCCGACGACCTCGCGGCGCGGGTGCTGGCGGTGCGCTGAGGCGCACGGGGTTGGGCAGAGGAGCCCGCGGGCGTCACCATTCGCCTCCCGGCGGCGCCGGCGGCGAGGCCGGCGGGCCGGCGGGATTCCCGAGGCCTCCGGGCGCGCCGCCGCTGCCGCTCGCGCCGCCGATCGTGGAGCTCTGCGGCAGGAAGATATCGAGCTTGGGCGTGGCGCCGGGAGCAAGCACGATGATCCGGGCCCGCGGCAGCACCTTGCGCATCGTGTCGAGGTAGAAGTCGGTCCGGGTCTGCTCGGGCGTCAGGCGAGCCTGAGCGAGCACCTGCTCGAAACGGCTGGCGGCGCCGCGCGCCTTCTGCAGACGAGCGTCGGCCCAGCTCCTGGCTTCGTCCTGCTCGCGCTCGGCGCGGCCGTGGGCCAGATTGAAGGAGGTCTCGCGCCGGCTCTCCGCGTCGTTGACCGCGCGCGCCGCCTGCGCCCGCGCGTCGTTGACCTCGAGGAAGGCGGCCGCCGCCTCGGCCGGCGGCGTCACCGTCTGCAGGCTGACCGCGACGAGGCTCAGACCGGCGCCGTAGCGCTGCAGCGTCGCCTGGGCCTTGCGCCTCACCTCGGATTGGATGGCGGCCTTGCCCGAGGTCAGCACCTCGTCGACCGGGCGGCGCGCGATCTCGTCCACCAGCGCCGCGCGCACCGCCCGGGTGAGCAGGGCGCCCGGGTCCTCGGAGCGGAACAGGTAGGACCCTGGAGAGGTGACCCGGTACTGGACGACCAGCATGCTCTCGATCAGGTTCTCGTCGCCGGTCACCAGCTGCAGCGGCGCGCCGTCGTCGCCGCCGACCTGTTGCCGCAGCACCTCCCCGGTCTTGACCGCGGCGACACTATCGATGCCCGGCGGCAGGGCCAGATGCAGGCCGGGCCCCACCCGGGGCTCGGCGAGACGCCCGAAGCGGCGGACCACCGCCGAGGAACCGTTGGCGACGGCGTAGATGCCGCCCGCGATCCAGCCGGCGACCGCCGCCGCCAGCAGCAGGCCGCCAAGGAGGCGCCGGTGGCGCCGGCACGCGGCGGCGGCCGCACGCACGATCCGCACGCTGGGCGGCGTTGCCAGCGTTGCCGGTGGCTGGGGCGGCGCCGGCGGCGGGAGCGAGACGCCGTCACTTGCCATCGAGGACTCGCAGCAGCTTGGAATCGGACTGCAGGAAGATGGTCGTCTTGTCGTCGATCACCGTCTCGTAGCTCTCCAGGGTACGCAGGAAGCGATAGAGCTCGGGGTCCTTGGCGTACGCCGCCGAGAAGATGTGCAGCGCCTCGGCCTCGCCGCGGCCGCGGATCGATTCGGCCTGCCCCTTGGCCGCGGAGAGGATCGCCTCGCGCTCGGTCGCCGCCTGCGCCTGGATCTTGAGCGCCTGCTCGTCCCCCTCGCTGCGGTAGCGGGCGGCGATGCGGCCGCGCTCGGCGCGCATGCGCTCGATGACGCTCTCGCGGTTCTGCGCCGGCAGGTTGAAGTTGTCGATCTCGAGGTCGACCACCTGGATGCCGAAGCTGGCCGCCGCCATCCGGCCGATCGTCTCGCCGGCTCGCCGCGCGATGTCGGGCAGGCGCACTCCGCCGCCGGCATGGATGAAGCTCTCCATGGGCTCGCGCCCAACCGCCGCGCCCATCTCCGAGACGATGAAATCGAGCAGCCGCGCCTCGGCTTCGTCGCGGGTGCGGACGGTCTGCGCGAAGAGCAGGGGATCGGCGATCCGCCAGCAGACGAAGCTGTCGACCACGACGTTCTTCTTGTCCGCCGTCAGCATCTCGGTCGGGCCGCTGGCGAAGACCAGCAGGCGCGAGTCGAAGCGCAGCGCCGAGTCGATCGGCCAAGGCGCTTTCAGGTGCAGGCCGGGGCCGGCCACCCCCGGCAGCGGCCGCCCGAACCTGGTGACGATCGCGACCTGCGTCTCGTCGACGGTATAGGGAGAGGTCAGCAGCAGGACCAGGACGATCCCTGCCGCGGCGGCGTAGAGGAGCTTGACTCGCGTGCTCATGGCTTGCATCTCACGGTTCTCCATCGGCGGCAGGGAGGGTGGGGGGAGGCGACGGCTTGTCGGGCCAGAGCACCACGCGGCGGCCGGCAGCTCCGGGCGGCACGATGAACTTTTGGCGCCCGGCAAGCACTTTCTCCTGCGTCTCGAGCCACAGGAGATCGCGGAGAACGGCGCGGCCGCCCGCGAAGGCCGCCGCGCGGGCGGCGAAACCCACCGCCCTGCCGCCCGCGACGACGCGCGCGGCATCGGCCGCCGCCTGCGCCTCGGCGACTCCCAGGGCGGCGTTGCCGCGGGCCCGCGGCACCTCCTTCTCGCCCGCGGCCAGCGCGGCCTGGATGCGCCGGTCGCGGTCCTCGCGCGCGCTCGACACGTCGCGGAAGGCGAAGACCGCATCCTGGGGAGGATGGAGATCGACGACGTGCGCCGACGCGATCCGCACCCCGGCGCCGAGGTGGTCGAGCCGCCGCTGCAGCTCGCCGGCGATCCGGATCTCCAGGTCGCGGCGGCCGGCGGTCAACAGCTCGTCGAGCGTCCTGGAGGCGACCAGCTCGCGCGCCACCGCCTGGGCGCAGAGGGCCACCAGATTGCGTTCCCGGTCCATGCGGTAGAAGAAGGCATAGGGATCCGCCAGGCCGTAGCGCACCGTGAAGCTCATCTCGAGCAGGTTCTCGTCGCCGGCCAGGTAGGAAGCCTCGCGGCTGTCCGTGTTCATTGCCGCCACCGGGCTGTGCCACTGCGCCGGGTCGGCGGTGCGCAGCAGCTCCTGCCGTCTCGCCAGCAGCCCGAGATCGGTGCGGAAGCCGACGTCGGCCCGTCGCGGATAGTTCGGGCGCCAGAGGTCGAGGCGGGCGAAGGGGCGCGGCGGCAGCCAGTGCAGGCCGGGACCGAGCGGGTGGCGGCGGAGGCGCCCGCAGAGCAGCTCGTAGCCGATGCCGCCGGCCGGCACGATGGCGAACCCGGAGAGCAGATAGGCGAGGCCGGCAGCGGCGAACGCGGCGCGAGGCATCCAGGAGGCGCTCGCCGCCGGCCGGTGCGCGCGTTCCACGGCCGGGCCGACTCCGGGCGTTCGCGCCAGCCAGCGCCCGACCCCGCGCAGGTTGGCGGTCAGCTCCCGGACGCCCTGGCGGGCGGCTCCCGCCCATAGCCGCCAGACGATCAGGGCGAGCAGCGCGATGGCGCAGAGCAGCTGGAAAAAGGCGGACACCCCTTCGGATTCGGAGGCGAGCTGGCCGGTGATGTGCCAGCCCGCGGCGGCGGCCAGCCAGTCGAGCGCCAACCCGCAGAGGATCACGGTGCCGAGCACGCTGCCGAGGTAGATGCGCAGGAACCGGCTGCCGAAGTGGCGGGCGACCAGGGTGACAGTGGCGGTGTTGGTGGCGGGGCCGGCCAGCAAGAAGACCAGGGCGGCCCCGGGGCTCACGCCCTTGGCGATCAGCGCGGCGGCGATCGGGGTGCTGGCCGAGGCGCAGACGTAGATGGGGACCGCGAGCAGCAGCATGAGCAGCATCGCCCCCAGCCCGCCACCAGCCGCCGCCCCGACCAGGTTGGCCGGCACCAGCGCCGCGATGATCCCTGCCACCAGCACGCCCACCACCAGCCAGAAGACGATGTCGTCGACCAACTCGACGAAGGCGCGGCGCCCGACGGTGCGGAGGATCCTCGAGAGCGGCACGGCGGCGGCGCCGGCCGCCGGCGGCAGCGGCGCCGCCGCCGGCTCGGGCGCCGGTGGAGGGGTGGACGGCGACGACCAGTAGCGACGCCAGACGGCGAGCACCGCGGCCCCGAAGCCGCGAAACCCGATGTAGCCGTCGTCTTCGGCGCCCGGCCTGGCCGCGCCGTCGTCGTGCCCGGCGGCGTCGCCGCCGGTGGTGGTGGCGCCTTGCTCGCGGCCCGCGGCGGCCGCCCGCGGCCCCGGATGGCCATCGCCCGCCACCTCGTCCGGGTCGCCGGCGGCGATGGCCAGCACGGCGGCGACGAGCGCGGTGACCATGGCGGCGACCAGCCGCGCCAGCGCCATCAGCGGACCCATCAGTCCCCAGGTCAGCACCACCGCGTCGGAGCTCGATTCGGGAGTGGTGATCAGGAACGACATGATGGCCGGGAGGCTGGCCCCCTTGCGCCGCAGCGAGATGGCGACCGGCACGATGCCGCAGCTGCAGATCGGCAGCGGCACTCCGAGCAGCGCCGCCCGCCCCGCCGCCGCCAGGCCGCCGCCGCCCATCCAGCGGGCCAGCCGGCGCTGGGAGACCAGGACCTGCAACAGCCCGGCGATCAGCAGGCCGAAGAGGACGTAGGGCGCCGCCAGGAGGAAGGTGTTCCAGGCGGCGGCGAGCACGGATCCGAGCAGGTCGAGGACCATCATCGGCGAGGTCTCCAGGCGCCGTCGCGGCGCCAAGCGCCGCGGCGCAAGGTCTTGGCGAGATAGGCGGCCGCCAGCACCGCCGCCCCCAGCAGGATGATCGCCGGACCCGACGGCAGGTCCCAGCGGTAGGACAGCGCCAGCCCGCCGGCGGTCGAGGCCAGGCCGACCCCGATCGAGATGGCGATCACCGGCCCGAGGTCCCGGGCGAAGGCGCGCGCGGTGAGCGGCGGAATGGTCAGCAGGGCGAGGACCAGGATGACGCCGACCACCTGGATCAGCAGCACGACGGTCACCGAGACCAGCACCAGCAGCACGGTGACGAAGGTTCGCACCGGCACGCCCTGGACGGCGGCGAACTCCTCGTCGAAGGCGACGGCGACCAGCGGCTTGCGCAGCAGCAGCAGGGCCCCGAGCACCAGGGCGGTGAGCCAGAAGGTGAGGCGCACGTCGCCGGCGGTGGCCAGCAGCAGGTTGCCGAAGAGGTAGGTCATGAGGTTCGGGACGTAGCCGGGCGCGTGATGGATGAACACGATGCCCAGCGCCATGCCAACCGCGTAGAGCACCCCGATCAGGGCGTCGTGCTGCCGCGCCACGGCGGTGCCCAGGAGCCCCAGGACGAGCGCGAAGACGATGGCGGCGGCGAGGGCGCCCAGCCGCGGGTCGGCGCCCAGCAGGAAGCACAGACCGAGACCGGCAAAGGCGGCGTGGCTGATGCCGTCGCTGACGAAGGTCAGGCGCTTGGCGACGACGAAGACGCCGACCGCGCCGCAGAGCACGCTGGCGAGCAACCCGGCGGCCAGGGCGTGGCGCACCAGGTCGAGCTCGAGAGCCGCGGTCCAGCTCACTCGGCGGCCTCCGCCGCATGGTCCGACGCGGCGCCGGCCGGCGGCGGGGAGACCTTCCGGAGCCGGCGGTTGACGAAGGCGACGTGCGTCACCTGGCGGGAGAGGGCGCCGGGGTCGTGAGTCACGACCACCACCGGGATGCGCGCGTTGAGCTCGGACAGCACCGCGCCGAGCACCTCCCGCGACTCGGGGTCGACCGACGCGGTGGGCTCGTCGAGCAGTAGTACCTCGGGATCGCCGGCCAGGGCGCGGGCGATCAGCACCCGCTGCAGCTGCCCGCCCGACAGCTCGCCGATCGGCAGGCGGGCGAGGGCCGACAGGCGCAGGCGGTCGAGGACCTCGGCGACCCGGCGGCGGTCGGCGCGCCGATAGGGGCGCAGCAGACCGGAGATTCCCAGGCGCCCCATCAGCACCAGGCTCTCGACGCGCAGCGGGAAGTCACGGTCGAAGTTGGAGAACTGCGGCACGTACCCGATGGCGCCGCGGCGCCCGGAGAGCCGCCGCACGACCTCGCCGCGCCAGGGCCGCAGCAGACCGAGCAGCAGCTTGAGGAGTGTGGTCTTGCCGCCGCCATTGGGTCCCAGCAGCGCCAGGAAGTCACGCCCGCCGATGGTCAGGTCCACGTCCTCGAGCACCGGCTGGCTGCCGTAGCCGAAGGTGAGGTTCCGCACCTCGAGGAGCGCCGGCGTTCCGGTCATCGCGGGCGCCCCTCTGCCAGCCCGGCGACCTCGGCCAGCGCGCCTTCCAGGCGCCACATACCAGCCAGCCAGTCAGGTGCCAGGTGGTCGAGAGCCAGCACCTTGCCGTCGATCGCGCCGGCGAGCGCCGCGGCCGCGCTGGGCGGGAACCCCGGCGGGATCAGCACCAGGCGAACCCCGTCGCGCCGCGCCGCGGCGATCAGCGCCACCAGCCCGGCGGCGCCGGGCTCCTTGCCGCCTGCTTCCACGGCCCGCTGCTCGAAGCCGTACTCGCGGGCCAGGTAGCCCCAAGCCGGATGGTAGGCGAGGAAGCGGACTCGCCGCGGCGCCGCGGCGATGCGGCGGAAAGCCGCGTCGAGCGTCCGGAGGTCGCGCTGGCAGGCATCCAGACCGCGTTCGTAGGCCGCGCGGCGGCCTGGATCGACGGCAATCAGGCCGTCCGTGATGTTGCGGGCGGCGATCGCGGCGGTGCCGGGCGCCATCCAGAGGTGCGGATCGGTGCCGCCTCCGGCCATGGGGATCAGGCGCACGCCACGCGACATCAGCACCAGATGGATCGCGGGATGCGAGCGCAACAGCGGCAGGAGATAGCGGGTCTCGAGCGGGAACGCCGGATGGCCGACGGCGACGTAGAGCCGGGCCTGCAGGAAGTCGCCGACCTGCCGTGGCGTGGGAGCGTAGGTCTCTTCCTCGCTGCCGGCGGGCACCATCGTCGTCACCTGCACCGCCGGTCCGCCGATGCGCTCCACGAAGTAAGCGGCGGGCGGGATGCTCACCGCCACCCGCAGCCGCGGCGCCGGCGGCGACGGCGGTCCCGGACTGGTTACAGCGCGCTGCGACGTCGCCGGCAGGGCAGGCAGGAAGACCAGGACGGTGAGCAGCCCGGCGAGCGTCACCGTCGCCGGCCGGCGACGTGGCGGGCGCCCCGCCATGCGGTCCGCCGCCGGGTGATCTCGTGCTGGAACTGCCTCGCGCATCCTCGAGCCTCTGAACCTCGGTATCCAGGCGTCCCCGATGTGGTCCGGGACTGCCTGGGATCGGCTGGGCCGCGCGGGATGCAGCCAGCCGGGCGCCCGCTCGTGGCGATGCCGGAGCGAGAGCGCCGGACCGCGCAAGCGGCGGGTGAACAGCCGAAGAGGGTCAGGCGAGAGGCGGCGCGCGGGTGCCGTCGGCGCCCGGAGAACGGTGCCGGGCCGTCCATGCCGGGAGCTGCGGCAGCCGGCGCCCGTCGCGGCAGATCCACAGGCGGTCGCCGGCGCCGAAGCGGGCGCCCACGTTGTGCATGCGGTTCAGGCAGACTGCGCAGAGCGGCCGCCACGCCGCTTTCGCCGTCTCGGCATGCGGCGGCAGGAAGGGGTGGCAGGCGCCAAGGAAGTAGCGCTCGGAGTGGCGGGCGAACGCCGCGCCGGGGTCGTGCGTCTCCGCCGCGGGGCGGACGTCGATCCCGCTCAGCAGCACGACCGCGGCCAGCGCCGCCGCCCAGACCGCCGCCGCGGGCCGCATGCGGCGCGCGAACTCAGCGTGGACGAGAACGCTCATGGCGCCGCCATGGTAACAGATCGCACCGGCACGCCCAGTGGCGCCGGGCGGTCCGGTTGGCCAACCAGCCGGGAGGTTCCAGGTGACGCGGGATCAGGAGGGCTGGGGGTCGGAGGCGGCTTCGCCGCCGTTCGCGCCGTCGGTGTCCTCGGTGTCTGCGGCGATGGCGTCGGCCTCGATCTCGACGCGCATGTCGGGAGAGATCAGGCGGCTCACCTCGACCATGGTGCAGGCCGGGCGGACGTCGCGAAAGACCTCGCCGTGGGCGCGGCCGATGGCCTCCCAGTCATGCTCGATGTCGGTGACGAAGAGACGGGTGCGCACCACGTCGGAGAGCCTGGCGCCGGCCCGCTCCAGCGCCGAGGCCACGATGCCCAGGATCGCCACCGTCTGGGCGTAGGCGTTGCCGGGCGCCAGGACGCGGCCCTCGGCGTCGACGGCGGTGGTGCCGGCGACGTGGATGTAGGGGCCGACCCGCACCGCCCGCGAGTAGCCGACGACCGGCTCCCAGGGAGCGCCGCTGCCGATGTTGCGACGGTGCATTGCCAGCCTCCTGTGGTAGAGCCCAACGCTAGCACGGGAAAGCGACGCGCTGCCGCGACCTGCGCCACAGCGGGGCCCTTGGGCCTGTGGTACGATCCGCCGAAATTTCCGACCGCCGCGGCTCTCCGGCGACCGTTCGCGGCAGGTCGCGGGAGTCGAGGATGCCGGCAAACAGAACCAGGGGTCGAGGCCGATGACGCGGCGAGACGCCCCCCGTCCGCCGCAGATCGAAGAACCCGGCCCGGGACAGGAATCGGTTTGGGACTATCCGCGGCCGCCGCGGCTCGAGCCCAGCCCGCGGTTGATCGAGGTCCACTTCGGCGGCGTCCAGCTGGCCGCCAGCCGGCGCAGCCTGCGGGTGCTGGAAACCAGCCACCCACCCGTCTACTACCTGCCTCCCGGCGACGTGCGGATGGACCTCCTGCTGCCCTCCCCCCGGCGCAGCTGGTGCGAATGGAAGGGCCTGGCGAGCTACTACCACGTCGTGGTCCCGGACACCAAGCGCGCCGAGAACGCCGCCTGGTACTACCCCGATCCCACGGTGCCCTACAAAGAGATCCGCGACCACATCGCCTTCTATCCCCACCTCATGGACGCCTGCCTCGTCGACGGCGAGCGCGTCCAGCCCCAGCCAGGCGACTTCTACGGCGGCTGGGCTACCCACGACGTGGTGGGTCCCTTCAAGGGCGGGCCCGGCACCTCCGACTGGTAGGCCGCGACGGCGCCTGGCGGCCGACGCTCAGCCGAGCTTGCGGCCGAGGCCCAGCCGAGCTTGCGGCCGACGCTCAGCCGAGCTTGCGGGCGAGGCTCAGCCGAGCTTGCGGGCGAGGCGGATGCCGGTGAACTGGAAGCGGGTCTCTGGGGGCCAGAAGTTGCGGTAGCTCGGGCGGATGTGATCGGCGGGCGTGGCGCAGGAGCCGCCGCGCAGCACGCGCTGGTTGTCCATGAACTTGCCGTTGTACTCCATCAGCGCGCCGTCGAAGGGTTGGTAGCCCGGGTAGGGCTCATAGTGGTTGGTGGTCCACTCCCAGAGATCGCCGCCCATCTGGGCCAGCGGTCCGCCGGCGCCTGGGGCGGGCCCGCTCCCGCCGTCGACGGCGCGGGGGTGGAGGACGTCCGGGTCGAGGAAATGGGCGGGCGCGCCGGGGAAGCCCGAGACCCGCGCGCCGTGCTCCCACTCGCGCTCGGTGGGGAGGCGAACGCCCTCCCGGTCGCCACCCGAGCGGGCCAGCCAGCGCGCGTAGGCGTCGGCCTCGTAGAAACTGACGTGACAGACCGGCTCGGCGAGGTCGAGCTCGCGCAGGCCGGCCAGGGTCCACTGCCGCCAGTTGCCGCTTGCCGTGTCGCGCTCCCAGTAGAGCGGGGCCGACCAGCCGGCGTCCCTGGCCCGCGCCCAGCCGTTGGCCAGCCACAGCAGCGGGTCCGAGTAGCCGCCGGCCGCGACGAAGTCGAGAAACTCGGCGTTGGTCACCAGCCGGTCGGCAAGGGCGTAATCGTCGAGCCAGGCCTGGTGGACCGGCATCTCGTTGTCCCAGCACCAGCCGCCGTCGAGGTTGCCGAAGCGGTGGAGGCCCCCGGACAGCGGGACGTAGCGCAGCGCGGCCGGCAGGGACGGCGATGCCGGCGATTCTGCAGCCAGGGGGGCGCCGGCCCTGCCGGCGAGATAGGGCTCGCGCAGCTCCGGCACATTGGCGCCGAGGATGTGCTTGATCTCGGTCACCAGCAGCTCCTGGTGCTGCTGCTCGTGCTGGATGCCGGTGACGGTCAGGAAGCCCAGCCGCGGCAGATCCTTCGCGGGCACTTCGCGCAGCAGGGATTCGAGGCGGTCGTCGACGGCGGCGCGAAAGCGGAAGACCTCGTTGGTGGTGGGCCTGGTGACCAGCCCGCGATGGTCGCGGGCCAGACGCGGGCCGAGCGACTCGTAGTAGGAGTTGAGGGCGTACTCGAGGCGGGCATCGGTGGCGTCGTAGCGTCCGAACGGCTCGAGGATGTTCTTGGCGAAGAACCAGGAGGTGTGGCCGAGGTTCCACCAGGGCGGGCTGACGTCCGGCATCGACTGGATGCGGTAGTCCTCCGCCTTGAGCGGGCGGCAGAGCTCGAGGCTCAGCGCGCGGGTGGCCCGGTAGCGGGTCAACAGGGTCTCGCGGTCCATCGCGCCTTCTTCCATGCCGGCGATTCTATCCTCCCGGGTGGCGCGCGCGGTGGCGGGCGCGGCGGGCCGGCACCATCGCTGCATACGCATCATCGATTGGGACAGAAGGAGGACTGCGATGACCATGCAGGGGTGGAGAATTGAGGTTCCGGGCCGTCGCCTCGGCCTGGTGCTGGCGGTGGCTGTGGCGGTGGTGGTGGCGTATGGCTGGTCGGTGCCGGGCGCGGCGTGGGCGGCGGCGGCAGGCGCGAGCGAGGCAGGCGGCGCGACGGCCGCGAGCCCGGCGGCCGCGGACGCCGGGAGCGCCACCGGTGCGGCCGCGCCCGGCGCGCCGGCGACGCTCGTCGACATCAATCGGGCGAGCGAGAAAGAGCTGGCATCCCTGCCGGGGGTCGGGCCGGCAACCGCCCGCAAGATCGTCGCCGGGCGGCCCTACGGCAGCGTCGAAGAGCTGGCACGCGCCGGCGTCCCGGCCAGGACTCTCCACCGGATCGCTCCCCTGGTGACCGCCGGCCGCGGCAGCGGTCCGGCACTGCGCGGTGCCGCGGGTCCGGGTACCGCTCATACGCCCGCACAGCGGGCCGCGCTGAGCGTGCCGCCGCCGGCGCCCAGGGTGGACCTCAACCGCGCCGGCGAAAAGGACCTCGAAACGCTGCCGGGAGTCGGTCCGGCGGCGGCGCGGAAGATCATCGCCGCGCGGCCCTACAGCACCGTCGAGGACCTGGCGCGGGCCGGGCTCCCGGCCAGCGTGATCGCCAAGCTGGCGCCCTACGCCACCGCCGGGCCGGCCGCGGCGCCGCCAACCCCGGCGAGCGCGCCGGTCGCCGGCAGCGGCGTGCCCGCGACGGCCGGCCCGCCGCCCTGGTAAGGCGGCGCGGCGCCGCCGCCGGCCGCCGCGGGGTGCCGCGCGCCTCTGTTATGCTCCTTACCGGAGGAAAGGAGTATGGCCGTCGCAACTCTCACCAGCAAGGGACAGATCACTCTTCCCAAGGAAGTTCGGGAGCACCTCCATCTTGGCGAAGGCGACCGATTGGAGTTCGTGATCCGCAGCGACGGCGAGGTCCATGTCCAGCCGATCGCCGGTTCCTACCGCGATCTGCGGGGAATGGTCCAACGGTCAGGCGCGGCGTCGCCCTCGGACGAGGCGTTGGGCAAGGAACTGACACGGCAGTTGGCCGAGGACGATGAACGGATTCGCCGGGGCCGTGGGTGAGAGGTCTGGACACCAACGTCCTGCTGCGTTTCATCACCGCCGACGATCCGGAGCAGACTGAACGGGTGGGCGCCCTTTTCGCTGCGGCCGAGCGGTCCGGCGACCGCTTCTTCGTCAGCGCGATCGCCCTCTGCGAGCTCACCTGGACACTGCGCGGCCGGCCCTACGGGCTCGATCGGGATCAGATCGCGGCCGTCGTCGAGAGGATCCTTGGCACCAACCTGCTCGAGGTCCAGGACCGGAGCCTCGTTCGCCAGGCGCTCCTCGACTATCGCCAAGATCGAGGCGACTTCGCCGACCATCTGCTTGGGCGGCAGTGCTTAGCGGCAGGCTGCGCCGATACCATCACCTTCGATCGCAAGCTGGGTGGAACCGCCGGCTTCTCCGTGCTTTCCTGAGCCCCACGGCGCCGGTCAGGCCGGCGCTACCTCGGCGTGAGGGTGTAGAAGGCGCCGAGGATGGCGCCGTAGAGCAGGTGGGCCAGGATGGTGACCAGCGGCGTGTTGCGGCCGTAGTTGAGCGCCATGAAGCCGGGTGGCTCGAGCTGGCGGGCAGGATCCGGACCGTGGGACTCGCTGGCCATGCGCGGATGCAGCGACGGCAGCAGCGGCATCACCGCGGCGAGCAGGAACAGCGCCTGGGTCAACCCGAGGCCGGCGCCCAGCCACCAGGTGGCGCGGCGCCAGCTCTCGAAGGCGAGGGCGTAGAGCAGGGCGAACAGCCAGCCGTTCGCCAGGTGCAGGACGAAGCCGTAGAGGTTGGCGCGCCGGCGATCGGGGCTGAGAGCGGCGCCGAGCAGCAGCGGCATCGAGATGCGCGACAGCCCGAGCCCCTGGCCGGCGGCCAGGCAGGTGGTGAGCACCACCGTCGCGAAGAACCCCCACAGCAGGATGCTACCGAGGTTCACAGGCGCACCCCCTTGGCGCCGGCGGCCGGAGCCCTGGGCAGGCGCTCGCAGCCGGTGGCGGCGGCGATGGCGAGGGCCGCCGCGATCAGCCCGACGTGGGTGAAGGCCTGCGGGAAGTTGCCCAGCGCGGCCCCGCTTTGCGGCTCGATCTCCTCGCTGAACAGGCCGAGATCGTTGGCATAGCCGAGGACGCGCTCGAAGTGTGCCATGGCCTCCTCGACGCGGCCGGAGCGCGCCAGGAACTCGGCCAGCCAGAAGCTGCAGATGCCGAAGGCGCCCTCGCCGCCGGGGATCCCATCGTCGCCCGGCGGGTAGCGGTACAGCAGGCCGTCGCACCCGAGGCGGGCGCGCACCGCCGCGAGCGTCGACTGCAGGCGCGGCGAGCGCGCCGGGTCGTCGAAGCCGCGCAGGCCGAGCAGCAGCAGGCTGGCGTCGAGCGCGTCGCCGCCCAGCACGTCGACGTAGCTGCCGAGCCGCTCGCTGAATCCCTCGGTCTCGATGGTCTCGCGCAGGGCGTCGCGGTCCCTGGCGAAGCCGCTGCGCTCGGCGGCGGTCAGCGCGAGGCAGCCGCGCCGGTCGAGGCGCAGCAGGCGGTCGAGGGCCACCCAGCACATCGCTTTCGAGTAGGTATGGTGAAAGCGCCCGGCGCGCTTCTCCCAGATGCCCTCGTCGGGCTCGCGCCAGAGGCGCTGGACGGTGGCGCCGAGCTGGCGCAGCAGGCGGCCCTCGGTGGCGTCGAGGGCGCCGCCGCGCTCGACGTACTCATAGGCGGCGTGCACCACCTCGCCGAAGATGTCGAGCTGCAGCTGGCCGACCGCGCCGTTGCCGGTCCGCACCGGACGCGAGCCGGCGTAGCCTTCGAGCCAGGGGAGCTCCCGCTCGCGCAGCCGCACCTCGCCGTGGACGTCGTAGACGACGTTCAGGATGCGCAGCCGCGGCGACCAGCGGCGCCCTGCCGGGGACGTCGAGCGCATGCGGGTGGCGTACAGCAGCCAGGAGAAGAACGCCTGGCCCTCGTCGCAGAAGCCGAGGTCGAAGAAGGCGGTGAGCGTCCAGGAGGCGTCGCGCAGCCAGCAGCAGCGATAGTCCCAGTTGCGCTCGCCGCCGATCTGCTCGGGCAGCGAGGTGGTGGGCGCGGCGATCACCGCGCCGGACGGGGAATAGGTGAGCAGCTTGAGGGTCAGCAGGCTGCGCACCACCGCTTCCGGGTGCGGCCCGAGGTAGCGGCAGGCCGCCACCCACCGCTGCCACCAGCGCAGCGAGCGCTCCAGCCGGCGGGCGGCGGCGTCGCCCAGCGGCAGGAAGATCCCGGGCTCGGCGGTCACCGCGGCCAGCGACAGGAAGCGACGGTCGCCGGCGGCCAGCAGCTCGCGGCCGTAGACCCCCGAGCGGCTCGGGTCGGGAGCGACCGGCACCTCGCTGCGCAGGGCCAGCAGCTGGTCGCCGAGCTCCCAGGTGAAGCCGAGCGCCCGGCGGTCCCGCGGCGCGGGCGGAGCGGCGCCCCAGCCGGGCCGCGGATCGCAGCCCACCTCGATCTCGACCCTGCCGGCGACGCATTCGACGCGGCGCAGCAGCTCGTGCTCGGGCGCCAGCTCGCCGCGGCGCTCGTCCTCGGCGGCGACGCACATCACGTCGGTCAGGCGCAGCACGCCGCCGGCGGTCTCGAAGGTGGTCTCGAGGACGTTGGTGGGTCCCAGGTAGCGGCGGCGGGCCTGGAAGTCGCCAACCGGACGGACGAACCAGCGGCCGCCGCGGCCGGCGTCGAGCAGCGCCGCGAACACCGCCGGGCCGTCGAACCGCGGCAGGCAGAGGAAATCGACCGAGCCCCGGCACGACACCAGCGCCGCCGTGCGGCAGTCGCCGATCAAGGCGTAGTCGCGGATCGGCGCATAGGTCGGGATGGGGTCGGCCGGCATCGGGGCTGGCGGCGGGAAGCGGTGGCGGAGCTGAGCGGTGGCGGAGCGGAGCGAAGCAGCCGGGTGCGCCCGTGCTGACGAGCCGGCGATGCAAGCGCCGCGCCACCTTGCTCCGCGCGGCGTTGGCCTGCCGCCGCCTGCCCGACGGCGGGCTCCGGTGAGTGGCCGGCGGCGCCGGCCGCTGCATTGACTCTTGCCGGCAGCGACGGGAGACTGATGGGCGGGCGATGCCTGCCGCCGGGGCAAGGGTCGCTTGGCGAGCCTGAGCCGCGCGAGACGCAGGCTGTGGTGACCGGATGGTCAGCTGCAGGGTCGGCGGCGATCGAACAGAGGAGGGTCCATCGCAGCGTGACGGGTTCGAAGAAGAGCCGTGGCGGCGTCGGCCTGCCAGACCTGCGCGAGGTCGTGGCTCGGCTCGAGGCTGCCCACGGCACGCCGGAGCCGCCGCTGGTCAGCGATCCCTTCGCGGCCGCGGTCCTCGAGAGCGCCGCCTACCTGGTCGACGACGAGCGCCGGCGGCGGGTGTTCGAGCGGCTGCGCGACACCGTGGGGATCACGCCGGAGGCGCTGCTCGCGATGCCCGAAGCCGAGCTGGCGCGGCTGATCGCCGACGGCGGCATGCTGCCGGCGCACCGCGCCGCCAAGGTGCAGAAGGCCGCCGCGGTCGCCGCCGAGATCGGCGTGGACGAGCTGCGGCGGCAGGCGGCGGCTGGCACGGGCGCCCGCCTGCTGCGGCGCTTCCCCGGCATCGGCGAGCCGGGGGCCGACCGGCTACAGCTGCTGGCGCACGGCAAGCGCACCCTGGCTCCCGATTCCAACGCCCTGCGCGTGCTGGTGCGCCTTGGCTTCGGCGCCGAGAGCGACGACTACGCCAGGACCTACCGCTCGGCAACGGCGGCCGTGGCGCCGCAGTTGCCGGCAGACTTCGACTGGTTGATCCGTGCCCACCAGCTGCTCCGCCAGCACGGCCAGCAGGTGTGCCGGAGGAGCGTGCCACAGTGCGAGATCTGCCCGCTGAAGCGGCTCTGCGCCTGGTACGCGGGGACAGCGGGAGTGGCCCCGTCATAAGCTCTCCGAAGAGTGGCAGATCGCGGCTCTTGCATTATTTGGAGCGATCTCCAAAGAGAAATTTCTTGAGGTCGACGCTGATCCCCCAGATGCCTGGCTTTATCTCCAGGGCATCCTTTAGAGATCGTCGCTTCCTGACCACGACGGATAAGGGCGTTTGCTCGATAGCGCCAGGCACGAGTGCTTCGATTTGTGTCACCAGTGTAGACACGGCGATGTTATCGGCGGTGTATCCGCGCCTTGCCTCTTCCAGGCTGATCCATCTGTCTGCTGCCGACAGCAGGAGAGATGGTCTATTGATAGTTGCTTTAAAAGGTGCAATTCGGTAGGAAGTTAACGCTCCATATGTTCGTGAAATCCCTACTTCCTGGACCTGGGCCGATCCAATCGGCGCAAGATCAAAGTCGCGCCCGTAGACAAGACTATGGTCTGATATCTCTTCCTGAAATTCTCGTCGCGCGGTATCGGCGAAGCTCTCGTTTGGTCTGCACTTTCCGCCAATTAGTTGATATCTCT
Source organism: uncultured Acidobacteriota bacterium (assembly GCA_963732005.1). GTDB lineage: Bacteria > Acidobacteriota > Thermoanaerobaculia > Multivoradales > UBA5704 > JASLEW01. The sequence continues at coordinate 2,316,201 of CAVSXT010000005.1, forward strand.
CGGCGTCTTGATCCCATTGATGGAGGAGGCAAATTATTCCCTTAATCTCTCCCTTGACCAGCACCACTGCGCATGATTGCTCTCTAGTCGGTGGAGGAGCTGGCCGGCCGGTGCAAATGGTGACACGGCGCTCTTCCATGATGCGAAAAACATAAGGCGCGGCGTCTAAGAGATGAGAGATGGCTAGGTTCCTTGATGTGCCGAGTCGATCCCAATTTGAAATCAAGGTGTTGTCGGTTGCCAGGTACCAGGCAAGGCTGTCTTTGAAATAGGTTGTTATTTGATTTCTAAGTTTTAAATTCTCTCCATCTTGTTCGAGCGCGTCGAACAGGCCAAGCAAATGCGCGATGGAATTTACATATGCCGCGGCCAGCTCTGGAGCAATGTCAAGCTTCGATGCTACTCTTTGAGAAATCGACTCGCGTGTTTCGTGGCTCTCATGATGAGTAGGAATCGCTGCGAGTGAGGCAAGCAACGCGACCTTGGGCTCTATCATCGAAGACTCCTCTTACCATTGTCGAGAGCCTAGAGAGAAGAGTTCCAGTGGTCAAGTTTATTATTTGCCATGTGTCTATGAAGCCTCACCATGGCCGTGGTCCGAGGGTGGCGTGGCAGACGGCCGGCATTGCCGCCGAATGCAGAGGTGGGTTCGCGCTTGGAGCGTGAATGCCGCCGCGTGAGCTGGCCTCGCTCCGAGAACCTGCCGCGTGGGCGCTCAGCGCAGTGGCTCGAGATCGTCGTAGAGGCGGGATAGGGCCAGCGCGCGGACGCGGTCGGCCAGGGGGTAGGTGTGATCGCCGGCGTGCACGACGTCCAGGCGATCGAGGGCGAGGTCGGCGAGGGCGGAGCGAATCGATGGCGAGAGGCGCGGGGCGCTGGTGCGCTTGCACTCGAAGCCGAGGCGTCGATTGCCGCGCACGACCAGGAGGTCGAGCTCGGCGCCGCCGTGGGTGGCCCAGAAGAAGGACTCCTCGGGGCGGGCTCCCAGGCGCACCAGGATCTCGCCCAGGGCGAAGCCTTCCCATGAGGCGCCGACCTTGGGATGCCCTTCGAGATCGCGCAGGGTGTCCAGGCCAAGAAGTGTGTGCAGCAGGCCGCTGTCGGTGAGGTAGATCTTTGGCGAGCGCACCTGGCGCTTGGCGATGTTGGCGTGCCAGGGTTGCAACTGGCGCAGCATCAGGGCCGCCGTCAGCAGATCGAGATAACGGCGGACGGTGGTGAGCGCGATCCCGAAGGCGCGGGCGATCTCCGCACCATTCCAGACTTGTCCGTGATAATGAGCCAGCATGGTCCAGAAGCGCCGCAGCGTCTCGGCCGGGATGGTGACGCCCAGCTGGGGCAGGTCGCGTTCGAGAAAGGTGCGAATGAAGGCCCGGCGCCATTCGGCGCTCGCCTCGTCCGAATCGGCGAGGAAAGACCGTGGGAACCCGCCCCGCACCCAGAGCCGGTCGCGGGCTCCCATCCCGACCTCGTCCAGGGAAAAGCCCTCGAGCTCGTGATAGGCGATCCTGCCCGCGAGCGACTCAGAAGTTTGTTTGAGCAGGTCCGGCGAAGCGCTGCCCAGGACCAGGAACCTGGCTGCGGCTCCGGGACGGTCCGCAAGCACCCGTAGGGCCGGGAACAGCTCAGGGCGTCGCTGAACCTCGTCGATGACGATGAGACCGTTCAGCTCGCGCAAGGCCAAGATCGGCTCGGCCAAGCGGGCGAGATCGGCGGCATCCTCGAGATCGAAGAAGGTGGTCGGCTGGCCGCGGCGGGCCGCGAAGTCCCTCGCCAAGGTCGTCTTGCCAACCTGCCGGGCGCCCAAGAGGCCCACCACCGGGAACCGGTCGAGCAGCCTGGCGAGATCGTCAAGGTGCCGGCGGCGATTGAGATGGCGGAGGTCCACGCCTTGAAATTATAGCGCCCATCGCTCGATTTTCAAGGTACGCTTCTTCAGGGGGCTTGGACTCCGCGGCATGCTTATTGCTCGGGGGCGGAGGGGGGACCTCTTGCCCGATGGCTATCTCTTTGCGCCCGGCTCAGCTCAAGCGTTACAAGGACATCGTCCGGCTGGTGGTGAAGTACGGCCGGCTGGGCGCGGCGGCGGACATGGATGGCGATTTCGCCGAGCTGGCGGAGGCCGGCGCCGACGAGTCCGCCGACGCCGCGGCCGCCGGCAAGGCGCTGGCGGCCGACCTCGAGGCGCTGGGGCCGACGTTCATCAAGCTTGGCCAGCTGCTGGCGGCGCGCGCCGACCTGCTGCCGGTGCCCTATCTGGCGGCCCTGGCGCGGCTGCAGGACCGGGTGGAACCCTTCGCGTTCGAGGAGGTGCGCCGCATCGTCGAGGCCGAGCTCGGGGTGCGCCTGTCCAAGGCATTCCCGGAGTTCGAGCCGGTGCCGATGGCCGCGGCGTCGCTCGGCCAGGTGCACCGCGCCGCGCTCAACGACGGGCGATTGGTGGCGGTCAAGGTGCAGCGGCCGCAGATCCTCGACACCATCCTCGAGGACCTGGCCGCGATGCACGAGGCGGCGGGGCTGCTCGACGCGCATACCGAGTTCGGCCGGCGGTTCCATCTCACCGGTCTGATCAAGGAGTTCCGCAAGACGCTGGCGCGCGAGCTGGACTACCGGCTGGAGGCCGACAACCTCACTCACCTGGGCTCGCTGCTGGCCGGCTGGAAGCTGCTGGTGGTGCCGCAGCCGGTGGACGATCTCACCACCGCGCGGGTGCTCACCATGGACTACGTCACCGGCCGCAACGTCACCCGCATCGGGCCGCTGGCGCGTCTGGACATGGATGGCGCCGCGCTCGCCGATGCGCTGTTCAGCGCCTACCTCCACCAGGTGCTGGTCGCGGGGTTCTTCCACGCCGATCCGCATCCCGGCAACGTCTTCCTGACCGACGACGGACGCTTGGCGCTGCTCGACCTCGGCATGGTGGGCCGTCTCTCGCCGGAGCTACAGGAGCGGTTGCTGCGCCTGCTGCTGGCGGTGAGCGACGGGCGCGGCGAGGAGGCGGCCGCGCTGGCCGCGGCGATCGGCGAGAAGCTCCCGGACTTCGATCCGCAGAAGCTCAAGCAGGCGGTCGCCGGCCTGGTGGCCGAGCACCGCGGCGCCAGGCTGCAAGACATCGCCATCGGCAGGTTGATGCTCGCGGTGTCGCGCGAGGGCGCCGAGGCGGGCATCCGGCTGCCGCCGGAGCTGGCGCTGCTCGGCAAGACCCTGCTGCAGCTCGACGAGATCGCCCGCTGCCTCGACCCCGAGTTCGATCCCAACCAGGCGGTTCGCCGTCATGCCGCGGCGGTCACCAGCCGGCGGCTGCGGCAGGTGGCCTCGCCGGGAAGCCTGCTCGCCGGCATGCACGAGGTCAAGGAGTTCGTCGAGCGGCTGCCGGCGCGGGCCAACCGCATCCTCGATCGGCTGGCGAACAACGACCTCTCGATCCGCGTCGAGACGTTCGACGAGGCGCTGCTCATGCAGGGCGCCCAGAAGATCGCCAATCGCATCGCCATCGGGCTGGTGCTGGCCGCCCTCATCCTCGGCGCGGCGCTGCTGATGCGGGTGGCGACGCCGTTCCAGATCCTGGGCTATCCGGGACTGGCGATGATCTGCTTTCTCGGCGCCGCCGCCGGCGGCGTCTGCTTGGTGCTGAGCATTCTCTGGGGCGACCGGCGCACCCGCCCGAAGGCGCGGCGCTGACGGCGTTGTCTAAGGACACCACCCGGCGGCGGCGCGGATCGCCGCGAGGACGCCGGCCCTGGTACTCTATGGCGACGATGGCACGCGAGGACGCAGGCAGGCGGGCGCCCGAGGCGGCGCACGACCATGCCCACGCGCATGGCGACCACCAGCACGCGGCCGCCGGCCGCGGGCATGGCCATGGGCACGGGCTCGGGCACACGCACCTCCCCCAGGGCGGCGGCGAAGGCCACGAAAGGCGGCTGCTGTGGACGCTGGGGCTGGCGGCGGTTTACATGCTGGCGGAAGTGGTCGGTGGCTGGCTCACCGGCTCGCTGGCGCTGCTGGCGGACGCCGGGCACATGCTGTCGGACGTGGCGGCGCTCGGACTGTCGGTCTTCGCCATCCGCATCGCGCGGCGGCCGCCGACGCCGACCCGCACCTACGGCCACCACCGCACCGAGATCCTGGCGGCCCTGGTCAACGGCGCCATGCTGGTGGCGATCTCGATCTTCGTGATGATCGAGGCCTGCCGGCGGCTGGCGGCGCCGCCCGCGGTCAACGCGCCGGTGATGATGGCGGTGGCCACCGGCGGCCTGCTGTTCAACATCGTCGGCATGCAGCTGCTCGCCGCCGGGCGGGAGGAGAACCTCAACGTGCGGGGGGCGTGGCTGCACGTCGCGACCGACGCCCTGGGCAGCCTGCAGACGATCGTCGCCGGCGGGCTGATCTGGTGGCTGGGCTGGCGCTGGGCCGATCCGGCCGCGTCGATCGTCATCGCCCTGCTGGTCATCTGGTCGTCGTGGTCGCTGCTGCGCGACGCGGTGGCGGTGCTGATGGAAGGCGCGCCGCGGCATCTCGACGTGGTGCAGGTGCGCGAGGCGCTGATCTGCTTGCCCGGCGTGGTCGGCGTCCACGACCTGCACGTCTGGACGATCACCAGCGGGCGCGACGCGCTGTCGGCGCACCTGGTGGTGGGGGAGTGGGAGTCGAGTCAGCGCGGCAAGACCCTCGAGCAGGTGCGCGGCACGCTGGCCGAGCGCTTCGGCATCAAGCACGTCACCGTGCAGCTCGAGCACGACGAATGCGGAGACGGCTGTTGAGCGGGCGGGCATGAGCGACGGCGGGGAGGCGGGGCCGGAGCGCTACGTGCGGGTGGAGAGCCCGGCGGACGTGCCGCCACCCGACCCGCTGGCGGTGGACGTCGCGGTGCTCGACATGAACCACGGCTGGCCGAACCTGGGCCACGACTCGCTGGTCCATTCGCTGCTCGAAGGCGATCCGCGGCGGCTGGCGGAGGAGCGGCGCAGCGGGCTCTGGGTGCGGGTGCTCTCCTACGACGTGCGGCGCGGTGGCATGGTGCCCGAGCCGCCGGCGGCCGGGCGGCTCGCGATCTACGTCGGCACCGGCGGGCCGGGCCACATCGACCCGCGCTGCAACGACGGCGTCGACCCCGGCAGCCAGGGGGTGCGCGAGGACCCACGCTGGGAGGCGCCGCTGTTCCGCCTGTACGAGGGGGTCCTGGCCGATCCCGGCGCGGCGCTGTTCGCGGTCTGCCACAGCTTCGGGGTGATCTGCCGCTGGACCGGCATCGCCCGGCCGCGGCTGCGTGGCCCCGAGAAAGGGGGCAAGAGCTCGGGGGCGCTCGAGAACGTGCTGACCGCCGAGGCCGCCGCCCATCCCTGGTTCGGGCGCTTTGCCGGCAACGGCCACGGTGGCGCCGACGGCGGCGGCAGGCAGGGCGACGGCAACGGCGGCCATGGGCGGCTGCGCATCCTCGACAACCGGCTCTACGATCTCATCGAGGAGCCCCGGCCGCTGCCCGTCGGGGCGTTGCGCATCGGTTACGAGACCCTCGGGGTGGGCGGCCCGCCCGGCGAGGCGCTGACCATGCTCGAGCTGGCGCGTGACGGCGGCGGAGTGATGCCGCGGTTCTTCGGGGTCAACCACCATCCCGAGGTCGTGGATCGGGGGCGCCAACTGCAGCTGCTCGACCGCCAGCTGGCGAGCGGCAGGGTGAGCGCCCAGTGGGTGGCGGAGCGGCGGGAGATCCTCACCCGCTCCTACCCGGACGAGGACAGCGACCGCCGGCTGCAGCAGACCTCGGAGTGCACGCTGCTGGGCCCGTTGCGCTTCTTCCTGTATCGCCAGCTGCGGCGGCGGGCGGCGGCACTGCGGCTGCCGCTGGCGCTGCACGAGGATCAGGCGCTGGAACAGGGAGCGCCGGCGAGCGCATGAATCCCCGGCCGCCGTTCTCCTGGGAGCTGACGCTCGAACAGGAGATCGCCGCGTTCGAGCAGCTGAAGCCGCGGCTGCAGGACGTCTGGGCCACCCTGACGATGCGCGACGAGGAGCCGCACACCTCGGTGGTGGTGCCCTCGCTCACCCTGGACCGCGGCAGCCTGGCGAAGCTGGCCGGCGCCAGCTTCTACGAGGAGCGGCTGCTGTTCCTGCTCATGCGGCTGCGCAACCCGCGAGCGCGCATGGTATTCGTCACCTCGCAGCCGGTGCACCCGCTGACCCTCGAGTATTACTTCCAGCTGCTCGCCGGGATCCCGGCGAGCCACGCCCGGTCGCGCCTGACCCTGCTCTGCGCCTACGACGCCTCGCCGCGATCGTTGACCGAGAAGGTGCTCGAGCGGCCGCGCCTGATCCAGCGCATCCGCGACGGCATCCAGAACCCGGCGCGGGCCTACCTGACGGTGTTCAACGCCACGCCGCTGGAGCGCCGGCTGGCGGTGCTGCTCGGTATCCCGATGAACGGCGCCGATCCGCAGCTGGCGCACCTCGGCACCAAGTCGGGCAGCCGCAAGGTGTTCCGCGATGCCGGCGTGGCGCTGCCGGAAGGGATGGAGAACTTGCGCGACCGCACCGACGTCGAGGCGGCGCTGATCGAGCTGCGGCGGCGGCGGCCGGCGCTGCGCAAGGCGGTGATCAAGCTCGACGACAGCTTCTCCGGCGAGGGCAACGCCATTTTCCGCTACCCCGACGGGGGGCCGGCGGCGCAGGCGGCGGCGGTGCGCGATGCGCTGGCCGCCATCGAGCTGTCGGTGGCGGACGAGACTCCGGACAGCTACTTCGCCAAGTTCGGCAGCATGGGCGGCGTGGTCGAGGAGTTCATCGAAGGCCGGGAAAAGACCTCGCCGAGCACGCAGCTGCGCATCAGCCCTTACGGCGAGGTGCTCACCATCTCCACCCACGACCAGATCCTCGGCGGTCCCAGCCAGCAGGTGTTCCTGGGTTGCCGCTTCCCGGCCCGCGACGACTACCGGATGCGGATGCAGGAGGCGGCGGTGCGCATCGGCGAGGTGCTGGCGGCGCATGGCGTGGTGAGCCGCTTCGCGGTCGATTTCCTGGCCTGGCGCGACGACCCGGAGAGGGACTGGAACCTGGCGGCGCTCGAGATCAACCTGCGCATGGGCGGCACCACTCATCCCTACCTGGCGCTGCAGTTCCTGACCGGCGGCTCGCTCGACCGCGACACCGGGTTGTTCTGGTCGCCGACGGGTCACACCAAGTGTTACGTGGCCACCGACAACCTGCGTTCCGATGCGTACCGCGGCCTGCTGCCCGAGGACCTGATCGAGATCCTGACCGAGACCCGCCTCCACTACAGCCTGGGTACCGAGTCCGGCACGCTGTTCCACCTGATCGGGGCGGTGTCGGAGTTCGGCAAGCTGGGGGTCACCGCGATCGCCGACACCCACGAGGAAGCGGACGCCATCTACCAGCGGGCGCTGGCGGTGCTCGATCGGGAGACCGCGGTGAGCCGGCCGGGGTTCCAAAGCGCCGGCGGCGCGCCGAGCGGTCCCGGTTTGCCGGTCGGGCCGGGGGTCCCGGCCGGTCCGGCGCCCGCTCCTTCGACCTGACCGGCCGGGGTGTCCCCCGGGCGCCGGCGGGCTGTAGCCTGGGTGGTGTCGTTGCGGCACGATCCCGGCGTTGATGCGGCGACCCGGCGCGCCGCGATATACTGTAGGGCGTAACCAGACCGCCGCAGCGTTCCCCGCACCAGACCGGAAGTTCTTGGAGGCGACCATGCAACGTTCCTTCCGCATGACCATCCAGCAGGCGACGAAGGATTACGAGCACTGGCTCGGCGCCTTTCTCGAGATCATTCCCGAGGACCTCGCGGCCAAGCACCAGAAGATGGCCGCCGCAATCTTCCCGTTCCTGCGCGCCACCTACTACCGGTGGGCGCAGCTGTTCCCGTATCGCTGCAAGGAGCTGAGCCGGGCGCCGCAGGTGCTGGCGGTCGGCGACCTGCACGTCGAGAACTTCGGCACCTGGCGCGACGCCGAGGGCCGGCTGGTGTGGGGGATCAACGATTTCGACGAGACCTGGCGCCTGCCCTATGCCCACGACCTGGTGCGGCTGGCCACCAGCGCCCACCTGGCGATCGACGACGGCCACCTCAAGATCAACGCCAGGGAGGCCTGCGAGTCGCTGCTCGGCGGCTACCGCGAAGGGCTCGAGGCGGGCGGCCGTCCGTTCGTGCTGGCGGAGCACTCCAAGGCGCTGCGCTCGCTGGCCACCGCCCGTCTCGCCGATCCCCAACGGTTCTGGGAGAAGCTCGATAGCCTGCCGACCTGGAAGGCCGAGGTGCCGGCACCGGTGGTCAAGGCGCTTTCGGGCCTGCTGCCGGAACCCGACCTGCCGCGGCGGCTGGTGCATCGGGTGGCGGGGCTGGGGAGCCTGGGCCGGCAGCGCTTCGTGGCTCTCGCCGACTGGCAGGGCGGCAAGATCGCGCGCGAGGCGAAGGCGCTGGCGCCGTCGGCGGCGGTGTGGGCGTTCGGCGGCGAGGGGATGACCAAGGTGCTGTACCAGAGCATCCTGGATCAGTCCGTCCGCAGCGTCGATCCCTGGGTCAAGGTGCGGCGGCGGTGGATCGTCCGCCGGCTGGCGCCGGACTGCTCGCGGGTCGAGCTGTCGGAGCTGCCGGAGGAGCGCGAGGAGACGCGGCTGCTGCGCGCCATGGGCTGGGAGACCGCCAACGTCCATCTCGGCAGCCGCTCGGCGCATGCGCTGCTGGTCGACCTTGCCGCGCGCCCGGACGATTGGCTGCACCATGCCGCGAAGGCTATGCTGGCGGCGGTGGCGGAGGACTGGGAAGCGTGGCGCAAGCACCCGATCGAGGTGGCGGTCAAGCCGGCAGCGGCAGCGGCGGCGCTGGTGATCGTGCCGCCGATCGCGGCGGGTGGCGGCGGGGGAGGCGAGCGCGGTGCCGGCGCGGCGGCAGCGGTGGAGGCGGCAGGCAGGGAGAGCGGCGGTAAGGCGGCGGTCGCCGAGGCGGTGGGGAGCGGCGACAAGGGCGATAAGGGGATGAAGGTGGGGAAGGCCGCCAAGGATGCCAAGGCGAGCAAGAAGGAGAAGAACCGCAAGGGCGGCAAGCGCGACAAGCCGGCGAAGCCGGAGAAGCCGGAAAAGGCCGAGAAGGCTGGCCGGGAGCAGGCGGGCGCCGGCGGCGACGCGGTGGCGAAGGGCGCCAAGATCGGCAAGGTAGTGAAGGGCGGCACGATCGGCAAGGTGGCGAAGGCCGAAAAAGGTGACAAGCCTGGCAAGCCGGCAAAGGCGGCCAAAATCTCCGGGACGGTGAAGTCGGCGGAGCATCCGGCGGCAGCTGCTGCCGCCGGCGGCGAGCGCGAGGCCAAGGTGGCCAAGGCTAAGGGGGCCAAGAAGGCGCCTGCCGGGAAGGCCGCGACACCGGTGGCAGGGGCCGAAGCGGCGGCGGTAGGCTCCGAAGGTGCGGACGGCGCGACGACGAAGGGCGCCAAGCGAGCCAAGAAGGCGAAGAGCGCCTGAAGCGAAGACCCTGGCCCGTGGGCGCGGGCCAGGCGGCCTGCGGGCGGAATCAACCAGGACGAACCTAGGACTCGAGCGCGGCGCCTGAGGCGAGCAGGGCGCGGATCTCCTCGGCGCCGAACCCCACCTCGCTCAGGATCTCGACCGTGTGCTCGCCGAGGGCCGGCGGGGAGCGGCTGGGCCGCGGTCGGTGGCCGCCGAAGAGCAGGGGCAGGGCAATGGTTTCGAGCGGGCCGTAGGCGCCCGGCGGCAGCGCGGCGACCTGGCCGCGGGCGCGGGCCTGTGCCACGGCGGTGGCGAGGTCGGCCGGCGGGGCGGCCGGGACGCCATGGCGGCGCAGGGTTTCGAGCCATGCCGCGACCGGGCGCGTGGCGATGATTCCGCCGAGGAGGGCATCGAGGGCCTCGCGGTGGCGCACCCGCGCGGCATTGGTGGCGAAGCGCGGGTCGGCCGCGAGCTCCGGCCGCTCAAGCGCCGCGCATAGGCGGCGCCAGAGACCCTCGCTCCCGGCGCCGACCACCAGCCAGCCGTCGGCCGCGGCGTAGGCCTGGTAGGGCGTGAGGTTGGGGTGGCCGGAGCCGAGGCGCGCGGGCTGGCGCCCGTCGGCGAGATAGGACTGCGCGGCGTAGGCCAGGAAGGCGGCGCCGGCGTCGGCCATCGCCACCGCGACGTGGCGGCCGCGACCGGCCGGGGCGTCGCGGGCGCGCAACGCGGCGAGCGTGCCGGCAAGCCCATAGAGGGCCGCAAGGACGTCGACGATGGCGACGCCGACCCGCACCGGCTCGCCCGCCGGCGGACCGGTCAACGACATCAGGCCCGACTCGGCTTGCAACACGACGTCGTAGGCCGGCCGGTCGGCGTCGGCGCCCCCGGCGCCGTAACCGGTGACCGTGACCTGCACCAGCCGTGGATGGGCGCCGGTGAAGCGGTGGCTGCGAAAGCCCAGCCGGCGCCATTCGCCGGGCAGGAAGTTCTCGACCAGCACGTCGGCGCCGGCCAGCAGCCGCGTGAAGGCGGCGCGGCCCGGGGCGGCCTTGAGGTCGAGCGCCAGGGAGCGCTTGTTGCGATTGATCGAGAGGAAGTAGGCGCTCACCTGGCGGCCGTCCGGGCCGGCCACGAAGGGAGGACCCCAGGCGCGGGTCTGGTCGCCGCCGGTCGGCCGCTCGACCTTCACCACGTCGGCGCCGAGGTCGCCGAGCAGCATCGCGAGGTAGGGTCCGGCGAGCACCCGCGAGGCGTCGATCACCCGCACGCCGGCGAGCGGGGCCGGCGATTCCGGCGGGTAAGGCGGGTCAGGCGGACGCCGGCGAGCGGGCACTAGCCGTGGCCGGGCGGGCCACCGGGGCCGCCGGAGCCGCCGCTCGGACCGGAGCTGCCGGTCAGCATGCCGTAGGTGCGCAGATGGCGGAAGGCGGCGGCCTTGTCTCCCAACTGCTCGTAGACGCCGCTGAGGTTGAAGTGGGCGTCGGCGAGGCTGGGGTCGAGGGCGAGCGCCTGCTGGTAGGCGGTGGCGGCCTGGCGCGGGCGCTGCTGGTCCTGCAGGGCGACGCCGAGGTTGTAAGTGGCGAGCGGGTCGTCGGGATCGAGGGCGAGCGCCTGGCGATAATGCATCTCGGCGCCTTCGAGGTCGCCTGCCTCGTGCAGCAGCCGCCCCAGGTTCAGATGGGCATCCGCCAGGTCCGGGTCGATTGCCAGCGCGCGGCGGTAGGCGGTCACGGCGGCGGCGGGATCGCCGGCCTCGAGCCCGACGGCATGCTCGTACCAGTCGGCGGCGGCGCCGGCACTGGCCGCCACCTCCGCCTCCGAGGGGCTCGGCGACTCGCCGGCCGCCGGCGGCACCAGCGCGGGGCCGCGGAACGCCGTCGGCGGTCGCGGCACTCTACGGGAGGAGCCGGGAGCGGGCATCGCCGCCAGGGGGGAGGGCGAGCTCAGCGGGGCCAGTCGGCGGGGCTCGAGGGCGGCCGCCTGGCGGACCAGGTCGGCGACCTCGAAATCGAGCAGGGTCTGGCCCGACTCGGGATGCCAGGCGTCACCGCCGTCGCGGGCGACGACGTGCTGGCCCTGGGCCGAGATGCGGACGGCGGTCAGCGGCTGCCCCTGCGGCAGCTGCGCATGAAGGTTCTGCAGCGCGATGCGGATGCGGCGGCGGGGGATGTTGGCGGCGATCAGCGCCTTGGCGGTGCGCAGCAGCACCAGGTCCTGGAACGAGAACAGCAGCTCACCGCGCGGCCCGACCTCCGGCGCGACGAATCCGGCGCGGGCGCAGGCGCGGATCTGTGCCGGCGACATGCCGAGCAGCGCCGCGACCTCTCGGGTCGCATAGACGCCGTGAGGCGAGGGGCGGTCCATGGACCTCCAGTGTACTCTCCCTCGCAGGCAGCGGAGAGATGCGAGTCATCTCGCCGGTCGTCCGCCGCGGTGGCGGCAGGGGCAGCGGCCGGACCGCGGCCGCCCACTCGGGCGCCGAGCCAGCGACCGCGGGCAGAGTGGCGGAGGGGCCGAGGACAGAGAGGCCGGGGCGAGCACAGAGGAGCCGAGCGACAGCACCGGCGCCGAGGCCCGGGAGGGCGCGAGGAAGACCCGCGAGAGTGGATCTCGCGGGCTCAGAGAGCGGCGCGTGGACCCGGCGTCAGCGCTTGGAAGTCTTCCGCTTGGGCAGGGCAGGCGCGTCGGCGGGGGTCGCGCGCAGCGACGTCCGCGGCGAACGCTTGGGCGGCTTGCGCTGCGCGAGGTTGGTGGGCGAGGGCGAGAGCGCGGGCGCCGGGGCTGGCGCGGCCGCTGCCGGCAACGGGGCCGGCGGCTCGGCGGCGGCACGCACCGACTTGGCGGGTCTGGCCGCGGCGGCGCGAGCCGTGCGCACCGGACGGCGGGCTGCTGCGGCGGCTTCGCCTCGCGGTGCTAGCTGGGCGGCGGACGGAGCGGCGGCCGGGCCGGTGGGTGCGGCGGCAGCGGCGGCGGGCTTGGCGGTGCGGGCGGAGCGGGCGGCGGCGGAGCGAGGACGGCCAGGCGCCGATTCGGGCTGGGGCGCGGCGGCGAGGCTCGCCTTGAGCGCCGCCATCAGATCGATGATCTGGGCCTTCGGCGCTTCCACCGGAGCGGCCGAGATGTCCTGGCCGGCCACCTTCTTCTCGATCAGCGCCATGGTCTGCTGGCGCACCTCGTCCTCGTAGGTCGTCGGCTCGAAGCGATCGTTGGCGATCTGATCGATGATCTGCCTGGCGAGCTTGAGCTCCGGCTCGCGCACCTCGGCGTCGCCGATCGGCACCTCCGAAAACGGACGCAACTCGTCGTAGTAGCGCAACTGCTGTAGGATGAGCCCTTCCTCGAACGGCCGCAGCAGCACCAGGTAGTCCTTGCCGCGCGCCGCGTAGCGGGCGAGGGCGGCGCGTCCGGTCTGCTTCATGGCCTCGGCAAGCAACCGGTAGGGACGCTCGCCGCCCTTGTCGGGGCCCAGATAGTAGGACTTCTCGAAATAGATCGGGTCGACCTGCGCCAGCGGCACGAACTCGGTGATCTCGATGGCGTTGGTCGCCTCGCGATTCAGCGCCTTGATCTCGTCTTCGGTGAACAGCACGTATTGGCCCTTGGCGTATTCGTAACCCTTCACCATTTCATCTCTGCCCACGACCACGTCGTCCACCGGGCATACATACTGCTGCTTGAGCCGCGAGCCGCACTTGCGGTGCAACATATTGAGCTGGATGCCGGCGGCGCTCTCGCCGGTAGAATAGAGCTTGATCGGGATCGTGACCAGGCCGAAGGAAACCATTCCGGAAGCGAAGGGTCGTAGGCTCATTGGCCTAATATAACATTCCCAAAGCCTTTTGTCGCCATGAATCAAGGCCGCGGCGGCGGCGGCACGGCCGGCGATCGATCAACGCAATCCATGGTGAGGAGCGCTCGCGATGCCACAATATTTTGGGGCAGCGGCAATGCACGCGGCGCTCGCCGCCCGGCGGGCGCCAGGATGAGCGCGGGCGGTGGCGCCGGCGCCCGCCAGGCGGTGAGGCGCGCCCTGGCGCGGCTGGGAGCGCCGCGCGCCGTGGTGGCGATCGAAGCGGTCGTGCCGATGCTGGCAGAGGCGCGCGAGCGGCCCTTCAGCGCCGCCGGCTGGGTCTTCGAGCTCAAGTACGACGGCTACCGCCTGCTGGCCGGCCGTTCCGGCGCCGCCGCGGTCCGCCTGCTGTATCGCAGCGGCCGCGACGCCACCGCGCAGTTTCCGGAGCTGGCGCAGGCGGTCGACGCGCTGCCGTTCGCGGCGCTGGTGCTCGACGCCGAGGCGGTGGCGCTGGACGCCGCCGGGCGGCCGAGCTTCGGCCTGTTGCAGCGGCGGGCGCAGCATGGGCCGGCGGTGGCGGCGCGGAGGGGCCGGGTGCCGGCCGCGGCTGCTCCTTCGGCGCTTGCCGCGGCGATTCCATCGGCGCTTCCCGCGCCGACGGCGCTGTTCGTCTTCGACCTGCTGGCCTGTGAGGGCTTCGACCTGCGGCCGCTGCCGCTCAGCGCGCGCAAGGCCATGCTGCGGCGGGTGGTGGCGGCGGCCGATCCGCAAGGACCGCTGCGCTACGTCGAGGCGGTGGACGAGCGCGGCGAGGATCTGTTTGCGGCCGTCGCCGGGATGGGGCTCGAAGGCGTGCTCGCCAAGCGCGCCGCGTCGCCTTATCGCGCTGGCCGCTCCGCCGATTGGTTGAAGGTGCGGGTGGAGAGGGTGGCCGACTTCGCGATCGTCGGCTATGGTCCGCCGGCGCCGGCGGACCTGCGGCGGCTGCACCTCGCGGTGCGCGCGGCGGCGGGATGGCACTACGCCGGCAGCGTCGGCAGCGGCCTCGATGCCGCGGCGCGCGGCGAGCTCAGCGCACGCCTCCGCGGCCGGTCGCCGGCGCGGCCCGGTGCGGCGGCGGCAAGCCTGGCCCTGGCTCGGCTGGTGAGCGCCGACCGGCAGTCGGTGGCGGTCGAGCCCGAGCTGGTCTGCGAGGTGCGCTACCAGGAATGGACGGCCGACGGCAGGTTGCGGCAGCCCGTGTTCCTGCGCTTGCGCGACGACAAGCGGCCCGAGGACTGCGCGCCGCCGGAGCACGAACCGGGGCACACCGTGCCGCGTTGAGCCGCGCCCGCGGCAGGAGCACAGGCGGCGGTGGTGTCCTAAAGGACACCACCCAGGCGGCACATCGGTGGCGGACACGGGCGCCGGCCGACTACAATCGCTGTTTCATGGCAGGGGAAGCTGGAGCACCTGGTCTTCCGGGTCCGGCGGGGGGCGAGCCGCGGCCCGTCCGCGAGCCGGGCGCCGACGGACGGGCTTGCTGTGCCGGCCCGACGGTGCGCCTCGATAGCGCCGCGGCGCTGGCGGCGGCGGCGCGGCGCTGGCTGGCGGCGCCGGCGGTCGCGCTGGACACCGAGTTCGTCCGCGAGCGCACCTTCTTCCCGCGTCTCGGGCTGATCCAGGTCGCGGACGGCGAGGCGGCCTACCTCCTCGATCCATTCGAGGTGCGCGACCTGGCGCCGCTCGGCGAGGTCTGCCGCGCCGCCGGCACTCTCAAGGTGGTGCACTCGGCCAGCGAGGACATCGAGGTCTTCTACCGTGCGCTGGGGACGGTGCCGCAGCCGCTGTTCGACACCCAGGTGGCGGCCGGGTTGGCCGGGATCGGGGCGTCGGTCAGTTACCAGCGGCTGGTGGCGGCGCTGCTGGCGATCGAGCTGCCGAAGGGTGAGACCCGCACCGACTGGCTGGCGCGGCCGCTGTCGGCGGCGCAGCTCGCCTACGCCGCCGAGGACGTGGCCTGCCTGCTGCCGGTTTACCGGCGGCTGCGCCAGGAGCTCGAGGCGCTGGGGCGGCTGGATTGGGCGCTCGAAGACTCCGCCGGCCTGCTCGACACCTCGCGGCTGGAGGTCGATCCGGAGCTGGCGTACCGCCGGGTGCGCGGCGCCGGCCGGCTCGACCGCCGCCGTCTCGGGGTGCTGCGGGCGCTGGCCGCCTGGCGCGAGCGCGAGGCCCGGCGGCGCGATCTGCCGCGCGGCTTCGTGCTCCGCGACGAGGCGCTGCTCGAGCTGGCGACGCGGCAACCGGCGGCGGCCGAAGACCTGCGCGGCGTGCCGGGGATCGAGCCGCAGCAGGCGGTGCGCGAGGGTGGCGCCTGGCTGCAGCAGATCCGCGACGCGATGGCGCTCGACGAGGCGGAGCTGCCACCCGAGCCGTGGCGGCCGCCGGGTACGGCGGCGGTGCGCGAGCTCGAGCACCGGCTGCGCGCCGTGGTGCGGGAGCACGCCGCGGCGCTGGCCCTGCCGCCCGAGCTGCTGGCGCCGCGGCGGGCCCTCGACGCGGTGCTGCGGAGCGCGCTCACCGATCCCGAGCCCCGGTTGCCGCGCGATCTGGGGGGCTGGCGCCGGCAGGTGGTGGGCGAGGCGCTGCTGGCGGCGGCAGTCACTCGCGGCTAAAACGAAACTGCCCCGGGCGGCACCAACTAGAACTGAAGGTGGAGAAAGCCATGAGCGTGGAGAAGATCAACCTGCGCGAGAAGCTGGCGCGCTTCGACGATCATTTCAGCCCGAAGGTGATCGCCGAGCTGAACGGCCAGATGGTCAAGCTGGTGAAGTTCCAGGGGCCGTTCGTCTGGCATCACCACGACGCGGAGGACGAGGCCTTCCTGGTGCTCGAGGGGCGCTTCTGCATGGAGTTCCACGACCGCGAGGTGTGGCTGGAGGCGGGCGAGATGCTGGTGGTGCCGCGCGGCGTCGAGCACCGCCCCAACGCCCCCGAGCCGGTTGCGGTCATGCTGTTCGAGCCCGCCGCGACGCTCAACACCGGCAACGTCCACGGCGAGCGTACGGTCGAGCGCCTCGACCGGATCTGACGCTCTGGCCGGCGGCGCCGCGCCGCCGCGCCGCCGCGCCGCAGATTGCCGCGCCCGCACGCGTTTCTCCCGCCCGCAGTCTGATCGATCGGCAAGCTCGCCGCAGCGGTGATCGATCCGTTTACAGCTGCCGGCGACCAGCAGGTCGTCGGGGCAGCATGAAGCACGCGTCACCGTAGTCTCTCACCGCCAAGCTCGCCGTTTCCATCAGCCGGTTTCTCGCTGTGGCGTCGGAGCTTGGGCGCCGGATCGTCGGCATCTGTCCTACATGCCGCCGCCGCGCCGCCGGCTGTCAGGTGGCGTCCTACAGAAAGATCAGCAGTTGGCCAAAGGGAAGTCGTCGGGTGCGCCGATATGGCCGCCGCGCCGCGGTCGCTACGCTGAAATCCTCGGAAGAGGAGAGCGCAATGAGCGATCAATCACAACGTGGACCGCGGAATGGAAATGGCAATATCAATTTGATATCGGCGCCGGTGAAGCGGTCCGCCGGCGCACCGCGGAGCCGGGACCGGCGCCGCCGCGCGGCAGTCGCTCCGGCGCTGCTGCTGGCCCTGGCTCTCGGCGCCGCCGCCTCGCCGGCCCATGCCGCAGACGTCAGGCGGCTGCAGGCGCCCGCTGGGGCCGCCGCCGCCAAGGTGCTCAACGCTTCGGCCTTTTCCTTCGAGCGCACCGTGCTGCACTCCGACGTGCCGGTGGTGGTGGCTTTCTGGGCGCCCTGGTGCATCGTCTGCCGCGACCTCGAGGCGCCACTCGCCGAGCTGGCGGCGAAGCTCGGCGGCCGCGCCCGCGTGGTGCGCGTCAACATCGATTGGAGCTCGCGGGTGGCCCGCCGCTACGACGTCCAGTCCCTGCCCACCGTCCTCGTCTTCGCCGGCGGCGAGCTGGTATCGCGCTCGACGGGTGGCGCCACCGAAGAGGACCTCGAGGAGCTGCTGGCCAGCAGGCTGGCGCCCGCGGCTCCCTCCGTGGTCGCGGTCGCCACGGTGGCGGCCGCCGGCAGGTAGCGCGCTACGCCACCACCTCCGCGCAGCACCGTTCTCCCTGCCTTGCGCGCCGGCCAGTAACAGCGCCCGCCGTTTCGGTTCCGCCCCTGCCCCAACCGCGCGAGAGGAGACGCGATGTCCCTGATGCCGCCGCCACGCTTGGCTCCGGATCTCCTGGCAGCCACCTTCGCCGCCAACCCCGCCTACGAGCTGGTGCTCTTCGACCGCCTTGCCGCCGCCGAGCGCGAGACCCTGGCCGGGCTGCGCGCCGATCCCGATCTCTACGGCATCCTGCGCCCACGCGATCCGCGGGCCAGTCTGACCATCAAGGCGGTGGACCGCGATACGGCGCTGCTCTTCCTCACCCTGACGCAGCCGGGAGAGCTGCCCGCCTACCTGGCCGCGATGCTCGGCGAAGGCGCTCGCGAAGCAGTGGCGCGGCTGGTCTACGACAGCGTGCTGGGAATTGCCGGCGGCGGCGAGCTGCGGCTGGGAGTCGCCGCTCATGCGCTGCTGTGCGAGGAGCCTGCCGCGCTGGGCCAAGAGACTGACGGGCCCGGCCGCGGCCTGGTGCCTCGCCTGTCGGATGCGGCGCTGCGCCATGCCGAGGCGCTGCTGCGGCTGGGACTCGACGATCCGGCCGCGCTCTCCTCCCGCCTCTACGCCTTCCACCGCATACCCGCCTCCGCACGCTGGCGGCGGCTGCTGCCGTCGCCCCAGGCCGTTGCCGCCATGCTCGGCTGCGACGCTCCGGGCCGGCTGGGCGCCGCGCTCGGGCAACGCTGGCGCCGCCTGGAAACCGCCACCGGCTGGGTGAGCTGGTCGGCGCTGGACGCTCCTGCCGGCGGCGCCACGGGGACCTTCAAGCTCTACGTCAGCCCGCGCGTCGAGCATCTGGCGGAGGCCTTCCGAGTGGTCGTCGAGACGCTGACCGGCGCGGCGACGCCGAGCTTCAAGGTGGGCCGCGACCTGTGTGGCGTGCTGCGGCCGGACAAGCTGGTGATCTATTGCAGCGGGCGCGAAGCGGTAACGGAAACCGCGGAGCGTCTCCTGGGCCGCCTGGACGGCATGCCTGCGCACGGCGTGCCCTTCACCGCCGCCGTCGACGAGGAAGGGCTGCTTTCCTGGGGCGTCGATCCGCCGCGCCGAGAACGCCTGGTCCCCTGGCGCGGCGGCAGCTGGCGGCGCTGGCTCACCGATCGCCTGGCCGCCGCCCTGATCGCGGCCGCCGCCGCCAACGCCGAGATGTCGCCTCGCCGCTTTGCGCTCGAGCGCGTCCGGCTCGAGGGCATCGACCCTGTCAGCTGGGCGCCTGCCGCCGAGCTGTTCCACTGAGTGCCGGAGGGAGAGCATGGCCGCCACCGATCCCCTGCAGCTGCCCGCCGACGTGGTGCTGGTGCCGGTCGCGGAGCTGGCGCCTGAAATGCGCGACCGGCTGGCGACCGAGCCTGGCGGCGTCGCGATCGGCCGCCGGCGGGTGCGGGCGGGCTCGCGCCTGCTCGACGCCGCCGCGGCAGAGCTGATCGCGGAGTTCCGCCAGCCGACCACCGTCGTCGATGCCGTGGTGCGCTACAGCATGCCGCGCCGCCTCGATCCGCACGCCACCCTCGCCGGCGCCATGCCGGTGATCAACCGCCTGCGCCAGGCGGGGCTGCTGGTGGTCGCCGGCGCCGCCAACGCCAGTCCGATCGAGCCCAGCCTCGACGACGGCGAAGAGTTGCTGGGGCACCGGATCGTGCGCTGTGTCCAGGTGCTGCAGGACACCGAGGTTTATGAGGTGGCCGGGGATCGCGGCGCGCGCCGCGCGCTCAAGGTCGGGCGGGAGCGGGCCGCCGTCGCGCTGGATCTCCGGCGCGAGGCCGAGGTCCTGACGGCACTCGCGGGCAGCCCTGGCCCGCGGCTGATCGCGAGCGGCGAGTGGGGCGGCCGCCCGTACCTGGTGACGGAATGGCTGCCGGGGTCGACGGCCGCCCGCGCGGCGGCGGCGCTGCGCCAGCCGTGGGGTGAAGGGGTGACGGAACGCCGTTGCCGTCTGCTGCGGCTCTGCTGCGCCATCCTCGACGCCTACTCCGGCCTGCACCGCCGCGGCGTGGTACATGGCGACGTCCATCCCCGCAACCTGCTGATCGGCGACGACGGCACGGTGCGGGTGATCGACTTCGGGCTGGCGCGGCTGCGCGGGGCGACCATCCCGCCGCCCGCTCGCGGCGGCCTGGCGGTCTTTTTCGAGCCCGAGCTCGCCGCCGCGGAGCTGCGCGGCGAACCGTCTCCCGCGGCCAGCGAACGCGGCGAGCAATACGCTCTCGGCGCGCTCCTCTACCTGCTGCTGGCGGGTCAGCCCTATCTGCGCTTCGCTCTCGAGCGCCAGCAGGTACGGCGCCAGATTGCCGAGGAGCTGCCGCGACCGCTGGCGGAGCAGGAAGCGCAGGACGGTGCGGGCGAAGCTCCGGCCTGGCCGGCCGCGGTTGGAGCCGTCCTCGAGCGCGCGCTTGCCAAGCGACCGGAGGCAAGGTTCGACAGCGTTGCCGCGATGGCCGCGGCCCTCGACCGGGCGCGGGCTGGCGCACCGCCGCCTCCCGGCAGGCCTGGCGGTGGGGGTGGCGAGTCTGGCGGTGCGGGAGGGCCTGCGCCGCAGGTGGCGGCGGTCGCCCGGCTGGGCACCTCCGGGCATGCCGCCAGCTCGCCGCCGGCCGCGAGCCGCTCGTGGCGGCGCCTGGCGCAGCGGCTCGGCGCCGGCAGCCCTGCCCTGCAGCATGGCCTGCCGCTGTCGCCGACGGCGTCGGCGGCCTTCGGGTCCACGGGCGTGGCCTACTTCTTCTACCGCCTGGCGTGTCTCGACGAAAGCCCGGAGCTGCTTGCCACCGCCGACCTCTGGGCGGAGCGCGCGCAGGCGGACCGCGGATCGAGCCAGGCGTTCTCCAGCGCCGAGCTGGATCTCGGCGACCAGAATGTCGGCGCCGTCTCCCTCTATCACCAGGAGAGCGGCGTGCACTATGTGCGGGGCCTCGTTGCCGCCGCGCGCGGCGACCTCTCGACGTTGCGCGCCGCCGTGACCGCCTTCGTCGCCGCGTCGCGGCGGCCATGCCCGCAATGGGACCTGGCCGTCGGGCGCGCCGGGACGCTGCTCGGCTGCGCTCAACTCTTCGCGACGCTCGGCGCACACGGGGAGGACTGCCTGCCGGCCGCCGCCGGCGCCCTGCGCCTGCTCGGCGACTCGACCCTCGGAGCCCTGTGGGCGCACCTCGATGGCCTCGAGCCCATCGCGGAGTGCCGAGCGATCGGCTGGCTCGGCATCGCCCACGGCTGGGCGGGCCTGCTCTACGCCACACTGCGATGGTGCCAGGCGAGCGCCACGCCGCTGCCGGGGCGGGCCGCGGAGCGGCTGGCCGAGCTTGCCGGCCTGGCTCGTCACGACGGGCCGGTCCGGCGCTGGCCGCGCAGCGTCGAGGTGGGGGCGCGCCGGCCGGGGGCCGCCTGGGCAGGCTGGTGCCACGGCAGCGCCGGCCACGTGTTCCTCTGGAGCCTGGCGCAACGCAGTCTCGGGGAGCCCAGCCTTGGCGCCCTGGCCGAGGGTGCCGGTTGGGGAGCATGGGATGCCGGCGGCGATCGGGAGGCGGGAGAGGCGGCGGTGACGGGGGCGGTCCCGGCGAACCTGTGCTGCGGCCTGGCCGGGCGGGCCTACGCCCTGCTCCATCTCTACCGGCGCAGCGGCGAGCGCCGCTGGCTCGACAGGGCGCGCGCCCTGGGCGCGCGAGCCGCTTCGGCAGCGGACGCGCTGCATCCGCGAGCCCATAGTCTCTTCAAGGGCGAGCTCGGCATCTCGCTCCTCGCCGCCGAGCTGGAGAGACCCGAGGAGGCACGTTTCCCGCTGTTCGAAGCCGAGCTCGCATAGCCGGCCGGCGCGCGGGGCTGCCGCGGGCGTCACCCTGCCGCCGCGCGGCGGCGCCGCCAGAGTCACGGCGGTGCAGTATCCTGCGAGGCCACGAGCCGCCGGGTCCGCCGGGCAGGCACCGCCGCCGGGCCGGGCGCCAGGGGCTGCCGGCCGCCGCGCGGCTTCGAGGAGGTGGGTGGCATGGCTGAGACGAGGCCGGAGATGCTGCGGCGGATGGATGCCTACTGGCGGGCGGCGAATTACCTGGCGGTGGGACAGATCTATCTCTACGACAACCCGCTGCTGCGCGAGCCGCTGCGGCCCGAGCACGTCAAGCCGCGGCTGCTGGGGCACTGGGGCACGACCCCCGGGCAGAACTTCATCTACGTGCACCTGAACCGGGCCATCCGCGAGCGCGACCTCGACATGATCTATGTCTGCGGGCCGGGCCACGGCGGGCCCGCGGTGGTGGCCAACACCTACCTCGAGGGCACCTACAGCGAGATCTATCCGGCGGTCAGCCGTGACGAGGCGGGCCTGCGACAGCTGTTCAAGCAGTTCTCCTTCCCCGGCGGCATCCCCAGCCACGCGGCACCGGAGACGCCGGGGTCGATCCACGAGGGCGGCGAGCTGGGCTACTCGCTGAGCCACGCCTTCGGCGCGGCCTTCGACAACCCGCAGCTGGTCGTCGCCTGCGTGATCGGCGACGGCGAGGCCGAGACCGGGCCGCTGGCGACCGCCTGGCACTCCAACAAGTTCCTCGATCCGGTCAACGACGGCGCGGTGCTGCCGATCCTGCACCTCAACGGCTACAAGATCGCCAATCCGGCGGTGCTGGCCAGGATCAGCCGCGAGGAGCTCGATCAGCTGCTGCGCGGCTGCGGCTGGACGCCGCGCTTCGTCGAGGGCAGCGAGCCGGAGGTGATGCACCGGGAGATGGCGGCGGCCCTCGACGAGGCGCTGGACGCCATCCGGCAGATCCAGGGCGCCGCCCGGGAGGAGGGCGCGACGGCGCGGCCGCGCTGGCCGATGCTGGTGCTGGCGACGCCCAAGGGCTGGACCGGGCCCAAGGTGGTGGACGGCCTGGCGGTGGAGGGCACCTGCCGCGCGCACCAGGTGCCGCTGGCCGATCCCAGGGGCAACCCCGAGCATCTGGCGCAGCTTGCGGCCTGGCTCGCCAGCTACCGGCCGGCGGAGCTGTTCGACGAGGCGGGGCGGCTGCGGCCGGAGCTCGCCGAGCTGGCGCCGCACGGCGAGCGGCGGATGGGCGCCAACCCGCACGCCAACGGCGGCCTGCTGCTGCGCGAGCTGCGGCTGCCCGACTTCCGGGACTACGGGGTGGCGGTGCCGGCCCCGGGCGCGGTCGAGGCGGCGGACACC
Source organism: uncultured Acidobacteriota bacterium (assembly GCA_963732005.1). Lineage (GTDB taxonomy): Bacteria > Acidobacteriota > Thermoanaerobaculia > Multivoradales > UBA5704 > JASLEW01. The sequence continues at coordinate 2,338,742 of CAVSXT010000005.1, forward strand.
GAGGTGCTGGGGCGGTTCCTGCGCGACGTGGTGCGGCGCAACCAGGCGCAGCGCAACTTCCGGGTGTTCGGGCCGGACGAGACGGCTTCCAACCGCCTCACCGCGCTGTTCGAGGCGACCGAGCGGCAGTGGGAGGCGCCGGTGCTGCCGACCGACGAGCACCTGGCGCGCGAGGGGCGGGTGATGGAGGTGCTGAGCGAGCACCAGTGCCAGGGCTGGCTGGAGGGCTACCTGCTGACCGGCCGCCACGGGTTGCTCAACAGCTACGAGGCGTTCATCCACATCGTCGATTCGATGTTCAACCAGCACGCCAAGTGGCTGAAGGTGACGCGGCGGCTGGCGTGGCGGCGGCCGATCGCCTCGCTCAACTACCTGCTGGCGTCGCACGTCTGGCGGCAGGACCACAACGGCTTCACCCACCAGGACCCGGGGTTCATCGATCACGTGGTGAACAAGAAGGCGGAGATCGTGCGGGTCTACCTGCCGCCGGACGCCAACTGCCTGCTGTCGGTGATGGATCACTGCCTGCGCAGCCGCCACTACGTCAACGTGGTGGTGGCGGGCAAGCATCCGGCGCCGCAATGGCTGAGCATGGACGCGGCCGCCCGCCATTGCGCCGAAGGCATCGGCATCTGGGAGTGGGCCAGCAACGACGCCGGCGCGCAGCCGGACGTGGTGATGGCCTGCGCCGGCGACGTGCCGACGCTCGAGACGCTGGCGGCGGTGTCATTGCTGCGCCGGTGGCTGCCGGAGCTCAGGGTGCGGGTGGTGAACGTCGTCGACCTGATGAAATTGCAGCCGGCGAGCGAGCACCCGCACGGGCTCGACGATCGGGATTTCGACGCGCTGTTCACCAGCGACCGGCCGGTGATCTTTGCCTATCACGGCTATCCGTGGCTGATCCACCGGCTGACCTATCGCCGGACCAATCATGCCAACCTGCACGTGCGCGGCTACAAGGAAGAGGGGACGATCACGACGCCGTTCGACATGACGGTGCTCAACGACCTGGACCGCTACCACCTGGCGCAGGACGTGGTGGATCGGCTGCCGCAGCTCGGCGCCACGGGGGCCTACCTCAAGCAGGAGGTGCAGGACCGGCTGGTGGATCACCGGCGCTACATCGCCACCTACGGCGAGGACATGCCCGAGGTCCGCGACTGGCGGTGGGGGTCGGCGGCCGGGGGCCGGAGCTGACGGCGCGCCGGCGGCGGGAACGGGCCGGCGGTCTATGATCGGCGGATGATCGCGGACGATGGCGGGGGCGCCGCCGCCCTGGCGAGGGCGCCGGGCGGGAGGGGGCGGCAGCGCGCGGCCTGGCTGGCGCTGCTGGGCGCTCTCGCGGCGTGGGGTGGCTGCTTCATCTTCAGGACTTCCTTCGTGATCGACGGGCGGCGGGTGTTCTGCCTGTTCGACGACGCCATGATCTCGATGACCTACGCGCGCAATCTGGTCGAAGGCTACGGTCTCAACTGGGCGCGCCAGGGGGCTCCGGTCGAGGGGTTCACGCACCCGCTGTGGACGGCGCTGATGGTGCCGGTGAACCTGCTGCCGCTGCCGCTCGACCGCCGCAGCCTGGTGGTGCAGCTCGGCTCGCTGGTGCTGCTGCTGCTGCACCTGGCGCTGGTGCGGCGGCTGGTGGCGCGCCACTTCACCCGGCCGGGGGCGCGCCACTGGCTGCCGGCGTGCCTGCTGACGGCCTTCTACTTCCCGCTCGACTACTGGTCGCTGGTGGGCATGGAGACCGGCCTGCAGGCGGTGCTCACCACGGCTTCGGTGCTACTGGCGCTCGACATCGTGCGCGGCCGCCGGGACCGCCACCTGGCGCTGCTCGGCCTGGGCACGCTGGCGGTGCTGCTGCGCATGGACATGGCGCTAGTGGTGATCGCGGTGCAGGCCTGGCTGATCGCTCACGGCGGGTGGCGGCGGGTCCGGCGCCCGGACGGCGGCGGGCGGCAGGCGGCCAGTCCACCCCTGAGAGCCTGGGGACCCCGGGAACCCCGGAGACCCCGGAGACCCCGGAAACTATCGCGAGAGCTGCTGCCGCCGCCGAGCTGGCTGTCAGGCATGGCGGTCCTGGCGGCGGCGGTGGCCGGCTACCTGCTGTTCCGCTGGACCTACTTCCACGAGCTGCTGCCCAACACCTACTACCTCAAGCTGGCCGGCATCCCGCTGGCGGTGCGCCTGCTGCGCGGCGGCAGCGCGCTGCTCGACACCATGGCGTCGCACTGGCCGCTGCTGCTGGTGGTGGGCGCCGGTGTGGCGCCGCTGGCGATCCCGGGCATCGGCTCGCGCCGCGATCGCGAGTGGGGCAGCCGGCTGGCGCTGCCGGCGATGGTCTTCCTGACCTGCTGCGCCTACAGCGTCTACGTCGGCGGCGACGCCTGGGAGGGAGACGTCCACGCCAATCGCTTCGTGGCGTTCGCGATGCCGCAGGTCTTCGTGCTGTTCAACGCGCTCGCCAACCAGGTGCTGTCGGCGGTCCAACGCCGCCAGCGGCGGCGGTCCGGATCGCCGCCGGCGGCGGCGGTGGTCCCGCGGCAAGCCGGCGGGCGGCGGGGCGGCGCGCGGCGCGAGCCGCGGGCGCTGCGCTACGCGCTGCTGGCGGCGACCGCGGGCGCGCTGGTGGCGGCCAATGGTCTGTGGCAGCACGACGAGCAGGAGGCGAGCTGGAAGACCTATACCCTGGTGAGCCGCCCGACCCGTGCCGCCAAGTACGCGGGGCTCCTGAGCCTGGTGCGGCGGCTGCAGCGGATCGCCGAGCCGGCGGCGGCGGTCGCCGTGGTCTGGGCCGGGACGCCGGCCTACTTCAGCGACTTCCGGATGGTCGACACCCTGGGCTACAACGACCGCCACATCGCGCACGGCAAGCCGGCCCGCCGGCTCGACAAGGACACCTTCGACGATTTCGTCCCCGGTCACGTGAAGTGGGACTACCCCTATCTGCTGGACGAGCGCCATCCGGACGCCGTGCTGCAGATCTGGGGGAGCAGGGACGTGGTGCCGCTGCTGCGCTCGCGGGGTTATCGGCGGCTGGGTGACCTGTGGGTGGATCCCGACTCCCCCTGGATCCACCTGCCGCCCTGAGGCAAAGTCCGCCGCATGAGCAGCGGCGGGGTGGAGCGAGCGCAAGCGAGCGAGATCCCGACGCGCGGCAGCAGAAAATATCAGTCGCGGCAACCGGCAACGCCGGTTGCTCACTGCCGGCAGCGGCCAGTCCCGGATGCGACGGGCGCTACTCCCGCTGGCTCGTCGACGTCCCTGGCCCGCCGGCCTGCACCACCGGTTTCAGCAGGATCGCGGGGTCTCCCAGGACCGTATACAGGTCGAGCGTCTCGCTCAACCCGGGAATCGCCGCATAGCGCTGCAGCGCCTCCTGCACCGCGTCGCCGAAGCGCAGGTTGGCCGGGTTGGCCAGCGCGTAGGTGAACATCTGCCCCAGCGCCTTGCCCTCGGCATGCAGCGATAGGCCCGAGGAGCTCCACACCGCGATCGCGCCGCCGCCCGGCTGGATGGCCAGCAGCGCGCCGAGCGGCGTGAAGCCGGGCACGTCGAAGCGGTTGACGTCGCAGGTCAGGGCCGACATCAGCGGCAGGCGCGGCCCGTTGGACATCGACGGCACGTCGCTCGTGGTCAGCAGGCCCTCGGGCGACAGCTGGTCGAGGCCGGCGTGGCCAAGGTAGCTCACCAGCCCGGCGCCGCCGGCGAGGCCGCTGAACAGCGCCGCCCGCTCGCCGGCGATGCCTCCCGGTGTCACCACGATCTGCTGCGGCGCATAGCCCGGCGGCAGGGAAGCGGCGAGGGCGACGCTGTCGGCGGCGAAATCGGTGACGCCGTCGTTGGGTCCCGTCTCGTCGGCCAGCATCAGGGCCTGGCCGATCCAGCTGCTGCCGGCGGTCGCTTCGTAAGCCGCGACCTTGGCGACGTAGGCCTGCAGCTCGGCGGCGCTGACCACCGGCAGGCGGCCGATGGCGAAGTCGGGCACGCCGTCGCCGTCGACGTCCGCCAGGTGGTTGTCGCTGGCGAACAGCCCGTCGGCAGTGCTTTCCATCAAGGGCGGCACCAGGTTGCCGCCAAAGCCGGTGAAGTTGCGGTAGTCGAAGTTGCCGGCGCCCGCCAGCAGCACGTAGCGCGGCACCGGGTTCCAGTGAGCGCGCACAAACTGGAGGAAAGCCTGGATGGCGTGCGGGCTCGAGAGGCCGAAGTTGAAGGCGGTCATCACGTCGGCGACGTCGACGACGGCAGTGCGCAGGCCCTGGGCGGAGCGGAGGGCGGCCAGCGAGTTGGCCGCCGGAATCAGGTCGCTGGTGGTCAGGACCAGGTAGTTGGCGCCGCCAGGCTGCTGGGTCAGGAGGACCCCGGAAGCCGGCTTGACCCACGCCGGCGACTGCACGGCGGCGGGGCCGGCCGCGAAGTAGGGCGTCGCCGCGCTCAGCGGCTGCAGCGTCACTCGCGAGACGCTGCCGACGGTGTCGGTGTGGGCGCCCTGGACCAGTGCGGGCAGGCGCGGGTTGGCGATGTCGAGGACTGTCACGGCGGGGCCCGAGAAGCCGGACACGGTGACCGGCGTGGCGCCGGAGCCGGTGAAGGCAAGGGCGTCGCCGGTGGCGGTGAAGAAACGCGGGTAAGCGGCGTCGAAGCTCTGCAGATAGACGATGCTCGAGCTGACGCCCGCATCCAGCACGGCGGTGAGGCCGACCGTGTTGGCGCCGCCGGCGTTGAAGCCGGAGACCGGGAAGGTGGCGACCTGTGGCACGGCGCCGGACCAGGTGGTCTCGCCCACCGCCGTGCCGTTCAAGCTGACCTGGACGTGGTTCTGGGCGGTGAGGGCCCCCGCCAGGTGAACGGTCAGGCTGCCGGCGCCGCCCGCGGCGTTGGGCGACGCGACGGTGTAGGTCTTGGCGCCGTTGGTCGGGTCGGCGGCGATGAGGAAGTCCCAGTACCAGTAGTCGGAGTCGGGATCGGCCGGCACGGTGGTGGCCGCGAAGCTCTCCTGCTCGGATTGGACCGAGCTGGCGAAGGCGGCCGATGGGCTGCCGGTGGTCGCGGGGTTGCCCCCGGGAACCGTGCTCATGACGGTGCCGTGGCCCTTGCTCAGCCAGTAGACGTTGTCGAGAGAGTAGATGCTGGTGCTCGCCTGGCCGTAGAACAGCACCCCGCCGCCGGCATCCACGGTGAAGGCCACCGGCTGGCCCTGGTTGGTGAGGGCGAGCGTGCTGGCCTTCGGCTTGTCCGTGCCGAGCAACGGCGCCAGCACCGACGGGGCGAGGCGGTAGAGGCCGTCGGCGCGCACGCCGACCTCGAGGCTGGCGGCCGCACCGGCCGAGCCGCCGGCGACGGTCTCGCCCGGCGCCGAGTGGGCCGACTGCGGCGCCGTCGCGGCAAGGCGCTGCGCCCAGAGCGGATCGCGGCGGGGGGACGGCACGGCGTTGCCGTCGAGGCTCTCGCGGCCCGCCGCGGTGGCGACGTCGCCGCCGGCCGGCTCGGTGCCGACGGCCTGGACGACGACCAGGGAGGGATAGCTGCGGGTGGCGCCGGTGGCTTCGGTTTCGACCACCGCGTAGTGCAGCGCGGTGCCGGGAGCCGCGGTCGCATCTTCGTCGATCACCCGGTAGTAGCCGCCCTGCGGCGCGCCGGGGACGGCCGGCACCATGGCGCGGTTCACCTTGCTCCAGGTTTTCGTCGCCGGATCCTCGCGATAGAGGTCGAAGCCGGCGGCGGCGATCTCCGCCACCGTCTTCCACTCCACGACGACGCCGCGGCTGGCGGCCGTGGCGTGCAGGTTCACGACCTCGGCGGCGCTGATGGTACCCACCGTCGCGCTCAACTCACAGAGCGGCCCGAAGGTAAGTGTGGAGATGCCCTGGCTGGTGTTGCCGGTCTCGTCGACCCAGACGCCCTTGGTGCCGTTACCGGAGGCGACGGTGCCGACCACCGGCAGGTTCTGGCCGGCGGCGGTCGGAGTGATCTTGACCTGGTAGGTGAGCAGGGCGATGGTGGGGGCCGCCACCGTGCCGGCCGCCACCGTGCCGGGGTTCCAGGTGATGTTGCCGGTGCCGTTGACCGCCGGCTGGGCGGTGATGGTGCCCTGGGTCACGGCGGCGTTGCCGCCGTAGGTGACGTGGTTTCCGGGGACGTTGACGGTGACGAGGTCGGTCGCCGAGAAGGTGATCGCCTCGGCCGTCGGATTGACGACCTGGACGGTGACCTGGTTGATGGTGGTCATCCCCACCGCGGGCGGGTTGGGGCCGCCGGCGCCGGCCAGGAAGACGTAGCGCGTCTCCTGCTCCATGTAGGGCTTGACCGGCGCCGTGCCGCCGTCGGTCGGGAAGTAGACGCGGAAGGTGTTGGCGGTGGGGCTGTTGTTGGCGGGAGCGCCGCCGGCGGAGCTGGAGTTGGCGATGTAGATGTTGGCGTAGTTGCCGTTGAGGTTGGGGGTCGTGGCGGGGTTGTTGTAGTTGCTGATCGATGCCACCATCGTCCAGACGCCGTAATCAACGGAGTCGGAGGCCGAGGTGTAGCCGGTGACGCTATTGGTCTTCCAGACGTTGTTGGCGGAGAGCGCGGCGGCGGCGAAGTTGTCGGTGAAGCTGCCGGTGCGGCTGGTGAAGTCGATCGAGCCGACGTTCTGGCCGGCGGTGCCGGTGCCGTTGTCGTAGTCGAAGTCGACCTCGCTGAACGAGCAGCCGGAGGTGACGTAGGGATAGAACGTGTAGGTCTTGGTGCCGCTGCCGGTGGCCGGCGGATTCTGGCCGATCTGGTTGTGCGCCGAGTAGTAGACCGGGATCTCGGTGCCGCCGGAGGTCTCGTCGCCGTCGTCCGCCCGGATGCCGAAGGCATTGATGTCGATGCCGGTCGTCTGGGCCGAGCTCTGGTCGACGTCCAGCTCCCAGTGCCCATTGGCGATCGGCGTCGCGGTGGTATCCAGGATGCTGGACCAGGTGTCGTCGAGGCAGAAACCGGCGTTGGCGTTGGCCGCACAGGTCTGGGTGGCGACCGTGGTGCCGGCCGGATTGATCAGGGTGTACTTCACCGAGGTGGTGTACGGGTTGGTGCCGGTGCCGCGGGTGCGGTCACGTTGCGCGGTGCCCTCGGCGGCGCCGCCGCCGCCGACGTCGGCGTCGAAGATCTGGATGCGCAGGCGCGCCAGGCCCGACGGCACCTCGATGAAGTAGCGGTAGATCGTGTCGAGCGGCGTCGCCGGATTCGTCGGGTTGTTCGAGCTGATGTAGTCGCCGTCCTCGCTCACCGCGCCGGAGCCCTGGGGCATCAGCAGCGAGGCGGTGCCGGTGCTCGCGGCGCGGGCGCGGCCGCCGACGAAAAGCGATTGGCCGCCGATGAGCAACAGGCAGGCCAGGAGCCGCGGCCAGCGGCGCCGCCGGGTCCGAGTGGGAGTTGGACGATCCTGGGACAAGTGCATTGAATCCCTCCGGGGCCCGGCGGAAACCATTTTCGGACCCTCAAAAGCTCGAACCGCCGAAGCAGCGCGTGGTCGCGGCACCCCATAGTCCCACTGCGCTGGGTTCATGGGAATCGCGACAAAGCTTAGCACAGTTCCTGGTGCTGGCGCCCTCGCCCGCACCATGGCCGCGGGCGGGCAGCGCTCGGAACCCTATTCGAAAGTGCAGATATTGCGATGCGCGTGGCGGGAGCGCCGCCCTGCCCCGGCTCGCGCCGGGATGGGGCGGCGCCTCTCGCCGGGGCGCCTGGGTGCGCGGCTAGTTGAGCATCCAGGAGGCCCAGCAATTGATGGTTGCAGTGCCGAGGCCCGTATTGTTGAGCGTGACATGGATGCTGGAGCTGAAGCTGTTGAGCAGGGGGATCCAGCCCGTGAGGTATTGGCCGGCGGCGCTCGCTTCGCGTTCGAGGTAGGTGGGGTCGATGGTGAACGAGGAAGCCGTGCCATCGATGGTGAACGTCAGCTTGACCTCGGCGCCGCCGTCGGCGCTCGGGAAGATGCACTTCACGCCGTTCAGGAAGCCGGAGCCGGAGGTCGAAGGCACCAGGTCGACGGTGCTGTTGGCGCTGAAAATCTGTGCGTAGCTGTATTCCACGGTGCTGGCGGCGGCCAGCGACGGCACCAGCAGGCAGAGGGCGCTGGCCAGCAGGAGGAGGCGCTTGATTTTCATGGTGAGTCCTTTCGTCGATGTAAAGGGGTTGGCGGCGTTGGACCAAGACGGTGCGGGTGGCGGTTGGTCCCCGGAGTCGCGGGACTCACTCGAGCTCATGACCTACCGCGTACGCCGCCCAGCAGTTGATCGTGGCGGTGCCCAGGCCGGTGTTGTTGAGCTGCACCAGCAGGCCGTGGTTGAAGCCGACATTGACCGGGACCCAGGCGCTGAGGAAACGCCCGGCGCCATTCGACTCGCGCTCGAAGAAAGTGGAGTCCGCGGTGAAGGAAAAGTCCTTCTCGAACGGCCCCGGGTTGGAGGTGATCTCCACCTTGACCTTGGCGCTGCCGGCATCGCTCGGAAAGATGCACTTGATGGCGGTCAGGGCGGCGCCGCTCTCGACGTCGAGGGTGACGTTGACCAGCGTGACGGTGGTGTTGGCCTGGGAGATCTGAGCGTAGGCGTAGCCCATGGACGACGGCGGGATCGCCATCGCCGCGGTGGGGATGATCAGTAGCGCCAGTGATGCCAAGAATGCTTGCCTGGTTTTCATCGAGACTCCTATCGCTATTGCGAGTGATCGTTGCGTGCCGTCGATCGTCGATCTGGCGGCGGCTGGCAGTCGCGGTCCGAAGGCCGGCGGACCGCGCACCGGCCGCGCCGCCGACGGCGGCGCGAGCCATCGGCGAGCGCTTGACATGATCGATCTATAACACGGTGCAACATGCAATTTCCAATACGTTCATACACTCATATCTATCTCGACTTTCGCTTATGACACACATTGCGTATCGGCGTAATGATCGATTCTCGCCGGGCGCCGGCGAAGGGTTGCGGAGCGCGGCGCGGCGCGGCGTCCGGATCCGTGCGGCGCGCCGCCGCCGGCAGCGCGGCCGCCGCGAGCGGAGCCCTTGGCGAGCGCGCGATGGACCGGGCCGGGCGGGTCGCCGCAGGCCCTTGAATCCGGGGCGGCGGAGAGGTATTTTTGGCAGCCGGGGGCGGCGGGCATGAACCACTGGAAAGAGACCGCTGAGATCCTGGCCCGGCTGGCCGAGCTGCAGGCGGCGGGGCGGCGGGCGGCGCTGGCCACGGTGGTGGAGATCGTCGGCTCGGCCTACCGGCGGCCGGGCGCCAAACTGCTCATCGAGGAGGCGGGCGGCACTCTGGGCAGCGTCAGCGGCGGCTGCCTGGAGGCCGACGTCCGCGAGGTGGCGAAGGCGGTGGTCGACAGCGGCGTGCCGTCGCTGCGTCACTACGACACCGGCGACGACGGCGTGGTGTGGGGGCTCGGGCTGGGCTGCAACGGCCTGGTGGAGATCCTGGTGCAGCCGGCGACGGCGGGGCCGCTGGCGGCGCTCGCGGGAACGCTGCGGGAGCTCTTCGCCGGCGATGGGGCGGTGGCGCTCGCCACGGTGGTGGGGGTCAGCCACCGGACGGCACCTGCAGAGCCCGCCGCAGGCACCGCGGACCCGGCAAGCCCGGCAACCCCGGCAACCCAGGCAACCCAGGCAAACCCGGCAAACCCGGCAACCCAGGCAACCCCGCCAACCCCGCCAACCCCGCCAACCCCTCCAGATACCGAGGTGGGTGCGGTCCTGGCGATCGACTGCCGCGAGAGCTGGGAGACGCGGGGTGGCGGTGCCGCGGTGGCGCTTGAGGCCGGGGCGGCGGGGCCGCGGGGCGCCGGGGTCCACGGCTCGCTGGGATCGCCGGAGCTGGACAGCCAGGTGGCGGCGCGCGCCCGCGCGCTGCTGGCGGGCGGCGGTGCCGGCGGCTCGGGAGTGCACTCCTTCGGCGGGCTGAGGGTGTTCGTCGAGCTGCTGCCGCCGCCACCTCACCTGCTGGTCTGCGGCGCCGGCGACGACGCCCGGGCGCTGGTCGCCTACGCCGCCGACGTCGGCTTCCGCGTCACGCTGATCGATCACCGGCCGGCGCTGCTGGCGGCCGAATGGTTCCCGCGGGCGGCGCGCCGGCTGGTGGCGCGGCCCGACGATCCGGACCTGCTGCTGCCGCCCGCGGCGCGCTCGCTGGCGGTGGTCAAGACCCACTCGCTGGCGCACGACCGGGAATGGGTGCGCCGGCTGCTGGCGGCGGGGCTGCCCTACGTCGGCCTGCTGGGGCCGCGGGCGCGCACCGAGGGAATCCTGCGTGACCTCGGCGCCGCGGCCGGAGGGCATCCCGGCGCGGACCGCGCGGCCGGCGGCGAGGACGGCGAGCGTGAGCGGGTGTTCGGCCCGGTGGGCCTCGACCTCGGCGCCGACGGGCCCTGGCAGGTGGCGATCAGCATCGTCGCCGAGCTGCTGGCGTTCACCGCGAGGCGCGAGCCGCGCCACCTGTCGACGCGCCGAGAGGCCATCCATGCCGGCTGAGGCCGGCGCGCCGCCAGGCGCGGCAGGCGCCGGAGCTCGGGCCGTGCCGGGCGTCGGGGCCCCCGCCTCCTCCGGAATCGCCGGCATCCTGCTCGCCGCCGGCACCTCGAGCCGCATGGGGTGCAACAAGATGCTGTTCGAGCTCGCCGGCGAGAGCGTGCTGCGCGGCGCGGTGCGCCGGGCGCGGGCCGGCGGCCTGGCGCCGCTGCTGGTGGTGCTCGGGCACCAGGCCGAGACGGCGCGAGAGGAGCTCGCGGGCATCGACTGCCAGGTGGTGATCAACCCCGACTACGACCAGGGGATCACCTCCTCGCTCAAGGCCGGGGTGGCGGCACTGCCGCCCGGGGTGGCGGCGGCGATGGTGGTGCTGGCCGACATGCCCCTGGTCACCGCCGAGATGATCGCCGCGCTGGCCGCGCGCTACCGCGCCACCGGCGCGCCGCTGGTGATCTCGGACTACGAGGGGGTCCATGCGCCCCCGATGCTGTACGATCGCAGCCTCTTTGCCGAGCTGCTGGCGATGAGCGGCGGCGGTTGTGGCCGCCAGGTGGTCAAGCGCCACCGCGGCGAGGCCCAGGTGCTGGGCTGGCCGGCGGCGGCGCTCGCCGACCTCGACGTGCCGGGGGATTACGCGCGGCTGCGGGGCGGTTGAGCGGCCAGCCGGCGACACCGGCGAGATCGGCGACACCGGCGACCCCGGAGAATACCGCCAGGCGCCGGCGGGCCGGCGCGACGGGTGCGCGGGACAGGAGACGGTCGACCTTCATGCATGCCGAGCTGCTGCGGATGGCGTCGGAGCTGGCGGGCAGAGACGAGCCCTTCGTGCTCGCGGTGGTGGTCCGCCGCCAGCCGGCCAGCTCGGCGCAGGCCGGCGACATGGCGCTGATCACCGCGGCGGGCGAGTTCCATGGCTGGTTGGGCGGCAGCTGCACGCAGCCGACGGTGGTGCGGGAGGCGCGGCGGGCGCTCGCCGACGGCGTGCCGCGGCTGCTGGCGCTGGCGCCGGACCCCGAGGTGGCGCGGCGGCCGGGAGTGGTGGTCTTTCCCATGACCTGCCATAGCGGAGGGAGCGTGGAGATCTATCTCGATCCCATCGTACCGGCGGCGCGGCTGCTGATCTTCGGCGTCTCGCCGATCGCCCGGGCGCTGGCGAAGCTCGGCAAGGCGATGGGCTACACCATCCAGGTGGTGGACGCCGACGCCGAGCCGGCGATGTTCCCCGAGGCGGACCGGGTGCTGACCGCGATGCCGGCGCCCGAGGGCGCCGCCAGGGCCGGGAACGGCTCCTGCTTCGCGGTGGTGGCGACGATGGGGGAACGCGACGAGGCGGCGATCCGGGAGGCCCTGTCGGCGCGGCCGGCCTACCTGGGCGTGGTGGCGAGCGCCAGGCGCTTCGCGCAGCTGCGCGCCAGCCTGCTGGCACAGGGGGTGACGGCGGCGGCGCTGGATTCGATCCGCAGCCCGGCCGGGGTGCCGATCGGGGCGCAGGCGCCGGAGGAGATCGCGGTGAGCGTGCTGGCGGAGATCGTGTCGCGCCGGCGCGCCGCCCTGGCGGCGGGCGCCGCGGCCGGCACGTCCAGCGCGACCGTGGCGACCCTGGCTGGCGCCGCGGCCGGCGAGGCCGGCGCTGCCGGCACGGCCGGCGCTCCTGGGACTCCGGGATCCCATGCGACCCCTGAAGACACCGGGCTGGCCATCGATCCGGTCTGCGGCATGAGCGTCGAGATCGCCGGCGCCCGCCACACTGCCGAGGCCTTGGGCCGCACCTGGTATTTCTGCTGCGGCGGCTGCCGCGAGCGCTTCCTGGCGGCGCCCGAGCGCTACTCGGAGAGGATCGCTTGAGGCCGGAGATCGCCAGCCTGCAGCAGGCGATGGAGCGGCAGGGCTACATCGCCGAGGCCGGCGTCGCCACCGCGGTTTTCCTGGCGACGGAGATGCGCCGGCCGCTGCTGATCGAGGGCGATGCCGGCGTCGGCAAGACCGAGATCGCCAAGGTGCTGGCGCGGCTGCTCGACACCGAGCTCATCCGCCTGCAGTGCTACGAGGGGCTGGACGTGGCCACCTCGCTCTACGAGTGGAACTACCAGCGCCAGATGCTGCGCCTGCGCCTGGCCGAGCAGGAGGGCAGGAGCGCGGGCGAGATCGAGGAGCTGATCTTCGGCCGCGCCTACCTGCTCGAGCGGCCGCTGCTGCGCGCGATCACCCGCAGCGCGGGACCGCCGGTGCTGCTGATCGACGAGGTGGACCGCGCCGACGACGGCTTCGAGGCGTTCCTGCTCGAAGTGCTGTCCGATTACCAGGTGACGATCCCCGAGCTGGGCACGGTGCGCGCCGAGCACGTCCCCTACGTGGTGCTCACCTCCAACCGCAGCCGCGAGATCGGCGACGCGCTGCGGCGGCGCTGCCTCTACCTCTACATCGAGCACCCGACGCTCGAGAAAGAGGTGCGCATCCTGCACGCCCGCGTGCCGCAGGCCGGCCCGCGCCTGGCCGGCGAGATCGCCCGTTTCATGCAGGTCCTGCGGCGGCGGCGGCTGAGCAAGGTGCCGGGGGTCTCGGAGACCATCGATTGGGCGCAGGCGCTGCTGCGGCTGGACCGCGACCGTCTCGACCTCGAGACGGTGGAGCAGACCCTCGGCTGCGTGGTCAAGGACCATCACGACCTGCTCGAGCTGGGGGGCGGCGAGCTGGCGGCGGTGCTGGCAGCGGCGGAGGTGGCGCCTTGATCCGGCCACAGGCCGGGTCCGGACCTGCCTTGGCGGCCGCGCCAGCCGCACGGGCAGCGGGCGGCGGCCTGGTGGTCCACCTGGCGCGGTTCGGCGGCGCGCTGCGGCGCCGCGGCGTGGCGGTGGGCATCAGCGACGAGGCCGACGGCCTCGAGGCGCTGTCGCTGGTCGACCTCGGCGATCGCGACGAGGTGCGGCGCGCGCTGCGGGCGGCGCTCAAGATCCGGCCGCGCGACGCGGCGGCGTTCGCGGAGCTGTTCGCCGAGTGGTTCGGCGCCTGGGCGCCGATCGGGCCGTCGGCGTCCGAGAGGCCCGCCGCGCCGCGCCGCGAGCACCCGGCCCGGCTCCGGCCGCCGTCCCGGAGCGCCGGCCTGCCGCTCCCCGGGCCGGAGCGTGAGCTGCCGCCGGCGGGCGCGCCGGAGTGCGAGGTGCCGGCAGGCGAGGAGCCGGGCTACAGCCCCGAGGCGCAGCTGCGCCGCAAGGACTTCGCGGAGTGCTCGGCGGCCGATCTGGCGGCGATGGAGCACCTGATGGACCAGCTGGCGCGGCGCCTCGCCACCCGCCCCAGCCGGCGGCGGGTGCCGGCTCCCCCGGGCGCGGTCCGCGGCGAGCCCGACCTGCGGCGCAGCTTCCGGCTGGCGGTGCCCCGCGGCGGCGAGCTGCTGACCCTTGCCCGGCGGCGGCGGGCGATCGAGCGGCCGCGGCTGGTGGTGCTGTGCGACACCAGCGGCTCGATGGATCCCTACACCCGCTTCCTGCTCGGCTTCGTGCTGGCCTTGCGGCGGGTGGCCCGGCGCAGCGAGCTGTTCGCCTTCAACACCGCGCTGGTGCGGCTGACGCCCTGGCTCCAGGCGGCGAGGGCGCGATCCACCCAGGACCAGGCCATCGGGCGGGTGCTGCGCCGGCTGGCCGACGACGTGCCCGGTTGGTCGGGCGGCACCAGGATCGGCGAGTGCCTGGCCGAGTTCGCCGACCACTGGCTCCACGAGCTGGTGGACGCCCGGACGGTGGTGTTGATCCTCAGCGACGGCCTCGACCGCGGCGACGTCCGGCCGCTGGCGGCGGCGATGCGCGCCATCCACGGGCGGGCGCGGCAGGTGCTGTGGCTCAACCCGCTGGCGGGAGACCGGCGCTACGAGCCCACCGCGCGGGCGATGGCGGCGGCGCTGCCCCACGTCGATCGGCTGCTGCCGGCGCACAACCTCGAATCGCTGGAGCGGCTGCTGCCCTGCATCGCTGCCTGACCGGAGAGAGGCCATGGGAATCCCGATTGCCAAGAGCTTCGTGATCAAGGCGCCCGCCGGCGCGGTGTGGGCCTTCCTGATCGATCCCCACCGGGTTGCCAGCTGCCTGCCGGGCGCCGCGATCACCGGCAAGGAGGACGACGGCTCCTTCACCGGCACGATGACGGTCAAGGTGGGACCGGTGACCGCCGCCTATCGCGGCAGGCTGCGCTTCGAGGAGCTCGACGAAGCGGCGCGCCGGGCGCGGCTCAGCGCCTCGGGCCAGGAGACCCGGGGCAAGGGCGGCGCCGACATGCGCATGCAGAGCCGGGTCGCCGAGCTCTCCCCCGGCGAGACCGAGGTGACGGTGGAATCGGACGTCAACGTGGTCGGCGTGCTGGCGCAGTTCGGCCGCGGCATGATCCAGGACGTCAGCGACCAGATGTTCCAGAGGTTCACCGAGGCCATGCGCCGCCAGCTCGAGGCGCCGGCTGATGCCGCACCGGCGGCCGGGGCCGCCGCGCCGCCGCCGGCGGGGGGCGCCGCCGCAGGGAGCAGTGGGGCCGGGAGCGGTGGGCCGGGAAGCGGTGGGCCGGAGAGCGGTGGGCCGGAGAGCGGTGGGCCGGGGAGCAGCGGGCCGGCCAGGGTGACGACCGCCGCGGGTTGGGCGGTCGCGGCCGACGGGTCGCTCGGGCAGGCCGCGAGCGCCCGGGCCGGCGAGGCGGCGGGCGAGGCGGCCGGGAGCGCGTCCGCTACCGGCGCGGGCGGCGCGCCGATGCCGGGAAGTGGCGCCGCGGCGCCGGTTCTGGCCTCGCCTGCGGCTGCCGCTGCCGGGGGCGCGGCTCTTGCGACCGCCGCGGCGGCGCCGCCGCCTGCTCCCCCCGCCGCGGACAACGTGCTGGACGTCGGCGCCCTGGGCGGCGCGGCGCTCGGACGCGCGGTGGCACGAACGCTGCGGCGCCCCGGCTTCTGGATCGGCGTCGTCACCGTCGCACTGATCGTCTACTGGCTGGCCTCCCGGTAGGAAAGGAGATAGCGATGATTCCCGCAGCTTTCGACTACCACGCACCACGGACGCTCGACGAGGCCCTGGCGCTGCTGGTGGAGCACGGCGACGACGCCAAGGTGCTCTCCGGCGGGCAGAGCCTGCTGCCGCTGATGAAGCTCCGCCTGGGCGGCGCCGGGCACCTGATCGACATCGGCCGCATCCCGGGCCTCGAATACATCAAGGAGGAGGACGGGCGGCTGAAGATCGGCGGCCGCACCCGCGAGTCGGAGCTGGAGCGCTCGGAGGTGATCCAGCGCCGCTACCCGCTGCTCGCGGACACCACGGCGGTGATCGCCGATCCGCTGGTGCGCAACCTGGCGACGGTGGGCGGCAACCTGGCGCACGGCGATCCCGCCAACGACCATCCGGCCGCCATGCTGGCGCTGCGCGCCGAGGTGGTGGCGACCGGGGCGGGCTCGCGGGGAACCCGCGTCATCCCGATCGACGACTTCTTTCAGGGCCTGTTCTCGACCGCTCTCGCGCCGGACGAGATCCTGACCGAGATCCGCATCCCGCAGCCGCCGCCCAAGAGCGGCGGCGCCTACGAGAAGCTCGAGCGCAAGGTGGGGGACTTCGCCACCGCCGCCGCCGCCGTGCAGCTGACCCTGGGGCCGGCCGGCGAGGTGGCGAGCGCCGGCATCGCCCTGACCAACGCCGGTCCGACGCCGGTGCGCGCGAAGAAGGCCGAACGCTACCTGACCGGCAAGCAGCCCACCGCCGAGGCGATCGCCGAGGCGGCGCGGCTGGCGGCGGCGGCGGCGGCGCCCAGCGCCGACCGGCGCGGCACGGTCGAATACAAGCGCGAGATGGCGCGCGTCCTCACCGGCCGCGCGCTGCGCCGGGCCATTCAGCGGGCCAAGGAGCAATAGCCATGTCAATGCACAAGATCAAGGTCAAGATCCAGGGCGTCGAGCGCGAGGCCGAGGTGGAGTCGCGCCTGCTGCTGGTCCACCTGCTGCGCGAGGCGCTGAGCATGACCGGCACCCACATCGGCTGCGACACCACGCACTGCGGCGCCTGCACGGTGCTGCTCGACGGCCAGCCGGTCAAGTCGTGCACCGTGCTGGCGGTGCAGGCCGACGGCCGCGAGGTGATGACGGTCGAGGGGCTCGAGCAGGACGGCAAGCTGCATCCCATCCAGGATGGCTTCTGGCAGGAGCACGGCCTGCAGTGCGGCTTCTGCACCCCGGGCATGATGATCGCGAGCTACGCGCTGCTGCAGCGCAACCCCGATCCCAGCGAGCTGGAGATCCGCCAGGCGATCTCCGGCAACCTCTGCCGCTGCACCGGTTACGTGAACATCGTCAAGGCGGTGCAGCACGCCGCCGCGGCGCTGCGCGCGACCAAAGAGCAGTCGACGGCGGCCTAAGGAGAGAGCCATCATGGAACTGAAAACGACGGCGGCAGTCTGCGGCATGGGCCACTCGATGAAGCGCAAGGAAGACCCGCGCTTCATCCGCGGCCAGGGCCATTACGTCGACGACATCAAGCTCCCCGGCATGGTGCACCTGGACATCGTGCGCAGCCCCTACGCGCACGCCAAGATCAAGGCCATCCACACCGAGAAGGCGCTGGCGATCCCGGGCGTGCTGGCGGTGATCACCGGCGAGACGCTGGCGCAGTTCAACCTGCACTGGATGCCGACGCTGATGTCGGATACCCAGATGGTGCTGCCGGTCGAAAAAGTGATGTATCAGGCGCAGGAGGTGGCGGCGGTGATCGCCACCGACCGCTACATCGCGGCCGACGGCGTCGAGGCGGTGGAGGTGGAGTACGAGCCGCTGCCGGTGGTGGTCGATCCGTTCAAGGCCCTCGAGCCGGGAGCGCCGGTGCTGCGCACCGACAAGAAGGACAAGAAGGACAACCACATCTTCCACTGGGAGGCGGGCGACCGCGCCGGCACCGAAAAGGCGTTCGCCGAGGCGGAGGTGAAGGTCAAGCAGGACATCTACATCCCGCGCATCCACGTGGCGTCGATCGAAACCTGCGGCTGCGTCGCCGACTTCGATCGCGTCATGGGCCACCTCACCGTCTACATGACGACACAGGCGCCGCACGCCATCCGCACCGTCTTCGCGCTGGTGGCGGGTCACGTCGGGCTGTCGGAGGAGAAGATCCGCATCGTCTCGCCCGACATCGGCGGCGGCTTCGGCGGCAAGGTGCCGGTCTACCCCGGTTACGTGATCGCCGTGGCGGCCTCGGTGGTGCTGGGCAAGCCGGTCAAGTGGGTCGAGGACCGCATGGAGAACCTGCAGGCCGACTCCTTCGCCCGCGATTACCACATGACCGCCGAGCTGGCGGCGAAGCGGGACGGCACCATGACCGCGCTGCGCATCAAGACGCTGGCCGACCATGGCTACGCCGACGCCGCCGCCAACCCGTCGAAGTTCCCGGCCGGCCTGTTCTCGATCTGCACCGGCTCCTACGACCTGCCGCACGCCTTCACCGAGGTGGATGCCGCCTACACCAACAAGCCGCCGGGCGGCATCGCCTACCGCTGCTCGTTCCGCGTCACCGAGGCGGTGCACGCCATCGAGCGCATCACCGACGTGCTGGCCCAGGAGCTGAAGATGGACCCGGCGGCGCTGCGGCTGAAGAACTTCATCCAGCCGGAGCAGTTCCCCTACAAGTCGGCGCTGGGCTGGGAGTACGACAGCGGCAACTATCCACGGGCGCTGGCGCTGGCGATGAAGATGATCGATTACGACGGGCTGCGCCGGGAGCAGGCGGAGAAGCGGCAGCGCGGCGAGCTGATGGGGATCGGCATCTCGTCGTTCACCGAGATCGTCGGCGCCGGGCCGTCGAAGCAGTTCGACATCCTGGGCATCAAGATGTTCGATTCGGCCGAGATCCGCATCCACCCGACCGGCAAGGCGATCGCGCGCTTCGGCACCAAGTCGCAGGGCCAGGGCCACGAGACGACCTACGCCCAGATCGTCGCCGAGGAGCTGGGTATCCCGGCGGCGCACGTGCAGGTCGAGGAGGGCGACACCGACACCGCCCCCTACGGCCTCGGCACCTACGCCAGCCGCTCGACGCCGACCTCGGGGGCGGCCTGCGCGGTGGCGGCGCGGAAGATCCGCGCCAAGGCCAAGAAGATCGCGGCCTACCTGCTCGAGGCGAGCGAGGAGGACCTCGAGTGGGAGAACGGCAAGTTCTTCGTCAAGGGGGCGCCGCAAAAGGCGAAGACCATCCAGGAGATCGCCTTCGCCGCCTACACCAACCATCCGCCGGGGATGGAGGCGGGGCTCGAGGCGGTCGATTATTACGATCCGCCGAACCTCACCTTCCCGTTCGGCAGCTACATCTGCGTGGTGGACATCGACAGCGGCACCGGCGCGGTGAAGATCCGGCGCTTCCTGGCGGTGGACGACTGCGGCAACATCATCAACCCGATGATCGTCGACGGCCAGATCCACGGCGGCCTCGCCATGGGCATGGCGCCGGCGCTGATGGAAGAGATCAGCTACGACGAGAGCGGCAACATCTCGGGCGGCAGCTTCATGGATTACCTGGTGCCGACGGCGATGGAGACGCCGAGCTGGGAGACCGCCAAGACGGTGACGCCGTCGCCGCACCATCCGTTCGGCGCCAAGGGCGTGGGCGAGTCGGCGACGGTGGGCGCGCCGCCGGCGATCGCCAACGCGGTGGTGGATGCGCTGGCGCACCTCGGCGTGCGGCACATCGACATCCCGATCACGCCGGAGAAGGTGTGGACGATCCTGCACGCGAAGGGGGTGGCGCAGTAGGGGAGGGTTGGTCTAAGATCGCAAGCCTGAATCCCCCAAGGTGACACCTATGCTCTACCAGATCCTCTTCCTGGTTCTCGGTTGGGTCCTCGGCCTGCTCAGCCCGGTGGTCGTGGACGCGTTGACGAAGAAGCGCCGGCAGGCCGAGGCCAGGCAGGGTGTGCTCGTCGAGCTGGGAGAGCTGAAGCTCGGCCTGGCCAGCGACACCTTCGCGCTGGCGGGCAGCATCGGCTCCTGGGACCGGGACTATCTGACCTGGCTGAAGGCGGTGCTCGAATCGTCGCGGGGGGCGCACGACGAGGAGCGGCGGCAGCTGCTGGAGACGGTGACCGGCCTGCTCGGCCTGGACGATCAGCAGCTCGCCGCGACCGCCAGGTCCGCCGGGCTGCCGGCCACGCCGGCGCTGCGCAAGCATCACCTGCCATACCTCGAGTCGAAGCTGGAAACCCTCGCCAGCTTGCGCCCGGAAGCGTTGCGGCAGCTGCTGGAGATCCAGGCCCAGATCGGGGTCATCAACGAGCTGCTGGACGACATCCGCTTCTGCCTCGGCAAGAGCTTCGATTCGCTGCCGCCCTCGACCCGGCAGGCGATCGACGCCAGCCTGCAGACCTCCTACCGGGCCGTGGTCCGCTCGTCGCGTCAGGCCGCCGATCTGATCGGCAGGCTCAAGCTCGGCTGACGGAGGGGCGGATGACCGCCGCAGCCGCCGCGCTTTCGGTATCTCTGGGCGATGTGCGCGCCGCGCGCGAGCGGATCGCCGGGCGCGTCCATCGCACGCCGGTCCTGCGCTCGCGTCAGCTCGACGCCGCGGCGGGTTGCCGGCTGTACTTCAAATGCGAGCTCTTCCAGCGGGCCGGCGCCTTCAAGGCGCGCGGCGCGTTCTCGCGGCTGACGCTGCTCGGGGCGGCGGAGCGCGCGGCCGGGGTGGTGGCGTTCTCCTCCGGCAACCACGCGCAGGCGGTGGCGCTGGCGGCGCAGGAGCTGGGCATGGCGGCGACCATCGTGATGCCCGGCGACGCGCCGGCGGCGAAGGTGGCGGCGACCCGCGGCTACGGCGCGCGGGTGGTGCTCTACGACCGGGCGACGGGCGACCGCGACGCCATCGCGCGGGGGATCAGCGCCGAGCAGGGGGCGGTGCTGGTGCCGCCCTTCGACGACGACGCGGTCATCGCCGGCCAGGGGACGCTGGGGCTGGAGCTGCTCGAAGAGGTGCCCGAGCTCGAGGTGCTGGTGGCGCCGTGCGGCGGCGGCGGCCTGCTCTCCGGCATCGCCGTCGCCGGCCGCGGCTTGCAGCCCGGGCTGCGGGTCTTCGGGGTGGAACCGGAGGCGGGCGACGACATGAAGCGCTCGCTCGCCGCCGGCGAGCTGGTCACGGTGCCGGTGCCGGCGACGATCGCCGACGCGCTGACGACCACCCGGCCGGCGGCGCGCACCCTGGCGATCGTGCGGGCGCTGGCCGAGGGCGTGGTGACCGTCTCCGATCTCGAGCTGCGGCGGGCGATGGCGCGGCTGGCCTCGCGGCTCAAGCTGGTGGTCGAGCCCGGCGGCGCCGCCGGCTTCGCGGCGCTGCTGCACGGCAAGGTCCCGGACGTCGCCGGGCGGCACGTCGGGGTGGTGCTCTCGGGCGGCAACGTCGATCTGGAACGGTTCGGGGCGCTGATCGCGGGGATCGACTAATGTCCGGCCCGGGAGGCGCCCGGGCCCAGGCGCGCCGCGAAGAAGGCCACGATGCGTTCCTGCAGCGCCCGCTGGACGGCGGCATCGGGCACCATGTGGGTGAAGCCGGGTAGCACCAGGAAATCGTACGGGCGTCCGGCGCGGAACAGGGCGTCGGTGAGCTTCAGGCTGTTCATGAAATAGACGTTGTCGTCGGCGGTGCCATGGACGACCAGCAGCGGCACCCTGAGCCGGGGACACCAGGTCAGCACCGAGCTCTGACGGTACCCCTCCGGATTGGCCTGCGGCAGGCCCAGGTAGCGCTCGGTGTAGTGGGTGTCGTAGTCCTGCCAGTCGCAAACCGGCGCCCCCGCCACCGCCGCGTGGTAGACATCGGGCCGGCGCATCGCCGCCATGGCGGCGAAGTAGCCGCCGAAGGACCAGCCGAAGATCCCGGCGCGCGCCAGGTCCAGCTCGGGGTACCTGGCGGCCGCCGCCTGCAGGCCGGCGACCTGATCGGCGAGCTGGACGTCGATCAGGTTGCCCTTGATGGCGCGCTCCCAGGCCCGGCCGCGCCCCGGCGTGCCGCGCCCGTCGAGGGTGAGGACGGCGAAGCCTTGATCGGCGATCCATTGGTCGAGGAAGTACTGTCCGAACCAGGCGTCGCCGTGCACGGTCTGCACGCCGGGGCCGGCATAGACGCTCACCAGCACCGGTAGCTTGCGCACCGCCGGGCCCGCAGCCAGCTGACCGGGGACCGGCGCCTGGGTGGGCGGCAGCGCGCGCGGGCGGATGAGCGCGGCGTGGAAGCCGAGCGGTCCGAGGGTGGTCAGCTCGAGCCTGGGGAAGAAGGGCGGCCGCTCCGCGACCGAGCGCAGGCGCCCCGCCTCGCTGCCGTCCCGCCGGCGCACGCTCCACGAGCGCTCGCCGGAGAGCGGCGACGCCGACCAGACCGCGGCACTGCCGTCGCGGGCAAAGAAGCCGGCGTGGATGCCGGGCTCGCTGGTCAGGGCCGCCGGCTCGCCGTTGCCGCTCAGCGGCACGCGCCAGAGCTGCTCGGCGGTGGGGTCGGCGCTGGCCACGACATAGGCCCAGCCGCCGGCCGCGTCGACGCCGCCGAGCGAGCGCAGGCCGAAGCCGGCCGGTGTGAGCCAGCGGCGCGGGGTGCCGTCCGGCGCGCGCAGCTCGAGGCGCGGCTCGCCGGTGCGCTCGCTGATCCACAGCAGGCCGCCGCCGTCGTCGAGCCAGCGCGGGACCGAGGGATGGAGGTTGACCCAGGCGGCATCGCTCTCGGCGAGCAGGGCGTGGGTGGCGCCGGTCGCCGGATCGGCGGCGAGCAGCAGCTCGGCGGTCTGCTCGCGGTTCTGCACCAGGAGGGTGAGGGGGCCGCCCCGCTGCCAGCGCACCGCCGCCAGGTAGGGGTACCTGGCGCGGTCCCAGGCGACCCAAACGGTGGCGCCGCCGGCGGCGGGTACCAGGCCCAGGCGCACCACGGCGTTGTCGCGGCCCGGCCGCGGGTAGGGCCAGGCATCGGCGGCGCGCTCGGGGTGCATCGGATCGGCGATGTGGAACAGCTCGACCCGGCTGGTGTCGGATTCCTCGTAGGCCAGGGTCCGGCTGTCGGGCGACCACCAGTAACCCTCGCGGCGGGCCATCTCCTCCTGCGCCACGAACTCCGCGAGGCCATGGGTCAAGGTGGCGGTGGCGCCGGTGGTGAGGCGGCGCTGGCTGCCGGTGGCGAGATCGATCACCTGCAGGTCGCCGTCGCGGACGCAGGCGACGCGCGAGCCGTCGGGAGAGAGGCGGGCGTCGAGGGGATGGCCGGCGGCGGCGGTCAGCTCGCGCACCGCGCCGCCGCTGGCGCTGATGGCACCGCCGGCACCGTTGGCGGCGCTGCCGCGACTGGCTCCACTGGCTCCACTGGCTCCGACATCGCGGTCGATCAGGAACAGCCGCCCGGACAGAGGCACCAGGATCTTCGTGCCGTCCTCGGACAGGTCATAGGTGGCGATGCCCCGCGCCGACAGCCGCTGGCGCTCGCGCTCCGCCTTTTCCTCGGGCGAGAGGCGCTCGTCGGCGCCGCCGAGCAGCTGCGCGGCGCTGGCCAGGAGGCGTTCCTGGCCGCCCTGCACCCCCGGGAGATCGAATCGGTACTCGTAGAGGTCACGGACGAAGGAGCGCGATGCCGAGCGCAGGAAGAGCACGGCCGGGCCGGCCGGGCCGGCGGGGGCGACCTCGATCGCCTGCGGCGTGCCCAGGGTGAATCGCAGGGTGGCGGTGAGCTGGTCGAGGAAGCCCGCGTCGGGGCCGGTGGGCTCGGCGGCGTCGGGCGCGGTGGCCGAATCAGGCGTCGCCGCCGAGGCCGCCGCGGGCGCCGTGGCGGACGAGCCGGCCGGTGGCGGGGCGGCCGGTAGTGGTGGTTTCGGCGCCGCCGGCGCCTGCGGCCGGGAGGTTCCGGGGAGCAGCAGCAGCGCACCGGCGCAGGCGAGCGCCAGCCGGAGGGCGCGGGAATGGCGTGAGCGGGTCATACGCGGGTGATCGGCTGCGGGCGGCCCGAGCGTATGGCGCCGGCGGGTCGGCGTCAATCGAGGTTCGCGGCGGGTAGTGGGGTAACAGTGTGTTGCTGCCCCCCGGCGGAGTGACTGCCGCGCCGCGGAAACCTTCAGCGTTGACATGGTTGTTTTCTTTTACTAGTGTATTCACAAATGCAGTCTCATGAAGAAGGAGGAGTGCGATGAAAATCCGCTTCACCATGCTGTTGCTGGCGCTGGTCCTGACCGTGCTGGCCTCTTCCCCAGCCTTCGGCGTCAAGTCCAAGGGGGGCGCCCTCGGGTCCACCGGCCACCACGTCGCTAAGCACCAAGGCACCGACGCGATGTGTGACTGGTACCAGATCACCTGTAACGGCGGCGGGGGCGACCTGTGCTGTGGCGACGCCAACAGCTGCCTCACCTACTGCGAGAACATCTGCGGTGGCCCGTGTGTCCTTGTCGGCGGCCCGGAGGACTGACGGAGGAAGGCGGGGTAATGCCCTGATATGGAACGACCTCCTGTCAAGCAGGTCGCCGCGGGGAGGGGGGATGTGAGGCGGGATAAACTCGCGTTGGTCGGGCATGGCTGGCGGTAGTGGGGCGAGTCCGCCTTCAAATCCGCCTCACAAGCTGTTAGCTCCATGAGCGCCCCCATCCGGGCGGCGCTCGCTATGGGCCGAGATCACGACTGCGCATTGTCGCCTCCTCCCTTGTGATCGTTGATCGATTCCGGCGTCGCGGAGGCGCCGTGCCATCGATGCGGTTGTAGGCCGCCTGGGCCAAAGCGGCCGTTCTGCGCACGGTCTCCCAGTCATCCGGGTCGTCCACAAGTTGCAGGGTCGTTTCCGCCTGTCGGAGGAGCGGGCTAGAGGCTCTCGAGGACCTCGCTCTCGCCCTGGGTGTTGAGCTTGCCCATCCAGACGGAGAGGACTTTGCCCTGCCGATCGACCAGCAGGATGGTCGGCGTGCCCTGGATCTTCAACTGCCGGAAGTCGACCTGTACCAGCGCATCGGGTCTGACGCCGTTGGCGGCGAGCCGCGCGTGCTCCAGCATTCGAGCGTCGCCAGAGGGCACCGCGGCGACCACCTTGACCTGCGATCGCGAGCGGTCGCGGCGATCGAGGAGCCGCGCGTAGAAAGTCATGCTTTCGTTGCAGAAGTGACAATCGGGGGCAAGAGCAAGGACCAGCGCCCGCTCGGCGCCGGCAGGCACGGCATCGCGTAGGACGTCGAGGTGCTCGCCGGCGCGCACCGCCGCCGGCGGGGGCTCGGGACGCGGCGCAAAGAGCTCGCGGCGCACCAGCACCGTCGAAGCGATGACACAGGTCGCGATGATCGCGACGTTGGCGGCAACGTCCAGCTTGGATCGGCTCATCACCGTGCCCTCAAGGTCAATCGCTGCACACGCGACCGCGAACCGCGGTTCCGGCGACCGTGCGACCGCTTCAGTGTACTCTGTTATACCGCCAATGAAAAAGTGCTAATCAACAGCTCTCATGCACGCGCCGAAGCGGTGCTGGTTGAGATACAGGAGCTCGCGCCGCTCCCTGGTCACGGCGACTGCCGAGGTATAGAGCTCCCGCAGGCGCGGGTCGGTTGCGGCGCTGGCGGCGCCGTGCCGCTACGCCAGGAGGCGCGCGGACTCGGCGGCTCGCCGCAGGTCGCTGACTACAATCCGGCTTGGCGCGAGGCCGCGCCAGGATCGGGCAAGTGCCGCGATGGCGCGTGCGCCGGCGGTGGAGAGCGGCAGATCCAGGTGGCCCACGGCCCGCCCCTGGCCGCCATCGGCCTCCCCGTGACGGACCAGGACCAGCTTCATCGCGGCACCGGCCAGCGGGCGGCCAAGGTCAGCAGCACGGCGAGCTCGACCAGCTGATTGGCCGCGTCCAGGCAGTCGCCGGTGATGCCGCCGGGCCGAGCGCGGAAGAGCATCGCGGCGACGGCGGTGGCGGCGGCCGCCGCCACCGCCGTCGGCAGGGGCGGCCCAACCAAAGACATTTTGTTAAGCTCCCTCGCCGGCCGCTACGGTGATCGCGGATCTACGAGGACGGATTCAGCGCTTCTCTTCGATCCGCACTCTGATGGTCTTTGCGATGAAATCGGCGTTGATGACGTACACGTAGCAGGTTCTGCCGGCTGCTTCGATTTCGAAGCGTTCCCCTGCGCTCAGAATCGCGTGGTCGGTGCCGGACTTGTCCGGCTGATGGATGTGCAGGGTGGCGACATCCTCCGCGCCGATGTGCGTGAAGTCGGCGCCGACGGACGCCTGACCGTCAAGGATTGTTTCCTGTTCACCGTCGCGGAGCAACAGGCCCTGCGAATAGCGACGTGGCCGATGGCCATGCAAGTCGCCCATGGGCGCCAGATCGAGATTCGTCGCAAAGTCCGATGCCGGTGCGGAGGGTGACTTGCCTGTAGCCGTTGCAGTGGTTGGATGCGCATTACTTTCGATCTCGCTCTGCACCGGCGGCGCGGTTGGCGCGACGGGCGGCGGAGCCAGCGGATTCAAGGCTCCCCCGGGCTTGGTCAAGGACCAAACGATGATGCCGGCGATCACAGTGCCTACCAGCCCCGCCGTCCACTTGCCCATGAGTTGCCTACCGTCCAGTTTGGGTCGGATCAATTGCTGGCTCCGAGTCGGTTAAGGTGTCGTCAAACAACAACATTTACACATGGGGCCGAATGATGTAGTTCCATTCACCATGGAAGGAGTGGGGCGCCAGGTTGACGGTGGCGATCTCTTTGTCAGACACCTTGCGCCCGACGGGATAGGCTCGTCGGTCCAGCCGGCATGTCACCCTGAGTCCCTGAGCGGTGGTGGTCCTGGCGATCAGACGCACGATCGTCTCGTAGTCGCGAAGAGGTTCTCCTCGCCAGTTGGATGAGATGAAGGAAAATAGGCGGTGCTCCACCTTATTCCACTTGCTGGTCCCGGGAGGGAAGTGGCACACCCGGATGGAGAGTCCCGCGTCGTCGGCCAGCCTTTGAAGCTCCATCTTCCACTGACGCAGACGATAGCCGTTGCTGCCCCCACCATCAGCGGTGATGAGAAGAGTCCGCGCCCTGGGATAGAGCCGCCGTCCTTCGGCGCGCCACCATCCGCGAATCGACGCCACCGCGAAGGCACCTGTGTCGTGGTCAATTCCTATCGTCACGAAGCCAGTGTTTCGGCCCAGATCGTAGACGCCGTACGGGTACGCTCGCGGCACCGATGGAGCTGGAAAGTCGTGCACATTGACCCGCTGCGGAGACTTTGCCTTGCGCCACTGTTGACCCTTGTTCTGGTAGTTGCCGAGGATCTCCTTCTTCTTCGTGTCGACCGAGATCACCGGCCGCTTTCCGGCCAACGCTTTGCGCACCTGTTCGTTGATGTACTGAAACTGAGCATCGCGATCCGGATGGCTGCTCCCCTCGTCGGCCTTCCGGTTACCTTGAAGGCTATAGTCCATTTGTCGCAGCAACTGCGCCACCTTCTCATGGCTGGCCACATGGTGCTGGGCCGCGAGTTCCGCGGCGAGGACACGGGTACTCTTGCTTGTCCAGCGTAGAGGGGACTCTGGGTCGCCGCTCGTCAGCGGCTCCACAAGAGCCTCCAACCGTCTCGGCAAGTCGGGGTCGAGCATTTCCAGCGCCGGTCGCCCACCGCCTTCGCGCCGGACCCGACCCGCAGGCAGAGGGGCACTCTCGAGTTCCTGCAAGCCCTTCGTGATCGTGACTCGAGACAACCCGCAGGCCCTACTGACCGTCGAAACGCCGCCATGGCCCAGTTGACGAGCCTCGCTTGCCGCAAAGAGTCGTCGCGCACGCTCGTCCAAATGGGGCCAGAGGGAAACCATCTTTTGCTGAAGCGATCGGAGATCTGTCATCTCCAAATCGTTCTACCACAATGCTCACGATATGTCAAGTTTATTTCTTGACGCAGCCTAAGTCTGCTGAGTCATCTTCAATGCCGAATTGGCGACAACGGTTGGCCGCGGAGCCGGGCGCCGATGACGGATCGACACGGCAGATCGGGACGCAGGCAGTCGGCCAGGGTAACGCTCCAGGTGGGCGCCGCGTTCCGATCAATTCAATTCATTGGTCATTTAAGAGTGATCGGTGGAAAGCTGAGTGTAGCCCAGCCACTAGAACCCAAAAAGCGAAGCACCAGGCTCAAGCGCTTCGTGCCGCGAGGCGGAGCATGGAAAACGACAGCAAACCGAACCCTGGAGGATGCTGGAGCCGCCCGGCCAGAGTTGCTTATCCCGGCTGCATCGATCAAATCGTACTGATCACCCAGACTGTCGACCACGAATGTCTCGCCGCGGACACCGGGGCCAGCAATATTGATCAAGCTGCCGCTGTCATTGGCATAGACGAAATTCACTCGCAGCTTGTCGCCAATAAACTCAAGTGATGTTACCTCGAGGTGAACGTTGTTATTGTTGCCATCAATGAAGACGTTGCTTACAGGAATCAGCGCCTGCCGCGATCCAGGGGGTGCCCCCGGGGGTGCCCCCCGGGGTGCCCCCTTGCCGTCTGTGCTGTTCAACGGTTCAGCGCCGTCGCCGTCGGCGAGACCTCCCGCTGGTGTGGCCATGATTTTCCGCACGTCGTCGTCTTTCACGATCCGGACTTCCGCCGCCGCGAAGATCCTGCCTGACTGAGCGTCGATCAGTCGAGCGTTCACCGCCACGTAGGACGCCAGATCCGTGATCGTCCCGGTCACAATGGCATCCGCTCCTGCGATCTTGCCCACTTGCTTCGCGGTTTCGGGATCGATGAGGCCGCTTCGGTCGAGCTTGAGCTCGCTGACAACCCGGTCGAGCATAGTGCGCTCGACAATTGAGAAGCTGGGAGTCTCAAGCAGCGCAGTCACCAGTTCCTCCGCAAGGTAGCTGCCCAGCACGGTTCGGTGCCCTTCCAGCTCCTTAAAGGGCAGCACCGCGATCTTGTGTTTCTGCTCTTTCGTGACCTTCGCCGCGATCTGCGTGGATAGATCCCTGATTCCGTCCGCCAGGATCCTTTGCGCCACAGCAGCCGACTCTCCGGCAATCAACACCGCCAGCACCGTGAAACCTGACAATACAACCGCCCGCAATGTCCTGGGACGCATCACCCCTCCTCGGATGTCCGAAATCCTTGCACGTGCGGAACAGCTCCACGATAAAGGTGATTCGGCGAGCGCGCAAGCCAAGAGCGTTCATCGAGCGAACGTTGACGCATAGACACATTCCAACTTGAGAATCAATGCTTTAATGCATCATGAATCATTGCAGTCGCATCGCATGCAACGTTTTCGGACGATCGAGGGCCGGCGGGGGTGGTGTCCTAAGAGTCATCGGTCATCAGAAACTCCTCTGCGCGAATCCGGGCGGCCTCCAAGCCCTTTCCCGCGTAAGTCCTATCCTACTGCTAGAGCGCGGCTAGGCTGATCCCCGAACACCGGTCCCCACACCGGCCGCCGCGCTCGTCTTCCTTCCTGTAGGCGGCCTTGTGGGGGGTGCGGATGCCGGACTGGCACCCACACACTTTTAGGACACTACCCGGGCGATCCGGTTTGCCGGCGGCGCCTCGGCCCCGGAGGCTCGTGAGCATCCGGCGCACCTGGAAGAAGGCCGCGCCTGGGTTAGGATCTCCGGGCAATCTGCCCTGGGGAGCTGGAGAGGAGATCCCGATGGAGCCCTCGGAAGCCGGTCGGGGAGCCGCTGGCGCGGCGGTCGCTCCCGGCGAGTCGAGCTCGCGGGCGGCGCGCCTGGCGGTCTGGCTGATCCTGGCCGTGCATGCCGGCCTGCTGGTGGCGTCGCTCCCCGATTACCGGGTCAGCATCGATGCCGGCTATCACGTGTCGCTGGCACGCTGGTACGGCGAGCACGGCACCGCCTACTGGGATCACATCAACTTCGGGCCGGGAGGCCGACCGAACCTGCAGGGCCCCGCCCTGCACGTGGCGATCGCGGTGCTTGGCCGCCTGTTCGGCGGCAGCGGCGAGGCCTACGTGCTGGCCAACGCCGTGCTGGCCGTGCTGCAGTGGGCGGCGGCGATGCTGACCGCGGTCTACTTCGCGCGGCGGTTCGGCGGCGACTGGGGCGCGCTGTTCGCGGCGGCGCTGCTCTCCGGCAACGCGCTGGCGGCGGGGAGCTTCGCGGTGGGCATCCCGTCGGGCTGGATCTTCATCCTGGCGCCATGGGCGATCGAGCTCTTTCTCGCGCAACGCCTGGCGCTCGCGGCCCTGGCCACCTCGCTGGCGATCTATTGCCACCTGGCGGGGTATGCGACCGTGCCGGCCGGCATCCTGGTGGCGGCGCTGCTCGCTCGGCGCTGGCGCAGCCTGTGGATCGTCGGCGCGGCGACCGCGCTGCTCACCGCCCCCTACACGATTCATCTCCTGCGCTACCGCGCCTGGTACCGCGGCGAGCGCGGCCACGTGGCGCTGGAGCTCGCGCCGCTGATCTATCTGCTGGCCTTGCCGGGACTGCTCTGGCTGCTGCGGCGGCCGCGGGAGCACGTCTTCCTGCTCGCCTGGTTCGCCGCCCCGGTCGCCTGGCTGTTCCAGGACTACACCCGCTTCCTGGCGCAGGCGACGCTCTCGATGTCGGTGATCGGCGGCGTCTGGGCGGCGAGCGTGCTGGTGTGGATGCGGCGCAGCGAGCGGCTGGCGGGGCGCTGGCCCGCGGTCTTCGCCACCGTGCTCGTCGCCCTCACCATCCTGCCGTCGCCGCTCAACTTTCCCAGCCTGGCGGCGGAGGCGGCATGGGTCGCCGGCATCCGCTATCCACGGGCGCTCGATTGGCGTGAAGCCCGGGTGATCGCCGGCGTGATCGACGGCGCGGGCCTTACCCACCGCCTCGTCGCCGCCTACAACCCGTCCCAGTGCATCCGGTTTGCCGTCTATGCGCCGCTGCAATTCGAGAAGGGCCACTGGGTGGAGGTGCAGCCGCGGCAGGACCCGGCGGCTGCGCTCTCGGCCGGCGACAAGGTCTACATCGTGCCGCTCGGCCCCGCCGATCCGATCCTGGACGACCTGCAGCGCCGCGGCCTGGTGACGATCCACGGCGGCAGCGACGCCACCAGCGTCGTGACCCTGCAACCGGCGCCGCCACCGGCGGTGGTCGCGCCGGTCGTCGCAGCCATCGTCGGTGGGGAAGCCACTTGGCTCGCCGGCAACGCCAAGAACAACGTGCTGGCGCCGCTGCCAGTGCTGCTGTCGCCGGCGAAGCTCGCGGCCTGGCGGCAAGCGCTGGCGGTGCAGCGAACCCACGCCGGCCGCCTGGAGCTGGCGATGGCGGTCTATGCCTACGCGCTCGAAACCGCCGCCCCGCAGGCGGCGCGCGGCTTCCGCGGCGCGGTGCGGGGATTCGGCAGCATCGCCAACTTCCTCGGCGACGAGGAGTGCATCGGCTTCGTCGATGACGCCCACCATCAGCGCCTGCGGCGCAACCTGGCGGCGGTCGCCGGGGCGGCCCGGAGCCTCGGGCCGGAACCGGCCAGCGCGGGGCCGCTGGGCGGCGCTCTGGAGCAGCTCTTCGACGAGTACTTCACTGCGGCGTAGGCAGGCAGTTGGCGCCCGGATGGAGGGTCGGGCCGCAACCGGTGCGCGCTAAGGCAGGGGCAGTGACTGTCAGGATGGCTATTCCTTTGGCGTAAAATGCGCTATCATCTCTGGCAACAAATGGAGAGGGTGGAAAACACAAATGAAAAAGTCGAGGCGTCAAACCGGTACGGTGGCAGAGGAGGGGGCAGCCGGTAGCTCCCGGGAGATGTCCAAGGCCGAAGGGGCGCGCATCACCGCGATGCTGCAATCGGCGATCCGGCTATCCAATCTGACCTACCGCGACGTCGAGCGGGAGCTGGGTTGGAGCGTCGGCACGATCACCCGCCTGATGCGCGGCGGGCTCGAGTTCAAGCTCAAGCATCTGCTGAGCATCCTGCGCGTCATCCACTTCTCGCCGGCCCGCCTGTTCGAGGTGGCGTACCCCTTCGTCAAGGGGGACAACCCGGCTGAAGACCGCCTGCAGCGGCTGCTCGAGAACATGCACGGCGAGCCCGAGACCTGGGAGCGGTCGGTGGCTCCGGCCGTGGCGGTGCGCCCGAAGCAGGCGGTGACGCAAGAGGACGTCGATTCGATGGTGATGGTGTCGCTGCGCAAGCTCATCCGCGGCGTGGAAGGCCGGGCGGAGGGCGCCGGCGGCGAAGGCGACTAGCCCAGTCGGCCGGCGGGTCAGGACACGAAGTTGTGGAAGCTCAGCTGCGGGTCGTGCTCCGCGGCGCGCATGAACTCCGCCATCTCCTCGAGCAGCAGGGCGGTGGCCGCCAGGCGGAACTTGACGGTCGACTTGAGCAGCATCATCGCCACCGCCGCCTCGCGCCCGATGTTGAGGCCGAGGAAGATGTCGGCGGCCTCGAGCGCTTCCCGCCTGGCAGCCTCGTCCCGCCCCTGGCGGATGTGCAGCACGGCCATGTCGAGCAGCACGAGCGTCGCCATGTAAGGCTGCCCGATGTCGGCGAAGCCGGTGCGCGCCTCGACGAAATCGCGCTCGGCGCGCTCGGGCTCGTCGATGCCGGCGTGGATGCGGCCGGTGAGCAGCCGCACCTTGAGGCGCAGGACGCGCCCGCCGTGGCGCTCGTAGAGCGGCTGGTTGCGCCACAACAGGGTGCGCGCCTCGCGGTACTTGGCGCAGTCGACCAGGATATTGGCCAGGTTGTGGACGGCGAGCAGGGCCAGCTCCGGATGGGTGGCCGGGTCGATGAGCGCCAGTCCCTCGTTGAGCGTCTTGAGCGCTTCGTCCTGGCGGCAGGCGTAGCCGCAGTACATGCCCTTCTTGATCAGCGTATCGCCCACCTGGTGCGGTTCGCCGTAGTCGCGATAGACCCTGATCGCCGAGTCGAAGGCGGCGAGAGCGGTGTCGAAGTTGCGGCGGTCGCCGGAGACCTGCGCCTGGATGACGAACAGGCGCGCCGCCATCAGGCGATCCTGGGTGCCCATGCGGAAGAACTCGAGCGCCTCGTTGAGGCTGGCCTGCGCCTCCTCCGGCCGGCCGATGACGCGATAGGCGTTCGCCAGCTCGATCGCGGCGCGGCACTGCAGATCGCGGACCTGCTCGCCGCCGTAGCGCTTGGCGCTCAGGCCCGAGGCGACGACGGTCGCCAGCTCGCCGAGCTGCACCATCTGGCGCGGATCGTCGTGGCGCAGCGACCAGCTGCGTTCGAGCAGCGCCTCGTAGCCCGCCAGGCCGCGCAGGTGAGCGGGCAGCTCGCAGAAGCCGGCGATGCCCTTCTCCTCGAGCACCGCCAGGACCTGTCTGACGCGTTTCGACTCACGGGAGGCCTGGGTGCCGTAGCGGGCGACCGACGCCAGGGCGCGGTCGATCGCCCGGTCATAGGCGGCGTTGATCTCGAGGCCCGGGGCGGTGGGGCCGGTCGCGGTTTCCCGGGAGGTCCCATTGGCAGCCGCCGAGGCCGCGGTCTTCGCGCTGCAGGCGGTGTGCTCGGCCTGCGACCTCTCCGGCGATTTCTCCGGGAGATCCGGCAGGTCCGGAAAGGCGTGGGTATCGGGAGCATCGTTGCGAGCGTTGCGAGCGTTGCGAGCTGTCAGCGCCGCTGAAGTCGTCGGCGCTGCCGGAGCCGCCGGCACCGAGCTCGGCGCGGCCGCGGCGAGGCGGGAGGGCCGCGACGCCGACGGGGAGCCTGAGACGCCGGCTTCGCGGCCGGCGCGGCTCGCCGCGGCCTGGTCCGTGGCGGCGGCGACTTGCGGCAGCTGCAGGGTGCGAGCGGCCGGAGCAGGCGCGGGCGCCGGATGGTCGAACGGAGTGGTGCCAGCGGCGTCTGCAGGAGGACGGGCAGGAGGACGGGGGAACAGCGCCTGCGCCTGGGCGGCGATGACCGCGCAGCAGCTCGGGCAGCCGGTCAGGAGATGGCGCACCACGACACGCTTCGCCTCGAGGTCGAGCCCCCCGTCGAGCAGGAGCTCCAGCTCGGCTGTCGTTGGATGCTCACCCACGCTGCACCCCCCGCGAACCCGGCTCGGCGACAGCGCCGGCGTCGCCCGCTGGCTTGGCTACTCTGCCGACTTGGACAGCGCGTGTCCGTCGCTGCTGTGCCCGGCGCCGAACTTGAAGCCACCGTGGCCCGCATGGAGAGACACCCAGATGCCGCGCAGCAAGTCCATTCCTTTGGTCCATAGCCAACCCGCCGGGTAGAACAACGAATCCATGCTCGGGGCCGTCGCGCTGGCATGCGCCGGCACCGCCAAGGCGCAGACCGCCACCACCAGCAGCACCGCGACGGTCCGTTTCCAACTCCTTCTGGACATGAACCTCCCTTCACCGCGAGGCCGCGCCGATCCGCCGCGGGACGGCGCTGGCAACGGGTTCCAAAACAGGTTGCGCGAAAACGTCAAAGAACCTATGGCCGCCCTGCCGGTCGCCTCCGGATCGGAAACCGAAGGCTGGCTTCCAACCGCGCTGCCTGGCTCCCAACCGGCAGCCAGAACCAGCAACGGGAGAGATAACCTTAAAAGCAGTATACCACCATCAGCCGTTGCAACGGCAGTGCACGCTCCTCCCCACGGATCCATGCTGGCCCAGAGGGAGCGTGGACGGAACGAGCCCGCGGCGGCGGGCTTCCCGGCTGGGCACGCTATACTCGATTGGCTTCATCCTCAGGATCCGTTCACCAGCGATGGATGTCCCCTCCGCCAGCCAGCCGGGCGTGCGCACCGCCGAGATCGGACCGCCGTCGGCGCGCGCCGAAACCTGGAACGTGCTGCGGGCCGCGGCTCTGATCGTGCTGGCGGCCTGGATCTACATTGCCGACACCACGGCTCCGGCCGGCGGCGGCGCGGTGGCGGCGGCGGGCGCGGTTGCCGCGCCGGGGGCGGTGCCAGGCGGCGCGGCGGCCGGCGGCGCCGTCGAAGCGCGCGATCTGATGCCCTATCAGCGGCTGTTCCGGACGCTTGGAGGCGAGGATCAGCGGCTGTTCCGCGAGCTGCAGGAAGGGCTGATCGAGGCCGAGAACGCCCGCTCCGCGGCGCGAAGCTGGCCGGCGCCGGTGGCGCTCGCAGCCCAGGGAATCCCGCCGTTCGCCGACGCGCCGGCGCGCGGCGGCCGCCGCCAGTATCGGTGGGAGCTGCGCCAGGAGGGCTTGATCGTCAACTACCTCGGCGTGCCGGCCGATCGCCGCGATCCGGCCTTCCTGCTGCTGGTGCAGGAGCCCGATTCGCAGGCGCCGGCCGCCGGCGGGGCTTCGCCGGTAGGCGGCGGCATGCCGGCCGCAGGTGCCGCGGCAGGCTCCGGAAACTCGCCGGCGGCCCAGGCGACCGACGAGATCCACCATCGGCTGGCGGACGGTACCTTGCTCCACGTCTCGACCTGGATGCGGGAGGCGCCTGCCGGCGGGCCCGGGGGGCGTCGGCCGGCGCCGGCACGGCGCCGAGCGCGAGCGGTGGGATCGCCGCCGGCGGCGATCCCCAGGTGATCGCGGAGCCTTATGCGCGCGGCTGGATTCAGCTCCTGATGGGCTCGGTGGGGCGGTGAGCGGTGGGGTGGTGAACGGAGAGGCGCCGGCTGGCGCTCGCCGGGGTGCGGCGGTGGCCGCCGGGTCGTGCACGGCGGACCCGGGCCGCACTGAATGGCTGGCCAGCCCGGATGGCAGCGGCCGCCGGGCGGCGAATGACGAAGAAAATAGCAGGGGCGCCGGGATGGCAGAGCGGTGACCGCCGGTGCCGGACGGTGGAGATCGAGGACGATGGCCATGAAGACCTTCAAGGCGCACCCCAGGGGCATGCCGGGTGTACTGGCTGGCGCGGCACTGCTCTTGGCCGGCGCGGCTGTGTCGCTGGCCGGTAGCGGTGATGTGGCACTGGTCGCGATGACGGGGCCGCCGGCAGCGGCGGGGGCAGCGGTACCGGCGGCGGTCCCTGCGTCGCCGATGCCGTCGAAAGCTGCGCCGCCGCCGCCGCGGGCGGCGCGGGCGCCCCTGGTGATCGGAGTGACCCTCCACCCCTACTATTCATGGACCCGCAACATCATCGGCGACCTCCCCGGCTTCGAGGTCCGCCCGATCCTGCCCGGGGAGATCGACGCCGGCGACTACCAGCCGCGGCCGGAGGACATCCGCAAGCTCGCCGACCTCGACGCCATCGTGGTCAACGGCATCGGCCACGACGACTTCATCTTCCCGATGCTGCGGGCCTCGGGCAACCGCAAGGTGGTCGTCATCCGGCCCAACGACGCCACGCCGCAGATCCGCTCGGTGCACGGCACGGCGGTCAACTCCCACACCTTCATCTCGTTCACCAACGCTGTGCAGCAGACCTATGCCATCGCCAGGGCGCTGGCGGCGTTGCGGCCGGAGTCGGCGGCGGCGCTCGAGCGCAACGCGGAGGCCTACGCGCGGCGGCTGCGTTTGATCAAGGCCCGCGCCGCGGCCCGGCTGGCCGACGCCAGGATCACCCGCGTGGTCACCGTCCACGACGGCTACGGCTACCTGCTGCAGGAGTTCGGGTTGGAGGTGGCGGGCGTGGTGCAGCCGGCCCACGGGCTGACCCCGTCGGCGGCGGAGCTGCGCGACATGGTCAAGCTGCTGCGCCGCGAGCGGATCCCGGTGGTGTTCAGCGAGGAGAGCTTCCCGCCCCAGCTGCTCGCCGTGCTGCGGGACGAGGCCGGGGTGCGGGTCTACACCATCAGCCACATCGCCTCGGGGGCCTACACCGCCGACAAGTTCGAGAAAGAGATGCAGAAGAACGTCGACACCATGATCGAGGCGCTGGTGACGGCGCCGCGGGCCGGCATGGTTGTGCCGATCGCGCCGATCGCGCCGGCAGTTCCGGCCGGCGGCGCGGCGCCCAAGGCCGCGCCGCCGCCGCATGGTTGACAGGGCGGCGCGGCGGGCGCCCCTGCTCGAGGTCCGCGACCTGTGGGTGCGGCGCGGCGGCGAGACGCTGCTCGAGAGGGTGAACCTGACGGTCGAGCGCGGCACCCTGCACCTGCTGGTCGGCCCCAACGGCGCCGGCAAGAGCACGCTGCTCGCCGCCATCCTCGGACAGACCGCCTTCGCCGGACGGATCGTGGCGCACTGGCGCGGCGACGGCCGGATCGGCCTAGTGCCGCAGAGCTTCGCGGTCGATCGCACGCTGCCGGTGACGGTCGCCGATTTCCTGGCGCTGACCCGCCAGCGGTTGCCGGTTTGCCTGGGCATCGTCGCGGCGACGCGCGCCAGGGTGGCGGCGCTGCTGGCGCGCGTCGGCCTGTCCGGGATCGAGGGCAAGCCGCTGGCGGTGCTCTCCGGCGGCGAGCTGCGGCGGGTGCTGCTGGCGCACGCCCTCGACCCGCTCCCCGAGGTGCTGCTGCTCGACGAGCCGGCGAGCGGCCTCGACGAAGAGGCGGCGCGGCGCCTCGAGCAGGTGCTGGCGGCGCTCTGCCGCGACGACGGGGTGACGGTGCTGATGGTGTCGCACGACCTGGCGCAGGCGCGGCGGCTGGCGGACCGGGTGACCGTGCTCGCCCGCACCGTGCGGGCGGACGGACCGGCCGCCGAGATCCTGGCCGGCGGGCAGGCGCTGGCGGAGCTGGTGGGGCTGGTCGCGTTCGGCGGCGCCGGCGGTGCGGCCAGCGGAGCGCCGGGGTGATCGAGCGCTTCTATGGCTGGGTGGCGGAGTTGGCGCGGGCCGGCAGGCTGCCGTCCGATTTCCAGTATCCGTTCATGGTGCGCGGCTTCCTGGCGGTGCTGGTGCTGGCGCCGCTGCTCGGCGGCCTCTCCCACCTGGTGGTGGCGCGGCGCATGGCGTTCTTCAGCGCGGCGCTGGGTCAGGCGGCGCTCACCGGGCTGTCGATCGGCCTGCTGCTCGGAGAGCCGCTCAACGCCCCATACGGCGGCATCTTCGGCTTCTGCCTGCTGTCGGCGCTGGGCATGGTGTACGTGAAGCGGCGCTCGGCGCTGCCGCCGGACACGCTGATCGGGGTGTTCCTGGCGCTCACCCTCGGGCTCGGCATCTGCCTGCTGGTGGCGGTCACCCGGCGCTTCAACATCCACCAGGTGGAGTCGGTGATGTTCGGCAGCCTGCTCACGGTCACCGACGGCGACCTGGTGCTGCTGGCGGCGGCCGGGATCTGGGTGGCGGCGCTGCTGGCGCGCGAATACAACGGCCTGCTGCTCGACAGCTTGAGCCCGCCCCTCGCCGGGGTGGCCGGCGTCGATTCGGCCTGGGTCGAGTACCTGTTCGCGGTGCTGCTCACCACCGCGATCGTGGTCGGCCTCAAGATCATCGGCGCGCTGCTGGTCGAGGCGCTGGTGGTGGTACCGGCGGCGGCCGCCCGCAACCTGGCGCGGGGCACCCGCGGTTACCTGGTGTTGAGCATCGCCGTCGCCTTCCTGGCCGGTGCCGGCGGCCTCGGCATCTCGACCCGGCTGCTGGTGCCGACCGGCGGCGCGGTGGTGCTGGCGGCAAGTCTGCTGTTCTTCGCCACCCTGGGGCTGGGCGCGTTGCGGCGGCGGCGCGGCGCGTCAGCGCAGCGGGTGTCTTGATAGACTCAGACCGCACGATCGCGGCTGCGCGGTGTACCGCTGGCTCGAGCGTAAGGCTCGCCGGGACAAAGGGTTGGCTAGCTCTGGATATTCAAGAAGGTCGAGGTGGACGAGTGGCTGCGATCGGCAGAGGCGCGCGAAGTCGACGAGGAAGTGCGTCGTGGAGCGGGGCCGCCAGGCTCGGCGCGGCTGACGCCCGCTGGCGTGAAGACGCCAGCTCGGCCCGCCTTGCCCGGGTCGCACCGACCCCTGCGAGCGAGGATGCGCAGCGCTACGTGTCTCGGCTGGCCACGCGGGCGGCGTGCTATGCCGACCTCCAGGCCCTGCTGGCGGCCGTGGACGGCACGGTGTCCCGCGCCGAATATCGCCGCCGGGCGCTCGCGGACAACCTGCTTTCTCGGCCCACCGCCGCGGCGCGGGAGAAGGCGTGGAAGGAGCTCGCCGCCCGCTAC
This sequence comes from uncultured Acidobacteriota bacterium, assembly GCA_963732005.1. GTDB lineage: Bacteria > Acidobacteriota > Thermoanaerobaculia > Multivoradales > UBA5704 > JASLEW01. The sequence continues at coordinate 2,377,109 of CAVSXT010000005.1, forward strand.
GGTCTCGATGGCGCCTCGCCCCTGTTCGGCGCTTTCCTTGGGGAATATCGGCGGGCGTCGTCGGAGCAGGACCGCGCGCTGACGGCTTACCTGCTGTTCGCGCTGCGCGACCGCCTGGTCCGCGACCTGGGCACCGAGTGGCTCTTCCCGTACCTGCGGGCGGCGCCGGCCGAGTTGCGAACCGCCGACGTGCTCGCCTTCGTCCGCGGCCGCAAGCGGAGCCATCCCGAGATCGGAGGCTGGTCGGCGGCCTCCTGTGACAACATCGCCAGTCAATACCTCTCCGCGCTCAGGGAGTTCGGCCTGGCCCGGGGTTCCCGCCCCAGGTTCAGCGTGCGGCCTGCTCCCGGCGCGGCTCCCGTCCGCTTCCTGCTCCGGGCGCAGCGCCTCGCGGGTGCCGGCGACCTCGCGGCCTTGCAGTCGAGCCGGTTCCGGTTGCTCGGGCTGACGCTCGACGAGGTGGTCGAGCTGCTCTTCCGGCTGAACGCCAAGGGCTGCCTGCGTTGCCGCATCCAGGGCGACGTGGTCGATCTCGACCTCGGGGACGGTGATGGAGCTTGAGGCCAAGATGCGCTCCTTGCGCGAGCTGCTGCTCCAGCCCGCGGCGGACAGCGCCGTGCGCTCCGATGCCAGCGTCCTCGTCGTCTATCCTCCCGAGGAGGAAAACGAGTTCAGGGACCGGCTGCGGCAGCTGCTGCACCTGCTGACGGCACGCGGCGTGGCCTTTCGCCACTTGGACCTGACGACGCTGCCATTCGCGGTGCTGGCGGAACGCGGACTGCTGCCAGGGATCTTCGCCGAGGAGGTCAGCGACTTCGCCGCCGTCAAGCGCGGCCTTGCCCGGGCGCTGCGGGAGGCGCTCGAGCGGCGCGTCGAGGAGGCTGCCGCGGAGGTCCCCGCGGGAGCGGTCCTGCTGAGCGCCACGGCCGCTCTCTACCCGGTCGTCAAGTTCGCGGACGTGCTTGCCGACCTGCGGCACCTGGACAGCCGTGTCGTGGTGGCGTTTCCGGGGCATGCGGACGGAGGGAAACTTCACTTCATGAACCAGCGGGACGGGTACAACTACCTCGCCGTGACCCTCAGCTGAGGAGGAGCGATGCCGATCCGGGACCTGTTCGTGAGGGATCTGGGGCGCAGGATCGAAGGGGTCGTCAAGGTCGGCGACCTGGCGGCACTGGCGCAGGAGATCCGCGAGTTCGTCCTCACCGACTGGACCGAGGAAAAGCTCAAGGCCGTCGTCGACACCTTCACCGAGAGCCTCGACGCGCGGCGCAAGCGCGGGCAGCCCATGGACGACATGGGCGTCTGGATCTCCGGCTTTTTCGGCAGCGGCAAGTCGCATTTCGCCAAGCTCGTCGGCTATCTGCTCGAGAACCCGATCGTCGATCCCGCGACCCGTGCGTCCGCCATGGACCTGTTCGAGAGGCACCTCGACGATGGCCGGTTCGCGCGGGACATCAAGCGTCGCCTGGGAGAGATCCGGCTCGGTGCAAGCGTCAAGACGGTGGCGTTCGAGATCAAGGCCAAGCAGACGTTGAACAACCCGAGCTCGGTGGCGGAGATCCTCCTCTCGGCCTTCTACGAGTCGCTCGGATACTCGGATGCCATTTACCTGGCGCGCATCGAAAAGCGCCTTGCCGCGCGCGGTCGTTATCCGGACTTCAAGGACCAGTATCAAAAGCTGTTCGGCCAGAGCTGGGAGGAAGGCCGCAAGGAGCATGAGTTCAATCGCTCGCGAATCGCGACGGTGATGGCCCACGTCTATCCTGAAGAGTACGCGACCGAGGCGGCGGCGCGGGAAGGGCTGATGGATGCCTACCGCAACGAGAAGGTCACCGCGGAATCCGTCGCACGCGAACTCGTCGAGTGGGTCGACGCACAGGTGGTTCCGGCGGGACGCCTGCCCCACCTGGTCTTCGTGATCGACGAGATGGGGCAGTTCGTCAGCGACGACCGCGGCAAGATCGAGGAGCTGCGGTCCCTGGTGGAGCAGCTCGGCAACCAGGGCAAGGGAAGGATCTGGCTCGTGGTGACCTCGCAGCAGGCGCTCGAGCAGGTGTGCGACCGGGCCAGCCTCCAGCTGGCGCTCCTCGGGAAGCTCGACGCCAGGTTCTGCGTCAAGGTGGGGCTCATCTCCGACGAGATCAACAAGGTGGTCGGCGAGCGGATCCTCAAGAAGCGCGAAGCCAAGGCCGCGGAGCTGGCGTCGCTCTACGAGCGGCACGCGGGCTTCCTGGCGCAGCTCGCCGACATCAGGAGCACCCGCCAGCTCGGCCGCCTCGATGGCGCGACCTTCGCGGCCAGCTACCCCTTCCTGCCCCATACCATCAAGCTCGCGCAGGACGTCTTCGAGGCGCTGTCAGGCTTCCGCATCTCCGGCGGCGTGCGGAGCATGATCTCGGTTACCCAGGAGGTGGCGCGCAAGCTTGCTGATCAGGAGATCGGCGCGCTTGCCAGCTTCGACCAGGTCTTCGATGCCATCGAGCAGGACCTCTACTCCCAGGAGTACCTGGGGGCGAGCGGCGTGCAGGCGATCCGCGAGAGCGGCGAGCGCGTCCCGCAGGCAAAATGGCCTGCCCGGGTGCTGAAGGTGCTCTGGCTGCTCCAGGAGGAGCGGGTAACCTTCGTACCGCGGACTCCCGAGGTCGTCGCGAAGCTGCTCGTGCGCGAGGTCACGGCGGACCTGCCCGCGCTGCGCACCGAGGTCGAGCAGACGCTCCTCGCGCTGCAGGCCGCCGGCTACGTCGCGCGGGACGAGGTCACCGGCCAGTACAAGTACCTCAACGAGAAGGAGCGCACGATCGAACAGGAGGTCCAGCGGCTGGTCAGCGACATGGGGATCGGCCCTGCCGTGCGCCAGGCCAAGGAGATCCTCAAGGCGCGCGTCCTCACCAAGGGCAAGCTCGACCAGTTCCAGATCCGCTACGGCAGGTCGCAAGCGCTCTTTGCCTACGACGTGCAGCTCGATGGCGAGGAACTGGCGACGGGCAACGAGATCGCGGTCGCCTTCACCGATCCGCTGTCGGCGAGCAGGAAGGACCGGGCGGAGGTCGAGCGCGAGAATCGCGCGCGCGGCAACAAGGGGCGAACCCTCCACTGGATCGCCGCGACCCCCGCGGCGCTGGCGGGCCGGCTCAAGCGCTACGAGGCGCTGCGCAAGCTCACCGAGGACGAGCGTTTCACCAAGGACACCGCCGAATCGACCAAGATCGCCCTGGGCGAGAAGCGCAAGGAGCGCGCCGCGCTCGAGGAGTCGCTGGCTCGCGAGCTCGAGCGCAGCTTCCGCGAAGGGACGCTGTACCTGGGCGGCGACGAGCAGCCGCTGGTCGATGGCAGCCGCGATCTCAGGACGGTCCTGCAGGAGGGCGGCAGGACGCTCGTCGCCAATCTCTTCACGCGCTTTCCCGACGCCGACAAGCGGTATGACTTCCGTAGCGTGGCGCGTATCCTGAATCCTGCCGAGAAGAAGCTGCACGAGGTCGAACCCGAGCTCGACCTCTTCGACTCCCAGGGGATGCTCCAGCGCGAGCGGCCGCTCCCCGCGACGGTCCTCGAAACCGTCGCCAATCTCGAGGACGAGAACCGGCCGACCGACGGCGCGTCGCTGCTGGCCCTCTTCTCCAGGATCCCCTTCGGGTGGCCTTCGGAGATCGTGCGGCTGACCCTCGCGGCAGCGCTGCGGGGCGGTGCGGTTTACCTGGAGATCCCGGCGCCACAGGGGGCGCGGCGGCTCTTCGACTACACCGAACCTGGCACCATCGACCTGCTGGTCAAGGTCAACACCTTCCGGCACATCAGCTTCCATATCGCCCAAACGGGCCTGTCGGTCGAGGAGCTGAAGGCCGCGGCCAGGCTGCTGGTCCGGATCGGCGCCACGGACGTGCCCGAGGCCGGCAATGTGATCGCCGCGCGGGTGCGTGATGCCGGAGCGGAACTGCTCGAAGCCGCCGAGCGGGCACGCACCTGCGCCGCGTTCGGCCTGCCGCTGGCGGACGTGTATCTGGGTGCGGAAGGTCTCTGCCAGGAGGCGGCGACGGCGAGGGACCCGACGGCGGTGGTGAAGGACTTCCTGGCCCGCGGCGAGGAGTGGGTGGCGCTCGCGCGGTTCGCCGAGGAACTTGCAGCCTTCCTCGCCGACGGCCGCGACCGGGTTTTCGAGGTCTCGCGGCGGGTGCTCGATCTTTGCCGGAGCCAGCCGCCGCCTCCCGATCGGCCCGAGGCCGAGGAGATCCGCCTGGGCATGGAAGACGCGCTGGCAGTAGTCCGTGAGCGCGCGATCCTCGACAAATGGACCGCGTACCGCGATGCCTACCACCGGGCGCTGGCCGGGTACAGGTCGGCATACCAGCAGATCCACGCCACCGTGGCCCGCGAGGTTGCCGGCCTGAGGAGGGCCCTCCTGGATGGCGAGCCCTACCGCAACGCCCCGCCAGGCGGGCGTGAGGCGCTGCTGGATCGCTACTTCGCGGCGGATGGACCGCTGCATCTCACGGATCTCGAGCTGAGCACGCCCGGGGCGCTGCTGGCCGCCTGCGAGCGCCACAGCCTCGGCGCCCTGCTCGGTATCGCGGTCGGGCTGCCCGGCTGGCGATCCACCATCGAGGCGGAGCTGTTGCGGTCGGCGCAGCCGGAGCTCGCGGCCGCGGCGCCGCCTGCGGCGGTGGCACCGGCTCAGAGGATCTACGATTGGCGGCCGCTCGCCGAGCTCGGCGGCCGCTCGTTCGGGCCGCCGCAAGCCGGGGAGCTGGCAAGCGAGCTCGATGAGATCAAGGAGCGGCTCGCGGCGAAGCTCGCGGCGGGCTTCACGGTGGTGATCAAGTGAACGACACCGCGAAGCGCCAGGGGGGCCGGTGAGCCAGGACGGGCGCGGCGCGCCGCCGCTGCGGCTGGACGGCGAGACGAAGCGGAAGATCAGGAGCTGGGTGCTGGCTCTGCGGAGAGTCCTCGAGGATGACCTCCGGCTGGAGATGAAGCGCCTGGGGATCGAGCCGGCCGAGTCCGTGCCGATCTCGAAGCTCGATTACCTGAGCGGCGAGGAGCGCGGCGTCCGGCGCCACCTCGACGCGCTCATCGCGCGAGAGACCAAGAGTGAAGGGACCCGCCCGCGCGGCTACGACGCCGTCCGGCGCGAGATGGCCTACACCTTCCTCAATCGCCTGGTCGGCCTCCGCTGCATGGAGGCGCGCGGTCTGCTCGTCATCGGAGGGGAAGCTACAGAGGTCGTCACTCGCCGGCCGGAGCACGGCGGCCGCTCGCGGCTGCTGCGGGACATGCGGGAGGCTGACAGCCCCAGGTACGCGAGAGCCGAGGATGCGGAGGCCCGGCTGCTCCGTGACGGCCTGACGGTCGCCTTTGCCGCGGTGACCGAGGAGATCCGCGTCCTCTTCGATCCGGACCATGAGTACAGCCGCCTCTGGCCAAGCTTCCCGGCGCTCAAGAAGGTCATCCAGCAGATCGACGAGGGGCTCCCTCCCGAGGTCTTTGCGTCGCCCGACTTCCTGGGCTGGGTCTACCAGTTCTTCAACGCCGAGGAAAAGGAGCGCATCCGCGAGAAGACCAGAGGCACGCCGACCACGCCCTACGAGCTGGCGGTGATCAACCAGTTCTACACCCCAGACTGGATCGTCAAGTTCCTGGTCGACAACACGCTGGGGCGAGTCTGGCGCGAGATGCACCCGGACACGTGGCTGGCGGGAAGGGTGGGGGCCGCCGGCGGCCCCCGCGCCGTGTTCGATTACCTGGTCCCGCGCACCGGCGATGACCGCCGTCAGGAGGTCCGGCAGGCGAGCGACCTCCGCCTCCTCGATCCGGCCTGCGGCACCATGCACTTCGGCCAGTATGCCTTGGCGCTCCTCTTCGAGATGTACCTCGAGGAGATCGAACGCGGCGGAGAGGAGGGATGGCCGGCGACGCCCTCGGTCGCCCACCCGGAGGAGATCGCGGCCGCCATTCTCGAGCACAACCTTTTCGGCATCGACATCGATGCCCGCGCCATCCAGATCGCGGCGCTGGCCCTGCTCCTGACCGCCAAGGAGGTGGCGAAGGCCCATGGGCTGCCGCCCTCCTCGGTCCAGGTGCGCAAGATGAACCTCGTCGCCGCGGACGCCGTCAGCCTTGGAGAGGAGGAGCTGACGAAGTTCCTGGAACGGGCCGACGGGCGAATCGGCGATCCAGATCTGCGCCGGCTGCTCGTCGGCGCCATCTGGAAGAACCTGCAGCACGTGGCGCAGCTGGGGAGCCTGGTCCAGGTCAGCGAGGATCTTGCGGCGGCGGCCAGCGACTGGGCGAGCAAGGGCAGCCGGAGCCAGGGCGGCGGCGCCGCCCAGATGTCCTTTATCCCAGGGCTCGCGGAGGCGAAGGCGGCGGGTCTCAAGGACGCGCTCCTCGCCGCGCTCCACGCCTATGCGGTGGAGAACCGTTCGGGCGACGTGATGCAACGCCTCTTCGCCGAAGACACGGCGCGCGGCTTCGAGCTGCTCGAGGTGCTCTCGGCCCGCTACGACGCGGTGGTGATGAACCCGCCGTACGGCGAGTTCATCCCCGCGGTCAAGGAGTTCGTCGCCGCCGCCTACCCGCTCACCAAGAACGACATCTACGCTGCGTTCCTGGACCGGGGCACCCAGCTCCTGCGGCCGACGGGCTATCTCGGAGCGATCGTCAGCCGCACCTTTGTGAACCTGTCGTCCTTCGAGAAGCTGCGGACGCAGATCCTGCTCCGGCGCAATCCGCTCGTGACCATGCTCGACCTCGGATCCGGCATTCTGGACGGCGCCGCGGTCGAGACGGCCGCGCTGGTCGCGCGGGGAGGTCCCGAGGGATGAAGTGGCGGTGGGATTGGAAGGATTTCGGGTATCGCTTCTCGGTCGGCGGGCGTGGCAGGCAGGACTTCTACGAGGGGCTGGCCGACGGAGAGTACTATCCGGTCGCCGGCCGGCAGAGGAAGATCTCGACGAGTGTGATCAGGGACCACTATCAGGTGGCCCGACCTCCCGTGGACGGCTTCCGGACGGTCGCCTGCCCATGGCGGAACTACGAGCGGCATTGGGACGAAGTGGTCGATGCCGACGGCTGGCCGCTCAACTATGCCGGATGCCTCGATCACGCGGAGGTGCACCGGCAGGAAGACCTCGGCGTCGCCCGGGCCTGGGAGCTGGTGGCTGGTCTGCGCGACGACACGCCACTGACGGTGGAGCTGCTGCGGGAATTGCACCGCACCATGCTGGGCGAGGTCTATCCCTTTGCCGGCGAGTGGCGCACCGTGCCGTTGGCCAAGGGCGGAACGCTGTGGCCGCTCCCGCCAAACGGCATCGCGCCCCATATGGCGAAGCTCGAGGAGGAGCTTTTGTCGCGGACGCCGTTCTTCGACGGCGACCCGGACGCGCTCTGCCGCTTCACGGCCGAGGTCATGAACGAGGTCCTGGCCATCCATCCCTTCCGCGAGGGCAACGGGCGCACGGCGCGCGTCGCCGGGTCGTTGATCTTCCTGCAGAACGACCTGCCCCCGATCTCGGAGTGGAACCGCGAGCGGGACGAGGCGGAGTACCTCAGCGCCTGCGGGGCGGGGATCCTCAAGGACCATGCGCCGCTGGCGGCGGTGCTGCGGCACTGGCTCGACGACGCGCTGGCGCGAGGAGGCGTTTGATGGGCAAGGCGTTGAGCGAGAAGAACCCGTACCTGCGTGACCCGGAGAAAAAAAAGCGGCTGCTGATTGCCGCGATCGAGTCGTCCCAGCGCCAGGAGGGAATCGAGATCACCGAGGCGCGCGCCGAGGAGGTCTACAAGATCGTCTTCGAGGAGCCGCCGATCGTGTTCTTCCGGCTGACGCAGGCGGGCGATGATCGTGAACGGTTGCTCGTGAGGACGCTTGACGGCGAGGCGACCAGAGTTCGGTTCGACGCTGCGCGCCGCGACCTCCTCTCTGTCGATGGCGCACCACTCTCGTACTGGCTCCCAACCGAGGTGCTGCAGGTCTTCAGGTCAGATACCTCCTCTTCAGCCTGGCCTCGGCGAGGTTCGCCAGGGGCTCGCTACGGCAAACGATGCCCGCTTCGTCAGACAGCGATGGGAGGTCCGTGCCAGCACCTTAGGAGACGGCGAACGCTGGGTTCCTTTCGCCAAGGGCGGCGACTATCGCAGATTCTTCTCCAGCATCGATCTCGTTGTGTGGTGGCAAGATCACGGCCAGGACATTCGCGAGTATGACCGCGCTCGATTCCAAAATGAGAGTTGGTACCTCCGCCCCGGCCTCACCTGGCCGCGCCGGACGCAGCGAGGCTTCAACGTCAGGGTTATGCCGGCTGGCTGCATCTTCGGAGACAAGGGTCCCAGCATCTTTCTGAAGGACACCAAGAACATCGACTACGTTCTCGGCCTCCTCAACAGTTCGCTCGCCGAATATCTGTGCCGGGCTCTGATGTCGTTCGGGAGCTACGAGGTCGGAGTCATCCAGAAGCTGCCGATTCCTACCCTTGCCGAGAGCCTGAAGCGGCAGGTCGCCACGCTCGCCCGCTCGATCCACGACGCCAAGGCGGTCTGGGACGAGGGCAACGAGATCTCGACCCGCTTCACGGAGACCTGGCTGGCCGTCGCGCTCCGAGAACACCCCGAGCGGCCCGTCGCCGTGGCGCTCGATGCCCTGCTGGCACGTGAGGCGGCGGCCGACGCGGAGATCCAGGCCTGGTACGCCGAGCTGGATGCCGCCGTGTTCGAAGCTTACGGCCTCTCCGCCGAGACGCGCGCGACCGTCCTCGAAGATCTCGGGCCGCGCCCGCCGGAGCTCATCTGGCCGCAGATGGAGGGCAAGAGCACCGATCAGAAGCGGCTGGAGCACGTGGTCCGGCTGCTCTCGTTCTGTGTCAAGCGCATCGTCGAGAGGGACGACGACGGCATCGTGCCACTCGTGGTCTGCAACAACCAGCCGAAGCTCGACGAGCGCGTCCTCGGCGAGTTGGGCATGCTCGTGGGCGCGGACCGGGCACACCGGCTCGAGGGGGAGATCGCCTCCGAGCTGCGCCGGCGTTCTCCCGGCTTCAAGCGCGCCGACTCGATCGGCGATTTCCTGGCCAACGGCTGGTTCGAGCACCACGTCCGCATGTACAAGAATCGGCCGGTTTTCTGGCACCTGGCATCGGCGCGCGACGGCGGCGGCACGCCCGCATTCGCGGCGATCGTCCATTACCACCGCTTCGGTAAGGAAGCGCTGCGCAAGCTGCGCGGCAGCTACCTGCGGTCGTTCCTCGAACGCCTCGAGCGCGACCTCGCCCAGGCCAGGCAGGAGAATCGCGTCGACGACGCGCTCGAGATCGAGCGCGGCATGGAGGAGGCCCGCGCCTTCGACCAAAAGCTGCAGGGGCTCGAGGAGGGGCGCTATCCCATTCAGGTGCCGTGGAAGAAGGCCGGCGAGCAGCCGCAAGGCTGGGACCCCGACGTCGACGACGGCGTCAAGGTGAACATCCTGCCGCTCCAGGCGGCCGGCCTGCTGCGCATCCCGCGGGTGGTGGCGGCCAGGAGCGCGGAGGACGACGGATGATCCTCGTCGCGCTGAGGGAGGAGCTCCGCGCCCTCTTCAGCCGGAACGCCCAGGCGCGGATCGCGCTCTGGTTCGACGAGAAGCGGGAGTTCGAGCGGATTCTGCCCGCGTTCGAGGAGCACCTGGCGGCCCAGGCCAGCCCGCCGTTCACGCTGCTGCGCTATGACGAGGAAGCCGCCCATGGCCAGCTCTGGCTCAAGCATCAGGTCCACTGGGTGACCCGAGACCTGCCCGAGGCGGAGCGCGAGGGAAAGCGGCACGTCCTGTACCTGCCGTTCGCGGCGGAGCGTCTCGACGGCCCCGAGGAGGAAGGAGGCTTCGTCGCCGACTTCCTGCTCGAGTATCGCTACCTGGGAGCGACGTGGCTGGTGGACGGCAAGAAGCCGACGCTGTTCGCGTTCCTGCGCCGGGCCGGAGTCAAGCTGCCCAACGACGCCAAGGAGCAGCGCGCGCTTTGGGACGGTGGCCGCGACTCCTTGCTTGCCAAGTTCACCGCCCGTTTCGTCGATCGCGACGCGCGCTTCTGGCAGCACGCGTTGACGCCGGCCTGGGCGCGGCAACAGGTGGTCGGCGACCTCGACCAGATCCTCTTCGACCTGGCCGCCGAGCCGGAGGGGTGCTACCGCGAGCTCGTGCGGGACGGGTTGATCGGAGAGCTCGGACACCAGCTTCAGGATGCGCTCGGCTTCGCGCGCCCGCTGCCGCCGCCGGCTGAGCCGGCGAGGGAAATCTCGCCCGTCTCGATCGAGGAGTGGTTGGCTGACCTGGTGCTGCGGCTGGCACTCACCGAGACCTACGAAGCCCATGGCGAGCCCGCCGATTTCCCTTTCATCGCGCTGCTGCCCGAGGCGCCCTACCGCGCCCGCTGCGTGCAGCTTCTCAAGCGATGGCTGAAGGACGGCTCGGCGGCGTCCGACTACGACCGGCTGATCCGGCAGGCGGAGCGCGAGGTCGACCTGTCGGCGTGGGCCAGGGGCCTGCCTGGGGCATCCTTTGCCTTTCCCCATCTCGTGCGGCTTCGCTTCCAGATCTTCTATTCCCGGTTCCGCGATGCCGCGGCCCAGAAGACCCGGTACCTGCCGCTCCTACGCGAGCACGCGCAGGAGCTTGCCGCCGCCGCGGAGCTGACGCGCGCGAGCCCGGAGCCGCTGCGCGGCTTCGAGCTGCTCCTCCGGCTGGCCCAGCTCGTGACCGCCTGCGAAGAGGCGATCGCGAAGGCGGGAGCCTGTGCCGGCGCTGGCGAGCTGGCGAGGCTTTATGTCGATTACGCCGGCCGCATCGACCGGGCGCACTGGCGCTTGGTGGCTGATGCCGGCAGGGAGGCGGAGCTCGAGGAGGTCTCGGCCGTCGCCAACCGCGCCTATGGCGATTACCTCACGGGGCTCAACGCCGCGTTCTTCGCGGCGCTGCGCACGGCGGACACCTGGGCCGTGGCGGGCGTGCGCCCGATCGCCGAGGAGGTCCGCGGCGTCTGGGGCGGCCGCCGTCCGCTCGCCGTGGTCATCGTCGATGCGCTGCGCTACGACTGCGCGCTCGACATCCGCGAGCGGCTGCGCCTGCCCGAGACGGCGCTGGCCCCGGCGCTCGCCTGCATCCCCACGCGCACCTGGGTGGGGATGACGGCCCTGCTGCCGCTCGACGGCGTGGCGCTGCGCTACGAACCCGGCCCCGGCGAGGGGCGGCTCCGCGACCCCAAGACGGGAACCAACTTCTCCGACCGTCAGAGCCGCCTGCAGTGGCTGCGGGAGCGCGCCGGGGCGACCTGCGTCGACGTCGAGGAGATCGAGAGCTCCGGCCGGCCGCCCAGGCCGCTGCCGGAGCTTCTCTGCGTCTTCGGCCACGAGACGATCGACAGCCTGGGGCACGACAAGGCGAGCGATCTCATCCGCCACCTCCACGTCGAGGTGGACCGCCTCGTGCAGTTGATCGGCAAGCTCCATCAGTGGGGTTACCCGGAGGTCCACCTCCTCACCGACCATGGCTTCGTGGTGACCAGCGGCGAGCTCGACTCGCCTCTCGTCGCCATGCCAGCCGATAGGGCCTTCGTCGCCAAGGCGCGGTACGCGCTCCTCCCCGCGGACGCGATCGTCGAGGCCAAGACGTTCCCCTTCCCTTTCGACCCCACGGTGAGGGTGGCGGTGCCGCCTGGGATGGCATGCTTCCGGTCTGAAAAATTCTTTTCCCATGGTGGCATTGCCGCGCAGGAGGCCATCATCCCGCACCTGCGGTCGCGCCGCGAAGCGGCTCCCGAGCGGGTGCGGGTGCGCGTGCTCCCCGCGGCCCGAGAGATCAAGACCCACTCCGTGAAGGTGGTGCTGGAGGCCGTGCCGCCCGAGCGGCCAGAGTTGTTCAGCCGGCCGGTCGGGCGGACCGTCGAGGTCGATCTGCGGCGCCAGAGCGGCAGCGTGCTGGTGCGGCCGGTGCGGAAGGAAGTGTCGGCAAACTCCGAGGTGAAGGTTACGGTCGTCCTGATGCTGGACGACGGGCTCACCTTCGAGGCGGGAGACGTGCTCGAGCTGGTGGTGCGGGACGCCGACAACCAGGAAGTGCTCTCGCCCGCCGGCCTGCGGCTTACCGTGGCGCGGAACCTGTGAGGGAACGCATGGCGAACGAGATGGCGCTCGACGAGCTCGACGCCCTGGCGGTGGACCTCTTCCCCGGGCTGGTGGTCCGCAAGGATCTGCTCCGGCGCATGCGCAGCTCGTTCGGCGTCCCCGCCTTCGTGATCGAGTTCCTGCTGGGCAAGTACTGCTCCTCGGCGGACGAGGAGGTCATGCGGGAAGGCCTCGAGTTCGTGCGGCAGACGCTCGCCGACAAGTTCGTGAAGCCCGACGAGCGGGAGCGGGTCAAGAGCGCCATCAAGCAGCACACCACCTACGAGATCATCGACAAGGTTGGGGTGACCCTGGTCGAGACCCATGACAAATACTGGGCGCACCTCGCCAACCTGAACATCGACTACGTCAACATCGACGAGGCCGAGATCCGGCGCCATGACCGGTTGCTGATGGGCGGCATCTGGGCGGAGGTCACTCTCCGCTACGACGACAGCTTCGTGTTCAAGGGGCAGAACCGGCCGTTCTTCATCGACAAGATCCGCGCCATCCAGCTCTCCAACCGGGAGGTGTCGAGCTTCGTCGAAGGCCGCAAGCGCATCCGCGACCGCGGGCAGTGGATCGACCTCCTGCTGCGCAGCCTGGGCTACGAGCCGAGCCACCCCTATTTCACCCACCGGCGCAAGCTCCTCTATCTGGCGCGGCTGCTGCCGCTGGTGGAGAAGAACTTCAACCTCGTCGAGCTGGGGCCGCGCGGCACCGGCAAGAGCTTCGTCTACCAGCAGGTCAGTCCGTACTGCCACCTGGTCTCGGGCGGCCAGACGACGGTGGCGCAGATGTTCGTCAACCTCGCGACGGGACAACGGGGCCTGGTCTGTCTCTGGGACGTCGTCGCTTTCGACGAGGCGGCGGGCGTCAGCTTCAAGGACAGGAACGGCATCAACATCTTGAAGGGCTACATGGAGGATGGCAACTTCAGCCGCGGCAGCGAGGTGATCACGGCGGAAGGTTCGGTCGTCTACGTCGGCAACCTGGACGGCGACATCGCCACGATCGTCAAGACCTCGCATCTCTTCTACCCGATGCCCAAGGAGATGGATGCGGCGTTCTATGACCGCATCCATGCCTACCTGCCGGGATGGGAGCTGCAAAAGACGCGCGATGAGACCTACACCAGCCATTTCGGGCTGGTGACGGACTACCTCGCCGAGGTCTTCCGCGAGCTTCGCCGGAGGAGCTACGACGACTACGCGGAGCGCGACTTCCGTTTCGGCAGCCACCTGTCCGGCCGCGACCAGAAGGCGGTGCGCAAGACCGTCTCGGGCCTGGTGAAGCTGCTCCACCCGGATGGCGAGCTGTCGCGCGATGAGATGCGAGAGTACCTCGAGCTGGCGATGGAGATGCGCCGGCGCGTCAAGGAGCAGCTCAAGAAGATCGCCGGGCTGGAATACTGGGACACCAGCTTCTCCTACCTCGAGCGCGACAGCGGCCAGGAGCGCTTTGTCACCGTGCCGGAAAGCGGCGGCGGGGCGATCATCGTCCCGGGCCAGCTGCCTCCCGGGTCGGTTTACACCATCGGCACGGACGTCGCCGACCGCAGGCTCGCCCTGTTCCTGATCCAGACCCAAACCAACCGGGGTTCCGGGCGGATCATCCCCCTCGGCAACCTGTCCGGCACCATGAAGGAGGCGATCAAGACCGCCGATGCCTACCTCAAGGCCAACCTCAAGCACCTCGGCATCGAGCGCGAGCCGAAGGAGTACGACTTCTCCGTCCAGGCCATCAACCTGAACCAGGCCCGCGAGGGCAGCGAGACCGCGGTCGCGTTCTTCATCTCGATGGTTTCGGCCCTGCTCGAGAAGCCCGTGCTCGAGCAGACCGTCGTGCTGGGCGAGATGAGCGTCCAGGGCATGCTGCTAAAGGTCAACGGCCTGCCGGAGCGCATGCAGCTGGCGGTCGAGGCCGGCGCCAAGCGCATCCTCATCCCCAGCGAGAACAAGCGCGACGTCGCCGAGGTCCCGGACGAGGCGCTCACCAAGATCCAGTGGCAGTTCTACGACTCGCCCACCCGGGCGCTCCTGATGGCGCTGGGGCTCGACTGAGATTGGGTGGCGACGCAGCCGGCGATCGGTGGCAATGAGCGGGCCGCCAAGTCATACTCTCTTTAGATGTGCTCACGAGGAACAATGCTCCAGATCTTTCGCCAGACCTCCGCGTCGTTTGCCCATCCAAGCCGCAACTGACGGACCGCGATCCGGAAGGTTTTTCCCCGGTCCTCTGCAGGCACGAAGATGACGAGGCGCAGAGAGTATGAAGTGGTGGCATGGAACTCGCGCGCCCGAAAGTAGCTCTTGCCGAGGGGGTTGATCCGCGTGTAGACGTTTCCGGGCACTGGCTCCACTGGCGGATCGCCCCAGATACCGGCCAGGTCGCTGAGGGCCGGCGGCATGTCAAGCCACGCCTGCGCAGACCGCGGCAGGCCCGAGATCACTTCCAGCCGCATGAGGCCGGTAAGGTTGGGAGCGAAGGTGTCGAAGGCCAAAACCAGGTGGGCTCCTGGGGAGGATGGCTTGGTTTCGACAGCGTGAGTGACAACCGTAGAAGCTTGCGGCACCGCGTCGATCTGCTGCGCGACTGACTCCGGTGAGGGAAATAGGACCTGCTCGATGATTGCCTTGAGGTCGGGCATCGAGCCGATCCGGTTCGCGCCGGTCATCGCCGATGGCGTGCCGTTTTGTGGATCGGCCAGAACCAGGCGAATCTGCCAGGGGCTGAGCCGGAATCCGAGGTGCACCTGCGCGAGGCTTTGTATGACGGCAGCCACTCCCGCAATGATCGCCGACGCTGCAGAGGTGCCGTCGAATTTGACATATCCAATTCCGGGCCGGACCGTAAAGAAATCGACACTGTCGGAGAGATCCGCTCCGCCGATGAGTTCGGGCTGTTCTTCTTCATGAGATCTGGCATTGACCAGAACCTCTCCTGGCGGGGGACCGTAGCCGCTGGTGACTACCTCCTCCGCCCATGCATAGCAATCGACGCGGTCACCGTAATTCGACTCCTCCTGGCGCAGGTGTGTGGGGCCTGATAGAGCACTTCGCGATCCGCCAACGACAATCGCGCCGGAATCCTCGAAACCGGATGCCGATGGATCGAGCGGTCGAGAATCGCTGTGTTTCCTGTCCAGCGAACTCACAAGGCCCAAGTCCTTTCCGCCGTTGCCGGCAGGCGTGATCACCACGATGCCCCGTGCGGTCGCCAGGCGAATCGCTGCGAAGATCGCCGGCTCTATCTCGACTGCGATGTGCCCGACATCCTCTTCTTCAATCAATAGGACATCGCCAAACCGAAGCTCTTCGATGGCGCGTACGATCGTACCCGCGATGTCGGTGAGTCGTTCCTCGTTGATCACCGATGCCACGCGCGCGGAAGTGATGCTGCGTGCAATGCCAAACAGATTCTGCGGGAAGTCCACTCCTGCGACGACGCCAAGAACTGAGGTCCCATGCCTGCGGGAGTCGGTGGCCGCGACCGGGCGACCGGCCACGAGAGTTATTGCACCTTCGACGAGGCTGCCGTAGTCGAGATTCCAGCCGACTTCGAGATCGACGAAGCGCACTCCCTCGCCGCGCCCGCCGGGCCGATTCCAAGCATAGGTTGCGCCGACCCCTACGGGCTTCGGATCGAGGTGATGCTGGGGCTGCGGTCGATCGAGGCTCGTGATTTTGAGGTACGGAGCCGAGGTTTCTCCGGCCTCATAGACCTCAGCCACGTCCTTTGACTTTGTGAGGGCGTCAAGCAGCCGCCAAGCGTCATCCTTGGTGCAGGCAATGGTGAAAAATGACTCGAAGTAGGCAAGATCCTTGCTAAAACTAGCATCTCGGGCATGAGCCTGCGTTAGGACAAGAGCCAGCCTTTCTTGCAAAGGCGCCGGTGGCGAACGGTGAAACACCGGCGTTGTCCGGGTCGGAGTTTTTGCCACGCCGTTGACGACCTCCTTCAGCGCTTTTAATTCCGGCCGGACCATCCGGGCTATGATTTGACTATCGAGGTGGACCGTTGCCGGTCGGCTCGGCAGGTTCAGCTTCATCGTCCGTTCTCTCAGGCGTTGAGGTTTGGAGCCGCCAGGGCAGGTGGGCATTGGGGAGAGCGAAGGCTGGGTTGGCCGGTGTCAGGGCAGATGTCGAGTTGTACCGGGATGTTGCGTGATTTTGGAGTCTGGGAAAGATCGTAGTAGTAGTCGAAGTGAATGTCCGGTTCCCGTCGTCCTGTAGTGGGCGGTCGCACGCCCATTACGTCGGCAAGAGGTGAATTCGCGATCATCACAATTAGGTCAGTCGTGTTCGGGGTGAGCGAAATTGTACGCGTATGGCTCGTTGTGTAGAGGCCGTCCAGATACGGGGTGGTTGGATCTCGAATCAGTATGGTTTGAAACGTGATGCTACCAGAGACATCAATGGCCAGCATGACGTCGTCGGCGAGCGAGGTCGGAGTGTTAAGGTAACTTCCATCCGGTTTTTGAA
This sequence comes from uncultured Acidobacteriota bacterium, assembly GCA_963732005.1. Lineage (GTDB taxonomy): Bacteria > Acidobacteriota > Thermoanaerobaculia > Multivoradales > UBA5704 > JASLEW01. Next base: position 2,393,716 of record CAVSXT010000005.1, read on the forward strand.
AATCCCATTTTACCAGATTCTTGTCATGGTCGCGTGCTATCCGGGCCGTGCTGAGTGTTCCTTGATGTAGCTGAACCCGCGCGGCCACTTTCGCGTACGCAGTGGGATATGGATAAAAGCAGTCATTCCTGACCGTGTCAGAACCGGTCGAAATGTTTGCAATATGCGCAAGCCACGCGAGATTGGAAAAGTTGCCAAGAGTGGTGCAATTGTTAAGGTTGGGATTGTCGTTCCAGGTTACCGGATCGGTTCCGAGCGCCGGGACGGAGAGCTCCTGGTCGCGAAGCAAGAAAGCTGCATATGAGCCACCCGCTGTGAGGAACGTAAGATCTGATCCGCGATCTGAGCTCTGATCGTCGAAATCGTCAGCGTCGACAATCAAAAGAGGCTCGTGGAGGTCCATAAGATGACCCATGCCGCCGGATGCTGCCGTTGTGTCGGCGAGCAGGGCGCGCACCCGGGTCGGGGCCGAGGTAGAGGGCACGAGAAGACAGAGTCCGGAAAGATGCATTTCAAACATGAGCGTGTTCCTTTCTGGGAGTCCGACGAAAGTGGGAATCGGCGCTTCTTGCGCCGAACGGAGGCCTTGGTTTGGCGGTATCCGCGGAGCGTACGGAATCCGTCATGGCGTCGGCCACGCCATAAAGTTGAAACGCGCCCCAGAGCGAGGACGTGCGCACGTCCGCACCGGCCGCGCTCAGGAGCTTGATCTGGGTTTGACGGAGTGCCACGGAAGGCCCATCTCCAGCGCGGAGTGCCTGATAGAAGAAATGGAAGAATCGCGCGGCGGCTTGGTCGTCGATCTGCCACAGGCTCGCTATGACCGTGGGGACCCCGGTGGCAAGCCAGGCGCGGGCGAGGCTGAGCACGCCTTCGCCGGCAACTAGGCCTTCCGCTGTGCCGCAGGCGGCGAGCACCACGAGGCGGGTGCTGGGGAAGCGGCAACCGTAGAGGCGGTGAGCGTATAGAAGTCCCGGGTCGGAGGGATTCCCTGGCGCCATCAAAAGGTACGAGAGGAGGGGATCGTCCGCATCGATCACGGCATGTGCGCCGATGTGGACAATCGCGTGGTATCCGGCCCGCTTTAGCAGAACTGCGCTCGTGGCGCCCTCTCGTTGCAGAAGCTCGGACCCGGGGAATAGCTGCACGATCTCCCTTCCCTCGCGCTCAGCCGCCGGAAGGTCTGGCAGGGCCGGCGCAATTTCCCGCCGAAACCTCGGATTGGCGATGCAGAAGACGGTAAGCGCCGGCGTGGGAGGTGAGGAGGCGGCTCGTTTGAGGGCGGCAAGGTAGACGGTTGCGCTCGGGACCACGGTAGAAGCATGGTCCTCGACGAGGAACCGCTTGGAGGTCGCGTCAAGGAGAGCGCTGAACGGCACAAGGTGGAGCTGCCGGTCAGGGGCGAACACGATTACATCGCCCGGATTCATCCCGTGAAGGGTCGGTCGCACCAACTCGTCGAAGAGGTACTGGGAGGCTGCTCGCTGGCGCTCTTCCTCATCCGCTGTTGCCGGCAAGGCTCGCAGCGCACGGATCGCACTCTCAATGCGGATCACCGCGAGGGGTCGATCCACGAGTTGGAGGCTGCCCGAGCGCAGGATCCAGGTCAAGAGGCGATCTTTCATCATGAAGTACTCGACAAGGACGGTTCGAGCCGGAAGCGCGTGCTGGACCGCAGCCGCGGTGAGCGTCGAGCGGGACGGCTGCCCGGTCAGCGCCGCCTGCTCGAGCCCTGTGGAGGTCCGGAAATGATCCAAGAGCGCTCGCGCGCGGGCACGTTCGGAATAGGCGAACGCCCCAGCCGCACCGGACCTGTGGCGTGTGGCAAGGGCGACCATCTCCTCGAACAGCTCCCTACCTTGCTCGAAGAACGTGATGCGAAGCATCTCCTCACCCGCCCGCTCGCGCGCGTGCTCGTAATCCTCGATGCCAAGCTCCAGGTCTCGCTCCGCACGACGAATATGGCCAGCGGCGATCGCCGCGTGCGCATCCTCCAAATAGAGGCGCTCGAGTACGAGGTGGTAGCCGTTCCGCCGGTAAAAGACAAGAGCGGAGTTGCGGTTTGCAAGCGATAGGGTGGGCTGACGGTTCGTGTTGAGGCGAGCATCGAGGACCATAAGCTCCGCCTCGAGCCGTTGCCTTTTGGCGGCGTCGGCGACCTGTGGCAACAGGGTTCTCGCCCGCTCGATAAGCGCCTCTGCCTGTGCGGCATCACCGTCGTGAAGCAGCGTATCCCCTCGCTGCAGAATGGCTGCAAGCAGTCCCACGGGCTCACTGGCGGAGCTGGCGCTCGTGAGGACGGCATCGCGAAAGTCCTGGGCGGCACGGGCGTGGTTTGCCACAGAACAGAGCTCTGCGCCTTCGGTCAGGATTTGCTGTAGCCGTCGGGGAGTCTGGATCTCAGGCACCTCGCGCAGGCCGAGATAGAGCTCGTGCCAAGCACTGCGTAGGTTTCCCAGGTGACGGAAGGCCTCAGCTCTCAATGCATGAAGCGATGCCGCATCCTCTGTCGCACCGGCCTTTTCGGCAAAGCCGACGGCTGCGGCATAGTCCGCCAGCCCGGCGGCTGGCTCTCCTTCCATCAGGTGAGTGAGCCCAGCCATCCAGTGTGCCCGGATCACCAGCCCGGGATAATGATTGGCGGTGGAGCGTTGAACGATTGCATCGAAGCGGCCGAGTGCGATCCGTGTACGGTGACTCTCGTAGTCGCCGACGGCAAGATAGAACAGCGCCCACTCGGCAAGCGGGGAACCCGACGGTCGAAGGTGGCAAACAGCCTGTCGAAACAAGGGTCGCGCTTCAGGCCGGTGTGCCATGTAGTAGGCGCGCGCCCGATTGTAGGAGATCAATCCCGAAGTCAGATTCGAGAGTTGCCCGGGATCGCCCCCGCTGACCACTCGGTCGATTGCCGCTAGCTGGTCCACAAGCAGACGGTCACCATTGAGCTCCAGCAGCTCGTTGGCAGTGCTCCGTGCTATCGCGAGCAACGAGGCCGCGCCAAAGGTTCCTGCGGTACCGACAGACGAGGCCCATTGTCCAAGCACGTCCTCTTCGATGTGTTGACGAACTTCTTGTGGTAAGCGGTGGGCAATCCTCCGAAGCTTGGCTCTTTGCCCTGTGACGGCTGCGTGATCGAGAGTGTCGAGCTCGGCCTTCAGTGTGGATGTCGCCGGCTCAATCAATTCCTGCGCCCTTGCTTGTGCCTCGGCGGCCCAGTGCGAGACGCTGTCGAGCGCGGAATACTCTCTCCAGGTGGCGCGCGCTTTAGAAGACAGTGATGCTCGCTGGAGAGCTGCAGCAAGGGTGAAGCATGCCGCCGGCAGCTTGGGAGCCAAGCGCACTGCTAACTCGGCAGCATCGAGCGCACGTGCTAGATCGGCGCCGTCTTCCTCGGCGTGCAGTCGGGTAAGAAGCGCCGCCGATAGATCGGTGAGAAGGAAAGCGTTGTGCGGATAGTGCTCAAGTCCGTGCTCAAGGATTTGGATGGATTTAGTGGTCGCTCCCAGATAGAGGTAAAGAACCGCGAGCCTTTCGATAATCGCGACGGTGGGTCGGGCCATGGAGGCCCGAGTTAACAGCCTGAGCAGGTTGCCGTGCTCCTTGGGCACTCGGGCTGCGGCTCGCTCCGTCACGAATTGCACCTGCGCAAATGGCAGGTCGGCGGCAAGTCGGCCCGGAGTTGGCCGGTGAGAGCGAGCGGAAAGAAGAAAGTCCGACCAGGCCTCATCCATTGCGCTCTGCTCGCTCCCGCATCCGGTCATGCCAGATCCAGCGAAAGCGATGATCAAGGCTAGGGCAAGAGAGGCGAGCCGCCGCGCACACCGACGCTCCTTGGCCCTGGCTTGCATGGGTTCTCCCGAGCTTGGCAAGCCTACGGCCAACCCCATACGTGGGCAAGCTTATCGAGCCTTAGCAATTGGCAAATGCGGATCTCGAGCCGCGCCTCCCGACCGGAACGCACTGGGGCTCCACTGAGGAGGTAGAGGCTGTTTGCGCCGCCAAGGTTTCGAGCTAGAACGGGATGGTGAGCAGGTTCAGGATGGTGAATCTCGGACCGTAGGCCGACTGGAAGATGCCGATGCCTTCGGCCGGGCGGATGAGGTTCACGCGGTCGAAGAGGTTGAGGAAGATGAGGCGATCGGTGAGCTGGCCCAGGCCCGGGATGCGGAAGGTGCGTTGGGCGTTGGCGTTGACCTGGAAGACCGGCGGCAGGGGCTGCTGGTCGGCGAAGCCGCCGACCAGGCCGCTGCTGTAGATCGCATCCAGGCCGAAGCTGTAAGGGCGGCGGTCGTAGGTGGCGCCGGCGGCGATGCCCACCAGCGGCTGGTGGTCGAGCGGGATGTGGTGGCTCTGGATGAAGGCGAGCTCGTCCGGATCGAAGTTGAACTGGCCGGTGACGACGCCGATCTGGGAGTTCCTGCCGAGGGTGACGTTGGTGTAAGCCGATAGGTTGTCTGCCTTGTAGCCGAACGCCATCTCGGCGCCCCAGATGTAGCCGTGGCCGTAATTGAACGGGGCGAAGATCGGAACCTCGCCGAACTGTCCGGTGTCGAGGTAGTGGTGGGTGTTCTCGTAGAAGCCGTCGAACGACAGCGTCAGATGCGGCGTCGGGTGATGGACGACGCCGGCGTCCCACTCGTAGTCGTCCTCGGTCAGGGGGTTGGAGACGCCCGGCGGCCCCGACGCGGTGGTGCCGGCGAAGACGACCGAGGCGTTCGGCGGGATGCCCAGGAAGCTCGGCACCTGCAGGTAGCGCGCAAACCCGGCGTGCAGCGTGGTGCTCGGGGTCAGCAGATAGGTGAGATTCGCGGTGGGGTCGAGCTGGTTGCGATCGGTGAAGCCGGTGAGGTCGTCCCAGCGCAGGCCGAGGTTGGCGCGCAGCCGATCGTCGATCTGCCACAGGTCGTCGAGGTAGAGCCCCGACACGACGTTGGTCGCGCCGGTGCGGTCGCCGATGTGGACCGGCACGGCGCTCGTCTGGTTGCCGCCGGCGTCCGCGGGGAACGCCAGCGAGGAATCGTCGGCGGCGACCCGGTAGGTCCCCAGGTAGAAGCCGGTGCCGAGGGTGTGCCGGCCCAGGTGATAGGTCAGGTCCCCCTGGAGAGTGTTGTCGACGTCGTCGTGCGACGCGGTCGAGGCGACACCCTGGAAGACCAGCTCGCCGGCGTTGTCCGGCTTGAAGGTCTGGTCGATGGAATGGATCGTGTACGCCACCTGGTAGTTGACGTTCTGGCCGAGCGCGCCGCGGAGCGACACCGACACCAGGTAGTCGCGGAAGTCGAGATGGGAGTCGATGTTCGCCGATTGCACGCTGCCGGCCCCAGCGAGAGCGAACGCCGGCGGCAGGTTGGGCACGTTGGGCAGCTGGTTGTCGCTGGCGGCGGTGGAGGCGACGAGGCTCAGCTTGGTGGACGGGTCCAGCTGGTAGGTGAAGAAGCCGAAGGCCTGTCCCTGATCCGCCAGGTCGTGGATCGGCGTGGGACCCGGCGTGGCCGAGCTGAACGCCGTGTTGCCGTGGCTGTAAAGCGAGCTGACGTAGTAGCTGAGCTTGCCGCTGCAGCCGCCGTACTGGACGCTCGGTTGGATGGTGTCGCGCTGCCCGCCGAGGATGGCGAGGCTGCCGCCGGGCTGGCTGCAGCCGTCCTTGGTCGCGATCTCCACGACGCCGCCGGTGGCATAGCTGTAGCGCGCCGGCAGGATGCCGTCGAGCAGGTCCAGCTGCTGGATGAAGGCCGGGTTGATCATCGAGAGAAACGGCGGGTTGGTGTTGATGTCGAGCGGCACCAGGGCGCCGTTGATCTGGTATTGAAACTGCGGTCCCTCGGTGTTGCGGATGTGGATTTGCTGGTTCTGGTCGATGGCCACTCCCGGCATGCGGGCGAGCACGTCGGTCAGGGCGGTGCTGGCGCCCCCCGGCAGGCTGTCGATCTGCGGCGCCCCGACCGTGTAGTCGTTGGCGCCGGTCGTCGATAGGCCCGGCCCCTCGAGCGGCGGCGCTTGCACCACCACGGTTTCCGCGAAGCCCGGCGCCAGCACGATCTCCAGCGGCTGGCCGCTCGGCAGCGGCAGCAGCACGTCCTGCGCCGCCGGCCTGAAGCCGTTCCTGAGCGCCGTCAGCCTGTACGATCCGGCCGCCACCGGCCCGATCGCGAACTGGCCGCGCGAGTCGCTGATGGTGCGCGCGACGAGCGCGCCGTCGGCGGTGCGGACCTCGACCTCCACTCCCGCCAGCGGCCGGCCCGACGCATCGGCGATCGCGCCGCCCGCCGCCGCCTGTTCCGCGAAAGCCGCGGCGGTGGCAGCCACGATGAGGACCAGCAGCCCGCCGCCGACACGTAGTCGCCTGTATCTCATACGCAAACCCTCGTCATCAAACTATATTGAGACTCAATCTCAATAGTATGATCTATACTGGACCAAATCGCTCCTGATTTGTCAAGAGCCCCTCTTCACGGGGGTGGCGCCTCGATGTTGGCACCTGCCGGTCGGGGGCGTGCCGGGCGGGTCTGAGGCCGGGGGCCTGCTGGTGGGGCGTGCTGGGCGGCTCTGAGGCTGGGCGCCTGTCTGGATGGGGCGTGCTGGGTGTTGCCGATCGCGTGAATCCGTAGGAATCCGATCATGAGGTCGAGATTTTGTCGAAGCAGCATCATCCCGCGCGTAGCGCGGCGGGATGGAAGTGGGGGGGGCCGCAGCGGTAGAGTTCTTGCGTGGGCATGAGCAGCCAGAGACTCTTCGTCTGCCTGCGGTGCTCCGCTCAGGTCGTCATCTGCGGGCGATGCGACCGCGGTAACCGCTACTGCGGCGCGATGTGCGCCAGAGAAGCCCGGCGGGAGAGCCACCGAGCCTCCAATAGGCGCTACCAGGCTACGGAGCGCGGCCGCCGGCATCACGCCGAGCGCCAAGCCAGGTACGCGCGGAAGGCATCGAGCGGTGCCGTTCGACCAAGGCTGACGGATCAGGGTTCACAGCAAGTCGCTCTTGTGCTAAGACGCCACCAGGCAAGCCCTGTCTGCCCGGTGTGCGGCGCGCCCCGTACTGCATTCCTGCGTTTGGGTCCTCGGCAGCGCCGACGACGTAGTCGTCGCCGAGTTTCGCGGCGATCCTCCCGGAGGACGCCGCGACTACGCCGGAGGAAGTTGACCTAGCCGCGCGCCTCGACCTGTTGGTTGTATTTCGACGGATCTTGGTGATCGGCAACATGCTGGGCGGCCCTGAGGCTGGGCGCCTGTCTGGTTGGGGCGTGCTGGGCGGGGACCGGCGGAGGCTCCGGCAGCTCGATGTCTCCCGAAAGCGCGCGCGAGCACTTTTAATTATTGATATTATATCGAAGAGATGATATTTATATAAGCATCATCCTTCGGCGGACGACTTGCCGCCGAGCGCCCGCAGGCGGGCGCGCTGTGGCGGGTCCGAATCCGAGCCATGCAGCTCTGTCTCTACAAGGAGAGAAAGATGCGCAAGTCCGTCATCCTCGTCGCCGTGGCCGCCCTGTTGGCACCGTTCCTTCATCCTGCATCCGCTGCAATGCTGAGCGGGAGCGCCGCGACGGTCCCGGCCGCACAGGCATTCCTGGCGACCTCCACGCCGGCGGTCCAACCGGACCTGTTCACGCCGAAACCGACCCAGGTCCGGTGCGGTCCCTACTGTGATCTGGGCGAGGGGGGCACCACGCCGACGGAACAGGGATCGGGCTCCTCATGCACCAACGCCCAGGCCAGTCTGACCTCCCAGCTTACCGACATCGCCAACTCCTTTTGCGGCACTCTCTCGTGCAACCGAGTGCTCACCGTGACCATCGCCTGCCATCTGGCCTCGCCCGGCGTCTATCAGGAAAACGGCTACTACACCTTCGGTTGCCGGGACACCACCTGTTGACCCCGGTGCTCCGCTCTCGCGCCGCTCGAAACCGGAGCGGTACGGGGTAGGAGGAGCTGCCGGCCGAGCGCCGCCGCGGCTCGGCCGGCAGCGCTTTCGCGGCTGCGGGAGGCCTGGCTGCTATGCTCGGAGCAGCGGCGGCCGCGCGCTTTTTCGGGCCGGTAGGGTGAGCCGCCGCCGGAGGCAGGTGATGGCGATGGCAGGGACCGGCAGCCTGCGGGTGGTGGTGCTGAAGCCGAGCAAGTACGCGGCCGACGGCTATGTCGAGCGCTTCCGGCGCGGCTTCATGCCCAACGCGACGGTCGCCTACATGCGCAGCCTGACGCCCGCCGGACCCCCGGCGGCATGGCATGTACCGCCGGCCTCGGCGGTGCGCGAGGTGCATGCCGTCGACGAGTACGTCCACACCGATCTCGACTACCTGTCGCTGCTGCGCCGCGAGCCCGGACGGCGGACGCTGCTGGCGCTGGTCGGGGTGCAGAGCCACCAGCTGCACCGGGCGCTGGACCTGGCGGCCTACGCCCTCGCCAACGGCGTCGAGGGCTGCGTGCTCGGCGGCCCGCACCCGATGACCTGCGACACCTCGATGCTGCAGGGCAGGGGCGTGAGCTTCGCCCTTTCGGAGGCGGAACGGGTCTGGCCGCAGATCCTGCGCGATGCCGCGGCCGGCGAGCTGTCGCCGGCCTACGGCGGCGATCGCCGCTGGCAACCGGAGCTGGGGGCGGCGGAGGTGCCGGTGCTCGAGCCGCCGTCGCGGCGCGACCTGCGGCGCTACGTGGTGCGGATGCTGGGCGTCTACCCGGCGCGCGGCTGCCCGTTCACCTGCAATTTCTGCTCGGTGATCAAGATCGCCGGCCGGCAGGTGCGCAGCCAGCCGCTCGGCGTCACCCTCGCCTCGCTGCGCGCCGCCAAGGCGGCGGGAGTGAGCTACATCATGTTCACCTCCGACAACTTCAACAAAGTGCCGGAGGTGGCGCCGCTGCTGGCGGCGATGATCGACGAGCGGCTCGAGCTGCCGTTCTTCGCCCAGTGCGACGCCCAGGTCCACCGCCAGGAGGGGCTGGTGGAGCAGATGGCGCGGGCGGGATGTTTCCAGATGTTCGTCGGCGTCGAATCGTTCCGCCGCGAGGCGCTGGCCGAGGCTCACAAGCTGCAGAACCAGCCGCGCCACTACGCGCGGATCGTCGAGCTGTGCCGCGCCCACGGCATCACCAGCCACTTCTCGAACATCCTCGGCTTCCCCGGCGACACCGCGGCCGGCATCGCCGAGCACCTGCGCGAGCTGCAGGCGCTGCGCCCCGACGTGGCGTCGTTCTACGTCCTGACGCCGATCCCCGGCACCGAGCAGTACGACGACTTCCTGGCCCGCGGGCTGATCACCGAGCGCAACCTGGACCGCTTCGACGGCGCGACGCTCAACTGGCGGCATCCGCGCCTGTCCGCCGCCGAGCTCGAGGGGGAGCTGTTTCGCTGCTACCGGGAGTACTACGCCGCGCCGGCGGTGGCGGCGCGCCTCGCCCGGCTCGCCCGCCTGCCGCGCGACTTCCGGGCCGCCGGCCGTCTGGCCTCGGTCTTCGGCTACGCGGTGCAGGCGCGCCTCGCCGCACGCCGCCGCACCCATCCGATGGCCGGCGGCATCCTCCGCGTCCGCCGTGACCGCGCCGCCGACTACGCCGGCCTGCGCCGCGCCCGCTTCGGCTGCGACCTGGCGCCGCTGCCGCGCAGCCTCGCCCTGTCGGCCGCCGACGACGCCCTGAACCGCCGAGCGAAGCTGCCGCCGGCGCGCCAGAGATAGAGCGGCAGGTACCCGCCGGACCCTGGGCGGGTATACACTCGCGCTGACTTACTGGAAAACGGAGCCCCGAGATGCTTGCGTCGAGGTGGCACGCCCGGCCGCCGGCGGCGGCGGACGTCGAAGCGGCGGCGGTGCGCGGGGTCGATCCGCGCACGCCATGAGACCGTCGGCGGCGGCAGCGCCCATGCAGAGAGTCCGCAGCCTCCGCGTCCGCTTCGTGCTGGCCATCGCGACGCTGGTGGCGGTGGTGCTGATCGCCAACAGCCTGGTGCTGGCGCTCGCCAACCGTCCCCACCTGCGCGACGACCTGGAAAGCCGCGCCCGGGCCTACGCGCGCCTCTCGGTGGCCCAGGTCTGCAACGCCTACGAGACCTACTACGCCAGCGGCTACAGCAAGTTCCGCGAGATCCTGCAGGACGAGATGCGGCTCGATCCCGACCTGTTGCGGCTCGCCGTCTACGACACCAGCGCCAGAGTCCTGTTCGACTCGCGGGAGCTCCGCGACGATCTCGCCGGCCTGGCGCGGGGCGCTCCGGCGCCCGCCGCCGGCGCCCCGGGAGCGGCGGAGCCGAGGCTGCTGGCGGCGGTGCAGGCGATGGCCCCCGCGGCCTGGGAAACCGAGGGCGGCCGCGATTACGTGGTGGTCACGCCCTACGTCGAGGAGTGGGGGCGTCACCGCTACTCGGTGGCCTATACCTTCAGCTACGACAGCCTGCGCCTGGCGGCCCTGGCGGCGGGCTGGCGGATCTTCTGGCTGTCCGCCGGCTCGCTGGCGCTGGGCGTGCTGATCGCCATCCTGCTCGCGGCGCAGAGCGTGCGGCCGATCGAGGCGCTGACCCGCGGCGCGCGCGACCTTGCCGAGGGCCATCTCGCGCGCCCCATCGAGCTGGCCACCGGCGATGAGTTCGGCGCGCTTGCCGCGACCTTCAACCAGATGGCGGAGAGGCTGGCGCACACCATCTCCGATCTCGAGGCGAGCAACCGGACGCTGGGGCGGATGAACCTCGAGCTGCAGCAGCTGGACCGCATGAAGAGCGACCTGCTGGCCAACGTCAGCCATGAGCTGCGTACGCCGTTGACCGCCATTCAGGGTTACACCGAGGCGATGGACGAGGGCCTGCTGGGCGAGGTCAACGACCAGCAGCGCGACGCCTTCAAGGTGGTGCGGCGCAACACCAGCCGGCTGATGGGGATGATCGAGCAGCTGCTCGCCTTCTCGCGCCTCGACGTGCACGAAGCGCACGAGGGGCACGAGGGGCACGGGGAGCGCGAGGGGCAGGACGGCCGGCAAGGGCAGGAAGGGCTGGAAGGGCAGGAGGGGCGCGCAGCGGCGGGGCAGGGGGGGTACGTCCGGCGCGAGGCGCCGCCCGCGGGTGCCGCGCCGCTGGCCGGAGTGGCGCGCGTGCAGCCCTGTGCCTTCGACCTCGCCGAGGTGGCGGCGGAGGTGGTGGCCGAGGTGCGCGCCGGCAGCCATGCCGGGCCGCCCGACCTGGCGCTCGAGGTGTCGCCGGATGGAGCCGCCGCCGATCTGCCGCCAGTGTGGGGAGATCCGGAGGCGATCGCCCAGGTGCTCGAGAACCTGGTCACCAACGCGGTGAAGTTCTCGCCGCCCGGTGGCGCGATCCGAGTGCGGCTCGCCCGGCGGGGCGAGGAGGCGGAGGTGGCGGTCACCGACCGCGGCATCGGCATCCCGGCGGCGGCGCGGGCGAAGATCTTCGAGCGCTTCTACCAGGTGGACGCCTCCTCGACGAGGGCCTACGGCGGCATGGGTCTGGGGCTCGCCATCGTGCGCGAGCTCCTCGCCGCGCACCACCGCGAGATCCGGGTGGAGAGCGAGGTGGGCCGCGGTTCCACCTTCCTCTTCACCCTGCCGTTCGCCGGCCGCCCGAGGGCCGCCGGCGCGCCGGCGGCGGCCGCCGAACGGCGGGAGGGTGCCGCGTGAAGAAAGTCCTGGTGGTGGACAACGAGCAGGACGTGATCGAGGTCCTGCGCCTGGTGCTGGGCAAGCACGGCTACCGGGTGCTGGCGGCCACCTCCGGCATGGACGCCCTGACCCAGGCGCAGAGCGAGCTTCCCGACCTGATCCTGCTCGACATCATGATGCAGCAGATGGACGGCTGGGAGGTGCTCAAGCTGCTCAGGCTCGACGAGCGCACCTCGCGGATCCCGGTGGTCATGCTGTCGGCGCGGGTCGAGCCCAAGGACAAGATCCGCGGCCTGCAGGAGGGCGCCGTCGATTACGTCACCAAGCCCTTCGCGGTGCGTGAGATCGTCGACAAGGTCGCGGCCGCGCTCGGCGGATCGCCGGCGGGGCGCGGCGGACCGGCGGCGCCGGAGGGGAGCGAGCGCTCCGGCCGCCAGGAGGGCGAGGTGAGCCGCGAGTGAGCGACCAGCGCTACTGGGAGCTGCGCGCCGAATGGCTTAAGCTGCGCGGCTACCTGTTCGATCCCAACACCGGGCTGCCGGCCCTGCCGGCGGTGGTCGAGGACGTGCGCCGCCGCCTCGAGGACGGCGAGGCGATGGGCCTGATCTATCTCGACCTGGCGAGTGGCGAGCGCCTCGAGTCGATCTGCGGCTGGCAGACCTACGACCGGCTGCTCAAGCAGGTGACCGCGGCGCTGCTCGAGTTCCGCGGCCGCTCGCTGACGCCGCGCGACGCGGTGGTGCTGACCGCGGTGCGTGGCGACGAGTTCCTGGTCTTCGTCGGCCCGCGCGACGGCCAGGGGCTCGACGAGCGCCGCCTGACGCGGCTGCGCGAGCGCCTGGCCGAGGACCTCTTTGCCAGGCTGCGCCTCGAGATGGACAGCGAGGTGCCGCACGGCATCGCGATCTCCTGCGGCAGCGCGATGATGCAGATCGACCCCACGGTGCGCATCGAGCGCGCGATCTACCAGGCGATCGAAGAGGTGCGCACCATCTGCCGCCGGCAGCGCGAGCGCCGGCACGGCCTGCGGCTCAACGAGCTGCGCCGCATCCTGGCGGCGCGCGACGTGATGATCCGCTATCAGCCGATCGTGCGCCTCGACGACGGCGTCATCCACGGCTTCGAGGCGCTGTCGTCGGGCCCCGCCGGCGACATCTTCGAGAACCCCGAGATGCTGTTCTCCTTCGCCGAGGAAACCGAGCAGATCGTCGAGCTGGAGCGCCTCTGCCGGCAGCAGGCGATCCGCGGCGCCGCGCGCCTCGCCTCGCCGCAAAAGCTGTTCATCAACTGCTCGGCGCACGGCTTCGTCGATCCCGACCTGGTGTCGGCGCCGCTGCTCGAGGAGGTGCGGCGGGCGGGGCGGGAGCCGCGCGACATCGTTTTCGAGGTCACCGAGCGGGTGGCGATCACCGAATGGAAAGAGTTCCGCGCCATCCTGGCGGCGCTGCGCGGCATCGGCTTCTCGATCGCCATCGACGACATGGGCGCCGGCTACTCGTCGCTGCAGGCGGTGGCCGAGGTCGAGCCCGACTACCTGAAGTTCGATCTCTCGCTGGTGCGCGACATCCACCTGTCGCCGATCAAGCGCAACCTGCTCGAGACGCTGGTGGTGCTGGCGGACAAGATCCACGCCCGGGTGATCGCCGAGGGGGTGGAGAGCGCCGAGGAGTTCGAGGCCCTGCGCGCCATGGGGGTGCCGTTCGCACAGGGCTTCTACTTCGCGGTGCCGGCGGCGCTCGACGGCCCGGTGCCGCTCGAGCTGCGCGGCCGCTTCGGCGCCGCCGGCGGGGAGGGCGGGTAGCCTCAGCGGCGGCGGATCTCGCGCGCCAGGATGTAGCCGTCGCGGCGCGGCTGCCAGACCAGGTCGTCGCGCACCCCGAAGAGGTTCCAGGGCACGTCGAGCGGGATCAGGGCGAGGTCCTGCATCAGCAGGTGCATGCAGCGCTCGAGCAGCGCCCGGCGGCTGAGCATGTCGAGCGTCGAGCCGCTCTCCTGGATCAGCGCGTCGAGCGCGGCATTGTGGTACTCGGCGAAGTTGCCGTCGCCGTAGCCGAGGGCCGCGTCGCGGCTGTGGACCATGGAGTCGAACAGGTCGCTGGCGTCGGCCGAGGGCGCCAGGATGGCGCCCAGGTAGAAGTCCACGCGGTGGGCGAGGAGGCGCGGGAACAGCTCGCCCCACGGCCGCTCGACCAGCCGCACTCGGATGCCGGCCTCGGCGAGCTGGCGGCGGAGCTCGGCCGCCTGGCGCCCGGGGCGCAGCTCGAGGTCGAGGCCGATGCCGCCGGGGTAGCCGGCCGCGGCCAGCAGGCGCCGGGCCGCGGCGAGGTCGCGGGCCGGCGGCGCGATGTCCGGGGCGTAGCCGAAGACGCTGCGGCTCACCAGCTGGCCGGCGGGCAGGCCCTCGCCGCGCAGCGCCTGCCGCACCAGGGTGGCGCGGTCGATCGCCAGGTCGATGGCCTGGCGCACCCGCAGATCGGCGAGCGGCCGCCGGCCGGTCTTGAGCAGCAGGAAATTGACCATCAGGCTGTCCTGCTCGAGCAGGCGGCAGCCCGGCGCGGCGCGGATGCGTTCGAGGTTCTCGGGTCCCGGCTCCTGGACGAGGTCGAGGCTGCCGCGCAACAGGCGCGCCACCCGCTCGCGGCGGTCGGGCAGCGGCAGGAAATCCACCGCGCCGATGGCGGAAGGGCCGCCCCAGTAGCCGTCGAAGGCGCGCAGCGCCAGGCGATCGCCGGGGCTGTAGGAGACCAGGCGATAGGGACCGGTGCCGATCGGCCGGTGGATCTCGGACGGCGAGCCGGCGGGCACGATCAGCACGAAGGCGAGCTTGTTGAGCAGGATGGCGTAGGGGCGGTTGGTGGTGAGCTCGACGGTGTGGCGGTCCAGGGCGCGCACCCGGCTGACCGCCACCACGTAGCTGCCGAAGCCGCTGGTCGGGAGGGCGCGTGCGCGCTCGAGGCTGAACACGACGTCGGCGGCGGTCAGCTCGCGGCCGTCGTGGAAGCGCACGCCAGGGCGCAGGTGGAACACCCAGGTCAGGTCGTTGGGGTTCTCCCAGGAAGCCGCCAGCGCCGGGCCGACGCGCATCTCGGCGTCGAAGGCGGTCAGGCCCTCGTAGACGTTGCGCAGCACCGAGTAGGTCAGCGCCTCGTTGCGCAGGTGGGGATCGAGCACCAGCGGGTCGCTGTGCAGCCCGACGCGCAGCGGCCGCGGCGGCGCCGCGGTCCGGGAGCAGCCGGAGGCGAGGAGGCCGGCGGCAAGCAGGGCGGCAATCGGGGCGGCGGCGAGGAGCGAGGCGACAGCCGAGGCGAGCGCCGAGCCGCAGGCGAGCGCGCCGGCGGCGCGGGCGGTGGTGCGGCGGTGCGCGGACTCGGGCGCGGACCTCACCATGGCGTACTCCCTCGCCGGGCGGCGGATCGCGGGATGAGCAGGAACGCGAGGAGTCTAGCACCGGCGACGGGCGGGCCCAAGGCAGCCTCGGTCCGCCCTTGTTTGAGGACCCGTATCACCGGGTGTGGCGCGGCTCAGAGCGCGAGCTTTCGGTCGTGAAGGGCGATGGCCTGATGGTCCGCTGGCGCCTTCGCTCGATGGTCGGATCCCAGCCATAGCGCGGCTCACTTTGAAAGTCGCTTGCGGTAAGGTCCTCTCTTCTTGGGAGTCTCGACCGGAAGGAGGGCGGCGATCTCTGCGACAGACCACAGGTGCGGAGTCACCCTGGCGGCCATGGCGGGCGAGCACCGGATAGTTGAGTGAATGCGCGCAAAGTTGTAGTGCATGAAGTAGATCGCCAGGGCGGCGCAGTGGTTTGCCAGCTTGGAATGGCCGTTGGTGAGGCGGGTATAGCGTCGCAGGCCCATCCGCAAGCTCAGGTTCGATCGCTCCACGTAGCTCGTTGATGCCCGGAGCGGGTCCAGGCTGCCCCTGACTGCGGTGCGCTCGCACCCGATGCACTGCGCCGGGATGTAGCGGACCTCTGGCCTCTCCGGTGCCGCCCCGTAGATCTTCACCAGCTGGGCAAAGTCCAGGTCCCCGCCGAAGGCATCCTCGACGGCGCCGAGGTACATCTTGTGGCCGTCCGTGGTGAGCTGCACCCGGTTGGCGAGCCGGCCTGCCAGGTCTTGCATGAACTCAGTCGCCGTGCCGCCGTCCCGGGGGCCTACTATGAAGGACGGGATCAGCTTGGAGTCGGCATCGATCGCCGTAAAGGTCCAGACGTCGCCATCGCCAAAGGCGCCCCGCTTGTCCTCCGGGACGTTTTTTGCCTTGGCGTAACAGAATGCCCAGATTTCGTCGATCTCTAAAGTTTTGCACGGTAGGTCATGGAAAGCCTGGTCCATGTAAGCAGCACAGGCCGGCCCCAGGTCCGTGACGAGCTTGGTGACCGCTCCCTTGGAGGCACCCGTCATCCGGCAGGTGGCGCGGATGCCTACCCCCTCGACTAAGGCGGCCACGATGGAGGCGCGGCGCTTCGGGTCCATGCAATTCATAATGACCTATTATGCATGAGCACTGGCCAGTCTGTCAAGCCAAAACCAACGCTATTACACTATCTGTGCATTGGGGTGTTGACAACTATGGACACCCAGGATAGAGTCTCCCGTGCGATGCAGATCCGCTTCGCTGGATCAGATCTGGAAAGACTGTACAGCGACCCCACCTACACAGGTGGTCGTGCTACAGCGATAGTCACCGCCTTTCGGAAGGTGGTCGGGATCATCGTCGCGGCGACAGACGAGCGCGACTTCCATGCACTCCGTTCGTTGCGATTCGAGAAGCTTAAAGGTAAGCGCTCACATCAGCATTCAATGCGACTTAATGACCAATGGAGGCTGATCCTGGTGCTTGAAGGCAAGGCCGAGGACAAGGTGGTCTCAATAGTCTCTATTGAAGACTACCATTAAACAGTGACGGGAGACCCCACATGACACGCTACACCGCTGCTGAGGTATTCCCTCCTGG
Organism: uncultured Acidobacteriota bacterium; assembly: GCA_963732005.1. GTDB lineage: Bacteria > Acidobacteriota > Thermoanaerobaculia > Multivoradales > UBA5704 > JASLEW01. The sequence continues at coordinate 2,410,266 of CAVSXT010000005.1, forward strand.
TGAGATCTTGAAGGATGAGCTTGAGGCTCGCGGATGGACACAGACCGACCTTGCGGAGGTACTTGGCCGTCCCCCGCGAGTTGTAAACGAGATCGTTACTGGAAGACGTGGCATCACGCCCGAAACCGCGAAGGGCTTGGCAGAGGCACTTGGAACAACGGCACAGTTTTGGATGAACTTGGAAAGCGCTTGGCAGTTGTCCAAAATCCGGCCAGAGAGTGGCGATGTGGCGCGTCGCTCTAGGCTCTACGCGAAGGCCCCAATCAAGGAGATGGTTCGCCGCAGTTGGATTGAACCATCTACCAGCATTGAGGTTCTGGAGGCGCGCGTTCTAGCATTCCTGGGAATCGCATCTCTAGATGAGACCCCCGAGCTTCGGCATGCAGCTCGCAAGCAGACGTCTTACAGAGGCGTAACGCCGGCTCAGAATGCATGGCTGTGCCGAGCACGCCAGTTAGCGAAAGCCACCATTGCTAGTCGCTTCACGAAAGAAGGCTTCGAAGCAGTCATCGCTACGCTCAAGAGATTACTTCTTAACCCTGAAGACGTGCGCCAAGTCCCGCGCGTCCTGGCTGACGCAGGCGTCAGGTTTGTAATAGTTGAGCCACTCTCGGGCACTCACATTGACGGTGCGATCCTTCGACTCGACGATGACTCGCCGGTGATCGCACTCTCGCTGCGGTACGACCGCATTGACTGGTTTTGGTTTACTCTCATGCATGAGATTGGGCACATAAAGGCAGGCGACGCACTTCACCTTGATACAAACCTTGTGGGCGAAGGCGCGACGAAGACAGAGGACAAGCCGCAGAACGAAGTAGCGGCCGATGAATTTGCAACGGAGAGTCTAATCACTTCTGCTGAGCTTGACGGCTTCATAGCGCGCGTCCACCCTCTATATTACAAGGAGAAGATTCGGGGCTTTGCAAGCCGCATTGGAGTTCACCCCGGCCTGGTGGTCGGACAGCTCCAGTTCCGCGGCAGAATTAGCTATGCGCACAATCGGGAGATGCTAGCCAAAGTAAGAGCCATGGTTTCGCGCGAAGCGCCCACGGATGGCTGGGGATGCACCCCTCCGGTCGTTCTCTAGTCAATCAGAACAACAGGCCAGTGCAGCCGATTCAGATGATCTTCAACTTTACCGACGACCTGACCGAGATGGAAGCCGTCGCTTAAGTCGCAATAGCCCAAAGCCATGAGCGCTCGGAATATACTGCGCGCTCACCTTGAAGGAGGGCACAGTGGCCCTAAACGAGAAGACGTCCCCCGAAGGTGGCCAGCGTAGCTTCCAAGCTGCTGAGTAACCCCAAGACGCCTGCAAAGGTGAAGACCGTAGCCGCGTCTGCTCTTACTCAGGCGCCCCACAAGCCGGCGAAGAGGAAGTAGTAATCGCCGGATAGCGCTCAGAAATTGCTTGCCAACCAGTGGCGCAGTATGAATCTTGCCATTCGATCATGACCGGTCGCGGGGTCATCCTATTTGTGTCCTTTCCAACGCGTGTGAGCCGCCTTCCTGGCCACCTCCTGGCGCTCCTCAGCGGTCAGCTTCTGCGCCCGGGCCTTGCCCCCTTTTAAGCCGCCCTTGCGTCCCGCCACCGCCTTGGGGCCGAGCGGCTCCGGCTCCGTGGCAGGCGGCTCTAGGTGGGCTGCCTGCTTGGCCACCCGGAAGGCGATCTGTGTGAAGTCTGGCTTGGGTTTCCTGGCCATGGCTGTTGGCTAGTCCCAGTACCAGCGCGTAGGGAGGGGAGCGGGATGGGGTAAGAGGTTGAAACGCCTCACCTTACTGGGTATTGTTGGGTTGTCGAGACTCCAACGGACCCAGCAAAGGAGGCGTTTCAGGTGAAGAGTAGAGCGAATTTCGAGCGGCGTCAAAGGTCGATCGCGGCGCGGTTGGATCCCAGGTGGCAGCCGGAGCGGGCCGAGCCCGTGCTGGAAGGCGGCAACATCGCCTATGAAGTGTCCGGGCGCACCGAAGCGATCAGCGGTGGTGGCCTGGGAATGCTGCAGGCCTTGGTGGATGTGGTCGGTCTTCGCGAGCAGATCGACGGCAACTTGCACCTGTTTCGGCGCCACATGCCGTACCACGAATCGGACCACGTGCTGGCGCTGGTGTACAACCTGCTGACCGGTGGCCGCTGCCTCGAGGATCTCGAGGCACGGCGCTCGGACGAGGGGTTTCTCAATGCCTTGGGGGCGCGTCGGTTGCCGGACCCGACGACGGCCGGAGATTTTCTGCGTCGGTTCGGCGCGGCCGACGTCTTGACGCTGATGGAAGCGATCCAGCGCGCCCGCTCGGCGGCCTGGTGCGTGCAGCCCAAGGCGGAGCGCAGGCTGGCGATTCTCGATGTCGACGGCACGATCAGCGAGACCGGCGGGGAATGCAAGGAGCGGATGGACATCTCCTACGACGGACGCTGGGGCTATGGTCCGTTGGTGGTGAGCCTGGCCAATAGCCAGGAAGTGCTCTACGTCGTCAACCGGCCAGCGAATCGCCCCTCGCACGAGGGTGCAGCCGAGTGGCTCGACCGCGGCATCGCCTGGGCGCAAACCGGAGGCGGATTCGAGCGGGTGCGGCTGCGGGGGGACACCGATTTTTCGCTGACGGAGAACTTCGATCGCTGGACGGCCGGGGACGTCGAGTTCGTCTTTGGGATGGACGCCAATCCCGCTTTCGTCGGGCGAGCCGAGGCGCTTGCGGACGACGCCTGGAAGCCCTTCACGCGGCCAAAGAGCACCGCCAAGCGGCGCCGGCCGGTCAAGGTCAAGAGGGCCGTCATCGTCGAGCGGGGCTTCCGCGACCTGGATCTGGAGCACGAGCACGTCGCGGAGATCGACTACCGGCCCCGCAAATGCCAACGCACCTATCGCCTCGTGATCCTGCGCAAGCGGATCAAGGTCACCGAGGGGCAACTCCGGCTGGCTGATGAGATCCGCTACTTCTTCTACATCACGAATCTCCCGCGGGAGCACTTCGGCACAGCCGCAGTGGTCCGCGAAAACAACGCTCGATGCAACCAGGAAAACTTGATCGAGCAACTCAAGAACGGGGTTCATGCCACCCGCATGCCGGTGGCAGAATTTGATGCCAACTGGGCCTATCTGGTGATCGCTTCGCTGGCCTTGAACCTCAAGGCGTGGGCCGGCCTCTTGCTACCCCGCAAGCTCGGAGCGCGGGCGATCCTGCGGATGGAGTTCCGTCGCTTCCTCAACGAGCTGATCCTGCTGCCAGCGCAGATCCTCCGCAGCGGTCGCAGACTGATCTTCCGGCTGTTGGCGATCAATCGCTGGGTGCCTCTCTTGCTCGACGGCACACGCGCGCTTAAACGACGATGCCTCGCCTAATCGCTACCGTCGCTTTCGCGCTGCCACGTTGCTTTGTTGGAACAAGTCTGTCCCAAATCAGCCCTCTTACAACGTCCGGCTCTGCCGACAGGCCGCGAGGGGCAGTTCAGCCGGCATTAAGTGCGAGGGCGAATCTCTCGAGAGGCGAAAGTCCGGCGCAAGATCGCGGTGGAAGATATCGACTGCGACGCTCCGCCCTCCAGGCGGCCGTTACGCGCTTGTTTTGGGGCTAGTATGGCATGGGCGCCGGGCCTGCAGGTCCTACTTCGGGCGGATGATTTCGTCCCATCGGTCGGCCTGCTCTTCCCCGATCTCCGCGAGCCAGGCCGCGACCGACCGGCACCCGAGGTAGCGGGCGACCCGCGCCCACCGCCGGGCCTGCTCGGCGCTGGCCCGGACGGTCTACGTGGTCGTCTTCATGACGGAGATGCGGGATGGCCGGCAGGTTCGCACCTACAGCGCCCGCGGCGCCGGATGGACTCGACCTCCCCGAAGGGGCCGAAGTGGCGCGAGAAGTCGTCCTCCGAGCAGCCGAGCGCCGCGAGCGGGCTTGCCAGGATCGGGACGGACGGGAGCCGCAGGCACTCGGCTTCGAGCTCAGCGACCGTGAGGTGCCGGATCGGACGAGTCTACTGGACCGATCGGTAACGAGCCAGCCGCCTTATCGAATTTTGCTAGCTTAGCAGTAATAGATTAGGATGAAGTTCGGCGCGGCTGATAGACGGCCGCCACCGAGTACAAGGAGCGATCGATGAAGACCACGTTCCGTCTGCTCGCCATCAGTCTGGCAATTTTCGGCTTCGCATCCCTTGCCTATGCTGCCACCGACCAGCCGGCCTGCGTCGCCAAGCAGTTGAGCGCGAAGTCGTCCCAGCTGGCTCAGCCGGTCGATATCGCTGGCCTCCTCAAGCCTGCCATCTCGATGTCCCGGGTGGAACCGGCCTCGCCGCAGGTGGCGCGGGCGATGTTTGGCCACTGCACTGTCGATTGCTCGCGATGCATCCTTGGCCAAGTCCCCGATGGGTGTCAGGTGCGCGGTCTCGGGTCGTGCTTCCCCGAGTGCCCATAGGCCTCCTCGACTTCGTGCGCGAGGCGCCACAGCCGCCGGCCGCGGTCGAGCGCCAGATTGGCGCGGTCGCAGCCGGTTGACCTGGCCTCGCGGAGTAGGGTGCTGCCAAGCGAAACCTTGGCAAGCGGATCTGGCGCGGCGGTGGCGGCGTATACATAGCGAGCGCCGCATTTGACAGCGGCCGAGGGGTTGCGTACCCTGGCCTTTCAGGCCCCCCAACCCGAGCACCCTCGTGTCAGCGATTCCCGACCGCCGCATCGAAGGCAAGTACGAGATCCTGCAGAAGATCCGCGAGGGCGGGATGGGCGCCATCTACAAGGTGCGCCACCGGCTGCTCGACGAGATCCGCGTCATCAAGCTGATGCGGCCGCAGCTCGGCGCCGACGACGAGTTCAAGGCGCGGTTCATCCGCGAGGCGCGGGTGGCCATCAAGCTGCGCCATCCCAACGTCGCCAATCTCTACGACTTCACCATCGACGACGACGACGTCGCCTTCATCGTCATGGAGTTCATCGACGGCCGCACGCTCGAGGAGCTGCTCAAGGCGGTCGGGCCGCCGCCGCTCGGGCTGGCGCTCGAGATCGCCGCCCAGTCCCTGCGCGCGCTCGGCTACCTGCACGGCAAGGGCTTCGTGCATCGCGACATCTCGCCCGACAACCTGATGCTCGCCGAGGACCCCGACGGCAACCCGCAGGTCAAGCTGATCGACCTCGGCATCACCAAGGTGCTCGACGGGCCGGACGCCCACCTCACCAAGACGGGGACCTTCCTGGGCAAGCTGCGCTATGCGTCTCCCGAGCAGTTCGGCGCCGCCGGCGGTCCGGCGGCCGACGGGCGCGGCGACCTCTACTCCTTCGGCGTCGTGCTCTACGAGCTGCTGACCGGCGTCCACCCCATCGTCGGCAGCGATCCGTCGTCGATCATCGCCGGCCACCTCTTCCGCCCACCGATTCCCTTCGAGGAGACCGACCGCCAGGGGCGGCTGCCGGCCGCGTTGCGCGCGGCGGTGCTGCGGAGCCTCGCCAAGAGCCCCGACGAGCGCTTTGCCACGGCACGCGAGTTTGCGCAGGAGCTGGCCGCGTTCCGGCAGCCCGGCGACCTGTTGCAGGGCGACTGGAAGCGCCTGCTGGAGGAGTCGGCCGCGGCGACCGCCGCCGCCGGCGAGGCGGCGGCCAGGCCCAGCAGCACTCAGTTCCGGCTGGACGAGCATTTCGGGCCGACCACCACGCCGACGCCGTCGCTGCTGATGGAGGTGCCGTCGGCAGCGGGAGCCGGCAGCGCGGGCGGCGCGACCGCCGGTGGCAGCGCGCCGGGCGCGGGCCGCCAGAGCGGCGCGAGCGGCCCGGCGCCGGCGACCCGCCGGTCCGGAATATCGCGAGGTGCCGGCGCCAAGGCGGCGGCCCCGGCGGCACCCACCGTCGTCGCCGAGGACATCACTCCCCTGCTCGTGGAGGCGCGGGCGCTGGCGGCACGCGAGGACGTGAAGGGGGCCGGCAGGCTGCTGCGCCGCGTCGAGCGTCTGGCGCCCGCCAATGCCGACGTCCAGCAGCTGCGCGACGAGATCAGCGAGGTGTCGCGCCGCCGCGCCGAGGAGCGCCGGCGCAAGGTCCAACTCGACCGCCGGTCCGCCGAGATCGGCAAGCGGCTCGATCGCGGCGACCTCGACGGCGCCGCCGCCCAGCTCGCCAATGCGGCCGCCGAGCTCGGCGAAGCGGAGATCTGGCGGCAGCTGGAGGCGAGGCTCGGAACGTTGCGCGCCGAGACGCGGCTGGCCCAGGTCGGAGAGCGGCTGATGAGCGCTCGCCAGCTGGCGGCCAACGGCGAGCTCGACCAGGCGCTGCAGGCGGTCGCCGAGGCGCGGTCGCTCGAGCCCGACCATCCGGCCGTGCAAGCGCTCGCCGCCGAGCTGGACGTCGCCGCCGCGCAGCGGGAGAAGGAGCGCCGCCGCGCCGAAAAACTGGCGCAGACCGTTGCCGAGGTGAGCGCCAAGCTCGAGCGCGGCGAGCTCGAGGATGCCTCCAAGCTGCTCGACTGGGCGGTGGTGCGGTTCGGCGCGGTGCCCACCCTGCGCGAGCAGTGGCAGCGCCTCGAGGAGTGCAAGCGGCAGGCGCTGGCGGGGCGCATCGAGGAGCTGCTGGCCAAGGCGCGGCGCCTCGCTGCGGGCAACGCGGGCAACGCGGGCAGCGCGGGCAGCGCCGGTGGCGGGGGCGCCGGCACGGGAGACCTCGCCGCCGCCCGCGGTGCGCTCGAGGAGGCGCGGGCGCTGGCCGACAAGGCGCCGGAGCTGCGCATCAAGATCGCCGAGGTCGACGCCGCCCTGGCGTTGCAGGGCGATCGCCGTCGGGCCGAGGAGCTGGTGCGCGACGCCCGGTTGCTGCTCAAGGTCGACGACTTCGAGGACGCCGCCCGCAAGCTGGCGCGGGCGCTCGAGCTGGTGCCCGGCCACACCGCCGCCCAGACCCTCCTCGAACAGGTCCGGGCAGCCCGCAGGCACCGCCTGGAACCGCCGCCGGCCGGCGGCGGCCGCAAGCCCAAGGCCGCGGGCTGAAACGGCAGGCCGCTCTCGACGCTGACGCCGAGGCGTCGGTGGTGGGGCGCGCCGATTCGGCATGCACATGCATGTATGATCCAAGAGTGAGGACGACGATCGAGCTGAAGGACGAGCACCGGGCCAAGCTCCTCGAGCTTGCCGCCCGCCGCGGCGAGAAGGGATTCTCGGACCTCGTCTCGGAGGCTCTCGACATCTACCTCGACAACCTTGCCAGCGACGAGGAGAAGCTCCTGGCGGCGCAGCGCCTCAGAGGCAGCCTCGGCGAGGACGAAGCCGTCGAGCTTCGCCGGGCGACGCGCGCGCTCCGCGAATCCTGGAGATGAGGGTCGCCGACACCGACGTCCTCATCGACTACCTGGCGGGCAGCGCCGAGGCGGCAGCGGCCCGCGTGGGCGTCGAGCTGGCGCGGGGAACCCTGCGGACCACGGTGGTGACGCGCTTCGAGCTCTTTGCCGGCGCGCGGACGCCGCGGCAGCAGGAGATCCTGCGGCAATTCCTGGCCGCCGTCCCGGCGCTGGCCCTGGATGCCGCCGCCGCCGACCGCGCCGCTCAGGTGCGGCGCGAGCTGCAGGCGCGCGGCGAACCCATCGGCATGGGCGACAGCCTCATCGCGGGCATCGTGCTGGTGCACGACGGCACGCTCCTGACCAGGAACCGGCGGCACTTCGAGCGCGTCGCGGACCTCCGTCTGGCGGGTCCCGAAGGCTGGTAGTCTCCAGCGCCTCCGGGCGAGCCGGCGGCGGCGGCGAGTGCCCGCGAAGGAGTGGCGAGGGAAGCGATGGTAAGACTGGGATCGAGGTGGAAGCAGGCGGTGGCGGTGCTGGCGGTGCTGGCGCTGGCCTACCAGGCTTGGCGGTCGCGGTGGCTCTGGGGGCTGCCGGACGAGGATGCCGACGCGCGGGCGGTGGCGGCGGTGGCCGGCGATCCGGTCGGCGCCGGGCTCGACCGCTACCTGTCGCGGCTCGCCGCCTACGGCTACTCGGGGTCGGTGCTGGTGGCCAGGGGTGGGCGGGTGCTGCTGCACAAGGGCTATGGCCTGGCCGACCGGGCTGGTGGCAGGCCCTATACCGCCGAGACGCTGTTCGACATCGCCTCGATCGCCAAGCAGTTCACCGCCGCCGCGATCCTCGAGCTCGAAGATGGCGGGCAAGCTGAAGGTGGAGGACACGCTCGGCCGCTTCTTCCCCGAGGCGCCGGCCGACAAGGCGGCGATCACCCTGCACCAGCTGCTCACCCACACCTCCGGCCTGCGCGACACCTTCGGCGAGGAATACGATCCGGTGACGCGCCAGGAGCTGCTGCGGCGGGTCTTCGCCTCGCGGCTGCTGGGACCGCCCGGGCGACGCTACCGCTATTCCAACGGCGGCTACAGCGTCCTCGCCGCGGTGGTCGAGGTGGCCTCGGGCGAGACCTACGACCACTACCTGCGCGGCCGGCTGTTCGCGCCGGCGGGCATGCGCCACACCGGCTTCCGCCTGCCGGCGCGGGAGCTGGCGCTGGCGGCGCACGGCTACACCGCCGACGGCGACTGGGGGACGCCGCTCGACCACCCGTGGGCCGCCGACGGACCGTACTGGGACCTGCGCGGCAACGGCGGCATCCTGTCGACCACCGGCGACCTCTACCGCTGGCACCTGGCGCTGGCCGGTGACCGGGTGCTGTCGCGGCCCGAGCGCGAGAAGTACATCAAACCCTACGTCTCGGAGGGCCGGTGGGCGAAGACCGACTACGGTTACGGCTGGTCGGTGGGCAAGAGCCCGACCGGCAAGCTGGAGGTCTCGCACATCGGCGGCAACGCCGCCTTCGAGTCCGACTTCCGCCGCTATCTCGGCGACGACGCGGTGATCATCCTGAGCGGCAACAGCGTCGACGTCTCGGCGCTGATGCTCGGCGACCACCTCGAGAACCGCCTCTTCGGCCTGCCCGACGCCGACCCGCCGGCGGTGGCGGCGCCGCCGGTGGACCCGGCGGTACCGGGCGCCGCCGCGCTGGCGGCGCGCTGCGCCGGCGACTACCTGCTGCCGGCAGGCGCCGGCGCCGCCCCGGCCGGCGGTGGGCGCGCGGGGACCGGGCCTGGCGACGGCGGTGCGGCAGGGGCGCAGGGAAGCGGCGGCGACACCGGGGCGCGGGAAGGTCGCGGCGAGCCGGCGGAGCGGCTGCGGGTGACGGTGGACGTCGCGCCCTGGGCGCCGGCCGGGCGCCTGGAGATCGCGGCCACCGGCCACCGCGGGCTCACCCTGCTGCTCGGGGCGCTCGGCGCCGAGGACCGCGACCTGGTCGCCGGCCGCGACGAGGACACCGCGGCGGCGCTGGACGCGGCGCGCCAGGGCCGCATCGAGCCGTTCGCCAAGCTGATGGGGCTCGAGCCGGCGGCGGCGAGCGCGCTGCTCGATCCGCAGGTCGCCGCGGTGATCCGCCAGCTCGGCGCCTGGACCGGCGTCGCGGCGCTCGGCGGCGCGGCGCGCGGCGGACGCTGGGCGAGCTATGCGCGCTGCGATTTCGCACGCGGCGCCAGGATCGCCGACCTGGGCTGGGCCGGGCCGACGGCGGAGACCCTGCGCTTCGTCGTCTCCCTGCCAGGCCAGCGCTTCGTGCCGGCGGCGCCCGGCGCCTTTGCCGCCTTCGACCCGCGCACCGGCGTCACGGTGCGCGCCGACTGCGAGCTGCCGGCGGGCGGCGTCCCGGCGGCGGCGCTGGTCCTGCGCTCGGGCGACGGCGCGCCGGTGCGCGCCGTGAGGTTACACGGACGATGACCGCACGACGCAAGCGAATCGGCTGGTTGCTGGGCATCGTGGGCCTGGCGCTGCTCTCGGGCGGCTGGGTGCTGCTGCGGCGCGGCGGCGACGCCACCGCGGTCGAGGTGGCGAAGGTCGGCCGCGAGGACCTGCAGGCCAAGGTCACCGCCAACGGCAAGGTGCAGGCGCAGAAGCGGGTGGACGTCTCGGCGCTGATCGCCGGCCAGATCACCCGCCTGGCGGTCCACGAGGGCGACCGGGTGCGCAAGGGGCAGTTCCTGCTGCAGATCGACCAGGTCAACCCGCGCGCCATGGCCCGCGGCAACCAGGCCTCGATGGAGGCGCTGCGCCGCGACCTCGACTCCGCCAGGGCCAACTTCGACCAGACCCGCGCCGATTTCCGCCGCGCCGACGGCAACCACCGCGCCGGCATCATCCCGGAGGCCGATTTCGACAAGGCGCGCACCGCCATGCTGGCGGCCCAGGGGGCGGTGGCGGCGGCCCAGCGCCGCGTCGATCAGGCCGGCGCCGTGCTCGAGGGGTCCGAGGACACGCTGCACAAGACCACCCTCGTCGCTCCCATCGACGGCGTGGTCACCGCGCGGCCGGTCGAGGAGGGCGAGGTGGCGGTCATCGGCGTCCAGAACAGCCCCGGCACGGTGCTGCTGACCATCTCGGACATGTCGGTGGTGGAGGCCGAGATGGAGGTGGACGAGACCTCGATCCCCAGCGTCAGGGTGGGCCAGGAGGCGGTGGTGCGGATCGACGCCTACCCCAACCAGGCGCTCGCCGGCACCGTCACCGAGGTGGGCAGCAGCCCGATCAGCGGCACCGCCGTCGGTTCGACCGACGCCATCAAGTTCAAGGTCAAGGTGCGGATCAAGAACCCGCCCGCCGACATCAAGCCCGGCCTCTCGGTGCAGGCCGACATCCTCACCGGCTTCCGGTCGCAGGCGCTGGTGGTGCCGATCCAGGCGCTGGTGGTGCGCGAGATCGAGCGCCGGCCGGGGGTGCCGGTGCCGCCCAGCGCACCGCGCGAGCAGGAGGGCGTCTACCTGGTGGCCGGCGGCAAGGCGCGCTTCACGCCCATCCGCACCGGCCTGATGGGCGACCTGGCGGTCGAGGTGCGCGGCGGCCTCGCCGGCGGCGAGACGCTGATCACCGGCCCGTTCCGGGCGCTGCGGGCGCTACGCCCGGGCGATGCCGTGACGGTCGCCAAGCCGAAGGCCGACGAGCTGGCAGGCGGGCATGGCTAGCCTGGCGCTACGGCGGACCGCCGGGCGATGAGATTCGGCGAGCTGCTGCGCGAGGTGCTGCGCACCGTCCGCTCGAACGCGCTGCGCAGCTTCCTCACCCTGCTCGGGGTGATCATCGGCGTCGCCACCCTGGTGGCGGTGGTGGCGGTGATCTCGGGGCTCAACGCCTACGTCCGCGACCAGGTGTTCGCGCTGGCTCCCGACGTCTTCGAGGTGAGCAAGATCGGCATCGTGCGCAGCCGCGAGGAGTACGTCGCGGCTGCCAAGCGGCCCAACTTCGACCGGCGCGACTTCGAGCGCATCGCGCCGCTGCTGCGGCGGGCGCGGCAGGTGGGGGCGGAGCTGGACGGCACCATGGTGGTCAAGTACGGCGGCCGCCGGCTGGTGGATGTGCAGGTCCACGGCACCACCGCCAACTACGGCGGCATGATGAACGTCGATCTCGCCGCCGGGCGCTATTTCCGCGACGGCGAGGCGGCGGCGGGCGCGCCGGTGGCGGTGATCGGCTGGGACGTCAAGGAGGAGCTGTTCCCGCAGCTCGATCCGCTGGGGCGGGTGATGCTGGTCGGCGGCATCCCATATCGCGTCGTCGGCCTGGTCGCCAAGCAGGGGAGCGTGCTGGGCCAGAACCGCGACAACGAGCTCTACCTGCCGCTCGCCAGCTACGGCAAGAGCTTCGGCAGCCGCGGCTCGCTGACCCTGCTGGTGCAGGCCAGGGGCGGCGTCGCCGGGGTCGACGACGCCGCCGACGAGGTGCGCGGCGTGGTGCGGGCGCTGCGCCACACGCCGTTCCGCTCGCCCGATCCCTTCGGCATCGTCACCGCCGAGAGCCTGCAGACGCTCTGGCGGCAGATCTCGGCCGCGGCCTTCATCCTGTCGCTGCTCATCGCCTCGGTGTCGCTGGGCGTCGGCGGCGTGGTGATCATGAACATCATGCTGGTGGCGGTCGCCGAGCGCACCCAGGAGATCGGCGTGCGGCGGGCGCTCGGCGCGCGGCGCAGCGACATCGGCCGGCAGTTCCTGCTCGAGGCGGCGCTGCTGTCGCTGGGCGGCGGGCTGGCGGGAGCGCTGCTGGGGTCGCTGGCGGCGCTGGCGATCAACGGCCTGCTGCATTTCCCGGCGCGGCCGTCGCCGGGCCTGCTGCTGCTCGGCCTCGCCCTGTCGGCGGCGGTCGGCCTTGCCGCCGGCTACCTGCCGGCGCGCAGCGCCTCGCGGCTGGCGGTGGTGGACGCGCTGCGGGCCGAATGAGGGTGGAGCGGGCGATGGCGGATCGCGGACAGGGGGGCGGGGACGGCGCCAGGGGCGACGGCGCGAGGGCGCGGGCTGGCGGCCGGCGGCGGCGATTCTGGCGGCTCAACCTGGCCGAGAACGTGCGCTTCGCGCTGGTGGCGATGCGCGCCAACAAGCTGCGCAGCTTCCTCACCCTGCTCGGGGTGACCGCCGGGGTGGCGACGGTGATCATGATGGTGAGCTTCGTGGTCGGCTTCGACAACTCGGTCAACGACGCCTTCAGCAGCTTCGGCACCTACCTGGTGCAGTTCCAGAAGTACGAGCCGCGCTTCGGGCACGGCGGCGGCGGCATCCCGGAGGAGCAGCGCAACCGGCGCGACCTGACGCTCGCCGACGCGGCGGCGCTCAAGCGGCTGGCGAGTCTGGCGGCGGCGGTCTCGCCGGAGCGCTACCTGACGCTCGGCGTCGAGGTCAAGGCGGGGCGGGCGGAGGCCAACGGCGCGCAGCTGGTGGGGGCGACCCCGGACTACGTCGCGGCCGACAACCGCTACGTCCAGGACGGCCGCTTCCTGACCGACGCCGACGTGCGCCACGCGGCGCGGGTCTGCGTCATCGGCGTCGACGTGGCGCAGGCGCTCTACCCGAACCGCGACCCGATCGATCGGCGGCTGGCGCTGTCGGGGCAGGTGTACACGGTCGTCGGCCTGTTCGAGAAGCGCGGCGGCTTCATGGGCGGCAGCCTGGACAACTTCCTGGCGATCCCGATCAGCGCCTTCGACGAGCAGTTCCCGCAGGTCCGCGACGGCGGCCAGGACACGCTGCACATCGCCACCGTGCCGCGACGCGCCGAGGACTACCAGCCGCTGCTCGATCAGGAGACCTCGATCCTGCGGGTGCGGCGCAAGCTGCGCGGCAACCAGCCGAACGACTTCGCGACCTTCACCAGCGACAGCGCGCTGGCGACCTTCCGCCAGATCACCGGCGGCATCGCGGCGGTGATGATCGTCATCGCCGCGGTGGCCCTGCTGGTCGGCGGCGTCGGCGTGATGAACATCATGCTGGTCAACGTCACCCAGCGCACGCGGGAGATCGGGCTGCGCAAGGCGATCGGCGGCACCCGCCGCGACGTGGCGCTGCAGTTCCTGGCCGAGGCGGTGACCCTGACCGGGGTGGGCGGCGCCCTGGGGATCGTGGCCGGCCTGTCGGCGGCGCTGCTGGCGCAGCTGCTGTTCGACTTCAAAGCCGCGGCGCCGCTGTGGTCGATCCTGCTCGGCTTCGGCGTCTCCTCGGCGGTCGGGGTGATCTTCGGGATGTGGCCGGCGGTGAAGGCGGCACGGCTCGATCCGATCGACGCCTTGCGCTACGAGTGAGGTCCGGGGCTCGCGGCGCGTCGCGGCAGGCGGCTGAGCGATGGGCGGAGCGGTGCCGCCGCCCTCCCTATATACTTGGCGGATGAAAAGACATCTGGTCCTGACCCTGGCCGCGGCGGCGGCCGCCGCCGCGCTCACCGGCTGCTTCGACGTCGAGCAATCGGTGAGCCTGCAGCGCGACCTCTCCGGCACCGCGAGCTTCAGCATGACGGTCGATCTCGAACCGATGATCGTGTTCATGGCCAGCATGCAACACAGCATGTCGGGCAAGGAGGGCGAGCCGACGCCGGCCGAGATCGACCAGGCGCGCAAGAGCTTCCTCGAGCAGCAGAAGAAGGATCCGGCCAAGCAAAAGCAGGAGACCGCGGCGCAGCAGGCGCAGCTCGAGCAGACCCTGCCGCCGGGGGTCAAGCTGTTGTCGAGCTCGGTCGAGGATCGCGGCACCAAGGTGGCGGTGCGCTGCCAGTTCGGCTTCGACGACGTGCGCAAGCTGGCGAAGATCAAGCTGCCCGAAAAGGGCGGCGCCGGCCAGCCCGGCAAGAACCCCTTCTCCGACCCGTTCTCCAGCCTGCAGATCACCGACGAGGGGCCGACCCTGCTGCTGACGATCGGCGGCGGCAGCCCGGCGGCGCGGTTGCAGGAGCAGGCGGCCAAGGACGGCGCCGCCGCCACTCCCGAGATGAGCAAGGCGCTCGAAACGGCGTTCAAGAGCGCCCGCTTCGCCTTCCGCCTGGACAGCCCGTTCGAGGTGGTGGACACCAACGCCACCCGGCGCGACGGGCGCACCCTGTACTGGGAGGTCCGGGCCACCGACCCGAATGCCACGCTGCCGCAGACGCTGACGGCGCGGCTCAAGAAGTAGCGGCAAGCCCGCGCGCGCCCGGCCTGCCGGCGGCCGCCGGCCGCCGGCCGCCGGCGATACAGACCGCTGGCGTGAGGGACCCTAGCGCTGGACGGCGGCCCGGAAGAAGCCGGCCGCGGTCCAGCGGCGGAACGCCGTGTCGAGCTGGGCGGCGAGCTCGTCGTCGGACAGCTCGCTGCCGGCCGCGGCGGCGGCGATCGCTTCGCCGACGGCCTTGCCGCCGATCAGCTCGGCGAGGACCGCGGCCTCGAACGGCGCCAGGGAGTAGCGCCGGACGACGAAGTCGGTGCGACCGAGGGCGACGTGCTCCGGGGCGGGATCGGGGAAGTCCCCGAGCCGGGGCTCGGCGGCCGCCAGCGCCTGGCGGGCAACGGTGTAGAAGGCGTTCACCGGGTAGCGGAAGCGCAGCAGGCGCAGGCAGGGCACCGGCACCAGCCGGGTCGCCGCGAAGCCGCCGCCGGCGCGGAGGCCGAGGAGGTCGGCTGGCGCCAGCAGCGGCTCGCCCTCGGCGCCAGGACCGTCGAAGACCCTGGCGATGGCCAGCTCCAGGGTCGCCAGGTCGATCAGGAAATCCGGCCAGGAGGGCGGCGCCCCGTCGCCGGCGGGCTCCCCGGCGGGCACCGCGGTCGGTTGGGTACCGGTCGTGGTCGAGCTGGCAGGTGCGCCGGATGGATCGCGGTCGGGACGCGTCTCCTCGAGGAAGCGCGGGAAGCTCTCGGCGAGGCGGTCGAGGGTGTAGCTGCGCGACGGATAGCGCTGCAGGTAGTCGAAGGCGAAGCTGTCGAACGCCGCGGCGCCGAGAACGCCGGCGAGCACCGGAAAGCCGTCGCGCAGACACTCGAGCAGGCGCGCGTAGTAGGCGTTGGCGTAGATGCCCAGGCGCTCCTCGGCGGTCAGCCGGCGCGAGCGCCGCACCAGCTGCTCGAGGGCGCCGCGATCGAGGCGCACCAGGCCCTGCGCGGCCGGCGACTCGGCCCCCGCGGCGACCCCGCCGGGATGGGTGACGACCGCCTGGAACCATTGCTGCACGACGTCGAGCGGCGGCTGCGGCGGGGCGCTGCCGGGACTCACGCCACCTCCGGGAGCAGGTGGTGCAGCGGGTGCGGCACCTGCGGCGGGTGTGGGACGGGAGCGCGGCCGGCGCCGGCCGGCGCGGCGGCGGTTGGCTCGGCGGCGGTTGGTGCGGTGGCGGTTGGCGCGGCGGCGGCCGGCAGGCGCTCGCCCATGAATCGCTTGGCCTTCAGCACCTCTTCGTGGACCACCGGGAACGGCGGGATGCGGGCGTCCCACTCGAGCAGCGTCGAAACGCCGCCGGTCAGCTGATGGGCGGTGCGGTAGAGCTCCCACACTGGCTCGACGACGTGGTGGTCGTGGCTGTCGATCAGGTGGGTGACGTAGTCGGTATGGCCGGCGAGGTGGCACTGGACGATGCGCTGGTGCGGCAGCGAGCGGATGAACTCGTCCGGGTCCAGGTCATGGTTGAAGCTCGAGACGTAGACGTTGTTGACGTCGAGCAGCAGGCCGCAGTCGGCGGCTTCGGCCAGCCGCGCGATGAACTCCCACTCGCTCATCGTCGAGTGGGCGAAGGTGACGTAGGAGCTCGGGTTCTCGAGCACCAGCGGGCGCTCCAGGAAGTCCTGCACGGTGCGCACGCGGGCGACGACGTGGGCGAGCGTCGCCTCGGTGAACGGCACCGGCAGCAGGTCGTGGGTGTTGCTGCCGAGCACGCCGGTCCAGCAGAGGTGGTCCGAGATCCAGCGCGCGTCGATCTCGCGCGCCAGGGTCTTGAGCTTCCCCAGGTAGGCGAAGTCGAGCGGATCGGTCGAGCCGATCGACAGCGAGACGCCGTGCATCACCACCGGGTAGCGCTCGGCGATCTGGCGCAGCACGTGGCGCGGCCGGCCGCCGGAATCGACGAAGTTCTCGCTGATCACCTCGAACCAGTCCACCGGCGGCTGGTGGCGGAGGATGTGATCGAAGTGAGCGGCGCGCAGCCCCACCCCGAGGCCGAGGTTGGCGTGGCCGAGCCGCGGCGGCTGCGGCATCAGGCGCCGCCGCCGCACTCCTTCGGCGCCGCTCCGAACTTCTTGCCGGCCTTGGTCATCGCCTGTTCCCAGGTGGTGCGCGCCTTCTTCCAGCCGTCGCCGGTGACCGGCACGGCGCAGCTGCCCTTGCCCTTGCAGCCGTTCTCGCCGGTCGAGCCCTGGCCGGCGCAGGCGTTCTGGCCGGCGCAACCGTGGGCCTCGACGGTGGCGCAGTGCCCCATGCCGGCGCAGTCGTTGCTGGCCCCCTTGCCGTGGCCCTTGCAGGCGTTGAGGCCGCAGCACAGGTGCGGGTCCTTCAGCCAGTGGCTGCTGTCCGGCGCGGCAGCCTCCGCGGCGTGCAGGGCGCGGCCGCCGAGCAGCGAGCCGGCGATGGCGCCGCCAAGGGCGGCGGCGGTGAGGCGGCCGAGGTCGCGGCGGTTGAGATCGAGGTTTTTCATGCGCAGTCGTCTCCTGTCGAGCAATGCGGTCCGGGGCTCATTCTAACCCGGCCTGGCTGGTGGCCCGGGCGGCGCGTTCGGCCGCCTTCAGGCGGGTTCAGAGGCGGGCGCGGCGCAGGCGGAGGGCGTTGGCGATCACCGACACCGAGCTGAGGCTCATCGCGGCGCTGGCGATCATCGGCGACAGCAGGAGGCCGCAGAGGGGATAGAGGGCGCCGGCGGCGATCGGCACGCCGAGGACGTTGTAGGCAAAGGCGAAGAACAGGTTCTGGCGGATGTTGCGCATGGTCGCCTGCGACAGGCGGCGGGCGCGCAGCAGGCCGCGCAGATCGCCGTGGAGCAGGGTGACGGCGGCGCTCTCGATGGCCACGCCGGCACCGGTGCCCATGGCGATGCCGAGGTCGGCCTGTGCCAGGGCGGGCGCGTCGTTGATGCCGTCGCCGGCCATGGCGACGACGTGGCCCTGGGCCTGCAGGCGCGCCACCAGATCGCGCTTGGCGGCGGGCAGCGCCTGGGCTTCGACGTCGCCGGCGGCGATGCCGAGACGGGCGGCGACGGCGGCGGCGGTGGCGCGGTGATCGCCGGTCGCCAGCACGATGCGCAGGCCGTCGCGCCGCAGCTCGCGCAACGCCTCCCCGGTCGCCGGCCGGATCGGATCGGCGACCGCCAGCAGGCCGGCGAGCCGGCCGTCGACGGCGACCAGCACCACCGTCTGGCCGTCGCCGCGCAGGGCCTCGGCGCGCGCCTGCCAAGCCGCTTCGCCGGCGGCGGCCGCGCCCGGCTCGACACCCTGGGCGGCGAGCAGATCGGCGGTGCCGAGCGCGACGGCATGCCCCTCGACGGTGCCGCGCACGCCGCGGCCGGGCTCGGTGGCGAAGTCGGCGGGCTCGGCGAGCGCCAGGCCGCGCTCGCCGGCGGCGGCGGCGAGCGCGGCGGCAAACGGATGCTCGCTGCCGCGTTCGAGGCTGGCGGCGAGGCGCAGCAGGTCCGTCTCCGGCCAGCTGGCGGTCGTCGCGATGGCGGTGAGCCGGGGACGGCCCTCGGTGAGGGTGCCGGTCTTGTCCACCACCAGGGTGTCGACGCGCTCGAACACCTCGAGCGCCTCGGCGCTGCGGACCAGCACGCCGGCGTGGGCGCCGCGGCCGGTGGCCACCATGATCGACATCGGGGTGGCGAGGCCGAGGGCGCAGGGACAGGCGATGATCAGTACCGCGACCGTGGCGAGCAGCGCATGGGCGAGGCGCGGCTCGGGGCCGAGCAGCCACCAGGCGGCGCCGGCGACGGCGGCGATCGCGATCACCGCCGGCACGAACCACGCCGCGACGCGGTCGGCCAGCCGCTGGATGGGGGCGCGGCTGCGCTGGGCCTCGCCAACCAGGCGGACGATCTGGGCGAGCAGGGTGTCGGTGCCGACCCGCTCGGCGGTCATCACGAAGCTGCCGTTGCCGTTGACGGTGCCGGCGGCGACCTGGTCGCCGGGCGCCTTCTCGACCGGCATCGACTCGCCGGTCAGCATCGCCTCGTCGACGGCGCTGCGGCCCGCGGTCACGGTGCCGTCCACCGGCACCCGGTCGCCGGGGCGAACCCGCAGGCGGTCGCCGGGCTGGACCGCGGCCAAGGGGATCTCGGTCTCCTCGGTTGCCGAGGTATCCGGGGAGGCGGCGCCCAGGCGGCGGGCGGTCGGCGGCGCCAGGTCGAGCAGGCCGCGCAGCGCCGCCGAGGTGCGCCCGCGGGCGCTCAGCTCGAGCACCTGGCCGAGGAGCACCAGGGTGGTGATCACCGCCGCGGCCTCGAAATAGACCGGGACCCCTCCCATGGGGCCGGCCTGGCGCACGCCGGCCGGGAACAGGCCAGGTGCGACGGTCGCCACCACGCTGTAGGCGTAAGCGACGCCGGTGCCGAGGGCGATCAGGGTGAACATGTTGAGGCTGCGGTGGACGAGCGACCCCCAGCCGCGCTGGAAGAAGGGCCAGCCGCCCCACAGCACCGCCGGCGTGGCGAGCAGCAGCTCGAGCCAGTTGCGCGTGGCGGCGGAGACGGGAGCCAATAGTCGCGTGCCGCCGGGGAACATCTCGCCCATGCCGGCGGCGAGCAGCGGCAGGGCCAGTGTGGCGGTGACCCAGAGCCGCCGCCGCATGGTGCGGAGCTCCGGGTTCTCCATGGTGGTGGCGCCGCCGCCCGGCAGCGCCACCGTGCGCGGCTCGAGCGCCATGCCGCAGATCGGGCAGCTGCCGGGTCCGTGGCGCGTGACCTCCGGGTGCATCGGGCAGGTCCAGTCGCCGGCGCCGGCATCGCCGGCTTGGGCGCCCTGCGGCGGAGCGGTCGGCGGGCCGGGGACGGGAGAGGCGGAGGTGCCAGGAGCGGAGGAGGAGTGGGCGCCAGGCTCGAGGCCAGCGATCGCCGCCACGTACCGGTCAGGGTCGCGGCGGAAACGATCGCGGCAGCCGGCGCCGCAGAAGGAGTAGGGCACGCGGTCCAGCACCTCGCGGAACGGCGTCCGGCGGGGATCGACCGCCATGCCACATACCGGGTCGCGCACCAGCGCCGGGCGCGGAGTTGAACTCTCCAGGGAGTCCTCCAACCGTTGGTCCTCGTGCAAGAAGGGGGCAGGGTGACTTGGCGAGCGACGAGCGACCGCCTAGACCATGGAACCGCCGGATCGCTCGGCGCATTCCATCGAGGTGACTCCGGAAAATGGCCGGGAACGTTAGCGGTCGGTAGGCGGGGCCAGGTGCGAGAGCCAGGGAGCCTCCTCGGCACACGGCCTGCCCGGCAAACGGCAGGTTACGGTTCGCCGGCTCGCGGTTGCGCCTCGCTGGACACCTTCACGATCGCCGACAACACCGCGGATACCTCCTCTGCTATGAGATGCCGGGGTGTATGGCGCGCCAGCACGTGAAAATTAGTCTTGCGCATCAGGTTCGGCAGCTTCAGTTTTCTGAAAAAGAGCTCAAATAGCGGCTCGAGAAAATCCTCCGAGACCTTGGCATCCGCCGACCAAGGGGATCCCTTCCCGAGGGTGGCCATTGCTGCCTCCACCTCCGAGATCGAGCTCTCCATCGCGCCAACCCATTCCGGTGCAAATAGGCTCCCCACCGTTGCTTCACCTTCTACCTGCGCCCAGCCGAGCAAGGTCTCTGGGTAGCAGAAATAGTTCTCGATCTCCCTTCGCTGCCACCGCCACTGATCGAGATGCGGATTTGACTCCCGGTCGCTGTGTCCCAAGCGATCGAAGAGCGCAAACCCGCGAAGCCCAGGATAGGCTTCGCGCAGGCCAAAAAAGTGCTCTCGGGCCTTGCTCGGTTGGTTCATCACGTAATGCACGAACGGTTTCTCGAGGACCTTCTGCGCTTGGTGATCAAGCACGGTGGATAGAGCGAGCAGGATCGCGAGATCCGTCGCACCCTCCAGGTAGAGCACCCAACCGGTCTGCTCAGCCTGATAATACTGCTCGAATCCGATCTCCTTGAGCGACTTCAAGAGCTGGCTGCCTCTGTCGTCTATCCGATGGGGAGCGCCTAGGAACGCGACCACGACATCGCGCTCTGCTGCCTCGTTCAGGAGCACCTCCGAGTGGCTCGCAATCACCACCTGACTATTCTGTGCCCGTGCGATATCCGCCAGCACCTGATAGATCTGTCGCTGCCGAAGAATCTCCAAGTGGGCATCTGGTTCGTCTATCAAGAGAACCGAGCCGGCGTTGAGGCTGAGGTGACCGAGAAGGAGCAAGGTTTGTTGCAGGCCGCGCCCCGATGCTGATATGTCAAGGCGACAAGCGGAGGCGTCTTTATACGTCATCGTGATTTCACCGCGCTCTCTCACGTACAGGGGCTCTTCGATCTCGACCTTGAACAGTTCGCGCATCTGGGTGCGCAGCCGGACCCAGCCGCCGTTGTTCGTCGTGAGGACTTGATAGCAGAGATTCCTGAGCACCTCGGCCGTGCGCCCCTCGCCAAGACGAACGTCGATGGCGCCTGGGTCAAGGCGAGTCTCGTTTGCAGCCAACCCCGACATGGGCGGCAGGAAGGCGATCTTGATCTTCATGGCCTCGGCTGGGACCGGCATGCGCCCGGGATGGGCGCCGTCCGCCAGTCGAATCGGCCGGCAGTAGAACGATTCCTCGTTGGCGAAGTCGAACTCGAGGCCGCAGCTCCATTGGCTTTCGCTGGTAACAGCCTCGACAACAATATCAATCCTGATGTTGCGTGTTTCAGGCTTACCGGCGACGGTCTGAGTATCGCGAACATGCAAGTCTCGCCAAAGCAAGTTCGCGTTGGGCACCGGCACGCCAAACAGATCACGGCGATTGATCGTCACCCCGGGGCGCTTTTCGGGCGGATGCTCGCCTCTCTTCTCGACCCACCTGCGCAGACCTAGATCCCAGAGCGCCAGAGCTTGGAGGGCCGTGGTCTTCCCGGAGTTGTTCGGGCCAATGAACACGACAGGGTTGCCCAGCTCTATTTCAACATCTTCAAAGCGCTTGAAATTTCTAATCCTTACCTTGGTCAACATTACGACCTCTAGGCCTGGCAGATGACGCTGGGCGCCGAGCCCCAGGGCTGGAGTCGGCTGAGCGCAGATTATCATGCTCGGCTGCGACGCCGACGGCGGTGGCTGCGATAAGCTGCCGCGATGCGGCACGTCATCGTCACGCGGTTCTCGGTGCCGCGGTTGGATCCGGCGACCGCGTCGCTGCATGCCGACCGGCGCTGGCTCGACGGCCGCCTCGAGCCCTTTCGCCGGTACTACGTGCCGAGCGTGCAGCGGCTGCGGGTCCCGGTGGTGCTGCTGTGCTCGAGTCGCAGCGCCGAGCACGTGTCGCGGTGCCTGAGCGATCTCAAGTGGCTGTCGATCGTGGTCCAGGACGCCTGGTACGGCGGCTGGCGGGGATCGCCCGATCAGGTCATCACCCGCCTGGACTCGGACGACGCGTTGCACGAGGACTGGTTCCGGCGGGTCGAGGCGGCGACCGCCGCCGGCGGCGGCGCCGGGGACGCCGAGGTGATCTGCACCAAGGACTTCCTGCGGCTGGACGCGCGCACCGGCAAGGTCTACGCCTTCCGGCGCAAGGAGCCGTCGCCGCTGGCGGCGTTCCTGCGCGGTGCCAACCCCTTCGCCCATGACCACAAGGTGCTCGAGCGCCACTACCGGACGCACGACCTGGCGGGGGCGTACCTGCTGCAGGTGGTCCATGGCGGCAACCTGGCGAACCGGCGGCCGGCCTGGTGGCGCTGGCACCGCCGGGTGCCGGCGGCGCAGCTGGCCGCCTTTGGCGCCTGCGGATTGCCGTCTGGCGCCGCCGGCGGCAGCGGTCCGTGGTAGCGCCCTCGAAACACCGGGCCGCCGGCCAGCGTAGGGAAACTTGCGGCCGACCGGCCGGTCGGCCGGCGGGCGGCGGCACGGCTCCGGCGCCGCGGGAGGTGCGAGATGGCGAGCCCTGGCGAGACGAGCGTCCTGCCGCGCGCCGGCTGGCGGCGGTGGTTTTTTGGCCCCCAGGGGCTGCGCGCCGGCTGGTGCCTGGTGCGGTTCATCGCCGTCTACCTGGCGCTGACTGCCGGCCTCACCTGGCTCTACCTGCGGCTGGACCCCGGGGCCGCCCGGGAAACCGGTTGGGTGCCGCACACTTTCATCGCCTCCGAGGCGATCTCGCTGCTGGTGGCGCTGTTCTGCGTGGCGCTCTCGGCGCGGTTCGAGCGGCGGTCCTGGGACGCCTACGGCCTGGCGCCGCGGGCGGCGTTCGGCGCCAGGTTCTGGGAAGGGGTGCTGTGGGGGGTGGTGCCGGTGTCGCTGCTGATGGCGGCGATCTGGGCCGCCGGCGGCTGGTCGGCCACCGACCTCGCCCAGCACGGCGGGGCGCTGGCGCACTACGCCCTGGCCTGGGCGCTGGCGTTCCTGCTGGTGGGGCTCAACGAGGAGGTGCTGTTCCGCGGCTACACGCTGCTCACCCTGGCGCGTGGCATCGGCTTCTGGCCGGCGGCGCTGACGCTGTCGGCGGCGTTTGGCGCCCTGCACTACTACACCAAGCCGATGGAGACCTGGGCGGACGGCTTCTCGACCGGTCTGATCGGGCTGTTCGTCTGCTACACGGTGCGCCTTACCGGCGACATCTGGCTGGCGGCCGGCCTCCATTTCGGCTGGAACTTCGCCGCCATGGTGGTGTTCGGCGGCCCCAACACCGGCAACGACGGCAAGCCCCTCGCCGGTCACCTGCTGGCGTCCTCCTTCCATGGTCCGCAGTGGCTGACCGGCGGCCCGATGGGCCCGGAGGCCAGCCTGCTGGTTTTCCCGCTGATCGCCGTTCTCTTCGGCGCCTGCGCCTGGCGCTTCCGCCGGCGGCCGGCGGCCGGTGGCGGACGCCCGGCGCTCTAGGCCCTTCCCGCCTAGTCGCCGCGCTCGAAGGCCACGAGCTTGGCGAGCTGGTCCTGGGCGGCGGTGAGGTTGTGGCCGGCGAGGCCGCGCACGAGCTGCCGCAGCCGCGGCGACCGTTCGAGGCGGTCCGCCAGGCGACGGCAGAGCCAGGTCGACCCGAGCGCCAGGGCGACGCTGCCGGCAACTCCCGCGAGCAGCGGCCCGGCGCCGAACCAGGCGTACAGGTCGGCCCCGAACCAGGACCGCATCGCCACGATGCAGAACGGCACGAACCAGATCGGCACCCCGAAGAGGAACAGCATCGCCGTCGAGCGCAAGGTCAGCGCGCGCAGCGCCTCCAGCTGCCGCTGGATCTCGATCACCGGCGCGTCGTACTCGATGGTCCCCGCCTTGACGAACTGCGCGATGGTGGTCGCCACCGCGCCCACCAGCCACAGGTGCAGCGCGACGCCTGGGAAGACGAATCGCGGCTCCGTGAAGTGCGCGCGGAGGAACGATCCCGTCCACAGCAGGCACAGCGCGCCGGCCAGGATGTTGAGCAGCGCCCCGGTGCGCAGCCACCGCAGCGACGAGCGCGGCCCTGCCAGCTCGGCTCGTAGCCAGAGCCGCCGGTTGATCCGCAGCGCCTCTTCGAGCCGCCGGTCCTGGGCGAGCCAGCGGGCCTGGAAATCGTCGAGCTCCATGGGTTTCCTCCCTTAGAGGCGGCCGGCGGTGCGGAAGGTCTCGCGCAGCCGGTCCTTGAGGCGGCCGATCCTGGTCGCCACGTTGGTGGGGGTGATGCCGAGCACCGAGCTGATCTCCTGGTGGCTCAGGCCGTCGAGATAGAGCATCAGCAGCGCCCGGTTGAGGTCGTCGAACCGTGCAATGCACTGGTAGAGGAAGGTCACCTCCGCGTCCTCGGCGACCGGGTGCGGCGAGGGCGCGAGCTGCAGGACCTCCTCGCCGTCCGGGACCAGGTGCCGGGTCCGGGTGCGCTCCCGGCGCTGCCAGGAGATCGCGACGTTGAGCGCGATGCGGTACATCCAGGTCGAGAACTTGAGGCGCTGGTCGTAGCGCGGGTAGGCGCGCCAGAGCTGAACCACCGTCTCCTGGATCAGGTCCTCGCGGTCCGCGGGCGACCGCCCGTAGACGCGGGCGACCTTGTAGAGCAGCCGCCGGTCGGCTTCGAGCAGGGCCAGAAAGCCGGCCTGGGCTTGATGGAGATCGCTCACGCCCTGGTGATTCGCTGGCAGCGGGGAAAAATCACACACCGCGCGGCGCCGGGGCAGGCGCCCGGCTTGCCGCTCACCGCGCCGCCGTGGCGAGCCTCGCCGGTGACGCCTTGCCAGGCAGGCGGATCGGCCGGCGATTCGCAAGCCGAGGAACCGTCTGCGGGCGCACTAGCGAGCGCCGGCTGGTTGGGCCATCTCGGCGCGCCAGCGGCCGGTGGCCACCCAGGCCAGGGCCTCCTCGGCGGCGGCGGCGGCCCGCTCCTCGGAGAAGGCGCGGGCCGCGTCGAGGCCGGCCTGCCGGGCGCGGCGCCAGGCGGCCGGGTCGCCGAGCAGCGCGCGGGCGGCGGCGGCGAAGGCGGCGGGATCGGCGGGCGGCACCAGGGCCGCGGCGCCGGCCGCGTAGCCGCGGTAACAGGAGACGTCGGAGGCCACCACCGGCACGCCGCAGGCCATGGCCTCGAGCACCGGCAGTCCGAAGCCCTCCTGCTCCCAGGAGGGCGCCAGCAGCAGGTCGCAGCCGGCGACCAGCGGTGCCACCGCCGGCGGCGGCAGGCGGTGGTGGAACTCGTCGGGCGCCAGCAGCAGGCGCTCGGCGGCGGTCAGCGGCCATTGCGAGAGGCGGACCAGCCGGCAGTCGATGCCGTCGCGGCGCAGCAGGCGCACGGCGGCGAGCGCCGTCGCCACGCCCTTCCAGTCGATCTCGTAGGGCGAGGCGACCAGCAGGCGCGCCGGCTTGCCGGGTTCGCGGCGCTCGCCGGCGGCGGGCCGCCAGTAGGGCTCGAGTGGCTGCGGCACCACCCGCGCCGGACGGCCGAAGCGGCGGCGCAGCAGCTCGGCGAGGTGCGGGGCGACCGCCAGCCCGGGGAGCGGCAGCCGGTAGGCGGCGAGGATGGCCGCGTGGTCGGCCTGGTTGTGGGTGTAGCCGGCCTCGAAGCCCTGGCAGTAGTGCACCGCTTCGCCGGCGCCGGCGGCGGCCACGGCCGCCGCGACCGGCGCCAGGGTGGTCCAGTAGGTCGCGACGGTGACATCAGCTGCCGGGAAGGCCGCCGCGGGCGTCGCGGCGATGGGCGGCGGCAGCTGGACGAAGCGGGCGGCGAGCGGGTACCAGTCAGGCGGTGGCCCGGCGCTGACCACCGTCACCTGATGGCCGCGGCCGGCCAGGAGGTTGGCCTGGTGGAGCGGCACCTTGTTGCCGCCGAAGAGGGTCGTCTCCTCGAAGACGTAGGTTATACGCAGCGCCGGCATCGCGGCGGGGAGCTGCCGGCCAGGGTCGCCGGTCACCACTCGGACTCGTGGGTCTTCTTGAAGATCGTGTCGTGCGGCGCGGACCGCTCCTCGTCCGGCCTGCCGTTGGTGTAGTAGTAGAGCGAGACGGACTTGCGGGTCATGGTCTCGGGACAGGCCAGGGGGGTCGGGTGGCCGTGGAACGAGGTGTCGGTGGTGTTGAAGACGATGGTGCGGTTGAACACCGGTAGCACCCGCTGCTCGCAGCGGCTCATGTCGCGGCGCCACAGCTCGATGTGGCCGCCATACTCCGGCAGCCAGTCCTTGTTGAGGTAGACGATCAGGTTGAGCCGGCGGTCGAGCTTGAGCAGCGGATGCCAGTTGAAGTCGGCATGGACCTTGAGGAAGCCCCCGCGCACGATCTGATGGGGGCCGGCGCCGCCCAGGTAGGGATCGGGGATCAGCCCCTCGATGCCGGTCAGCCGCTGCAGGAACTCGAGCACCGGCGGCGAGCCCATCTCGAAGAGGAAGGCGCGCAGCGTCTCGCCCAGCGGCTGCTGGTAGCTGTAGCCGAGCTTCCTCTCGGTCGGGCTGTCGAAGCTCACCCACTTGATCGCCTGCGGCTGCGGGAAGTCGGCCAGCACCGCCTCGAGGAGGTCGTCGGCGAACAGCCCGTCGAGGGCCGCGTGCGGGAACGGCGAGGCGGCGACGTAGCCGTCGTGGAAACCGGCGGGGTCGAGGCGGAGCTGCAGCGGCGGCATGGCTGGCGGACGGTGGATCGCGGGCTGGCGGCTGGCGGTCCGGACGCGGCGGTCGCGGCTCGCGCCTACTCGGTCAGCGCGAACTTGCAGTTGTGACAGATGAAGTTGTCCGGCGCCGGCTCGAGCCCGTAGACCATGCGGCGCATGTGCGCCATGGCCGGCCCGGTGAGCACCTCCTCGACGCTGTTGGCGGTGAGGTCGCCGACCACCACTGACTCGCTGTAGTCCTGACAGCAGAGGATGCACTGGCCGCGGGGATTGATGTGCAGGTGCTGCAGCGGCCGCGAGCCGACGTGGTCGCAGCCGCGCAGCTTGCGGTCGCGGTGCTTGGTGGCCAGGCCGATGTCGAGATAGCCGGCGCGGTCGTTGACCACGAAATACTTGACGGTGAAGCGGCTGCCCGCGAAGCGCCGCTCGATCTCGGCGAAGTCGGACTGGTGGCGCTCGTCGCCCTTGCCCAGCACCACCATGTCCATCTGCTCGGCGACCGGCTTGTCCTTGGCGTAGTCGAGGTTGCGCAGCACCAGCTGCAGGTGGTCGCCGCCGCGGTCCTCGTGGTATTTCTCGGCGTCGAGGGTCGACAGGTTGATCGAGAGGAAGCGCAGGCCGCCCATCTCGACCAGGGCGTCGATGCGGCTCGGCGACAGGCCGGTGCCGTTGGTGAGCGCCGCCGGCGGCAGCCCGGCGGCGCGGATGGTGCGGACCTGCTCGACGAACCGCTTGTCCAGGGTCGGCTCGTTGTAGCTGATCATGAACACGGCTTCGATGGTGTCGCGGAACGCCGCCAGCTCGCCGACGATGCGCTCGTAGAGCTCGGTCGGCATGAAGTAGTCCTCGCGCGGCGCCACCGATACCGGGCAGAAGTAGCAGCTCTGGTTGCACACGGTGTGCGCTTCGAGCGAGACGTACTTGAGCAGGAAGCGGCGGGAGAGGTCGGTGCCCGCCGGCGCCACCCAGTGGCGGGCGCGCAGCTCGCGCAACAGCTCGGGCGGCGCCTCGAGACCGGCGATGACGCGGCACAGCGCCTCGAAGGCCGGCTGGCCGAGCTCGAGCATCTCGTCGGCGAGCGGGTTGTAGGCGCGGTCCGGCCCGTGATGGAGAAAGGGGCTGACCTGGAGCGTTCCGGCGTCCGTGGGCGGGGCCAGGACGGACGGGGCGATCGGCGGTTCTTCGAGCTTCATTCAGTCTCCCAGGTCTCGGTGCCCGAGGGGGCGCCGGGTTGGATTGTACCGCGGAGCGCCCCTGCCGCGGGGCGGAGGCTGGCCGGCGGCTGACAAACGGGGGCCGTGGGCAGTCCGCCCGCGCCAGGTCTACGGTGCCGGCCGCTCGGGCGTTGGGGGGCCGGCCCGCTGCTCGCGCTTGCGCTCCTCGAGCTCGGCGACGGTGCGCGGCCAGTCGGACTTGAGGAGGCGGGAGAGGGCGCGGTCGGCGAGCAGGCGGCCGCCGGTCTGGCAGGAGGCGCAGTAGTTGGCCTCGTTCTCGGCGTAGACGATGCGCTGCACCGGCGCGCCGCAGCGCGGGCAGGGCAGGCCGAAGCGGCCGTGGACCGCCATCTCGGGACGAAAGGCGGTCACCTTGTCGGGGAAGCCGGGGGTGTCGCGACGCAGGCGCTCGACCCATTCGGCGAGGGTGTCGCGGGTCGCCCGGAACAGGCGCTCGGTCTCCTCGGCGTCGAGGTCGGTCGAGCGCTTGAACGGCGACAGGCGGGCGCGGTGCAGGATCTCGTCGGAGTAGGCGTTGCCGATACCGGAGAAGATCGCCGGGTCGGTGAGCGACCGCTTGAGGGTGTGGCTCTCGCGGCAGAGGGCGGTGCGGAAGCTCTCCAGGTCGGCCGCGAGCACCTCGAGGCCGCCGGGGTCGAGGGCGGCGAGGGCCGCCCTGCCGCTCACCAGCTGCAGCGACGCGCGCTTCCTGCTGCTGGCCTCGGTGAGCAGCAGCGTGCCGGACGAGAAGTCGAAGGCGGCGAGACCGTTGCGCCCCGGAATCGGCGGCACCGCCGCCGGCCCTGTCGGCCCCACCGGCCCCACCGCTCCCGCCGCCGGCCGCCAGCGCAGCCGCCCGGCGACCATGAGGTGCAGCACCAGGAAGAGATCGCCGTCGAGCGCCAGCACGATGCGCTTGCCCAGGCGCCGCACGTCAAGGACGCGGCGGCCGGCGGCGGCGGCCAGCGGCGGCGCGACCGAGCGCAGCAGGAAGGGGCTCGCCAGCCGCACCCCGAGCAGGCTCTGGCCGACGACGAGCGGCGTCAGGCGCTCGACGTAGAGCGTGACGTCGGGGAGCTCGGGCATGGGCGGATCATAGCGGCGCGGTGCCGCGCCGGCGCCCGGGCGGCCGGTTTCAATGCACGAAAGAACCGATCCGCTGCCAGCGGATGGAACCGCCGGGGTTGCTGGACCAGTAAATGCGGAGGCGACCGCCGCCGAGGATGTTGGCGCGCGGCAGCGGTCCCCAAAAGCGGCTGTCCCAGCTATTGTCACGGTTGTCGCCCAGGCAGAAAACCGTTCCAGGAGGCACCACCAGCGGACCGAACTTGTCGCGGGCCGCGAGCTGCGAGAAGAGCGACGTCAGCAGGTTCGGATCGCTGTGGATCGCATAGGCGGAGTCGTCCACCCGCTTGCCGGAGAGGTAGAGCTGCTTGTCGACGATCGTCACCAGGTCGCCAGGGAGCGCCACCACCCGCTCGACGACTTGGAGGCGCGGGTCCTCCTTGCTCTGGAAGACCACGATCTCACCCCGTCTCGGGGCTCTCTGACGCAGGTCGAGCATGTCGACGACGAGCCGGTCGCCGGGTAACAAGGCCGGCTTCATGGAGCCGGATGGAATGTAATAGCTCTGGACTCTGAGGTGGATCAGCGCGAGAGCTCCGTCGGCGGCGAAGACCGCGCCGACCCAGATGGCGCCGTAAACGTACCAGCGGTTGTAGGGACGGAGGCGGAATGGGACCGTGGCGCGCGTGGCGAGCGCGATGGCATCGCAGATGACGAAGACCTTGAAGACGGCAACGAGACCAAGCAACGACAGCGGTACCCACCAGCCGACGGGCCAGAGAAAAGAGACGCAGGCTACGAACACCAGAGGCCAGCCAAGGAGATAGAGGCAAAGCCCCCTGCGCCAGCGCCCGTCGTAGACCTGTCCCAGGCCGATGACGAGAAAGCTCAGCAGCCCGGCGATCCACCGCCGCCTGGGCGCCACGTCGGGTACGGTCGAGGCTTTACCGGGCAAACCGCTCTCTTCCATGTCTGCCTCCCGCCGACGTGGGCGCCCGCAAAAATAAACGCTGTATGAACCAACAGGCTAAGTCATGCGGAGGGAAGCGTCAAGAAACCGCACCGACCGGCCGGTGGCAGCTTGACGGTCTCAGAGTTGGGCGGCCTGGGCCGCTGCCGCCAGGAACCGGCGCAGGATTGCGACTCCCTGCGTGAACTCATCGTGGAGGCGAGCGTGATCGACGCCCGTGTAACCGTGCGCGATGCGATTGCGGAGCCCGGCGGCGGCACGCAGGCCATCCGCCAGCCCACGATCGATCGCTCCGTGGCGGGCCTGCCTGGCGACGTCAGGTCGTACCATGCGGCGGGCCTGCTTTCTCGCGGAGGCGCCGGATCGCTGCCTCATGGATCCGCCTTGCCGTTGGTGCCCAGTCCCACCAGTCGATCATGGCGCGGGTTCGGAAGTCCACCCAATCGTCGCGGTCGCGAGCCACGAGCACGACGCCGTCGGTGGCGATCTCGAAGCGCAGCAACGGCGGCGCGGTGTCGAGGAACACCAGGTCGACCTCGCGCCCGGCGGCCCGCCCCAGGTCGGCCTCGAGCTTCTGACGGAGCTCGGGTGTGTCCGGTTCGAGGAGCAGCGCCAGGTCGACGTCGCTGCCGGCACGGTCGCCGCCGCGGGCCACCGAGCCGAAGACCGCGGCAAGGCGCACCGCGGGAAACGCTTGCAGCACTTCCCGCAGCCGCTCACGCAACTCCATGCCGCGATGTTAGCAGGCACGGCACTGGACCAGGGGGCACCTGCCCGCCCGGTTCAGCGAGCCACTGCCTCGACTTCCGCCGCGACCTGGGACGCGGGCGTGAACTGGGCCTCCTCGGTCGAGCCGGCCATGGCGGCGGTGGCGGCCGGGCTGCCGGCGATCACCTCGCGGACGAGATCGAAGTAGCCGGTGCCCACCTCGCGCTGGTGGCGCGTGGCGGTGTAGCCCTTGGCCTCGCTGGCGAACTCGGCCTGCTGCATCTCGGAGTAAGCGAGCATGCCGCGGTTCCGGTAGTCGTCGGCCAGAGCGAACATCGAGTGGTTGAGGGCGTGGAAGCCGGCCAGGGTGACGAACTGGAACTTGTAGCCCATCGCCCCCAGCTCGCGCTGGAACTTGCGGATGGTGAAGGCGTCGAGGTGGCGCGCCCAGTTGAACGAGGGCGAGCAGTTGTAGGCCAGCCACTTGCCAGGGAAGTCGCGGTGCACGGCGTCGGCGAAGCGGCGAGCCTCGTCGAGGTCGGGGGTCGAGGTCTCCATCCACAACAGGTCGGCGTAGGGCGCATAGGCGAGGCCGCGGGCGACCGCCGCCTCCAGGCCGCCGCGCAAGCGGAAGAAACCCTCGCCGGTGCGTTCCGGCAGGATGAACGGGTGGTCGGCAGGGTCGACGTCGCTGGTGATCAGGCGCGCGCTGCCGGCGTCGGTGCGGGCGATCAGCACGGTCGGCACGTCGAGCACGTCGGCGGCGAGGCGCGCCGCGGTCAGGGTCCCCACGAACTGGCGAGTCGGCACCAGCACCTTGCCGCCCAGGTGACCGCATTTCTTCTCGCTGGCCAGCTGGTCCTCGAGGTGGATGCCGGCGGCGCCGGCGTCGATCAGGGCCTTGACCAGCTCGAAGGCGTGCACGGTGCCGCCGAAGCCGGCCTCGGCGTCGGCGACGATCGGGGCCATCCAGTAGGTGCCGTTGCGGCCCTCGGCGTGATCGATCTGGTCGGCGCGCAGCAGGGTGTGGTTGATGCGGCGCACCAGGTCGGGGACGCTGTTGCACGGGTAGAGGCTCTGGTCCGGGTACATCTGGCCGGCGAGGTTGGCGTCGGCCGCCACCTGCCAGCCGCTGGCATAGATCGCCTTGAGGCCGGCCTTGACCTGCTGCATCGCCTGGTTGCCGGTCATCGCGCCCAGCGCCGGCACGTAGTCCTCGCTCGCCAGCAACTGCCACAGGCGCTCGGCGGCGCGCTCGGCGAGCGGGTGGGCGATCGCGAAGGAATTGCGCAGCCGGACGACGTCGCTGGCCGCATAGGAGCGGCTGACGCCTTGCCAGCGCGCGGCCTGGCTCCAGGTCTGCTCGAGGAGTTGCGTGGTGTCGGGTCGGGTCGTCGCCATGATCTGTCTCCTCCAGCGGTCGATGGTTTGCGGTTACATTCCCGAGAGGGCGGACCTGCCGGCCCTCGCTGAGCGAAAGTCTACAAATAGCGAAAATCAATTGTCAAGCGAAATTTCGCTGTTGGCTTAGATCATGGTACAATTCGCAGCCGGCACCGAAACGTTCATGAGCGACCAACCGACCCAGACACCTGCCGTTGCCGCCGCGGTGGCCGCTGCCGCTGGCGGCAGCGGGGCGGAGCCGGCCGGCTCGGGACGGCCGGCAGCCGGCCGGCAGGACGAGGCCCGGCGGGTGACGGGAGAGGACCTGCGCTTCGTCCTCGGCCTGAAGCTCAAGAGCCTGCGCCTGCAACGTGGTCTCACCCTGCAGGAGCTGGCGGCGCGCTGCGGGCTGTCGATCTCCTACCTGAGCGAGATCGAGAAGGGCAAGAAGTATCCCAAGGCGGAGAAGCTGATCGCCATCGCCGCCGCCCTTGGCACCCCGTTCGAGGAGCTGGTCTCGCCGCAGGTGAACGAGGATCTGGCGCCGGTCAAGACGGTGTTCAGCACCGAGTTCCTGCAGGGCTTCCCGTTCGAGCTTTTCGGCGTCGACCCCGAGGACCTCTTCGGCATCGCCACCGAGCGCCCCGAGCGGGCGGCGGCCCTGATCCGTGCGCTGCGCGACGTCGGGCGCACCTACGACGTGCAGGTCGAGCAGTTCCTGCTCGCGGCGCTTCGCTCCTACCAGCAGCTCAACCACAACCACTTCCCGGAGCTCGAGGACGCGGCCTCCCGCTGCCGGGCCGAGCATGGCTGGCCGGCGGGGGAGAGCCTGAGACCGGAGGCGATCGCGGCGGTGCTCGAGCGCGAGCACGGCTACCGGCTGGACTTCACCACGTTGCCGGCGATCCCCGAGCTGCACGGGCTGCGCTCGGTGTATCTGGGCGGGCAGGCCGCTGGCGGGGCGGGACCGCTGGGCCTGCCGGGGGCGCGCGGGGCGCCGGCGGCGCCGGGGCCGCCGGCCGCCGCGAGAGCGCGGCGGCTGCTGGTCAACGGCGACCTGATGCCGTCACAGCGGGCCTTCGTCCTGGCGCGCGAGCTGGGCTACCGCTACCTGGACCTGCGCGGCGGGCGGGCGACGACCTCCTCGTGGATCAAGGTCGAGTCGTTCGACCAGGTGCTCAACAACTTCTACGCCTCCTATTTCGCGGGGGCGCTGCTGATCGAGCGCGATCGGCTGGTGGCCGACCTGCGCGCCTTCTTTGCCCGCGAGCGCTGGGACGGCGAGGCGCTGGTCGCCTGCATCGGCGGCTATGACGCGACCCCGGAGCTGTTCTTCCACCGCCTGACCGAGCTGCTGCCGCGGCTGCTCGGGCTCGAAGAGCTGTTCTTCCTGCGCTTCGCCCACGATGCCGGCAGCGACCGCTATCGGCTGACCAAGTTCCTCAACTCTTCACATCTCGCGGCGCCGCACGCGATCGGCCTCGACGAGACCTACTGCCGGCGGTGGCCGGAGCTGCGGCTGATGCGGCAGCTGGACGCGCGGCGGCGCAGCCTGGGCGGGGCACCGGCGGTCACCGCCCAGCGCTCGCGCTTCCTCGACAGCGGTGCGGAGTTCTTCGTCATCACCATGGCGCGGCCCCTGGCGCTGGCGAGCGATTCGATCTCCAGCGTCTCGATCGGCCTGCTGCTCGACGAGGCCTGCAAACGGACCGTCCGCTTCTGGGACGATCCGGCCGTGCCGCGGGCGCTGGTCAACCTGACCTGCGAGCGCTGCCCGCTGCCGGCGGCGGAATGCGGGGAGCGGGGAGCGCCACCGGTGGTGTGGGCGCGCGGCGAGCGCCAGGCAGCCCAGGAGCGGGCGCTCGCCGAGCTGCGGGATCCCGGTCCACTGGCGCCCGGGCTCGCCGGCGATCCCGGCAGCAGGCGCTGAGCGAGGAGGAAGCGGAGCCGATGACCGAGCCGCCGATCGTTTGCACGCTGACCACCCCCGAGCTGCGCGAGCGGCGCGACGGCTTGCTGCGGCGGGTGGCCGCGCGGGTGCTGGCGGCGCGGCCGCTGGCCGGCGCCGGCGCCGGCTGGGAGCTGCGGTTCCCGGGCGACGAGGCGGCGGTCGCCGACGTGCTCGAGCTGGTGCGGCTCGAGAGCCGGTGCTGCGCCTTCCTCCGGTTCCGGGTGACGCTCGAGCCGGCAGGCGGCGAGGTGGTGCTCGAGGTGAGCGGGCCGCCGGGCGGCGCGGAGATCCTGGTCTGCGAGCTGGTCCCGGAGCTGCCGGCGCCGTCTTCAGCCGCCGTTCGCCGTCCTCAACCGCCCTGAGCCCCGCCGCCGCCGCTCGACCCGCGGGCGCGGAGCCGCGGCGCCAGCCCGCCGCCGAGGATGAGCGCGGCGGCGAGGGCCGTCGCCGCGGTGCCGAGCAGGAATCCCGGCGGCAGGTAGCGCAGCTCGACCGCGGCGGTGCCCGCCGGGACCAGGACTCCCAGGAAGCAGCCATCGACCGTGCGCGTGGCCAGCGTCTGGCCGCCGGTCTGCGCGCGCCAGCCGTCTGCCGGGAAGGACGTCGCCAGCAGGCGAACCTCGGCCGCGGGCGCGAAGCGGACGGCGACCTCCCCCGGGCGCGAGGAGGCAACGGTCGGGACCGCGAAGCCTCCCGGCCAGCGGCTGGGAGCGGTCGGCCCGCCTGCCGCAGGATCCAGCGCCACCGCCGCGCCGTCGCGGAGGCCCCGCACCCAAGCTTCGAGGTGCGGCCGGTCCACGATCTCGACGGTGCGCGGGAAGAACGCCCGCGGCAACGCCCGCGGATTGGTCAGCAGCAGATAGGGCTTGAAGTCCAGGCCGCGGACGGCCCGCAGCCATGGCGGATTGGCCAGGTAGCGATGGGAGACGACCGCCCGGACGCCCAGGAAGTCGAGCAGCGGATGGTCGAGGTGATCGAAGGACGAGTAGTAGCGGTAGACGCCGGGACGGAAGCCAAAGGCCCAGTCGAGCAGGTGGATGTACGC
Organism: uncultured Acidobacteriota bacterium; assembly: GCA_963732005.1. GTDB lineage: Bacteria > Acidobacteriota > Thermoanaerobaculia > Multivoradales > UBA5704 > JASLEW01. The sequence continues at coordinate 2,445,051 of CAVSXT010000005.1, forward strand.
GCGCGGCGCTAGCGGGTTGTTGGGTCGCACCTCGGCGATGCCGTAGGCCGGCAGGACCGCCGGATAGACCATCATGCCGGCGCCGACGGCGCGTCCCTGGATGGCGTCGCCGGCCAGCGGCAACAGGCGGTCGACGAGGCTGGCGGGCGGGAAGAACAGCGCCGCATCGCCGCGCGGCAGGAGCCGCCGCGACCATGGCACCAGGTCCAGCGCCGAAACCGCCAGCAGGATCGAGAGGCCCAGCCAGCGCCGGAGCCGGTGCCGGCCAGCGCCGCCGCCGAAACCAGCGCCGGCGCTGGTGCCGATGCCGGCGCTGGTGCCGATGCCGGCGGCGCTGCCGATAACGGCGGCGCTACCGATTCCGAGGCCGATGCCCGCCCAGAGCAGGAGGGCGGTGGGCGAGTGATCGACCCACAGGGCCGCCGCCGCCACGCCGGCCGCCCCCAGGTGCGGCAGCGAGAGCCGCCGCAGCCGTAGCAGCCGGTCGAGCCCCAGGGCGCCGGCGACCGCCAGCGCCAGGCAGGAGACGAGCAGGGCCCGCTGGTAGGCCGGCACGCGCAGCAGCGGGACGGCGAGCGCCAGCCGCTCGAAGGGGGCGAGCTCCGACGCCAGGGCCAGGGCCGCGAGCGCGAAGATCAGCAGCGGCGCCGCCTTGCGGCGGGCGCTGGACGAGACGGCGACGCCGGCGCCGGCCAGGGCGACGAGGCCGGCGTAGCCGCTGAGCGCGTCCGGCCAGTCCCATGGCCCGCGGAAGGGCTCTTCATAAGCCTTCCCGAAGACCTCCGGTCCCAGCGGCGCCAGCCAGAACCTGACGCTTGCCGGCGCGAACCAGCTGGCCGGCCAGAGATCGAAGGCGGCGAAGCGAGTGGGCGGGCGGGCCTGCTGATCCTCGCTGCGCTGCGACCGGCTGGCGGCGACGGCGAAGGGCACCAGCTGGATCGCCGACAGTCCCACGCCCAGGACCACCGCCGCCGCCGCCCTGGCGAGGCCCGCGCGGCTGGTCGGGCCTGGGCGCCGGTACCAGAAGGCCGCCAGGGCGGCGAGCGCGAGGCCGGCGAGCGCCACCTCCGGATGACCCGCCAGCATCAGCAGCGCGACGGTGGCGCAGGCCCCGATCCAGGCGCCGGTCCGGCGCGATCGCACCGTGCACACCAGGCTGAGGACGACCCAAGGCACCCAGGCCGCGGTGGCGGTGTGGGCGAACAGCGCCCAGGCCATGAGGCCGCCGCCGAGGCTGAAGGCGAGCCCGGCAAGCGCCGCCGCCAGACGCGAGGCCGACAGGCGTTGCGCCAGGAGCACCGTGCCCTCGTAGGCCACCAGCAGCTTGAGCGCGAGCGCCGCGAGCAGGAAGTGCCGGAGGGGGAAGCATCGCGCCAGCCAGGCGATCGGCGACACGGTTTGCGCCTGCGGGTTCACCCAGGGCGAGCTGCCGCCGTCGAGGCGGTCCGACCAGAGCGGGAGATGGCCGTCCGCGAGGGCCCGCCTGACCTCCGCTTCCCAGGGCAGGAACTGATAGGTCGTGTCGCTGAGCTGAGCGTGAGGTCCCGGCTTCTGGGGCGGTCCGGGAAACACCCCAGCCGGGGTGGGGACCAGCAGCAGCCCGCCGGCCCACCAGGGCGAGAGCACCGCCAGCGGCAGGCAGATGCCGGTGAGCGCCACCCACCACCGGAGACGGACCCCGGCGCCACGTAGCGAGCGCGCGATCAGCCAGCAGGCGAGCTGCATCGCCGCGAGGCCCGCGGTCAGCGCGGCGAACAGGGCGACGGCCGGCATGGAGAACTGGGCGACGGCCGGGATGGCGGCCAGGGCGACCGCCGGCATGGCGACCAGGCCGGCGGCAGGGATGCTCACCGCCGCGGCGGAGCGACGCGTTCCGCCAGCTCGAGCTGCAGCAGGCGCATGAAGTCCTGGGCGTTGGTGATGACGCCGAAAGCCTGGTGGGTGCCGCGGTCCTTCAGCTTGTGCACCACGAACTCGGTCTGGTCGACGCAGATGGTGGTGATCTCGGCCAGCGAGCCGTCGGGGCGGACACAGAACGTGGGCAGCATGTTGCCGGCGGCGATGGCGTGCAGGGCGGTGGCGACCATCACCACCATGGTGGCACGCACGGTGAGCTCGCGCATGGCGGCCTGGGCGTCGAGCGCCGAGACGATGGTCTCCGGCAGCGGGCCGTCGTCGCGGATCGAGCCGGCGAGCGCATAGGGCGTGGCGGTCACGGTCAGGGCGTGCATGATGCCGCTGTGCAGGCGCCCGGAGTCGATCAGGGCCGCGATCGAGCCCGCCTTCTTCACCTCGTTGATGGCGCGCATGTGGGTGCTGTGGCCGCCGGCGGTGCCGGAGCCGTCCGCCATCATGCCGAGCGTGGTGCCGAACAGCGCGGCCTCGATGTCGTGGACCCCCACCGCGTTGCCGGTGATGACGCCGTGGCAGAAGCCCTGGTGGATCAGCCATTCCATGGCGATCCGGCCGCGGGCGTGCACCAGCGCCGGGCCGATGATCCACAGGATGAAGCCGCCGGCGCCGCGGTGGCGCAGGAACTCGCGGAAGATGCCGTCGTAGTTGACCGGCTTCTCGCGGCTGACCTCGGAGGCCATGAACGAGAAGGCCTCCGGCAGGCGGGTGTCGTCCACCTCCTCGACGAAGCCGCGATCCCAGACCAGCACGCCCTCGGAGCCATCCTCGGCGCTGGCGGTGGCCACCAGGTCGCCCTTGCGCACCAGCCGGAACTCCTTGGTCTCGAGGCGCCCTGCCGCCGGGTCCCAGACCAGATGCGAGTCCATGCGCGGCCGTTCAGGCATCAGCCAGGCGCCGCCGACCCTGACGTAGGTCGGGTGGTTGGTGGTGGACATGAAGCCGTCCGGCAGCACGGTGTCGGCCGGCGCCGGCGCGAAGCGGCACTCGGGGGCCGCGGCCAGGCGCGGCTCGGAAAAATCGGGTGGGTGGTACATCCGCCGGCATCGTAGCCAACCGCGACGGGGGCGGCAAGGGTATCCTTTGGCCGAAGCGAAGGCCGAAGCGAGGCCGAAGCGAGGCCGAAGCGAAGCCGATCCGAAGCCGAACTGAAGCCGAACCGAGGGCGGAGCGAGGCCGAACCAAGGCCGAACCGAGCGGAACCACCGCCAAGGAGGACATCGTGCTGCAGGGATTGCGAACCGCCGTCTACTTCGTCCTCGACGTCGCGCAGGGCCGTGACTGGTACGCGCGGACGCTGGGCGTCCAGCCCTATTTCGACGAGCCGTTCTACGTCGGCTTCAACGTCGGCGGCTTCGAGCTGGGGCTCCATCCCGGAGCGCCCGAGACCGCCCACCAGGGGGGTGTCGAGGTCTACTGGGGCGTCGCCGAGATCCAGGCCGGGCTCGACCATTTCCTGGCGGCCGGCGCCTCCAAGCTGCAGGAGATCCAGGACGTCGGCGGCGGCATCAAGGTGGTCCAGGTGCTCGATCCGTTCGGCAACCGCTTCGGGCTGATCGAGAACCCCCATTTCGGCAAGTAGCGGAGGCTGTTCGGCGAGCTGGCCGCCGCCTCGCGCCGGGTCGCGGGCACCCGCTCGCGCGGGGAGAAGACGGGGCGCGGTCAGGCCGCCGTGCGCAGCAGGTCGGCGAGGTCGAGGGGATCGGTGCGCATGGCGAGGGCGCCGTCCGGCGTATGTGGCCACTGCTCCCGGGGCCGGTCCCAGTACAGCTCCACGCCGTTGCCGTCGGGGTCGGCGAGATAGACCGCCTCGCTGACGCCGTGGTCCGAGGCGCCCTGCAGCCGGGTCCCCGCGTCGAGGACCCGCCGCACGGCGGTTGCGAGCGCGGGCCGCGTCGGGTAGCGGATGGCGAGGTGGTACAGGCCGGTGTGGCTGGGCGGCGGCGGCGTACCGTCGCGGCTCTCCCAGGTGTTGAGGCCGATGTGGTGGTGGTAGCCGCCGGCCGACACGAAGGCCGCTTGCGAGCCGTAGCGGGTGACCAGCTCGAAGCCGAGGACGCCGACATAGAAGGCGAGCGCCCGCTCGAGATCGGCCACCTTGAGGTGCACGTGCCCGATGTCGGCCCCGGCGGGGATGGTGTAGGGAGGCAGTGCCCGAGTTGAGCTGGTCATGGCCGGCGGCGCGTCCACGTCAGCCCGAAACCGAGCCCAACCACCAGGAATTCCGCCCTGCCGGGAGTGCCGGCATGGCGACAGCGCCGGCCTCCCTGCCGGGAGTGCCGGCGTGGCGACAGCGCCGGCCGGGCCGCCGGGAGTGCCGGCATGGCGACAGCGCCGGCCGGGCCTATGGCAGGCGGCGCAGCGCCGGGGCGGTCAGCCAGAGACTGGCGAGCAGGATGCCGCCGGCGGCGAGCGCCAGGGTCGGGCGGACCCCGAGGCGCATGCCGAGGTAGCCGCCGAGCAGTGCGCCGATCGGGTAGACGCCGCGGGCCAGCAGCTCCATGCCGGCGTTGACACGGCCCAGGACGTGCGGCGGGACGATCCGCTGGCGCAGGCTGACCTCGTTGATGTCATAAACCGTGAACGCCATGTCGCCGAGCTGAGCGACGATCAGCATCGCGGCCGCGGGCCAGCCGCCCGCGGTGCCGGCGGCCGGCACGATCCCGGCGAGCGGGACCAGCAACGTCGTCAGCCCGTAAATCGCCGCGGCAGCCAGGAACGTCCGTCCGAGTGGGAACCGGTGCTCGAAGCGCGGCGCCAGGAAGGCGCCGGCCATGGCGCCGGCGCCGCCGGTGGCGATGACGATGCCGATCACCGCGGGCCGCAGGTGCAACACGTCCACCGCAAAGAGCATGTAGAGCGCGCCGAAGAAGCCGTGAAACACCCAGGCGGTCGCCGAGCGCAGGCCCAGCGCCCGCAGCACGGGCTCGGCGAGGATCCAGCGCAAGCCGGCCAGCGGCTGCGCCGGCAGGCGCTCGGAGGGCTGGCGGTCGGGCGGCGGCTCGGGTTTGCGGATCGCCACCAGCAACAGCGCGGAGACCACGAAGGAGAGCGCGTCGAACAGGATGGCGATTGGCGCCGTGATCAGCTGCACCAGGAAGCCGGTCAGGCCGGGACCGGCGATCTCGGCCAGGGTGCTGCTCAGGGTGAGCTTGGCGTTGGCGTCCAGGATGCGGTCGGGCTCGACCAGCGCCGGCAGGTACGACTGGTCGGCGACGTCGAAAAAGACGGTGAGGATGCCGGCAAGCGCGGCGACGGCGTAGAGCTGTCCCATCGCCAGCCTGCCGGCAAAGGCGGCAGCCGGGATCGAGGCAAGCACCGCGGCGCGGCCAAGGTCGGCGGCGATGAGCACCGGGCGCCGGCGCCGGCGGTCGATCCAGACGCCGGCCGCCAGGCCGAAGACCAGCACGGCGGCGCCGCCGAGCGCGTTGAGCAGCCCCATCTGCAGGGCGCCGGCGTGCAGCACCAGCAGGGCGGTCAGCGGGATGCCCTCGCGGGTGATGCGCGAGCCCAGCTCCGATATCGCCTTCGCCGTCCACAACTTGAGGAAGTCCCGGTTTGCCAGGAGCTGACGGCGGCGAGCGGCGGGCGTGGCCGCGGCGGCGGCCGGGAAGGCCGGATTCGCCGGGCCGGAGGGAGCGGCGGAAGCCGAGGGGTCGAGTGGCGTGTTCATGCTGCCGGTCTGGCGAGTCTGGCGGGTTTTCCCGGGCTGCGCCAGCTGCCGGATCACGAGCAGGCGATCGCAGGGGGCCGGATCGCGCCGCTGGCGCCGTCCAGGCGCACTCTCTTTGTAGGCGCTTGGCGCGCCAGCGTGAAAGGATCGCCCCATGCCTGAAGATCGCGGACCGTTCATCGCCCTGCCGGACGAGGAGGAGCTGCGGCGGCGCGCGCCGGAGGGCCAGAGGTCGCCGTATGACTTCGGCTTCGTCGGCGACATGTCGCGACTGCTCGCCGCACACCCGCGCATCGGCCCGGCGATGCAGCGCGCCTTCCAGGAGATCATGTTCGCGCCCGGCGCGCTGGACCGCGCCGAGCGCGAGATGGTGGCGGCGGTCGCCTCGGCGGCGCAGGTCTGCGAGTACTGAACGGAATCTCACGCAGAGTTTCTGCGTGTCGAAAGCGGCGATCCGGAGCTGGTCGAGGCGATCAAGCAGCATCGCTGGCGCGAGCTGCCGGCGCTGACGCCGCGCCAGCGGGCGCTGTGCACGGTGGCTGAAACCATGTCCCTGCGGCCGCGCGAGATGACGGCGGCCGACTGGCAGCCGCTGCGCGAGGCGGGCCTCGACGATCAAGGGCTGCTCGAGCTCGGCCACCTGATCGCCATCTTCAACTACTTCCCCCGCATGGCCGATGGCTTCGGGCTCGTGCTCCATCCCAAGCTGCGTGAAGCCGCCGCCACCGGCGTGCCGCTGCGGCGCCCATCCTGAGCTCGATCCGGGTCCTCCTACCGGTAAGCGATGGCCTCGAGCTTGAGGCCTCGCCGGCCGTTGAGCGACGGGGCCGCCGGCGCTTGGGAGGCCTCGATCAGGCGGAGCGCCTGAGGCGCGGGTGGGGCGTCGAGGAGTGTGCGCACTCTGGCCACCAGGATGGAGGGCCGGAACGGCTTCTGCAGGAAGGCGACTCCGCCGTGGAAGCTCGGGTCGACGGGGTAGCCCGACAGCAGCAGCACCCTCAGCTCCGGGTTGATCGCCGCGAGGCGGTCGGCGAGCTCGCAGCCGTCCATGCCACGCATGACCACGTCGCTGATCAGCAGCGGGATGGGGCCGCCGTGCTGCTGCGCGAGCTGCAGGGCTTCGGCGCCGCCGGCGGCCGTGAGCACGGTGTAGCCGCAGCTCTCGAGCGCGATCCCGAGCAGCGTGCGGAGCATCTCGTCGTCCTCTGCCACCAGGATGGTCTCGGACCCGCGCGGCACCGCGTAGAGGGCGTTGTGATCGTTCATGGCCTGGGCCTCCCGAAATGAATTCCGCGTCGCTTGGCAGCCGTCCGCGGGCGTATCGTCCATCACGGGTCCAGCGTAAGGCCCTGCCACTGGCCGGAAAATCAGCAGCCGGCTCAAGTTCTTGTAGGCCGGCCGAGGACATCCTGTAGTCCCTGCCCACCAGTTCGGGTAGCCGCCGGTCTGCCCGCCGGCGCCGCCACGCTGCCGCCACGCCGCCGCCACGCCGGCGCGGCCGGATCAGGCGGGGGCGCCGGGAACCAGGACGACGATCAGGCGCTTGGGGCCGTGGACGCCGTAGGCCAGCGTCTGCTCGATGTCGGCGGTCTTGCTCGGTCCGGAGATCACCAGGGCGTTGGCGGGCAGCGACCGCGACCAGCCGAGGTCACGGACAGCGTGCCAGAGACTGTCCCAGATGCGGGCCGGGTCGAGCAGCACGAGGTGGATGGGCGGCACCAGCGAGAGCAGCCGCGGCTCACCTGGGGACGGACAGAGGATCAGGCCGCCGGTCTCGGCGATGCCGCCGAGGCAGGTGGTGATGCCGGCGTCGGCGGTCGCGAACAGGGCCTCCTTGAGCTCCTCGACCGGCCGGTCGAAGAGCCGCAGCGCGGGGGCGCCGCCGTCGGCGCCGGCGGCGGCGAGCGGTGCGGCAAGCGGGCTGCCGGCGCCGGCCCAGAGCGTGCGCGCCCCGGCGGCGCGCAGCAGCTCGCGGACCGCCGCCGGCCAGGTCGCGGCCGTCGCTTCGACGAACTCGGCCCTCACCGCCTCCATGCAGCGTTTGAGGCGCGCGATCCGCTCCGCCGGCGGCCAGGTCTTGGCGGCGAGGACGGCGGTGCTCGCGGCGATTGCGGTGCCGGACCCCCCGGCGATGCCGGTGCCGTGGGCGGCATCGCCAGGCGCCGTCGGCTGGGCGGCCGTCGCGGCGGCGCGCAGGCGGCCGAGGATGCGCTCCCGGGGGCTGGCGGCGGGGAGGTCAGGCATCGGGCACCCCGTCGCGGCGGGCCAGCTCGTGGAGGGTGCGGCGCGCGGGGCGCGGCGCCGAGCGGGCGCCGGTCCAGGCGCGCAGGGGGCCCAGCCGGGGCGGCGGCAGCCAGCGCAGGCGGGTGGCGAGCCGGCTGACCAGGCGGTAGGCGCGCGGCGAGGCGAAGACCCGCCGCCAGGCCGCCCAGGTGCGGTCCTCGACGGGGGAGCGCGCCTCGCCCGCCTGCAGCACCGGCGAGCCGGGATCGGGGTGGACGGCGTCGCGGCGCAGCCGCAGCAGCAGCTCGGTGATCGGGATCTCCACCGGGCAGACCTCGACGCAGGCGCCGCAGAGGCTCGACGCCTGCGGCAGCTCTCGCCGCGCCTTCAGCCCCTCGGTCTGCGGGATCAGGATCTTGCCGATCGGCCCCGGATAGACGGCCTGGTAGGCGTGGCCGCCGACGCGGGTGTACACCGGGCAGTGGTTCATGCAGGCGCCGCAGCGGATGCAGCGCAAGGTCGCCCGCAGCTCGGGATCGGCGAAGATCCGCGAGCGGCCGTTGTCGAGGATGACCAGGTGGACCTCGTGCGGCCCGTCCAGCTCCCCGGCGGCGCGCGGGCCGCTGATCAGGTTGGTGTAGGTGGTGACGGTCTGGCCGGTGGCCGAGCGGCAGAGCAGGGCGAGCAGCGGCGGCACGTCCTCGAGGCGCTCGACCACCTTCTCGATCCCCATCAGCGCAATGTGGACCGGCGGCACGTGGGTCGACATCCGGCCGTTGCCCTCGTTTTCGATCAGCACCAGGGTGCCGGTCTCGGCGACCGCGATGTTGACGCCCGAGATCCCGGCGTCGGCCTGCTGGAACTTGGCGCGCAGGACGCGGCGCGCCATGGCGGTCAGCTCGTCGACATCCTCGGTGTAGCGTGCGCCCCGGATCTTCTCGCCGAAGAGGCGGGCGATCTGACGGCCGTCCTTGTGGATGCACGGCATGATGATGTGCGAGGGCATCTCGCCGTCGAGCTGCACGACGTACTCGCCCAGGTCGGACTCGAGCGCCTCGACGCCGTGGGCACCGAGGAAGGCGTTGAGGTGCATCTCCTCGGAAACCATCGACTTGCCCTTGACCACCCGGGTGGCGCCGCGGGCGCGCAGGATGGCCAGGACGGCGGCGTTGGCCGCGGCCGTGGTCTCGGCCCAGTGGACCTGGATGCCGTTGGCGCGGAGGCGCTCCTCGAGGCGCTCGAGCAGCTCGGGCAGACGGGCGAGGCTGCGGGCACGGATGGCGGCGCCCAGGGCGCGCAGCGATCGCCATTCGGCCGGGTCGGCGAAAAGCGCGGCGCGCTTCGCCATCAGACCGTCCATGGCGCGACGGAAGTTGGCGCGCACCCTGGGGTCGGCGAGCGCGGCCGCGGAGGCGGCGCGAAAATCGGGGGGTGCGGCCGGAGCCGTCATCGCTTGCCCGCTTCGGCCGCAGCCGGCGAGGCCGCAGCCGGCGAGGCCGCCGCCGGCGACGGCGCCGCTGGCGACGGTGCCGCCGGCGACGGTGCGGCGCGAGTCCTCTCCCACAGGAACTCGGCGATGTGCCGCGCGCGCACGGTGCTGCCGGTCCGCGCCAGCCTGCCGGCGATGTTGAGCAGGCAGCCGCAGTCGGCGGCCAGCAGCTCGGCGGCGCCGGTCGCGGCGACGTCGTCGGCCTTGTCCGCCACCATCGCCGCCGAAACCTCCGGGAAGCGGACCGAGAAGGTGCCGCCGAAGCCGCAGCACTCGCGCTCCCGCGCCAGCGGCACCAGCTCGACGTTGGCGAGCTGGCCGAGCAGCGCCTTGGGCTGCTCGCCGGCGCCCAGCTCACGCAGCGCATGGCAGGAGGCGTGCCAGGCGACGCGCACCGGCAGGCCGCGGTCGACCAGCTCGACGCCGAGCACGTCCACCAGGAACTCGGTCAGCTCGTGGACCCGGCCGGCGAGCGCCACGACCGCCGGCAGGTCGGGCTCGCCGGCGAACAGCCCCGGGTAGTGGCAGCGCATCATCGCGGCGCAGGAGCCGGAGGGAACGATCACCGGCCAGGGCTCGCGGAAGAGGGCCACCTGGGCGCGCGCGACGGCGCGGGCGTCGGCGGCGTAGCCGCTGTTGAAGGCCGGCTGGCCGCAGCAGGTCTGCGCCTGCGGGAAGATCACCTCGAGGCCGGCGCGGCGCAGCAGCTCGATGCCGGCCATCCCGGCCTCGGGATAGAAGAGGTCGACCAGGCAGGTGCCGTAGAAGTAGACGGCGTTTCTCAACCGTTCATCGTCCGGGTAGGTGTGGTGCCGGCGCTCATTCTGGCACAGGTCCCGCGCCCTCGCCGGCGCCGCATGGTGCGGGCGCCCCGCGTGGTGCCGGGCGCCCATGGTAAATTTCTGTTCTTGTCCGTACGCGACGACACCGGCACCCAAACCGGCACCCAAGAAGTCGTGGGGAAGGCTCCCAGGAAGCCGCTCGCCCTGGCGCCGGCGGCGGTTGCGACCCGGCTGCTGCCCGGCGGCGGGTTGGTGCTGCGCTCGCCGCAGGCCCTGCTGCCTTATCCGCGCTGTGTCGGCGACCTGCTCGTCCGCTGGGCGCGGGAGGCGCCTGAGCGCACCTTCCTCGCCGAGCGCCCCGCCGGCGGCGCCAGCATCACCCCTTCCACAGGTGCGGGCGCGGCCAACGATGCCAGCGCCAAACCCTCGACTGGTGCGAGCGCATCCAACGCCGCCAGCACTGGCGGCGATTGGCGCCGTGTCACCTACGGTGAGGCGCTGGCCGCCGTGGAGCGGATCGCGGCGGCGTTGCTCGCACGCGGTCTCGGTCCGGAGCGGGGCGTGGCGATCCTCTCCGAGAACGGCATCGACAACGCTCTGCTGCAGCTGGCGGCCATGCACGTCGGCATCCCGGTGATGCCCGTCTCGCCTGCCTACTCGGTGCAGTCGCAGGAGCATGCACAGCTGCGCTACGTCGTCGAGCGGACCACTCCCGGCCTGATCTATGCCGCGGACGGCGCCAGGTACCAGGCGGCTTTCGCGGCCTGCGCGGCGGCGCTCGGCAACCGCGGCGAGGGCGGCGAGCTCGTGGTCAGCGCCAACCCGCCGGCCGATCGCCCGGCGACGGCCTTCGCGGACCTGCTCGGCGCCGCCGCGACGGACGCTGTCGGGGCCCGCTTCGCCGCGGTCGGTCCGGACACGATCGCGAAGGTCCTCTTCACCTCGGGCTCGACGGGCAGGCCCAAGGGCGCACTCACCACCCAGCGCATGCTCTGCTCGAACCAGCAGGCGACGGCACAGCTCTGGCCTTTCCTCGCGGAGCGGTCGCCGGTGATCGTGGACTGGCTGCCGTGGAGCCACACTTTCGGCGGCAGCTACACTTTCAACATGATCCTCTTCCATGGCGGCAGCCTTTACATCGACGGCGGCAGGCCGCTGCCCGGGCTGATCGAGATCACGGTGCGGAACCTCCGCGAGGTGCCGGCGACGCTGTACTTCAACGTGCCGCGCGGCTACGACATGCTGCTGCCCTACCTCGAACGGGACGGCGAGCTGCGCGCGACCTTCTTCCGCGATCTCGACTGCGTTTTCTACGGCGCGGCCTCGCTGCCGCAGCACCTGTGGGAGCAGCTCGAGCGGCTGGCGGTGCGGGCGACCGGAAGGCGGGTCGCCATTCTCGCGGGCTGGGGCTCGACCGAGACCGCCCCCGCCGCCGCCGTCAGCCACTTCGACTCCGACCGGCCGGGCGTCATCGGCCTGCCGCTGCCGGGGACCGAGATCAAGCTGGCGCCGGTCGCCGGCAAGCTCGAGCTGCGGGTCAAGGGACCCAACGTCACGCCCGGCTACTGGCGGCAGCCCGAGCTGGCGGGCGAGATCTTCGACGCGGATGGCTTTTTCAAGATGGGGGATGCCGGCAAGCTGGCCGACCCGGACGACCCGGCGCGGGGCATCGTCTTCGACGGCCGGATCGCCGAGAACTTCAAGCTGCTCTCCGGGACCTGGGTCCACGTCGGCGAGCTGCGCACCGAGGTGATCAGCGCCGGCGCTCCGGTCATCCAGGACGTGGTGGTGACCGGTCACGACCGGCGCGACGTCGGCCTGCTCGTCTTCCCCAGCCTCGACGGTTGCCGGACGCTGTGCGGCGCAGGATCGGGCGAGGCGCCGCTCGGCGAGCTGGTCGGCCGCCCCGAGGTGCGCGGCAAGCTGCTCGCCGGACTGGCCGCCCACAACGCGGCGAACCCCGCCGGCTGCCGGCGGATCGCGCGCGTCATGCTGCTGGCCGAGCCGCCCTCGATCGACGCCGGCGAGATCACCGACAAGGGCTATATCAATCAGCGCGCCGTGCTCGAGCGGCGCGCCGAGCTGGTCGAGCTGCTGCATGGCGAGGGGGCCGGCGCCGATCCCACGGGGATCCGCCTGCTGCCCGTCGCGCCCGCCGGCGGCTAGTGTCCCGCGTCAGAAGATCGCGTCATTAGTCGGCGAGCAATCCGGGCTCCTGGCCAGGCGCGCCGACGCAGGCATAGTCGAAACTATGTCGAGGAGGCGCAACGCCGCCAGGGGGCCGGAGGGCCGGTGAATAATGATGCGAAATTCTGACACGGGGCACTAGCTCGGCGGCGGCCGGCGCCGCCGTGCCGATGCGTCATCCGGATCGCGGCCAGGGCTCAGGCGTAATCGAAGAGCGCCATGAAGCCGTAATCCATGTGCAGCTGCTGGTGACAGTGGAAGAGTGTCAGCCCGGGGTTGTCGGCCACGAAGTCGAGGTCGAGCTCCTGGAACCCGCCCAGCATCACCACGTCCTTGACCACGCCCGCGGTCGGCTTGCCGCCGGCGCGGGTTAGCTCGAAGCTGTGGCGGTGCAGGTGCAGCGGGTGGATGTCGTCGCTGGCGTTGCGGAAACGCAAACGGTAGCGGTGCCCCTCGCGTACCTTGTACATCGGCCGCCGCGTGGCCATCGAGAAGGCTTCGCCGTTCAGGGTCCATTGATTGAAGCCGGCGAGCGCGGCGTTGTGCTTGACGATCGTCAGCTCGATCGTCTCGTCCGGCGGGGGCGGCGCGGCGCCGGCCTTGCCAAAGCGGGTGTAATCCCAGTGGAACGGCATCGGTTCGAGCCATTGCGGCTTGCCCTGCCGGCCGGCGTACTCGACGACGATGCCCATGCCGCGGCGGCGGTCGTCGCCGGCGAGGTCGCCCATGACCCAGACGCCGGGATGATTCATCTCGACCAGCGCCGAGACGCGTTCGGCGGTGCCGAGCCAGAGCACGGGCACGGCCGCCGGCGCCGGCACCGGATTGCCGTCGAGCGCCATGACCTGGAAGGCGTGGCCGGGCAGTGCGAGGCTGCGGATCTCGGTGGCGCTGGCATTGAGCACATGGAAGAGCACCCGCTCGCCCTGCTTGACGCGGATGGGTTCGCCGTGACCGAGCATCCTGCCGTTGATACAGAACAGCTCGTAGCCGACCTCGAAACCCTTGGTCTGGTCGTGCGCCGCCGCATCCGCCGCCTTGCCCAGCCGTTGCAGCGCCGCGAGCGGAGCGCCGGCCAGCATGTCCATCGCCATGTCGCCGCCGCGGCTGAACGAAGGCGCGAACTCCTTGAGCGTCAGGAAGACTTCGCGGTCATAGGCGCCGGCGTAACGCTCGGGCTCGACGTAGAGCGGCCCGGCCTGGCCGGAATAAGTGCCGCGCCGCAGATCGCCCCGGGCGACGGCGTGCGTGTGATAGAAGCGGAAACCCGCCGGTCCGGGCACGAAGGCGATGCGGCGCATGCCGTGCGCCGGCACCAACGGCGTGCCCTCCTCGGCGGCGCCGTCCACCTCGCTGGCGACCCGCTGTCCGTGCCAGTGGACCAGCTCGGGCGCATCGGTGTCGTTGTGAACGTCGACAACGACGCGCCGCCCTTCCCGCAAGCGCAGCAGCGGACCAGGGAACTGTCCGTCGTAAGTCGTCGTGGACACGACATGGCCGGGCGCGAGCTCGATCCTGCCGGCGGCGATCCGCAAGGTGTGATCGGCTCTCTCGCCGGCCATCTTGGCGGCGTTGGCGGCATCGGCGGCACTGGCGACACTGGCGGTAGCCCGGGCGAGCAGCGGCACCGCGCCTGCCGCGCGCACCAGGGGCATCAGCCCGGCAACCTTGAGCAGGGAGCGGCGATCGATCGTCATGGCTTCCGTCCTCCGTTGGTTGTCGCGGCGCAGAACTTAACACGGCGCCGGCGGGTCGCCCGCGAGGTGCGGTGGGCGGTGGTTCGCCGGCTGAGTCCGGTTGGGTGAACCGGTCCGAGCGCTATGATGACGGCACAACGCCGTACCAGCCTCTGCAAGGAGACAACTGCCGATGGCAACCTCACGACTGCGTGCCGGCTCCGGGATCGCCGGCACCAAGACGGTCGCGGCGGCCGCATCACCGCCGTCCTGATCCTCGCCTTCCTTTCCGTGCCGGCGGCCCCTGCGGCCCCGGTGGCCACCGCCGGTGCCGCCGCCCAGGCCGGCGCCGCCGTCTACAAGGACAAGTGCATCGGCTGCCACGGTGCCGACGGCAGCGCCAACACGCCGCTCGGCAAGGCGCTCAAGGTCCAGGACCTGCGCCGGCCCGAGGTGCAGGCGCTGACCGATGTCCAGCTGGTGACGGTGATCACCAATGGCAAGGGCAAGATGCCCCCCCTGAGAGGGAAGCTGACCGCTGCGCAGATCGATCAGGTCGTGGCTTACGTCCGCAGCCTGTCGAAGCCCAAGTAGGCGGCCGGTAGGCAGCTGCTCGACCAAGTAGGGCGCTCCCTCGCCTCGCCGGTCTCACGGCGTGGCCGGGGGGGCGGGGAGGCGGGGCCTGCCGCCCGGCAGCGGTCGCGGCTCCTACGGCGGCAGCAGCCGGAGCGTCTGCTCGTCGAACAGCGGTTCGTCCTGGCCGACCCTGACGAAGAGCACCTTGCGGGCGCCGCTCGCGGGCTGCGCCTCGAAATACTGGATGCCGTCCGGCGCATCGCCCCAGTCGCCGCACGGCGGGTCGCCCACCTCGTTTGGATCGGCTTTGGCGGCGAGCTGCTTGCGGTAGGCGGCGTTGGGCACGAAGGTGAAGCGCTGCACGCCGGCCGGTGTCTTGCTGCCGCGATAGGGGGCCAGGACGCAGCGGGCGGCGAGCTTCGCGTCGGTACGCGCCTTGAACAGGCGCTGCATGCCCGCGGCGGGCGTCTCGCCCGGCTCGAGGTCGAGGACGTCGACGAGCGGATCCGGGCCGCCGCCATCCGAGAAGCGGACGGCCAGGGAGCGCTTCAGGATCAGGAAATCGATCTTGCGGAAGCCGTAGTCGCAGCGCTGGACCCAGGCTGCCAGGCCGAGCTTGGCGTCGGCGAGCTTTTCCCAGGCACAGCCGCGCCCCGCCTTCCTGGATGGCACGCCGTTCTGAGCGGCGGCAGGGGAGGCGAGGAGCAGGGCGAGGCCCGCGAGCAGGAGCGGCGCTGGTCGGTTCATTGGATCAGTGAGTGTAGACGACCGCTCGGCCTCCCGCCACCGCGGCGGCGGCGGTGGCGGTGGCGGGAGACGAGATCAGCGGTTGCGCCGCGCGAAGACCGCGGCGCCGGCGTCGGCATAGACCGGCTGGAACAGGTCGAGGAACTCCCGGCGATCGGTGGCCAGGGGCCAGCTCTTGCCACGCATGACCAGCAGGTGGTCGGCGCCCAGGGCTCGGAGGTGGAAGGCCGCCGCCGCGATCCAGCCCACGGCCCGCCCGTCGGGGCCCCGGCGCCAGGCCCAGGCCAGCAGCAGCAGGGCGCGTCCCCCCCGGCCGCCGCCACCGGGATTATACTGATGGTGCTCGGCTGCACCAGCCTCCGGATCCGGGGCTTGGAGCGGTCGCCCTCGCCGCCTGTCGTCTTGTTCCTCGGCCACCAAATCTGGTAGTCTTCTTGTCGATGGGCCACCAGGGATTGCGGTTGCACCGCCGGCTCCTCGGCGTGCCACCGGTCCCTTCCGAGGGGCTCCTTGCCATGGAACGAGGTCTATGCTGAAAGTCGAGTCGCTCGAGATCTCAGGCTTCAAGTCGTTCGTCGATCCGGTCACCGTCGAGCTCGCCGGGGGCATCACCGCCATCGTCGGGCCCAACGGCTGCGGCAAGAGCAACCTCTCCGAGGCGATGACCTGGGTGCTCGGCGAGCAGAGCGCCAAGTCGCTGCGCGGCGGCACCATGGAGGACGTCATCTTCAACGGCGCCGAGAACCGCAAGCCGCTGGGCATGGCCGAGTGCACGCTGACGCTGCGCACCGACCCCTCGTTTCCCAGCGCCAACGACGGCCGCATCACCATCGGCCGCCGTGTCTTCCGCGGCGGCGAGAGCCAGTACCGCCTCAACGGCAAGATCACCCGGCTCAAGGAGATCAAGGATCTGCTGATGGACACCGGGCTCGGTCTGCGTGCCTACTCGGTGATCGAGCAGGGCAAGATCGGCATGATCCTCTCCGGCAAGCCGCAGGAGCGCCGCAAGCTGATCGAGGAAGCCGCCGGCATCACCCGCTACAAGGCGCGCAAGAACGTGGCCGAGATCAAGCTGCAGGAGGCGACCGCCAACCTGCTGCGCCTCGACGACGTGATCTCCGAGGTCGAGCGCGCCCTGCGCTCGCTCAAGCGCCAGGCCTCCGCCGCTCGCCGTTACCAAGAGAAGGAGCGCGAGTACCGCGACCTGCTGGCGCGGGTGCTGGTCGGGCGCCACCGCCTGCAGAGCGCCCACCTCGCCAAGCTGCGGGCGGGTCTCGAGGAGGCGACGGCGCGCGAGGCGGGGCTCGCGGCCGATCTGCACCGCGACGAGGCCGCGCTCGCCGCTGGCCGCGAGCGCCTCGACGAGCTGGCGAGCGAGGTGGCGGCGCGACATCAGCGGGTCGCCGACCTCGCCGCCGCCATCCAGGGGCGCCAGGAGTTCCTCAAGGCCAACCGCCAGACGGTGACCGAGATCGGCGAGCGCGCCGCGCAGGACCGCGCGCTTGCCGAGCGCCGCGAGCAGGAGACCGCGGGGCAGGCCGACGCCCTGGCGGCGCTCGAAGCGCGGCGCGGCGAGCTGGCGGAGGAACGGACGCGGGCGGCGGACGCCGTCGACGCCGAGGAGCGGCGGATCGCCGACGCCGAGCGCGACCTCGCGCAGGCCGCCGCGCGGGTCGAGACGCTGCGCGCGGAGATGCTGCACGCCGCGGCGGCGCTCGCCGGCCTGCGCCAGCGCGCCCAGCAGTCGCAGATCGAGCTCGAGCGCGGCAGCTTCCGCCAGCATCACCTCGAGGAGGAGCTCGACCGCCGCGCCCACGAGCTGCGCCAGGCGGCCGAGGCGCTGGCCATCGCCGGCGAGCGCACCGCCGCGGTCGAGGCCAGCCTCGCCGCCCGCGTCGAGGAGCAGCAGCGGATCGCCGCCGCGCTCGAGGTCACCATGCGCCGGGAGGCCGAGGCCGCCGACCGCAAGCGCACGCTGGCCGGCGAGATCCACGACGCGCGCCAGCGCCAGCGGCTGCTCGCCGACCTGGCGCGCGCCGATGCCGAGCGCCGCGGCGCGCTGCTGGCGGCGCTCGCCGACGCCGGCCTCGCCGCCCCCGCCTTTCTCGCCGAGCAGGCGCAGGCGGCCCTGGGTTGGGAGCGCAGCCTCGACGTCTACCTGGGCGGTCTGGCCGATGCGGTGGTGCTGCCGCCGGGCACCGGCGCGCTGGACCTCGCCCGCGCCCTCGCCGGCCGCTCGCGCGCCATCCTGCTCGAGGCCGGTGCGGCCGCCGGCGGCGAGCTGGCGGGTGAGCAGGCGGGCGAGCATCCGGCGATCGACGACCCCGCGGTGGTGCTGTCGCTGGGCGAGGCGCTGCGGCTGCCGGCGGCCCTGGCCGCGGCGCTGCCGCCCGCCTTCCTGGTGCGCTCGGCCGGCGATGCCGAGCGGCTCGCCCGCCGCCATCCCGGCGTCGCCTTCCTCTCCCGCGAAGGGGTGTGGGTGCAGGCCGGCAGCTTCCACGTCGAGGGTGAGACCGTCACCCCCGGCGTGCTCGAGCGCGAAGGCGAGCTCGTCGCGCTCGAGCGCGCGATCCCCGACCTCGAGGCCGAGCACGCGCACGCCGCCGCCGAGCTCGATCGCCTGGTGGCGGAGCGCGCCGGTCTGGCCGGCGAAGCAAACCGGCTGCAGAACGAGACCTCCCAGCTGCGGCAGGAGCTCGCCGTCGGCCGCGCGCGCGAGGAGGATGCCGCGGCCCGCCACCGCCGCCTCGGCGCCGAGCGCGAGACCCTCACCAGCGAGCAGCTCGAGACCCGGCGCGAGATGGAGCGGGTCGCCGAGCGCCGCGCCCAGCTGCAGCAGGAGCTGGCGGCGGCCGAGGCGGGCGAGGGAGCGCTGACGGAGAGCCTGGAGCGCGCGGCCAACGAGCAGGAGTCGGCCCGCGCCGCGCGCGAGGCGCTGCGCACCGCCAGCGCCGGCCACCGCAGCCGCCTCGAGCTGCTCGACGAACGGCTCGAGTCCCACGACCGCGAGGTGGCGCGCCTCGCCGCCGAGGTCGCGAGCGGCCGCCGTCAGGTGACCGCCTGGCGCGAGGAGGCCGAGCGCCTGGCGGCGCGCCGCGGCCAGCTCGACGGCGAGCTCGCCCGCACCGAGGCCGAGCTGCAACAGGCCCTCGAGCAGCGCGACGAGGCCGAGGAGGCGGTGCTGGCAGAGCAGGAGGAGCTCGACGCCCATCGCCAGCAGGTGCGCGGCCTCGACGAGCGCATCGCCGGTCACCGCGCCCGCCGCGACCAGGTGCGCGCCGAGATCGAGGAACTGCGGGTCGCCGCCGCCAGCCGGCGCCAGGACGTCGAGCACCTGGCCGCGAGCTACCGCGAGCACTTCGGCGAGGAGCTGCCACCCGCCGCGCCGCCGGCCGCGGTGTCCGCGGAGAGCAGGGAAAGCAGAGAGCCGGCCGAGCCGGCTGAGCCGGCTGAGGTCATCGAGCTGGAAGCCGAGCTGGCCCGCTGCAAGGCGGCGCTCGAGCGGCTGGGGCCGGTCAACGTGCTGGCCGTCCAGGAGCACGACGAGCAGGAGCAGCGCCAGGTCTTCCTGACCACCCAGCGCGCCGACGTGACGCAGTCCGTCGACAGCCTGCGGCGCACCATCCGCGAGATCAACGAGGCGTCGAGCGAGCGCTTCCGCGCCACCTTCGAGCTGGTCAACCGCAGCTTCGGCGAGGTCTTCGTCCGCCTGTTCCGCGGCGGCGAGGCCGAGATGCGCCTGATGGACGACGAGGACGTGCTCGAGAGCGGCATCGAGATCGTCGCCCGTCCCCCCGGCAAGCGGTTGCAGAACCTGATGCTGCTGTCGGGCGGCGAGAAGGCGCTCACCGCCATCGCCCTGCTGTTCGCGCTGTTCCAGACCAAGCCGTCGCCGTTCTGCATCCTCGACGAGGTGGACGCGCCGCTCGACGACGTCAACACGGTGCGCTTCATCGACCTGCTGCGCGAGCTGGCGGGCGACACTCAGTTCATCATCATCACCCACAACAAGCTGACCATGGAGGTCGCCGCCAGCCTCTACGGCGTCACCATGGAAGAGAAGGGGGTCTCCAAGCTGGTCGCGGTCGAGCTCGACGAGCTGCAGCCCGCCGAGCCGCGGCGCGCCAGCGCCTGAGCACCCTCCGCACCCGCATCAGTCGCGGCGGAGCGCCGCCATCGGATAGGTGTCGGCGGCGCGCCGCGCCGGCAGGAAGCCGGCGGTAAGCGCCACCGCCACCATGGCGAGCGTCGCCGCGGCCAGCGTCGCCGGGTCCCACGCGCTCAGCCCGAACAGCTGGCTCGCCGCCAGGCGGGTGGTGGCCGCCGCGGCGATCAGGCCGGCCGCGACGCCGGCGGCGGTCAGGCGCGCCGTCTCGCGCATCACCAACCCCAGCACCTGGCCGCGCGACGCGCCGAGCGCCATCCGCAGTCCGATCTCGCTGGTGCGGCGGGCGACGCTGTACGACATCACGCCATACAGGCCGATCGCCGCCAGGCCCAGCGCCAGCAGCCCGAAGAAGCCGATCAGGCGCGCCACCGCCCGCTCTCGCGCCAGCGAGCGCTCGAGCTGCTCGTCGATGCCCAGGATGCTGAAGACCGGCAGGTTGGGGTCCACCTCGGCGATGGCGCGCCGCAGGGCGGCGGCGAGGCCCGGGGGCGGCGGGCCCGCGCCGCCGGCGGTCCGCACCTCGAGCTCGAACAGCGGGACGAGCCGTTGCGCCACCGGCAGGTAGGCGGTCGGCGGCGGCGCGTCGCCGAGGCGGACGGACCTGGCGTCCCTGGCCACGCCGACGATCTCGAGGTCGCGGCTGCTGGTCGCCGGGCCGAAGCCGAAGCGGCGGCCGAGCATGGCCGCGGCGCCGGCGCGGGCCTCCCGCGGCCAGAAGCGGCGGGCCATGGCCTGGTCGACGATCGCCACCCGCGGCGCCCCCTGGCGGTCGCGCGCGGTGAAGGCGCGGCCGGCGGCGAGCGGCAGGCTCAGCGTCGCGAAGTAGTGCGGCGTCACCACCCGCAGCTGGACGTCCATGTCCTCGCCCGGACGCGGCGCGTAGCCCGGCAGGGCCACGTTCTCCTCCCACGAGCTGCCGCTCAGCAGCCGGAAGCTGGCGAGGCTCGCCGAGCGCACGCCGGGGACCGCCTCGAGCCGTTCCACCAGGCGGGGATAGAGCGCCGCGAGGCGGGCGTCGTCGGCCCCCAGCAAACGGGGATTCATCGTCACCAGCGCCACGCCGTCGCGCGCGAAGCCGGTGTCGACCGCCATCAGGTTCTGCAGGCTGCGGACGAACAGCCCGGCGCCGATCAGCAGCAGCAGCGACAGGCCGATCTGGGCGGCCACCAGCACCCATCCCAGCCTGCCGCCGCGGCCCTTGGCGCCGCCGCCGCCGGCGCCTGCCGCCGCGCCGATCGCGCCGGCCCCTTCCTTCATGCTGGCGGCGAGGTCCACCCGCGTCGCCTGCAGCGCCGGCGCCAGGCCGAAGCCGATGCCGGTGGCGAGCGCCACGCCCAGGGCGAAGGCGAGCATCCGCCAGTCGAGCGCGACGTCGAGCGGGATCGGGTCGGCATTCCGCGACACCAGCCCCAGCAGCAGCCGGCTGCCCCAGCCGGCGCAGGCGAGCCCCAGGACGGCTCCCAGGCCGGCGAGCAGCAGGCTCTCGGTCAGCAGCTGGCGCAGCAGGCGGCCGCGGCCGGCGCCGATACCGAGCCGCAGCGCCATCTCCTTGTGCCGGCGATCGGCGCGCGCCAGCAGCAGGCTGGCGAGATTGGCGCAGGCGATGAGCAGCACCAGGCCGGCCACCGCCATCAGGATGAGCAGCGGTTGGGTCAACGGCAGGCGCAGCCGGGAGAGGCCCCGCGCCGCCGGCTCGATCGCCAGGGTCTCGGCCTGCAGCTCCTGGCGGTCGTTGGCCTCGGTGCGGGTGGTGAGCCGCGCTTCCTTGTCGCGCTGGAAGAGGACGTTGAGCGCGGCGCTCGCCTGCGCGACGCTCACCCCCTGCCGCCGCTGCGCCAGCAGCTCGAGCCAGCTGTCGTTGACCTGCTCCCAGATCGGGCGGCCGGGGATCTCCGGTCCGTCGGTGTCGATCCCGCCCTGATACTTGGCGGCTTCCCGCAGGGTCACCGGCAGGAACAGGTCCGGCGCTGCCTCGGCGAACGGGCCATGAAAGCCGTTGCGGGCGACGCCGATCACCGTCACCGGCAGGCCGTTGACCGCGATCGCCTGCCCGATGACGCGCGGGTCGCGGCCGAAGCGCCGCTGCCAGTAGCCGTAGCTGATCACCGCCAGCGGATGGCCACCCGGCACCGCGTCCTCGGCGGCGGTGTAGGCGCGTCCCGCCGCCATGCCGACGCCGAGCAGCGCGAAGAAGTTCCCCGAGACCAGCTCGGCCTGGGCGGTCTCCATCGCGGCGCCGGTGCCCGGTCCCTGCGAAGTCGTGGTGGTTGCCGGGGTCGCCGGCGGTGCGGGGTTCGCCGGGGGTACGGGTGCGAGGGGGCGCACCACGGCGGTGAACTCGTTGGTCACCGCCATCACTCCCGAGCACGCCGGCTCCGCCTGTTGCAGCAGGCGCCAGGCCGGATAGGAGAAGAGCCGGTTGCGGGCGCCGCCGTCGATGCGGGCGAACACCACCAGCCGTTCGGCGCCGGCCACCGGCAGCGTCTTGAGCAGCAGCGCGTCGACGACGCTGAAGATGGCGCAGTTGGTGCCGACGCCGAAGGCCAGCGACAGCAGCGCCACCGCGGTGAAGCCGGGGCTCTTGCGCAGCATGCGCAGCGCAAAGCGCAGATCCTGCCCCAGCGTCTCGAGCGCCGGCAGGCCGCCCTGCGCGCGGACCGCCTGCCGCAGCGGCTCCGTCGAGCCGCCCGGCGCCAGCGCGAGCCGCGCCGCTCGCCGCGCCTCCTCGGCGCCCATGCCGCGCGCCACGAGGTCGCGTGCCTGCATCTCGAGGTGGAACCGCAGCTCCTCGTCCAGGCGTTGCCCGAGCTGCCGCCGGCGGAAGTGACCCAGGGCCCGCAGGGCCCAGGTGCGAAGCGTGCGCATCGCGGATCCTCCTGTGACCGCTGGCGGCCGGCGCCGGTGCCGCCCGGCGCCGGCCAGCGGCCTCCGGGTCAGGCCGTCAGTAGGCGGCCGATGGCCTGCGCGAAGCGCGCCCAGCGCTCGGTCTCGGCCGCCAGCTGGCGCCGGCCGGCCCGCGTCAGCGAGTAGAAGCGCGCCCGGCGGTTGTTGTCCGAGGTGCCCCATTCCGAGGCGATCCAACCCTGCTGCTCGAGGCGCAGCAGCGCCGGATACAGCGAGCCCTGGTTGACCCGCAGGACGTCCCGGGAGATCTGCTGGATGCGCTGCGCGATGCCGTAGCCATGCATCGGCCCCAGCGCCAGGGTGCGCAGCACCACCAGGTCGAGCGTCCCCTGCAGCAGCTCGGACTTCGCGTCGCCGGTTTCGGATGCGGTAGGGGCCGCGCTCGGCTCTTTCATGTTGGCAGTCTACAGGGGCTCCTGTAGGTCGTCAACATGTGTGAGCGCGCCGCCGAGAGCGGTGGCCCAAGGTCACGTCCCTACCCCGCGGGAGGCGCGGCCGAAAGGCTGTGGAAGATCCAGAACAGGAAGCCGGAAAGGGCGATGGACACCGGCAGCGTGAGGATCCAGGCCATCGCCAGGTTGCGGACGGTTCCCCATTGCAGGCCGGAGTGGTTGGCGGCCATGGTGCCGGCGACGCCGGAGGAGAGGACGTGGGTGGTGCTGACCGGCAGGCCGTAGCGGTCGGCGGCGGCGATGGTGGCGGCGGCGACCAGCTCGGCGGCGGCTCCCTGGCCGTAGGTGAGGTGGCTCTTGCCGATCTTCTCGCCGACGGTGACGACGATGCGCTTCCAGCCGACCATGGTCCCCAGGCCCAGGGCGATGGCGACCGCCACCTTGACCCAGGTGGGGATGAACTTGGTGGCCCGGTCGACGTGCCCCTTGTAGGCGGCCAGCTGGGCATGCTCGGCGGCGGTGAAGCTGGGCTTGCCGGTCTTGTCGATCAGCCGTAGGGCCTCGCTCACCACATAGAGGTCGTTGCGGAAGTTGGCGACCTGGTTGGACGGGACGGCCTTCAGGTCGCGGTAGGAGGTCATCTCGTTGGCGACCTCGTTGACCATCTGGCGCAGCGCGAGCATGGTGCTCGGCTGCCAGTCCTTGGTCCGCAGGTAGGTCTCGACCTCGTCACGCGGGTCGGCGACATTGGCGGGCTGCACGTGACGGGTCAGCAGGTCGGCGGTCTGGTGCGACGCCGCGACGAAGGCCTGGGTGTCGCTCGGACTGACCGCGTGGTTCAGGGCATAGGCGGTGGGCACGGTGCCGATGAGGATCAGCATGATGAGGCCCATGCCCTTCTGGCCGTCGTTCGAGCCGTGGGCGAAGCTGACGCCGGTGCAGGTCAGGATCAGCAGGCAGCGGATCCAGAAGGGCGGCGGCTCGGTGCCCTCGGGCGCCTTGTAGAGCTCCGGCTTGGGGATCAGCGCCTTGGCGAGGAGCAGCAGCAGCGCCGCGGCGACGAAGCCGACCAGCGGCGAGAGCAGCAGGCTCTTGCCGATGTTCAGGGCCTGCCCCCAGTCGACGCCGCTGGTGCCGGTCTTCGGCGCCATCAGCTGGTTGGCGATGCCGACGCCGATGATCGAGCCGATCAGGGTATGCGAGCTGGAGGCCGGGAGCCCGAAGAACCAGGTGCCGAGGTTCCAGATGATGGCGGCCGCCAGCAGGGCGAAGACCATGGCGAAGCCGGCCCCGCTGCCCACCTGCAGGATCAGCTCGACCGGCAGCAGCGAGATGATGCCGAAGGCGACCGCGCCGCTGGAGGTCATGACGCCGATGAAGTTCCACGCCCCGGACCAGACCACCGCCAGGTGTGGGTCGAGCGAATGGGTATAGATCACCGTGGCGACCGCGTTGGCGGTGTCGTGGAAGCCGTTCACGAACTCGAAGGCCAGTGCGATGGTGAGCGCGAGTCCGAGCAGTAGGAAGGGGAAGGCCGAGGCCGTGCGCACCGAGGACAGGTCGGTGGACAGGTGATAGCCGGCGTAGAAGATCCCGATCACGAAGACGACGCCGAAGATCCAGACCCCGATCTTGCCGGCCTTGCTGTTGGCCATCTTCGTGTCCAGCATCGAGGGCGAAGCGGTGACCATGCCTTGCCTCCTGCTCGGAAATGCAGCCGTTGAATGCTGCCGCCTAAGGTGCGTCGAACGAAGCGCGATGATATTGGCTGGCCTTTCACGACGGATGGCGGCGCGGCGACGAGATGGCGGCGAAGCGGCGACAGAGGCGCCGGCGGTGGGGCAACGAAGGGCGGCCGGCAGGCAGGTCGGACAGGCCAGTCAAGCCGGCCGGACAGGCCGGGTGGGGTGCCTCGATCGAGGGCGTGCCGGACGGCGGGCCGAGCCCGGTACCGCTAGCGGCCGCCGAGCTTCCAGCTGGCGCCGAGCTGAGCGCCGACGTCCGGGGTGTTCTCGAGGTGGATGAAGTTCTCGATGATGTCGACGAACCAGGCCACCGGCCCATGCTGGAAGCGGAAGCCGCCCACGATCTCGTTTTTGTCCTGGGTCAGCTCGGGGATATCGGAGCGGCTGAAGACGCTGGGGCTGACGTAGACCTGGAGCACCAGCGAGGTGTGATGGGTGACACCCAGCTCGTAGGCGGCGACCCAGGCCGGCAGAGTGCGACGGTCCACCCGCGGATCGGCATAGGGGCCGCCGACGTGCACGGCGCTGGCGTCCAGGTAGACGGCCTGGCGGCCGAAAGTGCGGTGCAGCGCCAGCTGCATGCCGACGTCGTTGCCGCCGGTCGACAGCGCGCCCGGCTCGCGGGTCGCCACCTTGACGGCGCTCTGGACGATGAGGTCCCAGCGGCTCGACGGCGGCAGCAGCCGGTAGCGGACGCCGAGGATCGGGTCGCTCAGGCCGCTGCCTGGCGAGCCGACTTCGACCACCTGCTCGCGGCCGACGCGGTAGACCACCCGGAACTCGTTGCGCGACACCTGGTCGCGCCCACCCTGGGGGAAGCCGAACGCGTTGTGGTAATCCTCGATCACCGCATCGAAGATGCCGCCGGTCGAGTAGAAGAAGGGCAGCGTGACGAAGAATCCCAGGCGCCGGTCCAGCTGGTAGTGCACGGTGGCGGCCAGCAGGCCGAACTCGCCGTCGAGGTAGGCCACGTCGCCCGGCACGGCGAGGAACGACCGCACGTCGGCGGCGGTGACCGGCTTGCGGCCGCCGCGCACGATGATGCGGTCGGCGACCAGGGTGCTCCGGGCGTAGGTGTTGGTGTGGGTCAGCTCGGCCTCCACTGTCCAGCCCGGGCCGAGCGCCGCCGAGCTCTCGGTCGGCAGCATTTCGAGCCGCGTCAGGTGATACGGCGTCATGTCGCGCTCGCGCAGCGGGCCCAGCAGGCTGTACTCGTCGGTCGCCGAGGTTGCGGACGTCGCGGAGGTTGCGGACGTTCCGGACGTCGCGGACGTCGCGGACGCCGCGGACGTCGCGGCCTCGGCGACGGCGGCGCGCGAGGGGGCGAAAGCTGGTGGCAGGAGCACCGCCAGCACGGCGGCGACCAGGGGCCCGCGCCTGGCCGCCCGGAGCGGCACGGAGCGAGCCGGGATCGGCGGGGGCATCGCGCTGGAAGGGAGGTGGAGGAGAGGTCGAAGAGCGGAGACGAGGAGGAGGGGAGGAGAGGTCAGTGTGCTCCCAGGTCGGCGATCACATAATAAGGATCGCGGTAGACCAGGCGCACGCCGGGTGTGGCCACCAGCTGCTCGGCGAAACGTTCATAGACCGGCGCCTGCCACAGCGTCACCCAGCGCGCGCCGAAGCGCTGGCGGATCAGGCGTGCCGCGTCCGGTTGGCGGCCTTGCACGATATCCACGTAGAGCTGGAACAGCCGCGGGTCCTTGGCGAAGAACAGAGTCGGGTCGAGGGCCACCAGCGATTGCAACCGCGGCGCCGAGTAGAACAGCGGCGCCGAATCGGCCCACTGCGCGGTGAACACCCGCTCGCCCGGGTTGCCGTGCTCGCCCAGCCAGCGCGCCATCTCCTGCGGTGCGGACGCCTTGCCGAAACCGTAGACGCGCACCGTCTGCGCCGTCCACAGCGAGGCCACCGCCAGCGCCCCGGCCGCCGCCCATGCGGTCCAGCTGCCGAGCAGGCCGCCGGGGGCGTCCGTGCTTTGGCGGCGGCGCTCGGCGGCCAGCGCCGCCAGGGCGAGGATCGCCAGCGGCGCCCCCACCTCGAGCATCCGCCGCAGCATCAGCGATCCGAGCAGGAGGAAGGCGAGCGCCACCAGCGCCGTGGTCAACGTGGCGCGGGTGCGCAGGCGCCGTTCGCGCAGCAGCAGCACGGCAACCACCAGCGGTGCCAGGAAGATCGTCCATTGCTCCGCCAGGAGGTCCAGTCCGGGTGGTGCCAGCTCCTCGCCGATCTGGGTGCGCAGCGCGTCGTTGCCAGCCGGGCTGGCCTCGAAGGGCACCACCAGGTTGGCCAGCGCCATCAACCGCAGGTTGTAGGGGAAGTTGGGGTGGATCAGCTGGCCGGCCAGCCACCCCGCGGCAACCCACAGGAGCAGCCGCCACGGCAGGCGCCTGAAGCCGAAGGGTGGGCGGCTCGCGCCTTGGTCAAGGATGGGCTGGCTGGCATGGCTGGCGAGGAGGGCGCCGGTGGGGAGGGCCGTGGCGGGGAGGGTTTTGGTGCTGGTTGTTGCTTGGGACCTGGGCCTGGGGCCGGTCTTGCCGGTTTTTCCGGTCTTGCTGATTTTGCCGGTTGTGCCGCCTGAGCCGCCGCGGGCGGCGCCGGCGAGGGCCGGCACCAGCAGGCCGGCGACCTCCCAGACCGCGGTGTAGAAGATGACGATCCAGCCGCCGGCGTGGGCGAGCCCGAAGACGGCGGCCACGATCGCCAGCGCCCAGGGGCGGGCGCCGCTCACCAGCAGCCCCAGGAACAGCACTGAGAAGCCGACCAGCAGCAGCTGCGGCCGGCACATGTCGAAGCGCATCGCGAACAGCGACCCAAGCGTCGCCATCCCCAGCATGAAGGCCCAGGAATGCGGCACCCGCAGCCGCCACAGCGCCACTCCCAGGCAGGCCAGCACGAAGACCTGGCCGAGCAGCACGCCCGCCAGGCCGGCGCGCTCGAGCGACCAGCCGGCGAAAGGCATCAGCGCCAGGTGAAACAGCGGCACGCCGTCGGCGAAGTGCTCGCTGACCAGCGAGAAGGGAGTCCAGGGGAACGACCGCAGCGGGAAGTGCGAGCGCAGCTCGCGCGCCATCCCCAGGTGGTAGTACTCGTCGTAGGACCAGGGTGCGGGCGCCGCCATGCGGGCAGAGGAGTAGAAGAGCACGACCGCCAGCCCGGCGAGGACGAGCCAGAGCAGTTGGCGCGAATGCCAGGGGACTGGCGCTGCTGCTGCGGCGTCCTTGGGAGACTGCTTGGATGCAGGCCCGGCGTGTCTGGCCGGCCCCGGTTGTGCGACTTGCGCTGTTGACGCAGGCGGCGCTGGTGCCGCTTGTGGCGCTGGTGCCGCTTGTGGCGCTGGTGCCGCTGGCGGTGATTCCTGAACAGGTCGTGCCGGCGGCGCTGATCGGGTCGCTGGTGACCCTCCCTTGGTTGGCGCCGGTCGAGTTGCGGGCGGACCTGGCGGTTGTCCGCTCTGCTTTCTGGCCATGGGATGCGCGGGATCGGGCTCGCGGGTTCGAAAGGCGGGTGGGCGGTAGATTCGCGGCGCTATGATGAGGCCCGGGGTCGGATCGATGCAAGAGGCGAAGACCGTCCGGGATGATCGGATGTGTGTGCGAAGTGCGCCGAGGTGGGGCCGCCGCCTGTTGCTGGTGGTGCTGTTCGCCTGCGCTGCCGGGCAGGGAACCGGCCTGCTTGCCGGCGATGTCGGAGTGCGGCCCGTGGAGGGCGGCGCCGACAAGATAGTGGTCGAGAAGGGTGCCCACAGGCTGGCCCTCTGGCGCGGGGGAAGGGCGTTCAAGACCTACCAGCTGGCGCTGAGCCGGGGTGGGTTGGCCCCCAAGACCCGTCAGGGAGACGACCTGGTGCCGGAGGGCCGCTATCGCATCGACGGCAGGAACGCCCAGAGCGCCTACCACCGGGCCTTGCACATCTCCTATCCGAACGCGACCGACCTGGCCCGCGCCAGGAAGCTGGGAGTGCCGCCGGGGGGCGACATCATGATTCACGGCATCCCCAATCGATTCGCCTGGCTTGGCCCTGCCCACCTCCTCCACGACTGGACCCGTGGCTGCATCGCGGTCACCAACGATGAGATCGAGGAGATTTGGCGCCTGGTGCCCGCCGGGACGACGGTGGAGATACGGCCGTAGGGTCCCGGCGCCCACGGTTGACGCCGCGAAGGTGACGAGCAGGGTAGCGTGCCGGCCGCGCCGCGGTGGGGGCCGGTGTGGTACTGACCCACTTCACCGAGGTCCCGGAGGTTTCGACTCTTCCCCCGCCATGGGGGCCGCAGCTATACTCCGCCCGACGTAGGGTGCCAAGGGAGCGGCCCTCCTTTTCGCCATCCCCGCCCCGTTAGGGGGTTCGAAACCGCTCCGGTCGGCCGGCAAGGCGCTGAGTCCGCTGGCCCGAGCCCCTGCGGTGCATCCGCAGTTGGGAGGTAAGTTGCTGAGGGGTAGTGACTTAGCCTCAAGAAAGCCGACGTAGCTCAGCGGTAGAGCAGCTGATTCGTAATCAGCAGGTCATCGGTTCAATCCCGATCGTCGGCTCCAATAGAATCAATGGGTTGTGTGACGTGGTCTTGCTAGAGAACAATGATTGTGGCGCATCTGTGGCGTATTCTGCATGAGGTGGAAGAGTTGAGGGCCTGATCGGTCGGTCAGGCGTTACCCCCGACGGTCGGACTGCAGAGCCCCTGGACCGCCCCCTCGTCGCACGAACCGTCTGTCCGAAGGATCTTGCCCATTAGGGTCTCTGCGTATGATCTAATAGGCGATGCGTGCCTCTCAAACTCGCGGATTCAGCCGACGCCGGAAGGAAGCCGGGAGGCCGGTGCACGCCCTCGGGCCAGTCCGGGGCCAGGAGGGAGAGAGTTTGAGGGAAACCGACGTTCCCGAGGGAGGTTTGGCCATTAGCGAGCGGCCGCGAGTCGGGCGCCACGAGGGGATGGTCGAGGACACCATCGATCGCTGGATTGAGACACGGGGACAGCCGGCAAACCGTGTAGGTCTGCTCTGGAAGTTTGAGGCGATCGACGAGTGGGTGCGCCGTGGCGGCGGGACCGATCGCGATCCTTGCCCTCGCCAGTCGCTCCCTGCGCGCCCGGCGGTCCCACCAAGGCCAATCGGCGCGTTTCTTCCTCGCTTTGGAGGATGACGCGACTATGACGCGGCTATGAGCCCGCGGATGGGCCGGTTCGACGAGATTCTCCTGCTGGAGGACAACTCGACGGCGGCGGAGCGCCGTCGTCTAGCCGGCGTGGGAAGCAAAGACGCCGGCCTCACCATTACAGTTCGCGTTCACCGCCTGAAAGGCGCAAGCAAGCTTATCGCCGCGCGCACAACCTACGAAGCGGGAAGCATGCGGTTCAAGCGGAGTGCGAAGATCGAGCTAGCCACGGGGCTGATAGGCCGGGCGGCAGCTCACCGCATCGAGCCTGTGGTCGTGGCAGGTGCGTCATATGGTTCGGTTGGAGCATTCCTGGAGATGCTTGGCGAGCGCGCGCTCTCGTTTGTGGTTCAGATCCGCCCGAGCACGGTTGTGCAACTGGTCGAGAAGGGCCGCCCATCAATGGCGGCCGCTGAACTTCTCGTCCGCGGGAATTGGCGGGACATCTCAGTAGTCATGCCGGACGGGACTGAGCTGGAGTGTAGCGCAGCCAAGCTGGCGACCGTGGCGCTTCCGGCAGGCACCGCAAAGCTGTTCGCAGCCCAGGTTGGCGGCATTCAGGGCATCCATAGGGGAACTATCATTGGCCTTTCTTCGTTCGATGCTGCGCTCGAGGATCTGGTCAAGCTCGTAGCGCATGCGAGGTGGATACGCCGCGCGTCCCGGACGGAGAGACGTGCCGCAGATTCGGTCTCGGGCGCGGTGCCGTCAGGCGCCGCATCTGCGATCACTGCGCGAGCCAACATCACGCTGGCGCGCCGGCAAGACGCTCGCTCAAGAGCTGCCCTGCCCGAGTCCCACGCCGCAGTGAAAGGCCTTCTTCGTAAGGCCTCCCCCATCCTAAACGTAATCGAGCTTTTTTCGGGCGCAGGAGGAATGGGGCTTGGCTTCTTGCTCGGAGGCGGGACCGAAGGGTGTTACCGAATCGTCTACTCGGGTGAAGCGAATCCGATTTTTGTCCAGACTCTTCGAGCCAACCATCATGCGTTCGAGCGTGCGGCAGGCCAGAGGCCTGGAATCAGAACGCCCGCAGCCCTTGAAGTGGGCGATCTTCGTGAAAAGAAGATCTTTGAGTGCGCAACCGCCGCAGCGCATGAGGCAGGAGGGGCCCATTTCCTGATCGGTGGTCCGCCCTGCCAGGGTTTCTCGATGGCAAATAGGAACTCTTGGTCGGGTGCAAATCCCCACAACGAACTCATCGATGTCTTCATTAAGTACATCCTGCGGCTTCGTCCTCTCGGCTTCTTGATGGAGAACGTGCAGGGGATGCTCTGGACGCCGAACGCAGGCACCTCGGTTTCGGTCGTCGATGTAATCGAACGACGTTTGAAAGCCACGGGCTACCTGCTCTTTCCGAAGCTTCTCGACGCTGTTTGGTACGGTGTGCCCCAGAATCGCACCCGCCTCTTTGTAATGGGGCTGCATCGGGACCTGGGATACACGGCTAATGACTTCGGCCCGTGGGGTCCCTTCCCCAAGCCTTCACACGGAAAGCGGCTTCGCCCTTTCGTTACTGTTCGAGAGGCGATCGCCGATCTTCCTCGAATAGGGAATGGGCATTCGCCGGAGTCGGTCCCGTACGTCGAACCGTCGGAGGAGATGCTCCACGAGAACGAGTTTCTTCGGTACGCGCGAAGCGGTAGCGAACGCGAGGTCGTCTTCGACCACGTCACGTCAAGGCACGCGAACTATGTCATAGACCGATATCGAAAGATTCCAGCTGGTGGTAACTGGGAGAGCATCCGCGGCGACATGACCAACTACGCCGACGTTTCTCGGACCCACAGCAACATTTACCGCAGGCTTCGGTGGGGCGAACCCTCGATCACCATCGGCCACTATCGCAAAAGCATGCTCGTCCATCCGAGTCAGCATCGAGGCCTCTCGTTGAGAGAGGCCTCGCGGCTCCAATCGTTCCCAGATTGGTTTCGTTTCGCGGGGACCGCCGCCGGCGAGCCTGGTGGACTCGTTCATAAGCAGCAGCAACTCGCGAACGCTGTATGTCCCCTCGTCACGAAGGCGATCGCCGAATTCATGTTGAATCTGTGAGTGGTGACAATGGGGTCCGAGGACAGGTACATCCTCTGGAACTTCATGCTCGCTGAGCACTGCTTGCTTGCGGACTCCTGTGCGGGTACCGTCTTGCTGACCGTTGCTCCACGAACGCTGGCAGTCGCGCTCGAGGAGGCAGGAGAAGGCGTACGGTCGCCCGACGAGGCAGAAGCCGACTTCGTCGCTGGCGTCGCGTGCATGTACCGCAACAGAGTTCTAGGAAACTCAAAGAAGCTCAGGGCGCTCAAGTCGACGTCTGCCGCTGACGTCCCGTTTGGGATCGGCTTCCTCGCCCTCTCTGTGCTGGCTGCGTTTCACATGCACACCGACGACGAGCACACCGGCCGCGCGTTCTACCCGCGGCTAGCCGCAATGCTCGGATGCGATCTGGTGCACTCCTACCCTGTGGGCTTCGACGGCAACGCGTTCCTTGAACTTTGGGACGAGCTCGCGGAGTGGCTGAAGTCCAAGTACGACCGGGCGCTGGCTGCTCCTGATGCGGTGGGAGTACGAAGATACGTCGCGTACCCATTCGCTCACGTACCGCTTCGCCAGGTCGACATCGAACGGCTACCGCAGTTCTTTGAGGCCTACGGATACGAGCCTGGAGCACGTGTGCCACTCGATCGCCTCGCGTACGACCTGTACGAGGCGTCCGGTCCCTGGCGCCGTCTCACTGAGTCGGGACAAAGCGCGCTGAAGGACCGGCACCGGCGTCCTTTTGTTGTTCGCCAGGTGGCGCACGAGCTAGAGCGATGGGATGGCTGTCGGACGGATCCATCAGGAGCTCGGACGGCGACGATCGGGCTTTGGATGGACATTCGTCGGCGTCGCGCGCAGCTCCACCTCTTGGCCAGAAGGCCCACTGGATTTCCGGATCTGGTCGAAGACGGGGATCTCGTCTTTGCATCGAGCCAGGAGGGTTGGTACGAACCGGTTCCGTTGAGCCGTGACGACGGCGAACTGCTCGAACATGGAATCCGCGTCGGGACCAGCAACGATGACGGCCGCTTCTACCTTCAGCTCCGGCAGGCTCGGGTTTTGCCGCTCACTCCTTCCGAGGAGTACACTGGGTTCGTCTCCGACCGGGTTCTTCGCGCAGACACGGAATGCGCAGTTCTCTGCGCGGATCCTCTGGCGGACGACGTTGGGCGCCACCTCGAGGTTCTAACCGGCCAACCGGTTCACCGCCGGCGTGACGACACCATCCCGAACGGCTGGTGTCTGTTCACCGAGGTTCGAGCGACCAACGACTGCTCGCCGCCACCGTGTTTGGAGAACCTCCGCGTGGAGTCGAGCCTCGCACTAGTCCCAGAGGGTGGCTTGCGGCTCGGCCGACGCTGGACCTGGCTGGAGTCCGCTCCAGCGAGGCTGACCGTGCTTGGCTCGCGCCGGGGCTTCTTAGCCAAGATTGACGGTCGAGAAGTTCAACTCGACGATGGAGGGCGAATTCAAGACGACCTGCTGGGCGTCGTTGGGCAGCACGTCATCGAGATCGGGAATCGCTTGAGGCAGAAGGTGACGGTCGTTCAGGGCGTGGTCCATCCATCGTGCCGGCGATGGCGAGGCAGCAGCAACGACAAATCGGAACCGGTGGCCGTTCCATCCGGGTATTGGGTTCTTATTGGGTCCAAACCCGGTGAACGCGAGAGCATCATCGCGCCTGCCGAAGGCGCTCTGGCTCGGCCGACCTTCCACGCTCGATGGGCAGTCCACGTAGGCGCTGGGCCGGGCGCGACGGCACTCCACCTCCACGATCCGGAACTTGCAGCAATCGCTTCTGAGAACCGCGTTCAGGAGGATCCTCAGGGCAGTCACGACAGGAATCGCAGCGGCGCAAGCTGGGTTGAGACGATCTACCAGGTTGGGATTCGACGGCCGCGTTTTCTATGTCTGGGTGGTTGCGCAAACGACGAACTTGAAACCGAGTGGCGCCGGCTGATGGCAGCGGCGCGCTCGGTCAAGCGCGAGAGGCGGAAGCGCAGAAGATGAGGAGTTGGGACCTTCTTCTCGAGTGGATGACTCACCTCGGTTCCGGGGCGTGGAGTGCCTTCCGCGAGGCGGTCGCGGATCTGGCCGGCGATGCGAGCGACCTCGACGAGCAGGGTCTCTACCGAACGCTTCGCATTACCCTGTCGAATCTTGGCCACGTTGATTTCTTCGTCGACGGTTCGCGGCGCTGGCACGTGCTGCACCCGGCATTGGTGGGCCTTGCCGGAAGCAGCGAGCACCTCTTCGTGGGAGGGCGTACGCGATCGCTGCTCGATAGTCTTCGTGCAGCGGCCGTCGCTTCGAGTGCCACCGTATCAGTAGTCGAGATCATCCCCGGACTGTCCCGCGTGCAGATAGTCGGGGAGCCAGACGCGCTTCGGGCGGCAGCCGAAGGCGTCGGGGTTGAGTACGTGCCGGATGGCGCAGCTCTCCTCTCCGCACGACTGCCGTCAATCCGGAAATCACTGGAGGCGGCCGAACCAGCTCAGGAGCCGATCAACTGGTCCGTGCGGTCGTGGTCTTTCCAGGATGAGAAATGGATAACGGACAGGCTTGATCGTACTGTACGCGAGTACAGCAACCGGCACGGCGTGCGGCGTTATCTTGTGCACCTGGGACGAGATGGTCTTCGCGAGGTTGAAAAGCGCGCCTCCTTTTATTGCGCCGCCCTCGTGAGGGGCGCACGGGTTGTTCGGTACTCTCATGAAAACCGCTGCCTTCGCGTGCCGCGTTGGGCTCCGCTTCCAGAAATCTACGCGCGCACAGCCTGTCTCACGGGCGGTCGGCTCGGAACCCTAAGAGGCGACGATATTGTCTTCGACAACCTGAATTCTCGCATTGCCTCTACGTTTCTGGTCAGCCTGGGGCAGGGCTTTTCAATGCCGGAGGCACAGCGATGAACGATCCCTTCCTCACGTTTGACGAGCTTCGCAACGCGTACCTGCGTTACTTGGACAGCCCGTTCTGGCTTCGGTACCCGGCCATCATGGAGGAGCGCACAAGCCTTCTAGATCAGGATCGCCAGCTATACAGGCACCCGCTCTTCGAGCCAATAGTTCCCTACGAGTCGTCCGGGATGACCGTACGGGCTGCCTGCAGCCATCTCGGTGCATCGCAGGAGATCGCGGAATACGTGGAGAGCGGCGGGCTGTTCCCCGCAGAACGGGAACTCTTCCAGCATCAATTCGACGCTTGGAGAGCATCAAGGTCAGGGGAAGCAGTAGTAGTTACGACGGGCACCGGGTCTGGAAAGACCGAATGCTACCTCTTGCCGGTGCTCGCCTCCCTCGTCGAGGAGTCGGCAGGTTGGGGAGGACAGTCGCCGCGCTCTCCGTGTGCGCTGTGGTGGAACTATTCTCGCCAGCGACGCATCCCGCAGCGTGCGCATGACACCGGCCGGCCGAAAGCCCTACGTGCCCTGTTCCTGTATCCACTCAACGCTCTCATCGAGGACCAGCTCGGGCGCATCCGCCGGGCGTGCGATAGCCTGAACGGACGCGGATGGCTCTCTACGAAGCGCAACGGCAACTCCTTCTGGTTTGCTCGGTATACCGGTTCGACACCGGTCTCAGGGCCACAGGCCAATGCCGCGAAGCGGCAGGAGCTGAGGCGGCGGCTGAAGGACATGGAGAGTGAATGGGGACGGGCCCGGCTCGCTGCGGCTCGATCGGGGAACGACGAGATCCTGTCCTACTTCCAGGATCCCCATGGCTCGGAGATGTGGTCTCGGTGGGACACGCAGGACGCCCCACCGGACATCCTGATTACTAACTACAGCATGTTGAACATCATGTTGATGCGCGGCCTTGAGGGCGCGATCTTCGATCAGACGCGAAGCTGGCTGGCGAGCGATCGCAGCAGGAACTGCTTTCATCTCGTGGTCGACGAGCTTCACACATACCGAGGGACACCTGGCACCGAGGTTGGCTACCTTATTCGCGCCCTACTTCACCGACTGGCGCTGACGCCGGATTCGCCCCAGCTCCGTCTCATCGCGACCAGCGCGTCGATGGAAGCCAACGATCCTGGGAGCCTCGAGTACCTGGAGCAGTTTTTCGGCCGGGATCGATCGTCTTTTCGGATCGTTGATGGCAAGAGAGGCACGTTTCCAAGCGGCATTGGTGCTGGTGCCAAGCCGTTTTGTTCGTTCGGGCGGCTGTTGGGAGCGGGCGATTTGGATCGCGCAGTTGCCGGTTTGGCGTCGGACGCCGGTATCAGTGCAGCCGGTTCGACCTCGGAACGCAGGCTGGCTGATGTTCTCGCGCAAACCGGCGTGCTCGAGTGCGTGCGTCGAGAAGGTGCGAGTGAACCGTTCACCATGGATCGCCTTTCCGCCTCGCTGTTCGGATCGGATCCCGATGCTCCGGACGCCGCTCGCGCAGTTGTTCGCGGCCTAATCGCAGCGCGGCAGCAGCGAGGGGGAGCGGACGTCGCACCGCTTCCCCTGAGAGTGCACTACTTTTTTCATAATGCCGGACGGTTATGGGTTTGCGTAAACCCAGCATGTACGGGTCGGACGGGCACAACGCCTCCAGGCGCTCCACCGCCGCCTGTGGGGCGCCTCTACGTCGAGCCTCGACCTCGGTGCGACGATTGCAACGCACGGGTGCTCGAGTTGCTCTACTGCCAGCCGTGCGGCGAGGTTTTCATTGGCGGATACCGGGACGAAGATGACAACGCGAACAACGCTTGGTTTCTCTCGCCCGATTTCCCCGATCTGGAGCGCGTGCCGGATCGATCCGCTTCGCTTGAGCGCTCGCATGGCGAGTACCTGGTCTTCTGGCCCGGAGGCACGAGGCCACTCGCGCGAAGAACGCATTTAGGACCAACTTGGCGGTGGCAGCAGGATGGCCAACCAGGCTATCAGTGGTGCCCTGCCTCGCTGGACCTGATTGAGGGCCGCCTTTCCATGAGCCCGGGCCGGCGCGGACCGGGCCGGAATGAGACAGCGGGCTACGCGTTCATGGCTCCCGTCGACCACGCGGACGCGTTTCCTGCGAAGTGTCCGCACTGCGCCGCCGACTGGGGCAGGCGCCTGGGCGTCAGATCTCCAATCCGTGACCTTGGCTCGGGCTTTCAGCGCATCATGCAAATCCTCGGGGATGCCGTCGTCCGAGAGATGCCGCCCGGCCCCGGCAGGAAGCTCGTTCTCTTTTCCGACTCGCGCCTCGACGCCGCGAAGCTCTCAACGGGAATCAAGCTCGCGCACTATCGAGATACCCTCCGCCAGGTCGCGTTCGCTGCGCTCGGCCAAGCCGGAACAGCCGCGATCCAGGAGCATTGTCAGCAGCAGGCGCTTCATGCTCAGGCAGTCGAATTGCACGGGCTGCTGAGAAAGCGCGAGGCCGGAAGCCTCTCCGAGGAGGAGAACACGCGGCGCAGGGATCTTATGAGCGCCCTTCCCGGCGAGATCGTAGGTGATCTCACGAAGCATGCAGTTGCTGGTGGTCCTTCGCCGGAGGTACTCCGGACACGAGTGCCGCCGGGGCCGTTAATGTTCATGAGCTTCAGGCAGGTTCTTGATCTTGTCAGGCAGCGGCTCCTTGCGCTCGGCATGAACCCTGGGGGGCCGCTTCCATCGGTCTCGCAATACCAGCCGCAGCGCACTGGTCCCCGTGTCGTGTGGACTGAGCTGATTGACTGGTCTGTGAGATCTCCCTCCTACAAGAAGCAGCTTCAGCCGCTCGAACAGAACCTGCAGGCGAGGATTGAGAAGTCGCTTCGGGCAAGCGTCATTTCAAGCGTCCTATTTGCGTCGGCCGCAAGAGATTTCGAATCGTTGGGCCTCGGCTACCTGTGGACGAGCCATACGCCGCCAGCAATGCCCACTGAGCAGGCCGCTGCTAGCGTTATCCGGATGCTTGCGCAGAAATGGCGCTGGACAGGAGGCGACGCCCAAGGCAGCGGTCAGCCGCCAGAGTACGTTAACGCCTATCTTGAGCAGGTCGCGCCGCGGCTCGGAATGATCGTGAACGATCTCCAGCGGGATGTCGAGGGTATTCTCGGAGCGTGCCTAGCACAGTGGCTCGTCGATCCTGATTCTCTTGCTGTCGTGAGCCCCCGGCCGGATCAGTCTGGAAATATCGACCTGTTCTCGTGCGGCCGGTGCGGATCCTCGCATCTGCACGCGTCTGCGGGTTGCTGCACCGTATGTCGCGGGCCGCTCCCCGCGAACTCCGCTCCACACTCAACCATTGGCATTCCGACCGACTACTACGAGTACCTAGCACGATGTACAGACGCGCCGTTCCGATTGAACTGCGAGGAGCTGACGGGCCAAACGAACCGAATCGATCGGCGCCTTAGGCAGCGTCGGTTCCAGGAAGTATTCATGGCCGATGAGGTTGAAATCGCGATTGGCGTCGACCTCCTGAGCGTGACGACGACGATGGAAGCTGGCGTCGACATCGGCGCCCTCCAAGCGATCGCGCTCGCCAACATGCCGCCGGAACGATTCAACTACCAGCAACGAATCGGGCGAGCTGGACGCCGCGGTCTCGGAATGTCGGCCGCTTTGACCCTCTGCCGGGGCCGAAGCCACGACGATTATTACTTCGAGCGCCCGCGGCTCATCACGGCCGAGCCGCCGCCGCGCCCGTATGTCGACGTCACGCGCGAAGAGATCGCGAAGCGCGTGGTCAACAAGGAAGTGTTGCGGCGCGCCTTCGAGCCACTGCAGCTGCCTTACAGCGGCGACAACGTACACGGGGAGTTCGGCTCTGTTGGCGACTGGGCAGGCTACCGGGATCAGGTCGCGGGATGGGTGGGGAGCAACGCGCAGATCGTCCAGGAGATCTGCGAAGCGATTCTTCGAAGGACGGCTCTCGACAACGCTGCTGGAAACCTGGCCATGGTCCAGCACGTCACGAACATCCTGATTTCCGCGATCGATCAGATAGCGCAGAACAGTTTGGACCATCACGCCCTAAGCGAGCGGCTCGCGTCGCACGGTGTGCTGCCGATGTTTGGATTCCCGACGCGCGTCCGCTACCTTTACCACGGCGGGCCGCCGAGCGCCGACCGTGGCTGGCCGCCGGAGCGCGGCGTTGTCGACAGGCAACTTAACATCGCAATTAGCCAGTTCGCGCCTGGTGCTCAGACTGTGAAGGATGATCAGCTTCTGACGTCGGTCGGCGTAGTGGACTACTTCCCCTCCAGAGGAGGGGTTCAGACGTCGCCGAACCCGCTGGCGAATCCTGTGCGGGTAGGCGTCTGCCGGAAGTGCCAAGCTCTGGTGGAGGCGCCGACTTCGATCGGAGGCTGCCCGTTTTGCGGCGCTCCGCGGACCAAAGACGACTACCGCACCGTCGAGCTTTCCGAACCTCCAGGCTTTACGACCTGGTGGTCAGTCGAGGCGGAGTACAACGGCGCTTTCGAATTCACGCCGCGGGCCCTCCGCGCGCGCATGGGGCACGCCCCCGGGAACCCGAGGCAGCAGTTGAACTTCGAAGTCGACTGTGGTTCCGCGCGGATCCATCGCGTCAACGACAACGGTGGGGAAGACTTCATTTTCCGCAAGATTGCGGTGGGCGACATCTGGATAGTTGATGATGCGTTTCAGCGCGCTCTTCAGGATCTTCCGGCAGATCGACAGCGAGCTATGCGCGGCCCCCAGTACGACAACTCGGCCGCTCCTGTTACCCGCGCGCTGGCGTCCATCGCCAATACCGACGTGCTGGTTGCGGGAGTCAAGCACGCACCGGTTGGCGTGACGCTAAACCCGGCGAACCCCGAAGCTCGGGCCGCTTGGTATTCGTTCGGGTTTCTCACTCGACGAGCAGCAGCCGTCGTTCTCGACGTAGCTGAGTCGGAGCTTGACGTCGGCATCCAGCCTGTCATGGAAAAGCGCACGCCGTTCGCGCCGCCGTCCGCACGGATTTTCGTGTCGGACAGCCTAGAAAACGGAGCGGGCTATAGTACACACTTCGGAACGCCAGCGGAGTTCGAGAAGCTGCTTCATTTTATGCTCGGCGACGGGGGCCCGGCTTCGACAAGCTTCTACAGGCCGATGGTCGGAGGACCTCACGAACATGAGTGCTCAAGCTCTTGCCACCGCTGTCTCCGGGATTACGGCAACATGCCGTACCACCCCTTGCTCGACTGGCGGCTTGCGCTTGACATGGTGAGGCTCGCGCTTGATCCAGCCGCAGCCATCGATCTTGCACAGCCGTACTGGAAAGCACTGATCCAGCGTACTGCGGCGTCGTACTTCCAGGGCTTGAACTACACCCAGACGAAGCTGGCCGGCCTCCCGGCCGGCCACGACGCCGGCGCAGGAGAGGTGCTTATCCTTATCCATCCACTCTGGGACCAGGATCCTTCAAACTTCCGGCCCGAAGTTGCGAGTAGTGTTGCTCTGGCAGAATCGCGCGGCTGGAGATGGAAGCTCCGTACCGTCTTCCGTGCCGTGAGATTTCCGTATGAGTAGCAAGACGGCGATGTTCGTGCCCAGTCCCGCCAGCTATCACGGATGTAGTAACGAGACTAAGCATGGGAATTAATTAATGCTCTCCGAGGCCGGCATTTATCGATCCCAGTGGAGGGTGCGCGCCACAGGTGCGGCGTACGCAACTGCGTCCTTGGCGCCGGCGATCATTTCGAGCTGACCGAATCACGGACTCCGTGTGGACGGTAGCGTCTGTGACGCCGAACCGGGGAACTGTTCATGGCCGACAACATGACACACGAGCAGCGCAGCCGCACGATGTCGCGCATCCGGAAAGCGGATACGAAGCCCGAACTCATGATTCGGCGGCTGTCGTTTGCACGCGGCCTTCGATACAGGAAGTACTCTGCGCATCTGCCCGGCAAGCCAGACCTTGTGTTTGCGATGGCAAGGGTTGTAGTTTTTGTAGACGGAGACTTCTGGCACGGCTGGCGCTTCGAAGAATGGGAGATGAAGCTGTCGTCTCCGTATTGGAAGGAGAAGATTCGCCGGAACCGCGAGCGGGATCAACAGCACTGCGCCCGCCTCGAGGCAGACGGCTGGACTGTCTTGCGTATCTGGGAGCACGAGGTGCAGGCAGATGCGGATGCTTGCGTTGATCGAATCGAAACGGCGATACGAGACCGCATTCTGCAAATGCGGGCCCAGAGGAAGGAGCACCGAGCGTGATATTGCCTCTGTTCATCGCGTAAACGCGGGAGAACTCCAACTCGAAACGCCACGGCAATTGCATGGCGCTGAACGGGGCGCTGCCTTACTCTGATGCTGCCGTGGCGGTGGGTCTAAGCCGCCGGTAGTGCCACTGGGCAGATTCAGGCTGCTGGCGCATTAACGGCAAACATTGCGACCTCTGTGCAGGAGGCTTTGCGTGAGCCTGAAAAGCCGTGGTTCGCTAACGGCTTCCTTCTCGCGCCTCCTGCGCGGTCGGGCGGCTGGCGATCCACGCGTCGACCTCAGACTCCAGCCAGGCCACCTTGTTCGCGGTGATCTGGCGGCGGTGGGGGAAGTGGCCGGCTCGCTCGAGCTCCCAGATGGTGTTGCGGGCGAGGGTGGTGCGGACGCTGACCTGCTTGACGTCGAGGAGGCGGTCGCCGCGGCGCCGAAGCTCGATTAGGAGATCGGCGAGGACGCGCTCGACGGCGAGCCTGGTGGGGAACAGGTTGGGCCGATTCTGGGTGGCAGGGGTCGTCTCTTGGGTTTGCTGGATGGCTGGCATCGTCGGAGCTCCTAGACAGTGTTGATGTAGAGCTTGCCGGTGGCGCGGGTGGCGATCTCGGCGCGGCGGATGAGGGTGTGGAGAGCGGTTGTCAGTGGACCTGGAGCGAGCTGGGTGGCGGCGGCGAGCTCGCCGGGGGCGAGGCCGGGATGGAGGGCGAGGGCAGTAAGCACTCGCCACTCGGCGGGGGAGGCGACGGAGCCGGCGCCTGCGCGCAGCAGCTCGAGGAGCTGGGGCTTGAGGGCGCGGACCCGGGCCAGAAGGTCGGGGCTCAGGGCCGATCGCGGGTAGAGGTCCAGGCTGGCGCCGGCAGGAGAGACCACGACGCCTCGGCTGAGGAGCTCGGACAGAAGTTCGGCGGCTGGGTTCATACGGTCAGCTTCTCATCGGGGGACGGAGGGTCCGCAGGCGGCGGCTCTTGCGGATCGTGGTCGGGACGAAGGGGGCCAGCGTCCGGCGAAGAGGGCCAGGTTTCCGGATGGCCCGCTTCGGTGGATGGCGGTCCGTTTGGGGCGGAGTCGGGCGTGGGGAGGGACCAGAGCCAGACGCTGCCGGTGCCGAAGCCCTGGCGGATGGTGCGGACACCTTCGCGGCGCTTGGCGCGTTTCAAGGTGCGCTCGGCGACGCCGGCTTCACGGGCGGCCGCGAGGACCGCGCGGGCCGGAAGGGTCTCGGCCTCGGCAAGGATGTCGCGGAGGAAGAGGCGGGCCTCCTGCTCGGCGCCGGCGTCGTCGGTCTGGGCCTCGGCCGCGAGGAGGTCGTTGGCGGTGAGGCCGGATGGACCCTCCCAGACGAAGGACTGGCCGTCGAAGCGATAGCCCAGGGTGGGGCCGGCCGCGGCGAGGTTGGATTTGATGTGGACCAGGGCGTGGCGGGTGGAGTCGTCGGGGCCGGAGCCGGCGAGCAGGACGGAGCGGGCGGCGGCGATGAAGTCGATCGAGCCCTGGCCGGCGTAGATGGAGCGGCTGGCGCGGGCCTTGGTGATGTGGCGGAGGACGAGGAGGGCGCAAGCGCGGCGCTGGGCGAGGCGGAGGAGGGGGGCGAGGACGGCGCGGACCTCGTTGGGGCGGTAGATGTCGGTCTTGGCGCCGAGGAAGGCCTGGATGGGGTCGATGACGATGAGACGGGCGTTGTAGGCGGGAACGAGCTCGTCGAGCCTGGCAACGTCGGCCGGCTGGGAGAGGTCCATGGGGAACTCGAAGCTGTCGTAAGTCCAGATGCGCGAGCAGTCGGCCCCCAGGAGGTCGAGGCGGGGGCGGAGGACGTCCTCGGCCGGATCCTCGGTGAAGAAGATGGTGGCGAAGGGGTCGAAGGGGAGGGTGTCGGGAAGACCCCAGCCGTGGGAGCCGGCGGTGGCGATGGCGGCGGTGAGCCAGCTCTTGCCCTGGCCGGGGTCGCCGTCGAGGAGGGTGAGCTTACCCAGGGGCAGGTAGGGCGCCCATAGGAAATGAACCGGCCGCGCGGTGACCTCGCTGAGGCGGCGGATGCGCGGGGCGGCGGTCTGGGACGGCGCGGACAGGGCGGCTGCGTCGGCCGGGACCGGGGCCGAGGACGGGATCGGGAAGGGTGGGGGGATGGCGGCGGTGCGCGGGGGGCGGCCCGCGAGATCGGGGAGGATGCCGCTGGTGTGGCCCGGCGGCCTGGCCGGGTCGAACATCGGGTTTGCAACCAGAGCTTGGGGGGTCGAGTCGCGCCGGCAGCCTGCGGTCAGGATGGCTGGGAAGCCGGGGTCGGGAATGCCGGCCGACAGGACCGGACAGGCGAGATCGAGGAGGTGGGCACGGATGGCGTCGTCGGCGAGGCCCTCGGCGCGGCGGGCGGCGATCCAGTCGGAGACGTCGCCCTTGTCGGTCAGGCCGGGGAGCTCGAGGCGGCCGACGGCGGCTGCCAGCGGGCGGAGGGCATGTTCGACATGCCGCATGTGACGGCTGCCGGCGTCGTCGTGGTCGGGGAGCAGGACGACGCGGGCGTGGCGCAGGCAGGGGCTGTACTCGGGCCGCCACTTGCCGGCGCCGCCCGCATGGGTGGTGGCCTCGAGGCCGAGGGCGACGAGGGCGTCGGCGTCTTTCTCGCCTTCGGTCAGGAAGATCTCGGCGTTGCGGGCGACGGTGGCGAGGATCTCGGGGAGCCGGTAGAGGACGCGCTCGACTCCCTGCAGGTTCCAGCGCCAGCCGGCGGCGTCGGGCCGGCGGCAGGCGAAGGCCTTGGGAACGAAACGGAGGACCTCGTAGAGGAGCGTGCCCGCGGCGTCGCGGTAGGGGTGGATGGCGGCGATCTCGCGTGGGGGTGCCGGCGCGGGCTCGCCCAGGCGCTGGGCGAGGTCGCGCCAGCCACCTCCTTGATGGCAGACGTCGCAGAACCACGTCGACTTGCCGGGGTTCCAGCGCGCTGAGGGTTGGCGATCGTCGTGGGCCGGACAGAGAAAACGGATCTCTCGTCCTTCACGGCGACCGCTCCGCTCGAAGA
The DNA here is from genome assembly GCA_963732005.1 of uncultured Acidobacteriota bacterium. Lineage (GTDB taxonomy): Bacteria > Acidobacteriota > Thermoanaerobaculia > Multivoradales > UBA5704 > JASLEW01. The sequence goes on from CAVSXT010000005.1 coordinate 2,488,843, forward strand.
TGCGCCTTTCGAGGCGCTGGCGGTCGGGGTGCTGGAGGGCGTCTGCCATCAAGGAGGGTTCCGGGCTCAGGGCACGAAAGGGCGGGGCGCGCCGGTGAGTTGGTTGCTTCGGCGACGGCGCTGGACGGTCAGGGCGGCGCCGGCGAGCCCGCCCGAGAGGAGCAGGAGGCCCCAGGCGTCGAGGGTCGGGATCGACGGTGCCGGCGTCCCCTGGACGGTGACCTGGACCGAGGTGGGGTCGTCCACCTGCGGCGTCACGGGGTCGTCGGAGGCGTCCGAAGGAATGTTGGTACCGGTGGTTTGCGCCTGGGCGGAGACGACTGTTGTGCCGGGGGGCAGGCCAGGGTTGATCTTGCAGGCGAAGGTAATGGTCGCGGTCTGGCCTGCCGGGAGATCGCCGATCGCCACGACGACCGTGGTGTCGCTCAGTCCATTGCCGGCGGTCACGGTGCCGTGATCGGTCGTCACCGAACCGGCGGCCAAAGTCTCGTGGGGGTCTAGCGTCAGCGTCGCGACCAGGCCGGTCAGCGAAGCGGTCGCGGTGTTGGGTACGACCAGGGTGTACTGGAGGGTGTCGGTGGGCTTGGCGATGCCGGCCAGGATGGTCACCGCGGTGGGGTTGACCGTGAGCGTGGTGTCGGTCGAAAGCGCCGAAGGTGTGGCGGCGTTGGCGCAGGCCGAGGTGCCATCGCTGGTGGTGGCGCAGGCGGCGTTGTCGATCACCACCGCCGGCGGCAGGCTCGAGTCGGCGGTGACCGCGAAGGTGGTCTGGCTGGTGGTGCCGGCGGCGAGGCCGGGCAGCGGCAGGGTGCAGGCGGAGCCCGGAGTCATCGCGGCGCAGGTCCAGCCCGGCGTGCTGGCCGCGGCGTCGAACCTGCCGTGGGCGGGCACGGTCTCATGCAGCGTCATCGGGCCTGCGTCCTGGCTGCCGGTGTTGCTCAGCCGCAGGGTGAAGGGGAGCACGGCGGAGGGCAGCACCGGGCCTCCCGTGTATTGCTTCGAGAGAATCAGCATGGGATGGCCCAGCGTCGGCGTCGTCACGGTGTCGCAGGGCTGCGCCGACGTTTCGAGGAGGCTCGGCGTGCCCGCGCAGGCGGTGTTGCCGATAGAGGTGGCGCCGGCCGGCAGCGGGTTCAGGACCTTGGCCGCGAAAGTGAGGGAGACAGTCGCTCCGGCCGGTACGGTACCGAGCGCGGCGGTGCAGGTGGAGCCAGCCGAGCCGTCGGGCGCGCAGGACCAGCCGGGCGAGCTGCCGGCCGGCTGGAAGCTGGTGTACTGCGGCACCTGGTCGCTCACGGTCACCGAGGACGCTCCCTGGTTGCCGGTGTTCTGCACCGTGATGGTGTAGGTCAGGGTCGCGCCGGGAGCCGCCGTGCCGCTGAGGCTCTTGAGCACGCTGAGGGTCGGCGTACCGTCGGTCGGTGTCACCACCGATCCGCAGGTCTGCGAGCCGCTGACGCAGGCGGTGTTGGTCACCGACGTGACTCCGGCCGGGAGGGGGTTGGCGACGGTTACCGCGAAGAGGTCCGCCGCCGAGCCCGCGGCTGGGACGCTGCCGACCTGAAGAGTGCAGCTCGACCCTGCACCGCTGCCGGCGCACGACCAGCCGCCCGAGCTCGCGGCGGCATTCCAGGTGGTGTTGGCGGGCACCGTCTCGGCGATGGTCACCGGCGCCGAGCCCTGGTTGCCGGAGTTGCTCACGACGAGGAAGTAGACAAGGGTGGCTCCCGGCGCGCCGTTGCCGGATTGCACGCTCTTCGCCAGCTTCAATACCGGTGCGCCGGTGGTCGGGAGGCTGGCGGAGGCGCAGCCCACGACGGAGGATGGTCCTTGCCGCGCACAGGCCGTGTTGGCGATGGATGCCGTGCCGGTGGGCAGCGGCGAGGCGATGTCGACGGCGAAGAACCTGGTGAGCGTACCGTTGGGCGGTAGGTTGCCTATCGGCAGGGTGCACAGGCTGCCGGAAGTGGTCGCCGGACAGGACCAGCCGGCGCTCGACGCGGCGGCGTCGAAGGCGGTGAGGTCGGGCACCACGTCGGTCAGTTGGACGCCGCCGAGGCCGAGGCCGCTGGTGTCGGTGGCGCTGATCGTGTAGACGACGACGCTGCCCGGCGCGCCGCTGCCGGCGGCGGTCTTGGTCACCGTCACGCTGGCGCCGGCGCCCGAGCAGACGGTCCCGAAGGAATCGCTCTTGGTCGTGGCGGGTGTCTGGTTCAGGCCGTCGGAGGTGGTGCCCTGCGCCGTGGCGGTCAGCGACGGCGACGAGCCGACGAAGGTGGCCTTGAATTTCCAGAAGATGCCGTTGCCCTGCAGCGCGCTGGCCGACGGCGGCCCGCAGCTGAAGTCGATGTCCGCCCTGGCGGCGGATGGATCGTTGCCGGTGGTGACGTTGCCGACGCAGCCGGCGGTGAGGGTGAAATCCTGCTGCACCGTGCCGGGCAGGAAGGCCAGGCCGGTGGTTCCCGAGAACGGTGCCGTGAGGTGGCCGGTGATCGCGGCGGTCGAGTCCTGCGGCGCATCGAAGTAACCCGCCTCCACTGTGATTGGTTCGCCGCAATCGAGCTTGCCATTGCCGTTGACGTCGTCGAAGCCGGTGATGGCGACGCTGAAGCCGCGGGCCGCCGGCTGCGCCCAGGCCGTCGGCACGGTCCACGGCAGCAGCGCCAGGCCGGCCAGGATCGCGAGCCGGGCTGGCCTGGCGCTACGTCGCAACGGCCCGGGAGAGGTCCCGCGGCGATGAACGGGAGCGGGGAAGGGGGAGCGCGGGGCGGTGTTCGCTGGGGGCATGGCAGATCTCCGGTCAGAGGGAGGTCATGAGCTGGTGGACGAGCGCCCGCGGGGTGGCCGCGGGCGCCAGGCCGAGGAGGCCGACGAGCTTCTGGAGCTGGGCTAGCGAGAGCTCGACGGTGACGCGGGCGGCGGAGGGGGTCGCCGCGGCGGTGGGGTAGTCGGGGTCGAGGAGGCTGGCGGTGGCGGTCAGGGGACCGGCGGCGGCGAGGAGGCCGGCGGCGGCGGAACGCGGTGCGGCCGGCGGCACGGCGGCGGTGGGATGCCGCGCGGCCAAGGGTACGGCGGCGGCCGGACCTGGCGAGGCTGGTGCCGCTTCGGCGAGGAGTGAGCGCTCGGCGATGGCGGCGCCGGCCGGAGCGCCGGAGAGGGGCGCCGGCAGACGAGTCGGCATGGCGCCGCCGCGGTAGGCCAGGACCGAGGTAGGCGGCGATCCGGGAGGCGGGTCGCTCGCAGGGGGTGCGGCACGGGTGGGCACCGGCGGCACCGTCGTGCCGTATGCGGTGGTGCGGGTGCCGGGCACGGTGAGGGATGCCCCTGGACCGGTGATAGGCGTGCCGGTGGGTGAGTGAGGCGTGCCGGAACCGGGGACGACCGTACCGGACGCGGGAACGGCGTCGGTGGGTGCGGTGAGGATCGAGGCGGACGGTGGAGCGGGGTTGCCGAGGTCGGATACGACCGGGCCGGACGGGGCGGTGGCGGGCGCGACGATGGTGGGCGCGACAGTGGGCGGCGAAAGGGGAGCGGTCGCGGTGGAGGGTGCGAGCGGGTCCGGCCCGGCGGGGTCGAGCGAGGCGGCGGTGGCGGCCGCGGGTGAGCCGGCGACGATCCCGGCAGCGGCAGGGCTCTCCGGCGGGGATGTCGGCGGCGCGGTGCCGGCGCCGTCGCGAGCGATTCCCGATACCCCGCGGGGCCGGCGCTCGGCACGGCCGGCGAGCTTCTCGGTGGCGACCAGCGAGATGGCGGTGCCGTCCTTCCTGGCCCGGGCGAGAAGCTCCTGTTGCTGGGCAGGGGTGAGGCGCTGGAAGGTGCGAGCGACGAGGATGCCGCGCAGGCGGCCCTCGCGCAGGGCCTCGGCGACGGCGCCGCCGGCGCGGTGGAGGGCAATGCGGTAGGAGACCCAGGCGGTGCTCTTGCCGTGGCGGCGCGCGAACTCGGCCTGGGAAAGGCCCTCCTGCTGGAAGGCGCGGGCGACGGCGGCGACGAGGTCGTGGAGCGGCAGGTCCTGGCGGTTGTCGCCCTCGTTCTCCTCGATCTGCAGCATCAGCAGCCGCGCCGGGGAGAGCGGCTGGTCGAGCAGGAAGACCGGGACCTCGTCGCGGCCGGCGCGGCCGGCGGCGGTCCAGCGGCGCTCGCCAACCACGATCATGTAAGGGGTCCTGGCGCGGGCCGCCGGATCGGGGTGGGGGCGGACCAGGATGGGCTGGATGATGCCGTGGGTGCGGATGCTCTCGACCAGCTGGTCGAGGCCCTGGCCGATGCCGCTCTGCCGGGGCTGGTGCGGGTCGGGCGCCAGGGCGGCGCGGGGGACCACCAGGGGGTGGGCCACGCCTTCGGCAGCCGGCCTGGCGAGCGGCTTCATGGCCTGGTGCCCCGATCGGGACGGGGAAGTGACAGGTCGCCGTTGACGAAGACGAGGAGCGGCGTGCCGGCCGCGAGCCGCAGGGTGGGCTGGAGCGAGACGTCGCGGCGCAGCAGCTGGGTGCCGACAGCGGCGAGCTCCTGGCCGACGGCGGCGGCGGCGACGCTGCCCGCCGAGGGGGCGAGGGAGAGATCGCGGTTCTGCGGCTGCGAGAGGTCGGCGCCGGCCGAGAGCAGCGAGAGGAGGAGGGCGTCGCCGAAGACCTGCAGGAAATGGTTCTGAACGCGCGCGGTCAGGCCGGCGGCGCCGGAGGGATCGGTCGCGGGCAGCCCCGGAAGATCGAAGCCGGAGCCGTCGGGGAAGGTGAGGCGGGTCCAGGCGACGAGCAGCCGGCGCTGGCCGACGGCGACCTGGTTGTCGTAGCGGCCGAGGAGGCGGGTGCCGCGCGGCACGACCACGGCTTGCTGGCGAAGGTCGTAGACGTCGCGGCTGACCTGAGCGAGCAGCGAGCCGGGCAGGTCGGAGTTGATCTCGGTTTCGAGCAGAGCGGGGATGAGGGTGCCGGCGGCGAGCGTGGTGCCCGCGGCGGCGGGATGGAAGACGGGCTCGATCGCGGCGGGCTCGGGGCCACCGGCGCCGCCGCCGGCATGGCGAGCGACGGTGGCCGCCGGACGCGAGGGCCGCGGTGCGAGCGCGGCTGCGGCAACGGGAGGCAGCGGCGTGGACGCTGACCCTGGCCAGGCAGGAGCGGGCGCAGCGGCGGTGGCGCCAGCAGTGTCGGTGGTGCTGGCGGCGCTGCTGGCCGCGCCGGTGCCGGTGGTGGCGGCGGCAAGGCCGGAGGTGCCGGATGGTGCCGCCTTCCGGGTGGCCACGGAGAGAGCCGGCGGCTGGTCGCCGGCGGTCCGCAAGAATGGATCGTCGGGTGTTGCCTCGGGGGCGCCATCGTGGGGACTACCGCCGAGCGGCGGGAAGGCGGCCGGGGGCCGGGAATCACCGGGCTCCAGGTGCCCGTCCGGCTCGGCACCGAGGGGCGGCATGCCGCGTCCGGGAAGGGACGGCGGCGGCACGGGCTCGGCGAGCGGCGCCCGCAGCGCGCGCAGGAATTCCTCCCGGCGCGGGTCGCGGGGTGGTGATGGGGGCGATGCCGGCGCGGCCGGCGACGGGAGTGGCGGCGACGGAGCGGCAGCGAGGCCCGGCGGCGGGGCGAAGGGGCCGGGCGCCGAACCTGGGGAGCCGGGCGCCTGGGGATCGGGCGCCGCCTGCTCGAGCAGGCTCCGCAGGTAGTCCTGGTCGGTCAGCGGTGGCCGCGGCGACGGGGGGAGATTGCCCGGCGGGCGGTTGAGGAAGCCGGGGGCGCCGGCGGCGAGGGAGGGCGGCACCGGCGCGACGGCACGCGGCGTGGCGCGTGGCGAAACCAGGAAGGCGACGACCAGGAGGGTGACCATCACGATCGCCGCCGCGACCAGCAGGACGGTGCGGTTGAGGCGCTCGACCGGCGGCTGTGGGGGTGTGGCGAGAGGATCGGCGGCAGGCATGGCGGACCTCAGGGCCTCTGACCGTCGTCGCCGGGGGTGCTCATGGCGCCTGCGGCGCCGGCTGCTCCAGCCGCGCCGGTGGGCACGCCGCCGGAGCTGCCGGCGCCAAGGCTGCCGAAGGCGCGGTTGCGGATCTCGAGGCGCTGCTCGTCCTTCTTTTTGGCGCTGCCGACGACGAGGGCGGCGCGCTCGAGGACGCGATCGGCGACGAGGGTGCGGCCGGCGAGCTGGTAGTTGAGGAGCGAGAGCTCGTCATGGGGACCAAGGGCGAAGAGCAGCGGCAGCTCGGCGAGGCGGGCGCCGGGCGGCAGGGCGATGTAGGTGTGCTCGCCGTCGTCGAAGACCTGCGCCGGCACCCAGGGCCAGCGGCGGGCGCGGTCCCAGGCGTAGTCGAAGTTGAGGTGGGCGAGCCGGGCGCCGGCGCCGAGCGGCGTGCGGCCCGCGGCCAGGCGCTCGGCCTGCTCGCGGGCGAGCGCTTCCTGGCCCGTCCAGCGGCGAACTAGGTCGTCGGGGTAGTAGAAGCGGGCGAGGCCGGTGTACTGCAGGCGCGGGTTGTAGGTGGCCTCGCCGGTGTCGGCGTTGCGGCAGGGCGGCGAGTCGAGCGCGAGCTCGTAGATGCGGCGGTCGGTCGAGACCACCAGATTGGTGGAGAGATCACAGGCGATGGGCTTGACGACCAGGATAGGGGTGCGGCCGCCCGGACCCGAGGAGGCTGCCTGGAGCAGCCAGCGCTCGCTGTCGCCAAGCGAGGTGGCGAGAACCAGCTCGCCGGCCTCGAGCTCGACGGCGCAGGCGCGGAGCGGGGCGCAACGCAGCACCGGGCGGACGTGGCCGAAGGGGAACAGCGAGTCCGTCGGGCGCTCGACGCTGGGCGCGGCGCCGGTGCGGCGGTAGGCGCGGGCCAGGGCTTCGGCGTCGGGAAGGCCGGGGCGCGCCGGGTGCTCCGGTGCCGGGTCGCTGCCCGCCGGCGCAGCGGCGCCTGGTGCGGTGATGGGCCCGGCGGCCGCGGGCGGCTCCGTGCTCACTGCGGGAGAAGCGGTCTCGTAGCCAGCGGCGGTGCCGGCGGTTGCAGGTGCGGCCGCCGGCAGCGAGGCAGCGAGCGGCGTGGCGAGGGCCGGTGGCTGCTCGGCGCCGGCGGGTGCTGGCGTCGCGCTGGCGGCGCGATGAGTGTCCTCCGCGGTCGCCGGGTTCGCCGGCGCGCCGGCGCGGGCGTGGAGCGGGCCAGGGGCAGCGAGCAGCAGGACGACGGCGGTGGTGGCGAGGATCGAGCGCGGATGGGTCATCTCTGATCTCCGGTTGCGACCTCGGACCAGCTGAGGTCGGTGACAAAGAGCCCGAGGGGGTTCTTGAGCAGCGCCTCGGTGGTGGTGGGCGGGTTGACGGCGACGGTGAGGTAAGCCTCCCAGGCGATGGTGCGCACCTGCCCGGCGACGCGCGGGCGCTCGGTCTCGCGCCAGCTGAGCTTCCAGGTCCGGGACCGGGGCAGGGGCAGCACGGAGGTGATCTCGACCTGGCGGGTGACGCTGCGGCCGAGCACCCGCGGGTCGTGGACGGGGTTGATGAAGTAGTCGTCGAGCGCGGCGCGGGCGGCGCCGGAGGCGTAGGCGTAGGCGGCGAAGAGCAGCTCGCGCTGGGTGTCGGCGTCGGAGGAGACGGTGCGGAGGTCGCGGATGAAGGTCGCGAGCTGGTAGGTGTAGAGGCGGGTGTCCTTGGCACGCAACGCCTCGGCCGGCGCGAAGGCGACAGCCTGGCCGAGCCGGTCGACCTCGACGATGTAGGGGGTGATGCGCGACTGGCTGGAAAGCCGCAGGTAGGAGGCCAGCACGCCGCCGAGCAGCACCAGCAGCGCGAAGGCGCAGAGCTGCCAGTTGCGCTTGCCCTTCGCGAGGTCGGCGTAGGTGCTCATGAACTCGCTTCTCGCGGCGAGGTAGGGATTGCGTTCGCGCGGCATGGTTTGGGGGCGTCGGCGGGTGAGGCTTCGGGCGTGCGACGCGGGGCGTCAGCGGAGGGCCTCGGCGAGACGGAACGAGACGCCCTGGACCAGGCGGCTGGCGATGGTGCGCGGGATGTACCAGGTGAGGAGGCAGAAGATCATCGCCCCGCACATCACCTGGAAGTGGGTGATGAGCGACGGCAGGGCGGGACCGAAGACCAGGGAGAAGTCGAGCATCGCCCACTGCTGCGCGATGCCCATGCCGACGCCCATCAGCAGGTAGAGGAGGTAGATCTTGGCGCCGACCTGGAAGGCGTATACGAGGTAGCCCTCGGCCAGCGGCGCGGTGGCGCGAAAGCCCGCGAAGCCGAGGAACAGGGCGCCGCCGGAGAGGACCAGGTAGGTCTCGATCAGGGTCAGGCAGAGCTGCGCGGCGATGAGGCCGAAGGCGAGGACGACGAAGAAGGCGGCGAAGGTGCCGATGAGGACGCCCACCGGATTGACCAGGAAGCCCAGGGCGCCGAGCGAGATCAGCATCTTGCTGGCGATCGTGCCGCCCAGGTCGAGCACCGCGGAGGGGTTGACGACCGAGGTCGCGGAGACCGTCTGGCCGGCGGCCTGGAAGGAGTCGGAGATCGCGGGGAACCAGAACGGGAACAGCGTCAGCAGCGAGAACAGGAAGGCGAGGACGATGAACTTGCGCAGCAGGGAGGCGGCGATGGCGTCGAGGCTGTCGCGGCCAATGGCCCAGAACAGGCCGGAGACCGCCAGCTCGAGGGTGGCGAGCAGCGCGAAGGTGCGCTGCGCGAGGGGCTGGATGCGCGCCAGCCAGGACGCCGAGCTGTCCTGGTAGCCGCGGACGATGCCGTCGAGGACGCCGCCGGCCGGCGGCGTCTGGGCGCGTGCCCAGGCCGGGAACGCCAGCAGGAGGACGGCGGCGATCAGCACGGTGAGAGGGAAGCGCCGCCGGCCCGGAGCGAAGACGGCGGCGACGCGCGCGGCGCGGGCGGCGATGGAACGGGGGGCCGGCGCCTGGGTGGCGGCGAGCTGCGGCGCGGCGACAGGTGCAGCGGCGAGGGCGGCGGCCCCGTCCGCGCTGGCGCCGGCAGGGGAGGAAGGCCGGCCGGGCTGGGGCTTGATGCGAGCCCCGGCGGGGCGGGTGCCGGCGGTAGCCGGGGCAGGCGCAGGAGCGGCGGCGGTGGCCGCGGCGGGCGCGGGACCGGCGCCGGCGGTGGCGGGAGGCGGTGCGGCGTCGGATGCAGCCGATGCAGCCGGTGCGGCCGATGCAGTCGGTGCAGGCTGAGCCGCCGGGTCCGTGGGCGCGGGCGGCGATATGGGGCCGGGCTCGAGGTGCCGCGACGGCTCGGTGCGGCTCGCTGGCGGTCGCGGCGTGCGGGACGTGGTGGTCACGAGTGCCTCCCTTCGCGAGAGCGGGGCGATGGCGGTGGGGCGGCGGGAGACGAGCCGGCGGGCTGGCGGCGCGGCGGGAAGGGCACGGCGGCCGGTGCCGGGAGAGGTGCGGCCGGCGGCGGCGCGGTGGCGGGCGGCGGAGCTGGCAGCGGCGGCGATCCCCACCAGCTCGCCATGCGCACGGTGCGGCAGTTGGGCAGGGCCGGGTGCAGGCGGCAGAAGGCGAAGGCCTGGCGCCACAGCAGGCTGCGGGTCGCCTGCTCCTGGACCCAGAAGGCGAGGTCGAAGGTCGGGGACTGGACCGGCGCGGCGAGCGCCGCCAGCGGGTCGTTGGCCCTGGCGGCGGCTTGGGCCGAAGGGGCGCAGCCGGCGAGCCAGCCGCCGCAGCAGGCGGCGAGTAGCACGGCGGCCAGCGGCAGAGCCCGCGGCGGTCGGCGGGCGGCCCGGAGAACGGACCGCAGGAGATCCAGTACGGAAGGGTCGGGGAAGCGCCGGCGCCCGTCGGGTCCGTGGCCGGAGCGCTGTCGCCGAGGACTCGCGGTGGCGCCGGTGACCGCTGCCGCGAGTGTGCGGCCCGTCGCGGTCCGTGACACGAGGATGAAACGCAGCGCCTGCGCTGGCGGCGCGCAGCCGGTCGCGCGAGGGGGGAAGCAGGGCGAGGGCCCGGCGGCGGGGGCATGCCGCGGCCGGCCGCTGGCCGGCGGCCGCGGGCGGCGGCCGTGGTCGAGTGGGATTGGCATGGGAATTCCGGTCAGGGGAAGAGCCAGGACGGATGGAAGGTCCAGCCCGGCGAGGTGTTCTGGTAGACGCCGAGGGAGGTCTCCTGCATCAGCGCCGAGAAGCTGGCGTCGCCCTGCGCCTGGCGATTGAGCCAGTAGCCCTGGGCCACGGCGGCCTGGTTGTTGGCGACGGCGAGCGACTGCCGGGTGAGGAGCTGCTCCTGGGCGCTGAAGGCGGAGAGGGTGGTGAGCTGCTCGAGGGCCTGCTGGTGGCCGTCGGTGCGGCTCATCTGGTCGCGGACGCGGGCGAGCAGGGTCTCGCCGGGCGCGAAGCTCTGGGACTGCTGGGAGGTGGCGGCGAGGCCGGCGCGCATGGTGTCGAGGGTGCGCTCGGCCTGGACCTGCGGCGCGGTGGGATCGGTCCAGGGGGTCCAGCCTGGGTAGAGCTGGCGGAACTGCCCGCCGGCGTCGGCGAGGGGGTAGCCCAGGGCGCGCCCTGAGCGCATCAGCGCGTCGAGCTCGGAGAGCAGGGTCTGGATCTCGCGCCAGTTGGGGTCGCGCAGCTTGGCCAGGGCGCGCAGCTGGTTGTCGATCTGGCGGACCTGGTTGGCGATCTGCTGGGCGTGCTGGTAGATCTGGAACGCGAACTGGACGTAGTGCAGGTAGTGCCAGTAGGTGTTGACCGCGATGTGCGCGGCGTCGATGACGGGGGCCTGCGCCGCGGCCGGCGGTGCGGCGAGCAGGAACGCCAGGAGCAAGGCCAGCGCTACGCCGAGCACGTGCGCCGAGAAGGGACGGCGCCGGCCGCCATGGTCGCGGCGGTAGCCGGGGCGGTGGTGGGCGGGCCGGAGGCGCTCGCGGGCGGATGTCGCGGGCGATGGAGTGGTGGCGGCGGGTCCGTGGCCCGCGGGCCGGTCGGGCGGTTGCTTGGTCATGCGGGTCTCCCATGTGAGATCGACGAGGCCGGCTCGAGGGCGAGCGCGGGTGGTGGGGTGAGGCCGCGGCGGAGCAGCCACTCGCGAGGCCAGGCGGCGCCGTGGCGGGCGATCAGCGGGCGGGCCTCGGCGATGGCCTCGGCCTGGGTGAGACCGTCGGGGGTGCCGACGAAGGCGAGGGCGAGCGGCCCGAGGCCGAGCTCGAACAGGCGCGAGCCGCGGGGGCTCTTGAAGTAGTAGTCGCGCTTGCGGCGGGCGCGGGCAAGCAGCTCGATCTCGGTGTCGTTGAGGCCGAGGTCGCGGTAGAGGGCGATGTGGCCGGGGGCGGCGGCCTCGGGGTTGGGCAGCAGGATCTTGGTCGGGCAGCTCTCGAGCAGGATGGCGCGGTTGGGGCTCTCGTAGAGCTGGGCGAGGCTCTGGGTGGCGAGCAGGACGGCGGCGTTCTGCTTGCGCAGGGTCAGCAGCCACTGCTTGATGCGGGCGGCGAAGATGCCCTTCATCAGCGGCAGCCACGCCTCCTCGATGACGATGAAGGAGGGCCGGCCCTGCTCGAGGCGCTGCTCGACGCGGTGGAAGAGATAGAGCAGCACCGGCACCAGGACGCGGTCTTCCATGTCGGCCAGACGCTTGAGCTCGAAGACCTGGTAGGGCGCGTCGCCGGCGCCGCAGACGTCGTCGTGGTCGGCGTCGAGCAGGTGACGGAGGCTGCCCTCGGCGTAGGGGGAGAGCGCGGCGACCAGCTCGCGGTCCTGCAGCTGCGGCAGGAAGTCGGAGAGGCGGCGGTGGCGGCCGGGCTCGGTCGAGAGCAGGACGAGCGCGGCGTCGAGCGCCTGGCGCGCGGCCGGGCTGACCGAGACGCCGTTGAGCGTCAGCACGGTCTCGAGCCATTCGAGCGCCCAGATGCGCTCTGCGGGCTGGTCGATCTGGGCGAGCGGCTGCAGCGAGACGGGCTGGTTGACCAGGTCGTAATGGCGGGCGCCGGCGGCCTGGGCGAGGAGCCAGCCGGAGTAGCCGACGTCGAAGCTGAAGACCTGCGCCCGCGGGTAGCGCAGGAACTGGGCGATGAGCAGGTTGAGGAGCGTGCTCTTGCCGGCGCCGGTGCCGCCGACGACCAGGGTGTGGCCGACGTCGTCGTCGTGGAGGTTGAGCCAGAACGGGGTGGCGCCGGTGGTGGCCGCCCACAGCAGGGCGGGGCTGCCGGGTGGGAAGAGTGGCGAGGGGTTGTGCGCCAGGCCCGGCCAGACGCTGGTCGCCGGCAGCAGGTCGGCGAGGTTGCGGGTGGAGACGACCGGGCGGCGGAGGTTGGCGTAGCCGTGGCCGGGGAGCGAGCCGCGGAAGGCCTCCAGGGCGTTCAGGTCCTCGAGCCGGGCGGTGAAGCCGCGGTCGTTGAGCGCCTTGAGCACCTCGCCGGCCTGGCGTGTGACGCGCTCGGGGTCGGGGTCGGAGAGCAGGATGACCGGGGTGTAGAGGCAGAAGCGGACGCGGCCGGCGGCGTTCTCGGCGGCGGCGACGGTCGCGTCGTGGGCCATGGCGGCGGCGTCCTGGTCGAGGAACAGCTCGTTGTCGCGCTCGCGGGCGGCGGTCGGGGCGGCGTCGCCGCCGGTCATGTCGCGCAGCCAGGAGGTGGCGCCGCGGCGCTTCTTGAACCAGGAGAGGCGGACGCGGGCGATGAGCCGGGCGGCGGTGGGCTGGGAGAGCGGGATGATGCGGTGGGAGGCGCGGAACGGGAAGCCGAGGCCGCCCAAGAAATCGAGGATGCCGGGGAAGGACTCGTGGGGGAAGCCGTGGACGGCAACCAGGCGCAAGGCGCGGTCGCCGATGCGCGGCGACCAGCCGCCGGCGAGCGGGCGGTCGGCGAGCATCGCGTCGACGTAGGCGCCGCCGCGCGGTGGGGTGACCGGATGATCGAGCCCGGTCAGGCAGGCATGGAGGTGGGTGAGCAGCTCGCCCGAGCCGAGGCGCGCGATCTTGAGCTGCGTCGACAGCCGGCGCTCGAGCTGGCCTGCCTGCTCCTCGAAGGTGGCGTGGAGCGAGTCCCAGGCGGAGGCGCCGCGGGTGCGCCCATGGATGAAGAGGGCGGCGAGCCGGGAGTACATCTCGCGCGGCGGCAGGTAGGTGGCGGCGAGGAAGCTCTCGCTGACGAAGTGGGCGTGAGAGGCGAGGTAGGCGGTGCGGCGCTCGTCGTCGAGGGCGCGGGTGATGGCGTCGGGGAAGGCCCCGGCCGGGGCGTAGCCGGCGGCGGGGCGGCGGATGAAGTCGACGTGGAACATCCAGCCGTCGCCATAGGGGAGCAGGGCGTCGTTGATATGGCGAGCGAGGTTCTCGAGCTCTTCGGGAGTGGCGGCGGCGAGGTCGGGGCCGCGGTAGCGCCAGCCGGTCAGGAACGAGCCGTTCTTCTGCAGCAGCGTGCCGGGGGCGACGAGGTGCAGCCAGGAGAGGAGATCGGGAAGCCCCTGGGGATGGCGGCGGTGCTCCCGCAGCCGGTCGAGGAGCGAGAGCGCGCCGGCGCCGGAGACGAAGGCGAGGAGTGGGGTGGCGAGGTCCATGGCCGGACGGGTTCCAGGGGTCAGGCGGCCGCGGCGAGGGCGGGGTCGATCGGGCGCACCGGCGCCCCGAGGGCGGGCGCTGCCGCGTAGTGGTCGGCGTTGCGCAGGCTGCGGAGATAGAGCTCGGCGATCTGGGGGTCCTTGCCGCAGAGGTGGACGGCGAGGGGGTGGAAGCAGAGGCAGTAGAAGAGGGCGAGGCCGGCGGTCAGCAGGTGGACGCCGGCCTCGAAGAGCAGCAGGAACACCGCCGAGACCTCGAAGAAGAGGAAGCCGGGCGCGACGCCGGCGAAGAGCACCGGGCGGCAGAGCGCGGCGTGGATGGGGGTTTTTTGGAGCGGCATGGGGCGGCGGTCGGGTAGCGGGCGATGGGAATGGGGATGGCGGCGGCGGTGTGCGGGAAAGGGAGCTGGCGGCTCAGGCGGCTCAGCGACTCAGAAAATCGCGCCCTGGAAGCCGAGGGCGTCGACGAGGTTGACGGCGCCGAGCACCACGGCGACGCCGAAGAGCGCCTGGCCGAAGCGCTTGGCGCCCTGCTCGTGGCTGGTGAAGGCCCACATGGCGCCGCCGAGGACGAAGGCGAGGGCGGCGATGGTCTTGGCGGTCGGACCGGTGAGGTTGTCCACCACCACCTGCAGCGGCTGGTTCCAGGGGAGGGTGGTGCCGCCGGTGCCGGCGCGGGCGGCGGCCGGGCCGGCGGCGAGCAGCAGCAGGAAGACGGGCAGCGGGCGAGCGAGGACGTGCAGGGCGTGATGGCAGCGCCGGACCATGGTTTGGGGCCTCCTGTTCGGGGGAGCGGGGGTCAGGTCTCGGGAACGGGCGTCAGCCGGTAGGCGGTGCCGTCGAAGCCCTCGACCCGGGCGAACTCGGTGACCTTCCGTTGCTGGCTGCCGCCGGCGATCATCACCACCAGGTGGATGGCGTCGCCGACCAGGTGGGGCTGCGGCCCGGCGTTGGCGCGCTGGGCCAGGCGGTCGAGGCGGTGGAGGGCGGCGAGGGCGTCGTTGGCGTGCAGGGTGGCGACGCCGCCGGGGTGGCCGGTCTCCCAGGCGTCGAGGAGATCGAGGGCGGCCTCGTCGCGGACCTCGCCGACGACGATGCGGTCGGGCGAGGTGCGCAGCGCCGCCTTGACCAGGTCGCGCAGGCGGACGGAGTCGGTGGTGCGTAGCGCCAGGTGGTCGGGCGCCGAGCAGCGCAGCTCGACGGTGTCCTCGAGCACCACGATGCGGTCGCGTGGGAAGGCGGTGGTGATCTCGAGCAGGACGGCGTTGACCAGGGTGGTCTTGCCGCTGGCGGTGCCGCCGGCGACGAGGACGTTGCGGCGCTGGCGAACGGCCGCGGCGAGAGCCTCGCGGTGGCGGGGAGAGAGGATGCCGGCGAGCACGTACTCGTCGAGGGAGAAGACGGTCGCGGGCGGCTTGCGGAGGTTGAAGGAGGGGGCGGCGGCGAGCGGCGGGATGAAGCCCTGCAGGCGGGCGCCGAGGAAGCCGTCGCTCGGCAGCTCGGCCTGGATCTGCGGCCGGCCGGCGTTGAGCACCATCGGGACGCGCGAGCCGACCAGGTTGAGGAAGCGCAGCACCTGCTCGGGGGCGAGCCGGGCGGTGGCGGCGACGCGGCCCTGGGAGCGGGTGTCGAGGTAGAGGGTCCCCGAGGGGTTGACGTAGATCTCGGTGACGTCGGGGTTGGCGAGAGCCTCGAGGACCGCGGGCCCCAGGGCACGGCACAGGGAGTCGCGGTAGTGGCGGCTGCTCTCGTCCGCGGGACGTACCAACGCTGGGGCGGCGACGGCCATGGGGTCTCCTCCGTTTAGTTCGCTCACTGTACAGCATGAATTGAGCCATTAGTGAGCCAATTGATATGCCGGCCGGCTGGCCACGATCGGGCAGGCCCTGCTCCAGCAGCTGGAGCTTGGTACGCAAGATCTGGTACCAGAAGGAGTTACGGATACTTCGAGGAGCCGGCCCGGTGCTTCCGAACGCTGCCGGCGAAGGCGTCAGGGCCGGGTGGAGCAGGTGCGGAGGAGCACGGTCCAGCGGTGGAGGGGCGGCGAGGAGCTGACCAGGAGAGGGTGAAGGAGGCCCTGGATCGCGGTCGTCGCGACCGGCCCGAAATAGCGACTGTCGAAGGAACGGGGATGGGGTGAGAAGAGCCAGATCTCGCCGGTCCGGACCTGACGGACATCCGGCGGGAGACGGGGGAGGGGGCGACCGCGAGCGTCGGCGGGGAGGGGGGCGCTCGCCGGCAGGCGGCACTGGTTGAGATCGATGGCCGCGGCGGTGAGCGCGAGGCGATCGCCGGCGACGGCGAGAACGAACTTGCCCAGGGGCTTGGTGCCGCCGGGGCAGGTACCGGGGTCGAGGTAGCCGCGGGCGAGCGCGAGGGCCGCGGCGGCTGGTGGTGGGCAGGCGAGTACGAGATCGCCCGGGCGGAGGGCGCGGTGGTGGACCGGCTCGAGCAGGTAGAGGCCGCGCGGCAGGCTCGGGCTGGTGTTGATCCGGAGGGATCTACCGGTCGGTGTGCGCCAGATGACAAGGCCGAACGGGGGCGAGGGGAGCGCCGGCAACGGCACCGTCAGCAGAGCTGCGAGGACGGCCGCGAAAGGCGCCGAAAGGAGGCCGGCGACCAGAGCGGCGTCGCAGGGGTGGAGATGCCGGCGGCGGAGAGTGGGAGCCGGCGTCCAGAACCATGGCGTTGGAACGCTGGGGAGCGGGCGGGTGGGGCTCGGCGCGAGCACAAGACGGGCGGCGGCTGCTACTTGGCGACCGGAGCCGCCGGAGTTTCGAGATCGCTCCGCAGCCGGCGGAGGCCGCGACTGAGGAGCTGGCGGACGGCGGTCTCGGTCTGGCCGAGCTCCGCGGCGATCTCCTGATGGGTCAGGCCAAGGCCGTAGTGGAGGCCAGCGAGCTGGCGGACGGTCGGCGGCAGGCGCGAGAGGAGGCGCAGGGCATCGCGGCGTCGGTCGAGGCCGATGGCCGCGTCCTCGCTAATGAGCTCCTTGAGGTGCTCCTCGATCTGGACGAGTCTCTCGGCGGCCTGACGCCGGAGGTGGTGAGAGATCTGCCTCTTGACGGTGGCGAGCAGGTAGCCGCGGGGGTTGCGGATCAGGTGCCATTGCTCGACGAGGACGAGGAGCGAGCTCTGGAGGATGTCCTCGACCTCATGCGGCTGGAGGCGAAAGCGGCGGCAGAGGAGCTTCAGGGGCTGGCGCATCGCCGGCAGGAAGGCGGCGATGCCGGCCGTGCCCGCGGCGGCCGGCGGTGGCGACAGTGCCGCGGGCGGGTCCTCGACCTGGACTTGGGAGCTGGGATCATCCATGCGGATGGCGCATCAAGGGTCGCGCGGATGATAAAGCGTTGGCGGTGGCAGAGCAAGGGTTTCGAGAAGACGCGGAAAATGAGCTGCGAAGGCGCCTGGAGCGCCGCAAGCGTTGACGATGGAGCGTTAATCATGGTTAACGAACCTTCACGCTAAAGCCAAGTTGCGAAATGCTTTCTAATCCGTAATTCGCATGTTGACTGCCGTGAGCTGCCGCAGACGACGGTGGCGGCGATTCCGGAGTCCGGTGAGAGTGTCGGGGGGACAGGATCCGCCGGCCGTGACCTGGCTGGCCGGCCGGCACCGGCCGAATGGCGGTCGATGCGGGTGGGTAAACCTACCCCACCCGGAGCTCTTCGCGGATCACCCTCCGAAGAGTCGCCTCCAGAGGCTCGCGCTCCCTGTTGACGTGCTCCCGGAGCGCCGCATTGAGGAGGGTCTGGTAGTTGCCACCGCCAGCGGCATGGACCTGATCCTTGAACCATTGCAGGACGTCGTCGTCGATGCGGATCGTTATCCGCGTCTTCCCGGAGGGAAGCGGGACGACAGGGCCTCGCTGTGCCTTGCTGAAGTCGTATTCCTTTCTCATCTTTCCGCCTCGTATTGTCGATGCTCCTTGCTGGTGGCTTGGGTTCGAGGCCGCTCTCTTCTCGTCCCACTCGATCTCCACGGAGCGATTGTATGCACAATCGTGCAGCTCGTCAACGGCGCCTGCCGATGGCTACTGCAGCACTCGTACGACGCTGGTTGCCTGGAGGTCGTTGGCCGATTTTCTTGAGCGCGATGACCTGCGAGACCACGCTCGAAGCTGGGGATGGTCCTCCGTGCGGCAACCGCGAGAAAAAGCTGAGACAGGTCCGTCTATGCGAGATGAGGACTCGCGCGGAGGCTGGCGCGAGATCGGAAGCAGGTCGCGTTCAGGTCAGCACTCTTTGACGGGAGGTTTCCCATGCGCTCACGGTCAACCGTTGCCGCTCGGCGGACTACCTTTCTCGATCTTTGGCCAGCGATGTGCGTGCTGCTCGTGGCGTCGTTCCTGGGCAGCGCGGTGTCTGCGGTGCCTGCGCCAGGCGGGAGCCGCCCGCCAGCCGGAAGCGCTGGCGGTGCGCAGCCGTCAGGTCAGGCTGGTGCGCAGGCAGTCCAGCCGAATCCCATCCCGCTGGAGCTCAAAGCCACGGCGACCTGTACCGGCGGCGAGTGGAACAAGATCAAGAACATCGAGCTCTCGCGCGAATACAACACAAGTAATTGGGATGGCCTGCAGAAAACGCTCGGCGAGTTCATCGACGGCCTGGCATGCACGATCACCGACACGACGTTCCACGAGAAGATCTCGAGCTACCGGCAGTACTTCTCGGTGGTGTTCCTGAACGAAGGACTCGACACCCCCGGCCTGTCGCGAGTGCTCGTTCACCGCGGCGACGAGCCGAGCGATCACCAGCCGGAGATCTACGGCAACCGGGCCGGAGAGTTTACCGTCCTCGACCTCCAGCTGCTTCCTGATACTGGGATCCTGATAGACACGCAGTATCAGGTCGTTCCAGGCCCGAGTCCGCTGGTCTCCCAGGTGTCGGCGGTGCTCACCCAGGTCGCGGGAGCCTTCAAACCGGCGGCAGCCGGAGCAGCTGGCGGCAAGGGCACTGCCATGGACAGCGCTCTCTTCAAGTTCGGATTTGATCAGGGGAGCCTGTTCGAATCCGCCAAGCCACTCCTCTTACGCCGAGTCGATATTCCGGCAAGTTTCAAGCCGTGGGATTCAACCGTGATCCCGCAGGTCACGATCACGGATCAGCTGGCATTCACGCCAAAGCTCGAGTCGTATCTCCTGTATGCACTCGTCGATCGCGCCAGCGCCCGGGCAGACCTCGCCGCGGCGAACTTGAAGCTGCGTGAGCAGTACTGCTCCTGCCGCATGGCCCCGTGCCCGTGGACGCCGCCAACGACGACGGTGCCGCAGCCGCCGCCACAGCCGCCGCCGCCGTTCCTGAACCCGAAGCCTCTGGATCTTTCGGGGGACGCCGCGACGCCGACTGGCGCCGCATGCCTGGCGGCGGTGATCCCCAAGCTTTCGCTGGGTACCGATCAGAGCTTGACCTTCGGTGTGGAGAGTCTCTTCAGCACCTATGTGGCCCTGCTGTCACTCGCGGCCTCGGCGGAACCCATTCCGCCGCAGACGACCCAGCTGACCCTTGGGCATTTGACGAGGTTCGCCTTCACTCTCGGTGTCGCCGGGATCGTTCGGGATTACGTGCACCAGCCCGTCAAGGTGGTCTCGATGTTCTACGCCAAGGATGGACCGGCCACGCCGCTGACCTATGTCGGTCTCGACATCCACCCGGCTCGCTACGACGAGACCAGGTTCAGCCCCACGTGGCAGGAGCGCTTTCGACTCTTCGTCGCGGCCGCGCTGGCTCCGGCGCCGGGTCTGGTCGGCGGCGTCGGATTCGGCCTCTTCCGCGGCCTGGCGATCGAGGCCGGCACCGGGGTGTTGGCGTCCAGCGTTCTCCCCTCTGGGGACAAGTTAGGAGACATGGTGAAGGCTTCCGGACAGAACCCGACGCCTCGCAAGGCGACGGTGCCGCTGTTCTTCGGCCTCGGTTACAGCTTCCAGTGAGCGAGCTGACGGCGGCCGACGCACGGCAATCGGCGCGGTCCGCCAGGCGGGCAGTCAGGGGCGAGGAGGCTCGCCCCTCGGGGACGCCCCGGCCGGCAGCATGGCGGCTTGCCGGCCGGAGCGTTCACCGTGGCCAGACAGACACCGTTCCTCAGACTTGATCTCGCTCGGGAGGTACGATCATGCCGGCACCCAAGTACTTCTGGTATTTAAGTGGCACGGGGATCGTGCTCGCCGCACTGGCGTTGCTGATCGTAGCCGTGCGTGCGGGCGCGGGATTGATGACAGGAGCCCTGATTCATGTATTCCAGGCTACCGTCCTGCTGCTGGCCGTTGCGGCTGGCATCGTCGTGGTCATCTTTATCTTGTTCCTGCTCGGCCGCGTGATGCAGTCGGTCGAGGATCTGAGTAAGGCACACCAGACCCTGTTGTCGAGCTTCAAGCGAAGAACGGGAGTGGTGGTGGCGACCTGTGCCCTTGGTGCCAACGTGGTGGTCCTTCTTGCTGACGGGTCCTTTCATGAGAGGCATAGGGAATCGGTCGCGCTCTGTATTCTTCTTGTGGTGCTCTTTGCCTTTGCCAATGAGCTGCTGGCCGGCAGTACACCGCTGAGTCGCAACCTTGGCCTCACTCTCTGGCTCCTGGGAGATGTCAGCCTTCCAGCCCTGGTCATGATCGATCGACATTGGTGGCCAAGAGATCTGCTGAGAAAGTTCGTTTCGTTCGAAGTCGTCACGCAGGCCGCCTTCATCGTTGATGCAGTCATCATGATCGCGTTTCCGATTTGTTTCTGGTTGCTGGAAAGGCGCGCCAGCAGGGCCAGGTTTGTTAACCATGATTAACGAAGCCCCGCGCAAAGACTGAATCACCATGGCATATCGGGAGACCGCCGCGGCTTGGTCCTCGAAGCGGTTCCGGCGGCGCGGTAGATCGGGTTGGGATCGGCCCGCGCGCTGAGTTCCGGACGACGCAGATAGTCGACCCGCGCGGTCAGCAGCGGGAGCCTGCCGGAGACGAAGAGCAGCTGCCGGTCGGCGGGGAGGCGCCTCACCTCGTCGGGCAGAAGAAGGCGGCGGCCGGTCTCGCCGAAGTTCTGCGAGGAGCCCCGCTGGCTCTGCGGGAGCCAGCTGCGGCCCGAGGAGGTGCCGCGGGACTGGTTGAAGGTTTCCACCCGCACGGTGGCCTGACCGGTGAGGCGGGAAAGGTACTCGGCCGTGGCCTCGTCGGCGGTGCCGAAGGCTTGCTTGACGCGGGTGTTGGCGAGCAGGGTCTCCCAGGAGGTGCGGTAGACCTGGCGCAGCTGGGAGAGGTCCTGGACGAGCATCCAGATGGAGATGCCGTAGGAGCGCGCGTAGGCGATCGCCTCCTCGACGACCTGCATGCGGCCGAGGACCGGAAACTCGTCGAGCAGGAAGAGGACATTGCGCGGTGGCTGGCCCGGCGTGGCGGTCAGGACGCGGAGGGCGCAGGCGACCAGCAGGCGCAGCCAGCGCCCGTGGGTGCGGAGGTGGTGGGGCGGCAGGACCAGGTAGAGCGAGTGCGGGAAGAGCTTGAGGTCGGCCATGCGGAAGGTGCTGGCGGTGAGGGTGTGGAGGAGGCTCGGCGAATCGAGCGCCTCGGTGTGGCGGTTGGTCGAGGCCAGGACGCCGGAGAGGAGGCGAGGCTCCTTCTGGCGGATGCGGTTGGCGGCCCGGCGGATGAGGCCGAAGCAGGCTTCTGTGGCCGTCATCTCGTCGAGCAGAGTGGCGAAGTCGCGGTCAGCGAGGGTGAGGTGGTGGCGGACGGTACCGAGGTGGCGGTTTTCCGGGCTCGCAACCAGGGCGACGTAGAGGACCATCGCGGCGATGAGGCTCGCGGCCTCGTCCTCCCAGAAGGGCTCGTGGTGGTCGGGTTCGGGTACCACCAGCATGGTGGCGATCAGCCGCGCGAGGTCGTAGGCGTCGGCACGCGAGGGGTCGATCAAGTCCAGCGGGTTGTAGCGCGCGGTGCCGCCGACCAGGCCGAAGGGGTCGAGGGCCTCGACGGGCTGGCGCAGGACGTCGCGGCGATAGCGGGCGGTGACCGCGTAGTTCTCGCCCTTGATGTCGGTCACCAGGACGCCGCCGGGATAGTCGAGGAGGTTGGGAAAGACCGCGCCCAAGCCCTTGCCGCCGCCGGTGGGGGCGATCGAGAGCAGGTGGGCCTCGCCTTCGAAGCGCAGGAGCTCGCCGGCGTGCTCGCCGACGATCAGGCCGCTCGGGCCGCGGAGCGCGGCGGGGTCGCCCCAGCGCGCGGTGCCGTGGGCGGTGGAGCGCAAGGCGGTGCGGCGGGCGCGGTCCCGCCGCCTCAGGGCCACGGTGGCGCCGGCGGCGGCGAGGGCGAAGCCGATCCAGGGGAGCCGCGAGGTCCTGGCTGTCGTGGGGGTGCGGAGCCAGAGGATCGCGGCTGCGAGGCAGCCGGCGGCGAGCAGGAGGGGGAGGGCGCCGCGGGAGAGGCGGGCGAGCGGGCGCAGGGCCAGGGCGCGGGCTCGCAGGGAAGCGTGGAGCACGCCGGCGCCTCAGCGGTCGTGGACGAGGGAGGTGAGGAGGCGCGCACCGAGGCGCAGGCCGAGGACCACCGGGGCGGCGCTCCTGGGGAGCAGCGCCAGGGCCCTGGAGATGCCGATCTGGCGGACGGTGCGCAGCAGCAGCTCCTCGGGATCGCGGGCACGAGTGAGGGCGACGAGCCGGCTCTTGAGCACGGCGAGGCGGCTGAGCAGCACCGGGATGCCGCTTGCCGCGCCCCCGGGATGGGTGGTGGGCGCGGCGGCGCGCAGGCGACCGAGCTCGACCCTGAGCGCCTGCACGTCGCGCGCGGCGGCGTCGCGCTCCGCGCGCCAAGACTGCCAGCGCGCCCAGGCAGTCTCGAGGCGCTCTTTCAGCCGTGCCGGAACAGGGCCCGCAGCACCCCGAGGAAACCGACCTTCGGCGCCATGACGGCGAGGGTCAGGAGCGTCGACAGGACCGCGGCGGCCGCCGCCAGGAGCGCCGCGAGCAGCACCGCGCCCAGGGTCTCGTGGCGGGTCTGGCGCGCGAAGCGGTCGGCGGCGCGGCTGAAGCTCTGGACCAGGGTGTCGGTCCGCGTCAGCAGCTCGCGCGAGGAGCGGTCGGTCCGCTCGGCCGCGGTCAGCAGCTCGAGCGCCGCGAGGTGCAGGTCGCTCGCGGTCCGCGGGGGCGGCGCGCCGGCCGCCGGCGGCTCGCTCGGGCCGGTGGCGGTGGCTGGCGGGGTGGGTGCGGTCGGCGGGTTCGGCGGTGGTTCGGGCAGGGTCGAGACCTTGACCAGGGGCACGGGCGGAGCTCCTTTCGGGGTGCAGCAGCTCGCGGGCGCTGCTCTTCGGCGCCTCGCGATCGACCGCGGCGGGCAGGGCGGCACGGTCGCTGGTGAAGATGTGGAGGCCGTGGGTCGCGCGGGAAACCGTGACGTTGAGCTGCTGGCGGTTGACCAGCTCGGCGGAGTGCTCGACGTCGATGGTGGCGAGGACGGTGTGGACGGTGCGCCCCTGGGCGGCATGCGAGGTCACGGCATAGCCGTGGTCGATCGGCAGCGGCGCGCCGCGGTGGTCGAGGAGGACGGGCTGGTCGGGGCGGCGGTCGAGCCGGATCTCGAGCGCGCCGCCGGGCTCGGCGCGGGCGACCCGCGCGGCGGCGCCATTGGCGATGCCGGCGGCGCGGTGGGGCTGGCGAAAGACGATGCGGTCGCCGGCGGCGAGCTGGCGGCGCTCGACTCGGGCGACATCGACGCCGCGCCGCCGGCGGGGGTCGTACTCGAGGGTGGCGGCGCCGCCGGCGGGGCGGAGGCGCTCGACGGTGACTAGGTGGCGGTCGGGATCGACGGCGACGACGCGGGCGGCCTCGCCGGCGCGCAGCTGGCGGGTGGGCGAGCCGCGGTGGAAGGTGACGAGGTCGCCGGCCTGGTAGTTGCGGACGTCGGCCCGCTGGGCGCCGGTGAGGCTCTTGCTCACCGCGACCTCGACGGTGAGGCCGGCGGGCGCGACGCGGCCCTCCTGGAGGAGCAGGCGGCGCGCGAGGCGGTTGAGCGCGGTGCGTTCGGCGTGGCTGGGCGCGATCATCAGGGTCCCGGGTGGCGCCGCGACGAAGGCGCGGGCCATGGCGCGATGGCGCTCGTGGGCGGCGCGGATCTCGGTGACGAAGCCGTGGCGTGCGAGGTGGTCGATGGCCTGGGCGGCCCGGCCCTCGGAGGTGAGGCGGACGGCGGCGAGGAGCTCGGGGTGCCGCTGGCGCCGGATGGAGTCGAGCCGGACCGCCTCGAGGCCGGCCCGCTGCAGGTCCACGAAGGGCTTGCCGGCGGCCACGGCGTGGTGCTGGCGGCGGTCGCCGACGAGGACGGCGCGGGCGTCCGCGAGCCGGGCGCGGGCGAGCAGGGTCCGCGCGTCGCGGTTGCTCAGCAGCCCTGCCTCGTCGACGATCCAGAGCTGATGCGTGGAGGCGGTGGCACGGCCGGCGGCGGGCGGCAGCGGCTGGTTCTCGAGGCTCTTGACGGTGGCGGCGTCGATGCCGGCCTTGCGCAGCTCCTCGACGGCGCCGGTGGTGACGGCGAAGCCGCGCACGGTCCAGCCCTGGCTCGCGGCGACCTCGCGGACGCGGGCGAGGGTAAAGGTCTTGCCGGTCCCGGGCTTGCCCTCGACGGCGAGGATCTGGGCCTGGCTCTCGAGGATGTGGCGCGCCACCCGGAGCTGGTCGCCGGCGAGGTCGGCAGCCTGCCAGGGGGTGCGCACGATGGGCGGCCGGCGCTCGGCCCGCGCCTGGCGCATGAGGTCGAGGTTGCCGGTTTCGAGCCGGAGGGCCGCGTGGGTGGTCAGCCGGTCGCCGCTGCCGGCGACAAGGTCCGGGTGGTTGGCGAGGGCGGCGCGGACCTCGGCGGCGGCGGGGCCGCGGCCGGTGGCGTGGCGCAGGGCGGCGGTCTCGAGCTCGCGGGAGGTGAAGACCGCCTGGCGCTCGCTCAGGTGCTCGATCGCCCAGGCGGCGGAGCGTTCCGCCTGGGTCGCGGCGCCGGTTTCGGCAGCAGGACGGTCGCGGCCGGCGGCGAGGCGCGCGGCGGCCTCCTGGCGCAGGGCGGCGAAGTCGATGCCGAGCCTGTCGGCGGTCGCCACCCAGCTCCGCCGGAGCGCCTCGCGGTCGACGCCATGATCCTTGGGCTGGCGGGTCTTGAGCGCCGCCCTCTGGGGGTCCTTGACGCCCTCCTGGCGGGCGACCTCGGCGAGGATCTCGAGGCGGCGCTTGCTGAAGTGGCGGCGGGCGGCCTCGGAGATGCCGGCGATCCGGGCGTGGCCGCGGGAGTCGACGCGGACGCCGTAGCCGAGGGCCTGCAGCTGGCGGGCGAGCTCGAGGTGATAGGTGGCGGTGCCCAGGGACTGGACGCGGAAGAGGGAGCGGCTCTCGAGGCCGCGCCAGGCGCCGTCCGGCCGGCGAGTGAGGTTGAAGACCACATGGTGGGAGTGGAGCTGGGGGTCGAGGGAGCGGCTGGCGTCGTGGTCGAACCTGGCGGCGATCAGGTTGCCGGTCGCGATGAGCTCGCGCGAGCGGTCCTTGGCCTGCACGTGGCGCTCGAGGACGTCGAAGGCGGCGGCCGCGGCGGCGCGGTGGGCGGCGACGACCCGCTCGTCGCCGCCGACCAGGGCGACGAGCGAGACGGTCTTGTCCGGCGCCACCTGGAAGTCCCAGCCGGCGCGGTGCACGCCGGAGGCAGTTTCCGGGGCGACCAGTTGGGTGCCACGGAGGTGGCCGGTGAGCAGCTCGCGATAGGGCTCGCGCTCGACCGGGCCGGCGAGGCCGAGGTCGGCGGCTGCCCGGCCGTGCCAGATGCCTTGGGTCTTGATCTCGGGAGCGCCGCCCGCGGTGCCGACGTAGTAGTCGCCGCGGGCGTATTCGCGGGTGTAGTAGGTCTCGGCCTGGTGCAGGGTGAGGGGCTGGCTGCCGCGGAGCATCAGGCGGGTTCCGGCGGTGGGGGTGGCGTCTCATCGAGGTCTTCGATCGACATCGTACTGGCCCTGCTCGAGCGCCTCGGTGTTGGTGGCGTTGGCGTCAGGTCAGGAAAGATCGGCGGCGCGCCTGAGCTCGCTCGCCGCCTCGTCGGCGGCGGTGGCGGAGGCGTCCTGGATCGCCGTCTCGGCGGGCTCGGCTCCCATCGCGTCGATCATCAGCGAGCGCAGCATGTAGCCCAGAGTGATCAGCAGCTCGTAGGAGCGCAGGGCGAGCGCATCGGCGGCGCCGCCGCGCGAGAGCTCGCGCCGGAGAACGCCGGCGATCCATTCGCTGGTGCTCATGTGCGCGCGGTCGGCGTGCACGCGGACCTGGGCGGCGGTGGCGCTGTCGACGCGGGATTGGAGGAGGGCGGTGCGGGGCATGGCGACGCTCCGCCCGTGATTGTAGGGCCGCGGTGGAGCTGGTCCGGGAAAAGCGAGTCAGGACCCGCGTCGGCGCGGCGGCGGAGAGGATGAAAGAAACGTGACAGTTCCGGCGCGAACTTTGGCCCGCCGGTGCGCCAGAGGCACTGTCCCCTTGAACCGCGCGGCTCCGCTCAGATGAACCTGATCGGGTGCATCAGGTCGCTGATCATCGACAGGGCGAGCAGGACGAGGAGCACCAGACCGGTCGTGGCGCCGATCCGGACGAGGCGGCCAGACCATCTGCAGCTACCGACATGCTGAAGCTTCATCGGCAACCGACACAAAGAAAACCATCGCGAGGCTCAGGCGCACAAACAGGGCACCACGAGCCAGGTCAGACGACGCCCAGTCCACCTCGCCACCACCCGCGACGCGATGGCTCATGGGATGTCCTCCTGATTCCTTGGACCGTCACTTTGGTGGATGAGTTCCGGCGCGCAGCTGCAGGAAGGATCGGGCAGCAGGACGGTGGGCCGGACGTATTTTGATCATACGTCGTAAGTCCAGAGACCCCAGTGAGTTGCAGCTGGCGAATACGATTGTATGCGCGGCAAAGGCCCGAGATAGGAAGCTCGAATGCCGCTTCAGCGGCGTGCCGTGTACGCGAGCCGCGCAGCGGCTCGCGTTTCGATTGCGTGCGCCAGCACGCGGGGAGGTGGGGCGGGCGGGAGAGGTTCGCACTGCCGGGGTGATCGGGCGGGCTCGCGGCGGTGCAAGCCGCCGGGCCGGTAGGCGCGCGGCGGGGAGGCAGGCCTCGCCGCGGGAGGCCGGCGCCTCCCCGGGACGGCGAGGCCCCGTGGGTCCTAGGGAATCTCGGGGGGGAGGTTCCGGCGCTTGAGCACCCGCATGCGCTCCACGACGATCTGCCGGAGCTCGCGGGTGGTCCCGTCCGCGGTCGCGAAGCGGTAGACCGCGGGGCGGCCCTTCACCTTGACCCGATCACCCTGCCGCAAAAAGCCGATGTTGCGGTGGCAGATCTGGTCACTGGACCACACCACCAGGCGATGGCGCTCCGTCTGGTCCGCCCCATGCGTGTAGAGGGCGAGGACCATGAACTCGCGCGCACGGGTCCGGCCGGCGTAGGTCTCGCGCCGCTGGGCGACGCGGTTGTACCAGGTGGCGGTGAAGCTGCGCTCCTGCGTCAGGCGGATCTCCGGACGGTTGCCGAGATACCCGATGAGCACGATCGAGCGGTCCAGGGTGGTGCCCATCTTGAGCACCCGCAGGCGTTCCACGACGAGCTGGTGCAGCTCGCGGCTGGCACCGCCGCGGCCCTGGCAGCGGACGATCTCGGGACGACCCTGCACCTCGACCAGATCACCCGGGCGTACCAGCCGCATGTGGCGCAGGTCCCTGGACAACACCACCAGGCGGTGCCGCTCGGTCTGGCGGTTCACGCGCGTGAAGAGCGGGAGAACGATGTCGTCGCGCAGGGGGGTCCGGCTGGCGGAGGGCTCGCACACCTCGGCGATGGTGTCGTAACGCGGTACCGTGATCCCGGGGTCCTTGGGCTGTCGGCTCTGCGGATCCTTGCCGACGTAACCGGTGAGGACGATCGAATGGTTCATGCCTGGGCCTCCTTGCCTTGCAGTTCGCGGCTCCATGCCACAGGTCGGCGGCTCGAAGGCCAGAGTCCAGGCGAAGGCAAGGGCGCGGCTCGCCCTCCAGCGGCCGGGCCGATGCGCAGGCCACGCGAGACGTGTCCCTTGCCTTCGCCTGGACTCTGGCCTTAGCCTGCCTGTGGCATGGAGCCGCGAACTGCAAGGCAAGGAGGACCAGGCGGAGCGGTCGATGGGCGAAGGCAAGGCAAGGAGCCGCAGAGCCGACAGCCCAAGGACCCCGGCATCACGGCACCGCGGCACGACGCCATCGCCGAGGTCTGCGAGACCTAGGACAGACGGTCCCGCCGGCACGACGACATCGACCTCGCGGTCTCTCCCACGCGCGGGAACCGCCAGACCGAGCGGCACCGCCTGGTGGTGTTGCCCAGGCACCGGCGCCACCTGCGCCTGGCTCGCCCGGGTGATCTGGTCGAGGTGCAGGGTCGTCCCGAGATCGTCCGCTGCCAGGGCCGCGGCGGTCCCTGCCGCGAGCTGCACCAGCTCGTCGTGGAACGCCTGCGGGTGCTCAAGAGCGGCCCATCCCTGTACCGCTCGATCGTGCTCAGCGGGTTTCTCGGCAACCACCCGAGAGCCGCCAGACGCCCGAGCGCAGCTTCACCGCCACCTGGTACAACCGCGTCGCCCAGCGGCGCGAGACCTACGCCGGCCGTCCCCGTGCGCGCGATCTCATGGTCCTCGCCCTCGACACGCATGGGGCGGGCCCGACCGCGCCACCGCCTGGTGGTGTGGTCCAGTGACCAGATCTGCCACCGCAACATCGGGTTTTTGCGGCAGGGTGATCGGGTCAAGGTGAAGGGCCGCCCCGCGGTCTACCGCTTCGCGACCGCGGAAGGTCCCACCCGCGAGCTCCGGCAGATCGTCGTGGAGCGCATGCGGGTGCTCAAGCGCCGGCACCGCCCCCCCGAGATTCCCTGGCACCCCAGGGCGCCTCGCCGTCCCGGGGAGGCGCCGGCCTCCCGCGGCGAGGACTGACTCCCCGCTGCGCGCCGGGATCGCGCGCCGGTACGGGTTTCTCGAGCCGATCGATCGCGAGCGCCGGACGAGCGCGAGGCGGAGGCGGGCCGGCGGTCCGCCTCGCCTCGCGCTCGTTCGTGGCATGGAGGCGTTGCCGGTGAGCGGCTAGGGGGTGATGGGCGCAGGATCGGGCGAGGTGGTGAGATCGGTCATCGCACCGGCGCCCTCGAAGAGACCGGCCATGGCGGCGGCAAGGATCTCGGCAGCGTCGGCGGTGCCGGCCGGTTCAGCTTCACCGGCACGGTCGCGGTTGGCGCGGCGGAGAAACTTGATATCCCACGCTCGGATCTCGATGATGCGGTGCTTGACTCCGTGCTGGTCGGTGAACGAGACCTGATGGAAGGGGCCGACGACGGCGACCTCGTCGCCGAGGTCGAGGTGGACGAGGGTCTCCGCGAGCTTGCCGAAAGCCACGACGCCGTACCACTCGGTAACCGGATCGCGATGCTTGAGTCTCTCGTTGTAGGCGACGCGAAGATTGCAATAGGTGGTGGGGGTGGTGGTGCCGTTGGTGGTGCGGTTGGTGGTGAGGATCTCGGGCTGGTTGCCGAGGTTGCCGATCAGGAACGCGATTCTCATCTCTTTCATCTCCTTTCGGGTTTCCGATGTCCCTCGCCCCGTCCGAGGACATCGGAAACCCGAAAGGAGATGGCCGCAAGAGATCCGGGGGAGCGGTGCAGGGACTGGTTGCCGAGGGGTGCGCGATGCCAGGCGCGGGTGCCGGCCCGGCATGCGGAAATGTGGCAGATCAGTTGGAGCCCGGAATCTGATCCTGAACGCGCTCGGACTTGAGGCCCGCCTTGACATCCGTCTTGCAATGCATCGCGATCACCTCCCTTCTTGCAGCCATGATCGATCACCGGGCCGGCACCCGCGACGGAGAGTAACGCCGCATCGGTCGGATTTCGGGTTTTTGCGCGGTGCGCCGTGCGGACGTGTACAGTCGCCGCCGATGATCTCGCGCCGCTCCTCGACGGTGGCGCCGGTAGACCAGCCGTGTCCTTCGCCACCTATGCCACGACTCTCCGGGCGCTCGACGCCGAGCGGTCCGGTGCGCGGGCCGCGACGCTGCTCGCGGCCGGCGCGCTGCTCATTGCCTGGGTGGGCTGGTCGCTCGGCGCCGAGGTCGCGGTTTGTGCGGAGAGCGCCAGCGCGACACTGGTTCCGGTCGAGCCGGTGCGGGTGCTCGCGGCGCCGGTCGACGGCGTCCTGGCGATGCGCAACCTCGAGCCCGGCCGGCGGGTACGCGCCGGCGAGCTGCTGGCGGAGATCGATGGCCGGGAACCGCGCGCGCGGCTGGCGGCGCTGGACGACCGGCGCCGCGCCCTGGGGGGCGAGGTCGAGGCGGTGGCGGCCCAGCAGGCGGCGATGCGGCGCGCGCTGGACGAGGAGCGGGGAGCCGAGGCGGACGCCAGCGGCGAGCGGCGACAGCGTGCGGGCGAAGCGGCGGCCGCGGCGGCGCTGGCCGGGGAGGTGCGGGCTCGTGACGCGGAGCTCGCCGCGGCGGGCCTGCTCGCTCCCGCGGCGGCGGCGCGCAGCCGCGCCGAGGCGGAGCAGCGGGCGCGGGCCGCGGCGGCGACGGCGCTGGCGGCCGGGGCCGGCACGCGGCGCGGGCGGGCGGCGCTGGTGGACCGCGGCGCCGCGGCAGAGCGTCTTGGCGGCGAGCTCTCCCATCTCCGCGGCGAGCTCGCGGCTGTCGCCGCGGAGCGGGCCGCTGTGATCCGGGATCTGACGCGGCGCTCGCTCCGCGCTCCCATGGACGGCCGGCTGGCGGCGGTCACGGCGGCGCAACCGGGTGCCCTGGTGGCGCAGGGCACGGCGATCGCGACCTTGGTGCCGGACGGCCCGGTCGAGGCGGTGGCTGATTTCACGCCGGCGGCCGGCGCGGCGGTCCATGCAGCACAGCGCGCGTGGGTGCGCCTGCCCGCCGGCCCCGGCTTCGGCGCGGTGACCTTGCCGGCAAGGGTCCGCTCGGTGGCGCCGGCGCCGGCGCCGGGGCGTGGCGGCGGCTGGGAGGTCCATCTCGACATCCCGACGGACGCCGTCAGGCGCTCGCCGTTGGCGCGTCCGGGCGGGAGCTGCCGCATCGCGGTGGAGATCGCGCGGGACACGCCGGCGGGGGTCGCCCTGCGAGCGCTGGGGCGCGGGGCGCGAGCCGCGGTGGCTGGCGGCGGCGAGGCAGAGCCGTGAGGGGCGCGGGCGGCGGAGCGCGGCGCCCCTGGCTGGTGCCGGAGGCGCTGCAGGTCTCCGCCCTGGACTGCGGCCCGGCGGCGCTGGCCTCGCTGCTCGGCGGCTTCGGCCTCGACCGCTGCTGCGAGGAGCTGCGCGAGGCCTGCCGCACCGGCAGGGACGGCACCTCGGTGGATGCGCTCGAGGAGGTGGCGATCGAGCGGGGCCTGGATGCCGAGCAGATCCTGGTGCCGGCCGATTACCCGACCCTGGCCGCGGCTGCCTGCGTGCCCTGCATCCTGATCGTCGCCCTGCCTTCCGGCGCCGCGCACTTCGTCACGCTGTGGCGCCTGCACGGGCGCCGCGCGCAGATGATGGATCCCGCGGTGGGCAGGAGGTGGCCCGGCTTGCCGAACCTGGAACGCGAGGTCTACCGGCACCGCACGGTGGTGCCGGCAGCGGCGTGGCGCGCCTGGGCGGCGAGCGAGGGAGCGTTGGCAGCGATGGCCGCGAGGCTGGCGGCGCTGGGGATCGCCGGACGGGTCGGTGGGGAGCTGATCGAGTCGGCTGCCGGCGCCGCCGGGTGGCTGCCGCTGGCGGCCCTCGATGCCGCGGTCCGGTTCCTCCGTCAGCTGGTGGCCGCCGGCGGCGTGCGCCGCGGTGGCGATGCCGCTCGCCTGCTGCGGTCGGTGCTCGAACGCGCCCTGGAGCCGTTGGAGCGAGGGGATGGGAGGGTGCCGCCGGCGGGCTGCTGGGCCGTCCGTCCCGCGGCGGCTGGTGCCGATGGCGGGGAGCGGGTGGCCTGCGAGGGCGCGGTGCTGGTGCGGGTCCGCGGGCTGCGATCGCAGCAGGCGAGCCGAGAGCGCAAGGCCGGGCCGCCCGGTGCTGCGGCGCGGCCGGCGGGAGCCGGCGGGGAGGGTCACAGGCGTGCAGGGGGCGGGCCAGGTCGTGAGGGCGCGCCGACCGGTCAGGGCCAGGTGGCGGCGGTGAAGAGTGGTGGCGGCCGCATGGCGGGAGGGACCGGCGGTCAACGTTGGGATAGCGCGGCGGGCCGCGAGCGGACGGGTAGCGTGGCGGGCCGCGGCCACACGAGCCTGTTGCCTGGCGCCGCGGACGGCACCGCGACGGGTGTGACGCTGGCACTGGCCACGGCCGGCGCGGCTGGTTGCCGCTGCGCCGAAACGGCGCTGCTGGTCGCCGCGCTCGAGATCCTGGCGGCGGCGCCGTCGCCGGGCTTGCACAGCGGGCTGATCGGCGGGCTCCTGGCGCTGGGCGTGATCGTGCTGTGGTTCGAGCTGACGGCGGCCGGCGCGGCGCAGGCGCTGGGGCGCCGGCGGGAGACGGGGCTGCGCCTTCGCCTGGCGGTGAAGCTGCCCCGGCTGCCGGACCGCTACCTGCGCACGCGCCTGCTCGCCGACCTTGCCGAGCGGGCACACCGTATCGGCGACCTGCGGCGCGGTCCGGAGGTTGCCGCGGCGACGCTGGGCGGCGGTCTCGACCTGGCCCTCGCGACCGCCGGGATCGTCTGGCTCGACCCGCGGCTGGCAGGCGGAGCGATCGCGGTGGGTGCCGGCGCGCTGCTCGTACCGCTTCTCCTGCTGCCGCGCTACGAGGAGCGCGCTCGCCGGGTGCGATCGCACGGCGGAGGCGCTCGCGGCGCTTTACCTCGACGTGCTGCGCGGGCGCGCGGCGATTCGCGCGCATGGTGCGGCGAGCGCCTTCAGGAGCCGCCACGAGGAGCTGCTCGGCGGCTGGCTGCGCGCCCGCCGCGCCGCGGAGGCCGCCGGTACCTGGCTCGAGGCCGGTGCGCAAGGCCTGCTCTCGCTGGCGGCTGCCGGCCTGGTGCTCAGCCACGCCCGCCGGCGCGGCCTCGACCCACAATCGCTGGTGCTGGCGCTCTGGGCCTTTCAGACGATCGCCGCGGGCCAGCGCCTGGCGTTGCTCGCGGGCAGGGCCTTGCCGCTCGATCGCAGCCTGCGGCAACGGATCGCGGAGCCGCTGGCCGCCGCGGAGGAAGCGGAGTGGGCGGTGGGTCTGGAGGAGCAGGAGGAGGGAGAGGCTGCAGGCGCCGGGCTGGCGGCGGCTGGGATGGCCGCGTCGACGGCAGGCGGAGGAGCGGCGATCACGATGGAGCAGGGGAGCGGCGGCATGGCGGCGGCAGGACGCCAGCCGTCCGGCGGCATGGCGTTGCGCTGGGAGGGGTTCACCGTCGAGAGCGACGGGCGGCCACTGCTGCGGGAGATCGATCTGATGATCGCCGCTGGCGAGCACGTTGCCGTCCTCGGATCCTCGGGAGCGGGCAAGTCGACGCTTCTGGGCACGCTTCTGGGGTGGTACCGGCCGGCCGCCGGCTCTCTCTGGGTGGATGGCAGGCGGTTCGATGGAGCGTTGGCCGCCGAGGTGCGCCGCGCCGTGGCCTGGGCCGCTCCCGAGGTCGCGCTGTGGGGCGGATCCTTGCTCGCAAACCTTGGCGGCGAGGATGGGCTGTTGCCGGAGGGCGACCAGGATGGCGGCCAGGGCTCGGAGGAGGCGGCGATGCTGGCTCCGGCCGAAGCGCTGCGTGCGGCGCGGTTGCTCGAGCTGGTGCCGCGGCTGGCCGGCGGGCTGCAGGAACCTCTCGGCGAAGCGGGAGGCCGGCTGTCGGGCGGCGAAGGCCAGCGCCTTCGCTTCGCGCGGGCGCTGCGCCGGACGGGGGTCCGCCTGGCCCTGCTCGACGAGCCGTTCCGGGGCCTTGGACCCGACGCGCGGTGCGAGCTTCTCGCAACGGCCCACGCCCGCTGGCGGCTGATCACGATGCTCTGTGTCAGCCACTCGCCGCGCGAGGCCGCGGCCTTCGACCGCGTGGTGGTCCTCGATCGCGGCCGCGTCGCCGAGGAAGGAGCGCCGGGTGTGCTGGCGGGGCGTCGCGGCTCGCACTTCCGGGCCATGCTCGATGCCGAGGTGCGCGCCGCGGCAGCGCTCGGCGATGCCGCCTGGCGACGGCTTCGCCTTGCCGGAGGCAGCCTGTCGGAGGTCGATGGAGCGGCGGTGGGAGTGATTGCAGGCGGGCGCCGGCGGCGGCGGGCGCGGCAAGGGAGGGAGCGGTGACGCCGGGCGCCGGTAGCCTCGGGCTGGCCAGGTCGCTGGGCGCGGCCGGCGCCGCCGGCGATCGGCGGCGATGAGCGGGTCGCCGACGCTCGCCACGCTCCTCTGGCCGGTGGATCGGCTCTCCCAGGCTCTCGCGGCATGCGGCGGCGAGCCCGTGGACCCGGACGCTCCTGCCGGTTCCGGGGGGCATGGCTGGGAAGCCTTGATGGATGGGCGAGGCGGGAACCTGCGAGAGATCGAGGTCGAACCCGTCGAGGTGCCATGGCCCGAGGCCGGTCGCGCGCTCCGCAGTCTCGCACCGGCGGTGCTGCAACTCGAGGAGCCCAACGCTGGCCAGCTGGTCCTGCTGCGCGGCGGCGGGCGCCGGGTGGTGGCGCTCGGGCCGGATGGGCGGCGGCACCGGTTGCGTGCCGCGCGGCTTGCGGCCGAGCTGGTCCGGGGTATCGCGGAGCCGCTGGCAGCGAAAGTCGACGGGTTGCTGAGGGATCTGGTGCTGACGCCGCGCCGGCGCCGGCGGGCGCGGCGGGCGCTGCTGGCCGCCCAGCTCGCGGCGAGGCCAGGGCTCAGGGCGCAGGTGGTGACACATCGCGCCGGCCTGCTGCGGCGCGATGCCGGTCTCGTCCGGCCGATTGCGGCGTGGCTGGCCGCGGTGGCGGCCTGGCAGGCGTTGGCGCTCGCCAGCTGGGCTCTCCTCGGGCGCGGTGTGCTCGATGGCGGCCTGGAGTCCGGCTGGCTGGCGGCCTGGGCGCTGCTGCTCGCCACGCTGGCGGTGGTGCAGGCTGGGGAGCTGGCGGCGGTGGCGGCGGCGGGACAGCGGGCCGCGAGGTGGCTGCGACAGTTGCTCTTCGCGGCCCTCCTCGCGCTCGAACCCGACCGGCTGCGTGGCGAGGGTGTGGGGCGCCTCCTCGGGCGACTCCTCGCGGCCGAGACGCTTGAGCGGGCGCTGCTCGCCACGGGTGCGGCGGTGCTGGTCGCGGCGGCCGAGCTGGCCGGCGCTGTGGCGGCGCTCGCTCATGGCGCCTGTGCCCGCGTGCACCCTGCGCTGCTGGCGCTGGCGGTGGCGAGTGCGCTGCTGCTGGCCTCGAAGCACCAGCGGGTGCAGGGCGCCTGCGTGGCCGCAGAGCTCGAGCGGACCGACAGGATGGTCGAGGCGGTGGCGGGGCATCGGACGCGACGGGTCGAAGGCGGCAAGCACCTTGCCGCGGGCGAGGACGCGGCTCTCGCCGGCTATCACCTGCTGGTAGGGGACGCGGGCCGGTGGGAGAGGTGGTTGCGCACGGCCCTGCCGCGGCTATGGCTGCTGGCGGGCCTGGCTGCCCTGGCCGTGGTTGGCGGGGAGGTGGCTCCCGGCCGGATGGCAGTGTCGCTGGGAGGGTTGCTCCTGGCGCGGGCGGGCCTCGGGCGCCTCGGCTTGGCGCTGTGCGAGCTGTCGCGCGGCCGGGTTGCCGCGCGCGAGGTGTTGCCGCTCCTTGGCGGCCGGCACGGCAGAGCCGCGCCGGCGGACCGCGGTGCGGCGGGCGGCGAGGCGATCCTGGCGGCGGCGCGGCGCGGGGCGGCGTGCTTGATCGAGGCGCGTGCGCTGGAGTGCCGGGTGCCGGGCGGCTTGCGGCCCGTGGTCGCTGCCGCGAACCTGGAGATCCGGCCTGGCGAGCGAGTGCGGATCGACGGTCCCTCCGGCGCCGGCAAGAGCACGCTCGCCAGTGTCCTCGCCGGCCATCGCCAGCCCGCTTCGGGGCTGCTGCTGCTCTGGGGCCTCGATCGCGCGACGCTGGGTACCGCCGGATGGCGACGGCGGGTGGTCGCGGTACCGCAGCTGCACGAAAATCACCTCTTCGCCGACACGCTGGCCTTCAACCTGCTGCTGGGCCGCGGCTGGCCGCCGGCGGCCGGCGATCTGGTCGAGGCGGCGGCGGTGTGCCGCGAGCTCGGCCTGGGAGGGCTGCTCGAGGGCCTGCCGGCGGGGCTCGAGCAGCGCATCGGCGAGGCCGGCTTGCAGCTCTCGGACGGCGAGGCGAGCCGCGTCTGCCTCGGGCGAGCCCTGCTGCAGGGCGCCGACCTGCTGATTCTCGACGAGAGCCTGGCGGCGCTGGATCCGGAGACGCGCCTGCGGGTGATCGAGGTGGTGAAGCGGCGGGCGGGGGCGGTGGTGCTCATCGCCCATGGCGAGCCGGTCGGTGACTTTGGCGGTGAGACCGGCGGCGACCCCTGAGTCGCTCGCCGTAACCGGCGGCCGGAGCAGCGCCTGCCGGAGGTCTCGTTTGCTCGTGGAGCTGCGGAACACACCTTCAACAAGGATGGCTTTGGTACATCCTGCCAAGCTTTATCTTCTCTGAGTTCTTTCCGGGCCTCAAGCGCATCGGAGGACAGGCGTCGATGAGGTGCTGAGGGCCGCAGCGGCGGCGGCGCGCCAGCATTGAGGATCGGCGTTAGCTCTCTTCGCGATATGAGTCAGGAGACCGAGTGCCTGGTTTCGCTGATCGGAGGGAAGGTTCCCGAGTATCAGTGCAATAGGCTGCTGATTGGGAGTTCCGCCGCTATTCAGGTTCGTCACAACCTGGCTGACGAGCTGGCGGTATTCCTGGGGCACAGAGGGAGACGGGATGGGCTCGCCGCTGCGGCGGTAGGATGGAGCTTACGCGTTTTCGGCCTCACGCGCTCCAAGTTGAGGCGCGGGCCGTCGGGGAGCCTTCCGGCGCGAGCTTGGCGCGGAGCGCATCGACCTCGGCGGCGTCCCGTTCGGCCGCTACATGACCCGTTTCGCGCTCCAAGCTCACCAGGACCTGCATGAACCTCACGGCACGAGCAAGGTCGCCTTGCGAAGCCAAGGCCAGCCCGAGGTTCCAGCTGGCCTTGGCTTCGCCCCAGCGGTCCCTCTCTGCCTGGGCGATGACCAGCTGCTGCTCGTAGACTACAGCGGCGAGTCCTGGGTTGCCGAAGTCGGCATAAGCTGATCCCAGGTTGCCGAGAACCGCGCTCTCTCGACGGCGGTCACCAATCTGGCGGGCGATGGCGAGAGACTGTTCGTAAAGATCTATGGCGCGCTGGGTCTCGCCGATACCGGCGTAAGCCAACCCCAGGTTGCCGAGAACGGTGCCCTCACGGTGGCGGTCGCCAAGCTCGCGGATCATGGCGAGAGACTCTTCGTAGAGCTCGATGGCACGCTGGCTGTCGCCGAGATCCAGGTAGTCATCCCCGAGGTGACCGAGATGGATCGCTTCGGCGGCGCGGTCCCGGCGCCGCCGGGCTGCAGCGAGCGCCGCTTCACGCCACAGGATTCGTTCCCCAGGAGGCAGGCGTAGCGCCAGGCAGTCGACCGCTGCGTCGGGATAAGTATCGCAGAGGACCTGAGCTTCGGCGTCGCCCACCGGCTGCGCGGCAGCCCACGCCTGCCCAGCCTGGATATTGGGCCAGTCTGCGTCGAAAAGTTCGAGCCCACGAACGACTCCCTCGCCTCGCTGGTGGTAAAGCGCCTCGGCTCTGCGGAGGACCACCAGATAATGGGCGGCGTGCCTGCGGCGTGCTGCGGCCCTGTCCGCTTCGTCCAGCTGCCGGTCCGCAAAGGAGCGGGCGAGGTCATGGAGACGGTAGCGGACGAGACCCTCCTCCCGATCGAGAAGGCTGCTCGCCATCAGTTCGCCGAGCGCATCTTCACCCGCACGTTCCCCCAGCTCCCAGACTGCGCTGGCGGCTGCGGCGTCGAAGGTGCCCGGGAATACGGCAAGCAGCGGCCACAGGAGGCGGACGTCTGCAGGCAGGAGACCGCAGCTTGCAGTGAGCGCCGCATCCACAGATCCGAGACGCTCGACGTCCTGCGCAAGCTGGCGGGCGTACACGCTTGGAGCTAGGCCCGACCTTTGCGCAAGAACGCTGCCGGCCAGCCGTAGGGCCAAGGGGAGGCCGTCGCACAGACGGGCGAGCGCGTCAGCGGCGGAGCCGATGCGCGGGCTGATCCGGAGCAGGAGAGCGCAGGCTTCCTCGGCCGTCAACCCGTCAAGATTGACGGCGAAGAGTCCCGGAAGCGTGAAGCGCAAGCGCGAAGTAACCAGCAAAGCACATCCCCGTGGCGGCAGCAGCGGCTCCACCTGCTCCTGCCCGGCGGCATCGTCGAGGAATACAAGCACCCGTTTGCCATCCAGAACGGGTCGGTAGAGCGCCGCCACGTCAGCTTCCTGCTCCGGCACCTGTGCCTCCGGCATGAGCGAACGTACGACGTACGCACTTGCTTGGGCCGCTGAGAGCGGCGAGGTGCTCGCCTGCAGGTCGAGGTAGATCTGGCCATCGGGATAGTCCTGGGAGATCGCCTCGGCGAGCTTTAAGGCGAGGGTCGTCTTGCCTACTCCACCCCTTCCATACACGCCCAGGATCGGCGCAGCTCCCCCCGTGGCCGTGGCCGCGCGCTTGAGGGCCTCGAGCTCGCGCGAACGGCCCGTAAAGTCGGCCGGCGGGTGTGGGAGCTGGTGCAGGTTGGCGTGCCGCGCCGCCCCGGTGTGCGGGCGCAGCGAAGGCACTCCTCCGGACGCGACGTTGCCACTTAAGACTTGCTCCAGGACTTCACGGGCAATACGGGCCAGCTCCTTGTCGGCAGTGGCGGAGGAAAGCCCCGAGAGTGCCTTCCCGCCTGTCGGCCGGGCCTGGATGGAGGCGAGCGGGGAGGCCTGCCAAGCGCAGGGCTTCACGATCACCGCGATGACGGTGAGCCCCTCACGTTGGCGGCGTTGCAGCAGCTCCCCTACCTCCGTGAGGATGAAGTCGGAGGTGAGAAACGACGCGCTGACCAGCAGCACGGCCACGCGGGCCTCCGCCATCGCGGCCTGAATCTCTGCCCGCCAATCGATGCCTGGCTGGATCCGCCCGCCATCCCAGATGCGCAGCAGGCCTTCGCGCTCAATCACGGCTAGGTGCGCGACGAGCCGGTTCTTCCATCTCTCGTCGTCGTGGCTATAGCTGATGAAGACGCCTCGATCCCGGTAGTTCGCTTGATAGCTCTCGGCAATGAAAGCGAGCTCCTCGCGGTTGAGATCCTGCGCCCTGGTGCGGGCTGACTCCTGGGCACGCTGTAGCACCGTACCGCGCAGTAGAAGATCGCCGCCGGCGCCGCTGCTCCGCCACTGAGCGATGGTGTCGTCGAGCCGCTGCCGCCACTGCAGGAACTCGCGGTCCTGCTCAACCCAGTCTTTCAGAGGAGCCCAGTCGCCCACCAGGACGGCATCGTCAAGCTCGACGAAATGGTCGTCATTGAGGCGCACAGGTCGGAGGACACCGGTTGCTTCCAACTTCTCTACGATTGCGACCGCCGTCTCTCCGAGATCCCTGACGTTCACCCTCCGGGCGGTGTCGGGCCCGTCCTCCGGGCCTTGGGCGACACGCACCAGGCGCGTGAAGATACCCCTCGCGACCACCTCCTCGGTGGGCGACAATCCGGCGATCGCGGCGTAGGCCCGGCGGACCGACTCTCGCTCCGCGGCGCCGATCTCTGGCGGTCGGGGTGTCTCCCAGGGCTCCGAAGGTGCGAGAAGGCGGTCGGTGAACTCCACGTAGCTGCTAGTCAGGGAAGCCTTTTCTGCGCCACGCTCGGTCAAGACAGCGATCTGCTCGCCGTAGGCGTAGTCGCGAATCTGGAGCAGTTGCACGTTGTTGAAGTAGTCGGTCATGTCGCATTTGTCTAGCCCATAGACACGCTGGAAAAGGTCCTCGAAGCGGCGCTGATAGCCGCAGCTCGGGTCGAAGCGCCAGTACTCGCGTTGAGCTTGCAGATCCCATTCGATGCGGGAGGGGAGTGGATAGACGGTGAGCGGTCGCAGGTCGCTGGATCGACGGCGGTAGGTCGTGGCCCTTTCGATCTGCTCGAGGGCTCCCTCGATGCTCTGGAGGTTGGGGGTGAAGACGACCGCCAGCTTTTCCGGCAGGAGCATGGTGCAGATGCCGCTGATATCGGTGATGCCGGTCCGGGAGTCGATCAAGACGTACTCGTACTGCTCAGCCAGCCAGCGGGCGAACCAGGCGATCAACCACGGCGCACGGTTGTAGAGCGCCTCCCAACCGAAAGTGTTGACCCGCTGCGGATAGTCGTCCCCGTACCGCCCGGCTTTGAGGAGGTGGAGAGAGTCGATGTCGGTCTCGAGCACGAAGGGACCGAGGTCGAGGGCTTTGCGGAGGCGCTGTTCAGAATCACGCCCTGGCTCCTCGTGGCCGGCGGGTAGGCCGGCTACGATCTCATCGAGTTTCCAAAACAGGTCGATGAGGCCCGGCGCATGGTCGAGCGCCTTGGCATAGTCGTCAGCGGTACCGAGTCGACGCTGGAAGCGGTCGCGGAAGAAGCGGTGCAGGCCTGGGGCTTCGAGGTCCCAATCGACCATCAAGACGCCTCTGCCTGCGGCCTGTGCCTGGCGCTGGGCAAGCAGGCAGGCGACGTTGGCGAGAGCCATCGAGCGGCCGGTGCCGCCCTTGTAGGAATAGAAAGTGATGATCGAGCCAGGCGCTGGCGGCGGCAGAGGGGGACTCCTCATTGCGAGCTCCCGCGGTTTGCGAAGGGCGAGGGGGGAGGTGCG
This sequence comes from uncultured Acidobacteriota bacterium, assembly GCA_963732005.1. Lineage (GTDB taxonomy): Bacteria > Acidobacteriota > Thermoanaerobaculia > Multivoradales > UBA5704 > JASLEW01. Next base: position 2,529,080 of record CAVSXT010000005.1, read on the forward strand.
ATCCGCCGCACCCATGAGAGCACGTCGGCTTCGCTTGGCAGCTCGAAGGAACCGCAACCCGCGAAGGTTTCCGATGGCAGCCGACTGAAGACGCGGCAGCGTCCGGCGATATAGCGCCCGATGTCAATGATGTGCTGCTGAAAAGCGAGGTTGCGGCGAATGTTTGCATTGAGCGCGTAGGGTTCCAGATTGTGACAGATGCGCTTTTTTCTGATCTCTGCCGGTATCTGCTCGAAGCCGCGCACCGCCAGCAGAACGATCAAGCCGTTGAGGCGCTCCGCGGTCGGCAGCAGCCGCAGCCGCTGGCGTTCGAGCCTCTCCATGGCCTTGAATTCACGCGCACAGAAGAGGTGGTCCCGGTCGAAGTAGGGGGGCCAGTAGAGGACCACCATACAAACGCTCCGGCAGATCGCGGCGGCGAGCTTCTGGTTGTAAAACTCCGCCCCCTTGAGCCGATCCTTGTCGCGATAGACGCTTTCCGAAACCTGGAGCTCGAGCTCTCCGCTCAGTTGCCCGATGATCTGGTCGGTAAGAGCCCGCCCGCGATCGAACTGGGTATGGCGGTAACTGACGAAGCAGCAGTGCTCGAACGGCATCCTCACCTCCGTGGCGAGCTTGCAGGTGGGTGAGCTCTCTGGGTCACACGCAGTGTCGCTCTGGCCGGATCGGGTTCGGGTTCAGGGCTATCTTACCTGATGGGATGGTGGGAGCGGAGGCGGTGGTGGCGGAGTATGGCCTGGGAGCGCTGCTCGAGCGCCTGCCGACGGGCCTCGAGCAGCGCATCGGCGATGCCGGCTGGCAGCTCTCGGGCGGCGAGGCGAGCCGCGTCTGCCTCGGGCGAGCCCTGCTGCAGGGCGCCGACCTGCTGATCCTCGACGAGAGCCTGGCGGCGCTAGATCCGAAGACCCGCATGCGGGTAATCGAGGTGGTGACACGGCGGGCGGGCACGGTAGTGCGCATCGCCCATGGCGAGCCGAGCGGGAACCTCGGCGGTGGGGCCGCTGGCGACCTCTCAGTTGCTCGCAACCACCGGAACAGTCCCTCCCGGCATGCCCGGCGGTCGTGGCCGGTGCCTGGGTTCATCGCGGCGACCTGGCAGGCGCCGCCGCAGTGCCTGGCGGTGCACCGTCCTTGCCCACGGAGGGCGAGCCCCTCGATGTCGAAATCGAGGGCTTCAGTCAACGCCTCCCTGGCGCTGGGGTGCTCGAGCGCACTCTGCAGCCTGGACCTGAACTCATCCGAGGCTGCCATGAGAGCCTGCTTCCGGGTGAGCCGCAACGTCAGCCGGAGGTCGATGGTCACGCGGAGTCGTCTTCCCATCTGTCTCTCCAGTTCATTGTGTGGGCCATGGACGCTCCCGTGCCACCGCCGGTGGCGCCGGCCGCGCGCGGTCGCGGCCGGAGCACGGCCGGGCCTCGCAGCGGCGGCGAGAGCGGAGGTGGTACGCGGCACTGCGACCGGTGTGCGCGTCACCACCTCTCATGGGGATAGATGAACAAGGCGTATTCGCGGTCCTGGCCGTCGCTGGCCGTGAGCCGGACGGTCTGGAAGCCTTCGTCGGTGCCGAAGGCTTCGGAGATGAGCGCGAGATACCGGGCGTGCCCGAAGGCGATGGCCTCCTGGGGGAGGAGCTCGTTGGTGTTGTGCTGCACGGCGATCGCCTCGACGTGAAAACGGACACTGCCGATCGACAGCCCTCCGAGGAGGCGGTGCCAGGGCTCCTGGTCGCCGACCTCCTCGAGCTGCTGGAAGGCGGCGAGCGGGAGCTCGATGGGCGGCAGCTGGGCGAAGTCCTCCCGGACCTGCTCGAGGACGCTCTTGTAAGCGCGCAGGCAGCTGAAGATCGGCTCGTCGACGGCGAGGGAGTCGAGGTCGACGGGGACGCTGACGACGCCGAAGGGCTGGTCGATGGCTTCGAGCTGGCCCCCAAGCGAGGCGAAGCGACGGCCCGGACGGGTGGCGCAGTCGCCGTGGCTGCCGTCGAAGGTGATGCCCTGGCGAGCCAGGTCGGCGAGCGGGTCGTGGGGCTGGATGTCGTCGAAGACGAGAGTGCAGAGCGGGCGGTCGGGGAGGTCGTGACGTTCGGCGGGCTCGACGCCGAAGGCCTCGACGACCGCGGCCTGGTCGGTGGGACGGATGCGGATGGTCAGGTTGCAGCTGTCGAAGCGCATGGGGCACCTCGTCGCGATCGCAATCGCAGGACGGCTGGCGCGCCGAGTGCGCGCTGCCGGGAGGCCCGCGGCTTCCCGCGGGCCTCGCCCTGGTCTTCTCTCTGCCCTGGCTGGCGGTCGCAGCCGCACGCCTGACCTGTGCCAGGATAGAGCCCGCACGACGAGGCAAAGAACAGTCGCCATGACGAAAGAGGAACTCACCGGTCTGATCCAGGAGATCCGGAACGGACGCACCGAAGACGACGTCACCGATTGGAAACGACAGTTCCGGGATCTCGGAGTGCCTGAGAGCCGCAAGCAGTTCCTCAAGGACATCGCCGCCATGGCGAACTCGCGGAGCACTGAAGCTATCCGGCGTATCGTCGTCGGCGTCGACGAGTCCGGTCGCCTCTTCGACGCACCGCTGCCAATCGACGAAGCCCAATTGCAGGAGGTGCTCAAGGTCCTCACGCCGAGTCCAAACATGCACTTCGGCGTCCTTGAGATCGAATCGAGAACGATCACGGTCATAGAACTCCGCCCGCCCTACGATCCGCCTTACGTAGTTCGATTTTCGAACGACAATTTCATCTGGGTTCGCGCCGGCTCCAGCACCACGACGGCCACGCGCTTCATCCTCGACAGCTACTACCGCGCCAAGACGCGCTCACCCAGCTTGGAGGTGCAATGGTGGGCCTGGCCGCTCGATGACCAGCTTCGACCGTACCGCCTTTGCTGGGGTTAGCGGCCGTAGCGATCTGCGGCGTTGAGAAGTCATCCTTCTCCACCTTGCCAACTCGATGGCGCTCGCTCGATCGTCTTTGACCTCTGCGCTCGGCCAGCTCGGCCTGGGGCGCGGGGACGTGGTGATGGTCCATGCCTCGGTGCGCGCGGTCGGCAGGGTCTATGGCGGCCCCGACGAGATCCACCTGGCGATCGAGAGCGCGGTCGGGCCGGAAGGCACGGTCGTGATGTACGTCGGCTGCCAGGAGGGCTTCGACGATGTCGGCAGGGGAGTGCTCACGTCAGAGGAGGAAGCTGCGGTCCTGGCCCACCAGCCAGCTTGCGATCCCCAGACGGCGCGTGCCAGCCGTGACTTCGGAATCCTGGCGGAATTCTTCCGCTCCTATCCCGGAACCCTCTGCAGCAGCGCCGTGGGCGCGCGGATGGCGGCGCGCGGTGCGGCCGCCCGATGGCTAACGGAAGATCAGCCGTGGAACTACGCCTACGGACGCGGCTCGCCGCTCGAAAAGCTCTGCACCGCGGGTGGCAAGGTCCTGCTGCTCGGCTCCGACCATGACCAGGTGACGCTCCTCCACTATGCGGAACACGTGGCGGACTTCTCGGACAAGCGTGTCGTCCGCTACCAGGCTCCGGTCCTGCGCGGCGGCGTGCGGGAGTGGGTCGAGTGCGAGGAATACGAGACCGGCGACAGAGGCGTGCACCCGAGCTGGCCCGATCGCTTCTTCGCCACGATCGTCGACGACTTCGTCGCCCGCCACGGCGCCAGCAGGCTTTGCTCGAGCGGCCGGGTCGGCAGCGCCGACACCGTCTTGTTCGACGCCGCGGCGCTCGTCGCGCACGCGCTCCCGATCATGGTCGGGCAGGCAAGAGGCCAAGTGGGGCCTGCGCCCGTTTCGCCGCACGGGCCGACGTAGCCAAGGCTGGTGGAGCAGGCTAACCGCTGGCGACGGCGCTGAAAGCCAAAGACGATCAGCGGCATGGTCGAAACCGCGAATCGCCAGCGGCCGCCCGCTCTACCGACACGGCCAGTGCCCTGTCACCAGGCGTTTGCCGCCGTGATGATTCTTGCCGAGGAAGGGAGATTCAGCTCCAGTCGGGTGTTGCGGTCGGCGCTGGTCTTGCGGAGCTCCAGGATGAACTCGAACCTGGTGGTGAAGGTTGCCTCGACCTTCTCGTCGAAGCGCCAGGTCGCGATGTTCTTCAGCGCTGCCTGCGCCAGGGCTCGATCACCGGACTTCACGGCGGTGGCGGTGGCCCGACCGCCCTTGATGGTCACCTCCACGACGACCTCACCCGAGATCTGCGCGTTCCGCGCGATGCCAGGGTAGAGCGGCACCGCGGCGTCGAGCAGCAACGGCACGGTACTCCTGGGATCGGGCCTGGAGGCATCTCCCAGCGATGGCACCGCCGCTGGCACCGGCGCTGACTCGAGCACCTCGTCGACGACGAACTTGGTGCGGGAATATGCCCCGTGCCCGTAGCGCTCGACCGGCTTGCCGTAGTAGGCCACGAGCAGATTGGACGACACGCCGTCGTCCTTCACCTCGCCAGGCCCCCACAACATTCCCCTCAAGGTTACATACGCCCGCCCGTCACTGCGCTTCGCGATCTCCTCCAATTGGTCGGCTCCGGGTGCCTCGGATGAGAACCGGACCGCTGTCGTTGGCTGGACGTCGAGCGGGCACCATGGATTATCGGGGTCGTAGAGCATGGTGGTTTCGAAGCCGAGGACGATGATTCCATGCACTGTGGCAAGGAGCCGCCTGCCAGGCGAGATGGACTCCAGGAGCTCGCACAGCGGGGTCGTGCTGTAGCTGGGCCGCGGCGGCTCGGACCGTGCCGGTGCTGGCAGACACCAGCCTACAGCCGCACACGAGAGGGCCGCCAAGCAGCGTACGGCGCGCGATGAGCTCATGGTGTCTCCCTTTGGCGCGAGTGCCCACGTTTCGTTCAGGCCAGGTGCTTGCCACCAGGTACTGCGTGTGACGCTACCAGCCATTTGGACGCGTTGGCGCGCTTCGCGCCTTGCGGACGGGGCGGCCCCGCCGACAACCGAACTCCGCCGTGCTCCGTGATAGATAAATCGCCATAGGTCAATCATATTCCACGTCGTAGCGCCGTTTGACTTCAACCAGATTGTGGAATAGCTTCTTGTTGCAACCTCATTGACTATGCTCCGCCACCCGCAGCCGAGCACCGGGCCGTGCCCATTCCTGGTGCCGCCCGTCTCCACCTCCATCAGCCCGCCGCCTCCGCATCCCGCCCATCGAGCGCATTCATCGCCTTCGCCTGCATCGCTGCCGCCCCATTCACCGCGCCGATCGGACCCGCTTGTCCCGCGCCACCTGCCGCATCCCGGCGTCGCGCATCTCCGAGCCCCCCTCACCCTTCCTTTTGCCTCCGGACTCGTCCTCGCCCCCCTGCTGCTCCTCGCCGCCGCCGGCCCGCTCGCCGCCCAGATCGTCACCCTGCAGGCCAGCGCCGACACCACCATCAAGCGCAGCAGCCCGGACCAGAGCTTCGGCACCCAGAGGACTCTCGCCCTGAAGGAGGGCGGCGGCCGCGTCCTCGTGCGCTTCGATCCGGCGGCGATCACGGCGGCGGTGGCCAGCGGCAGCCTGGCCTCGGCCCAGCTGCGCCTCTACGTTGGCCAGAACCCCGGCAGCTGGGGGCCGACCGGCCGCACCGTGGACGTCTACCGCCTCGACGCCGCCTGGGTGGAGGCCGCCGCCACCTGGGACTGCGCCGACGACACCAATCTCGCCAACGCCGCCCCCGACTGCCCGGCGCAGTGGAACGGCGGCACGACCGAAGACGACGCCACCGATACGATCGTCGTCACCAACGCGACCACCGGCTGGATCCAGTTCGACGTCACCGCCGACGTCCAGGCCTTTCTGGCCGGCACGGCCGACGACGGCTGGCTCCTCCAGAAGACCGACGAGGGGCAGGCGGGGCGGCTGGACCTGGTGTCGAGAGAGGGCACGCCAGGACTCGGACCGCAGCTCGTCCTGCTGAGCCAGAGCCCGAGCTACGACACGGTGCCGCCGCTGCTCGCGATCATCTCGCCGAGCCAGCCGGTGCTGGTCAACACTCCTCAGCCGGCGATCGCCGTCGCCTACTCCGACGCCGGCTCTGGCGTCGATAGGACGACGCTGCACATCGTCCTCGACGGGCAGGACCTCACGGCCGCCTGCGCCGTCACCGCGCAGTCGGCGACCTGCATGGCGCCGACGCTCGCCGCGGGCAGCCACACGGTGACCGCCAACCTCAGCGATCACGCGGGCAACGTGGCGACCGCCTCGACCACCTTCCAGCTGCTGAGCGGGCCAGGCGCCGGAACCATGACCCTCGCGGTCGGCGCCGACACCTACATCACCGGCAAGGCGCCGGACCGCGAGCACGGCCGCGCGCCGATCCTGCGAGTCGCGAAGAGCGGCCCCAGCCGTGCCCTGGTGAGCTTCGATCTCTCGCCGCTCGCCGCCGCGCTCGCCGGCGGCGGTCAGCTGATCTCGGCCCAGCTCGAGCTCCAGATCGCCGCCAACGGCAACAACTGGGGCTCGGCCGGCCGCACCGTGGGCGCCTACGCGCTGACCGTTCCCTGGCCGGAGGGGGCCGCCACCTGGGACTGCCCTGCGGACACCAACCTCGACAACCACCAGCCCGACTGCGCCGTCCTCTGGTCCGGCGGGACCTTCGCCGCGAACCCGACGGCGACGGCGCTCATCACCCGCGGGCTCGCCGGCACCCTCGACTTCGACGTCACCGCAGACGTCACCGCCTTGCTCTCCGGCACGGCCAACGACGGCTGGCTGATCAAGCAGACGGCCGAGACCCTGAGCGGCCGCGTCGACTTCGTGTCGCGCGAGGCGCCCTCCGGCACGGCCGCGCAGCTGGTCGTGGCTTTCCAAGTGCCGTCGCCGCTGCCCACGATCTCGATCACCTCGCCGTCCGACAACTCGTACACGCGGACGCCCACCATCCAGGTCAGCGGCCAGGCCGGCGGCTCGGCCACGGCGGTCAGCGTCAACGGCCAGCCGGCGACCCTGGGTGCTGGCGGCGCCTTTGCCGTCGCGGTGGCCCTGAGCCAGGGACCCAACGAGATCGTCGCTACCGCCTCGGACCCCGCGGGCAACCAGGCCACCGTCTCCGAGAACGTGGTCCTCGACACCACGCCCCCCACCATCACCCTGACGTCGCCGGCGTCCGGAGCGGTCACCAACCAGCCGCAGCTGACCGTGGCCGGCACGGCGAACGACGACTCCGGGGTCGCCGCGGTAACGGTGGATGGCCAAGCGGTGACCCTGACTGGCAACCAGTTCTCGACCACGGTGCCGCTGTCGCCGGGAGCCAACACCGTCACGGTGACCGCGACCGACCTCGCCGGCAACCTGCAGACGCTCACGGCGGGCGTGACGCAGTACAGCGTGCCGGTCGTCGCCATCACCGCCCCCGCCGACCTGAGTTACGTCCACGCCACGACGGTGACCGTGGGCGGCACGGTGACCCTCACCGGGAGCGGCAGCGCCGCGGTGAGCGTCAACGGCGTCGCCGCAACCGTGGCAGGCTCGACGTTCACCGCCGCCGGCGTGCCGCTCATCGAGGGGGGCAACACCCTCACCGCCACCGCCGCCGACGGCCAGGGCCACGTCGGCACCGCCAGCATCAACGTCGTGCGCGACCTGACGCCACCCCACGTTGCCATCTATACCCCCGCCCCGGGCGCCACGATCGCCGACTCGACGGTCGTCGTCTCCGGCCTGGTCAACGACATCGTGGCCGGCACCGTCAACGCCGCCAACGCGACGGTCACCGTCAACGGCCTGCCGGCGACGGTGGCGAACCGCTCCTTCGTCGTCTCCGGCGTGCCCCTGCAGCCGGGCACCAACGTCCTCACCGCCGTCGCCGTCGACGCCGCCGGCAACCAGGCGCAGGCGACGGTGACCGTCCGCCAGGCGACACCGGCCGCGCCGCGCATCGCCGTGGTCGCGGGCAACGGCCAGAGCGCGCCCATCCAGACCGCGCTGGCGCAGCCGCTGGTGGCGGCGCTGCTGGACGCCGCCGGCCAGCCGGTGGCGGGAGGGCAGGTGCTGTTCCAGGCGATCGGTACCGATGGCACCTTCGACAACGGCCTGCGGACCTACGTCGTGGCCGCGGACGCCACCGGCCATGCCACGGCGCACTTCACCGTCGGCAATCACGCCGGCGCCCAGCTGGTGCAGGCGTCGTCGTCCGGATTCGCCGGTCCGGCGCAGTTCGTCCTCTCCGCCCAGCCGGGAGGCCCGGCGCTGATCGTCGTCGACTCGGGCGACCAGCAGCAGGGGGTGGCGGGCCAGGCGCTGCCGCTGCCGCTGGTGGCCGTGGTCGTCGATGCGGGCGCCAACCGCCTGGCCGGCGTGCCGGTGAGCTTCAGCGTGGTCAAGGGCGCCGGCACCTTCGCCAACGGCCAGCAGACGCTCTCGCTCACGACCGACAGCGACGGCCGGGTGATCGCGCCTTTTGCGACCGACCCGGCGGAGGGGGTGGCCAACAACGTCGTCACCGCCACCATCGCGAGCCTGCCCGCCGGTCCGCTCGCGAGCTTCACCGCCTCGGCGCTCGCCGCCTTCGATCCGTCCCAGACCGCGGTGAGCGGCGTGGTGCTCGACAACAGCAACCAGCCGGTGGTCGGCGCGACGATCCGCATCCTCGGCACCGCCATCACCACGTCAAGCGACGCCCAGGGGCAGTTCCAGCTTGCGGGCGTGCCGGTCGGGAACCTCACCCTGGTCGTCGACGGCACCACCCTGCAGGCCCCCGGCTCCTGGCCGCAGCTCGAGTTCAACCTGACCACCGTCCCCGGCCGCAACAACAGCCTGCGCATGCCGGTCTACCTGCTGCCGCTCGACCTCGCGCACGGCATCGTGGTGGATGAGACGCACGGCGGCACGCTCACCCTTCCCCAGCTGCCGGGCTTCGCGCTCACCATCCAGCCGGGGTCCGTCACCTTCCCCGGCGGCGGCCACGGCGGCACCGTGAGCGTCACCGTGGTGCACAGCGACAAGGTGCCGATGGTGCCCAACTTCGGCCAGCAGCCGCGCCTCATCGTCACCATCCAGCCCGCCGGCGCGCAGTTCAACCCGCCGGCGACGTTGAGCATGCCCAACGTCGAGGGTCTCCCGGCCGGCAGAGTCACGGAGTTCTACTCCTTCGACCACGACCTCGGCCACTTCGTGAGCATCGGACCGGGGACGGTGAGCGACGACGGCACCCTCGTCACCTCCAACCCCGGCGTCGGCATCGTCAAGGCCGGCTGGCACTGCAACGGTTCGCCCCAGTCCTCGGGCGCGCCCAACGCCTGCCCCGAATGCGCGCCCTGCAACGGCACGCAGTGCGTGCCCAAGGCGCTCTGCTCGTCGTCCTGTGGTCCGGAGGCGGGGCAAGAACTGGGGCCTGCCTGTGACGGGAAGGGAAACTGCCTCAGTGGCCCCGCGCTCCTGCCCCAGATCTGCAACCAGGTCACCATTCAATCGACCTTCACCACGCAGAGCTGCCCTCCCGGGACTTGCGGCGTGGTGCTGAACCGTAATTTCCAATCCGTGGACCCCCACTGCGACGACCTCAGCCTCGGCGACGTCAACGCGAGGGAAGGCATCACGCTGCCCGCCGTGCCTTGCCCGGGTTTTGAAAGCCCTCTCATCGGGCGATATCCTTTCTTCGTGGTCACGCCTTCCAACCTGATCTTCGATTTCACCGACCAGATCGGCGGCTGCCTCAACCCGGATCGCCTCGCACCGGGGACCTGCACGGAGACTGTCTATCAGTCCGTCTATCTCAACGACACCTGCAGGGTGGAGAGGAACCAGATCACCTTCACCACGGTGAAGAACGGCACCTCCTGTGTCATGGGTGTCAACTTCCAGAACCTTGGGAATTGACCGCGACATGGGGCGACACGTGATCCTCCGCGGGATGCCGGCCGCCGCGCTCCGCCGCGGGCTGACCCGGTGGCTCCGGGTCCTCCTGGCAGCGGGTGCCATGGGACCGGCCAGCCTGCTGGCAGCCCAGGCCGGCAGCCAGGGATCCAGGGAGTTGGAGCTCCCACGTCCGCTGCGGCCGCCCTTCGTGGGGACGATCGATCTCGACCTCCCCGAGACCACGGTCCGCGCGGTCATCGCCATGATGCGTGAGAGGTACTGCGCCGGAGTGTCCTTCATCCCTGCACCCGGCGACCAGCGCCTGCGCCTGGCCGTGCACGGTGCGAGCGTCGAGCAGGTGCTGCAGGAGATCGCAGCCCGGAAACCGGTATACCGCCACGAGACCATCGGCGGACACGACGTGGTCTATCCCGCCACCCCGGAGTTCCAGGCCGTCCTCGGCGGCGTGGACGTCCGGGAGACCGGGCGCTTCGCCGCGATCTACAAGTACCTGCCGCTGCTCAAGGCGCAGGTGCCAGCCCTCGCACGCCTTGCGGGACCGAACATGTTCGGCAACCTCCAGCTCGCCTTTTTCACCCAGCCGGTGTCGGTGCGGGAGAGGGGACGGGTGATCGACCAGCTCATGGACCTCCTGGGCGCCAATCCCAGGATCTACATGACGTTCGTCACCGCACCGACCGGCGTGCCGGCGATGGATCTCGGGGAGGTGGAGTGCCAGCCGGTGGTGCCGCCGGTACGCTTCACCAGCTGCGTCGGCGGCGGCGAGGCTGGTTCCGCAGGGGACCTCCTCTCGCGGCGGATCGACCTCGATGCGGCAGGCGAGCCCGTCGCCGCGGTCATCGAGCGCCTCCGCCACGACGATCACCTGCCGCTGTCGTTCATCGAGGGCTCCGCGGTCGCGATGACCGTCCACCTGCATGGCGCCACGGTGCGGCAGGCGCTCGAGAAGCTCCTCTCCCAGGCGCCCGGCTACAGCTGCCAGATCGGCAACGGACACGTCGTCATCGCGGCCAACGATCCGGCCTACCGGACGATGGTCCGCGGCGTCGAGGTGGTGCCGGCACCGCCCTGCATGGCCGCCTCGATGTTCACGAACGACCTCCTGTTCCTACCTGCATTTCAACATCTCCAGCCGTTTGTCGATTGCTTGGGGGACCCCAGCCTGGTCCGCGACGACGAGCTCACGGAAGTGGCGCTGGCCGCCGAGGGCACGGTGCTCGAGCAACTGGTCCAACTGCTGGGCAGGAACGCCCACGCCTACTTCACCATCAGGTGGAAGCACCCCCCGGACTACCGCACCATGAGCATGGGGACCGTGCAGTGACGTTGCGCCTCGACGGTGGCACCGCCGGTCCGCTGCGCCCGTGCGAGCCGCGGGCGGGCAAACCCGCGCCGGGCGTGGGCAGGCATGCGGCACCCGCAAGACCCGACAGCCCGGTGGCGCCGTTTCTCCGCGCCGCGGCCGCGGTCGTCGCGCTCGCCCTCCTCGCCTCCGCCGCCGCCCGCGCCCAGCTCGACCAGACCTGCACGGTGAGCGCCCTCAACCGCACCGCCCCGGTCGACGCCAGCGGCATCTGGGTGCTCACCAACGTGCCCGCGGGCACCGGCCAGATCCGCGTGCGCGCGACCTGCGTCGCGGGTGGCGTCACCCGCTCGGGGCAGTCGAGCCTGATCACCGTCCCGGCCAACGGCGTCATCTCGGTCGGCAGCATCTCGTTCGCCCAGCTGGTCCCGATCCCGTCGCAGCTCGCGCTCGCGACGCCAGCCACGGCGCTCACGGCCGCCGGCCAGCAGCTGCAGCTCACCGCGACCGCCACCTATCCCGACGGCTCCCAGGCCGACCTCACCGCGGCCACCGCTGGCACCGACTACCGGTCGAGCAACCCGGCGGTCGTCGCCGTCGACGGCAATGGCCTGCTGACCGCGAAGCTGAGCGGCGCCGTGATGATCAGCGCCCTCAACGAGGGGGTCCTCGGGGTGATGCGGGTGCAGGTGGTCCTCGCCGGCAGCACGGCCGGCGACGGCATCCCCGACGATTGGAAGGTGGCGCACGGCCTCGACCCGAACGATCCCAACGTGGCGCTCGAGGACCCCGACGACGACGGCCTCACCAACCTCGAGGAGTTCCAGAACGGCACCGACCCGCACAACCCGGACAGCGACGGCGACGGTCTCTCGGACGGCGACGAGGTGCACCTCTACCACACCAACCCGCTGCTCTGGGACAGCGACGGCGACGGCCTCTCCGACGGCGTCGAGGTCGCGACCGGCAGCAATCCGCTCGACGTCCACAGCTTCAACCTGGCCGCGGCGCTCGCCTCGATCACGGTGTCGCCGGCGTCGTTCCAGCTGGTCTTCAACACGCTGAGCGGCGAGTCGTCGCGGCAGCTCCAGGCGGTGGGCAACGTCATCGACGGCCGTACCATCGACATGTTCAATCCGCTCTACCAGACACAGGTCGCGTCGAGCGATCTGACGGTGGCGAGCCTGGGGGTGGACCTTGGCCGCATCTACGCCGGCCAGAATGGCAGCGCCACCGTCACGGTCAGCAACGGCGGCCATGCGGGCACGGCGAGCGTGACGGTGCAGACCTTCTCGCCGACCGCCCTGGGCTTCGTGGCGCTCCCCGGCTTCCAGAACGCCGTGGACGTCGCCGGCAGCTACGCCTTCCTGGCGTCCGGCGCCGCAGGGCTGAGCGTCGTGGACGTGACGAACCTGGCGCAGCCGGTCCTCGCCGTCCAGCTGCCCACCCAGGCCAGCGCCAACGATGTCCGGGTCGCGGGCGCGGTGGCCTACGTCGCCGACGACGGCGGGCTGCTGCTCGTGGACGTGACCGATCCGACCCATCCGGCGCGGCTCGGCAGCCTGCGCTTCCCGGGCGGCAAGCAGGTGCGCCTGGCGGTCGGCCCCGCCAGCCTCGTGTATCTCGCCGACTGGAACTTCGGCCTGCGCCTGGTGGACGCGAGCAATCCCATGCAGCCGGTCCAGGTCGGCGCGCTGCCGCTGCCGGGCACGCCGCGGGCGGTGAGCCTGGGCGGCTCGGGTCTCGGCGGCTCCGGGCTGGCCGGTTCGTATGCGGTGGTGGCCTGCGGCGACGGCGGCGTGGCGGTGGTGGACGTGAGCGACCCCACGGCGCCGCGGGAGGTGGGCTCGACGCCCCCAGACCGGCCGCGCGCCGGCAGCGTGACGGTGCGTGGGCACTATGCCTACGTGGCCGCCGGCGTGGAGGCGGTCTATGGCGGCCTGCACGTCGTCGAGCTCGCGGACCCGACCAACCCGGTGGAGGTCGGGGCCAGCGCGGACGACCTGGGAGTGACGCGGGCGGCGCTCGCGGACCGCTTCGCCCTCGGCGCGCAGTTCTTCCTGTTCGGTGGGGTCGCGATCTTCGACCTCAGCTCGGTGCCTCCGGTCTACACGGCGCTGCTCGGCGTGAACCAGCTGGCAGGCGGATTCGTGCCGCCACGTGGCAATGACGTCGCCGTGCGCAACGGCGCGGTCTTCGTGGCTGGCAACGGCGACGTCGCCGAGTTCGTCGGTTACAGCGACAGCGGCTACGCCACCGGCCTCGTCACCGGGCTGTTCGAGCTGCCGGTCGATGGCGGCACGACGCCGCCCACCGTGACCATCACCTCGCCCGCGGCCGGAGCCACCGTCCTGGAACGCCTGCCGGTGGCCGTGGCCGTCACCGCCCAGGACCAGGTGTCGGTCGCCTCGGTCAGCCTCCAGCTCGATGGCATGGTCGTCGAGACGCTCTACAAGCCGCCGTATCAATTCCAGGTCCCGATGCCCTCCGGCCAGCCGACGGTGACGATCGCGGCCACGGCGACCAGCATCAGCGGCGTGCAGTCGACGACGCAGGAGACCCTCGACGTCCAGCCCTACCCGCTGCCGGTCGCGACGCTGCTGGCCCCCGTGCCCGGCCAGACCGTGATCGGCGGGACGCCGCTCACCATCGCCGTCGGGGCGAGTGACGCCGTGGGCGTGACCGCGGTGGACTTCGACGTCGACGGCCAGCTGGTGCGCGAGCTGGTGGCGCCGCCATGGGTCACGACGGCGCCCACCCCGGCAGGACCGGCAACCCTGACGGTGACCGCGGTGGCCCATGACGCGCTGGGGACCGGCAGTCCGTCGGCGCCGGTGACGGTGACGGTCGTGCCGGACGCGCCGCCGACGGCGGCGGTCTTCTCGCCGGCCGACGGCGCGCAGGTGGTCGAGGGCATCGTGGTCCCGGTCCTGGCGGGCGCCAGCGACGCCAGCGGCATCGCGAGCGTGGACCTCTTCGTCAACGGCGGCGACGTCGGCACCGCGGTCGCCGCGCCGTTCAGCTTCGGCTTCCTGTCGCCGCCGGCCGGCCAGACGACCTCGATCCACGTCCTGGCGTACGACAGCCTGGGCATGCAGGCAGCGAGCCCCGACGTGACGGTGACGAGCATCGCCGATCCCGGGACGACGGTGAGCGGCTTGGTCGTCGACCCGAGCGGCGCAGCGGTCGCGGGAGCGGCCGTGACGGTGATCGCGCAGAGCGGTGGCGGCGCGGCCTCGACCTCCGGCGCCGATGGCTCGTTCACGGTGCCGGGCCTGCCGACGAACCAGGGGTACCTGGGCGTCAACGCGAGCGGCACGGTCGGCGGCTGCCCGGCGCAGGCCAGCGCCTCGGCCCCGCCGCCGCCGGCTGGACAGAACGTCTTCGTCGGCAACCTGACGCTCACCCCGACCGCCCCGGCGGTCCTGTCCACCACCACGGTCACCGGCAGCGTGCTCGGCACCGACGGCCAGGGCCTGGGCGGCGCGACCGTCACCGTCGCGAGCGCGGACCTGGCCGCGTCGGCGACGGCGGTCAGCGCCGCCGACGGGACCTTCACGGTGCCGGGCCTGCTCGCCACGGCCTGGCCGCTGGTCGTGGAGGCGACGATCACGACCGGCGGCGCGATGCTCTACGCTCACACCTCGACCGGCGTCGTGCCCGTCGCTGCGGGCACGACCGCCGTGGGCGCCGTCACGCTCCAGGCCTATCCCTATAGCGGTCCCGACCCGTTGACCACGCTGACCGGCCAGATCGACAACCCGGACGGCACGCCGGCCGCCGGCGCCCAGGTGGTCGTCGATTGGGGCTACGCCCAGCTGGTGACCACGACCGCGAGCGACGGCACCTGGAGCATCGCCTCCGTACCGACGCTGCAGGCGTCGATCACGGTGGGCGCGTCGCTGGCCCTGCCCTGTGGCGGCCTCGAGATCACCGGCCCGGTCAACGTCTTCCCGCTCAACTCGGGCGGCACGACCGACGCCGGGGTGCTGACGCTCTTCCCCGACCACGGACCGCTCAGGGACTAGACCTTGCTGAGCCGGCGCGGCTTCCTACGGGGTCTCGGGGGTCTCGGCAGCGGCGCGGCCCTGACCGGCCTGGCGGTCGCCGGCGAGGTCCCGGGCGGGCGGCCGGCCCGCGGTGCCGGCGCGGCCAGCGGCGCCCCGGCCCCGGGCGCGCCGGGCTCCCCCGGACGCCGCCCGCTCGCCGCCCGCGCCGCCGCCGCCCGCCTCGAGGAGGAGCTGCCAGAGCCCACCCACGCGAGCAACGGCGACGAGACCGCCCTGCCCGGCTTCATCGCCTGCTTCTCGAAGGGCCTGCCGCACGGCCCCCTTGGGGAGGTCGACGCGGCGGCCTACCGGCTGCTGCGCCAGGCGATCCAGAGCGGCGACCCGGCCGACTTCGAGGCGGTGCCGCTCGGCGGCTTCCTCAAGCTCGCCAACCCGCAGGCCGCCCTGGCCGAGAACCTCGTCGGCCCCGACCCGGCGCGCCTCGACCTCGCGCCGCCGCCGCGCTTCGCGAGCGCCGAGCAGGGCGCCGAGCTGATCGAGCTGTATTGGCAGGCCCTGCTCCGCGACGTGCCCTTCTCCGACTACCCGCATCACCCCGTCGCCCGGCGAGCCGCCGCGGAGCTCACCGGCCTGGCCGGCTTCAGGGGACCGCGCGCCGCCGGCGCGGTGACTCCCGAGACCCTCTTTCGCGGTGCCGGCGCCGGCTCGCTTGCCGGCCCCTACCTGTCGCAGTTCCTCTCCCGCGACCTCTTCCTGCCGCCCATGTGGGTCAAGCAGCAGGTGCGCACCGCCGCCGCCGGGTACGACTACCTGACCGCCCGCGACACCTGGCTCGCCTGCCAGAACGGCGCCCTCACCGGCGTCAACCGCTTCGACGAGCGCCCCCGCCACATCCGCAACGGCCGCGACCTGGGCGAATGGGTGCATCGCGACTTCACCTATCAGGCGGCCCTCGACGCCTGCCTGGTGCTGCTCAAGCTCGGCGCGCCGGCGAGCGGCGCCAACCCCTACATGCACTCGCGCACCCAGACCGGCTTCGCCACCTTCGGCGCGCCCTACCTGTTCTATCTCCTCGCGGTCGTCACCCAGGTCGCGCTCACCGCCACGTGGTATCAGAAGTGGTGCGTCCACCGCCGCCTGCGCCCCGAGGAGTACGCCGGCCGCGTCGAGATCCACCGCGCCGGACACGCCCGCTACCCGCTCCCGCCCGCGGTGCTGGCCTCCGCGGCCGCGGACGAGCTGACCCGCCGCCACGCCACGGCGCTCCTGCCCCAGGCCTACCCTGAGGGCTGCCCCGCCCACCCCTCGTACCCGGCGGCCCATGCCGTGATCGCCGGCGCCGGCGTCACCGTGCTCAAGGCCTTCTTCGACGACTCG
Source organism: uncultured Acidobacteriota bacterium (assembly GCA_963732005.1). Lineage (GTDB taxonomy): Bacteria > Acidobacteriota > Thermoanaerobaculia > Multivoradales > UBA5704 > JASLEW01. Next base: position 2,545,581 of record CAVSXT010000005.1, read on the forward strand.
CATCTGGTGCCAGGAGCCGCGGTCGCCACCGCCGACGGCCTCGCCCTCGAGCCCCACGCCGGCCCGCCGCTCACCGTCGGCGGCGAGCTCGACAAGCTCGCCTGGAACGTCGGCATGGGCCGCAACTTCGCCGGCATCCACTGGCGCTCGGACGTCGCCGCCGGCCTCGACCTCGGCGAGCGCCTGGCCGTCATCGTGCTCCGCGAGGTGAAGCTCACCGGCAACGAGATCTTCAGCGCCTTCAGCCTGCGCCGCTTCGACGGCTCGCGGGTGACCGTCTAAGCTGACTGACGCTGGCGGCAGCCACCGAGGAGCGTCACGACCTTGTGGCTCCATGGCTGCTGGTGGCGCAGCGCTCCCTGGGCTGGCTGGTCAAGGCGCCGGAGCTACCGGGACAGGATCCGCTAGGAGGCGGAGCGTAGGGCCCGCTCCCGCAGGGCACATCGGTGCCGCGAGCGCAAAAGCGACGGGCGGTGCCGGTGGACACTGGCCACCGCAAAGCCCTCCCCAGGCCCTGCAGGTAGTTGGCACGCCGTCAACCGTGCACTTGACAATGCAGGGGATCGGGCAGATACACACTTGGTCGCATGGGTAAAGGGGACCCCCGCTGGCTGGTGCGGCTGCGCACAGGGCCGCGACTACCAGGAGCGGAACGACGGTCACGGCCAGGCGAGCATCGTGAAAATTCATAGTATTCTCCTTTTGGCAGTACATAAAGCGTAGTAGAAACTTTACTGGGAATAGCCGTTCATGTCCAGGATGACCTGTACGGTGCCGGGGGGCGCCGGGCACCTGGACCTCGAACGCGCGGGGTAGGACGCGGATGTCGAGAGGGCGAGAGCGTTTCAACCGCTGCCGGGCTTGGCGGCGGATGGAGGGTCGAAGCGGACGGTATGTTTGCTGCCGCAGCCGGAGTGCCGCCAAGCCGCGCGTCGATATCGACATCACCCGCGAGCGGCTGCGGCGGCTCGGTCTGCCGCATGCGGCCGAGCAGCTCGGCGAGCGGATCACCACGGCGGTCAAGGAGACGACCTCGCCGCATCGCTTCCTCGACGACCCGCTCGATACCGAGCAGGGCGCCCGCGAGGAGCGTCGCGTCCGCACCTCGTGGCCCTCGGGGTCAAGGCGGTGGAGAACGCCTTCTTTCAGGTGCCCTTGCGGCAGCGCCGGTCGGCCCAGAGGCTGAGAACCGCCATCATCGTCACCCAATAGCAGGGGGTCTATTCAGCCGCCGACAACAGGATCGGCTAGAACTCCTTCACGCGTTCGAACCCCTTTGGACACGGCCTGTCCGGATCCCGCGTATCACATACTGAAGCCGACAATAGTCGTTCTTCCCACAAGGCGATCTCTTGCTCGGACACATCAACACGCCAAGCTCTCTTGATATGATAGAAGCTGTCGCGACCCTGGATCACAACCTGAAGAACGGCTGCTACGAATCCGTCTTTACCGCTGCACCGGGTGCGCCACATCAGTCGCGAATAGCCATTGGTCGGAGATTCGTTCAGGACTTCCGACTCAAAGGTTTCGCAGCTTTTCTTACCCGGGGCATCCAGGGTCTCTCGGGAGGTCGATAATTTATCCTCAACCCCTGGCACCACCGAGACTGCATAGCTGTCGCTGAAGCCATGCCCTTTCCTCTGCCAGAGCCTTGTGTAGAGCCTGTCTTCCTTCCTCTCAAACGCCTCCCACTCCTCGCTGGATGGGATGAAGGAAGTCACCAGGTTCTCGCCCGGATACCAGCGCGCCTGCGCGGGCGGTATGACAAACAGGGGGAACAAGAGAACAAGCAGCGTGACTCTCTTCATTTTGTTCCTCGCGGCCTCTGACCCTGCAGGAGCGCTGGCCAATCCTTTCAACTTCGTCGCTACGACCGTATCGGCACATCGGTTGGCGTCGAACGCAAACGTCCTACCGTGGGCGGTACGGAGCGCTTGATTACTCTCTCAGGCGATCGACAGCTTCATTGATGGTATTCTGAGGGAACACGCCGCGTCAAGAACCGCCTCCTTTTCCACCGCCGCGGCCTGCTCCTCGATCTTGCGGAATCGCAGCACGTAGTAACCGAGGGCGGCCTGCTGGTTGCTGCCCCGCATCCTGCCGATGATCCTGCCCTTCCAAAACGCCCCGTCCCGCTGCCGGATGTTGCCGTTGTCGTCGACGTAGCCCCACTGCTCGCCGGACCAAAAGACGCCGTCCAGCGCGTGGGCGGCGGTGCCCTTCACCTGGCCAACCGCCTCGCCCTTGCCGAAGAACGGATCCGGCTTGCGCACCAGCCCGTCGCGGTCGACGTAGCCGACCTGCTCGCCGCGCGAGAACACGCCAGAAGGTTTGCGGATCGTCCCCTCGCCGTCCACCTCGCCCAACTTCTCCCCGCGCCACAACGCGCCGTCGGACCGATGGATGTCCGTCTCGTCGCGCTTGCTCACGTCTTACTCCCGATCCCGCCAGTGCTATCCCCTGCAGGGCTCCGGACCCTCAACCGAGAGACGGACCCGGGACCCTGCGACTGTAGGTAGCCAACCTGAGCATCGATTCTTCCCGACTCGCCCCTGCCGGTCAACATCACGATCACGAACGATGGTAACGCCGCGATCACAGTTGAAGCTGACTTCAGGGGAGCTGCCCTGGACCTCCGGTGTCGTGGCGGCGACCGCGGCGTCACCACGCTCCGCGCTCCCTGAGCGACACCCACCTGCCGCCGAAACCGAGGACGAGATGGTCGACGAGGTCGACGCCGACCACCGTCGCGGCCTCCGCCATGCGCCGCGTGAACAGCAGATCCTCGGCGCTCGGCGTGGGATCGCCGCTCGGGTGGGTGTGGAAGAGGATGACGCCGGCGGCGCTGCGCACCAGGCACTGCTTGAGGATCTCTCGCGGCTCGACGGCGGCGCGGTGGAGCGTGCCGCGAAAGATCTCCTGGTCGTCGATCAGGCGGTGGCGGACGTCGAGGAAGAGGGCGCCCATGACCTCCTGGTCGCGCTGCTGGTAGCGGAGGGTCAGGAAGCGCGCCACGGTGCCGGGCCGCTCGAGCGGCTCGCGGCCCGGGATGTCCTGGCGGGCGATGCGGCAGGCGATCTCGCAGGCCGCGAGGAGAACCGAGATCTGGGTGTCCCGGAGCCCGTGGTGACGGAGCAGGGCTGGCGATGCCGATGGCAGCGCGGCGAGACCGCCCAACTGGGCCAGCAAGTGACGGGCGAGATCGACGGCGCCTTCCTGAACCTGGAGCCGGCCGCGAGAGAGCAGCAGGCCAAGCAACTCGGCATCCGAGAGCGCCCGGAGGCGAGGCTCGTGTGCCGGGTGCGCCGTGCGGCCGCTGGCGGGGGGCCGAATGAGGGCAAGGGCGCTAGAGCTCATAGAACGCCACCCCGCGAGGAGCCCCCGGCGCCGCCTGGATGCGGACGAGCGCGTGGCGGCGATGCTCGGGCAGGTCGGACGCAGCCTCCTCGAGCCTGGACCAGGAGGCCAGCCAGCGGCCGTGCGAGAAATAGACGGTCAGGCCGGCCTGGTCGGGCGAGTAGTCGGGGTACCAGTCGACGGGCGAGATCTCGGCCGGCGGCGTGAAGTGGACCGCGACGACGAGGTCGTAGAGGGCGCGGCGGGTGGCTTCGGTGTAGGTCTCGAAGTCGAGACCTGACGGTTGGGGCGCGGGATCGGCAGGGGGATCGGCTGGATTGGTAGACTGCTTGGCGCTGCGCATGGGGGTAGCTCCCTTGCGTGGTAGGCCTCGGCATCGGGTTGGCGCCCGTGCCGGGGCCGCTGTTGCTGGATGGGAAGGGGTGCAGCCCCTTCCCGTTGGTCGTTCTCCCTTCCCTCCTCGGTGGTTGCGCCGCGGCGGTCCCGACGGCAGCGTCCAGGCGGGGTCGGATGCTGGCGGCCCGTCGCGGTGCTGGTCGCGGGGTGGCTGCGCGGTGGCGGCCGCTTCAGCCGGCGGGCGGTTGCCTGCCGGGCGCGGTGGCTGGCCCGGACGGCAATTCGGCCATGCCGCGCTCGCTCAGGCTTCCCCGCGCGGCGAGATGGGCCAGGGCGTCCGGGGTGGGCAAGCTCGCTTGGAAAAACCAGCTGGCGAAGCGGCCGGGGTTCGGCCTGCATTGTACGACGCTCGCCGGATCGACCCAGCGCAGGCAGGCGAAGTCCGCGGTGCTGCCGAGCTGCAGGACGACGAGCCAGCCCCGGCTCGCGGCGGGAGATTCGAGTCTGCCGAGGACGCGCCCGAGGTGGTGGTCGCCGTAGACCACCAGCATGCCCGGCGCCGCGACGGCACGGCTGCGGGACGGGACGCTGGCGGCCGGAACGCGGACGCGCCTGGTGGACATGACGAACGGTCGCGTTCCCGAACGCTCGGGGATGCTGTAGATCATGGTGTAGTCCTGGGGCCCGCGGTGGAACGCGCCGGCGTGGGTGAGCCTGGGGTCTCGGTGGCGCTCGCCGCCGTGGGCTCGGGACAGAGGCCTTGGTACCAGGCGTCGTAGTCGAAGCCGGTTGGGTAGGCGAGGATGATGCCGTTGTCGTCGACGATGAACCCGGAGGCGCGTGCCGCCGCGTGGGCCGCCGGATCATCGCGGAACTGGCGGCAGCCGTCGCAGCGCAGGATCTCGCCGAGCGCACCTCTGGCAGGATCGATGTCGACGATGTCCCAACCGCGGTCGTTGCAGAGATCGCAGTCGTCGTCGGGTTCCAGGTCGATCTTGGCCGTGGCGCCGGTGCGCTTGTCCTTGACCTCGAAGACGACGGCCGTCGATCCCGGCTTGCGCTGGATCGCGACGGCGGCGAGCGCCGCTTCCGCGGCGGTGTCGGCTTCGATGTCGATGCGCCAGGTTACGAGGTATTCGGGCATGTCTCCTCCATGCGGCCGGGTTCCGGCAGGGGACCTACGGCGTGGGTGCTGGAAACCAGGCGGTAATGGTCTTGCGGGCGACCCTGGAGCTCGGCGGCGCGGCGGGGGCGGCGTCCATGCGATGGGAGACCGCGAAGGCGAGCACCGTCAGGTCGCCGGTGTACTCGGGATCGCGGTCCGGGTCGTCGAGCGGGCTCGCCTGGAAGGTTCCCGAGAGCTCGAGCCAGTTGCCGGGCCATCGGGTGCTGGGGTCGGCAGGCGCTGCGGGGAATCCGTGCCGGTGGGCGTCGACCAGGCAGATGGTGATCCTGGCCGCTTCGCCGGCGAAGGTGCCGACGCGACGTTGAGGTGCAGGTCGTCGCCGCAGGACTGCCAGGCGTCTGGCTGGATCCAACCGGTGAGTCGGGTGATGCTGGTCCGCTCGGTCATCGTGTCCCCCTTGGCGCTGCTGTCCGAGAGGCCCGACCAGGGCCTCTCCACCAAGCGACCTCTTTCCGCTTGATCCGCGGCTATGAGGGCGGCAGCGGCCTGGGGGTGGCGCCGAGCGGGTCGGAGGAGAGCGGTCGGCGGCGGCGCCTTCGCGCCTGGCGGTGCGCGCGCGGGAGCGCCTGCGACGCGGCCGGTCGGCGGGGAGTGACCCACCCATTCCGGCGCCGAGGGTGTCTATCGGTCGAGGGGGTGACCCTCCGGTCACCACCGAACCGAAAGGAGACGCCATGGCCACACCACGTCGAGTCACCTGCGTCGACAAGGGATCGCACCACCATGAAAGGATCACGCATCTCGGGGGGAGCGGCTGGCGCGAGACGAGAGCGGAGGTAGTGCGCCAGATCGAGGATGGAGCCTACGAGTACTACACGCTCGAGGGCGGGAAGCGGGCCGAGGTCAAGGTGCGCAGCCGCGACGGCGTGAAGTATGTCCAGACGCAGGCGGATGGCGTGTGGACGGACAACTTGCTGGCGCTGGCTGGGTGCCCCACATAGGGCCAGCTCGACCGGCGCGCCTCGTCGAGGTCGTAGAGGGGGCCGGCTTAACGCCCGAGGAAAGCAGTTGTCCCCTCCCATGCGCCGGCCTCGATCCTCGACACCCCACCGCCGGACGGGCGAGCGCCGCCAGGCCGGCAGCCCTCGGCGAGGCTTGACCCACTGGACCGTGCCGAGACGGCGGCCGTTGGCGTTGAACGCCAGCAGCGCGCGGGACCGCAGGCGGGGGGGCGGGCCGCCGCCAAGCTCAGGGCAGGCTGAAGCTCTGCAAACCGCCGCCGAATAGGCCGAGATAGAGGGTCGTTGGCTGCCTCGGCGAGTGCGGCCTCGGCGGCTGTCCCGGAACCACCACCATGAGATTGGCGGGGAAGTACTCCAGGCCGTGGTCTCCTCTGTTCGTTACCGCATGCGACCACCACGAGCTGGCTCGCAATTCCACCGAGGCCTCAGAGTTCACGTCGGTATTTGCCGGGCGTGAGCCCACATACTCTCCGAAATGCCATCGTGAAGTGAGCCTGACTCGAGAATCCGCAACTGTAGGCGACTTGCGCAATGCTCATGTCCGTTTCACAGAGCAGTCGCCGAGCGCGCTCGATTCGCCGGTTCAGCAGATAGCGGTGCGGCGCCACGCCCGTGGTCGCGTGAAACGCCCGGAGGAAATGACTGCGGCTGTAGCCCACCGCCGCGGCGAGTTCCTGAAGCGTGAGACCCGCGCCTAGATGGCTCTCAATGAGCTCCTGAACACGAGACAGTTTTCTTCGAGTGAGGGTCGCCGGTCCGCTTGTCTGCCCTGGCATTCGCTCACCCAAGAATAGGAAGCGTACCGTGAGGGCGTGGGCGAGCGAGTCAATGTACAGCCTTGTCGACGGACCTCCGAGTTCAACCTCCGCGAACAACAAATGCAGAATCCCAGATATAGCGTGATCACGCACGCACGAACGCAAGCTCAGTGAGGAGGGGACTCCTCTCCCGATCTCGTTGCGGACATCTGACACGAGACCGCGGTCGAAGGCGCAGTAAAGAAGGTCGCACCGCCGCAGGGAGCGCGCCGCAGGCAGAGGCCCATCCGGCACGACCGTCAGGGCTCCGACCGTCTTGTTGTGTGGCGCGAACGTGCCGTCCGCCGCGACGTGTTCACCTCGCCAGGCTGGCGAGCACAACATCGCGAGGACAGGCGCGTCCAGCACGTTGCCAGCGCGCCGCTCTCCCGGAAGACAGACGTACTTTTCAAGAAGAACGCCTCCCCAGGTCAACGAGGCGCTCGAGTGAAGCAAGGTTGCGGGACCGAGAAACACCGGCGAGAGGATCGACCGTGAGCCGCCGGTGCCTGACCGCCCAAGAGCTGAAGGGGCCACCCAGGGATTGTAGCCCTCAGACGAGAGGTCCCGTCAAGAGGTGTGTAAACGCATCAGGTGACGGCCTCCTCGCTGGGTGCTGGCACTCCATCGACGTGCTGCAACAGGTGGCCGCCTTCTCCGGAATCCGCAAACATGGCCGCACTTTTGTGAAATCCGTGCGCACTCCGTGTAAGACTTCGCGCCCGTCAACTGCCTAACGTTGCAGACATGATCATCGTTACCACTCCAACCGGCGCCATCGGTCACCAGGTTCTTGAGGAGGTCCTTCATTCTGAGGAGCCGATCCGGGTGATCGCGCGCGACCCATCGCGCCTCCCGCCGCACGTTCGCGAACGGATCGACATCGTGCAGGGCTCGCACAGCGATACCGCGGTCGTGAACAAGGCGTTTGCGGGCGCAGACGCGGTGTTCTGGATCGTGCCGCCCGATCCGCGCGCCAAGACTGTAGACGCCGCGTACCTGGACTTCACCCGGCCAGCATGCGCGGCCTTCAAGACACACGGGGTCAAGCGAGTCGTCGGAATCTCGGCGCTCGGGCGAGGGACGCCGGCTGGTGCGCACGCCGGTCTCGTGACGGCGTCGCTCAAGATGGACGACCTCATCGCCAGCGCGGGCATTCACTACCGGGCCGTGACCAACCCATCGTTCATGGATAACCTACTCCGCCAAGTCGAGTTGATCAGGAACCGGGGCCTGTTTTCGTTGCCTATTTCTGGCGATCTCAAGCAGCCCAGCGCCTGCACCTGCGACATCGCAGCGACTGCGACCAAGCTGCTGCTCGATCGCTCGTGGAGCGGCGTCGGGAGTGTCCCCGTCCTTGGCCCAGAGGACCTTTCGTACAACGATATGGCTACCATCATGTCCGAGGTGCTCGCCAAGCCGGTGCGCTTCCAAGAGATGCCCGGCGAGACCTTCAAAGCGAGACTGCTGCAGCGCGGCATGTCCGACGCGATGGCCCAAGCCAACCTTGACATGTGGGTCGCCTATAACCACGGGCTCGATACCGCCGAACCCCGAACACCGCAATCCACGACACCCACAAGCTTCCGGCAGTGGTGTGAAGACGTGCTGAAGCCGCGCGTCATGGCATAGTGCGAGTTTGCGCCAGATGGCCAAGGCCACGCTCGCACACGCACCGGCCCCGACCGACGAGCAGATCGATCGGATCCTGGACGCGACAGCCGATTCGGCCCGAGGCCCATGGTTGGGCACCGCGGGTTTCGGTCCTCGGTCGGTGGCCGGAGTCGACGCCGGCCCTGGCGAGAAATCCTCTTGAGCGTGCCGAGCTTCATCAGCTCCTTGCCCGCCTCATATCTCGAGACCTGAGAGCCTCGGCGGCGACCCTGGCGCGGCGCCCGGGAACAGGCGGACCTCACTCCTCTCAACGGCTGGAGCTGTGGATCTCTGCCCGCAGCAGGGCCACGAGGCGCGGAAGCTTGCCTCCCTCACCTGTAGCCTGATTCACGATGCTCAGGTCCAGCTTGACTTGTGCTCGCGTTTCCTCGGTCGGGGTTGTGTCGTGCCCCCGCTCCGAGAGGTGGTCGAGGAGGTTGGCGATGTCGTTACCGAGGTGCCGGCGGTCGAGAATCAGCTCGTGAAAGATGGTAGATATTCGCGGGTCGGCGAAGCTCGAGGCGAGCTTGGCGCTGAGTACCTTCGACCGCGTACGCCACTTGCGGCTCTCGGTCTTCCAGAAGCCGATGCGCTCGGTGAGGTCCTCCTTCGGGTTGAGTCCCGATTCGTAGCTGAACATGAACAGGATGTCCTCGGCTGCGGTGAACGCCTCGGCGACGGCGGTCGTGGACTCCTCGAACAGCGCGACCTTCTGCCTCAACTCGAGCTCTCGCGCCAGCTGGCGGCGCTGGCGATCCCACTCTCGGGACTGCCAGCGGGTTGTAAGGGCGCTTCCCACGAGACCGGTCAGCAGGAAGCCGCAGACCAGGAGAGTGAGAGGATGTCCCAGGAATCCGAGCGATTTCGGAGGCTGGTTGTCAGGACTGGACCCCATGGGCGGCGGTGACTCCGGCGATGGAGGTGCGGTCGCCAGCGGTGCCTCTGGCGGTGGGGGTGGAATCGGCTGCGGTGGCGATCCGGGCGGGGCCGGCGGTCCGTCTGGCGAAAGGAGCGGAACCGCCGGCGTCGAGCCTTCGTTCCCGACAGCTGAGGTGGAATCTCCGGCGTCAGGTGTGGCGGCCAGGTCGTCGTTGGGTGCCATCGCAAAGATCAAGGGTCACGGGTACCGGTCATGGTCACCTCGAGCCTGGTGGTCCTTCCCGATGCGACCGTCACGTCCTGGACCGTTTCAGAGAACCCTTCGAGAGAGGCGGCGAGGGTGTAGGAGCCTGCACTGAGGTTGAGGAACCTGACCTCTCCCTGGGCGTTGGTGACCTGGACCACCGCATCCGGACAACAATCGCACCGTACCGGGTCCGAGCAGTCCTGGCAACGACAGCCCATGTGCAGCGTCACCGTGACGCCCGGCAGTGAGGCGCCGGTCTGGTCGACGACGTGCCCGACGACCTGGCCGTCGTTGTTGATCGCGGCGGCCGTGAACGGCCTCAGGAACAGCACCGCGGCGAGGAATAGCACGGACGTGCCGGCCATGCGCATGGTGGGCCTCCTGGTGAGCGCGCAACGAGCGGATCGAATGCCTGGAGCGGCTACGGCTCGACTGCCTCGTCGCCCGCGCGGATGGATCGACTTCTCAATCACTACATTATAAGCCCCATTTCCAGAAGGCGTGACGGATAGAGACGGTCCAGCGCGGCAACTCCTGCGCGCGGCTTGCCAGGCGCGGGATCGACGGCCCGGAGCGCCAGATCAGGGCGCGGGTGGGCGCAGGGCGCTGCGGACCTGGGCGCCCAGGTGGGCCTTCATGGCGCGCTCTCGGGCGACAAGGGCTCCAGGGCCAGCTCGGGCTTCGGCTCCCCGAACCAGTCCGTCCCCCAGGTGGACCACCAGGCAAGAGACGGCTGCCGGTGCATCTCGAGGACACCGCCCAAGGCGCGCAGCAAGTCCGGAGTCAGCCGGTCGGTCCAGCACGCCTGCTGGAAGAGCAGTATTGCCGAGAGACCCGAGATCGATAGGTCGGCACCCTGGAAGCCAGGTGAAAACACCGGCAGGACCTCGTTTCCCAAGGCCCTGACGGCCTCCTGCTTGCCTTGTTCCAGGTAGAGGTCCGCAAGGTCCAGGAAGGTCAGAGCGGCGTCCAGGCCCGCTGCTTGCTCGAGGAGCGCGCGAGATGTGTCGCGCAGCGCCTGCTCGGCCCGGCCCCTCTCGCCCTGCGCGCGGTCGATCCGCGCCACCACCCGGCGCAGCCGCAGGCGGTCGAGGCCGTTGCCATGCCGGTCCGCGAGCTCGATCGCCAGCGGTAGCAATCCCTGTGCTTGCTCGATCTGCCCGAGAATGACCGCGGCACAGACCTGCCCGTGGTGCACGGCAAAGCAGAGCCATGGGTCGCGCTCGCGGTCCACGAGGGGCTGGGCCTCCTGGAGCTGGGCCAGGGCCGCCTCCGGCTGGCCGGAGTGATAGCGACACCATGCCTGGTGCGCCCGGACGCGGGCCGCCAGGCGCGGCTCGGCCGCGTCGGGATCGGCGGGCGCCGAGGCTGCACCGCGGTAGATAACCCACGCGCGGTCGAGCAGTGCCAGCGCGTCCGGCAGCCGGCGCTCGTCGCGGTGGAGGAGGGCTTCGAGAGCCATCGCCTCCGCTTCGACGTCTGGGTATCCTGTACCGGCCCTGCGCAAGGACCGCGCGGCGGCGAAGTCGTCGCCGCCGGCGTGCCGCTCGCCAAGGCAGCGGCGGGCGTGGCCCAGGTAGGCATGACTCAGCGCCCGGAGATCGTGGACCCAGGCTGGGTGGTAGACGTCGCCGAGCCGCGCCGAGATCTCGACCGCCAGGGAGGCAAGCTGGGCGGCCGTCGCGGGCTGGTCGCGGGCGGCCCGCTCGCTGCGGCGGTGCAGCAACCGGCAGAGGCCCCAGGTCTGGAACGCCGGCTCGGCGTCGATGGCCTGCCGCTGCTCGGCAAAGGGCAGCGGTTCGAGGAGCCGCCAGAGGCCGGGGGCTTCGGCGCCCTCGCCGAGGGCGACGACGTAGTCCCAGTGCCCGACCTCATGGAGGCAGTCCTCGAGTTGCCGCCGCACGGTGCGGCACTGCGGACAAAGCGCCAGCAGATGGGCGAGGACCACCTCCGCCAGCTCGCCGGATTCCAGCCGGCCGGTCAGGAGACGGGCCATCAGCTCGGGCTGCAGATGGGCGGCGGGCTGGGGAGGTACGGGCGACTCGAGATGGGGTGGCGGGCCGGCCGCCACGCCGTCGCCGCCAGGGTTGCGAGCCTTGGCGGTCACCGCGGTCGTCCGGGCGCGTTCGGCCTGAAATCGAGCTCGCGCCAGAAGGTCGCCCCAGCCATCATCTCGGTCCTCCCATCAACCCGTTCACAGCCAGAAGCACGCATCAGAGAACGCGCCGCACGACGCCGAGGTCAGGTAAGGGGCGCTTCACCGCGATGCCTCGACGCCCGATCTCCCGTGCATGCGGAGCCCACGCCGGTGCTCCACGCGATCGTCCTGAGATCGATCCGCTGCGAGTTGCCGGTGCCGTCGCTGGCATGCCGATGAGCCGCCGCCGCCCCCATTCGCTCGTCGTCGCCGTCGGAGGTCATGGCGCTGGATCGTCAGCCGCCAGCGCTCGATGAGCGATGCTGCGAGGCCCTCTCACCGTAAGATGCGCGACTGCCCCTGCGACGAGCACGAGCTCGAGCCCTGGGTAGGAGAGCACCTCGGCGCCCAACGGCCTCCGGTCCGCCTCGGGCTCGCCCAGGGCCCTGACCACCTCGGCTCGCACCGAGCCCATCCCTATGCCTTCGCGAGTCCTGGCCACGAAAGCCTTGACCAACCCACCGTGCGGATACCCGACATCGCCGCCGGAAATGGCGTCCACCGTGCGGAGGTCCTGGGCAAAAAGAATGGCGTAGCCACCGCTGAGGTACTCCCAGCCTCCGAGACTCGTCCGCTCCGCATGGCCCACGGCGGCTCGCACCTGCTCCTGGGACATGCCGATCTGGATCGGTCCTACGGCCCGTCCTGGCACCACGACCCACGACGGGTTCATCACGGACGGACTGCCGCCGGCCGCCTCCACGAGCTGGATGGGTGCGCCCAAGGCGAAGGCGACCGTCAGGCAAGACATGCAAGCCTCGACTCGTTTCCCCGTGCTTCTCCAGCCGGATACGGCCGGCGCCGCTGGCTCACGAGGGGGTTCGAGCATGCCCTGATCCTCCGGTTGTTTGCGGCCGTGCGGTTGCTGCCTGAGCCGTGCCGGCGCGGCCGGGTTGCTGCCTGAGCCCTGCCGGCGCGGCCGGCGAGCTGCACTGCGGCCGCAAGCCCTGCTGCGACCTCGGTCGATCCTCGAGAGGGTTAGCGTAGGCGAAGTTCCTCTTCCCAAGAACTTGGGAATCGGCGAGAATCCGCAAGATTGCCGAAGATGCGAATTCTTACGCGATGGCGACCCACGGGAGCCCGCCCCGTTGCGTAAAAGTGTCCCGGGGTGCGGGGCTCGAGCACCGTTACCTTTAGGAGATGCGATAATGGAGGTGAGATGCCCCGGCCCATCCCGCCGCCGCTGAGTCTGGCCTTGACCTACCTGCGGGCGGCGCGCGGCTGGACGCAGAAGGATCTCGCCGTGGCCGCCAGGGTCACCGGACAGAAGATCTGCGACCTCGAGAAGGGGACCCGCACGACGCTGGACCTCGACACGCTGGACCGGCTGGTGACCGCGATGGGCTACGCCTCTGAGGACGTCACGCTGGCGCTGCTCTTCCTGGGCGGTCTCTCCGCCGCCAGCCGCGATCTCCGACCCTCGCCCCTCGAGCCGTCCGCGGCCGACCTGCGGCGTGCCCGGCGAATCGCCAGCCGGGTCGGCCTCACCGAGACCAGCCGGCTGTATCAGCAGCTGCAGGAGCTGGCGCGGGCTCGCCGCATCGAGCAGGCGCGAAAGCAGGCCGCCCGGCTCTGGGAAGCGCTGCGGCGCTGCCCATCGGCGCGGCTGCGCGAGCAGGTGACACGCTCGCCCGCGCTCCACGACTGGGCGATGGCCGAGCGGCTGTGCGACGAGAGCGTGCGAGCGGCGGCCGACGACGCGGGACGCGCGCTCGAGCTGGCGGCGGCGGCGGTGCGGGCAGCCGAGCTGTCGCCGGGCGACGAGGCCTGGCACTCTCGGCTGCAGGGCTACTGCTGGGCGTTTCTAGGCAACGCCCAAAGGGTCGGAAACGACTTCGCGGCGGCGGAGAGGAGCTTCGCGACGGCCTGGCGGCTCTGGCGAGCGGGTGGGCCGCTGGCAGGCGGGCCGCTGGGCGAATGGCGCCTGCTTGACCTGGAGGCGTCGCTGCGCCGCGATCAGCGGCGATTCGGCGCGGCGTTCGAGTTGCTCGAATGCGCGCTTGCATCCGCACCCGCCGCGGCCAGGGGACGCATCCTGCTCAAGAAGCAGTACACCCAGGAGCAGGCCGGCGAGATCGAGGCGGCGCTGGCCACGCTGGAGGAGGTGGTTCCGCTCATTGAGGCCGGCGCGGACCCGAACCTTGGGTGGACCTTGAAGATGAACCGAGTCGTGATGCTGGTTCATCTGCGGCGCTTCGCTGAGGCGGAGGCCCATCTGCCTGAGCTGCGCACCCGGGCGATCGAGCTCGAGAGGCGTCTTGACCTGACGCGCCTGGTCTGGCTGGGCGGCCGCATCGCTGCCGACCGTGGACGGAGCGAGGAGGCACGCGCGGCGCTGGCGCAGGCGCGGCGGGAGTTCGCGGACCTAAGAAATGGCTACGACTCCTCGCTGGTGGCGCTCGAGCTCGCGAGCCTGCTCCTCGAAGAAGGGCGCGCAGCCGAGGCCGCCGCTCTCGCCGACGAGATGGTCCCGATCTTCCGCTCCCTGCGGGTGCAGCGCGAGACCCTGGCTGCCTTGCAGGTGTTCTGCCGCGCTGCGGGGGCGCATTCCGCGACCCCGGAGATGGCTCGCCGGCTGCTCGCGTCCTTGGAGCGATCGCGCGGTGGCGAAGTGCGGCGCGGCGAGGAAGGCGAGTGAGGGCAGGTCCTCGGTTCGCACGATTGGCCAAGCCCGGCGTTATCGCCGGCGAAGCCGGCACCGTTCCACGATCTCCTGAGAGCGACCTACCGGTGACGCAAAGGCAGCGGTGCTGGGGCTCGACGCCAACCTGGGAGGAGGATCGCGGCCAGCAGCGCCAGCGCGCGCCTCGCGGGGAGCCAAGCAATGCAGATCGAGCCTGACGACCTGCGAATGCTGGCGGGCTTCCTGCGCCTGCTGCGTCATCGCACGCAAGCGGAGATGGCGGCGGCGTGCCGACTCCATCCCAGCACGGTAAGCCGTTATGAAGAAGGCACCAGGATTCCCGACCGCCCGGCGATCGAGAGGCTGGCCCGCGGGGCCGGAGTGCCGATGTGGGCCGTCGACGGAGCGATCCTGCCGGCGATCGCACTCGCCCGGTCCGCGGTGGATACGCCGGAGCGGCTGCCGGAGAGCGTGCAGCAGGTGCTGGCCGCGGCGGTTGCAGAAGGACCGAGCCATGCGGTGAGCGCTGCGGTGGCCGAGTTCCTTGCCGAGATCGACGCCGGGAGCCCGGCCGGCGCGGACGAGATTGCTGGGAACCAAGCCGCCGGCGAAGAAGGCGCCGGGTTCCCGGACGCCTGGACGCTGGCGCTGGCCGCCGCCGAGGGTCTGGCCGAAACCTCCGCATGGTGGCTGGAGTTCGAGGGATTCGTGGAGCGCCTGTGTGAAGCGAGCGTGCGGGCAGCGTCAGACGCCGCCGGCCGGGCGCTCGCGCTGGCGCAGCTGGCACTGGGCGTGGCGCGGCTGGCTCCCGGACCCGCACCCTGGCGGTGCCGCCTCGAAGGCTTCGCCTGGTCCTTCATCGGCAATGCCCAGCGGGTCGGGTGCGACCTACCGGCCGCCGGGACGAGTCTGGCGACCGCCTGGAGGCTCTGGGGGGCGGGCGCCGCGCCTCCGAACAGCCGAATTGGTGAGTGGCGGCTGCTTGAGCTGGAGGCCTCGTTGCGCCGGGACCAGCGGCGATTCGATGTCGCGCTTGAGCTGCTCAAGCGTGCTCTTACGGTGGCGCCAGCCGTGGCTCAAGGTCGCATCCTGCTGAAGAAGAGCTACACCCTTGAGCAGGCGGGAGAGACTGAGCAGGCACTCGCCGCACTGGAGGAAGCGGCACCGCTGATTGGACTGGAGGGGGAGCCGCATCGTTTCTGGACCCTGCGGATCAACCGGCTAGTCCTCCTCTGCCACCTCGGACGCTTTCACGAGGCGGAGGCCGGGCTGCCGGAACTCCATGAACAGGCCCAGCAGCTGGGCAACGACCTCGACCAGTTGCGGGCTCGCTGGCTGACGGGCCGGATCCATGCCGGCCGCGGGCGGCACGAGGAGGCGCGCAGTGTTTTCGAGAAGGTGCGGCAGAAGTTCGCGCAGCGGCTGCTGGGTTACGACACCGCCTTGGTCTCGCTCGAGTTGGCGATCCTCGAGCTCGAAGCAGGACGATTGGCGGCAGTGCGCGAACTGGCAGACAAGATGCTCTGGATCTTCACCACGCAGGGCGTCGAGCGCGAGGCGCTGGCCGCACTGGGCCTCTTCCGCGAGGCAGTTCAAGGGGAGACCATCACCGTCGAGCTAGCTCGCAGCGTTCTCGAGGTGATCGAGCGAACCTGTGGCGCCTGGCGGCGCCTGGCAGCGGCGCGGACCTGAAGGGAGTCGAGCTGGCGCGCCGTGGGGCGCACCTGCCTCAAGGAGTACCCCACTCGGCGGTGCTTCGACCCCGATTTCAGGTATCGGACCGGACCTGCTGTCCGGGCCACGACCATCTCGATTCGTCAGTGCGGCACTCTCGTCGGGTGCCCGACAGGCACCGCGGTGGCGGCGCCGTTCAGCCCGTTGGGATCGCTCCCGCAGCCTTCCTGCGGCCGCATTCCGATCGTGCCCGCGGTGCAGTGCCGGCCATCCGGATCGCTCCCGCAACCCTCCTGCGGCCGCACCCGGATCGCGCCGGCGATGCAGTGCTGGCCGTCCGGATCGGAGCCGCACCCGGCGTCCGGCCATACCGCCCCGAGCCAGCTCCATACCTGCGAGAGCCAGCCGAAACCGGCGATGGTGGGCACGCGCAAAGGAACGCCGGCGAGCGGCCCAACGGCCGCGATGGACGGCAGGGCGAGCGCGGAAGCGAGCGCGAAGACGAGAGCTGGGAGCAGGAACCCCCGGCGAGGTTGCGAAGCGCGCATGTGCAGCTCCTTTCGGCGAGGACCCGCCGCCGGGACCGGGATTGGCCGCGCTGCGGACCTCCCCAAGGAATCCTGTACAGGATGCCTCGCATAAAAATACACGGTTTCGGCAACTTAGGAGTCACGCCAGAATAACATGACTATCTTTTCTGGCGCTTGGGTCGAATGGCGTAGTTCCAATCACCATGAAAGCTGGCGCGCTTCAGATTAACAGAGGCGAGCTCCTCGTCGGCGACGGCTACCCCAGTTGGATAGCTCCCCCGGTCGAGCTCTGCTCGGATCTTCAGACCAGCCTTGGTGGCCGTGCTGGCGATCAGGTTGATGATGATGTCGTGACTTACCAAGGGCTTGCCACGCCAGTTCTGGGTGATATGGCAGAACATGCGATGCTCAATCTTGTTCCACTTGCTGGTGCCCGGCGGGAAGTGGCAGACGTGAATGGTCAGACCCAACTGGCTCGCCAAGTCCTGCAGCGCGACTTTCCAGAGGCGGCAGCGGCTGCCGTTGCTACCGCCGCCATCGGCGGTGATCAGCAACTTACGGGCGCTTGGGTAGCGCTGAGAACCCATCTTGCCCCACCAACGCCGGATCGCTTCGACGGCGAAGCGCGCGGTGTCGTGGTCCACGCCGACGCTCACCCACCCCTGATTCGAACTCAGGTCATAAACGCCATAGGGAATGGCCTTGCCCAACTCGGGGTCCACGAAGTCGTAAATCTTGACCGTGTCGGGATCGCCCTTGGGTCGCCACTCGCGCCCGACATTCTTGAACGCCCCGACCAGCTCCTTCTTTTTCGTGTCCACCGAGATCACCGGTTGGCCACGGCGCTGAAACGACTGCACGGTGTGGCTGATGTGCTCAAATTGGGCGTTGCGGTCCGGATGCGAAGAGCCCTCCAAGGTCTTGCGGTTGCTTTGCAGGCTGTAGCCGGCCTCGTTCAGCAGCCGACCCACGCTGCGCGGGCTCAAGGTATGCCCCTGCCGCGTCAACGCTGCCGCCAACTGGGTCGTGCTCTTGCAGGTCCAGCGCAACGGGGATTCCGGGTCGCCTCGCGTCACGGGGTCTACCAAGTACTCCAACGCATTCAGAAGGTCAGGGTCGGTTTCGGTCAGAGCCTTGCGGCCGCCCCCGGGGCGACGAATCCGCAAATCCTCCGGCGCGCCAGGATGGGCCTGCCTATCCAACAACTCCGCCAATCCTCGCCGAATCGTATTCGGCGACATGCCGATCGCCCCGCTCACCGCACGCACTCCGCCCCAGCCATAAGCTCGCGCTTCCGACGCCGCCCACTGTCGCCGCATCCGCTCGTTCATCATCGGTGCCAACGAGAGGTACTTCATTGCAATCTGTTCCGCCGAGGCGGGATCTTGCATGCCCCCGAGTAAACCACAATCCTACAAAGTAGTCAAGTTATTGTGGCGCGACTCCTTAGAGTGCCGGACGGGCATGCGGCAGGTTGGCGTCCGGGATGGTGGGGCGGCCCGGGGGGGCCTCGCGGCAGGGACAGTCGGATGCGCGGCCGGCCGGTCGCCGGGCAAAATCGGGCTTAGCGGGGCTTAGCGGGCGATCGCAGCTCACCCCTGCGACCGAATCCGCGATGGCGAACCCGGCAGGGCCTGCGACATCGGTTGCCGACCATGCTCCGTCGCCGCGGATCGCTTTGCACGAAAGGGGGGAGGCATCCGCCCTGGCGATCCGAAGAGGCCGCTCGCCGGGACCCCATGGCGGAGCGGCTGGCCAGGGTGTTCGCCTCATGGCGACTTTCCTGCGAGACGTGCGGCGATCCTGCGCCCGCGTGCTCAAAGCGGAGGCGGAAAGAACGGTGCGCCACCACGAAGCCGGTATCCGGAGGGTCCGGCTGGTGACCGATTGCATATTGAGCCGGAGCCCTTCGAGGGGCGTGGCCCGACAAGCCGGAGACTCTTCGTCAAAAGGTGAGCTGTGCCGTCAATGCTTTCGGTGGGAGCGCCCTGTGGAATGGCTCCCCCCTCCCGCCATCGTCCTATAGAAACTCGTGAAATCGGCAAGCGGGCCGCCTGCCTGCTCGCCGTGCTTGCGGCAGCATTGTCCGGACCTACCATTGCGCAACACAACAAGCGCGCGGCACGGCGGAGTAACCGCCGTCTACCGGCGCCGCCGGCTGGGAAACGTGGCGCCGCGCCAACGCCCGCGAGGCGATTCGGCGATTCGGTTTGCGTCCGGCGAGGAGGCCAAGGAGGAAGGACCGTGTTGGCGACGGACGAGAGCACCGCAAACGAAGAGGACGTCACATTGCACGTGACGCGGGAGCTGCTGGAAGGCGTGGACGCGGGAGCCATGCCGATCGAGGGTCTGGTGGAGATGATCCTCGAACACCTCGAGCGCCTCTGCCCGCACTGCCGGAGCGAGCTGGCCCGCTTCCGGGATCAACAACACCTGGTCGAAGAGGCCGGGCCGGAGGCGTTCACCGCGACCTTCCGTCGCCTGGAGGAGGTGCTCAGGGAGCACCACAGCCAGTGGAAAGCAAGCTTGCAGCAAGCCGAGGCGCTGGTCGCCGAGGTGCTGGCGATGCCGGAGGGGCGGCGGCTCCAACGGGTCGAGGCGCAGATCGCGCGGTTCACGGAACCGCTGGTGGCCCGGCGGCTGATCGACGCTGCGCGGCAGGCGACGCCCGGCAGGGCGGCAAGGGCGCGATCGCTGGCGCACTGCGCCGCCGTCATCTGCGAGCGGCTGGCCGAGAAGGTGCCGGATCGCGCCGGGATGATGGCGGAGGCGTTGAGCCTGATGGGCAACGCGGCGCGCCTGCTGGGCGATCTCGAGGTGGCGGCGGTGAACCTGCAGCAGGCGCGGGCGACGTTGGGGTATGGAGGCGTGACCGACGCGATGATCTTCGGCCACTTCGAGGGCTACCGCGCCTGCCTGGCCCGCGACCAGGGCAGGCTCCGGGAGGCGGCCCGGCTGGAGGCGCGGGCCGCGCTGGTGTTCTCCGGGCTCGCGGAGGTGGAGCTGGCGGCGGAGTCGGCCATCCGGCTCGGCGAGATCCACTACCAGACCGGCGACTTCCGCTCAGGGGTCGAGGCATGCGAACGCGCCCTGCGGCATCTGGATCGCGAGCGTGACGCGCGGCTCGTGCTGTGGGCGCGGCACACCGAGACGCTGTGCCTGCTGGAGATGGGCGAGGAGGTGGTGGCGAGGGAGCATTTCGAGGCGGACCGGCCGCTGTACGCGGTGCCGGCGGTCGGCGACAACGCCTGGCGGCTGCGGCACGATTGGCTCGCGGGCCGCCTGCTCGCGGCGGAGGCTCCCGGGCAGGCCGACGTGCTGCTGCAGCAGGCCCGCCTGGATTTCGTCGCCCGAGACGAGGTTCTCGACGCGGTGCTGGTGAATCTGGACCTAGCGGGGCTCTGGCAGCGGTGCGGCCGCATGCGAGACCTCGAGGGCTTGGCGGCCGAGCTCGAGCCGCTCCTGGATCGGGGCAGCCTCCGGCTGGCGGCGGAGTGCGCCGCGACGCTGCGCCAGACGCTCGCGGCGATCCGCACCGGCGCGGTGACGCCGGATCAGCTGCGCGAGACGGCGGCGATGCTGCGGCGGCAGCGCCGGCCGGCGGCTCGCCTGGCGAGCTGAGCTACGGACCCTGGGGAATGGCAGAGGCGTGGTCCGGCGGTGAGCCTGATGGCGGCGTCTGGCGAGGAGCGGACGCGAGGCTCCGCGCCCGGTTGCGTGGCATCCTCTATCGCTATCGCATCCCGCCCCAGGACGCGGAGGATCTCGTGCAGACCGCGCTGCTGGCCATGATCGCCAAGTGGGATGAGATCCAAACGCCGAACGTGTGGTTGTGCGGAACCCTGGAGAACTGCTGCCGCGAATACCTGCGGGAGCGCCACCGGTACGCCGCGCGGTTCCTGGAGCTCGACAGCATGGAGCTCGACCCGGCGACCGAAGGCCATTGCCCACGGCATGATCTGCGGATCGATCTCGACCGGCTCTTGCTGCTGCTGCCGGCGGGGCATCGTCAGCTGGTCGTGCTGCGGTTTCGCCTGGGCTTTGGAGCGGCGGAGGCGGCACGAGCGACGGGGCTCGCGGGCGGCTCCGGGCGCCAGACGCTCCGGCGCTCCCTGGCGCGGCTGCGCGCCGCGGTAGGAGGAGCGTGAGAGACCCGCGTCGGCGGCCGGCGGCGGTCGTGCCGTGGCCGGTGGCGGCGGAGGCCTTCCTGCTGGCGTCGGACTATACGCTGGCCACGTGCAGCACCTACCGCGGCTACCTCAGGCGCGCCGGTGAGCGCCTCGGCAAGACGGCGCTCGACCGCCTGACCACCGAGGATCTGGCGTCGTACCGCGCCGAGGTGCTGGCAGCGCGCGGTTTCAGGGCGAGCCAGGTGCTGATGGCGGCGCGACTCTTCCTGGGCTGGGCGGCGGAGCGGGGCCTGCTGCGGTTGCCGCCAGAGGCGATCCGGGAGACCCTGCGACCGCCGAATGCAAAGGCGGGCTTGCCGCAGCTGGTCCGCGTCCCGGGCCGCCGGCGCGGACCGCCGCCGGCGGCGTTCACGCTGGATGCCTTCGGGTATCCCGCCGGGTCCGCCGGGATCTCTCTCGTGGTCGAAGAGATGCGCGCCCTGCGCGAGGCCTTGAGGAACGCGAATCCGGGGCGTTGGGCGGGCCTGCTGCGAGGCACGACACATCCCGGCCAGCGCCGAGCCGATGGCGGAGCCGAGGAGCTCGCACCTGCCGCGGTGCTCGATGCGGATGGCGCTGGCAGGCAGCGGTACAAGGGGCCCGATGCGATCCTCACCGCGCTGGGCTATGCGGCGGGACTGGTCGGCGAGCGGCGCCTGCTCGAGGCGCTGGCGCGCTTGCGGCTGGCATTTGCCGCGCAGCAGCAGCGCACCTTGGGGCGCACGGTGTGGCGGGCGCACTGGATGGAAACGCCAGCTCTATGACGGACGGCGCGCCAGGGACCATTGCGAGACTGGGAGCTATCTATTGTCACGCAGAGCCTAAATGTCGTAGGCTAGTTATAGCTGCTCAATCGATATAACTGCGGGAGGGCTCGCATCTGTCCAGAGACGATGCCGACCAGGGGGGCGCCGACACCACCCTGCAGATCATTCCTGCAAACGGTCGGGCGCGGGCGAGCTTCACCCCGCGTGTTCGTCCGGCGCGGCGCCTCGACGTCGCCGGTCTGGCCGCAGCGGGTCCCATGAGGGGTGCGCTTCTCGTCGCCTACCTCTTCTGGCTGGGACCGGCGGCGCTTGCCGCTGCCGACCGAGGCACGATCGAGATCCATTTCGGCGGGCAGGAGGAGGGCGCCCACTATGTCGCCCTGGTTCCCGAGGAGGTGCCCTGGGCCGAGCCCCTGCGCGAGTCGGTCGAGCCGGCCTCGGCGCTCGGGGTGCGGTGGGAGGTGCCGCCAGGCCGCTACCGCGTGGTGTGCGCGGCGCACGGCCGCCAGGTGGCACGGCTGCCTATCGTTACGCTCGAGGGGAGCGGCCGAGAGAGTCTCTCCTGCGTGACCAGGCCGCTCGTTGCCGTCACCGGTGAACTGCGGTCCACGATCGGCAATGCCCTGATCGCCGGGGCGCGCGTCGGCCACGTTCATGCCTTCCTCGCCGACGACCCGAGCCAGCTCAGTGCCACCGGTGAGGATTTCACCCGCGCCGACCGCTCGACGCTCAGCGATGGCGCCGGGCGATTCCGTCTGCTGGGACCCGCCCACACCAGCTCCACGGTGTGGATCGAGGCGAGAGGCTTCTCGCCGGCCGAGCTCCCGGATACCCGCTTTGGCCCCGACGGCGGCGACCTGGGGACGGTGCGGCTCGCGGCGGGCGCGGCGATCGAGGCGCGGTTCGAAGCCGTGCCGGCCGGCTGGACGCGCTACCGCATCGGCCTGCGCCGCCACGACGCCACCGGCGCCGATGAGGCCGAGCGGCTGGCCCGCCGTATCTGGCAGCGCCCCCTGGATCCGGCCTCGCTCGCGTGGCAGTCGCTGGCGCCCGGCTCCTACGACGTTGTCCTCGGCGCCCTGGATGCGCCGGCCGCGGCGGAGACTCTTTCGACCGTCAACCTCCGCGCCGGCGAGCGGCGCGAGCTGGTGCTGAGCCTGCCGCCGGCGCCCGCGGCCACGCCGGCGGCCAAGGCAGGCACGGCCGCGGTCCTGCGGCTGCTGGTGCCGGAAAACGATGCGCAGGGCGGACCGGCGGAGCTCGAGCCGCGCCGCTTCGACGGGGCTGGCCTCGCGCCCGTGGCGGCCAGCGCGGTGGCCGTCGCCGGCGGCACGCTCTGGCAAGTCCCCGACGGGTGCCGGGCCGGCTGGCTCTACTGGCTCCACAGCCCGCAGCAGGTGGCAGCGCCCGTGGAGGTCCCTCGCGACGGCTGCACCAGGGCGTTGCGCCTGAAGCTCTTCGCGGCGAGCGAGGTGCACGGCAGGATGATCGCACCCACCGGTGCGGCGCTGCCGGCCGTGGGCCGCGTTGGCGCCGCCTTCTGCGCCAAGCGGGCCGGCGACGCCGGCGACGCGATCGGGAGCTTTCCGACCGCGGTGGGCAAGGACGGCCGCTGGTCGGCGGCGATCCCGGCCGGCTGCGTGGATCTCTCGATCGAGGCGGGGGACTTCGCTGCCGTCGCCTACCGGGGTCTGCAAGCGGCGGCAGGCGCAAGCTCCGACCTCGGCGCGCAGAGCCTGACCTTCGGCGCCGGTTTGACGACACGCATCGCGAGCGATGACGGCGGGCCGGTCGAAGGCGCGGCGGTGGAGCTCTTCCCGGCGGGCCAGCTGGCGCAGGTGGTGGCCGCGAGCTACAGCCAGCGCCAGCCGGCGGCGGTCAGCACCGCCAGGTCCGGAGCTGGCGGCTGGGTGCGGCTGCGCGGGCTCCCGGCCGGAGAGTTCGTGGTCCGCGTGCGCGCGCCGCAGGCGCCTCCCTTGGTGTCGGAGCCGGTGACGCTGCTGCCGCGGCAGGAGACGGTGGTTCCCGATCTGCACCTCCCCGCCCCGGCGGTGCTGCGCGTCCGGCTGCGGCCGAGCGAGAGGCTGGCCGCCGTCTACTCCTCGTACCTGGTCCGGGTCAAGGGCGTGGGGCCTTCCAGCGCCGTCGCGGGAGCCTCGGTGCTCGCGCCTGCCCGGGCCGATGGTGCCCTCGAGATCGCCCGGCTCGCTCCGGGTCGCTGGCAGGTGGCCGTCATGGCGCGGGGCAGCGGCGGCCTGGCCACGCTCCATGAGGAGGAAACCGAGATCACGCCGGGAGTCAACTCGCTCACCCTGGACCTCGACACCAAGGTGTACCAGGGCCGGGTGACCTACCGGCAACAGCCACTCGCCGCTACCCTCGATCTGCGCCCGGTGCGGCGTGACGATCGCAGCGCCACCCGCGTCAGCTCGAGCGCCGACGGCACGTTCTCGGTGGCGCTGGACCGCACCGGCCGCTACTCGGTCGACGTGCAAACGCCGCAAGGGTCCTTCCTCGGGACCGTGCCGTCGGTGGCGTTCGACGACGGCGACGATCCGGTCGAGATCAGGGTGCCGGACGGCACCGTCGCCGGCATCGTGGTCGACCGCCAGGAGAAGCCGGTCGCCAAGGCCCGCGTGGTGGCCGAGCAGGTGGCGGAGGCGCGGGAAGCCGGCGCGCAGACCGGAGACCTCGAGGCGACGGCCCGCGGTGGCGTCAGCGACGGCGACGGCCGTTTCCAGGTGGATCGTCTCGCGCCGGGACCGTGGTCGCTGGTGGCGACGCTCGACGACCGCAGCTCGGATCCGGTGCGGGTGGCGGTGCAGGACGAGAGCCCGCAGGAGGGCATCAAGCTGGTGATCCCGGATCGGGCGAAGCTCTCGGGCCACGTTCTCTCGCCGAGCGGCGAGCCGGTGCCCGGGGCCGCGGTGACCATCGATTTTCCTCCCGACGAGACGGCCCCCTTGCCGCGGCGAGCGGTCGCCGTGAGCGCCGCGGACGGCTCGTTCGACGTGGAGCAGCTGGCAACCGCGGGCAGCGTGGTCAACGTGGCGGTCCGTGTTGCCGGGTTCCCGGTTTCGACCAGCCGGCGACCGCTCACGGCGGGGGCGCTCGAGATCCAGCTCACGGCGGTTGGAGGCAGCGTGGCGCTCCATCTGGCCACGGGGTCGTGGAGCGAGTTTCCGCCGGACCTGGTGGTCTTCGTCGCGGCGGACGGCTCGGTCGTCGGTGCGGCGACCGCCGGCGCCGCCAGCCGCTTCCCATGGCAATGGCTCTCGCTGCCGAGCCTGGCGGCGGGTCCATGGACCCTGGCGCGGCTCGATTCGATGGCGAGCGAGATCGCGGCGGTGGCGGGCGCGGCGCGCAGCCTGGTGCCGCTGGCGCAGTTCACCGTCGTGGCAGGAGGTTCCGTCCAGGTCGAGGTCGCAACCCTGCGGCCTTGAGCCGAAGGGAGGGCAGGGATGAAAAGGTCATGTTTGATGCTGGCAGGACTGGTGCTACTGGCGGGCGCTCTCACCGCGCCCGCCGCGCGTTCCCAGAGCAGCTGCGAGCTCTGTGTCGAGTATCAGCAGACGGTGAACGGTCGCATGTTCCCGCAACAGGCACAGTGCTGTCCCCTGGGCACGAGCCCGAATGACTGTACGCACCTGCCGGGCGCCTCGGTGACCGGCTCCGTCGAGCAGGCGTATTGCTACATCGTGGACACGCCCAACGGCTACGAGTGCGGGGACGCTCCATGTGACGGCGGCGGCAGCAGTGGTGGCGGTACGGGGGGCGGTGGCGGTGGCTTCTGCTCGGCGGAGTTCTTCGACTGCAAGGCGTACTACTGATGATGCGCCAGGCCGGCGCAGCCTGCCGGCCGGCCTGGCGGCGCGGCTGGTGGGTGCTGTCGCTGACGGCCGCGAGCCTGGCAGCGTTTCACCCGGATGCGAATCCGCAGGCCGCCATCGCCTCGCTGTCGGTGAGGGTCGAAGGCGATGACGGCCTGCCCCTGGCGGCCGCGCGCTACGTCGAGGTGGTGGCGGTCGACCGCCCCTGGTCGGAGCCGCTCGCCGAGGCGGCCGTGCCCTGGGGCGGCGAGCCGCCCGTCTTCGCGCTGCCGGCGGGCAGGTTCAGGGTTCTCTGCTCCGCCTCGGGCTACGGCTTCACCTACCTGCCGAGCCTGGTGAAGGTCGCTGCCGGCACCTCGCGGGTCGTCCCGTGCAGGGTGGGCAAACTGATCCAGGTGCGCGGCCAGATCGTGGCCTCCGGGAGCGGGCGCAGCGGGCCGGAGGCGACGATCCTGCCCGCGTCGCTCGCCGAGGA
The DNA here is from genome assembly GCA_963732005.1 of uncultured Acidobacteriota bacterium. Lineage (GTDB taxonomy): Bacteria > Acidobacteriota > Thermoanaerobaculia > Multivoradales > UBA5704 > JASLEW01. The sequence goes on from CAVSXT010000005.1 coordinate 2,571,266, forward strand.
GGAGTTCCCGCACCGCCTGACCGCGCTCGGCAGGACCCATCTCGAGCGCAACTTCGTGGCGCGCGCCGACCTGGCCGGCGGCTTCGTCCTCCAGGGCGTCGCCGGATCGAAGGCCGACTACTGGGTGCTCGCGCCGGGCTACGGGCCGCTGCTGCTGGCGGACGTGGTGTTCGCGCCCGGCCGGCAGCTCGCGCCCGCCAGGCTCGTCCAGGGTGGGGCGCTGGATCTCGAGGTCAGGGTGCCGGCGGGCTTTCCGGCCAACCGCTATGTGGTCGGGCTGCGCGAACCTGGGCGTGGCTCCGCGGTCGATCCGCTCAGGAAAGACGCTGTCCACCGGCTGCTCGTAGAGTCGCTGCCGGCGGACGGCAAGGTGAGGTTTGCCGGCTTGCCGGCGTCCACGTTCGAGATCTGGCTCAAGCCGCGGCGAGGCGCCGATCCGGCGCTGCTGCCGGTGAGCCTTGGTGTGGTGCGGATCACCGCCGGCAGACGAACGGCGACGGCTCTCGCAGTGCCGCCGGGGACCGCGCTCCCGGTCCAGCCGGCGCAGCGGAACCTCCGGCTCTCGGCGCTCGTGCCGGCCGCCGCGGCGGCGAGGGAAATCGAGCAGGGCTTGAGCGTGGTGCGCCTTGCAAGCGGCGAGGCGCAGCCGGTGCGGGTCGAGGTGCGGGTGGCGCCCGGAGGGTTGGAGATCCGCGGCCAGGTGCCCTGCGTGCCTGGCGCCAGCTACATCGTCGGGTCGGCGACACTCCTGGCCGAGCCGGTCACGGCGCCGCCAGGCTGCGGCGACGTGGCGGCGCCCCTCCGGCTCCATTCCCGCGCCGAGGTCAGGGGGCATTTCCTGGTGCCGCTTGGCATGGCGCGGCCGCGGAGCGGCGTCGTCGAGGTCGCGCCGTGCGGCGTAGCGGGTGGCAGGTTGCCGATGGCCTATCCGCTGCGCGCCGATGGGGAGGGCGACTGGCGGGCGGCGATCGTCGCCGGCTGTTCCGACTTGAGGCTGCGCACCACCTTTGCCCCGGTCACGCTGCTTGGGGCCGCGGTCGAGGCTGGTCAGTGGCGCGACCTGGGTGTGCAGCGGCTGCTTGCCGGCGGGACCCTCCTCGTGCGCCTGGTCTCAGGGTCGCCAGGGCCGCCGCTCGCCGGCCTCCACCTCGATCTCGTGCCGGCAGCGGCGCTCGCGAAGGCGGTCGCGGCCGGCGAGAACGCCAACCTTCCGGGGAGGGCGGCCGAGCAGGCGACCAGCGCGGACGGCTGGGCGCGGTTCGGCCCGCTCGCCGAGGGAGCCTACGCCGTCCGCGCCGTGCCGGCGGGTGGCCTCGCGGTCTTCTCCGAGCCCGCGCTGGTCGAGGAGGGGGACGAGACCTTGCTCAACGATCTGCTGGTCGCAAAGCCGGCCGAGGTCGAAGTGGAGGTCGAGGGCGGTCTCGAAGAGCTCCCCGCCGGCGGGGAGTTGCGGGTCGAAGCGGTGGGAGTCGAGGGTTGCGGCTGGCGGTCCTTCCAGCGGGCGACGGTGGCGGTCGATGCCGAGCACAAGGCCCACCTGCGGCTAAACTCCGGTCCGTGGACCTTCGCACTCGTCTTCGTCGACGACGCCGGCCGGCGCCGCGAGCTGGCGCGCCAGCGCCGGGACCTCGGGCCCGGCGGGCTCGGTCGGGTGCGCCTGCGGGCCGGCACGGCCGGCGCCGCGGCGAGCGCGGGCCACGTGGGCCAGTAGGCGGGAGCAGGGCATGACCAGGGTGGTGGTCCGCCTTGCCACCCTTGGCGCCGTGCTCTGGCTCGCCGGAGCCGGGGGCAGGAAGATCCTGGGGGAGGAGGTCGGGCCTCCCGGTGCGGGCGTCCGTCCGCTGATCGTGCCGGCGGCCGGGCGCCGGCTGGTCGGCTGGTCGGTGTCGCTTGCCGCGCTCCCGGAAGGCGGCTTTGCCGCCGCCTGGCTGGAGCGGTCGCCCGATGGGGGCGACACCGCGGTCCGCACGCGCCGCTTCGATGCCGGCCTCAACCCGCTGGAAAGTCCGGTCACCGTCGCCAGCTCGACCGGCTGCCAGGGCCAGGTGGAGATCGCGCCGCTCCCTGAGCGGGGGGCGATCGTCGTCTGGTGCGCCGCCTCGGCGGAGCGGACCTGGGTGCTCCGGGCGCGGCTGCTCCATGCCGGCGAGCCGGTCGGTGCGGCCTTCGAGCTGGCGGACACGGCGCACGATCTCTTCGCCAAGACCCCGTTGGTGGCGTGCGGCGAGCGGGCGCTCCTGGCCTGGGCGGAGGCGGGACAGGCAGGTCGCCTGCATGCCGCTCTGCTCGATCGCACCGGTCAGCGCATCGGCGAGGTCCTCGATCTCGGGCCTACCGCGGGTGGGCGCGAGGCCGAGCCGGCGATCGCGTGTGGCGTTGGACGGTTCCTCGTCGCGTGGAGCTCGGGTGAGGCCCTGTGGACCCGGGCGGTGGGTCTCGACGCCTTACCTGCCGGACCGCGCCTTCGGGTCGACAGCGGTGCGCACGCTGGGTGGAAAGGCCTTCCCGCGGTGGCCATCGAGACCAGCGGCGCCGCGGTCTTTGCCTGGCTCGAACGCGAAGACAGCGGCGGCCTCGTGGTCGCGGCACGGCGCTTCGCCAGCGACGGCACACCGGTGGGTCCGGAGTCTCAGGTCAGCCGCGAGACGCGGCCGGTGCCGGGAACCGGGCGCGGGCCGCGCCTCGCCCTCGGTGGTGGCGGCGGCGGCGAGCTGCTGATGGCCTGGCAAGGCAGCGAACGCGGTGCTCCCCAGGCAGCGAGCTTCGGCCGCTGGTTCGACGGCTGCAGGCACCTGCCGCTCGAGGTCGAGTTTCCGCTCGCCGTGGGGGAGAGCGAGAGCGCCTCGCCCGAGATTGCCACCCTCGCCAACGGCGCGTTCGTTGTCGCGTGGGCTGATTCCCAGGAGCTCCTTGCCGCGGGAGCGTGGGCGCGGCTCGTCGCTCTCCCGGCGCCACCGGGGGCGCCGCAGACACCGGCGGAGGTGCTCTGCTCCGGCCAGCGCCTGGCGGCCGCGCTGGCCGGTTTGCGGGTCGAGGGCCAGCCCGCGGAGATTTGCCTCGCGCCGGCGGCCGCGGGCGCCACATGGAGAGCCGCCTATCCCGCGCTAGCCGGTAACGGTGGACCTGAGGCGCCTGCGGCTGCACCCGCTGCGCCCTTGCTCATCGAAGAGCAGGCGGGAGGGCCGGCCGGTGCCGATGCTCCCGCGTGCGCGCCCGCCGCTGTCGATCGGGAGGACGAGGAGCGCGCAGTGTGGCTGGCGGAGCACCTGCGGCCGGTCGGGAGCGCGCCGGTCACCGCCATGACCTTCTTCCGCGGCGAGGGGGTCGATACGTTTCGCGCCGACCTGTATCTCGCTGCTGCCGCCGGCCCTGCACACTCCGATCGGGCCCTCGCCCAGCGCGTGGCGACGGCCGGCCACCTCGCGCTCGAGTTGCATCTTTACTGCGGCCCAGGCGGCGAGCCGGCGCAGCTGCGGCTGCGGGCGCTGCCGCCTTGCGGTGAGGCATCGCGAGGAGGCAGCCCTTCCGACGGCTGCACGGATCTTCCCCGGAGCTACGATCTCGCCTGGATCCCAGAAGAGACGAGCCCCGCGCCGAGGCGCGGGTCGCAGCTCTGGCGGCCCGCGCTCGGCGAGCTCTGGATCGCGCTTGGCGGGAACGAGCTGGCGGCGCCGGGTGGTTTGTGCCCATCCAAGGTGGTGAAGCATCTGCTTCACGCTAGCGCCGCGCTTTGAGAGACGCTGCCTAGCTGTGGAGGGACGCTCCCGCGTTGCAGTGGCTGGGGAACGTGAGGAGCTGGAGGATGGAGAGGCGCCGCGCAACAGTGGCCGGCGCCGTGTCGAGGTTCGCCGGGGTCGTCGAGCTCGCAAGGAGCAGGGCAGCCTCCTGCTCGTCTCCTCGCGCCTAAGGCCGGCGCCTGGCGTTCAGAGACACGTGCCTCAGTTTCCGGGTGGGGGCGAGTCCAGGGGCAGGCGGATCGGAACTCCTTACCTTGACTCCAGTGCCTTCATATGTAAACTGTTAGTTAAGGCAATAGTGCCATTAGACCCAGAAGGCTAAGAGGTGCGGCATGCTGCGGAAGATCCCGATAGTGGGTCGGTTGGTAGAGATTGCAAATGACGATCCCTACAAGATGCGGCTAAAAAACCATCTGCGGAGGGTGTGCATCAGCGCTTCGGTAGCGGCTGCTCTACTTTCCGGATTTGCAGCGGTCGTCGGTGCCGGCGCGCTTGCCTACGTCGGCTCAGTCTGGGAAGAAATCGACAGGGAAATCGACAATCTTACCGACGATCAGGCTCAGAAGATCTATCAGGGGATGTCCTTCACAGGAGTGGGGCAGCTGTAAGGAACCGCCGGCTACGGACCTTGATCGGTCGCCTTCTATTGCCCGCTTGACCAGCTCGGGATCGGGCGGGATCGCGTTGGGGCATGAATCCCGTCTGCCCAAGCCACGCACGCTCCCGAAATGCGGATCTGCGGCACCTTGCGGTAGGTGCGCCAGGATGGGGCCACCGGGCCTCCTGGCGCGCTGGCAGGGGGCCGACTTGGCCCGCTGGGTAGCCAGAGCGGTTCCGGCCGTCGTAGAGGCTGCTGCATGTAGAGAGAGCCGACACGGAGGCGCTGGCCAAGGCGGCGGCCGGCCTGGCCGGGGTGCTTACCGGCTGCGCCGTGGTGGTCACCGGCCGCTACCAAGGGCCTCTGCAGCTCGATGGGATGGGCGAGACTAGCCCCTGCCGAGTTGCCGCAACAGCGGTTTGACATTCACGCGTAAGCTACCCTAACATCATGGTTCGTCCCTCAAGCTGTGGGAACCGGGTGATGCGCGTGTGCGCGAGCGGGAGGGTCTCATCGCATGCCAGCGAGCAAGATTGGCCATCTGGCGCGGCGTAGCGGCGTGGTGCCGGCGGCGATTCTGGGAGTGGGTTTCGCGCTGACGGCGGCCCTGCCCGCGGCCGGGCAGCCGGCCACCGGCGAGGTGGCGACGACGGCGCTGCCCTTGGTGGTCCCGCGGGTCTTCGCGGGCGACCTGCGCCAGCTGCCGAAGGCGGCGGCGCCGGTACGGCCCCATACCTGGAAGGAGCCGGAAGAGCCGCCTCTCCACCTGCCGCGGGCAGCCGTGAGCGCCCCTCCGTCCAATCTTGTTTTGGGTCAGATGCCGTTGCCGGACCACGGCTTCAATGGCCTCGCCTATGACAGCGGCACCGGCCCCGATCCCGTGATCCCTGTCAAGGGCGGACAGGCGGGCGCGGGATGGCCGCCCGACGTCAATGGCGATGTTGGTCCAGCGCACTACGTCGAGGCCGTCAATGACGCCTATGCGGTCTTTAACAAGACCGGCGGCCTGCTCACGGCATTCACCCAAAATTCCCTCTGGAGCAGCGCGGCGGCACCGTGCAACGGCGACAGTCGCGGAGATGCTGTCGTCCTCTACGATGCCCTCGCGGACCGCTGGATCCTGACCCACTTCGCGTTCGCGACCGATGGCGGGGGCGCCCCGGTGGCGCCGTTCGTCCAGTGCATCGCGGTCTCGCAAACCGGCGACCCGGTCGCCGGTGGTTGGTGGCTCTATGCGATCCGCATGGATACCGGTGGCACCGGGCAGCCCCCGGTGGGCACTCTCAACGACTACCCGAAGTTCGGACTATGGACCGATTGTCTCTACATGGCCGCCAATGGCTACAGCGAACCGGCGGGGAGCCTCGCGGGTGTCATGGTCGCATCGTTCAGCCGCGCCGACCTGTATGCGGGCCGGCCCCTTACCGGCTCGCTCGGCTTCGTCGCCAGCACGGCCGACCCGTTCACGATGATCCCGAGCACGCTGCTGGGCACCGGCGCCGGCTCGCTGCCGCCGCCCGGCACGCCCAACTACTTCGTTTCGCAGTCGTGGAACGGTTTCTCGTTCGAGGTGCGCAAGTTCACCGCCGGCCCGAACTGCGGCTCCGGCGGGACGCTGAGCCCGCCGGTTAACGTAAGTCAGGCGACGTACAGTCAGGCTCTCGGATTGCTGGTGCCCCAGCCCGGCACCCCGAACCTGCTCGACAGTGTGGGCCATAAGCTGATGCAGAAGGTCCCGTACCGCCGAATCGGCAACAGGGAGTCCCTCTGGGTCACGCACACTGTGCGCTCGGGGTCGACCCTCGCGCCACAGTGGGCGCAGCTCGACGTCACCGGTGGGACGATCGCGGCGGCGCCAGTCCAGCAGCAGATCTACATGCCTGATGCCGTCCTGTACCGCTGGGTTCCGAGCCTGGCCGTCGATGCTCAGGGAAATTTGGCCTTGGGCTACAGCGCCTCGAACTCGTCGACCTTGCCCTCCATTGGGGTCGCCGGCCGGCTGGCCGGAGATCCGCTCAACAACCTGCCGCAGGCCGAGCGGGTGCTGGTCTCCGGCGATGCCGCGCAGACCTACAACACGTCGCGCTGGGGTGACTACACATCGATGAGCATCGATCCGTCGGATGACTGTACGTTCTGGTATGTCAACGAATATTACGGCAATGATTATCTCGGCAGCATCGGCACCTGGTATACGTTCATGTCCGCTTTCAAGTACTCCGGCTGTGTGCCGACGGTGGCGCCTGATGTCGTGACCACGCCGGCATCCGGCATCTCGTCCGGCGGCGCCACCCTCAACGGCACCGTCAACCCGAACGGCGTTTCCGCCAGCGCCTCCTTCGTGTGGGGAACCAGCGCATCGTACGGCAACACGACGGCAAGCCAGAGCGCTGGGTCGGGGAGCGCGGCGGTTCACGTCAGCGTGAACCTCACCGGTCTGGCGTGCGCTACGAGCTATCACTTTCAAGCGGTCGCTGCCAATGGCGGCACCACTGCGTACGGCGGCGACCAGACCTTCACGACCGGTGCGTGCTCGGGCCCGCCGCCTCCGCTGCCCATGTCTTTCTACACCATACCGCCGTGCCGGCTCCTTGATACCCGCCCCAATCCGCTAGCCGGCAATACCACCTATGAGATCGCGGTAGCTAATCACTGCGGCATTCCCGCAACCGCGAAGGCCGTCTCGGCGAACATCACAGCGGTGGGCGCCAGCTCGGGCGGCTTCCTGACCTTCTGGCCGGCGCAGACTTCACCTCCCAACACCAGCACTCTCAACTTCGCCGCCGGAGCCGTTCGCGCCAACAATTCCATCCTGCTGCTGGCCCCGGGCTCCGGAGGCTCCCCGGGGGCTATCGCGGTCGAGTTCGGGGGGGCTGGCGAGGTGAACGTAATCCTCGACGTGAACGGCTATTTCCAGTAAGCGAGCTGCCTTCGTCGCCGCCGCCGTCAGCGGCCATGGAACTCCCGACTCCGTTGCCGCGAGCTACCGTGAAACGGGTTCTCTTGGCTGGCTCACCATTCGGTGCTATGCTCGGAAGAACTGGCGTTGTGTTCGAACGCCACCCGCCCAAGCCGAGCAAGAACCAATGAACAGCGCGCGAGTTTTCTACTCTTGGCAAAGTGATTTACCACCTCGGGCCACACGCAACGTGATCGAGAAGGCGCTAGAAATGGCATTGAAGGGAGTAAACAGTCGGTTTCATTTAGATCTAAGCCTAGATCAGGACTCGCGCGGCGAGGCTGGGAGTCCAGTTATCCCCGACGCTGTGCAGGGAAAAATAATAACCTCTGTTGCCTTTGTAGCAGACCTATCAATAGTGGCGCGCCGGGAGAAAGGGGGAGGACTTCCTAACGGCTGCGTTGCCATTGAGTGGGGTTGGGCAGAGCAGGCCCTCGGCAGCGATGCCATGATAGGTGTAATGAACACATTCTACGGCGAGGCGCGTGATTTGCCTGTTGACATCCGACCATATCTGATTCGTGCTACGTTTGAACTCAACGAGACCCCCTCCTCTCAGGAGCACAGACACGCAAGTCGCAATTTGTTAGCCGAGCACCTTCAGACAGCTCTAGAACGATCACTATATGCACGGTTTTTTCGAGGCTTCCATAGAGATGCGCCTGCAGTTGTGCGGCACATGGTTACAGCATCAAGTGATGCACGCGGTCGCGAAGATTATGTCCTCGCGGAGCTGGCAAATGCGGTGGGCCTTCCCCTGGATCCCATTGTTGCTGTTGCTAGCGACCTAATTCGCTTTGGTTTAACGGAAGGCCACCAGAGAAGAATGGCTCTCCGAGACTTGGTGTGGGTAGGCGGGAGGCTGTAAGCGGCTAAGGGAGAAGCACTTGCATTGCGCATGGGACTCTGCTTTCCTGGACAGCAGCCAGCAGTACCAGGAGGCAGGGGGATCCCATGCGCGCTACGACTCTATTGCGTCGGCTCGTTGATGTCACGGCTACGCGGGTGACGGGGGTTCGGTTCTTCACCGGAGGCGCACTCTCGGTCGAGGTGGCGCCGCTGTGGCGCAAGCCCAGGTGCGGCGTTTGCGGGCACAGGGCGCCGATGTACGACCGGCGGCCGCTGCGCTGGTGGCGACACCTGGTCGTTGGTGCGCGGGTCGTGCTGTTGGCCTATGCGCCGAGGCGGGTGCAGTGCCGTCGCTGCGGGGTGCGCACCGAGCAGGTGCCGTGGGGAGCCACCGCGAGCCGGTTCAGCTGGGCCTTCGAGGAGTGGGTGGCTTACCTGGCCCAGATCACCGATCAGACCCACGTCCACAAGCTGACCGGCGTGGCCTGGGTCACCGTCGGGCAGATCATCGAGCGAGTGGTGCAACGGCGCCTGTCCCCGGATCGGCTGGTGAACCTGCGACGCATCGGCATCGACGAGTTCAGCTACCGCAAGCGCCATCGCTACCTCACCATCGTCGTCGACCACGATCGGCGGCGGGTGGTCTGGGCCGCCGAAGGGCGCAACGCCGAGACGCTGCGCGCCTTCTTCCGCGAGCTCGGGCCCCAAACCTGTGCGGCCGTTGAGCTGGTCAGCATCGACATGGCAGGCGGCTACAAGAAGGCGATTGCGGAGTTCCTGCCCACAGCCCAGGTGATCTACGACCGCTTCCACGTCCAACGCCTGGCCGGCGACGCGCTCGATGCGGTGAGACGCTCGCTGGTCCGCGACGCGGCGGCTGCCGAAGACGACGACGGCGACGAGTCACAAGCAATCAAAAAGACCAGGTGGGTGTTGCTCAAGGGGTGGCACAGGCTTGATGCCGAAGAGCGCGCCCGGCTGCACGAGGTCCAGCGCTTCAACCGGCCGCTGTACCGCGGCTACCTGTTGAAGGAGACACTGGCAGGCGCCCTGGACTACCGACAGCCGGTTCGTGCCGAGAAGGCGCTGAGGTCGTGGATCGCCTGGGCCTGCCGGTCGCGGCTCCAACCCTTCGTGCGCGTAGCACGCACTCTCCGCGCTCACTTCGACGGCGTTCTCGCCTACATCCGACATCGCCTGACCAACGGACTCGCCGAGGGGTTGAACAACAAGCTACGCATCATCAGCCGCCGAGCCTACGGCTTCCATTCGGCCGACGCCCTGATCGCGATGCTCTTCCTCAACTCGGGAGGAATCGAGCTCTCTCCTCGCCTCCCGCGACCCACACCATGTTGAGGAGAGGCAGAAGAATCCGGGTTCGCCAGTCGCTGTATGTTCACTTCGATCCACTTTTTCTCGGCTGGAATGCGGATCAAGATGCTAAGGTCCTCGCGCAAGAACTTGCTGCTCAATCGTGGCTCCTCGTTGCTACCGTGAGCCAGAAATTGGACTGGCCGCCGCGACGCATGAATCCAGCCGTCTACCGATTGGTACAAGGCGGATTTGCAGATGAATCGGCCTCCATTCCGGGGCCTTCACACTTCAACACCACGCAAATCAGCCGCAACACCAATACACTTTCATTCGCGGAGGGGCGGGCGTCCCTTCCTCGGATTGCCCCGCGTGCTCCGTTCGATGTCGGTTGACCTTGCAGTGTAGTCGCCTCCCGGGCGCACTTCCGTCGACAGACCCGCCGGCAGCAGCTCTGCTGGCTTGCGCGCGTCCCGCCGGCCGGTCTTGACCCGGACGTGCGTGGGCCGATGACTGACAGCGGTAGGAACTGGCGAACTGATCTTCGTGCCTGGCGCTGAGACTGGCGCAGTCGGGTGCGTCGAGCGACGCGGCGGTGAGGCAGCTGGTGACCAGGTGCGCGGTCCGCTGAGCGGTTCGCATCCGCCATCGAGAGATGCTGATGCCTTGGAGGCGGTTCCCGGTCAGGGTTGTTCGTCGTTGATCTCGGAAGCCAGAGTCTTGGAAAACAACTTCGAGAGCCTGAAGCAGCTGTCGCAGAGGACAAGGTGTGCCATGACCTGGGCCACCTCTTCGAGAGAGGCCGTGCCGTCGACGAAAGCGGCGATGAGCTCGGGACGGAGGCAGCGGCGGGTATGGTGCGCCTGGGCAAGCGGCGACGGCTCTTCGGTGGCGGTCGATCTGCCGGGCCGTACCCGACTTCGGATTGGCTTCCGGGCGGCTGCTCGGCAAGCTGGCGGCACGGTGCTTCGGCCAGTGCTCGCGGCCCTGGCGCGGCGAGATTGGTGTCTTGCGGAGCGCTGTTTACACCGCGGGTGTCGGGCTCGCTTTGCCCCTCTCCGGGAACTCAGTAGTGTCCGGTTGTTTTGGTGACCACCTGCCGCAAAGTCGGCATTGACTGGTGCTTGCGGCTTCATAGGGGTGTCCACGATTTGAATTACGGGCTTTCCGGAGAGGTACAGCATGGCGTGGAATGCGGGGCAAAGTCCGGCTCCGGGCTCGACGGCTCGAGACCAAGGTAGAGGCCAGAGGCTCGCTCCTCGTACAACCACCGCGATGCCCCATCTTGAGCAGCCGATTTGCGATGCTCTCGGGTCAGACCGACCCGAGGTGACGCATGAACGTGGGCAAGACGCTGTTCGCACAGGTGATGGAGTTCGTTCCCTGGAAGACCTTCGGACGCATCATCGAGCGGTACAAGGGCGATGCGGGCGTGCGTACCCTGAGCTGCGCCGACCTGTTCCGTGTCATGGCCTTCGCTCAGCTCACCTGGCGCGAGTCTCTGCGCGACATCGAGGCTTGCCTCGCCGCCAATCAAGGCAAGCTCTTCCACATGGGGATCAAAGCGGCGCCGGCCCGCTCGACGTTGGCCGACGCGCTCGAGCGCCGCGACTGGCGCATCTACCATGCGCTGGCCCAGCGGTTGATCGTGCGCGCCAGAGCACTCTATGCGCAAGAGCCCTCGGTGCTCGATCTCGATGCCAGCGTCTATGCGCTCGACTCCACCACCATCGATCTGTGCCTGAGCCTGTTCGACTGGGCGCCGTTTCAATCGACCAAGGCTGCCGTCAAGTTGCATACGCTCCTGGACCTGCGCGGTGCGATCCCAACGTTCATCCTCATCAGCGACGGCAAACTGCACGATGTGAACGTGCTCGACATCCTGCCCGTCGAGGCTGGAGCCTTCTACGTCATGGATCGCGGCTATGTCGACTTCGCGCGGCTCTATGCGATGCATCAGACCGGAGCCTTTTTCGTCACCCGCGCCAAACAGGGCATGGCCGCCCGGCGTGTGTATTCGTCTGCGACGCAACGCGCCACCGGCGTGATCTGCGACCAGCGCGTGATGCTCAATGGCTTCTACTCGGCCAAGGCCTACCCGGAGCATCTGCGGCGCATCCGTTTCAAGGACCCTTCTTCGGGCAAGACGCTTGTCTTCCTGACCAACAACACGACCCTGCCAGCCTTGGTGATCGCGGCCTTGTACAAGAGCCGATGGCAGGTCGAGCTGTTCTTCAAGTGGGTCAAGCAACATCTGCGCATCAAGCGATTCCTGGGCACCAGCGAGAACGCGGTGAAGACGCAAATCTGGTGCGCCGTCGCGACCTACGTGCTGATTGCCATCCTTAAGAAGGAGCTTCACCTCGAAGCCTCGCTCTACACATGCCTACAGATCTTGTCGGTCTCGGTCTTCGAGAAAACCGAGGTTTCATGCGCCTTCCAGCCTGACCGGTCCCAGCGAGAAATAGGCGCTGCCGCTAACCAACTGATTCTGTTCGACTTCTAACCGGACACTACTGCCGGGAACTATCCCTCGAGTTTCGTGCCATCAGCCCGTCCGCGCTCAGTGTCCCGGACCGTGACGGCTCGGCTGTCTTTCCCTGAAGGATCGCGCCAGGTCGTCCGAGGTGACGGCAGCCGCGTGCCGCAGCATCTCGATGGCGCGGCGGAGAGGGTCCTCGGTGACGCAATCGATGCAGCCGGACAGCTCGGTAGCCAGGTCGGGGGCGATCTCGCCCTCCAGCATCGCCTCCTGATCGGGTGCGACGGGCAGACTCCGGTTGAGGGTCTGCAAGCGCTCCTGGAGGGCGAGGAGCTCCTGCGCGGCGTCCTCGAGGGCGGCCTGGGTGTTGGCGACCGTGGACTTGGACTCGTCGGGCATGGCGATCGATGGGCTGAGGGTTGGCGCGCCGCTCGCTTCATCCGGCGAGGACGGCCGGTCGAGCGGGCGAGACGCCGGGCGCCGAGACCGGAGCCCGAGCGATCGGGTCGCGGAGGGTGCAGCGGTCACGATCCAGGAGATGTTCGTTGCGCAGCAGGAGCTGGGCGAGCTGCCGGTAGTCGTCGCTCGCGCCGGCATCCGGGCTGGCGGCGATCAGCGGCAGGTGGCGCGCCGGGGCCTCGGCGGCACGGACGGTCTCACGAATCTGGACGGGCAGGACGAGCTCGGCGTAGCGGGCGGTCAGGTCGGCGATGACCTGGCGGGCGAGGAGGGTGTGGGCGCGCACGCGGACGAGGAGGATGCCGGCGATTCGCAGGTGCGGGTTGAGCCATTCGCGGATGGTGGCGACCGAGCCGAAGAGCTCGTCGAGCACGGCCGCCGAGAGGGGATCGGGGGAGAGCGGGATGAGCAGCTCGTCGGCGGCGGCGAGGACGTTGCACGAGAGCATGCCGAGCTGGGGTGGGGAGTCGAGCAGGATGTAGTCGTAGGCCGGCAGGGCTCTGATGGGTTGGAGGGCGCGGGCGAGGACCGCGGCGGGCGCTGGGCTGCCGAGCAGGAGGCGGTCCTGCACGGCGAGCTCGGCCGAGGCTGGCACGAGTGCGAGGCCATCGATGGCGGTGGGAAAGGTGGCGGCGGCGAGGTCGGCCTTGCCCGCGAAAACGTCCTCGAGGAGTGGACGGTCCGGGACCGGTTCGAAGCCGAGCCAGCGGCTGGCGGATCCCTGGGGATCGCAATCGATCAGCAAGACGGCGCGGCCGGCCTCGGCCAGACAGGCGGCGAGGTTGACGGCGGTGGTGGTCTTGCCGACGCCCCCCTTGTGATTGGCGATGGCGATGACGCGCATGGGGTCTCCTCGGCGTTGAGCGAACGCGGCCACGGGGCCACGGGGAACGTCGCGGACCGTGGCCGCCGTGACGCGGAAACACCGCACGCAGAATGCCTCGCGGAGCTTCCGGTGCGTGACACGATCGAAGCTAGCCTAGGAATAAAAATGTGTCAATGGGAAATGGAGATCATGAGTCGAAGAATCGATTTACATTGATCGATCACCTGCGATTTATCTTTGGATAAAGACGAAGGGTGCCATCCACAAGCTTGGCCCGCTTCGTGGAAGCTGGCCCTCTATGGCTGCAGATGGCCTCCTTCGAGTGGTGCCGTCGGGCTCGGCGGCGAGAGGCGGCGGGGATGGCCGAGGATGGAAGTGATCAGTAGGGGAGCAGGACGACTTTGCCGAAGGGCGCGGCCGGGGTGCGCAGGGGCTGGCCGAAGACGAGCCAGATGACGGGCATCGGGGGAGGCTCGTCGGGGAAGCGGCCGTGGAGGTCGGTGAGATAGACGACGCAGGCGGGCGGTTCGTCGCCTGCGGCGAGCGCAGCGAGGGCGGGGCCGAACCTGGTGCCGCCACCGCCGACGGGCTCGAGGCGGAGGGGGAGGTCGGCGGCGGTGTAGATGGCACGACCGGTGACCTCGGCGTCGGCATAGACGACTTCGAGGGCAGTCGCCGGGTACTGGCGGAGGTAGGCCTCGAGCTCCGCGGTCACGGCGTCGAGGGCGGCAGTGGGCACCGAGCCGGAGGTGTCGATGACGAAGGCGGCCCTGCCGGGAGCGGCCGCCTCGAGCTGCGGCAGGAAAAGACCGAGCAGCGCGTAGCGGGGGTTGGGCCGGCGCCAGGCGTAGTCCTGTTCGTGGCGGGCGGTCAGGAACTCGACGAGCAGGGCTCGCCAATCGATGGTGGCGGGCTGCGCGGCCATGGTGGCGGCGCGCCTGACGCCGGCGCTGTCCCTGCCGGCGGCGCGGGCCTGCTGGGCGAGGGCGGTGACGAGGACCGCGTGCTGGGCGAGGCGAACCTGCTGCTGGGCGGGTGAGAGAGGTGCCGGGGAGGGCTGGTCGCGAACCTCGCCCAGGCTCCCGGGACCGTGGGACGCTGGTGGCGGGCCGGGTGCGGGAGGCAACGGTGCGGACCCGGAGCTGGTGGGAGCAGGGGCCGGAGCGCCGGCGATGCCGGCATGGGTGGGAGACGAAGCGCCGCCGTTACCGGTGGCCGCCTCGTCCGCGTCCGGAGGCAGGCGGTTGTAGATGGCCTCGGCACTGGCGTCGCCGTAGGCGGGATCGTGGAGGGCGTCGGCGGGCAGAGTGAAGCCGTCGGCGAGGAGGAGGGCGTTGACCGCGTAGTCGCAGGCGCGATTCCAGCGGGTCTCGTTGCGGCCGCCCCGGCGGAGGTGATGGGCCAGGGCGACGTGGTAGCACTCGTGCCCGACGACGGTCAGGCGGTGGTCGTCGGGCAGTCCCCCGAACCAGGCGGGATTGACGCCAAGGTGGACGCCATCGGTCCAGGCGGTATCGGCGACCGGGTCCGCGACGCGCTCGAGCCGGAGAGCGAGGGTGGCGAGGAAGGGGTGGCGCAGGATGAGGCGGGCGAGGGTTTGCCGCAGCAGGTCGGGCTTGATCATCGCGGACACCTTTCGGAATCGGGGGCGGCCCGCCGCGGCTGCCCGGGGCGAGCCGGCGGGCCGCGCGGTCTCAGGCGACGTCGCCGGTGTAGGTGGCAAGCCGCGCGGTGATCGTCTCGAGCAGGGCGGCGGCGTCGACGGCGGCGCTCTGGCGGCTGGCCGCATCCCGGCGGAGGAGCGAGGGGTCGAGCGGCGCGAGACGCTGCTCGATGTCGCGGGTCAGGGAGGCGAGGTCCTCGTCGCGGGCGATGTTGAGGGCGGGCAGGAGCCGGCAGAGCTGGCGGACGTTGCCGACCAACGAGGCGCGGAAGACTTTGTCAGGTTCGCCCAGGGTGGCCGCCATGCGGGAGACGACGGCGGCGAGGCGGCGGTAGAGGTCGGCCATGGCGAGCCGCTGGGCGTCCTCGAGGCGGGCCTCGAGATCCAGGCGGAGCCGCGCGATGGCCACCTCCGGCAGGTCGATGCGCCAGTCGTGAGCGGCGGGCAGGGGCTGGAGCTTGACCTCGAGGCCGAAGGCGGCGCGGAGACGGGTGGAGGAGGGGTAGTCCTGCTCGCGGTAGAGGGTGCCGAGGGCGGTGCGGGCGGCCTCCTTGGCCTCGTCGTAGGCGGCGACGAAGCCCGCGACGGCGTCGTGGAAGCGGACGCGGAGCACGCGGAGGCGTTCCATGTAGTCGAGATGGAGCTCGACCGGCAGGATGCGGCAGCCGTCGTCGCACCAGGGCAGGGTGAGCTGGAGATGGGTGGCGCGGGCCTCGGTCCGCACCTGCGCGATGCGGGCGAGGAAGGTCTTGGGGACGAGGGTCTTGGTGTAGCAGCCGACCGCGCGGTCGGCGCCGTGCTCGCGGGCGACCTGGTCGGTGATCTCCCGGTCGCGGCGGCGGCCCCGCCATTCGCTGATGTTGAGCGCGACGAGGAGGGCGCGCTCGGTGAGCCTGGCGGTGGCGACGGCGGCGGGGTTCGCGGTGCCGGCGGTCGCGGTGGCGGTCGGGTCGGCGACGGTCGTGGTGGCGACGGTCATGGCGGCGAGCTCCTGGCGATCACCCGAGGATCGCGACGTTTTCGGGCCGGGTGGCCCAGTCGATGTAAGTGGCGGTGTGCGCGAGCGCCGGCTGCTTGGTGATGGCGGTCAGCATGAAGAGCAGCTGGAACTCGGGAAACAAGCGCTGGACGTAGCGCCAGAAGAGGTCGAAGTCGGCGCCCCTGGCGGCCATGGCGAGGTGCACGACGGTGGCGTAGGTGGCGTCGAGGGCGGCGGGCAGCGGCGCGTGGTCGGGATCGGCGCGCACGACGTCGGCGTTGGGCAGGCTGGCGTAGACCTGGAGGTAGGCGAGGAACTCGGTGGCGATCGACGGGGTGATGGCCCCGGGGATCGCCTCGAGCAGCTCGGTGTCGGCGAAGGTGAAGCCCAGCTCGAGGAGGTGCGAGACGTGCTCCCAGGTGCGCGGGGAACAGCGCTGCTCGAGGCTGTGCTCGGGCCGGGTCTGGTCGAGGAGGTACTCGGGTTTCCAGCGCAGGAAGGAGGCGACCAGGGGGCTGAAGCCGCCGCTGCGAATGGCCCAGTTGACGAAGGAGACGGGCTCGGGCTCGACGGTCAGCACGGTGGTGAAGCGGGAGACGAGCGGGGCGAGGAACATCCCGACGCCGGCACGGTCCTGGGGACGGTTGCTGCAGGCGACGACCGCCACGCCGTCGGGGAGGCGAAAGCCGTTGAGGGCGCGGCCGTCGCGGTGGACGAGCTGCATGACCGCGGCCTGGGTGGCGCTCAGGGCCTGGCCGAGGTCGTCGATGAGCCAGATGGCGGGGTGGCCGTCGAGCTCGGCCAGGCGGGCGAGGTCGCCGATGGGCAGGAAGGTGGCGCGGCCGTCGACCATCCAGGGGAGGCCGCGGAAGTCGGTCGGGTCGCCGGTGACCGGGTGGGAGACGACGAGCTGGTAGTCGAGCTCGGCGGCGAGGGCCTTGACGATGGCGGTCTTGCCGACGCCGGGGGCGCCGACGAGGAGGACCGGAAGGGCGGCGGGAACGGTGCGGCGGAGGATGCTCTGGGCGGCGGCGGGGGTCATGGGGTGGGGGCCTCCGGGGTGAAGAGGGCGGGCGGTGTTTGGGTGAGAGGTGAGGGTGCAGAGCGGAGTTGACGGCGGCCCGTAAGGCAAGATGGGCCAGAGGACGGCTGATCAAAGGGCGGGGAGTCGAAAGGCGGTAGGGTGAGCCGAGGAGAAGGTGGAGGCGAGAATGGTGGCGTGGAGTGGCGAGGGCGGTGGCGGACGGGTGGACACTCGAAAACGTCGCTGGCGATGGGCATCGGCGGTTGCTTCTCCGAAAGTCTGGCGCTCGCCGTTGCGGCGAGCGCTCGCGTCAGCGAGGTTCATTTCCTTACTCGCGGTGTGGTGGATGGGTTATCACCCACGAGTACGCGAACTCGAGACACCGAGCTGAAGTCAGCTGCGGTCCTTTCAGTAGGAGGGACGCTTCTGGTGCATGACAAAATGACCTTGATCTCGCCGAGCTCGGCTCCGTAGATCAGACAGTACGGGAACCGTGGCAGGACACACTGCGCCGAAGATTGATTGGGCGGCGGGTAAAAATTCCGACTGCCAGGACTGCTCTATGGCGAGGCAGACAGCCACGACGCCGCGCCGACCGGGGCGCTGTCGCTCGACTGAATTCCGTGAGACTATAAGCCTCGATCGCACTGGCCACTCCTTCTGGAGGACCAGCGGAACTTTTCCTTCGCTACGGAGCCCATTTTATGAGTGAACCCGGCCGCTTTCGACGATTCCTGGATTTTACGGGATTAATCATCAGCATCGTCCTCGGACTGATCGCTCTCTGGACTGCCTCTCGTCCTGGCCCGGGCCCTGGTCTCGTCGGCGAGGTCTCCTCTGTCTCTGCACAGTTGCCGCCGCCATCTACTGTGCGCGAGTTGGAGGCCCTCCCCGAGAATCTATGGCTCTCCGAGACTTGGTGTGGGTAGGCGGGAGGCTGTAAGCGGCTAAGGGAGAAGCACTTGCATTGCGCATGGGACTCTGCTTTCCTGGACAGCAGCCAGCAGTACCAGGAGGCAGGGGGATCCCATGCGCGCTACGACTCTATTGCGTCGGCTCGTTGATGTCACGGCTACGCGGGTGACGGGGGTTCGGTTCTTCACCGGAGGCGCACTCTCGGTCGAGGTGGCGCCGCTGTGGCGCAAGCCCAGGTGCGGCGTTTGCGGGCACAGGGCGCCGATGTACGACCGGCGGCCGCTGCGCTGGTGGCGACACCTGGTCGTTGGTGCGCGGGTCGTGCTGTTGGCCTATGCGCCGAGGCGGGTGCAGTGCCGTCGCTGCGGGGTGCGCACCGAGCAGGTGCCGTGGGGAGCCACCGCGAGCCGGTTCAGCTGGGCCTTCGAGGAGTGGGTGGCTTACCTGGCCCAGATCACCGATCAGACCCACGTCCACAAGCTGACCGGCGTGGCCTGGGTCACCGTCGGGCAGATCATCGAGCGAGTGGTGCAACGGCGCCTGTCCCCGGATCGGCTGGTGAACCTGCGACGCATCGGCATCGACGAGTTCAGCTACCGCAAGCGCCATCGCTACCTCACCATCGTCGTCGACCACGATCGGCGGCGGGTGGTCTGGGCCGCCGAAGGGCGCAACGCCGAGACGCTGCGCGCCTTCTTCCGCGAGCTCGGGCCCCAAACCTGTGCGGCCGTTGAGCTGGTCAGCATCGACATGGCAGGCGGCTACAAGAAGGCGATTGCGGAGTTCCTGCCCACAGCCCAGGTGATCTACGACCGCTTCCACGTCCAACGCCTGGCCGGCGACGCGCTCGATGCGGTGAGACGCTCGCTGGTCCGCGACGCGGCGGCTGCCGAAGACGACGACGGCGACGAGTCACAAGCAATCAAAAAGACCAGGTGGGTGTTGCTCAAGGGGTGGCACAGGCTTGATGCCGAAGAGCGCGCCCGGCTGCACGAGGTCCAGCGCTTCAACCGGCCGCTGTACCGCGGCTACCTGTTGAAGGAGACACTGGCAGGCGCCCTGGACTACCGACAGCCGGTTCGTGCCGAGAAGGCGCTGAGGTCGTGGATCGCCTGGGCCTGCCGGTCGCGGCTCCAACCCTTCGTGCGCGTAGCACGCACTCTCCGCGCTCACTTCGACGGCGTTCTCGCCTACATCCGACATCGCCTGACCAACGGACTCGCCGAGGGGTTGAACAACAAGCTACGCATCATCAGCCGCCGAGCCTACGGCTTCCATTCGGCCGACGCCCTGATCGCGATGCTCTTCCTCAACTCGGGAGGAATCGAGCTCTCTCCTCGCCTCCCGCGACCCACACCATGTTGAGGAGAGGCGAATCTATTTCAGGCTATTCGAGGGGACGATAAGCCGGAGGGCCGGCAGTTAAAGGCTGCCCTTATCGGGCCCAATGAGGCGACCCTGCGAGATTTCCTGCACAGACAGGTCCAATCAATAACAGAACCCCTCATTGGTATCAACAACAACGTTGCAGTCATTCACGTTGGAAACTATGGTAACCAGACTCTCAAAGGAGTTTGGTTATCCCTCCCCTCAGTAGCACGAAAGGAGGTCATCCGGTTGGCTCTCCCCAGTCAGGCTCCGCATTTGATCGAGGTCGAGGGACGCATCGATTTCGGCGAACTGCGTCCGGGCGAGAGTGCCAGTGCCGAGATCTCCGGCCCGTGGGGCATGCTGTGGGCGCTGCCAACCCAGGTCATTCTTAGTCATGACGGTGGGGTCGGGGAACTTCGTTACCCAGTTTTCTTACCCGATCCTTTTGTGCGCCGCTACTACTTTACTACGGAGCGGCTGTGGGTCATCGTGATGGTCGCTTGCATACCCTTTGTGTGGCTCGTGGTGTGGGTGTTGCGCCTGCGTCGACGGATTCAGTCGACGGCATGACCAGTGCGCTTGCATCGCGCACTACCTGCGGCTGGGAGGTCGCCGGCCCGGCTCTGGGAGCGCTGGGAGCGGCACCGGAGGTACCCTCAGAAGGTGTGGAAATGCAGAAGGCGGTGTAGCCTACCTCTGACGTTCCAAAACCCGGGCTGGCAGGCCCGAGAACGAGGGAGGAACACCGCCGTGGTCGAGAAGATCACCGACAAGCGATCGACGTCAAGCGAGGCATGGGAGTCGCTCGAGAGCTGGGTGAGGGGGAAAGTGCAGGACTTCGTGCAAGCTCTGCTGGAAGAGGAAGTTACGGAGCTGCTCGGGCGTGCAAAGTCGGCGAGGAGAGCGACGGTGAACGCGGACGCCGGCTACCGCAATGGCCACGGCAAGCCGCGGCGACTGACGTTGAGCAGCGGCACGATCACGGTGCGCCGGCCGCGGGTGCGGGATCTCGAGGAGCGGTTCGAGAGCCGGGTACTGCCGCTGTTCGCCAAGCGGACGCGCGAGGTCGACGGGCTGATCCCGGAGCTCTACCTGCACGGGTTGGCCGAGGGGGACTTTGACCTGGCGCTACGCGGCCTGCTCGGGGAGGAAGCGCCGCTGTCGGCCTCGACCGTGGCGCGGCTGAAGGCGAATTGGCAGGTGGAGTACGACGAGTGGCGGCGCCGGCGGCTCGACGGTCTTGAGCTCACCTACCTGTGGGTGGACGGCCTCTACGTGAAAGCAGGGCTCGAGAAGGACAAGGCCGCGGTGCTCGTCGCCATCGGCGGGCTGTCGGATGGACGCAAGGTCGTGCTCGCGGTGATGCCCGGTCAGCGCGAGTCCACCGAGAGCTGGTCGGCGATGCTGCGCGATCTGAAGGCTCGCGGCCTGGTCTGCCCGCGCCTGGCGGTCGCGGACGGTCACCTGGGCATCTGGGGGGCGCTCCGCAACGTCTACCCGGAAGCTTCGGAGCAGCGGTGCTGGAACCACCGAATCGTCAACGTGCTCGACAAGGTCCCGCAGCGACTCCATGAAGAGGCCAAGCCGCTGCTGTGCACGATCCCCTACGCGGCAACGCGCGGCGAAGCTGAGGCGGCCAAGCAGCGGTTCGCGCGCTGGTGCCGCACGCGCGGCCAGCAGGCGGCAGCTGAGCTACTCGACCATGACTGGGATCGCATGGTCACCTTCTACCAGTTCCCAGAGCCGCACTGGCGCCACCTGCGGACCACCAACATCGTCGAGTCGCCGTTCTGCGGCCTGCGGCTCCGCACCGACGCCGCCAGGCGGTACAAGAAAGTCGAGCACGCGACGGCCGTACTCTGGAAGTTGCTGCTCGTTGCCGAGCGGCGCTTCCGCCGACTCAACTCACCCGTTCTGTTGAAGGAAGTCTTCGCAGGAGTGCAGTACATCGATGGAGTACGAGCGCGCCGCGAGGAGGCCGCCGCCTGATGCGTTTACACACCTCTTGACGGAACCTCGCGGCACCGTTGAGATGGGTTGGGGCGAGGAGGTAAGGAACGATGAACAACCAAGAATACAGGTTCAAGCTCGATCAGTTGAAGGACCCCACTCCCACAAATTTACTCGCTTTAGGTGAATGGGTGCAGAGCGACGCACTCCCGTGGCTCTGGAATGAGCTTGGTGGTGCAATTTTGGCCCCAAGGCCGCATCATCCGAGGGCGCGCATTCTACCCGCACCACGAGTTCTCAGGCCGATGATACACAAGGACGCGGTGCGTCACGGCCTCATGACTTCATCAGTCGACGAGAGTAAATTACAAGAGCCGCTGTTTTACCAGGCCCAGCTGACAATGTTGACTGCGGAGGTGGAACGTTACGGTGAAGCCATCGAGCGGTACCCTGCCCAATCGGCCCATATGTATGCAGATTGCGCTGTGCATACTCTTCACCGCGCACTGCACGAGATCATGAGTGTGGCAACGGTGCTTCTCGAGGATGCCGCTCAGTTCATTACAGGTCTCCCTGGTTACTTCGGAGCGTGGCGGCGCCAAAGGGAACACCCGTTCGAGGTCTTCAAAGGGGCCGAGCAAATCATCTACGGGACCTATTCAGGGATGGCGCATGCTGACAGGGCACCCTACGCACCGATCGCGGTGCTGCGAACAGCGATTGAGCTGCGCCTGCGTTATGCGTTTGGCGTTTCGAGCCTTACAGACCCGCGAAGCCCAGAGAATGAAGTTCCCATTGCATTGAGTGCTCTTTTCGAAGCCATACGGAAGCACCAGCCAAAAATTAACTTCACAGTTGATATCCATGATGTTTGGAAGATCTATCGATGGAGCAACTACTACCTACACTACGGCATGCGGGACTATCCGTGGGTGCCAGGTTTTCTCCTGCAATACCTTCGTCCGATCCTTGCTGGTCAGCCAAACGACGTCAATGGTGGAATCCGCTTAGGAGTTGATACTTGGCGAGCCGTCCGGGAGTCTCTGGTGGCGTCGCGAAGAACCTGTTTGGCAGAGAGGTTTGTTAATGCATGGCACGCTTTTGTCGGCAGATCACGGCGATTCCAACTCCCCGCCTTTGACGAGAATGATGCACAATGTGTGTTTGTGGATTAGGCTTATTGCGCGCAAAGTAACCAGGGCGCACGACGCCGGCCTTTTCGGTTCAGGCGGACCACACATTGCCCTGCAGTAGAGCTAATTCTGCCCAGGTGGCGCAGACTTCGACTGCGACTCATCAGAGAGGCTCGTCGGCTCCAGGTACCACAGGCAAAGACCATGCGGTTCCGGATTGCCTGGAGCCTCGCGCCAATGCTCGCCAGTCCTATCGGCTATTCCTATTGGGACGGCGCCGGCCATGACCTTCTGCCGGAATTCTACTTTAGACCACGCCCAGTCGCCGTTGACAACACGCTGGCACCTAATCGTCCAATGAACTTTGGAATTGCCGGCCTCGGCCCATAAGTAAATGTCATCATTCCCGGAAAGGGCTCCTCGGATACCTCCCAAGGGCGGGCCGTTGCGCAGATATTGATCGACAAGGTCGGACCAGCCTGGATCGCTCATGCTAACGTGAAACATCGGAGCCCAGCCGTGCCGTTTGAGAGGCAAGATCCCATATTCGCTTTCCAAATTGTCACGCTGAGCCGCAGCTTTATTTAAATGATCGATGACCTCCTGCTGTCGGCGATATTGCTCATGCTCCTCAATCGGCACAGTCGTGAGGTGGTAGTAGTCGTTGAAAGCTCGAATAGCGCTCAACCCAGTGATAAACGCGGTAGCTGCAACGCCAATGAGCCAGACGACGATACGATTCCGCGGGTCGACCGCCGCTTTGTCCCCTGGTTCAGTGTCCATGGTTAGCCTCTCCGGTAGGTGAGCAGCAGCATATCCTTTGTCAGCCGCTAGCCGCAAGTACCCTTTTTAGATCACAGGACGATAGCTCTGAGACCTGCGTGCGCTTCGCGGCCGTTCCTGTCATCAAGGCACCCGCACCACGGCAAAGACTTGGCGCCCCCTGCGGATCTAGAGACTGCAGTTGGTTAGGCAGGTGCGGTGCTGGGTTTGTGGGTGGTCATTATGCGCGGGCCCAGCGCCGCCGCTCGTAGAGGGGGTGGCTGGCTGATCTGCCGAGCCGATGATTTTGCGCCGGGTTGCAGCGATCCACCTCGGACTGAGTCACCCTTCCGAGAGTGCCAGCAAAGCCCTGCTTTCTTCGTCTGACTAGTGGCCCTTGCACTCCTGATGCGCTATTCCTTCGCGCAACCAAAACAAGAGGTGATCCGCACCGCCTCCCTCGATGCAGTGTTCATAGCCCCCCACGGCGCCTAGGTAGGTCTCGTCCACGATGTTCATGTAAGTTCTCACAGAATCCAAGGCGTTTTCGATGTCGCTGCGTTTCACTTCGGGTAGGCTCTCAAGGCGCAATGCGACAGCCAAGTCACGGTGAGCTATACTACGATTCCGCACTAAGGAGATTGAATCAACCTTGGTCTTAAAGGTCGCCGCAGCGTTCTCGAGGCGATCGGCTAAGGCTTCATCTCCAGCCTCTCGGACTGCTTTTGCCAGTTTGAAGAAGGACGCATTGTCACGCCTGTGTCTTCCAGAGCTTGATGACTCAGCAGGATCGGCCAATCGGGCCACCTTCAAGAACACCTGATCCTCCAAGGTGGCTTGGAGACTCGCAAAAAAGGAGCTGGCGCAGTTGTTTAGAATAATGACTGTTTCGTCGAGTCCGTACAGCTGGTTATATGACTGCCAGGCGAAGTGGAGATCGACGACATCGGCCCAGACAAAGTGATAGAGGTGGGCGACTTCTCGCGGCATCCGTGCTTCGATGGCAGCTAGAACTTCGTCGGGTGAGAGTGTCGCCACTAGCCCTGCCTCTGCTACCTGCCTAGACGCCAGGAAGGTGGCACACGAACCATCGCGAAGGTCCATGCCGGTCTGCGCGCACGCATCGTCCGCGCACTCTAGGGCCGTCTTCCTGCTGCTGCCCGCAGGTGCTGCTCAGGCTGCGTCTCGGCGCCAAGGCCATATCCGGTCGCATTCGTAGACTCCTTGTACTACAAGAGTTATGTGGTACCCAGGGCGGAATTAGACCGTCGGCCACGTGATTTTCAGTTGTCGATCATGGTGGCAGATTCAGGAGGGTGCACCAAGCGATCGTTACGCGCCTTCTGCCGCTCCATGTAGTAGGCGACCAGCCTGTAAGGGTCATGCCCGAAGCGCTCGGAGATCCGGTGCCGCGCGGCCCGGATACGGTCGATCTCCTCGTCGTCATCCTCCAGGATGGGGTCAGTTCTGGGAGTCATCGATCTCTCCTAGCAGCTCGAGCGGAGTCGCCAGCACCGGAACGTAGATCCCGAGCAGCGTGTTCACCCGGCGAAGGTGCCCGAACTTGTTGGCGTTGGCAAGGTGCTGGCAATTCCAGGTCACAGGAAGTCGCACTTGTGAAGCGACGCCAGGGCGAGGTG
The DNA here is from genome assembly GCA_963732005.1 of uncultured Acidobacteriota bacterium. Classification (GTDB taxonomy): domain Bacteria; phylum Acidobacteriota; class Thermoanaerobaculia; order Multivoradales; family UBA5704; genus JASLEW01. The sequence goes on from CAVSXT010000005.1 coordinate 2,595,924, forward strand.
GAGCGCGTCGCCCGCAGGGTCCGCGGGCATGAGGCGATGACGGACGTAGGCGGTGACGATGTCGGCCACGGCCTCGGTGACGTCGAGGATCGGCAGCCCGGCGACAAGTGCCAGAGCGGGCTCCCGGCTCGGATAGTCACCCTCGCGGAGCTCGTCGAGGACCGCGTCGCTCGTGACCAGCTCGTACCGGCTGAGAGCGTGCTGCCGCCAAAGCCTCGTCCATTGCCGGCGCGCGAGGGCCGCGGCTCCCGGACGCGTCGTGTGGTAGAAGCTCGGGATCGTGGTCTCGACATAGACGCGGGGCTTGAGCATGGCTCGATCGTCGCTCTTGGTTCGAGTCACTCGCATTCTACTCTCCACGGTCTCGCCGTCGCCCTCACCTGCCATGCGGACTCTTCGGCGTTCGCCACGTTGGCGAGCGCCTGATCTCGACCTCCTGTCATCTCGGCGTAGTGCGAGCCGTCGAGCCCCGACCCGGCGGGCGGCTGCCGGCCGGGTCGGGCTCGACGGGCCTCGGTGGTCGCTAGCGCGGCAGGCGAGAAGCCGGGCGCTTCCGAGCTGCGGGCACCGCATGGAGATGAGACCCGCGAGCGCCTTTGCCGGCCGCCTTTGCCGGCGGTGGGGGTTCTTCGCTGGTGGGGGCTTGGGCAGCCGGTTGCAGCGGTGGCGCTGGCGGCTGTTCCTTCGCCCAGCTCTTGGGATCGGGCAGCACCGCCGTGGCCTGGTCGAGGAACTCCTGCGCCTGCAGGCCGACGAGGGCGGCGACGCGCTCGGCTTCGTGCCAGGCATCGGTGACGTGGCGCCAGTCGCCGTTCGGCGTCATCCGCTCAAGCATCACGGCGAGGGTGCGGGCCCACAGGTAGCCACCGGCAGCTTCCTCCTGGCCTTCCAGGGCATCGAAGGTGCGCCAGAACTGGCCTTCCTGGTTCTCCGTCTCGCCGGTTGCGGCGTCGTCGTTGGAGGGTCCGAAGGCGATGGCTGCGTCGGGAAGGCTGCCGACGATGGCCGTGCTGGCGTAGGGTGCGAGCATGCGGCGGCGCTCCTCGGCCGGGTCGATGCCGGGCGTCACGCGGGGGAGCGCGACATCGTAGAGATGAGAGGAAGAGGCCTGGCGCTGGGCGGTCCCGAAGACGACCGCCAGGCGGACGCTGGTGAGCAGGGGGGGTGGCGGCTGCTCGAGGAGAGCCGTCTTGAGCAGGCCAATGGCATGGACCTTTCGCTGACGCCACTTCTGCTCCTGGCGCTCGGCGAGGGTCTTGTGCTGCGGCGGCGCGCCCGCCGGGCGGTTCGGGGAGTGGCTGCCGAGCTCCTGGCGGGGTTTCACCCACTTGACCTGGCCCAGGTGGGGGCCGCTGGCGACCACGGCCGCCACGGCGCCGGGCGTTCCCTTCTTGGCGGGCGCGACCTGATGGTCCCGCAGCGCGCCCGGGATTTGGTGAGGGTGATAGCCGTCGTCGAGGAGCACGACGCGATGCTTCGCCGCGAGCTGGGCCCGCTTGCGTTCGACGAGCAACTCCCCTTTCTTGGTGGCGCAGGTGGGGTTGAGGCACCGGTCGGCGCTCTCGCCGGGGCGCTTTCCTGGCGCCTTGGCGGTCCTGCCGGCGGGCCGATCGTCGTCCAGATCGCCCTGCTGATCGTCGAACAGGCCGGGGTGGTGGCTGCTGCGATGCGGACAGGTACTGCACGCGCCGGCGACCGGATCGAGGTCGGCGTCGTCGAGCGGCCAGGGAAAGCTGCTCAGGGCTCGCGTGCGGGAGCCAATCCACCGGGCGAGCTCGCGCACCGTGGTGCAACGCTCGACCTGATAGCGCTCCTCCCCGCTGAGCAGCTCGTCCTGCGCGGTGGCCTCGAGGATGGCGATCTGCTCGAAGTGGCGATCGCCCCAGGTGGCGAAGCGGCCGTCCGGCGCCGCGGCGAGCTGGCGCCAGGCCGGCGTCAGGTTGAGCAGGCGCCGGCGCCGCGCGACCCAGGAAAGCGGCTTGCCGAGCTTGGCGGCCACCTGGTCCACGGTCCAGTGCTCCTCGATGAGCGCCGCGACGCCGGTGGCCTCGTCGAGGAAATGCAGCTGCTTGCGGTGGAGGTTCTCGGCGACCGTCAGCACGCGGGCCTCATGGTCGTCCAGCTGGCGCACCGTGGCCGGGACCTCGGTCAGGCGCGCGGCGCGAGCGGACCGCAGCCGGCGCTCGCCGAAGATCAGCTGGTACCTCCCGTCCGGGAGCGGCCGGACCAGGAGGTTCTGCAGCACGCCGAACTGGGCGATGTTAGCCGTCAGACTCTGATCCTCCGCGTCCGGCCCCTTTGGGACGGTCCTCGGGTTCCAGGGACTAGGATCGATCGAGTCGATCGGGATCATGGTGCGGATGCCGGGGTCCGCGGTGGTGGTGGGGGCGTCCGGGAGGGAAGGAGCCGGATCCTCCGGCGCTGCGACCTGGTGCTGGGTTCTGGGCATTTCGCGAAGAGCTCCTTTCCCGAGCCGCCGCGGCGGCCCGGCGGGCATCGCCTGGTCCTCGAGCGGACCGGAGGGGCATCCCCTCGACGAGGCGGGAAGCGGCCGGAAGCAGGACTCCCAGCCGCGGGAGAGGCCCGCCAGGGCCTCTCCGCCACCAGCCCTCTCCTCGCCCCCAGGGCCTCCGGTCGTGGGGGCCGTCGACAGGGGGGAACCGGCAGGCGTGGCGCGGGGACCGGCTGGTGGCTGCAGGGGTGGCTGTGGTCAGGGGGCGCCGGGGAGGTGCCGCTGCCAGGCTTCGTAGATGGCCTGGCCCATGCTCATCGCGGCCTCGACGCTCTCGTCGTCGTCACCGGCGCCGGCGCTCTCGAGCGCCCCCTCGATGGAGATGCCGTCGACCTGGACGGAGGCGCTGACCTTGCGCGCCACCAGCTCGAGGGCGGTTTGCTGAGCGGTCGCCTTGTAGAAGGGCACCTCGACCAAGACGTCGCGGGTCTGCCCGATGCGATGGACGCGGCCGTTCGCCTGGCGGACGACGAGCGCGTCGTAGTCGACTCCCTCGACCCAGACGACGCGCGAGAAGTGGACGAGGTTGTTGAGGCCGGTCTGGATCGCCTTGGGATTGGTCAGGAGCAAGCGGCAGCCCGGCCGGATGACCTGGGTGTCGAGCCACTCCTTGCGTTCGCCGGTCTTGACCCTGGCGGCGTCGAGGTAGATGGCGCGCTCGCCGAGATGGAGACGGAAGATCCTCTGGTAGCGCTGGATCAGGTCGTTGTTGCCGGTGTGGCGGAGGAGCACCAGGACATTGCGGCCATCGCGGAGATACTGGCGCAGGCGCTGGACGAGCCAGCGCTCCTTGGGGGTGAGCCAGTCGGCAGGGAAGCTCCTGGCGGTGGCGATCACGGCGCCGCCGACGGAGTCGGGATACTTGAGCACGAAGGGCCGCATGTCGTCGGTCGGGCGGTCGAGGTAGGCGGGCATCTGGGACATGGCGCCCCAGAGCTTGCCGGCAAGCCGGGTGTACAGGTCCTTCCGGATCCTCGACCCGAGCTCGTGCATGAGGCGTGCGTACTCGGCGCCGAGCTCCGCCGCCCGCGGGTCCCCGTCGCCAAAATCGATCTCGACCGGGAGCTCGTCATAGGGAGGGAGCTCGTCTTCGAGGTCGCTCTTGTGCATGATCAGGGCGATGGGAAGCAGGTGGGTGAGGAGGCAGGTCGGCAGGATCCCGGGGGCCTCTCCGAGCTGGCGCACCTCGGGCGGCTCGCGGATGTCCTCGCGGTCGCTCACCGTCCCGTAGCCAACGACTTCCGGACCGCCGGTCTCGGGCAGCGGGACATAGACCCTGCGGAAGCCGTAGCGGCCGACGAAGACCTGCTGCTCGTCGCGCCGGAACTCCCTGCGGAAACGCGGGCTCAACGCCCAGAAGTTGGCGAAGAGGGAGCTGGCGTAGCCGCCCATCAAAGAACCGGAGAGCGCCAGGGTGGGCGCTCCCGGCAGCGTCACCAGGCGATGGGCGGCTTTCTGCTGCGCGGACCCGAGGTGCGAGAACTCGTGGGCCTCGTCGAGGACGACGAGGCCGAAGCGCCGCCGGTGGCGTTTCAGGATGACGCGAGCCAGGGGAAAGCGCCGGGGAGAGGGCGTGGCCTGGAAGAGCGGTTCGCCGCAGGGTTCGCTCTCGAGCCAGTCGCCGGCCTGGACCAGCGCCTGCAGGCAGGCCAGGGCATCGGGCTCGTGCGCGTCGGCCGGCCGGCGGGAGAGGACCTGGACCGCAAGGCGGCGCAGGCGGTCGCGGAGGCATTTCGCCGGGTGGACCTCGTCGTCCCATTCGCTGCGGCCGGCGTCTCGCAGCGCGGTCACCTTCTGTTGCTGGAGATCGGCCGCGGCGGTCAGGCGAGCGTGGATCTCGTCCTGCATGGCGGCCGCGATGCCGAGCCAGTGAAGGGCCGCCTCGAGCCGGTCCGAGCCACCGGTGGCGAGGGACTCCTCGACGAGCGCGGCGAGCTCGCAGGCCAGAGGCCGGAGCGTGGCAGGTGCCGGCGGCGGCGCCGGTGGCAGCGGCTCGCCCTCGGTGGGGAGGGCGGGAAGTGAGAGGCGAAGGATGCGCCGCTGCCGGACGAGGTGGCGGACGTGGGGATCGAAGGGGTACGAGCGGAGGAGCGCCACGGCAGGCGCTCGGCGAGACGAGCGGGCCGATTCTGAGCGGCGCGGGCGACATGAACACAGCGCGCCCGCGCGCTGGCGAGCGCCTCGGCCTCGAGGCCGACCGCGGCGCCGCAGCGCGGGCAACGTGGCTCGTCGAGGCCGGCGAAGCCGTGGCCGAGCTTTGCCGCCTCGCGGCTGAGCACGAAGATCTCGCCTTCGCGCTCGAGGTCGGCGAGCCGCTGGACGATCACCACGCGATGCAGCGGCAGCACGGCCGCGGCCTCGTCGCTCCAGGTGCCCAGCAGGTGTGGCGGGCAGACGACGAGGAGGCGCTCGACAGGCCGCAGCCGCCTGGTGTCGAAGCCGAGACGGCGCAGCTCGGCGGCGGTGCGCTCGAAGTGGAGCGGATGCAGGGCGCCGGCGATCGAGAGGGCGACGGTGCTCTTGCCGGTGCCGACCTCGGCGGCCGCGATGGGGTTGTCGCCCGTCGCCAGGAGCTTCAGACCGGCACAGATCAGATCGCGCTGGCGGCGGAAGGGCTTGCGTCCGAGGCGCGGCAGCTCCATGAAGTGGGCCGGGTTGGCGGGGTCGTGGAGGGCCGGGAGCTGCTCGCGTAGGAGCTGGCCGAGGCTCACCCCATATTGCTCGACCAGGTCGGCGGTGTTGAAGTCGGCCAGCTGCTTGGCGCCGGACGGCAGGGCGCCGGGTCGCAGCTCGTGGAACTCGAGGGTATCGAGGCGGAGCACGTGGAGGGCCAGGCGGGGACGTTGCACCCGGACGCTGCCGACCTTCTCGCCCTCGCGGTTGAAGCGCTCCTCGCTGGTCACGAACTCGCGCCGCAGCGAGCCCTTGACCAGGAGCGGCGGCAGGCCCGGGCGATCGGCGGTGATCCGCTTGCCGTTGAGCATGCCGGCGGCGAGGGCGAGCGCGATGTGCGCCGCCCGCGGCGGCAGGGCGACCGGATACCGCGCGCCGATCATCTCCCGGACGGTGCGGTGGGCGGCGACCAGGGCCGAGCCTTGCCAGGGCTCGAAGCCGGCGAGGAGCCGCTCGAGGTCGAGCGTCACCGGCTCGAGCTGCAGCCACGGGGACTCGAGCCGCACCCGGTAGAGGGGTGTCCCGAGGCGCTCGAGCTCCGGCAGGTGCGAGGCGTCGGCGGCCCAGCGCTCGACACGGTGGCGCACCAGGTCGTCGGCGGGAGCGGCGACGGCGCGGCGGCGGGCGAGCAGGCAGCACTGCCGGAAGGTGTCGAACGAAGAGCCCGGGAAGCGCCAAGCGCGCACGTCTTGGAAGTGGCGGGCGAGATGCTCGGCGCTGGCAGCGAGAGCGTAGTGGGGGACGATGAACACCAGGAGGCCCGCTCCGGGGGCGAGGCAGGCGGTCCAGCGCTCGAGGAAGCGCTGCTCGAGCCGGCGGTGCAGCCGGTCGACGTCATAGGGCGGGTTGAGGTAGAGGAGCGAAGCGCCGTGGCCGGGGAGGTCGGCGCCGGCGATCGCGAAACGGAAGGCGTCGCCGTGGAAGGCCTGTCCGAGGCCGGATTCGAGCCTGGTGGCGAGTTTCTTGTGGCGGCCCGCTTCGAGCTCGATGCCGTAGACCTCACAGTCCTGCGTCGCGTCCTCCGGGAACCAGGAGCGGGCAAGGGTGTCGATCGCCTCGCCTTCGCCGGCGCAAGGGTCGACGAGGAGGTGGGGCTGCCCGCTTGCCGGCGCTGCGAAGTCAACCAGGGAGGCCAAGCTCGCGAGCAGGTCCGGCGGGGTGGGGTAGTAGCCGGCGAGCGCTACCGATTCGGGTCTTGCCATGGCCGGCGGCCTCCTGCCGCACACGGGGAAGATGGTTCGCGGTCTGCTCGGCCAGGAAGGCCGAGAACTCGGCATGGGTGGTGGAGACGACGACCGGAGACTCGAAGCCGAGCGCCTCGCAGCCCCTGGCATAGAGCTCGTGGTTGCGCCTGCTGGAGCTGTCCGGCTGGTAGCACCAGCCGGAGGCGAGGGCGGCGCGGAACAGCTCGAGATGGAACCGATGGTCGTTGGCGATGGGCAGCGGCGAGCGCGCGTCGAGGTAGGCGACGAAGTAGGCGGCGCGCGCGGCGTCCCGGGCGTCCTTTCCGAGAGCGCCGAGAGCGGTGAGAGCGGCTGCCTCGCGCTCCACCCACCAGGTGGGCGGCATGTACAGGAACTCGATCCGCTGCTGCTCGAACACGCTCGGGTGCAGGGCGAAGACGGAGCGCAGGTAGGCGAGAGTGAGCGTCGCACCGTCTCGGGACCAGGTGTCGAACTGGAAGCCGGCGGAGCGCGGGAGCTCGAAGCGGAGCCTGCTCGAGCTCGAGCGGTCGGCGTCGGCGTCGGTGACGGCGGGACGGCCGGTCCTCAGGTTGGCGGTGAAGGCGCGGGCAGCCTGCTCGGTCGCGGTGTAGGCCACGAGGACCGGCCGCAGCGTGTTCTCCCTGGCTGTCGCGCCCAGCTCCCAGAGCTGGTTGGCGGTGACGATGCAGAGCAGGTCGGCGCTGAAGATGCGGCTCTTGCGGCCCTCCCGGTCGGGCTTGACCTCGGTGACGACCGGATGGCGGTAGGGCGGGGGTGGCGGGGTGGGCGGCGGGGACGAGAGCGGAGCCGGTGATTGCAAGGGGATGCCTCCTCCTGGTCGCGGCGCTCGCCGCCTGCGGCGAGCGCTCGATCGCCAGCTCCTCCTTCAGGCACCGGCACCTCTCGCGGGGAGGTTGGTTGGCGGCGGCTGTCGACTGCTGGGAGGAGCGGGACGGGGAGCGGACGGAGGAGCGGATCGAGCGGGCTCTCGGCGGCCGAGTGCTCGTGGGCACCGGGGCTGCCGATCTTCCAGGGTTCCAGCGGAGGGCCGGTCCACGCCGGGCTTCTGCCAGCTGCCGCAGAGGGCCGTCACGAGCCGTGCGGGCGCATTCCGGGTGGAGGACTCGTCCGGCCCTCCCTGGAAACCTGGAAGGTGCAATCTTGAAAGCGCAATGCCGAGGAGCAGTCTCGATCGTGGCGCTCGCCAGTTCGGCGAGCGCCCGCGCCAGCGGCTCCTCTCATCGCTCGCCCCGGCCGGCCGCGGCGGGCGTGACAGGTTGGGCAAGGGACTAGCCGGTCCGGCCCTTCCCGGGAAGGCGCTTGATGCTTTGCGCCTCGTAGGTCGCGCCGCGATGCTTGCGGAGCACCCCCGCGGCGTCGCTGCAGAAGACCTGGCGGCAGGCGGCACGGACCCGCAGGCGCCGGCCGGTCCGGAGCCCGGCGACGGCTGCCGCGAGGTCACCGCCGGCCACGATCCGGTAGGTCCTGGTGAGCGGCTGGTTGTGGCTGCCCGTCGTGTGCGCCACCAGGGTCAGGTCGGTGCGCGCGGTCTCCGGCTGGGCGGCCGGTGCGTCGGCGAGCGCTCCCACCAGGGCGACGGACCGCAGCCGGTAGACCACCACCTGCCGGCCGAGGCCGAGGGCGCGCGTGAAGGCGTCCTGGGTGCCGGTGCTCTTGCCGTCCCAGAAGGCCACCATGCGATCGCAGCGCTCGGCGACCCGCTGGTTGCGGATGCGGCCCGCCAGCTGGAGGCCGTCGCGATCCCAGTCCGCGAAGTATTCGAGACAGCGCAGGCCGCGGGCCCGCGCCGCGCCGGCGGCACAGCGATCGACCCCCCGGGCGCCGCCAGAGAGGACGGTGACGCCGGCGGGGAGCGTGGCGATGAAGCGGCGGACGCGGTCCAGGTCGGCGAAGTCCCGCGAGCCGACGACTGCGACGCAGGGGCCGGGCGGTGCCAGGGTGATGTGGCTGCGAGGTGGTCCTTCTTGCTGCTTTTCCAGGATGCTCATCTCGATCTCCTTGCGGTCTCGTCGACCTTCACCCGGCCGAGGTCGACGAGACCGCAAGGAGATCGATTCCGGGGAGGTGCCCGCGGGTGGCGGGCCGCGGGAGGGTGTGGATGAGCACCGAGCTGCCCGCCGGCAAGGTCGGTTCTCGGCGTGCGCCGTCCTCCGTCTAGGCCGCGGCTCGGTCGCGCCTCGATCGCCCACCATCTCCCAGCCTGGGTCCGAGGCGTAGGTCGTGGGCCATGGCGCGATCGCTGGCTCGCCGCCCCGCGGTCCGCGGCCACTCGAAGGTCCTGCCTGCCGGGGCTACGCGGTGCGCCCGTCTGCGAGCCCGGGACAGCGCGTGGGAGCGGGCGCCTGACGCTCTCTGGTCAGGCCACTTCGGGGCTGGCGGCGGCCGCCGCGGGTGCTTGGTGCTGGACGGCGTGGTCCACGAGGGTGAGCTTCTCGGCGAGTGTGGCGGCGGCCACGCCGGCGAGCAGCTCGGTAGGGTCGACGCTGGCAGCGGCCACCGCTGCCTGGAAGCCAGGGGCGGCTGCGAGGACGCCCTCGAGGTTCCTGATCTCGTAGGCGCTGAGCGCCCAGGGCTTGGGGAGGAGGCTGATGACGAGGGCGTGGTGCTCGTGCGACATGCCGCGGGTCTCGCGCGGGTCGGTGAACTCGTGGTAGAGGCGCAGGCTGTCGAGCATGCGTCGCAGCACGCTGGTGCGGCTGAAGGGACCCTTGCCGCGATGGGAGCGACCGCCGCGGCGCTCGAGGAACTTCGCGTGAGCGGCGGTTAGGTGAAGGGTTATGTTACTGCTGCCTGCCATGGCGGGCTCCGGTTCAGCGCTGTTGGTGGGGGTGCTGGAGCAGCGAGTGAGGCGAGGCGCCGCGGTGCGCGCCGCGGGTGGCAGCGGCATGGATTTAGTCGCTCACTGCTCGGGAATCGAGTCTACGGCAGTCCGGGGGCGGGCGACAAGGGACGCGAAGGGCAGTGGACCGGTCGTCGCCGCCAATGGTACGAGTCGAGCCGGAGCTGCCGGGTTGCCCCCGCCGAGCGGGCAGGCTCGGGGCCTTGACACGGATCACCTGGTAGAGGCTACCTGCCGGGTGGGCGGGCAGTGCGCCAGGACCGCGGGCGTTGCCGGCCTGACCGTTCCCGAGCTGGTGCGGATCGATCTGGCCGGGTCATCGGCCGATTGCCGCGCGCCCCGAGAGCAGCGGGCGCGGCCAGGCGCGCCGGAAGTAGAGCGCCGCCTCGCGCGCCTGCGCCTGGGCCTTGCCTGCCTCGCCGGCGACCGCTTCGACGAGCAGCAGCCAGGCCGCCATGCCCTCGGGGTGCATGTTCCAGCTGGCGAGGGTGCCCTGGAAGCTCCTGAGCAGCCGGGCCGCGTGGCGGGTCTTGCCGCGGGCGATGTAGGTCTCGGCCAGATCGAGGCTCACCAGCGTCAGTTCCTGGGAGAACCCTGCCTGGTGGAAGTCGTGCCAGACCGCGACCAGGCCGCGCTCCGCGGCGGCGAGCTGGCCCAGGCCGCGGCAGATCCGGGCCTCGAGCCAGGACAGCATCAGCTGTGGCTCGGTCTCGCGGCACTGGCGGTAGAGAGGTCGCGAACGCTCGAGGAGGTCGAGCGCCTGGGCGGGCATGCCGAAGTCATTGAGAAACCAGATCAGCACATGCCGGGAGGCCAGCTCGAGCAGCGGCTCCCTGCCCGGGTCGATCAGGGCCAGCGCCCGATCGGCCAGGGCGATTCCCTGCGCTGGATCCTGGTAGCCGATGGCCCGGGCGAGCTTCTGCAGCGTGCGCCCCTCCTGATGGCGGTCGCCGTAGCGGCGAAAGATGGCGACGGCCGGCCGCAGCAGGGCAACCGCGGCGGCGGGGTCGCCGGCGGCCAGCTCGAGATTCGCTTCGACCCGCATCAGCGCGGCGCGCTCGAGCGGATCGCCGGTGCCGGCGTCGAGCGCCGCCCAAGCCTGGCAGAGTGTCTCCCAGGCAGCGTGCGGTTGCTGGTCCAGGCGGAGGGCGTCGGCCAGGCCGGCGAGGGCGCGGGCGCGCAGGTCGTGATTGAGGCCCGAAGGGTAGGCGGCGGCCGGCAGCCGCTCGGCGATCGCCAGGGCGAGGCGGCAGGCGTGGAGGCCGCTCGGGGTGTCCTGCCAGTGGAACTCGGCAGCGGACGCGAGGAACCGTTCGGCCACCGCCCAGGTGTGGTACCGGGGGTCGGAGAGGATCAGGTCGAGGCGCTGGGCCGGGGCGGTGTTGCTGAGGATGACCCAGAGGGTCGTGGCCTCGAGCTGTTCCGAGCGGATGGCGGAGATCCTGGCGCTGCTGTGCTCGAGGCTGGCGGTGAAAACTTGGTCGTAGTGGGCAGCCCCCTCCCGCGCATCGAGGGCATCGAGCGCGCCGCGGAGGTAGCGCGTGCAGACGTCACAGCGTCCCACCAGGTGCCCGAGCGCCCACCGCGAGTCGGCGTCGGTGATGGTGCCGGCCAGGAGACGGTCGAGGATCTCGGGGGCGGGGTGGTCGACTTGGGTGTGGGTCACGGGTGGCGGCTCCTCGGGGCGGTTGGGGCCTGCGGGTGCCCTCTAATAGAGATAGTCCGGCAAATGGGGGTTTTGTGACAGGGCGGGGGCCTATGCGCAGTACGCGCCGCGGCGCGGGGTGGCAGGCTCACCGGTCGTATGGGTAGACGAAGACGGCGTAGTCGTGGTCCTGGCCGTCACTGGCCTGGAGGCTGAGGGTCTGAAAGCCTCTGTCGGTGCCGAAGCCATCGGCGACGAGCCTGAACGCGCTGGCGAGGTCGCAGGCGGCGGCCTCCTGGACGGGGTCATTGATCGGCATGTACTGCACCGCGATGGCCTCGACGTGGCAGCGCAGGCCAGCGAGGGAGAGCGAGCCGAGGAGGCGATGCCAGGGCTCCTCGTCGCCGACCTCCTCGAGGTGGCAGGCGGCGAGCGGGACGTCGAGGGGCGACGGCGGATAGAAGGCCTCCTGCGCTTCGTCGCTGAGACGCTGGTAGGCGCGCAGACCGCAGAGGGCCGCCTCGTCAACGGCGAGGGAGTCGAGGTCAATCGGAACGGTGAGCTTGCAGAAAGGGCGTGCGACGGCGGCGAGGTCGCCGCGGTGGGCGGCGAAGAAGCGGCCGGGATAGGCGGCGCCGTCGTTGTGGCTGCCGTCGAAGGTGATGCGCTGCCGCGCCAGCTCGTCCAGGGCGGCATGGGGCCGGACGCCGTCGAAGAGAAGGACGCAAAGGCGGCCGTCGGGGAGGTCGTAACGTCCGGAGGGCTCGGCGCCGAACGCCGCGACGGCGGCTGCATGGTGCGAGGCATGGAGGCGGATGGTCAGGTTGCAGGTGTCGCTGTGGCTCATGGGCTCACCTCGTCGCGATCGGAGATCGCCGGCTGGCGGGCGCGCCGGGTGCGCGCTGCCTGGAGGACCGCGGTTTTCCGCGGGCCTCGTTGCGAGGTTGCTCCCCGCTCTCCGGCGCGGTGGCAGGTCGGTTCGCGCGCGGCGAGGGCGGCTGGCTGCCGAGGTCGAACCTGGGACCGCGGCGCGGTGGGCCGCCGGCTCGCGGTGCGCAGTCAGGTGTGGCCGTGGGAGGGCCGCGAGGTGGGGCGGCGCCGCACGCGCCGTGGGCGCCGCGGAGCGAGGCGGCCAGCTCACCGATGGTGGGGATAGATGAAGAGGGCGTAGTCGCGGTCCTGACCGTCGCTGCCCTTGAGCCTGAGGGTCTGGAAGCCGCGGCCGGCGCCGAAGGCCGTGGAGACGAGGGTGAGGGACAGGATGCTGTCGATGCCGACGGCCTCCTGGGTGCGGCGCTCGTCCTGTGTGGAGCGGACGGCGACGGCCTCGACCTGGCAGTGGAGGCCGCCGATCGAGATCGCGCCCAGGAGGCGATGCCAGGGCTGCTGGGGGTCACCTGCCTCCTTGAGGTGGCAGGCGGTGAGCGGGATCTCAAGGGGCGGCTGGTGGTCGAAGTCCTGCTGGGTCCGCGCGCGAAGGCGCTGGTAGGCGCGGAGATCGCTGAGAGCCGCCTCGTCGACGGCGAGGGAATCGAGGTCGACGGGAACGGAGACGACGCCGAAGGGCTGGTCGATGGCCGCCAGCTCGCCCCCCTCGGCGGCGAAGAGGCGGCCGGAATAGGAGGTGCCGTCGTCATGGCTGCCGTCGAAGGTGATGTGCTGCCGCGCCAGGTCGTCGAGGGGGACATGGGGCTCGATGTCGTCGAAGACGAGGACGCAGAGGCGGTCGGGGAGGTCATGACGCTCGGCGGGCTCGGTGCCGAACGCCGCGATGGCGGCGGGCTGGTGAACGGAATGGATGCGTAGGGTCAGGTTGCAGGTGTCGCTGCGGCTCATGGGCCACCTCTCTGCGATCGGGGATCGCCGGACGGCGGGCGCGCCGGGTGCGCGCTGCCTGAAGGCCCGCGGCTTCTCGCGGGCCTCGCCCGGTCTCTTCTCGCTCTCCCGGGTTGGCGGCGGGACGGAGTCGGGTGACGCGCCGGTGGGGGTGGTGTGAGCTGGCGAGGGAGGTGCCCGGAGGGTGGAACTGGGGCGGGTGGAGAGATGCGGGCCGATGCGCGGGGGCAGGCGGCTCACGACTGCTGGTTGGGGTCTTGGGCGGTGGCGCTTCCTGGCGGCCAGTTAGTCGCGGACCCGCCGCTGCCTGAGATGGATGCTGCGGCGCCGCACGCGGACGCCGAAGCCGCGCAGGGCGGCACGGCCACCGGTCAGGTGCTCCAGGTGGCGTACCAGCCCTCGGGGTTCCGTGGCCTGCGGGGGGCAAAGCGATATGCGCATTCACAGATTGATCGCTCCCATTGACGAGGAGCGGCGGTGGTTCGCGACGCCAGCAGAGTTCCACCCATTGACGCGGCCGACCAGCCAAGTTTTCCAGCGGTCCGCAGCCGAATCGGGAACCCTCCCCAAGTCTTTCGCGACCTTGACATCAGGATGCGGATCACGGATAATCTCCTCAATATCTAAATCGTGGGTGCTATTGTCAAATAGCCATATCCGCTTCCGGCGATGCCGAATCCCTGGCGGTCAGCGACTGGTCAGCTGCCCGCTGTCGTCGCTTGGAAGGAGGTCGCCATGAATGCCCAGACGATCCAATACCTCACGGACAGCGCATTCCGATACGGCCCCTTCTTTTTCTCGGTCCTCTTCGTAGGTGTTCCTGACTCGCTGGGCCTACATGAAGTACAACACTGCGATTAAGGCGCAACCTGCACTATCACGGGAAGACTTGAAGACGCATCGCTTCCTGTTCTTGACCACCTTCTGTTTCGGCTTGGTGTTGGTGGTCACGTCCATCGTCTGGTGGTGGTCGTTCAAACCAAGAATCTATTCCTTCAAGGCGATGATTCAGAACCTTCATCCTCAAGACGAACTTGCCGCGGATACGTACTACTTTAAAAAAACCCTTCGCCCATCGATAAACCACGATGAATCAGCCGGGCTGTTGCGGAATGAGGAGTTCATCATTGAAAGCAGGAAGCCATTCCAGAGGGGCCAACGATTTGAACTTGATTTTTCCAAAGATCAGCGCCCGCGTAGCAAGCTGTGGATCACTTACCAAGCCGATGATGACGAGCCGATCTACGAGGTCGACTATGACGAGAAAAAGGGGTCCTTCCTGAAGCCGGCGGACTCGCCGACGACAACCTCAGAGTGGCGTCTAGGCATAGAGGCCAGCGCCTTCGCGGCGGAGCTGCCGCAAGACGTGCATGCCCAAACGCAGCAACCTCGTAAGGCAACTACTGCCAACAAAACGCTTGGGCGGCCCCGCGGCACCGAAATCGACAAGCCGGAGGTCAAGGCGATTGCTGTGCTTCAGGACGCTCACGCCAACGTCGGCGATAAGCTGGACGCGATAGCCAGCCTCGGCTCGAGGCCAGTTGAGGATCTGAGGCAAGATCTACGACTTCAATTCGCTGAAGAACCCTTGGCGCAAACAGTCTTCGACCTGACGCAACATTCGGATCCGGAGCTTGCAAGCAAAGCCAAGCTGTTGGCCGATCGCCTCGATATCGATGGCTACCTTGTCCAGGAGCTTTCTGCCAAGGATCGGGAGCGCCGTATCGCGGCCGGAGAGATATTGCTGCGAATATCGGCCAGGCATGCCCAGGCGCTGCTCAAACGAGTCGATACCGCCAGCTACGACGATTTGCGAAGACTGGCGGCCGACATCGCAGCCGGGACCAAAACGAGGGTACTAAAGCCCACTGCTTCTGCACAAGGTGATCGCTACTACGTGAAGGCTACCTGGAATCCCAATAGCAGCCAGGCCGTTTCTTGTCTCACCGATCTCTTCAACACGGGGCTGGAAAATTCCCGGACCCGAGCGCAAGAGAAGGCACTCATGCAGGGAAAGAGTCAACGTTTCGTCTATTGGTACTCGAAGGACTGGGCCCTTGGAATCGCCGATGAGATCAGCAAGTGCGGCGGCAACGCCCAGTTCGTGCTGGGCTATTGAAGCACCGACGGCAGACCGAGAAGGAGGGAGGGTGTGGCTCACTTGACCGGACCGCATCGCGCCGCGCCGGGCGTCGGCAGGGTAGCAATTCCAGGACTCACCGTCTCGAGGTCGCTCCTGGGCGCGCTGGTGATCTCGGGGTTGCAGGCGTTGCTGCCTTGGCCGCTTTCCGCACAGGTCTGCACCCAGCCGGTGGCGCTGCCGGCGCCCGGCACCTTGAACTTCCGTCCGTACGACGGCACGGCGGTCGCCGGTCGCACGCCACTGATTCTGATCCATGGTTGGAACGGCAGTCCCGCCGATTGGAGCACCTTTCTCGGCCTCTACGACGCAGATCCGCAGCTCACCCAGGCCTTCAAGGTTTACCTGGTGGACTACAGCGGGGTTGCCTTTACGACCGTGACCGGCACTCAGTTCCTCGGTCTCGCCGACCAGCTGAGAGATTGGATCCAGTTCTACGAGAACACGGTGCATCCGGTGAGCTGGCAGGGCCGCCCGGTCGTGCTGCTCGGCCACTCCCTGGGCGGCATCATCGCGCGTTCGTTCATGGAGGAGTCGTCCTTCTGCGACGGATCTCGCGGCGGCGATCACGTCTCTCTGCTCGTCACTCTCGCCACCCCGCACCACGGGACGCCGGTTGCCAACGACGCCGAGGACGTCGTAGGCACTTTCACCGATGGATTGTCGTACTTCCTGCTCACTGCCGGCGCGGATTGGGACGACTATGACGGTTCCGTCGTCCTCAAGCCGCTGTTCCCCAACTTCCTGCAGTGCATCAACAGCTTTTCACCCACCGCCGACGCGGCCTTTCTCGGCGCCTGTCCGGCTGCGGTGACCTCCTGGTTCAGTGAACCAGGCTATTACGACCGGATCATCGCCTACGGCGGGACCGCCTCGTTCCTACAAATCAGCGCCGACCCCTATGCCGGTCCGCTGGACCTGGGGAGCCTTGCCAACGACCTGTCCGGCTATCCGAACGACGGTTTCGTTCCCATCGGGAGCGCTCTGTTCGACGACTGGACGATTCAAGCGCGGCGGCGAAGCGACGACTCCTGCGATCACATCGCCCTGGTCAGGATGGGCCGCATCTTCAACGACGGTTCCATCGCATGCCAGATCGGCGGCACGACCGACGTCTTCGCGCAGGTGAAGCTCGACCTGCTGGGCGCCCTGCCGGCGCCGCCCACCCTCGCCGCGGCGCTGGCCGCCAACCCGGATCAGGGGCAGGCGCCGCTGCAGACGACCCTCACCGCCACGGCCTCCGGCTCGGCAACCGGCAGCGTGAACTATACCTTCTGGTGGGACTGCGCAGACCCGGGTACCAGCGTAGCGACGGTGATGGGAATCTGCCGTGATGTTCCCACGCCACAGACCAATGGCACCTGCGCGACCAACGAGTTCGGGACCAAGTGCAACGGCATGTCCGCCAATACACAGACCGTCGTGCACACCTACAGCGACGCCGGCTCCTTCACGCCCAAGGTGATCGTGGAGCGGGGCAACGCTCAACCCGCTGAATCTCGCCTGCCCATGACCGTAACCGTCCCCTCGTGCTCGGGACCTGTGGCGCCCATGCTGCTGAGCCCAAGCGCCGGCGCAACCGCGGTCTCGGTCACGCCCCTTCTCGCCTGGTCCGAGGTCGCAGCGGCAACCGCGTACGATGTCGAAGTCTGCGCCGACAGCGCCTGCCAGAGTTCCGTCCGATCGTTTCAGGTCCCTGATGACCAATGGAGCGTGACGCCGCAACTGGTGGCGCCCGCGACTTACTACTGGCAGGTCCGATCGGTTGACGCCTGCGGGCCGGGCCCCTGGACGGCCAGCTCCGGCTTCACGGTCGCCTCACCCAGCGGCGGCGACTTCGCTCTCGGATGTTCGCCAGCAAGCCTCACGGCGCCGCAGGGAGGAGGCGCGGGGACTCTCTGCACCGTGAGCTCCCTCGGTGGCTTCAGCAATGCCGTGGCGCTTGCGGCACAGGGCCTGCCGGCCGGTATCAGCGCCGCCTCCACCAACTGGTCGCCGCAGCCTCCTCCCCAGGGTTCTGCGGCGACGGCGATTGGCATCAATGTCGCAACCGGCACTGTTCCTGGCACCTATGCCTTCAAGGTCGCAGGCACCTCCGGCAGCCTGACGCACTTCTTTGCCATGTCCGTTTCGGTCCCGGCGGGTCCGGATTTCCGCTTGGCGTGCTTGCCCGCGAGCCTCTCGGTCGCTCAGGGCGGCAGCGTCTCGACCACCTGCACTCTGACCTCGCTGAACGGCTTCTCCGGAACCGCCACCCTCGCTCTGGAAGCGGTTCCCGGAAGCATCGCCGTCAACCTTTCCGCGACAGCTCTGACTGTCACCGCCAACGCCTCTGCGAGCTCGACGCTGACCTTCTCGGTCGATTCCGGCGCCAGCCCGGCTGCTCTCGGCATCGTCGTGTCCGCCTCGTCCGGCAGCACGACGCATTCGGCTGCCGTCGCCCTTGGCATCACGGCCGGGCCTGACTTCTCGGTGACCTGCAATCCGGATACGATCGGCACGACGCCGGGAGCGGCCGCCGTGACCGCCTGCACGGTCACGCCCATCAACGGCTTCGCCGGCACGGTTGCGATGAGCTGTAACCCGGTGTCAGCCGATACTACGTGCGCCTTCGACCCAAGCCAGGTTGCGCTCTCGGGCGCCAGCGCCGGAACCGCACTGACCGCGGCCGCGAGCCCCCTCACGCCCACTGGCTATACCTATCCGATCTCCGTCATCGGCAGCACCCAGGGCGTCCAGCGGTCGACCGTCATCGACCTCGCCGTGAATGCCCTCCCGGATTTCTCCTTGAGTTGTGATCCGGCCGGCGCCGGCGCCGCGCCCGGCGGTGCCGCAACCTTCACCTGCACCCTGAAGTCGCTCAACACCTTCAGCGGGCCGGTGATGCTGAACTGCCAGGGCATGCCCGCCGGAGTGAGTTGCGCATTCGGGCAGAATCCCCTGACGCCTGGGGCAGGAGGGAGCCTTGCCACGGGCCTCACTCTCGGTGTTGGCGGAGGCGTGGCGCCTGGAACCTATCCGCTGACCGTCACTGGTGTCAGCGGCGCCGTATCTCACACCGCGGCGCTGAGTCTGAGCATCCTGGGCTCGGGAGCGCTCTGGTACCGAGCCTATTCCGGCATCGACCAGGTCAACGCCATCGTCAACACGGGCGACGGTGGGTCCGCGGTCGGTGGGACCGAGGTCAATGGCTCCGTGGTTTCGGGCTTCCTGATGAAGCTGGACCTGCTGGGCAACGTTCTTTGGAAGAACGTGTACACCGCGCCGGCCGGACAGCTCAACATCAACGGTGTCGCCGCGACCGCCGACGGCTTCGTCGTGACGGGGCAGGTGCACACCGAGAACCCTGCATGCGGTGCCGATCCCTTTCTCGAGGATCTCTGGATCGCCAAGATAAGCCTTGCAGGTTCCCTGGTCTGGCAAGAGGACTTCAGCGTGTGCGGAGACTCGGCGGTCGGCTGGGCGGTGATCGCAACGGCTGACGGTGGCAGCCTGGTGATCGGAGACTCGCCGCTCATCGGCGCCGGCCAGACGGACTTCTGGCTCATCAAGCAGGACGCGGCGGGCAACGTGCAGTGGCAGAAGGCCTACGGCGGAACCCAGTCAGAGCGGCCGCTCGGCGTGCGCCAGACCGCCGACGGCGGCTATGTCGTGGTCGGCGAGACGCGATCGTTCGGCGCGGGGAACGCCGACGCCTGGATCGTCAAGGTCGACGCCGGCGGAGGCCTGCAATGGCAATTCGCTTACGGCGGGACGGGCGACGAGTCGGCATATGGTGTCGAACAGCTCAGCGACGGCGGCTATCTGGTCGCAGGGTTGACGACGGGATCGTTTGGCGGCAGCACGAGCCGCTGGGTGCTGAGGTTGGACGCGCTGGGAGGTCTGTTGTGGCAGGAATCCCTGCGCAATCCCAACAACTTCGGCGTCGACTCGACCGGGCAGATCTTCGGCGCGGCCAAGGGCGACGGTGACGCGATTCTCATTGGCGGCGAATCAGCATTGCTGGGTATGGGCGGTCAGATCTGGCTCACCGACATCGACGCCTCGGGAGCCGTTCTGTGGCAGCGCCTGTTTCAGGCCGGAGCCGCTCATGGACTGGCGCGATCCGCTGCGGGAGATATCCTTGTCGGGGCGCAAGCGATCGAGGACGCGGCCTCGAACCCCGTCGTGCTGAGCCTCAATTCGCTGGGCGAGATTCTTTCGTGCCCCGCGATCTCCGACACCGCGGCCGTGGTGGCAGCGACCACGGGCTCACAGACCGCGACCGCGGGGCTGGTCACGGACACGCCGGTCGTGCCGCTGGCCAGCGCCGTCACCGCGGCAGCCGCGCCGGCAGTCGCGGTCACCGAAACTTGCAACAGCGCCGACTCGCGGATTCTGCTGTCGTGCACTCCTTCCGGCCTGGCGAGCGCTCCTGGCGGCGCCACCTCCGCCACCTGCACGATCGCGTCGCTGGGCGGCTTTGCGGGATTGGTCGAGATGGCATGTGTGGGACTCCCCGTAGGAGTTACCTGCTCGTTCGGCGCCAACCCGCTGAGCCTCGCCGCGGGCGCCACGGCCGGTGTGACGTTCACTCTCGACGTGGCGCCCACGGTGGCCGTCGGTGCGCAGGCGTTCGAGATCACGGCAACCAGCGGCATCTACTCCTCCTCCACGGCGGCCACCGTGTCGGTGCTCGGGCCGCAGATCACCTCGGCGTCGCCGGCGTTCGGCTCGAACGCCGGAGGCACGTCGATCACCATTCTCGGTACGAATCTCACGCCTGGCACGGCGGTGAGCTTCGGGGGCGTCGCCGCGACCGTGGTCAGCTTCGTCTCGCCGACGACGATCCTGGCCACGACCCCTCCCCATGCGCCGGCGCCGGTCGACGTGACGGTCACCAATCCCGGCGGCCTGAGTGCCACTCTGGCCGGCGGCTTCACCTACGTTTGCGCGGCCCCACCGACCGCCATCGTGAGCGGCACCACGACCATCTGCCCCGGGGGTTCCGCGACCCTTCAGGTCTCCCTCCAGGGGGAGGCCCCGTACGACCTGGAGTGGTCGGACGGCCTCGTCCAGAGCGGCATCTCGTCGAGCGTCGTCACGAGGTCCGTCAAGCCTTCCGCCACCACCACCTACGGCCTCGCATCGTTCTCGGACGCCGCCTGTCAGGCGAGCGCCGCCGGCAGCGCGACGGTCACCGTCGACACCAGCCCGACCTGTGGCAGCTTCTATACCGTTTTTCCATGCCGCGTCGTGGATACACGGCAAAGTCAGGGAGTCCCCTATGGGCAACCCGCGCTGGCCGCCGGCCAGGATCGGTTGTTCCTACTCCCCGGATACTGCGGGATCCCGGCGACGGCCAAGGCCGTTTCGCTCAACGTCACGATCGTGCAGGCCACGACCGCCGGCTATCTGACGATCCATGCCGGCGGCTCGGTCGTGCCGCTCGCCTCGAATCTGAACTACCGTGCGGGACAGGTCTTGGCCAACAACGTCGTTGCCATGCTTGGCGAGGGGGGCAGCCTGTCCCTGTTTGCTGGCCAAGCGGTCGGCGTCGCCGACGTCCTCGTCGACGTCAATGGCTACTTCCAGTAGGCAGTGCCGTCCGAGGCGGCATCGCCCTCGAGCGACCCGAGGGCTGGGTCGGTCCGCTGAAGGTTGCTTCATTCAAGCATGTCATCATCATCGCGGTGGACCGCCTCGTGCGCCTGGTGGCGGAGAGCAAGCACAGCGGACCCGCAGCGCGCTGCGCCCACACCCGCGCCACGCTCCTGGCGATGCTGCGCGAGGATAGGGCCACCGAAGAGGCGCTGACGCCGGCCCCGAGCTCTGGTATCGCTTCGAATGGCACCGGCGCTAGCAGCCGCTGGCGCTCCACCCCGACCGGTTTGACCGCGTTCGGTGCCGGTGACCCTTGCTCACGGCTTGGTCAGGGTCGCTGCCGCTTGGTGCCGCACTCTTTAAACACTTCCACCCCAACCCCGTCACCATATCCGCACATGTCGCTTATGGTGCCGCCATGTTTGGGGCCTCCGACCATATAACCGAGGCTGGTCCAATGTCCGTCTTTCCACTCTAGAACAGCATCAAGCGAGCCTGGCTGCGAACCGGGGACTGACACTCGCGCAACGAGGTATGCATACTTGTCGTTCCTCTTGATGAAGATCGGCGAGAGCTCGACAGAGGTCTGTGAACCCCTCTTCATCCACACGATCTGAGCCTGCAGGATTGCTCTTGCGTCCTCTGAACCCGGTTTGACCACGACCAGTGATGTACGAGCCCCTTGGGCCTCAAGGCCCAGCGCGATCATCAAACCCAGCAATGTAAGCATCAGACTGCTTCGTGCCATGCCCGGCATCGGTTTCTCTCCTTCGTCACATCGCTCGCGCTCACGCGGGATTGCGCCGCCAGCTTATCAGGGCTGACGCCGTGGCGTGTGAAGCTGGTGGCTCTCGAGTCCGCAAACTGGTCACGTCAGCAACCGGTTGCTCGCTCTCCGCCCACCACGGGCAGCTCTAGCCTCCCTTTGTCCTGGGCAGGTCACGGCGGACGCGGCCAGAAGCAGGCGACGAACGTCTCCACCACCACCCCAGGCGCAGGAAGCATCAGGCCACCAACAATGGCTTCTTCATTATTGAGCTCCACCAAGATGCGTCCAGCGATGACCTCCGTCATCCGATCGCCACAAGCCAATCCGGCCACCCACAAGTATCGCTCCCTTCGCGCCGCCAGGGACCTGTCGTACAACGGTGATGCACTCTGCCTCGTGCCGATCATCGTCGTCCGTCAGCTGGTGCGAAAAGATTCTTTCCCATGTCGCGCCGTTGTCTCTGGTTTCAATGACGTCCAGGTTCTGCCCCTTCGAAGCGTAGCCGCCGGTTAGCATTTCGACGACCGCAAACATATGTTGTGGGAGCTCGGGGTCCACGAACACCGCGGTCATCCGTTGCCCTGCGACGGTATCTACCACTTCCCAGCTATCTCCAAGATTCGGCGAAGTCAAGATGCTCCATCCGCCAGAATGCGTTAGTCCGCTGTAGGGACGTACGGCCACGCGAACCTCATCACCGCGACAGGAGAGCAAGGTAAGGTCACTGTGCGGGTACGCCAATGCAGTATTCGCTATGTACTTTAAGAGCGCCGCTGACTTATCGCTCCATGACCAGCCCCCATCGGTGGACACCTGGCTCACACCGGCAAACAGATGTTTGGAATTACCCTCGCAGGTAACAATGTCGGCCGCACCAACCTTAAGCTCCACGGCCTCGCCAACGCCCGCGCCAGTGTACCTATAGCGATACACAGAGTGCTCATTGACGCCGGCGGCGTAGTACAGGAGGCTCTTGTCAGTCGGATCGAAGGCTACCTTGGTGATCCTGTCATTCATAAAGCGGAACTTGGCACCTGGCGAAGGAGCCAGCTTGCCGCCTTCTGAAGAGAGCCTCGAGAGGCAGGCGTTGCCTCCAGACACCCAGACTTCATTTGGCGCACCGCCTCGAACCGTAGCGGTTGTTCCACATCCTGACGAGAACAAGTATTCCCAGCTGTAGCCGTTGTTCGTCGATACGTACGTGCCTTCCTCCACATCGTAGCGGCTCTCATACCGCGTGGGAGTCCAATTACTGACTGTTGCGTAGAGGGCGGGTTGCCCTGCGAGCGAGCCGGACCATGCCGCCTGAACCGTTGAACGGGGAAGGACGCCATAGCTCAAGCCTACCAGCGCCTGACCGCGCCCGACGTAGCCTATCCGCGTAGCAACGCCTTTGCTGCCCGATTCACGGAAGACAACGAGCCAGCCCGGCAGGTGAGGATGTCTGGCAATTCCATCGAACTCGCTGACAGCCATTCGAGTGGTGGTCACGGGCAGTGGGGTCCAGGACGCCCCATCAGCCGACACCGCGACAGTGGTACCAGCGATCGCGAGTTCCTTTTCGCCGACATAAAGCGCGTTGAAATGAGAGGCAGGACCAAGCCCCGTAACTTGTCGCCATCCCGCGCCCTGCTTATCGCTGTGGAATAACCCTTTGCCGGACGTACCTGCCAAGAGATAGGGGCTCCCCTGAGCCACAAGGAACAGGCTCGTTACCTTGACTGGAACTCGCTTTGCAGTTCGTCCGCTACCTCGAGTCAGCTCGGTCGGTAGCCCCTCCTGACGATTGTGCCATGTTGCACCGGCATCATCGGAAGCCACAACGACACCGTCGGCGGTCAAGGCATATTCGTAATTTTGAGCAGACGGGTTCACGAAGAACTGCGTGATCGCTGTCGTCAACGCGGTCGGTTGCCAGCTGAAGCCACCGTCTGTTGTGCGAAAGAGACCCCGGTTCGTGCTGGCGAAGACCCTATCGGAAGCGGTTGGGTCGACGAAGACGAGTTGCACACCGGCGGCGGGCAGCCCTCCGCTCAGCGTGATCCACTGTTTGCCCAGATCCAAGGACTTGAGGAGGGCACCACGAAGGGTTACGACGTACAGGGTCCTTTCATTCATCGGATCGATCGTTGCCGTCTTGATGTCCTCCGCCACTCGCGACCAGACATCGCCTTCATCCCCTTCCAGCTTCAGCAGTGTGTTGTTGGTAAGGAAAAATACGGTGCCGCCAGCCGTGGAGAGAACTCGGTTCGTGGCAGCGTTGTTCTGAAAATACTGTGGCTGAACGTGCCGGTCAGATGCGATGCTTGCTCCCGTGGGTTCTGAGCCGACTTGAGGCGCCGGGGCGCCTACTCCAGAAGCTTTCCCTGTCTGACAGATGGCGAGCAGACCGAGAACGCCCATGACGCTCCTCCAATGGGATTGCCTCTTCATGAGGTCCCTCCTTTCTAGAGTCCGGTGCGATCACTCGTGGTCGGATGGCGAGGGTGCCGAGCATGCCAGGCTCAGTTCATCTCGGTAATGAAAAACCTGTCACCGATCTTCGTTACCACCAACGATTCCGCCTGCTGGCCGATCTTCTCATAGGTCGTCTGCACCGTGCATCGGGCGTTCGTGCCGTTCTCGTCAGGAGTTACCGTCGTGATCTCCGAGCGCACGATTCTACCGGCATTCCCGAACCAGGTATCGTTTCCTTTCCTGAACTCCTCTAGCGCGCTTCCGGCCAGCGGCAACCCATGAGGGCGGTAGACCTCCCCAAGGCGAGCGAAGCTCCTGCTGCTGAACATCTGGTTCATTGCCCGCAAGAGATCGCCGGCTGCCTTCCGAATATCCTCTCGACGGTCGTGGACGGTGGCCTCGTGAGTGGGAAAGTCTCGCGCCGCACCCACGACGATATCGTAGGCTACGCCACCCATGATCGGAAGTTCTGAACCGAACCTCCCAAGGTGGAGCGTGTAGAACCCCTTCGGCAGGGGTTCCCGCGGAATCGCTAGATACATGTCAGAATGTCCTTCGACCGGCTTAACGTCGATCTCGACTCGGGCCTTTGGCACCCAAAGGTTGATGAGCTCGCGCGATTCTCCGAACGGGCCGCGCACGGGAACGACGCCTTCGAACTCAAGGCGCGACACTGCAATGGCGTCTGGAGTAACGTCCTTCCGGTATACGATAAAGCTCTCGAGGGACCCACATTCGACGCCAGTCGGTCCCTTCAATCCTGCGACGGCGCTGAAAAGGCTTCCTCTTGCGAGAATGCCCTCTCCTTCAAGGCGCAGCCTGCCCCGGTTCGTGTTGGCGTAGATTCCATAGCTGTCAGGAAGGGATGGCCCGCAGCTCAACCCAATGCCGAGGCAGAGAACCGCTAAAAATGCAACTATCGATCTCACCGTGCACTGCCGAGGCGAATCCATCCTCCTCCTCCATGTTCGGATCTCCACCAGGATGTGTCCGAGTACCCGCGAGAAGCAAGGAGCCGCCCGTAGCCGCGACCTCCTTGAGCGTCGAACTGGGCTTGGGATCCAAGGCTGCGGGCGATCAGCACGGGCCACCGGGAGGGAACTCGCGGTCGAGATCCGCGACGAGATCGGAACGCTTGATCGCTTGCCAAGCGGTTCGGGCGGCGCTCACGTGTTGATGTCGACGCTCAGCCTCGTCGACGGCAAGCCGGGCGAGGCGTCGTTGGATCAAGCCCACCGAGTACGGCTCGGGGAGGCGCAGATAGAGCTGAAGCGCCTTCTCGAATAGGCCGAGAGTCTTAGCTCGGTCGGCGACGCCGAGGGCAATGTCGCCGAGACCCTGCAGGCAGTTGGCTTCGCCGAAGAGGTCGCCGATACGGCGGTAGAGGGCGAGAGCCTCCTCGTACCGGGCTCGGGCGGTGTCGTGATCGGCGAGGACGAGGGCGATGTCGCCGAGGCTCTGAATGCAGTTGGCTTCACCGAGGAGATCGCCGAAGCGGCGGTAGAGACGCAGGGCTTCCTCGGAACGGGCGCGGGCCTCTACATGGTCGGAGCATTGAAGGGCGATATCGCCTAGGCTCTGGATGCAGTTCGCCTCGCCGAGGAGATCGCCGACACGGCGGAAGAGAGGAAGGGCGTCATCGTAGAGCGTATGGGCGGCTTCATAGTCGGATAGTTGAGCGAGGTCTCCAAGGCTCCGGATGCAGTTTGCCTCGCCAAGAAGATCGCCGATCCGGCGGAAGAGAGGGAGAGCCTCCTCGTAACGCGCACGGGCGTTGGTGTGGTCGGATCGTCGGAGGGCGAGGTCGCCAAGCTTCTTAATGCACTTGGCCTCGCCGAGAAGATCGCCGACGCGACGGAAGAGAGGGAGAGCGCCCTCGAAATGGGCGCGAGCATCATCGTGGTCGGAGCAGCGGAGGGCGATGTCGCCGAGTCTCCGGATGCAGTTGGCCTCGCCGAGGAGATCGCCGACCAGGCGGTAGAGGGCAAGGGCCTTCTCGTAGCCGTCGCGGGCGCCATCGTGGTCGGACCGCCGGAGTGCAATGTCGCCGAGTCTCCGGACGCAGCTGGCCTCGCCGAGGGGATCGCCGACTTTGCGGAAGAGAGGGAGGGCCTCCTCGTAGCTGGCGCGGGCAGCGTCGTGGTAAGAGCGGCCGAGGCTCAGGTTGCCGAGTCTTAGAAGAAACTCGGCAAGGGTTTGTTGCGACCCCGTTCTCCGGGCGGCCGCGAGGCCGCGCTCGAAGAGTGACGATTGCAGAATGCCAGTGAAGCGCGCGAGCTCCAGGAGAGACCGGACCGCGGTGATGGCGGGCTCCGGGGCAGGACCTTCGAGATCGGGCGTCAGAAGAGCCTCGAGGTTGCTGAGCTCGGGGCCGAGCCGCTCGATGGCAGCGGCGCCGCCCTCGGCACCGGCGCGCTCGCCGAGCTTGGCGAGGTCGAAGTAATGGGCGACGAGCCGTTCCCGATCCCCTGCCGCCGGTTGCAGGGTGCTGGCCACGACTTCGCGGATGGCCGAGAAAAGGCGGAGGCGCTGGTCCAGCGGCAGCGCCAACCCGACTTTGCGCAGCCGGGAGGAGGATTCTCCACCGTGCTTCGGCTCGAGTGCATTCAGGTCTGGTGCGGCCATCCCGTCGGGAAGTAGGGCAAGCAGTGTAGCGAGGCAAACCGCTTCGAGCGTAAGGCGTGGGCTGTGAATCGACAAGGAGATCGAAAGCTCGAGGCTGTTGTCGGCGGTGCCGCCGCCGGCGCGCTGCAACAGCCGGGTCTTCTCCTGTCGCCAGCGATGCTGGAGATTCGACAGCGGCGTGCCCTCGGCTTGGGCGGCGAGGAGCACGAGGGCGAGGGGAAGATGGCCGACTTCGGCGAGGAACGGGTCGAGGAGAGGATCGCTGCGGTGGGCGTCACCAGCGATCGCCAGAAACGCATCGCGGGCCGCAGTCGGTGCCAGCAGGTCGAGGACGATCGGTCTTGCCCAAGCGGGTCCAAACGGACGCTCGGCGCCGCGGAGGGAGCCGGCGAGGGCGAGCTGGGGGAGGGAGGCGAGGCGGGAAAGGAGATCCTCGAAGCCGTCGAGGTCGGCCTCCCATGGAGTCTCGGCATTGTCGAGGAGCAGCAGCGCGGGTGGGCCGGAGAGGCGCGCGAGGACGCGGGCTTCAAGATCGTTGACCTGGCCGGTCGGCGCGAGATCGACCTGCAGCGCCAAGGCTAGCGCATTGAGAAGTGTAGCCCGGTTGGTGGCGGCGGCGCAGCGCACGAAATAGCGGCGGTCAGCGAAGCGCGCGGCGACCCGTCGGTCGTGAAAAGCCATCAGCGTAACGGTAGTCTTACCGACGCCAGGTGGCCCAAGCACGGCGACCGGGCGTGGCGGGGAAGCGCAGAGAGCTCCGACCAGTGCCTCGATCTGCTCGTCACGGCCGAAGCATCGGGAGGGGACGGGCAGAAGCCGCGAGGCGGGGGCCCGCGCAGGCTCGAGCTGGCGCAGGAATGGAGCCAGGTCGTCGAAGGCAACGCCGTAGGCGACTGGGAAAAGGCGCTCCGCAGGGGCGTGCTGGCGGTCGAGGGCGGCAAGATCTTCGGTGCGGCAGAGACGGAAGTGGCGGTACCTGGACTCGGCGAGTATTTCGCGGGACCAGCGGAGGAGCGTCGACCAGTTGGGATCGGCCAGCCCGGCGCCGCAGCCTACGAAGAGTAGCGTGTGGCTCAGGCGGATGGACTTGAGGAGTTCCTGCACGACGGGAGCCGCAAGCGCGTAGGCGGCCGGGTCGAGGATCACCGACTCGGGGCGGCTCCAGTGGCCGTGGAGATGAAGAATGGCACGCACAGCCTTGCCGCGCAGGAGGTCCTCAAAGTACTCCCAGTTGCGGATTCCGACGAAGCCGGCCACCCATTCCGATCGAAGCCGGCCACCCTGTCGGAGCGTAGCGACGAGTGGGGCTCATGGTTGATCGAAGTGGCCGCCTTGGCCACTGGTGGCGCCTGTGGAGTCTGTCATGTTTCTTCTTCCCTTCCTGGGGGTATGTGACCTCGTCGCCGCGGCTGTGCGTAGCTGTGGAAATCCCGGGGGTGGGTGAGTGGCGGGCAGGGATTTCCAACGGGTGTGGAAAGGTCCGGGGAGGCGGGTGGGTGGTGGCCCGGAGCTTTCCATACCCGGGCAGATTCCACAGCCGGGGTGGGGGGCTTGCAGGGTGGGGGGTAGGCGCCGGCGGCGCGCCGCGACCGGGACCTTCATGATGGGCTCTCCGCCGGCGGGACGAGCGCGTTGTGCTTGCGCCGCGACTCGCCTTTGAGCTTGAGCTGGTAGGCGTTGTGGACCAGCCGATCGAGCAGGGCGTCCGCCAGCGTGGCGTCGCCGATCGCGTCGTGCCAGGTGTCGACGGGGAGCTGGCTGGTCACCACCGTGGAGCGGCAGCCGTAGCGGTCTTCCATGATCTCCAGCAGGTCCCGGCGCTGAGCATCGCCCAGCGGATGCATGCCCCAATCGTCGAGGACCAGCACCTCAATGCGAGCCAGGTTCACCAGCAGCTTCGAGTACCGTCCGTCCGCCTTGGCGGTGCCCAGCTCGGACAGCAGGCGCGGCACGCGGTGATACGCGGCGGTGAAGCCTTCACGACATGCTTTCTGCGCCAGCGCGCAGGCCAAGAAGCTCTTGCCGGCGCCGGTCGGTCCGGTGATCAGGACGTTGAGGCGTTGGGAGACCCACTGGCACGAGCACAGCGACAGGAAGAGCGACCGATCCAGTCCGCGGGGCATGCGCAGATCCACGTCCTCGACCGCGGCGGCCTGGCGCAATCTCGCCTTGGCGAGCCGGTCCTTCAGCCGGCGATTCTCGCGCTCCGTCATCTCGCGATCCACCAGCAGGCCCAGGCGCTCGGCGAAGCCGAGCTCATCGAGGCCGCTCATCTGCAGCTGCTCCTCGAGGCCTTTGAGCATGCCGGTCAGCCGCAGCGCTTGGAGCTTCTCCAGCGTCGGATGGGTCAGCATGGCTTGCCCTCCTCGCGGTAGTACGAGGCGCCGCGAAGATTCTCATGGGCGAGCGGCCGCGCCGCCAGCAGCTCGGTGTCCGGCTCCGGCTGACGATCCAGCCCCACCAGCAGGATCGAGCGCACGCTGCGGTACGAGGCGGCGCCGACCTGCAGGGCGCGCTGGCAGGCCGCATCGAGCCGCTCGCCGCCGTAGCGCTGACTCAGGCGCATGATCCCCAGGCACGAGCGGAAGCCCTGCTGCGGATGGACCCGCGTCGCCATCACCGTTGCGATGAGACCGGCCACCGAAGGGCCGGCTTGCTGTGCCCAGCGCACCAGCCGCTCGGGCGTCCACTCCGCATACGCCCGATGGGCCTGCGGCATGTGCTCGTCCTGCGTCGTGTGCGCTCCGCGACGAAAGCTGCGCAGGTGGCTCGCCACGCGCTTGCTCTTCGCGAAGCACTCCACAGTCTTGGCGCTCACCCGGACGTCGAGCTGCTGGCTCACCAGCTGGTAGGGCACGCTGTAGTAGTGGCCGTCGACCTCGACGTGGTAGTCGATGTGGACTCGCGCTTTCTTCCACTCCGCGTATGTGAAGCGCTCCTCGGGCAGCGGTCGCAGAGCCGGCCGCTCGAGACTCTCGAACAGCGACCGGCGCGAGCCTGGCAGCTTGCGGAAGGGCCGGTCGTTCAACGGGCCGAGAAGCTCCCGGATCGCCTGGTTGAGCTCGGCGAGCGAGAAAAACTGCCGATGCCGCAGCCGGGCCAGGATCCATCGCTGCACGAGCTGCACGCCCGACTCGACCTTGGCCTTGTCCCGGGGCTTGCGCACCCGCGCTGGCATCACCGCGACACCGTAGTGCACCGCCAGATCCTGGTAGGTCGGGTTGAGCTCCGGCTCGTAGCGACAGGCGCGAGTGACGCCGCTGCGAAGATTGTCCGGGATCACCAGCTCGGTGAGGCCGCCGCCGAATTCGAAGGCCCGTACGTGCGAGCCGATCCAGTCGGCAAGACCCTGGCTCCACGTCGCCTCCGCGAAGGTGTAGCTGCTCGCGCCCCACACCGCCACGAAGACCTGCGCCTCCCGCACTTCCCCGGTCCCAGCGTCCACCACCGGCACCGTCGCGCCGCAGTAGTCCACGAACAGCTTCTCGCCGGGCCGGTGCACCTGGCGCATGCACAGGTCCAGCTTCCCCCGCCAGGCCCCGTACAGCTCGCAGAAACGGCTGTACTGGTAACCGCCCGGCTGCCGCTCCCGGTACTCCTGCCAGACCAGGCTCAGCGTCACGTCCTTGAGCTTCAGCTCGTCATGCACCTGCACCCAGTCCACGGCCGGTCGCTCGCGCCGCGGCGGCCGCCACGCCGGCGGATAGAGCCGTCGCTCGAGCTCCTCGCCACTCCACCTCTCCCACCCCGCTTCCAGCACGCCAGCCCTCTGCGCTCGCTCCAGGTACTCCGCGACGCTCGCCCTCCCGACACCGCACACCCGACTGGCCTGCCGCTGGCTCAAACCGCACACCAGAAGCAGCCGCAACACCTCCTGAATTTTCCTCATGCTGAGTCTCCGTGCCGGCATCTCCCTCCCTTCGTCGTGAAGGGCGAGGATGCCACAGCGTCGGAGCCCAACTCGTCGCTCGTTCCGACCGGAAGGCGGCCACCCTTCCGATCGATGCCGGCCACCCTTCCGACGACCACCCACAAGTGGCCGCCTTCGCGTCGGAAAGGGTGGCCGCCTTCACCCCGGAACGGTGGCCGCCTTCACGTCGGAATCCCTGGCCGCCTTCATCCGGAATACGCACTCCCAGTCGAGCCAGGTGGCGGCGGGCAGTCCCGTGACCTCTTCCAGCAGGTCGTCGTAGTTGGTGGTCGCGAGCGGCAGCCCGAGGTCGCGCAGCGATTCAAGCTCGTCGCGGCGCGCGGCACGGAGGGAGCCGACGGTGTCCTGGAGCCACCGGCCATACTCGCCCCCTCTGGGCGCCCCCAGCGCGGCGCATACTTCGCTCGCGACGGCGAGGAGTTCCTCTGTGTCCTGCGGCTTGAGCCGCAGACGCAGAGCGGTGGCCCAGGCCTCGTCCCGCCTTCCGAAACGGATGCAGTGGTCGATCCCGTGCCGCAGCAGGCCGTCCCAGGAGGCGAGGTGGGTGCCAGGAGTGCCGGCGGTGGCGGAGAGGGTAACACCTGTGCCGACGACGACCAGCCCGCGGCCGGTGGCTGCGATCTCGGCCTTCAAGTCGTCGATCGAGGGATAGCCCATGGAGTCTGTTTCTCGCGTTATGTGCTGGTAACCAGCCGGCGCGGGCCTACTGCCCGAGCCCGCGGTTTCTCCGGTGCCCGGGTGAGAGTCCAGCTTCTCGCTGCTCCTGGATACGCTTATAGCCTACAGGAAGGGTGGGAGCCGAGTAAAACGCTCATGGGGGCGGCAAGCTTCACCACCTTCATGCGGGCCATCGCTTCGTCACCGTACGGCGGCATCGTGACCGGCGCCGGCGGCGTCATCAGAGTCTTCGTTCTAGGTGGCGTCGGACGGGCTTCTCGGGGTGGCGATTCGGTCCGGAACGCGGAGCGCTAGACCGGTCGCCTGCGCGAGAACGCGGGCATGTTAGTCTCAGTTAGGTTTCGACGGGCTCTTCCGAGGGGAGCCGATCCCAGAGCCGCACACCATGAAGACACTAGCGATCGAGATTCCTGACCAGCTCGGCCGGCAGATCGAGGAGCTGGTGCGCCGCGGCTGGTTCGCGGACGAGAACGATCTGGCCCGCCAAGCGCTCGGCGACTTCTTGCGCCATCATCGCCTCGAGCTGCAAGAGCAGCACCAGCTCGACGACATCGAGTGGGCGCGCAGGCTCAAAGAGCAGGCCGGGTGAAGCGGATCGTCTGCGACACCGGTCCGCTGGTCCATCTCTTCGAAGCGAGTCTCCTTGACCTATTGGCGGCCGCCGGCAAGGTGCTCATTCCTCCCGGCGTCGCCGATGAGCTCGGAGGTGTGGCGCCAGAGTTGAAGCTGGGTGGCCTGCCGTGGCTGGTGACTCATTCCCTGCGCCAACCCCACGATGCGGAAGCCAGGGACTGGCACCGCGCTGGGCTGCTCCACCTGGGCGAAGCCGAGGCCCTGGCTCTCGCGCGGCAGGAGCAGGCCGACTGGTTCCTCACCGATGACAGCTCTGCGCGCGTGGTCGCCGAGCAGATGGCGGTCGAGGTGCATGGCTCGCTGGGTGTACTCCTCTGGGGCGCCGCTACCGGACGCGTCGATCGTCCGGCAGCAGAAGCGGCGCTGGAGCGCCTACGCGAATTGTCGCTCTGGGTCTCCCCGCGCGTTCTGAGCGAAGCTCGCCGCGCCCTCCTCGACCTCTTTGCCTAGGTCTCGCCGTGCGTGCTTGCGCGAGGGTCGCGGCTCTCGGCCGACGCCAGTCGGTAGGCCGGCGCTCCTCAGCAAGCCGGGCGCAAGCGATCCGCTGTTTCACCCGAACTTGATCACGTTGTCTGCCGGCTCGCGCCCGCTCAGGAGCTCCGCCAGGCGCTGGCCCCAGAGCCGGAGCGCGTGCGCCACCTCCGCCTCACCGGTGGACCGGTCGTAGATCGCCGTTACACCCGGCTCGGCATGGTTCAATACCTTGGCGATCGCGGCGCGCGACACGCCCATCCGTCCCATGTAGGTGGCGGCGGTGCGGCGCAGATCGTGCGGGTGCCAGTCGTGAATCCCGGAGAGTGTCCGGAAGCGCTGCTTCGCCGTGTTGAGAGAGGTGATATGCCCGTCGAGCCGCGGGCTGGCGAAGACCCACTCCTTGCACCCCGTCGACTCTCGGAGATCCTGTAGCAGGCCGACGGCCAGGTCCGACAGGAACACCCGGTGGCCTAGTTTGTTCTTGACCACCCCGGCCGGGACTCGCCACCAGTCTCCCTCGATCTCTTCCCAGCGCATGGTTAGTACCTCCATCTCGCGCTGTGCCGTCAGCAACAGCATGCGGAACGCCGCCGAGGTGACCGAGCTCTCGGCCTCCCAGATCCCCCACAGAGCTCGAACCTCGGCCTCGTTGAGTACCCGGTCTCGCGATCGCTCCACGCTGGCCGGCGGCAAACCGGCTACCGGATTGAACTCGACGACCTCGCGAGCGAGGCCGAAGTTGAAGATCTTCGAGGCCAGGGCGCGCACGCGGTTGGCCATGATCGGCGAGCCGCGGCCGACGATCCGGTCGAGCACCTGCGCGACGTCGCGGCGCCGGATCTCGGCGGCCAGGACGTTGCGCCACGCGGGCAGCAGGTCCCGCTCCAGCATGCGCTCGTCCTCCTGCCAACTCCGCTTTCGCCGCTTGGCGTGGACCTCGAGGTAATGGCTTGCCAGCTCGCCAAACGTCGAGCCCGCGAGCCGGGCATGGCGAGCCTCCTGTGGATCACCACCCTTCGCCACGCCGCCGATCGCCCCCTTGGCCGCTTTCCGGGCGTCGGCAAGCGTGGTGCCTGGGTAGTTGCCGAGCATGAGGCGGCGGAACCCCCGGGGCGTACGGTACCGCACGAAGAACGTCTTCGTTCCGGTCGGCCGCACCATGATCCCAAACCCCTTGAGGGTCAGGTCCATGTAGTCCAGTCGGCCCACTGCCGGGCGCAACGAGCGGACGGTCCTGTCGTTGAGGATAAGGCCATTCTTGGGAGGTCGCGGCATCGGTTCCTCGATTTGCCACAGGTGTGCCACAATCCATTTTGTGGCACACTTGTGGCACAAAACGCTCGGGGTAGCCCAGGACGGGGCCGAGCGGCCATCCTACACCAAGCACAATGCTGACAACAAGTTAAGTAGCGTTACGCCAAACAGATACGGATGCCTGCGAACGCTGGCGGCGGTTTAAAGCTCCCGTTTCGTAATCAGCAGGTCATCGGTTCAATCCCGATCGTCGGCTCCAAGGTAAATATAGAGATCTAACGCATTTATGGTGGCGACAGCTGTAGGCGTTGCGCGCCAATTTTTCGGCTGCGTAAGCCCTGCGTAAGTTTTCTGACATGGCGAGAGCCCATCCGTTCATTCTTCGAGGCCCAAGAAGCGCCCAAAGCTAGGGAAACCAGAGGTCCTTGCGTCGGCGTGCTGGCACTACTCGATCCCTGCAGAGGAGGGACCCATCATGAGCTGTATCGCAATATTTGCTCAATTGTGGTAGAGCTGCCTACAGAATTCGTCACGGCGCCGCTACCGCGCGCCACGTCGGACAGCGCTTGAGCGAGGTATAATTCTTCTCTCCGGTGAGCGAGAGCACGGTGGGCTCTGGTCGCCGCTCGGTCTCTACCGCCACGGCTCGCTGGGGAGGTTCCTAATCTAGCAGCACTCCCTCTCTCACGGCCAAGCAGGGCCTGGAATCTGGCAGGACGATGCAGAGTAGCACTAACGCCGAGAGCCATGCTGCCTGACTTCATCGCCCTGAAACGCAAACTCATCGCCAGAGCCATGAGCTCTCTTGATTCCGGAGCGAGTCCCATGGCGGCTCTCGCAACCCGCATAACTCTCCACGAAGGCAATCGTTTAGTCTTTATACGCGACGACGGGATCGTGATTCCAGTCGAGCTTGAGGCGCACGAATACGAAGCAAAGCTTCATCAAGATAAACTCATTGAAGGTGGCCTCACAGCTACCGCCGAAGTCCTCCGCCAACTTCAAGATCAGATGGCT
The DNA here is from genome assembly GCA_963732005.1 of uncultured Acidobacteriota bacterium. Lineage (GTDB taxonomy): Bacteria > Acidobacteriota > Thermoanaerobaculia > Multivoradales > UBA5704 > JASLEW01. Next base: position 2,630,216 of record CAVSXT010000005.1, read on the forward strand.
CAGGACCTGAGTCGGAGAATGGTAACTGATATTAGCGATGCCTGCGACGAGATCGGCAATACCATAGAAGGAAAGGGACAACTTACGGCCGAGATGATACTTGAAGGCTTCGAGAAAATGGAACTTCAGTTCGACGAAATGGGTAACTGGATCCAGCCAACGATTGTGATACACCCTCTAGCCGAGGAGATTCTCAAGGCACAACTTCTGCGCCTTGAATCTGAGCCGCAGCTCCGAACTCGCCTCGCGGAGCTAGTGGATCGCAGGAAGGAAGACTGGCGTGATAGAGAAGCTCATAGAGCACTGGTTGACTAATGTTAACGAGCTTGGTTATCAGCTTCCATTCTGCGAGGTGTTGCTCACAAAAGGCTATCATGTTCTTCACGTTTCCTCGCATGGACCAGGTGAGCATGGCAAGGATATCATCGCGCGAGACTCCCAAGGCGGTCTATGGGCCTTTCAGTTGAAAGGTGGTGACATACGCCTTTCTGACTGGCGCACGATCCGCAGTGAGGTGGAGGAGCTCGTGCGCTTGCCGGTCTCGTTCCCAGGTGTCAATTCTGGTGAAAAGCATACGCCGGTCCTCGTCACCAATGGCGCGATAGCGGGCGACGCTCGAGATAGCATCAACCAATTCGCAAGGCAATGGGAGGCTGATGGCGCGAGGCAACTGCTTGTTTGGCCTGGAAAGGATCTTCTTGCGCGCTTCCTCGAGGCGCACGGGAGCTTCCTTCCTGTCCAGCTAAGCGATGTTCGCACATTCGTTGAACTATACGTTGAGAACTTTGCGGATCGGCTGCCGCGGTCCAAGTTTTCGCGCTTCCTTGAAAAGCTAGTCCGCAACGCTTCAGCCAAGACAGCTATCAAGAAGAAGCGCCTTATAGAGAGCATAATTCTAATAGGTGCCTACATAGCACAGCAATACGAGTCGGCAGGAAATCACGTTTCTGCCGCTGAGGGGTGGACCATCGTAACGGCGCAGATCTTCTACATAGTTCAGCAGTCGAACCTCGCTGAGAAGTATTTTGCGGAATCGCTTGGAATTACCTGGGAAGCTCTAGAAAGGAACTTGGCTCGCTTTGTTGAGGAGGTTCTGGGGCGTGGCAACTTTCTCGAAGAGCCAGATCGACTTGTAGAGCCTGTAGTTTATGGTTCACGGGTAACAATTACTTTGGGATGGCTAGCCGCAGCTGTTTTGAGCCGACGCTATAAGACCGAGATCACGCTAGATCGTACCGCGTTGTGGCAAATGACGAGAAGGGAGATGAAGCGACTTCGGGTGCTAACAGAGGCCGATTGGCCCGCTTTTATGGCGCTTGCCCTGCTTCTTGAACGAGAAGGCGCTTGGCGCGATGCTGATCACATGCTCGGCATTTGGTCTGATGCCATGATACGCACGAACAAGGGGCCTAACGCAACAGGCATGCCTTCGCCCTATTGGCTCCAAGAGAAGGTTTTGGCAAAGAAAATGGGCATGCTGGCTCCTGACGAGGATGAGCAGTTCGGTGGTAGATCGTACTCATTGGCGTCGGCACTTGACATGCTAGTTCGTCGTCTTTGTCGCCAGCGGGTGGCGGCCTTATGGCGGCCGGCATCCCATGTTAACAATTGCGGGTTTGTGCCTGGGAGGCAAGAGGAGTGGTTTTTGTGGGTTTGCGAAGATGGAGAATTAAGAGAGGAGGTACCTCCGCCGACTATCAGCTGGCGAAGCTGGCGGGAAAGCACCTCTATGCTGTCTCCCGATCGAGTTCCATCTCTGTTGATCCGTTACCCCGAGTGGATTCTCCCCTTCGCGCTCACCTTCCCGCATCGATGCAATCGCGATCTAAGTGCGCTGGCTGACGCGAAGATTGGCCGGAGAGGAGCGCTCGCTACGCAGTAGGTGATGATGGGCTGCGCCGAGCGTTTTTCACCGCGAGGACTTGAGCAGAATATCTACTAATTGTTTGACTGATTCAAAACTGAACCCAACGTCGGCGCCGAGGCGGTCTATTGGTAGCGAGCTCTCGAGCGGTACCTTAAGAGCGCTGTCCTTGTTGAGCACAACAACGCGAGCCTTCTTGGCAAGTGACCTTCGAGCAAGATCATTGATGAAGTCGTCCCGAAACGAGAAGCCGATAAAGGCTACCGCGTCTGCGACGGCAAGGCAGGTAGCGAAATAGTCGTGAAAGCTGATGAACGGTTCTAGGTTGGGCCGACCCTTAAATCCGGGATAGAGTATGACATGCCTCTCGTGGGCACCGTGATAACTAGGATCACCGAAAGTAATTTGATCGCCGCCATATTTCCTCATTAAGGAATTGATCAACAGCAGTCCCTTTTCTTCCTCACTCTTGTCCAAAATCGGAAATCTGAGAGTCGCCCAACCGGTCACTTTTCCCCAGAACCTGGCATGAAATAAGGTTGTTGTAGGCCCTCCGTTCCGGCTCAGGGTATCCTGGGCCAAGTCTGCCAAGACAAAAAACGGAGGGTGGACAGATGGTACGAGTCGGCAGCCTCTTCAGTCAACTCCTCAAGCAGATCCCCCGCGACACCTTCCACGGCTTGGTGCGGAAGTTCGGCGCCGAGCGCTATGCCAAGGGCTTCGCGTCCTGGACTCACCTGGTCGCCATGCTTTTCTCGCAACTGGCGCGCGCCGACTCGCTGCGGGAGATCTGCAATGGGCTCGCCTGCTGCGAGGGTAAGCTCGTGCACGTCGGCATCGACAGCGCCCCCCGGCGCTCCACGCTAGCCTACGCCAACCAGCATCGGCCGGCGGCGATGTTCGAGGCGTTGTTCTGGAAGGTGCTCGAGCGCTTCCGCGAGCAGGGAGTGCTGGGCGAGAAGAAGCATCCTTTCCGCTTCAAGAACCGCCTGCTGTCGCTGGACTCGACGACGATCAGCTTGTGCTTGTCGCTGTTCCCGTGGGCCGATTTCCGCCAGGCCAAAGGCGGCGTCAAACTCCACGTCCTGCTCAGCCACGACGACTACTTGCCGGAGTTCGCCGTCCTCACCGAGGCCCGCCAGCATGACATCCGGCCGGCCCGGCTGGCGCCGCTGCGGCCGGGCTCGATCGTCGTCGTCGATCGCGGCTACACCGACTTCGCCCTCTTCGGCCGGTGGTGCGGCCAGGGCGTCTTTTGGGTGACCCGGATGAAAGAGGGGACTGCCTATACGGTCGAGGAGTCCCGCGACCTGCCGCAAGGCCATCGCATCCTGGCCGACGAGATCATCCTGCTCACCGGTACCGTCGCCGAGACCAAGTGCCCCGACCGGCTGCGGCGCATCGTCGTCTGGGATGCCGAGCAGCAGCGCCAGATCGAGGTGCTGACCAACCACCTCGCCTTCGGCGCCACGACGCTCGCCGCTATCTACCGCGAGCGCTGGCAGATCGAGCTCTTCTTCAAGGCGCTCAAGCAGAACCTGAAGGTCAAGACCTTCGTCGGCACCACCGAGAACGCCCTGCGCATTCAGCTTTGGACAGCACTGCTCGCGCTGCTGCTGCTCAAGTGGCTCCACTTCCTCTCCACCGCCGGCTGGTCGCTCTCCAACCTGGCTTCGCTGCTGCGTCTCAACCTCTTTACCTATAGGGACCTCCACGACTGGCTGGCGAAACCCCTGGAGACCCCGCCACTGCTGCCGCCCGCCGAGCAGCTGGCGCTGTCGCTGCCGGTTCCTGGACAGCTTCCGGCATGAGCACCAGAAGCGGAGGTGCTGCGAATCGGGTGCTAACGAAAAGTGGGGAATGGAGGAGACCTCAACCCGGAACGTGCGTCGCCCTGGGAGGCCAGCCTCTTATTTTCAATGACTTAGCCCGAGTTCAAGCCCGACTCTACGGCGTTCTTGGACAGCAGTGTTTCTTCCTATATCCAAGCGGGGTAGAGTCGGGAAATCACCGGCGAGGTGCCAAGCTGCACTTTCGATGACGCGATCGTAGTTGGTAGTGAATACCTCTAAGGGGCCGGATTCCAAGAGCGGTTTGAGAAGTGGAAGCCAATTGGAACTTAGGTCATCGGCTGAAGGTTCAGGTCGGTAGAGTCGGTAAACCCTTTCGTTGATGCGTCCACTAAGGTTATCGAGCAAATGCAACATGTGATCGGACTTGTCGGCAATCGTATTGAAGCCCGGGAAGCGCGAATCTATGTTAAGGAAATCGAGCAAGGCTGGAAGGCGGAACATCCAACCTTCAATGGTCTTTCGGTCGCTGATTCTTGCAAAAAACGTGCGCAGATCAAATAAGGCCCAAAGAACGTTTTCTATGTCGAGTGTCGACTTGAGTCCGAGCGACTCAAGAAGCCAACCATCTACCGCCTTAAATAGGCGGTCATTCTTGATGTCAGGGGAGAGGTCGGCAAAGAACTCTGTGGTTGTAGGATACCGTTCGGAGACCGCCCTGGAGGCACCGGCGCCGGCGAAGAGGACGATCATTGCTTCTCCTGTGGTCTGACTCTCATCGGCACTCCTTGGCGGACGGTACTCCAGTGTTTCAGTGTCGCCAATCGTAGCATGATGCAGCAGAGGCGAGGCTGCGATCAAGTCCGATTGCCAACCGGCACGCGAAAGTCGCTGTCTCGCAGTTCATCGGCCGCAAGCGATCCTCGAGCAGCTGTCGGAGATGGGGCATCACCGGCCGAGTCCGAGTCCGAGGTCCAGAACTCTCTCGACCGCCCGGATAGCGAGCTCGACTGGGAGCTGCAAGGGCCGGGGCAGCGCCGAGACTGCCAGCCTGGCCGCTTGGATCCCCATCTCGCGCACCATACCTTCGATCGCCTTCGCGGGTCCCTTCATTGCCTGCTCTACCCGTTGCAGAACACCGAGCAGCTGGCCTGCCGTGTCGCGGAGCTTGTTGACGTTCTCGCCTATGGTGTTGGCGAGCAGATGGGCATCGGCGGCGGCGCGCCCCGCCTGTCCATAGTTGCCGAGAGCGAAGCTCAGGGCTGGCACGGCGCGGTCGGCTTGTTGACGGCCGAGATCGGCTCGGCGGAAATGAGTCGCTGCGCGGCCATGGAGGTGACCGTAGAGCTGGGCCTGGCCGGCGCTGAGGCGCTCCGCTGCCCGTGGGTCCGCGGTGAGGCGTTCGACTGCCTGAGCAGGATCGGTGTAGACGCGGGCTGCCGCTATGTGGAGCGAGGCGCGCTCCTTGGAGAGGTCGCGTGCCGTCGTGGCGGCGTGCTCGACGGTGCCAATGTCGCGGTGGACCGCCCTCAACGCCTCGCGGAGGCCGCGGGCCTCCTCCTGGAGCGGGGCAAGGCGGCCGGCGTGGCGCTCGATTGCCGCGGCGGCGTAGTCGGGGGCGAGGTTCTTGGATGGCGCACGGGACAGCGAACGGTCGAGGTGGTCGCGGTCGGCGAAGGTCGTGCGGTCGGTGTAGACGTCGACGCCTTCCCGGTGGCGGGTGAGGGCCACGTAGGACGCGCGTTGCGGTTCATCATCGGGTCGGCGAGGACGTAGGTCCGATCCACGGTGGCACCCTGGCTCTTGTGGATGGTGACCGCGTAGCCGTGGGCGGTGTGGTTGTACTGCGCGGGGCTGAAGGCGACGCGGCGGCCATCGTCGAGGCGGGCCACGAACCGATCGGGCGAGACGCGCTCGAGAGTCGCGAGAGTGCCGTTCTTGACCCCGACGTCCTGGCCCCTCCCGCGGTCGAGGTTGGTCACCTCCCGGCCCTGGTGATCGTTCTTGAGGAAGACCAGGCGGTCGCCGGCGGAATACTCGACGCCGGCGACGTTGACCCCGGCGCGGAGCTCGCCGGCGGCCAGACGGTGGGCGCGAATGCCGGCGTTGAGCCGCTGCACGTCGTCGTTGCGGTAAGCCAGCACCAGCTGCCGGCTGCCGGGGTCGGCCACGCGGTCGGCGGCGACCTGGGCGAGCAGCTCGGTACGGGCGCCGGCACGGGTGTCGGCCAGGTGCAGGCGGCCGGCCTGCTGGTAGGCGTCGAGCGCCGAGGCGACCCGGCCGCCGGCGAGGTTCTCGGAAGCCTCGCGCTGCCACGGCTCGGCGTGGCGGCGGATGGTCTCGAGGCGGGCGGGGGCGTGCTGCTCGAGCAGGCCCCGAAAGGCATCGCCGGGGCCGATCGGCTTGAGCTGGTCGGGATCGCCGAGGAGGATCACCTTGGCCCGGTGGGCAGAGGCATGGTGGAGCACCCGGGAGAGCTGGCGGGCATCCACCATCCCGGCTTCGTCGACGACGAGGACGCTGCCGGCATGAAGCCGCGACTCTCCTCGGCCCCAGGAGTACTCCCAGCTGTGCAGGGTGCGGGAGTGGATACCGGCTTCCTGCTGCAGGGTGTCGGCGGCCTTGCCGGCGAGGGCGCCGCCGACCACCTGGTAGCCGGCCTCGCGGTAGGCGTCGGCGATCGTCGCGGCCGCCGTGGTCTTGCCGGCGCCGGCGCGGCCGACGATCAGGGCGAGGTCGTCGCAGGCCGTGGCGGCGACGACGGCGGACCGTTGCTCGTCGGAGAGATGCGGCACCCGGTCGAGAGCACGCTGCACCATGCCCGGATCAAGCCGCAGCTGCTCGCGCGCGGCCAGCTCGCCCGCAGCCTGAACAGCCGGGCCTCGTCGCGGAGGTACTCGATGGAGGCGTAGTGCATCACGCTGCGCGAATCCTTTCCCACCGTCACGATCTGGTCGCGATCGAGCGCTCGCTGGGCGAGCGCGTAGCTGTCGGGCTCGTGGAAGGCGGCGCGCTGGACGTCGGCCTCGGTGAAGGTGGCGCGCGTCGCCCGTCACGCGCTCGATCAGCGCCCGGGTGCGCGCGCTCGGCGTGGCGCCCTCGAGGGGCGCGATCTCCCGGCCGTCGGCCCGGCGCTGGATCTGCGGCGGCTCGGGTTCCGCTCGCGGTGCTCGCGGAAGGTCTCGCTGAGCGGGCGGCGAGCTTCGGGCCGCTCAAGCTGCGATCGACGCGCGAGAGCGAGCTGCGGCGGCTGTCGGCGAGGGGTTGCACGTCGAGGCGCATGGCCTCGCGGACCGTGCCGGCGCTGAGGTCGGGCGGCGCCTGCTCGCGGCCGGTGCGGGTCAGGCCGTACTCGATCTCGATGCCGGGGATGACCTCGTGGGCGTGCACCATGTCGCGGAACGGGCGCCAGGCGCGGCCGTCGTCCCCGATCCGGTTGACGACAATGTGCACGTGCTCGTTGTCGGTGTCGTTGTGGGCGATGAGCACCGCCTAGTGGTCGGCTAGGCCCATGCGGTCGAGCACCCGGCTGACTGCCTGTTCCCACTGCTCGCGCGAGAGGTGCTCGCCGATCTGCCGCGGCGTCGGGCGCCTCGACGCCGCCGAGCGCGGCTTGGCCTCCGTCTGGCACGACTTCCGCGAGGCGGGCTTCCGTCAGGAGCTCACCCTGGTGAGCCTCGACCTGGCGGAGACCTACCTCGCCCAGAAGAACCCTCGCCAGGCGATTCGTCTCCTCCAGAGCTTCCAGCGCTGTCAGGAAGGGCAGCGGCGACGGCTTGGAGCGCGCTGGGCTCCTCCGCGTTGCCTCGCCGCCGGAGATCCCGCCGCCGCATGCACCAGGAACGCTTCGGTAGGCTTCGCCCCATGAGGCGGCCGGTAGAGCGACGCCGCTCGCAGTGTGCCATTTGGAAATTTAAATTATTCGATAAGCTTCCGACGCTGTATAGTGCCGCCGTACTATCAAGCTTCAGCAGCGGGCTGATTTTGGATCGCCACCGCCAGTCACGCCGAAGGAGGAGGGCCACAGATCAATGCCCCATCGGAGGCCTCATGACCGATAGCTCCACCCCTTTCCCCGCAGCGGAGCTGCGGCCCATCGACGTCCTCCTTTACCACGGCACGAGCTTGATCTCGTACGCCATCCGCGTCTTCGACGGGACCTGTTTCAGCCACGCGAGCCTCAAGGTGGAGGCCGACCAGGTCGAGGAGGCGCTCTTTCAAGGCGTCGTCGATGATCCGCTTGTCACGAGCTCCCAGGGCTCCACATGCGTCCTCGCCCGCCGCCTGAAGGACACGCCGGCCGGCGAAGGCGTTGCGAATGTCCTCAGAGCCGCGCACGGCTACCTTGGGAATCCCTACGCCTACCACGAGATCCTGCTTCTCGCATTGCTCTGCACTTTCCGCAAGCTCAAGGTGACGCCGATTCTCTCGCGCCTCGTCGAGGGCATCTTCTCCCACGCCGCGGACCTCCTGGCGAATATGATCTACGGCAAGAAGAAGCCGCTCATCTGTTCTGAGTTCGTCTACCGCTCCTACACGAAGGGCCTCCCTGGAGCGCTCGTCATTGCGCGCGCTAGCTTCTTCGGCCCGGCGGCAGTGCCACCGACACTCCATTTCGACATCCTGCGCAGGTGGCGCGGGATCGACGCGACGGCGAAGGCGATCGCGGATGATCCGGCAGAATGGCTACCCAAACTCTATTTTCCCGAGGGTCCGCTGTCCCAGGCAGGTGAAGCAGCCGGCTCGTTACTCCCCGGCCCAACAGCCGCCGACGCAGTGGTTCTGGCCGCCGCGGCCGTGCCAGCTGGAATCCATCCAGACAGCCTCCTCGGACGGCTTGGGATCGACGCGACGGTGAAGGCGATCGCCGATGATCCGGTAGATTTGCTACGAAACCTCTATTTCCCCGAGGGCCCGCTGTTCCAGGCAGGTGAAGCAGCCAGCTCGCTCCTCCCCGGCGGCCGAACAGCCGCCGCCCCGCTAAGGGCCTACCTGGCAGCGGTTCTGGCCTACAGGGCCGTGCCACATGGAATCCATCCCGACAGCCTCCTCGGACGGCTCGGGTTCGACGCGACGGCGAAGGCGATCGCGGATCCGGCGCCGAAGAGTGTCACGGCGGAGCTCGAGGGGCTTCTCAACGTCTATATCGAAGAGTGCAAAGCGGCCGTTGAGCCCGAAGCGATCAACTTCCCGTCGGCGCCGGTCGTGGCTCAACTCGGCCGGTTTGGGGGACTTCTACACCGAGCCTTACATCCGGCGGCGGAGCCTCCGTCCGCGGATGCCGTGACCCACCATCTGATGGGCCTCGCCGCGGAACTTGTGACCCCTGGTGATCTCTGCCGAAGCGAGAGCCTGTGGACGCTGGGCAAGGTCATGTAGCAAGCGTGCCCCGCGAGGCGCTCGCAGCAGTCTTTTACCGCCTCCTCCATCTCGCGAATGGAGTCCGCGTCGATTGCACCGCCGGGGCCGCGGCGAGCGCCCGCCGCAGCAGGTCGAGGGCCGCCTCGAACTGCCACAGGTCGCGACGGGGAGACGCTTCCAGATCGAGCAGGCGCCACTCGGCCAGCAGCCCCTGGGCGGCCGGTCTCGGCGGTCCTTTGCGCGCAGCGACGTTGGGCCTGGGGTCCTCGGTATCGGGGGCGTCGCTCCATTGGGCGAGCCCCTGTTCCGCGAGTGCCACGTTGCCCACCGGCCGGTGCCCCCGTGCTGGCGGGCACCGTCGGTGGGCGGGTGCTGCGGTCAGGTCACCAGGTGTCCCGCGTCCAGAGCATCCCCTCGCCCAGGCAGCGGTAACCGGTGGCAGCTTCGCCGGTGATCGGATCGAGGGATTCGAGCACGCCATGAGTGAAGATCGCCATGAACTCGGCGCCGTCGTCGCCGTAGAGATGGACCAGGCCGTGATAGGCGACTTCGGCGCCGCAGGGCGCCACCAGCCGCCCGTGGTCGCCGAGGCGATATCTCAGCATACCCAGGCCGAGCTGCTTGGTCTGAAAGTCCGCGGCGAGCACGTCGACGACCACGGTGTCGAACAGACCCATGGTCAGCTCGCCTCCGCGGCCGAGCTGCTGTCGAGCGCGGCGGGATCGAGGCCGTAGATCGCCATCAGCTCAGCGATCTGAGCCCAGGCGGTGTCGGAGAACGGCTGGCGGTCGGTGAAGGCGCCGCGGACCAGGTCCTCGAGGAGCTGTCCCAGGGACAGGTCGTAGAGCTCGGCGAGCGCCTTGAGCACCTTGACCATGCGCCTGTCCATGCGCACGCCGGTCTGGACGCGATCGGGTGTCGGTGGCGTTGGCTTGGTCATGAGAGCTGCTCCTCGACCTTCTGCACAACCAGGCGTTTGGCGATGTTCAGCCGGCCGCGCAAGTGGACCCGGCGCATGCCGCCGGTGTCGTAGCAATGAGCGAAGCTGCGCTCGAGCAGCTCCCCACGCCGGCGCAAGAGCCTCTTGCCCCGGTCACCGATTGCAGGTCTGTTGGAGCTGGTGTAGCGCCTCCCAAGCATCGTCGCGGTTAGGTCTGCCGTCGCGCCTCAGCGGCCTAACCCGAGTCCACGGTCCAGGACTCTCTCGACCGCTCGGATGGCGAGCTCGACGCGGAAGGGAAGCTCGCGGGAGAGCGTCGAGACGGCCAGCCTGGCCGCTTCCGGGCCGATCTCGCGGACGATGGCCTCGATCGCCTTCTCGGGTCCCTTCATCGCCTGCTCCACTCGCTGCAAGGTCCTGTTGAGGTGTTGTAGCTGGTCGCGCAGTTTGGGCAGGCTTTCGCCGATGGCGTTTGCGGGCGCCTGCGCCTGGGCGGCGGCGCGCTCTGAACCGTGATAGCGATCGAGGGCGGAGCGTAGGGTGGGCACGGCGCCGAGGGCCTCCTGCTGGGTTCGATCGGGCCGGCGAAGGAGGGTCTCCGGGCGACCGTGGATCTGGCCATAGACGGCGGCGTGCCCGGCTCTGAGTCGCTCGGACGCATGCGGGTCGGCGGTCAGGCGCTCGACCACCTGGGCCGGCTGGGTGTAGACGCGCCCGGCCGCCCACACCAGGTTGGCGCGATCGGCGGCGAGGTCGCTTGCGGCGGTGACGGCATGCTCGACGGTGGACAGGTCCCCGCGGAGGTGCTGGATCTCATGGCGTAGGTTACTGGCCTGGTTCTCGAGCGGCGCGAGGGGGCGGCCTGGCGCTCGATGGCAGCGGCGGCGTAGTCGCGGGCGAGGTCGTCCTTGGACGGGGCGCGGGAGAGGGCGCGGTCGAGGTGCTCTCGGTCGGCGAAGGTCTGGCGGTCGGTGTAGACCTGGATGTCCTGGCGATGGCGGGTGAGTGCGACGTAGGAGGCGTTGCGGTTCATCAGCGGGTCGGCGAGGACGTAGGTGCGGTCTACGGTGGCGCCCTGGCTCTTGTGGATGGTGACCGCATAGCCATGGGCGATCTGGTCGTACTGGCCGGGATGGAAGGCCACCCGGCGGCCGTCGTCGAGGCGGGCGACGAAGCGGTCGGGCGAGACGCGCTCTAGGGTTCCCAGGGTGCCATTCTTGACGCCGACGGCCTGGCCCCTGGCGCGGCCGAGGTTGGTCACCTCGCGGCCCTGGTGGTCGTTCTTGAGAAAGACCAGGCGGTCGCCGGCGGCGTACTCGGCGCCGGCGACGGTGATGCCGGCGCGGAGCTCGCCCGCGGCCAGGCGCTGGTCGCGGATGCCGGTGTTGAGGCGGGCGACGTCGTCGTTGCGGTAGGCGAGCACCAGCTGGCCGCGGCCGGGGTCGGCGGCGCGATCGGCAGCGTAGCGGGCCAGGAGGTCGGCGCGGGCGGCGTCGCGGGTGTCGGCGACGTGGAGGCGGCCGGCCTGCTGGTAGGCGTCGAGGGCCGGGGCAACGCGGCCACCGGCGAGGTCCGCGGACGCCTCGCGCTGCCAGGGCTCGGCCTGGCGGCGGATGGTGTCGAGGCGGGCCGAGGGGTGCTGCTCGAGCAGGCCGCGAAAGGCGTCGCCGGGTCCGATCGGCTTGAGCTGGTCGGGATCGCCGACCAGGATGACCTTGGCGCGCTGGCTGGCCGCATGGTCGAGCACGCGGGAGAGCTGGCGGGCATCCACCATGCCGGCCTCGTCGACGACCAGCACGCAGCGACGGTCCAGGAAATCGCCGTGCTTCCAGGAGTACTCCCAGCTGTGGAGGGTGCGGGAGCGGATGCCGGTCTCGCGCTGCAGGCTATCGGCGGCCTTGCCGGCCAGGGCGCCGCCGAGCACGTCGTAGCCAGCCTCGCGGTAGGCGTCGGCGATGGTGGCGGCGGTGGTGGTCTTGCCGGCGCCGGCGCGGCCGACGACGAGGGCGAGGTCGTCGCGGGTGGTGGCGGCAAGGACGGCGTCGCGCTGCTCGTCGGAGAGCCGCGGCGCGCGGTCGAGGGCACGCTGGACGTCGGCGGGATCGAGGCAGAGGTCCCGGCGGGCGGCGAGCTCGCCGGCGGCGTGGAAGAGACGCGCCTCGTCGCGCAAGTAGTCGGTGGAAGCGTAGTGGTTCACGCCGCGGGCGTCCTTGCCGACGCTGGCGGTCAGGTGGCGGTCGAGCGCGCGCTCGGCAAGGGCGTGGCTGTCGGGCTCATGGAACGCAGCGCGCCGGATGTCGGCCTTGGTGAAGGTGGCGCGGGTCGCGGTGAGGCGATCGATCAGCGCCGCGGCGCGCTCGCCGCGGGTGGCGCCGGCCAGGGGCTCGCGCTCGCGGGCGCCCTCCTGGAGCTGGACCTGGGGCGGCTCGGGATGGAGCTCGCGGTGCTGGCGGAAGGTCTCGCCGAAGCGGGCGGCGAGCTTCGGGCCGCTCAGGCTGCGGTCGACCTTGGAAAGTGAGATCCGGCGGCTGCCGTCGGTGACGACCAGGCCGGAGCCGCGCTCGGCCGGTTCGAGGCGGTAGCCGAGCCCGGCGAGCGCGGCTTCGAGCTCCACCCAGCTGGTGGCCTGGGCGAAGACGTGGCCGGCCTCGTCACGGACGCGGTCGGCGAAGGGCTGGACGCCAGTGCGCATGGCCTCGCGGACGGTGCCAGCGCCGAGGTCGGGGGGTGCCTGCTCGCGGCCGGTGCGGCTGAGGTCGTACTCGACCTCGAGGGCGGGGATGGCCTCGTGGGCATGCACCATGTCGCGGAAGGGCCGCCAGGCGCGGCCGTCGTCGCCGATGCGGTTGATGACGATGTGGATGTGCTGGTTGTCGGTGTCGCGGTGGGCGATGAGCACGGCCTGGTGGTCGGCGAGCCCCATGCGGCCGAGGACGCGGCTGGCGACGTCCTCCCACTGCTGGCGGGTGAGGTGCTCGCCGGCGGCCAGGCTCAGGCCGAAGTGGTAGACGGGCTCCTCGACCCTGGGGTTGTCGCTGGCGGTGTAGCGCATGAGCTGGGCAGCCTCGGCGGGGTTGTCGGTGTCGAGGTTGCGGGTGCTGGACCAGGCGACCCGTGCGAGGTCGGGGCGGTCGCGGTGGCCCTGCTGGAGGTAGCGGACGAGTCCGGCGAAGCTGCGGCCAAGCCCGGTTCTGGCGCCGGTGCCGGACTTGCGGCCGCCCTTGAAGGTGGTCATCCGCGGGGCTCGTCCTGGAGGGCGCGGCGGACGGCGCGCACCTCGGCCTGGACGCTCTGGACGGCGCCAAGCAGGGCGGCCGACAGCAGGGTGCCGGAGTGGGCGAGCTTGACGAGCTGGTTGAGGTTGTTGCCGGCCCTGGCGAGCTGGACGATGGCAGCGCGGGCGAGGGGCCAGCGCGCAGTCGGCGGCCTGCCGCGTACGAGGTGGCGCAGGTAGGTACCAACGGTGACGCCGGCGCCCTTGGCGCGGGCTTCGAGGTCAAAGTACTGGCTCGGGGTGAGCCGGGCACCCACGATGCACGACAGGGGCTCGGGCTCGGCGGCCCCACCTGCCGGGTCTCCCGCGGCGGGGGCGCAGGGCAACGCCCCGGCGGTGGCGAGGGGCGCGCCGGCAGGCGCGTCGCCGGCGGCGAGCCGATCAAGGACGGTGCGGCGGCACCAGGCGGCGGGCGCCAGCCCGGCGGCCCGCGCCGCGGCGGCCAGACGCGCATGCTCCTCGGGGGTGAGCCGGAAGGCGACGAGGTGGGACCGGCTCATGGCCGTCGCCTCGGTCCAGGGCCGCGCAGGCGCCGAGCGCAGCGAAGGCGCCCTTCCCGACCAGGCGGCCCGGCGTTGCGCTGGCGGACCGGGAGCGGGCGGCTGACGCCCCTGCTGGCGGCAACGCCGAGGGCCGGGCCCGACGCCGGTGGGCGAAGGCAACGCCGGTGGGCTGCCCGTCTGAAACTTACCAACGACGCGCAGGTGGTGGCAGCGGCCGGGTCGATGCCGATGGAGCCACGGGTGGCGGGCGGCGAGGCAACGACGATCGACCCCCCTACCTGGAAAGCAGAGCGGAGAAGGCCGATAGACCTGCAGCGAAGCCGGCAGGGTCGGCGCTTCGACCGGTGAGTGGCACGAAGGTCGGAGAGTGCGGCGGTGACGATTGGGGAGCGGCACCGGATGGCGGGCGGGTGCCGAGTTGCCCGGGCCGTAGCGACGTGGGACGCGACCTCGCCCGAGTCCGGGAAGGGTCGAAGAGTGATCAGCCGGGTCCGGTCCATGGCATTCGAGCCGAAGGCGAGAATGCCCCGCCTGGTAACGGAGTTAACAGGCGGCTTTCTTGCTCTCAAGCTCCTCTGAGGCCGACCTACGAGCCTGTGGGGTGCTAGACATCCTCATATGACCATCATATCATGATATAGACCATGAATAGTGGGTCACAGTGGAGTGCAACGTGCGGTGGGAACGCCTGCCAGGGCCTCCATTGACCCCTTCAACCCGGGCCGGCTCGCCCGGCCGTACGACTGCGAGGTGATCGTGATGTCCGTGCTGCTCAACACCCGGCAAGCCGCCGAACGCTGCAACCTGTCGGCGCACACCCTGGAGAAGTACCGGGTCACCGGTGGCGGACCGCCCTTCATCCGGCTGGGCAGGGCGGTCCGCTACCAGCTCGAAGAACCTGGAAGCGTGGATCGCGGCCCACCGGCGGCGGAGCACCTCCGACGAGCTGGACGCTCGCGGTTGAGCTGGACGCTGCCGGCGATGTCCGACGACGGCGCCCAGCTGGCGGCGATCGAACGCGCCCTCGCGGCGAGGCAGGCTCGCCGCGAGGGGCGCGAGCTGCGGTTCCTGTGCCCGGCGCACGAGGACCACCGCCCCTCGGCGCGCTGGAACCACGAGAAGCGGACATGGGTCTGCGACGTGTGCCGGACGGGTGGTGGCTGGCGCGATCTCTCGGCGCGGCTGGGCCTCGAGCTGCCGGCCGGCGGCGGCGAGCCGCTCGCCGAGGTCGAGGCGGTCTACGACTACCGCGACGGCGACGGCCGCCTGCTGTTCCAGGTGCTGCGCAAGCGGGGCAAGCAGTTCCCCTGCCGGCGGCCGCTGCCGGGCGGCGGCTGGGCCTGGAACCTCGAGGGCATTGAGCGGGTGCTCTACCGGCTGCCGGAGACGGTGGTGGCGGTGGCGGCCGGCGAGACGGTGTTCCTGGTCGAAGGGGAGAAGGACGCCGACCGCCTGGCGGCCCTGGGCCTGGCCGCCACCACCAACCCCGGCGGCGCCAAGAAGTGGCGGGCGGCCTACGGCGCGGCGCTGCGCGGCGCCCGAGTGGTGATCCTGCCGGACAACGACCTGGCGGGCCGGGAGCGTGCCGGCACGGTCGCCAGGAGCCTGACGACGATGCGCGGTGGCGCCGCGGCGGAGGTGGGGATGCTCGAGCTGGCGGGTCTGCCCGAGAAGGGCGACGTGTCGGACTGGATCGCGGAGCGGGAGCGGGCGGGACGGCCGGCGGCGGAGATCCGCCGCGAGCTCGGGGAGCTGGCGGCCGCGGCGCCCACGGTGTTGCCGGCGGACCTCTCGCCGGCGGGATCCCCGGCGGGGCGTCGGTCGCGTGTCCGCCGCGCTTCGGATGTGCCGCCGCAGGCGGTGGTCTTCCTGTGGCAGCCCTACATCGCGTGCGGCAAGCTGACGCTGCTCGAGGGCGATCCCGGGCAGGGCAAGAGCTGGATCGCCGCGGCGCTGGCCACCGCGGGCTCGCGCGGCCAGGGCCTGCCCGGCGCGGCGCCGTTTGCGCCCTTCCGGACGCTGATCTTCACCGCCGAGGACGGCCTGGGCGACACGCTGCGCCCGCGGCTCGACCTGCTGGGGGCCGACTGCGACGCGGTGTTCCTGCACGACCAGCCGCTCGACCTTGCCCAGGCCGACGACTTTGCCGAGATCGAGCAGGCGCTGGCCGAGCACCGGCCGCGCCTGGTCATCCTGGACCCGATCGTGGCCTATCTCGGCGCGAAGACCGACGCCTATCGCGCCAACGAGGTGCGGGCGATCCTCGCCCCGCTGGCGCGGCTCGCCGACCGCCACGGCTGCGCGGTGCTCGCCGTGCGCCACCTCAACAAGTCGCGGGGGAGCCGCAGCATCTACGCCGGCCAGGGCTCGATCGACTTCACCGCCGCGGCGCGCTCGGTGCTGCTGGCCGGCTGCGGCGCCGATGACGACGCCGAGCGGGCGCTGGTGCACATCAAGTCCAATCTCGCCGCGGTCGGGCCGACCCTGGCCTATGCCATCGACGAGCAGGGCTTCCGCTGGGCCGGGGCGAGCCCGTTGCGGGCCAGCGACCTGCTGGCGCCGGAGGCCACCGGCAACGACCTGTCCTCGCTCGACGAGGCGCGGGCCTTCCTGCGCAGCCTGCTCGGCGCCGGCCCGGTGAGCACCAACGAGATCTGGGCCGCCGCCCGCCAGGCGGGGATCGCCGAGCACACCCTGCGCCGCGCCAAGCAGCTCGAGGGCATCGTTGCCCGCCGCCAGGGCTACGGGACGGGCGGCAGCTGGCGCTGGTCGCTGGACGGACCGCCGGCCGCGCCGGCGGGGGAGGGGTGATGGCCTAGCGGGGTCGCGGCGGCGCGCAGGCGTCCATAGATGGCCAAGCTCCCCATATATGGAGGTTGGTCATCTATGGGTGGGAATGCGGGCTGGGACGGTCCCGTCCGGCGAGCCGATGCGCTTTTCTCGGGCAGGCTCTGGCGTGCTCTGGCGAACGCGGGAGGGCGTGGAATGGCGCGAGGCGGCGAGCCGGCCGGAGTTCGCGAGGGGACAGCCGCCGGGGCGTGGCCGGCCGGACCGGCGCTGGCTTGGCCATCTATGGTGCGGCGGCTCCAACCCGGGCAGACCGGGGGTGTTTGGAGGGCGCCGAGCGACCCTGGAAACGTGAGACGGACGACCCGGAGACCCGATGACATCTCGCCGCGCCGGCCTTGCCATCGCCCTCGCCGCCATCCTGGTCCAGGCACCGCGCCTGGTGCTGGCGCTGCTTGCCGCCGACCGGCTGCCGGTGGCGGCCCCGACCGAGCGTGCCCTGCTGGTGCTGGCCGGGATCGGCACCGCCTTGGTGCTGACCGGCGGCAACCTCTACCTGGCTCACACCGTCGCCCAGGTGCGGCCATGGCGGCGGACACTGGCGGCCACCTGGCTGGCGGTGCTGGCCGCCTCGGGCGGCCTGGTCCTGCCGTTGATCGTCGCCGGGCTGTCCGCGCGCACCCTGCCCGAGATCCTTGGCGCCGGCAGGCTCGCCTGGCCGTGGGCGGTGCTCGCCGCGATCGCGCACGAGCTGACCGCTGCCGGCTGCGTGCTGGCAGGCGCTGCCTGGGCCGCTCAGGCTGGTGGCGCAGCCGGAGTGGGGACGGCGCCGCGGGTCGCTGCCGCCATCGAGCTGCCGGCAGGCAGCGAGGCCGGCCTGCCGGCAGGAGCGGCGGCCGGTGGTGCGCCGCCGCAGGCTGCGGCGCAGGGAATCGCTTGCCGCGCGGGCTGCGGCAGAAGGTTCGGGTCCCAGCAGGCCGAGATCGCTCACCTTCGGCATTGCCCCCGCCGGCAGGCTCGCGCCGGCGCGGAGCCCGCGAACTGACCGCCGCTCCGGGTGACAACTCGTGCGGCTGGCAGGCGGGCGTTGCCGGCACTCTGCCAGGTCGCTGCCGGAGCTTCGCGGTGCTGGTGGTGGCCCAGCGGCACCGTGCCGGCACCCGCCTCCTGGACCTGCCGGCACGGTGCCGGCACTCCCGCAAGCCCTGCCGGCACTTCGGCGAGGCCTGCCGGCACGCCAGCCGGCAGGCTGCCACGGCCTGCTGGCCGCTGCGGGTCGAGCACCGTGGCAGCGGTTCGGGGATCGCGCCTGCCGTGGCCGCTCGACGAGTGGTCGCCGATCGGCGATCGCGTGCGGGTGGTGCTCGCAGCGGTCGCTCGCGGCGCTGCCGTGGGCGGCGGCGTCGCGTTGGCGAGTCCCGGCGGCAAGGGCAGGTCGCCCGTGCGGTGCAGCGTCGGCAAGCGGAGCAGCATGCCGGTGGCCGCGAAGGCGGGCAACGGCGATGCAAGGGCAGGGCAGCCAGGAAAAAAACCAGCGTCTGTACCGGCATCACCGTCCACCTTGGCCGAGCAGCGACAGCCAGGGTTCCCTACCGATAATGTCAACTTAACGCAAGGCAGGAGCCCTCATGACCGGTCGTGGTGAAGCGGCGTTCGGAGCGCGGGCGGGTCGCGCCTCGCCCTGCTGCGTCTGACTTGCGATAAGAGATTGATATCAAGCCCGCAGGGGAGCCGAGATCATTCTCGGCCGAGCCCTGCGTGACGCCGTAGCTCAAAGCGGTAGGTGGGGCAGCTCGGCGGGCCGCCGCCGGGCGCGCCGCCGGCCTCGGTCCCACCGCCGGCAGCGCCATCTATGACGGCCGCTCGGGTCGGTGCGGTCACCACGGTGCTCTCGAATTTCGCGCCCAGAGCGAAGCGGAGGGCGCGAACCAACCGGCCCCCGGGCGCCGGGCAACCTGCGATGGGCAAGCAGGTGCTCGCCCGTGGGGCTTCCTTGATTCGATGACGACGCTCGCGAAGCGAGCGGAAAAACGATTGCTCTGGCAACCTGGCCGCAGCCAGACAGGGCCGGGGGCACCTGCGTGCGCGATCACTCATCGACCTCATGACCGGCCGCCTCAATGAGGCCGTGGATGGACGAGCATGGCCAGCGCCGGTCTCGAGCAGGACCGGGGGAGCCTCATTGCTTGAAGCGTCGCCGATAGGAGCCGGCCGGCCGGCGCACCGGGTGCTCCTCCTCGTTGCGATGCAGTCCCAGGATCTGTCCACTCCCAGCTGGCTCAGCGGACCACCAGGTGTCTCAACTCGATCGGTTTCCCGGTTAGCAGGGAATAGAGCACGTCAGGGTCGAGATCGGCGCCGTTTGGCCAGGATACGGTTCCATGTTCGGCGTCGACCCGCACCTTGGCGACCTCTCTGGCGTCGCGCAGGGGCTCGAAGACTCCCTTGAATTCGATGAGCTTCGATAGATCGATCTCGCCCTCCACTCCGTCCTCGAAACGAAGGTAGAGCTTGTGTTCTCCGGCAGGTCGAGCTTCCACGATGTCTTTCAGCATGGCTCACTCCAAGGGAGCAATCTGCACGAGCGGCTCCTGCTTCCGGGCCAGCTCCCAGTCGGTTAGAAGCTCAGCCCTGTGCAACGCAGCCCATTCCACGACGAGTCCCAGCACCCTTGGCGTCAGCTCGCCGTACAGGATGGTTAGCGATTCGATATCGATGATCGCCTTCAGCTCGCCGTAGCGCGCGTGGAAGTGCGGCGGCGGATGATCGTTATAGTACAGCGAGATGACAATGCCTAAGAACCGGCTGACCTCTGGCATCTGAGTCGTGTTCTCCTGGACACCACAGCGCAAGTCAGGCGCTGAACCACCGCCCCATGGGCCGGCCGGTCGGCCTCCGGCTCAGTCTGGAGAGCCCGAATGGCCCCGAGAGCCTGTCAGCCTCCAGCCCCGCCTTGAGAACCGGGAAGACCTTTTCGTCATAGCCGGATTCATCCGCGAGCCACTCGCGCACGAGCTCGAGCGCCCGGGCGTTCCGGGCACGCAGGTCGTCGGCAATCGTAGCTTCTGGGTGTGACCTCTGCTGTTGGGTGGCCACCCTTTCTTCTTTGGCTTCGAAGCGGGCCAGTAAGCGCCATAGCCAGTTTATACCTGCGGAGGGGAGGGGAGCGCCGGCCGGCGCTCTCTCGAGGTCGGATCGCGGTGGCCTCACCAGCCCCCTCGCGCGTAAAGCGACTCCCACTGGCCGGCGGCGCCGAGCACCAGGTGGTCGAGGAGGTCGACGCCAAGGAGCGCCGCGGCGTCCGCCAGCTGGTGGGTGAAGCTCAGATCCTCCGGCCTGGGCGTCGGACCGCCACTGGGGCGGGTGTGGAAGACCACGAAGCCGCTGGCGCCGCGGAGCAGGCATTGTTTGAGGATCTCCCGTGGTTCGACCGCGGTGCGGTGGAGAGTGCCGCGGTAGATCTCCTGCTCGCCGAGGAGACGGTGACGGGTGTCGAGGAACAGGGCGCCCAGCACCTCCTGGTCGCGCTGCCGGTAGCGGAGCGCGAGGAAGCGGGCGACCTCGTCGGGGCGGGTGAGGGGGCGGCGGACCGGGATGCGCTGGCGCGCCAGGCGGCAGGCGATCTCGAGGGCCGCGAGCAGCGCCGACGCCTGGGTGTCGCGAAGGCCCCGGAGCCGCAGCACCGCTCGCGACGTTTCCGGGAGTGCGGCGAGCCCGCCCTCGTCGGTCAGGAGCTTGCGGGCGAGCCGGAGGGATGTGCGGTGGGCGCGGCCGCCCGCGAGCAGCACGCCGAGCACTTCGGCATCGGTGATCGCGTGCAGGTGGCGCTCGAAGCGGTCGGTCGCGGCGCTGACTTGGGCGGCGACGCCGGCGTCACACTTCATGGAACGTCACCCCATAGGGTGCCTCCGGTACGGCTTGGATGCGGACGAACGCCTGGCGGCGCGACTCGGGCAGGTCGGACGCCGCCTCTTCGAGGCGGGTCCACAGGGCCAGCCAGCGCCCGCCCGCGAACAGCACGACCAGGCCGGCCTCGTCGGGCGAATAGTCGGGATACCAGTCGCCGCGCGCGATTTCGGCGGGCGGGGCCGGCGCGGTGAAGTGGACGGCGACGACGATGTCGTAAAGGGCGCGGCGGGTGGCTTCGGTGTAGACCTCGAGGTCGAGGCCGGGGGGCAGGGACGCGGGGTTGGTAGAATCCTGCTCGCTGCGCATGGGGGATCCTCCCGTGCGTGGTAGGCCTCGGCATTGGGTTACCGCCCGTGCCGGGGCCGCTTTCCGGTGGATGAGGAGGGGCAATCCCTCCCCGCTGTGCTCCTCTCTCTCGTCCTCCTTCCTGGCGTCGCCGGTGCGGGCCTACGGCAGGGGCCGAGGCTCGAACCGCAGCACGCGGCCCTCCTGCCGCTCACCGCGCAGCGCCGCGGCCAGGCCGCCGGCGATCAGGTCGGCCGCCGCGAGCAGCTGCTCCGGCCGCAGGTGGGTGTAGATGTCGTGCACGTCGCGGCCCAGCGAATGGCCCATCAGGCGCATCCGGATCTCGCGTGGCACGCCGAAGTAGGCGGCGGTGCTGTTGAAGGTATGGCGCGTCGCGTCGTAGAGGCGCATCCGCGCCGGCAGCTCGGCGCGCGCCGCCAAGCGCTCCCAGAGCCGCTTGAGATCCGACATGGGGCCGGAGCTCCGGCCGGGAAAGATGAGGTCCCCGCAGCAGGGTAGGGCGCGCAGCAGATCGATCGCCGGGCGTCCCAGGTAAACCGACCGCGGCCCCGCCTTGGACGCCGGCAGGTGCCAGATGCGCGCGTCGAGGTCGATCGCTTCCCAGCGGGCGTTGAGGGCCTCGCCCGGCCGGCAGCCGGTCAGGAGCATGAAGGTGAACGCCGCCGCCGGTGTCGAGTCCTGGCGCTCCTTGCGCAGGGCCTCGCCGAGTCGCCCGAGCGCCGCCATGTCGAGCGCCTGGCCGCGCCGCTCCTCGTGGTGGCGGTCGTGGCCCTGGGCCGGGTTCGGCATCTCGCGCGGCCACCAGCCCCAGCGCGCGGCCAGCGCCCACGCCTTCGAGCAGGCGGCCAGCACACCGTCCGGCGCCGCCGGCGGCCGGCGTAATATCGCCGCCGCACCGGCGTCAATACATGTAACTGTCATAACACTAATTGGACGCGGAGCGTCCGGGAGAAGACCATGACGAGAATTCAGCGCAGCGTTTTCCTCGCAGTGGCGGCCTGTACGTTGTTGGGCGGCGCGGCCCACGGCGGCGACCTGCAGGAGAAGAACAAGGCGGTGGCCCGCCGTGTCTTCGACGACATCTTCAACCGCGGCCGGCTGGAGGTCGCCGGCGAGATCTATGCCCCGGATTTCGTCGACCACGGCCTGCAGAGAGACACCGGCCTGCGCCAAGACCAGGCAGCGGTGCGCGGCTGGCGGATGGCAGCCCCCGACCTGGTGATGACCGTCGATCAGATGCTGGCCGAAGGTGACCGCGTCTGCGTCCTGTGGACCGGTCGCGGCACCAACACCGGCGAAGGCAACGGCCTGCCCGCCAGCGGCAAGCGCTTCGCGCTGCGCGGCATCACCATCTGGCGCATCGAGGGAGGCCGGATCCGCGAGGAGTGGTCCGAGTTCGACATGTTGGGCCTGCTGCGCCAGACCGGCGTGCTGCCGCCGGGCTGAGGCGGCGCCTCGGCAGCGGCACCGACCATACTCTGAAACTCTTGGACTTGCTTGACTGTCAGATCGATCATGGGTTGTACCGAGATCATCTGCTCAAGCGCGCATACGAACTCTGCCGGTCCCCGCCGCCAGGTCCGCGCCAGATCCACGGCAGGCACAAGAAGTCGCCAGCGAGGCGGCCGGGCTACAGATCCCGGACCAGCTCGGCAGCCGTCGTCTCCAGAGCCTTTGCAAACTTGCAGATGTTCAGCAGGGAGATGTTCCGGCGGCCCCGCGAGCCGTTGCTCGCCGGGGACCTGGCGGGCGTGTGGCGGACTACCTGGAACTTCGCGTCGAGTATCGACGCTTGATGCGGACGCTGGCTCCGATTCTTTCAGCTCTGCATCGATAGCGGCTCAGCTGTAATCGGTGGCCGCCT
Organism: uncultured Acidobacteriota bacterium; assembly: GCA_963732005.1. GTDB lineage: Bacteria > Acidobacteriota > Thermoanaerobaculia > Multivoradales > UBA5704 > JASLEW01. Next base: position 2,652,814 of record CAVSXT010000005.1, read on the forward strand.
GGCCCGACCTTCGCGAGCTCGATCACTTGGGGTTGCTGACCATGGCCCTTCTCAGGCGCGAGGGCTTGTGGGATCGGGCTGGTCGGCTGGGGTTAGCGGCCGAGGCCGAGTCCGCGGTCCAAAAACTCTCTCGACCGCTCGGATGGCGAGCTCGACGCGGAAGGGAAGCTCGCGGGGGAGCGCCGAGACGGCCAGCCTGGCCGCTTCCGGCCCTATCTCGCGGACGATGGCCTCCATCGCCTTCTCGGGTCCCTTCATCGCCTGCTCCACTTGCTGCAAGGCCCTGTTGAGGTGTTGTAGCTGATCGCGCAGTTTGGGCAGGCTTTCGCCAATGGCGTTCGCGGCGGCCTGCGTCCTCGGCCGAGTACCCCCGGCCGCACTTCGCGCCATCGCGGTACAGCCGGGGGCGGACGCCGAAGGGCTTGAGCTGGCGGGCGAGCTGGACCGCGGACATGGTCCGGCCGTGCCGCCCAGGGCGGCCCACAGCAGGGTGCACTAGTTGGATGCGCAATCCCAATCACTGTCCACCAAGTTGTAGGTGTCGTTCCTCTCGTGCCCTCGGTTTGACACCTGAGAGATCGAGCTTCTCCACGAGCCGGCGTCTTGCGCGCAGCGTTTCAGTCTCTGCCAGCAATCCGCGTCGGTGAAGTCTGGTGATTGCATCGGCGTCGCGCTGTAGGTCATCGAGGAGCGTCGCAGAACCAGGCTCCGGCTGTGGGTATCCAAGCTGTTCCGCGAGAGATGGCGCCGAGGCGCCAAACCTTAGGGTCAAGGACATATTCACTCCTTTCCTAATCCCATCTTGTTGAAATTCACACTTCGAAAGAAAACTTAGCACAGGAGTTTTGCGAACTACAACAGAGTTATTGACAAATGCCGATATCACTGCGGTGATCCATCAGGGTGCGCCAGGGTGCGCGCCGCGAACCCGGCCCAAGCTGTCCAGCTCTCCTGGGTGACGAGTTATGCTCTCGGCGGCAGTAAGTCGGCAAAGCAGCGGCGTCGCACAGCTGGCGGTCTTTGTTTTCGCTCTCCAATTAGCGGCCGGACAACCGGGCAACGCGACCCCAGGGCCTCACAGCCCCCCGTGGAACCGTCCGAATCCGTGCGCGAGCATGAGCGACATGATCAGGATGCCCGCCCCGAGGACGAGCACGTGCCGGGTGTTGCGCAGACTGAAGTCGCCGACACGACAGACGAGCAGGTAGCCGACGGCAAGGTTGAAGAGGCCCCAGAGGACATTGATCGTCGAGGAGGACAAACCTTCCCCGGGCGGCGATGCGAAGGGGCTCTGGAAGGCATGCCCCGAGATCCCATTGCCGAGATGGGGCAGGGTATTCGCGAGGAATGCGCCCCCGAAGAAGTACGCCACATAGTGGTACCACCGCATGGTTGCTCCCTTCTCTTAGAGGAGGCCGCGAAGCTGGTTGCGGGTGAGTGAGCTCGCAGTCGCGCAAAATCGCAGCCAGAAGGCCCGGTCCGATTCTCTCCCCCGCGTGGACCGGGACGACCGTCGTGCGACCGTCTGCATGCCTCAGCGATGCTGGCTCGCCAGCTCCGACGGCTGGGTCGGTAGTGAGGGCGGTGGCCAGCGTCGCTCCTGTTCGCCTCCGAGCTTTCCGCCCGATCGCGGCACCGAGCGGCTCGCTGGCCCCGCGGCGCCCGGTCGGACTCGCCGAGGAGCTCGCGACCGAGCTGGGTGGCCTTCCCGCGGCAGCGGCCGCCGGTTCCGAGTTTCCTTCAGTTTTCGATGAGACGATTCTTCCAGCGCAGGCCGGGAAAGCGAGCGAAGTCTGCATCCGTCGTGCAGATCTCGAGGTCATGCTCGACCGCGAGGGCGGCAAGATGCGCGTCGGTGGTCAGATTGCCACCCGCGCCGGTCGACCTTAGAAAGCCGAAGAGGATCGCGGCATGCCGCTCGCCGGGGTGGAGCACAGAAACCTGTGGTCTGGTCAGCCATGACTCGACGATCTCGCAGGCGGCGGCTACAGCGAGGGGGTTCGCGGAAATCTGGCGGTGGGTCGCCAGGCGCAAGAACCCGAGAATGACCACCCAGGGCAGCTGGACCGGCGAATCCTCCGTCATCCGTCCTTCCCACCACCTTCGTGCGACCGCGTGCGCCGGGGAATGGGAGTTGTATGCGTGGAGGAGCAGATTGACGTCGGGGAGGATCACTCCCTGACCTTCTGCGCGGTTGCCGCAGCTTCCAGATCGTCCACCAGCTGATTCATCTTGTCGAGGTCGATCCCGGCCGCGAACTGGAAGTCGTGGGGCTGCACGCGGAACGGCTCCCGTGCGCTAGCCAATCCCCTGAGTCCAAGGCGTGAGCGCAGCGCGTCGTTCACCAGAGCCTCTGCTGGCTTTCCCGCGCGGCGGACTTCTTGCTCGATCCGCTCGGCGACATCCGGGTCGAGAGTCACGGTGATGGCCATGGGCCGATGATGTTGTCACCGGCGAGGGTTGTCAAGGGCGGGAGCACTGCGGATGCTGCTGCGCCTGACAGCGGGCGGCGACGCGCGCCCACCGCCAAGGCCAGATCCTGACTGGCCCAGGCGGTGAACGTGGTGACCTTCAGTCTAGCCAAGGGGCCACGCTGGGGAGGGAGGGCTCGTAGCGGATCAGCATCGAAGTCGTGACGCCCGCCCGCCGCCCCGCCAAGGGGAAGACGTCAGCGAATCACTGGCTGCAGGTGTTGACTGGGCAGAAGGTGAATCCCCGCGTCGGGAGGCAGGGCACCGTGCTCCCGCCTCCGGCCACCTCGCGGAGCGTGTCGGGCGAGGCAAGCTGGCGCAGGGTTTCGCGGTAGAGCAGGAGCTTGCGGCTCTTCTTCATGATCTGTTCTCCTTGTCGATGATGATCCGCTAGTGCCGGCGTGTCCGGCCGGCCTTTCAAGAAGGGTAGTGCTGCGGCTCTACCTGCTCGTGACCAGCGCGGCGGCCAGGGCGCGGCCGCTTCTTGGGTCCGGGGCGGAGCAGTCCTCCCCTAAGCCAAGACCGTACAGCAGGTTACGCCTTTCACCGCGGCTATCCTCTCGTCGACGACCAGGACGCTGCCGGCATGAAGCTGCGACTCCCCACGATCCCGGGAGTACTTGCAGCTGTGCAGGGTGCGAGAGCGGATGCCGGCTTCTGCCGCAAGGTGCCGGCGGCCTTGCTGCCAGGGCGGCGCCGATGACCTGGTAGCCGGCCTCGCGATAGGCGTCGCCGATCGTCGCGGCCGCCGTGGTCTCGCCGGCACTGGCGCGGCCGACGATCAGGGCGAGGTCGTCGCGGGCAGTGCATCACGCGGCGCGCGTCCTTGCCTACCGTCACTATCCGGTCGCGGTCGAGCGCCCGCTGGGGGCGCCGTGCCTATCTTGGCGAATTGCCTTGAATTAGATATGGTAAAACATGGGAATGATCCCCGATCTGCCGGGCTGCATTCAGCGGCGCCAAAGGAGATTCGATGCGCAAGAACCAGAAGACACTCAAGCTCAACCGCGACACCGTCCGCAACCTGGATCAGGGCATACTTGCCAGGGTCGCGGGCGGTACGGACGGAGCCTGCTCCTACACGCTCTGCGGCACAGACGTCGTCTGTTACTACGGAAAGTCTCACTGCCCCGGCGCGACATGCTTTTGCTGAACGGTAACGGCTGCTGATCGATGTACGCGGCGGGCTGCCTTGGCCGCGCCGCGTCCCGCTCACTCGAGCGCGACGGAAAGAAGAGAAGCGGCCTTACACCGCCGGCCGCCGGCTTGGCGGCGGTTCTGCTCCCACCTCGCTGCTGACGCCAAGTCAGATGCCGAGCGGTCGCCATTCGACAGCACTTGTCCCGTGGTCGGGTCCCTTTGCGCATACCCATGGGGAGGAAGTCCTCGATGCGCACGACCCCTGCTCGCTTCACCCTGGTATCGCTGGCGATGGCAACTACACTCAGCGTGGCGAGCTGCGGACAGGTGCCGGCTAAGTGGGTCGCCGGCGAACGAGCACCATCGGTGCGCAGCGGAGCGCTGTGGAACGAGCCACGGTTCACGAGGATGCTCCAGGCCTACCGCCAGAAACTCCCAGGCAAGAGCCGGGCGCTGCGATTCGCGATGACAGAGAGCGGCGCGAGCCTCCAGGTGCAGGACTCGGCCGAGCTCGCGAAGGTCGTTTCCTACAGCTACGACGGGGCGGTGTTGAGCGGGCCGTCACCCGTCGACCTTGCGAGCGTGGCCGAAGACTCCGACCTCGCCGACGAACTTTTTGACTGGGACCAGGTCGCAGTTGAGCGCATCCCCACCCTGGTCAAGGTGGCGCTCAGCCGGACCAAGCTCGCGGGGGCCAGAGTGGCGCAGGTCAAGATCACGCGCAAGGCGCCCACCTCTGCCGAGCTCGCCCGGCGAATCGAAGCGAAGATCGATGCGCAGATGGATGCGAGTCGCCGAGCAATGGAACAGAAATTCCGTCGACTCGACCCGGAGTTCTGGGCCAGAAACCCGGCGGCTGCCCGCAGGATTTTTGGCGGCGAGCCGAGAGACGGCAAGAGCGACCAACGATCCGTGCTCGCGCCGATGGCCGTCGAGATCAGCCTCCGACTGCAGGTTCCGTGGGGCTTCGCCTGGCTCACAGCCGACGCCAGCGGCACGGTCACCGGCAGCGGCCAGCAAATCACCGGGCCGCCCGTGGATCTCGACAGTATTCCGCGACCGTACTGGCGCCGAGCGGCAGGACTCTGAGAAGGTTTTGGCCCGTCTGTCTCGGTGGCTCATCTCGGTAGCGCTTCATTAACGCGCACGGTTCGGAGCGAAGCGACGCTCGCGTGATCCTTAGTTGAAGGTGTCCACCGTCAGGTCGCGAGGGCATCGTGGCCCGGCGCCAAGGCTACGGGCCCGGCGGCAGCCGGCGCGTCAGGGGTTCAGGGGGTTCGATCCGTCCTTGACCCGCTGATTCAGGCGTTGGTAGGATATTGATCGCTGATTTTCCATCGCTGATCCATCGACGAGGGGGTGTTATGCGAGATCGAGTCCGCTCGCTTGGCCCATGGCTTCTCGGGGCCGTTGCCATCGTGAGCCTGGGCGTCGTCTGTGCCGGTTGTGGGGCCAAGGGTTCGAGCTATGTCGGCAGGTGGGAATGCGCCGCGGGAGGGAAAGGATCGTTCGAGGTCAAGGCCAACAACGGTTCGTTCCTGGTAACGATCAACGGCGAGACGACGTACCCGGCGGCGCTGGACGACAAGGGCACGTTGGTGCTCAGCGGTGTGCCGACGCTGGGCTCGCTGCCCATGCCTATCGACGCGGCCACCGGCGAGCTGATCTGCTCGGCCTGCGAATGTCACCGCCTGAGCAAGAAACAGGCCGCAGACGCGGGCGTGACGAAGGCGATGGCGACAGCCAGCTCACTGCTGCCATCGAGCAACGCTAACGACGCCCGCGCGCAGAGAGCGACGGTCGCCGACATCCGCAACGCCGGCACCGCGATGTTCAGCTGGGTGACCGATCAGGTGGGAGCCGCGGCGGCCGGCCAGCAACCGGTCGATCTCGCGAAGTTCCCGCCGGTGTCCTCATTCGCGGCGCTCAAGGAGCTGCTGGTCCCCAAGTACATCCAGGAGCTGCCCGAGCGCGACGGGTGGGGCCATCCCTACGAATACCGCCTCAACGTCAAGAACCCGACCGCCGGCACGTACGTGATGTGCATCCGTAGTCCCGGCCGCGACGGCAGGTTCTCGGGGCTGAGCTACGCGGCCGAGGCGTTCCCGCGAGACGATTACGACCACGACATCGTGTGGGCGGACGGTTACTTCGTGCAGTGGCCCAAGTGAGGTCGCGGCACGGTTCGCCCTCACCTATGCTGGCGCTGGCGGCCTGGTTGGTTGAAGGCCGTCCGTTCTGAGCGGCGGGCTTCAGATCTGCGGCCAAGTCGCACCCGAATCCGCGGAGGATCTGGCGGTGCTCTGGGTCGACGTCCAGGCGCAGGGCGCCGTCGCGCTCGAGGCCTCCGACCATCGGCCGTCAGGGTTTCGTCTGGAACGCGATCAGATAGGGTACTGCCGGCCTGTTCTCGAGGTCACGGAAGTTGTTGAAGCGCCCCGAATTGACCCAGATCGCATAGCTCTTCCCTGGCTCCAGATGCACCGGCAGCACACAGGTGCGTTTGTCGGTCAGGAAGCGCGGTTTCCCAGCGAGCTTCGGGAAGGAGGCCGCATCGATCTGGGCCCAGGACCACATCTCATTGGTCATCATGTCCTTGCTGAAGGTGACGGTGATCTCCTTGAGCGCCGGGTCCACCGCGAGGTCGCCGCTCTGCGGGACCGTCTTGACGGCAATCGGAGGCAGGTCGGCAACGGCAGTGCTGTTCTGGGCGAGAACGGGCGATCCGAGCAATACGAGCATGGCGAGCGCAGAGCCTAGCGGCTTCATCGTCTCCTCCTGTAGGACTGTCGCCGACGGTTTCACCGACGAGTCTAGCCCATCTTTGACAGTATGCCGCCCGATTACCGCCATCTTCGCGTCGTAAGTCATTGAAAAATCGAGGAGGGAGTGCTCGGCGCCATCTCAATCCTGGTGCCAAGAATGTGTCATAATGACGCCTTGCATAGAGCGCTCACTCGGATATAATCATGGTGACAAGGAGAGGTCACCATGTTCTTCCGCCAGAAAAAAGCCGGGGGCCACGTGTACCTCCAGATCGTTGAAAACCGCTGGGAAGACGGCCAAGCCCGCCAGCGGGTCCTGGCGACTCTCGGCCGCCTCGATCAGCTCACCTCCTCCGGGGAGTTGGCGGCGCTGCTCGCATCGGGCGCTCGCTTTACCGATTCTTTCACTGTCTTGACCGAACATCGCCGCGGCGACTTGGCGGCGGTGAGCACCCGGCGTATCGGCGCGCCTCTGATCTTTGAGCGCTTATGGCAGGAGACCAGTTGCGCCCAGGTGCTGAGTGCGGAATTGGCCGAGCGTCAGTTCGAGTTCCCGGTGGAACGGGCGATCTTCCTTGAAGTGCTCCACCGCTTGGTAGCACCCGGCTCAGACCGTGCAGCCTACGCCTGGCGAGAAGCTTATGGCATCGCCGGTGCCGAAGCCCTCGACCTCCATCACGCCTACCGCGCCATGGCGTGGTTGGGCGAGCCGACCGGCGAGACAGGCGGGCGGACGATCAAGGATCGCATCGAAGAGCAACTCTTTACCCGTCGGCGGGACTTGTTTTCTTCGCTGCAATTGGTCTTCTTCGACACCACCTCTCTCTATTTCGAGGGCGCCGGGGGTGACAGCTTGGGCCAGTATGGTCATAGCAAGGACCACCGACCGGATCTGCGACAGATGGTAGTCGGTGTGGTGTTGGATCAAGAGGGCTGGCCGATCTGCTGTGAGCTGTGGCCAGGCAACACTACCGATGTCGGAACGCTGGTGCCCGTCATCGAGAGGCTGAGTCAACGCTTCGGCATCCAGCGGGTCTGTATCGTCGCCGACCGCGGCATGATCGCGGCGGCAACGCTTCAGGCCCTGGACCAAAAGGGCTGGCCTTACATTGTCGGCGCGCGGCTGCGCAGCAGCCGGGAGGTGCGCCACGAGGTGCTGGGCCGCCAGGGCCGGTTCGCGAAAGTCTTCGGCCCGCGCCAGATTGCCAAGGACCCGTCGCCGCTGTCGGTCAAGGAGGTCTGGGTCGATGATCGCCGCTACATCGTGTGCTTCAATGAAGAACAAGCGCGCAAAGACGCTGCCGACCGGCAAGCAATTCTTGCGGCGCTTGCCGATCGGCTGCCGCAAGGCGCCAAGTCGCTGATCGGCAACCAGGGTTTCCGCCGCTATGTCACGACACAAGGCGATGGCTTTCGGATTGATCCGGCGCGAGTGGCAGCCGAGGAGCGCTACGACGGCAAGTGGGTGTTGAGGACCAACACCGACTATCAGGCCGCCGAGGTCGCCTTAGCGTACAAGCAGCTCTGGATGGTGGAGGATCTGTTCCGGTCGATGAAATCGCTGCTTGCCACGCGGCCGATTTATCACCGCCGCGACGCCACGATCCGCGGTCATGTGTTCTGCTCATTCCTGGCGCTGCTTCTGCGAACAGAACTGGAGAATCGACTCGCAGCCAAGGGTCATGTGGCAGTGGAGTGGGGCCAGGTACTGCGCGATCTCGACCGACTGGAGGAGGTAGAACTCGAGAAGGATGGTAAGCGGCTGATGCTGCGCACCGACGCGGTGGGAGTGGCGGGCAGGGTCTTCCAGGCTGTGGGAGTGGCGCTCCCGCCGACCCTACGCCAAGTGGCCTGATCGCGCACAGCCCAGATCCTCTCGGAACCGGAACTCCTGGTGCCAAGGTCTCTCACCGAGCTCTCAACCCATTTATTTGCAGAGACTTGACATTGGGCACTGTCAAAGATGGGTCTAGCAGCCCGCGGCGCTAACGCTGAATTCGGTTGAGCCGAGGGTGGAGTCCCGGCCGGCCCTGCCGCTGGTCTCTGGCGGGGCGTGACCGCTGATACGATGGAGCGGCACAAGGAGGCGGAAGAATGAAGGCTGCGGTTCTGCATGAGCTTGGGACGGTGCCGCGATGCGAGGATTTTGCTGAACCGACGGCGGGCCAGGATGAAGCGGTGGTGCGCGTCCGCGCCGCGTCACTCAAAGCCATCGACAAGCAACTGGCCAGTGGCTCGCACTATGCCAGCCCCCGTGAATTGCCGGTGGTGTGCGGAACCGACGGAGTTGGGGATCTCGAGGATGGCACGCGGGTATTCTTTGGTGGAGCGAGGCGGCCTTACGGCGCGATGGCGGAGCGCACCGTGGTGCCACGCGCGTATTGCTTCCCGGTGCCCCCCGGCCTCGATGACGACAGGGCGGCGGCGCTGCCGAATCCGGGCATTTCTGCTTGGCTATCGCTGACGCAACGCGCGCGGCTGGCGCCGGGCGAGACTGTCCTCATCCTGGGCGCGACGGGCGTCGTCGGACAGCTGGCCGTCCAGATCGCGAAGCTGCTCGGGGCGAGGCGCGTGATCGGCGCGGGACGCAATGAGCGAGTGCTCGGCATGCTGAGCGAGCTGGGTGCGGACGCGACGATCCAGGTCGATCAGCTTCCGGACTCTCTCAAGGACGCATTCGCGCGCGCGGCGGGAGACGAAGGGTTCGACGTCATCATCGACTACTTGTGGGGGCGGCCTACGGAGGCGCTGCTCGAGGCGATCACCAAATCGGAATTTGCGGCAGTGACGAAGGAGACGCGTCTCGTGCAAGCGGGCGAGAGCGCCGGGCCGACGATCTCGTTGCCGGCTGCGGTCCTGCGCAGCACGGCGTTGACGATCCTTGGTACCGCGGGGATACCGTCACCCAAGGTCTTGGGAGAGGCCATGCAACAGGTCATGGCGCGGGCGGCCCGCGGGGAGCTCCGCATCGAGACCGAGCGAGCTCCGCTGACAGAGATCGCAGGGGCGTGGCAACGTCAGGGACAATCGGGGCGCAGAATCGTGGTGACCCCCTGAGCCAGCAGAGAAGGGAGAGCCAGCGCGCAACGGCCGCGGGTTCAGAATCATGGACCGCTCTTTTCAAATGGCTGGATCTGGCCGCCTTGGCGGTGGGCGCAATTGGCTGCCAGCCCTTTGTTTTCAAGGCCTGAGCTCGACGACCGCCGAATGGCACCCGGCTTGCTTTAGGAGGCATCAGCCCGGAGTCACGAGTGGGGTACAAGGAGACGGACGATGTACAAGACGATGCCTCCGCTGATCCTGATGCTATCCCTGGCCGTGATCAGCCCGCTCCGTGCAGACGCGGGCAAGGATCATCCCTATCCGAACATGGCTCCCCTCGAACGGTACTTGCCGGCAAGCCAGGCCGCCGAGATCGCCCTGGCGCGTAGCGCAGGGCCTGCCGCGGTCTCGGACAAGGCCGAGATCCTGGTGCTCGGTGCCCACGGCTATGAGAAGGCCGTGCAGGGAAGCAATGGCTTCGTGTGTTTCGTGGAGAGATCGTGGGCGAACGACTTCGACGCCCCCGAATTCTGGAACCCCAAGATCCACACGCCACAATGCTGGAACGCGGCCGCGGCGAGCTCGGTGCTCCCGGACTATCTCAAGCGCACCCAATGGGTGCTCGCCGGAGTCTCCAAGGAGGAGATGCTGGCCCGGACGAAGGCGGCCTTGGCAGCCCATGAGATCGGTTCACCCGCTCCGGGGTCCATGGCTTACATGTTGTCGAAGGACCAGTACATAAAGGATCCCCAGCCGGGCGTGGAGCCGCGTTGGTATCCCCATGTCATGTTCTTCGTGCCCGCCACCGAGGACTCGACGTGGGGCGCCAACGTTCATGGCGCGCCGATCTTCTCGGCCACCAGCGGTGCGGAACCGATCACGACCTTCTTCGTGCTGGCGCCCAAATGGTCCGATGGGAGCCTCGGTCCCTATGTCCCGGCCCCGGCCGCGACCACGGCGAAACCCGAAGCCCACAGCCACCGCTGACAGAACCCTCGCGGCGTACGGCCACGAGGGGCGAGCACGACCGATGGCGATGGCCTCAGGCGATGGCCTCAGGAGACCGCTTGGCCGGGATCCGTGGCGGCGGCTGAAGGCGACAGGGCGCTGGGTTCGCGAGCCGGCCTGGCGATACTGGCGATACTGGCCGTAAGGGCTCGAATGGCCGCGGTCAGCAGGCGACCGGTGGCCGCCACGTGCGGCGGGAGGAACATCGACCGGTGGCCGCCGGGGACCCGGTGGATCTCGAGGCCGCCGCGCGCCAGCTTTCTCCAGGTCGCTTCCGGGTGCCCTGCAAGGCCTTCCGCGGCACGCAGGAAGAGCACGCGGCCACTGTAGGGGCCCGGCTCGTAGAGGTGCAGCGCCCGGCGCTGGCCGTCGATCGCCGCGAGCAGGCGCAAGAGGTCGGCGCTGCCGTAGGACGCTGGGAGCCCGCCGGCGCGGCGAGCGCGCTCGAGGAGCAGCGCCAGCCGGCTCTCGCCGTCGAGACCCGCCAGCTCCCGGCCCAGTGTGCGCTCGTCGCCACCGGTCAGCCAGGCCAGGAAAGCCGCCTGCGGGTCGACCTCGTCCGCCGCGGCCGACGCTGCCTGAGCCAGCGGCTCGCCGGCCCAACTGTCGAGCAGCGCGAGCAGCGCCACCTCCTGGCCTCCGGCGCTCAACTGACGCGCCATCTCGAAGGCGATGCAGCCGCCCATCGAGCTGCCCGCGAGCAGGTACGGACCCGCGGGCCGCCAGGTCAGCAGCGCCGCGAGATACTGCGCGGCCATCTCTTCGAGCCGTTCCGGCACCGTGCCGCCGGTCAGAGCTGGCGTCTGGAAGCCGTAGACCGGTTGGTCCGGCCCCAGCTCCCGCGCCAGATGGCGGTAGATCTGGACGTCGCCGAAGACCGGATGGATCAACACCAGCGGCGGGCGCCTGCCGTCCCCCGGCTGCAAGCCCACCAGGTTCGCGGGCAGCGGCGCGCTCGCCTCCCGCCGGGCGAGCGCGATGCCCAGCGCCGACGCGGTCTCCCTGGTCGGCTCGCCGAGCGCCGCCTCCGCCGCCGGGCCCCAGGAGCGCTCTCCCACCCCGGCGTCCACCCGGCGGTGAGAGTGAAACTTGACGTCGCCCAGCATCCGCGACTGGGCGTGGATGCCGTCGATCATCCTGCCCGGCCGCGACTCGTAAGGCCGCGCCATGGCAGGCTCGTAGGCCAGGCCGAGGAAGGCGCACACCGCGGCCAGCACCCGCCCCGGTTCGCGCACCAGCTGCTCGAAGGCGACGGTGTGCCAGCGCTCCGGCGGCACCTCGCCCCGCAGCTCCAGGATGTTCTGGTGCGCCACCGTCCAGGACAGCTCTGCCAGCTCCCGACGGGTGAACGGATGGCCAGCGCCGAAGAAGCCGAAGAAGATCTGGTCCAGCTTCGCCTCTTCGAAGGAGCGGATGGTGGCGCAGGGGTGGCGGACCAGGTGGAGGTAGTGAGGGCCCGCGAAGTCCTCCTCCGCCCGCCTCAGCGCCTGGCGGTCCCAGGCGTAGGTCGGCGTCTTGTCCACCAGCAGCCGCTCGCCGAGGTCTTGCTGCAACAGGCCGTAGAAGCGGCGCGTGCTCCAGCCGGCGTCCTCGCAGCCGGCGATCAGGCCGAGGGCCTCGGTCGCCGCGCAGCCGCGGCTCTCCATCAGCGCCCGCACCGCACCTTCCCGGCGGAAGGCGTCCCTGCCGGCGAGCGCCCGCCGCCGCTCGGCGAGCGTCCGGTACGACAGCAGCTCGAGCTCCGGCGGCGCGAACAGCCGCGAGTGGCCGGCCAGCATCACCCGCAGCAGGGTCGAGCCCGACCGCGGCGGCGACAGCACGAAGACCGCCGGCGGGTTCCGCTCGCCGGCCACTTCCGGGGCTGGCTCCGGCCGCATCACCCGGGCGCCGAGCAGCTGGCGCAGCCGCGCGACCTTGGCGCCGTCGACGCGGCCCGCGGCCTCCTGCTCGCTGGCGGCGGCGGCGGCGCCGTTGCCGCCCTCGCCGCCCTCTCCGCCCCACAGCCTGGCCACCGCCCGCGGGTGCTCGGCGCCGAGGTGCGCCGCCAGGCCGGCGATCGTCGGCGCGTCGAACAGCGTCACCACGTGCACGATCTCTCCCAGCTTCTCCTGCAGCCGGTAGATCAGCATCGCGCCGCTCAGCGAGTTGCCACCCAGGGCGAAGAAGTTGTCCTCGATGCCGAAGCTGCCAGCGGGCAGCGCGTCGCGCCAGAGATCGGCCAGGTAGCGCTCGAGCGGCGTCCGCGGCAGCACCAGCTCGCTCTGCGCCGTGCCGCTTGCCGCCGGCTCGGGCAGCGCCCGGCGATCGATCTTGCCGCTCGGCGTCAGCGGCAGCGCCGGCAGCTCCACCCAGGCGCTCGGCAGCATGTGCTCGGGCAGGCTCGCCGCCAGCCACCGCCGTAGCTCGCCGCGCTCCACCGCCGACCCCGGCCGCGGCACCACGTAGGCCACCAGCTGGGCCGCCGCGCCCGAGCCCCGCGCCACCACCACCGCCGCGGCCACCGTTTGGTGCCGGGCGAGTCGCGCCTCGATCTCGCCCAGCTCGATGCGGAACCCCCGGATCTTGACCTGGTGGTCGATGCGGCCCAGGAACTCGATCGCCCCGTTCGGCAGGTACCGCGCCAGGTCCCCCGTCCGGTAGAGCCGGCCACCCCCCGGCGGGGCCCCCGGCGCTGACGCGCCGCCCCCACCGCTCGCAGGATCGGGGACGAACCGCTCGGCCGTCAGGCCGGGCCGCCGCAGGTAGCCGCGGGCCGGCTGCACGCCGCCAATGTAGAGCTCGCCGGGCACCCCCGCCGGCACCGGCTGCAACGCGGCATCCAACAGCTGGATGGTGGTGTTGGCGATCGGCCTGCCGATCGGCACGCCGCCCTGCCCGCGGTCCGGGTCCGACGCCCCTGCCGCGCGGCGCCGCGCGGCAGGCAGGCACTCCCAGGCGGTCACGTCCACCGCCGCCTCGGTCGGACCGTAGAGGTTGTACAGCGGCACCGCCAGCCGCTCACGGTAGCGCGCCAGCAATTCGGCCGGCAGCTCCTCACCGCTCGCCACCACCCGCCGCAGGCCGGCGGCTCCTGACAGGTCCGGCGCGTCGAGCAGCGCCCGCAGCATCGACGGCACGAAGTGCACCGTCGTCACCCGCTCGCGGGCGATCAGGTCGAGCAGGTAGTCGGTGTCCTGGTGGCCGCCGGGGCGCGCCACCACCAGCCCCGCACCGCACAGCAGCGGCCAGAACAGCTCCCACACCGAGACGTCGAAGCTCAGCGGCGTCTTCTGCACCACCCGGTCCGACGCCTCCAAGCCGAACGCCGACTGCATCCACGACAGCCGGTTGACGATGGCGCGGTGGGTGTTCATCGCGCCTTTCGGCCGCCCGGTCGAGCCCGAGGTGTAGATCACGTACGCCAGGTTGTCCGGGTCGACCGGCACGTCGGGACCGGCGGCCGCCGGCGGCGCCGCGCCTCCCGGCGCATCCAGGCAGATCACCGTCGTTGCCGACGCTCCGAGCCCGCCCACCAGCCGCTGCTGCGTCAGCAGCACCGGCACCGCGGCTTCCTCCAGCATGAAAGCCAGCCGCTCGCGCGGATACGAAGGATCCAGCGGCAGGTAGGCGCCGCCCGCCTTGAGCACCGCCAGCACCCCCACCATCATCTCGGCCGACCGCTCGACGCACAGCCCCACCAGCACCTCCGGACCCACCCCCGCCGTCCGCAGCCGGTGGGCCAGGCCGTTGGCCCGGCCGTCCAGCTCCCCGTAGCTCAGCCACTCGCCCGCGAAGCCCACCGCCGGCGCCTCCGGGCTCCGCCGCGCCTGTGCCGCGAGCAGCTGGTGCAGGCAGCCCGCCTCGCCCCAGCGCACCGCGGTGTCGTTCCAGTCGAGCAGCTGCTGCCGCTCGGCACGGCTCAGCAGCGGCAACGCGGCGAGCGGCCGCTCGGGATCGGCCAGCGCCGCCCGCAGCAGGATCTCCATCTGCTGCATCAGGCGGCCCACCGTCCCGCCGTCGAACAGGTCGCGGTTGTAACGGCAGACCCCTTCCAGACCGCCCGTGGCCTCGTGCAGCGACAGCGTCAGATCCACCTTGGCGCTGCGGTTGTCGATCGCCACCGCCGCCGCCTCCACTCCCGGCAGCCGCAGCTCCCGCGACGGCGCGTTCTGCAGCACCAGCATCACCTGGAACAGCGGCGACTGCGACAGGTTGCGCTCCGGCGCGAGCTCCTCGACCAGCTGCTCGAACGGCAGCTCCTGGTGCGCGTAGGCCCCCAGCGTCACCTCCCGCACCTGGCCCAGCAGCGCCGACAGCCCCGCCTCGGCCACCGGCCGCACCCGCAGCGCCAGGGAGTTGAGGAACAGGCCGATCAACCCCTCCAACTCGGTCCGCGTGCGGCCCGCAATCGGCGTGCCCAGGACCAGGTCGGGCCGGCCGATCTGGCGCAGCAGCACCAGGTCCACGGCCGCGGCGAGCAGCATGAACAGCGTCACCTTCCGCACGCGCGCGGCGGCGCGCAGCTCGCCGGCGAGCGCCGAGTCGAAGCGCACCGGACGCACCTCGCCCGCCCAGCGCTGCAGTGCGGGACGCGGCCGGTCGGCGGGCGGCGAGGTCAGGGGCGGCGCGCCGCGCAGCCGCTCCCGCCAGTAGTCCAGCTGCCGCCGCAGGACGTCGCCCTGCAGCCAGTCGCGCTGCCAGCAGGCGAAGTCGGCGTACTGGACGGCCAGCTCCGGCAGCCGGGCGGGCCGCCTCGTCAGAGCGGCGCCGTACAGCTCGGTCAGCTCGCCCAGCAGCACGCCGACCGACCAGCCGTCGGCGGCGATATGGTGCACCGCCAGCAGCAGCCAGTGCTCCGCGGGCGCCGCCGCCGGGTCCGGCGTGGCGCCGCGCCCCAGCCAGAGCAGGCACGCGCGCACCGGCGGCCGGGCGGCAAGGTCGAAGGGGGTCGCCGCATCCCGGTCCGCCAGCCCGGTGGCCGCGCTGGCGCGCCGCGCCATGGGCAGCCGGGAGAGGTCCACCAGCGGCAGCGCCCGATCCACCGCGGGCGCGATGCACACCACCGGACGGCCGCCGCGCACCGCGAAGGTGGTGCGCAGCGTCTCATGGCGGCGCACCACTCCGGCCAGGGCGGCAGCCAGGGCGGCGCGGTCCAAGGCCCCCCGCAGCCGCAGCGTGCTGGCGATGTTGTAGGTGGGCGTCCCCGGCCGCAGCTGCTCCAGGAACCACAACCGCTCCTGGGCAAACGACAGCGGCAGCTCGCGGTCGCGCGGCACCGCCGCGATCGGCGGCATCGCGGCAGCCTCCGCGAGCCCGGCGAGCCCGCCCACGGCTGCCACCGCCGCCGCCATCCCGGCAAGCTCCGGCGGCTCGGAACCATCCGCCGGCACCGGCGGCTCGAAACCGCCCGCCGGCACCGGCGGCAGCAGGGTGCTCAGCTCCTGGGCCAGGTCCGAGAGGGTCGGATGCTCGAAGATCCGACGCAGCGGCAGCTCCACTCCGAGCTCCCCGCGCACCCGGGAGACCAGCTGGGTCGCCAGCAGCGAGTGGCCGCCCAGCTCGAAGAAGTCGTCGTCCGCTCCCACCTGCCGGACCCCCAGCAGCTCGCTCCAGAAGCCCGCCAGCAGCCGCTCGGCCGGCGTACGGGGCGCGCGCGTGGCGCCCTCGCCGCCCAGGCCCGCGCTCGCCGCGGGCGCCGGCAGCGCCCGGCGATCGAGCTTGCCGTTGGCGGTCAGCGGCAGGCGCTCCAGGGTCACATAGGCGGCGGGCACCATGTAGGGCGGCAGCTGCGCCGCGACGAAGGCCCGCAGCTGCCGCGGGTCGAGGGGTGCGGCGGCCGGGCCGGGGGTGCCGGCGGCGACGCGGCGCACCACGTAGGCCACGAGGCGTTTGCCGCCGGTTGCCGGCTCGTCGCGGTCCACTACCGCCACCTCGCCCACCTCGGGGTGGCGGGCCAGCGCCGCCTCGACCTCGCCCAGCTCCAGACGGAAGCCGCGGATCTTGACCTGCCGGTCGATGCGCCCCAGGAACTCGATCACGCCGTCGGCGCGCCGCCGCGCCAGGTCGCCGGTGCGGTAGAGGCGGCCGCCGGCCTCGCCGCCGGCGCCCGCGAAGGGGTCGGGGACGAAGGCCGCGGCGGTCAGGTCCGGGCGGGCGAGATAGCCGCGCGCCAGGCAGAGGCCGGCGATGCACAGCTCGCCCTGCGCCCCCGGCGGCAGCTCGCGATGGTCGCGCCCGAGCATGTAGAAGCGGGCGCCGGCGATCGGCCAGCCCAGCGGCACCGTCGGGCCCGTGCCGGCATCGGAACGGCCGCTCCATTCCGTCACCGAGACGGTGGCCTCGGTGGGACCGTAGCGCGACACCAGCAGCGCCGGCGGGGCGGTCCGGCCGGCTCCAGCGCTCCCCGCGGCCATCGCCGAGTCGAAGAGCGGCAGCAGATCGGCCGGCACCCGCTCGCCGCCGGTGACCACGCGGCGCAGCGCGCGGCAGCGCCGCAGCGCCTCCTCGGCGAGGAGCGCCGGGAGCAGCGCCGGCGGGGCGTTGGCGTTGGTCACCTGCTCCGCCTCGACGAGGCGGGCCAGGTAGCCCGCCTCCTGCCGGCGCGCCGCCGCCGCCAACACCACCGTGCCGCCCATCCACAGGGGTGCGAACAGCTCGACCACCGAGACGTCGAAGGCGAGCCGCGCCCGCTGCAGCACGCGGGCGCCGGGCGCCAGGTCGGCCGCCACCTGGAAGCGCAGGCGGTTGACGACGGCGCGGTGGACCGCCACCACCCCTTTGGGAGCACCCGTGGAACCGGAGGTGTAGAGGACATAGGCGGCGTTGTCGGGCCGCGGCGGTGGGGGAGGGAGGCCGCCCTCGCCGCCGGGCCCCGGCGCCGCGATGGCGAGCCACGCCGGGGACGCGAGGAGCACCCCGCCACCCAGGCCCTGCAGCCGCTCCACGGCCTCGCCGTCGGCGAGGACCACCCTTGCCGCCGAATCGGCGAGGATCTGCGCCTGCCGGTCGCGTGGGTGGGAGGGGTCGAGCGGCAGGTAGGCGCCGCCGGCTTTCAGGATGCCGAGGAGCCCCACCACCAGGTCGAAGGAGGGCTCGACGCAGATGCCGACGACCTGCTCCGGCCCCACCCCCAGGCCGCTGAGCAGGCAGGCCAGCCGCCCGGCCCGCGACGCCAGCTCACCATAGGTCAGCGCCAGCCCGCTCCGGCCATCCGCCCCGCGGGCGGCCAGCGCCACCGCGTCTGGGTGACGCGCCGCCTGCCGCTCGAAGGGCGCATGCACCAGGTCGTCGCCGCCCGGCTCCCAGCCCCCGTTCCATTCCACCAGCAGCTGGTGACGCTCCGCCGCGCCAAGCAACGGCAGCTCCGAGAGGCGCCGCTCCGGCGCCGCGGCGACCGCCCGCAGCAGCTCGCGCAGCTGGCCGGACAGCCGCTCGATCGTCGCCGCCTCGAACCGCCCCGCGCGGTAGGTCCAGCTGCCCGCCAGGCCGCCCCCGGCGGCAGCCGCCACGGCCAGCGACAGCTCGAACTTGGCGGTGCCGGTGTCGCTGTCCAGGAGCTCCACCACGAGCCCCGGCATCGACGGCGGCGCCAGCTCGGGCTGCAGCGCCAGCAGCGCCTGGAAGAATGGCGTCTCGCCCGCCTCCCGCCGCGGCGCCAGCTCCGCCACCAGCTGCTCGAACGGTACCTCCTGGTGCGCGTAGACGGCCAGCGCCGCCTGGCGCGCACGCCCCATCAGCTCGAGGAAGCCGGGGTCGCCCGAGAGGTCCAGCCGCAGCACCAGGGTGTTGACGAACAGGCCGATGAGGTTCTGCACCTCCGGCCGGTCGCGGTTGGCCACCGGCACGCCGACCGCCACGTCCTCCTGGCCGCCGTAGCGCCCGAGGAGGACGTCGAACGCCGCCAGCAGGGTCATGAACAGCGTCGCGCCGTGGCGCCGCGCCAGCGCCGCCAGGTCGCCGGCGATGGCGGCGGAGAGTGCGAAGCCGCGCCGCGCGCCGCGCAGGCTCGCGGCGGCGGCGGCCGGCCGGTCGCCGGGCAGCTCGAGAGGTGGCGGCGCGCCGCGCGGACCCGCGAGCTGCTCGCGCCAGAACTCCATCTCGGCCACCAGCCGCTCACCCGTCAGCCGCTCGCGCTGCCAGTGGGCGAAGTCGGCATACTGGATGGGCAGCTCCGGCAGCGCTCCCGGCGCCGGCGGCAGGCCGCTCACCCCGGCGGCGTAGAGCGCGGCCAGCTCCCGCGCCATCACCTCGATCGACCAGCCGTCGCCGACGACGTGGTGGAGGGTCAGCAGCAGCTCGTGCACGGCCTCCGGCCCCGGCGGCGCGCCGGGAGCGCCGCCGTCCAGCCGCAGCAGGACGGTGCGCAGCAGCGGTCCGGCGGCCAGGTCGAAGGGGTGCCGGGCCTCTGCCGCCCGCAGGCGGTCCGCCGCCGCCGCGCGGCGGCGGGCAGGCAGGCCCGCCAGGTCGATGCGCCGCAGCTCACCGCTCGCCGCCGGCGTCGCCGGCCTCGGCGCCGCTGCCACCACCGCCACCGGCCGCCCGTCGGCGCCGGCCACGATCCTGGTGCGGAACACCTCGTGGCGGCGGCGCACCTCGGCGAGACCGGCCGCCAGCGCCGCGACCCGCAGCGCGCCGGTGAGGCGCAGGGCGAAGGGCATGTTGTAGGCCGGGCTGCCCGGCTCCAGCTGGTCGATGAACCAGAGGCGCTCCTGGGCGAAGCTGAGCGGCAGCGGCCGCCCTCGCGCCTCGGGCGGCAGCGGCGGCGGCGGCACCCGGGGGATGGCCGCTGCCTGGAGGCCGCCCTGCCGGGCCGCCGCGATCGCCGCCGCCAGCGCCGCCACGCTGGCGTCTGCGAAGACCTTGCGCAACGGCAGCTCGACCTGGAAGACCTCCCGCACCCGCGCCAGCAGGCGGGTGACGAGCAGCGAATGGCCGCCGAGATCGAAGAAGCTCTCATGGATGCCGACCTCGCCGCGGCCGTCGCCACGGGCCACCTCGAGGCCCAGCAGGCTGGCGAAGAGGCCGGCCAGGATCTCCTCGTCGGGAGTGCGCGGCGCCACCCGTCCCCGCACCGCGCCGGACCCGCCACCCCACCGCGGCGCCGGCAGCGCCCTGCGGTCCACCTTGCCGTTGGCGGAGAGCGGCAGCGCGGCAAGCACGACGATGGCCGCCGGCACCATGGCCTCGGGCAGGCTCCGCCGCAGGCTGCGGCGCACGTCGTCGACCAGCGCCGCCTCGTCCTCCGGCGCCAGGCAGGCTCCGGCGGGGTCCGCCGCCGGCGACGGCTGCCGCGGCACCAGGTAGGCGACCAGCCGCGGCCCGACATCCGCCGGGCTCCCCGGCTCCGCCGGACCTGCCATCGTGACCACCGCCTCCCGCACTCCCGGGTGACGGACCAGGGCCGCCTCGATCTCTCCCGGCTCGATGCGGACGCCGCGGATCTTCACCTGGTGGTCGAGACGGCCCAGGTAGTCGATGGCGCCGTCCGGCAGGTGGCGTGCCAGGTCGCCGGTACGGTAGAGGCGGGCGCCGGCGGCACCCCTGAGGGGGCCGACGGGGTCGACGGGGCCGACGGGGCCGACGGGGTCGGGCACGAACTTCTCGGCGGTAAGCTCCGGGCGCCCCAGGTAGCCGCGCGCGAGCTGCACGCCGCCGATGCACAGCTCCCCGGGCACGCCGATGGGCAGCTGCCGGCCCTCGCGGTCGATCACGCGGAGGCAGGTGTTGGCCACCGGCCGTCCGATCGGCACCAGCCGCCGCGGGCCGGTTCGCTCGGTGGCCCAGGAGGTCACCTCCACCGCCGCCTCCGTCGGGCCGTAGAGGTTGTGCAGCGCCGCATCGAAGGCAGCGTAGTACTGCTGCTGCAGCTCGTAGGAGAGGGCCTCGCCGCTGGCCATCACCCGCCGGAGCGCGGGCAGGCGCGAACCCGCGGGCCGCTCGGCACGATCGGCGCCATCGAGGAACGCGGCGAGCATCGCCGGCACGAAGTGCACGGTGGTGATCTCGTGACGGGCCAGGGCCCGCAGCAGGTAGGCGCTGTCGCGATGACCCTCGGGGCGGGCCAGCACCAGGCAGGCACCGGCGGCGAGCGGCCAGAACAGCTCCCAGACCGAGACGTCGAAGCTCAGCGGCGTCTTCTGCAACACCCGATCGTCGGCGGCCAGCCGGTGGCGCTCCTGCGCCCAGAGCAGCCGGTTGACGATGCCGCGATGGGTGTTCATCGTCCCCTTCGGCCGGCCGGTCGACCCGGAGGTGTAGATGACGTAGGCCAGGTTGTCCGGCTGCAGGCCGCTCGAC
Source organism: uncultured Acidobacteriota bacterium (assembly GCA_963732005.1). Lineage (GTDB taxonomy): Bacteria > Acidobacteriota > Thermoanaerobaculia > Multivoradales > UBA5704 > JASLEW01. The sequence continues at coordinate 2,673,515 of CAVSXT010000005.1, forward strand.
CCGCGCCACCGGCCGCGGCCCGGGCGCCGCCGCCGGGCCGGCTCGGGATCGAGCCAGACGGTCGTCACGCCGGCCGCCGCCTCGCCCAGCCAGGGCAGCGAGCGCCGGCCTGGCGCGAGGCGGCGGCAACCGGGGAGGTTCGGCGAGGCGACCAGCACCGTGGCGCCCGAGTCGCGCAGCATGAAACGGAGGCGCTCGGCCGGGTAGCCGGGATCGAGCGGCAGGTACGCCGCGCCCGCCTCGAGGATGGCGAGCAGGCCGGCCACCATCGCGGCCGAGCGCTCGGCGCAGATCGCCACCAGGCTCTCCGGTCCGACTCCGAGCCGCCGCAGATCGGCTGCCAGGCGGTTGGCGCGGGCCTCCAGGGTGCCGTAGGTCAGGCTCTCGACCCCGGCCCCGGCTGCGGAGCCGGCTGCGGTTTCGGCGAGGACCGCCACCGCGTCCGGAGCGCGGCGCGCCTGCTCCTCGAATAGCTGGTGCAGGAGGCGGTCGCCGGGGTGGGCGGCAGCCGTATCGTTCCACTCCCAGAGCAGCTGATGCCTCTCGCCCTCTCCCAGCAGCGGTAGCGCCGCGATGTCCAGTCCACGGTGGGTGCCGGCTCCCACCGCGGCGAGCAGGGACTGGAAATGGCCGGCCAGCCGCTTGACGGTGACGGCGTCGAAGAGGCCGGTGCGGTACTCGAACGCAAGGGCGAGCCCCCGCGGCCCTTCGCGCGCATCGATGGTCAGCTCCAACTTGGCGGCCGTCGCATCCAACTCGCCGAGCTCGATCTCCAGGTCGGGCGTCGGCCGTTGCCGCGCGGCGGTGGTGGCGCTTTGCAGCACCAGCATGACCTGGAAGAACGGCGTGGTGCCGAGATCGCGCCGCGGCGCCAGCGCCTCCACCAGCTTCTCGAAGGGCAGCTCCTGGTTGGCGTAGGCGGCGAGGCAGGTCTGCCGCACCTGCAGCAGGAGGCCGTGGAAGCTCGGGCGGCCGGCCAGGTCGGCGCGCAGTGCGAGCGTGTTGACGAAGCAGCCGATGAGCCCCTCGATGTCCAGCCGGTCGCGGTTGGCGATCGGCGTCCCCACCACCAGGTCCAGCTGTCCGGTGTAGCGGCAGAGCAGCACGTCGAACGCAGCCAGGAGCACCATGAACAGCGTCGCGCCGCCCTCCAGGGCCTCGCGGTGCAGCGCCGCGGCGACCGCCGCGGGCACCAGCTCGCGGACGCACGCCCCGGCCAAGTCCGGCACCGGCGGCCGCGGCCGGTCGGCGGGAAGCGCCAGCTGGCCGAGAGGGCCTGCCAGCGCCTGGCGCCAGTAAGCGAGCTGCGGCGCGAGCGCGTCGCCGGTGAGCCGCTCCCGCTGCCAGCGGGCGAAGTCGAAGTACTGGATCGGCAGCTCGGGAAGCGGGCCGGCGGCGTAGAGCGCCGCCAGCTCGCGCAGGAAGACCGTGACCGACCAGCCGTCCGCGACGATGTGATGCAGCACCAGGACGAGCAGGTGTTGCTCGGGGCCCAGCCGCAGCAGGGCGGCGCGCAGCAGCGGCCCGGTGGCGAGATCGAACGGGCGGCGGCCGAGTCTGGCGCCGAGCGCGCGGCCGGTGGCGGCGGCCGCCTCGCCGAGCGGCGCCAGGTCGATCAGCGGCAGCGCCACCGCGCGCGCGGGCAACACCAGCGGCGACGGCCACCCGGCGGCGAGCGGGTAGGCCGAGCGCAGCACGGTGTGGCGGCGCACGATCTCGTCGAGGCTGGCGGCGAGCCGCGCCGGGCTGAGCCCGCCGCTGAAGCGCAGCGCGCCCGCGACGTTGTAGGCGGCGCTGTCCGGCGCCAGCTGCGCCAGGAACCAGATCCGCTCCTGGGCGTAGGAGAGGACGAGATCGTGGCTCTCCGGCAGGCGCACCGGCGGCAGGCGCCGCGGGATGGGGGACAGGGTGGGCCCGGCGAGGTCCGCGCCGTCGCCGATCGCGCCTGCGACCTCGCGCGCCATCGCCGCGAGCGTCGGGTGCTCGAACACCCGCCGCAGCGGCAGCTCCACCCCCAGCTCCTCGCGCACCCGCGAAACCAGGCGCGTGGCGAGCAGCGAATGGCCGCCGAGCGCGAAGAAGTCGTCACCCGGTCCGATCGCCGCGCCATCCCCGCCGGCAGCCGCCGCGCCTCGCTCGGGCGCGCCGGCGGCCGCTGCCGGCGAGGGCCGCCTCGACCCCAGCAGCTCCGCCCAGAACCCGGCCAGCAGCTCCTCGACCGGGGTGCGGGCGGCGAGCTGTTCCACCGGCAGCTCGGCGTGCCGCGGCGGCTGCAGCCACTCGGGCTCCGGCAGGGCGTCGCGGTCCACCTTGCCGTTGGCGGTCAGCGGCAGTGCCGCGAGCAGCACCACCGCCGCCGGCACCGAGTGGTCCGGCAGGCGCTCGGCCAGGAAGCCGCGCAGCCCGGCCGAGGTCAGCCGAGATCCCGGCCGCGCCACCACCCAGGCCACCAGCCGCCGGTCGTCCGGCCCCGCCCGGCGAGCCGCCACCACGCTCTGCTCCACGCCGGGGTGGCGGGCCAGCTGGGCCTCGATCTCTCCCGGCTCGATGCGGAAGCCGCGGATCTTGACCTGCCGGTCGACGCGGCCGAGGAACTGCAGCTGCCCGCTCGGCAACCAGCGCGCCAGGTCGCCGGTCCGGTAGAGGCGGCCGCCCGCCCCGCCGCGGCCGTCGGCAAACGGGTCGGGGACGAAGCGCTCCGCGGTGAGATCCGGGCGGCCGAGGTAGCCGCGGGCCAGGCCGTCGCCGCCGGTCACCAGCTCGCCGGGCACCCCCACCGGCACCGCCTGGCCCTGGCGGTCCCAGAGGTAGACGGTGCTGTTGGCGATCGGCCTGCCGATCGGGACCGAGGGCGGCGTGGCGCCCGCTTCGGAGGCCGCCGTCATGCGATGGCAGCTGGTGATGGTGGTGTTCTCGGTCGGCCCGTAGGCGTTGACCAGCAGGCAGCCGGGCAGCTCCTGCAACGCCCGCCGCACGTGCGGCGCCGACAGGACGTCGCCGCCGGACAGCAGCTGGCGCAGGCCGCCCAGGCTCTCGATCCGGCTCTCGACCATCTGGTGGAAGAGGCCGGCGGTCAGAAAGAGGGTGTTGACCCCGCCGCGCCGCAGCGCCTCGCCCAGCTCGCGCAGGTCCGGCGGCCCCGGTGCGAACAGCTCCAGCCGGCCGCCGCCCAGGAGCGGCCCCCAGATCTCCAGGGTGGAGGCGTCGAAGGCCAGCGGCGCCACGTGCAGCCACACCTGGCCGGGTCCGCAGTCGGCGAACCCGGCCTCCCGGACCAGCCGGACCACGCCGCGATGGACCACCGCCACGCCTTTGGGAGCGCCCGACGAGCCCGAGGTGAACATCACGTAAGCGAGGCTCTCCGGACCGACGCCCGCCTCCCACGGCGCGAGGTCGGTCTCGCTTTCGCCGTCGAGCTCACGGCCGCCGCCGAGCGGGAGCACCAGCGCCCTGGTCTCGGCCAGCAGGGCCTGCTGGCGAGGCCATGGCAGACCTGGGTCGAGCGGCAGGTAGGCCCCGCCGCTCTTGAGCGTTCCCAGCAGCGCCACCACCATGGCCGGCGAGCGCGGCAGCGCCAGCGCCACCAGCGCCTCCGGCCCCACCCCCAGGCGGCGCAGGCGCCGCGCCAACCGGTTCGAGCGGCGGTGGACCTCGCCGTAGGTCAGCTGCTCGGCGCCGGCCGCCACCGCCACCGCGTCCGGCCGGCGAAGCACCTGGGCGGCGAACAGCTCGTGAACCAGGCTCTCCCGGGGATAGGCGGTGGTGGCCCCCGACCACTCCGCCAGCAGCTGGTGGCGCTCGCCGGCACCGAGCAGTGGCAGCTCGTCGATGCTCCGCGGTGGAGACGCGGCGCCGGCCGCCACCGCCGCGAGCAGACGGCAGTACTGCTCCGCGAGGCGCCTGACCGTCGCCACGTCGAACAGGTCGCGGCTGTACTCGAACGACAGCGCCAGGCCGGTGGGAGTCTCGGCCGCCTGCACCAGGAGGTCGAACTTGGCGGTCTCGATCGGCAGCTCGCAGAGCTCCATCGTCAGCGAGTCCCGGTGGGCGCCCGGCGGGCCGGCCGCGCCGTACGGCACCTCGACGCTGGTGGCGGTGGTCGCGTTCTGCAGCGCCAGCGCCACCTGGAACAGCGGCGTCGTCGCCAGGTCGCGCCGCGGCGCGAGCGTCTCGACCAGCTTCTCGAACGGCAGCTCCTGGTGCGCGTAGGCGCCCAGGCTCACCTCCCGAACCGCGGCCAGCAGCTCCGGGAAACTGGGCCTTCTGCCCTGCAGCGACGACGCCAGCCCGGCGAGGTCCGAGCGCAGCGCCAGGGTGTTGACGAAACAGCCGATCAGCCCCTCGATGTCCAGCCGTTCGCGGTTGGCGATCGGCGCCCCGACCACCAGGTCGTCCTGGCCGCTGACGCGATGCAGCAACACGTCCAGCACCGCGAGCAGGGTCATGAACAGCGTCGCGCCCCCCTGCCGCGCGGTGCGCCGCAGCGCCGCGGTGAGCTCTGGGGGCACCATCCGGGCGATGGCCGCGCCGCGAAAGCTCTGCACCGGTGGCCGCGGCCGGTCGGCCGGCAGCGCCAGCTGCGCCGGGGCCTCGGCCAGCGCCTGCCGCCAGTAGGCGAGCTGCGCCGCGAGCACCTCGCCGGCCAGCCGGGCGCGCTGCCAGCGCACGAAGTCGGAGTACTGGAGCGGCAGCTCGGCGAGCGCCGGGGGCTCGCCGGCGGCGAAGGCGGCGTAGAACGCGGCCAGCTCGCGCAGGAAGATCGTCACCGACCAACCGTCGCCGACGATGTGATGCAGCGTCAGGACGAGCAGGTGCTCCGCCGCCGGCGACGGCTCCTCACCACCCTTCGGCACGCTCAGACGGAGCAGGGTGGCGCGCAGCAGCGGCCCGGCGGCGAGGTCGAACGGCTGGCGGCCGAGCCTGGCTCCCAGGGCGATGCCTGCCGCGTCGGCGGCCCCTGCCAGCGCCGACAGGTCCACCACCGGCAGCTGCACCGCCAGGCGCGGCAGCACCACCTGCACCGGCCGGCCCCTGGCCGCCGGATAGATCGAGCGCAGCACCTGGTGGCGCCGCACGATCTGGTTGAGGCTCCTGGCAAGCGCCGGCACCTCGAGCCTGCCACGCAGGCGCAGGCCGCCGGACAGGTTGTAGGCGGCGCTGTTCTGGGTCAGCTGGTCCAGCAACCAGAAGCGCTCCTGCGAGAAGGAGAGGGAGGCTTCCTCCTGCCCGCCCGCCGGCACACCCGTGGCGAGGGCCGGGCTGGCGAGCTCGTCGCCCGCACCCGCAACCCCCGCACCAAGATCCGCCGAGATCTCGGCCGCCAGCGCCGAGAGCGTCGGATGCTCGAACACCCGCCGCATCGGCAGCTCCACCCCGAAGGCCCGGCGCACCCGCGAGATCAAACGGGTAACCAGCAGCGAGTGGCCGCCCAGGGCGAAGAAACTGTCGCTCGAACGGATCGCCTCGACGCCCAGCATCTGGGCCCAGATGTCGGCCAGCAGCTCCTCGGCCGGCGTGCGCAGGGCGCCGCGCGCATCCGGCGCCGCCGCCGCGCCTGCCAGCATCGGCGGCAGGGTCGGCCCAGACAGCGCCTTGCGGTCGAGCTTGCCGCTGGGAGTGAGCGGCAGGCGCGCCACGAAGACGTAGGCGGCAGGCACCATGGCGTCCGGCAGCCTTGCGGCCAGGGACCGCCGGAGGTCGGCGGCCGTGGGGGGCGCGCCAGCGGCGGGGGCATCCTCAGCGGCTTCCCCCGGCTCGTGGCGCGCGACCAGAAATGCCACCAGCCGCTGCTCCGTCGGAGCCGCGGCCGCCGGTCCGCATTGTCCGCCGTCGGGGCGGGCCACGGGACGCAGCACCACCGCCGCCGCCTGCACCGCCGGGTGCGCCGCCAGCGCGGCTTCGATCTCTCCCAGCTCGACGCGCACGCCGCGGATCTTCACCTGCTGGTCGAGCCGGCCCAGGTAGTCGATGGCGCCGTCCGGCAGGTAGCGCGCCAGGTCGCCGGTGCGGTAGAGGCGCGCTCCGGCCGGCTCGCCGAACGGGTCCGGTACGAACCTCTCGGCGGTCAGCGCCGGGCGCCCGAGGTAGCCGCGTGCCAGCTGCACGCCGCCGATGCACAGCTCCCCGGCCACGCCGATCGGCACCTGCCGCCCTTCTCGGTCCAGCAGCTGGACGCGGGTGTTGGCCACCGGCCGGCCGATCGGCACCCCGGGCGAGCGCACCGCCTCGGCAGCCGCCGAGGCCGGCGGCGGCGCCGGCGGCGCGATAACGCCACCGGCAGCTCCCGGCTGCTCGCAGCTGAAGGAGGTCACCTCGACCGCCGCTTCGGTCGGGCCGTAGAGATTGTGCAGCGGCACCGCCAGGGCGGCGTGGAACCGCTGCTGCAACTCGCTGCCCAGGGCCTCGCCGCTCGACAGCACCCGCCGCAGCCCGGGCAGCCGGGCCGGCGGCGGGGAAGCGCTCCCGCCCCCGCCCTCGCTGCCCTCGTCGCGCTCGACGGGGCACAGACCGGCGCCTTCCAGGAACGCGCTCAGCATCGCCGGCACGAAGTGGACCGTGGTGATGGCCTGCGCCGCGAGCGTCTCGGCCAGATAGGTGCTGTCGCGGTGCCCTCCCGGGCGAGCCAAGACCAGGCACGACCCGGCGGTGAGCGGCCAGAACAGCTCCCACACCGAGACGTCGAAACTGAACGGCGTCTTCTGCAGCACCCGGTCGTCGGCCGCCAGCCGGTACCGCTCCTGGCCCCACCGCAGCCGGTTGACGATGCCGCGATGCGTGTTCATCGTCCCCTTGGGCTGGCCGGTCGAGCCGGAGGTATAGATCACGTAGGCCAGGTTGCCCGGCTGGACGCCGCTCGCCGGGCTGTCCGGGTGGACGCCGCCGCCCGCGCGGCCCGGGACGAAATCGTCGAGCCAGACCGTGGCGGCCCCGGTCACCGGGCCGCCCAGCCTGGGCAGCAGCGCGCGCTGCGCCAGGACCACCGGGGCCGCCGCGTCGCGCAGCATGAAGCGCAGCCGCTCGCCCGGGTAGTCGGGATCGAGCGGCAGGTAGGCGGCGCCCGCTTTGAGGATCGCCACGAGGCCCACCACCAGGGCAAGCGAGCGCTCGGCGCAGATCGCCACCACGGTCTCGGGCCCGGCCCCCAGCTCGCGCAGGCGACGCGCCAGCCGGCCGGCGCGCGCGTCGAGAGCGCCGTAGGTCAAGCTCTCGCCGGCGTTCGCCGGCTTGCAAAGACCGTCCGCACCGTCCGCACCGCCCGTGCCGTCCGCGCCGTCCGCGCCGTCCGCGCCGTCGGACGGGAGGGCCACCACCGCCACCGCCTCGGGAATCCGCCGCACCTGCTCCTCGAACAGCTCGTGCAGGCAGACGTGGCCGCGCCAGGTTGCCGCCGTGTCGTTCCACTCCAAGAGCTGCTGGCGCTCCGCCGCCCCCAGCAGCGGCAGCGCGGCGATCTCGCGCCCCGGATCCGCCACCGTTGCCGCGAGCAGCGCCTGGAACTGCCTCGCCCATCGCCTGACCGTGGCGGCGTCGAACAGGTCACGGCGGTACTCGAACATCAGCGCGAGCCCCCGCGCCGTCTCGGACGCGTCGAGGGTCAGATCGAACTTGGCCGCCGTGACCTCGAGGTCGCAGAGCTCCATCGCCAGCCGCGCGGCGGATACGTACCGTCCGCCGCCCGCCGCGCTCTGCAGCGCCAGCATCACCTGGAACAACGGCGTCCAGGCCAGGTCGCGGCGCGGCGCCAGCGCTTCGACCAGCTGCTCGAAGGGCAGATCCTGGTTGGCATAGGCCGCCAGGCAAACCTGCCGCACCTGCTCGAGCAGGTCGCGGAAGCTCGGCCGGCCGGAGAGGTCGGCGCGCAGCGGCAGAGTGTTGACGAAGCAGCCGATCAGCCCCTCGAGCTCGAGCCGCTCGCGGTTGGCGATCGGGGTTCCGACCACCAGGTCCGGCTCACCGGTGGCGCGATGGAGCAGCACCGCGAAGGCGGCGAGCAGGCTCATGAACAGCGTCGCGCCGCTCTGCCCGGCGGCGCGGTGCAGAGCCGCGGCCTCCGCGGACGACAGCTGCTGGGCGATGCGGGCCCCGCGGGGACTCGGCATCGCCGGCCGCGGCCGGTCGGCCGGCAGTGCCAGGTGGCTCGGGGCGCCGACCAGAGCCTGCCGCCAGTAGGCGAGCTGTGCGCCCAGCAGCTCGCCGGTCAGCCGGCGGCGCTGCCAGCGGGCGAAGTCGAAGTACTGGAGAGGCAGCTCCGGAAGCGGGCCGGCCGCGTCCCGCCGCTCGCCGGCAAAGGCCGAGTAGAGCGCCGCCAGCTCCCGCAGGAAGACCTTCACCGACCAGCCGTCCGCGATGATGTGGTGCAGCACCAGGATGAGCAGGTGCCGGTCCGGGGCCAGCCGCACCAGCGCGGTGCGCACGAGCGGCCCGCGGGCGAGATCGAAGGGCTGGCGGCCGAGCTGGCCGCCCAGCTCGTGGCCGGTGCCGGCGGCGGCTTCTCCCAGCGCCGACAGGTCCACCAGCGGCAGCTGGTGGGCGCGGTGGGGCCAGACCACCGGCACCGGCCAGTCCGCGGCAGCCGGGTAGGCCGAGCGCAGGACCTCGTGGCGGCGCATGATCTCGTCAAGGCTGCGGCCGAGCGCCTCCGGATCGAGCCGGCCGATCAGGCGCAGGGATCCGGGCAGGTTGTAGGCGGTGCTGCCAGGCGCCAGCTGGTCCAGGAACCAGAGGCGCTCCTGCGGGTAGGAGAGCACCCGCTCCTCGCCGTCAGGCCGTCGCGGGATCGGGTCCGCGGTGGATTCGGCGGTCGCCGCCGCGCTCCCGGCGGTCATCGCCGCGATCTCGCGCGCCAGCGCCTCGAGGGTCGGCCGCTCGAACACCCGGCGCATCGGCAGCTCCACCCCGAACAGCTCCCGCACCCGCGACGACAGCCGGGTCGCCAGCAGCGAGTGGCCGCCGAGAGCGAAGAAATCGTCGTTCGCCGCGATCGTCTCGACTCCCAGGACCTCCGACCAGAGGCCGGCCAGCAGCTCCTCGGCCGGGGTGCGGGCAGGGATCGGGGCGCCGCCGGCCGCCGCCGGCCGGTCCACCCGCTCCGCCGGGCTCGGCAACGCCCGGCGGTCGAGCTTGCCGCTCGGGGTGAGCGGCAGGCGCTCCAGGAACACGAACGCCGCGGGCACCATGGCGTCCGGCAGCTTGTCGGCCAGCGCCCGCCGCAGCTCGCCGACCGAGGGCGCCGCGGGCGCCGCCGCCGCGGGTCCGCCGGCGGCTCCCCCGGCTCCCCCGGCTCCCCCGCCTCCAGGAACCGCCGCGGGTCCGCCCCGCGCGACGACCCAGGCCACCAGCCGCTGCTCGCCCGGCGCGTCGGCTCCGGCGCCGCCTGCCGCACGCTCCACGGGGCGCAGGCCCACCGCCGCCGCCGCCACCGCCGGGTGCGCCGCCAGCACTGCCTCGATCTCGCCCAGCTCGACGCGAACGCCGCGGATCTTGACCTGGTCGTCGCGGCGGCCGAGGAAGTCGACGGCGCCGTCGGGCAGGTGGCGCGCCAGGTCGCCGGTCCGGTAGAGCCGCGAACCGGGGGCGGCGGCGAACGGGTCGGGCACGAACCTCTCGGCGGTGAGCGCGGTGCGCCCCAGGTAGCCGCGCGCCAGCTGCACGCCGCCGATATGCAGCTCCCCCGCCACCCCGATCGGCACCTCCTGCCCGTCGCGGTCCAGCAGGCGGATCGAGGTGTTGGCCACCGGCCGGCCGATCGGCACCACCCGCTGGCCGCCCGCATCGCACTGCCAATGGGTGACGTCCACGGCCGCCTCGGTCGGGCCGTAGAGGTTGTGCAGCGGCGCCGCGAACCGGGAGAAGTACGCTTGCTGCAGTTCCAGCGGCAGCGCCTCGCCGCTCGCCATCACCCGCCGCAGGCGCGGCAGGCGGCGCCGCGCGGGCGGCAGGGCATGCCGGCCGGCCTCCGCGAGGAAGGCGCGCAGCATCGCCGGCACGAAGTGCACGGTGGTGATCCGCTGCCGGTCCAGGGTGTCGAGCAGGTAGGCGGCGTCGCGATGGCCCCCGGGGCGCGCCAGCACCAGGCTCGCACCGGTGATGAGCGGCCAGAACAGCTCCCACACCGAGACGTCGAAGCTGATCGGGGTCTTCTGCAACACCCGGTCGTCCGCCGCCAGCCGGTAGCGCTCCTGCATCCAGAGCAGCCGGTTGACGATGCCGCGATGGGTGTTCATCGTGCCCTTCGGCCGGCCGGTGGAGCCGGAGGTATAGATCACGTACGCCAGGTTGTCGGGGCCGCCACCGCCGTCGGCGCCAGTCGCGTCCAGCTCCGGCGCCGCCGGCCGTCGCGAACGGCGCCGCCGCTCGCCACCGGCGGCCGGCGCCTCGTCGAGATCCAGGGTGACCGTGCCGGCCGCCGGCGTGCCCAGCCGCGCCAGCAGGCGGCGCTGCGCCAAGAGCACGCGGGCTCCGGAATCGTCGAGCATGAAGCGCTGGCGATCGGCCGGGTAGTCGGGATCGAGCGGCAGGTAGGCGCCGCCGGCCTTGAGGATGGCCAGCAGACCCGTCACCAGCGCCAGGGAGCGCTCGGCGCAGATCGCCACCACGCTCTCCGGCCCGACGCCCTGCTCCCGCAGCCGGTGCGCCAGGCGGTTGGCGCGGTCGTTCAAGGCGGCGTAGGTGAGGCTCTCGCCGCTGCCGCCCTCGCCATCGCCATCGCCGTCGCCGTCGCCGTCGCCGTCGCCATCGCCAATACCGTCGGCGATCGCCGCCACCGCCCCGGGAACCCGGCGCGCCTGGTGCTCGAACAGCTGGTGCAGACATGGCTCTTCGGGACCAAACGCCAGGCCCGAGCGGGCGCCAACCGCCGCTGCGGGCCGAAAAGTGCCGGCGGTGTCATTCCATTCCAGCAGCTGCTGCCGTTCGGAGTCGCCGAGCAGCGGCAGCTCGCGGATGCTCCGCGCCGGGTCCGCGGCGGCGGCGGCGGCGAGGGTGCGCAGCTGGGCGAGCATGCGCCCGGCGGTGACGCCGTCGAACAGGTCGCTGCTGAACTGCAGCGAGGCGGTCAGCGTGCCCTCGATCTCGGCGGCGAGCAGAGTCAGGTCCACCTGTGCGCCGCGCCGGGTCAGCGGCTCCGGCTCCACCGCCAGGCCGCCCAGCTCCACCCTCGACCCGGCCACGCCCAGCGCCATGGCTCCGATGGCTCCGATGGCCCCGATGGCTCCGATAGCCCCGATGGCTCCGATGCCACCCGGTGAGCCCGGGCTGGTGCCGGGTCCGCGACCAGCCGCCAGGGGCCGCTCGCGGTAGAGCACCAGCATCGCCTGGAAGACCGGCGGGCGGCTGGGGTCGCGTTCGCCGCCCAGCCGCTCCGCGAGCAGCGGAAAGGGGTAGTCCTGGTGGGCAAAGGCGCCGAGGGCGGTCTCCCGCACCCGGTCGAGCAGCGTCGCGAAGGAGGGGCTCCCCGCCAGGTTGCCGCGCATCACCACCGGGTTCACGCAGTAGCCGACCAGGCCGGCCAGCTCGAGCGAGCTCCGCCCGGAGGTGGGGGTGCCCACCCGCACCTCCTCCTGGCCGCTGTAGCGGTGCAGCAGCACCTGGAAGGCGGCCAGCAGCGTCATGAACGGAGTCGCCCCGGCCTGCCGGCCCAGGGCATGCAGCGCCGCGGTCAGCGCGCGGCCCAGCCCCAGCGTCCGCACGCCGCCGCGGAGGCTCGGCACTGCCGGCCGCGGCCGGTCGGTCGGCAGCTCGAGGGGTGGCGCTCCCGGCGGCAGCGCGGCGCGCCAGTAGGCTTCGAGTCGCTCGCCTTCCGGTCCCGCCAGCCGCTCGGCCTGGCGGCGCACGAAATCGCCATAGGAGACCGCGAGCGGCGGCAGCGAGCGGTCGCCGTAGAGCGCTCCCAGCTCAGCCAGGAGCACCTCCGCCGACCAGAAGTCCACCACGATGTGGTGCACCGCCATCATCAGGAGGTGCTCCACCCGAGCGTCGGCGCCCTGTCCCTGGCCGCGTTCGCGCCGCCGCCGACACCGCCAGAGCCCGATGCGCAGCAAAGGGCCGCCGGCGAGGTCGAAGGGCCGGTATGCCTCATCGCTCAGCCGCTCCGCGAGCCGCGCTTCGCTCCAGGTCGTGGCGTCCTCGAAGGTGAAGGCGAAGCGGGCTTCCGCCTGCACCGACTGCACTGCCTCCGCGCCGCCGGCATCGAAGGTGGTGCGCAGGGCGGGATGGCGCGCCACCAGGGCCGCCAGCGCCCGCTTCAGGCGGCGCCGGTCGAGCCGGCCGCGGACGCGCCCCGCGCCAGCGATGATGTAGGCCGGGTTGCCTGGCGCCATCTGCTCGAGGAGCCAGAGGGCGCGCTGCCCGGGAGACAGCGGCCCGCGCCCGCGGCCCGCCCCGGCGGCGGCGGCGGCGGCCGCCGCCGCCGGTATCGGCGGGGGTGCCGCCACCGGCGGGGGTGCCAGGGGTCGGCGCTCGACCTCCGCGGCCAGCTCCGCCAGGCTGATCCCTTCGAGCAGCGTGGCCAGGGACACCTGCACGCCCAGCTCCGACTCGAGCGCGGCGGCCAACTCTGCCGCGCTCAGCGAATCGAGTCCGAGCGAGACCAGCGAGCGCTCCGGCAGCAGCCGCGCACCGTCGAGCTCGAGGATTCGCGCCACCAGGCCGCGGAGAGCGCCGGCGGTGTTAGCGGGATTGGCGGGATTGGCGGGATTGGCGGGATTGGCTGGATTGGCGGGATTGGCGGGATTGGCGGTGTTGGCGGTATCGGCGGCATGGGCGGCATCGGCGGCTTCGGCTGCGGGGCTGGCCGGCGGTGCGGAGCTGCTGTCTGTCGGGGGTGCCTGATCGATCACGGAGTTGGAACCTGGCGACTACCTAAATGCAAGTGTTAATTTATCAACACGAATGGATCAGAACGCGGCGCTGCTTTGGCGACAATCGTCATCCCTAGCCAGCGAAGCGTCCCTGCTTGCGATGCGCCGGACATGCGGCAATCGTTGGGCGGCAGGCGTCGGGGGATTTGCAAGGTTCCCGCTCGGTAACGTTGCACCTCTCGCTTTCCAGGGTTGCGACGTGGGGCGCCGGGAGCGTACACTTCGGCCTGCCAAGCATCGTCCTGCGCGAGCGGCTCCTCCGAGGGACCCACCGATGACAACCTCTTTCACCGACGACACCACGCACCTCGCCGAGACCTACGACCGCATCAGCGACTTTCAGTTCGAAAACGGCAAGCGCCTCGTCGAGCGCCTGAACCTCGAGGCGGGCGACCGCGTCCTCGACGTGGGCTGCGGCACCGGACGACTCGCTCGCTGGATCGCCGAGCGCGTCAGCCCCACGGGCAGCGTCGTCGGCATCGACCCGGTCGCCGAGCGCATCGCCATCGCGAACGCCGGTGCCGGCGGCATCACCTTCGCGGTGGGTCAGGCCGAGGACCTGGGCGCGTTCGCCGCCGAGAGCTTCGACGCGGTGAGCATGTCGGCGGTCTTTCACTGGGTGGCCGACAAACCGCGGGCGCTCGCCGAGATCCGCCGCGTCCTGCGCCCCGGCGGCCGCCTCGGGGTGACCACGTTTCCGGGCGAGCTGAGCGGCGCGGGTACCGTGCCCGCGGTCCTGGCCCCCGTGCTCGCACGTTCGCCCTACGCGGAGCGGGTGGACCGGTCGGGCCCCGGCGCGCTGAGCCGGGACTACACCACCACGCGATTGATCTCGATGGTGATGGAGAGTGGCCTCCAGCTCGCCGAGCTGCAGGTCGCGGCGCGCTCCCGGCATTACGCCACGGGAGCGGACGTGGTCGCGTTCATCGAGTCGAGCGCGTTCGGCAACCTCACCAAAGCCGTCCCTGAGGAGCTGCGCGAGGCGCTGCGCCTCGACCTGGCCGCCGCGTTCGAAGCGCGCAAGGGTCCCGAGGGCATCGCGCTTCGGGACTGGGGAACGCTCTTCGTGGCGAAGCGGCCCTGAGGGATTTCGCGGTACTTACCTGCCGGCTTCACCCTCGGCGCGGAATCGGCGGCGCGCACTCCGGGCAGGTGTAAAAAGCCGGAATCGAGTAGTGCCCACCCGGCGCATCTGCCAACTGGCCGTGCTGCAGCGCGGCCAGCGTCTCGGCGCGCAGCGAGAGCTTCTTCACCTGCGAGGCATTCTTCTTCATGGTCCTGTCTCCTATGGTTGTCCGCCCCTGCAAGAGAGAGTGTGACCTGAAGCCGAAATGAGGCCACCTTGCGCGTACAGGTGCTGCGGGGAAGGACGGTGCCTGTCCGACTGGACAGCCGGCGCTTGCGGTGGCGTAGCGAAAGGTTTTTTGGGATACGTGCCTTGAACGAGGTCCTCATGACACGGACGCGAGTGCCGCCGGTGCTGGTCACCGGAGCGACCGGCCGGGTTGGGCGCGTCGTGGTCGATCTGCTGATCGACGCGGGCGTGCCGGTCCGCGCCCTCACGCATCGCTCCGCGGCGGCGGCGACGCTGGCGGATCCAATTCGAGGAGCTGTCGCCGGACGAGTTTCGCGGCGAGACGGCGGGAAGCTGGCCGCGCCCGGCCGTGGACATGCTGCTCGCCGCGTGGGGCGCAACGATTGGCAGGCCGGCGTTCATCACCTCGACGGTGTTCGACCTCCTCGGATCGGCGCCACGATCGTTTCGCCAGTGGGCCGCCGATCACGCCACCGCGTTCAGGGAAGGTCCAACCCCATCGAGTTGACCTTCGCCTGCGCTCGGTCACGAAATCAGTGTAGCGCAGACCACGCTTCAAGGCTCCAGCGGTGGAGCGGTCAGGAGGCGACCGCGGCGCGGCGGACGCAACCGCGGTTGCGGCGGCGCCTGGGGATCAGCGACGGGAGGCGGCCACCGATTCGAGCTTGGTGAGGCGCTCGGCGAGCGCGACGATCGTGCTGTTCTGGCTGGCGATCGTGCTCGCCAGGCCGTCGATCGTGCCCTGCAAGGCGCCGATCTCGGTCGCCTGCCGCGCGATCGTGGCGTGCTGCTGCTGCACCTCGCCGAGGAGCATGGCGTTGACGAAGTGGTAGCGGACGGTGAGCGGCTTGCCGTCGTCGCCGTATTCGACCAGGCCGGGATCGACGGCGGCGACCTCCTCGGCGATCAAGCCGTACTGCAGGATGCGCTGGCCGTCGTCATATTGCGGCTGGTAGTGGAAGGTGACGGGGCGAAGCCGCATCAGCTTGTCGCCGGCGGCGCCGAGATCCGCGACGTCCTCCTTGAAGCGCAGCGATGAGGTCGCGGTTCCGAGCTTGCCGGAGCTGCTCACGTAGACCGGGATGCCGGAGGAGGCGGTGGCCCCATAGATGCCGGCGACGTAGGCCTGGGTCTGGGCGCCGGACGAGCCGATCCGCGTGACGCCGACGTCGCCGGCCACGCCGGTGTTGGACAACGTGATGTTGTTGCTTTCGCTGGCCGTGTAGGAGGCACCGGCCAGCAGGCCCACCGCCACGTTGGAAGAGCCGCTCACCACGTGCATCAGGGCGCCGGGGCCCACGGCGGTGTTGTACTGGCCGGTGGCGTTGGCGTAGAGGCCGTACATCCCCAGGGCGACGTTGTAGGTCCCGGTGGTGTTGCTGAGCAGGGCCTGGTAGCCGGTCGCGGTGTTGTAACCGCCGGTGGTGTTGCCGAAGAGGGCCTGAAAACCGGTCCCGGTGTTGTAGGGGCCGGACGTGTTGTGGTACAGCGACTCATAGCCCAGAGCCGTGTTGCCGTCGGCGGTGCTGAAGAGCAGCGCGGTGGAACCAACGGCGACGTTGTTGCTCCCGGTGGTGTTGAGCTCGAGCGCCTCCGTGCCCATGGCCACGTTCTCGTTGCCCGTGGTGTTCTGGTCCATGGCGGAATCGCCGAACCCGGAGTTGGCGCCACCCGAGACGTTCAAGGCGAGGACGTTATACCCGAAGGCGACGTTGCTCAGCCCGTAACCGCCGTTGGCGAAGACGGGGTCGCTGGCGCAGGTGTTCGGTGGGATGTTGGCGCAGTAGCCGCCGGCGTGAAGCGGCATGCTCCTCGCCAGCATGCCCGCGGCGAGGAAGAGACAAGAGACTCCTGCAGCGCACCTCTTCATGGCAGCTCCTCTGGCCGTACCCGGCCATTCGCAGCAAGCCCGCCGGCGGGCCTGCTGCTGGAGGATGCGCAATGCCTCGTCGGCAGGGGACAGGCGGTCGGCGTGGTTCCCAGCCGGTGGCGCGGCCGGCCCGCGAGGCAGAGGCTGCCGGCTCACGAAAGCGCTCAGGCAGCGCTCAGGCAGCGCTCATGGTCGTCACCCCGGGCCGAGCGCACGGCTCGCTTGCCGGGCTGCGCGCAGACCGCTGGCCAGGGCGCCCTCCACCGTCCCGGTGTGGCCGCCGGTGTCGGTGGCCTCGCCGGCGAAGAACAGCGTGTCCTCGACCGGCCGCGACAGACTGCGCGCGGCCCCGGCGCCGCCGACGCGGGCGTAGCTGTAGGCGCCACGCGAGTAGGGATCGTGCTGCCAGTCGTGCATCCAGGTCTCCACCAGGAGCGAGGCGACCGTGCGCCGCGGCAGGCGCAAGGCCGCCGCCAGCTCGCCGACGGCCGTCGCCTCGACGGCGCGGTGGCCACCCTCGAGGATCGCCGCTGCCTTCGGGCCGCCGGACCAGGCCACGGCAAGCGGCCAGCGCAGCGGGTAGGCGGTCCACCAGACGCCGAAGGTCGGGCCGCCCAGGTGCCAGAAGCTGGCGTGCGCGGTCCGTTCGGGATGGTGCTCGCCCGGGGCGGCGCCGCATGGAAACTCGCGGAACCAGCAGGCCAGGCGCGCCACCGCTCCCATCGCCACCAGGCCGCAGGTGCGCCGGATGCGCGGCGGGTCCGGTCGCAGCAGGAGCGCGCCGGGCTGCCGCGGGCCGGCGGCGAGCACGCCGGCGGGGACGGTGACGATCGCCGCTCGCGCGGTGAAACGCTGCGCGGCGCCTGCGTCCCGCCGCTGGGCGCCTGCGTCCCGGCGCTCGGCGCCCGGGTCCCGCTGTACGGTGATCTGGACGTGCCCTCGCCGCCACTCGATGGCCGTCACCGGCGACCGCAGGCGCAGCTCGGCCGGCAGCTCGCCCGCCAGCCAGAGTGGCAATTGGTCATAGCCTCCGTGCACCCGCGCCATCCGCGTCGCCACGTTGCCGGACGGCTCTCCCGCCGCGGGCGCCAGCGAACGGACGCCGAGCTGGGCCGGATCGGCGGCGTGGTAGCCCTCCACGAAGGCGCGGGCGGCAAGCCGATCGCGCGCCGGGACGCGGTTGCCGAGGCCGGCGAGGAAACCGTCGAAGGAACGATCGGAGGCGCGAGGGTCGATCCGTTCCAGGATGCGTTGGATGGGCATCCACGCCTCGGTCCGCGCGGCCTTCCCGCCGCGCGCGCGCCAGTGCTCGCCACCCAGGTCGCAGGTCGTGATCCCTGCCTCGGCGAGGATCCGATGGGTCACGGGCGCTGCGCCATGGACGAACTCGGCGCCCAGCTCCACCGGCAACGGCAGGCGCGGGTCGCGATGCGTGAGGATGCGGCCGCCGACGCGGTCGCGCGCCTCGAGCACGACGACCGTCAGCCCCCGGCGGCGCAGCTCGCGGGCCGCCGCCAGGCCCGCGACGCCGGCGCCCACCACGGCCACATCCGCTCGCTCCATCCGACCTCCTTGCCGCCCAAGCTCCGTTCCACCGGCGCTAGGTGGCGGGGGGCTCTGGCCGCTCTTCGTCGGGACGCTCATCTCCCAGGCGGTTGATCACCAGGTAAGTGACGGTGTCCCATGCGTTGTGGATGCCGATGACCAGCAGCAGCAGGGTCGCCGCGGCGATCGTGAACAGCGCCCCTGCCGGCCGCCCCACCAGCGCCAGCCCGGCAACCAGCAGCAGTGCGTGCGCCGTCAGCGGCAGGGCGATGTGCCAGATCCAGTCCTCGGCCACCAGGCGATAATCGGCGAAGCGCCGCGCGCGCCGGCTCACCAGCCCGGTGTACCCCACTCCCCCCGCCCCGCAGACCGCGATCAGGGCCGCGGCTCCCGACAGCCCATCCCAGGGTGCGCAAAGGACGGCGGAGAGCAGCAACACGGTGCTGAAATAGACGACCGTCGGGCTGGAGAAAGCCTCGATCCCCCCATCCACCTTGGGCAGCCGCATCTGGGCGCTGAGAGCGATGACGACGAACTGCAGCCCCGTCAAAGCCGCCGCGGCCGAACCGGCGACGACGTAGAAGTTGGCCCAGCGAGTCAGCTGGGTCGCCGCGTTGAAAGCGTGCATGGCATCCTCCGATGGCTGGGGTCGCCGATGAGTCCGTGTTCGTCCGCCCTGGTCTCGGCCAGGATACGTCACAAGTGCGCCACCGGCTCGCGGACGGTGGCAGAGTTTCCGCGGAAACGTCCTCGCGGCTGGCCTGCGACTCGGCACTGGAGGCGAGGCGAGGCGCCGCGCCGCGGACGGGGGCGCATACCGGGCGCATACCCCCCTGGACCATAGGCTCCTGGCTTCAGGGTCCTCGTCGCGCTCGGCGCCCGCCGGCACGTAGAATCAATGGCTGGCGTCGGCACCGTCGCCTGCCGGCGGCGCCGCGCGCCGCGCCGTCCTCGCGGTGCCCGTAGGTGGCACTGAGTACTATGCCGGCGATGGTGCCGGACCGCTCGGGAGGACTCGTCATCAGCTCGACAACACCAGGGGCCCCGGGCTCGATCAAGGTGGTGGTTTGGGACCTCGACAACACGCTGTGGGAAGGGACTCTCCTCGAAGGCGACGCGGTGCGCCTGCGGCCGGCGGCCGCCGCGGCCCTGCGCACCCTGGACGCCCGCGGCATCCTGCTGTCGATCGCCAGCAAGAACGATCACGACCAGGCGATGGAGAAGCTGCGCGAGCTCGGCGTCGAGGACTACTTCATCTATCCCCAGATCGGCTGGAACGCCAAGTCCCTGGGGGTCGCGGCCATCGCCAAATCGATCAACGTCGGCCTCGACGCCATCGCCTTCATCGACGACGATCCTTTCGAGCGCGACGAGGTCGGTCATGCCCTGCCGCAGGTGAGGGTGCTGCCGGCGGCAGCGGTGGCCGAGCTGCTGGCGATGCCGGAGCTGATGCCGCGCTTCATCACCGACGAGTCGGCGCAGCGGCGGCGCATGTACCAGGCGGACATCGAGCGCAACCGTGCCGAGGAAGGTTTCCAGGGGCCGCAGGAGGACTTCCTGGCCGCGCTGGGCATGAGGTTCGCCATCCATCCGGCGCGCGAGTCGGACCTGCGGCGCGCCGAGGAGCTGACGGTGCGGACCAACCAGCTGAACACCTCGGGCCAGACCTACTCCTACGAGGAGCTGGATGCCTTCCGCCGCTCCGCCGGCCACCTGCTGCTGATCGCCGGGCTGGAAGACCGCTATGGCGCCTATGGCAAGATCGGCCTGGTGTTGATCGCCAGGCAGGAGCGGCTGTGGACTCTGAAGCTGCTGCTGATGTCCTGCCGCGTGATCTCGCGGGGCGTCGGCTCGATCCTGATCCTCCACGTCCTGCGCCTGGCTCGAAGCCGCCGGCGTCCGGCTGCAGGCCGAGTTCAAGGCGACCGCGCGCAACCGCATGATGCTGGTCGCATATAAGTTCGCCGGTTTCCGCGAGGTCGCGCGGCATGGCGAGGTGCAGGTCTTCGAGCACCCGCTCGACCAGGTGCAGGGGTTCCCGCCCTATGTCCAGGTCGAGCTCGGCTGGGAGCCCCGGCCGGCGAGCTGAGAGCGCGGTATTGGAGGACGGGGGAGAACGGGGGAGAACGGGGGAGAACGGGGGAGGTACGCGAGTGGAGAAGATCGGCGTCATCGGTGCCGGCGTCATGGGGGTGGGCGTGGCGCAGGACCTTGCCCAGCACGGCCGCCAGGTGGTGCTCGTCGATCTCGACGACGAGACGCTGGCCAGGGCGCGCCGGGAGATCCGCGCCAACCTGCGGCTGCAGGGCCTCCTGGGGCGCCAGGCGCCGGCCGCGGGGGGCGAGCAGCTGCCGCCCGCCGAGAGCAGCGCCGCCGTGCTGGCGCGAGTCGCCTGCACCACGGCGTACGAAAGCCTGGCCGAGGTGGACTTCGTGATCGAGAACGTGGTCGAGAAGTGGCCGGTCAAGCAGCAGGTCTATCGCCGCCTCGACGACGTCTGTCCGCCGGCCTGCGTTTTCGCCGCCAACACCTCGGCGATCTCCATCACCCGCATCGGCGCGGCCACCCGCCGCCCGGACCGGGTCGTCGGCATGCACTTCATGAACCCGGTGCCGCTCAAGCCGATGGTCGAGGTCATCCGCGGCTTCCACACCTCGGAGGAGACGCTGGCGGCCGCCCGGCAGCTGCTGGCGCTGCTGGGCAAGGAAGGCATCGTGGTCAACGACATGCCCGGTTTCGTCACCAACCGGGTGCTGATGCTGACGATCAACGAAGCGATCTTCCTGGTGCAGGACCAGGTGGCGCCGCACGACGACGTCGACCGCCTCTTCCGGGCCTGCTTCGGCCACAAGATGGGGCCGCTCGAGACCGGCGACCTGATCGGCCTCGACACCATCCTGTTTTCCTTGGAGGTCCTCTACGAGAGCTACAACGACGACAAGTACCGCCCCTGCCCGCTGCTGCGCAAGATGGTGGACGCCGGTCTGCACGGACGCAAGACCGGCCGCGGCTTCTACACCTACGGCGCCGACTGAGACCGCCGCCGCGAGCGCGCCATGAACGACGTCCAGAGCCGGCTCAAGGCCTTCCTGTCACGTTTCTTCCGCCAGCACGACCTGCAGCCCGACGAGGACATCTTCGCGCTCGGGTTCGTCAACTCGCTGCTGGCCATGCAGCTGGTGAACTTCGTCGAAAAGGAGTTCGGCATCACCGTCGAGGACGAGGACCTCGACCTGGACAACTTCCGCACCCTGGCCGCCATCGACGCGCTGGTCGAGCGCAAGCGCGCCGCCGCCGGCGTCTGACCGCCATGTCCGAGCCGGGCGAAGCCGGGTTGCGCCTCGAGCTGTCGCCGGCGCAGCGCGAAGCGCGGCGGCGCTGCCGCGCCTTCGTCGCCGAGCACGTGGCGCCGCACGCCGCGAGCTGGGACCGCGCGGCGCAGCTGCCGGACGCGGCGATCGCCGAGCTGCGGCGGCACGGCTACCTCGGGGCCCATCTCGCCCGCGAGCTGGGCGGCGGCGGCGTGGACCCGGTCACCTACGGCTTGCTCACCGAAGAGATCGGCCGCGGCTGCTCGTCGCTGCGTTCGCTGCTGACCGTGCACGACATGGTGAGCGAGGCCGTCCGGCGCTGGGGCGGCCCGCGCCTCAAGAGCGAGGTGCTGCCGCGCCTGGCGCGGGCCGAGCAGCTCGCGGCCCTGGCGCTTTCCGAGCCCAACGTCGGCAGCGACGCCGCCGGCGTCGAGACCGAGGCGGAGCGCGACGGCGACGCCTGGGTGCTGAGCGGCAACAAGCGCTGGATCACCTTCGGCATGAGCGCCGATCTGTTCCTGGTCCTGGCCCGCCACGGCGGCCAGGCCGCTGCCTTCCTGGTGCCGGCGGCGGCGCCCGGCCTGACCCGGGAGCCGATCGGCGGGGTGGTCGGCACGCGCGCGGCGCGCCTTGCCGAGGTGACGCTCGACCGCTGCCGGGTGCCGGCGGATCACCTGCTCGGTCGGGTCGGCTTCGGCCTCTCGCACGTGGCCGCGACCGCCCTCGACCTCGGCCGCTACAGCGTCGCCTGGGGAGCGGTGGGGATCGCCCAGGCATGCGTCGACGCCTGTCTCGACTACACCGCGTCGCGCCGCCAGTTCGGCAAGCCGCTGGCCGGCCACCAGCTGGTGCAGCGCAAGCTGACCGAGATGATCGTCAACACCCGCGCCGCCCGCCTGCTCTGCCTGCAGGCCGGCTATCGGCGCACGATCGGCGCGCCCGACGCCGCCGGCGAGACCCTGATCGCCAAGTATTTCGCCTCGCGCGCCGCCACCCGGGCGGCCAACGACGCGGTGCAGCTGCACGGCGCCAACGGCCTGTCGCAGGACTATCCGGTCGAGCGTTACTGGCGCGACGCCAAGGTCACCGAGATCATCGAAGGCAGCACCCAGATCCAGCAGATCGCCATCGCCAGCTACCCGCCGGGCGAGATGCTCGGCTAGGGTCGCGTCTGGCCGCGCGGAGGGGCTCGTTCGGGCCGCTCGGCGGCCGCGGCGCGGCTACGGCCGGTCGGTCTCCGCCGCCGACTCGGTGCGTCGGGTCGTCGCGCCGAGGTAGGCGTCGATCACGCCGGTGAAGGTGTTGGGATTGGTTTCCGGCAGGCAGAACCTCGGGTGCGGTTGCCATGACTGGAAGAGGACGTAGTCGGGCCGGCCGCCGTGCGCTCCCTGGTAGAGGCGAAAGCGTGCCACCGTCTTGTCCGTCCACTCATGATCGGAGACATCCTGCTCGTCACCGATGTAGATGATGCCGAACTGCATGCCGCGTTGCCGCGTCTCGTTCTCCAACGCCTTCACGATCACCGGCCACGCCGGGTTACTGAAATCGACGTCCGCGAAGAAGAACGGGAACGGCTCGCCGGTCACCGCCTGGTAGATCTCGTGCCACTGCGTCATCGCGGTCACCACGTCCTGCGGATAGGCGCCGGCGATGATCGGTTCGACGTCGCCCACCGCCGCTTCCGGATAGACGGTCCTGACCAGGCGTGCGTACTGCCCGACGGCCATGGCCACCTCCGGCACCGGGAAGTGACACGCGCGCGGGTCGCCCACCACGCTGCCGAAGAAGAACGGTTCGTCGACCTTGACGAAGGCCACCCGGGCGTCGAGCGCTTTCAACCGCTGCAAGTAGGCGAGCGTGAAGTCGTGGAGCGATTGCCCGAAGGGCACATAGCCTTCGACGCCAGAGCCGCAGTTGGGCGGGGCCTGCAACGCCGGCGCTTCGATCTCGATCCCCATGCCATGCGCGTTGAGAAAGGCGACCGTCTGGCGCAACTCCTGATCGCCGGCCGCGGTGATCCAGCCGGCGTACATCCCCACCACGCCGACGTGCGCCGCCACTCGCGGCCACGCCGCATCGCTGCGGAACAGCGCCCGGAAATCCTGCGAGCCGCCCTGGGGGTCCCCGCCCGGCCACGCCGCGGCGGAGGGCAGCGGGTGGAACCAGATACCGGCCGGCGGGGTCTCGGGCCGGAGGGGGGCCTCGGCCCCGCGACTGGCGTTTCCAGCCGCGGCCGCCACCGCCATGCCCAGGACCGCGAGCAGCCGCGCCCAGGCGGCGACCGTCGTGCGGCGGCGGCTCACTTGCCACCCGCCTTCCTGCGGAGCTCCTGCAGGCGCGCCTGTTGCTCGGGCCGCAAACGGTCCTTGATGCGGATCAGCAGTGAGATCTGGGTGCGTTTGACCTCGCGCTCGGCGGCCAGGACCTTGTCGAGCTGCGCCAGGGCCTGCTGCTCGTCCACCTGCGGCGCCTTGACCAGCGCCACGAAGCGCTCCATCTCGTCGTCGAGCTTCCACTGTAGCTCGGTGAAGCGCTGCTGCGCCTGGCGGAGTTCGGCTTTCAAGGCGCTCCTCTGGTCGTCGCCCAGCCCGATGGCCTGCTGGTTCTGCATCACCAGCTCGGGCGGGAAGAAGTGATCGCGCAGCGGGTCGTCGGGCGCGCCCTGCGCCATGGCGGCCGCAGTGCTCAGCAGTATGAGAAGGAAAAGGAAAAGCTGGGAGCGTGGTCTCATTTTCTTCATGGCCTCCGAAGCAGTTTGCGGTTGTCGTTCTCGAGGTACTTGCCGCCGAATGGCGATGCGCCGAGCCGCGGTACGCCGCGCAGGAGTTGGCTTCCCGGCGTTTGCAGCAACCAGTCCGTCGGCGCCCGCCACTGCGAGAGGCGGGCGATCGCCGCCGCCGACGGCTCCGCGAGCCGCGGCCGCAGCCAGAGGAGCGCCCCCACGCCGGCTGCCACCGCCAGCCCGAGCGCCGCCGCCGCCAGCAGGTGGCGGAGCTGCCCGCGGTTCCGCGTCCGGGCTTGGGGCCGCGCTCCCTGCCGCAACGGCGAGAACGGCCGGGCAAGCCTCTCGTCCTGGCGCCTGAGACGCTGGTAGTGCTCGCGGAGCTCGCCGTCCTCGCGCTCGGCGCTCATCGCACACCCGCCTCGGCCATCGCCTGCCTCAGCCGGCGCTTGCCGCGCTGGTAGTGGGTGCGGGCCGAGCCCAGCGACACCGCCATCACCGTCGCCGCCTCGGACAGCGAGAGGTCGTGGTAGAAGACCAGCTGCAGCACCTCCGACTGGCGCCGCGGCAGCCCGGCGACCAGCGAACGGAACGCCGTGCGGATCTCGCCAAGGTAGGCGGCCCTTTCCGGGCTTTGGGGCTGGGCCGGAGCCGGCGCCGTTTCCTGCTGCCGCGCCAGCGTCAGCCGCTGGAAGAAGCGCCGCCGCCGCCCCTCCGCCGCGGTGTTCCTGATGACCGCGAACAGCCAGGTCCTGAAGGTCGCGCGGTCGTCGAAGACCGCCTTGCCCTCGAAGATCTTCAAGTAGACGGCTTGCAGCACGTTCTCGGCCTCCTCGGCATCCTGCCGGCAGCAGCTCCGCGCCCAGCCGAAGCTCTCCGGGTGCAGCGCTTCCACCTGCGCCCAGAGCGACTCGCCAGCCATCCCCGCGCCGCGTTGGCTGGCAGGCTGGTTCATGCGTATCGGCGCGCTCGCCGGTTGTACGGGTTGCACATCGAGAGGTTAGTCGTTCCCGGCCGCCGGGTTGTAGGACCGGGCAGCGGTCCGTGGGAAGGCCGGCTGAGCGGGTACGGTGCGACCGGCCGCCGCCGGCGCGAGGACGCGGCTTCGCGGCGGCCGGGGCGCGTCAGGGCCGCGGCGACGTCGGATCCACCGCCAGGCCCGCAGGCGCGCTTCAGGGCTTCGCGGGCGGTGCAGGTGGCGCAGGTGGCGCCTGAGGGGCGGGAATGTCGCCGATCTCCCGCCTCAGGGCGTACTCGTCGTAGATCTCCGAGAGCTCGACGATCTTGCCGTTGGCGATCCGCACGAGCAGCATCTCGTCGACCTTGACGCTCTTGCCGGACGGTTGCATGCCCAGCAGCGGCTTGACGTGCTTGCCGGTGAAGGTGAGGTAGGCCACCACCAGGTCACCGTCCGCCAGCAGGGAGCGGACGCTGAAGTGGAAGTCGGCGAGGCCGTCGCGCCATCTCGCGACGACCTGCTTGCAGTCGGCCGGCGTTCCCGGCAGGTCGTGCCCGCGGTAGTGAACGACGCTGTCTTTGACGAAAAGCTCGTCGCACACCTCAAGGCGGCCGCCGTTCCAGAGGTCGTCGACGAGGCGCGTCATGACCTGCCGGTTGGCCGCCAGCTCGCTGGCCGAGGCGATGCGAGGGCTCTCGGCCGCGCCGCGAGCCGAAAGGGCGAGAAGCGCCGCCGCGCCGGCGAGGCAGCGGGTCCGGGTCATGAGGTTCATGGCATCCTCCGCGGGTTCGGCGCTCATTCTAAGTGCTGCCGGTGCCGGCTGTCACCCGGGGGGCTGCTACACTAGCGGGAGCTCGCGACCCGTTCGGATTGATTCATTACTCGACGACCTTACCTGGAGGTGAGCGATGGCGACGTCCGTGATCCGCCGGCTGGGCATCCTGTCGGTGGCGAAGCTGCAGGGAGCGCTCTACGCGCTCATCGGTTTGATCGTCGGCGCGGTGTTCGCGCTCTTCTCGCTGTTCGGGGCGGCTCTCGGCGGCGCCTTCGGCTCGGGCAACCACGGAAGCGGCATCTTCGGCGCCGCCTTCGGGTTGGGCGCCATCATCCTGTTCCCCATCCTCTACGGCCTGCTCGGCTTCGTCGCCGGCTTGCTGGTCGCGGCGCTGTACAACCTCGTCGCCGGAATCGTCGGCGGGGTCGAGATCGAGCTGAGCTGAGATGGCAGCGGTCGCTTGGCGCCGCTGGCGGGGCCGTAGAACCGGTGGGGCTTCCCTCGAACGCCTGACGCCGTTCCGCTTTGGCGTCGATTCGGGCTCGGAAACGGCAAAAACGAGCCCTGGGAAGCCCTGCACCCCTGCGCCGACTCAAGCAACTTAAGCAACAAGTGTGCCAGTCATGGCGCTGCCGGCGAGGAGCTGCCGCGAGGTGGCCGGCCAGAACGGACGGCCGTGTGCGGCGTCGGCGAGGGCGGCGACCGCGAGCCGGGAGAGGACGGCGGTGGTGGGGCGGGGAGAGGGTGATCGGGGAGCGGTGGTATAATTTCACCCTCCCTCTCTTCCTGGCCACGTCCGTGGCCGCAGACTGGAACCCCGACCATGCCCGATCCTGCCGCACCTCGTTTTCGTGTCCACTCGCCGCTGCTGCAGATGCTGAGCGGCCGGCTTCGCCGGGTGCTGCTGCGGCTCGCGATGGTGCTGCTGCCGCTGCTCTTCCTTCGCGCTTGCCTGGTCACCTACGTGCCGCCCAACCGCATCGGCATGCGCCAGATCGACTTCGGTCCCGCCAAGGGGCTGCAGAAGGAGCTGGTGCGGCCCGGGTACCGGCGCGAGATCCGCGGCTATGAGCAGATCCGCACCTTCCCGCGCGACCTGCAGGTGGTCGAGTTCACCAACAACTCGCAGGAGACCAGCGGCGGCCACCTCAAGGGCGCCGCGATCAAGGTGCCGACCGTCGACGGCTACCCGGTGGATCTCGACGTGACCGTGCTCTACCGCATCAAGGACCCCTTCCTGGTGGTCTCGAGGTTCGGCTTCGAGAACGCCTACGAGGAGGCGGTGGTGGTGCGCTTCACCGATCCCCTGGTCAAGCAGTTCCTGGGCGAGCTGCTGGCGGAGCAGTTCTACGGCATCGAGCGGTTGCAGCGCGTCGCCGCGCTCAAGGCGGAGCTGGCTCGGCGATTCGCCCAGAACGGCCTGGTGCTGGCGGACGTGCTGATCCTGCAGTACGACTATCCCGAGACCTTCCAGGCGCTCACCGAGCAGAAGAAGGTCCAGGACCAGTCGGTGCTCACCAATCGCGCCCTGGCTCGCCAGGCCGAGGTGCAGACGCGGCTCAACCAGGTGGCCACCGAAGGACAGAACCTGATCCGCGTCAAGGGGGCCGAGTTCGCGGCGCAGATCACCGAGATCAACGCCAAGAAGGATCTCTACGCGCGCCAGAAGCGCGCCGAGGCCGACCTGCTGGTGCGCAGCGCCGAAGCCGAGGGCACCCAGGCGATCAACCGCGCCATGGAAGGCGCCGGCTCCGACAAGCTGCTGCGCCTGCGCCGCGGCCTGGCGCTGCTCAACAGCATCAAGGGTCCGATCTACATCTCGGAAGACCCGACCGATTTCTCCAAGATCGTCAACAGCCACTGACCGCGAGCGACCCCAGCCAAGCTCGGAGACTCCACGCCCATGCCAATCACCGGATTCCCTGCCGCCAGACGGTCCAGCCGCCGCCCGCTGCCGGCGCTGGCGGCGTCGCTGGCCCTGGCGCTCGCCGCGGTGGCCTGCGCGCCGCATCACACCGGCCCCACCGAGGTCGGCGTGGTGTTCAACAAGCTGACCCGCTCGCTGGAGATCAAGCCGGCGGGCGCCACCTATTTCTTCCTGCCGTTCGTCAACGATTGGAACACCTTCGACATCTCGCAGCGCAGCCTGGTGATGAACGCCGACGTCAGCTCCGGCGACCGCCGCCAGCGCGACGACCTGCGCTTCAAGACGCGCGACGGCAACGACATCGATACCGACGTGACGGTGCGCTGGCGCATCGATCCCAGCCGCGTCGGCGCGATCTGGCAGCAGGTGGCGCCGAGCAGCGACGAGGTCGAGCACCGCCTGGTGCGGCCGCTGACCCGCACCTACGTGCGCGACGTGCTCAACCGCCTGGACTCGGAGGAGTTCTACAATCCCAGGCTGCGCTTCGCCGCCGCCAACGACGCCACCCGGTTGCTGGCGGAGCGGCTGCAGCCCTACGGCGTGATCGTCGAAGTGGTCTTGCTCGGCGACTTCTCGTTCAAGCATGAGTACCAGCGGCTGATCAACCAGCGCAAGGAGGCCGAGAAGCAGGCGGAGAAGCTCGAGGCCGAGATCCACGCCACCGAGGAAGCCAACCAGGCCAACCTGCAGACCAAGGTGGCGCAGCTCACCCAGGAGCTCACCGCCGCGCAG
The DNA here is from genome assembly GCA_963732005.1 of uncultured Acidobacteriota bacterium. GTDB lineage: Bacteria > Acidobacteriota > Thermoanaerobaculia > Multivoradales > UBA5704 > JASLEW01. The sequence goes on from CAVSXT010000005.1 coordinate 2,701,527, forward strand.
GGCGGCTTCGAGCAGGCCAAGCGGGAGTCCGACGCCTACGTGATCAAACGCCAGCAGGAGGCGCAGGCGACGCTCGCCGAGCGCAGCGCCACCGCCACCGGCATCCAGCGCGAGCGCTCGGCGCTCAACAGCAGCGCCGGCGACGCCTACGTCAACCTGCAGCTGATCGAGGCGCTGCAGAAAAAAGAGATCCGCCAGATCCCCAAGCTGCCGGGTGGCAACATCATCATCGACGGCAACGAGCTGCTGCGGCAGCTCGGGGTGCTGCGCTACCAGCAGGGGCGCACCAGCCGCGACGCCGACGCCGGGACCGCCGCCCCCAATCCGGCGAGCGGAGCGCCGCCGCCCAACGACAATCACTGAGGGGCGCGGGACACGCAGCCATGTTGAACCTTGCCGGCCGCGAGTACGATTTCGGCCCGGTCCTCTATGCCGTGCTCCAGGACTGCGAGCACCGCCGGCGCAGCCTGCCGCCCGAAGACGGGGAGGCCGCGGCGCGGTTCGCCGAGGTCGCCCGCCCGCGGCTGGCCGAGATCCGGCCCTGCTATCAGGAGGCCGGCGGCACGGCCGCCTACTGGCGGGAGCTCGAGAGCGAGGTGCTCGAGACCGCCCTGCCCCAGTACTCGCGCGCCGCCGCCGCGCAGACCCGGCTCGAGCAGTCGAGCTACGGCCTCTGGCGCCAGGGGGATCCGGTCTCCCGGCTGGTCCTGGGCCTCGCCGGCCTGGGCGTCGGCGGCCTGATCGTCAAGGCGCCGTTCATCCCCATCTTCGAGGACGCCTTCGCCTTCGCGCTCGCCGCCGCCGCGTTCCTGTACCCCGAGATCAAGCGCCTGGTCTTCGATTGGCGCTACTCGCGGCTGCTCAACCGGCTGATCGTCCAGGCCGAGAGCTACCAGCACCGCAGGCTGCCCTATCTGAGCGAGGCCGGCCTCGAAGCCGAGCTGCGGGCGGTGGGCACGCTGGCCGGCACGGTCGGCAGGGCGCCGATGTCGATCTTCACGCCGGCGGAGGGCGCCTCGCCGGCGGTGCCCGATGCCCGGCTGCCACATGCCGCCGGCGGTGCCGACGGCGGCCAGCCAGCCGGCGGTGGGCAGCGGTCAAGCTCCGCCGGCCGCCGCTGATCTCCAACCTTGGGCCATCGACGGGAGCCCCGCGAACCGCGCAAATCCGCCGGCGAGGTTTGGAGCGCGGTACGTTACGCACGTAACTGGTAACGCGACTGTGTACAAGATAGGCGGCGGGGTATAGGCGCCCGCTTATATGCTGTGCTATGCATGCCGCAACGATAAGGCCCAACGGATCGACAGGGTCCCGGTCCTACCGTGCAGTGAGCCTGCCGGCCGGAGGAGCAGAGGGCTCAGCCGCCGGCGCCTTCATGGAGGTGCCGCGATGTTCCTTGCAAGGCTTCGCTTGACCACCTTGGCATTGGGTCTCGCGCTGCCGGTCTGCGCTGTCGCGCAGCCGATGCAGCCGTGCCCGCGCTTCCCGGCCGGCAGCACGCTGGCCGCACCGCCCGACCTGTTCAGCGACGATGGCTTCCTCAGGGTGAATTTCACCTATCTGACCCGCGTGGATCAGAACGGCAACACGCTCTTTTGCTTCGTCACCAGCGACGGCTCCCAGTCGCCGACGCTGCACGTGCGCCCCGGCGATCAATTGGTCATCAACTTCAAGAACGGCCTGACCGCCGACTCCACGCACCACGGTCCGCATGCGATGCCGGCGATGACGATGTCCGGGCCGCCCTCCGACACCTGCGGCGCGGTGGTGATGACCGACACCTCGGTGAACATCCATTACCATGGCACCAACACGCCGCCGGTCTGTCACCAGGACGAGGTGATCAGGACGCTGGTGAACGCCGGCGAGACGTTCCAGTACGACGTGCATTTCCCGTCCGACGAGCCTCCCGGACTCTATTGGTACCATCCGCATGTCCATGGCATCGCCGAGGCGGCGGTGCAAGGCGGCGCCTCCGGCGCCATCATCGTCGAAGGGATCGAGAACGTGAATCCTGCCGTCGCCGGCCTCCGCGAGCGGGTGATGGTGATCCGCGATAACCCGGTTCCCGGCGGTCCGACGCCCGGCGGCGCGGTGCCGTCGTGGGACATCTCGGTGAACTACATCCCGATCCCCTACCCGGCTTTCACCCCGGCGGTGATCCCGATGCAGCCGGGGGAGAAGCAGTTCTGGCGGGTGGCCAACGCCACCGCCGATACCATCCTGGACCTGCAGGTGCAGTACGACGGCGTGCCGCAGCCGTTGCAGGTGATCGGGCTCGACGGCGTTCCGGTCGGCTCCCAGGACGGCACCGGCAGGGGGCATTCGGTGACCCAGACGGACATCCTGCTCGCCCCGGCGGCGCGCGCCGAGTTCATCGTCACCGCGCCCGGGGCGCACGTCAGGAACGCGACCTTCCTCACCCTGAACATCGATACCGGCCCGGATGGCGACAACGATCCGCAGCGCCCCATCGGCACGATCACCACCAGCGGCCACGACGACCGGGCGCCACGGGCGATCCCGGCGGTTTCCGGCCCGCCCAACCGCCAGCGCTTCGCGGGGCTTGCCGCCGAGCATCCGACGGTGACCCGCACGCTCTACTTCTCGGAGGTGCTCTCGGATCCCACCAACCCGTCGAGCCCGACCAACTTCTTCATCACCGTCGACGGCGCGACCCCGACGCTGTTCAGCCCGGACAACCCGCCGGCGATCGTGACCACCCAGGGCTCGGTGGAAGACTGGATCATCCAGAACCGGGCGCTCGAGGACCACGAGTTCCACATGCACCAGATCCATTTCCTGGTGCTCGAGCAAAACGGGGTGCCGGTGCCGAACGGCCAGTTCCTCGACATGATCAACGTCCCCTACTGGTCGGGCACCGGTCCCTACCCCAGCGTCAAGGTGCGGATGGATTTCCGCGGCCCGGACATCGGGGACTTCGTCTATCACTGCCACATCCTCGGCCATGAGGATGCCGGCATGATGGCGATCATCCGCGTCAACCCCGGCGCCGCGAGCAGCAACCGCGCCCCGGCTCAGGCCACGCCCGCCAGCGCGGCGGCCCTTGGCGCCAACACCGCCCCCGCAAACACCGCGAAGGCCGCGGCCGGCGCGCCGGCCGTCACCGCGCCGCCGGCCGACCACCCGGCCGCCGCCGGCGCCAAGTCCATCACGCCCTGAGCCAGGCCTGATCGCGTCCCCACGGGGGTGCCCGACGCCATGTCGAGCACCCCCCGTGGCTCACGGCCAGAAAGCGATCAGCGCCGCGCCGTTCACCGAGCCGAGGCCGGTGACCTGGTCGTAGCCGACGCCGCAGGCGAAGCCCTTGACCCTGGGAACGTTGTTGTTGCCACTGGTGATGTCGTGGAACATCGCCGGACCGGTGTGGCGGAGCTGGCCGGTCGCCAGACGATAGAGGATGGGATTGGGGTTGCCCTGGCGAGCATGGGTCGTCCCCACGACGAGCGCCATCAGGCCCGCGAAGGACGGCGACGCCGCGGAGGTGCCGCCGACCGCGAAGAGCTTGCCATCTTGAAAGAACAGGTAGCCGTCGTGCCCCGCCGCGGCCAGCGAGACGTCGGGGACGTCGCGCTTGCGGTCGGCGGGAACGCCGGGCGCCGACTGCCAGGACGGTTTCGCGTAGACGGTGCTGGCGCCGCCGCCGGAGGAGAAGAGGTCCGCGCCGCCGGGGACGCCGGCGCTCTCGTTCCAGCCGATCTCCGGGATGTAGGAGAGCGCGGAGCCCTCGGTCAGGATGTGGTTGGATACGGCCCAGTAGGTGCTCGGCTTCGCGGTATCGGCGAACTGCGTGCCGCCGACACAGACGTCGTTGGGGCCCGAGCAGATGCCGTTGACGCCGGTGCCGAAGCCCCGAGGGCCGGACGCGGCGTCACAGCCTGCCGCGCCGGAGTCGCCCGAGGCGATGAACGAGGAGATTCCCTGCGCTGCCGCCTGGGCCCAGAGGGCGTTGTAGAACTTGAGCCCGCTCGGCCCCATCTTCGACTCGCAGAGGCTGAAGCTGGTGCTCACCACCGGCGCCAGGTTGTGGCTGACGACGTACTGCGCCGAGAGCGCCACGCCGTCGGTGGTCCTGGTCGAGGCCGAGATCACCACCTTGACGGTCGCCGCGGGGGCCACCGCTCCCGACCACTGGGTATCGAGGTCGGCCTCGGTCTCTTCGTCGCCGCCGAGGTTGCCCGGGTCGGTGCCGTTGTGGATGAAGACGGGGTTGTTGATCGGCAAGCCGAAGAAGTTGCGGAAGCTCTGGACGTCGGCGAGGTTGATGTCGGTACGGGCGGTGATGGCGATGGTCTGCCCGGAACCGTTCGCCCCCGCGGCGTAGGCCGGGTTCAGGCCGTAGATGGTGGCGAAGTCGGCCGGCCCGAGGAAATGACGGGCGCCGCTGGTGAACGCCGGATCCGCCGCCGGCAGCGGCAAGGGGCTGGTATGCAATGGCCGCAATGGGAAGCTGTTGAGCGAGACGATGCCGTGGACCAGGCCGGCGAGGCCGCGCGGCAGCGACGGGTCGGTGGCATTGGCGTGGCGGATCGCGCCCTCGCTCGCGTAGTCGTGCATCTCGGTGGCAAAGGCCCTCTCCACCTGGGCTACGGTGCCGCTGAAGTCGATCCAGCCGTGGCCCGTTGCCACCTCGTCGATGGTGAACCCGTGCGCCGTGAGCCAGCCGGTGACGACGCCGAGATCCGCGTCGCGCAAGCCGAACTCGGCGCCGAACTCGGCCGGGGTGAGCCAGCGGTGGAAGCGCGGCGCCGCCGGATCCTGCTGCTCCGCGAGCAGCTGCTGCAGCCGCGCCTCCGCTCCCGGCCGCAGCTCGAGCAGGAAGATCATCCGTTCGAGAGGCAGATTGGGGTCGGAGCGGCCAAGGTCGACCGCCGACCGCGCCGCGGCCGGCACGTTGCCCGGCAGCACCACCCGGTCGGCATCGTCCAGGGCGCCGAGGGCGCCGCTGCCGCCGCCAGGTATGGTCGCGCTGCGGCCGGCGGCGGCGGTGGCGACGAGGAGCAGAGCTCCGCATAGAGCACGACGAGAGATTGCCATCAGTCTTGACTCCCTTCGCAGCATTTTGATCGGTGTGATCGGTTAATGACCCGTGCTTCCAGCGCTTCACCCAAACCTACAGTTTAACCTCGAACCCGGCGGTTGTAAACCTTATCGAAGCATGGCCATGGCGCAACGCCTTTGGCCCCCCCCAGGGCCTGGACGAGTGGCTCCCCGCGGCCGGGGCCGGGAGGGGAGCGGGTCACGGTCGGAGCAATCTAACTCGGAGCCGCGGGCGCAGCCGGGTTTCTTGGCGATTTCTTTACGGCTTGCGAGCGGCGACGGCGCCGCCGCGCAGGCGCGGCAGGTAGAAGGCGCACCAGAGCAGCAGCGGCAGGGCGAGCTTGAAGGGCAGGTCGAGCAGGTGCTTGCCGAGACCGAAGAAGTTGCGGGCGAAGGCGCCGTAGTGGGCGAGGCTCCAGGCGCCGAGCTGGGTGGCGTAGGCGAACTCGACGATGAACACCACCAGGACGATGTCGTAGACGACGGTGATGGCGACGGCGATGGCGAGGTTCTCGAGCCGCTCGCGCCAGGGCAGGCGGGGGACCGCCAGGAAGAGGGCGCAGAGCAGCAGGAGGTGGAAGTGGACGTCGGTGACCCGGAAGGGGTGAACCAGGCTGCGGGCCGGCGGGAAGTCGCGCCGCACGACGTAGGCGTCGTGATCGCCCTTGGCCGGCAGCTCGGTCACCGCCGGGTGCTCGAAGAGGTGGAGGACGTGCACGGCGGTGTCGACCAGGATGCGGTTGTAGACCGGTGTCGCGAACCACCAGAGCACGGCGACCGGCACCAGCCAGAGCAGGGTGTTGCGGATCAGCAACATCGCCCAGCCGCGCTCCGGCGGCGCCTCGGTCCTGTCTTTGGCCGGCAAGGCTCAGCGATCCCGGGGGCGTCGAGACGTCAGGTGGCCGGCTCGTCGCGCGGCGGCAGGCGGTTGGCCCAGAAGACCCACAGCAGCACCCCGAACAGGATCACCACGCTCTGCCAGATCACGGTGTGCGAGGCGTCGAAGATGCGCGGGAAGTAGGCGCCGGTGAGGTAGAGGCTCACCACCCGCACCAGGTTGATGGCCTGGATGGCGAGGATGCCCAGCCCCAGGCCGGTGAGGCGCGCGCGCCAGGAGGCGGGGAAGGCGAGCACCGCGGCGAGGAAGATGAGCATCGCCTCGACGCCGTTGCAGCCGTTGCGGATGTTCACCGCGAAGCGCGGCCCCTGGATGATGGTGCCGCGCATGCCGACGTGCTGGCCGAGCAGGTTGAGCGCGGCGCCGCTCACTCTGGCGACGCCGGCGGTGAAGGGCTCGATGGCGTGGTCGTTGACCCAGTTGACGGAGATCAGGGTGAAGCTGGCGCCGAGCAGCACGACGAAGGCCGCCAGGAAGGTGAGCTCGCGGCGGTTGCGGCGCCAGAAGAGCGCGGCGGGGCCAGGGGCGGATCCCGAGCCGTGGCCGGCGCCGGTGCCGGTGCCGGTGCCGTGAGCGGGACCGTGACCGCGGCCGGAAGCGTGGTTGGCCTCCGCGGTAGTTGCGGGGGTTGCCGGGGTTGCCGGGTTCGCGGGGGTCGCGGGAGTGGCATGGGTGGTGGCTGGGGCAGCGCCGCCGCCGGCGCCGCTCGGGACCGGGTTGCCGGCCGGCGTCTGGGTGGCGGCCGGCCGCTGCGGCGGGCCTCTGCGTTGCTTGCGAGACATAGGGCGATCCATCTTAAGCGGCGGGCCCGGGCCTGTCCAGGGAGAAAGACCGGCGTGCGCGCCGGGCGCCCGCCCCCGGCCCTCGAGGAGGACCGGAGACGGGGGCGGATGCCGGTGCGGGTTGGGAACGGCCTGCCGTGGCTACTTGGTGGCCGTGATGTCGAGGTTCTGGAAAGCCCAGCCGTAGGGCGGGAAGTAGGCGTTGTCGGCGACCCCTCCCAGGCCCATCTCGATCTGCACCTGATTGCCGTTGAGCGTTTCGAAATCGTTGTACAGCCCGGCCAGGGTGTCCATCACCACGGCGCCGCTCTGGTCGGTGATCACGTAATGGTTCGAGTGCTGGTCGTTGTCGAGGGTGATGTTGAAATGATAGGTGCGGCCGCCGACCAGCGGGAAGAGGTACTTGAGCGTCGTCTCGATGAACGGCGTGCCGACGTCGATGACGTACTTCTTCTTGTCGAAGTTCTCGAAGCTGCCGAAGAACAGGGTCTTGTTGAAGCGCCGCCCGCCGTGGCGGAACATGCCGACGACGTTGCGGAAGACCGTGAAGCTCGGCGGGTCCTTGACGGCGACGTCGAAGGCGATGGTCATGGTGTGGTAGTTGACGGTGGGGTCGAGGTTCACCGGGAAGGTGAGATCCGAGCCTCCCTGCTTGACGCGGAAGAAGGTGCCCGGCCGCTTGTCGAGGGTGACCGTGGCGAGGTTGGCCGGGATCTTGGTGGCCGGGAACTCGACGCGGGTGTCCCAGCGGTTGGTGGCGGCGTAGGAGCCCATGGCGTAGAACGGCTGGTCGCAGGAGACGGCGGCGTTGACGCCGCCGTTGATGCCGCCGGCGCCGGGGGTGGCGACGCGGCGCATCACGTCGGCGAGGTTGGTGACGCCAAGCGCCGGGACCTGGACGTTGTCGCGCTCGTCGAGGAGCGAGCCCTTGGGCCGCAGCACCTGCACCGTGCAGGAGGCGGCGCTGGCGCCGACGTTGAAGATCTGGAGGTTGCTGGCGGCGTCGCTGGCCTTGACCAGGTTCAGCACGAAGATCGTCGAATTGGCCGGGAAGAAGTCTTCCTCGCCGAGCAGCGGCAGCTTCCAGGCGGTCTTGACCGGCGCCTGCTCGACCTCGAAGGAGACCTCGACCGTGTCGAGACCCGCCACCGGCGCCAGGATCATCATGCCGCCGCCGTTGCCGGGCAGCACCGGATTGAGGTCGAGCAGCGGGTTGGGCTTCGAGGTGGACGGGCCGACGAAGGCCTTGAGGGTGGTGGACGTGCCGCCGACGCCGGACTCGCCGGGGGCGACGTAGGTGGCCTGCACCGCGGTGAGCGTCAGGTCGGACCTCACCAGCTCGACCTTGGTGGCTCCCGCTCCGGGGACCTGGCTGGGGATGAGCACGTAGGAGATCGTCGGCTGCGCGAAGGCCGCGCTGCTGCACAGGAAGGCGAGGGCGAGGATCTGGAGAGGCAGTCTTCTCACGCGTCAAGCTCCTTTACTGAGTTGGCCCAAAAACCAAAAATCTGGTTGGGATCGTAGCATAAACCGCTGATTTGGTGAAGCCCTTTGACAGCGGTGGCGGCCGATCGTAGGATGCCGCGGATCCGGAGGGCCGATGGCCAGGGACCTGACGCCGAAGACGACCATCCTCGACGCCGAGCAGATGGCGCGGATGATTCGGCGGATGGCGGGCGAGATCAGCGAGCGCAACCGCGGCGTCGCCGACCTCATGCTGGTTGGCATCCGCACCCGCGGGGTGCCCTTGTCCGAGGCGATCGCCGCCGAGATCGGGCGCATGGAGGGGCACGAGGTGCCGCTCGGGGCGCTCGACATCACCCTCTACCGCGACGACCTGTCCACCGTCGGCCCGCAGCCGGTGGTCAAGGGCAGCCACCTGCCGGGCCGGCTCGACGGCCGGGTGGTGGTGCTCTGCGACGACGTGCTCTACACCGGCCGGACGGTGCGCGCCGCTCTCGACCACCTGGTGGACTACGGGCGCCCGCGCGCCGTGCAGCTGGCGGTGCTGATCGACCGCGGCGACCGCGAGCTGCCGATCCAGGCCGATTTCGTCGGCCGGACCGTGCCGATCGCCCATGACGAGCTGATCGAGGTCTGTTTCCAGCAGACCGACGGCGCCGAGCTGGTGCGCATCCTGGAGCGCGCGCCGCGGTGATGGCGATGAGCCCGGCCTCCCCGGTGCGCTGGACGCGCGAGGACCTGCTGGGGATCGCCGAGCTGTCGCCGGGCGAGATCGAGCTCATCCTCGACACCGCCGAGTCCTTCCGCGAGGTCGGCGAGCGCCCGATCAAGAAGGTGCCGGCACTGCGCGGCAAGACGGTGGTGAACCTCTTCTTCGAGTCCTCCACCCGCACCCGCTCGAGCTTCGAGATCGCCGAGAAGCGCCTGTCGGCCGACAACCTCAACTTCTCGGCGTCGGGCTCGGCGCTGTCCAAGGGCGAGAGCCTGGTGGACACCGCGCTCAACCTGCAGGCGATGGCGCCCGACCTGATCGTGATCCGGCACGCCCACGCCGGGGCGCCGCACCTGCTGGCCAAGAAGCTCAAGGCGGGAGTGATCAACGCCGGCGACGGCGCCCACGAGCACCCGACCCAGGCGCTGCTCGACGCCTACACCATCCGCCGCCACAAGGGCCGGCTGGCCGGCCTCAAGGTGGCGATCGTCGGCGACATCGAGCACAGCCGGGTGGTGCGCTCCAACATCCACCTGCTGACCAAGATGGGCGCGCGGGTGACGGTCGCCGGGCCGCGCACCATGATGCCGGTGGGCATCGAGCGGCTGGGGGTCGAGGTCGCCTACACGCTCGAGGAGGCGGTGCGCGGCGCCGACGTCATCATGATGCTGCGCATCCAGCTCGAGCGCCAGGGGCGCCTGGCGCTGCCCTCGATCAAGGAGTATTTCGAGCTCTTCGGGCTGACCAGCGCGCGGCTCGCCGGGGCGGCGGAGGACGTGATCATCATGCATCCGGGGCCGATGAACCGCGGCGTCGAGATCGCCAGCGAGGTGGCCGACGGCCCGTACTCGGTGATCCTCGAGCAGGTCACTCACGGGGTGTCGGTGCGCATGGCGGTGCTCTACCTGCTCTCCGGCGTGCACGAGGAGACCGCCTGAGATGCCGCCGATCCCGCAGATACCGCTGACGGCGGGCGGCGGTGCCCGGCCCGGTGGGCGGCTGTGGATCGTGAACGGGCGCCTGATCGATCCCGGCCAGGGCCTCGACGGCGCCTACGACCTGCTGATCGAGGACGGCCTGGTGGCAGCGGTGGTGGCGCGCGAGGAGGGCGAGGGGCGCCAGGCGGCCGGCGAGCGCCGGGAAGGCGCCGGAGAACGCCGGGAAGGCGCCGGAGAGCGCCGGCAAGGCGCCGGCGAACGCCGGGAAGGCGCCGGCGAGCGCCGGGAAGGCGCCGGCGAGCACCGGGAAACGGCGGTTTTCGACGCCGCCGGGCTGGTGGTGGCGCCCGGCCTGATCGACATGCACGTGCACCTGCGCGAGCCAGGCCAGGAGTACAAGGAGACGGTGGCGACCGGCACGATGGCGGCGGCGGCGGGCGGCTTCACCGCGGTCGCCTGCATGGCCAACACCGAGCCGGTGAACGACAACCGTTCGGTGACCGAGCACATCCTGGCGGCTGCGCGGCGCCACGGCTATGCGCGGGTGCATCCGATCGGCGCGGTGAGCAAGGGGTTGGCGGGCGAGGAGCTGGCGGAGATCGGCGAGATGGTGCGGGCCGGAGCGGTCGCGGTCTCCGACGACGGCAGGCCGGTGATGAACGCCGAGCTGATGCGGCGGGCGCTGCTGTTCGCGCAGCACTTCGACGTGCCGGTGATCCAGCACGCCGAGGACCTGAACCTGTCGGGCAAGGGGGTCATGCACGAGGGGGAGTGGGCCACCCGGCTGGGCCTCGCCGGGATCCCGGGGTCGGCCGAGGACGTGATGGTGGCGCGCGACCTGCTGCTGCTCGAGGACACCGGCGGCCGCTACCACGTCGCCCACCTGTCCACGGGGCGCAGCCTCGAGCTGGTGCGCCAGGCGCGGCGGCGGGGGTTGCCGGTGACCAGCGAGGTGACGCCGCACCACCTGCTGCTGACCGACGAGGAGGTGGCGCGAACGGTGTTCTCGACCCAGTGCAAGATGAAGCCGCCGCTGCGCTCGGAGCGCGACCGGCGGGCGCTGCTCGCGGGGCTCGCCGACGGCACGATCGACGCCATCGCCAGCGACCACGCGCCGCATCATGCCGACGAGAAGGACGTCGAGTTCGACGTCGCGCCGTTCGGCATCCTGGGGCTGGAGACCACCCTGGGGCTGTGCCTGGACCGGCTGGTGCGGCCAGGGGTGATCGGCCTCTCGCGGCTGGTGGAGCTGCTCTCGACCGGCCCGGCGCGGGTGCTCAAGCTGCCGGGCGGCACGCTGCGGCCGGGCAGCGCGGCGGACGTGACCCTTTTCGATCCCGAGGGCGAGGTGACGGTCGAGGCGACCGCCTTCCTGAGCCGTTCGCGGAACACGCCCTTCGACGGCTGGCAGCTCAAGGGCAAGCCGGTGGCGACACTGGTGGGCGGCAGGCGGGTGGAGCTGCCGCGGCGGGCACCGCGGACGGGCGGTGGCAAGGGCGCGAGGGGGGGCGGCGCTCACCAGCTCGGCGACGGTGAGTGAGGGCGCGGGCCAGGTCGACGCGGTCGCATGTGGCGGGGGCCGGCTGAGCCGGCTGAGGCGGGGCCGGTGCTGGTGTCGATGATGCGGCTGGTGTGGCTGGCGTTTGCTTGCTGCCTGGCGGGATCGGTATCAGGGCGCGCGCCGGCGGCCGGCGCCACGGCGGTCACCGCCGCCGGCGAAGGCGAGGCTGGGTGGCGCGAGCTGCCCGGCCGGCGGGTGACCCTGCTGGTGCCGCCGGCGCGCCTGGCCGGTGCAGGACGGCAGGAGATGGAGCGCCTGGCGGCCGAGCTGGACGCCGCGGTGGCGGCGATGGCGCCCCGGGTGCCGCTGCCGGTGCCGCCAGGAGGCGCGGTGGCGGTGGCGGCGCCGCTCGTCGTGGCGGTCGAAGACGACTTCGTGGCGCAGGCGCGCCATGCCGGCGCGATCGGCGAGGCGGTGCCGGCGAGCACGCCTGGCGACCGCGCCGAGCTGCACCTGGTTTTCCATCCCGACGACCTCTTTGCTTACCGAATTGCCCTGGCTGGGAGGCTGATGGCGCACGCCGGTCTGGCCGGCGCCAGCGGCGCCGGCAGCGGTCCCGGTCCAACGGAGGGAGCCGCCGTCGCCGCTCCGGCGCAGACCGGGACGGCGCCCACCGTGAGGGCGTCGTCAGCGGTGCCGTTCCGCTCGCTGCCGCCGTGGCTGGAACGTGGCGCGGCGCTCTGGCTGGCCGGCGACTGGTATGGGAAGCCTTACCGCGACTGGCTGCCCTGGCTGGCCGGCTCCGGAGCGCTGCCCTCGGGCGCGGAGCTGCTGGCGCCTGCGGCGACGGCGGGAGGCCCCGCGGCGCTCTGGACGCCGGTGGCGGCTGCCCTGTTCGATCGCCTGCCGGGGGCGACCGTGGCGGTGAAGCTCGACGCCGCCCGCCGCCTGACGCCGTCCGCGGTGGACGCCTGGCTGGGCAGCCTCGAGTCGCCGCCGACCGGTGGTGCGGGTGCGACCAGTGGGGTGGCGACCGGACCCGACGCGCCAGGAGGCAGGCCTGCGGCGGGTGCCGGCAACCCGCGCGACCTGGCTCCCGCGGGTGGGTTGCGGCCGTTGCCGGGTTTCCTGCGCGGGGTGTCGCTGGCGATGGAGAACAGCCTGGAGGATGGGTATCACGCGCCGGCGCTCGACCGGCAGCTGGATCGGCTGGCGGCCCTGGGGGTCGACGCGGTGTCGCTGATGCCGTTCGCCTTCCAGCGGGGCCCGGCCGCGCCGCACCTGCGGATGCTCAACGGCAGCCCGGAGAGCGAGAGCGACGTCGGGCTGATCCACGCGGTGCGGCGCGCTCGCGCCCATGGCCTGCGCACACTGTACAAGCCGCAGATCTGGGTGGGCGGCGGCAGCTGGCCGGGCGACGTGGCGATGGGCGACGAGGTGGCATGGGAGGACTGGTGGCGCGACTACCGGCGCTTCGTGCTGCACCATGCCGTGCTCGCCCGCTGGGCGGGGGCGGATCTGTTCAGCGTCGGCTGCGAGCTGTCCGGGACCCTCGGCCGGACGGCGGACTGGCGCCGCTTGATCGCGGCGGTGCGGCAGGTGTTCCCGGGGCCGCTGACCTACTCGGGCAACTGGAACGGCGACCTCGAGCGCGCCCCGTTCTGGGGCCAGCTTGATGCCATCGGCGTCGACGCCTACTTCCCGCTCGCGGCCGACCCGGCGGCCGGCCACGCGGCGCTGGCGCGCGGCGCCGCGGCGGTGGCGGCGCGTCTGGCCGCCGCCAGCCGCGCCTGGCGCCGGCCGCTGCTGCTGACCGAGGTGGGCTTTCCGGCCAGCCGCGCCGCCTGGGTCGCGCCCCACCGCGAGGGCGGCACACCGTCGCAGGAGGATCAGGCGACCGCCTACGAGGCCCTGTTCCGGGCACTCGGACGGCCCGCATGGCTGGCCGGCACCTTCGTCTGGAAGGCGTTCAGCGGCGAGGACGACGGCGGACGAGCGATGGCGCGGCGCCACCGCGACCAGCAGGAGGCGGATTTCCGCTTCCTGGGCCGCCGGGCCGAGGCGGTGATCGCCGCCTACTACTCCCAGCGGTGATTGGCCGGGAAACGGCCGCGGCAGACCCTATAATCGGCGGTCGTGGTGGGCTATTACGAGGAATTGCTGGCGGTGGCGGTGGGCGCGGCGCGCGCCGGGTCGGAGGTGCTGCAACGGTACTTCCGGTCCGGCGATCTGGAGGTGGCGCGCAAGGCGGCGAATGACTTCGTCACCCGCGCCGACCGCGAGAGCGAGGCGGCGGTGCTGGGGGAGATCCGCCGGCGCTTCCCCGGGCACCGCATCCTGGCGGAGGAGGGGGGCGGGGCGGGCGGCGCCAGCGAGAGCGAGTACCAGTGGCTGGTCGATCCGCTGGACGGCACCACCAACTTCCTGCAGGGCCTGCCGGTGTGGAGCGTCTCGGTGGCCTGCCGGCGCGGCGAGCAGGTGGTGGCGGCGGTGGTCCTCGACCCGCCGGGCGAGAACCTGTTCACCGCGGCGCTGGGCTCCGGCGCGCGCTGGAACGGGCGGCCGATGGCGGCCTCCGCCCACCCTGGCCTGGCGGGGGCGTTCCTGGCCACCGGCTACCCCTTCCGCGCCCACGCCACCCTGGACGTCTACCTGCGCGTCTTCCGCGAGGTGTTCCTCGCCGCCAAGGCGATCCGGCGGTGCGGCTCGGCCGCGCTCGACCTCGCCTACACCGCGGCCGGCGTCTACGACGGCTTTTTCGAGTTCCGGCTGTCGCCGTGGGACATCGGCGCCGGCGTGCTGCTGGTGCGCGAGGCCGGCGGCACGGTCACCGACCTCGACGGCGGCGAAGGCTTCTTCGTCAGCGGCAACCTGGTCGCCGGCGGCGCCGCGGTGCAGCGCGAGCTGCTGGCGGCGGTGGCACGCCAGGCCGGCGAGGCAGAGGTGGATCGGCTGAGCCCGCTGCCAACCCTGGCCGAACCGTGAAGGACCCGCGCCGGCCCGCGCCGGCTGCCGCCAGCTTCGAGGTGCAGGTGCATCCGGCGGGCAGCCGCGGGCGGGTGCGCTACTTCCGCCTGACCCGCGCTCGCCTCACCTGGTGGTCGGCCCTGGGGCTGGCCTACCTGTTCCTGCTGGCCGCCGCCGCGGGCCTGGCGCCGGGGGTGGTCGCCGGCCTCTTCGGCAGCGAGGAGTATCGCGCCCTGGCCGCCGAACGGGCCCAGCTGGGAGAGCGCCTGCTGGCCCTGGTGGGGCGGCTCGAGCAGCTGCGGACGCGGAGCGAGGACCTCGAGAGCCGGGTGCGCAAGGTGTCGGTCGCCTACGAGATCGCCGGCGGCGGCGGGGCCGGCGCGGCTCCCCCGGCGGGCGTCGGCAGCGAGGCGGGCGGGGCCGCGGCGGCAACGGGGGCGGCCGGCGTCGCGGTTCCGGAATCGATCTACGACGGCACCGTGCGGCAGGGCGAGCGGCTGCGGGCGCGCATCGGCGGCGAGATCGGGGAGGTCGAGGCGGTGCTGACCGCGGTGCGCGCCTTCGAGGGTGCTCATCCCGACCAGGCGCGCTTCACCCCCGCCGCCTGCCCGCTGCGCGGCGACCGCTACGTGCTCACCAACCCCTTCGGCCGCCAGCGCAGCGCCCTCAGTCGCGACCTGGCCTTCCACGCCGGCATCGACCTGGCGGCGCCGCGGGGGACGCCGATCCTGGCGCCCGCCGACGGCGTGGTGCTGTTCGCCGGCATCTATCCGCTGGCCCGCAGCCCGGCCTGGTGGCGCTACGGCAACCTGGTGGCGGTGGGGCACGGCGACCGCTTCCTGACGCTCTACGGCCACTGCGGCGAGCTGAAGGTGGCGGCCCGCCAGACGGTGCGGCGCGGCGAGGTGCTGGCGGTGGTGGGCAGCTCCGGCTGGAGCCTGAGCCCCCACCTGCATTTCGAGGTGCGCCGGCGCGGCGCGGGCGGCGCCCTGGTGCCGGTCGATCCCCTGCTCTACATCCTGGACCGCCGCTGGCCGGACGAGGAGCGGCTGCTCGCCCGCCGCGCCCGCGTCGCCGAGGTGGCGCTCGACGCCGAGCCGCTACCGCCCGGGCTGGACCGGCTGCCCGGCCGCTAGGACGAACCTCCTGCCCCCCGGCCGCCGGCCGAGGCCGCCCATCAGATGCCGGTGACCCGCACCACCTCTTCGAACGTGGTCACGCCCTCGGCGAGCTTGCGCAAGGCGGACTGGCGGAGGGTGCGCATGCCGTTTTTGATCGCCTCGCGCTTGATCTCGGGGGCGTCGGCGCCGCGCAGGACCAGGGACTTGACGGCGTCGTCGATGGGCAGGATCTCGAAGATGCCGGTGCGGCCGAAGTAACCGGTGCCGCGGCACTCGAAGCACCCGTCCCCCTCCTTGACCTTGATCCGCTTGCCGGCCGGCACCGACAGGCGCAGGGTCGCCACCTCGTCGGGGGTCAGGTGGCGCTCGGCGATGCAGTGCGGGCAGATGCGGCGCAGCAGCCGCTGGGCCATGGTGCCGACCACCGTGGAGCCGATCAGGAAGCGCTCGACCTCCAGGTCCACCAGGCGGGAGATCGAGGAGGCGGCGTCGTTGGTGTGCAGGGTCGAGAACACCAGGTGGCCGGTGAGCGCCGCCTGGATGGAGTACTGCGCCGTCTCCGGGTCGCGGATCTCGCCGACCATGATGACGTCGGGATCCTGGCGCAGGATGTGGCGCAGGGCGCCGGCGAAGGTGATGCCCACCTTGACCTGCACCGCCGTCTGGTTGAACTCCTCGTAGACCATCTCGATGGGGTCCTCGATGGTGGTGACGTTGAGCTCGCGGGTGGCGATGGTCTTGAGCGCCGAGTAGAGGGTGGTGGTCTTGCCGGAGCCGGTGGGGCCGGTGACCAGGATGATGCCGTGCGGGCGGGTGATGAAGTCGTTGAACAGCTGCATCTCGTCCGGGTAGAAGCCGAGCCCGGTGAGGTCCTGCAGCAGCAGCTGCGGATCGAAGATGCGCATCACCACCTTCTCGCCGAAGGCGACGGGGAGGGTGGCGACGCGCAGCTCGACGTCGCGGCCGCCGCGGGTCGCCTTGATGCGGCCGTCCTGCGGCCGGCGCTTCTCGGCGATGTCGAGGCGCGACATGGTCTTGATCCGCGACACCACGGCGGCGTGCACGATCTTGGGCATCTTCTGGATGTCGTGCAGGACGCCGTCGATGCGGAAGCGGATCAGGCTCTCCTCGCGCTTGGGCTCGATGTGGATGTCGCTCGCCCGGCTGTCGAAGGCGTGCTGCATCATGAACTCGACGGCGTTGACCACGTGCTGGTCGGAGGACTCGATCTCGGTCTCGCTCTTCATCCGCACCAGCTGCTCGAGGTTGCCGAGGTCGATGCCGCTCGACAGGTCGCGCTCGGCCCGCTTGACCGAGTGGCGGAGGCCGTAGAACTCGGTGATCGCCTTGAGGATGTCGGGCTCGGAGGCGACCACCAGCTCGATGTCGCGGCCGGCGATGCGGCGGAAGGAGTCGACGCCCTCGAGGTCGTAGGGGTTGGCGCAGGCCACCCGCAGGCGCCCGTTGCTCATCTGCAGCGGGATCATCCGGTGGCGGCGCGCGAACGGCCGCGACATCTTGGATTCCATCAGGTCGGCGTTGAGGCTGAGCGAGTCGATACGCTGGTGCAGCAGGCCGGAGTCGGCGGCGATGGCCTCGGCGATCTCCTGCTCGCCGATGGCCGAGCCCGAGTCCCTGGCGTTGGGCAGGTGCAGGCGCATCACCAGCTCGTAGGCGACGGCCTTCTGCTCGTAGGCGGAGCTCGAGCGCAGGCGGTGAGGCACCAGCTTGGCTTCCTGGCGGATGGTTTCGCCCTGGTCGCGGGTGACGTAGCTCTGGCGCACCAGGATGTCGGCTACCAGCTCGGGGGTCAGGTTCATGGACTTGCGCCTTTTCGCGGGCCCTAGTGTAGCGGAAGCCTCGCCGGTCGCGCAATGGCGCAAGTGAAGGATCGCTGGATGTTAAATTGATCTATTCGATTGTTCACGTTTCAACGGCGCTTGCGGGTGCGCTCCGCGACCCGCCGCCGGCGCCCCGCATGTAACGCGTGGCGCTGCGCTTGCGATATACTGCTGACTCAACGCCGCCAGCGGAGGTAAATGCAGCAATCGCAACCGCCGCAAGGGGGCGGTTGGCGGCCCATGCCAGCTCGCGCCGGCCGGCGATCGCGGCTTGCCGATCGCCGGCCGGCTTCCTTGGCCATGGGTCCGTAGGGCCGCGGTGATCGAATAGCGTCGCGCGGCGATCTCAATCTCGACTCGTTGTCGTTGTTGGAGATTGGGATCGCATGGTGTGAAGGTCGGGAGCCGCGGTCGAGCGGACATGCGGGTAACGGATCGGGTCGCCCGGTCGCCGGTACTTGCACCGTGGGCCGGTCGCACGGCGAGGCGGGCCGTTGGCGGGTCGAGGCGGATCTGGCGTTCATGAGATCGAGGGGAGGGTCGCTGGTACGATGCGGATCGTGATCACGGGGATTGGCGCGGTGACGCCGGTTGGCACCGGGCGGGACGAGCTGTGGAACGGCCTGCTGGCGGGCCGCCTGGGGTTCGCGCCGGTGGAATCGTTCGACACCGCCGGCTTGAACGTTCATCTCGGGGCCGAGGTGCGAGGGTTCTCGCCCGCCGCCCACGTGCGCACGCTGGACCCGGCGCGGCTGGGCCGGGCGTCGCAGCTGGCGATCGCGGCGGCGCGGCTGGCGCTGGCGGACGCCGGGGTCGGCGAGCACGCCGACTGGTGGCAGGGGCCGGCGGCGGGCGTGGCCGCCGAGCGCGCCGGCGTGGCCCTGGGCACCACCTCGGGCGAATCGCGCGAGGTCGAGCGCTTCGACGACCGCTATCTGGCCGGCGAGCTGGCCGCGGTCGGCGGCGAGTTCATGGAGCGCTATCCCTGCCAGATGATCGCGGCGCACGTGGCACGCGAGCTGGGTCTGGCCGGCATCAACACCATGATCCCGGCGGCCTGTGCGGCGGGCAATTATGCCCTGGCCCACGCCGTCGACATGCTGCGCGCCGGCCGCGCCGACCTGATGCTGGCCGGCGGCGCCGACGCCTTCTCGCGCAGCACCTTCACCGGCTTTGCCCGCCTCGGGGCCATCGCCCCCGAGCGCTGCCAGCCCTTCGACCGCCGGCGCCGGGGCATGATCCCGGGCGAGGGGGCGGCGATCCTGGTGCTCGAGCCGCTGGCCGCGGCGCGGCGCCGCGGGGCGCGCATCTACGCCGAGGTGGCGGGCTATGGCCTGTCGTGCGACGCTCACCACATGACCGCCGCGCATCCGGGTGGCGAGGGGGCGGTGCGGGCGATGGCGCGGGCCCTGGCCGACGCTGGCGTGACGCCGGAGGAGGTGAGCTACATCAGCGCCCATGGCACGGGCACGCCCACCAACGACCGGCTGGAGGCGATGGCGGTGGGGCGGGTGTTCGGGGCCGGGACGCGGGTGCCGATCAGCTCGGTCAAGTCGATGCTGGGCCACACCATGGGGGCGGCGGCGGCGATCGAGGCGGCGGTGTGCGCGCTGGCGGTGGCGACCGACCACATCCCGCCGACGATGGGGCTGGACGAGCCCGAGGGCGATCTCGACTACGTGCCGAACGCGGCGCGCGAGCACCGGGTGGAGGTGGCGATGAACAACGCCTATGCCTTCGGCGGCAGCAACGCCTCGACGATTTTCAGGAAGTGCGCGGCATGACCGCGGCGGCAGGCTCGCGGGCGCCGGTGGGCAACGGTGCGCCGGCGACGATGGCGACGCGGGAGGGGGAGGACGCCGCGGCGCGGCGGCGGGTGGTGATCACCGGCGCGGGGGTGGTGTCGCCGCTCGGCGACTCGCCGGCGGCGCTGCACCAGGCGCTCGCCGCGGGCACCAGCGGCAGGAAGCCGATCGAGCTGTTCGACACCGCCGGCATCGGCTGCACCGCCGGCGGCGAGATCCGGCCGTTCGATCCGCAGGGCTACGTCGGCGAGCGCAACCTGCGGCCGCTGGACCGAACCTCACGCCTGCTGGTGGTGGCGGCGCAGCTGGCGCTGGCCGACAGCGGCTGGGCCGCGGCGCTGCGCGCCGCCGCCGCCGGGCGGCAGGCGGCGGGCGCGGCGGCGGCCGGGGCGGCGGCGACGAGCGGGCCGGGCGTGCCCCTGGCCGAGCAGGTCGAGGTCGGGCTGGTGGTCGGCACCACCTTCTGCAGCGTGCGCACCATCGCCGAGTTCGACCGCCGGGCGATACGGCTCGGGCCGACCCACGCCAGCCCGCTCGACTTCGCCAACAGCGTCATCAACGCCGCCGCCGGGCAGGCGGCGATCTGGCACGGCTTGCGCGGCGTCAACTCGACGCTGGCGGGGGGTGAGGCGTCCGGGCTGCTGGCGATCGCGCAGGCGGCGGAGCTGGTGCGCGCCGGGCGGGCGGATGCGGTGCTGGCAGGCGGTGCCGAGGAGCTGTGCTTCGAGTCGTTCTTCGGCTACCACCGCGCCGGGCGGCTGTGCGGCTCGCGGCGCGGCGGAGAGGGCGGTGGCGCGACCGCCACCCAGGGAGCCGGCGAGCCGCCGGCGGCGGAACGGCCGGTGCCCTTCGACGCCCGGCGCAACGGCTTCAGCCTCGCCGAGGGCGCGGCGCTGCTGATGCTCGAGGAGGCCGGTGCGGCGGCCGCGCGCGGCGCGGCGGTGTGCGCCGAGGTGCTGGGCTGGGGCGCCGCCTTCGCCGCGGAGGTCGGCGAGGCGGGCATGGCGGCGGCGGTGGCGCGGGCGGTGCGCCTGGCGCTCGCCGACGCCGGCGCGGCGCCCGCCGAGATCGGTTTCCTTTCCGCTTCGGCGAGCGGCAGCGTGGAGGTGGACCGCGCCGAGGCGCTGGGCGTGGCGGCGGCGCTGGGCGCGCGGACGGCGGCGCTGCCGGTGACCGCGATCAAGGCCATGCTGGGGGAGGGGCTGGGGGTCTCGGCGGCCTGGCAGGCCATCGACGCCGTCGCGACGCTGGGCGACGGCCTGCTGCCGGGGATCGCCGGTCTCGAAGCCCTCGAGCCCGGCCTGGCGCTGACCGGCGCCGCGGCGGCCACCCGGCTGCTGCCGCCGGCGGCGCGGCGGCTGGCGCTGGTCACGGCCGTCGGCGCCGACGGCCACTGCGCGGCGCTGGTGTTGGGGGCGCCGCCGGCCGCTGCCGCGAGCGGGGACGGCGGCGCGGCCGACCCCGCCGGGGAGCGGGAGGGCGCGTGACGGAGAGGCCGGGCGGGGCGCTGGTGCCGCGCTACACCGATCAGGGGTACGGCGATGCCGACCTGGCGGCGCGCCGGCGCTGGGTGGAGGAGCGCACGGGGGCCCGGCTGGTCCAGGTCGGCTGCCATTCGGTGGCGGGCGAGCAGATGCGCGGCAACGTCGAGAACCCGATCGGCGCGGCGCAGGTGCCGCTCGGGGTGGCGGGGCCGCTGGCCATGCTCGGCGAGCACGCGCGCGGCACCTTCTACGTGCCGCTCGCCACTACCGAGGGCGCCATCGTGCGCTCCTACGAGCGCGGCATGATCGCCCTGACGCGGGCCGGCGGCGTCACGGCGCGGCTCTACGGCGACGAGAACCGGGTGGCGCCGATATTCCGCTTCGACAGCGTGGCCGAGGCGCGGCAGTTCTGCCGCGAGCTCGAGCGGCTGCTGCCCGAGGTGCGGGCGGCGGCGGAGGCGACCACCCGCCACGGGCGGCTGCTGCGCCTCGAGCCGCGGCCGCTGGGCCGGGCGGTGCTGGTCAACTTCTGCTATTCGACCGCCGATGCCCACGGCATGAACATGATCGCCAAGGCCACCGAGAGCGCCTGCCGGCTGCTGGTGGAGCGCGGCGCGGCGCGGCGCTACACCCTGTTCAGCGCCATGGATTCCGAGAAGCGGGCGAGCGGGGCGCTGCTCGCCGGCGGCAAGGGCAAGACCGTGGTGGCGGGCGCGCTGCTGCCGGCGCGGGTGATGCGCGCTCACCTGCACACCACGCCCGGCGAGCTGCGCGAGGTCTGGGAGGCGACGCTGCTCGGCCACCTGCAGGCTGGCGCCATCGGCTACAACGGCCAGTTCGCCAACGGCCTGGCGGCGCTGTTCATCGCCTGCGGCCAGGACGTCGCCAACGTCGCCAACTCGGCGGTGGGCATCACCCACGCCGAGGTGACCGCCGAGGGCGACCTCCACGCCAGCGTCACCCTGCCGTCGCTGACCGTGGCGACGGTGGGGGGCGGCACCGGCAGCGGCACCGCCCGCGAGTGCCTGGAGATGCTCGGCTGCGCCGGCACCGGCGGGGCGCCGAAGCTGGCGGAGATCGTCGCCGCGACGCTGCTCGCCGGCGAGCTGTCGATGGGCGCGGCGCTGGCCAGCGGCGAGTTCGTAGCGGCGCACGAGGGCTACGGCCGCAACCGGCCCAGCCCTGCACCCGAGGACTGCCCGCCGGTGGCGGAGGGACCGGAGGCGGCGGGATGAAAAGATTGTTCCGCGGCCTGCGCCGGCCGCCCGACGCCGCCTATGACGTGGTGGTCATTGGCTCCGGCATCGGCGGCCTCATCGCCGGCAACCTGCTGGCGCGCGACGGCGCGCGGGTGCTGCTGGTCGAGCAGCACTACATGACGGGAGGGTACTGCAGCACCTTCCGGCGCGGCGGCTACACCTTCGACGCGGCGACCCATTTCTACCCGCTGCTCGGCAATCCCGAGACGCTCACCGGCAAGCTGCTGGCCGAGCTGCGAGTCGAGACCGGCTGGGTGAAGATGGACCCGGTCGACACCTTCCGCTTTCCCGACGGCACGCGCTTCGACGTGCCGGCGTCGTTCGAGGTCTACCTGGCGCGGCTCAAGGCCGGCTTCCCGGAAGCGGCGGCGGCGCTCGACGCTTTCTTCGGCGAGGTGCGCCAGGCCTACATGCTGGGACTGCTGCACTACTTCCGCGGCCGCGAGATGCCGGGGCTGGCGGCCTACGCCGGGCTGACCGTGCGGCAGGTGCTGGATCGGCACTTCCGCGACCGCAAGCTCAAGCTGCTGCTCACCGCCGACTGCCCGCACTGGGGATCGCCCCCCGGCCGCACCTCGTTCCTCTTCGACTCGATGCTGCGGCTGTCGTACTTCCTCGGCAACTACTATCCGCGCGGCGGCTCGCAGGCGTTCGCCGACGAGCTGGCGCGCCGCTTCGAGGAGCAGGGCGGACACGTCCTGATGAGCACCGCGGCGCGGCGGATCCTGGTGGGCGAAGCGCCGGACGGCGCCCGCGGCGGCGCCGTGCGTGGCGTCGAGCTCGAGACGCTGCGCGGGCCGCTGCACGCCGCGGGGCGCTTCACGGTGCGCTGCGGCGCGGTGGTCTCCAACGCCGACCTGCTGCACACCTGGGAACGGCTGGTGCCGCCGGAACGCGTGCCTGCCGGGTATCTCGCCGGGCTGCGGCGCCTGCGCGCCACCCACCCTTGCTACCTGATGCACCTCGGCCTGACGGGGATCGAGGCGGCGACGCTCGAGGAGCTGCAGGGCTATTACTGGGACGGCTGGAACGCCGACCGCATGGGCGAGGGCTCGGTGCGCTTCAAGCTGTTCGCGCCGACGCTCTACGAGCCGGCGATGGCGCCTCCCGGCGGCCAGGTGCTGATCGTCCAGAAGGTGGTGGAGATGGATTACGCCGCCGCCGAGGCCAATGGCGGCTGGCCGCGCCACAAGCAGGCGATCGACGGCTTCATCCTCGGCCAGCTCGAGCGGCTGCTGCCCGGCTTCGGCAGGCGGATCGCGGTGCGCTCCAGCGCCTCGGCACGCACCTCCTGGCGCTTCACCCTCAACTACCAGGGGGCGATGCTGGGGTGGGAGATGTCGCCGGAGCAGGTGGGCGCCGGCCGGCCGGCGCTGACCGGTCCGGTCGCCGGCCTCTACACGGTCGGGCACTGGACGCGCCCTGGTGGCGGCATCACGCCGGTGATCGTCTCGGCGCAGCAGGTGGCGAAGCTGGTGGCGGGCTCGCCGGCGATGGCGGCCGAGGCGACGCCGCGGGATCGTGGCAACGACGATTCGGTGCCCGCGATCCCGGACCCCGTGGCACCGATGGCGCGCCAATGTTATGCCAATCGATAATTTATATCCTCACGGCGCAACCTGCGATCGCAATTTCTCGCGCCGGTTATCGGGAGCGGCGGACGATTGCGGCACCCGAGAGAACGGGCTAAAATGATTTTGAATGAGAGTAAGCTGAGAAGCGATGCCGATCAGCACGCTGCTGGAGAGCGAGGCGGATGCGGCCAAGACTTGCCGGCGGCCGGTGCGCCTGGCGGTGGTCGACTCGCATCGCCTCTTCCGCGACTGCCTGGCAGCCGCGTTGCGCGGCGACGCCGCGTTTGCCGGGGTCGCGGCGATCGATGCCGATCCGGCGACGTTCGCGAGGCTCGCCGCCGGCGAGCCGGTCGACGTGGTGGTGCTCGGCTGCAGCGGGGAAGGCAGGATCCTCGACCTGTTCCGGCAGGCCCGCCGGCGCTGGTCGGAGGCCAAGATGCTGGTGCTCGGGACCGAGGAAGGAGAGGCGGAGGCCTTGGCGCTGTTGCACGAAGGGGCCAAGGGATACCTGTTCCGCGACCAATCGCTGAACGAGCTGCGCGACGCGATCCTGGAGGTTGCGGCCGGCGCCACGGCATGCACCCCGCGCATCGCTCACCTGCTGTTCTCGCGCCTGGCCGAGCTGGGACGGCAGCGGCGGCGCGACGAGCGCCTCGACCTGCTCGAGCTTACCGCGCGCGAGATCGAGGTCCTGCGGCTGATCGCCGACGGTCTCAAGAATCAGGAGATCGCCGCGCGGCTCTTCCTTTCCGTGCATACCGTCAAGAACCACGTGCACAACATCCTCGAGCGCTTGGGAGTGAAGAGCCGCTGGAGCGCGGTCAACCACGCCCGCGACCGGGGCTGGTTGCAACCTCAGCCGCGCTTTCCGGCCTGATCTTCATAATACCCGGTGAGGGTATGTCGCGATGCGCTTCGCCCCTTGGCTGCGCGAGGCCGCGGCTATCATTGGACGGTCGAATCGTTCAATATCATGAAATGGTCCGATTGCGGCTGACCATTCTCGATCCTCGCCGGCGGTTCCGCGGTGGCCGCGCCGCGGCGTCGGCCGCCGCCGAGAGCAGTGCCGGCGCAGAGACTTTTTTGAATCCCGCGGTCTATGCCGCCTGCTCCGCCGGCGGCGAGACAATCGATTGGGACGCGACACCCGCCGGTCTCGACGCTCAGGCTCGCAGCCGCTGCATGACCGTTCCCATCGGAGTCTTCATCGTCAGTCGCAACCGGCTATTCGCCGATGCCCTGGCCGCGCTGCTGGCAGGGACCGACGAGCTGGCCGTCGTCGGCGTGTCGCAGGAGCCGGAGGATCTGGCCTTTGCCTCCGACGTGCTGCTGATCGACGCCGACGGCTTGGGCGCGGGTTCCCAGGGCTTCGCCGCCACGCCAGGCGCCGGCGTCCCGCCGGCGTCGGATCGCGCGTTGGCCAGCCTGCGTGAGGCCGGCGAGCGCGGCCGCGGCTGCAAGGCGATGGTCTTTGGCGTCAAGGGCGAAGACGAGCGGCTGATCGACCTGATCGAGGCGGGAGCGAAGGGCTACGTGCTCGAAGGCACCTCGCCGGCCGACCTGGTGGCGGCGATCCGCGCGGTGCACACCGGCCGCAGCGGCTGTTCGGCGCGCGTGGCGGCCGCGGTGGTGGCGCGCATCAAGGACCTCGAGGCACGGCGGGTCAAGATCGAGCGGCAGCACGACGAGCCGCTCACGCCGCGCGAACGCGAGGTGCTCGGCTGGATCGCCACCGGCCGCGCCAACAAGGAGATCGGCCGCCGCCTGGGCATCTCGGTGCAGACGGTGAAGAACCACGTCCACAGCCTGCTCGCCAAGCTCGGCGCTCGGCGTCGCCGCGAAGCGCTGCGCATCGCCTATGAGCTGGGCGTGCTCGCCGATTGGGGCGATACCGTCAAGAATGGCGAGGCGGGTATGGCGGCCCGCGGCCCGCGGTAACGGCGCGGCCGCCGGGGACGCCGATTGCAGCAGGATGAAGGGATACGAGAGCCTGGCATCGATGCTCGAGCCCGGTTCACCGCAAGTTGCAGCGGAAAGGGGGACCATGGACGCCGCAGAGGTCAGTTCGAGAATCAAGAAGATCATCGGCAGCATCGCAGGTATCGATCCTCAGCGCATTGGCGACGATGCGACGTTGCGCGGCGAGCTGAGCCTGGATTCGTTGTCGCTGCTCGAGATCGGCGTCGACGTCGATCTTGCCTTCCAGCTCAATCTTCCCGACGAGGCTTACAAGGAGATCGACAGTTTGCCGGCGATGGTGGCGCTGGTGACCTCCCGCCAGGCCGAGCTGGAGGCCGCTGCCGCGGCGGCGGGCGCGGCGGACAAAGCGCAGCAGGTACTGGCCGGATGAGCCGGCACGACTGCCGTGCGGCGGCGCCTGGGTCGAGCGTCGAGCTGCGCGCCGCCGGCTGCCGCCAGGCCGAGGACCTGCGGCGATGACGACGATCGAGCCGGCAGGGACCGCGCAGGAGCGGGAAGCCACGGCCGGCGACTGCGACGTGCTCATCGTGGGCGGCGGCCTGGCGGGCCTCTGCCTGGCCCGGCAGCTGCTCCTGGCTCCGCCCGAGCGCTGCCGGCGCATCCTGCTGGTCGACCGCCGCGAGCTGCCGCCGCGCAAGCAGAAGGTCGGCGAGGCGACGGTGCAGCTGAGCGGTTATTACTTTTCGCGGGTGCTCGCCATGGAGGAGCACCTGCTGCGCGAGCACTACCTCAAGTACAACCTGCGATTCCACTGGCGCGACGGCGGCGCCGGCGACCGCTATGAGGAGCTGAGCCAGTCCTATCTCCGCGAGCTCTCGAACATCTTCACCTACCAGATGGACCGCAACGTGTTCGAAGCCGAGCTGCTGCGCGTCAACCGGGAGTCGCCGCGCTTC
Organism: uncultured Acidobacteriota bacterium; assembly: GCA_963732005.1. Classification (GTDB taxonomy): domain Bacteria; phylum Acidobacteriota; class Thermoanaerobaculia; order Multivoradales; family UBA5704; genus JASLEW01. Next base: position 2,727,810 of record CAVSXT010000005.1, read on the forward strand.
ACCGCGCACGCGCCGGTGAGCGGCCTCGCCATCGAGCTCAGCCGGGACGGCGGGCCGCACGCGTTCTCGTTCCGCACCGGCGGTCCGGACGGCCGGGAGGTGGCCGGCCGCGCCCGCTGGGTGGTGGACGCCTCGGGGCGCGGCAAGGTCCTGGCGAAGCGCCTGGGGCTGCAGGCGGCGAGCCCGATCCGCCACGGCTCGACCTTTTGCTGGGTCGAGGGATTGGTCGATCTCGAACGGCTCACCGACCTCACCGCGGCCCAGGTGCGGCTGCGGCGCGACCGCTCGACCCTCGGTCACTCCCCGGCCTTCCTGGCCACCAATCATCTCTGCGGCGAGGGCTACTGGTTCTGGCTCATCCCGCTGCATGGCAAGACCAGCCTGGGGCTGGTCTACGACCGCGAGCGGGTGCCGCGTGAGGAGGTGGCGACGCCGCGGAAGATGATCGACTGGATCTGCCGCCAGTTTCCGCTGCTGGCCCGCGACCTGCCGCAGCGCAAGATCCTCGATTTTGCCGGCTTCACCGATTTCGCCTACGACTGCACGCGGACGCTGGACGCCGCCGGCTGGGCGCTGTGCGGCGAGGCCTGCCGCTTCAGCGATCCGCTCTACAGCCCGGGCGGCGATCTGATCGCGCTCCACAACACGCTGATCGCCGATGCCATCCTGACCGACGACCGGCGCGCGCTGGCGGCCAAGGTGCCGCTCTACGAGGAGATGGCGCGGGCGCTCTACGAGTCGTACGTGCCCAGCTTCGCGGTGAGCTACGACACGCTGGGCGACCAGGAGACGTTCTCGCTGCGCTACAGCTGGGAGCTTGCCGTCTACTTCGCTTACTTCGTCTTCCCGTTCATCAACGACCTGTTCACCGATCGCGGTTTCCTCGCCGGGTACCTGCGCCGGCTGGCGCGGCTCGGACCGACCAACCGCAACCTGCACGAGCTGCTGGCGGCCTACTATCACTGGAAGAAGGAGCGCCCGGCACCGGCGGCGTCGGCGACGCCGTGCTTCTTCGACTTTGCCGAGATCGAGCAGCTGCGCGAGGCGCGGTCGTGCTTCTATCGCGTCGGGCTGTCGGCCGAGGAGGCCAAGCAGGTGATCGACGAGCAGCTGGCCAATCTCGAGCAGCTGGCCCGCGCCATTGCCGCGCACGTCATCGCCGCGGTGACCGGCGATCGGCGGGCTCTGGCGCCGGCCTTCGCGGCGGCGATCGACCTGCGGCACCTGCGGTTCGATCCGGTGGCAATGGGCCAGGAGGTGGCGGCGATGGTCGCGGCGCACCAGGACCTCGAGCCGGCGCCGCCGTACGCCCAACCCGCCTTCGAGCGCCTGCGCCGCTCGCCGGCGGCAGCTGCGGTGCCGCCGGCGGCCGCCGGTGCGCACTCCTCGCCGCCGCGACGCCGGAAGCGGACGAAGCTCGCGGCGGTCGCCGCGGCTGCCGGGGGCAAGCGGTGACGGTGGACACCCAGGTCGCCGTCGACCTCGCGCCGGGGATGGAGCGGGCGTTCTCGTTCCTGCCCGAGGAGCTCTCCTATCGCCTGACCGGGATCGAGGGGGAGGTGCCCGGATTCCTGCGCGGCACCGGCTACTGGAACGGGCCGGCCCGTTTCCAGCGCGGCGGTCTGCGCTACCGGCACTGGCTGGACGGCGACGGCATGGTCGCGGCGCTACGCTTCGACGACGGCGGTGTCACTTTCACCAATCGCTTCGTGCGCACCAACAAGTGGGTGGCCGAGGAGGCAGCCGGGCGGCCGCTGTTCCGCACCTTCGGCACCCGGTTTCCCGGCGACCGGCTGGTGCGCGGCATCGCGCTCGAGACGCCGGTCAACGTCAGCGTCTATGCCTACCGGGGCAGGCTGCTGGCCGGCGGCGAGCAGGGGCTCCCCTGGGAGCTCGATCCGCTCACCCTCGAGACGCGCGGCCCCCACACCTTCGACGGCGCCTTGAACGCGCTGAGCCCGTTCTCGGCGCATGCCAAGCTGGATCCGGCGAGCGGCGAGCTGCTCAATTTCGGCGTCTCCTTCGCCAGCGAGCGGCCTTGCCTCAATCTCTACCGCTTCGACGCCGCCGGCGCCCTGCGCTCCCGCCGCCGCGTGCCGCTTCCCTATGCCGCCTCGGTGCACGACTTCTGCGTCTCGACGCGCCACCTGGTCTTCTACATCAGCCCCTACGTACTCGACGTCCGGGCGCTGGCCGAGGAGGGCCGCACCTTGCTGGAGTCGCTCTCCTGGCAGCCCGAGCTGGGCAGCCGGCTGCTGGTGGTCGATCGCGAGAGCGGCGAGGCCGTCGCCACGATCCCGCTCGGCGGGCGCTACTGCCTGCACACCATCAATGCCAGCGAGAGCCCCGCGATGCCCGAGCGGCTGACGGTGGACCTGATCGAGCTCGACCGCCCGATCTACGACGAATACCAGGAAATGCCCAATCTCTTCACCACGGTCGGGGAGGGCCGGCCCGTGCGGCTGCAGGTCGACCTGCGGCGCGGCAGCCTGGTCGGGCGGCAGGAGATCGACTACCCGTTCGCTCCGGACTTCCCGGCGATCGACCTGCACCGCGCCGAGCGGCCCTGCGACGACTTCTGGATGATCGGCATGTCGACGACCGGCAGGCCCGGGCGCAAGTTCTTCGACCAGGTGGTGCACGGCGACTGGTCCCACCCCGAACGGCTGGACGTCTGGCAGGCGCCGCCGGGGCAGTACCTGGCAGGCGAGCCGCTGATGGCGGCGGACCCGGCCAGCGAGCGGGGAGGAGCCCTGCTCTGCCCGCTGTTCGACGCCGAGCGGCGCGCCAGCCGGGTGCTGCTGTTCGACGCGGAGCGGGTCGCCGCCGGTCCGCTGGCGGTCCTGCCGCTCGCGGCGCCGGTGCCGCCCAGCTTCCACGCCAGCTTCGCGCCCCTGGTCCCGAGCGCTTGAGCCGCGCCGTGGGAACCCTGGAATCAGGCTCCCCGACGTGGCGCGGCGCGGCCCCCCAGGCGCCGCCGAGCCCGCGGCAGCCGCTGCAAACCGGCGGCGCCTCCTCCGGGAGCCGGCGGCGGTGGCGGGCGGCGTGGTCCGCAGCCCTGGGGCTCTCCGGCATCACCGTCCTGGTGCTCGCCTGGGAAGCCGCGGTGCGGGCGAACCCCGCCACCCTGCTGCCCGGACCCTGGGGAGTGATGCGCGCCATCGCCGAGATGGCGGCCAACGGACTGCTGTGGCGGCACCTCTCCGCCTCGCTGTTCCGCGTCAGCTGGGGCTACCTGGGCGCGGTCGTCTTCGCGGTGCCGGCGGGCCTCTGGCTCGGGTCGGTGCGGCGGGCGGAGCTGGCCTTCGGACCCTGGATCGAGGTGCTGCGGCCGATCTCGCCCCTGGCATGGATCCCGATCGCCATCCTCTGGCTGGGAGTCGGCGACCTGGCGGCGATCGCGATCATCTTCTTCGCCTCGTTCCTGCCCCTGACCTTCATGGTCAAGGACGCGGTGCGCCGGATCCCCAAGGTGCATCTGCAGGCGGGCAGCAACTTCGGCCTCGGTCCCCAGGCGCAGGTCGCGAAGGTGATCCTGCCGGCCATCCTGCCGCAGCTCATCGTCGGCCTGCGGCTCACTCTGGGCATCGCCTGGCTGGTGGTGGTGGCGGCGGAGATGATCGCCGTCAACTCCGGTCTGGGGTTCTTGATCATCGACGCCCGCAACGCCGGCAACCGCTATGACATGGTGGTGGCGGGCATGGTGCTCATCGGCGTCGTCGGGCTGGGCCTCGACCTGGCGGTGCGCAGCCTCGAGCGGCTGCCCGGCCTGCGCTGGGGCTACGCGGCGAGCGGCCCGCGCGCCTAGGCACTTCTCCGGCCAAGCGAGATGCCAACGATGATCGACCTGGTCCAGCCCGAGCCGGCGACGCCGCCGGCGCCCGCGGCGCGCCCGGTCAAACTGCGGATCAGCGGCCTCAACGTGGTCTTCCCGAACGAAGGCCAGCCGATCCACGTGCTGCGGGACATCGATCTCGCCGTCGCCGAGGGCGAGCTGGTCTGCATCCTGGGGCCCTCGGGATGCGGCAAGTCGACGCTGCTCAACGTCGTCGGCGGCTTCCTCGCTCCGACCAGCGGCAGCGTGCTGATCGACGGCGAGGCGGTCGTCGGCCCCGACCCGCGCCGCATCTTCGTGTTCCAGGAGCGCGGCCTGTTCCCCTGGCTGACCACCGAAGAGAACATCGGCTTCGGCCTCGACCGGATGGCGGCCGCCGAGCGCCGGGCGCGCATCGAGCACTACGTCGAGCTGGTCGGGCTCGCCGGGTTCGAGCGCGCCTTCCCGCACGAGCTGTCGGGCGGCATGAAACAACGCGTCGAGGTCGCCCGCGCCCTGGCCATGAACCCCGACATCCTCTATCTGGACGAGCCGTTCGGCGCCCTCGACTCGATCACCCGCCTCACCCTGCGGCGGGAGCTGCTGCGCATCTGGGAGGCGGAGCGCAAGACGATCCTGTTCGTCACCCACGACATCGACGAGTCGGTGCAGCTGGCCGACCGCATCGTGGTGATGTCGCAGCGCCCCGCGGAGGTGCGCCGCATCGTCGAGCTGGATTTCCCGCACCCGCGCGACCTCTCCTCGCACCGCTATCTCGAGCTGCGCGACAGCATCTTCGAGGAGATCGGGCTGGCGCACCGGATCTGAGGCCGCCGGTGGCCCGGGACAGGAGCGGATGGTGATGCGCTGGCGCGGTCGCGTCGACACCTACCTCTTGCCGGCGCTGACCGGCCTGGCGGTGCTCGCCGTCTGGCAGCTGGCGATCCTGGCCAGCCACACCACCACCTTTCCCTCGCCCTGGGCCGTCGCCCGCGGCTTCGCCGAGCTCGCTCGCCGCGGCGTGCTGCTGCCCTACATCCGGGACTCGCTGCTGCGCATCGGCGGCGGCTTCGGGCTGGCCCTGCTGGTGGGCGTGCCGCTGGGCCTGGTCATGGGCTGGTACGCCGGCGCGGCGCGGGCGCTCGATCCCGTGGTGCAGATCCTGCGCCCGATCAGCCCGCTGGCCTGGATCCCGGTCAGCATCGTGCTGTTCGGGATCACCAACATGGCGACCATCTTCCTGATCTTTTTGGCCTCGCTGTTCCCGATCGTGGTCGCCGCCGCCAACGGCGTGCGCGGGGTGCCGCGGATGTACCTTGACGCCGGCCGCAATTTCGGCCTGCCGCCTGCCGCCCTGTTCCGCCGCGTCCTCTTCCCGGCGGCGCTGCCGCAGGTGCTCGGCGGCCTGCGCGTCGCCCTGGGCATCTCCTGGCTGGTGGTGGTCGCCGCCGAGATGATCGCCGTCGACTCCGGGCTGGGTTACCTGGTCATCGACTCGCGCAACGCCGGCAAGCGCTACGATCTGGTGATCACGGCCATCCTGCTGATCGGCGGCATCGGCCTGGTGCTGGACCTGCTGGCGCGGCGCATCGAGAGATTGCCGCGGGTGCGCTGGGGCTTCCGCAAAGACTGAGTCCGCCACGGTCGGCGCCGGACCGTCGCGCCAACCAGAAAAAATCAAAGGAGAACCTGCATGAACCTGAAGCGCATCATCGGCTTGGTGCTGGCGTGGTTGGTCGTGATCACCGCCGCTCACCTGTGGCTGAACGTCGACTGGTCGGCGCTGCTGAACGAGAAGCTGCCGCTCGCCAAGCGCAAGCTCAACGTCGCCTATATCCCGGTCACGTGACATCTCACGTGCCCGGTCACCGACTACGTCTCCCGCTACTCGCGCGATGGGGAGGTCTTCATCCCCAAGAAGTTCCAGGGCTTTCCGGAGCTCAAGGACGCGCTGATCGCGAACCGGATGCAGGCGGGGTTCATGGTCGCACCGATGGCGATAGCCCTGCGGTCGCAGGGTGTGCCGATCAAGATCGTTTACCTCGGGCATCGCTACGGCAGCGCGGTGGTGGTGCGCCGGGACGGGCCCATCCACAGCGTGCGCGACCTGGTCGGCAAGACCATCGCCATCCCGAGCCGCTTCGCCGACGAGACCCTGATCGTGGTCCGCGCGCTGCATCAGAACGGGCTGCCGCGCAGCGCCGTGCACATGGTGGAGATGGCGCCGCCGGATGTGGCGGGGGCGCTGGCGGTCTCGGCGATCGACGCCTTCTCGATGGGGGAGCCGTATCCGGCGCAGGCGGAGATGGGGGGCTACGGCCGCGTGCTGTTCAAGGCGCAGGAATATTGGCCCGACTTCATGTCCTGCGTGGTGGTGGTGCGGCAGGACGTGATCGACAAGCGGCCGCGCGCGGTGCAGGCGCTGGTGGACGGCATCGCCCGCTCCGGCCTCTGGCTCGACGTCGGGCGCACCCACCGCGAGACCGCTGCCGACTTCGTCGGCCGCTATTACTACAACCAGCCGCCGGCACTGCTGCGCTGGGCCCTGGCGCGCGATCTGACCCGGGTGGTCTACTCGCGCCTTGCCCCGCGCCGGGCCGACTTCGACCTGGTGCGCGACCTCATGCTGGAGACCGGCACGCTCGACCGGAAAATCGAGTTCCCGGAATACGTCGACACCCGGTTCGCGGATGGCGCGGCGAGCCAGACGGCCTGGCAGTACGAAGCCGGCCAAGCGACAGCGCGTTAGCGGGGGCGTGCCGGACAGGCGCGGGCGCAAGCAAACGGCATGCCCTGGACCCAAACTGACTCGCAACATTCATTGCGTGCTGTTTATCGGCCCTGTAAGCTTGAGCAGGTTGGTAGCTGCGGGCCGAGATCACGATGACCACGCCGATCGCGGTGACCGGGCTCGGGGCGGTGACGTCCCTGGGCACCGGCCACGAAGCGCTATGGGATAGCCTGCTTGCCGGGCGTTGCGGTTTCTCGCCGGTTTCTTCGTTCGACACCGCGAGGTTCAGCGTGCACCTGGGCGGCGAGGTGCGCGGCTTCGATCCCGCACCCTGGGTCCGCAGGCTGGACGTGACCCGGCTCGGGCGCGCGTCGCAGCTCGCCATCGCGGCGGCGCGGCTGGCGCTCGCCGACGCCGGGCTCGATGCCGCGGCGCTCGCCGGGCTCGACCCGCATCGCGCCGGCATCGCCATGGGCACGACCTCCGGCGAGCCGCTCGAGGTGGAGCGCTTCGACGACCTCTATCTCGAGGATCGGCTCGAGGAGGTGGGCGGCGAGTTCATGGCGCGCTACCCCTGCCACCAGATCGCCGCGCATCTCGCCCGCGAGCTGGGATTTGCCGGCGACAACACCATGTTGCCGGCGGCCTGCGCCGCCGGCAACTACGCCATGGCTCACGCCATGGACGTGCTGCGCGCCGGCCGCGCCGACGTGATGCTGGCGGGCGGCGCCGACGCCTTCTCTCGCATCACCTATACCGGCTTCGCGCGTCTCGGCGCCATCGCTCCCGAGCGCTGCCAGCCGTTCGACCGCCACCGCAAGGGGATGATCCCGGGGGAGGGCGCCGCCGTCCTGGTGCTCGAGCCGCTGGCGGCGGCGCGCCGCCGCGGCGCCAGGGTGTATGCGGAGATGGCCGGTTATGGGCTCTCCTGCGACGCCCATCACATGACGGCCGCGCATCCCGAGGGCGAGGGCGCGGTGCGGGCCATGGAACGGGCGCTGGCCGACGCCGGCCTGTCCGCCGGTCGGGTCAGCTACATCAGCGCCCACGGCACCGGTACCCCCACCAACGACCGCCTGGAGAGCATCGCGGTGCGGCGCGTCTACGGCTGCGGCGCGCGCACGCCGATCAGCTCGGTCAAGTCGATGCTCGGACACACCATGGGCGCGGCCTCGGCGATCGAGTCGGTGGTCTGCGCCCTGGCGGTGGCGACGGATCGCATCCCGCCGACCGTCAATCTCGACGAGCCGGAGGACGATCTCGACTACGTGCCCAACCAGGCGCGCGACCATCGCGTCGACGTGGCGATGAACAACGCCTATGCCTTCGGCGGCAACAACGCCTCGCTGATCTTCCGGAAGAGCAATGGCCGTGGCGGGGGCTGAAGCCGCCGCCGGCGGCCGGGTCCGCGCCGGCGCGGAAGCGCTGGTGCCGCGCTTCGAGCAACAGGGCTTGACCGCGGGCGACCTGGCGGCGCGGCGCCGCTGGCTGGAGGAGCGCACCGGCGTGCGGCTCGCCCATGTCGGGGCATGCTCGATCGCCGGCGATCCGGACCACCCGGCCGATGGGGCCGCCGCCGGCGACGCTCCCGGGCGGGCCGTGGAGCCGCTGCGCGGCAACATCGAGAACCCGATCGGCGCCGCCCAGGTGCCGCTGGGCGTCGCCGGCCCGTTGCTGATCGCGGGCGAGCATGCGCAAGGGCTCTTCTACGTGCCGCTGGCCACCACCGAGGGCGTGCTGGTCCGCTCCTACGAGCGTGGCATGGTGGCCCTCACCCGCGCCGGCGGTGCCGTCACCCGGGTGTGGATCGACGAGAACCGGATGTCGCCGGTCTTCCTGCTCGACGGCGTCGCCGAGGCCCGGGTCTTCTGCGGCGAGCTCGAGGAGCGCTTCGCGGCGGTGCGGGCGGAGGCGGAGGCGACCACCCGCCACGGCCGGCTGCTGCGCCTGGAGCCCCGCCCGGTCGGCCGCGAGGTGATGGTCAACTTCTGCTATTCGACCGGCGATGCTCATGGCATGAACATGATCGCCAGGGCGACCGAGCGGGCCTGCCAATGGATCGTCGCGCACACTTCCGCCCGCGGCTATCATCTGTTCAGCGGCCTCGAGTCGGAGAAGCGCGCCAGCGGCTCGCTGTTCGCCGGCGGCAAGGGCAAGAAGGTCGTCGCGGGCGCCCGCCTCTCGCCCAAGCTGGTGCGCGCCTACCTGCACACCACCCCCGAGGGTCTGCGGGACCTCTGGCAGCACACCGTGCTGGGCAACCTGCAGGCCGGCGCCCTGGGCTACAACGGCCACTACGCCAACGGCCTGGCGGCGCTCTTCATCGCCTGCGGCCAGGACGTGGGCAACGTCGCCAACTCCGCCGTCGGCGTGACCTGCTTCGAGGTCGTCGCCGGCGGCGACCTCTACGCCAGCGTCACCCTGCCGTCGCTCACCGTCGCCACCGTCGGCGGCGGCACCGGCCTGGGGACGGCCCGCGAGTGCCTGCAGCTGCTCGGCTGTGCCGGGGCCGGCGGCGCGCTCAAGCTGGCGGAGATCACGGCCGCGACGCTGCTCGCCGGCGAGCTGTCGATGGGTGCGGCGCTGGCCAGCGGCGAGTTCGTCGCGGCGCACGAGACCTACGGCCGGAACCGGCCGGAGGCCGAGATGGGAACGGCGGGCGGCAGCGGGGAGCCGCCGCCATGAAGCGCCTGTTCCGCGGCCTGCGGCGCGCTCCGGACGCGCGCTACGACGTCGTCGTCATCGGCTCCGGGGTCGGCGGCCTGATCACCGCCAACCTGCTGGCCCGCGACGGTGCGCGGGTGCTGCTGGTCGAGCAGCACTACATGGCGGGGGGCTACTGCAGCACTTTCCGGCGGGCAGGCTACACCTTCGACGCCGCCACCCATTTCTATCCGCTGCTGGGCAATCCGGAGACGCTCACCGGCCGCCTGCTGGCCGAGCTCGGCGTCGAGACCGGCTGGGTGAAGATGGATCCGGTGGACACCTTTCACCTGCCGGACGGCTCACGTTTCGCGGTGCCCGCCGATCTCACCGCCTACCTCGCCAAGCTGCACGCCGAGTTCCCGCACGAGTCGGCGGCGCTCAACGCCTTCTTCGCCGAGGTGCGGGAGGCCTACCTGCTGGGGCTCCTCGAGCACTTCCGCGGCCGCGCCACGGAGAGCCTGGCGCAGTATCGCCAGCTCTCGGTGCGCGAGGCGCTCGACCGCCGCTTCGGCGACCGCAAGCTCAAGCTGCTGCTCACCGCGGACTGCCCGCACTGGGGCTCGCCGCCGGCACGCACCTCGTTCGTCTTCGACTCGATGCTCCGCCTGTCGTACTTCCTCGGCAACTACTATCCGCGGGGCGGGTCGCAGGCCTTCGCCGACGAGCTGGCACGCTGCTTCGAGGAGCGTGGCGGTCACGTCCTGATGAGCACCATCGCGCGGCGGATCGTGATCGAGGGCGGCGACACCGCGAGCGGTGGCGCGCCGGGCACCGCGCGCGGCGTCGAGCTCGAGACGCTGCGCGGCCCCGTCCGCTTCCAGGGCATCGTGCGCTGCGGCGCGGTGGTCTCCAACGCCGACCTGCTGTCGACCCTGGAGAGCCTGGTGGGCGCCGAGCGGCTGCCGCCGGACTGCCTGGCGCCGCTGCGCCGGTTGCGTCCGACGTTTCCCTGCTGGCTGACCCACATCGGCCTTGCGGGTGTCGCACCGGAGGTGCTCGAGCAGGCCCAGGGCTACTACTGGGACGGCTGGGACATGGACCGCGTCGGCAGGGACTCCCTGCGCTTCAAGATCTTCGTCCCGACGCTCTACGAGCCGGCGATGGCGCCGCCGGGCGGCCAGGTGCTGATCGTGCAGAAGGTGCAGGAGATGAGCTACGCGGCGGTTGCCGACTGGCCGGCGCACAAGCGGCAGGTGGAGAGCTTCATCTTCGCCCACCTGGCACGGCTGATCCCCGGCATCGAGGACAAGATCGTGGTGGCGACCAGCGCCTCGGCGCAGACCTCCAACCGGTTCACCCTCAATCGGCAGGGGGCGATGCTGGGCTGGGAGATGTCGCCGGATCAGCTCGGCGCCTGCCGCCCGGATCTCTCCAGCCCGGTGCGCAACCTGTTCTTCGCCGGTCACTGGACGCGCCCCGGCGGCGGCATCACGCCGGTGATCGTTTCGGCGCAGCGCGCGGCGCAGGCGGTGGTGCGGGCCCTCGATTCGTCGCCGCGGCTGGCCTCGCCGCCGCCGCGCCTCGTCCATCAGCCGGAGCAGCCGGCGGCGGCGGTGGGCGGGGCCGCCGCGACCGCCGACGTGGCGCGGCGCCGCGCGCAGCGGTGAGCTCGACCGCGGGGGTCGGTCTGGAGGTGTCGCGATGACTCGATGGCTGTTCGCAGGTCCCGACGACGAGCTGAGCCGCCGCATCGCGGTGCGCCTGGGCATGCCAGGGGAAGGCCGCGGCTTCGTTCCGGCGCTCGCCGCCGGCGCTGCCGGCGGTGCGGTGGATCGCTATGCCGCGGTCCTGCCGGGGGTGGAGGCGGTGGTCTACCGGCCGCCGCGGCGGCCGCGGAGCGCGGGCGGCGCGGCGCCCAGCCAGCCCGATCTGGCGGATGCCCAGGCGTTTTTCGCCGCCTACGCGCAGGTTTTCGGCGGCGGCGCGCCCGGGGATCGTGCCGGCTCGCCGGCTGCACCGGCGCGGGTGGTGCTGCTGTCGAGCGCCGCGGCGGCGAGCCCCTACCACCACAACACCGGCTACGTGGAGGAGGCGGAGCGCCCGCCGGGCAGCAATCCGATCGCCCTCGCCTGGCTCGAGCTGGAGGCCCTGGCGGTGGCGCGGCTGGTGGGTCCCGAGAGCGCGCGGGCGCAGCCGGCGCCGGAGCTGATCGTGCTGCGCCCGGCCGCGGTGGCGGTCCGCGACGGCGAGGACTCGCTGTGCCGGCTGCTGCGCGGGCGCACCGCGGTGGTTCCCGCCGGCTTCGACCCGTCGGTGCAGCTGCTGAGCCCCGACGACCTGGCGGCCGCGGTCGAGCAGGCGCTGCTGCACGGGGCAGGCAAGCCGGGGATCTACCACGTGGCCCCGGCCGGCGCCGTGCCGGTGAGCACGGCCCTCCGCCTGGCCGGCATCCGGCGGCTGCCGCTGGGCTGGCACGGCGGCGGTGGCCGGCTGGACTATCTGCGTCACAACGATACGGTCTCCGGGCGCAAGATCGAGCGCGAGCTGGCCTTCACGCCGCGCCTGAGCAGCGCCGCCGCGGTGCGCGCGGAGCTTGGCCCGCCGGCGGCTGCCGGCGCGGTGCCGGGCGCGGCCGGCGGCGACGTCCCCGAGCTCGATCCCTACGGCCAGGACAAGCGCTACATCGCCGCCTACGGGCGCACGCTCTTCCGCTTCCTCCACGATTTCTATTGGCGGATCGAGCACGAGGGGCTCGAGCACGTGCCGCGGCAGGGGCGGGCGGTGCTGACCGGCGTCCACCGCGGCTTCATGCCCTGGGACGGCGTGATGGCGCTGCACCTGATCGTGCGCGAGCTGGGGCGGTATCCGCGCTTCCTGATCCATCCCACACTGATCAAGTTTCCCTTCCTGGCCAACTACATGACCAAGCTCGGCGGCATCATGGCCTGCCAGGAGAACGCCGACTGGGTGCTCGGCAACGACGAGCTGCTGGGCATGTTCCCCGAGGGGGTGCAGGGCGCCTTCACCCGCTACCGCGACGCCTATCGCCTGGGCAAGTTCGGCCGCGACGAATACGTGAAGATGGCCCTGCGCAACCGCGCGCCGCTGGTGCCCTTCGTCACCGTCGGCAGCGCCGAGATCTATCCCATCCTGGCCAAGATCGACTGGCGCTGGTTCCGGCGATTCACCGAATGGCCCTGCCTGCCGCTGTGCCCCAATTTCCCGTTGCCCGGCCTGCCGCTGCCTTCGAAATGGCACACCCGCTTCCTCGAGCCGATGCCGGTGCACCAGCTGCACCCGCCGGCGGCGGCGGAGGACCCGGTGGTGGTCAAGGCGATCGGCCGCGAGGTGCAGGCGCGCATGACGGCGGCGATCGCGGAGATGCTTTCCCGCCGCAAGTCGGTTTTCTTCGGCTCGATCTTTGCAGTCAAATGAGCCTCTGCGAGAGGCCGCCGGCGCGCCGCCCCTGGATCCAATTTAGGCCGGCTTGGCCCGTGCGAGCCCCAAGGGATTAACTTACAATGTCTCTTAAGGAGCGGTTCGCGCGCTCATGCCATGACGCCCTTCGCCAACGCCAGACGCCTGCTGCACATCCTGAGGCTGCTGTCGGCGTATCTGATCGCGTCCCTGCTCGCCTCCCGGCTCGGCGCGGCCCGCCTGGCGAGGCTGCGGCTCGTCGGCCGTCTCGCGCCGACCGCCTTGCTCGACGGCCCGGACCGGCTGCGCCGGCTGTTCGAGGACCTGGGCGGCACCTTCGTCAAGTTCGGCCAGATGCTGGCGCTGCAGCCGGACATCCTGTCGCCGGAGTATTGCAACGCCCTGTTCGATCTGCTCGACCGGGTGGAGCCCTTCCCCTACGCCGAGGTCCGGAGAGTGGTGAGCGAGGAGCTCGGGCGGCCACCCGAAGCGATCTTCGCCGCCTTCGATCCGCTGCCGCTCGCCACCGCTTCGGTGGGCCAGGTCCACGTGGCCTATCTCGACGGCTGCAAGGTGGCGGTCAAGGTGCAGCGGCCGCGGGTACAGGTCGAGTTCTCGAGCGACCTCCGCCTGATGGCGGCCTTCATGACGGCCACCCGCTGGCTGCGCCTGCGGCCCCTCTACTGGATGCTCGAGCCGGGCCGCGAGTTCATCGCCTGGACCTGGGAGGAGATCGACTACCGTCACGAGGCCCGTTACTCGGAGCGGCTGCGCGCTCTCGCCCAGGGCAACCCCATCCAGCGCGTGCCGCGGGTCTTCACCGCCTACACCACCCCCCGCACCCTGGTGGTGGAGTTCCTCGACGGGGTGACGCTGCTGGCCTACCTGCGAGCCCGCGAACGGGGCGACCAGGTGCTGCAGCAGCGGCTCAAGGCGATGGGGTTCGACGGTCATCGCTTCGCGGCCAACGTCATCGACAACCTGATCGGCGACGCCTTCCGCCACGGCCTGTATCACGCCGACCTGCATCCCGCGAACCTGATGATCCTGCCCGACAACGTGGTGGGATACATCGACTTCGGTATCACCGGCGTGCTCTCTCCTTACTCCCGCCAGCACCTGATGCTGATGACCCTGGCGCTGGCGCAGGGCGACATGGAGCGGTTGGCGAGCGAGTTCCTGATGCTCTCGGTGTACGGGACCGACTCCGATCCGGCGGGCTTCCGGGCCGGCCTCCACGAGCTGGCCCGCGGCTGGTACGAGAGTGACGGCAAGCAGCGGCGGCTGCAAGTCAACTTCACCCGGGTGATGACCGACATGTTGCAGCTGTCGCGCGGCACCAACGTCATGCCCGAGCGCGACATCGTCAAGTACATCCGTTCGGCCATCGCCATCGACGGCCTGAACCTGCGCTTCGAGCCGGGCTTCCACGTCGGCCGCCATCTCGAGCAGGAGTGCGGGCGCTTCCTCGAGCTGCAGGCGATGCGCGGCGCGCTTTCCGAGGACACGCTGCTGAGCTGGTCGGCGCTGGGGCCGAGACTGATGGCCGAAGGTCCGGCGCTGGCCGGCAGCGTGCTGGAACGGCTGGCCCGCGGCGACCTCGCGGTCGGAGCGCAACGGGTCGAAACCGTCGCGACCACCGCGACCGGGCGACGAGTCCCCGCGGCGGCCGGGCATTCCCGGCCGGGCCGCGGCAGCGGCGGTTCCTGGGCGCGCGGCCGGGCGATCAACCTGGCGGGGATGGTCCTCGGCCTGGCGATGCTGATGACCGTGACCGGGGACCGCGCCAGCCTGGGCTGGAATCTGTTCACCGTCGAGGCGGCGCTGATCGTGGCCGGGCTGGGGATGCTGGTGCCCGCCCTGCGTCGCCTTGTCTGAGGGCACCTGAGGGCATCGGGGAAGGTCGCCAGCATGGCAGGCATCGAGCACACGGAGGACACCGGCATGCGAGAGGTCGCAAAGTCCCTGACCAGCTTCTCCTGGGCGCTATCGCTGTTCGGGGTGCAGCAGGTCGTCAACCTGGTGCGGCGGCCGCTGGCCGCCGCCGATCATCCGGCGTCGAGGGAGCTGGGGACGGTGGCAGGGGCGGGCGAACGTCAGCTCGGCGGCACGCTCGAGCGGGTCTTCAGGGCCGGCGATCGGGTACAGCGCAGCGCCGTCGATCTGGCATTCGGGATGGTCAGCCTGGAGGCGCTGGAGCCGAACCGCCTGGCCGCCCTGTCGGCGGACCTGCTGCGGCAATCCACCGCGGCGCTGCGGGCGCTGCTGCCCGGCGGGGAGACCGCCGCGTCGGGCTCTTGCGGACAGCCCTGCGGCTGGGGACCCATGCCGCCGCCGACCTAGTCGGACGATCGGCGCGGAGCCAAGAGCGAGGCCATGACGAGCAGACAGGTACGCCGGGAGCGTCGGGAATGGGTGGAGGGGCGCCTTGCGGCCCTCTGCCTGACCGTGCCCCCGGCACGCTCGCCGCGCCACCGGCCCCCAGGCTTCCCGCGTCCGGTCCCCGCCGTCCCGGCTGGCGCCGCGGCGACCGGCAGGGCGACCTCGACGGCGGGCCGGGAGAGCGTGCCCTTGGCCGCGATGCTGCCCGAGCTGGGGCCGGTGTTCTGCGCCTTTGGCCGCTATCTCGGCGCGCGCCTCGACCTGCTGCCCGAGGCAGTCTGCCAGGTGCTGGCCGCGGTGCCCGACCGGGCGCCGGCGATGCCGGTCGAGGCGCTGCGCGAGCTGGCGCCCGGGATCAGTGCTCTTGAGCCGCTGCCGGTCGTCTCCACCCTGGTCTATCAGGAGCACCGCGGGCTGGCCGGGAGCGAGCCGGTGCGGGTGCGCTGCGTCCGCCCCGAGATCGAAGCCGAGCTGGCCGGGGAGCTCGACCTGTTGCCGCTGCTCGGTCCGGCGCTCGCGGCCGGCGGCGCCGCGCCGCTCCTCTCGCCGGCCGTGCTGGCCGCCGCGGCGGCCGATTTCGCCGGCGCGGATGCCGGCCTGCTGGCCGCCGCCAACCTTTCCCGGCAGGCCGCGGCGCTGATCGCCTGCGCGGAGGAGGGCGCGGCTGCCGGTTTGCCGCTGTGCGCGCCGCGGGTGCTGCCGGCGCTGTCGGGCCCGCGGGTGCTGGCGGTCGCGGCGCTGCCGGGCTCGGCGCTCGGCGGCGAGCCGCGCGCGGCTGCCGAGCCGGCGGTGCGCCTCTGCCAGTCCTGGCTGCGCCAGGCCTGCTTCGGCTCGGTCTACGCCGTGGACTTCCGGTGCCGCGACGTGTGGGAGCTGCCTGATCGCCGCCTCTGCTGGACGGGCGGCACCTTTGCCGCCCTGCCGCCCGGCACCAAGGGCAACCTCTGGAGCTATCTGCTGGCCGCCGCGGCGAACGAGCCGGACCGCGCCTGTGACGCGCTGCTCGCCGAGCTGGACCTCGGTCCGGACGATGGCGGCAGCGAGCTGCGGCACCGGCTGCGCCAGCTGGTGCCGTTTCGCGACGGCGGCTGGGCGGCGACCGACGACCTGGCCGGTTATCTCTTCCTGCACTGGCGCTGCGCCGCGGAGGTGGGCTACCGGCCGCGTCCCCACCTGGTGGGCTTCTACCGCGGCGTGGCCTGCCTCGCGGCGGTGGCGCGCCAGCTGGCGCCGCAGAGCGACGCGCTGCGCGAGGGCCTCGAGGCGGCGCGCCTCACCGCCGGGCTGGGCGAGGTGACGCGCTGGCTCGACCCGCGGCAGATCAGGGACGTCATGGGCAGCTATGCCGCGGTGATGCTGGCGATGCCCCAGCGGGTCGAAGAGCTGATGAACCTGGCCGCCGCCGGGCGGGTCAACGTCAAGCTCGAGCTCGCCGAGCCCGAGCCACCGGCGGAGCGCCGGCGCCAAGACTCCTCGACGGTGTCGATCGTGGTGCTGATGGCCATGGCGGCGGTGGTGCTGCTGGCCCATCGGCTGTCGATCTCCGGCGTCCTCGGCTCCGGGGCGGTGTGGAGCGAGAGGATCGCGGCGGGGATGGTGGGACTGCTGGGGGCCTTCCTCTTGCGCGGGGGCTCCGGTTTCGGCCGCCGCCGCCATCGCAGCGGTCCCGACGACGCCAGGGAAGGAGGCCAGAGATCACCATGAGCAGCCTGGTGGAGAGCCAGCAGTGGATCACGCCGGCGCCGCCGGCAGCTCCCGTCCCCCCCGTACCTCTCGCGGCAGCGGGACGCGGGCAGGGGAGCCCCGGCGGCGCTTTCGGGCTGGACGGCTGGCTGCGCCTTGCCGGCGAGGCGGTGCGCCTGCCCTGGCGCATCTTCGGGCTGAGCCTGCAGCTGCTGGGCCGGACCGGCGAGCAGTCGCGGCGCGCGGTCGGCGGCGGCGTCGCCGACGCGGTGAGCCGGGGCTACGACCCCGACGCGCCGGTTGCCGTGCCGAGCCCGTGGGCGCTGCGGACTCCGCTCACTCCGGTTCCCGTCAACCCTTCCCTTCCTCAGAATGCCGCGCAGAGCCCACCCGCCCCCGGCCCCCAGATCGCGTCGGGAGCCGGTGCCGGCGGCGCTGCGACCCATATCGCGGGTACCCCGAACAGAAAGGAGACACCCATGTCGTGCAGCGTCTGTGAAACCACCGTCGGCAGTGCGGAGCTCAAGATCATCCAGTACAGCATCGTCAACGTCGATCCCTATATCGAGGACTGCGACTTCGACGACGACGAAAAGGACAGCGGTGCCGCCGGCAGAGTGATCTACTCCGGCACCCTCTCCACCACGCAGGACCTGACCGATGCCGACCTGACCGCCTGGGTGATCGCGATGTACTTCCAGCGGCCGGACCACAAGCGGATGCGCCACTGCGAGAAGCAGTACCTGCGCGTTTGCTCGTTCGTCGAGTGCCGCGTCCCCATGCCGAAGCCGAACTACCAGCAGCGGCAGGTGGAGGTGCTCGAACAGATCAGCCGCAAGCTGCCCGATTCCCGGCGCGACGAGAGGGGCGGCCTGCCGGCGAAGGAGCGCTAGGGCTCAGGTGCCGCGACGACGGCGCCGTCACCTTCGCGCCGGCGACAGTCCGAGCTGGGAGAAGAGGAGGAGTCCATGGTCTACGAGCGGGCCCGGTCCGCGGCCGTGGCGCCGTCACCCGGCGCCGCGGTCGCTTGCCGGGACGCGGCAGGCGCCAATCCGGCGAGCGGGCCGCTGGCGGCGGTCGAGCGCCAGATGCGGTCGGCGTTCTTTTCCCTGTTCTCGGTGCCGAGCGAGCAGGGCGACACGCCGATCTACGCCACGCTGCCGTTTCCATTCTCGTTGCTGCAGCGGCTGCCGTTCGTCTCGCAGCTGCTGCTCGCGGCGGTGGACGTGCACGAGGCGCCGCTGCGCTTCCAGACCTCGCTCGAAGCGGCCGCCTGCCAGCTGCTGGCCACCAACCAGGTGGGCGAGCACATCGCCACGGTCGACATTCGTTGGACCCCCATTCCCTGGGACTATCCAGCCAACCCCTATACCAATCCGCCGCAGACCATCCTCAACCCGTTCGCGTCGCAGCGCTTCGAGATGCTCAACGGCGAGTTCCGCTTCAACGATGCGCAGAACTCCGGCGTTCACGGCTTCGGCTGCGGGCGCACCTTTCCGCTTTTCCCCGCCGGCCTGTCGCTCGACATCGGTGCGGTCATCGACGTCCTGGAAGGCTACGGCGCGCTGCGCGGGCACCGGGGCCTGATGGTGGTCAACGGCGTGATCACCCCGCCCCAGGAGCTGGACCTCAACATCATGATGCGCATCCTCGATCCCGGCGGCGGGTTGCTGACCGACGGACCCTTGACGCCGCTGGTGCCGCAGAGCTTCCCGACCACCGCGGGCACGTTCATGATGCTGATGGGCGAGCCGGACCCGGCGCGCCCCTCGACGCTGCGCCTCGGTCCCGGCGGCGAAGTGGTGGGTCTCGAGCTCCACGAGCGCCTGCGCGCGGTGGCTCTCGACTTCGACGTGCTGCCCGCGGCGGGACCGAGGAGCCAGGTGCTGGTGGGCAAGGTGGTCGGGCGGGGCCGCTCGACGCTGCATCTGCCCCTCGGCGGGGGCGCCGGCGCCGCCGGCTGCAGCGGCTCCGGCAGCCCGATCCCGGTGCAGACCTCGGACGGCGAGTTCGAGCTGTTCGACGAGCAGCTGGGCCTGTGCTTCGGCAGCGTCGAGGCCGACCTGGTGGAGGGCCGGGGCTTTCCCACCGCGGTGCCCGACGCGGCCGGTCCGCTCTACCGGATCGGCGGCTTCGGACCCATCCGGGGGGGCACGGGAGAGTTCGCCGGCGCCTCCGGGATCCTGTCGCTGAACTCGGTGCTGAGCCTCAGCCCGCGGACCTTCTCCAACCTCTACGTCTTCCGCTTCCACGACCCGCAGGGCAAGTACCGGCCCGTCCTCGGCAGCCTCGGGAGCTGACCGGCCGGAGAGTCCGATGCTGGCCCTGGAACCCGATCGCCCACCCGCCGCGCCGTCGAGCGCTCCGGCCCGCGACAGGAGCGGCGGCGGCGACGGCTCGTCGGAGCTGATCTCCTGGTTCACCTCGCTGCCGGGGGTCTCCCAGCTGCTGGGCGCCATCACCACCTTCAACATCGGCCCGGTGACCGAGCTGCTGGAGAGCGCCGGCTACCTGCCGCTGCTGATCGTCACCGGCGACGACGCCGGGCAGGGTGGCGCGGCGCCGGCGGAGGCGGCCGCGCGCCGCTTCGAGATCGCCACCCGGGCGGCGCCTTCCGGCCGCCTGGTGGGATTCAACCAGGCAGGCGAACCGGCCGCCCGCGTGCGCTGCCGCTGGCGGGTGGTTCCCGACGACTTCGTGGGGAGGCCGGGCGAGCGGCAGCCGCTGCCCCCGATCCCGCTGACGCCGCACCTTCGCCAGCGCATCGAGGTCGTCGACTGGGAGGTGGGCTTCCGCGGCGGCGTCAGCGGTTACCGGGCCTACGGCGCCGGCCACACCCTGCCGGGGTCGGGAGGCGCCGGGCAAGGCACCGGGTTGAGCTTCGTGCTCGACGTCCTGGAGGGCTACGGCCAGTTTGCCGGGCTGGCGGGAACGGTGGTGGCGAGCGGCACCGTCGGCGCGGCCGGCGGCGTCGAGGTGGTCGCGGTGACGAGGATGATGGATCCGGCGGGCGGCGCCATCTCCTCGCCGCCGCTGTCCCTGCCGGCGCCGGCCCCGGGCGCCCGCAACGACGCCGCCGGCACCGGCCCGCTGCCAGGCGTCACCTACCTTGCCTTTCTCGGGCAGGTCGATCCCCAGCATCCGACCACCCTCCGGCTGTCGTTCACCGAGGGTTTCCTGGGCTCCAACGTCTACGAGCTGCTGCGGGTCGCGAGGCTCGATCTCGGCGACGACGCCGGGACCCTGCGCGCCGGCGCCGCCACCGGCCCCATCGTCGGCTCGGTGGGCGCCCGGCTCTCCTTCGATCCGGTGTCCCTGTGCCCCACCGTGCCGGTGCAGACGCGCCGCGGCGTGTTCGAGCTCCACGACCCGGCCGGGCGCAGCCTGGGCACCATCTGGAGCGACATGACCGAAGGGCGGGGCTTCCCGACCGGCGTGCCGGGGAGGCTGCTGCCGTTCTATCGCTTCGGCGGCTTCGGTCCGATCGGCGGCGGCACCGGCGAGTTCGCGGGCGCCCGCGGCATCATGACCCTGAACGCCGTCATCAGCGTCCAGCCGCGGACGCTATCCAATCTGTACGTGCTGCGCCTGGACGATCCCGACGGGCGCTATGGCGCCGCCGTGACCCCTGCGCCCCCTGCGCCCCCTGCGCCCGGCGCCGGGAGGCGGCGGTGATAGCCGCGGCGGCGGCGCGGGGCGCCGGCGATCCCCTGGCAGGCTTCAGCTGGGAAGAGCGCAACCTGCTCGCCAACGTCGACCGCTGCCTTGCCGACGGCATCGCGATCAAGGACTGGTGGCGCGTCGCCGACGCCACCGGCGACATCCCGGACCGCTTCGATCTCACCAGGGTGTTCAACCGGCCCGAGCACAGCTACAGCTTTTTCGCCACCGTCCCCCTGCCCGCCGGGCCGCTGCCGGTGATGGGCGACGTGCCCTGGGTGTTCTACGACCAGCCCAAGGGGCGAGAGCTGGGACGCTGGGACCTCGAGGTGCAGGAGTTCGCGATGCGCTACTTCATGCGCATCAGCTCCTTTCAGCTGCCGCAAACGGTGGTCGCCGAGGATGCGCCCCAGGTGCCGTTCCCGCTGGACCTGCTGAGCTGGTGTCCGCGGGGGTTCGTCACCCGCGAGGGCTTCGGCTTCCGGCAGCTGTACTACAAGCTGCGCGGCACCGGCGAGATCGGCCGCTTTCCGGAGGCGGCGCGCTTCGCGATCGTCGATCAACGGGAGCTGGCCACCCGCTACGAGTGGGTGGTCGCCGAGGTCGAGATCTTCAACTTCCGGCTGGCCTTCCCGCTCGATCCGGCGCTGCCGCAGGTGAGCATCCCGCTGTCGCAGGAGATCCAGTACATCATCCTGAGCGACGCCTTCGTGGTGGATCAGATCGATCCGGCGCCGGGCCTGCGGGGCCGCTTCCAGTTCGGCTACGCCATGCTGCGCCCGCGGCATGACGACAGCGTCCTCGCCTATGGGCCGGGACAGTTCGACGCCGGCTTCCAGCTGTTCACCTGGAGCGTCGGCGCCGACGGCATCGTGCGGGTGCGGATGCCCTTCGTGGTCAACCGTCCCACCCATATCCTCGACATCTCGCTCGATCCGCTCGACTGGGCCTTCCGCGCCGCCAGGCTGCTGACGCTGGGGCGTGCCGATCGCCTGCTCGAGCCGCTGCACGCCGCGATCGACAGCCTGCCCTGGCGGCCCGGCGGCTTCGATCCGGTGTTCGCCGGCATCGACCTGGCGAACCTGCTCACCCTGGGGCTGGCGGACCGCCTGCTGTGCATCAGCAAGGAGCAGCTGGAGAAGTATTTCCTGGTCTACCACTTCGATCAGTACTACACGATGATCACCGGCTCGCTGCTGACCTGGCGCCAGATCCCCAACTGGCTCGACCCCGCCCGCATCCCGGCCTGGGTCAAGACGGGGAGGAGCTCGTGAGCGTGGACGCCGAGGTCGGCGTGGTGCTGTCGGGCGGCGGCGCCAACGGCGCCTACGAGGTGGGGGTGTTGCAGGCGCTGCTCCACGGCGCCTCCCCGGCCACCGGCTACCGGCCGATCGCGCCCGGGATCTACACCGGGACCTCGGTTGGAGCGTACAACGCCGCGATCATGAGCTCGCGGCCCGGCCGGCCGGCGGCAGCCGTCGCCGAGGAGCTCGAGTGGCTGTGGCTGAACCGCATCGCCAACTCGCTGCTGCACTGCGGCAACGGCGTCTACCGGGTGCGCGGCGCGCCCTTCCAGTTCCTGAGTCCCGGCTGCCTGGCGCGGCCGGTCCGCTCGTTGCTCGCTCTCGGCGCCGACCTCGTCGACCTGTCCAGCTTCGGCCTGATGAAAGGCGCCCAGTTCGCGCTCTCCGACGCCTCGCTGCAATCGCGGCTGCTGGATCTGGTCGACCTCGACGCCTTCATCTCCGAGTCGCCGCTCAAGGACCTGGTCGACGACACCGTCGATCTCGACGGCCTGCGCCGCAGCGACCAACGCCTCACCATCGCCACCTCCAACTGGAAGCTCGGGACGTTGCAGCTGTTCGACAAGCTGCAGATCGCCGATCAGGTCGGCACCGACGCCATCCTCGCCTCGGCGGCGCTGCCCGGCATCTTCGCGGCGGTGATGATCGACGGCGTGCCGTACGTCGACGGCGGCGTGCTGCTCAACACGCCGCTGGCTCCGGCCATCCGCTATGGCGCCTCGACGGTCCACGTCGTGTTCGTCGATCCGTTGCTCCAGAACATCTCGCTGCCGACGGTGCCGAGCAGCATCGACACCTTCTACCGGCTGTTCGCCATCATCTGGGCGGCCAACGTGCGCCGGGACGTGCTGACCGCCGCGGCGATCAACGCCGCGCACCAGCTGATGGCGAGCACGGCGGACGCGGCGGACACCGGCGGCACGGCGGCGGCGCGGCGCTTCGTGCAGCTGGCGCAGCGGCTCTACCAGCGGGCGGCGGTGGGTGGCGAGTATCGCCGGATGGCTGTCCACGTCTACCGGCCGGCGACCGATCTGGGCGGCGGCGCGGGCTTGCTCGACTTCCAGCGCGACCGGATGGCGGCGTTGATAGCGCAGGGCTACGACGACGCCGTCCACCACGACTGCGCGGCCGCCGGGTGCCACGGCACCGAGGCGCTGGAGCCGCCGTCCCCGGCCCGGACGAGCTGGCAGACGTCCGCGCCGTCGATGGCGCCGCCGGCCGCCGGCGGCTGGGCGGGAGCG
Organism: uncultured Acidobacteriota bacterium; assembly: GCA_963732005.1. Taxonomy (GTDB): domain Bacteria; phylum Acidobacteriota; class Thermoanaerobaculia; order Multivoradales; family UBA5704; genus JASLEW01. Next base: position 2,750,688 of record CAVSXT010000005.1, read on the forward strand.
GGATGAGATGAGCGCCCCGGACGGCAGGAAGGTTGCCCTGGTGCTCTCGGGAGGAGGCGCCAACGGCGCCTACGAGGTCGGCGTGGTGAAAGCGCTGCTCGCCGGCAAGTCCCCGGCGACCGATTACCAGCCGCTGGTGCCGGACATCATCACCGGCACCTCGATCGGCGCGCTCAACGCCGCTTTCCTGGTCGCGCAGTGGGAGGAGTACGGGGCGGCGTCCGCCGGCAACCTCGAGGCCTTCTGGCTGGACCGGCTGGCGGGGGGCGCGCACCCCAACGGCGTCTTCCGGATACGCGCCAGCCCATTCGACCTGGCCAATCCCTATTCCTACCTGCCGAACCCGCTGGCGCCCTTGCAGCGGCTGCTGGCGGACAGCGGCTTCCTGGCCTGGGACGGGCTGCAGCGAGCGGTGGCCTTCGCCGCCAAGGCGGGAACCGGGCCGCTCGATCGGCGACTGGCGGGCCTGCTCGACCTGAGCACCTTCATCTCCCTGGAACCGCTGGAGGAGACCCTGCTGACGCTCGACTTCCGCGCCATGCGGGAGTCGCGGCTGTGGCTCAAGGTCCTGGCCACCAACTGGGGGGACGGCAAGCTGCAGGTGTTCTGGAACCACGACATGACCGATGCCTTCGGACCGGCCGCGCTCCGTGCCTCCGCCGCCGTGCCGGGCATCTTCCCGCCGGCGATCATCGGCGCGCAGACCTATGTCGACGGCAGCGTCCTGCTGAACTCGCCGCTGGCTCCGGCCATCCACGCCGGGGCGGAGGTCCTGCACGTCGTCTACCTCGACCCGGACATCCGGAACATCCCGCTGGACCGGCTGCCGCAATCGATCGGCACCTTCACCCGGATGTTGCAGATCGGCTGGGCCGCGGCCTACAACGACGACATCGGCGATGCCGCCAGGATCAACCGCGTGCTGGCGGCGATGAGCCGCGCGCGGACCCAGCTGCGGCTCGACGCCGCCGCCGCCGAGTTGCTGGTCGACATCGCGGAGGCGAGACCGGCCGCCGGCCGCGCCGCGCTGGCGCCCCTCGAGATCCGGCGCTACCACCCCACCCACTCGCTGCCGGGCGAGATCGGCTTCCTCAACTTCGACCGCGACCGCTTGGAGGTGTTGATCGAGCGGGGCTACGACGACGCGGTCCACCACGACTCCCTGCAGTCGGGGGACGTCTTTCCCACCCCGGAGCGCGCGGCGGCCGCGAGCCGGAACGATCCGATCGGGCAACGGTTCGCGGCGGCCGGAGTCTCGTCCGCACCATCCGCCAGGTTTTGAGCGGACAAGGAGGCAGCGATGCGTGAATTCACCAAGAACCTGTTCAGTTTCTCCTGGGCCATGTCGCTGTTCGGGGCCAAGCAGGTGGGCAACCTGCTGAACCCGCAGCAGACCCTGAAAGGAGCGCCCGAGGCCGCCGCCGCCTTCGACTCGGTGACCGGCGCGGTGGTCGATCAATTCGGCAAGGCGATGCGCCAGGCCTTCGACGTCGGCGACCGGCTGCAAGGCGAGATCGTCGACACGATGTTCGGCCTGCTCGGCCTGCAGCCGCCGGCCGGCGGCGGTGCGGCGGCCGGCGGCCAGCAGCCGGCGGCGTCGCCGCTGCAGGGACCGGCGATCTTCAACGCCCGCAGCCCGGCAGGCGAGCAGGTGCTGATCACCTATACCCGGGGCACCGGCACCTTCAGCCAGGACAAGCAGTACATCGCCCTGAGCAACCAGATCTACAACCTCGACGGGGTCGAGAACGGTCTGCACGAGGGGGTTTGGCAGGCGTTGTTCAAGAGTCCCGCGGAGCTGCTGGCGCGCCCCGCGCCGCCCACCGGCACGATGGACGCGCCGGTCGGTCCGGTGGAGAGCTGGCCGGTGTCGGCCAACACCATCGCCAAGTGGACCCACCGCGACGGCAGCTCCATCAGCTCGGTGGGACCGGCGGCCAGCCATCTCATCCCGCTCAGCGACGGCTCGTTCCTGTTCCTGGTGATCACCGCGCAGATCATCACCGAGGGGACGGGCCGCTTCGCCGGCGCCCGCGGGCTGACCCAGTCGCTCGGCGCCACCCACGTCCCCGCCGGCGTCAACCTGTTCTCGTCCGGCGGGCCGTCGACCTTCGACGCCACCACCCTGGACACCTTCAAGTTCGTGACCGCCGGCGGCGGCGCGGGGAGCGCCCCCGCCCCCGCCGCCGGAGCGGGCGCTTCCAGGAGCGCCGCCCGCGGAGGGTCCTCCTCTTTTAGTTCGGCGGCCGCCGGCCAGTCCAATACCGAGCCCGCGGCCGCCGCGCTTTGCGCCGTCACTCCCGATCCCAGCCAGTCGAAATACGTCGAGGTGCTGGGGTCGCGGATGCATTACATCGACGCCGGCAGCGGCGAGACCATCCTGTTCCTGCACGGCAATCCGGTGTGGTCCTACATCTGGGCCCAGGTGCTGCCACAGGTCGCGCCCGGCGCGCGCTGCATCGTGCCCGACCTGATCGGCATGGGCCTGTCGGCCAAGCCGCCGATCCAGTACACCTTCTTCGATCAGGTCAGGTACGTCGAGGGATTCATCGCCGCGCTGGGGCTCGAGAACTTCACCATGTCGCTGCACGATTGGGGCTGCATCATCGGCTTCTACGTCGCCATGCGCCAGGAGCGCAACATCCGCGGCCTGGCGTTCATGGAGGCGATGTTCCAGCCCTACGCCAGCTGGGAAGACTTCCCGGCGGATCTGCGGACGGAGTTCCGGGCGTTCAGGGACCCGGTCCTGGGGCCGAAGCTGATCATCGACGACAACGTGATGATCGAAAAGGTCCTGCCCGCCAGCACCATGGTGCCATTCACCGAGCAGCAGATGAACTGCTACCGCATGCCGTTCGTCGACCCGCCGAGCCGGCAGGTGATCCTGCAGCTGGTCACCCAGCTCCCCATCGCCGGCCAGCCCGCCGACGTCGCGGCGGCGACCGGCCGCTACGCCGAGTGGCTGCAGCGGACCCCGCTGCCCAAGCTGTTTCCATGGGCCAATCCCGGTGTCATCAATTCGCCCCGCGACGTCGAATGGGCGCGCCGGAACCTGAAGCACCTGAAGACCTCGTTCCTGGGCGCCGGACTGCACTTCCACCAGCAGGAGCATCCCGTCGAGCTGGGGCGTGAGATCGCGCGCTGGCACGAGTCCCTCGTACGGCGGCCCGCGGCGCTGGCCGCCGGAGCGAGCCGCTGACCGCCGCCCGCTGAGGACGCCGGAGACATCGGAGACATCGGAGGATATCCATGATCGATACCGCTTACGTCATCGAGAATCTCGCCAAGTTCACGCCGGCCCAGGCCGATCCGCGCGAGCAGGTCCTGATCCGCTACTGCAACGGCCGCGGCCGCTTCAGCCAGGACAAGCAGTTCATCAACCTGCAGATGCAGATGTTCGACCCCTACGGCAGGCCCGACGGCTACATGGCCGGAGTGTGGCAGGCGCTGTTCACCAGCCCGCAGCAGCTGCTGGCCATCCCGCCGCAGCCCCAGCGCTCGTTCAGCACCCCGGTGGGCCCGATCCCGGCCCTGCCGCCCTCCGCCAACACCAAGGGCACCTGGACGTTCGCCGACGGCTCGTCGATCACCGCGGTGGGGCCGGCGATGACCACGCTGACGCAGCTGCCGGATGGCGGCTTCCTGTTCATGGTCGCCACCATGCAGTGGATCACCAACGGCACCGGACGCTATGCGGGGGCGCAGGGGCTCAAGTCCTCGCTGGGCTCGACCTACGTGGCGCCGGGGGTGGACCTGTTCAGCCCGAGCTACAACCAGGACTTCGACGCCACCACCATCGACACCTTCCGGGCGATGCCCGGGCAGTACGTCGGCAAGCCGCCGAAGCTTTGAGGCCGCCGTGCCGGACACCTATGACTACGTGATCGTCGGCGCCGGCTCGGCCGGCTGCGTTCTCGCGTCGCGGCTGACCGAGGATCCGGCGATCAGGGTCCTGCTGCTCGACGCCGGCCCCGATCCGCGGACCCAGGTCGGGCCGGACATCCGCTCCGACATCGACGAGCCCGTCCGCTTCCAGTTTATGCAGGACAGCTGGGTGGACTGGAAGTACACGACCGAGCCGGAGCCGGCACTCGGCAACCGCCGGATCCTCTGCCCACGCGGCAAGCTCCTCGGCGGTTGCAGCACCTTCATGGCCGGCATGGCCATCCGCGGCAACCGCCTGGACTACGACGGCTGGGAGGCCCAGGGCAACCCCGGCTGGAGCTACGAGCAGGTGCTGCCGTACTTCAAGAAGCTGGAGAGCAACCGCGGCTCCTCGCACGAGCCGCGCTTCCACGGTTTCGACGGGCCGTTGACGGTGAGCGATCTGCCGCAGCACACGGCGGCCGGGTGGGCTTTCATCGAGGCCGCCAACGCCATGGGCCACCCGCGCAACGAGGATTTCAACGGCGCCAAACAGGAAGGGGTCGGGTTCTACCAGTCCTATCTCGACGACGGCGTGCGAGTGAACTCGGTGAGCTCCTATCTGACCGATGCGGTGCGCGCGCGGCCCAACCTGACGATCGAGAGCTTCACCCTGGCGACGGCCGTGGTGCTCGACCGCGGCGCCGCCGCCAGCCCTCGCCGGGGCGGTGGCCTGGGGAGGGTCGAGCGAGCGGTGCGGGCCTCCGGCATCGCCTACGAGGACCAGCAGGGCGGCGGCCGGGGGGTCAAGACGGCGGCGGCGGCGCGCGAGGTGCTGGTCTGCTGCGGCACGATCAATACACCCTGGCTGCTCATGCTCTCGGGCGTCGGTCCGGCCGCCGAGCTGAAGCTGCACGGGATCGAGCAGCTGGTGGAGCTGCCGGGGGTGGGCCAGGGCCTGCAGGACCACGTCATCGCGCCGGTGGTCTACGGCTACAAGCCGGGCACCGCGCCGCCCAAGGTGATCGGCTACGGGATCGAGGGCGGCCTGTTTGCGCGGCTCAGGCCGGGCCCGGGCCAGCCGGACATGCAGTTCATCCTCAACCACGCGCTCCTCGGCCCGCCGCAGACACCCGTCGTGCCGACGGGCTTCATGGTGGTGCCGCTGCTGGTGCAGCCGGAGAGCCGCGGCCAGGTGCGGCTCAGCGGCAGCCAGGTGGGCTCGCCGCCGCTGATCTTCGGCAACTATCTGAGCCGGCCGGCGGACATGGCGCTGCTCGTCGACGGCGTCAAGAAGGCGCTCGCAATCGCCCGCCATCCGGCCTTCGACGCCGTGCGCGGCCCGCGTCTCTTCCCTCCCGACCCGGGCGGCAACGACGCCATCCCAACCGACGGCGAGATCCGCCAGCTCATCGCGGGCTTCGCCGGCACCCTCTTCCATCCCGCGGGGAGCTGCCGCATGGGCCCGTATCCCTATTCCCACCGCCTGCCGGCAGTGGTGGATGCGCGCCTGAGAGTGCACGGCGTCGCCGGGCTGCGGGTCGTGGACGCCTCGGTCATGCCGCACATCACGACCGGCAACACCCATACGCCGACCACCATGATCGCCGAGAAAGCCGCGGACATGATCAAGCAGGACCAGCATCCGCACTGATCTGCCCATAAGGAGAGCACATGGCACAACCTCCCGACGTCCTCTGCTACATCAAGCTGCCGGACAAGCTCGAGAACGGTTCCTACGACCAGTTCGGCAACAAGGCCAGCCCCGGCGTCCCCACCCGGCTGGTGCTCAACGAGCTGCCCAACCCGGTCGCCCCGCCCTGGCAGTGCTGGGGGGTTTTCGACCAGCCGCTCGCCGCCGGCCAGTACGGTTTCATGATCTTCACCAACGTCCCCGGCGAAGCGACGCCGGGCGCCGCTTTCACCGAGTGGAACCCCAAGACCGCTACGCCCGACTTCGCCGACGACCGGCTGCTCGTCCTCTACAGCGTGCAGCGGGCGCGGGGCGCGGCCCGGGTCATCGGCCGCAACGACTCGGCCAAGCCGGTCCACGCCGCCGCCGGGATGCTCTTCGTCCCGCCGCCCGCCGGCCAGGGCCAGGGCCAGACGGCGGCGGCGGCTCCGGCCGCGCCGGCAGCTCCGGCCACGGCGCCGGCAGCTCCGGCCAAGGCGCCGGCGGCTCCGGCCACGGCGCCGGCGGCGAAGGCCCCCGGCGCGGCGCCGGCCGGCGCCGCGTCAGGCAAGAAACCGACTCAGCCAGCCGGCAGGAGGACAAGATGAGCGACCAGATCAGCCGCGGGCGCGGGATCGTCCAGCGTGTCCGCATGCCGCCGCCCGACCAGATGCCCACCACGCCGCCGCAGGCGCCGAGCGGGCGCTACAACGCCAGCGGCGAGGCGGATCCCGCCGGCAACGTCTTCATCGTGATGCTGGGACCGACGGCACAGGCCTGGGCGGTCTTCGACGACCAGGTGCAGCCGCGGCAGACCGCCACGATGATCTTCGAGAACGTCGCCGGCGACGGCATCCTGGACGTCATCGTGACGCAGTGGATCGATGGCGGCAGCGGCATGCTGGGGGACAACTTCAATCAGCCGCACGCCGGCGAGGCGGCGATCGTCTTCCTGGCGCGCCAGCGCAAGCCGGGCGCCGTCAAAGTGGTCGGCAGCAACTCGTCGGACGCCGCGGTCAACGTGGCTGCCGGGTTGCTCTACATTCCGGGAACCGGGGGTTGAGCCATGTCAGAGACCGTCAAATCCAATCCGCCAGCCAGGCTCGAGCAGGCCTGGCTCCCCGATCCAACGGCCTATCCCCCGGAGGGCACTTCCAGGAGCTTTCATGCCGACGGCAGAAGGGCGCCCGACGGGATGGGGATGGTGACCATCACCACCCTGGGAGTCCAGTTCATCTGGGCGCGGTTCTCGCAGCCGGTCAAAGCCGGCCAGGTGGCGACGATGGTGGTCCGCAATCTGAACAGCAGCCTGGTCCAGAACGGCCGCGCCCTGCTCGCCACCGGCGCCTCGGTCATGGACGGCGCCGCCACCGAGTGGGACCCGAGCACCGATCAGCCGGTGTTCGGCGACGCGGTGGTGGAGCTCCTGTCGATCGAGCGCGGTGTGGGGATCGGCAGGATCGTCTGCCGCAACACCTACGACGCCGATCTCCACATCGCCGCGGGGTTCGCGGCGCCGATCGCGCTCTTCGTGCCGTAGCGGGCGCCAAGTGGTCCGAGAACGTCCCCTGCGGGCCGGGCCGGCGAGCCGGTCGGGAGCCAGAGCGTTGACGGTGGTCGAGGTGGTGCTCGAACTGCTGCGCGTCCATCGGCCGGACTTCGAGATCGACCAGCGATGGGAGCGCCGGCGATCGCCGCCGCCGGCGCCGGCGCCCCCGCATCACGACGGCCGGCCGCGCGGCCGGCGAGCGGGCGCGCGCGAGCAGCGCCGTGGCGGCGGGGCGACCCGGAGGCGGACCCCCACCCTGGCCGCCTGCTATGCCACCCTGGAGGTCGCGCCCGGCGCCGACCTGCGGACGGTGCGCCGAGCGTGGCTGCGGCTGGTCCGCAAGCACCATCCCGACCTCTGCGGCGGCGATGCCGAGCGGCAGCGGCTGGGCACCGAGGTGGTCAAGCAGCTCAACTTCGCCTACGAGGAGATCCGGAAGCACCTGCAGCAGCGAACCTCTTGAGACGCCCCGCACCAGCGGGCGGAAGGAGCTCCAGCATGCGTCCAGCAGCGAGCCGTACCCAGAGCACAGCTGTCCCTGCCGGCCTGATCGCGGCCGGCTTCGAGCGCAACGCCGGCCAGAGCGACCCCGAGGTGGAGTTCCTGAGCCGTGGGCGTGGTTGCGCATGGTTCCTGACCGCCGCCGAGGCGGTGATGACGATCGCGCCGCGCGGTGGCGCCAAGACCGGCGCCGCCGTGCTGCGGATGAGCCTGGCCGGCGGCGCCCGGCGCCCGCGGCTCGCCGGGGTCGGCCGCCTGCCGGGCGTCAGCCGCTATTACGGCCGCGCCGACGAGGGCGGGTGGGTGGGGGAGGCGAGCCGCCATCCGGCGGTGACGTATCACGGCGTCTATCCCGGCATCGACATGGTGTTCCGGTCCGGCGCCGGCTCCGGCTCTGACGCCGGCTCCGAAATCGAGTACGACTTCCTGGTGGCGCCCGGCGCCGACGCCGGCGCCATCGAGCTCACCTTCGACGGCGCGCGCGAGATCGAGATCGACGCGGCGGGCGATCTCGTCCTGCACACCGCGGCCGGGCCGGTGCGGCACTGCCGGCCGCGGGTCTACGAGGAGGCTGGCGGCGCGCGGCGCGAGCTGGCCGGCCACTTCCGCCGCACGCCGCGCGGCGGCATCGGGTTCGCGGTGCCCGGCCGCGACCCCGCCGCGGCGATGGTGATCGATCCGAAGATCGTCTACTCGACCTACCTGGGTGGCAGCCCGGGCGGCGGCGGCGGCAACCTCCAGGGCGGCAGCGACGGCAAGGACTTCGCGGTCGACTGCGCGGTGGACGGGGCCGGCAACCTCTATGTCACCGGCGTCGTGTCGTCGGCGAACTTTCCGACCGCCAACGCCCTGTACAGCCACCTCGACGGCTTCAACCCCTGGATCGCCAAGCTCGACCCCGACGGCCAGCTGATCTACGCCACCTACCTACCGGGCACCCACGGCAGCCTCAACCCGCCCGCCGGTTTCAACGGCGGCACCGGCATCGCGGTGGACGCCGCCGGCAACGCCTATGTCGGCGGGATCACCGAATCGACCTCGCTGCCGGTGACCCCCGACGCGCTGCAGAAGACGTTTCAGGGCGCTCTGGCCGATGGCTTCGTGGTGCAGCTGGATCCCGCCGGCAAGCTGGTGTACCTGAGCTACCTCGGCGGCAGCAACTTCGACACCGTGAGCTGCGTGGCGCTGGACGGCGCCGGCAGCTTCTACGTCTCGGGGGGCACCAGCTCCGACGATTTCCCGCTGGCCAATGCGCTGCAGTCGAAGCGGGGCGGCGGCACCGTGTTCGGCGGCCTCGACGTCTTCGTCACCAAGTTCAACCCCGGCTTCGCCGGCCTCGCCTGGTCGACGCTGCTCGGCGGCAGCGGCGACGAGACCAGCTCCGGCCTCGCCGTCGACGCCGCGGGTCACGTGCTGGTGACCGGCTGGACGTCGTCGCCGGACTTCCCGCTGGAAAAGCCCTACCAGGCGCAGAACAAGGGCGGCGTCAACCGCAGCTTCGGCATCGCCACCGACGTCTTCGTCACCAAGCTCGCCGCGGACGGTTCGCGGCTCGTCTTCTCGACCTTCCTGGGCGGCACGGGTCCCGAGTACCCCGACCCGGACAACTTCACCCGCCGCATCGCGGTGGATGCCGCGGGCTTCGTCTACGTCATCAGCGACACCGCCTCGACGGATTTCCCGACCACCGCCGACGCGGTGCAGCGGAACTACGGCGGCGGCCCGAGCGACGCTTTCCTCAGCAAGTTCAGCCCGCACGGCGAGCTGCTCTATTCCACCTTCCTGGGCGGCAGCGACGCCGAGCGCGGCCGCAGCATCGTCCTCGACGCCGACGGCAACGTCTACATCGCCGGCCAGACCTACTCGGCGGACTTCCCGACGGTTCAGCCGATCCAGGCGAAGCTGGCCGGCAAGGCGAACGCCTATGTCATCAAGCTCGATCCGACCCTGACCAAGATCCTGTTCGCCACCTACCTGGGCGGCAGCGGCGAGGACGGCGCCCTGGGCCTCGCCCTGGGACCGGACGGCGACCTCTACGTCGCGGGAGCGGTGTCGTCGAGCGACTTCCCGACCACCCCTGGAGCGGTGCAGCGAGAGTATGGCGGCGGGGATCAGGACGCGTTCGTGACCCGGATCAGCCTCGCGCGGTCGCCGGAAAGCGAATGAAATGACAGGATCCGGATACCACGAAAGGAGGTCGGCATGAAACGGCTGCTGCTCGGCATCGTTCTCGCCACCCTTGCGATGTTCGCCTGGGGGATGCTCTACTGGGGCGCCAACCCGCTGCCCTATACCACCTGGAAGCATGCCACCGACGACGTCGCCGCCGGCAAGGCGCTGCTCGCGTACTTCCCCGAGAACGGGACGTACTACGTTCCGAGCATGGATCACGACAAGGCGACGCTGACGCGGCTGATGGCGCAAGGGCCGGTGGCCTTCGTCCACATGCTGCGGCGCGAGGGCCGGCAGCTGATGGATCCCTCGATCATGGTCAAGGGTTTGTTCCTGTACCTGGTCGTCAGCTGGTTGCTGGCGCTGCTCCTGCGCACCGCCGCTCCGGCGCTGCCGACCTACGGCGGGAGGGTCAAGCTGGCGCTGCTGGCAGCGCTGGTGGCGGTGCTGATGATCGACGTCGGCGACGCCGTCTGGTGGTACGTTTCGATCGCCTGGAAGCTGCAGCTGGCGGTCTACGATCTCACCGCGCTGGCGATCGGCGGCCTGGTGCTGGCAAGGTTCACCGGCCCGGCGGTACGCGGCGCAAGGGCGACTGCCTGAGCGGCGGGCGGCGGCGGGCGGCGGTGCTGGCCATGGTGGTGCTGCTGGCGGGCGCCGGCATGCTCGCGTTCAGCCGGCGATACGTGGGCCTGACCGAGGGCATGTGGAACATGATGCGGTACACCTCGCCGCGGGAAGGCCGCAATCTGTGGTTCTGCGTCGACTACTTCCTGGACGCCATGGCCGGGCTGACCTGGAACGCCGGCGCCGGCCGCTGGGACTTTGCGCTGACGCCCGAGCCGGAGGACGGCAGCCTGGCGCGCGGCCGGCTCGCCTTCCATCGCGGCGACTACGGCCGCGCCGTCGCCCTGCTCGAGGACCACGTGCGGCGCCACGGCGAATCGGAGGAGGCCTTGTTCTGGCTGGCGCTCGCGCACATGCGGCGGGCCGAGGCGGAGAATTGCCTGGCGCCGCTGCAGGGCGCGGCGGCGGCGGCGATGCGCCACGCGCCCGGGCCGGGCCGGGCGGCTCTCGACCCGCCGATGCCGGATCCGGCGCGGGACCCGGCGCGGGACCCGGCGCTGTACTGCTCGCTGCCGCTCCGCCGGTTCCACGACCGGGGCGAGGACTCGCGGCAGGCCATGCGCCTGCTCGAGCGCCTGCTGGACCGCTACCGCCCGGACGACCCGCTCTACCGCTGGCTGCTCAACTTCTCGGCGATGACGGTGAACGGCTTCCCCGGCGAGGTGCCGGCGCGCTATCGCATCCAGACCCCGTTCATCGACAGGTTCTACGGCGCCGAGGCGCAGCGGGTGCGGCAGAAGTACGGCTGGCTGCGCATGCGGGACCGGGCGCGCGAGCTGGGTCTCGCCAACTTCGGCACCAATCGCGGCGTCGCCGTCGAGGATTTCGACGGCGACGGCTATCTCGACGTGGTCATCGCCTCCTTCTACGGCAGCCTGCGCTACTACAAAAACCTCGCCGGCAAGGGCTTCGCCGACGTCACCGAGGAGGTCGGCCTCGGCGGCGTGGAGCAGCCGCTCAGCGTGTCGGCGGCGGACTTCAACAACGACGGCGCCATGGACCTGCTGGTGGTGCGGCCGTTCGATCATTTCCAGCTCTTTGCCAACGACGGCAAGGGGCATTTCAAGGACGTCACCGCCGCCTCCGGGCTGCTCGACTCCAAGCCCGCCGGCACCATCGCCGCCAGCTGGTTCGCCGCCTGGGGCGACGTCAACAACGACGGCCGCCTGGATCTCTTCCTGAGCAGCTGGGGCTTCCGCATCCCCTTCGCCAAGGGCCTGGTCGCCAAGCCCCGGCTCGACTCGAAGCTCTACATCAACGAGGGCAACGGCCATTTCCGCGATGCCACCGCGGAGTACGGCCTGGCCGGGGTGGTCGAGGACCGCCAGTTCATCGGCGCCGCCTTCGGCGACTACGACGGCGACGGCTGGCCTGATCTGTTCATCGCCGGCCCCATCCCCGGCACCAGCACGCTGCTGCACAATGAGGGCGGCCGCCGCTTCGTCAAGGTGCCCGGGCTGGACCTGCCCGAGACCGGTTTCACCGCCGCCTTTCTCGACATCAACCAGGACGGGCGCTTGGACATCTTCCAGGCCGGCTTCAACGACGCCCGCACCGCCACCGAGCGGACGGTCTTCGACGCCAAGCGATTCACCATGGGGCCGAGCCTCTTCCTGGTGCAGCAGGCCACGGGCGGTTTCGCGAAGCGCCCTGACCTGTTCGACGGCGGCATCGGCACCGGCACCATGGGAGTCGGCTACGGCGACCTCGACAACGACGGCTGCTTCGACTTCTACCTCGGGAGCGGCGATCCGGAGCCCTGGTTCATCCTGCCGCACCGCATGTACCACGGCGAGGAGCGCGACGGGCAGTGCACCGGCCGCCTGGAGGACATCTCGGTGCTGAATGGTTTCGGCAACGTCCAGAAGGGGCATGCCATCGTCTTTTTCGACTTCGACAACGACGGCCGCCAGGACGTGCTGTCGGTGTTGGGGGGGATGTGGCCGGCGGACGCCTGGACCAGCCAGCTGTTCGTCAACGAGAGCGAGCTGCACAACCACTGGATCAAGATCCGCCTGCGCGGGCGGCGCACCAACTCCTTCGGCGTCGGGGCGAGGCTCAAGATCACCGCGCGCCGGCCGGACGGCCGCCGGATCGTGCGCTACCGGCAGATGGACAACGGCACCGGTTTCGGCAGCTCGCCTTACCTGGCGCACGTCGGCCTGATGGACGCCGTCGCCGTCGAGGGGGTCGAGGTCTACTGGCCGGTATCGCGCTGCCGCTGGTCCTATCCGGCCGAGCTGGACCGGCTCACCGTGCTCGACGAGGCGGATTGCCTTGCCGGGCGCGGCATGGTCGCCGGTCCGGTCGCGGCCGCCGGTCGGGGAACGGCGGGAGCGGCTGCCGGCCGCCTGGCGGCAGGCGACAGCGGAGGCCGGCCGTGAGCGCGGCGGGCCGGCCGCGGGCGGGGCGCTGGCGGCGCCGCGGGCTGGCGGCGGCGCTGGCGGTGCTGGTGCTGGCGGTGGCCGGGGCGGCGGTCTTCTCGTGGCTCTACCCCGGGCTGACCGCCGGGCTGGTCCATCAGGCCCGGTACTCGACTCTCTACGAGAGCCGCAACATGTGGGACTACGTCACCTACCTCACCTTCTTCCTCGAGAAGCTGACCTACGACCGCGACACCGGCACCTACAACTTCAAGCACACCACCGCGGCCGGCCTCGATCTCTACGAGCAGGGGCGGCTGCTCTATCACCAGGGGCAGTTCGCCGCCGCGGCCGCCAAGCTCGAGCAGCACATCAAGGACCGCGGCGAGTCGAAGAACGCTCTGTTCTGGCTGGCGCTGTCGTACATGCGCGACGCCGAGGCCGCGAACTGCCTGGCGGCGCTCGCCGATCCCGCCCACCACCAGCACGCCATGGACGACACGGCGAGCTACTGCTCTCTGCCGCTGCGGCGGACCCATGCGCGGCAGGACCCCTCGCGGCAGGCGGTGCGGGTGCTGACCCGCCTGCTGGACCGCTACGGCGCCGACGACGCCGACTCCCTGCTCTACCGCTGGCTGCTGAACTGGAGCTACATGACGGTCGGCGGTTATCCCGCGGAGGTGCCGGCGCGGTACCGTGTCGAGACGCCGTTCGTCGACCTCTATTACGGCGCCGAGGGCGCCCGCCGCCAGCGCCTTCACGCCGATCTCAAGTTCGTGGACCGGGCGCGCGAGCTGGGGGTCGAGAACTTCGGCACCGGCCGCGGCATCGCCGTCGAGGACTTCGACGGCGACGGCTTCCTGGACCTGGTGACCACCGGCAGCTACGGCGGTGTCAAGCTCTACCACAACGAGGGCGGCAAGCGGTTCACGGACTGGACCGCCGGCTCTGGGCTCGAAGGCATCCGCCAGCCGATGTCGATCTCGGTTGCCGACTACGACAACGACGGCCTGATGGACATCTTCGTGGTCTGTCCGTACTCCCACTTCCACCTGTTCAAGAACCTGGGCGGCGGCAAGTTTCGGGACGTGACCGAGTCCTCCGGGCTGCTCGCCGCCATCCCGCCAGGGTCGATCGCCACCAGCTGGCTGACGGCCTGGGGCGACGTCAACAACGACGGCTTCCTGGACCTGTTCGTCGCCGGCTGGGCGTTCCAGATCCCCTTCCTGTCGGGCCTGCCGGCCACCCATCGCATCGACTCCAAGCTGTTCATCAACGAGCGCGGGCATTTCCGCGACGCCACCGCCGAGTACGGCCTGGCCGGCGATTTCCACGACCGCCACCTGATCGGCGCCGCCTTCGGCGACTACGACGGCGACGGCTGGATCGACCTGCTGGTGACCGGTCCCATGCCGGGTACCACCGCGCTCTACCACAACGTCGGCGGCAAGCGGTTCGAGCGCAGCCCGGCCCTCGACTGGCAGGAGCCGGGGTTCACCGTCGCTTTCTTGGACGTCAATCACGACGGACGCCTGGACATCTTCCAGGGCGGCTTTGCCGACGCCCGCACCGCGGTGACCCAGGCGGTCTTCGGCCGGCGGCGCGGCGAGCTCAAGAGCGGCCACAACGTCATCTTCCTGCAGCGCCCGGACGGGCACTTCGAGCCCCATCCGGAGTTTTTCGAGGACGGCGGCTCGCTCGGCAGCATGGGCGCCTCCTTCGGCGACCTGGACAACGACGGCTGCCTGGACTTCTACATCGGCAAGGGCGATCCGGAGCCCTGGTTCGTGCTGCCGAGCCAGATGTACCTGGGGCGGGAGGAGCCGGACGGCAGCTGTTCGGGGCGGATGGAGAACATCTCGATGCTCGACGGCTTCGGCACCATGCAGAAGGGCCACGGCATCGTTTTTTTCGATTTCGACAACGACGGCCGGCAGGACGTCTTCTTCGAGCCTGGGCGGAATGTGGCCTGCCGACCCCTGGTATTCTCAAATGTGGGTCAACCAGGGGCCGACGCGCAACTCCTGGGTGAAGATCAGGCTGCGCGGGCGGCGCAGCAACCGTTTCGGCGTCGGCTCGCGGCTCGCGGTGGCGGCACACCGGGCCGACGGCACGCGGCTGGTGCGAACCTATCTGATGGACGGCAAGACCGGCTTCGGCAGCGCGCCGATGCTGGCGCACATCGGTCTCGAGCGCGCGGTGGCGATCGACGGCGTCGAGGTGCGCTGGCTGGGGTCGGGGTGCGTCGCGACCTACCCGGCGCGGCTGCGCGAGCTCAACGTCCTCGACGAGGCCGACTGTCTCGCCCGCGGGAGCCAGGCCGCCGGCAAGACCGCCGCCGGCGGGGCGGTCCGCGGCGGCGGCCTGGGCCTTTTCTGATCCTTGTTGCCTATTCCGTTTTCGGCTGGCATTCTCTATTGAGCTTCTAGGCAGCAGCGTCGGCGCCCCCCGTATTCCACGAGGCAGGCGTGCGGCGCTCCGAGGTGCGCTGGACCGATGCCCAGGAGAGCAACCATCGCCGGACTCGTGCTGGGCCCCGTCGCGGCGGCTGCCGGAGCCCTGATCGGCCTGAACGCGCTCGACCGCCGCGGGCGTGCCTTCTACGCCGCAGGGCGCGCGGTCGTGGACTGCCTCGGCCAGCTGGGCGCCGCGATGCTGGCGCGCGACGACGATCAGGTGGGGCGATTCTATGCGGCGGGCTACCGCGGCGGCCCGCTGGGGCTCCCGGCGCCGGCTTCTCAGACCACGCCGATCAGCGAGAAGGACGGTGTTCACATCCTGCGGTTCGGCGCCGGCGCCGGCGCACCGGCGGCCGGCGGCGAAGAGGACCGCGACGGGGCGCTTGCCGCCTGGCGGCGCTACCTGGAGGGTTTCGGCGAGGTCGAGGAGGTGGGTTTCCACCTCGACACGCTGGAGAGCTGGCGGGGCGGCGAGCCGCGGGCGCTGGTGCGCTTCGAGCTCATCGGCAAGCCGCGGGGGGCAGCCCACGCGGGCATCGACCGCGCCACGTTCCGGATGCGCTTCGCCCGCCATGGCTCGGGCCTGGTGATCCGCGAGGCGTCGCTGATCGCCGGCGACCGGGTGATCGCGGAGCGGCCGCACTTTGCCGACGTGTCGCACGCGGCGGGCGTCGACTTCCAGAACCGGACCTATCCGCCGTTCGTCGAGCAGCCGCTCCGCTTCGGGATGATCCGCTACGGTCCCGGTGGCATCACCGCCGTGGACTATGACAACGATGGCTTCTACGACCTCTTCATTCCCGACGGCTGCTCGTCGCGCCTGCTGCGCAACCGGCGCGACGGCACCTTCGAGGACGTCACCGAGCGGGCCGGCCTGGGCGGACTGGACGGGGTGTCGGTGGCGGTCTTTGCCGACTACGACAACGACGGCCACAAGGATCTCTTCGTCAGCCGGACCTTCCGTCCCAATCAGCTGTTCCACAACAACGGCGACGGCACGTTCACCGACGTGACCGCCCGCTCCGGGCTGGGCGAGGACTGCTGCACGACGGTCGCCTCCTGGGGCGACTACGACAACGACGGCTACCTGGACCTCTACGTCGGTCGCTACCTCGATCCGCGGGCCCGGATCCCGACGACGTTCTATGCCAGGAACGGCGAGCCCAACCGTCTGTACCACAACAACGGCGACGGCACCTTCACCGACGTCACCGAGCGCGCCGGCGTCGGCGAGACCGGGTTGTGCCTGGGCAGCGCCTGGGGCGACTACGACGGCGACGGCCGGCCGGACCTGTTCGTGGTCAACGACTTCGGCCGCAGCACGCTGTACCACAACAACGGCGACGGCACTTTCGAGGACGTCACCGTCGCGGCCGGCGCGCTTGCCTATGGCGCCGGCATGAGCGCCTCGTTCGCCGACTACGACAACGACGGCCGGCTGGACCTCTACACCGCCGACATCCGCTCGGAGCACGGCTGGTTCGCGTCGGCGCCGACGGTGGGCCGCTACATGGCCAACTCCTGGAAGCAGGGCGTGTGGCGCACCGACATGCCGCTGTACTGGCAGATCTTCCGCCAGTCGGGCTTCCATTTCGTGGCTGTCTTCCGGGAGATGGCAGCCGGCAACCACCTGCTGCACAACCGCGGCGACGGCACTTTCGAGGAGGTCAACGCCAAGACGGGGGCCAATCCAGTGGGGTGGTTCTGGGGGTCGGTGTTCGCGGACTTCGACAACGACGGCTGGCTGGACCTCTACAGTGCCAACGGCTGGGTCTACGGTCAGCGCGGCACCGAGATCGAGCTCGAGTTCCTCAACAACGTGGTCGGGCGGCAGCGCGATTACAAGACCGGCATCTTCTTCGATCCGAGCCACTTCGGCGACCGGTCCTGGCACGGGTGGGAGCGCAACCGCCACCTGCGCAACAACGGCGACGGCACCTTTCAGGAGATCGGCCGCGCCGCCGGCACCGACCTCATCGAGAACTGCCGCGGGGTCGCGGTGGCCGACTTCTGGAACCGCGGCGCGCTCGACCTGGCGGTCGCCGCCAACGGCGGCCGTCACTCCCTGCTGCGCAACGAGGTGGCGGCCCGCCGCCACTGGCTGCAGGTGGAGCTCACCGGTACCCACAGCAACCGCGACGCGGTGGGCGCGCGGGTGGAGGTGACGAGCGGCGGTTTGCGCCAGCTGCGCGAGGTCGCCGCCGGCGACGGCTATGCCTCTCAGATGATGCTGCGGCTGCACTTCGGCCTGGGAGAGACGGCGGTCGTCGACGAGCTGATCGTGCGCTGGCCGGCCTCGGGCAAGGTCGAGCGCTTCACCGCGGTGGCCGCCGACCGCATCGTGGGGCTGGTCGAAGGGAGTGGGCGGCTGGTCGAGAAGCACTATCCGGCGACGGTCGCGGCGCCCGTGCCGGCGCCGGTGGGGTGAGCAGCGAGGAGGCGTCCGTCGATACCGGCTGATCCGTAACGCGCACCGGCAGGTGGCAAGCCGCGGCGGCATGCGGCGGCAAGGAGGGGAGTCGCTGATGATCCAGAGGCGCGATTGCTTGAAGCTCGGCCTGGTGGCAGGCGGTGGCGCCTTGCTGGCGCGCCGCGGCGTCGAGGCCCAGGACCCCAAGGAGCTGCTGAAGTACCTCTGTCCACCGGACGGAGAGCCTCCCGACTCGCAGACCCCGAGCCCCAAGGCGCGCCCGTTCGTCGCGCCGCTGTTCGTGCCGCCGATCAAGCAGCCGGTGGCGGCGCTGGTGCCGCCTCCCGACCCGCGCGCCCACCAGCGCTACGAGGAGTTCCTGCCGCAGAAGCTCTACCAGATCCGCGAGGAGGAGTTCCGCTGGGTCTACCACCCCGACCCGCCCTACAACGCCGGCAGCTGGTCGTGGGGCTTCGACGGCTCGACGCCCGGCCCCACCTACCACGCGCGCTATGGCGAGCCGATCCTGGTGCGGCGGGTGAACGCCCTGCCGCCGGTCGGCTTCGGCCACGTCGGCTTCGCCCTACCCTCCACCAGCACCCATCTCCACAACGGCCATACCGCCTCGGAGAGCGACGGCAGCCCCCAGGACTGGATCGATTCGGGCGAGTTCTGGGACCACCACTACGGCAACTTCCCCTCCAACCACGACCCGCGCGAGAAGCTGGCGACGCTCTGGTACCACGATCATCGCCTCGATTTCACCGCCGCCAACGTCTACGCCGGGCTGGACGGTTTCTACCTGCTCTTCGACGAGCAGGACTCGGGCAACGAGAACGACCCCAATCCCGAGGCCTGGCGCCTGCCCAGCGGCAAGTACGACGTGCCGCTCATCCTGCACGATGTGCTGTTCGACGCGAGCGGCCAGGTGCGGTGGAGCCCGTTCAACACCGCCGGCATCCTCGGCGACCGCTACACGGTGAACCGCCGGATCCAACCGTTCTTCCAGGTCGAGAGGCGTAAGTACCGCTT
Organism: uncultured Acidobacteriota bacterium; assembly: GCA_963732005.1. Classification (GTDB taxonomy): domain Bacteria; phylum Acidobacteriota; class Thermoanaerobaculia; order Multivoradales; family UBA5704; genus JASLEW01. The sequence goes on from CAVSXT010000005.1 coordinate 2,769,337, forward strand.
CCGCATCCTCAACGGCGGACCGTCGCGGTTCTACCAACTGTTCCTGAGCACCAAGAAGAACTTCACCGTCATCACCGGCGACGGCAACTTCCTGCCCGCGCCGCTCGAAGCCGAGAGCATCTACCTGAGCGTCGCGCAGCGCGTCGACGTGATCATCGATTTCGCGCAGTACGACGTGGGCGCCAAGGTCGAGCTGTTGAACAAGCTGCGGCAGAACCAGGGACAGGGCCCCACCGGCGGCCTCTGGGACCGCGGCGACCCGCTCATCCAGTTCCAGGTGATCGCGGCGACCGGCAGCGACCCCAGCCGGGTGCCCGACCGGTTCCGCCCGCTGCCGACGATCGACATGAGCCTGGTCAAGCAGGAGCGCACCTGGGTCTTCGACTACGTGGGCGGCCTGTGGACGGTGAACGGCAGGGTGATGGATCCCAACCGCATCGACGCCGGCATCGAGCGCGGCAGCGCGGAGATCTGGACGATCAGGAACGGCGGCAACAACTGGTCCCATCCCGTCCACAGCCATTTCACCGAGTACATGCTGCTCGAGGTCAACGGCAGGCCGGTGACCTACGATGAGGTCCAGTCGGGTCCCCAGGAGGCCGGCGAGAAATCGCAGCTGGAGAGCTACTTCAGCGAGGTCGGAGCGGCGAAGAAGCCGGTGGTGCGCTTCATGGGCGGCAAGCGGCGGGACATCGCCACGCTGCTGCCGGGCGACGAGATCAAGATCTACATGCACTGGACCGACTTCCTTGGCAAGTACGTGATGCACTGCCACAACGTGGTGCACGAGGACCACGCGATGATGGTGCGCTGGGACATCGTGGAGCCGGGGAAGGGTTTCACCGGCCCGCGCTCCGCCGCGGAGGTCTACGGCAAGCCCGACGAGCCGCCGCACCTGGAGGCGCGGCCGGCGAGCCCCACGGCGCAGGAGGACCAGGGGCCGCCGCCAACACCGCCGATCCGGCACTGATCCTGGCGCCGGGGGCGGCGTCGCGCCGGCCGCCCCCGCCCATCGCGAGCGCGGCGCATGCCGCGGAGAGGGATGCGGCCATGAACAGACGAAAGCTGTTGACCACCATCGCCAAGGGCGCGGCCGTGGCGGCCCTGCCCGGGATCGGCGTCGCCCCTGCCTCCGGCACCGCCGGCACCGCCGGCAGCGCCGGAAACCTCGCCCGGCCGCCGGGCGCCGGGCTGAGAGCGGCGACTGCGGCGCGCCTGCCGGCACCTTCCCGAACGTCCTGGTCACCTCGCACGAGAACCGCGAGGCGCTGTTCTATCGCGACCTGATCCAGGGCAGGACGGTGATGATCAATCTGATGTCGATCGCCGGCGAGGCCGCGAACCCGGTGACCGCCAGCCTGGCCGAGGTCCAGGAAGCGCTCGGCGACCGCCTGGGGCGCGATGCCTTCATGGTCTCGATCACCGTCGATCCGGAGCGCGACACGCCGCGCGCGCTGCGCGAGTTCGCCGCCCGGCACGGCGTGCGGCCCGGCTGGGTGTTCGTGACCGGCGAGCCGGCGGCGATCGAGGTCCTGCGCCGCAGCCTGTTCGCTCATCCCGGCCATCATTCGACGGCGCCGGGGACGGCCCCGAGCGCCGCGGCGGGTTCGGCGGCGGGCGAGGCGATGGTCGAGGACTGCTCGCTCGGCATCGTGCGCTACGGCAATGACGCGGCCGGCCTGTGGGGCTCGTCGCCGGCGCGCTCGAACACCGCCTGGCTGGCGGCGCGCCTCTCCTGGGTGGCCAACGGCAGCCGGGTCGAAGGGCCGCCGCGCCGGCGTGGCCCGGCGCCGCTGGCCATGCTCCTCGCCGGCCTGCTGATGGTCGGCCTGGCGGGCGGTGCCGGCCCCTCGGCCGCCGCCCCCACCGGCGCTGGTCCAGGGTCCGAGCTCGGAGCCGGCGCCACCACCGGCATGGCCGCCGTCGCCGGCACCGGCCCCGGCGCCGACTGCGGCGCCGCCGGTGGCGCCCCGGTCAGCGGCCCCTATCAGCATCCCCATCCGCAGGGCATGCCACCCCGGTCGACGGTGACCACCGTCGGCGACACCACCACCGTGTCGAGCGGCGCCAGCCTGTTCGCGCCCAGCCTGCCGTTTCTCGACCCGCCGGGCACGAACTTCCTGCCGACCGTCTATACCGACCTCTTCGACAAGGCCGGGAACTGCATCGTCAACACGCTGCCCTCCACGCCCACCGTGCCCTACAACCTGCTCGACGGCGAGCCGCTGGTGAGCCAGATCAACCCGGTGTCGCCGCGCGACGATCTGGCGGGCGTCTGGGACACGATCGAGAAGTACGTGGACTCGGGCGACGATCCGGAGGCCAGGGTCAACCGGCCCGTCGTGCTGGTCGCGATCCGGCGCGGCATCGACATCCTGGAAGGCAATCCGGTCGCCGGCCGCGCCTACAGCGGCTTCCCGGTGCTGCACTACGACGGGCCCGACAAGTTGAAGCAGGTGCAGCCGATCCACGACGACAAGGGCCAGGTCGTCGGCGGCGAGGTCCACGTCCACCAGGTCTGGTACGACAGCCACCTGGAGTCCGACACCGCCTTCCTGGATGTGAGCCTGGTGCCGGATGTCCCCTGGACGATCGTCTACACCGTCGACGTGCTCAACCGCGGCGAGGATGATTTCTCGCCCTTCGTCATGTATTCGGACCCGACCGCCGGCACGCCGGCGCCGCCGCTGGCCGCCATGGATCAGGCTTTCTTCCCGATGCTGGACGGCACGCGCAGCGTCTTCCGGGTAAAAATGGCTCCGGGCAAGTACTACCACCTGATCTACAACTGGGGCTGGCGCATGCATCCGCCGCGCGCCCAGGTGATGGAAGACGCCGCCACCAAGATCGACGGCGTGAGCCTCCCGCAGTGGGAGATCGGCGTCTTCGGGCCGTCGCCGCGATCGAGCGAGGCGGCGAAGCAGCAGGCGATCGACCAGATCGCCGTGTGGGCGCCCGAGAGAAAGATGTGGCACGCTCTGCACAAGGCGATCGAGGCGGTGAACGGCAATGACCTCCCGGCCCTCACCGCCCTGCTGGACGAAGGGCGCTCGGCTTACTTCGACTGGACCGATCGCACCAAGCTGCCGACCGGCGTCAAGGTCGATCCCAACTCCGATCTCACCCTGTTCTACGCCAACAACACCATCTACGGCGAATGGCGGGACGGCAATCTGCGGATCTTCCCGCGCTGGCAGACGCGCGGCACGTCGGTGAAGGTGACCCTGCTCAACGGCGACTTCTTCGACCATGGCTACGCGGTGGTGGACTTCGGCGGCGCCCGTGGCTGGGAGAACCAGTTCAAGTCCTCGGTCAAGGTGGGCGGCTCGGGGTGCTGGTTCACCTTCGGCCGGGTCTACTGGTATCCGGTGGTGGCGCCGATGGGCGCCATGGGGGACATGCCCGCGATCCCGATGATCACCGTGCCGAAGGCCGATCCGCAGAATTCCCACAACTTCGGTCAGCGCTACGTCAACATCACCTTCAACTTCGATCCGTCGCGGCGGCTGCGGTTCTATCAGTTCGATCCGGTGCACCACGACGAGGCCATCTTCTCGGTGCATTAGTGAGGCCGGTTGTAGCGATCATCCATTGCGCGGTTCGGCGGGCCGCCCCGGCGTTGCTCGGCAGCCTGCTGGCCTGGGCGCCTGGCCCGGCGCCGGGCGCCGAGGCGAGCTACGCCCGCTCGGCCGCCGAGTACCGGCTTCCCGACGTCACCCTGGTGGACCAGGCCGGCGCGCCGGTGCGGCTGGGGGAGGCGCTGGCCGGCGCCGGCCCGGTCCTGCTGCAGTTCATCTTCACCTCCTGCTCGACGATCTGCCCGGTGATGTCCGGCACCTTCGCCGCCGTCCAGGAGAAGCTGCCGGACGTGCGCCTGGTGTCGATCTCGATCGATCCCGAGGTCGATACGCCGGCGCGGTTGGCGGAGTATGCGCGCCGCTTCGGCGCCGGGCCGCGCTGGCGGCTGCTCGGCGGGCGGCTGGACGACGTGATCGCGGTCGAGCGGGCGTTCGATGCCTATCGCGGCAACAAGATGCGGCACGAGCCCTTGACCTTCGTCCACGCCGGACCGGGGCGCCCCTGGTTGCGGCTCGAGGGTTTCGCGAGCGTCGCCGAGCTGGCGGCCGAGGTCCGCCTGGCCGGCCGGGAGGCGGCCTCGGCGGTGGAGCGGGGGCGGCGCATCTATCGCGAAGGGATCCTGCCGTCGGGCCGCCCGCTGCGCGGTCTCGCCCAGGGCGACGTGCCGGTCGCCGGCACCGCGAGCGCCTGCGCGAGCTGTCACCGGCCGAGCGGCTTCGGCGGCGTCGAAGGGGGGACGCTGGTGCCGCCGGTGACCGGTCCGGCGCTGTTCTCCGGCGCGGAGCCCTCGGCTGCCGAGCTGTTCGGCAAGCTCTATCAGGAGGAGCTCTCGCCGGCTTCCTGGACCCGGCTGCGGGCGGCGCGCGACCGCCCGGCCTACACCGCGGCGAGCCTGGCGGCGGCACTGCGGCACGGCGCCGGCCCCGATGGCCGGGCGCTCGACCCGATGATGCCGCGCTATGCGCTGGAAGCGGCGGACCTCGACGATCTCGTGGCCTATCTGCGCACGCTGGCGGCCGCGCCGGCGCCGGGCGTGGAAGCCAAGGCGATCCATTTCGCGGTGGTGGTGGCGCCGGCCGTGGACGCGGGCAGGAAGCGGGCGATGCTCGACGTCGTGGCGGCGTATTTCCGCTACCGCAACGCCGAGACCCGTCACCTGCTCGATCGCCCGGCGCCGTCGCCCGGGACCAGGGCCAATGTCCGCGAGACCTGGCGCGAATGGGTGCTGCACGTCTGGCAGCTCGCCGGGCCGCCGGCGACCTGGACGGCGCAGCTGGCGCGGAGCTACGGCGAGCAGCCGGTCTTCGCCCTGTTGAGCGGCCTGGGAGCCGGCGAGTGGCAGCCGGTGCACGAGTTCTGCGAGCGCACCGCGGTGCCCTGCGTCTTCCCGAACGTCGATCTGCCGGTGGCCGCGCCGGTCGGCGCCTGGAACCTCTACCTGTCGGCAGGCCTGACGCTCGAGGCGCGGGCGCTGGGGCGTCACCTGGCGGCGGCGGTGCCGGAGGCGCCGCCAGCGGTGGCGGCGGGCCGGCCGGCGAGGATCGTCCAGGTGTTTCGCGATCAGGCGTCGGGGCGGGTGCCTGCTGCGGCTTTGCGCGAGGCGCTGCGCGGTGTCAAGGGCCTGAGCCTTGCTGACCTCGCACTCGGTGCCGGCGGCGGCGGCGGCATTGGAGGGGAGGGGGACGGCGGGTTGGCTGCTGCCGCCGCCAAGCTCAGGGCGCTTGGCGGCGCGCGGCCGGCCGGCCCCGAGTCGCCGGCGGCGCCCCTGGCGGTGGTGCTGTGGCTCGATCGTGCCGACCTTGACGCGCTGGCGCCGGCGATCGCGGCGAGCGGCGCCGCGGCGATCTATCTCTCCTACAGCCTGCTCGGGGAGGAGCTGCCGGCGCCGGCGGCACTGGCGGCACTGCCGCCGGCATTGCGCGACCGCACCTTCCTGACATTCCGCTACGCCCTCCCCGGAAACCCCGCGCCCCAGGCTTGGCGGGCGCGGGCGTGGCTGCGGGCGCGCGGCGTGACGGTTGCGCACGAGCGCCTCGAGCTCGACACCCTGTTCACCCTCGCCGCCGCCGACGACGCGCTGGACCGCATGTCCGGCCGCTTCTCCCGCGAGTATTTCGTGGAAACCCTGGAACGCGAGGTCGAGCGAGCCGCCAACCCCGGGGTCTACCCTCGACTCGGCCTGGGGGCCGGGCAGCGCTTCGCCTCGCAGGGCTGCTACATCGTCAGGGCCGCCCCGGAAGCTGCCGGCGGATTGGTTGCCGCCAGCGATTGGATCGTGCCTTGAGCACGGGAGGTCCGGCTGCCGGCGCGAAGGGCGAGGCGGCAGGACGGAGCGGTTTGGGGTGGACCTTTTCTCATTCCCGGATATCTATACTTTTTGGCTCTCTTCGTCGTTAAATAGCATGCAGCAGGCAGGGTCCGGCAGCGCTCCGCCTACCGCGGGGCCGGTGCGTGGAGCTCCGGAGAGACGTGGATTCATGGGCAGGCAAAGTGTCCCTCGCAGGCTCGGTCTGATGCCCTGGTTGGTGATGGCATCCCTGTTGGGCGGCGGCGGCAGCGCGGTGGGCCAGACCGGTGGCCGGATGCTGGCCGCGTCGGCTCTCGTCGCCGGGGCGCCGGACGGCCGGCCGCCGGTCGCGGTTGCTCCCCCAGCCGCGGCGCTGCGCGGGCCGGCGGCGGGGGCTGCGGCCGGCGATCGCGGACGCTGGTTCGAGGACGTGACGCAGCGGGCGGGGCTGGCGGTGGCGCATCACAACCGGGCCTTCCACAATCCTTATGCGGAAATCATGGCCGGGTACACCTCGCTGGGCGCGGCGGCGGCGGCGGCGGACTACGACGGCGACGGCTACGAGGACCTGTTCGTCACCGATTCTGCCGAGGGCGGCAGGAACCACCTCTACCACAACAACGGCGACCTGACCTTCACCGACGTGGCGGAGGCGGCCGGGGTCGCTGCCGGCAACGACGCCGAGAACGCCACCGCCGACGCCATCTGGTTCGACTACAACAACGACGGCCGCCCGGATCTCTTCGTGGTGCGCTTCGGCCACAGCCAGCTGTTCGAGAACCTGGGCAACGGCAAGTTCAAGGACGTCACCAAGCAGGCGGGGCTCGACCGCTACCTCAACAGCATCTCGGCGATCGCCTTCGATTACGATCACGACGGCTACCTCGACCTGTTCGTCGGCAACTACTTCCAGCCGGTGAACCTGTTCCATCCCGGCACGCCGCGCTTCTTCCCGGAGAGCTTCGAGACCGCCAAGAACGGCGGCGGCGTCACCGTCTATCACAACAATGGCAATGGCACCTTCACCGATGTCACCGCCAAGGTCGGCCTGGCGGGGATCAGCGGCTGGACGCTGGACCTCGGCCACGGCGACGCCGCCAACGACGGCTGGGACGACCTCTACGTGGCCTGCGACTTCGGAACCGATTTCTTTTTCGTCAACAACCACGACGGCACCTTCGCGGACCGCACCGCCACGGCGATCGGCTACGACACCAAGAAGGGGATGAACGCCGACTGGGGCGACTACGACAACGACGGCTGGCTCGACGTCTTCGTCACCAACATCACCGACGACTACATGCGCGAGGGCAACTTCCTCTGGCACAACAACGGCAACCTGACGTTCACCGACGTGGCGCGCGAGACCGGCACCTGGGAGACCGGCTGGGGCTGGGCGGGGAAATTCTTCGACTACGACAACGACGGCTGGCTGGATCTCTACGTGGTCAACGGCTGGGTGTCGGCGGGGCCGCAGAGCTACGTCCCCGACGTCTTCGCGATGATCGTGCGCCCCGGGGTGGACCTCGCCGACGCGCGCAGCTGGCCGCCGATGGGCGACAAGAGCCTGTCCGGCTACGAGAAGAAGAAGCTGTTCCACAACGAGGGCGGGCAGCTGTTCCGCGACCAGGCGGCGCGGCACGGGCTGGACTCGGTGCGTGACGGGCGGGGCATCGTGGTCGCCGACTTCGACAACGACGGCCGGATGGACCTCTTCGTCACCAACGCCAATGCGGAGCCCTACCTGTACCACAACTTGCTGCCCACCGGCGCCCACTGGCTGGAGCTGGAGCTCGAGGGGCGCAAGTCCAATCGCGATGCGGTGGGGGCGAAGGTGTGGGTGACCCCGGCCGCGGGAAGCGGGCCGGTGGGAGCGGCAGGTCCCGGAGGGCCAAGCGGCCCGGGCGGCGCCGGGGGCCCCGGCGCACAACGCGGTCCCCGCATGCTGCGGTTCGTCGACGGCGGCAATGGATTCGCCTCGCAGAGCACCAAGCGGCTGCATTTCGGGTTGGGCGCCGCGGTGGCGGCGGAGCAGGTGGAGGTGCAGTGGCCGTCGGGGCTGCGCCAGAGCTTCGCCGGCGTGGCGGCAGACCACATCTACCGGTTGGTGGAGGGCGATGCGGCGCTGACGCCGGGCCGGGCGGAGCAGCGCGCCGCGGCCCGCCGGCAGCACGGGCAAGCGGCGCCGAGCCCGGCCGGCGGCGGCGGTCGTGGCAAGGTCGACGGCATCCCCGGCGGTGGCACGGCGCCTGGTGGTGGCACGGCGCCTGACAGCGGCACGGTGCCTGGCGGCGGTCCTGGTGTGGCGACCGGCGGCGCGAGAGCGGGAGACATGGAATCCAGGGCCGCGACGGAGAGTCCGCGATGAGGCAAGGGATGTTGGTACAGGCCCTGTTTGCGCTGGCCGTGATGGCGACAGCCTGGTCCGGCGGCGTGCCGCTCGCGGCCCAGGCTCCGCCGCCGGCACTGGTCACACGCGCGCCGGGGGCGGCGCCGGCGGCGCCTGCGGCGGGATCGCCGGCGCCGGTGAAGCCGGCCACGCCCGCCACGCCGCCGGACCGCGCTTTCGCGGCGGGGCAAGGCGCGCTGGCGGCCGGCGACCTGCCGGCGGCTCTCGGCCAGATGGAGGCGGCGCTGGCGGCCGATCCCGACAACCTGCGCTACGCCTCCGAGTACCGCCATGCGGTGATCCGCGCCGGCGCCTATGACCGGGCGCTCGACTACTTCGGGAAGCTGGTCGCCGGCCATCCCGACTCGGCATTCGCCTGGCTCAACTACGGCTACGTCTACGTCGACAAGATGCCGGTGTCCGGCGCCATCACCCAGGTGATCCTGGCCAACGACGCGCTGGAGAAGTTCAGCCGCTCGATCGAGCTCAAGGCGAGCTGGATCGGGCTCTACACGCGCGGCAACAGCTACCTGTACTGGCCCAAGGTCTTCGCTCGCGGGCCGCTGGCGGTGGCCGACCTGGAGCGCGCGGTGGCGGTCTCGCGCAGCGAGCCGAAGCGTGCCTACCAGGCCCACGCCTACGCCGCGCTGGGCGAGGGCTACTGGCGCAACGACCAGCCGGAGAAGGCGCGGGCGACCTGGCAGGAGGGCGCGCGGCTGTTCCCCGGGGACGCCGTGCTCAAGGCGCTGCTGTCCCGGCAGGGCGACGAGCTGGAGGCCTACATCGCGGATCAGGTCGATCGCACCAAGCGCGTGGATACCGACCTGCACGAGCTGTGGGAGGACAGGTGAAGCGGCGCGCGATCCTGGCCCGCCTGGCGGTGGGCTGGCTGGCGGCGACGCCGGTGGTGGCGGCTGGCGGCGGCAGCATGGTTGGCAGCGTCGGCGCGGGTGTCAACGGCGGGTCGGTGGCCGCCGGCGCCCCTCCCGCCGCTGCCGCCGCCACGGCCCCCGGCGCCGCTCCCGCCGTTCCGGCCGCCGGCGGTGCGCCGCCGGCGATTCGCTTCGAGGAAATCGGCGCCCGGGCGAGGGCGCGGATGATCCATCACACGCGGCACTTCCATGGCGCCAAGGCCGACATCCTCGAGATGTTCACCTCCGGTGGCGCCGCGGTGGCGGTGGGCGACTACGACAACGACGGCTACGACGATCTGTTCGTCACCGATTCCGACGCCGGCCGCACCTCTCATCTGCTGCACAACAACGGCGACCTGACCTTCACCGACGTCACCGTCGAGGCGGGAGTCGGGAAGGGCAACGACGAGCACTCGATCGTCTCGGACGCGCTGTGGTTCGACTACGACAACGACGGCAGGGTCGATCTGCTGGTGGCCCGCTTCGGCACGCCGATCCTCTATCACAACGAGGGCAACGGCAAGTTCCGCGACGTGACCGCCCAATCGGGGCTCGACAAGTTCGGCAACACCATCGCGGTCATCGCCTTCGACTACGACAACGACGGCTACCTCGACCTGCTGTTCGGCAACTATTTCAAGCCGGTGAACCTGTTCGACCTCAAGGACCCGCACGTGCTGCCCGACAACCTGGACCAGGCGACCAACGGCGGCGGCGTGACGCTGTGGCACAACCAGGGCAACGGCACCTTCGTCGACGTCACCGAGAAGGCGGGGCTGGCCGGGCACCACGGCTGGACGCTCGACCTCGGCCACGGCGACTTCAACAACGACGGCTGGCAGGACATTTACGTCGCCGACGACTACGGCACCGACCGCCTGTTCCTCAACAACCGCGACGGCACCTTCCGCGACGTCACCGAGGAGGCGATCGGCATCGACACCAAGAAGGGGATGAACGTCGACGTCGGCGACTACGACCGCGACGGTTGGCTCGACATCTATGTCACCAACATCACCGACGAGTACATGCAGGAATGCAACATGCTGTGGCACAACAACGGCGTGGACGCTGCCGGCAAGCTGACCTTCACCGACCTGTCGCGGGAGACCGGCACCTGCTCGACGCTGTGGGGTTGGGGGGCGAAGTTCGGCGATTTCGACAACGACGGCTGGGAGGACCTGTTCGCGGCCGACGGTCTGCGCTCGGCGGGCGCCAAGAACTACATCCCGGTGCTGCTCGAGATGATCATCACCCCCAACGTCGATTTCACCGACGTCAACAGTTGGCCGGCGATCGGCGACATGAGCTGGAGCGGGCACGAGAAGAAGAAGCTGTTCCGCAACCTCGGGGGCTCGGCTTTCAAGGAGATGGCGGCGGCGGCGGGAGTCGACAACGAGCTCGACGGGCGCGGCGTGGCGACCGCCGACTTCGACAACGACGGGCGGTTGGACATCTACGAGACCAATGCCAACCAGCCGTCGCTGCTCTATCACAACGTCACCGCGCCGGCCGGCCACTGGCTCGAGCTCAAGCTGGTGGGCACCCGCTCCAACCGCGACGCCATCGGCGCCCGGGTGACGGTCAAGGCGGGCGGCGCCCTGCTGATGCGCGAGGTCAACGGCGGCAACGGCTACGCCAGCCAGAGCTCGACGCGCGTCCACATCGGCCTGGGCGCGACGACGCGCATCGACGAGATCGAGGTGCGCTGGCCGAGCGGGCGGCGCGAGATCATCTCGCCGGCGACGGTGCCGATCGATCACATCTCCTACATCAAGGAGGGCCAGGGTGTGGTGACCGCGGCGGTCGCCGGTTTCGGGCGCGGTGTCCGGAAGGCCGCGGACGGCGCGGCGCGGAAGGCCGCGGACAGCGCGGCGCGGAAGGCCGTGGACAGCGCGGCGCGGCCCGCCGCGGGCGGCGCGGCGCGGCCCTCCACTGGCGGCGCGCCATGAGCGGCGGCCCGCCCCTGCGGGGGCTCAGAGCGATTGCCTGGGGTATGGGCGTCGCAGTTATCGGCCTGGTGCTGGGGCTCGGGCTTTCGTGGCGGCTCGGCGGCGCCGCGGCGGCGGCGCCTGCCGCCGTCCCGGCCTCGCCGGCGAGCGCCGAGGAGGCGCTGTGGGAGCACCGCAACCTCGGCAAGGCGTTCTACGAGAACCCGACCACCTCCGCCCAGGCGGTCGAGGAGCTGCACCGGGCGCTGGAGCTGGCGCCGGATTCGGCGCGCGAGCGGCTCAACTATGGACTGGCGCTGCTCAAGGCGGGCCGCACCGCCGAAGGGGTGGCGGAGCTCGAGCGGGTGCAGCGCCAGGATCCGGCGCTGCCGCACACCTGGTTCAACCTCGGCATCGCCGCCAAGCGGGCATCCGACTACGACCGGGCGGTGGCGCAGTTCCAGCGCATGGTGCAGCTGGTGCCGGACGAGCCGGTCTCCCACTACAACCTGGGGGTGCTCTACAAGCTGACCGGCCGGCAGGAGGAGTCGCTGGCGCAGTTCGAGATCGCGGCCCGGCTCGCGCCGGCCCTGGCCGGGCCGCATTTCCAGCTCTTCAACGCCTACAAGGTGGCGGGGCGCGCCGCGGACTCGGCGCGCGAGCTGGCGGTCTTCCAGGAGATCAAGAAGCGGACGGCCGGGGCGGCGGTGCCGGAGGACCTCGAGTGGAGCTTCTACTCGGAGATCGACGACCCGCCGGCCGACCGGATGGCGGCTGGCGAGAGCGATGCGGCGGCCCGGCCCGCGCCGCTGAGCTTCGAGCCGCACGAGTTGGCGCAGGGCCTCGATCCGGCGACCGCCGGCCTGCTGGTGCTGGACGTCGAGGGCGACGGCAGGCCGGCGCTGCTCGCCTGGTCGGCGGCGGGGGTCCGGCTGTGGCGGCCCGGGCCGGCGCCGTCGATGGGCGGCGTTGCCGGGCCGGTGCCGGGCCTGGAAGGCGTGCACGGGGTGATCTTCGTCGCGGCCGGAGACTTCAACAACGACGGCCTGCCCGACCTCTGCGTGCTGACCGAGGGCGGGGCGCGGCTCTACGTCAACCGCGGCGGCGGGCGCTTCGAGGAGAGCCCAGCGCGGCTGCCGGCCGGACGCTTCCGGCGGGCGGTGTGGCTGGACTACGACCATGACTACGACCTGGACCTGCTGCTGCTCGGCGACACCGCGGCACTGATGCGCAACGACGGCGCCGCGGGATGGAGCGACCACACCGCCGATTTCCCGTTTGCCGCCGGCCAGGCGCTGGACGCGGTGACCTTCGGCGTGGTCTCCGACACGCCGGGAGTGGACCTGGTGGTGAGCTATCGGGATCATCCTGGCATCCTCTACCGCGACCGGCTGGGCGGCCACTACAGCGCCGAGCCGCTGCCCGGTCTGCTGGCCGGCGCCGGCGCGCTCGCTCCCTACGACTTCGACGGCGACGGCTGGATCGACCTTGCCGTTGCGGTCCCCGGCGGTGGCGGCGGGCCGCTGGTGCTGTGGAACCGCGGTGGGCAGCTGGTCGCAGCAGCGATGGCTGACGGGGCCGGCGGCGCGGCGCCGGCCGGCCGGGCCGGGAAGACCGCTGCCGCGGCCGCGCGGAGCTCCGCCATGGTGCTCGCGGTGGCGGACTTCGGCAACCGGGCGGCGCCCGACCTGGTGAGCGGCGGCGGTCTCTACCGGTGGCAGCTGGCGAGACCCGGGCTCGCCGGGCAGTTCGCGGCGGTGTCCCCGGAGCCGGTTGGGCTCGCGGCGGCCGGTCCGGCGGCGGCCGTGACGGCGGATTTCGACCGCGATGGGCGCGAGGACCTGGCGGTGGTGCGCGGCGACGGCTCGCTGGCGGTGCTGCGCAACGTCGGCGCGGCCGGCCGCTGGGTTGAGGTGGCGCTCACCGGGGTACGCAATGCCAAGCTCGCCATGGGCGCGCAGGTCGAGGTCAAGGCCGGAACGGTCTACCAGAAGAAGCTCTACCGCGGCACGCCGCTGCTGTTCGGCCTGCGCGGCCGGGTGGCTGCCGACACGGTGCGCATCACCTGGCCCAACGGCCTGATCCAGAACGAGACCCGCCAGGCGGCGGCGAAGGGCGGCGAGGTGAAGGCCTACAAGGAGGCGCAGCGCCTGTCGGGCTCCTGCCCGATGATCTTCGCCTGGAACGGCCGGCGCTTCGAGTTCATCACCGACGTGCTCGGGGTGGCGCCGCTCGGCGCCAGCTCCGGCGACGGCAGGTACTTCCCGGTGGATCACGACGAATGGGTGTCGATCCCCGGCAGGGCGCTGGCGGCGGCCGGCGACGGCTTCTACGAGGTGCGGATGACCGAGGAGCTGCGCGAGGTCACCTACCTGGACCGCGTGCGGCTGCTGGCGCTCGATCACCCGGCGGCGGTCGAGGTGTTCACCAACGAGAAGTTCAAGAGCCCGCCGTTCCCCGAGTTCCGGCTGTTCGGCGTCGAGCGGCGGCTGCACCCGCGGCGCGCCGTCGACGGCGGCGGGCATGACCTGCTGCCGGCCCTGCTGGCCCGCGACGGCGTCTATGCCGAGGGCTTCCGCCGCACCCTGACGGGGGTCGCCGAGACGCACGCCCTCGAGCTCGACTTCGGCCGCGGCGCGGCGCCTGGCAACCGCGCGGTGCTGTACCTCACCGGCTGGGTGGACTGGGCCGACGGGAGCACCTATCGCGCCGCCTCGCAGGAGAACCCGGCGGGCTTGACGCTGCCGCGGCTGGAGGTGCGGGACGCCGCGGGCAGGTGGCAGACCGCGGTGGCCGAGCTGGGCATGCCGTCGGGTCAGCCGCGCACCATCGCCATCGATCTGACCGGCAAGTTCGTGGGGGCCTCGCGCGAGGTGCGCATCGTCACCAACCTCTGCATCTACTGGGACGAGATCTTCCTGGGCGAGGGCAGCGCGCCGCCGCCGGCGCGGCTGACCGAGGCGCCGCTGGCCGCGGCCGAGCTGCGCTTCCGCGGTTTCTCGCGGCCGGTGATCGATCCCGAGCGGCGGCGGCCGGAGCGGTTCGACTACGCGACCTGGATGGCGGTTTCGTCCTGGAACCCGACGCCGGGGCTCTACACCCGCTACGGCGACGTGCTGCCGCTGCTGGCGAAGGTGGACGACGAGCCGGCGCTGCTCGGTTCCGGCGACGAGGTGCGGCTGCGCTTCGCGGGTGGCAGGCTGCCGCCGCTGCCGGCCGGCTGGCGGCGCGATTTCCTGCTCGACGTGGACGGCTGGGCGAAGGACGCCGACGCCAACACCGCCTACTCGCAGAGCGTCGAGCCGCTGCCGTTCCACGCCATGTCGGCCTACCCGTATCCCGCCGCCGAGCATTTCCCGGACGACGACGAGCATCGCCGCTGGCGGCAGACCTACAACACCCGGCCGGCGCTGCGCCTGTTGCGGCCGCTGGCGCCGGCGGCGGCGACGGGCGGCCGGCGCGTGGAGGAGTGAGGCAGGGTAGCTCTTGGAGTCGAGGCAGACGACGGTGCCGGCGCCGCCGGCGGGCTCGGGCGAGGAACGGCGCCCGGACTCGCCGCTGGCGGGAATCGGCACCGGTATCAGGAGGGGGTGATGAGATGAGCGATCGCTGGAAGGTACTGGCGGCGGCCTGCTGGGTGGCTCTGCTGGTCAACACGGCCTACATCGCGGCGTTGCCTTCGCCGACGCTGTTCTACATGGGCAACGTCGTGCTGCATCTGGCGCTCGGGTTGACGCTGACCGTGGCGTTGCTGGTGCTGTGGCGGCGCGCGGGCCCCCCAGCGAGCGCCTCGGGCCTGGCGGCGAGATCGGCGGCGGGGGCGGCGGCGCTCTGGCTGCTGACGGCCGCAGCGGTGGCGGGGGTGGTCCTGGCGGTGGCCGGCAACACCACGCCCCATCGCTGGTTGCTGTGGACGCACATCGTCGCGGCCGCGCTGGCGGTGGTCGCGGGCCTGGTGTACCTGCAGCAGCGAGCGATGGCGGAGGGCAACCGCGGGCGGTGGCGGCAGCTGCTGCGCGCCAGCGCGGTGGCGGCGGCGCTGCTGCTGGTGGTGCCGGCGGCGATGACCGGCTGGCGGCGCTCCCACCCCGATCCGGCGATGCGCATCCGCAACCCGACCGTCGCGCCGGTGACGATGAGCGAGGAGGGGGGCGGGCCGAAGTCGCCGTTCTTCCCGTCTTCGGCCAGGACCAACGTCGGCGGCATCATTCCGGCGGATTTCTTCACCCAGTCGGACACCTGCGGCGAGTGTCACCAGGACATCTACCGGCAGTGGCAGAGCTCGGCGCACCATTTCGCGTCGTTCAACAATCAGTTCTACCGCAAATCGATCGAGTACATGCAGGACGTGCTGGGCCCGCAGCCGAGCAAGTGGTGCGCCGGCTGCCACGATCACGCGGTGTTCTTCAACGGCCGGTTCGAGCGGCCGATCAAGCAGCAGGTCGACACGCGCGAGGCGCGCGCCGGGCTGGCCTGCACCTCCTGCCACGCCATCACCCACGTCGACAGCTCGATGGGCAACGGCGGTTTCACCATCGGCTATCCGCCGCTGCACGAGCTGGCGGCGAGCAAGAACCCGGTGCTGCGGCGGATCAACCACTTCCTCACCTACCTCGATCCCGAGCCGCACCGGGAGACCTTCATGAAGGCGTTCATGCGCCAGGACAGCGCCGAGTTCTGCTCCGGCTGCCACAAGGTGCACCTCGACGTGCCGGTCAACAGCTACCGCTGGTTCCGAGGCTTCAACGAGTACGACGCCTGGCAGGCGAGCGGCGTGTCGGGGCAGGGGGCGCGGTCGTTCTACTACCCGAAGGAGTCGAAGAACTGCGCCGGCTGCCACATGCCGCTGGTGGATTCGCAGGACCCGGGCAACAAGGACGGCAAGGTGCATTCGCACCGCTTCCCGGGCGCCAACGTCGCGCTGCCTTTCGTCAATCACGATCGGGAGCAGCTGGACGTGGTCGAGAAGTTCATGCAGTCGGGCTTCATCACCGTCGACATCTTCGCGGTGTCGCCGGAGGACGCGGCCGGGCCGGGGGCGCAGATGGTGCGGCGCGCCGACCAGCGGGAGGGCGGGCCGCAGCTCGAGTCGACGTTTGCGGTCGGCGAGGAGTCGCAGGCGACCGGACCGGCGGTGCTGCGCGACGTCGGCAGGGTGGCGGCGCCGCTCGACGAGGCGTTCAAGGGCGAGCCGGCAGCGGCGGCGCCGCGTCCGGGCACGACGGTGCGGGTGGACGTGGTGGCGCGGACGCGGACCATCGGCCACTTCTTTCCGGGCGGCACGGTGGACGCCTTCGACGTCTGGCTCGAGCTGCAGGCGCGGGACGCCACCGGCCGCGTCATCTACTGGAGCGGCGCGGTGGACGACGGCGGCAAGGGGCCGGTCGAGCGGGGGGCGCACTTCTACCGCTCCTACCAGCTCGACGGCGCCGGCAACATGATCGACAAGCGCAACGCCTGGCAGGCGCGGAGCGTGCTCTACGTGCGGCTGATCCCGCCGGGGGCGGCCGACGTCGCCCACTACCGGGTCCACATCCCGGCGGACGCCCGCGGGCCGATCACCTTCGACGCGCGGCTCAACTACCGCAAGTTCGCGCATTCCTACACGCAGTTTGCCTATGCCGGGAAGCCGAAGCCGGGCCAGCCGGCGTCGCTGGTGGACAAGGACCACAACAGCCAGGAGTGGAGCTACGCACGGGAGAACATACCGGCCGACGTGTCGGGCGAGATCCGCGGCGAGATCCCGGATCTGCCGATCCTGGTGGTGGCGAAGGCCAAGGCGACGCTGCCGCTGGCGCCGAGCGGGGCGGCGGGGACGCCTGGCGCATCGGCGCCGGCCGCGGCGGGCGGGAGCGAGTGGCGGCCGGTGGTGCGCAAGGAGAACCGCGAGCGCTGGAACGACTGGGGCATCGGGCTGCTGCTGCAAGGTGATCTCAAGGGAGCGGAGTACGCCTTCCGGCGGGTCACCGAGGCCGAGCCGGGCTATGCCGACGGCTGGGTGAACGTGGCGCGGGCGCTGATCCGCGAGGGCGAGATCGACGCCGCCATGCCGTTCGTCGATCGGGCGCTGGCGATCAACGGCAAGCTGGGGCGGGCGCTGTTCTTCAAGGCGACGATCAAGAAGGAGATGGGCGACTACGAGGCGGCGCTGGCCCTGTTCCGCCAGGTCGAGGCGCAGTACCCGCGCGACCGGGTGGTGATCAACCAGGA
Source organism: uncultured Acidobacteriota bacterium (assembly GCA_963732005.1). GTDB lineage: Bacteria > Acidobacteriota > Thermoanaerobaculia > Multivoradales > UBA5704 > JASLEW01. Next base: position 2,786,647 of record CAVSXT010000005.1, read on the forward strand.
GGCGCGGGTGCTGTTCCTGCAGCGGCGCTATGCCGAGGCCGTGCAGGCGCTGGACCGGGTGTGCGCGGTCGATCCCGAGGACGTGCAGATGCACTACACGGCGATGCTGTGTCAACGGGCGCTGGGCCATAAGGAAAAGGCGGCGCGCGAGGAGGCGCTGTTCCGGCGGTTCAAGGCCGACGAGTCGGCGCAGGCGATCACCGGCGAGGTGCGCCGGCTGAGCCCCGAGGACAACAACGAGCGCCAGCCGATCCACGAGCACGACAGCGTCCGGCTGCCGGTCGCCGCACCGGCAGGGGCGGCGGCGGCGACGACCGCGGCGGTGGCGCCGGCCCGGGTATCACCGGCGAAAGCGGTGACTGAAGCGGCGAAGCCGGCAGCTCCGGCGGCCGGCGCGCCGAAGGCGGCAAGCCCGGCAGTGCCGGCGACACCAGCGGCCGGGATGCGGCGGCGAGCGGCAGCGGCGCGCGCCGGTGGGTCCTCGGCGGTAGGTGCCGAGGCGACGCGGTCGGCGGCGCCGGCCGCGGCGCCGGCGACCGGCGCGGTGGCGGATACGGCCGGCGCGGCCGGTGCGGGCGGCAGGCCAAGGGGGAGATCATGAGGAGGGCGCGGGTCATGCGGGTCGGCTATCGCAATCTGAGGCGGGTGCTGCCGGCGCTGGGGCTGGCGGCGGTGGTGGTGGCGCTGCCCGCGTGGCTGGGGGGGCGGACGGCACTCGCCGGCTCGGTGGGCACCCCGGCGAAATCGGCGACGTCGGCTGGCGGTGCGGCGGCGACTCCGGCCGCGGCAGCTGCCGGCGCGGCGGCGGCCAGCGGCCTCCACTTCACCGACGTGACGGCCAAGGCCGGGATCCACTTCATCCACAACAGCGGGCGCACCGGCAAGAAGTACCTGCCCGAGACGCTGGGGCCGGGGTGCGCGTTCTTCGACGCCGACGGCGACGGCTGGCCGGACATCCTGCTGGTCAACGGCCGGGAGCTGCCGGCGGCGGGCAAGGGCGGCTGGCCCGCGGCGAGCGGGCGCCATCGGTCGCTGCCGGCCCTCTACCTGAACAACCACGACGGCACCTTCCGTGACGCCACCGCGGGCAGCGGCCTGGACGTCGAGATGTACGGCATGGGGGTCGCGGTGGGCGACTACGACAACGACGGGCGCGACGACGTCTACGTGACGGCGCTCGACGGCGATCACCTGTTCCACAACGAGGGCGGCGGCCATTTCCGCGACGTGACGCGCGAGGCCGGCATCCACAACCAGAGCTTCGGCACCAGCGCGGCCTGGCTGGACTACGACCGCGACGGCAAGCTCGACCTGTTCGTCGCCAACTACGTGCAGTGGAGCGTCGACAAGGACCTCTGGTGCTCGCTCGACGGCGTCGCCAAGTCCTATTGCACGCCGGAGTCCTATAAGGGCGCGCCGTCGAAGCTGTACCACAACCTCGGCAACGGCAAGTTCGCGGACGTCAGCCACCAGGCGGGCATCGACGACCCGACCAGCAAGTCGCTGGGCGTCGCGGTGCTGGACTACGACGGCGACGGTTGGCCGGACCTGTTCGTGGCCAACGACACCCAGCCCAACAAGCTGTATCGCAACCAGCACGACGGCACCTTCGCCGAGGCGGGGCTCGGGGCGGGCGTGGCGTTCGGCGAGGACGGCGTGGCGCGCGGCGCGATGGGGGTCGACGCCGGGGACTACGACGGCTCGGGGCGGCCGCACCTGCTGGTCGGCAACTTCGCCAACGAGATGCTGGGGCTCTATCACAACGAGGGCAACGGCATCTTCGTCGACCGCGCGCCGTCCTCGGCGGTGGGGCGGGCGAGTTTGCTGACGCTGACCTTCGGCGCCTTCTTCTTCGATTACGACCTCGACGGCCGGCTGGACATCTTCGCCGCCAACGGCCACATCGAGGAGGAGATCGGGCGGGTGCAGCCGAAGGTGGCGTACCGCGAGCCGCCGCTGCTGTTCCGCAACCTGGGCGGCGGCCGCTTCGAGCCGGTCGGCGCGGCAATGGGGGCGGACTTCAACCGGGCGATCGTGGCGCGCGGCGCCGCCTATGCCGATTTCGATCACGACGGCGACCTGGACCTGCTGATCACCACCAACGGCGGGCCGGCCTACCTGTTCCGCAACGACGGCGGCAACCGCAATCACTGGCTGCGGGTGCGGACCGTCGGCAGGCGCTCGAACCGCGACGGCATCGGCGCGGTGGTGCGCGTCGCCAGCGCGGCGGCGGGCAAGCAGTGGAGCATGGTGCGCAGCGGCTCGTCCTACTGCTCGCAGAGCGAGCTGGTCCAGACCTTCGGCCTGGGGCGCGACGCCGAGGCGACGGCGCTCGAGGTCGACTGGCCGAGCGGCGCCAGGCAGCAGCTGGGGCGGGTGGCGGCCAACCAGACGGTCACCGTCGTCGAGGACAAGGGGATCGTGGCGCACGAAGGGCCCGGGCGATGAGCGCCCGTCCGCCGGCGAAGGGCGCCGGTGCTGGCGGCGGTGGTGGCGGCGCCGCCGGCAGCGATCGCGACCGCGCCGACCGCAACAAGGAGATCGCGCGCCGGTTCCGCGAGGACCTGTGGAACAGCGGCGATCTGGCGATCGCCGACGAGATCATCGCCGCCGACTGCCTGATGCATGCGCGGGTGCCGCTCACCACCGATTTCATGCGCGGCCCCGACGCCCTGCGCCAGCTGGTGCTGTTCTACCACCTGGCGTTCAGCGACATCCACATGAGCGTCGATCAGCTCATCGCCGAAGGCGACACCGTCGCCGCCCGCTGGACGGGCAGGGGCCGGCACAACGGCGAGCTGCTGGGCCTGCCGGCGGCCAGCGGCGAGACCGTCACCACCGGCATCGATTTCCTACGCTTCGAGCGCGGCCAGATCGTCGAGGGCTGGGTCGCCTGGGACATCCTGAGCCTGATCGAGCAGCTGCTGCCGCCCGAGGCGGAGGCCGGCGCCGGGTCGATCTCCGCCGGACCGCTGGCCGAGTTCCTGCCGCTGCTCAAGCGGCTGCGCTGAGGGTGCTGAGGCTGAGGGCGCCCGCCCGCCCTCAGGCGCGGCTGGCCGACACCTGGCCGCTGCGGCGCAGCAGCACCAGCGACACCGTCAGCGCCACCACCAGCACGGTCAGCAGGCCGAGCTCGAGGACGAAATGGTGGAACTCCGCCTCGGTGCGCTCGTGCGCCTCGCTGAGCGCGGCGGTCAGCACCAGGACCCGGCGGATGACGGCGATCAGGCCGACGAGCAGGAAGGGCTCGGGCACCAGGGCGTGCTCGCGGAAGGACACCTGGACGGTATAGAGCAGCTCGACCACCAGCAGGACCAGCAGGATGTGGTCGAGGAGCGCCACGACGCTGGTCGAGAACGGCGCCGCGACCAGGGCCCTGGTCAGATCGACGCCGCCGGCGACCAGCAGCGCGACGGCGCTGGCGGCCAGCAGCAGGCCGAGGCCCACGTAGACGACATCTTCGACGATGGTGAAGGCGCGCGCGATCCAGGCCCGCGCCGCGCTGGGCAGGAACTGGTCGGCGGGCTCGGCTTGCTCCACCGGCTCGGCCGGTTCTCGCGGCGACTTGCCGCCGTGGCCGGCAGCGCCGCCAGGGTCAGCCATTCGCCCGATTCGCCCTCATGGGATCCTTGCGGCCGGGCCGGAGCCGCGTCCATTGGGCCGCCAGGTATCGGCGGCCGCGGTGGTAGCGCACGCGAGTGCCGTGGTAGCAGCGGTAGGCGAGCACCTCGGCGGCGCGAAAGGCCTGGCGCGGCGACCCCAGCCAGCGGACCTCCCGCTGCCGCGCCGCTTCGAGTGCGACGTCGAGGTCGCGATAGAACTCCTCGTCATGGCGGAAATACATGTTCTTGAGGAAGCAGGCGTTGGGCTCGACGCACTGGCGGGTGAGGGTCTTGAAGCGGCCCGGCCTGAAGAACACCCGGCCACCGCGCAGCAGCACCTCGCGCATCTCGGCGCGCAGCTTGGTGAAGCCCTTGCCCTGCCACTGCTCCCTGAAGGTGGGGGTGGCGAGAGCGTTGCCGAGCGGCTGGTAGCCGGGATTCATCAGCAGGCAGCAGGGGTAGAGATCGCCGTTGCCGCGGATGGTCGCCGAGTACCAGCCGAAGAAGCAGCCGCCGTTGCGCTCCTTGAAGGCGGTGGCGATGTTGGCGATGGTGGCGGTGGCGGCAGCGGGAGCGGTGGGGGCGGGGGGTACTCCGGCCGCGGCCGGTTGCGGCAGCAGCTGCGGGGCGCGGGAGCGGATCTCCTCGATTGCCTGGTTCCATGCCGGAAAGGGTCCGAACAGCGACAGCAGGCCGGCGTCGCGGTCGGCCGCCAGGGCCGCGGCGAAGTACGGCATGACCAGCTCGCCGTCGGCCGGGGCGAGCAGGATGTCGTGGTCGATGCGCTGCAGCGGGATGTCCTGGACCGGGCTGATGGTGATGCGCCCGGCGCCGAGGCTCCTGCCGAGCGCGTACATCTCGGGGATGCGGCGGAAGTTCTCGCGATCGATCAGGAACTGCACGGTGACCACCGGCAGCGGCAGCTCGCCGCGCTGGCCGACGAGCCGGCGGACGTTGGCGAGGACCTGATCGAAGGTCGCCGGCTTGACCTGCATCATGCGGTGGTAGTCGGCGGCATCGACGGCATTGAGCGAGACGATCAGCTCGCGACAGCGATTTTCGATCAGCAGCCGGCCGAGCTCGGCGGTGAGCAGAGCGCCGTTGGTGTTGACGTTGTCGACGTTGACGCCGAGCGCGGTGAGCCGCGCCAGCACCTTGCCGACCTCGCGGTGGGCGAGCGGATCGCCGCCGCCCGACAGGCGCACCGAGCGCAGGCCACCGGCGACCAGCTCGTCGAGCAGCGAGAAGACCTTGTCGAGCGGCAGCTGCTGGGTAGTGCGGACGTCCTGCTGGTTGCAGAAGTAACAGGCGACGTTGCAGCGGTCGGTGAGATCGATCTCGGCGTGGGTGGGGCCGGCAGGGGCATCGCCGCCGGCGCTGGTGCCTGAAGCGCTGGCGCCTGCGATGCCTGAAGCGATGGCGGCGATGATCTCGCGCTTGCGCTCCTGTTCGACCAGCGACCAGCCGTAGTTCGCACCCATGAGGCCTCATTGTACTCCACCGGCAGGGGCTGGGCCGGCGGAGCGGGAGGGGTGGGAACGGAACTTGCTTCTACCCACGGTGAACGACGCGACGCGGGGCGCGTGGGCACGCGAGCGGAAGAAGGGGGAGGGAGGGGCCCGACGCGCCGGCGACGCACATGGAGGATCACCATGTTGAGACGAGGATTGACGCTTTCCTCCACGCTGGCCCTGTTGCTTCTCGTGGCGCTCCCGCTGAGCGCGGCGGCGCAGTCCGGGCAGACCACCTGCCGGATGAACTATGACCTCAGGGGTTGGTCGCTGGGCATCAAGTCGGCGACCGGCGAAGGCACCATCACCTGTGACAACGGCCAGACGGCCACGGTCAAGCTGCGGGCCAAGGGTGCCGGCCTCACCGCCGGCAAGTACGAGATCCGCGACGGCCACGGCAAGTTCTCCGGGGTGGTGGACATCCGGGACCTCTACGGCAGCTACGCCGCGGGCAACGTCGGCGCGGGCGTGGAGAAGGAGGGCGAGGCCCTGGCGATGACCAAGGGCAACGTCTCCCTGGCGCTTTCGGGCAAGGGCACCGGCTTCGAGCTCAGCGCCGCCGTCGAGCGGTTCACCGTCACCCCCCTGAGGTGACCCGAGCCCGGTGAGGCGGGCGACCCGTCACCCGCCACCCGCCAACATCACCGGGGATCGTCCACGGGCATCAAAAGTAGGTCGTAAGGCACCACCACGGTGAGCCAGGCCGGTCCAGCGGGGGCCGGTCTGGCTCGCCGTGTTTTCGGGACCGGCGAGCGCTGGCGGTGGCTTCGGATTGGCAGTGGCGCCGTTCGCGTTGCGATATGATGCGAGGATTGACTTGCCGCTACTGATTCGCCGCTATGGCCGATTCCCTCCATTCCGTCAGTGCCCACGAGCTGAAGCTATTCTCCGAGCGCATCGGGCGCAGCCTGGCGGAGCGGCCGCTCGAGGTGGGTGTGGCGGAGCAACGCGAGCGGGTGGCGGCATTGGTGAGGGAGGTGGGCGGGGCGACCTTCTACCAGCTGCTGGCGGTCGGTCCCACGGCCTCGCCCGAGAAGGTGCATGAAGGGTACGAGCGGGTCGCCCGGCTGGTGCACCCGTCGCACGCCCCCTATCTTGGGCTGGAGGGCCGCGAGGGGGTGCTCGAGGTGCTGTTCGAGCGCGCCACCGCCGCCTACGTCACGCTGAGCCATCCGGGGAGGCGGCGGGACTACGATCGCGAGATCGGACCCGGTGGCTGGCCGGAGGCGGCCACCGGTAGGAGCCGCTCCGAGGAGAACCGGGACCGCGCCCGCGGCTACTTCAACCGCGCGACTGCCTTCGTGGCCAAGGACGAGATCCATTTCGCCATCGAGCTGCTGCGCGAGGCGGCGCGGATCGACCCGCAGGCGAAGTATTTCGTGCTGCTGGGAGACCTGCAGACCCGCAACCAGAACTGGCTGCGCCACGCCGCCGACAGCTACGCCCGGGCGCTCGAGATCGGCGGTCCCGACGCCCAGGTCGAGCAGTCGATGGCCCGGGTGCAGCGAATCCTGGCGGACCTGGCCGCCGGCATCGCCCCGCGCGATCTGGACCAGGGCGGGGCGGCGGGCGATGGCGCGAAGGACGGCCAGGAGCCGGCCGGGCCGTCGAGGCCGCTGACCACCAAGACGGGCTCCTTCATCCGCTACGAGATCGACGCCAGCGGCACGGCCGCCCCGCCGGCCGACGAGGTGCCGGGGACAGAGGAGCGGTAGGAGGCGGGCGGCAGATCGACCTTGCGGCATGCGGGTGGGTCCGCGTACCGCTGACTGAAAATCACGGGGTCGACGGTTCAATTCCGCCCCTGGGCACCATGCTAAGTCAAACATAACAATATATTTAGGTGACGCACCCGACCGCACGGCTTCGGACAGAAGCGGTAGCGGGTAAACATCCGGTAAGCTCGCGAAGGCCAATCTCAGGGGGCGACAGCGCGCTTGGATCAGCACGCAGATGTCTGGGGCGGCGGGGACAAGCGTAGCCTGTAACCTAGCGCACGGGTGCTCGGGGTTCCTGGAACGCATACTTTGCGGGTGATCTTTAGTATACTGGTGCGGGGTAAATGAAGGTGGACCTGAAGCCCGACACGATCGTCATTTTTGTTCTTCTGCTGCCCGGGTTCGTTTCCTCAACGATCCTTGACTCAATTGCCACACGGCGGCCAAAGAATACCTTCGCCAAAATAGTCGAGGCTCTAATCTTTAGCTTCCTTATTTACGCTATTACGGCTGGGATGCTCGGCTATCCCGTGATTTCGTTTCCCGCTGAGACTCATGAGCTACCCGCCGCAGCCCTTGGGTCTCGTGTTAATGCTCGATTTGTGCTCGGAGCGCTCATTCTGTCGGTAGTACTCCCGCTAGTCCTGGGTTGGCTGACAGCATCAGATTGGCACATGAAGGTACTTCGCTGGGCACACGTCACACATAAGACTTCGCGTGATACGGTCTGGCTGGATGTCTTTATCGAACAGAAGCGATACGTCATTGTGAATCTTAGTGGCAAGAGGCGAATCTTTGGCTGGCCAATGTACTATTCCGAGGATCGCACTTCAGGTCTCTTGTATCTACAAGACCCAGCCTGGGTTAACCCCGACGGGACCTATGCTGAGCTGAACATGCATGGGATTTTTCTGGTGGAGCACGGAAGCATCGAGTCCATTGAGTTCACGAATCTTGACGAATATTCAGCACAACCCCGAGGAGTCTAAAATGGATACACCCAGCCAGGCGACGATTGAGCGCAAGCAGCAAAGGCCTTCGGAGGATAGGGGGGGGTATAACCCACCTCCGGTGAAAAAAGTTGAAAGGCCAGCCGCTTCGCCGCCACCCCCGCCCAAGACGCTCAACGGCTGAAGGGGCGGCGGCGCCGGTCGCCGGTCGGTATGGCGGCCTGAAGAGCCACCGTCGATGACGCCGGCGCTGTCGCTGACCGCGGAGGGTAGCCGCTGGGCTCCCCCGTTGCAATTAGAACCGGCCAGAGGTGGCGCTCTTCTCCGGCCATTGGAGGGGTCCGCAATGGCTGCGACCAGCATTCCTATTCTCATAAGAGATCCGGAGATCGAGGGGAAAATCGAGGGGCGGGCCATCGTTCTATGCGACACTAATTTATGGATCAACCTTGCCAGGGCCAGGACAGACGAAACTCGACGCCTGCAAGCCCGACTCCGAGAACTCGTGAGACGCTCTCGGCTCTTTTGCCCACTGACGTTCACGACGATCCGAGAGCTCCTCTCCCAATGCCCTGATTCCGCAGCACAGGTGGCGGCGTTGATGGAGGAGCTAAGCCTAAATATCGCCTTTGCTTCAACCGAAGAAATATTTGCGATAGAAGTTGATGCTGCTTTTGACGCCATTCGGCTAGATCATGATAGACGGAGCCTGAGACCGTCAGAGATCTTCGTTCCTAGCTTCTCGTTCTTGTCACGCCAGAGCTACCTCCACTTCCCTACCAGCAAGTTCTCGCTTGATAAGCAACAACAGCTAGCGAACGAGATTACACAGTGCGTTCGTGGTGCGGGAATCAGAGAGCTGGTTCGCGCTTTATCGTCGATGCTGCCTCTCCCGCGTGAGAAAGCGCCGCCGTATCAGGCGGCCGCTTTGCGGCGGCGAGAGTACGCAGCTGGAAACAAACAACGAGCTTGGGAAGTTGAGAAAGAGGCCGCAGCGAGGAACATAGTAGCTCCGCGAGTAGAGCACTTGAAGCAGCGATGTCGCGATGGGCGGTCCCTCGATCTGCTAGGGCGCTTCTGCCGGTTGGCCGAAGATGGAAGCTGCGTTGTCGAAGATACCGTGTTGGAGAAGATGCCGAGCGTTATGCATTACATCGATGTGATGACCGTAGTTGGCTGGGACACTCGCCGAAGAAATTGCGTAAACGATTTTTTTGATCGAGAACTTATTTTTGCGCCATTTGTTTACTCAGACGTCTGTGTCACCCTCGACGGAGGCCTTAGAGATGTTCTATCTCAGGCGCTCAAGCTAAACGACATCGATGCTTGTGTAACACGCTGTGTCCCTACCTATTACGCACTCGAACAGTACTTAGATGGCCTCTAATTGTACCTACGCCGTGGGCGCGGTCGTGGAGCGAGGATTGGAAAGGCTTCTGGGGCATGGCGCGAGTAATCGGGCCTTGGTCTCGATAAGAGCTTCGACGAGCAGCGCAGCCCGTTCTTATTCGGGCTTACTGCCTTTGGGCGAGAACTTCCTAGCCTGGCCTGGACGCCACAGTAGACTTGTGCCTGGAGTCTTGTGGGGCGGTTCAGCGGCCCAGACCAAGGCCAAGGTCAAGTGCTCTCTCGACCGCACGGATGGCGAGTTCGACGCGGAAGGGAAGCTCGCGGGGAAGCGCCGAGACGGCCAACCTGGCCGCTGCCGGGCCTATCTCGCGGACGATGGCCTCGATCGCCTTCTCAGGTCCCTTCATCGCCTGCTCTACTCGCTGCAAGGCCCTGTTGAGGTGTTGTAGATGATCGCGCAATTTGGGCAGGCTTTCGCCGATGGCGTTCGCGGTTTCCTGCGCCTGGCCGGCGGCGCGCTCTGAACCTTGATAACGATCGAGGGCGGAGCGCAGGGTGGGCACGGCGCCGAGGGCTTCCTGCTGGGTCTGATCGGGCCGGCGGAGGAAGGTTTCGGCGCGGCCGTGCACCTGGCCATAGACGGCGGCGTGGCCAGCTCTGAGCCGCTCGGACGCATGCGGGTCGGCGGTCAGGCGCTCGACCACCTGCGCTGGATGGGTGTAGACGCGGCCGGCCGCCCACACCAGGTTGGCGCGATCGGCGGCGAGGTCGCGTGCGGCGGTGACGGCATGCTCGACGGTGGACAGGTCCCAGCGGACGTGCTGGATCTCGTGGCGGAGATTCATGGCCTGGTTCTCGAGCGGCGCGAGGCGGGCGGCCTGGCGCTCGATCGCGGCGGCGGCGTAGTCGCGGGCGAGGTCCTTGGAAGGGGCGCGGGAGAGGGCGCGGTCGAGGTGCTCTCGGTCGGCGAAGGTCTGGCGGTCGGTGTAGACCTGGACGTCCTGGCGATGGCGAGTGAGGGCGACGTAAGAGGCGTTGCGGTTCATTAGCGGGTCGGCGAGGAGGTAGGTGCGGTCCACGGTGGCGCCCTGGCTCTTGTGGATGGTGACCGCGTAGCCATGGGCGATCTGGTCGTACTGGCCGGGATGGAAGGCCACCCGGCGGCCGTCGTCGAGCCGGGCGACGAAACGATCGGGCGAGACGCGCTCGAGGGTCGCGAGGGTGCCGTTCTTGACGCCGACGGCTTGGCTCTTGGCGCGGCCGAGGTTGGTCACCTCGCGGCCCTGGTGGTCGTTCTTGAGGAAGACCAGGCGGTCGCCGGCGGCGTAGTCGGCGCCGGCGACGGTGATGCTGACCTGGAGCTCGCCGGCGGCCAGGCGCTGGTCGCGGATGCCGGTGTTGAGCCGGGCGACGTCTTCGTTGCGGTAGGCGAGGACGAGCTGGCCGCGGCCGGGGTCGGCGGCGCGATCGGCGGCGTAGCGGGCCAGGAGGTCGGCGCGGGCGGCGTCGCGGGTGTCGGCGACGTGGAGGCGGCCGGCCTGCTGGTAGGCGTCGAGGGCCGGCGCGACACGGCCGCCGGCGAGGTCCGCGGACGCCTCACGCTGCCAGGGCTCGGCCTGGCGGCGGATGGTGTCGAGGCGGGCCGAGGGGTGCTGCTCGAGCAGGCCGCGGAAGGCGTCGCCGGGGCCGATCGGCTTGAGCTGGTCGGGATCGCCGACCAGGATGACCTTGGCGCGCTGGCCGGCTGCATGGTCGAGCACGCGGGAGAGTTGGCGTGCGTCCACCATGCCGGCCTCGTCGACGACCAGCACGCAGCGGCGGTCCAAGAGATCGCCGTGCTTCCAGGAGTACTCCCAGCTGTGGAGGGTGCGGGAGTGGATGCCGGTTTCGCGCTGCAGGGTGTCGGCGGCCTTGCCGGCCAGGGCGCCGCCGAGCACGTCGTAGCCAGCCTCGCGATAGGCGTCGGCGATGGTGGCGGCGGTGGTGGTCTTGCCGGCGCCGGCGCGGCCGACGACGAGGGCGAGGTCGTCGCGGGTGGTGGCGGCGAGGACGGCATCGCGCTGCTCGTCGGAGAGCCGCGGCGCGCGGTCGAGGGCGCGCTGGACGTCGGCGGGATCGAGGCAGAGGTCGCGGCGGGCGGCGAGCTCGCCGGCGGCGTGAAAGAGACACGCCTCGTCGCGCAGGTAGTCGGTCGAAGCGTAGTGGGTCACGCCGCGGGCGTCCTTGCCGACGCTGGCGGTCAGGTGGCGGTCGAGCGCGCGCTCGGCAAGGGCGTGGCTGTCGGGCTCGTGGAAGGCGGCGCGCCGGATGTCGGCCCTGGTGAAGGTGGCGCGGGTCGCGGTAAGGCGATCGATCAGCGCCGCGGCGCGCTCGCCGCGGGTGGCGCCGGCCAGGGGCTCGAGCTCGCGGGCGCCCTCCTGCAGCTGGACCTGGGGCGGCTCGGGATGGCGCTCGCGGTGCTGGCGGAAGGTCTCGCCGAAGCGGGTGGCGAGCTTGGGGCCGCTGAGACTTCGGTCAACCTTGGATAGTGAGATCCGGCGTCTGCCGTCGGTGACGACCAGGCCGGAGCCGCGCTCGGCCGGTTCGAGGCGGTAGCCGAGCCCGGCGAGCCCGGCTTCGAGCTCCACCCAGCTGGTGGCCTGGGCGAAGACGTGGCCGGCCTCGTCACGGACGCGGTCGGCGAGGGGCTGGACGCCGGTGCGCATGGCCTCACGGACGGTGCCGGCGCCGAAGTCGGGGGGCGCCTGCTCGCGGCCGGTGCGGCTGAGGTCGTACTCGATCTCGAGGGCGGGGATGGCCTCGTGGGCGTGGACCATGTCGCGGAAGGGCCGCCAGGCGCGGCCGTCGTCGCCGATGCGGTTGATGACAATGTGGATGTGCTGGTTGTCGGTGTCGCGGTGGGCGATGAGGACGGCCTGGTGGTCGGCGAGCCCCATGCGGTCGAGGACGCGGGCGGCGGCGGCCTCCCACTGCTCGCGGGTGAGGTGCTCGCCGGCGGCGAGGCTCAGGCCGAAGTGGTAGACGGGCTCCTCGACCCTGGGGTTGTCGCTGGCGGTGTAGCGCATGAGCTGGGCGGCCTCGGCGGGGTTGTCGGTGTCGAGGTTGCGGGTGCTGCACCAGGCGACCCGTGCGAGGTCGGGGCGGTCGCGGTGCCCCTGCTGGAGGTAGCTGACGAGCCCGGCGAAGCTGCTGCCGAGCCCGGTCCTGGCGCCGGTGCCGGACTTGCGGCCGCCCTTGAAGGTGGTCATCCGCGGGGCTCGTCCTGGAGGGCGCGGCGGACGGCGCGCACCTCGGCCAGGAGGCTCTGAACGGCGCCGAGGAGGGCGGCCGACAGCAGGGTGCCGGAGTGGGCTAGCTTGACGAGCTGGTTGAGGTTGTTGCCGGCCCTGGCGAGCTGGACGATGGCAGCGCGGGCGAGGGGCCAGCGCGCAGTCGGCGGCCGGCCGCGTACGAGGTGGCGCAGGTAGGTGCCGACGGTGACGCCGGCGCCCTTGGCGCGGGCCTCGAGGTCGAAGTACTGGCTCGGGGTGAGCCGGGCACCCACGACGCACGACAGCGGCTCGGGCTCGGCGGTCCCAGCTGCCGGGTCTCCCGCGGCGGGGGCACCGCGCGCCGGCCTGGCGGTGGCGAGGGGTGCCGCGACAGGCGCGTCGCCGGCGGCGAGCTGCTCGAGGACGGTGCGGCGGCACCAGGCGGCGGGCGCCAGCCTGGCGGCCTGCGCTGCGGCGGCCAGACGCGCATGCTCCTCGGGGGTGAGCCGGAAGGCGACGAGGTGGGACCGGCTCATGGCCGTCGCCTCGGTCCAGGGCCGCGCAGGCGCCGAGCGCAGCGAAGGCGCCCTTCCCGCCCAGGCGGTTCGGCGTTGCGCTGGCGGACCGGGAGCTGGCGGCTGACGCCCCTGCTGGCGGCAACGCCGAGGGCCGGGCCCGACGCCGGTGGGCGAAGGCAACGCCGGTGGGCTGCCCGTCTGAAACTTACCAACGACGCGCAGGAGGTGGCAGCGGCCGGGTCGATGCCGATGGAGCCACGAGCGGCGGGCGGCGAGGCAACGACGATCGACCCCCCTACCTGGAAAACAGAGCGGAGAAGGCCGACGAACGTGCGGCGAAGCCGGGAGGGTCGGCGCTTCGACCGGTGAGCAGCACGCGGGTCGGAGAGCGCGGTGGTGACGACCGGGGAGCGGCACCGGGTGGCGGGCGTGTGCCGAGTCGTCCGGGCCGCGGTGGTGCGGGGCACGACCTCGCCCGAGTTCGGGAAGGGTCGAAGGGTGATCAGCCGGGGTGGGTCCATGGCATTCGAGCCGAAGGCGAGAATGCCCCGCCTGGTAACGGAGTTAACAGGCGGCTTTCTTGCTCTCAAGCTCCTCTGAGGCCGACGTATAAGCCTGTGGGGTGCTAGACATCCTCATAGGATCACCATATCATGATGTAGACCATGAATATGACTGGCACAGTGGAGTACAGGGTGCGGCGGGGTAGCCCGGCAGGGCCTTCGCTGGCTCCTTCAACCTGCGCCGGGCTCGCCCGGCCGTACGACTGCGAGGTGCTCGTGATGTCCGTCCTGCTCAACACACGCCAAGCCGCCGAACGCTGCAACCTATCGCCGCGGACGCTCGAGAAGTACCGGGTCACCGGTGGGGGTCCGCCCTTCATCCGGCTGGGAAGCGCTGTCCGCTACCGGGTCGAGGATCTGGACTCGTGGATCACGGCGAACCGGCGGCGGAGCACCTCCGACGACCTGGCCGCTCGCGGCTGAGCACGACGCTGCCGGCGATGTCCTCCGACGGCGCTCAGGTGGCGGCGATCGAACGCGCCCTCGCGGCGAGGCAGGCTCGCCGCGAGGGTCCCGAGCTGCGCTTCCTCTGCCCGGCGCACGAGGACCGCCACCCCTCGGCGCGCTGGAGCCGCGAGAAGCGGACGTGGTACTGCGACGTGTGCCAGGCGGGCGGCGGCTGGCGCGACCTGGCGACGCGGCTGGGCCTCGACCTGCCGGCCGCCGGCGGCGAGCCGCTCGCCGAGGTCGAGGCGGTCTACGACTACCGCGACGGCGACGGCCGCCTGCTGTACCAGGTGCTGCGCAAGCGGGGCAAGCAGTTCCCCTGCCGGCGGCCGCTGCCGGGCGGCGGCTGGGCCTGGAACCTCGAGGGCATCGAGCGGGTCCTCTACCGGCTGCCGGAGACGGTGGCGGCGGTGGTGGCCGGCGAGATGGTGTTGCTGGTCGAGGGGGAGAAGGACGCCGATCGCCTGGCGGCCCTGGGCCTGGCCGCCACCACCAACCCCGGCGGCGCCGGGAAGTGGCAGGCGGCCTACGGCGCGCCCCTGCGCGGCGCCCGCGTGGTGATCCTGCCGGACAACGACCCGGTGGGCCGCAAGCATGCCGAGACGGTCGCCAGGAGCCTGGTGACAATGCGCTGCGGCGCCGCGGCAGAGGTGCGGGTGCTCGAGCTGGCGGGCCTGGCCGAGAAGGGCGACGTGTCGGACTGGATCGCGGAGCGGGAGCGGGCGGGACGGACGGCGGCGGAGATCCGCCGCGAGGTCGAGGAGCTGGCGGCCGCGGCGCCCATGGTGCTGGCGGCGGACACGACGGCGGCGGGATCCCCGGCGGGGCGTCGGTCGCGTGTCCGCCGCGCTTCGGAGGTGCCGCCGCAGGCGGTGGTCTTCCTGTGGCGGCCCTACATCGCGTGCGGCAAACTGACGCTGCTCGAGGGCGATCCCGGGCAGGGCAAGAGCTGGATCGCCGCGGCGCTGGCCACCGCGGGCTCGCGCGGCCAGGGCCTGCCCGGCGCGGCGCCGTTTGCGCCCTTCCGGACGCTGATCTTCACCGCCGAGGACGGCCTGGGCGACACGCTGCGGCCGCGGCTCGACCTGCTGGGCGCCGACTGCGACGCGGTGTTCCTGCACGACCAGCCGCTCGACCTGGCCCAGGCCGACGACTTTGCCGAGATCGAGCAGGCGCTGGCCGAGCACCGGCCGCGCCTGGTCATCCTGGACCCGATCGTGGCCTACCTCGGCGCGAAGACCGATGCCTATCGCGCCAACGAGGTGCGGGCGATCCTGGCGCCGCTGGCGCGGCTCGCCGACCGCCACGGCTGCGCGGTGCTCGCCGTGCGCCACCTCAACAAGTCGCGGGGGAGCCGCAGCATCTACGCCGGCCAGGGCTCGATCGACTTCACCGCCGCGGCGCGCTCGGTGCTGCTGGCCGGCTGCGGCGCCGACGACGATGCCGAGCGGGCACTGGTGCATATCAAGTCCAATCTCGCCGCGGTCGGGCCGACCCTGGCCTACGCCATCGACGAACAGGGTTTCCGCTGGGCCGGGGCGAGCCCGTTGCGGGCCAGCGACCTGCTGGCCCCGGAGGCCACCGGCAACGATCTCTCGTCGCTCGACGAGGCGCGGGCCTTCCTGCGCAGTCTGCTCGGCGCCGGCCCGGTGAGCACCAACGAGATCTGGGCCGCCGCCCGCCAGGCGGGAATCGCCGAGCACACGCTGCGCCGCGCCAAGCAGCTCGAGGGCATCGTTGCCCGCCGCCAGGGCTACGGGACGGGCGGCAGCTGGCGCTGGTCGCTGGACGGTCCGCCGGCAGCGCCGGAGGGGGAGGGGTGATGGCCTGGCGGGGTCGCGGCGAGGCGAAAACGTCCATAGATGGCCAAGCTCCCCATATATGGAGATTGGTCATCTATGGGCGGGAATGCGGGCGGGGACGGCCCCGTCCGGCGGGCCGGTGCGCTTTGCCCGGGCCTGCTCCGGCGTGCTCTGGCGAACGCGGGAGGGCGTGGGATGGCGCGGGACGGCGAGCAGGCCGGAGCCCGCGAGGGGATCGGCGCCGGGGCGTGGCCGGCCGGGCCGGCGCCGGCTTGGCCATCTATGGGAGCGGCGGCCCCAACCCGGGCAGACCGGGGTGTTTGGGGGGCGCCGAGCGACCCTGGAAACGTGAGACGGAAGACCCGGAGACCGCATGACATCTCGCCGCGCCGGCCTTGCCATCGCCCTCGCCGCCATCCTGGTCCAGGCACCGCGCCTGGTGCTGGCGCTGCTCGCCGCCGACCGGCTGCCGGTGGCGGCCCCGACCGAGCGTGCCCTGCTGGTGCTGGCCGGGATCGGCACTGCCCTGGTGCTGACCGGCGGCAACCTCTACCTGGCGCACACCGTAGCCCAGGTGCGGCCGTGGCGGCGGACGCTGGCGGCCACCTGGCTGGCGGTGCTGGCCGCCTCTGGCGGCCTGGTGCTGCCGCTGATCGTCGCCGGGCTGTCCGCGCGCACCCTGCCCGAGGTGCTGGGCGCCGGCCGGCTCGCATGGCCGTGGGCGGTGCTCGCCGCGATTGCGCACGAGCTGACCGCTGCCGGCTGCGTGCTGGCAGGCGCTGCCTGGGCCGCTCAGGCTGGTGGCGCAGTCGGAGTGGGGACGGCGCCGCGGGTCGCTGCCGCCATCGAGCAGGCTGCGGCCCAGGGAATCGCTTGTCGCGCGGGCTGCGGCAGGAGGTTCGGGTCCCAGCAGGCCGAGATCGCTCACCAGCGGCATTGCCCCCGCCGGCAGGCTCGCGCCGGCGCGGAGCCCGCGAACTGACCGCCGCTCCGGGGGCCAACTCGTGCGGCTGGCAGGCGGGCGTTGCCGGCACTCTGGCAGGTCGCTGCCTGAGCTCCGTGGTGCTGGAGGAGGCCCTGCGGCTGGCGCTGGTGCTGGCTCGCTGGCTGCCTCCCGGCACCGTGCCGGCACCCGCCTCCTGGACCAGCCGGCACGGTGCCGGCACTCCTGCAAGCCCTGCCGGCACTTCGGCGAGCCCTGCCGGCACTCCGGCGAGCCCTGCCGGCACGCCAGCCGGCAGGCTGCCACGGCCTGCCGGCCGCTGCGGGTCGAGCACGGTGGCAGCGGTTCGGGGATCGCGCCTGCCGTGGCCGCGCGGCGAGCGGTCGCGCGATCGCGTGCGGGTGGCGCTCGCCGCGGTCGCTCGCGGCGCTACCGTGGGCGGCGGCGTCGGGTTGGCGAGTCCCGGCGGCAAGCGCAGGTCGCCCGTGTGGTGCGGCGTCGGCAAGCGGAGCAGCATGCCGGCACACTCCGGCACGCTGCCGGCACTGCGATCCGTGGTTGGGCCGGACGCGAGCCCTGGGAGCTGTCGACGGCAAGGTCGGTGGCCGCGCAGGCGGGCAGGGGCGATGCAAGGGCAAGGCAGCCAGGAAAAAAAGGGGTTGCACCGGGCATCGTGGTCGAACTCGACGGCGCGGCGACAGCCAAGGCGCTGCTGCCGGCGAGCGGGTGCGCTGGCGCTTGGCGCGCTCGACCTATCAGAGCCGCTCGCACTGCCGGGTCGGACTTCGCGCCCAGAGCGAAGCGGAGGGCGCGAACGATCGGCCCCGGGCGCCGCCATCGGTTCCCTATGGCGGGTTGGTGCTCGCCCGTGGGCCGTCCTTGTTGAGTGTGGATGAGTTGTTAGCAGCGCTCGCGAAGCGAGCGGAAAAGCGGGCATCACGGTGCCGGGCCAACGCGAGCGCAGCGAGCGGGCCGAGGTGAAGGTGAGCGAAGCGACCGAACGCTTTCCGAGCCCGCCTTCCTCCTCCTTCGCGTGCTTGCTCCCTCCTCGCGGCCGGTGAGCTGGCAAGCCAGTCGCCGGCATCTCCCTCGTCGGGCAGGCGCGGTGCAGCAGCTGCCGGCAGGCTGCCGGCAGGGTGCCGGCAGGCTGAGGCACGATGCGGCGCCTGCGGCGTAGGTGCCCGCTGGACTGCTGCGGCGCCGACCAGCGAGGCAGCTAGAGGCGTGCGCGTGCGGGGTCGGGCGCGCCGGCAGCAGCGCTCGCTTTGCCGGCAGCGACGTTCAGTCGCTGGCAGCGGCGCTGGTGATCGTCGGCAGCGGGGCCGCTGCGGTGGCGCAGCCGCAGGCTGGCACGGAGCGGTGCTCCTGCCGGGACCGCGTCGCACGCGAGCTCTGAGCACTCTCAACGGCAAGGTCGGTGGGCGCGCAGGCGGGCAAGGGCGATCCAAGGGCAGGGCAGCCAGGAAAAACAGCGCTGGCACAAAGGCAACTTCATCCATCGCGCGCCGAAAGACACCCCAATGTCCTGGCGCAAAGCGTGCGAACGGATCGCCGCCCTCGGTGATCTATGATAAGGTATGGTTATCGCAAGTCAGGAACCTTCATGACCCCGACAACACCTGCCGTCGAGCACGACCCTGCCGCCGCCGATCGCGAGGCCCTGGCGGCGATGGCCAAGGGGATCAACCGCCAGGTCCAGCGGCGCGGCCGGGGCGCCCTCGAGGTCGTGCCGTGCCCGCCGCTGCCTGGCGTGTGGGGGCGGCCCTTCCAGGTGTGGCTCGGAACACGGAAGCTCACGCTGCCCCTGCCGGCCCTCCAGGCGAAGCTGTTCCTCGACGGCATGGGCCAGGGCTTGCGCCTCTGGACCGAGTGCACCGCAGGGGCGGGCGCCTCCCGGCCGCGTCGCGGCGCTGCTGGATCGCCCTCGCCGGCCGCGGCGCCGCCGGGGAGAGCCGGCGAGGCAGAGGCGGCGCGCGACCTGGCCGGCGTCGAGCACCTGGTGCAGATGGTCAACTCGCGCCTCGGGCTCGAGCCCGGCGCCGGTCTGGTCGTGGCGCCGGCCTCGCACCGGGTCGAATGGGTCGAGGGCTCCGCTTTCGAGCTGCACGTGCGCGGCTCGCGACAGACCATCCCGCGCTCGTTGACGGACATCTTCTTGTTCGTCGACGGCATGGCCGCCGCCTTGAGCCTCAAGGACTCGGCGGGGCGGCGTCAGTACGGACGGCCGATCGGAGATCCGGAGGTGGAGGTCGTGCGGCCGGCGGGCGGGCCGGCGGCGCCGGCGGCGGCTGGGAGGGGCCGCCGCCGGAGCGCGATCCGGCAAGCCCTGGGCACGGGCGGCGATCGGCGCGCGGCGCGCGGCGCCGCCGGCGCGGCATCGCCGACCCGCCGCGCCTATGAAGGCGACCTGCGCTACTTCTGGGCCTGGGCGGCGCACGACCTCGGTCTGACCGAGAGCTACCCCGTGGCGCGGCAGGTGGTCGAGAAGTTCGTCTACGATCACCTCCGCGGGCTGCGGCAGGAAACCGACCGGGCGCTGGTCGAGCGCGGCCTCAAGACGGCGCTCGGTCCTCACCGGCCGGCGACCGTCGAGCGCCGGGTGGCGACGCTGTCCGTGGCCCATCAGGAGCTGGGCGCGAGCAACCCGTGCTACGGCGAGGTGGTGCGGGAGCTCCTCCGCCAGGGCCGGCGGTCGGGCGATGCCGGCTCCCCCAGGAATCCGGAACGGCAGGCGCCGAGCTATCCGGCCTTCACCGCGATGCTCGACAGCTGCGGCGAGGACCTGGCCGGCCGGCGCGATCGTGGGCTGCTCTGGCTGTCCTGGGCGAGCGGCGCCCGCCGGACCGATATCGCGAAGGTCCGCGTGGAGGACCTCGAGCCGATCGCCGGCGGCTTCCGCGTGCGCCTCTTCCAGCGGGCCGCCGCAGGCGGTGCCTCGACGATCGCCCTCCTGGGACCTGCCGCGGAAGCCATGGCCGGATGGCTCGCCGCCGGCGGTTTCGCCCGCGGGCCGGTGTTTCGCGCCATCGACCGGCACGGCAACCTGGGCCGCCGTGCGCTCACCGCCCATGGGGTCGCCGTGGCGATGCGGCAGCGCTCGGAGCGCGGGCGGGTTCGCCCGGTTCAATGGTAGCCTTGTGAGCGTCGAAGTGGCCCTATGGGCGGCACGGCACCAGATCCGACAGAGGAGTGACGACATGAACGTACATCTCTCGGCGGAGGTCGAGCAGCTCTTGCAGGACAAGGTCGCGAGCGGCCGCTATCGCTCGGCGGATGATCTGATCAGCACGGCTCTGCAAGCGCTCGATGAGCAAGAGCTGGCTCTGGATGCGCGAGCGGACGCCTTCAAGACGGAGATCGAGCGGCGGCTGGCAGGCGGGCCGGCGACGCCGATGGACTTCGGCGAGGTCAAGCGGCGCATCCGCGCCGAGGTGGAAGCGAGGAAGGACCGGCCCCACCAGTAGCAACGCCATGCGAAGGGTGAGGACGTTCCCGGCGGCGGAGGAAGACCTCCTCGAGATTGGCCTCTACATCGCCCGCGACAGCCCTGGCAACGCCGAGCGCTTCGTCGATTCCCTGGAACGGGAGTGCCGCAAGCTGGCCGAGTTGCCTTTCGATCTCGGTCAACGCTGTGAGGGGTTGCACCCGGAGCTGCGCCGGCACAACTTCAAGTCCTACGCTCTGATCTATCGGCCGGTGGCGGACGGTATCGAGCTGGTCGGGGTGTTCCACGGCAGCCGCGAGCTCGAGGCTGTTTTCGCGCGGCTCAACCAGCGCATGGCGCGAGCGCGCCGGGCAGAGTGAGCCGGAAGCCTGCGGCGGCAGGCCACGTGCCGATGCGCGCGAGCATCTCGCAGGCCCCCATGGGGTCGCCGTCTTCATGCGGCAGCGGTCGGAGCGCGGGCCGGGTCGCTCCTCGCTCTCCCGCGCCTGCCGCGCCTGAGTTGCGATAAGGGCTTGTTATCGCGGCAGCCGCCGTTGGGTTGCGGCGGCGTCACCAGCCACCTCGCGCGAAGAGCGACACCCACTCGCCGGCCGCGCCGAGCACCAGGTGGTCGAGCAGGTTGACGCCGACAACTGCCGCGGCGTGCGCCATTTGGCGCGTGAACCGCAGGTCCTCCGCCCTGGTCGTCTGGTCGCCGCCGGGGCGGGTGTGGAAGAGCACGCAGGCGGCAGCCCCGCGAAGCAGACATTGTTTGAGGATCTCGCGCGGTTCGACCACGGCGCGGTGGAGGGTGCCGCGGAAGATCTCCTGCTCGCCGAGAAGGTGGTTGCGGACATCGAGGAACAGGACGCCCATCACCTCCTGGTCGTGCTGCCAGTAGCGCAGTGCCAGGAAGCTGGCAACCTCGTCGGGCCGGCTGAGGGGTTGGCGGACCGGGATGCGCTGGCGGGCGAGACGGCAGGCGAGCTCGAGGGCCGCGAGCAGCGCCGACGCCTGGGAGTCGCGAAGCCCCTGGTACCGCAGCATCGATCTCGTCGCTCCCGGAAGGGTGGCGAGCCCGCCCGCTGCGCTCAGCAGCTCGCGGGCGAGCCGGATGGATGCGCCGTGGACGCGACCGCCGGCGAGCAGCACGCCCAGCACCTCGTCATCGGCGATCTCGTGCAGGTGGTTGTCGAAGCGGTCGTGCGCGTCGCTGCCGCCGGCGGCGGCGCCGGCGTCACACTTCATGGAACGTCACCCCGTGGGGTGCCTCCGGGGCGGCCTGGATGCGAACGATCGCCTCGCGGCGCGACGCGGGCAGGTCGGAGGTCAGCTCCTCGAGCCGGGTCCAGAGGGCCAGCCAGCGCCCACGGACGAAAAGCACCACCAGGCCGGCCTCATCGGGCGAGTAGTCGGGATACCAGTCGCCGCGCTTGACCGCGGCCGGCGCGGTGAAGTGGACGGCGACCACCAGGTCGTAGAGGGCGCGGCGGGTGGCTTCGGTGTAGGCCTCGAGGTCGAGACCGGCGGGCAGGGACGAGGGATTGATACCATCCGGGCAGCTTCGCATTGGGTAGTGTCCTTTGCGGAGTCAGGCCTCGGCGTGAGTTCGCGCTCTCGTCGGGGCCGTTTTGTCGGAAGGAGGGGGGGCCCCTCCGGCGGCGGCAGGAGTCGATGTCGTCGTCTTGGCGGTTCACCTCCCTTGCGGGTCCGCGGCGAGCCTGAGCGGCACCACCTCGGCCAGGGGGCCGCCGTCGAGGGCGGCGGCGATCTCGCCAGCGATCCGGTCGGCGGCGGCGCGCAGCGGGTCGTTCGCCAGGTGCGCGTAGCGCGCGGTCGTTACCGGCTGCTTGTGGCCGAGCAGCGCGCCCAGGACCGGCAGGCCCATGCCGGCGGCGGCGCCGAAACTCGCAAAGGTGTGACGCGCATCGTGGAGTCTCACCTCGGGCAGCTGCGCGCGGCGCCGGATGCGCTGCCAGACGTGCTGCAGGTCGACGAAGTGGCCGCCGGAGCTGTTGCCCCAGCAGACGTAGGGATTGCCGTCCTGGCGGTCGAGCCTGCCGAGGAGCGCCGCGGCGGCGCCGCCGAGGGCGATGATCTTGGCGCCGGTCTTCGAATCGGGGAGGCGGAGGGCGTAGCGCTCGAGGTCCACGTGCTCCCATTTGAGGGTCAGGATCTCGGACTTGCGCGCGCCGGTCAGCAGCAGCAGGCGGATGGCGGCCAGGGCGCTCGGGTGCTCGACGCCCTCGACCGCGGCCAGGGCGGCGCCGAGGCGCTGGATCTCCTCGGCGGCGAGGTATCGCTCGCGCTTGCGCTCGGGGTAGCGCTTGAGGTGGCGGCAAGGGTTCGAGGCCGCCGCCCGCAGGCCCCAGCTCTCGGCGAGGTTGAACATGACGCTGAGCAGAGCCAGCACGCGGTTGGCCGCCAGCGGCTTGTCGCCGAGGGCATGATGGAGCCGGGCGACGTCGGCGGCGGTGATCGCGTCCACCTTCTTGGTGCCGAAGGCCGGCAGGATGTAGCGCCGCAACATCGACTCGTCGGCGACGGCGGTCTTCTTCCTGGGCCGAGCGTGGCGCTCGACGTAGAGGGCGGCGAGCTGGGCGACGGTGGGAGCGCGGAGCGCGCGGTGCCGCTCCTCGGCCGGGTCCTGGCCGCGGGCGGCCGCGGCGAGCAGCTGCTTGGCCTGGTCCCTGGCCTGCTCGGCGGTCAGGCGGCCGTGGCCGGAGATGGTCAGCCGCCGGCTGCGCCCGCCGGCGTTACGGTACTGGATCAGATAGGACTTGCGGCCGCTCGGCTTGACGCGGATGCCGAAGCCGCTAAGCTCGGAGTCGAAGACCACGAGGTCCCGGCCCGGGCGGGGCTTGAGGGCGTCGACGGTGCGTTTGGTGAGCTTGGGCATGGCGTGTCCGGTAAGCCCGGGGTAAGCCCTGGTAAGCAAATCGGAGGGTATCATGGGGAAGCTGAGAGGGCAAGGTGGATGGCATAACTAGCTGTAGCATCATACATTAGAGGAGATTGGCGCAAATGGGGCGGTGCTATGATACGTCACTGAAAATCACGGGGTCGACGGTTCAATTCCGCCCCTGGGCACCAGTTAAACATCATTATAACCGATAGTTACGACTGCTCACAGACCGACGCTTCCGGGCACCACTTAGACCTGGGCTGTCGCTGGGCTGTCCGAAAAACCTCGCCTCTCTGCTGCCGGTTACCACGGCCCATGGGGAGGCTGGCCCCCGTTACGGTTTGGGGTGAGGTCGACTGCGATAGTCGGCCTGCCCGCGGCGCGGCTCATCCGGCGCCATCAGGTGCAGTGGTTCATGAAGCGGCAGGGAGCGACCGACCTGGTGCGCGGCGCGGTCAGCCGGCAGCGCCAGGCGCAGACGGCGGAGCAGGCCCAGGCCGAACTTGGGCTATAATGAACCAATAATTCGCTTTTTCTGTGTGGGCTGGAGTCGTCGCAAGTCACAAGCGAACCGGGTGACGTTGCTTGAGTTGGAGGTGGATGCGTGCATCCCAACGCAGGAGATGCTGCGGCGAGCGACCTTGGGCGCCAGCGTCGCCGTGAGCCGGCAGTGCTCCTAGGCTTCGACCCGGGAGGTGCGAAAGGGGACCATTTTGGTTGGGCAGTTCTCCGAAGCGCACTCTTGCCGCCTCTTGAAGTTCTTGCTTCCGGAAACTGTAGCAATGCGCGGGATGCAGTCCATGCGGCATTAGCCTTCGATCGCGCAACTTCACCAATCGCTGCAGCAGCAATCGATGCCCCCCTGTCTTGGGTAGGTCATGGAGGGCGCCAGGCAGACGAAACAGTGCGACGCGCGGTGGCCGCGGCCGGCTGCCCCTCGGCAGCTGGGACTGTGCAGCACCTCAACTCGCTGCGAGGTGCCTGCCTTGTCGGTGGCATGATGGCCGCGCTCGAACTGCGTCATCAAATGCCAAGGCTCTTGCTCTCTGAGTCTCATCCGAAGGCATTGCTCTGGCTGCTACTGCCCACTAGAGGCACACAGCCGCCAGGACAGGGCCTGCTCGGCGCCATGCGCAATTGGCTAACCCCTTTCCCACCTGCGGCCGTTTCCGAGCACAAGAGGGATGCGGCGATCGCAGGACTTTCGGCTTGGGCGATGGTGAATCACCCGCCGGGCTGGGTGGATCTGTACAGCAACGAAGAGGGCCTTTACTCGCCTGTGGCGTCGAATCTTGGCTACTGGATGCCGAAATATGACACCGGCCTTCAGCAGACACTGACGCCGCGGCGGAGGCGCTAAACTCGTCAAGGCCCCCCAAAGGAGAGATCGAGATGCGCTTCACTGTCCACGGGCCTTACCGAATACCACGAGAGCGCAATAGTCTCGTAACACGCAGTGCTCCGGCGAAGCGCGAGTTCTGGAAGTGTATCGACCAGGAAGAGCACGGATTAGCCCGCTCATGTGGCTGCTACGTTCTCGTGATTCGTAACGTCGCTCGCTACATTGGGTTGGCGGCAAGGCAGGGCTTTAAGGCAGAATGCTTTGCGCCTCATAAGATCACGTTGTACGATCATGCTTTGGCAAGCGGCCGAGGTGAACTGTCGCTTTTTCTCATTGTAAAGCGTACGCCGGGTGGCCGTCTTGCGAAACCTAGCCCGCGAGGCCATCGCGACATTGAGCTGCTGGAGACCCTTCTGATTGGCCGGGCTCTAATTCGAAACCCCAAACTCGAAAATATTAGAGGAACCAAGCTACTCCGCGAGATGACCGTGCCGGGGTTGCTAAACAGCAGACGTGGCGAAGCGCGGGCGCATGCGGCCAGAGCGCTTAAGAGGGCGGTTGAAGGTGGGGCTGCCTAAGCCAGGTCACGGAGTTCAAGGCGGAAGGAGCAGCTCAGGCTGCTGCTGGAGTTGGTCGGCGGACGCGGGGAAGACGTCCGATACAATGCTCGCCAAGCGCCACGGCACAAACGTGTCATGCAAATACTCGAACTCGTCGTAATACGGGTTGCCCATCCGCGCAAGGCGAGCAAGGTGGGTCTGCACCGGCCGCCGCAGGCTCGACCACCAAGCAGGCGCAAAGAAAGTGTTTTCAATGTAGGCAAAGATCATCTGAACCAGCAAGCTGGCAAGTAGTTCTCTCGGTGCGTCGAGGAAATCCTGCAAGAACGTGGAAGGCGCGGGGTCCTCTGAACGCCACATGAAGACCCATACTCCTCCGTTCTCCGTCCTGGCTGGCCCGAAGAAAAGCGGCTGAATCCTGGCGCTCGGAATATGCAGGCATTGCAGCTCACGGTTTGCAAAGTCTCGGTTTGGCGTCGGCACGCCCGTACTCACTACGCAAAGCGGTCCGTCAAATACGACAAACAAGCGCCTCCACCCGTCAAAGTGCCTTTCTAGGAACTCGCGATCCATTCGCAGCTTTTGCAGGCGAACATCCTTTAGGCCCCTGGCAACTCCTAAGGCATAGACGCTGAGTAAGTGTTGAATTCTACCCTGGACCTCCGGCGGCTCGCCGCGATCAATAAGCTGGCGTCTTAGGCCGTGTGATCTGTCGGCCGCCTTGTTTCTGATAAAGCTCGTGACACAGGGCTCGGTAGGCAAGCAAGAAGCACTGCTCGTCGCTTCCAAGTAAAGACCACTTGCTCCAGAGGCCTAAATGCTTGGCTATCGTGGCGGTCACAAAACCCCGCGAACGTTGATGCCTCACTCCAGCCAACCCGTCTCGGGCTTTCATCCTTACTAAGGCCCGGTGGATAGAAGGACAGTACGTGCCCACTGTCATCGACAATGTCTGGACCTG
Organism: uncultured Acidobacteriota bacterium; assembly: GCA_963732005.1. Classification (GTDB taxonomy): domain Bacteria; phylum Acidobacteriota; class Thermoanaerobaculia; order Multivoradales; family UBA5704; genus JASLEW01. The sequence goes on from CAVSXT010000005.1 coordinate 2,812,494, forward strand.
CCCCGGTTCGGTGGACAGTAAATGGCTTGGGTTTGACGTAGCCTGGGGTGGGTTCGTCTTTCCTTCCAGACCAAAGAGTATATGGAACCTAGCCGCCGGGGCTGTGTGGAGGTGTGGAAAGCGGCGAGGGTGGGCGGTGGAGGGCGGGCGCGTGGGGGGCCGGGAGCCGGTTTCCAAGGGGCAGCGGGAACGGCGGACCGGGGGCCGCGGCGGGCGGGGGCAGTGGAGCGAAGCGACACGGGCGGCCCCTGTTTGGTCCGCGGTTTCCGCTGGCTCGGCACCTTCCATAGCCCATGCTTGCGTTGGGTGGAAGGGCCAGGCGCGTAGCGCGCGCACGCCACCGCGGAAACTCATGCGGCGGCTCGCTTCTTCTCGAAATTCACAGGGCTCAGGTAGCCCAGGGCCGAGTGCCGACGGTGAAGGTTGTACCAGCCTTCGAGGAAGTCGAACACCGCCATCCGGGCCTCGCTCTGCGTGTGCAACGGCCGACGGTCCAGCAACTCGCACTCGAGCGTGGCGAAGAAGCTCTCGCACAGGGCGTTGTCGAAACAATCGCCCACCGAACCCATCGACGGCCGCACCCCGGCCTGCCGGCAGCGCAGGCCGAAGGCGATCGACGTGTACTGCGTGCCTTGATCCGAGTGATGGATCACCTCTGACGGCTGCCGCTGGTACAGCGCCATATCCAAGGCTTCCAGGACGAGCTCGGTGCGCAGGTGGGTCGCCATCGCCCAGCCCACCACGCGGCGGCTCCAGGCGTCCACGACGACGGCGAGATACAGAAATCCTGCCCAGGTCGGTATGTAGGTGATGTCGGCCACCCAAAGCTGATCGCGCCCGCTCACGGCAAAGTTGCGGTCGACCAGGTCGGGAGCCGGCCGCGCCTGGCGATCCCGCGTGGTCGTCGCGAACCGGCGCCGCCGGCTGACTCCTGCGAGCCCGGCGGCCTGCATCAGGCGGGCCACTCGCTTGCGGCTTGCTGGCTGGCCCTCGGCAGCCAGCTCGGCTCGCACACGAGGTGCCCCGTAGGTCCCCCGCGAGTGCTCATGGATGGACTGGATGCGGGCACCAAGCGCTGCATCCGACAGTGCCCGAGTCGATGGCGACCGCCGATGCCAGGCGTAGTAGCCGCTCGAGGATACGCCCAGCAGCCGGCACATCGTCCGTACTGCGTGCATGGCCTGGTTCGCCCTCACGAATCCGAAGGCTTGCGCGGGATCGACTCGCTCTCCCGAGCGAACCAGGCCGCCGCTTTTTTTAAGATTTCACGCTCTTCACGAAGCTGGCGGTTCTCCCGCCGCAGCCGGCGCAGCTCATCACGCTCGACCGTGCTCAGACCGTCTTCGCGGCGACCCTCGTCCCGATCGGCCTGCGCGACCCAGTTGCGGATCGCCTGCGCCGACGGCTCGAACTCGCGGGCCAGCTGCTCGGGATCCCGTCCCGACCGGACCAGCTCGATCATCTGCCGGCGAAACTCAGGGGCATACGGCGCTCGGTGTCTCTGCGGCATCGTGGACTCCTCTCCCCCCAATGATGGGGTGTCCACGGAACCGGGGCAACTTCAGTCCGCCAACGGCCCCTTCCTCTGAATTGTGTGTGCGCTCACGACCTTTCCGCACGCTCCACCTGAGGCCAGAGGATGAAGACATTCCTTGACTCGGAAGAACTGGCGGAGATGCGCGCGGATTGCCTCTGGTGGCAAGGGCTCCTCCTGCTGTCGCGAGAGGTGACACTTCTTGTACTTCTTTCCTGAGCCGCACCAAGCAAGGATCGTTTCGGCCAGGCATCTTCGCAGTTGTCATTGACCTGGGTGGGACCTGTCACCGTTCGGTTCGTAAGAGCTGCCTCTGCGGCAGACTACAGCCGTCTATCAATCAGGCCTAGTGCGCTTGTCAGCCATCGGAACGAAGGGCCGCTCTGCTCGGAACGCCAGCGTCACGTTCTGACCCTAAGACGGTCGATCCGACCACTGCTTAGGAGTCGCGCCAGAATAACATGACTACCTTTTCTGGCGCTTGGGACGAATGGCGTAGTTCCAATCGCCATGAAAGCTGGCGCGCTTCAGATTGACGGAGGCGAGCTCCTCGTCGGCGACGGCTACCCCAGTTGGATAGCTCTCCCGGTCGAGTTCTGCTCGGATCTTCAGACCAGTCTTGGTGGCCGTGCTGGCGATCAGGTTGATGATGATGTCGTGACTCACCAAGGGCTTGCCACGCCAGTTCTGGGTGATATGGCAGAACATGCGATGCTCAATCTTGTTCCACTTGCTGGTGCCTGGCGGGAAGTGGCAGACGTGAATGGTCAAACCCAACTGGCTCGCCAAGTCCTGCAGCGCGACTTTCCAGAGACGGCAGCGGCTGCCATTGCTACCGCCGCCATCGGCGGTGATCAGCAACTTACGGGCGCTTGGGTAGCGCTGAGAACCCATCTTGCCCCACCAACGCCGGATCGCTTCGACGGCGAAGCGGGCGGTGTCGTGGTCCACGCCGACGCTCACCCACCCCTGATTCGAACTCGGGTCATAAACGCCATAGGGAATGGCCTTGCCCAACTCGGGGTCCACGAAGTCGTAGATCTTGACCGTGTCGGGATCGCCCTTGGGTCGCCACTCGCGTCCGACATTCTTGAACGCCCCGACCAGCTCCTTCTTTTTCGTGTCCACCGAGATCACCGGTTGGCCACGGCGCTGAAACGACTGCACGGTGTGGCTGGTGTGCTCGAATTGGGCGTTGCGGTCCGGATGCGAAGCGCCCTCCAAGGTCTTGCGGTTGCTCTGCAGGCTGTAGCCGGCCTCGTTCAGCAGCCGACCCACACTGCGCGGGCTCAAGGTATGCCCCTGCCGCGTCAACGCTGCCGCCAACTGAGTCGTGCTCTTGCAGGTCCAGCGCAATGGGGATTCCGGGTCGCCCCGCGTCACCGGGTCTACGAGGTGCTCCAACGCATCCAGAAGGTCAGGGTCGGTTTCGGTCAGAGCCTTGCGGCCGCCCCCGGGGCGACGAATCCGCAAGTCCTCCGGCGAACCAGGATGGGCCTGCCTATCCAGCAACTCTGCCAATCCTCGCCGAATCGTATTCGGCGACATGCCGATCGCCCCGCTCACCGCACGCACTCCGCCCCAACCATAGGCTCGCGCTTCCGACGCCGCCCACTGTCGCCGCATCCGCTCGTTCATCATCGGTGCCAACGAGAGGTACTTCATTGCAATCTGTTCCGCCGAGGCGGGATCTTGCATGCCCCCAGTAAACCACAACCTCTACAAATTAGTCAAGTTATTGTGGCGCGACTCCTTAGTTCTGCAAGATGCAGTCTCAACAGGTCGGCTGGTTTGACGCTACGCGGCTCCGTGCCGAGGACAGTCGCCATATCAACGAGTGTAGCAAGTCGCGGATGGCTAGGAAAGGTGCAGCTGACAACCCGAGGGGCTGTCTTCTCCCATGCGGCTCGAATCGCTGGAGCCCGTCGGTTGGAGTGCAGGGGCCGGAGGCCCCAGGTCTCGGCTAGGTTGAGCATCTTGCTCACCAGGGCGAGCACGCGGTTGGCCTGGATGGGCTTGGCTCGCAGGCTGTGGTGCAGGTCAGCGACTTCCTTCAACTCGATCGCGGCGACCTTGCGGCGGCCGAGGGCCTCGGCCGGCCATGGCAACGCCACGGCGGCCAGTTGTGACGGCGCGGCACGCGTCCTCCGCTCCGCTGCGACAGGAGCACGGGGTATCGCAATTTACTCAGCAACTACGTAGAGTCTTCCATGCTGAGTCTGTGCACCTCGGGCAGTGGCGCCACCGGCGATACCGCGGGCGATGCGACCCGCTGTCGGCTACCTGCAAAGGGGGTGCTGGGACTCTCGGACAGTAACCTTCAAGAAAGGAGCCGAGGAATGAAGACCAGAGTCGCTCTGTTCGTCGCGGGCATCCTGTTGGTCGTGGCCACCGCCGGCGTGACGGCACTGCAGGCCGATCAGGGCGGCGCGGCCGTCCTCTCGCCAGCCGCATTCATCGCGTCGCTCAACTGTGGCGCCAACCTCACCGCTCTGGCAATTGTCGACGTCGTCCCGGCGGCGAAGCCCCTGTCGGACCTCCAGACCTGCGGCAGCTGCAGCTCGAACCCGTGCAAGGGCGCGGTCGTCAACAACTACTGCAACAAGCCCAGCGGCGGGATCGGGCAATGCCTGCCGCCCCTGGGCAACAACTGCTCTGACGGCGTGACGTGGCAGTGCCAGTGCTGGTCCGGTCCGCTTCCCTGACCTGACCCCCAACGACCCTTCCTGCTGCGCCAGCCCGGCGGCTCCGCTTCTCTGCAGCCGGGCTGGCGCCCCTCGCCGGCGGCGGCTCTGCCTGAGTCCTGACCGCCCTTGCGAGGGTGCGGTATCGCCGTGTCCAAGGGGGGCGGGAGTGGGGCGCCGGCGGCGAGGAAGCTCCTGCGGCCTGTCGTGGAACCCGCGAGGAGTCGCGGTTGGTGCGCGAAGGAGGTCAGGCCCGCGCTTGCAGCTCCGCGGCCGGCGTGCCCTGGATGGCGGCGTCGAGGAGCTGGATCATGTGCAGCACCGGCACTCGTCTGCCCGCGCGCTGCAGACCGGAAGCGAGCTGCATCAGGCAGCCGGGGTTGGCCGAGACCACCAGGTCAGGGTGCATCGAGAGGCAGTTGCTCACCTTCCGGTCGCCCAGCTCCGCCGCTGCTTCGGGCTGCACCAGGTTGTAGATCCCGGCCGAGCCGCAGCAGAGAGCGGCATCGGGGATCTCCACCAGCTCCAACTCGGGAATGGTGCCGAGCATCCGGCGCGGCTCGGCGCGCACTCCCTGGGCGTGCTGCAGGTGGCAGGCATCATGGTAGGCCACTCGCAGGCGCAGCGGCTGCCGCACGGCGCGCGGTTCGAGCTCCGCCAGCACCTCGGAGACGTCCTTGCACCTGGCGGCGAAGGCCCGCGCGCGTTCGGCGTAGCGCGGATCGTCGCGCAACAGGTGGCCGTATTCCTTCATCGAGGAGCCGCAGCCGGCGGCGTTGACGACGATCGTATCCACGCCGGCACCTTCAAAGACGTCGATGAGCCGGCGCGCGAAGGCGAGGGCCCTCTCCTCGAGGCCGGCATGAACCATCAGCGCGCCGCAGCAGCCCTGGTCGCGGGGGATGACCACCTCGCAACCCTCGGCCGCCAGCACCCGCACGGTGGCGGCATTGACCTCGGAGAACAGCACCCGCTGCACGCACCCGGTCAGCAGGCCGACGCGCTTGCGCACCGCTCCCTGCGCCGGCACGTGCTCGGGCGGCAGGCGGGCGCCCAGCTCGCGCAGGGAGAGCGCCGGCAGCAAGGCCTCCATCGCACGCAGCTTGCGGGGGAGCAGCTTCACCAGCCGCGTGCCTCGCACCAGCGCGCGCAGCCCTGAAGCCTGGTACGCCCACGCCGGCAACAGGGCTGCCCGTAATCGGCCGGGATACGGGAAAATGCCGAAGATCAATCGGCGGTGGAGGGCCTCGCCGGGCGAGCGCCGGTAGCGCCGCTGGAGCTGGGCACGCGTGGCCTCGATCAGCAGGTCGTATCTCACCCCGGAGGGGCAGGAGGTCACGCAGGCCATGCAGCCCAGACAGCGGTCGAAATGCTGGACGAAGCTGTCGGTGAGGTTGGCCCTGCCTTCGGCGCCGAGCTTCATCAGGTGGATGCGGCCGCGCGGCGAATCCATCTCCTCGCCCCAGATCGCGTAGGTGGGGCAGGTCGGCAGGCAGAAGCCACAATGGACACATTTCTTGTACAGCTCCGCCGCCGGCGGGTGCTGATCGTCGAATGCCAGTGCGCGGTTGGTGCGGTGGGTGACGTCGGCCGCGGCCATCAGATTCCCCCGAGGAAGCGGCCCGGGCTCAACGTCCCGTCCGGATCGAAGCGCTGCTTGATGCGCACCATCACCGGCTGCGCGTCGCCAGGCGGGCCCCAGACATCGAGGCCGCGCTTGACCGCGAGCGGGCAGCCGAGCGCGACGAGAGTGCCGCCAAGCTGCGTCTCGCCGGCGCCGGCCAGCTCCTCGCGCAGCGCCAGGAGCGCCGTGCGCAGCGCCGGCTCGTCGCCCTCCAGGCGCAGGTAGCCGGCGCCGACACCTTGCACCACCAGGCGCCAGTCCAGCGACCGCGCCGCGGCCGTGCGCTCGACCAGCGCACACACCGCGGCGATGCGCGCCGGCAGCACGCTGAACCTGGCCACCAGCGCCGGGGCGGCACCATCCCAGATGGCCTGGTGCGCGGTCCAGAGGCCGGCCGGCGCGTCGGCGGCGGCCGCAGCGGGAGCGGCGAGCCGCCGCACCTGATCGACCTGTTCGACCTGCGCCTGGATGCCGGCCGCCGTGCCGTCGAAGCGGACGTCGAGCTGGGCGCCGCCGGGCGCCGCACGCAGCTGCAAGCCGATCGGCGTCAGCCTGGAGGCCAGGATCGCGAGCAGCAGCCGGTTGAGCGCCGCGGGCGTGCCGCCGAAGGTCAGGCTGCGCGTCTCCCTGGGCAAGGGGTGGAGCCGGAAGATCGCCTGAACGATCACGCCCAGGGTGCCCAGCGCACCGGTGAAGAGCTTGGCCAGGTCATAGCCCGCGACGTTCTTGACCACCTTGCCGCCGCTCTTGGCCAGCGTGCCGTCGGGCAAGGCGACGGTGATGCCGATGATGAGGTCGCGCAACGAGCCGTAGCGGAGACGCAGCGTGCCGCTGTCGTTGGTCGAGAGGATGCCGCCGAGGGTCGCCCGTTCCGGCCACAGCGGGTCGAGGGCGAGGTGCTGGCCGTGCTCGGCGAGAGCCGACTGCAGGTCGGCGACACGGCAGCCGGCCTCGGCGATGACCGTCATGTCGGCCCAGGCGTGCTCCCTGATGCGGTCGAGACGCGCCGTCGAGAGCAGCAGATCGCAGGCGGTGGGCGGATTGCCCCAGCCCAGCTTCGTGCCGCCGCCCCGCGGCGTCACCTTGAGGCCCGCGCCGCGGGCCCAGCGCAGGCAGCGCGCCAGGTCCTCGGCGGTGCCGGGCTCGGCGATCATCCGCGGCGCGACGCCGTCGACGGCATCGGCCGCGGTGGCTGGCCGCAGCTGCTCCTGCCCCAGGACCACCGCCAGCTCCGACCACGAGACCTGCTGCATGGCCGCTGGCATCGCCGGTTCTCCCGCCGCTAGAAGCGTTGCGCCACGCCCGCGGTCTCGAGCGGATGCGGCGCGTAAACGCCTGGTCGCTCGCCGCACAAGCGCGGCCGGGGAAAGACCTTGTCGGGATTGGAAAGATGCTCGGGATCGAAGGCGCACCGCACCAGCTGCATGGTCTCGAGGTCGGGCTCGGCGAACATCTCGGACATGAACATCTTCTTCTCCTCGCCGACGCCATGCTCGCCGGTGATCGAGCCTCCAGCCCTGATGCACAGGCGCAGGATCTCGCCGGCGAGCTCCTCGGCCAGCTTGTCCTGCCCGGGCACCGCGTCATCGTAGAGCACCAGGGGATGCAGGTTGCCGTCGCCGGCGTGGAAGACGTTGGCCACCCGCAGGCCCCGCTCGGCGCTGAGCCGGCTGATCTCGCTCATGACGAAGGGCAGCGCCGTCCGCGGGATCACGCCATCCTGCACGATGTAGGCGGGCGAGATGCGTCCCACGGCGGCGAAAGCGGCCTTCCGTCCCGTCCAGACGCGGGCTCGCTCGGCATCGGATTGCGCGAGGCGGATCTCCCAGGCGCCGCACCTGGTGCAGGCCTCGGCCACCTCTTCCATCAGGGTCTCGACCTCGGGCGCGGCGCCGTCCAGCTCGACCAGCAGCAGACCGCCGCAATCGGGATAGTTGGCGTGCACCGCGGCCTCGGCGGCTTGAATCGCCAGGTTGTCCATCATCTCGATGGCCGCCGGCAGCATCCCCGCGGCGATGATGGCGCTCACTGCCGCGCCCGCTTCATTGGTGGAATGGAAGGCCGCCAGCAGCACCTGGACGACCTCCGGCTTTTTCATGATGCGGAGGATGACCTTGGTGGCGATGCCGAGCGTGCCCTCCGAGCCGACGAAGACTCCGCACAGGTCGTAGCCGGGACGGTCCAGGGTGGTGTCGCCGAAGTGCGCCAGAGAGCCGTCGGGCAGCACCACCTCCAGACCCAGGACGTGCGTGGTGGTGAAGCCGTACTTCAGGCAGTGAGCGCCGCCCGAGTTCTCCGCGACGTTGCCGCCGATAGAGCAGACCTGCTGCGAGGAGGGATCGGGCGCGTAGAAGTAGCCGTCCGGCGCCACTCGCGCGGTGACGTCGAGGTTCATCACGCCGGGCTCCACGACCACCCGCAGGTTGGGCAGGTCCACCTCCAGGATGCGGTTCATGCGCGAGAGGCCGATGACGATGCCGTTGGCCGCCGGCAGCGCGCCGCCGCTCAACCCCGTGCCCGAGCCACGGGCCACGAACGGGATCCGCTCGCGATGGCACACCCGCACGATCGCCTGCACCTCCTCGGTCGAGGTCGGCAGCAGCACCGCCAGGGGGAGCACCCGGAACACAGTGAGGCCGTCGCACTCGTAGGTGCTGAGCTGCTCGGGCTCGGTGATCAGATCCGCCGCGCCGACGATGGCACGAAACTCATCGAGGATCCTGGCTTCCATGGGGGGACAATCCTACCATCCGGCGCCGCCGCTCTGGCTCGATCGAAGTCAGGGGCTGCTGCTGCCGATGACCTCGAAAGCACCCCAAACGGAGGGTGCGGCAGCGGGTCCGGCGGCCTCGAAGCTCTCGAGCTGGCTGGCTCGCAGTGCCCAGGCAGCGTCGAAGCGCTCCCCCAGGTGCCGGTAGAACCGTGCGAAGAAGTCCGCGATCAGCGCGTCGTCGACCGACCAGAGCGAGGCGACGACGGTGGGGACCCCGGTGGCGAGAAAGGCGCGCGCGAAGTTCTCCACCCCCTCGGTGGGCGAGAGCCTGCCGCTCGCCGTGCCGCAGCTCGCGAGCACCACCAGGCGCGTCCGCGGCAGGCGCTGGCGCAGAACGTCGCCCGAGTACAGAACGCCTCGGGACGCGTCGGTCGAATCCTTGGCGAAGAGCATCTGCGAGAGGAGCGGGGAGCCGGAGTTCACCGTCGAATGACCGCCAAAGTGAACGATCTCGAAGTCGCCGGCACTTGCCAGGAAGGCCCGGCGCGTGGCGTCGCGCCCGAGGAGCGTCACGGAACCGGGGAAAACGCGAGCGATCAGTGCGTCGCTTGGCCGCGCCGCCAGCGGCGCCAGCGTCGGATCGAGCTGGCGGTCGAAGTCGGGGGCGGCGAGATACAGCACCCGCGGCTGATGGCGGTTGGGCAAGGCCAGCTCGCGGCGCCGGCCAGCGGCGAGGACGGACGCGCTCGGCGCCACGGCGCAGACATGGTCCTGTATCAGATACCGGCGGCGCCGAGGATCGCGAAGCAAGGCGAAGGGCAGGGTGTGCAGCACGCCGTCGGGGACCAGCACCAGGCGGTCCGCGCCGCCCAGGTCCTTGGCCACCGGGCCCACCAGGGCCGCGTAGAGCTTCTCGGATAGCCGCGTGAAGTCGGCAACCGGGCCGCCGGCCAGCAGACGACGAAACCTCTCCACATCGGCGCCGAGCGCGGCCCGGTCCATCGGCACCGTCTCACAGCGCACCGCGCCGCGCCGCCGCAGCACCCAAATGATCGTCCGCTTCGGCAGGACGGCATATTCGAGGAGGATCGTTCCCTCCGGCAGGCCACGCTGCAAAGCGCCCACGTCCTCCGCCGGCGGGACGCCGAGGCTCGGCGGCGCGACCGTCTGGCCCGCTCCGGTCACCAACCAGTCTTTCAGCACCCGGGCCCTCGCCTGCTCGCTGAAGCGCAGGGCCTTTTCCGGATCGTGACGCTGGTCCAGCTGGAAAGCGATCATGGCGTCGAAGAGCTCTTTCGAGCGGTCGAGATAGGTGATGCGATCCGTCGTCGCCTCGATCGCGTCGCGCTGACGCTCCGATTCTTCGATCGCATCGGCGAGATCGCGTTCCTCGGCGTCGATCCGGCCCAGCATGCCCTCGGCCTGCGCACGCTCATAGAGGGCCCTGCCGATCTGGTAGTGGTACGAGGTCGTGCTGAAGCTGCGCACCGCGGCATCGAGCTGCGCGATGGCCCGGACCGGCGATGAGCCGATCGCCAGCTCTCCCGCGACCAGGCGAAGGTCGCCTTCGATGGTGCGACGGAGCGCCGGATCGGCCACCAGTCGCTGGTATCTCCAAGCCTCATCCAGCGTCCGCTCCGCCGCGTCGCGGTCGCTCAGGGCGACGTAGAGATTCGCCCGCCAGCGCAGCGCTTCCGCGATGGCGAGCGGTCTGCCGGTGGCTTCGCTGCTGCGCACGACCTCGTCCTGGAACCAGAGCGCGCTCTCGAGATCGCCTTGCGCATTCGCCAGCCATGAGGCAACCTCCCAGATGAGCAGCCGGAGGACGGGCTGATCGAGCGTGTCCGGTTCGACCAGCGCCGGGTAGAGGCGCCGCCAAGCGTCCTCGCGATGGCCGAGGAGCTCGAGATCCGTCGCCAGCAACGACCTCACCTTCGCCGCCAGCGCCTTCTCGCCCAGGCCGCTGAAGTCCTCAAGGACCGCCTCGTGAGCGGTGAGCGCCGCGCTGAGGTGCCCCTCGATGCTGTCCATCAGCCCCAGCAGCCAGAGAGACCGGCCATGCAGGGCCCGGTACCCCGCTCGCGCGGACTCCCTGATCGTATCGGCCAAGGAGCGCCGAGCAGCCGCGTAATCCAGCTCCTGATAGCGGCACATGGCGGTGCCGTAGCGGGCCCACCCGGCGAACGGGCTGCCCGCGGTCGCCAAAGCTCGCTCCGCGGTGCGAAATTGCTGCAGGCCGCGGGTGCAGTCGCCGGCCGCGGCGAGTGCGAGCCCTTGGCGGTAGGCAAGCAACCCCAACACCGATTCCTGCCACCTCGGATCCCTGCGATCCAAGCCATCGAGCCTTGAGATCGTGTCGCAGGCCATGCGGTCGCCGTGGTTCGCCGCCAGTGCAGCGGCAATCGCCCGCGCGACCGAGAGGCTACTTGCGGCCTCGTGGTCGCGATGGTGGTCCGCGGCATCGGCCCAGTCTCCCAACAGCGTTCCCTCGACATGCTCGCGCCATCGCTGCGGTGAACCCGAGACCAGCGAGGTGACCCTGTCCCGGTCGCCGCGTGCGACTGCCGCATCCAACTCGGCCAGACGGCTGGGCCAGTCGGGTAGCTTCGTGCCCGGCGTCAACGCGGCGGCACGGGCCCTGGCCTCGCGAGCCCACGACGGATCACGCTCCATCCCCGCGTAGATCTTCCACTCCGCGACGGCCTGGGACACCAGGCCCACCTGTCCGAGCGCCAGGGCGCGATTGAAGCGGGCGGTGAGCGAGGCCGGTTCGAGGCGGACCGCGTGATTGGCGGCGGCCAGCGCGAGCGTGATCTCGAACGGGTCGCCGGTCGCGGCGCGGCGTTGCAGGTGCGCCGCGGCCAGATCGCTCCAAACCTCGGCGCTGGCCGGGTAGCGCTCGGCGAGCTTCGCGAGGTTGGCGACGGCGGCGTCGACGGCGCCTGCAAGCAGCAGGGCGACGGCGGCGTTGCGCTGCTTATCGACCGCGGCCGGGCCGGCGGCGGTCCGTGCCGAGGTGGCGACCGCGCGCCGCAGCACATCGCTATACCGCTGCCGCTCCGCCGGCGGCGTCTGGGCAAGCCAGGGCGCGCCTGTCAGGCGACCCTCGCCGGGGCGCACGGCGCTCAACGCCGCCATCAAGGGGCTCCCCTGCCCAACCTCACCGGCGCGGCCACACCCCGAGAGCAGAGCGGTGGCGAGGAGCCCACCCCAGGTGACCACTCGCGTCGCGCGGCCGGCCGCTCGAGCAACCGAGGAATCCGCCGGGGCGGTCCGTCTACCTCGACGTTGGAGATGCAGGCCCGCGGTGGTCGCCGCGTGGCAAGACCCCAAACCCAAGGAGGAACCATGAGCTCGATTCCGGTTCAGATCTTGTTGCATGGATTGATCGCCCTGGTGTCCGATCCGGGCGGCGCCAATCATATGACGGCGCTGGTGCTCGACGAGCGCCAACCGCCCGCCCATGAGTGCGTGGCACAGCACTTTCCGGCGCTTTCGTTCTTTCCGGTGGATGGCGCGTGCTTCGCGGCACACTGCACGTCCGATACCAAGGGAATGTGTACCTGCACCGACTCTCTGGCCGGCAAGGAGATCTCCCTCGAGATCTCGCCCGGCCTTGCTCCGGGCTCGCGCGCGCTGGGGAAGACCCCGAAGCATCCCCTCCCGATCGACACCACGGAGGGCGGCGACTTTTCCTATGTGGCCAATCTCTCGCAGCCACCGTTCAACCTGACGCTCGACCCGCGGTACCTGGCGGCAACGCCGCCGAAGCTCCTGCTGGCCAGGTGGCAGTTTCCCTTCGACTCCGTGACCGCCTGTAGTCTGGCTGGCCGCTACGATCAAGGAGAGTTCAATGCCCATTCGCTGAGCTACCGAATCCTGGGCGCGCCGGGAAGCAAGGACGAGGTCAGCCAGGCTCTTGCTCAAACGGTTCTGGGGCAGCTGGCCGTGCCGGCAGAGTCGACCGTCACCCTCCACCTCGCCGACTTCGGCGGCGCCAATGACCATGCCATGGTCCTTATCGCGCGGCCAGACGGCTATGTCATCGATCTCTCGAACGAGCCCGTCGTGCCGCCCTTCGACGCACCGTGCGACGACGGTGTCGGCCGCCACTTCGCTCTTTTCTCGGAGCTGGCGCTCACGCCTCCCCTATGGGACAACCGTCCGATACCTCACGTGAGGCCCACGCAATCCAAGAATCGGGCTGCCGTCGCGCCCGCTACCTGCCCAGAAAGCAAGCCAATCCCCAAGGGGACCATGGACCGTCCCATCTGCCCGATGGCGGCCTTCAACTGAGCGATCAGGATGACGTCATCATGGCATCCCTACGACAAGGCTTTCCGGCAATCCTATCCACCCTTCTCTGCGCCGCCGCCCTGGCCGCGGCCCAACCCTGCTCCTGCATGTCGTTGCCGGTGGAGAAGAAAGTTGCACTGGTCATCGGCAACAGCAACTATGACGCGGAGCCCACGATCAGCGGCGTCGAAGACGCGCGTGCGATGGCCGATGCCTTGAGCCAGATCGGCTTCACGGTCCTGCCGAAGGTGCTCGACGCCAGTCTCGCTGATACCAACACCGCGCTCGACAAGTTCTCGCAGCAGCTGAGCGGCGCATCGGTGGTCTTGCTCTATTTTTCCGGACACGGATATCAGCGGCTGAGCAAGACCTACCTGATGCCAAAGAATGGCACCACCGATCCGGCCTCCTCGCTGTTGGTGGATGACGTCCTGCAGTATTTCAGTGCTGCGCCAGGCGCCGCCGTCAAGCTGCTGCTCATCGACGCGTGCCGGAACGAGCTGCGACTTCCTCCCGGAGCCCCCCTTGGGCCGGCGGATCCCGGGACCTCGCCGCCAGGCGTGTTGCAGGTTTTCGCGACCAGTCCCGGTTCCGAGGCGACGGGCAGCGGTTCGGCGACCGGCCATTCTGCCTTCACCACCGCGCTGCTCCACCACATTCGCAAGGCCGGCCTCGAAATCGACGAGATCCTCGCCCTGACCGCGGCCGAGCTGAAGGGTGTGCAGACGCCCTTCGAGGCATTCCCCAGCGCCGGCATTCCCAGGCCGTTCTATCTCCGCCAGCCGGTCTTCGCGCAGGCCGCGGTCGAGGCGGCGGACGATGACCTGGTCGTCTTGCTCAATGGCAAGATCGTGCTCGACAAGGCGGCGCTGGGAAAGGGCGACCAGCCGCTGCGCCTGAATGCCGGCACCAACCAGCTGGCGCTCCTGGTCGCGAATCAGAAGACCTTTCACAATTCGCAGAGCTGGGAACGGACGGAGGGGTGGGACTACATCTTTCGCCTGTTCGGCCCCGGCGGCCTGGAGTTGACGTCGCCGTCGTGTGGCGGGAAGAGTCCGTGCTTCAAGGACGGCGAGCCGGTGCCCTTCAAGGACGGCCCGCATCATGGTCATGTCTTCGAGGTCGCACAGGCCGTTCTCGTCGTCGACCCGGATACCGCCGAGCTCACCCTGCAAAACGTCGACACCGACATCTGGAACCGCGACGTGCCTTTCTATGCTCGCCAGCAAGAATGCCTGTTCGAGGAGAAGGCCAAGGACCTGCCCGTGGGCGATGCGCTCGGGCTCGGTCCCGGCGTCGACTTTGCTCGAACCCTCGACCAGGTCTTTCAGGCCCTGAAGCTGCTGGGTGCGACCAAGCTGCCGGACCTCGACAAGGTCTTCGTCACCGTCCGGGGCAACGCCGCTCTCACCCCCTTCGTGAAGGTCTGCATGGTCGACAAGCTGCCCGACCGCAAGGCCGACCTGAAGACCAGCCTCGCCGCGGCCAAGGCGGGCAACCCGACGCCTTTCGACAGCTTCGACGCCTCTCTGAGCGCCTGTGTGAAGGACGCGGCGACGAAGTCGCCGGGACCGCTCAGCGGCCAGGAGATCAGGGTTTGGACCGCCCTCGAGGACCGCACCGACGATAAGCAGCCGTCAAAGGAGAAGCCATGTGGAGAATTCTTTGCATCGCGCCGGCCGTGACATGGGCACTCTGCTGCCCGGCGGCCGGATCGCAAGAGCTGACCCAAGCGCGGCCCGGCGAGGTTCTGATCGGTCCGCTGCCGATCAACCAGACCGTGCAGGGAGTGACGATCTCGCCGGTCGCCTCGCTGTTCATTTCGACGCAGCCGGAAGGTGGCCAGCAGCAGGTGACGGCCCGCGTCGTCGTCGACCTTGCCGACCTGCAGCGGAAGGCCGGCGCGCTCGTCGACACCATCGCTCTGCCCACCGACAATTGCGCTCGCTTCAGCGCCGACAACGTGGTGGTCAGGCTGTGGGGAAAGGACCTGACGATCCAAGGCGACGCGGCGGTCCTCACTGTGCACGGTAACGGCGATCTCTGGTGGTGCGCGGACAACCCGTTCGATCACGGCCATCCCGCCAAAGGCACCCTGGTGCAGAATCAGTCGTTCACCGCCACGGTCCCGCTTCGCCTGACGACGCCGGATACGCACACCGTGGCGGTTGTGCTCGGCAACCCGACGGTCGACCTCGGCGGCGACCATGCCGAATTGACCAACGAGGTCCTGAGGCTGGTGGGGGTGGACCTTGGCGGCCGGCTTAAGGCGGCTCTCGACAGCGCCGTCGGTCCGCAGCTCCTCAAGAGCTCGCTCCCGGATGCGCTGGCGCAGCTCCACCCGACGATCTCGAATGCGCGCTTCCTGGCCAATGCCGGCGCGCTGGCGGCCACAGTCGAGCTGAACGCACAGGTGGACGCCCAAACTCTGGTCGGGCTGCTGGCTTCGTTGCAGAACGGCCTTCAGGGCCACTGAACCGGCAGCGCCGCGCCGCCGGCGGCGCGATTCGCAGCGCTCGTGCTCGGGCCAGCCGCGGCCCCGCTTTCGCGGAGTCGCGGCTGGCCGCTGCATGAGCTCGGGGGTCGCCGCGGTGGACCCGGGCACCGGTCAGTCCTGCTGCCAGATTCCCAGCTCGGCGTGACGGATCAACGTCTTCATGCGATCGGCGGCAGGGAGAGCACGCGTGTCGCCTTGGCCCCCAGCTCGATCGGCGGCAGGGCGACCGGTCCATCGCTGCCGGCCAGGACCGGACGCACACGCTCCCGTCGCGGGGAGTGGTTGACGAGCATGCCCACGGCGCGCCTGGGTCCGGCGAGGACCGCGCACTCCACGTCCGGCACGTCGCCCGCCAGCGTTGGTACGACTCTCGCCTCCTGCGCCAGCCAGCGATACAGCTCGTGCCATGGGCCGGCCTCTAGCAGCCCCGGCCGGTTGAGCGTCTCCTCGAACGGCGCGTTCAGGAACACGACCTGGCCGCGGCCGCAAGCCCAACGGGTCAGCGCCGGGCTGCCGTCGGGGAAGCTGGCGAGCACCTCGGCGCCGAGCGGCGCGACCACGGCAACGGTCACCGCCTGGTCGCCGGCGCCGCGGTGCCTGGCGGGATAGCGGATGCCGCGAAACTCGAAGGCCGCGTCGTGGCCTTCCAGCCGCGCGAAGTCGACCAGCCGGACGCCCAGCAGCTCCTCGCCCAGGAAGCCGTGAAGGTGGTCGCCGAGCGAGGCGTACAGGTGGCCGCCCTGGTCGACGAAGCGGCGCAGGCGATCCAGGTCCGACTGCCGCAACCCGTGGAGGCTGGGGGCCAGCAGCAGCCGGTGGCGCGGCCCGGGCTCGGCGACGAGCTCGCATGGGAGCTGGGCGCGCTTGGCCAGCGCGAAGGCGTAGAACAGGCCGACTGCTGAGTCGAGGGGCTGCCGGAGGTAGCCGCCGGGGAGCTCGTCGCGGATCTCGTGGGCGAGGATGGCCACCGGCGAGGGCTCGGGACGCAAATCGGAGAGCGTCGCGGCCTCGGCGGCGAAGGCGCGCAGCACGCCCAGTGCCGGCTTCTCCCTGCCGCGCTCGTCCAGCAGGCCGACCCGGCGCTCCTGCGGCCGCAGCTCGAAGGGCTTCCGCGCCGTCGCGAAGTCCTGCCAGCACCAGACCGCCGCGCCGGCGCCGCCGTTGGCGAGCTGCGCGTGCAGCGCCGCGTCGAGGTAGCGCGCCGTTGTCTCCTCGTCGGCGCCGTAACAGCCGAGCTCGTCGAGCACCACCGCGCCGGCGCGCGCGCCGAAGCGGGTCAGGAAGGAGGCCAGCAGCGTCGACTTGTACGCCAGCCACGACTCCGCCGCGATCGGCGTCCACACCGGGAAGCCGTGCAGCGCCACCAGGCCCGTCGGCGCGGTGTTCTCCGGCCTGAACAGGTGGCTGCCGAAGGCGGCGCCGGCGTCGTTGGCCTGACAGATCAGGGCGCCGGGGTGCTCGGCGAGAATCGCCGCCGCCAGCTCGGCGACCCAGGCGCGCACCGCGGGAGCGGACAGCTCCATGGCGGCGGCCGGGGCCACCTGCGGCAGCTCGTCGCCGAGGTCGTAGGCGACGACGTTCGGGCGGTCCCGGAGATGACGGGCCACGGTCCCGACGTAGGCGGCGGCGCGCGCCCGCATCTCCGCGCCCGTCCAGAGATCGCGGCCCCGCCGCCAGTCCAGGTCGAAGAGCTGGCCGTTCATCCAGATGGTGAGCAGCGAGGGCAGGCAGGCGATGCCGCGTTGCCCGGCAAGCTCGACGAAGCGGACCAGGCGGGCGAAGACCGCCTCCTCGTAGCGGCCCGGCGCGGGTTCGAAGTCGCGCCAGAAGAGGAAGAACCGCACGACGTTGACGCCGTTCACGGCCATCGCCGAGAGTGCCTCCGCCACGGCGCCTTCCGACCAGTCGCGCCAGTAGTCGCACCCCGACCCCGAGGGGTGGAAGTTCACGCCGACGATGGTGAACGGCTCGCCATCGCGCCGCAGCCGGCCATCGTGGGTCGTGAACATCGGCCGCTCTTTCCTTCGTCAGGCGCGCCGGCGACGGGCCGCGGCGATCGCCGCTTCCAGCGCGTCGCAGACCGCCGCGACGTCCGCCGGCTGCAGGCGGGCGTGCATCGGCAGCGACAGGAGCCGCGGCGCCACCGCCTCGGTCCGCGGTAAGACGGCGGGGGGCGAGGCGGTTGGTTTCCGGAAGTGGGTGAGTAGGTGGGCGGGCGGGTAGTGGAACCCCACCTCGATGCCGGCGGTGCGCAGCCGCGTCACGATCGCCCGGCGGGGGAGGCCGGGCGGGAGCAGCACCACGAAGAGGTGATGGCAGCTGTCGCCGGCGCGGGCGGCGAACGGGATCTCCAGGCCGTCGATCCGCCCCAGCCGCTTGCGATAGCCGGCGACCGCCTGGCGGCGGACCTGCCGCCCCGCCGGCTCGCGCTCGAGCTGGGCCATGGCCACGGCGGACGCCAGCTCGGTCGGCCGGTAGTTGTAGCCGAGGTCCGTCACGTCGTAGTCGAGCTCGCCGCTGCGCAGGCGCTCGGGCGCGGTCCGGGAGAGGCCGTGCGAACGCAGCCGCCGCGCGGCCTCGCGCCGCTCGGGGTCCGGCACGACCAGCACCCCACCCTCGCCCGCCGCCACGTTCTTGGTGACGTGCAGGCTGAAGCAGCCGGCGGCGCCGATCGTGCCGAGCATGCCACTGCCGTTCGGGCCGGCGACGAACGGGGCGTGCGCCGCATCCTCGAGGAGCAGGACGCCGCGGCGCTCGCAGAGCCGCAGCAGCTCGTCGACGGCGGCGGCGTGGCCACCGTAATGCATGGCGACCACGGCCCGGGTGCGGGGGGTGAGCCGCAGCTCGACGTCCGCCGGGCTGAGGCAGAGGTCCGACTCGCCCACGATGTCCGCGAAGACCGGCGTCGCGCCGCAGGCAGCGATCATCGCCGGGCAGGCCACGAAGGTGAGCGAGGGGGTGATTACCTCGTCGCCCGGGCCGATGCCGTGGATCAGCAGCGCGAGGTGCAGCGCCGCGGTGCCGCTGCTCACGGCGACCGCCGCCGGCACCCCCAGGCGGGCCGCGAACGCCGCCTCGAACGCCGCCGTCGCCGGGCCCTGCGCCAGCCAATTGGAGCGGATCACCCGCTCGACGGCCGCCGCTTCGGCGTCGCCGGCGCCCGGGTCGAAGAGCGCGACGCGCCGCTCGCTCATGGGCGCCCTGCCGGCAACGCGGCGGGGAGGAACTCGCTGGTGTGGGCCAGGAAATCGGCCTCGGCCAGCCGCAGCGACTCGGCGGTGCCGACGTCGTGCCAGCGTCGGGCGAGCTCGCAGCCACCCACCGGCCGGCCGGCACGCAGCAGGCGCAGCAGCGCTTCCGGCATGTCGAGACGGCCGTCTCCGAGCACGCCGAGGACCTCCGGCTCGAGGACGTAGACGCCGCTGGCGCAGAGCGGCCGGAGCACCGGTTTCTCTTCCAGGCTGCGGACACGGCCTGCCGCGTCCGTCTCGACCACGCCGAACGGCACCGGGATCGGTGGCCGCACCAGCGCGACGGTGGCCGCGCAGCCGCGGTCCAGGTGCCAGCAGCGGAGCGCGGCATAGTCGAAGGCGGTCAGCAGGTCGCCGTTGACCACCAGCGCGGTCTCCGTCCAGTCCGCGACCAGGCGCAGCGGACCGGCGGTGCCCAGGAGCGCCTCCGACCGGGAGTAGTCCACGGCCAGACCCAGCCGGGCGCCATCCCCGATCCGCTCCCGGACACCGTCGGTGGCCGGCGTGATGCACAGGGTGGCGCGCTCGAAACCCTGGGCGGCGAGCTGCCGCAGCAGGATCTCGAGCAGGGGGACGCCGCCGATCGACGCCAGCGGCTTGATCTCCTCCACGCCGTCGGTGCGCAGGCGGCGGCCGAGGCCGCCGGCGAGCACGATGGCCCGGCGGCGCGGCCGCCGCGCGGTGCCGCCGTGGTCGCGGAGCGAGGCGTATGCCGCCTCGATCCGCTCGCCGACGGCCTCCCAGGTCAGCTCGCGCGCGGCACGCTGCCGTCCCGCCTCGCCGAGCCCGGCCAGCCGCGGCGTATCGGCGAGAAGCGCCGCCAGCCCGTCTGCCAGCGCCGCGGGCTCGGCGCCGAGGATCACGCCGTCGACGCCGTGCCGCACCACCTCCTCCACGCCGTCGAAAGCCGTCGTCGCCACCGCCTTGCCGCACCGCCAGGCCTCGACGAAGCTCACCGGGAAGACGTCCTGCTGCGTCGGCAGGCAGAGGACGTCGCAGGCGGCGAGCGCCAGGCGCTTGCCGGCATCGCTCACCAGCCCGAGATCCACGATCCCCGCGCTGGCCCCCGGCCTCGGCCGCGGCCGCGGCTCGTGGCCCGTCCCCGGCCGCGGCTCGCGGCCCGACCCCGGCCGCGGCTCGCGGCCCGGCCCCGGCCGCGGCTCGTGGCCCGTTCCAATACCGTCGAGGCAGTGGTCGTCGCCCGCGGGGCCGGCGACGACCAGCTCCGCATCGCTCAGGCGGGAGCGCAGCCTGGGCATCGCCTCGACCAGGCGCCAGAGGCCTTTCGAGCGGAGCCGCCGCGCCAGGAAGAGGACCATCGGTCCCTCGATGCCGTACGTGGCGCGGAACTCGTGCACCGAGCCCGCCAGCGCCGGGAGGTCGGCGCCCTGGCCGATCGTCACGGTTCGGCCAAGGCTCCCGCGGCCCGGCGCAACCGCCGCCAGGTGCCTGGCCTCCGCGGCGGTGAGCACGAGGACCGCCTTGGCCGCGGCCAGGACGCGCCAGCCGAGCGCCGCATCCTCCCAGGTGCCGCTCGCCGAGGCGGGCGTCACCACCAGGGGGGCGGCGCACGCCTCGCTGGCCGCCAGCGCCGCCGCCGCCAGGCGCGCCGAGACCAGGTCGACGAGATGGATGACGTCGGGACGCCAGCGCCTGGCGGCCTCGGCCCAGGGGCCATGGACGTCGAGCACCTCCATCCCGGCCGTCGCGCCGCCGTCGCGCGCCAGCGAGCGCGGATCGGTGGCGAAGGCCACGCTGTGGCCGCGCCGCAGCGCCTGTGCCGCGGTCGCCGCCGCCATCGCTTCGGCGCCGGAGCGGCCCGGATAGGCTCCCTGATGCAGGACCATGAGTCTCATCCGGCGGTTCCCGCGAGCATGGCTCGCCCGGCGCCGCCGGCCTCCCACTCGGCGCGGTACCACTCGAACGTAGTCGCCAGGCCCGCCGCCAGCGTCACGCGGGGCGCGAAGCCGGTGAGGGCGTGGAGGCGGGCGAGGTCGGGCACCCGGCGCTCCGGCGAGCCCGGGGGCGCCGCGTGCACCGCCAGGGCCGGCGCATAGCCGGCCAGCCGGCAGACGCGGCGCGCCAACTCGTCGGTGCGGATCTCCTCGCGAGCGTCGCCGACGTTGACGATCAGCGGCGTCTCCGCCAGCACGGCCATCGCGGCGAGGGTGGCGGTTACCGCGTCGTCCACGTGACAGAACGCCCGTGTCTGGACGCCGAAAACGGCGAACGGTTCGGCACGGGCCAGCGCCCGCAGGATGAATTGCGGGATCACGTGCGCATGCCCCATCCGCGGCCCGTAGACGTTGTGATAGCGGACGACCAGCGCGCGCAGGCCCAGCTCGCGAGCCGCCTGCAGCACCAGATGCTCCCCGGCGATCTTCGAGACGGCATAGGCGGAGCGCGCCACCTCGGGATCTCCCGCCACCAGGGGAGCCGTCTCCGGCGTCGGCAGGGGCGCCAGGCCGCGGCGCACCGCCTCGGCATAGACCTCGCTCGTCGAGGCGAAGCAGAGGCGCAGGCCGCGCCGACCGCGCGCCCACTGCAGCAGGTTGGCGACCCCGGCGAGGTTGTCGTGGAGGGTGGCGAAGGGATGGGCACCGACCTGCTTCACGCCGAGGCGGGCCGCGAGATGAAAGACGGTGTCGAAGGCCGCGGCGTCGAGCGCTGCCGGCAGCGGGCGGGTCAGGTCGTGCGCGATGACCTTCACACTGCCGGTCAGCGCCCGCCATGCCGCGTCCCGCGCGCCGCGGGAGAAGTCGTCCAGCAGCCAGACCTCCTGGCCGCGCTCGATCAGCGCCGCCGCCAGCGCCAGGCCGATGAATCCCGCCCCGCCGGTCACCAGGACGCGCTCAGGCACGGCCGAACCTCAGGTACCGCACCGCGGCCGGCCAGGTACCGTGCTCGGCGTCGCAGACGCCCCACCCGTCCCAGACCACCCGCGGCCGGGGGTCCCGGCGGAAGACCGGGTGCAGCGGCGCCCGGCCGTAGCCCGGGTGGTCGTTGAGCAACAGGATGATGTCGGCGCGAGCCGCCCCGTCCGCCAGCTCGACCGGCTCCGCGCCGAGCGCGCGGAGGGCCGGCGCCGCCACCTCGAAGTCCTGCAGCAGCAGGCGCTCGACGCGCCCGCGCAGGCGCTCCACCAGCGCCACGGCGGCCGAGCCGCGGGTGTCGTCGGTCTGCGGGCGGCCCTTGTAGGCGACCCCCGCCAGCAGCACCGTCGCGCCGGAGACCTCGATGCCGGCCGCCGGCGCCGCCCGCTCGACCCGGCCCCAAGCCAGCGCCGGCACCGCCTCGTTGAGCTCCCGGGCCGCGCGGACCAGGCGGGATTCGGCCGCCCCGGCGCCGAGCGAGTGCAGCAGCAGGTAGGGATCCTTGGTCAGGCAGCTGCCGCCGACGAAGCCCGGGCCGCAGAGGTCCGGCCGGGGATAGTGGTGATTGGCGGCGTGGATCAGCTCCGCCGCATCCAGGCCGAGGCGCTCCGCCAGCAGCGCCACCTCGTTGCCGAAACCATAGATCAGGTCGGTGTGCGCATTGTTGATCAGCTTCACCGCTTCGGCGGCCGACGGCGAGGAGACCCGCACGACCTCGACGCCGAGCCGCGCGAACAGCGCCGATGCGCGATCGGCCGCGGCCGGCGAGGTGGCGCCGACGACCTGCGGCAGGGTGCGCAGCTCGGCGAGCGCGCGGCCCTGGATGGTGCGCTCCGGACACATGGCCAGCAGCGGCTCGGCAACGGCGGCCGCGAGGATCGGGGCGACGAGGCCCACGGTCGTGCCCACCGGCACGGTGCTGCGGACGATCACCAGGGTGGCCGCGGCCATCGCGTCGCGCACCTGCTCGGCGGCGCGCAGCAGCTGCTCGAGCCGCGGCTCCGGCGGCGTCGCCGGTGTCCGCGGTGTCCGCGAGGGGGGGGCGACCGGCGTCGCGACACACAGGAACACGATGGGGACGCCGCGCGGGATCTCCGGCGCGACGGCGAGGCCGCGCCCGGCCTGGCGCGCCACGGCCGGCGCGAGCCCGCTCTCGGCGAACGGCGCCCGGCCCGCGGCAACCGCCGCCCGGACCTCCGGGTTGGCCTCGACGCCGGCGACCCGCATCCCGGCCTCGGCCAGCGCCACGGCGAGGGTCAGCCCGACGTACCCCAAGCCGACGACCGCGACGTCGCATTGATCCATGGGTCGTTTTTGCGAATCCTGAAGGGCAATCCCGGGCCGCTGCTGGCCTTCAAGGTTTTTGCTGATTCGCTCGGCGTGCAGCCACAACGGGTTCTCGACAATCCGGCGCCACGGGCTCACGGCGGGGGGCGCGCACCGTCCGGAGACTGATCTCCGCCGAGGCCAGAAGCTTGGCTGCCAAGGAGCGGAACTCGCCAAGCATGGTCTCCGCCACGGCGGCTCCGCGGTCGCCATCTGCCGCGGCCAACCTGGTCACGATATAGGAATTGAGACTCACCTTCTGTCGCTGCGCAGCGGTCGCCAAGGACGCATGCAGTGAAACCGGCAGACGCACCGTGAGGTGGCCGCTGTAATCCTCGGGCAGCGGTTCCGGAATGAAGAGGCTGCGCTCGAAGCGCACCTCGATCCAGGCCTGGCGCGCCTGGTCGAGGTTCGTTACCGCTTCGTTGGCCGAATCAGCCTGGGTCATGCAGCCCGGGAGATCGGGGTGTGAGGCGACGAAGAGATCCCTTTCCCTCACCAGCTCGATGGGGTAGTTCAAGGACAGGTAGTACGCGAGATCGTTTGGCATGTCCTAGTCCGTCTCCAGGGGATCTTCCAATTCGGCCGCCTCTATTTCGGCAATCACATAGCGGATGAGACGCGCGGCCAGAACTCTGTCCCGGTTGCCGTGTGGCTTGGGTAGTGTCAGCGTGCGGGTCCCGCGCTGCCAGACGCCACCCTGCTCCTTGGTGGCCTTGCGGCACGTGAAGCCCATGCCGTCAGCAGTTCGACAATCTCGTCAAGTCTTCGGTTCGACCTCCTGCGCCGCAGGTCTTGCAGCGCTCGCTGGCGTTGCTCCTGCCTTGTCGGCTTCGCCAAGAGTCACCTCCCGGTTGAGAAGTGATACCGTATATGGTGTCATCAGGAGCGTCGTGTCGTCAAGGCAACCGGATTTGCGCTTCGCCGGCACCGCTCTTCTGGATTGACGGGAAAACCGCCGGCCGGCCGGCCGGCAGTCGCGCTACAATGGGGGCGCCGGAGAGGTTCATGCGGTCGCCGCGCCGGCTTCGGCCGGCGGGGAGGAAAGTCCGAGCTCCGACGGGCAGCATGCTCGCTAACGGCGAGGCGTGGTGACGCGACGGAAAGTGCAACAGAGAACAGACCGCCCGGCCCTCGGGTCGGGTAAGGGTGAAACGGTGCGGTAAGAGCGCACCGCTCCACCGGCGACGGTGGAGGCACGGCAAACCCCATGCGGAGCAAGACCAAATAGGGGAGCGGTATGCGGGCCGCCCGTCCCGCCCTCGGTCGGCCTGGCCGGCCGGGGCCGCTTCCGGGTAGGTTGCTAGAGGCCGGCGGCAACGCCGGTCGTAGAGGAATGACCGCGGGCCGGCGCTTCGGCACCGGCACACAGAACTCGGCTTACGGACCTCTCCGGCATCTTGGCTGAGAACTCCCAGGAAACGGCGCGCCTGCCGCCGCCCGCCGGCCCGGGCGACCGCGTCGGCGTCGCGGCGCTGTCCGGTCCGGTCGATCCCGAACGCCTGGAACAGGGCCTCGCGGCGCTGCGCGGCCTGGGCTTCGTGCCGGTGGTGGCCGACAACGCCAGCTCGCGCCAGGGGCTGTTCGCGGGCGGCGACGCCGAGCGCCTGGCCGCCTTCCACCGCCTGGCCGCCGATCCCGACCTGCCGGCGATCTTCTTCACCCGCGGCGGCCACGGGCTGCTGCGCCTGCTGCCGGGCCTCGACTGGGAGCTGCTGCGGCGGCGGCCGCGCGCCTATGTCGGCTACTCGGACCTGACGCCGCTGCTGCTGGCGGTGGTGGGGAGGCTGGGGCTGGCGGCGTTCCACGGCCCGCTGGTGGCCGGGGAGCTGGCGCGCGGCCTCACCGCCGCCGAGCGGGAATCGCTGCTCGGAGCGCTCGCCGGCCGCTTTCCGGTCGAGCTGCCGCTGGGCGGCTGGTTGCGCGAGGGCGAGGCGGCCGGTCCGCTGCTCGGCGGCTGCCTGAGCCTGTTGACGGCGACGCTCGGCACCGGCTGGTTTCCCGACCTGCGCGGCGCGCTGCTGTTCGTCGAGGACGTCAACGAGCCGCCCTACCGGCTCGACCGCATGTTGACCCACCTTTCCCTGTCAGGTAGGCTCGAAAGCGTCGGCGGGATGATCCTCGGTCATCTCGATGCCAGCGGAGTTTCCGGGAGTCCCGCCGGAAAGGCGAGCCGAGCGCCGAGCATGGAACCCCTCCAGACCTGCCAGCTCCCCGAGCCCCTGCACGCCCTGATCGCGGACAATCTCCGCGGCCACGACTGGCCTCTGGCCTGGGGGCTCGCGGCCGGCCACCGATCTCCCAACCTGACGCTACCCCTCGGGCTGCGCGCCCGGCTCGCCGCCGGCCCGGCCGGCGGCCCGTGCCTGGCGGTCGGGTGACGGTGGCGTCGCGCCGTCTCGGACCGGCAGGGAACCCGCGGACACGCCCATGAACGGTCCCGTCTTCAAGACCACCGGCAGCCCGCCGCGGAAGAACCTGGCCGCGCTGTCGGTGAGCTTCAACGCCGGCGAGACCATTTTCCGCGAAGGCGACCTCGGCACCGAGATGTACATCATCAACGACGGCAAGGTGGAGATCCTCAACCGCGTGGGCGAGGACGAGCGGGTGCTCGCGGTGCTCGAGAAGGGGGACTTCTTCGGCGAGATGTCGGTGCTCGAGGATCTGCCGCGGGCGGCGACCGCGCGGGCGCTGACCGACTCGCGCCTGTTGCAGATCAACGGCTCGACCTTCGACCAGATGCTGCAGGCCAATCCGGAGATCGCGGTGCGCATGATGCGCAAGCTGTCGCGGCGCCTGCGCGAGACCGACGACCTGCTGAAGACCAGCTTCGGCAGCCGGGTGTCGCCGGTGTCGAGCGAGATCCCCAGCCTGGCGGCGCAGATCCCGGCGGAGGGCCAGGAGAAGCTGGTGCACGCCTCGGGCATGGAGTTCCCGCTCTCCGCCGGCCCCGAGACCACCATCGGCAGGCGCGATCCGGTGACCGGCATCTTCCCGGACGTCGACCTGACGCCGGTGGACAGCCAGCGCTCGATCTCGCGGCGCCACGCCAAGATCTACCGGCGGGGAAACAAGTTCTTCCTCGGCGAGGAGATCGGCACGATGAACAGCACCTTCCTCAACGGCGCCAGGCTCGAGACCGGCTTGCCGGGGGAAATGCACCCGGGGGCCGAGCTGCGCTTCGGCGTCGTCGAGCTGCGGTTCGAGGTTCCCTAGCTCTGCAGGACGCTCCCGGGCAGCCGTCGTCGCGAGCGGCGCCGGCGGTGGCTGGCCTGCCTGAGCTGACGTCCGTGGCCCGCCCGCCGGCCGCGTCTGCCGTGCCGGCGGCCGCCGGTGGCGCTCTGCGGGTGCTGCTGGTCGCCAATACGCTGCCGCCGCGCGACGTGTCGGGAGTAGGAGAACAGGTGCTACAGTTGGCCGCCGGCCTGCGGCAGGAGGGCGCCGAGGTGGTGGTCCTAGGGCGCGGGCCCGGCGGCGTGGCCGGCCCGAAGGTGCTGTTCCCGCTCTTCGCGGTGCCTGCCGTGTGGCGGGCGCTGCGCCGCTTTCGCCCCGACGTGGTGCAGGTGCACGAGTCCGACGGCGGTCTGGCCGCGCTGCTGGTCGCCTGGCTGGCGCCGAGCCTCACGCCGCCGCCCCGGCTGGTGGCGCTGCTGCAGGTGAGCTACCGCGAGGAGCGGCGGGCGGTGCGGCCGCTGCGCTGCGGTGGTTTGGCGCCGGCGCTGCCTTCGGCGGTCGAGCTGCGCTTCCGACGCTTCAAGGCGCCGCTGCAGATCGCGCTGGGCTGGCTGACGGCGCAGGCGGCAGATCGGGTGCTGGCGCCGAGCGCCGCCACCGCCGCCGAGCTGCGGCGCGACTACCTGGTGCGCGAGGTGGCGGTGGTGCCCAACGCGATGGGGGACGCGGAGCCCGCGGGTGCCGACGATGGGCGGGCCGCAGAGGGCGACGGCGGGGCGGACGGGTCCGGCTTCCTGCTGGTGGTGGGGCGGCTGCGCATCCGCAAGGGAGTCGACGTGCTGCTCGCGGCGATGCCCGAGCTGCGGCGGCGGGTCCCCGCGGCGCGCCTGCTGATCGCCGGCGACGGCGAGCACCGGGCGGCGCTGGAGCGTGCGGCAGCGGCTCTCGGGCTTGGCGAGGCGGTGAGCTTCCTGGGGCGGGCCGGCGGGCCGCGGGTGCGCGGGCTGCTGCGGGGCGCGGCGGCGCTGGTGGTACCCTCCATCTACGAGGGCATGCCGCTGGTCGTGTTGGAAGCCATGGCGGCGTCGCTGCCGATCGTCGCCAGCCGTGTCGCCGGCATCCCGGAGGTGGTGGAGGACGGCAAGACCGGCTGGCTGGTGCCGCCCGAGGATCCGGCGAGCCTGGCGGCGGCGCTGGCCGCGGCGCTCGACGATCCGGCCGAGGCGCGACGGCGCGGCGCGGCCGGCCGGCGGCGGCTGGACCAGCGATTCCGGCCGGTGCACGCGGCCCGGCTGTGGCGCCGGGCGGTGCTCGGCGGCGTGCCGGGCGATGAGGAGGAGACGATTTCGCGATGAAGATGGGACGCGCCTTGCTCGCCCTGGGGTTGCTGGGGACCGCCGGCCTGATCGCCGCGGCGGTGCTCGGCTACGGGTTGAAGGGCGCCGCCGACACGCAGGTGCGGGCGCACGTGCTGCTGAGCCTGGCCGCCTCTCTGGTGCTGATGTTCTCGCATACCTGGATCGTGCTCTACCTGCTGGCCACCGGGCGGGTGATCTCGGGGGTGGTGCGCGAGAAGGGTTTCGAGACGGAGCTGCTCGAGCGGGCGCGGCGGCCGCGCCTGCGCGCCATCGTGCTGCTGGTGGCGGCGCTCGCCGCGGTGGGCGGCACGTTCATGAGCGGCGGTGGCGCCCTCTCCGGCACCGCGCCGGCGGCGCTGCACCATGCTCTCTTCTACGTCACTCTCCTGCTCCAGGGCGGCGCCATGTTCGCCGAGCGCCGCGTGCTCGCCGACCAGGAGAGCCTCGCGATCGAGCTCGGCCGGCGCCTGCGGACCGATGGCGCCTGAGGGCACCGGGCGCCCGCCGGCGGTGACCGCGGATGCCGACGGGCGCCGCCGTCAGGCGGCCATGACCGGGCAGGTCGCGGCGGTGCTGGTGAACTGGAACGGCGCCGCCGACACGCTGGCGACCCTGGCGTCGCTGGACCGGTGCGCGCAAGGAGCGGCACCGGCGCTCCGCATCATCGTGGTGGACAACTGCTCGAGCGACGGTTCGGTGGCGCGGCTGCGGCGCGAGCGGCCAGGGCTCGAGGTGATCGAGAGCGGGGGCAACCTCGGCTTCGCCGGTGGCAACGAGGTGGGCATCCGGCATGCGCTCGCCGACGCCGAGGTCGCCTGGGTGCTGCTGCTGAACACCGACGTCGAGGTGGATCCCGGCTTCCTGGAACCGCTGCTCGCCGCCTGCGCCGACCCGCGGGTGGGCGCCGCCGGACCCAAGATCTTCTATTTCGATCCGCCCGATCGGCTGTGGGCGGCCGGCGGCAGGCTGCGCATCCGCGAGACGGTGACCGAGGAGTTCGGCCGCGGCCAGCCGGACGGTCCGCGCTTCAACCGGCCGGCCGACGTGACCTACCTCACCACCTGCTGCCTGCTGATCCCGCGCGACGCGCTGGAACGGGTCGGGGCGCTCGATCCGGCCTATTTCATCAACGTCGACGACGCCGACTGGTGCCGGCGGGCGCTCGACGCCGGCTACCGCCTGCGCTACGTGCCGGAGAGCCGCGTCTGGCACAAGGTGGCGGCCGCGAGCGGCGGCGCCTACACCCCCGGCAAGAACTTCCACACGGCGCGCAGCAACGCGGTCTACGTGCGGCGCCACGCCGGACCGGCCGGCTTTGCCGGCTTCCTCGCCGCCAACCTGCTGGCGCTGCCGGTGGCCTGGTTGCGCGAGCTGCCGCGCGGCAATGCCGGGGCCGTCGCGGCCAAGGCGCGCGGGCTGCTGCACGGGCTGCGCGAGCCGCTGCCGGCGCCGCCGCGCGGGCTGGGGCGATAGGCAGCCGGGACGGGGCCGCAAGGAGAAACGACCGCGCATGAGCACCACCCTGATCTTCACCGTCGTCATTCAAATGCTGCTGCTGCTGCTGTCGATCTCCGCCCACGAGGCGGCCCACGCCTGGGTGGCCGACCGCTGCGGTGATTCGACGTCGCGGCTGCTCGGCCGGGTGTCGCTCAACCCGCTGCGCCACATCGATCCCTTCGGCTCGGTGATGCTGCCGCTGCTGCTGGTGGGATTGCCGCTGCTGGCGCCGGGGACGCAGCTGCCGGTGTTCGGCTGGGGGCGGCCGCCGCTGGTGCTGGTCAAGAACCTGCGGCGGCCCTACTGGAACGCGCTGATGGTGAGCGCCGCCGGGCCGGCGGTCAACCTGTTGCTGGCGGGCCTGGCGACGGTCGCGGTCGGGATCGCGGCCGCGGTGGCGGGGGGCGACGCGCGCAAGGCGGCGCTGGCCACGCTGCTGGGCCAGATCGACGACGGCTCCGGCCGGCTGGCCGGCTTTCCGGTGATGTTCACGCTGGTGCGCCTGGCGACGATCAACGCCTTCCTGGCGGCGTTCCACCTGCTGCCGCTGCCGCCGCTCGACGGCGGCCAGATCGCGCTGCAGATGCTGCCGGCCGACTGGGCCGAGAAGCTGGCCGCGCTGCGCCCCTATGGCCTTATGATCGGCATGGCGCTCGCCATGTTATGGGTGGTGCCGCTGCTGGTGCTGCCCTTCCATATCATCCTGCTGCTGGTGATCAATGCGTAGCGGCCGGGCGCTGCCCGTGGAGACGCCGTGACCGAGCAAAAGCAGATCGTCCTGTCGGGGATGCGCTCGACGGGGAAGATCCACCTGGGCAACTATTTCGGCGCGCTCAAGAACTGGGTCGAGCTGCAGGACGCCTACCGCTGCTATTACATGGCGGCGGACCTGCACGCGCTGACCACCGACTACGCCGATACCTCGCAGGTGGCGGCGAGCACCATCGAGATGGTGACCGACTGGCTGGCCGCCGGGCTCGATCCGGAGCGGTCGGTGATCTTCGTGCAGTCGCTGGTGCCGGAGCATGCGGAGCTGAACCTGCTGCTGTCGATGATCACGCCGCTGGGCTGGCTCGAGCGGGTACCCACCTACAAGGAGCAGATCGCGCAGATCGAGAACCGCGACCTGGCGACCTACGGGTTCCTGGGCTACCCGGTGCTGCAGACGGTCGACATCGTCATCTACCGCGCGCACTACGTGCCGGTGGGCGAGGACCAGGCAAGCCACCTCGAGATGGCCCGCGAGCTGGTAAGGCGCTTCCATCACTTCTACGGCGAGATCTTCCCTGAGCCGCAGATCCTGCTGACCCCGACGCCGCGGGTGCCAGGCATCGACGGCCGCAAGATGTCGAAGTCCTACGGCAACGCCATCAACCTGGCCGACCCGCCGGAGGTCATCCGGCAGAAATGCATGCAGATGTTCACCGATCCGCAGCGCCTGCGGCGCAGCGACCCGGGGAGGCCGGAGGTCTGCAACCTCTACGACTTCCACCGGCTGATGTCGCCGCCGGAGGTGCAGGAGCAGGTGGCGCGGCAGTGCCGCGCGGCGGAGATCGGCTGCGTCGACGACAAGAAGCTGATCGCGCAGCGCATCATCGACTACCTCGAGCCGATCCGCCAGCGCCGCGAGGCGCTGGCGCGCGACCGCGGACTGGTGCTCGACATCCTCGAAGCGGGGACGCGGCGGGCGCGCGAGCGGGCGCAGGAGACGATGGAGCGGGTGCGCGCGGCGATGAAGCTGGACTACTGGCCGGAGCGCCGGGCGCGCCGCCCCGCCGACCAGGCGGCGGCCGAGGTGCCGGTATGAAGCGCGGCGGCGCGGGCGGCCATGAGGATAACTCCGGCGGCGGTGATGGCGACGGCGGCGGCGCCGCGCTGCTGCCGGCGTCGTGGCGCGTCCAGCTGCCGGTGTTCGAAGGGCCGCTCGACCTGCTGCTGCACCTGATCAAGCTCAACCGGGTGGAGATCACGGACATCCCGGTGGCGACGATCTGCGATCAGTTCCACGCCTACCTGCAGCTGATGGAGGAGCTCAACCTCGACGTCGCCGGCGACTACATCTACGAGGCGGCGGTGCTCATCCACCTGAAGTCGAAGATGCTGCTGCCGCGCCCGGCGGCGAGCCCCGGCGAACCGGAGGAGGACCCGCGGCAGGAGCTGGTCGAGCGGCTGCTCGAGTACCGCCGGTTGAAGGAGGCGGCGCAGTCGCTGGCGGAGGTGGATCGCCTGCGCGGCGGCGTCTGGACCCGCCGGCCGCAGCCGGTGCCCGCGGCGCCGGCCGCCGAGGACGATGCGATGGAGCTCGGCGAGGTGTCGCTGTTCGAACTGCTCTCGGCGCTCAGGCAGGCCCTGCAGCGCTATGACCGCGAGCATCCGCCGCCGCTGCTGGTGACCGCCGACGCCTTCTCGGTGCGCGATCAGTTCGACCGCCTGCTGGGGGCGCTCGACGCCGGCCGGCCGTTCGACCTGCTGGCCGATCTGCGGCAGCGGTCCTGCCGGGCGGAAGCGATCGCCGCCTTCCTGGCGATCCTCGAGCTGGCGCGCCTCAACTTGATCCGGGTCCACCAGACCCGCAACGGGGAGGTCCTGGTGTACCGCACGACCCGCGAGCTCGGGGCCGAGGATCGGGAGGCGGTCGGCGCATGAGCGAGCGGAGTGAGCTCGAAGCGGCCATCGAGGCGATCCTGTTCGTCTCCTCGGAGCCGGTGCCGCGCGGCCGGCTGGTCGAGCTGTTCGACGAGGAGGACCGCGAGGCGGCGGCGGCGGCGCTGGCGGCGGTGCTGGAGCGCTACGGCGGCGGCGAGGCGCGCGGGGTCATGGTGGAGGACGTGGCGGGTGGGGTGCGGTTGGTGACGCGGCCGGAGATGGGGGTCTGGCTGCGGCGGTTCTTCGAAGTCGCCGGCAGCACCAAGCTGTCGATGGCGGCGCTCGAGACGCTGGCGATCATCGCCTACCGCCAGCCGATCACCGGGCCGGAGATCCAGGAGCTGCGCACCGTCAGTCCGGTGGGGGTGCTCAAGACGCTGCTCGAGAAGCGGCTGGTGCGCATCGCGGGGCGCAAGGAGGTGGTGGGCAAGCCCTTCCTCTACGCCACGACGCGGGAGTTCCTGGTGCACTTCGGGCTCAACAGCCTGCGCGACCTGCCGCCGCTCGAGGAGTTCGAGGAGACCTTCGGCGCGGGGGCTGGCGGCGGCCGGCTGGCGGCGGCGGGCGGGGCAGGCGGGGTAGGCGAGCCGGGATTGGGCGGGGCGATGGGCGGGGAGGGCACGGGCGCGGACGGCGGTTGGGGCGGGGAGGGTGGGATGGCGGAGGCCGGAGGTGACGGCGATGGCGACCGCGAGGAGCGCCTGCTGCGCGAGGCGGCGGAGCTCGAGGAGCGCGAGGAGAACGTCGGGCGCGGCGGCGGGGAGGCCGAAGAGAGCGAGGAGCGTGAGGAAGGTGCGGAAAGCGCTCCATGGCGGGCCGAGGGGGAAACAGCTCCTGCCGGTGAGGAAGATAAGGTGATGGCCGGCGAGGAGGAGGCGGACGTGGCCGGCGAGGAAGAGGCGGTGGTGGCCGGCGAGGAGGAGCGGTGATGGGATCCGGGCGCGGCGGCGCTAGCTTGCGCACGGTTGCGGCAAGGGTGTCCGGGGGCGCCGGGCGGACCGGGCGTGGCGCCGGGTTGCCTGAACGTGGTGCCGGCGGGCCGGCGGCGGAGCGGGCCGTGGCGGGACGGCGATGAGCGAGGAGCGGCTGCAGAAGATCCTGGCGCGGGCGGGGATCGCGTCGCGGCGCAAGGCCGAGGAGCTGATCCGCGAGGGGCGGGTGACGGTCAACGGCCAGCCGGCGGCGATCGGCGACAAGGCGGACCTCGAGCGCGACTCGGTGCGGCTCGACGAGCAGCGCATCCAGGTGCCGGCCATGCACCGTTACCTGCTGCTCAACAAGCCGCGCGGGGTCATGTCCACGGTGTCCGACCCGGCGGGGCGGCCGACGGTGATCGACCTGGTGCCGCCGACGATGCGGCGGGCGCTGGCGCCGGTGGGGCGGCTCGACTTCCAGACCGAAGGGCTGCTGCTGCTCACCGACGACGGCGAG
This sequence comes from uncultured Acidobacteriota bacterium, assembly GCA_963732005.1. Classification (GTDB taxonomy): domain Bacteria; phylum Acidobacteriota; class Thermoanaerobaculia; order Multivoradales; family UBA5704; genus JASLEW01. The sequence continues at coordinate 2,845,398 of CAVSXT010000005.1, forward strand.
CTGGCGCAGCACGTCGCCCACCCCAGCTTCGGGTGCTGGAAGACCTACGAGGTGAAGGTGAGGGGCCGGCCGGAGCACGAGCAGATCGAGCGGTTGCGCGCCGGCATCGTGCTCGAAGGCCGGCGCACGGCGCCCTGTCGCATCGCCGCGCTGCGCCGCTCGTCCAAGACCACGGCCTCGGCGGAGCGCCGGGCGCGCCGCGCCGCGGTCGCCGGCGGGCTCCCTGGCGCCAGAGGCGCCGGAGGCCGCGCGGGGGCGGGCGACGGCGACAACGCCTCCTGGTGGTCGGTGCAGCTGGGGGAAGGGCGCACCCGCCAGATCCGCGAGATGTTCCAGCGCATCGGCCATCCGGTGCAGAAGTTGCGCCGCGTCGCCATCGGGCCGGTCTCCGACCCGGACCTGCCGCTGGGAGCGATGCGCGAGCTGAGCGGGCGCGAGGTGGCGGCGCTGCGCAAGGCCGGTCCGCCAGGCCCGTCGCGGCCGGCGGCGGCCGCCGCGGTGGGGAAAAGGCAGGGAGTGACGGCGGCCAAGGAGCGCCGGGCCGGGGCCGAACCCGCGGCTGGCGGCGGCAAAGAGAGACCGAAGCGGCAACGGGCCCCACGTCCGGCCGGCGGCGGCGATGGCGCGGTGCGCCCGCGGCGTGCGGCGGGGGCTCGTGCCGGATCTGCCGGCCCGCGCCGGCCGCCCAGCGCTCGCACAAAGTCTCCCGGTCCCCGGCGCGGTTCCGGCGGCCACGCCGTACCCCCCGGCCCGCGGCGTGCCGCCGGCGGCCGCGCCGGATCTCCTGGTCCACGGAGGCCTGCCGCCGGCCGCGCCGCACCCGGCGGCCCGCGGCGCCCGACCGGGGGGCGGCGTGCCTCTCCTGGCGGACGGCGTGGTGGACCCGCGGGGTCGGCCGGCGGTTCAGGGCCGCGGCGCAGAGGCCGGTAAGAGGACCGCCGTCCCCCCAAGGGCCAGCTGCTCGCGAGTCACGGCTGAGGCGCCAGACGGTCGCGGGTCGCACGCCAGATCCGCCAGCGCTCCCGTGGATCCAGAGCTCCGGCGAAGGGGCTCGATTGGCGCAGCTCGTCGGCGAGGTCGCTCCGTTCCCCGAGGAAGGCTTCGATCGCGGGCAGATCGTTTGCCAGTAGCGCCGCCCATCTTGCCGCCGCGTCCGGCGCCGCGCCGCCGGCGGTCAGCCAACCCTGGACCCGCCGCCGTGCGCGCTCGAGGATCTCCGGCTCGTCGCGCAGCCGCTGGGCGATGGCGCGATGGTAGGCGACGCTCCGTTCCTCGGCCAGCCGGTGGAGGTCCATGAGGAGCAAAGGTAGCACAGGGCGGCATGACGGGCGGGATTTTTGCATACGTTCGGGCCGGAAATGAGGTCCAAGGGGGCTTGAGTCGCTCGCTGGTGGGAGGTGCATTGGAGCGGATGCAGGCGCTGGGTGCGGCAGGACCGGTGGTGGCGGGAAGATCCTGCCACGGCCGGCGCCCCGGCCTCCCATTTTTACGCGCTGGTTCGACTGGCTCGAAAGGAAGCGGAAGATGAGTGAATTGGTGACGACCCCCGCGGCGGGCCGCAACGGCCCGGTCCTGCGCAAGCAGGCGCTGAATCGTCTCGCCCGGGGGCCTCGCTCCGAACCCGCCGCCGGCATCGACCGGCGCCGCCTGCTCACCGCGCTCACTCAGTTCAAGCGCGGGGACTTCAACGCCCGCCTGCCCGAGGACTGGACCGGCATCGACGGCAAGATCGCCGACACCTTCAACGACGTCATCGAGCTCAACCAGCGGATGGCCAGCGAGCTCGAACGGCTCAGCCGGGTGGTCGGCACCGAGGGCAAGATCTCGCAGCGCGCCTCGCTGGGCGACGTGCGCGGCGCCTGGTCGGCATCGGTCGAATCGGTCAACAACCTGATCGGCGACCTCGTGCATCCCACCCGCGAGACGGCGCGCGTCATCGGCGCCGTGGCCAAGGGCGACCTGTCGCAGAACATGGCGCTCGAGGCCGCCGACGGCCGACCCCTCGAAGGGCAGTTCCTGCGCACCGCCAAAACCGTCAACACGATGGTGGACCAGCTCGCCTCCTTCGCCTCGGAGGTGACCCGCGTCGCCCGCGAGGTGGGCACCGAGGGCAAGCTGGGCGGCCAGGCGAAGGTCAAGGGGGTGGCCGGCACCTGGAAGGATCTGACCGACTCGGTGAACCTGATGGCCGGCAACCTGACCGGCCAGGTGCGCAACATCGCGGCGGTGACCACCGCGGTGGCCAACGGCGACCTGACCAAGAAGATCACCGTCGACGTCCGCGGCGAGATCCTGGAGCTCAAGGACACCATCAACACCATGGTGGATCAGCTGCGGTCGTTCGCCTCGGAGGTGACGCGCGTCGCCCGCGAGGTGGGCACCGAGGGCAAGCTCGGCGGCCAGGCCTACGTGCAGGGCGTCGGCGGCACCTGGAAGGACCTGACCGACAACGTCAATTTCATGGCCAGCAACCTGACCGGCCAGGTGCGCAACATCGCGGCGGTGACCACCGCGGTGGCCAACGGCGACCTGACCAAGAAGATTACCGTCGACGTCCGCGGCGAGATCCTGGAGCTCAAGGACACGATCAACACCATGGTCGACCAGCTGTCGTCGTTCGCCTCGGAGGTGACGCGCGTGGCGCGCGAGGTGGGCACCGAGGGCAAGCTGGGCGGCCAGGCCGAGGTGCGGGGCGTCGCCGGCACCTGGAAGGACCTCACCGACTCGGTGAACCTGATGGCCGGCAACCTGACCGGCCAGGTGCGCAACATCGCGGCGGTGACCACCGCGGTGGCCAACGGCGACCTGACCAAGAAGATCACCGTCGACGTGCGCGGCGAGATCCTGGAGCTCAAGGACACCATCAACACCATGGTGGACCAGCTGCGGTCGTTCGCCTCGGAGGTGACGCGCGTGGCGCGCGAGGTGGGCACCGAGGGCAAGCTGGGCGGTCAGGCCGAGGTCAAGGGCGTCGCCGGCACCTGGAAGGACCTCACCGACTCGGTGAACCTGATGGCCGACAACCTGACCGATCAGGTGCGCAACATCGCCAACGTCACCAAGGCGGTGGCGGCCGGCGACCTGACCAAGAAGATCACCGTCGACGTGCGCGGCGAGATCCTGGAGCTCAAGGACACGATCAACACCATGGTGGACCAGCTGCGGTCGTTCGCCTCGGAGGTGACGCGCGTGGCGCGCGAGGTGGGCACCGAGGGCAAGCTCGGCGGCCAGGCCGAGGTCAAGGGCGTCGCCGGCACCTGGAAGGACCTCACCGACAACGTCAATTTCATGGCCAGCAACCTGACCGGCCAGGTGCGCAACATCGCCGACGTCACCAAGGCGGTGGCCAACGGCGACCTGTCGAAGAAGATCACCGTCACGGTCAGGGGCGAGATCCTGGAGCTCAAGGACACCGTCAACACCATGGTGGACCAGCTGTCGTCGTTCGCCGCCGAGGTGACGCGCGTGGCGCGCGAGGTGGGCACCGAGGGCAAGCTGGGCGGCCAGGCCGAGGTCAAGGACGTCGCCGGCACCTGGAAGGACCTGACCGATTCGGTGAACCTGATGGCCGGCAACCTGACCGCCCAGGTGCGCAACATCGCCGCCGTCACCACCGCCGTCGCCAACGGCGACCTGGCGAAGAAGATCACCGTCGACGTGCGCGGCGAGATCCTGGAGCTCAAGGACACCATCAACACCATGGTGGACCAGCTGCGGTCCTTCGCCTCGGAGGTGACGCGCGTCGCCCGCGAGGTCGGCACCGAGGGCCGGCTGGGCGGCCAGGCGCGCGTCGAGGGCGTCTCCGGCACCTGGCGCGACCTCACCGACTCGGTCAACTCGATGGCCGGCAACCTGACCGCGCAGGTGCGCAACATCGCCGACGTCACCACCGCCGTCGCCAACGGCGACCTGGCGAAGAAGATCACGGTCGACGTGCGCGGCGAGATCCTGGAGCTCAAGGACACCATCAACACCATGGTGGACCAGCTGTCGTCGTTCGCCTCGGAGGTGACGCGCGTCGCCCGCGAGGTGGGCACCGAGGGCAAGCTGGGCGGCCAGGCGAGCGTGCCCGGCGTCTCCGGCACCTGGAAGGATCTGACCGACAACGTCAACTCGATGGCCGGCAACCTGACCAGCCAGGTGCGCGGCATCGCCAAGGTGGTCACCGCGGTCGCCAACGGCGACCTCGGGCAGACCCTGACGCTCGACGCCAAGGGCGAGATCGCCGCCCTGGCCGACACCATCAACGGCATGATCGCCACCCTCGCCACCTTCGCCGACCAGGTGACCACGGTGGCCCGCGAGGTCGGCGTGCAGGGCAAGCTGGGCGGCCAGGCGAGCGTGCCGGGCGCCGCCGGCACCTGGAAGGACCTGACCGACAACGTCAACCAGCTGGCGGCCAACCTGACCACCCAGGTGCGCGCCATCGCCGAGGTGGCGACCGCGGTGACCAAGGGCGACCTCACCCGCTCGATCAAGGTCGAGGCGCAGGGCGAGGTCGCGGCGCTCAAGGACACCATCAACGAGATGATCCGCAACCTGCGCGACACCACGCTCAAGAACAGCGAGCAGGACTGGCTGAAGACCAACCTCGCCAAGTTCAGCCGCATGTTGCAGGGGCAGCGCGACCTGCTCACCGTCGGCCGTCTGATCCTCTCCGAGCTGGCGCCGGTGGTGTCGGCGCAGCAGGCGGTGTTCTACACCCTCGCCGGCGCCGGCGAGGCGCAACGGCTGCAGTTGCTGGCGAGCTTCGCCACCACGCCGCGCAAGGCCGAGTTCGACCTCGGCGAGGGGCTGATCGGCCAGTGCGCGATCGAGAACAAGAAGATGCTGCTGCGCAACGTCCCCGCCGACTACGTCGAGATCTCCTCCGGTCTGGGCGCGGCGGCGCCGCTCAACCTGATCGTCTTGCCGGTGGTCTTCGAGCGCCAGGTGATGGCGGTGCTCGAGCTGGCCTCCTTCGACAGCTTCAGCCCCACCCACCAGGCCTTCCTCGACGACCTGATGGAATCGATCGGCATCGTGCTCAACACCATCCAGGCCAACACCCGCACCGAGGACCTGCTGCGCCAGTCGCAGTCGCTGGCCAAGGAGCTGCAGAGCCAGCAGGAGGTGCTGCAACAGACCAACCAGGAGCTCGAGGAGAAGGCCGGCCTGCTGGTCGAGCAGAACGCCGAGGTGGAGCGCAAGAACCAGGAGGTGGAGCAGGCCCGGCAGGCGCTCGAGGAGAAGGCCAAGCAGCTGGCCCTGACCTCGAAGTACAAGTCCGAGTTCCTGGCCAACATGTCGCACGAGCTGCGCACGCCGCTCAACAGCCTGCTGATCCTTTCCGACCAGCTGTCGCGCAACCAGGAGGGCAACCTGTCGTCGAAGGAGACGGAGTTCGCCAAGACCATCCACTCGGCGGGCAACGAGCTCCTGCGTTTGATCAACGACATCCTGGACCTGTCGAAGATCGAGTCCGGCACGGTGGTGATGGAGGTCGGCGAGGTGCGCTTCAAGGAGCTCGCCGACTACGTCGAACGCACCTTCCGCCACGTCGCGGCGGCCAAGGGCCTCGAGTTCGCCATCGAGCTCGACGGCCACCTGCCGCGCGCCCTGGCCACCGATGCCAAGCGCCTGCAGCAGGTGATCAAGAACATGCTCTCGAACGCCTTCAAGTTCACCGAGGACGGCCGCGTGGTGCTGTCGATCGAGCGCGCCGCCGATGGCTGGAGCCCTGACAACGAGCTGCTCAACCGTGCCCGGTCGGTGGTGTCGATCTCGGTCGCCGACAGCGGCATCGGCATCCCGTTCGACAAGCAGCAGATCATCTTCGAAGCGTTCCAGCAGGCCGACGGCAGCACCAGCCGCAAGTACGGCGGCACCGGCCTGGGGCTGACGATCAGCCGCGAGATCTCCCACCTGCTGGGCGGCGAGATCCGCCTGCAGAGCGCCCCAGGAGAGGGCAGCAAGTTCACCCTCTACCTGCCGCAGACCTGGGCGGCGCCCAAGGCCGCCGGCGGCGCCACCGCCTCGCCCGCCCAGGCGCAGGCGCAGGCCCACGCCCAGGCCCAGGCGGCGGCGGACGCCGCCGAGCTGCGCGCCGAGGTCTGGGCGCGCCAGGCGCACGACTCGGAACGCGAGCGCGAGCGGCTGGCGCAGGTGCTCGAGCGCGAGGCGGCGCCCCCGGCCGAGCTCGCCGCCGGCGGCGCCCTGGAGGTGACGGTGCTCGGGATGGCCGACGACCGCGAGGACGTGCAGCCCGGCGACCGGACGGTGCTGATCGTCGACAACGACGAGAACTTCGGGCGTTTCCTGCTCGACATGGCACGCGAGCAGGGGTTCAAGGGAATTCTCGCCACCCGCGGCGCCGACGCGCTGGCGCTGGCCCGCGAGCGGCGGCCGGACGCCATCACCCTCGACATCTCGCTGCCCGACATCAGCGGCTGGCGGGTGTTCGAGCGGCTGCGCTGCGATACCGCGACGCGGCACATCCCGGTCTACGTCATCACCACCGAAGAGGACAGCGGCAAGGGCCAGCGGCTGGGTGCGGTCGGCCTGCTCAACAAGCCGGTCAAGACTCGTGAGGTGCTCGAGTCGGTCTTCTCGGCGATCCATGGCGCCATCGAGCAGCCGGCGAGGGACCTGCTGGTGGTGGGCGGCCGCGGCGCCCTGCTGCCGCCGGTGATCGATCTGGTGAGCTTCGACGCGGCGCGGGTCCACGTCGCCGATCCCGGCGGGGCGGCGCTGCTGCGGCTCGACGAGCGCCGCTTTGCCGGGGTGGTGATGGTGCCCGACGGCGGCGAGCCGCGCGAGGCGGCGGAGCTCGAGGAGCTGGTCCGGCAGTGCGCGGAGCGCTCCCTGCCGGCGCTGCTCTACACGCCGCGCGCGGTGGCGAAGCGGATCGAGCGGCTGCTCAAGAGGCTCGGCCATCTGCCGGTGCTGCGCCAGGTGCAATCGCCTGAGCGGCTGGTGGATCAGGCCGCGCTGCTGCTGCACCTGCCGGTGAGCGAGCTCGGAGCCGCGCGGCGGCGGATGATCGAGGATCTCTACGAGACGCCCGGGATCCTCGCCGGCCGGCGGGTGCTGATCGTCGACGACGACATCCGCAACATCTTCGCGCTCACCAGCGTGCTGGAACGTCACGACATGGAGGTGCTGGCCGCCGAAACCGGGCGGGATGCCATCGCGACGCTCGAGAAGACGCCGGGCATCGACATCGTGCTGATGGACATCATGATGCCCGACATGGATGGCTACGAGACGATCCGGGTCATCCGCCGCTCGCCGCGCTCGCGGGACCTGCCGATCGTGGCGGTCACCGCCAAGGCGATGAAGGGAGACCGCGAGAAGACGCTGGAGGCCGGCGCCTGGGACTACATGGCCAAGCCCGTCGACACCGAGAACATGCTGGCGCTGCTGCGCGGCTGGTTGTACCGTTAGGGGCCAACGATTCCTCCGGGGAGCACGATGGGCGAGGCGGCCACAGCAGGCGGCGACCGGGTCAACATCCTGGTCGTCGACGACAGCGCCGACAACCGGCTGTCGCTCGAGACCATTCTGTCCGAGCCCGGGCAGGCCGTGGTCACCGCGGCGTCCGGCCGCGACGCCCTGCGCCGGCTGCTCGAACAGGAGTTCGCGGTGATCCTGCTCGACGTCAAGATGCCGGTGATGGACGGCTTCGAGACCGCGGCGCTGGTACGGCAGCGCAAGAGCTCGGAGCGGACGCCGATCATCTTCATCACCGCCTTCAGCGACGAGGTCCACGTCTCGCGGGGCTACTCGCTGGGGGCGGTGGACTACATCGTCTCGCCGGTGGTGCCGGAGGTGCTGCGCTCCAAGGTGGCGGTGTTCGTCGACCTGTTCCGCAAGACCGAGCAGATCCGGCGCCAGGCCGAATCGCTGCGGCGCCGCGCCGACCAGCTCTACCACCTCACCGAAGCCTCGCTGGCCATCAACTCCGCCGACACCCTCGACGAGATCCTCGAGATCGTCACCGAGACGGCGCGCGACCTGCTGGCGCCGCTGTGCGCCATGACCATGACCAACCTCGAGCAGGCGCAGCGCGCGGCGCGGCCCGCCGCCGCCGGCCAGGAGGGCGCGGCGGGGACGCCGCCGCCGCCGGGTCCGTTGGTGCCGCCGATCCCGCCGGCGCTGCCGGCCCCGGTGACTCCGCTGGCTCCACTGGCTTCGCTGGCTTCAAAAACCGAGCCTGACGCGCCGGCCCGGCAGGCGGCGGCCCCGGGAAGGTCCGGCGCCGGCGACGAATGCGAAGAGCGGCGGTTCATGGCCCAGGCGGCGGCGGTGACCGCGGCGCTCGGCGACCAGAGCCGGACGGTGCTGCTGACGCCGCAGGAGGTGGCGAGCGATCCGCGCTGGCGGTTCCTGCAGGAAGCCGCCGAGCCCGGCGACGCCGGGGGCCGGCGACGGTGCGGGGCGGCCGAATCGGGCTGGCTGGCGGCGCCGCTGACCGGACGCGACGGCCGCAGCTTCGGGTGGGTGCATCTTGCCGGCCGCGTCGCCGACCGTGGCGAGTTCGGCGACGAGGATCGCACCATCCTCACCCAGCTGGCGCAGCTGGCTTCGATCGCCATCGAGAACGTCCTGTCCTCGGAGGCGCGCGAGGCCAATCGCCTGAAGGACGAGTTCCTGACCACCCTGTCACACGAGCTGCGTACGCCGCTGACCGCGATCCTCGGCTGGACGCGGGTGCTGCGCACCAGCCCCGCCGAGCCGGAGCGCTTCGCGCACGGGCTGGAGGTGATCGAGCGCAACGTCGCGGCGCAGGCCAAGCTGATCGAGGACCTGCTCGACGTGTCGCGGATCATCGCCGGCAAGCTGCGGGTGAGCCTGCGGCCGATCCCGCTGCTGTCGTCGATCGAGACCGCGGTGGAAGCCATGCGTCCGGCCGCGGAGGCCAAGGGGGTGAACCTCGGCCTCGCGATCAGCCCGGAGGTGGACCAGCGGGCGATCATCGCCGGCGACGCCGATCGGCTGCAGCAGGTGGGCTGGAACCTGCTGTCCAACGCCATCAAGTTCACCGCTCCCGGCGGCCGCATCGAGATCGCGGTCGGCCGCACGGCGGGGAGCTTCCAGGTGCGGGTCACCGACACCGGCAAGGGGATCAGCCCGCAGTTCCTGCGCCACGTCTTCGACCGCTTCCGCCAGGACGACAGCAGCAGCACCCGCGCTCACGGCGGCCTGGGGATCGGGCTCGCCATCGTGCAGCACATCATCGAGCTGCACGGCGGCAGGGTCGAGGCGGAGAGCCCGGGGGTCAACCGCGGCGCCACGTTCACCGTCACCTTGCCGGAGCTGGCCATGTCGCCGGCGGCACTGGCGGCGCTGGCACCCCTGGGACCCCTGGGACCCCTGGGATCCCTGGGAACACCGCTGTCGGCGGGGGCCGCGCCGGAGGCGCTGCCGGGTGAGCCGGGGATGCAAGGGCCGGGGGCGCCGGGGGCATCGGCCGCCATGCCTCACGCCGCTGCCGCGGGCCGCGGCGCCATCGCGGCGGGAGACCTGGGGCGGCTCCGCCTGCTGGTGGTCGACGACGAGCCGGATACCCGCGAGATCCTGGGCGAGATCCTGCGCTCGGCCGGCGCGGCGGTGGCCACCGCCTCCTCGCTCGGCGAGGCGCTGGCGGCCTGCGACCGCTTCCGGCCCGACCTGCTGATCAGCGACATCGCGATGCCCGGCGGCGACGGCTACGCCCTCATCCGCCAGCTGCGTCGCCGCGGCCCGGAGAGCTGCGGCAGAGTGCCGGCGATCGCGGTGAGCGCGCACGCCCGCGAGGAGGACCGGCGCCGGGCGCTGGCCGCCGGCTTCGAGCGCTACGTGACCAAGCCGGTCGAGCCCGCGGACCTGCTGGCGGTGGTGCGCGAGGTCGCGGCGGGGCTGCCGGTGGTGGCCGGCGGCGAGGATGCGCCTGCCGCAGGCGGGGAGGTGACGCTTCCGGGTGGCGACGAGGCGCCGCGCGAGGCGCCGCCCGCCTTCGGGCTGCGCGAGGATGAGGCCCCCCTCCACGGCAGCGGCAGCAACGGCTTTCGCCCGGAGGGAAGCGACAGCCGCGGCGCCGCGGCTGCCGGGAGCGCCGGCGGCTCGGCGGCGCCTCCAGGAGCGGCTGCCTCCGAACCGCCGCCGACGGGGGACAACGGCGCCAAGCGCATCCTGCTGGTCGAGGACGACGCCGACACCCGGGAGGCCCTGAAGACGCTGCTCGAGCTCAGCGGCCACCAGGTCGCGGTGGCGGCCGACGGCGGCGAGGCGGTGGCCCACGCCGTCGCCAACCGCCCGGACGTGGCGCTGGTCGACATCGGGCTGCCGGAGATCGACGGCAACGAGGTGGCGCGACGCATCCGCGCCCAGCTGGGAGCCGGCGGCATCTTCCTGGTGGCGTTGACCGGCTACGGCGGCGAGATCGAGGAGGCGCTGGCGCGCGCTGCCGGTTTCGACGCCCACTTCACCAAGCCGGTCGAGCTGTCCCGCCTCGATCGCCTGTTGCGCGCCCACGTCCGCGCCGCGCCGTAGGCTCACCTGGCGCGCAGCAGGAGGACCGGGACGTCGACGCTGTGCTGGACGCGGTTGGCGGTGACCCCCAGGAACAGGTCGGCGAGGAAGCGGTGGCCGTGGGTGCTCATCGCCACCAGGTCACAGCCACGCTCCCGCACCCAGCGGACGATCTCCTTGACCGGGTCGCCGTAGGCGAGCTCCGCTTCGGCGGCGATGCCGGCGTCGGCGAACTCGGCGCGCACGCTCTCGAGATAGGCGGTGTCGTCGCGGATCTCCGGGCTGATCGCATCGGAGCCGAAGGTGCGCGCCGCCCAGCCGGTGGCCACGTGCAACAGCACTACCCGGCCGCCGGTGAGCTTGGCCAGCTGCTTGACGTGCTCGATGATGGCACGGTCCGTCTTGGTGGTGTCCAGGGTGACCAGGATGGATTGGTACATGGTGTCGGTGACGTTGTGGGAAGGAGCGGTTGGTTTAGAGAAGGGCGCTTGCTGGTGCGTCAGCCGCCGACGATCACCTGCCAGGCGGTCTTGATCGAGTCGGGCAGCCCGACGACGTCCATGGCGGTGATCAGCAGCGCGCTGACCCAGCCGGCGGCGATGAGCAGCCAGCCGGCCTTCCAGGCGCCCATCCGCCGCCGCGAGCTGGTGAACCATAGCAGCGGGAACATGGCGAAGGGCAGCTGCAGGGCGAGGAGCACCTGGCTGAGCGTCAACAGGTCGGTGACGCTGCTGTCGCCGCGCAGCCAGATCACCAGCACCGCCGGCAGGATGGCGAGCGAGCGGGTGATCAGGCGGCGCAGCCAGGGAGCGAGGCGCCAGTGCATGAAGCCCTCCATCACCACCTGGCCGGCAAGCGTACCGGTGATGGTGCTGCTCTGGCCGCTCGCCAGCAGCGCGATCGCGAACAGCAGGCTGGCGGCGAAGGTCCCGAGCAGCGGCGCCAGGGTCAGGAAGGCGATCCGGATCCAGTCGCTTTCGGGGCGGAAAGTCACCAGCTGGCCGCCGGGTACCTGCACCGAGGTCTTGCCGAAGAACACCGTCGCCGCCAGCACCAGGATGGCGGCATTGACGAAGAAGGCCACGGTCAGCGCCGCCGTCGCGTCGATGGCGTTGAAGCGGATCGCCATGCGCACCGAGGCCGGGTCCTGCTGCAGCCTGCGGCTCTGCACCAGCGCCGAGTGCAGATAGAGGTTGTGGGGCATGACCGTCGCCCCGATGATGCCGATCGCCACGTAGATCATCCCCCGCTGCCGGAAGCTCGGCGCGATGAGGGCGCGGCCCATCTCGAGGAAGGCCGGGTGGGTCGCTGGCAGGACGAAGATCTCGATGAAGTAGCAGACGCCGATGGTCGCCACCAGCAGCAGCACCACGGCCTCGATGGAGCGCATGCCGAAGCCTTGCAGGGCCAGCAGCAGCAGCACGTCGAGGCCGGTGATGACCACCGCCCAGGCGAGCGGGATGTGGAACAGCAGGTTGAGGGCCACGGCGCTGCCGAGCACCTCGGCGAGGTCGCAGGCGCCGATCGCCGCCTCGCACAGCAGCCAGTTGGGCCAGCGGCTCCAGCGGGGGAGCCAGTCGCGGCAGCATTGCGCCAGGTCCTTGCCGGTGACCACTCCGAGGCGGGCGGAGAGGATCTGCAGCACGATCGCCATGGCGCTGGCCAGGGCGACCACCCACAACAGGCCGTACTTGAACTGTGCGCCCGCCTGCAGGTCGGTGCCCCAGTTGCCCGGGTCCATGTAGCCGACGCTGACCAGCAGCGCCGGCCCGACGAAGGCTCGCCAGTGGCGCCAGAAGCCGGCGTCGGCATGCGGCACCGCCACGGTCGAGTGCATCCCTTCCAGGGAACGGCGGCCCTCGGGTGCGGGGCGGGGCTTGGCTGTCTCGGTGATCATCGCGGCGCCTGCCTCGCCGGGCGGCTCTTCGAGGCTTCAAAGTATTAAATCACAGTGGCCAAAATTGGGCAAGAGTCGGGAACCGGCAGGTGAGCGGTGAGGATCCGTCGCCCGCCTGCCAGCAGGCCAGAGCTGGACGTCGCCGCGCCCCGCCAGTGGGGGCGCCGTCTTCAGGAAGGGACCGCGGCGTGGATGCGGCGGGCTACCCGGGCTCCGACCACCACCGGCGGATGGCCCGCGGCGCGCAGGGTCACCGCATCCGCGACCGGGTCGTGGCTCTCGACCACCACCACGCTGCCGGGCACCAGGCCGTGCTCGTCGGCGAATTTCAGGAACTGGGCGTCCTCGGATTCCACGCGGGCGACCTGCACCTCCTGACCGGCGGCGAGATCGGCGAGGGTCTGCACCCGGCGCTGGACGACGGCTCCCGCGGCGTTGGGGATGGGATCGCCATGCGGGTCGGCGGTCGGATGGCCGAGGAGCTCGTCGAGGCGCCCCAGCACTTTTTCCGAGACCGCGTGCTCGAGCACCTCCGCCTCCACGTGGACCTCGCTCCAGTCGAAGCCGAGCACCTTGACCAGGAAGAGCTCGACCAGACGGTGGCGGCGCAGCACGTGCAGGGCAAGCTTCTCGCCGCTGCGGGTGAGCCGCACGCCGGTGCGGGGCTGGTAGTGGACCAGGCGCTCTTCGTCCAGGGCCTTGACCATGGTGGTCACCGTGCCGGGCACCACGCCCATGACGGCGGCGAGCCGGCCCATCGGCACCAGCCGGTCGGGCGAGCGCTGCTGCTCCATGTACAGGCGCTTGACGTAGTTCTCGACCGTGCTGCTGGGCATCTCGACGGCAGTCTAGACCACGCTTCGAGCGGCCGGCAATCGGGGAGGGGTTTAGGAAGGGGGCGCCATGGTCCCTCGTTGGTTGTTGCGTCTTACTCGCGGCGCAAGGCGCTCATCGGATCGACGCGGGTGGCGCGCCAGGCCGGCAGCCAGGCGGCGGCGGTCGCGGCGGCGGCCAGCAGGAGCGGCGCCAGGGTGAAGGCGAGCGGGTCGAGAGGGCCGACGCCATAGAGCAGGCTGGCCACCCAGCGAGCCAGCGCCAGGGCGGCGAGGGTGCCGGCGGCGGCGCCGGCGGCGGCGAGCGCGGCGGCACGGCCGGCGATCAGGCGCAGCACGTCGGCGCGGCGGGCGCCGATCGCCATGCGCACGCCGATCTCCTGGGTGCGCAGGGTCACCAGGTACGACATCACGCCGTAGAGGCCGACCGCCGCCATCAGCAGCGCCGCGGCGGCGAACAGCCCGAGCAGGGCGGCGTCGAAGCGCTGCGGCGCCAGACGGTCGGCGAGCAGGCGCTCGACGGTCGAGATCCAGGCGACCGGCTGGTCGGGGTCGAGCCGGTGGATCTCGCGGCGCACCGCCGCCGCCAGCGCCAGCGGATCGCCGCCGGTGCGCAGCATCACCATCAGGCTGCGGCGCGGGTACTGCGCCTCCGGCTGGAACGACTCGAGCCAGGCGCGCGAGCCGGGCTCGGCGCGGTGGCTGTCGGCGACGACGCCGACGATCGTCAGCCAGGGACTGGCTGGGTCGTCGCGCCTGCCGTAGGCGATGCGCTGGCCGACCGCGTTGCCGGCCGGCCAGAAGCGCCGCGCCATGGCGGCGTTGACGATCACCACCGGCGGTGCGGCGGCGCCGTCGGCGGCGGTGAAGGCGCGGCCCTGGAGCAGGGGCAGTCCGAGCACGCGCGGCGCCCCGGGAGTGATCGCGTCGCGGGTGAGCGGCTCGGCGACGTAGGCGGTATCGGCCGGCCGGCCGGCGATGGTGAACGACCCGGCGGCGTTCGGCAGCGAGCCGAGCAGCAGGCTCTCGATCGCCCCCACCGCCCGCACCCGCGGATCGGCGCCCAGGCGCTGCTCGAGGCGGTCGAAGAACTGTTGCCGGGCGGCGCCGCGGGCGTAGCGGGCGGCGGGGAGCGACACCCGGACGGCCAGCAGGTGATCGGGACGGAAGCCGGTGTCCATGCCTTCGAGCCGCAGCAGGCCGTGGATCAGCAGGCCCGAGCCGGTCAGCAGCAGGACCGCGAGCGCCAGCTGCACCGCCACCAGGACCTGCCGCAGGCGTTGGCTGCCGGCGGCGGCGCCGGCGGTGCGCTGGCCCAGGCCGGCGAGGCGGCCGTGGCGGAGGAGGCGGAGGGCCGGATAGACACCGGCGGCGATGCCGGCGGTGGCGCCGGCGGCGAGCGCGAAGAGGGCGGCGCCGAGGTCGAGGCGCACGCCCGCGAGCGGCTCGAGCTCGGCGGGCGCGAGCGCCGGCAGGCCGCGCACTCCCCAGGCCGCAAGCAGCAGGCCGAGGGCACCGCCCAGGGCGGCGAGCGCCAGGCTCTCGGCGAGCAGCTGGCGCACCAGGCGGCCCGGCCCGGCGCCCAGGGCCAGGCGCGCCGCCAGCTCGCGTTCGCGGCCGGCGGCGCGCGCCAGCTGCAGGCCGGCGACGTTGGCGCACGCCACCAGCAGCACCAGCGCCACGGCGGCGGCCAGCACCAGCAGGCCGCGGCGCAGGGGCTCGGCGGCCTGGTCGCGCAGCTTCACCAGCACCGTGCCGGCGCGCTGATCGGTGTTGGGGTACCGCTCGCCCAGGCGGCGGTTGAGGGCGTCCAGCTCGGTGGTCGCCTGGCCCAAGGCGACTCCGGGACGCAGGCGGGCGACGACGGAGAGCCAGATGGCGTTGCGCTCGGCGCGCCGCCCGGCGTCGGGCGCGAGCGGCATCCAGAGCTCCTGCTGGCGGTCCGGGAAGTAGAAGCTGGCGGGCATGACGCCGATCACCACGCACGGCTGGGAGTTGATCTGCAGGCGGCGGCCGACCACCGCGGGGTCGGCGCCGAAGCGGCGGACCCACAGGCCGTGGGCGAGCACCACGACGCGGTCGTTGCCGGCAACGTCCTCGCCGGCGACGAAGGTGCGGCCGAGGGCGGCGCGCACGCCCAGCACCGAGAACAGGCTGGCGCTGGCGGCGAGGCCGCGCAGCTGTTCGGGCTCGTCGCCGCCGCCGGTGAGCACGAAGGACTGGCGCTCGAAGGCGGCGGCGCCGGACAGCGAGGCGGCGAGCCGGCGGGTGTCGTCGAAGCGCGGATAGGACATCTCGTCGCGCGGGAAGCCGTGCTGGTGGTCGTCCAGCCAGACCATGACCAGGCGGTCGGGCGCGGCGAGCGGCGGCTGGCGCAGCAGGACCGATTCGACGACGCTGAAGACCGCCGTGCCGGCGCCGATGCCGAGGCCCAGGGTCAGCACCGCGACGGCGGTGAAGCCCGGGTTGCGGCGCAGCATCCTGACGGCGAAGCGCGCGTCCTGCAGGGTGGCGGCCAGCAGCTCCAGCGGGCGCAAAGGGCCTCCTTCTTCACCGTTTCCGGGGATCGGACCTGCGTATCGTCGTAGCCTATCGAGAGTGGGGCGGGGAGGTTACAACCGCGGTTGACTCATCAGTATGAGTCAACTAGGCTACTCTTATGAGTAAACGGCTTCAGGTCCTGCTGGATGAGGAGGAGTTGCACGACATCCGGCGCGCCGCGCGGATGGAGCGCCTGACCGTGGCCGAATGGGTGCGTCAGGCCCTGCGCGAGATGCGCCGCCAGAGGCCGCAGGCGAGCCTGGAGCGCAAGCTCGAGGCCATCCGCAGGGCATACGAGCACGAGGCTCCCACCGCCGATATCGACGAGATGCTGGCTGAGATCGAGCTGGGTTATCAGCGCGGGCTGCCCGAGTGATCTTCATCGACTCGAACATCCCCATGTATCTCATCGGCCGCGCCCACCCCCACAAAGAGGGAGCGCGGCGACTGCTGGACGGAGCCACGGTCGCCGGCGAACGGCTGGTCACCGATGCGGAGGTGCTGCAGGAGATCCTGCACCGCTACGATGCTTTGCGGCAGCGGGAATCGATCCAATTCGCCTTCGACGCATTGCTGGGGGTCGTGGATGAGGTGCTTCCGGTCGAGCTCGCGGACCTGGAGCGGGCAAAGAGCCTGCTGCTTTCCAGCCAGCGCCTTTCGGCCCGAGATGCTCTCCACCTGGCGATCATGCAGCGCCACGCCATCGCCACCATCATGACCTTCGACACCGGCTTCGACGGCCTTGCTGGCATCCGGCGTCTCGGCGGTTAGTCTCGCCGGTTGGACCTTCCAGGGCTGCTACGTTTCCTGGTCGGGCTGTCGGTAGCGTACCGCCGTCCCGACGCGCGGCTGACTCACCGAGGTCGGGGTGTGTGCACGCTACAAGGCAGTTGACTCTGCACCACCAGGCGAAGCCTTTGGTCCGCTGGCGACGTCAAGCGCCAGCTCCCGGTACCTGACGCGGCCGACGATGTCGCAGATCAGCTCGTAATGATGGTCGGTCGTATAGATGGCCGCTTCGACGGGAGCCTCGAGGGCGATGATCGTATCGCCCAGCGGCCAGCAATTCTTCTGCCCCTTCGCGTGCTGCCAGTCGACCGGCTGGCGCTTCACCCTGCCCAAGGCATCTGCCAGGCGCGGATTTCCATGCCGCGAGGGGCCGGCGGACGCGGCAATGAAGGCCTGGTGAACCTCGTGCAGCACCGCGGCATACCGCTCCAAGAACTCCGGCAGGTGGCAGTCCGCCTCCGGCCGCCGGCAGAAGTACCTCCTGCGGTCGCCGACCGGCAGATGGTCTTTGACCAGGTCACAGTCGGTGACGTTCGACAGCTCCACGCCGACCACGTCGCCGAACTCCTCGGTGAGGTCCACCTCGAAGAACTTGTCGCGATGAAAGTCGATTTGATACCGCAAGAACTCCAGCAGCTCCTCGCGGTTCACCACCGTGAGCGGAAAGTGATCGAGGATGCAGGCGACAACCTGAAATGAGCGCACCACCGACCTCGCACCGTGGTCGCCACCGCGCTTCGCGAGCTTTCTCTGCAATTCGCCCAGGAAGACCCGGCTGTCCGCGTCCGCGTCACAGTCCGACTCCACGATGGAGTGGACGTAGACCAGATCCTTCAGCAGGGTGCGTTGAAACTCCATGAATACGTAGGAGGAGGAGAACAGCCGCCGACCGACCAGGTTCCTGCGGATCTGGCGCCGGCGCGGTACCGTCTCCCAGAAGCGGTCGATATGGATTGTGGTTTCGAGGAAGAGCGGTCGCCCTACCGAAGAGTCCCGGCGGGCGGCGTTCAATCCGCTTCCTCCTTGTAGATCTTCAGCAGCCGGCCGCGTTGGGCTCCCAGGTCGAGGAGAGTCTCGATGCCCTGGTAGCGCAGGATCCGCTCGCTGTCCTTTACATCCTCGGCGCTCACCACCTGCGTCTGCGCCAGACGGGTCAGGACGAAGTCCAGAGCGACCAGATGCCTCTCTTCCAGGTCCAGCGAGGACAGCTTGTGGATTGCCAGGCGCAGCTGCATCGCGACCCTTCGCCGGTTGGTGTCCGCCTGCTTGAAGAGTTGCCAGAAATCGGCTCCCAGGATGGCCAGTTTGATCGGACCGAAGCACAGCTGCCGCTCCTGGATGTCGCCCTGCTCGCCCCGCGATCGCATGCTGCTCAAGCTCGCCCGCAAACCGTTGATCACTTTGACGCTCTCATCGCCAGCCTCCCGCGTCAGGTCGGCGACGACCGGGTCGGGAATCTCCGGCTCCCACCTCCTGACCAGGCGAAGCAAGCGCTCGGCGCCGAGCCCGCGCGCCTCCTCGCTTTCGAGCAGCTCACGGAAGCGCCGCCGCTTTTCCAGGCGTTCGACGGCGCGCTTGATCGCGGCCACCAGCTGCTTCAACTTCAATTCGGTAATGGGCTTGTCCAGCCACTCCATCACCTCCAGGCCGAGGTTGGCTGCCTTGGCGCGGGATTCGTCGTCGATAAACTGTGACAGCACGATGATCGCCGTGTCAGGGCAGGCCGCCTGGATCTCGCGGCCGGCTTCGAGGCCGGGCAGGCCCCGCATCATCAGATCGAGCAGCACGATATCCGGGGTGCGCGCCTTGGCGAGGCGTATCGCCTCGAGGCCGTTGCGCGCCACGCGAACGGTGAAACCCACCTCGCGCAGAATGGTGGCAAACTCCTGCCGCGTGGGCGTTTCGTCTTCGACCAAGAGGAGGCCAACTGTAGCGGCCTTCCCGGTGATCCGCACCCGCGGTAGTGGTGCAGCGGTTTGCGACATCAGAGCCCCCCCTCATTCGATAACGGCAACACAATGGAGATCCTGGTTCCCTGGCCCGGCTTGCTACTGGCCGAGATCTGGCCGTGATGGTTGTCATGGACGATGAGCTGCGAGATGAACAGGCCGAGACCAGCGCCGCGCTTGGTGCTGAAATTGGGATCGAAGATACGGCGGCGTTGCGCCTGCTGCATGCCTTTGCCGGTATCGGTCACCTCCAACCATGCCTGCCCGGCCTCCAGGCGGGTGCTGAATTCGATCTGGTCCCCGGGGGCGCAGGCATCCAGCGCATTCTGCGTCAGGTTGATGATCACCTGCGCCATCTGCGCCTGATCCAGCCGGAGCACCTTGGCATGCTGCTTCTCCACCGAGCGATCGAGCTGGGGGTCGAGGTGCAGGCGATACTCGACCCCTCGCCGCTCGATCGAGCTATCGAGCACGTCGACCGTCTGGCGCACGATTTCGTTCAAGAAAACGTCGCTCTTCTCAGGCAGCAGCCTGCCGCTCGAAAACTCCCGCAGGCGCGTCGTGAGCGCATCGAGCCGCGTGATCTCGCGGTCCACGACGTCGAGCTTCTTGGCCAATCCCTCCGGAGCCTGGGACGTCGCAGCCAGGCGGCGAACCGAGCGCAGGGTGAGAAAGAGGCTGGTCAGGGCGTTCTTGACTTCGTGCACCACGATGCGGCTCATCTGCGCCGCCGCTATGGTCGAACCGAAACGGATCAGCGCCTCTTCGACGCGCGCTCGGCCACTTGCCAACTGCACCCGTTTGAGCGCCGCCGCACACCGAGACGCGAAGATGCTCAAGAGGTGCGGCTCGAAAAGGAAACTGCTGCTTCTCATGCTCTCGAGCACCAGGATGCCATGCAATTGATCGGTGCTCTCGATGCGGATGAGCAGACGCGCGGTCTGCTGGTGCGAGAGGCTGGGCGCGGAGCGGTTGGCAGCTGACGGCGCGAGGGCCAGCGTTGGCGCCTCGCCGGCCAGGAGCTCCTTGACGGCGGGGCTCTCCGCCCGCACGAAGAGGTGACCGCGCGGCCTTGGGCCACGGCGGTTGAGATGGCGCCGGAACCCAGCGCCGGCCTCGAGGAAAAGGGCGCCGTCGTCCGCCTTGAGCAGCAGAACCGCCTGTTGGGCGATGACGTCCGCCAGCTGGCGCAGGTCGTTCGGCCGGTCGATCTCTTCGAGGGCCGCGAGCAGCCGGGATCTGATGCCGGTGAGCGCGGCGATGCGCAGATCCTCGAGGATGGCAATGCTGCCGAGCGGTGCGCCCTGTTCGTCGCGCAGCACGGCGGCAGAGAGGAGGACCGGGATCCTCTCGTCGTTCTTGCCCTTGATGACGCTCTCCATCCGCACGCTGTCCTGCTCGCCGAGTTTCTGCCCTATTTTTGCCGATTCGAGAACGCCATTCATGTAAAGGGTGCTGAGGTGCCGTTGCAGCACCTCTTCGCGCTTGTAGCCGGTGAGCTGTTCCGCCGCGGCGTTGAAGGTCGTCAAGACGGCCGAAGTGTTGGCGGCGATCACCGGGTAGGGGGAGTCGTCCACCATCGCCCTTTGAAAGGAGACGCGCCGAGCGTTCCCGACCGCGATCGCGATCGGCGCCACCAACCGGTCCAGCAGATCGAGATCGGCTTCCGAGTAGGCGCGCCGTCGTTCCGACCGTGAGGTGAGCACCACGACGCCGAGGAGCTCGGCGTTGGCAACCACCGGCACGCCGATCAGCGCGCCGATCCTGTCGCCATGCTCCTGGTGGTTGAAAAGCGGCGCCTTTTCGGGCCAATGCTGGTAGTCGTTGTTGAAAAGCCGCTTGCCCTGACCCGCGATCGTGCCAGCGAACGCTTGACCGAAGCGTAGGCGGCGGCCCTTGAGCTCGGGCCAATTGCACGTGACGCCCACGCGAATAGTGTCCGGCTCGCGGTCGCGCAGGAAGATGAGGCCGCCGTCGGAAGCCAGGTCGGCAACCGCACGTTCCAGGATCGCCAACAGGACATATTGCAGGTCTTGAAGATCTTGAAACTGAGAGACCGCCCGCTCCAGCGGCACCGGCAGGCCCGTCTGCGCCTGCAGTTCCCGCTGCAAGCCCTGTAGCAGCTGGGCGTTGTCGAGCGCGGTCGCCGCCTGGTTGGCGATGGCGGCGAGCAGGGTCAGGTCGTCTTCATCGTAGGCGTGTGGGTTGGTGTAGTCCTGAACCGCGATCATCCCCCGCACCTTGCCGCGCGCGATCATCGGCGCTCCGAGCCAGATCTTGGCGTTCTGCCCAAGGCCCTCGGCCACCCCCTTGCGGCGCAGCTCCGCAAAGGCCGCCTCGTCCACGCGGCGCGGCTTGCCCTCCCTGATAACCAGGGCGGCCAGGCTCTTGCGGAGATCGGACTCGCTGAACGCGGTAAGTCCATCTGGCGCGTCCGTCGAGAAAGGAACGCTGTAGGCATCCCGGTCCTGGTTGTAGAAGACCACGTAGAGATTGGCGGCGCTGAGCAGGCGCCCGACCTCGGTATGCACCTGCGCCAGGATCGCGGTGGTCTGGAGAGTGACGGCGCTGTTGAGACGCAGACCGACCTCGGTCAGGATGCCCAGACGCGCGGCGTGCCGCCGTGAGCCTTCCAGGTTCCGGGCGAGGGAGATCGCCGCCGCGCCCTGGCTGGCGATGATCTCGATCTGCTCCTGTTGTTCCACGGCAAACCGCTGCGGTGTCCGGTAGTTCACGAAGAGCACGCCCAGGGCTTCGTCCTCGAGTCGCAACGGGATCCCTGCAGATGAGACTACGCTCTCCCGCTCGAGGAAATTCTGCACCGAACCTGGACGCCGGGCCACGCCAAGCTCGTGCCAGTCCCTGACCGCGTCCGGCGCGTAAACCGGACCTCGGCTCGACAGCAGCTTGAACACGGCAGAGTCACGATGTGAGATGACCGCGCCACGCCTTTCGAGGACCGCCGGCTGTCGTACCGAGCCGGCGTAGATTGGCGGCATCCGCACGTCGTCCTCGCTGCGGATGTACTCGTAGAGCACCAGGAAATCCGCGGCAAGGACGGTGAGTGCGGTGTCCACGATATGGCGCAGCACGTGTTGTGAGGTCTCCGCCGTGGTCAGCGACTTGCCGATGGAGTGCAGACCGGTCAGCGTGCGGTCATGGCGCTCGACCTCGTCCACGAGGTGCAAAACGTCGATGGCCTGCGCCAGGTTGGCGGCGACGATCTCCAGGGGCTGCTCGTCCTGGAGGTAGAAAATATGGCCTGGCGGGCCGCAGACGGTCAGCGTGCCAAGCACGGTCGTGCGCCCTACTATGGGCACCAGCATCGCTTCACCCAGGAGGCGGCCGTTGCCTAGATCGAGTTCGAGCCGCGCGCGGATCGCGCCGCGCGTCAGGGCGCCGGACTCAGAGAGGTGCGTGCATTTCAGCTCCAAGGCTGACTGCCGGGGAGGGAAGGTGGCGACGCTCGGCGCGCCCTCGAAGCGGACGAACGCGGCCGCGGTGGCGCCGGCCAGCAGAGCGGCGTGGCGCAGCACTACCGGCAGCGCCTCGTCCAAGGGGGCGGTCCGCAGCAGCCGCACGTTTTCCAGAAGCGTCTGGAACTGCGCACCCGGCGCGACCTCATAGGCCGGCGGCGAGGGGAAACGATGCGTGCTCACGATATGGGCTCGGCTGCGCTCGGCGCGATCAGGCTCTGGGGTCAGGAGTCCGAGATCGACTCCGCAAGCCAGGCTTCGATGGTGGCCTCCCGCATCGGGGGCCAGCGCCATTATGGCATGCCTCTTTCGCTCCGACGCAATACGGTGACTGCTACGGTCCGGCTCGACACCGTCGTCAGGCATTCTCGATGCAGGCACCAAGCCAAGGGCCTCGTACCTGGCTTGCGCATACCCGAAAGATCCTCGGGGAGTAGAGGAGAGTATACAACAACGTCCTTTCGCCGCTGCGCCGGCGAGAGGCGGCATCCAGCTCAACCCAGACGCATTCCGTACCGGAAGGCTCGAGTAGCGAGAGCGTGGAGGCGGTCGCCGGGAAGTCCCCTCCGGGCGCCGGCTGCATGATGGATCAGCGGCCGGGGGCCGGCGGCGGCGCCGCCGCAGCCTTGGGCTCGAGGACGATGGGGACGAAGCGGGGCTCGGAGAGCCGACCCTTCTCGAAAGTGCGGAGGACCAGACCGGAACCGCCGGCGGTCGCGGCGCAGCCGGAGAGGAGGATCCACTCGCCGGCGCGGGGGATGAGCGCCTGGGTGACCGGCAGATGCTCGCCGTTGCGGGTGGTGACGTCGACCGGCGCCGCGGCCACCTCGCTCCAGCTGCCGCCGGCTCCCAGGCGGGTCAACACGACTCTTTCCGCGGCGGCGCTGCGGCGGTCGTACCAGGCGAGCTGCAGCGCGCCGTAGTGATCGCCGACCGGCAGGTCGATGACGTAGTCGGTCCCCTGGCGCCACATGCCGGTGGTGTCGCCGCCGCCCCACGGGGTCCAGGCCGAGCGGCGCCAGGTCTTGCCGCCGTCGGACGAAAGGTAGGCGATGCCGTCGCCCGAGATGTAGGCGTCGTCGTCGGCGGTCAGCGCCAGCAGCTGGCCGCGGCGGGCGGGCGGCAGGCCGGGCAGGCCCAGGACCCAGGTGGCCGGCGGGCCGGTGGCCGAGAACAGGCCGGTGCCGCTGATCACGGCGTCGCGGCGCTGCGGCGCCGGCACCGCCTGCGGCTGGCCCACGGCGGTCACCGCCAGGCTGCCGCGGCTCTTCCACTCGCGCCCCGCGTAGCGGAAGGCGAACGCCTGGACCTGGCCGTCCTGGGTGGCGGCGGTGTGCGCCACCAGCCAGGGCGTGCCGCCGGCATCGTAGGTGGCCGCCGCGGTGCTGGCCGCGGGCACGGTGACCGGCTCGCCGAGTGGCCGCCAGGCGCCGTCGCCGAAGCGCACCGGTTGCAGGCAGACCGGGCCGCATGGCTCGAGCGCCACCACCGGTCCCGGTCCGACCGAGCCGCCGAAGCGGCCAACTTGGTGCTCGGGATAGGCATGGGCCTCTGGCGCGGCGGCGGCGGTGCCGGAGGGGCCGGCGTCGTTGGCATCGGCGGCGGCGTTCGTGGCGCCGGCCGGGCTGGACGCCGTGGCACCGTGTCCGGCATGGCCGCCGGCGAGGTCCAGGGCGACGGTCCAGGCGCCGGCGCCGCCGCCGGGTCCGGCCACCGCGAAGAGCACCAGGCCGGAGTCGGTGTCGATGCCGATCGCGGTGAGCGCGGTAGTCGCATCGCAGATGGCGGTGGACGCGCTACCGCCGGCGCCGGGGGCTGGCTCCCGGATGGCTTCGCCGCTGCCGCGCTTGGCGGGGGCGGTTGCAGCCGCTGTCGGCTCCTGGGCGGCGGCATGGCCCGCGAGCGCGATCGCCACCAGAACGGCGGCGGCCATCGCGCGACCGGTCGTGACGCCGGCGCCGGCGTGGGTGGCATGGGAGTGGTCAACGGTGGGAGGGCAGCCGGCAAGGTGACGGCGACCGCCACGGCGAGGACGGAGAGGACTGACAAGACCAGGACGACACGTTGCGGGCGTGCGGCGTTTCATGCTCGGTCCCTCCAACCCTGACGTTCCAGTTCGCGTTGACTCAGTGCTCGCCGGGCGGCGGCTCGGCGGTGGCATCCGCACCGGCGCCGGCAGCCTGGTCGCGCTCGGTGGGGAGGTGCAGGATGCGCGCCGGCACTCCGGCGACGGTGGCGCCTGCCGGCACGTCGGCCAGCACCACGGCGCCGGCGGCCACGGTCGCGCCGTCGCCGACGGTGACGCCACCCAGCACCAGCGCGCCGGCGCTGATGGTGACTCGGTTGCCGACCCGAGGATAGTCGAGCTCGTCGAAGCGGGCCTCGCCGAGGGTCGCGCCGTGCAGCAGGGTGCAGTCCTCGCCGATCACCGTGTAGCCCCCGATCACCAGGCCCACGCCGTGGGCGATGATGCAGCCGCCGCCGATCTCGGCGCGCGGCAAGATGTCCACCGCGCAGGCGCCGATCGCCCAGCGCCGGCAGACCGCCGGCAGCACCGGCACGCGCCAGCTCAGCAGCGTGTGGCCGAGCCGGTAGGCGGCCAGCGCCTGGAAGCCGGAGTCGAACAGCAACGCGTCGAGCAGCGCCGGCCAGAAGCCGCGGCCCTTGACCTGCCGCAGGCGGCGGAAGTCGCGGGCCAGCCGCGACGCCAGCGGCGCCCGCCGCAGCGGCGGCGGCGGAGTGGTGGTACCGCGGCGCGAGCGCGCCGGCGGCGCGGCGGGGCTGGCGCTCATCGGCCGCCGCCTCCCGGCCCGCCAGCTGCCCCGCTGGCCGCAACCACCCTGCCCGCTGCAGCCGCCCCATCGGACCCGTCGCCCCTGCCGGCGCCTCCGGCACCACCGGTTGCGGCGGCACCGCCGGCCTCACCGAAACCGCCGGCCTCACCGGCGTGTCTGGCGCTGCCGGGAGCGCCAGGGGCGCCGAGAGCGCCGGGAGCGACGGCGAGTGCGGCCGGCGGCGGCGGCGCACCTCGGCGCAGGGCGCGCAGCAGGCCGAGCCGCGGCAACCGGCTCCACCAGGGATAGGCGCCGCTCGCCTTGAGCAGCAGCTCGAAGCGGCTCTCTCCGGGATTGACCGCCAGCCGCGGCAGCGCGAAGGGGTCGCCGCGGCGCGCCGCCGAGAGGCCGTGGATGGCGGCGGCGGCGGCGTAGCCGGCGGCGGCGGCGGCGGTGCGGGCGCGCTCGTCGAGGCGGCCATAGGGGTAGCAGAAGGTGGCGACCGGCGCGCCGATGGCCGCGGCCAGCTCCTCGCGCGAGCCGGCCACCTCGGCGGCGAGCGCCGCCGCGTCGCAGGTGGTGAGGTCGCGGTGGCTGCGGCCGTGCGAGCCGACCTCGATGCCGGCGGCGACCAGGGCGCGCAGCGCGGCGGCGTCGAGGAGATCCTCGCGCCGCTCGCCGGCCGGCCGATCCCAGCGGTTCGAGCCGCCCAGCTCGCCGCTGACCGCGAACAGGGTGGCGGTCATGCCGCGCGCCGCCAGCTCAGGCAGGGCATGGTCGCGGAAGCAGCGGCAGCCATCGTCGAAGGTGAGCACGACCGCGCGACGGGGCAGGCGCCTGCCGGCACGGCAGGCCGCGGCGGCCGCGGCGAGCGTCAAGGTGCGATAACCGCGGCCGGCGAGGGTGTCGAGGATGCCTGCGAGCTCGTGCCGCGCGAGATAGCTGTCCGGGTGGAGCGGCGGCGGCATCAGCTCGGCCGCCGGCGCCGGCTCGACGTGGTGGAACATCAGCACCGGGACACGGAGCAGGGTCATGGACGCGAAACCGGCGCCGGCGGCGGGAGATCCCGAGGATGCTCGGGCAGGCCGCCATCCTCGCGGCGCGGCGGCGCGGCCGGCGACGGGCCGGCGGGAAGTCTTAGGGAGGCGAGCAGCTCGGCGTAGGCGGCCACGGTGGCGGCGATCGGGAAGCGCTCGGCGCGGCGCCGCGGCAGCTCGCCCCAGTCGTGGGCCAGCGCTGACGCCAGCGCTCGGGAATAGGTCTCGGGATCGGTCACGTCGCAGAACATGCCGGCTTCGCCGACCACTTCGCGCCGCACCGCATCGTCCGGCGCCACCACCGGCAGGCCGCAGGCCAGCGCCTCGAGGTAGACCAGGCCGAAGGACTCCGTGCGCGACGGTAGCGTAAAGCAATCGGCACCGGCATACCAGGCCGGCATCTCCTGGCGCGGCACCACCCGCCGTTGGTAGCGGCCGGCGCCGAGCCGTTCGGCCGCCAGCCGGTCGAGCGCCGCCGCCTCCGGCCCATCGCCGAGCACCGTCAGGCTGCCGCCCGCCCCCAGCCGGGCCACCGCTTCGACCGCCAGGTGCATGCGCTTGTGGGAGTCCACCGCACCGGCGCATAGCACCCGCGGCCGCGGCCCGAGCGTCGGCGCCGGCAGTGGCGGCACGGGGAGAAAGGCCGTCCGGCTGGGGTGCGGCGCGGGCAGTGAACCGGTTGCCGGGTTCGCCGGCCGTCCGGCGCCAGGGGGGCGCCAGAGCGCGAGGTCGATGCCGTGCGGGATGACCGCCACCCGCGCGCCGGGGGCGCGCGCACGGATCATCTCGGCGGCGGCGGCGGTGAAGGTCACCACCCGGTCGGGATGCTGGCGCGCGAAGGCCCCCTCCCACTTCGGGTCGAGGCCGTGGGCGATGTCCACGAACGGCACGCCGTGGCGCCGGCGCAGCAGCCGGCAGAGCCAGGCGCCGACCAGCCCGCCTTCCATCACCACCGCGTCGAAGCCGCCGCGCCACAGGTGAGGCAGGGCCGAGAGCGCCGCCGTCGCCCATTCGAGGCTCAGCGGATCGAGGTACAGGGTGTCGAGCGCCTTGCGGCCGAGGCGCGTCGCGCGGTAGAGCGCGCCGATCAGCGGCTGGTCGCGCGGCAGGGCGCGGATGCGGGTGTGCGGCACCGGCGCCTCGCCGCGACAGAAGAGGCGCACCTCGAAGCCGGGCAGCGCCCCGAGCCCCTGGCACAGCTCGACGACGAAGGCCTCGGCGCCGCGCGGCACCACGCCCACCCCGGGCATGACGAAGGCGACGCGCATCACGGCTCGGCCGGTGGCAGGGCCACCGCCGCGTCGCCGGGCAGCGGCGCCGCCTCGCCGGCGAGGCTGGCGGCCACCGCCGCCGGCGCCGGCGCCGTGGCGGCGAGGAAGAAGGCGCGGAAGGGGCGGTGGAAGCGCGCCAGGTAGAACCCCAAGGCGGCGGCGACGGCCGGGATGGATGCGCCCAGCCGCCACCAGCTGGCCGGCGGCAGCCACCAGGCGACCAGCGCGAACAGCGGCAGCGGCACCAGGTAGAGGTAGAGCAGGTCCCGCACCAGGCGTCCGAGCTCGGCGGCGCCGACGATGCGGTACACCCGCCAGGTCATCAGCAGGCTGCCGAGCAGCAGGTAGTTGGCCCAGGCCATGCCGATGGCCCCCAGGCGGTGGGTGAGCAGGATGCCGAACAGCGCCAGCGACGCGAGGTTGAGGGCGACGACGGCGAACCAGGCGCGGTCCTGACCCTCGGTCTTGAGCAGCTCGCCGCCGAGCGGCGAGAAGGGGTCGGCGAGCGGGGCAAAGCAGAGCACCTGGACCAGCGGCACCGCCTGGACCCAGCGCGGGCCGATCAGGATGCGCACCAGGACTACCTCGGCGTTGAAGGCCAAAAAATAACCGCCGAGCGTCTGCAGCCCGAGCAGCGTCACCGTGCCCATGCGGTAGGCGGCGAGATAGCGCCGCCGGTCGCCGTGCTTGCGGTAGTCGATCAGCGCCGGGTAGAGCACCCGCGCCACCGCCGGCATCACCAGCTCCTGCAGCCGGAAGCCCCACTCGCGTGCCTTGTTGTACTGAGCCGTCCAGAAAGCGCCGGCCGCCACCCCGAGACCCGAGCCGACGATCAGCTTGCTCACCTGCGGCACCGGCAGCGCGGCGAGCGCGATCAGGAAGAGGAAGTAGCTGCGGCCGATCATCGACGGCAGGGCCGCGAAGCCGGCGCGCGTCAGGCGCAGCGGGATCAGGCCCCAGACGCGGCGCCAGACCAGGACGGCGAAGAGCGCGGCGCCGACCAGCTGGCCGGCGACCAGCGCCCACACCCCGGCGCCGGCGGCGGCGAGGGCGATCGAGACCACGGCGATGGCCGCGCCGCGGGCGATCTCGGGAGCCACCAGGCGGCCCACCTGCAGCTCGCACTCGTAGTACACGCGCGGCACCACTGCCAGACCGTCGAGCAGCACCCACCAGGCGTAGACCGCCAGCACCGCCGGCAGCCGCGGATCGAGGCCGGCGGTGGCCGGCGCCGCCAGCGCCAACCCGGCGCTGAGCACCAGGCCGGCCCCGGCCTCCCAGGCCAGCACCGCGCCGAAAGGCCGCTGCGGGTGACGCACCAGCTCGTAGGGCAGGCCGAGATCGCGCACGATGGCGGCGATCACCGCGAAGGCGAGAGCGAGGTCGTAGAGGCCGATCGCCTCGGGCAGGATGATCCGTGCCAGCGCCAGGTCGCTGGCGGCGCGGATCAGGACGCGGCCGAGCTGGCTGCCATAGGCCGCCAGCGTGGACTGCAGGAAGCGCCGCTCGGAGGAGCGCATGCGGCGGATTCTGTCACCTCCGGGGAGGCGGGAATCCCGCCAGCCCGGCAGGCGCCTTGGCGCGATCCAGGCCGCGGGCGGTGCGGGCCGGCAGAATCGGCCTCGCCCGAGCAGCGGTCGAGGCGGTCAGGCGTCGGTCCAGGCGTCCAGGATGGCCTGGTACCAGGCGCGGCGGAAGGCGGCGACGGCCGGCAGGGCGCGCCAGCAGGGCAGGAGCGTTGGATGGCGGAGGTAGATCGCGGCGGCGCCGGTCCAGGACTTGAGCGGGGCGGCGAGCCGCAGGCGGCGGCGGGTGGCCCAGGTCGGGCCGCCGGCGAAGGCTCCCGGATGGCGGGCGAGGAAAGCGCGGAAATGGCTGCCATACCAGGCGGCGTGGGCCTCGAGCTCGCGGCGGCTGGCCCGCACCGCGGCGTGCTCGACCAGGGCGCCGGGCACGAAGGCGGTGGCGAGGCCGGCGGCGCGGGCGCGCAGCACCCAGTCGTGGTCCTCGCTGGTCGGCAGGCCCTCGTCGAATGGCCCGACACGCTCCCAGGCGTCGCGCCGGACCGCCAGGTTGAGGCTGCCGAGCGGCCGCCGGGTGTCGCGCTCGGCCGGCCGGTCGGCGAGCAGCGGGTGGAAAGAGGCGATGTTGTCGGCCAGCGCCCAGATGCCGCCGGCCGCCTGGCCGGCATGGCCGGCGCCGGCGGTCCAGGCCGCGCGGCCGCGCGGGAAGGTCACCGCGCCGCCGGCAACCGGTGCGTCGTCGAGGGCCGCCGCCAGCTGGCGCAGCCAGCCGGCGGCAGGAAGGCAATCGGCGTCGGTGAACAGCAGCCGTGCGCCGCGCGCCGCGGCGACGCCGCGGTTGCGGGCCGCCGCCGGATTGAGGCGCCCGCCGCTGGCGAGGAAGCGCACGCCGCCGGCGCGCGGCACCAGGCCCGGGGCGTCGCTGCCGACCACCACCACCTCGACGCCGTCGCCGGGCGCGCCCTGCTCGCGCAGCGCGGCCAGAGTGCGGTCGATCAGCGGCGAGTCGAGGTCGGGGACGATGACGCTGATGGCGGGCAAGGCGCCCGGGCCGCGCGGCGCCGGCGCCGCATCAGGCAGGGACGCCGTCGCGGCATCAGGCAGGGGCGCCTCGCAGCGTCCGCACCTTGCGCGCCCAGAAGCGGCCGCGCATCGACTCGACGCTGGCGATGCGGTCCTCGGCGACGCGGTGGGCGGCGGCGCTGGTGGGGATGCCCTGGGCCCGCGACAGCTCGAAGATGCGGGTGGTGTTCTGGAACAGGCCGCGCGCCATACGCAGGGCGGTGGCGCGGTTGTAGCCGGTGAGCTCGCTGTAGACGTTGATCAGGCCGCCGGCGTTGAGCACGAAATCGGGGGCGTAGAGGATGCCGCGGTCGTGCAGCGCCTGACCGTGGCGCTCCTCGTCGGCGAGCTGGTTGTTGGCGGCGCCCGCCACGATCTTGCAGCGCAGCCGCGGGATGCTGGCGTCGTCGAGAACGGCGCCCAGGGCGCAGGGCGCCAGGATGTCGCACTCGGCCGCGAGGATCTCGGCCGGCGCCAGGATCTCGACGCCGAGCTCGCCGTGCGCGCGCTCGGTCGCCGCGGCATCGATGTCGGCGGCGAAGACCTCCGCCTTCTCCTCCCGCAGGTAGCGGGCGAGCGCGAAGCCGACGCTGCCCAGCCCCTGGATGGCGACCCGGCGCCCCGCGAGCTGCGGCGAGCCGAGCTGCCAGGCGGCGGCCGCCTTGATCCCCTGCAGCACGCCGAACGCGGTCACCGGCGAGGGATCGCCGCCGCCCTTCTGCGCGGCGGAGATACCGGTGACCCAGCGGGTCTCGACCAGGATCTGCTCCATGTCCTCCATGTCGGTGCCGACGTCCTCGGCAGTGATGTAGAGGCCGCCCAGCGATTCGACATAGCGGCCGAAGGTGCGCAGCAGCGCCTCCGACTTGTCGCGCTTGGGGTCGCCGAGGATGACCGCCTTGCCGCCGCCCA
This sequence comes from uncultured Acidobacteriota bacterium, assembly GCA_963732005.1. Taxonomy (GTDB): domain Bacteria; phylum Acidobacteriota; class Thermoanaerobaculia; order Multivoradales; family UBA5704; genus JASLEW01. The sequence goes on from CAVSXT010000005.1 coordinate 2,875,953, forward strand.
GGTGGAGCCCGGCCGCGGCCGCCTTGTAGGTCATGCCGCGGGACAGGCGCAGCACGTCGGTCAACGCTTCCTCCATGGTGGCGTAGGGCCACATCCGTACCCCGCCCAGCCCGGGCCCGAGCACGGTCGAGTGCACGGCGATGATCGCCCGCAGGCCGACCTCGGGGCTCGAGCAGAACAGCACCCGCTCGTGCCCCATGCCCGCCATCTGCTGGAAGAGCTCCATGCGCGTCCCACGATCCGAGGTCAAAGCGCGGCCAGGGCGGCGAGCACGTCGGCGTCGTGGCCCTCGACGTTGACGCGCTTCCACACCTTGCGCACCTTGCCGGCGCCGTCGATCAGGAACGTCGAGCGCTGGATGCCCATCGCGGTCTTGCCGTAGTTGGTCTTCTCGCGCCAGGCGCCATAGGTCGCCGCCACCTGGTGGCCGGGGTCGGCGAGGAGCGGGAAGTTGAGGCCGTAGCGGTCGCGGAACTTGCCGTGGCTGGCGACGTCGTCGGGCGAGACGCCGAGCACGGCGGCGCCATGGGCGGCCAGCTCGGACTTGCGGTCGCGGAAGGCGCAGGCCTCGCGGGTGCAGCCCGGGGTGTCGTCCTTGGGGTAGAAGTACAGCACCACCGGCTGGCCGCGCAAGCCGGAGAGCCGGACCTCCTTGCCGTCGTCGGCGCGCAGGGTGAAGTCGGGCGCGCTCTGGCCTTCTTCGATCCAGGCGGGTTGCGGTTCGGTCATGGCGGCGACGATACCATCCTAGAATCCCCAGAGGATGACGCACGAACCCCGGACGCCGCGGGAGCTGGCGGCGCTGCTCAAGGCCTGGGCGCTGGCGGCCGGCTTCGACCGGGCCGGGGTGGCGACGCTCGAGCCGGCAGCGACCGGGGAGGCTTTCGTGCGCTGGCTGGAGCGCGGCGACATGGCCGGCATGGGTTACCTCGAGCGGCGGCTGGCGGCGCGGCTGCAGCCGGCGACGGTGTTGGCGGGAGCGCGGGCGGCGCTCTGCGTGGCGCTGCAATACCACCCGCTGGCCGGCGGCCAGGAGCCCGCGGGGGACCTCTGGCCGCGCGTGGCGCGGTATGCGCGCGGGAGGGACTACCACGACCTCATGGGGGAGCGGTTGCGGGCGCTGGCGGCGCGCATCGCGGCGGCCTTCCCCGGGACCTCGAGCCGGCCCTACGTGGATACCGGTCCGGTGCTGGAGCGCGAGCTGGCGGCGCGCGCCGGGCTGGGAGCGGTGGGCAAGAACACCAATCTGCTCGACCGGCAGGGCGGCTCGTGGTTCCTGCTCGGGGAGCTGTTCCTCACCCTTGATCTCGCGCCGGACGCGCCGGTGGCGGACCTTTGCGGGCGTTGCACGCGCTGCCTGGACGCCTGCCCGACGGGGGCGCTGCCGGCGCCCTACCGGCTGGACAGCCGCCGCTGCATCAGCTACTGGACGATCGAGCACCGCGGCGAGCTGCCGGCGGCGGCGCGGGAGCTGGTGGGCGACTGGGTGTTCGGCTGCGACGTCTGCCAGGAGGTCTGCCCGTGGAACTTCAAGGCGGCGGGCGCCGAGCACCCCGAGCTGGCGCTGCCGCCGGAGCGCGGCGCGCTCGACCTGGTCGGGTTGCTGCTGCTGGAACGCGACGGCTACGTGGCGCGCTTCCGCGGCAGCCCGATGAAGCGCGCCAAGCAGGAAGGGCTGCAGCGCAACGCCGCCGTCGCCATGGGCAACCGCGGCGACCGGCGCTACGTGCCGGCGCTGGCCTCGGCGCTCGGCGGCGCCGGGTCGGCGGTGGTGCGGGGCCACGCCGCCTGGGCTCTGGGGCGGCTGGGCGGCGAGGAGGCGCGGCAAGCGCTCGGCGCCGCCCTGGCGGACGAGAGCGAGCCGCGGGTGCGGGCGGAGATCGAGGCGGCGCTGGCGGCGGCCGCCGGCGCGGACGGATCGCGAACCGGATCCTGATGATGCCGGGGACGGAGCCACCCCCGGGCTGCCGCGGCACCTGAGCGGTCAGGTGCCGGGGCAGCCGGAGGGTGGAGCGGCGGGGCCGCGAGCGCCTGCCTTAAAAGTGCGTTTGCTGCGTGATCGCGATGCAGTAGGCGCGCTGGAGGAGGTCCGGTGTCGCGCCGGCGACCGGGGCGCGGCCACTCGGTTGCAGTCCACCGGAGTAGCAGTCTTGCGGCGGCTTGGTCTTGTGGACGGTGCCGGCGTGAGCGTCGTTGTTGGGCACCGGCTTCCAGGTGCCGCCGCTCGAGGCCTGCGGCTGCTGGCGCGCGGCGTCGAGCACCCCGGTGGCCTGGAACAGGCCGCTCTGCCGTGCGCTGCCGCCCGAGCTGAAGGTCCAGCCGGGATAGAAGCCGCCCGGGGCGCTGATGTTGACGGTGTGCGTGCCGGTGCAGTTGGCGACCGTCTGGTTGCCGGTCGGCAGCACGTTGATGCCCTCGGTGGACGGGTTGAACATGTTGGTGCCGCCGGTCTGCGCGTAGCCGGTGCCGCTCGACGTGATGGTGAGGTTGCAGCCCGCGACCGCGCAGTCGATGGTCAGCACGTCGTTGTGGTTGTTGACGTTGATGAACACCAGTTTCGGGATGACGCTGAAGCTCGAGCTGAAGGTGCCGCCGTCGTTGTTGATCTGGGTCAGGGTGATGCTGCCCGTGCTGGGTGCGGTGTCGGAGAGGCAGACGTCGAGCTGGTACTGCCGGCCGTCCTGCAGCACGACGTTGCTCGAGGACACCATGTTCAGCGCCGCCAGGGTGAGGCTGCCGGTGCCGCTGGCGATGGCGCCGCGGGCGACGATGCTGTCCACCGACGGTCCCATCGAGGAGCTGAGGGTGACTCCCTGCAGCGAGATGACGTCGCCGCCCACGATCGGCGAGCCGAGGGCGGTGAGGGCGCCGGGGAACTGCGAGACGTCGACCGTGGTCGCGCCACCGGCGCTGGTGTTGAAGGCGTCGTCGCCGGCGGCAAAGGTCTGCGCCGCCATGGGGACCGCGAGACCTGCCAACGCCGCGAGGACCATAGCCCCCAGAGGCATCCACTGCGAGCGCTTCATCGAGCACCTCCTCCTGGTAAAGGGATCTCGCGCAAGCTCCTAAAAGCCGCGTCACTTTTGTGAGCATGCACTTCACTTATGTCTGTGCCGTGAGGCCGGCCGCGAGGGACAGGGCACGGCCGAGCTGTCCTATAATCCAAGGCATCCTGGCCACCTCGCCGCGCCCCGGGCGGCGGTTCGGGGCCGCGATCCTTAGCCATGTGCGGCATCTGCGGCCTGGTCGGCTTCCGCCACGGCGTCCTGGGACCGGGCGCGGCCGGGCGGGTCGAGGCGATGCTGGGCGCGCTCGCCCATCGCGGCCCGGACGCCTCGGCGCTGCACGTCTCCGATCCCGAGCCGGCCTCCCTCCCCGGTCTCGCCGGCGCCGCCGTGCTCGGTGCCACGCGGTTGGCGATCCGCGGCCTGGCCGACGGCCGGCAGCCGCTGATCGACGGCGCGAGCGGCGTGGTGGCGGTCTGCAACGGCGAGATCGACAACCACCGCGAGCTCCGGGCCTGGCTGGCGGCGCGCGGCCGGCCGGTGACCCAGGCGACCGACGTGGCGGTGATCCCCGGCCTCTACCTGGAGCTCGGCGAGGCGTTCCCGGCGGCGCTGGTCGGCGCTTTCGCCATCGGCCTCTGGGACCCGGGGCGGCGGCGCCTGCTGCTGGTCCGCGACCGCGCCGGCGAGAAGCCGCTGTTCTATCGCGTCGATCCGGCTTCGCCGGCGAGCCCCGGCTGGGCGCTGTTTGCCACCGAGCTGGCGGCGCTGGCGGCCAACGGCGCGGCGGGTATCGGCGGCGGGGGCGGCGCGGGCGGCGCGCCGGGCGTGATGCGCGAGATGGGCCTGCCCGCCGGCGCCAACGGCGCCACCGGAGCCACTGGCGCCACTGGCTCCCCTGGCTCCCCTGGCGCCACTGGCTCCCCTGGCGCCACTGGCTCCGACATCGCGGCGCTGGCCCACTACCTGCGCTTCGGCAGCTTTGCGGTGCCGCGGACGCCGTTTGCTGGAATGCAGAAGGTGGGCCCCGGCGAATGCGTGGTGCTGGCGGCGGAAGGCGTGCGCCGGGAGCGCTACTGGCGCTGGCGGACGCCGGAGGCGCCGGCGGCGGCCGCGGCGCGGCTGGCGGGGATGGCGCCCGCGGCCCTCTCGCCCTTGCCAGGTCTGCCAGAACGGCCTGAGCCAGCGTTCTCCGAGCCGGCGCCCTCTGCCGGACCGCGGCCGGCGGCCGGCGGCCGCGCGACCCCGCCGACGCTCGACGACCTCGACCGCGTCTTCCGCCAGGCGGTCGCGCGCCAGCTCGAGGTCGAGGTGCCGTGCGGCGTCTTCCTGTCGGGCGGGGTCGACTCGTCGCTGGTCACCGCGGTGGCGCGATCGGTGCGCCCGGACCTGCCGCTGCGCGCCTTCTCGCTGCGCTTCCCGGAGAGCAGCTACGACGAGGGCGAGGTCGCGGCCAGGGTGGCGCGGCGGCTGGGGCTCGCCACCACCGAGGTCTGGGTGCGGCCAGAGGACTTCACCGCCTGCCTGCCGGAGCTGGTGCGGATGGCCGGCGAGCCGCTCGCCGATCCGGCGTGGGTGCCGGCGGCGCTGCTCGCCCGCCGCGCCGCCGCCGAGGTGCGGCAGGTGCTGGTCGGGGAGGGCGGCGACGAGCTGTTCGGCGGCTATCCGACGCACAGCGGCGTCTGGCTCGGCGAGCGCTACGAGCGGCTGCCGTTGCCGCTGCGGCGGCTGCTGGCGGGGGTGGTGGGCCGGCTGCCGCCGAGCGACAAGAAGGTGACCCTGTCGTTCCTGCTCAAGCGCTTCGTCGCCGGCGAGGGGCTCGAGGGGTTGGAGCGGCACCTGCTGTGGACCTCGAACATCGCCCCGGAGACGCTGGCGCGGCTGGGCGTGCCGCCGGCCCCTCCGGCAGCCGCCTGGAGCGTGCCGCCCGCCGGGACGGTGCTCGACCGGGTGCAGCAGCACGACCTCGAGACCTCGCTCGCCGAAGGCCTGCTCACCAAGGCCGACCGCGCCAGCATGCATTTCGCCCTGGAGCTGCGCGCGCCGTTCCTCGACCGCGACGTGATGGAGCTGGCCGCCGGCCTGCCCGACCAGCAGCGGGTGCGCGGGTTCGCGACCAAGGTCTTCCTCAAGCGCTACGCGCTGCGCTACCTGCCGCGCTGGGTGGTGCACCGGCGCAAGCGCGGCCTGTCGGTGCCGCTGGCGTCCTGGCTGCGCGGGCCGTTGCGCGGCTGGGCGGAGGAGCGCCTGACCGCCGGACGCCTGGGAGCGGTGGGGATCGACGAGGCGGCCGCCGCCGCCCTGCTCGGCGAGCACCTGCGCCGCGAGCGCGACCACGCCCGGGCGCTGTGGACCCTGGTGGTGCTCGCCGAGTGGCTGGACTGGGCCGCCGCCCTCGGGACGCAGGGCGAGCTGCGGTTGACAGTCCAGCCTCCCGGCCCTATACTCCTTTGTCCCGAGTTCTCAATGACTTAAAGCGAGGCTCGACGAATTTTCTCTACTCGGTTCTGCCATTCTCCCCACCGGGTCTGCCATCCACGCCCTGGGGAATACAGGCCAAGCGCCTGAATCCAATGCCCAAGGAGGTACGTCTTTCTATGCCGGCCAGTGAAGAAACCCAGGACCAGCCGACCATGACGGCCGAGTCCGATGCGGAGGAGCAACACCAGGATGAGGACTACCAGAAGCTCCTCGATCTGTATGACGAGAGCATGCGCAACCTCACGGAGGGCGAGATCGTGCCGGGGCGCGTCATCGGCGTCACCGCGAACTCGGTCATCGTGGACGTCGGCTACAAGTCCGAAGGCCTGATCCCGATCGAGGAGTTCACCGACCGCGAAGGCCGCCTGACGGTGGCGGTGGGCGAAGAGGTGGACGTGCTGCTCGAAAAGACCGAGGACCTCGAGGGTCACGTCCTGCTGTCCCGCATCAAGGCGCAGCGCATGCGCCGCTGGACCGAGGTGGAGCGTGCCTACAAGGATGGCCGGGTGATCAAGGGGCGCATCACCGATCGCATCAAGGGCGGCCTCACCGTCGACGTCGGCCTGCGCGCCTTCCTGCCCGGCTCGCTGGTGGACATCAAGCCGGTCAAGAACCTCGAGTCGCTGCGCGGCCACGAGATGGAGTTCAAGGTGATCAGCCTGGACCGCCGGCGCAACAACATCGTGCTGTCGCGCAAGGCGGTGCTCGAGACCGAGCTGGTCAAGAAGAAGGCCGAGACCCTGAAGAAGCTCGAGGAGGGCGCGCGGCTCCGCGGCGTGGTCAAGAACATCACCGACTACGGCGTGTTCATCGACCTCGGCGGCATCGACGGCCTGCTGCACATCACCGACATCTCCTGGGGCCGCGTCAACCACCCCTCGGAGCACTTCTCGGTGGGCGACGAGGTCGAGGTGGTGATCCTCAAGTTCGATCCCGAGACCGAGCGGGTGTCGCTCGGTTACAAGCAGAAGGGCGACGATCCCTGGACGCTGGTCGACAAGAAGTACCCGATCGGCTCGCGGGTGCGTGGCCGCGTGGTGTCGCTGGTCGACTACGGCGCTTTCGTCGAGATCGAGGAGGGGGTCGAGGGCCTGATCCACGTCAGCGAGATGTCGTGGACCAAGAAGGTGGTCAATCCGGCCAAGATCCTGGAGGTGGGCGACGAGGTCGAGGCGATCGTCTCCGAGCTCGACATGGATCAGCGGCGCATCAGCCTGTCGTTGCGCCAGACCGAGCGCAACCCCTGGGAGGAGCTGGCGGACACCCATCCCGAGGGCACGGTGATCGAGGGCAAGGTGCGCAACCTGACCGAGTTCGGCGCCTTCGTCGAGATCACCGACGGCATCGACGGCCTGATCCACGTCTCGGACATGAGCTGGACCAAGCGCGTCAAGCATCCGAGCGAAGTGCTCAAGAAGGGCGACGTGGTCAAGGCGCGGATCACCAACATCGACGTCGAGAACCAGCGCGTCTCGCTGTCGATCAAGGAGTTCATGCCCAACGAGTGGGATGAGTTCGCGCGCAAGCACAAGATCGGCGACGTGCTCAGCGGCCGGATCGTCAACGTCACCGACTTCGGCCTGTTCATCGACATCTACAACGGCCTCGAGGGCCTCGCCCACGTCAGCGAGATCGACGTGCCGAGCGGCGCCAAGCTCGAGGACCGCTTCGCGGTCGGCGACTACGTGCGCACCCGCATCCTGCGCATCGAAGAGGACGAGAAGAAGGTGGGTCTGTCGATGCGCGGCGTGACCCAGCCGACCCCGAACGAGGTCTCCGAGATGAAGGCCGAGGCCGCCGCGCGCCGTCACCAGGCGCAGGCCGGCCTCGCGGGCGCGGGCGGCGCCGGAGGCTCGGCCGACGGCGACAGCGAGGGGGCCGGGGTAACCGAGCCGGAGGACGGAGCGGGCGAGAATCAGGAGGCGCACGCGGCGGCACCGGCCGGCGCCGAGGCGGCGGCGGCCCCCGCCGGCGGCAAGCGGCGCGAGGGCAAGAAGCGGCCGGAAGAGCACGCGGAGTCTTCAGAGTAGGTCAGGACGGTAGGCGGCGGTTCACCGTGGCCCGGTCGGCATCGCGCGTCGCTGCTGCAGACGCCTCGCCGGCCGGCCGCCATTCTGAGAAGGGGGGTGGGAGATGGTGACGGTGCCGATGAAGGACGGCATGACCAAGGCCGAGCTGGTCGAGGAGGTGGCTCGGACCACGCAGCTCACCAAGAAGCATGCCGAGATCATCGTCAACACGGTGTTCGACAGCATCGTCCACTCGCTCAAGGATGGCGAGAAGATCGAGCTCAGAGGCTTCGGCAGCTTCCGCATCCGCCACCGCGGGGCGCGCACCGGACGCAATCCCAAGACCGGCGACAAGGTCAAGGTACCGCCCAAGCGCATTCCCTATTTCAAACCGGGCAAGGAGCTGCGGGAACTGCTCAACGACGAGTGCTAGGCTCCCGGCCCGGCAGGTGGCGATGGAGACCCTGTTCACACCCTGGAGGCAGGCTTACCTCACGCAGCAGCGGCCCGCTTCCGGATGCTTCCTCTGCGCCGCGGCGCTCCGGCCCGATGATCCCGACGGGTTGGTGGTCGCGACCACCCGCCACCATCTGGTGATGCTCAACCTCCACCCCTATGCGAACGGCCACCTGATGGTGGCGCCGCTGGCGCATCTCGGCAGCCCGCAGGCGAGCCCGCCCGAGGCCCGCGCCGAGCTCTGGCCGCTGGTGCTGCGCGCCCAGCGCGTGCTGGCGGCCGCTTACGCGCCGCACGGTTTCAATCTCGGCATGAACCTGGGCCAGGCGGCCGGCGCCGGGGTGCCCGATCACTTTCATTTCCACGTGGTGCCGCGCTGGGCCGGAGACACCAATTTCATGACCGTCCTCGGGGCGGTCCGGCTCGTCCCCGAGGATCTGCACCAGAGCCGTGACCGGCTGCGTGCGCTCTTCGCCCACGACCAGCAAGAGGAGGATTCGATTGGCGGAAATCGCTAGCCCCCCGGCGCCCTCGGCCCCCCCCACCCCCTCCGGAACCTTGCCGCCTTCCCGGACCGTACCGGTGGCGCCGCGGCTGCCGGCGGCGCAGCTGGTGATGGCGGTGGCGCTCGCCTGGCTGGTGCCGGGTCTCGGCCATGTCTATCTCAAGCGGGCCGTGCGCGGCCTGATCTTCTTCGCGCTGGTGATCATCGTGTTCGCCATCGGCTGCAGCCTGCAGGGCAACCTCAACCCGCGCGTGCCGGGGCAATGGCTGACCTACCTGGCGACGTTCGCCGAGATGGGCATCGGCGTGCCCTACTTCGTGCTGCGCTACGGCATGCACTACGAGGGTCAGCAGGAGGCGCCGGGCTTCGAATACGGCACCGCGTTCCTGCTCACCGCCGGCCTCATGAACCTGCTGCTGGTGCTGGATGTCTGGGACATCGGCAGCGGCCAGAAGGAGTGAACTTGCTCTCGCATTTCCTGCTGATGGTGGTGTACGCGCTGCTGGTGAGCTGTTTCTTCACCACCCTGTGGCGGCGCGAGCGCCGGGCGCAGATGTGGCTCTTCCTGCAGCTGTTCGTCGGCATGGTGGGCGGCGGGCTGATCGTCGCGTGGCTGATGTATCCCTTCCCGTCGGGTCCACCGGCGCCGATCCCCTGACGAGCGGCGGGCCGGCTGCGACGGGCAGGAGCGGCCCCCTCTCCGGAGTCCCCGAAGGCGTGCGCATGACGGCCGGCGAAGCGGCAGCCGACGGTAGCGGCGAGGAGCTGCTGGTGGTGGCCGGCGAGGCGTCGGGCGACCTGCACGGCGCGCGTCTGCTCGCCGAGCTGCGGCGCCTGCAACCCGGCCTGCGGGCCTTCGGCATGGGCGGCGCCGAGCTGCGCGCGGCGGGGCTCGAGACGGTGGCCGACAGCTCCGAGGTGGCGGTGGTGGGGGTCGTCGAGGTGTTCAGGATGCTGCCGCGGATCCGCCAGGTCTTCGCCGCGCTGCTGGCGGCGGTGGATCGGCGGCGGCCGCGGGCGGCGGTGCTGATCGACTTTCCCGACTTCAATCTGCGGCTGGCTGGACGGCTGGCGCGGCGGGGCGTCCCGGTCATCTACTACGTCAGCCCCCAGGTGTGGGCATGGCGGCGGGGGAGGGTGCGCACCATCGCCCGGCGGGTCGATCGGATGCTGGTGCTGTTCGCCTTCGAGGAGGAGTTCTACCGCCGGGCGGGGGTGGCGGCGGTGCACGTGGGCCATCCACTGGTCGACGAGGTGCCGCGGCTGCCGAGCGCCTGGGATCGCGAGCCGGTGGCAGGCGAGCCCTACCGGCTGGCGCTGCTGCCGGGATCGCGCCGCAGCGAGGTCGCGGCGCTGCTGCCGGTGATGCTCGCGGCCGCGGCCAGGCTGGCGGCGGAGCTGCCGGTCGCGGTGTCGCTGATCCGCGCTCCGGGCATCCCGGAGGCGCTGCTGGCCGGGCACCTGGAGGCATGGCCGCTGGCGCCGGCGGTGCGGATCGTCGGCGAGGACCGCTTCGGCGCGATCGCCGACTCGCACCTGGCGCTGTGCGCCTCGGGGACCGCCACCCTGGAGGTCGGGCTGCTGGGCACGCCGATGATCGTCCTCTACCGGCTGGCGCTCTGGTCCTACGTGCTGGCCAAGCTGCTGGTGCGGCTGCCGAACTTCGCCATGGTGAACCTGGTGCTGGGACGCGAGGCGGTGCCCGAGCTGCTGCAGGGCGAGGCCGAGCCGGCGCGCATCGCCGCCGAGGCGCGGCGCCTGCTGGCCGACGGCGAGGCGCGGGCGCGGATGCGCGCCGCCCTGGCGGAGCTGCGGCCGCGGCTGGGCGAAGGCGGCGCCAGCCGGCGGGCGGCGGAGCAGGTCGCCGGGGTGCTGGCGCGGCTGCGGGCGGCGGAGGCGCCGGCGGCATGAGCCTGCCCGCCTTCTTCTGGCGCTACGCCCGGCATTACCTGGGATGGGGGCTGCTGGCCGCCGCCGGCATCGTCCTCTTCGCCGCCGCCACCGCGGCCACGGCATCGCTGATCAAGCCGATCTTCGCCGAGGTGCTGCTCGCCGGCGACCGCGCGCCCGATCCGCTGGGTGCCGGCATGGCGGTTGCCGCGCCGGCCGCGCCGATGGCTGCCGCGGGGACGGCGGCTGCGGGGACGGCGGCCAGGGGACCGGCTGCTGGCGTGGGCAAGGCGGAGGCCGGCCGGGCGGCCCGCGGCTCCGGCGCCACCGGCGCCGCGGCAGGGCCGCTGGCCGCCTGGAAGCAGCGCTTCAACCTCTCCCGGCAGCTGGACCGCGGCTATACGGCGCTCAAGCGGCGGGCCGGCGTCGGCCCCGCCCAGGTGGTCTACTTCGTCCCCATCCTCTTCGTGCTGGTCTTCCTGCTGCGCTCGTTCGCCGATTTCCTCTCGGGCTACGCCTTCCAGCGCATCGGCTTCGGCATCACCACCGACATCCGCAACGACCTCTATCGCCAGATCATCGACCAGTCGAGCCGCTTCCATGCCGAGCACACCTCGGGCGAGCTGGTGTCGCGAGTGGTCAGCGACGTGGCGATGATGCAGAGCGCGGTCTCCAACCGCCTGCTCGACCTGTTCCAGCAGACGGTGACGCTGCTGGTGCTGCTGGTGTTCCTGCTCTCGAGCCACTTCCGCCTGGCGCTGGTGTCGCTGATCGCGGCGCCGCTGCTGCTCTATCCCATCGTGCGCTTCGGCAAGGGGATGCGCCGCACCAGCCACCGCAGCCAGGAGCGCATGGCCGACCTGACCAGCCTGATGGCCGAAGGCATCCGCGGCCACCGGGTGGTCAAGGCATTCGGCATGGAGTCCTTCGAGCAGCACCGCTTCGGCGAGGCCACCCGCCGCCACCTGCGGGTCAACCTGCGGGCGCAGATGCTGGCCCAGTCCTCGGGACCGGTGGTGGAGTCGCTGGGCGTGCTCGGGGCGGCGGCGCTGCTGGTCTACTCGGGCCAGGCGATCCGCGCCGGCCGGCTGTCGGCTCCCGAGCTGGTGCAGTTCCTGACCACGCTGTTCATGCTCTACGACCCGATCCGCCGGCTCAACAAGGTCAACCTGGTGCTGCAGGAGGCGATGGCCGCCGCCCAGCGGGTGGCGCGGCTGCTGGCGGTGCCCAACGACATCGCCGACCGGCCGGGAGCCCGCGTCGCCGGCGGGGTGGCGACGGGCATCGCCTACGAGCAGGTCTGCTTCTCCTACGACGGCCGGCGGCTGGTGCTGCGCGACGTCGATCTGGCGATCCGCGCCGGCGAGATCGTGGCGCTGGTGGGCTCCTCGGGGGCGGGGAAATCGACCCTGGTGCACCTGCTGCCGCGCTTCTTCGACCCGGACCGCGGGCGGGTGGCGATCGACGGCGTGGACATCCGCGACCTCCGCCTGGCCAGCCTGCGCTCGCTGATCGGCGTGGTCACCCAGGAGACGGTGCTGTTCAACGACAGCGTGCGCAACAACATCGCCTACGGCCGCACCGACCTGCCGCTCGAACGGGTGCGCGAGGCGGCGGCGGCGGCCTACGCCGACGAGTTCATCATGCAGCTGTCGCACGGCTACGACACGGTCATCGGCGAATCGGGGCTGCGGCTGTCGGGCGGTCAGCGGCAGCGGCTGGCGATCGCCAGGGCGCTGCTCAAGAACGCCCCCATCCTGATCCTCGACGAGGCCACCTCGCAGCTCGACAGCGAGTCGGAGGCGCTGGTGCAGAAGGCGCTGTACAACCTGATGCAGGGGCGGACGACGCTGGTCATCGCCCACCGCCTGTCGACCGTGATGCGGGCCGACCGCATCGTGGTGATGGAAGCCGGCCGGCTGGTCGAGGAGGGCTCGCACGATCGGCTGCTGGCCCTGGGGGGGACCTACAAACGGCTCTACGACCTGCAGTTCCGGGCCTGAGCGCGCCGCGGGCCGCGCCCCGGGCAGCGGACGGTTCGGGCGGCGTCAGGATGGCGGTCCTGTCGCTCGGGGCCGCCTGGCTGATCCGCGCGCTGCGCGCCGGCGTGCGGCTGCGCCATCATGGCGACGCGGCGGTGCGCGGTTGGGAGCAGCGCGGCGAGCGTTTCATCCTGGCGTTCTGGCACCGGCACCTGCTGCTGATGCCCTATGCCTACCGCGGGCGGCGCATCTCGGTGCTGGTCAGCCGCAGCCGGGACGGCGAGCTGATCGCCCGCACCGTGGCGCGGTTCGGCATCGCCGCGGCGCGCGGCTCGAGCAGCCGCGGCGGCGTCGCCGGGCTGCGCGAGCTGCTGCGCCAGGGCCGGCAGGGCTACGATCTGGCCTTCACCCCGGACGGCCCGCGCGGTCCGCTCGGGGTGGTGCAGCCGGGCGTGATCCTGGCGGCGGCCGCCACCGGGTTCCCGGTCCAGCCGATCGCGATCGCGGCGTCGCGCGCCCGGCGGCTGCGCTCGTGGGACCGTTTCCTGGTGCCGTTGCCGCCGGCCACCGTCCACCTGGTCTACGGCGAGCCCCTGTCGGTGGCGCGCCGGGCGGCGCCGGAGGCCGCGGCCGCCGAGCTGAAGCGCCGGCTGGACGCCGCCGAGACGGCCGCCGAGCGGCTGGCGCGCGGCGGCGGGGAGTGAGGCGAAACACCGGCGCACCGCCGGTCCGGGCGGCGTCTACGAGGAGGAGGCACCATGCGCAGCATGACCGGCTACGGCGAGGCTAGCGGACGCAACCAGCGGCGCGCCGTCACCGTCAGCCTGAAGGCCGTCAATCACCGCTTCCTGGACGTGCAGCTGCGGCTGGGGGACGAGCTGCGCGGCAGCGAGGTGGCGCTGCGCGAGCTGCTGGCCCGCGAGCTGGTGCGCGGGCGGGTGGAGGCGCGGGTCGAGGTGCGGTCCCTGGGCGAGCGCGGCGCGGGGGTGGAGGTCGATCTCGAGGTGGCGCGGGCGCTGCACGCGGCGGTGAGCGAGCTGCTCGAGTCCGGAGTGCTGGTTGGCGGGCTGACCGCCGGCGATCTGCTGCGCATGCCCGCGGTGCTGCGGGTGGCGAGCGCCGTCGAAGGCTGGGGCGAGGCCGACGAGCGGCTGCTGCTCGACACCGCGGCGGCGGCGGTGGCCCAGCTCACCGCCGGGCGCGAGGCGGAAGGCGCCGGGCTGGCGGCGGTGCTCGACGGCCGGCTGACGGAGCTGGGCGCGACCGCCGAGCGGCTGGACGCGCTGCGCGGCCCGGCGCTCGAGGAGAGCGTCGCGGCCCTGCGCCGGCGGGTCGCCGAGCTGCTCGCCGGCCACTCCCTCGACGAATCGCGGGTGGCCCAGGAGGTCGCGCTGCTCGCCGACCGCTGCGACGTCAGCGAGGAGATCGACCGGTTGCGCTCCCACCTGCAGCATTTCCGGGCGGTGGCGGCCGAGCCGGGGGCGAGCGGCAAGCGGCTGGATTTCCTCACCCAGGAGATCTTTCGCGAGCTCAACACGCTGGGCTCGAAATGCCGCAACGCCGCGATGGTGCGCGCCGTGCTCGACGCCAAGGTGCTCTGCGAGCAGCTGCGCGAGCAGGTCCAGAACGTCGAGTAGGGAGGAGCCCATGAGCGAAGCGACTCGGCAGCGCGGCGAGCTGTTCATCCTCTCCGCCCCCTCCGGCACCGGCAAGACGACGCTGGTCCGCGGCCTGCTCGGCGGCGGCCTGGCGGCCTGCGAGGGGCTGGCCTTCTCGGTCAGCCACACCACCCGGCAGCCGCGTGCCGGCGAGGTGGACGGGCGCGACTACCATTTCGTCGCGGCGGAGGCCTTCCAGGCGATGATCGCCGGCGACCTCTTCCTCGAATGGGCGGAGGTGCACAACAACTACTACGGCACCTCGTGGGCGGAGGTCACGCCGCGGCTCGAGCGGGGGACCGACGTCCTGATGGACATCGACGTCCAGGGCGCCGAGCGGGTCCTCTCCCGCTATCCGGAGGCCCACAGCATCTTCATCATGCCGCCAAGCTACCAGGTGCTGCAGAAGCGGCTCGCTCAGCGCGGGCTCGACGATCCGCAGGCCATCGCCCGCCGGCTGGCGGTATCGCGGTGGGAGATGCGGCGCTCGGATGGCTACGAGTACGTGATCATCAACGACGACGCCCGCCGCGCGAGCGAGGTGCTGTCGGCCATCATCCTCGAGAAGCGCTACCGGCAGGAGCACATGCGCGGCCGGGTGCAGGAGATCTTGAAGGATTTCCAGGAGCGGGCCAGCATGCCGGGACCGCAGGCCGCTCCCTCCGCGTAACCGCTGTCGCCGTTCGGCAAGCCTCTTCCTGCGCGTCGCCCGTACCGCCTGGGCTTCCCCCGGGCGGTCTTCTGCGCTATCCTGGCGGCGCAATTCATGTCCAGAAAGGGGCAGAATAAGTACAGATACGGGCTATAGAACATCCTAAGATTAGCACTGTAAATACACTCTAGGGTCAATATCATGGCATTGTCTAGACGTCGTGAATTCAGCCAGGCCGGAGCGAGCGTCGAAGCCAGCCGGCCGGCCATTCTCCTCGTCGACGACGACGAGGCGATCCGCTTCGGGATGGATGCATATCTCAGGCGGCAGGGCTATGCGGTCCATGCCGCCGGCTCGCTGGCGGGCGCCCAGGCGGTCATCAGCGGCTGTGCGGTGGACGCCATCGTGCTCGACTACCGGCTGCCGGATGGCGACGCGCTCCCGGCCCTGGCGCTGTTCCGGGAGGTGGCTCCGGTCATCCTGCTCACCGCCCATGGCTCGATCGACCTCGCGGTGCGGGCGATCAAGGAGGGTGCGGAGCAGTTCCTCACCAAACCGGTAGAGCTCGACGCCCTGGCGATCGTGATCGAGCGCGTCCTGGACAACCAGCGTGCCCGCCGGCAGCGGTCGACGCATGACCTCGGCGACGCGCGCGTCAGCTGGGATCCCTTCACCGGCTCGAGCCGCGCGGTCCGTGCCGTCGCGGCCCAGGCCGCGGCCGCCGTCGCTTCCGACGGCACCGTGCTGCTGCTCGGGGAAACGGGTACCGGCAAGGGAGTCCTGGCGCGGTGGATCCACGCCCAGAGCCGGCGCCGGAGCGAGGCCTTCGTCGACGTCAATTGCGCGGGTCTGCCGAGCGATCTGCTCGAGAGCGAGCTGTTCGGCCACGAGCGCGGCGCGTTCACCGGCGCGGCGGCCGCCAAGGCCGGGCTGCTCGAAGCGGCTCATCGCGGCACCTTCATGCTCGACGAGATCGGCGATCTGACCCCGAGCCTGCAGCCGAAGCTGCTGAAAGCGATCGAGGAGCGGCGGTTCCGGCGCCTCGGCGAGCTGCGGGAGCGGCAGGTCGACTTCCGGCTGCTCGCCGCCACCCACCACGATCTGGAGCTCGAGGTCCGGGAGCAGCGCTTCCGGGCGGACCTGTACTACCGGATCTCGGCGCTGCCCCTGCAGCTGCCGCCGCTGCGCGCGCGGCGCGAGGACGTGCCGGGATTGGCCGCCGCCATGCTGCACCGGCTGGGCGGCGAGATCGGCTGCGGCGAGGTCCACCTGACCCCCGCCGCCCAAGAGCGCCTGAGCGGCTACGGCTGGCCGGGCAATCTGCGCGAGCTGCGGAACGCCCTGGAACGAGCGCTGCTGCTGCGCCGGCCGGGGATGACCGAGCTCGACGAAGCGGCGTTCAGCTTCCTCGGCAAGAGCGAGGCCAGGCCCTCTGCCTTCGCCACCCTCGCCGAGGCGGAACGCATGCACATCGCCGCCGCCCTCGAAGCCTGCGGCGGCCAGGTGGTCGAGGCCGCGAAGCGTCTCGACATTCCCCGCAGCACGCTGTACCTGAAGATTCGCCAGTACTCGCTGCGCGCCGCGGCCGCCGATGGCTGGCGCGCCAAGCTCGGCGAATCGGCATGACCCCGGCGCTCGACGTCCCCACCCTGCTGGTGGCGGTGGGCTCGATCTACCTCGGCCTCACGGTCGCCATGGCCATGGCCTGGAGGCAGACGCCGGCCATGCCGGGCCTGGGGCACTTCGCGCTGGCGCACGCCCTCACCGTGGTGGGTGCCACGCTGGCGGCGTTGCGCGGCGTGGCACCGGAGCTGCTGACGCTGGTGCTCGGCCAGGGTCTCCTGGTCGCCGGCTGCGCCGTGCTCTTCGAGGGCGACCGCGCCTTCTTCGGCCTGCCGGACCGGCATCGCGTCACCATCCCGGTGGCAGCCGCCACCGTCGCCGCGCTCGCCTACTACGTCTACGCCGAGCCCAGCGGCAGGGCGCGCACCCTGGTGTTCAGCGGCGCGCTCGGCGTGCTGTTCGCCTGGGATGCCTGGATCGCGGCGCGGCGCGGCAGGGTGCTAGGGGACGGGCCGCCGGCGTTGATGCGGGCCTTCGCCCTCGGCGCCGTCGGCGCGGCCCTCGCCTTGCGGCTCGCGATCACCGCCGCCGGCCTGCGCCCGGGCAGCGATTGGCCGGCCAGCGCGCTCATCCTCTGCGTCGGGCTGGCCGGTATCGCCGGCGGGATCGCCGTGCTGATGGTGGTGAGCCGGCGCCTCCTGGCCGCGGCCGAGCGGGCGAGGCGCGCCCTGGCGACGAGCGAGGAACGATACCGCGGTCTCTTCGAGCAGAGCCTGGGCCTGATCTGCACTCATGCGCTCGACGGCACGATCCTGACGGTCAACGCGGCGGCCGCGGCGACGCTGGGTTACGCGGTGGAGCGGCTGGTCGGTCGCAGCCTGCGCGAGATCCTGGCTCCGGCCTTCCGCGGGCGGCTCGGCGACTACCTGCAGGCGATCGCGGCCGACGGCGAGAAGAGCGGCACCATGATCCTGCTCGACAGCGCCGGCGGCGAGCGGGTATGGCAGTACCGCAACCACCTGGTGAGCGAGCCCGACCGGCCGGCTTATGTGCTGGGACACGCTCTCGACGTCACCGACCGGACGATCCGGCTCAACGTGATGTCGAGCGCGGTCGAGCACGCCGGAGATCCGATCCTGATCACCGACCCCGGAGGCCGGATCGAATACGTGAACCCGGCCTTCGAGCGTCTCAGCGGCCACCCGGCGAAGAGCATCCTGGGGAAGACACCGCGGGTCCTCAAGTCAGGGCTCCATCCGGCGGAGTTCTATCGCGGCATGTGGGAGACCATCCTGGCGGGCGAGACCTTCCGCGCCGAGGTCGCCAACCGGCACGCGGACGGCGAGATCTACTGGGTGGAGCAGGCCATCGCGCCGATCCGGGACAGGTGCGGCCACATCACGCATTTCGTTTCGAGCAACCGCGAGGTGACGCAGCAGCGAAAGCTCAAGCAGGATCTCGAGCGCGCCGCCGCGGAGTGGCTGGTGACCTTCGACACCATCGAGGAGCCGATCATCGTCGCCAACGTCGAGGGTCGGGTCCTGCGCCTCAATCGTGCCGCCGCCCGGCTGGCTGGCGGGTCGTTTGCCGGCGCCGTCGGCGCCGCCGTCGAGGCGCTGGGCGCCGGCGAGCCGTGGCAGGGCCTGTCTCACCTGGCGCGGCAGGCGGTGGCGACCGGAGGAGCGGGATCGCGGCGCGCCGTGGATCCGCGTTCAGGCCGCGAGTGGGACCTGTCGGCCAGCGCCAGCGCCAGCGGCGGCGTCGCGGCGCGAGTCGTCCTGTGCGCTCGCGACGTGAGCCGCCAGCAGGAGCTCGAGCGCTCGCTGCGGCGCAGCGAGACGCTGTCGGTCATGGGGTCCCTGGTGGCGGGTGTGGCGCACGCGGTGCGCAATCCCCTGTTCGGAATCTCGGCGATCATGGATGCGCTGTCCGCCGATTTTCGGGAGAACGCCGAGCTCGCCTCCTATCTGTCGATGCTGCGGAGCCCGGTGACTCGCCTTTCGGACCTGATGCGCGAGCTGCTCGACTTCGGCAAGCCGTCGACGCTCGCGCAGACCACGAGCGGCCTGGCCGAGGTGGTGGAGCGCGGCATCGCCGCCATGCGTAACGTCGCCGGCGACACCCGGGTCCGGGTCCGGTCCGCCGGCCTGGAAAGCCTTCCCGCCGTGCTGCTGGACCCGGTGCGCATGGAGCGCGCTCTCGAGAGCCTGATCGAGAACGCGATCCAGCACGCACCGCCGGGATCGGAGGTGGTGGTCGAGGGCCGCGCCACCGCCGCCGGCGCGGCCGAGATCCAGGTCCTGGACAAAGGCCCGGGGTTCCCGCCCGACGTGATCGATCACGTCTTCGAGCCGTTCTTCACCCGCCGGCACGGCGGCACCGGCCTTGGCCTCGCGATCGCCCACCGCATTGTCGAAGACCACGGCGGTTCGGTCGCGGTCGGCAACCGCACGGCGGGCGGCGGTTGGGTCCGGGTGCTGCTGCCGGCCGGCGGCCCGCCGGCGCTCGGCGCGTCCCGCACCTAGACACCCCCGTCCAGACTCTGGACGGCGGAGCGCCGTTGTCGCCGGTGCCGCCGCCGGCTGCGCCGCGGCGGCGTGAGCGGCATGGCAATTGCTCATTGCTGCCGGCGACGGCTCCGACCGGGAGGGTTTGCAGGTGCGCCGGATTCTGATCGTGGATGACGAGGAGCCGATTGTCTTTGCGCTGCGGCGCTTCCTCATCTCGCGCGGCTACGAGGTCGTCGCGGCGCGCGAGCGGGAGGAGGCGGAAGCCCTGATCCTGCTTGGCGCCTTCGACGCCATGATCGCGGACCTGCGGCTCACCAGGGCGCACGGCGCCGAGGGCCTGGAGCTGCTTTCCTGCATCCGCCGGTTCACGCCGCGCACTCTCACCATCCTGCTGACGGCCTACGGGACTCCCGAGGTCGAGCGCGAGGCGCGCGCGCGAGGCGCCGACGTCTTCCTGCTCAAGCCGCAGCCGCTGCAGGAGCTTGCGGACCTGCTGGACGAGCTCCTCGAGAGGACCGCCTAGATGATGCAGTCGCTGATCGATCTGATCTTCACCGCCGGCAACACTCGCGTCGCCTTCCAGCCGATCTTCGCCATTCAGGGCGAGCCCGAGCTGCACAGCTTCGAGTGCCTCACGCGCGGACCGGAAGGCACCAGCCTGCAGTCGGCGGAGGTGCTGTTCGAATACGTCCGCCGCAAGGGTTGCGAGCCGGCCGTCGATCGCCTGTGCGTGGCGGCCTGCCTGCAGCTGGCGGGACGATGGCCCGGCTTCCGCTACTCGTTGAACGTCCACGCGGCGACGCTCGAACGCGATCGCGACTTCGGGGAGCTGCTGCTCGAAGACGGCGGCGCGGCAAGGCCTGAAGCCGTCGCAGCTGATCGTCGAGCTGGTCGAGTTCGTGCCTGCCTTCAGCGAGGCCTGCGAGCAGGCGATCAGCTCGCTGCGGCGGCAGGGCGTCGAGTTTGCCCTCGACGACATCGGCTGCGGCCAGGCGAATTACCAGATGATCCTGCGCTGCCAGCCGGATTATTTCAAGGTCGATCGCTACATCGTGGCCGGCAGCGGCGGCGATCCCTCGCGGCGTGCCATCCTGTCGTCCATCTGCCAGATGGCTCACGACATGGGCGGCACGGTGGTCGCGGAAGGGGTGGAGAGCGAGGCGGACCTCGCGGCCGTGCGGTCGGTCGGAGTCGATCTCGCGCAGGGTTACCTGCTTGGCAGGCCAGAGGCGGTCCCGGCCACGGCGCCCTACCGGGCAACCGGATGAGCGCCGGGCACTACCGCGGCAAGGGGTGGGTCGCTCGGCCGGCCATGGATGTGTGATAATGAGCAATGACACGTAGTGTCACCGCCGGAGCCGATGTGTCGTAGTTTTCAGGAAATTCTGAAAGATTCCAAGGCTGGGGCAAGCCGCCGAGCGCGTGAACCGGCAGGCTTGGCTGGCCGCGGCGCCGAAGATGCGCGGCCACCCGAGGCCCATCCATCATCATCCAGGAGAACCCTGTCATGGAAGAGAAGACCCGAGACCGCGCCCCCGAGGTGGACAGCAAGTTCCGCCTGGTCCTGGTCGCCGCCAGCCGCGCCGAGCAGTTGATCCGCGGCGCCCGGCCGAAGATCGACGCCGCGCCCAAGCGCAAGGCCACCCGCCTGG
Source organism: uncultured Acidobacteriota bacterium (assembly GCA_963732005.1). Taxonomy (GTDB): domain Bacteria; phylum Acidobacteriota; class Thermoanaerobaculia; order Multivoradales; family UBA5704; genus JASLEW01. The sequence continues at coordinate 2,896,316 of CAVSXT010000005.1, forward strand.
CGATGGAAGAGGTCGCCACCCACCTGGTGGACTGGGGATATGGTCCACCGCCTCAGCCCGAGCCGAGCCCGGAGGCGGAGGTCGAGGAGCAGCCGGCCGGCGAGGTCCACTAGTGGCCGGAGCGGGACACTAGGCAAGCCGATGAGCACGAGCGCCGCGCCGCCGCTGCGCGTCCTGCTGGGAGTCAGCGGCGGCATCGCCGCCTACAAGGCGGCGGAGCTGGTGCGGCAGCTGCGCGGACGTGGCCACGAGGTGCGCTGCGCCCTCACCCGCCACGCCGGCGCCTTCGTCACCCCCCTGACCCTCGAGGTGCTGACCGGGCATACGGTGTACCGGGAGGAGTACCTGGAAGCCGGACCGGGCGGCGCCGGTGGCGAGGAGGCGCACATCGCCGCGGCGCGGTGGGCCGCGGTGCTCTGCATCGCGCCGGCCACGGCCAACGTGCTGGGACGGCTGGCGCTCGGCCTCGCCGACGATTTCCTCACCACCGCCGCCCTGGCCTTCGCCGGACCGGTGGTGGCGGCGCCGGCGATGCACACCGCCATGTGGCTGCAGCCGGCGGTGCAGGAGCACCTCGGGGTGCTGCGGCGGCGGGGGGTGCGGCTGGTGGGGCCGGTCGAGGGGGCGCTGGCGAACGGTGAAACGGGCATGGGCCGGATGGCCGAGCCGGCGGTGATCGCGCGCGAGATCGAGGCGGCGGCGGGCGGCGGCGGCCTGCGCGGCCTGCGCGTGCTGGTGACGGCCGGTCCCACTCACGAGCCGCTCGACCCGGTGCGGTATCTGGGCAACCGTTCGAGCGGCAAGATGGGCTTCGCGCTCGCCGCCGAGGCGGCGCGGCGCGGCGCGCAGGTGGCGCTGGTGAGCGGACCGGTGGCGCTGCCGACGCCGCACGGCGTGACGCGGCTCGACGTCACCACGGCGAGCGAGATGGAGCGGGCGGTCCAGGCGGAGGCGGCCGCCGCCGACCTGGTGATCATGACCGCGGCCGTCGCCGACTTCCGGCCGCGCCTGGTGGCCGGGGAGAAGATCAAGCGCTCCCGCCTGCCGGCCGCGGGTTTCACCGTGGAGCTCGAGGAGAACCCTGACATTCTCGCCGGGTTGCGGCGGCTGGCGCCCGGCGCCGTGCTGGTCGGCTTCGCCGCCGAGACCGGCGACCTCGCGGACAACGCGCGCGCCAAGCTAGCCGCCAAGGATGCTGATTTCCTGGTCGCCAACGACGTTTCGCGCCGGGACATCGCCTTCGACAGCGATGCCAACGAGGTGACGGTCTTCCGCCGCAACGGCCCGCCGCTGTTCCTGCCGCGGCGGCCCAAGGCCGAGCTGGCGCCGGCGCTCTTCGATCTCTTCGCCGAAGGCCTGCGCCAGCGCGGGCGGCTGGCGGCGCCGGCCGGCTCGGCAGCGCAGCCCACGTAGCCGTGGAAGGCCCGGGAGCTGCGCGGAGGAGCTGGAGGAACCGCGGGTCATGCCGCTGATCCCTGACGACGACCCTGAGAGGCTTGCCGAGCTGCTCGGTTACCTTGGCGAGATCGGCTACGGCGACCTCTACCTGGGACGAGTGACGGTAGCGCCGCTGGCGGCGCGGCCGGCAGGGCCGGCGGCGGCGGATCCGCCGGCGGCGGCGCCGGTAGTGGCACCGGCGCGGAGAGGCGAGCTGGCGGCGGCCGGCGGTGGCGAGGCGGCGGCTGCTGCCGGGGGCGGCGAGGCGGCGGCGACCGGCGGCGACGAGCCGGCGGCGAGGGCCGCGGCCCTGGCGGCGGTCGGGGAGGTGGTGGCGGCCTGCCGGCGCTGCCGGCTCTGCGAGGGGCGCCAGAAGACGGTCTTCGGCTCGGGCGACCCGAACGCCGATCTCATGTTCATCGGCGAGGGTCCCGGGGCCGAGGAGGACCGCCAGGGGCTGCCTTTCGTCGGCCGCGCCGGCGAGCTGCTGACCAAGATCGTGGAGGCGATCGGCATGACCCGCGACCAGGTCTACATCGCCAACATCGTCAAGTGCCGCCCGCCGGGCAACCGCGATCCCCAGCCGGACGAGGTCGCCGCCTGCCGCTCGTACCTCGAGCGTCAGATCGCCCTGGTGCGTCCGCGGCTGCTGGTGGCGCTGGGGCGCATCGCGGCACAGACGCTGCTCGGCAACGACCTGCCGATCGGCCGCATGCGTGGGCAGTGGTTCCAGCTGCAGGGAGTGCCGCTGATGGTGACCTACCACCCGGCGGCCCTGCTGCGCAATCCTGCTCTGAAGCGCCCGACCTGGGAGGACATGCAGCTGGTTCGAGACCGGCTGCGCGGCGCGGGCTGAGAGTTGCGGAAGGCAACCTTCGGCCGGGCCGTGGCGCCGGCGCAGGTCCGCTGGAGGCGCGGTCGGCCTGGCGCCAGCGGGGCCCACGGATACCCGGCAGGGGTTCCTTCTTGACAGCTGTGGCATGCGGGCTTAACATGCTTCATGTCCCACGATAACGTGGCGTCGACCGCCGCCGCCTTCGAACGGTTCTTGAAGGAGATGGGGCCGAAGCTCAAGCGCGTCCTGGCGGCCAACCACATCCCGTTCGAGGATGCGGAGGATGTCCTGCACGAGGCGCTGCTGGCCCTGATCTATCAGTGGGACGAGGTCCGCGACCCGGAGAGCTGGCTGCTCGGCACCTTGCGGCGACTCTGCTGCATGTACTGGCGCAACCACCGGCGCCGCCTGTATCTGGCGGTGGACAGCACGCTGCTCGAGTGGCTCTCCGAGCCGATGGCGCCGCCCCAGGAGCGCGCCGACCTGCTCTACGATCTGCGGCACATGATCGAGCGGCTGCCGCGGCGCTGCCGCTCGCTGCTCGAGCTCCGCTTCCAGCTGGGCTACGCCCCGGCCGAAGTGGCGCGCCGGCTGGGCTATAGCGACTCGAGCATCGGCAAGATCACCAATCGCTGCCTGGCGGCGCTGGCGCGCGAGATGGTCGGCGCCGCCGCCGGCCGAGAGGAGCTGGCGCCGGCGACCGCGCTCGTGGCGGGTGCGCCGCCGACGATCGGCCTCGCCGTGGCGAGCTCGCCGGCCGCGGCGGAGCGTGCGGTCGGAGCGGTGGCGGAGGCGGTGGCTGCCGGCCGCCAGGCGCCAGCGCCTGCCTCGCGGCTCCTGCAGGTCCTCGAGCCCGCGAGGTCGCCGCGTCCGCGCCGGCGGTAAGGCCGTCAAGGCAATGAGAGAGGCGGCGCACCTCGTGCCGCAAGCCGGGCGGCTGCTGCGGCGGCTCGACGGGCTCGATCTGCCGCTGGTGCAGCTCTGGGGCTGGCCGGGCAGCGGCAGCTCAGCCGTGCTGCAGGCGCTGCAGGCGGGTCACGACGTGGCCGGCCTGACGCTCGCCGATCTGGCCACGGTGGATGCGGCCCGCGCCGTCCTCGCGGCGGCGGCCGAGGCGCGCTGGCTGGTGCTGACGGGAGATCCCGGGGAGCGGCTGGACGAGCTGGCGAGCTGGCTGCGGCCGGGCCAGCAGGCGGTCTTCGCCAGCCGCCGCCGGCGAGCGTCGGCGGCGCTGGCCCTGGCGCTCGTGCCGCCGCAGGAGCTGCTGCTCAACCCTGCCGAGGTGGCGCGGCTCTGGCACCTGGTCTGCGGCCGGGAGCCGGGCGCCAGCACGGCCCAGGCGCTCTGGCGGGCCAGCGACGGCTGGTTCTGGCCGTTGCGCCTGGCGCTCGAGGCGACCGGCGGTATGGGACTCGAGGCGGCGACCGCCGAGCAGCTGCTGGAGATCCCCGAGGTGCGGCTCTTCCTCCGCCACGAGGTCCTGGATGCGCTGCCGGCGCCGGAGCGCGAGCGGCTGCTGGCGGCGCCGCGGGAGCGTCCACATGACGAGCACGAGGCCGCGCGGGAGGCCGGCGGCGGCAGCGGTGCCGGCGTCGCGCCGCCCGCTGCCTGGCAGGTCGTCGACGAGCGGGGCCTGTGGGTGGAGGGGGCGGACCGCGATCGCCTGCCCGCGCTGCTGGCCGCCAGCCTCGAGCGGGAGCGGCGACGCCGGCGGCCGCAGCATGCGACTCACGCCGCCGCGTTGCCGCATGCCGGTACGGCGCGGCGTTCCGTCGGCGGGGATGGCGGCGAGGTCGACGGCGGGGGCGGCGGTGAAGACCGTGGCGCCGCGGCGGGTGGCGGGGCCGCGGCGGCTGGCGGGGCCGCGGCGGCTGGCGAGGACGGCTCGGACGACGGCGCCGAGGCGGCGCCGCCGGCCTACGCGGTGCGGCTCTTCGGCGGGCCGGCGGTGCGCCAGCTGGTCGCGGAAGGGGAGCGCGAGGTGGGCTGGAAGCTGCGCCGGTCGTTCCAGGTGCTCGCCTTCCTGGCGTCGTCGCCGGATCTCGAGGCGGGCCGCGAGGAGCTCGAGGAGGCGGTCTGGCCCTCGGACGGCGAGCGCACCATCGACCGCAACTTCCATCCCACCCTGAGCCACCTGCGGCGGGCGCTCGAGCGGCAGCGGCGCGGCTCGGTGCCGCCGCCGCTGCTGTTCCGCGGCGGCATCTACCGGCTCAACCCGGAGATCGAGTGGCAGATCGACCTGCAGGAGTTCAATCGCCGGGTGGCGGCCGGGCGCGAGCTGGTCGCGCGTGGCGAGGAGCGTGCCGCGGCTGACACCTGGCTGGGCGCCTGGAAGCTCTACCGCGGGCCCTTCATGCAGGGCTACTACCAGGCCTGGGTGACGGCGCGGCGCGAGGAGTGCCAGCAGGCCTACGTCGAGCTACTGCGCGAGCTGGGCGGCCTCGCGATGCGGCTCGAGCGCGGCGGGGACGCGCTCGACGCCTTCCGCGCCGTGCTGCTAGAGGACCCGCTGCAGGAGCGCACGCACCTGGCGGTGATGCGCCTCTATGCCGGCCAGGGGCGGCGCGACCTGGTGCGCCGCCAGTACGAGCGCCTGTGCACGCTGCTGCTCGACGAGCTCGGAGTCGAGCCGCTGCCGGAGACGGTGCAGGAGTACCACCGCCTGATGAGCTAGTGTGCTGCGACGCAGTGCACTACCATGGCGGCTTCGGGAAAGGTCCAGGCCACGGTGCGTGAACGACAGGACGTGATCCTCGGGGGCGGTCTATCCGGCATGACCGCCGCCCATACCTTGCGGCGGGCTGGCGAGGATTGGTGGCAGCTGTATGAGAGAGAGTCGCGCCTCGGCGGGCTGGCGCGCTCGACGGCCGTGGACGGCTACCTGTTCGATCATGGTCCGCACATCCTGTTCACCATCGACGCCGAGATCGAGGCGCTGGTGCGCGACCTGCTGGGGGAGAACTTCCACGCCCAGGAACGCCGGGCGTACATCTACCACCACGCCTGCCGGCGCTACACCCGGTTTCCCTTCCAGGCCCACCTCTTCGGCCTGCCGGTGCCGGTGGTGCGCGACTGCCTGGTGGGGCTGGTGCGGGCCATCCAGCGCCAGGAGCGGGGGGAGTTCCACCCCGCCAACTACGAGGACTGGATGCGCGGCTTCTTCGGCGACGGCATCGCCGACCACCTGATGATCCCGTATGCGCGCAAGCTCTGGACGGTGGAGCCGCGGGAGATGGAGTTCAGCTGGATCGGGCGGCGGGTGCCGACCCCGGACTTCGAGCGCATCATCGCCGGCGCGCTCACCGACGACGTGGCGCAGATCGGGGCCACGGCTCACTTCTGGTACCCGCGCCGCGGCGCCATCGAGCCGCTGCCGCGGGCGCTGGGAGAGCGGCTCGACGCGGCCAACGTGCACCTGGAACGCACCGCGGCGCGGGTGGAGCTTCCCGGCAAGCGCGTGGTCTTCGCCGACGGCGAGGTGGTGCCCTTCGACCACCTGGTGTACTCGCTGCCGCTCTCCGCCATCCCGGGGCTGTTCAGCGGCGTGCCGCCGGAGGTGGAGAGGGCCTGCCTGGGCCTGCGCTACCAGGGGATCTACTGCGTCAACCTGGGTATCGACCGGCCGGACATCTCGGACATGCACTGGGTCTACTTCTACGAAGACCCGTTCCCGTTCCACCGGCTGTCGTTTCCGGCCACCTTCAGCCCCGACACGGTGCCGCCGGGGAAGAGCTCGATCGCCACCGAGGTGGCGTTCTCGCGCGAGCGGCCGCTGGACCGCGAGACGGCGGTCGAGCGGACGATCGGCGCGCTGCGCGAGGCCGGCATCCTGCATGCCGACGACCGCATCGAGCTGGTGCACACCGAGGAGATCCTGCCCGCCTACGTCATCTACGACCTCCACCATCGCCAGAACGTCGCGCTGATCACCGCCTGGCTGCGGGAGCACGGCATCTGGAACGTCGGCCGCTTCGGCGAGTGGCAGTACTTCAACATGGACCATTCGATGCGCAGCGGCAAGACCGCCGCCGAAGCGATCGTCGCCTCGCGGCGGTTGGCGCCGGCCGCTGCCGGCGCCGGCGCGGGGCCGGCGGGGAGCTGACCGCAGCGGGCGCGGCGCTGCGCCGCGCCGCCAAGTCCTGCTGTTACAATCGTTCGCATGATGGTGCAGATCGCGGCTCCGGCGGCCGCCGGCTCGGCGGTGGCGGCGCCCACGGCAGCGCGGGAAGGGGCGCCGGCACCGGTCCCGACGGCGGGGAGCGCCGCGGCCGGGGAGGCGACGGCCGCCATGGGCGGCTCGGCCGCGCTCGGCGAGGAGCTCGACATCAGCGTGCTGGTGCCGGTGCTCGACGAGGCGGAGACCGTGGAGGAGCTGGGCGCGCGGGTGGCGGCGGTGCTCGACGGCCTGGGCTCGCGCTTCGAGATCATCTTCGTCGACGACGGCTCGCGCGACGGCACCGCCGCGCGGGTGCGGGCGGCGCACGGCCGCGATGCCCGCGTCAAGCTGGTGCGGCTGCGGCGGAACTTCGGCAAGGCGGCGGCGCTGTCGGCCGGGTTCGAGCACTCGCGCGGCCGCATCGTCATCACCATGGACGGCGACCTGCAGGACGATCCGGACGAGATCCCGCGGCTGCTCGCGATGCTGGAGGCGGAGGACCTCGACCTGGTGTCGGGCTGGAAGCGGGAGCGTCACGACCCGGCCGCCAAGCGCCTGCCGTCGCGCCTGTTCAACTGGGCGACCCGGCGGCTGGCCGGTGTCGACCTGCACGACTTCAACTCCGGCTTCAAGGTCTATCGCCGCGAGGTGCTCGACCAGATCGCGGTCTACGGCGAGCTGCACCGCTACATCCCGGTCTTGGCGAGCCGGCGCGGCTTCGCGGTGGGCGAGGCGCCGGTCACCCACCACCCCCGCCGCCACGGGGTCAGCAAGTACGGCTGGGACCGTTTCTACAAGGGGTTGCTCGACCTGATCACCGTGCTGTTCATCACCCGCTACACGCGGCGGCCGCTGCACCTGTTCGGCGCCTTCGGCCTGGTGTTCCTGATCGCCGGCTTCGGCATCGACCTCTACCTGGCCATCCGCTGGCTGGGCGGCGCCACGCTCTCCAACCGCCCGCTGCTGCTGCTCGGCGTGCTGCTGATGCTGCTCGGCATCCAGGTGCTGACCACCGGTCTGCTGGGCGAGATGATCACCTTCAAGAACTTCCGGCGCCCGGACAGCTACTCGGTCAAAGAGGTCCTGGACTGAGCCCGGGGACCCCGGCGGTCGACGGCCGGCAGGGTGCGGCACCGCGGGCGGCTGCGCTCGACCTCCTCTTCCTGACTCAGACCTACCCCCGCCATGCCGGCGACATCGCCGGCCCCTTCATCGAGGAGCTGGCGCGCGCGCTGGTGCGGCAGGGCCATCGCGTCACGGTGCTGGCGCCGCATGCAACCGGTTTGGCGCCAGGTTGGGAGGCGGGCGGCGTCGAGGTGGTCACCTTCCGCTACGCCCCGGAGGCGGCCGAGGTGCTGGGCTACGGCCGCTCGCTGGCGGCCGACGTGCGGGTGCGCGGCGGCGCGGCGGTGGTGGCGCCGCTCTATGCCGCGGCGGCGCGGCGGGCGGTGGTCCGGCAGCTGCGCCGGCGGCGCTTCGACCTGGTGCACGCGCACTGGATCGTTCCCAACGGCATCGCGGCGGCGGCGGCGCTGCCGCGCGGTGGGCGGGGGCCGGCGATGGCCATCGGCCTCCACGGCAGCGACGTCTTCCTGGCGGAGAAGCGCGGCGTGCGGGGGCTGGCGCGCTGGGCGCTGGGGCGGACGGGTCTGCTCACCGGCAGCTCGCCGGAGCTGGTCGAGCGGGTGTGCGCCCTGGGCTTCCCGGCGGCGCGGGCGCGGGTGATCCCTTACGGCGTCGATACCGGACGCTTCTCGCCCGACCGTGGGCGGCGGTGGCTGTGGCGGGAACGGCTGGGCATCGGCGAGGGCGCGCCGGTGCTGCTCGGGGTGGGGCGGATGGCGGCGAAGAAGGGCTTTGGCGTGCTGGCCGCGGCGCTGCCGGCGCTGCTCGGGGCGCTGCCGGCGCTGCACGTGGTGCTGGCCGGGGACGGCGACCTGCTGCCGGAGCTGGCGGCGGCGACCGCGCCGTGGCGGGAGCGCGTGCACCTGCCCGGGGCGGTGCTGCGCGACACCCTGCCGGACCTGTTTCGGGCCGCCGACGTCTTCGTGCTGCCGGCGGTGCACGACGAGAAGGGCAACGTCGACGGCCTGCCAAACGTAATCCTGGAGGCGATGGCCAGCGGCCTGCCGGTGGTCGCCTCGGGGATCTCCGGCATCCCGCTGGCCGTCGAGGACGGGGTCAGCGGCCTGCTGGTGCCCGAGCGGGACGTGGACGCGCTGGGTGCGGCGCTGCAGCGGCTGCTCGCGGGAGCGGACGAGGCGCGGCGGATGGGGGAGAGGGGGAGGCGCAAGGCCGAGTCGGAGCTCACCTGGGAGGTGGTCGCGGCGCGCCACCGGGAGGCCTACGAGCTGGTTCTGGCAGGGTGAGAGAGGGGGCTTTGGCGAGGCCGCGGCGAGTCGGGTGGCCAACCCCGGGCGAGACGAGGCAGGGCGGGAGGGCGGCGCGCGGCACTTGTCGCGGATCGTCGAAGCCCATATACTTCGCGACACGGTTTTTAGCAGCGTTATAAGGTAGATAGCACGCTTCAGGGGTGCGGACCACATGGCGCCGAAGAGAACACCAAATCCGGGCATGACCAAGGCCGACCTGGTCGACGTGGTCTATGACCGTCACGGGGGTTTGACCAAGATCGAAGCGGCGGAGATCGTCGAGGCCATTTTCAAGACGGTGAAGACCTCGTTGGGCGGCGGGCGGACGGTGCGCATCAAGAACTTCGGCACTTTCGAGATCACCAACCGCCCAGGCCGGGCGGGCGTGAATCCGGTCAGTGGCGAGAGGATCTTCATCCCGCCGCACCGGGGCTTGAGCTTCCGTCCGTCTCGGCGTCTCAAGGATGTTCGGGGCGGCGCGCCCGCGGAGCGGGACTAGCCCTAGATGGCCCCCAAGGCCCGCGTCCAAAAGCGCCTCTACTACAAGATTGGCGAGGCCTGCAAGGCGCTCGGCATCCAGCCTTACGTCCTGCGCTACTGGGAAACCGAGTTCCCGGCCTTGAGCCCGAGCAAGAGCCGCTCGGGGCAGCGCGTCTACAGCGAGAAAGAGCTCGAGGTCATCCGGCGCATCAAGCAGCTCCTCTACGACGAGGGCTACACCATCGCCGGCGCCAAGAAGAAGCTCGAAGGAGAGCTGGCGGCCGGCGTGCTCGGCGAGCCGGCCGGGGCCGGGGGGCCGGGGAGCCTGGCGACGCCTGGGGCGCTGGTGGTGCCGCCCGCGGCGGCTGCGGCGCCCGCGGCGCCAGTACCGGCAGCGCAGGCTGCGCCGGCTGCCCTGAGGGCGTCCGCCGATTTGACGGCGGTGGCGCCGGTGCCGGCGGTCGATGGGGTACGGGGTGTCGAGGCGGCCTACGGCTCTGGCGCTGGCTCTGGCCGCGGCGGGGGGAAGTCGGTCGGCGATGGCGGCGCGGTGGGCGGCGGTGCCATCGGGTCCCTGCGGGCCGTGCCGCTGCCGCTGCCGCTCGTGCCGAAGGCGGCGGCGGCGGCTTCCGCGTCGGGTGTGCCGGAGACGGGCATGACGCCCGGTCTGGCGCCGGCGAGTGCGGCGAGCCCGGCGAGGATGGCCAGCGCGGTGGGGGAGTCGACGACCGCGTCTGCCGAGCCGGCGGCGCCGAAGGCGGGGGCAACGGCGGCGACCTCGGAAGACGCTCAGCCGATTCCGGTGGCTGTGTCGGCCGTTCCAGGGCCTTTTGGTCTGGTGGCGGTACCGGTGCCGGTGCCGGAGGAGGTTCGGGAGGCTGGGGTGGCGTCGACGGAGGCGACGGAGCAGACCGTGGCGGCGGTTGCCGGGCCACCGCAGGACCCCCAAGATGGCCGGCCGGCGCTGCCCCTGGTGCCACCGATGTCGGCGGGAGCTGCGCCAGTGCCGCCATCGGTGCCGGCCACCGCCGCACGGGTCGGTTCGCGTCAGGTTGGTGCTGGCAAGGTCTCAGGTGCCGCGATAGCCGCCGAGGCAGCCGACCAAGGAGCCGGGCCGGCCGCTCCGGCCGGGTCAGTGGCTTCACCAGCCAGCTCAGGCAGCGCGCTTGACACCGACGCCGTCAAGCAGATAGAAACCGTCCGCAAGGGGATACACAGAGCTCTCGAGAATGCCCGGGAGATCCTCGCCCTCCTTGATTCGAGCTCCCCGCAGTAAGCAGTCCGGTCGGGACGTGGCGCAGTCTGGTAGCGTACCTGAATGGGGTTCAGGGGGTCCCGGGTTCAAATCCCGGCGTCCCGACCAAGCAACTCCCTAATCATCAGCAGTTTACGCGAGTTTTCGGGCCGCCGCAAGTCACCCTAAAAACGGGGGTTGTACAAAACTTGTACTACGGCCTGCCGTGAGGCAAACCCGCCGGTCGATAGGGGCGGAGCTCTCGCGCAAGCGGCTGGCCAAGCTGGGGGGCCGGCTGTCTTTCGACCGGCATCTCGTCGGCCCTCCGCACGGCCCACCTTGCAAAGAGCTGGACGCTGCACCAGCCGCCTTTCCGGCCCTTCTCGAGCGCTAAGGGCTGCCAGAGCACTCGCCGCCCGAGTTCGCGGCCCCTTATGAACAGGATCTTGCGGGCGATTCCGTTGTGGCCGAGGTAGACGCCGCACTCGATCTCGGCTGGCTTCATCGATTGCCCTCCTTGAGGGACGGTCCGGGGGAGTGGTGGCTGGCGTGGTCGGGCGGGGCGAGAGTGAGGACGATGCGTCCGGCCTCGGCTGTGACCACCGCCCGGTGCCCCGGTGTGAAGCCGAGCCGCAACAGCCACCGGCCGGAAAAGCGGATTGCCGGCAGGTGGGGATCAGTGAGTGCCCGGGAGACAGCGAGACTGCGCGGGGCTGGGCGCGATGGTGAGTTGACCTGCGCGGCGATCAGCCCTGCCGGCTCGGCGACGTCGCCAGCTGGTGTCGATGCCGGTGGAATTTGGAAGCTGATGCTGGCAGGGCTAAGTGCGGTCGGGGATACGGCGCCGGCGGTGCACTCGGCGAGCAGTCGAGGCGGTGGCCCTGCGGGTAGCCGCCACTCGACGGCAAGGAGCGAGCCGTCCACGGCCTGGGAAAGGCGAGCAAGCATGGGGACCCTGGCGGGGACACATTGGCGCCAGAGGGCGATCCCTTCTTGAGCGAGAGGCCGCCCACGGCCGTCGCCAGGGACTAGGAGGATGGCCAGCCAAGCCCAGCCACGGGTGAAATCGAGACTCTCCGGTACGTCGAACGAGCAACGAAGTGTGAAGCGCTTCCAGGGCGCTGGGTCGCCGCTCGTGGCGAGCGTCACGCGCAAGTGCTGGCTGAGGATCGTCATCAGGTTGGCGCGGTAACTCGATCGCTCGGCCTCGTTGCACGGGGTTGGTTGCGCTCTCACCACGACGTCGCCCCATCCGGCAACGTGGAGAGGGTAGGCATCTGTCGGCAGGGAGGTCATCGCATTGCTGCTCCTCAGAGATTCGGTGAGGCGGTTGTCCTCGAGCGCTGGCTCGCGAGAGCGTTTAAACGCATCGCGGAGCCGCAGGGGCAGATGGGCAGGCCGGCGGCGATCCACTTGGCGGTGATGCGAGCGGTGTAGCCGCAGTCCGGGCAGGCGACCTTGTGCAGGCGGGTGGTCTGCTTGTGCCGGCCGGAGTCGGCGACGAGCCCGGCATGGGGAAACGCGCCGAGGTTAGCCGCGATCTCGGCGAGCCGGGCCGAGAGCTCCGGTCCGGCGACCGTGTTAGGCATACGACCTTGCAGGCCGAGGGCGAGCGCCAAACGGCGGAAGGGCGGGCCGTGCCTGGCACGAGTGCCGACCGCGGTATGCACGAGCTCGTGGACCAGCACCTCGAGAACCGGCAGGGGTTCGGCCACCAGCGGGGAAACGAATACCTGGTAGACGCCGTCGCGCGAAGCCTCGGGCGGCCAGCACTCGCCGATGCGGCGGGAGCGGCGGGCAAGAGCACCCACCGACGGGAAGCCGATCGAAACCTGGAGCGCCGCCGGCACCGCGACTCCCTGCCGCAGAAAATCGGGCCGAATCAGATCAACAGCACGGTGCAGCCACGCCTCGCGAGTCGCAGCTCCGGCCGGCAGCGGAAGTGAGGGAGGCGGCGATAGGAAAAGCAGTGGGTTCGCGGTATTGAGCACAAAACTATTGTATAGCAAAAAGCTCCACCATGTCAATATTATGATCGGATCGGAGGGGAGCACCGCTCGGCGCCGCCGTCGCGGCCGGCGCCCCAAAAGACACTCAGGCGAGGCTAGGAATCCAGCGGAGCTAGGGAGACGGGGGCTTGCGGGGGCGGCCGGATTTCAGCTTGGGGACCTGCTGGCCGCTGCGGCGCGCGCGGGCGCGCTGCTGGCTGAGGCGCTGGCGGCGCTGGCGATCCGGCTCGATCTCAGGGCCGGCCAGCAGCTTGGAAAGCGTGGCAGCCACCGAAGGAATGAGACCGAAAGCCTCGGCCTGGACGAGAATGCCGGTGACGATGACTTCCGTTTTCGTCAGGCCGCGTCGTTCGGCGAGCTGGTCGAGCAGTGCGGCGACCTCGGCGGAGAGGCGGAGACCGATGGGCTGGTGGGCTGGCACGCCTGGGATTCTCGCACAGTGCAATGGTACGAGCGTCCGGCTTCACTGCCCGGCGGTGGCATGGCTTTGGGAGCCGACCCAGGGATGAGCACCGGCCAGGGAAAGCGCTGACGCTGGGCCGCCGCGGGGACCGCGCCGGCCCCCTCGCTACCAGGGTGTGGAGAGACGCGGCCTGCCGCAGTGGCATGGCCCCACCTGCTCCTTTCCTGAGCGGGCTGCTCCCCCCCCTCGCTACACCTAGAGCCACCACGCCGGATGCCCGGGGGTCAAGGTCGGCGCAGCCGCCGAGCGTAGCGAGGGTAACCTTCCATGAGAAGGCCCCCCGGTGTCAATGCGGGGACGCGTGGGGGCCTGACGCCCTTGCCGATGGCAAGGTCGGTGACGGCCAGCGGGCGGTGGCCGGAGCCGGCGCCGGTGACATGGCCGCCTGGAAAGCTCGATGGCGATGGCCGCGGCGCTGGCAGCGGAGTTCTCCGCAGCGCTCAACGTCGGCTAACTGGTTCCGCCCTACCCGGAAACCTGACGCCGTTGGCTATGGCAAGGTCGGTGACGGCCAGCGGTCGGTGGCCGGAGCCGGCGCCGGTGACATGGCCGCCTGGAAAAGCTCAAGCGTCGATGACAGCCGGCCGCTGGCGGCAATGGCGGCGGAGGATACGTGCCGCTGGGGTTCCCCGTTCCAAGGACGGCACTGGCCGGGTAGGAGCGAGAGCGAGCCTGGTCACGCTTCCATTCGCACTCTACGTGAGCGCCCGCAATCCGGGGCTCGGTGCATGCTGGGGTCCGTCGGTACGGGATGCTGCCATCTTGACGACGAGCTCGGCCGGCTTCCGAGGAAGCCGGTGGCCCGAAGGTTCCCTGCGCAGTCGGTCCCGGACCGAACGACAGACTCGGCTCTACGAATCAACGGTCACGCGTTCACCCGCGCGTCACGGCGATGCCAGCTGGTAAGCCACCTCCCTTCGCAAGGAGTGGACCCGTCCCGGCGTGGGGTGGGAGCGCAGACGGTGCGGCTCACCTCGCAGCCGAGACCGCTGAGAGCTCTGCGGGCGCGCGTCCCGCGCCCGGAGGCGAGAAGCAGCGCTCATGTGCTCACGGGCTGCTCTGCGAACAGCGGCTGGTACACCTCCCCGCGCAGCCAGAGTCGGTGGAGAAGCACGCTGAGCTTGCGCGCGACGGCAACGACGGCGCGTTTCTTACCGATCTTGCCGCCGCGGCTCGCGATGCGTTCGCCGAAGCGCCGCAGATCCGAGTCCCGACCGAAGGGTCCCAGGATGTGTTGCGCGCAGCCGACCAGGAGCTGGCGGAGTTTCTCGTCGCCCTCCTTGGAGATGCGGCGTTGGGGGTCGGAGGCGCCAGAGGCATGGCGCGCTGGCACGAGACCAAGATAGGCGCCGACGGTACGGCTGTTGGGGAATCGTTGCGGACGCTGGACGACGAAGATATAGGTGAGTGCGGTGATGATCCCGACGCCATCGACCTGGAGGAGCAGTTGCGCCTCCGGGCGTTTGGTACGGATCAACTCCTCGAGATCTTTCTCGGCGCTGCGGATGTCGTCGGTCAGCCGTGCGATGACCGCCAGGATCGGGAGCAAAGCGGGGCCAAACGCTTCGGGGATCGAAGCTTCGGCCCTGGTCCCGAACACGTTGGCATTGCAGGCCAGAATGCGCGCGCCGGCCGACTTGACGGCGCCGCGGACGTGATTGATCAGCTGCGTACGTGCGCGCACCAGCGTATGTCGAGAGCGGAGTCTGGCGAGGTCGGCCTGGGCGTCGACGTCGCGATGCTCCACTGGCGACAACAGGCGAGGATCAAGACGACCGAGACGCGCGAGGTACTCGGCGTCGGTGGAATCGCTCTTGCGATGGTTGTGCGAGATCAGCCGCACCTTGCGAGGGTTGGCGACCAGGACCTCGTGCCCGGCAGCGCGCAGAAGGCGCTCGACCCAGGGCGAGTGGGTGCCGACTTCGATGACGATGCGCAGGGCCTGGCGGCTGCCGAAGCAGTCGCCAAGCGCGGCCGGTGTCGTGCGGACTCGGCCGGTCTCGACGACCTCGCCGCTCTTGCCCTCGAGCACGACGAGCTGGCTGTGGCGATCGCCAAGGTCGAGACCCACCACCTTGCGCGGGGTGACGGTACTGAACTTCTTCATGAAAACCTCCTCTCTGCGGCCGCCTTCCTCCACCAAGGGCCGCTGCGAAACGGAGGCTACCGCTGGTAGGGGCGCTGGTAGGGGGGCCTTCTCATCCCATCTTGACGCCTGGGCATGCCGGCGTTGGTACGCTGGTTGCGCGAGGGGGGGTGAGAAGAATGGTGGATAGCGGGGATATCCGCAACAGCGACACCGGGAGCGCCGGTTGGCGGGGAAACCGGGCGAGGAGCGCCTCTCGCTCGCACCGGCAAGGTTGGTTTCCGCGTAGGCGGGCAATACCGATCCGCTGGGCAACGCCTCAGGAAAAAGCAGCTGCGCCGCTGCCGGCCCGCCTTGAGCATGGGCGGCTGCCTGGCGTTGCCGGAGGCGAAGAGCAGGGAGTGGACCGGATGGGGAACCACCGCTCCGGTTCGCCCCGCATTCGCCCCCAGCGGTCGGGGACGAATCCCATACCGTAGCGGGGCGGAGAGGCGGGGTGCGTCACCGCGGTGGCGGTGGGCGCGGCGTTGGTCGAGGCCGCGCCTGGCTACGGATCCGGGTAGACCCAGCGTTGGAATGTCCAGCCATTGTCGTGGATCTCGACCAGATCGTTGAGGCTGCTCGGCATCGACACCCAGGCGCTTTGGGCGCCCAGCTCTACCACGGCACCGGTGCCGCGGGCGATGCAGTAGTCGACCACGATCTCCGGTCCCGACACGTGGACGACACCGCTCGCGAGTGCGTTCCCGGATACCTCGCACCACCGCTGCGGATGCAAGCGGATGACTTCGGATGCGCCCTCTACCATGACGGTCAGCGAGCGCGGCGGCCCCGGAGGAGGCTCCTGCTGTTGGTCGAGGCGCCGCTGCAGCTCGGCGATCTCGCCGCCTTGCTTGCGCTGCGTCTCACGCTGTTGCCGCAGCTCTTGGCCATGTTGCTGGAGCAGCTTCTCGTGCTCGGCAAGGATCTTGTCCAGCTCCGCGATGTCGCTCTTGAGCTTTGCACGGTACCGGGCGATCTCTTCGGCGGTCGGCGCATGGCGCCTCACGCTATGCAGGATCTCCAGCTGGGAGGTGGTCTTGGCGAGCACGAGCTTGATCTCAACGGTTCGCGCCGGCGACCCGTCGCGGGCTGACGCGGGACCGGCGTGCTTGGCCATCGATTTCTTGTACAGCCTCTGGAGGTTGAACTGGATCGCCGTCAGCTCGGTTTCGTGGTCCTGCACCATCGCGGAATCGACGAACTGATCAAGCAGCTTGCCGGCCTCAAGGCCGGTCATGATTTCGAGCAGAAAGTCGGCGGTCTTGCGCACCGCAGCCCATGGCAGCGCCTGCGCGGAGGCGCCACTTGGAAGGACCAGAAGGACGGCCAGGGCGACCGTCATAAGCCTGCATCGCTGTGCCAGCATGTTCGAAGACCAGCGTAGCAGATATAAACCCTCTTCTGTCAACCGCCTGCTGGGCCGCCTTGAGCAGGTCCCCGACACTCCACCGGCGCCGGGTCAGACCGGCCGCGCCACACGCACTGCGTTGTGCCCCCGGCACCAGGCCAGAAGTCATAGCTGTACTCGGAAAAGGTGGGATCGAAACGCGGCTGGGTGGCATGGCGAGTGCGTGCGAGGGCCGGTCAGGTATGCGGCAAGAGACTTGGGCATATCTCTACCTGACTGTTGCTTCGAGAATGGAGGTTCGCTATGGTCAAAGCAGGGCTTGGCGGCAAATTTTGATCTGGCGTGCCGATGTGACTTGAGGCGATGGGATTGGATGCCCGCGTGAGCCCTTGCTCATGGCGTAGGCTGTTGCCCGATCCGGTGCGATTCGACCCACTTGGCTGCTGAGAGAGTTGGTTTCCTGCTCGGCTTTATGCATATTGGAGGATTGGGTGAGGGGTTCGCCGCGTGGATATTGGGGAAAGCTCGAGCAAAGCGACGATGGCACGGTGAAGGCGTGGCATCCGCTCGCCGATCACTGCGCGGATGTCGCGGCGTGCTGCGAGGCCCTGGTGACGGGGACGATTCTTGGGCGGCGGCTGGCAGCCCTGGGCGGGCGGGATAGCCTGGCCCCGGTCCAGATTGCCCGCCTCGGCGTGCTCGCGGCACTGCACGACATCGGCAAGTTCAACGTCGGATTTCAAAACAAGGCGCTCCGGGACGCGCGGTTCAAGGCAGGTCACCTGGCCGAGGTGGCGGGGCTGCTCGGTGGGAGCTACACGGCTGGGGCGCGGCTCCTCACGGCACTGCGCGCCGAGATCCTGATGGGCTGGGGGGAGACGATCGATCAGCTCCTGGTCGCCACGATCAGCCATCACGGTCGCCCGATCGGGACTCACAAGGCGGTGAACCCCGCTTGCTGGGAGACCAAGGACGGGGCGGACCCGTTCACCGGGATCGCCGATCTCGTTGCCAGGTCGAGTGCCTGGTTCCCCGATGCGTGGAGCGAGGTCGAAGATCCCCTGCCCGAGTCACCCGCTTTTCAGCACGGCTGGTGCGGTCTGGTGACGCTGGCGGACTGGATCGGCTCGGACAGCAAGCGGTTCTTTCCCTTCGCCGAGGATGACAGCGACCGCATGCCGCTGGCTCGCGAGCGGGCCGCGCTGGCATGCGAGCGACTGGGCCTTGCGGCCGGCGGGGCGCGCCGGTCTCTCGGGAAGGAGGTGCCCGGCTTCGCACGGATTGCGCCGGGGCTGACCCCGCGGCCGGCGCAGGCGGCGCTGCTGGAACTAAGACCTGAAAGCGGTCGAGGCAGCGTCGCCTTGCTCGAGGCGGAGACCGGCTCAGGCAAGACCGAGGCGGCGCTCGCCTATTTCGCGCGGCTCTTCCATGCCGGCCTGGTGGACGGTCTTTACTTCGCGTTGCCGACGCGCACCGCGGCGACGCAGATCTACCGCCGGGCATGCGCCGCCGTCGCCAGCCTCTTCCCCGACCCATCGGCCCGCCCCGCGGTAGTCCTGGCGGTGCCCGGATACCTCGAGGTGGACGGCAGCTCCGGGATTCGCCTGCCTCCATTTCAGGTGCAGTGGCCGGACGAGCCGTTGCGCGACCGCGGCTGGGCGGCCGAGCACCCGAAGCGATACCTGGCGGGGACCGTCGTGGTCGGGACCGTCGACCAGGCCCTGCTGTCGGCGCTCATGGTCGCGCACGCTCACCTGCGGGCGACCGCCCTGCTGCGGCACCTGCTGGTGGTGGACGAGGTCCATGCTTCGGATGCGTACATGACGCGCATCGTCGAGGAGGTGCTGGACTATCACCTCGCAGCCGGCGGACATGCGCTCCTGATGTCGGCCACCCTGGGAGCAGCGGCGCGCGAGCGTTTGCTCGCGCCGGCCGGCGCGAGGTCCCGCGAGGTGCCGCCGCTGGCGGCGGCGGTGGCGCAACCCTATCCGTTGGTGAGCTTCCGCCAAGGGTTGCACGGACGCCAGGTTCCGGTGCCGGCCGGAGGCATGCCGCCAAAGGCGGTGGAGATCGAGCTGGTGCCGGAGATGGAGGATCCGGGCGCGATTGCGCGGCGGGCACTGGCCGCCGCCCGCGCGGGGGTGCGGGTGCTGGTGCTCCGCAATACGGTGGCCGGCTGCGTCGAGACGCAGCTGGCGATCGAAGCGCTCGCCGGCAGCGAGGGCGAGGAGGGCTACCTCTTCCGCTGCAACGGAGTGCCGGCGCCCCACCATGCGCGTTTTGCCAAGCCGGACCGTGAGCGCCTCGACCAGGCGATCGAGGCGGCGTTCGGCAAGCAACGCCCCGCGGGCGGCTGTGTCGCGGTCGCCACCCAGACCGTCGAGCAGAGCCTGGACCTCGACGCCGACCTGTTGATCACGGACCTGTGTCCGATCGACGTCCTGCTGCAGCGCATGGGTCGCCTGCATCGCCATCCGGGCCGCGTTCGGCCGCCGGGTGGTGAAGTGGCGCGAGCTGTCGTGCTCACACCGGCGGATCCCTTGGCCTCGCGCATCCTCCCGCAAGGCGAGGCGCGCGGGAGCCACGGTCTCGGCACGGTGTACGACGACCTGCGGGTGATCGAGGCGACGTGGCGCACGGTGGCGCGACGGCAAAAGATCGTGATCCCGCTCGACAATCGGATGCTGGTCGAAGCAGGCACCCATCCGGAGGAGCTGGCAGGGCTGGTCGAGGAGCTGGGCGGTCTCTGGGCGAAGCACCAGACGCACGTGACCGGCACAACCCTGGCCGAGCGGCGCCAGGGGACGCTCAACCTGGTGCGGCGGGACCTTGCCTTCGGAACGGATCCCTCCGGCGAATGCGTGGAGTTTCCCAGCGGGGACACCGCGCGCAGGATCCCGACGCGCCTCGGGCTCGACGACCGTCTGGTGCGCTTCGAGCCGCCGGTCGGAAGTGTCTTCGGCGCCGAGAGCACGATCGCCAACATGAGGGTGCCGTATCACCTGGTGGCGCGAGGGACCGCCGTGGACGCGGCCGTGGCCGAAGCGGTCGAACCCATCGCGGGTGGCGTCGAGTTCCGATACGGCGCCGGGGGGTATAGGTACGATCGCCTTGGGCTTGCAAGAAATGCCCCCGCGTTTGCGGGGAAAAAGGCTCAGAGTGACGCCCAGACTGAGCCTTGACCGGGACCATCCCCGTGACGACGGGGAACCCTCTCGCGCTATCGAGAGCGCGGCCAGCAGGGCCGCAGAAGCTTCTTTAGGAGAAGCCCGAGAAAGGCCGGTCTTACGCAGACTCGCGCCATGCTCCCTCCTTGCCTGGAAGAGCAGAGGCGGCTACGCTAGGACTGGCACTGCAGCCGCTCTGCGGTCTGTAGTCAGGAGGCCCGTGCCGTTCGTGCGGCACGGCCTCCGCTTTCCCCTTTCCTCTACACAATCAGCATCTCTTGCGTGTCTCCTCTTGAGGTGTTGGGCTCGATCGAGTATGATTACGGTCAGGGCTCAGTCTGCGCGAAGCGCTTTGAAAGCCAGACTCTAGTGGGCTCCGACGAGGGTTGTCAAGGCCAGGTATGAATAGCCACCTGCTGCTCGCAGATCCACTGTTGTCGGTGCGCAACGACGCCGGCGAACGGCTCGAGGTCACCCTGCCCGAGCTGCTGGCGCATCTCGGCCGCGGCGACGAGCTCGAACCGCTGGCGCTACGGCCGCATCAGCAGCATGCCTGGCACGCTTTTCTCGTGCAGGTCGGCGCCTTGGCGGCGAATCACGCCGGCGAGCGCTCGCTGGCCTGGCCGGCCGAGACCTGGCGGCGGGCGCTGCTCGAGCTTGCCGGTGAAGGCGGGGAGGCGGCCTGGTCCCTGGTGGTCGAGGATCTGGCGCTGCCTGCATTTTTCCAGCCGCCGGTGCCCGAGGGCTCGCTGGCGGGGTTCCGCAACCTGGTGAAGGACCCTGATGGGCTCGACGTGGTGATCACGGCCAAGAATCACGACGTCAAGGCCGACCGCATCGCGTCGCCAAGGCCGGAGCACTGGATCTACGCGCTGGTCACCCTGCAGACCATGGAGGGATTTCTCGGCCGAGGCAACTATGGGATCGCCCGCATGAACGGCGGCTTTGCCAGCCGCCCGGCGGTGGCGGCGGCGCCCGGCCTGGGTTGGGCGGAGCGCTTCCGTCGCGATGTGGCGGTGTGGCTGGAGGGCAGGCAGCGGCTGGTCGAGAGTCACGGATTCCGGCCTTCCGAGGGGCACGCTCTCCTGTGGCTGCTGGCATGGGACGGCAGGACCAGCCGCAGCCTCGCGGACTGCGATCCGTTCTTTGTCGAGGTTTGCCGGCGAGTGCGGCTCCGGGAGCAGGACGGGCGGCTGGTCGCGACGACTCGACCCACCGAGGCGGCGTTCCTCGACGCCAAGACGCTGCGGGGCGACACCGGCGACATCTGGACGCCGGTGCAGACAGAGGCGCAAGGGCTTAAGGCGCTCACCGTCGGGCCAGGGGGGCTGTCCTACGAGCTGATGGCGAAGCTGCTCTTCGGAGAGGAGTTTCCGAGCCGGCCGGCGCTGGTGGTTCGCGAGGAGGACGGCAAGGAACCGGTGGTGGTGGCGCAGGTTCTGGTGAGGGGCCAGGGCAAGACCGAGGGCTATCACCAGCGGGTGATCCCGATTCCGGCGAAGGCGCGACGCCGGTTGCTGGAAAAGGGCGGCAGGGAAGATCTGGGGGAGGTGGCGCGCGGCCGCATCGCACAGGCCCGGACGGCGCAGAGGCAGGTCCTCAAGCCTGCCCTCTGCTCGCTGCTCCAGGGTGGGCCCGACGCCCTCGACTTCCAAAAGCCCGGGGCGCGGCCCTGGCTGGACCGCTTCGACGCCGCGGTCGATCGCGTGTTCTTCCCCGATCTCTGGGAGGCGATCGATATGCCTCGCGAAGCGCACGAGGGGGCGTGGAACCGGCGTCTCCGAGAGCTTGCCCGGGAGCAGCTCGAGCAGGCGGAGACCGGCGCGCCGGTGCCGCTCGCGCGACGACCGCGCGCGCTGGCCAAGGCGGAGCTGATCTTCCGCGGCACCGCGCGCCGGTACCTGCCAACGACGGATTCGCCCAAGGAGGCTGTGATGGAGGAGCGCACGTGAGCGCACACGAGGCGGCGGTGATCCCGGAGCCGCGCCAGGCACGCCAGGTGGTGTATGCGATCGCCAGGGAGATGGCTGCCGGGCGCATCCCCGCCGGCGACCAGGCCAACCTGCGGCGGGAGCGGCTCGGTCCGGCCTTTTGGAAAGTGGCCGTGCGGCACCTGGAGCCGGCAGGGCTGCTCGGAGCAGTGGATGCTCCCTGGCGCGCCGACGCCGAGCGGCGGTGGACAGCCATCGTGGCGGGCCTGGCGCACGCCGGCGGACAGCACCTGGAGGGACGGCGGCTGGGTGCCGCGCTCGCCGACGCCGATGTCGCGGAGGCCCGCGTGCTGCGCCTCGCTCGTGCTCACGGCGACAGCCTGCTCAAGACCGTTCGCGCCGTCGGTCACCAGCTGGTCACCGGTGGCCAGCGCGCCGACTGGGCGGATTTCGCCGCGCTGATCCTGAGCGATGGCAAGGACTGGGAGGAGGAGGTGCGCCGGCGCCTGTGCCTCGACTACTACCGCGCCGAGGAGCACGGCTCCCGCGACGCCAACCAGGAGGAGGGCTGATGGTCCCGCGTTTCTTGCAGATCCATACCTTGACCTCGTACCCCGCATCGCTGCTCAACCGCGACGACGTCGGCTTCGCGAAGCGCATCACCTTCGGCGGCAGCGAGCGCACCCGCATCTCTTCTCAGTGCCTCAAGCGGCACTGGCGGACGGCTGACGACGAGCACGCGCTCGGCCGTATCCGCGATGGCGCGACCACGCTGGCCATCCGCTCGCGGCGGACGTTCGAGCGCTACCTCTACGAGCCGCTGGTGGCGGGCGGGGTGGATGCGGGCGTCGCCGGAGGCGCTCTCCCGCAGCGTGCTCGAGACGGTGCTGCCCAAGGGCAAGCGCCGGCGGGCGGCCGCCGACGAGGCGGCGGCAGGGGACGGCGAGGAGAGCGGCCTGCACACGGATCAGGTCACGGTGCTCGGGCACCCCGAGATGGATTACCTGCTGTCGCTGGCCCGGACGGCGGCAGCCGGCGCCGCCGACGCCAAGGCGGCGGTGAAGGCGTTCGAGGCGATCGACAAGGGAGACCTGAAGCGGAACCTGCAGGCGCTGGTTCGTGGCGCCGGGCTCGACGCGGCGGTGTTCGGCCGCATGACGACCGGCGACATGCTGGCCCGCTGCGACGCTGCCGTGCACGTGGCGCACGCCTTCACGGTCCACGAGAGCGAGTCGGAGACCGACTATTTCTCCGCCATCGACGACCTGCAGGGGCGGGAGGAGACCGGCAGCGGCCACATCAACACCGCCGAGCTGACGAGCGGCCTGTACTACGGCTACGTGGTGGTGGATCTGCCGCTGCTGGTCTCGAATCTCGAGGGATGCGACCGGCGCCGCTGGCTGGAGGCCGATCGCACGCTCGCCGCCGAGGTGGTGCGCAGCCTCGTTCACCTGATGGCCACCATCTCTCCCGGCGCCAAACTGGGCGCGACCGCGCCCTACGCGCATGCCGCGCTGGTGCTGGCGGAGGCCGGCAACCGCCAGCCGCGCACTCTGGCCAACGCCTTTTTCGCTGCCGTGCCGACGCGGCGGGACGTGCTCGCCGCCGCCCAGGAGCAGCTGGCCAAGCACCTGGAGCGCTACGACGGGATGTATGGGGTAGCAGGGGAGCGCCGTCTGGCGGCGATGGAGCCGCCGGCGACGCTGCTGGCGCGCACCGAAGAGCGGCTGGACCTGCCGGGCCTTGCCTCGTGGGTCGCCGAGGCGATTGGGCGGGCGGCATGAGCGAGCTGGCGGTGCTCTTGCTCCGGCTGGAGGCACCGCTGATGAGCTTCGGCGGCGTGCTGGTCGACGAGCGAGGTGTCACCGAGGCGTTTCCCACCCGCTCGATGTTGACCGGACTGCTGGGCAACGCCCTGGGCTACGACCACCGCGACGCCGACGCTCTCGGGCGCCTCCAGGACCGGCTGCGGCATGCGGTGCGCCGCGACCGGCCGGGCAGGGAGCTGGTCGACTTCCAGACCGTGGATCTGGGCCAGCCGTTCCTCGCCGAGGCGTGGACGACTCGCGGAGAGGCGGCGGGCCGGCGCGGCGGCACCGCCGCCACGGGCACTCACATCCGGTGGCGCCACTACTGGGCCGACGCGATCTTCACCGTCGCCCTGGCGCTCGATCCGGCCGCCGAGCAGCCCGACCTGGCGCGCTGCGCGGCGGCGATCGCCGAGCCCGAGCGGCCACTGTTCCTCGGCCGCAAGCCCTGCCTGCCCTCGCGGCCGCTGGCGCTGGGGCTGGTTCGCGCCGAGTCGCTGCATGCCGCGATCATGGTTGCTCCGCTGTCGCGGCGGGGCGTCGAGGGCGGCCCGTGGATGGCATGGTGGGCGGAGGCGGGTGAGCCGGCGCCGGCCGCGGGACGGGGACACCTGGTGGTGGTCAGCGACGAGCGGGACTGGGCCAATCAGGTCCACACCGGCCGCCGGTTCGTCTGGGAGAGCACGATCGCCAACGGCGAGCTCGAGGTGGGCGATGACTGAGCCGGTGCTGCGCCTGGTGCGCCTCGATCTCGACGCCGCCCGTCTGGCGCGCGAAGGGCTCGCGGCGGGGCTGCCCCCGAATCAGGAAGACCTCGGTTTCCTCGTGCATGCGACGCTCGCGGGTCTGTTCGGCGAGGGCGCCGTGCAGCCGTTCCGAGTGCTCGACGACACGGCGCGGCGGGCGGCTGGGCTGCCTGATGGGGCAGGGCGCCAGGTGTCGGTGCTCGGATACACGCATCGGGGCGAGAGCGAGCTGCGCGAGCATGCCGCTACCTATGCCGATCCCGCCCGCTACGCGGCCTGCGCCTGGGACGGTCTGGCGAGCAAGCCGATGCCGGAGCTGCTCGCCGGACGCCGGCTGGGCTTCGAGCTGCGGGCCTGCCCGGTGGTGCGTCTGGCCGCCGAGCTCGTGATTGCGGACAAGCAGGGCGCGCCGCAGCGATACGAGGCAGGGCAGGAGGTGGACTGCTGGGTGCACCGGCGCTTCATGACGCGCGAGCCCGAGGAGGTCGGCCGCGAGGTCGCCTACGCGGAGTGGCTGCGCGGACGGCTGGGCGGAGCGGCCGAGGCCGTGGCGGTGCGGCTCGACGGCTTCCGGCGCCTCAAGCTGGTGCGTCGCGATCACGCGTCGCCGCGCAAGAGCCGAGTCCTCGAACGACCGGACGCGCTGCTGCGCGGAGACCTCGAGGTCCGCGACGGCGCAGCCTTCCTCCGGCTACTGGCGCGGGGAGTCGGCCGCCATCGCGCCTACGGTTACGGCATGCTGCTGCTGCGGCCTCCCGAGCGATGCTGAAAGGAAGGCTGGGGATCGACAGCGCGCGGATCCCGCACGCCGATCGCCACGGGCTGCTCTGGCTGGGCCGCGGCCAGCTGTACGTGGAGGCCGGCACACTGCGTTTCCGCACCGCCGGCGGCGGCGATCTGGAACGGGGCGACTACGGCCTTCCCTTCCAGATGGTTTCCTGCCTGATGCTCCAGCCGGGCACCAGCGTGAGCCATGACGCATTGCGATTGCTGGCGCGCCATGGCACGGCGCTCGTTTGCGTAGGCGAGGAGGGCGTCCGCTTCTATGCGAGCCTGCCGGCGGGGCCTGACACTTCCCGCCGCGCTCGACGGCAGGTGGAGATCTGGTGCGATCCTGCCCGGCGCGGCCGCGCGGTGCGGCAGCTCTACGCCTGGCGGCTCGGCGAGGTGCTGCCGGCGACCGACCTCGACGCGCTGCGCGGTATCGAGGGGGCGCGGATGAAGGCAACCTACCGGCAGCTGGCGGCGCAGTACGGGATCGAATGGCAGGGACGCCGCTACGATCGGTCGGCGCCGGGGGAGGCTGACGTGGCGAACCAGGCGATCAATCATGCGGCGAGCGCCGTCGAGGGCGCGGCGCTCACCGCGGTGGCGGCGACCGGAACGCTGCCGCAGCTGGGTTTCATTCATGAGGACTCCGGCAACGCCTTTGGGCTCGATGTCGCGGACCTGTTCCGGGACACGGTGCTTTTGCCGGTGGCTTTTGGCGCCACCCGGCGGGTTCTGCGAGACAAGCAGGGACCGGTCGAGAAGGTGGTGCGGCACCTGGCCGGAGAAACCTTCCGGCGGGACCAGGTGGTGAGCAGGATGATCGACCGCATCAAGGAGCTGTTCGATGCCGATGACGATCGTGGTGACCCGTAATTCGCCCGAACGCTTCCGCGGCTTTCTCACCTCCTGCATGTGCGAAGTGGCCCCTGGCGTCTACACCGCGCCGCGCATGACGCAAGGAGTGCGGGAACGGGTGTGGGGCGTGCTCGCCGATTGGTTTCAAGCCGGTGCGGACCACTCGGTGCTGATGACCTGGCCCGAGCCGGCGCTGCCCGGTGGCCAGTCCTTCCAATTTCTCGGCACACCGCGGCAGGACCTTTGCGACCACCACGGGCTGTTCCTTGCCAGGCGGGACATCGACGATGCCTCGATCGAAGAGATCCGGCGCGCGTGCGAGCCGAGCGTGGGCACGCCGCCTGACGCTTCGTGATGGCTGGGTCGTGCTCGATCTCGAGACGACCGGGCTGGGACCCGGGGCCGAGCCTGTCGAGGTGGCGGTGGTGGGCTCGCGCGGCGAGTGCCTGCTCGAGACGCTGGTGCGGCCGGGACGCGAGGTCGAGCCTGGAGCGGTGCGCCTTCACGGTCTCGATGACCGCGCTCTCGCCGCGGCGCCTGACTTTGCCGAGGTCTTTCCGGAGCTCGAGCGGCTTCTACGGGGCGGCGTGGTGGTGGCCTACGTGGCGGATTTCGATCGAGTCATCCTGGAGCGATCCTGCCGCAGCAGGGGACTGCCACCCTTAGCGGTCCGGTGGGATTGTGCCTACGCCCGCTACGCTGCGTGGCGAGGCTTCCCGGCTTCCCTGAGCATTGCCTGCGAGATCGAGGGCCTCGCGCCCGGGGGCCACCGCGCCGCAAGCGATGCGCGCAGAGTGTGGGAGCTGATCCGGCTGATGGCCGGAGCTGTTCGTTGATAACTGATGGCGAGGCGGTGGCGGCGCCCCGGGGAGACGGGTGGGGAGTTTGTGGAGGTGGTCTTGCTGGGGCATACTGTCGCAGAGGTTTCCCCGCGCCCGCGGGGATCGACCCTACGACCCGCGGCGGGCCCGGGCTCCTATCATGGTTTCCCCGCGCCCGCGGGGATCGACCCTGCTCTTGCGGGCCGAGCTGGGGCCGGATGATGGTTTCCCCGCGCCCGCGGGGATCGACCCACACCCAGGATGTACGGCGCTACGATGCGCCGGGTTTCCCCGCGCCCGCGGGGATCGACCCCAGGCACGTAGACGATGGCTCGGCCGAGGCTGGGTTTCCCCGCGCCCGCGGGGATCGACCCTCGGTACCGGAGATCCTTGCCGACACCGAGGAGGTTTCCCCGCGCCCGCGGGGATCGACCCGTAGTCGGGCCAGTCCCATCCGCTCGGGAGCTGGTTTCCCCGCGCCCGCGGGGATCGACCCTCGGCCTGCTAGGGATGGCGACGACGCGCCTGGGTTTCCCCGCGCCCGCGGGGATCGACCCCGCTGCCGAGATGCGCACCTCCCTCGCCGAGGGGTTTCCCCGCGCCCGCGGGGATCGACCTGGTGGTGTCGGCCGGGTAGGAGAGGTTCTCCTGGTTTCCCCGCGCCCGCGGGGATCGACCCTGCTCCTTGACCGAAGCGGCGGCCTGAGTCGGGGTTTCCCCGCGCCCGCGGGGATCGACCCGTCGTGTTCGTCCGGTCGATGCTTAGACATCAGGTTTCCCCGCGCCCGCGGGGATCGACCTGACGGAGACGATAGGCTGTCCAGCTTGCGGCGGGTTTCCCCGCGCCCGCGGGGATCGACCCGACGGCCTGACGCTCTCGGTCGTGGCTGCCGGGGTTTCCCCGCGCCCGCGGGGATCGACCCTTCTTGAGCGTCCCGGTGTTCTCCTCCCAGCCGGTTTCCCCGCGCCCGCGGGGATCGACCTCACCATGCTCATCCGCAATGACGGCGGGACGCGGTTTCCCCGCGCCCGCGGGGATCGACCCGAGGGTGACTACAGTTACCTCGGGACGCTCTGGGTTTCCCCGCGCCCGCGGGGATCGACCTTCTCCTCGACGTACAGCAGAATGCGTTGCGCCGGTTTCCCCGCGCCCGCGGGGATCGACCTGTCGGAGCCTGTGGCGGCCTGGAGAGCAGCGAGGTTTCCCCGCGCCCGCGGGGATCGACCCTTGTCTTTCGCCAGGTCGAGCAGTTCGTTTTGGGTTTCCCCGCGCCCGCGGGGATCGACCCTCCTGGTCGGCGACGAAGTGTTCGGTGAGAACGGTTTCCCCGCGCCCGCGGGGATCGACCCTCGATCAGCTTCGGGCACCTGAATCATGCCAAGGTTTCCCCGCGCCCGCGGGGATCGACCCTGGAACAGCCGCGACATCGAGCCCGGCGTGAGGGTTTCCCCGCGCCCGCGGGGATCGACCGTTGCCGGTGGTCGGCAGGCTGCTGGTGAGCGGGGTTTCCCCGCGCCCGCGGGGATCGACCCTGCGTCCGGAGGGCCACGCGTTCCCCGCGCCCGCGGGGATCGACCCGGGAGACGGGCGACCTCGCGGCGGATCTCCACGGTTTCCCCGCGCCCGCGGGGATCGACCCCATCGACTTCGGGCAGGTGCTCACCGAGGCCGGGTTTCCCCGCGCCCGCGGGGATCGACCCCAGCTCGGCCGTGGCCCTCCCGATCAACGGCGGGTTTCCCCGCGCCCGCGGGGATCGACCCTGCTCGGCTCGAATGGCCACGATTTCGAGCATGGTTTCCCCGCGCCCGCGGGGATCGACCCGTTCGGGACCCGAACACGGCCGCGAGCAAGCGGGTTTCCCCGCGCCCGCGGGGATCGACCCCAAGAGACCTCGTACGCCTCCCCGTCGAGCTTGGTTTCCCCGCGCCCGCGGGGATCGACCTCTCCGCGCACGCCCGCCGCCAGCTCTGCCAAAGGTTTCCCCGCGCCCGCGGGGATCGACCACTCCTCCGGGTTCGCTGCGAGCTCGCCACGCCGGTTTCCCCGCGCCCGCGGGGATCGACCCTCGGTTGCAGACGGCACCACGCAGCAAGGGGGGGTTTCCCCGCGCCCGCGGGGATCGACCCGGATCGAAGACCAGTGACTACGCGGTGGCCGTGGTTTCCCCGCGCCCGCGGGGATCGACCCGTCCGTGCCGACCGGACGACGGTCGACAACCCGGTTTCCCCGCGCCCGCGGGGATCGACCCTGAATGTCGACCTCGCCGCCAAGGGCGCCCAGGGTTTCCCCGCGCCCGCGGGGATCGACCGCTTCGACCGCCGCGCGCCTGCGAGATGGCCGAGGTTTCCCCGCGCCCGCGGGGATCGACCCCAGATCCCCACCCCGAACCTCCGGCCGCAGCCGGTTTCCCCGCGCCCGCGGGGATCGACCTGAATCTCGCGGGGTGCAAGGTCGTGCGCGTGTGGTTTCCCCGCGCCCGCGGGGATCGACCTAGTACCGCTTGGCGTCGGACATCGCGTCGTTGGGTTTCCCCGCGCCCGCGGGGATCGACCCGCTCGCAGGAGCCCACGGAGCCAGGAAAGGAAGGTTTCCCCGCGCCCGCGGGGATCGACCCGCTCCGGTGTTGGCGGCCGTCGTCGGGTGGTGGGTTTCCCCGCGCCCGCGGGGATCGACCTGGGCAACACCTTCGAGCAGGAGGCGCCGAAGCGGTTTCCCCGCGCCCGCGGGGATCGACCCCCAGCCGAGGCGTGGATCGCCGTCGAGATCCGGGTTTCCCCGCGCCCGCGGGGATCGACCCTTCCTCCTCAAGAGTACTCGGGTTTCGCCGGCGGTTTCCCCGCGCCCGCGGGGATCGACCTGGAGTTCGGGCCGCAGCTGCCGCAAACGGTCGGGTTTCCCCGCGCCCGCGGGGATCGACCCCACCTTGCCGCCCGGCTGGCCGGAGGAGGCGCGGTTTTGCGGATTCCGACGAAGCCGGCCACCCATTCCGATCGAAGCCGGCCACCCTGTCGGAGCGTAGCGACGAGTGGGGCTCATGGTTGATCGAAGTGGCCGCCTTGGCCACTGGTGGCGCCTGTGGAGTCTGTCATGTTTCTTCTTCCCTTCCTGGGGGTATGTGACCTCGTCGCCGCGGCTGTGCGTAGCTGTGGAAATCCCGGGGGTGGGTGAGTGGCGGGCAGGGATTTCCAACGGGTGTGGAAAGGTCCGGGGAGGCGGGTGGGTGGTGGCCCGGAGCTTTCCATACCCGGGCAGATTCCACAGCCGGGGTGGGGGGCTTGCAGGGTGGGGGGTAGGCGCCGGCGGCGCGCCGCGACCGGGACCTTCATGATGGGCTCTCCGCCGGCGGGACGAGCGCGTTGTGCTTGCGCCGCGACTCGCCTTTGAGCTTGAGCTGGTAGGCGTTGTGGACCAGCCGATCGAGCAGGGCGTCCGCCAGCGTGGCGTCGCCGATCGCGTCGTGCCAGGTGTCGACGGGGAGCTGGCTGGTCACCACCGTGGAGCGGCAGCCGTAGCGGTCTTCCATGATCTCCAGCAGGTCCCGGCGCTGAGCATCGCCCAGCGGATGCATGCCCCAATCGTCGAGGACCAGCACCTCAATGCGAGCCAGGTTCACCAGCAGCTTCGAGTACCGTCCGTCCGCCTTGGCGGTGCCCAGCTCGGACAGCAGGCGCGGCACGCGGTGATACGCGGCGGTGAAGCCTTCACGACATGCTTTCTGCGCCAGCGCGCAGGCCAAGAAGCTCTTGCCGGCGCCGGTCGGTCCGGTGATCAGGACGTTGAGGCGTTGGGAGACCCACTGGCACGAGCACAGCGACAGGAAGAGCGACCGATCCAGTCCGCGGGGCATGCGCAGATCCACGTCCTCGACCGCGGCGGCCTGGCGCAATCTCGCCTTGGCGAGCCGGTCCTTCAGCCGGCGATTCTCGCGCTCCGTCATCTCGCGATCCACCAGCAGGCCCAGGCGCTCGGCGAAGCCGAGCTCATCGAGGCCGCTCATCTGCAGCTGCTCCTCGAGGCCTTTGAGCATGCCGGTCAGCCGCAGCGCTTGGAGCTTCTCCAGCGTCGGATGGGTCAGCATGGCTTGCCCTCCTCGCGGTAGTACGAGGCGCCGCGAAGATTCTCATGGGCGAGCGGCCGCGCCGCCAGCAGCTCGGTGTCCGGCTCCGGCTGACGATCCAGCCCCACCAGCAGGATCGAGCGCACGCTGCGGTACGAGGCGGCGCCGACCTGCAGGGCGCGCTGGCAGGCCGCATCGAGCCGCTCGCCGCCGTAGCGCTGACTCAGGCGCATGATCCCCAGGCACGAGCGGAAGCCCTGCTGCGGATGGACCCGCGTCGCCATCACCGTTGCGATGAGACCGGCCACCGAAGGGCCGGCTTGCTGTGCCCAGCGCACCAGCCGCTCGGGCGTCCACTCCGCATACGCCCGATGGGCCTGCGGCATGTGCTCGTCCTGCGTCGTGTGCGCTCCGCGACGAAAGCTGCGCAGGTGGCTCGCCACGCGCTTGCTCTTCGCGAAGCACTCCACAGTCTTGGCGCTCACCCGGACGTCGAGCTGCTGGCTCACCAGCTGGTAGGGCACGCTGTAGTAGTGGCCGTCGACCTCGACGTGGTAGTCGATGTGGACTCGCGCTTTCTTCCACTCCGCGTATGTGAAGCGCTCCTCGGGCAGCGGTCGCAGAGCCGGCCGCTCGAGACTCTCGAACAGCGACCGGCGCGAGCCTGGCAGCTTGCGGAAGGGCCGGTCGTTCAACGGGCCGAGAAGCTCCCGGATCGCCTGGTTGAGCTCGGCGAGCGAGAAAAACTGCCGATGCCGCAGCCGGGCCAGGATCCATCGCTGCACGAGCTGCACGCCCGACTCGACCTTGGCCTTGTCCCGGGGCTTGCGCACCCGCGCTGGCATCACCGCGACACCGTAGTGCACCGCCAGATCCTGGTAGGTCGGGTTGAGCTCCGGCTCGTAGCGACAGGCGCGAGTGACGCCGCTGCGAAGATTGTCCGGGATCACCAGCTCGGTGAGGCCGCCGCCGAATTCGAAGGCCCGTACGTGCGAGCCGATCCAGTCGGCAAGACCCTGGCTCCACGTCGCCTCCGCGAAGGTGTAGCTGCTCGCGCCCCACACCGCCACGAAGACCTGCGCCTCCCGCACTTCCCCGGTCCCAGCGTCCACCACCGGCACCGTCGCGCCGCAGTAGTCCACGAACAGCTTCTCGCCGGGCCGGTGCACCTGGCGCATGCACAGGTCCAGCTTCCCCCGCCAGGCCCCGTACAGCTCGCAGAAACGGCTGTACTGGTAACCGCCCGGCTGCCGCTCCCGGTACTCCTGCCAGACCAGGCTCAGCGTCACGTCCTTGAGCTTCAGCTCGTCATGCACCTGCACCCAGTCCACGGCCGGTCGCTCGCGCCGCGGCGGCCGCCACGCCGGCGGATAGAGCCGTCGCTCGAGCTCCTCGCCACTCCACCTCTCCCACCCCGCTTCCAGCACGCCAGCCCTCTGCGCTCGCTCCAGGTACTCCGCGACGCTCGCCCTCCCGACACCGCACACCCGACTGGCCTGCCGCTGGCTCAAACCGCACACCAGAAGCAGCCGCAACACCTCCTGAATTTTCCTCATGCTGAGTCTCCGTGCCGGCATCTCCCTCCCTTCGTCGTGAAGGGCGAGGATGCCACAGCGTCGGAGCCCAACTCGTCGCTCGTTCCGACCGGAAGGCGGCCACCCTTCCGATCGATGCCGGCCACCCTTCCGACGACCACCCACAAGTGGCCGCCTTCGCGTCGGAAAGGGTGGCCGCCTTCACCCCGGAACGGTGGCCGCCTTCACGTCGGAATCCCTGGCCGCCTTCATCCGGAATACGCACGGTTTCCCCGCGCCCGCGGGGATCGACCCCCGTCAAACGTCTCTTGAGCCGTCGCCTGTTCGGTTTCCCCGCGCCCGCGGGGATCGACCTTGAAGGAGGGGGTCGAGGCCCACATCGCCGAGGGTTTCCCCGCGCCCGCGGGGATCGACCTGAAGTGCCGGCAAATGTCGTAGACGTAGAAGCGGTTTCCCCGCGCCCGCGGGGATCGACCTCATGGACGCTATCGGCGGCATCGTTTCGATTCGGTTTCCCCGCGCCCGCGGGGATCGACCCGTGTTGAGCTGCTGCTGCGCCGACGATTCACGGGTTTCCCCGCGCCCGCGGGGATCGACCTGGGCTCGTACAAGCCTTCCTGCTCGTCGCCGCGGTTTCCCCGCGCCCGCGGGGATCGACCTGCAGAGGCGATGCTCCGGCTCGCGACCTCGGCGGTTTCCCCGCGCCCGCGGGGATCGACCCGCATCCCCGCCGTCCTGGGTGGCGGCGAAGTCGGTTTCCCCGCGCCCGCGGGGATCGACCCCCTCGAGCTGCGCGAAGCTCTGTTGGGCGCCCGGTTTCCCCGCGCCCGCGGGGATCGACCCTACGCCTTCAAGGCCGGTGTGGCACCGATCCAGGTTTCCCCGCGCCCGCGGGGATCGACCCGGCGGCGGGCGGCAGTTCCTGGCGCTGGACCCGGTTTCCCCGCGCCCGCGGGGATCGACCCGCGGTCGAGGTGGGCGTCCCATAGGCCGCAGCGGTTTCCCCGCGCCCGCGGGGATCGACCTGATATGACGTTGTTCGCGTCCTTCGCCTCGATGGTTTCCCCGCGCCCGCGGGGATCGACCCTCTCCGTCCTGCTGCGCCGTCTGGCCTTTGGCGGTTTCCCCGCGCCCGCGGGGATCGACCGTCCATCCTCGGCGGCTCGGTATCGAGTCTCGGGGTTTCCCCGCGCCCGCGGGGATCGACCCATCGG
This sequence comes from uncultured Acidobacteriota bacterium, assembly GCA_963732005.1. GTDB lineage: Bacteria > Acidobacteriota > Thermoanaerobaculia > Multivoradales > UBA5704 > JASLEW01. The sequence continues at coordinate 2,929,685 of CAVSXT010000005.1, forward strand.
CCTGCTGGACGGACGGCTGGCATGGCGGGTTTCCCCGCGCCCGCGGGGATCGACCTCCTCAAGGAGGCGCAGGCCCGCAACGACGCCAGGTTTCCCCGCGCCCGCGGGGATCGACCCTCGGGCTCGACCTTCGCTGGCGGAGGCTGCTGGGTTTCCCCGCGCCCGCGGGGATCGACCCCCTTCGCGCAGGTCAAGCCGGCGTGGCAGGCGGGTTTCCCCGCGCCCGCGGGGATCGACCCGTGACCACCTTGGCCGGGATCGAGAAGGCAGGGGTTTCCCCGCGCCCGCGGGGATCGACCACCTCATTGGACAGCCTGCCGCGCTTGGTGGATGGTTTCCCCGCGCCCGCGGGGATCGACCTCTTCCATGCACCGCGCCTCGATCACGGAGTCGGGTTTCCCCGCGCCCGCGGGGATCGACCCCCGATGCCGGAGAGCGTCACGGACCGGCCGACGGTTTCCCCGCGCCCGCGGGGATCGACCCGCGTCGCTCATGGCGTCTCTCCTTTGGCCTCGGGTTTCCCCGCGCCCGCGGGGATCGACCCCTGATGCTCGCCGGCGGGGCCGTCGACGGGCAGGTTTCCCCGCGCCCGCGGGGATCGACCCTCGCCGGTCACCGCTCCCTCGCCTCGACCAGCGGTTTCCCCGCGCCCGCGGGGATCGACCCCACCGCCTCCTTCCTCCGCGACAACGCCGCGCGGTTTCCCCGCGCCCGCGGGGATCGACCTGATCGCTGACGTTTCGGCCGGAGGCGCCGAGCGGTTTCCCCGCGCCCGCGGGGATCGACCCGGCCGGCTCGAGACCACCCCTGCCGGTGGTGCGGTTTCCCCGCGCCCGCGGGGATCGACCCTTGGCCAGCAAGGGAATGATCCCTGCGGGCCAGGTTTCCCCGCGCCCGCGGGGATCGACCCCCTTGGCCGCCGGCTGTCGTCTGGATCTCGACGGTTTCCCCGCGCCCGCGGGGATCGACCCTCGGTCAGCGGCCACCAGGGTTTCCGCGGGTCGGTTTCCCCGCGCCCGCGGGGATCGACCGGTGCTCGAACTCCTGCGCGTCGTGAAGAGCGAGGTTTCCCCGCGCCCGCGGGGATCGACCCTGATCCGCCGGCACCATGTTCATAGGTGCCATGGTTTCCCCGCGCCCGCGGGGATCGACCCTCGCCCGCGAGAGCGGCGTCACCGTCCGCCTGGGTTTCCCCGCGCCCGCGGGGATCGACCCTCCCACCAGCGCGCCAAAGCCGATTTCCATCCGGTTTCCCCGCGCCCGCGGGGATCGACCTGGCTCACTGGCCGGCGGCGATGGAGGCAGGGTTTCCCCGCGCCCGCGGGGATCGACCTTCAAGGACACGATCCCGCTGATCGGCAACATCGGTTTCCCCGCGCCCGCGGGGATCGACCTGTTCAGTAGAAGGGAAGTCGCACCAGGCGGCGGGTTTCCCCGCGCCCGCGGGGATCGACCCTTCATGGCGCCGCTGGGCTTGGTGGTGCCCTCGGTTTCCCCGCGCCCGCGGGGATCGACCCTGGCCAGAGCGGATGCGTTGGCAGGCGTGTATGGTTTCCCCGCGCCCGCGGGGATCGACCCAAGGTTAGCGATACCTCGCGCCACCTTGTCCGGGTTTCCCCGCGCCCGCGGGGATCGACCCCGGAGCCCTTCCACCTTCGCCCCGGGTGGCCTCGTAGCTGCGCACCTCGCGGGCCGTCAGCTCGGCGGTCATGGCTTGGCTGCCTGCCAGCGGCGACCCGTCGCTCGTGCGCGGCCGGTGCCGCGGCCAGCCGTGAGCCACCATGTAACGGCGCAGGCTGGGATAGGAGGGCAGCGGCCCCAGCTCGGGCTGCTCCGCAACCAGCACCGCGAGATTGTCGAGGTGCAGCTGGTAGCTCCAGCGAGGGTGAGCTTCGTACTGGCGCCGCAGCGCGTCGCTCAGCCGAGAGCCGATGGTGTGCTGCTCGCCGTGGTCGCGGCGCGGCCGGCGGCGCAGGACGGCCACCGGGTCGGCACCCGCGCGCGCCTTGTAGAGCCAGCGCTCGATGGTGGAGACGGCGAAGCGCACCGGCTGGCCGGAGAGGGGATGCTGCCAGTCCCTGCCGGCCAACCGGGCGAGCTCGGCCTGCAGCTCACCGGCTGGCGGCGGCGAGGCCAGCAACGGCCCCACCACCGCAAAGCGCAGGTGAGCCCAGCGCTCGTGTACGGACACCGCGTGCTCGCGCGCCATGGCGCCTCCTCGCCGGCGCCCAGGTGCTCTCGGCGCCGGCATCGTGCACGCTATGGCCCGCGGCAACCTCCGTCCAGGCGCATCCTCTGCGGGTCTCCGGCGAACCTCAGACAGCGTGATCCGGCGCCGTCTCACCGAGGGGCGCCAGCCAGCGCAAGACCGCTCGCACGCGCTCTCTCGCCTCCACGATCCCGGCAAACCTCTGCAACAGGGAGCCTGGCAGCGCCGCGGTAGCGACCGGTGCCGCCGCCCAGTCGCCCCGCCGCGTCCGCCAGAAGCGGCTCTGCGGCACTGCCTCCCGCCACCACCGCCGCCAACGCAGCAGCGTCCGCCGGCTCACCGCGAACACCTCCTCGAGCCGGCTCAGCCGCGTCGGCGTCGGGCCTTCTCGCAGCACCGGCAGCAACAGCACCCACACGCTGAAAAACACCTTCCGCCCCAGGAACCGCAACGACGCCGGCGTCACCCGCCTGCGGCACCCCTCGGCCGCGCAGCAGAAGCTCTGCCGCCACCGGTGCTGCCGGTCCAGATCCTCTGGACCTCCCCGTGGCTTGCGCGGATAGCGTGCGCTGTGCACCACGCCGCCGCAGCGCGGGCACCCACTCCGGCGCACCTCGGCGGCAAGATCCTCGTCTACGCGCAGCAACAAGCTGAAGAAGCTGGAATCTCGGAGCAGGGTCTGGTACATAGGGGATCGTCTCCTTTCAGTCGCCAACCGAAAGAAGACAAGCCCTCCGGACAGGCCGTCAAGCCTTCCCCGGAGGGCGCTCCCCCCTGCATCCCGCACCCGCGGGCGCGCCCTTTCGGGCGCGGATGATTTTAAGCGCCTGTCATGATCAAGCTATTCGATGGATGTCGCCCCCGTCCATCGCTGATCGTGATCAGCAGATGGCCCCCGGTCCATCGATTATCCTGACCACTCTCAGCCGCGACGCCTGTCGGAAAGATTGACTCGAACCATCTCGGGGCTCGACCTTCGCGGCCTGGTCGGCGATTCCCGCGCTTTTGGGGACCGACCCACGGCGGTTGGGTTGTCGAGCGTGAACCGACGGCTGCAGGTGGCGGCATCCTCGCACCAAAGGCCTTGGGGCCGCCGCGGGGACCGCGCCGGCCCCCTCGCCATCAGGGTGTGGAGAGATGCGGCCTGCCGTAGGGCATGGCCCTCACCTGCTCCTTTCCTGAGCGGGCTGCTCCCCCCCTCGCTACACCTGTGGCCACCACGCCGGATGTCCGGGCGTCAAGGTCGGCGCAGCCGCCGAGCGCAGCGAGGGCAACCTTGACGCCCGGGCATGCCGGCGTTGGTAGGCTGGTTGTGCGAGGGGGGTGAGATGAACGGTGGAGGGCGGGGCTTTCCGCGGCAGCGATGCCGGGAGCGGTGGCCGCGGGGAGGTCGAGCAAGGCGCGCCTCGCTCCTGCACTGGCAGGGGCGGTGTCCGCGTAGGCGGGCAATGCCGATTCGTCGGGCAATGCCCCAGGAAAAAAACAGCTTTGCCGCTGCCGGTGCCTCTTGATTCTAGGCAGATGATGCAGGCCCAGGGCCGGGAGAGTCCTGGAGGCAGTTATTCGCGAGGTGGGATCTCAGGCCGCGGTTTCCGCCCTACCCACCGCGCTCCAGCTGCCTTTCCGACTCGCCATCCGGGCGGTCGAGCGGGCGATCGATCTCGGTCTCGGCCGCTGAGGAGAGAGCGACGATGAGCCGAGCCGAATCTGAGCCCGAAGAAAGACAACCGTCGCCCGAGCGGTCGCTGGAGCCGCCGGAAGGTACCGCGCCCGACGGCCTCGGTCGTAAGGCCGGCGCGTTTGGCGGCGGCGCTCTCATCGGGGGCCTTGGGTGGCCTGATTGGGTTGGGCGGCGCGGAATTCCGCCTCCCGCTGCTGATCGGGGCCTTCCAATTCGGGGCGCTGGAGGCGGTGATCCTAAATAAGGCCATGAGCCTGGTGGTGGTGGTGTCCGCCCTGCCATTCCGCGCCAAGACCGTTCCGCTCGAGGCGGTCGGGGCGCATTGGCCAGTGATCGTGAATCTGCTGGCCGGCAGCTTGGCCGGGGCCTGGCTCGGCGCCGGCTGGGCCATACGCTTGAAGTCCCAGACGCTCCACCGGGTTATCGCCATCATGCTGGTGGCGATCGCCGGCGTCCTGCTCGTCGCACACCAACCCACCACAGCCGGCCAGCCGCTGGCACAGCGCGCGCTGATGGTTCTGGGCGTCGGAACGGGCTTCGGCATCGGGGTCGTCGCAGCGCTGCTCGGTGTTGCCGGTGGCGAGTTACTGATTCCGGCCCTGGCGAGCGCCAAACGGCGGAAGGGCGGGCCGTGCCTGGCACGGGTGCCGGCCGCGGTATGCACGAGCTCGTGGACCAGCACCTCGAGAACCGGTAGTGGTTCGGCCATCAGCGGGGAAACGAATATCTATCCAGAAGCCACTGACTCTTCGCCGCGAAACTCTCCTTGGTAGCCGCAGTCCGGGCAGGCGACCTTGTGCAGGCGGGTGGTCTGCTTGTGCCGGAGGCGCACCTCGCTCCTGCATTGGCAAGGGCGGTGCGCGCGAAGGCGGGCAATGCCGTTCCATCGGGCAATGCCCCAGGAAAAAAACAGCTTTGCCGCCGCCGGCCCCGCTTGATTTCAGGTAGATGACTGCGTGGCCGCGGCGAGGTCAGGTTGTTTGCCTTTACAAGCGCCGCCACCCTACGCAGGCGGGTGGAGGGTGGCAAGCTTATGCGGACATGGCGATGGCGCTATTGCGCGGCTTCGCATGGCCGAGGTGGGTCCGGGAGGCGCCCGAGGGTGGGAGGCGCGGGAAGTGGCGGCTGCGGCAGGGGAGTGGATACTGTTCAATGCCCAAACGCCGACTGCCGCGAACGGATCATGGCCGGTGTCACCTGCCGCCCAACGGTAAAGGCCTTTCCTCCAAGAGAGACGAGCCGTTCGCTCGGCCCCAGGCTCCGCAAAAGAGCCTCTTCCGCCGGAGCCCCGATCTCCTTTCCGAGTCGCAAGTGGGGACCGCTCGAGGAGATTTCGAAGATCTGATCGCTGAATGCCACATAGGACAGGCCCGACTGGTGAAAGGCCAGGCAAGGATGGGTGAAGCCGCACTCGAGCGAGCCGAAGGTGACCACGTACTCGGGATCGATGCCGGCGAGGCCCAGGTCTGAGTTGAGCTGCGCCATCGCTGTCGCTGCCGGCGGCATGGTGCGGGACTGGCTGGCCACGGGGCCTGGCACGGCCGCCGGAAGATGATTCCAGGTGGTTGCCAGGCCGCTCTCATTGACGACGGCACGGGTCACTTCGGTTCCGTCCGGCTCGAAGACCCGCACGAGTTGGTAGTAATCGTTTTTCCGCTGCGGGCTGCATTTCGAGACGGTCCAGTTCTCCACGCGAACCACCTGGAAGGTGATGTTGCCACCCTTGAGGTCGGCCATCACGCGCGCCTCGCTCGGCTGCCAGTTCTTAGGGGTCAGGCCCTCGATCACTTTCCAGTACTGGTAGGTGAAATCCTGCACGACCTGGGCGGGAGTGATGGGAAACGGCACGGGCACGTAAAGCGGCGAGCCCGGCTTTGCCGTTCGCATCGCCTGGGCAAAAGCCTGCCACCCAGCCGCACCGGATGGATCGCAGCTGACCAGACTCCATGGGTCGGCTTCGAGACGAGGGGACACCGTGAAGATCATCGCGCCGACCAAGACTGCGGCGGCCCTTACTCGGGGTTGTCGGGATCTCATTGCAGTCCTCCTCACATGGGAGGCGGTTCGATGATTCCACCGCCGCCACGCAGCACCACGCGCCGGCCATAGGTGTTGTAGTTGTAGCCGGCCTCTTCGCTTGCAGCCAACGAGACGATGTGTGTCACATCTTCGAGCGCCCAGTCGCCTGAAATATAGGGCTGGTTGGGGCCATCGTTTGGATCTTGAAGCACCACCGCGTCCCAAACGTAGTAGTTCGTGTCCGGGTCCAGATGCCACGACCCGCCACTGGCAACGCCAGAGTGGGAGGCACCGTTGATGAAGGCGATGAAAGGAGTGCCATTGTTGATCGACGTCACCTCTTCGGAGAAATAGATTTCAGACGCCTGCGGCTGTTCGCAGCAGGGATATCCAAGGCCGGCATCCTTACCGGATCGTGTGTAGGTGTTGACGCCGTGGACAATCTGGGGCTGTGAGGCACCCACGGAGGGCGTCCAGCCGATGGTGTTTTCAATTTCGGTGAGGGTCACGCCGGTCATGCCATCGTAGAGCGCCCACATCAGCACGGAGGCCGGACCGCAGCCCAGGAGGCTCGTCTGGCGCACCCACGGGACGCCCAGGTTCGGTGCGCCGGAGGAGCCGTCGCCAGAGTCCCCGCCGAAACTGAGCGTGCAGCTCTTCGTGATCACGCCTGCCGCTAGTAAGAGGTAGAGAAGCTTAGCCATCGGCGGCCCTCCTTTTTCGTGTGCATCCGGGCCGCGGCAGCGAGCGGCAGGCCTGCACGGCGCCCGGTGTACGGGATGGATCGTCGCCAGCGCATGCTTTCTCCCGCGACTGCCAGGCGCCCTCGGCTCGGACGAAGCGCTCTCCTGTAAGTTGTGTCGTGACTAGGAAGAGGCGGGACAACTGTGTGCATCGTGCCCCATGGCGGTATTCCTGAGCGTCCCGATCGGAGGTTGCGGAGGGCGACGGCGGCGGTCGGGAGGTCGGGCTCACGAGAGGCTAGTTTTCCATGTAGAGAATTATGGCGATGCCCCGATATGTCGGCGCCTGGGCCGCGTACCGGAACGACGACGCTGGCTGGCAGGGACGCTTACCTTGCGCGGAGGCACCCTCACGCCTCGTTGCACGGAGCCCGTTTTAACTGACTGTAGTCATCATACAATCAACAGGTTCACGGGGAGGGATCGGGTATGGACGTAGCGAGATGGTATCGCTGCTGGGTTGCCCCACCGCTGCTGATCTTGTGCGGAGGGCTGGCGGCGTCCGCGGTTCCGGCCGCCCCGCCGCCAAACCTGTCAGACCAGGAGCGGTTGATCGAGGCCGAGGTCAGAAACCACGACGCGCAAGCCGGGTACTATCGGAGTCTCGGCGGCCGATCGCACGATCTGTCCCCGATCCTTCCTGGCGTCCTCGGTTTTCTCGGCGTCATCGTCGGCGCGGCGATGAGCTTCTTCGGCTTGAGCCGCCAGGCAAAGAGCCAGGAGCGCATGGAGCGAAACCGCTGGCAGCGGGACGCCGAGTTGCAGGCTCTCGAAAGGGACCAGGCGCGAGCCGACCGTCACGGTCAGGAAGTACGGCTTGCCGCGGCCGATTTCGCGAAACTGATGGCCAAGGCGGCGCACTCGATGGCGTGGGTCACCTGGGTGGCTCGCAACGCCGCAGATCACTTTTCCTCCAGGCTGGTCGAGGAGCACAACCGCCGCATGGACTCCCTCTACTCCGAGATGATGGCTACGCAGATCCTGCTTGCCACGCTGAGCCCCAAGCTCTACCGCCAGATGTGGCCGCTGGCCGAGACCGTGCGCCACCTGGACGGGGAAATTGCCAGGCAGAGCCTGCCTCTTTCGCTGCCGGACCTGGGGAGGACCTGGCTCGAGGTACACCGTTTGGAACGTGAATTGCCGGAAACTGTCCTCGGCTTGCTGAGGCAGGATGCAGCGAGCGGGATCGGGTGATGATCGGTCGTTTGTATAAGGATCTCGGCGAGGCGGCGGTGCTCGATCGGGCTGATGGGATTGTGGCGAGCGGCGGCGCCAGCGCCACTATGGCTGGTGATACATGGGATTAGGATCGGAGCGCGTGGCCAAGGCGCGCACCTCCCAGAGAACGCCGGTAGTTTACAGGAGGCGGATTGGCGCGATCGCCGAGGCTCGCGGTCGCGCCCTGGCTTCTATGTGGGGCGGAAGTTAGACTTCAGGTCGCCGGCGCTGCGGCATATCCCTCAGGGTGTGAGCCTCGGCGACGCCAGGTCCAGCCGTGGCGTGTTTTCTTGCGAGGAGTGGCGAGATCGCTTCTAAAGATGACACCAGCATCCTCCATGAGGGTGAGATAGCGATAAGGGCTGTGTTTCTCCTCCCCTACCATTCTGTAGTAGGCCTTTCCCGCGTGAACCAGAAGGCCAATCGCCAGTCCGGCACCGGCGCCAATGAGACTGGCCGCGATCGTGCCGCTGGCAGCTGCACCTGCTGCAGCAGCGTGGCCAGCAGCGGCCGCACCGCCGCCCACGGCCGCCTTCTCACCGCCCGCCAGCAGCGTTTCGGCGGCCTTGTCCAAGAACCTCTCTCCGGGTTCCGCAATACCTTCCCCGAAGAAGACAGCCCAGTAGTGAGACATATTTCGTCGGTCGTCCCGCCATTTGGCCAGCAGGTCAGCAGCGATGTCCTGGAAATCGCGCAGCTGCTCCGGGCGGCCGGGGTCCCTTGGCGTCATAGCAGCTGCTGCGTCTCTCAGCCGTTGGGCGAGCCTTTTGAGCGGCTCCCTGTCGCCACCCATCGCCGCAAGCTTGTCAGGTTCCAGCGTCTTCAGATTGCACGCAAAGGCCAGCAGGAATTCAAACAGATCCTCGCCCCTTGGTGCTATGGGCTTCTCCGGTAGCTCTGGCACTCCTGAAGGATGTAGCCACGCATCATAGACTGCTTGGCTATTCTTCTCCATGAGCGCGCGGTGCAGCCTTCCGGATCGTCGATCACCTACGATGTCCAAGCCTTCGCCTTCTGCGCAGGCAATGGCGAGAATTGACATGACAACTTCGCCCACGTTGGAGTGCAATGCGATATATTCGGCCCTCACATCGTAATACTCCCGCGCGACGGGATCCCACGCCAGGCCATTTTCACGCAATACCTCCATGAGCTCGGGCGCCAGTTTCTGTTGATGAATCTGGAAGCCGAGCGGGCCGGCGGTAGAGTTCTCTAGAGCAGCCGCCTGCCAGCCAAAGCGCTGCCGGAACGCTGGGTCCTCGGCATCGCGCCGGAGCCGGTCTGCGACCGCTCGCTGAGCCTGTAGCGCGCGTGGAGACCCAATCTCCGCGCATTCCAAGAGCTTGTATTCAGCGAACTTCTGGATGGTGGGTGTGTCGAAAGGTGCGAACGTCGCGGGCACCATGCGACGTACCTGCGAAAACATCAGCAGAGTCCCCTTGAGCCAATTCTCGTCCTGAATGTGAATGTAGGGATAATCACTGCTGTCCAAGAACGCCGTAGAGTCGGGCTTGAACTCGGGCTAAGGAGTCGCGCCAGAATAACATGACTACCTTTTCTGGCGCTTGGGACGAATGGCGTAGTTCCAATCGCCATGAAAGCTGGCGCGCTTCAGATTGACGGAGGCGAGCTCCTCGTCGGCGACGGCTACCCCAGTTGGATAGCTCCCCCGGTCGAGTTCTGCTCGGATCTTCAGACCAGTCTTGGTGGCCGTGCTGGCGATCAGGTTGATGATGATGTCGTGACTCACCAAGGGCTTGCCACGCCAGTTCTGGGTGATATGGCAGAACATGCGATGCTCAATCTTGTTCCACTTGCTGGTGCCTGGCGGGAAGTGGCAGACGTGAATGGTCAGACCCAACTGGCTCGCCAAGTCCTGCAGCGCGACTTTCCAGAGACGGCAGCGGCTGCCGTTGCTACCGCCGCCATCGGCGGTGATCAGCAACTTACGGGCGCTTGGGTAGCGCTGAGAACCCATCTTGCCCCACCAACGCCGGATCGCTTCGACGGCGAAGCGGGCGGTGTCGTGGTCCACGCCGACGCTCACCCACCCCTGATTCGAACTCAGGTCATAAACGCCATAGGGTATGGCCTTGCCCAACTCGGGGTCCACGAAGTCGTAGATCTTGACCGTGTCGGGATCGCCCTTGGGTCGCCACTCGCGTCCGACATTCTTGAACGCCCCGACCAGCTCCTTCTTTTTCGTGTCCACCGAGATCACCGGTTGGCCACGGCGCTGAAACGACTGCACGGTGTGGCTGATGTGCTCGAATTGGGCGTTGCGGTCCGGATGCGAAGAGCCCTCCAAGGTCTTGCGGTTGCTCTGCAGGCTGTAGCCGGCCTCGTTCAGCAGCCGACCCACACTGCGCGGGCTCAAGGTATGCCCCTGCCGCGTCAACGCTGCCGCCAACTGGGTCGTGCTCTTGCAGGTCCAGCGCAATGGGGATTCCGGGTCGCCCCGCGTCACCGGGTCTACGAGGTGCTCCAACGCATCCAGAAGGTCAGGGTCGGTTTCGGTCAGAGCCTTGCGGCCGCCCCCGGGGCGACGAATCCGCAAGTCCTCCGGCGAACCAGGATGGGCCTGCCTATCCAGCAACTCTGCCAATCCTCGCCGAATCGTATTCGGCGACATGCCGATCGCCCCGCTCACCGCACGCACTCCGCCCCAACCATAGGCTCGCGCTTCCGACGCCGCCCACTGTCGCCGCATCCGCTCGTTCATCATCGGTGCCAACGAGAGGTACTTCATTGCAATCTGTTCCGCCGAGGCGGGATCTTGCATGCCCCCAGTAAACCACAACCTCTACAAATTAGTCAAGTTATTGTGGCGCGACTCCTAAGTCATTGAAAATAAGAGGCTGGCCTCCCAGGGCGACGCACGTTCCGGGTTGAGGTCTCCTCCATTCCCCACTTTTCGTTAGCACCCGATTCGCAGCACCTCCGCTTCTGGTGCTCATGCCGGAAGCTGTCCAGGAACCGGCAGCGACAGCGCCAGCTGCTCGGCGGGCGGCAGCAGTGGCGGGGTCTCCAGGGGTTTCGCCAGCCAGTCGTGGAGGTCCCTATAGGTAAAGAGGTTGAGACGCAGCAGCGAAGCCAGGTTGGAGAGCGACCAGCCGGCGGTGGAGAGGAAGTGGAGCCACTTGAGCAGCAGCAGCGCGAGCAGTGCTGTCCAAAGCTGAATGCGCAGGGCGTTCTCGGTGGTGCCGACGAAGGTCTTGACCTTCAGGTTCTGCTTGAGCGCCTTGAAGAAGAGCTCGATCTGCCAGCGCTCGCGGTAGATAGCGGCGAGCGTCGTGGCGCCGAAGGCGAGGTGGTTGGTCAGCACCTCGATCTGGCGCTGCTGCTCGGCATCCCAGACGACGATGCGCCGCAGCCGGTCGGGGCACTTGGTCTCGGCGACGGTACCGGTGAGCAGGATGATCTCGTCGGCCAGGATGCGATGGCCTTGCGGCAGGTCGCGGGACTCCTCGACCGTATAGGCAGTCCCCTCTTTCATCCGGGTCACCCAAAAGACGCCCTGGCCGCACCACCGGCCGAAGAGGGCGAAGTCGGTGTAGCCGCGATCGACGACGACGATCGAGCCCGGCCGCAGCGGCGCCAGCCGGGCCGGCCGGATGTCATGCTGGCGGGCCTCGGTGAGGACGGCGAACTCCGGCAAGTAGTCGTCGTGGCTGAGCAGGACGTGGAGTTTGACGCCGCCTTTGGCCTGGCGGAAATCGGCCCACGGGAACAGCGACAAGCACAAGCTGATCGTCGTCGAGTCCAGCGACAGCAGGCGGTTCTTGAAGCGGAAAGGATGCTTCTTCTCGCCCAGCACTCCCTGCTCGCGGAAGCGCTCGAGCACCTTCCAGAACAACGCCTCGAACATCGCCGCCGGCCGATGCTGGTTGGCGTAGGCTAGCGTGGAGCGCCGGGGGGCGCTGTCGATGCCGACGTGCACGAGCTTACCCTCGCAGCAGGCGAGCCCATTGCAGATCTCCCGCAGCGAGTCGGCGCGCGCCAGTTGCGAGAAAAGCATGGCGACCAGGTGAGTCCAGGACGCGAAGCCCTTGGCATAGCGCTCGGCGCCGAACTTCCGCACCAAGCCGTGGAAGGTGTCGCGGGGGATCTGCTTGAGGAGTTGACTGAAGAGGCTGCCGACTCGTACCATCTGTCCACCCTCCGTTTTTTGTCTTGGCAGACTTGGCCCAGGATACCCTGAGCCGGAACGGAGGGCCTACAACAACCTTATTTCATGCCAGGTTCTGGGGAAAAGTGACCGGTTGGGCGACTCTCAGATTTCCGATTTTGGACAAGAGTGAGGGATAATATAGCGCATTGTCGCTCATGCCATCCTCCCGAGGTTACCGCCCGAATTCTTAGCCTATCTGCTTCTTGGCCGCCGCCGCAATCCCTTCGTCCTATTGCTCTGCCTCTATTGACCGGCTCAGCAATCGGCCGGCCACACCGAGAGCGATGGCCGTGAGCGCACCTGCGAAGCGGGAATCATGAGCGCCTGAAAGGCTGCTGATTAGAGTTCGCGATGCAGGGGGTTGGGGTCGGCCCGGCTCGCGAAGAGCTTGAGGGTGCGGTAGTCGAGGCGGGCGGTCAACAGGGGCTCGCGGCCGCTGAGGAAAAGCAGCTGGCGGTCGGCGGGGAGGCGGCGGATCTCGTCGGCCAGGAGGAGGCGACGGGGGGTCTCGCCGGTTTGGTCGGTGGTCCCTTGCTGGCGGCTGGCGAAGAGGAGGTTGTTGGAGGTGGTGGCGCGGGTGCGGTTGCTGCTGCGGGTGGGGACGGTGGCCTGACCGGTGAGGCGGGAGAGGTGCTCGGCGGTGAACTGATCCGCGGTGCCGAACGCCTGGACGATCCTGACGTTGGCCAGCAGGGTCTCCCAGCTGCGGGGGTAGAGGTCGCGGAGCTGGGCCAGGTCCTGGGTGAGCATCCAGATGGAAACGCCGTAGCCGCGGGCGTAGGTGATCGCTTCCTCGACGCTCTGCATGCGGCCGAGGGCGGCAAACTCGTCCAGGAGGAAGAGCACGCGCCAAGCGGGCCTGCCGGGGGTGATGGTGAGCACCCGCAGGGCGGTGGCGGTGAGCAGGCGCAGCCAGCGGCCGTGGGTGCGCAGGTGGTGGGGTGGCAGGATCAGGTAGACGGAGAGGCGCCAGTGCTTGAGGTCCTCGAAGCGGAAGCTGCTGGTCCTGAGGGTGGCCAGCAGGTGGGGGGAGTCGAGGAACTCGGTGTGGCGGTTGGTGGAGGCCAGAACGCCCGAGAGCAGGCGCTCCTCCTTCTGCCGGATGCGGTTGGCGGCGCGGCGGATGAGGCCGTGGCAGGCGTCGGTGCGGGCCATGCGGTTGAGGAGGTTGGTGAAGTCGGTGGCGCCCAGGGTGAGGAGGTGGCGGACGGTCCCGAGGTGGCGGTGCTCGGGCGCGGCGGCCGCGGCGACGTGGAGGACGATGCCGGCGAGGAGGGACGACGCCTCCTCGTCCCAGAAAGGCTCGTGCTGGCCGGGCTCGGGGACGACCAGCATCGAGGCGATGAGGCGGGCGCTGTCGTATGCGCCGTCGCCCGCCGGGTCGATCAGGTCGAGGGGGTTGTAGGACGCCCCGCCGCCGGCCAGGCCGAAAGGATCGAGGGCGGCGACGGTGTGGCCCAGGACCTCGCGGCGGTAGCGGGCGGAGACGGCGTGCGCCTCACCCTTGATGTCGGTGCAGAGGACGCTGCCGCGGTAGTCGAGCAGGTTGGGGAGCACGGCGCCGATGCCCTTGCCGCTGCCGGTGGGGGCGAGGGTGAGGAGATGGGCCTCGTCGGCGAAACGGAGGAGGCGGGCCGCCGAGCGGCTGTGGCGCGCCTGGCCGAGGATGAGGCCGTGGGTGCGGACGAGGGCGCTCGGATCTCCCCAATGGGCGGTGCCGTGGGCGGTCGAGAGGCGCGCCCGGGACAGGCGGCGGCGCCGGAGCCGGTTGGCGACCGCGGCGGCAAGGATGAGGGCGCCGGCAACGATCGCCGCCTGCGGGCGGGTGGGATGCCAGCGCGGTAGGCGGAGATGCGCGGCGGCAAGGAGGCCGGCTGAAAAGGGGGGCGCGGCGGCGAGGCCGAGCCCGGCGGCGAGGACGGGCAGCCAGACGAGGGGGCCGGGGAGGACGCGGCCGAGCCGGAGCATGAGGTGGTGGGCGCGCGGCCGCATGCCGGGCTCAGCGATCGAAGGCGCGGCCGGCGATCATGCGGGCGACCTCGTGGATGCCGGCGACCGCCCGGGCAAGGGGCGGCGGCAGGAGGGCGAGGGCGCGCCGGACGCCGACCTCGGCGACCAGGCGGACCAGGTGGCGCTCGGGGTCCTCGCCTCCGATGGCTCGGGCGGCGACCGCGGTGCCGGCGGTGGGGTCGGCGGCATTGCGAGTCGGGTCGGCGGTGGCGGCGTGGCTCGGGTCGGCGGTGGCGGCGCGAGTCGCCGGCGGCGCCTGCTGCGACCGCTGCCAGCGGTTCGCGGCGTGGATCAGCCGGCGCGCCAGAGGATCCGCCGCAAGAGGGCGAGGACGCTCCACCGCGGCTCGATCTCGGAGAGGGTCACCAGGGTCGCGAGGAAGGCCGCCGCCGCGGCGAGGAGCAGGGCGGTCAGCAGGACCGCCAGGGTGTCGCGGGAGCTGCGGCGCTCGCTCGCCTCGAGGCTGCGGGCCAGGCTCTCGCAAAGGGCGTGGGCGCGGCCCAGGATCTCGCGCGCCGACCGCTCGGTGCGCTCCGCTGCCTGGGTGAGCTCGCGGGCCGCGTCCTTGAGCTGGGACGGGCTCGGCGGCGCGCTCGGCGCGGGGCGTGACGCGGCTGCCGCGGACGCCGCCGGCGGGGTTGGGGCCATCGGGTCGGCGAGGTCCGCGAGGTCCGGCTCCGGGCTCGGGGGTGGGTCGGGCGGGCGGTTCAGGGGCATGGCGGCTCCTTGGCTGGGCCTGGACTTCCAGGGCGGTGGTCTTGCGGGCGTCACGATCGACGGCGGCGGGCAGGGCGGCGCGGTCGTCGGTGTAGACCCTGAGCTGGTGCGAGGCGCGGGAGAGGGTGACGTTGGCCTGCTGGCGGTTGACCAGCTCGGCGGTGTGGCGAGTGTCGATGGTGGCCAGGACGCGGCGGACGGTGGAGCCCTGGGCGGCGTGGGAGGTGACGGCATAGCCGTACTCGAGCGGCAGCGGGCCGCCACGGGTGTCGAGGGTCACGGTGCGGGGGCGGCGGCCGGGGAGCTCGAGGACGAGGCGGCCGGCGGTGGCTTCGCGGACGGTGGCGGTGGCGCCGTTGGCGATGCCGCGGGCGCGGTCGGGGCGGCGGAACTGCACCCGGTCGCCGGCGGCGAGCTGGCGGGTCTCGGCGCGGGCGAGGTCGCCGCCGCGCAGGCGCCTAGGGTCGTAGGCGAAGCGGGCGCCGTCGCGGTGGCGCTCGACTTCGAGGGTGTGGCGGTCGGGATCGACCGCGATGACGCGGGCGGTATCGCCGGCGCGGACGCCGTGGGCCGGGGCGGCGCGGACGTAGGTGACGACGTCGCCTGGCTGGTAGTGGCGGACGTCGGCGCGCTGGGCGCCGGTGGCTCCCTTGGAAACGGCGACCTCGACGGCGACCGCCTCCGGCGCGATGCGGCCGGCGGCGAGCAGCTCGCGGCGGGCCAGGAAGTTGAGGTCGCGGCGCTCGGCGCGGCTGGGGGCGATGAGCAGGGTGCGGTGGGGCGCGGCGGCGAACTCCCTGACCATGGCGGCGTGGCGCTCGGGCGCGGCGGCGATCTCGATGACGTGGCCGCGGGCGTCGAGGTGGCGGATGGCGTCGCCGGCGCGGCCGTCGGCGGCGAGCTGGACGGCGGCGAGCAGGTCGGTCGATTGCTGGCGGCGGATGACGTCGAGCTGCATCGGGCGCAGGCCGGCGGCCTGGAAGGAGCGCCAGGGGGCGCCGGCCTCGACCGCGTGATGCTGGCGCCGGTCGCCGACCAGGACCAGGCGGGCGCCGGCGCGGTGGGCGCTCTCGAGGGCGGTGGCGGCGTCGCGGTTGCCGAGCAGGCTGGCCTCGTCGACGATCCAGAGCTGGCGGGGACGGCGCTCGGTGGGCGGCTGGGCGGCCAGGCTCTTGAGGGTCGCGGCCTCGATGCCGACCTCGCGCAGCTGGGCGACGGCGCCGGTGGTGACGGCGAAGCCGCGCACGGTCCAGCCGGCCTGCTCGGCGGCCTGGCGGACGGTGGCCAGGGCGAAGGTCTTGCCGGTGCCGGGCTTGCCCTCGACGCCTAGGAGCTGGGCGCGGGACTCGAGGAGATGGCGCACGACCCGCAGCTGGTCGGGTCCGAGGGTGGAGCCGGGGCCGGGCTCGAAGGGGCGGGCGAGGACCGGCGGCGCCGTGGGCAGGAGGCCCTGATGGAGGTGGGCGAGGTTGGCGTGCTCGAGGCGCAGCGCCGCCTGGGTGGTGACCTCGCCGCGGGCGCCGCGGAGGAGGCCGGGATGGGCGGCGAGGGCGGTGCGGATGGCCTCGGCGCCCGGGCCGCGGGCGGCGGCATGGCGCAGGGCGAAGGTTTCGAGGTCGATGGCGCGAAAGCTGGCCTGGCGCTCGGCGAGGTGGTCGGCGGCCCAGGCGACCGAGGCGCTGGCCTGGGCGGCGGGGTCGGCGGGCGGCTGGGCGCGGCCGGCGCGGCTCTGGGCCAGGCGGTCGTCGGCGGCGCGGCGGAGGGCGGCGAAATCGATGCCGTGGGCGGCGGCCTCGGCGCGCCAGGCTTCCCGGAGAACGGCGGGGTCGACGTCGCGGTCCTTGGGCTGGCGGGTGCGGAGGGCGGCGCGCTGGCGGTCGGCGCGGTCGCCGGAGCCGCCGCGGCGCTTCACCTCGTCGAGGATCTGGCGGCGCCGCTTGGAGAACGCCTCGACCACCGTGTCGGGGATGCCGGCGATGCGCACGAAGCCCTGCTCGTCGGCGTGGACCTCGTAGCCCAGCGCCTGCAGCTCGCGGGCGAGCTCGCTCTGATAGATGGCGGTGCCGAGGGATTGGGCGACGAAGATGGCGCGCGGCTCGAGGGCGCGCCACTCGCCGTCGGCGCCGGCGCCGCGCTGGCCGCGCTGGCTGCGGTCGCCGCGCTGGCCGCGATCGCCGCGGTGGCCGCGATCACCGCGGTGGCCGCGATCACCGCGCTGGCTGCGGTTGCCGCGGGCGGCGGCGCGGTCGGTGAGGTTGAGGATGACGTGGTGCGAGTGCAGGTGGGGATCGAGGGCGCGGCTGGCGTCGTGGTCGAAGCGGGCGATGACCAGGTTGCCGGTCGAGACGGGCTTGCCGCCCTGCTTGGCCTGGGCGTAGCGCTCGAGGCGATCGAGGGCGCGGCCGGCGGCGGCGAGGTGGGCGGCGATCACCCGCTCGTCGCCGCCGACCAGGGCGACGAGCGAGACGCTCTTGCCAGGGGCGGCGTCGAGGTCCCAGCCGCTGATGTGCTTGCCGCTCGAGTTCTCGGGGGCGACGAGCTGGCGGCCGTCGCGGGGCGAGCGGCCGCCGAGCAGCGCCAGGAAGTCGGCATCCGCGACGTCGCCGGCCAGGCCCAGCCGCGCGGCGCCGCGGCCCTGCCAGGTGCCGACCCCGATGGTGCGGCCGGCGGTGTAGTAGTCGCCCTGGGTGTAGTCGCTGCGGTAGTAGGTGCTGGCCTGGGCGAAGCCGAGCCCGCTGCTGATGCGGATCATCGCGCCAGGTCCCCGGCGCGGGTGAGCTCGGCGGCGGTGTCGCCGGCGGCGGCCTCGGTGGCCTGCTCGACGGCGCGCTCGGTGGCGTCGGCGCCGAGGGCGTCGAGCATCAGGGCGCGCAGCATGTAGCCGACGGTCAGCGCGGTCTCGAAGGTGAGGGGGGCGAGGGCGTCGGCGGCGCCGGCGCGGAGGACCTCGCGGCGGAGGATGCCCGCGATCCACTCGCTGATCGATTGGCCCGCGCCCTCGGCATGGAGGCGGACGCGGGCGGCGGTGGCGGGATCGACGCGGGTCTGGAGGAGGCTCTGGCGCTTGGGCATGGGTGGGGCTCTCTCAGGTGCAGGGCGGCGGGTGGGGGGCCGGTTGCGGTTGCGATAGCGGTAGCGGTAGCGGCTGGGGCAGGGGCGATCGGTGCGGGGGCGGCAGCAGTAGCGGCAAGGGCGAGGGCCGCGGGGGCGACAGCGGCCGGCGGGGCCGGGGCCGGTGGGTCAGGCGGGCCGGCCGGGTCGGCTGGGCTGGCTGGACTGGCCGGGCCGGCCGGGCCGGGCGCGGATGGATGGAGCGCGGCGAAAGGTGAGATTCCGCAAGCTGGCCGCAAGACGCGGCAGGCGCGGGGGTTGGCGGGACGCATACCGCGGTCGCCGGCGCAAGCCATTGAAGGGGCTGGAAGAAAGACGCCTTGGCGGCGTGCCGTGTACAAAAACCGCGGAGCGGTTTTTGGGCCACCTTCGCGTGCGCAGCACGCCGATAGCGGTCACGATGGGCGATCGGTGAATCTTGGGGATCCGGCGCTCGCGGCGTACGTAGCGCACGCGGCGCCGCAGGCGCGAGGGAGAGGAGGGTGCCGGCGGGCCGGCCGGACGCGGCGGGGATGGCGGGGGTGCGGTGGCGGTGGTGCGTGCCTGGGCGTGGCACGGCGCAGTAGCGCGCAGTGGCGCGCAATATAAAGTGATTGGTCGTAGTCGATGGTGAATATAAAGCGAACATGATCGAGCGCGATGATACATGAAGCGGCGCGTTTGTGAAGTATCCTCGGCGGCGAGGGAATGTGATCGATCATGCGAGAGCCGGAGAGCAGTAGCGGTTGGGAGGAGGCGGCGCGGGCCGAGCCGGTGGGCGTCGGCGTGGCGCTGGCGGCCATCCTGGTGCAGGCGCCGCGGCTGGTGCTGGCGGTTCTGGCCGCCGACCGCCTGCCGGTCGCTGCCGACGCCGAGCGGGCGCTGCTGGTGGTGGCTGGAGTGGGAACGGCGCTGGTGCTCACCGGTGGCAATCTCTACCTGGCGCACGCGATCGCGCGAGTGCGGCGCTGGCGCCGGGCGCTGGGAGTGGTGTGGCTGGCGGTGCTGGTGTCGTCCGGTGGCCTGGTGGTGCCGCTGGTGGCTGCAGGCCTGAGCGGGCGGACGCTGCCTCAGCTGCTGAGTGGCAAGGGCCTGGCATGGAGCTGGTCGCTGCTGGCGGCGCTGGCGCACGAGGTGACCGCGGCTGGCTGCGTGCTGGCAGCGGCGGCCGCTGCCAGCGAGCGGAGCGCCGCGGAGCGCGCTGCTGCCGAGCGCAGCGAGGCCAGCCAGGTGGGCGAGCTGCTGCGGCAGCGGGACGCTGCACGGCGGGAGCTGGCGGTGCTGCGGGAGGGGCGGGTGCTGCGAGCGGCTGGGGAGCGGAGCGAGCTGAGGGCTGGGAGCGGATTGGTGGGGGTGAGCGAGACGGCGGCGCTGAGCGAGCTGGCAGCGATCCGCGAGGGAGCGGAGCGGCGAGCGGGGGATGCTGGCTACGCGCTGCCGGCGCGCGGCGGCGGCGCTCGCTACCGGGTGCGAGCTGCCGGTGGCGCTCGATCTCGCGCTCGCGAGCGGGCTCCGCTGCTGGTGTGTCCGGAAGGGTGCGGCAGGAGCTTCGCAGGAGCGCCGGCGTTGGCCGGGCACCTGCGGCACTGTGCGCTACGGCGCGAGCGGGTGCTGCGGCAGGCGGCGGGTGAAGGGTAGGAAGGACGGTTGCGGTGAGCGAACGGCGGCCTTGCCGCCATGGGAGCGAGGCGCAGCTCGAGCAGGCTGGGGATGGTGCTCGCTGCTCGATCGCGCCGGCAGCGAAGTCTGAGCGGTGCTGGGCAGCGGTGCCGGCAGCGATGCGGCGGTGGCGCTGGCAGCGATGTGCTGGTGGCGCTGGCAGCGACGCGCTGGTGGCGCTGGCAGGGATGCGCTGGTCGTGCTGGCAGCGGCGCGCAGGCGCAGGGCAGCGATGCGCCGGCAGCGCTGGCAGCGACGTGCTGGTCGTGCTGGCTGGCGGCACACGCGGCGGCGGCGGCGGCTCAAGTGCCTAGCAGGTGGTGTCGATGCAGTTCCAAGTCGCACTCCCGAAGACGTACCAGAAGCCACCCGACAGGTAGCAGGGCGTGGTGACGACCACGTGGACGTTGCACGGGCGGCGGCCCGTCAGCATCTGACAACTGTCCTGCGCAGCTGTCTCATACGAGGCGTCCATCGCCGCGGTCGCTGCGGCGCAGGTGGTAGCGCCAAAGCCGATCGGTCCAAGGCTTCCGGCGTCGCCCGAGTCGCAGTACGGCCCGCAGGTCTTCCACTGCGGGGTGCTGATGTCGGGAGACAGGGCTGGTGTGGCGGGACAGAAGGCGGAGCTGATCGGCACTGGCTGCAATGGCACGGCTACCGCGAGCGATGCTGAAAGCAGCAGACCGGCGAGCACAAGGCGAAGAGGAAGAGACATGAGCGAGATCCTCCTGGTTGAATAGACTGCGACGTTGCGAGCCTAGGCAAATTCAAATCTACCATGCCGGGTCAAGCAGTTCGTCGATCTCCTCCGGTCGCGGGCGGTGCAGACCTACACCAACCCGCAGGACACGACCTTGCTGCCGATCCAGGACACGTCGGCCTTCTCGACCTGTCCCTGAGCATTTGCTCCGGCGGCGCGGGACCGGCGCACGGCCCGCACCTCGGCGAACGCGAAGGCGGGTGTCTGGGCCATTGGATGATATGGTCGAAGCGGGCATGATCTCACGGCTGGCTCTGAGCCGAGAGGGTGCAGAGAGGAGTGGGCGATGCGAGACGACCTGCTGTCCACGGCGGAAGCCGCCCGCCATTGTCACCTTTCGCCGCGGACGCTCGATGGATACCGGAGGTCGGGTGGCGGGCCGGCCTACCACAAGCTCGGACGGTTGGTGCGCTACAGCATCCAGGATCTCGACGAGTGGATTGCCGGCAGCCGGCGGCTGTCGACCGCCCGCGACGGCGGCGGGTAAGCCGCTGGGCCTATCGCCGGCACGCCGCCACCGCCGGCGATGCGGTTGCGGGATGATGCAAGAGCGCACCGGGACTCGCGCCCCGAGTCTCGACGAGGAGCGCCGTGACCAGCGGCGTGAGCTCCGACATCTCGCGAATCACGATGCTGTCGGAGCAGTCGTGCGACGGGGAGCCGTCGCAGCTTCCGTCTCCTGATCCGCCGGGGTCGCCGGTGTCGTCACCGGGCGGGCTGTCCGGCGGCGGCGCGTTCGGCGGCGGCTCGCCGGGGTCCGGGTCGGTGATGTCCGGGTCGGGTGGCGGCCAGTCGGGAGGAATCTCGATGACCGCATCGCAGCAGGCCTTGCCGCCGCAGGGGCCGCTGCCGTCGGGATTCAACGAGCAGATGGTGAAGCCGTCGTCGCCGGTATTGTGATAGGCGCAGAGGTAACAGCCGCTGCCGCTGCCGGCGCAGTCCGGCTCCGTGCCTTCCCAGCCCGGGCCGTCGTTGGCGGACCACAGGCGACAACCCGAGGCCGTGGCGTGCGCTTCACGGGGCGCCAGCGCGCCTGCTGCATGGAGGATCAGCAGGCAGGTCACGGCCGCAGGCAGCCGCCCGGAAGCAAGCGACCACCGGCGCTTCATGGCGCGATCCCTGCGGCCGCGGTGGCGAACTCGGCCAGGTAGAGATGGCCCGGCCGGAAGACCGCGGCAGGCCCGAAGCCGTGCCAGGTGCGCAGGAACGCGAGACGCTCGCCGCGCACGTCGGCGCGCAACCGGTCGTAGGGCAGGTCGCCGGTGATTGGCACGGGATAGCTGGTCACCTGGTCGCCATGCAGGACGGTCAGCGTCCAGCGGACCCTGCCGGCCGCGACCGAGCGGATGAGCAGGCCCGGACCCTCGGCCAGCGGCAGGATCTCCTCGACGACGCGGTGGCGGTTCAGGAACTCGAACCGTGCGGGGTAGGAACCGTTGAGCTCGTCCTCTCGCTTCTGATCCATGCCGGCGCAGTCGGGAGCATCGAGGCCGACGGCCTGGTTCTTCCAGGTGCGCAGGAGCGCGCCGGTCCTGCCGTACAGATACACGCCGTCCTTGAATCCGGGGACGACGACGTACGACCCATCCGGCAGGAAGCGGACGGCTCCGAGCTCCAGGCTCATGCAACGCAGCAGGCTCAACGGCGGGGCGCCCGGCACGTCGTAGAGGAACGGCTCGAGGTCGCGCTCGGGGTGGCTGCTGAGGGGGCCGATCCAGGCGATGCCGCCCTTGGATTCCTGCCAGCCGGCGAGCGCGCGGGGCATGGGATCGCCGAGCAGGAGCAGGCGATCGCCGAAGAGGTCGAGGCTGGCGACGGACCAGACATGCAGGCGGGTGAACCTGAAGGTGCCGTCGGCGGCGGGCGTGCGCGGCCGGAAGCCGTAGTCGGCCATCAGCGAGGCGACGGCGAAGAACTGCGGCGACACCGCGAGCCGCTCGATCATCGGGAAGCGCATGTGGAGGGTGTCGCGGTCCGGGATCGGCTGCCGGCGGGCGGTGAGCGTCTCGTCCAGGGAGACCTCGGTCACGCCGTCGTGAAGCCGGCTCAGGTAGACGGTCTCGTCACTCGCGAAGCGGAGGTTGAGGGCGGGAGACGGCGAGCTGGGCACCTCCTGCTCGTGGAGGATGCGCAGGGAGAGCCGCGGGTGCTCACGGCTCCAGGCGATGCCGAGCAGGGGCAGCAGCGCTCCCAGGGCGAGAACGCTGGTCCGGATGACGTTGCCCGGGAACACTCTTCGGCGGCGCGGCATCGGGCCTCCTTTCCCAGGCTTCGCTGGCCTTCTAATTCATAGGTTCCCGAAGAGCGCCGACAACGTGACACTTTGGGATGTGACAGGTTGGCGACGGGCGGCAGGTGCCGGCGGCTCTACGTGGTGCGCGCGTCGCCCTGGCCGGCCTGGTCAATGATGGGCTCGCGGGGTGGCAGGGCGCCGCCCGGTCAGGAAGGCGGGCGGCCCCACCGGCGGGCGGCGCGAGCCTGGAGACGAGCGATGGCGCGGCGCTCGAGCTTCAGCACGCCGGCGGCGCTGCCGCCCAGCAGGCGCGCGACTTCGATCAGGGTCATGCCGAGACGGTAGCGAAGGTAGAGGACGCGGCGCTGGCGGCGCGGCAGATGGCGGCAGGCGAGGTCGAGGTCGAGGAGCAGGTCGCGGCGCTCGATGGCGCCGCCGGCGGTCTTGGGGTCTTCGAGCCAATCCGGGTCGGCGACGAAGGCCGGGGCGCGGCGCCGGTTGCGCCAGTAGATCACGCTCATCCACCGGACGGTGCCGTGAATCCAGCTCTCCTGGTCGGCGATGCCCGCGCCGCGGCGGACCGCTGCCGCCAGTGCGCGCTGGATCAGGTCCTCCGCGTCCCAGGACGGGATGCGCTGACGGCGGAGGTAAGCGGTCAGGGCCGGGCGGAGACGCTCGGCCAACGCCGGGAGCTCTGCACAGGGATCGAGCGGTGGGTTCTCGGGCGGAGGAGGATGCGGGATGACGGACGTGGCCGGACCGGAAGCGGCGAATGCGGAGAGGCGCCCAAGCTGGCGAAGATGCTGACAGCGAGAACCCACCTACCAGGGATGTTCCCGGAGGAGGTGAATTCGTGACATCTCGGGCTCTTTCGGCTGAGGCTCGCGGGCGCGCGAGCGCGCGACGAAGCGGCCGGGAGGCCGGGCTGTCTGGCGGCACTCGCCCAGCGGACGTGACGATATGACCATATCTAGAGCTTGACTATAGATTTTAGGGCCATGTAATATCATGGACTGATGCGGCCGGGAGGTTTGGCCCGGATCGGTCCGGGACGATTTGGCAGCAGCGGTCGCCTCAGAAGAGGGGTAGCGATGAGAGTCGATGGGAAGCCTGGACGGGACGAGCGCGCGGCACTGACGAACCTCGACGGGAGCGAGCTGGCGAAGGTGAGGGGTGGCCTCAAGTCGGAGCGGGTGCAGGGGGACCCGGGACCGGGCGGCGGCTAGCGCGCGCCGGCGCCATGCGAGTGCCTCGACGGGCCGGCGGGACCTTGATGGAGGTCCCCCCGGCCCGTCGCTTTTTCGATGACCGCGTCGTCGGGGCGAGCGGCCTCGACGATCGGGGTGGCGAGGCGAGCGGCAGGGCCGACGGAGTCGGCCGCAGGAGGCGAAAGAAGTCGGCGGGCTCGACGGCCAGGCTGGCCAGAAGCTTCTCGGGCGGGGCGAGCTTCATCTGCTGCTTGCCCGCTTCGTACCGCGAGACCTGGGAGCTCCCGACGCCGCAGAGGGCAGCGAGCTGGCTTTGGGTGAGGCGCCTTTGCCGGCGCAGGGCGGCGAGGGCCTTGCCGATGTTGTTGAACCCCATTCACATGCCTTCAGCAGGCGGCGCCGGTTGGCGAGATGCTGGCCAACATGGCGCCGCTCAGGCGCGAGCCATGGGATTGCCCTCAGCAGGCCGCGCCGGCTGGCGAGGCTGGCGGGAGCGCCGCCGGCGCGGCTCATGCCAACTTCTTCTCGATGGCCTCGGCGATGGCGCCAACTCTTCCGGCGAGGCCGCCGGCGAAGCCTGCAAGGGCCTCGTCCGGGGCAGGGAGGGAGCTCTCGTGGGCCATGCGGCCGACCATGGCCAGGTAGCCCGCGAGGTAGCGGAGGTCGGCGACGATGGCGCGCAGCTCGGCGCGGGTCGAGGAGGGCTCGTCGGGCAGCCCATGCTGTTGCGTCTCCAGGGCGAGCATGTAGAGGATCCTGCCGACGCGGCGTAGGGCCTCCCGGTCCGCGGGGTTGGCGAAGTTCTGCAGCGTGGTTTCGCGAAAGGAATCCGACTCGTTCCACGGCAGGCCTGGGAGCCGCTTTGCGAGGGCGGTGCGGGGCGCGCTCCCCTGACCGGTCCTGAGTGGTTCCTGCTTCGCGGGCGGCGGCGCCTGCCGCATGCCGACAGGTCCGGCAGGCGCGCCGCGCCGCGCGGGGGAACCCGGCCTGCCGGCAGCCGGGACAGCGCTCGGCGGGCGGCCTTGGGGGGATCGAGTGCCTTTCACGGCGGCCCGCACCGGACCCGGCGGAGGCACCGCCCGCCGCGGCTTTGAGCCGCGCCTGCCACCGTTCATCCGTGCCGGCATGGGAATCAGATTAGGCAATCTGGATGTTCGGCGGCAAGATAGATTCTCAAAGACGGCATTCCGTGTCCTGCTGGGATCACTTATAGTCTGTATCCATTGGAGAAAGGTTGCGGGGCACCGGCTGCGGGTGCCGCGAACCGGTGTCTCGCGTGTGGCACGGCGAACACCAGGAGGTTACAGAAGCGGCTTGCAGGCGGGGAGAATGCGCGCCATGGCGGAGCGGAGCAAGGAGGATCCCGAGTGGGGCGAGGCGCTGGCCATGCTGCGGATCGCGTGCGGCTGGACGCAGGCCCGGCTCGCCGACGCCGTGGGGATCGGCCACAGCACGGTGTCGTTCTACGAGAGCGGCAAGAGCGCGCCGCCGGCGGTGCTGCGGCAGATGGTGGCGGCCATGGGCTGTCCCGCGTACCTGCTCGACCGCGCGCGCTCGCTGGTGCGTTGGGTGAGGGCGGCGAGGGAGCTCTACCGGCAGCCGGCGGGCGATGTCGCGGCGGCGTATGTGGAGGCGATGGCGGGTGCGGCGGGCGCGGCGCGGGAGGAGCTGGCCGGCGGGGCGCTGGCGGCGGTGCTGCGAGTGCCCTGGACGAAGAACGGCCCGGGAGCGGCGGCGACGAGCGGGGAGCGGGGCGGGGCGGCCGGCGCGGCGCCGGAAACGACGTCGGGCGCGGCGGCGGCAACGACGTCGGGTGAGGTGGCGGCAACGACGTCGGGCGAGGCGGCGGTGGGTGGCGAGGCGAGGGCGCGGCGCGGCCTGGCCGGGCGGGAAGGGAATGCGAGAGGCGGGGCGCCGCCGCTGGCAACGGCGCTGCGGGTGCTGCGCCTGCTGTCCGGGATGGAGCGGGACGATCTGGGGGCGGCGATCGGGAAGTCGAAGCAGGTGATCGAGAGCTACGAGCGCGGCGTCCGGAAGCCGCTGGCGACGACGGTTGAGTGGTTGCTCGAGGCCATGGAGCTGCCGCCAGAGGTGTTCGACCGGACGCTGGGGTTCCTGGACGGGGTGGGGGCCGCGCGGCGGCGCCGGCGCGAGGACGGTGGCGGGTCGCCGCGGGAGCAGATCGAGGCGCTAGCCGCATGGGAGGCGGCGCAGGCGGAGGACGGAGCGCGGGCCTGGATGGAGCGGTTGCAGACGGCCGCGGGCCTGCTCGCCGGGCGGCGGCTGGCGCCGGAGCTGTGGGCGCGGCTGGCGCGGCATCCCTGGCCGGCACAGCGGATGCTGGTGCGGGAGTCGGCCGAGTTTCAGGACGCGGCGCTGAGCGAGCTGCTCTGCGAGGAGAGCGTCAAAGCTGCCGGCGACAGCGCGCGGCGGGCAGTGCGGCTGGCGCAGCTGGCGGTGCTGGCCGGCGAGAGGGTAAACGGCGGGGAAGGGTGGCGGCAACGGGTCGAGGGGTACGCCCGGGCGCACCTGGCGAATGGACTGCGGGTGGGCGGCAGGCTGGGCGCGGCCGACAGGGCGCTGGCGCGGGCCACGGAGCTGTGGCAGGCCGGAGCCGGAGCCGACCCGGGGCTGCTGAACGAGGCGCGGGTGCTGGAGATCGAGGCGTCGCTGCGGCGCGACCGGGGGGAGGGGCGGCAGGCGCTGGCGCTTCTCGAGCAGGCGCTGGCGGCCGACCGGTGGGGAGAGACCCCGGCGCTGCTGCTCAACAAGGCGAAAGCGCTGGAGGAGCTGGGGGAAGTGACGGGGTCAATTGCGGTGCTGCGGCAGGCGGCGGCGCAGATCGATGGCGAGCGGGAGCCTCGGCAGCTGTTCGTGGTTCAGCTCAACATGGGTTTCGACCTCTGCCACCTTGGGCGCTTCGCGGACGCGGCGCTGGCGCTACCCGCGGCGCGGGCGCTGGCGCGGCGGCTGGGCAACCGCCTGGACGGGCTGCGTGTCGGTTGGCTGGCAGCGAAGGTCGCGGCGGGACTGGGGCGGAGCGTGGAGGCGGTGGCCGGCTTCGAGCGAGTGTGCGCCGGGTTTGAACGGCAAGGGATTGCCTATCAGGCGGCGCTGGTGACTGTCGAGCTGGCGGAGGTGCATGCGTCGCTTGGGCGGACGGCGGACGTGAAGGCGCTGGCGCGAGCTTCGGCGCCGATCTTCCGCCGGCATGGAGTGCACCGCGAGGCGCGGCGGGCGCTGGAGCTTTTCGGGCGAGCGGCCGAGGAGGAGCGGGTGAGCGTCGAGCTGATCCGCGGCCTGTTGGGCTACCTGCAGCGTGCGCGGTGGGACCGGACCTTGCGTTATCGGGAGGCCGGGTGAAGGCAGCGCGGCCGACGCGGCGGCGCGACGCCCTTGCGACTGGTGGTATGGCGGGAGCCGGCTTGCCGCGATCGACTGGCGCTGGGCGCTGGGCCACACCCAAAGGCCGGACGCGAGGCCAAACCCGGAGGCTGGGCGCGGGCGGCTGGAGATCATGTCGCGCAAGAGTCCGGAGGAAGGGGAGCGGGGACCCCAGGCGGAATGAGGGAGCCGGTGTGCCCAAGGATCCCAGGGCGGCAGGCGGCGCGGTTTGGTGAAGGCAATGCCACGCGGCGATCGGCCCTGGCGGAACGGCGCAGCATGGAGTGAGAGAACCGCCGCGCCGCCCGCCACCGTCGCGACACCGACAGCGGTACGGCGATTGCCGCAGTCATGGGGGCCGTGGGCAGGCGAAGTCCTGGCATGGGCACACTGCAGCCGGCTTGGCTGCGAGCGGTCCTACATCCCATGCCGGGCGTGGCCGGGGCGGCGAGCAGCCGGCGCGCAGCCCCCTAGAGGATCGGCTGAGCCCGTGCAATCGACGCGAGGCCCGGACCTCCCGCCCGCCGGTCGCGAGGAAGGCCGAGGCTGGGGAGCGATAGCCGCAGGATGGCCGGGGCCGGGAGTGGCCGCGGCGCACTGGCCGTACGGATCAATCGAGCACCCGTTGTCGAGGCGGATGCCACCGAACCATTGGCGAAGAAGGGTCCATGGCTCCCAGAGGTTGGCGGCGACCAGCGCCGCGGGAGAGCTGGCGGCCTGGAGCAACGGCGCGGCGGCAGCCGGCGGGGGCGCCAGGGCGGCGGCGAACAGCAGGACAGTGAAGGGGACGAGGACAAGGGCGCGGTGCATAGGGACTCCCCTATTGGAGGCGACCGCCGCCGCGGCCGGGACGACCGCCGGGGCGCCCCCAAGAATCCATGGTGCCGGTGAGGCCGTGAAGAAGATAGTCATCTTGTCCTGCCAGCAGGACAGAATGGACGCCTTTTCGACGCATCTTCCACAAAACAGGAGCATCGTATGCCTGAGAAGGCGGGGACGCGAAACGACCTGGCGGTGGCGCTGAGCCTGCTGCGGCAGCTCCGCGGTCTGGAGCAGGAGGAGCTGGCGGCGGCGTCAGGAGTGGGATTCGCGTCGATCCAGAAGATCGAGCAGGGCCTGCGGCAGCTCAAGGCGGAAACCTTCCGGGCGATCGTTGCGGCGCTGGGCGTCGATCTGGCGACGGTCCGAGCCTTGATGGCGGTGATCCGCAGCGTGCGTGGCGGGCCGGCCGGGGCAGCGCCGGTTGGAATCGAGGACAATGCGGCCGCCGGCGGCGCGAGTCTGGCGCGGCTTGCAGGGCGCGAGCTCGCGGAGGTAGTGGCGGCCATGGGGGTGCGACCCGCGGCCGGAGGCGACGCGCAAGGTTCAGGCGCGCTGGCTGAGTCGCGGCGGCGGGCGCCAGAGCTGTGGGCGCGGCTGACGCGCTATGCACACGCGGCGCAGCAGGTGCTGGTGCAGGAGGCCGGCGAATTTCAGGAGGCGGGGTTGTGTGAGCTGCTGTGCGAGGCGAGCGTCGAGGCGGCCGGCGACGACGCGCAGGAGGCGTCGCGGCTTGCTGAGCTGGCCGTGCTAGTCGGGCAGCGGGTACGGGGAGAGGTCGGCTGGCGGCAGCGGGTCGAGGGGTATGCGCGGGCGAACCTCACCAATACGCTGCGGGTGGGAGGTGAGCTGCAGGGGGCCGCGAAGATGTGGGCGCGGGCGGCCGCCCTGTGGCAGGCGGGCGCCGATGCTGATCCGGGACTGATGAACGAAGCGCGGATACTCGGGCTCGAGGCCTCCCTACGACGGGAGCGGCGGGAGCTGGCGGAGGCGCTGGCGCTGCTCGACCGGGCTCTAGCAATCGACCGCTGGGGCGAGACACCGGCGCTTTTGCTCGGCAGGTCGAAGGCGCTCGAGGAGCTGGGCGACTTCGCCGGTTCGATCGAGACGCTGAGGCAGGTGGCGGCGAAGATCGACGGAGAGCGCGAGCCGCGCAAATTGTTCGCGATACGCCACAATCTCGCGGCGAACCTCTGCCACCTCGGGCGGCACGCGGAGGCAGAGGGAGTGCTGCCCGAGGTGCGGGCGCTTGCCCGGCGGCTGGGGCACCAGCTCGACGACCTGCGGGTGGGCTGGCTGGAGGCGAAGGTGGCGGCGGGGCTGGGGCGGACCGAGGCGGCGGTTGCCGGGTTCGAGCGGGTGCGCGCCGGCTTCGCCGAGCGCGGGATCGGCTACGACGCGGCGCTGGCGACGATGGAGCTGGCGGAGGTGCTGGCCGCCGAGGGGCGCACGGGCGAGGTGCAGGCGCTGGCGCGGGAGTCGGCGGCGATCTTCGCCGCGCAGGGGGTGCACCGCGAGGCGCAGCGGGCGCTCGCGGTCTTCCGGCGGGCGGCGGAGGAGGAGCGGGTGAGCGTCGAGCTGGTGCGCGGCGTCCTCGGGTATCTCGAGCGGGCGCGGCGGGACCCGCAGCTGCGCTACCAGGAGCGCGGGTGACGAGCCGCCGCCGCCGATCCGGAGCCGGGGCCCCCCGGCCGGCGGCGGCCTGCGAGGCAAATGGAGCGAGGCTCCCACATTAGTTGACCATCTCCTAATGGATGGGTTAGCCTTGCCGATGCGCAGCACTCTCATTGGCGCTGAGAATCAGGCCGGCAGCCCTTGCCACCGCGGGGCAGCCGCGACGGTTCGCGCCTCCGATTGGGCTCAGGATGGCAAACGATGGCTCGCATGGCGGGAAACGCTTTGATTCACCGCGGATGGCCCAGCCGAAGGCGGTTGCTGGGTCACCGACGCACGGACGACAGCACCTGGGAGCTCCCCGGAGGACGAGTGATGTTGAAGAGGCGAACGCGGGTTGCAGTCCTAGCCGGGATGGCGCTCATCGGCGGCACGGCGCGGGCGCAACAGGACGACTCCGTGCTGTGGGGGGATTCATCGCATCGGCTCGCGACGTTCATCAGCGGCCCGGTGCTCACCGTGGTGGAGCGCGAGTCGGAGGATCAGATCCCTCGTGATACCCCGCTGCCGCTTGGCGGCGCACAGGCGGCGAAGAGAGGCCTCCAGGCTTTTCTCAAGGAGACCCTCGACGGGCTCGCCGCACATCCTGAGCTCGACAAGTTCTGTCCCCACCACAACGAGGGCGTCTCTCTCCGCCCGGAGCCAACCCAGCCGAAGAGCATCTCTCTCGCCGAACTGGCCCGCCGGGCCGACATTGCCGTCGTCGGCACCGTGGAACGGGTTGTCCCAGGGATCTACCTCGCTTCGATGGAGGTGGCGACCCATACGTTGCTGCGGATCGATGAGGTGCTGCGGGATGAGACGCATAGCATCCACGCTAGGCAGACGGTGTCCTTCTTACGGATCGGTGGGACGCTGGCGTACAAGGGCACCATGCTCTGCACGGACTCGGCGGGTCAGCATATACCGGCGGCCGGCGACCATCTGCTGCTGATGGGCGGCCATGGCGATTGGGAGGCCGATCCGGGAGAGCTGTATCCCAGGTGGCTTTTCGTGATCGAAAACGGGAGTGTCATCCCGGACGCCAAGGCGCACCCGTTCATCGCCGAATCCGAGGCGAAGCCGGTTTCGATGCTGCGCGCGGAGCTGGCGACGAAAAACCCTTCTCATGACTAGTGCGGCGGCAAGGTGGATCAGCCGGCGGCGATGGTTGGGCATCGGGTTGCTGCTCGCGTGCAGCCACCAGGCCCAGGGTCAGGTTTGCGCCACGGAAACGGGCAACACCAACCTGGCCGCGCAGCGCCAAGTAACTCTCGTCGTATCGGCGGGGGTGCCGGCACGGGTCAGCCAGCACCTGTTGCCGCAGGCGAATCTGTGGAGCACGACCTGCCAGGGCAACACCGAAGGGATCCCGACGTTCACCTCCGCGTCTGGCGAAACCTTTGGCCCGGGCCAGGATTTCCACAACAGCATCCTGGTGCAATTCAACCCCGGAGCGAGCCCGAACGGAACCGGCGCGGTGTATTCTCCCGCATCGGGTACGCTGGTGCTGTACGGCGCTTACGACGTGAAAAATCCGCTCGACTGGAGCCAGCAGTCGGTTTACCAGTCGATCACGCACGAGATCGGCCACGCCCTCGGCCTCGATCATGACAGCTGCGCGGCGAACAGCATGATGCAGGCGGCTCCCAGCCCCGGACTGATCTTGCAGATCCAGCCGGGCGAGTGCCTGCTCGCCGACTTCATCAACTGTGACGGCAGCAGCGACCCCAAGTGCCCGACGCAGGACCCGCGCAAGCCGCCGGTCGGCAACTGGAACCACGGCCGCCTCAACGTCTGCCAGTTCCTGCCGGACCTCTGCCCGACGGACCCGAATCAACCCTGGATCATCGTCTGGGATTGCATCGCCTCGACCATCACCAGCACCGACTGCTACCAGCTCACGGAGGGCGGCGAATGCGCCGATGGCGTGGTGGCGCCCGGGAGCGCCAGCCCGGTGCGGCACGGCGCCGGGATCCGCCCGCTGGCCACCGCGCCGACGCTGTGGTCGAAGGATGATGTAGTGTGCTACCCGGAGTACGCGGTGCAGCAGGCGAACGTCGATCCCGTACCGCTCACCGGCGGCGCGACGGGACCGGCGATGTCGATCCTGACTCCCAGCGAGGGCCAGGTGGTCGCCGGGATCGTGCAGGTCAGCGGCGCCGCTCTCCAGGGCATCACGGGGGCCGGCAAGATGGCGTTCTGGATCGACGGCCTGCCGATCCAGATGACCGGGTTCGCGCAGGGAGTCCCGGCGCCGGGTGCCTGCGTGGATCCCACCGTCGGCAGTGATCCGTACTGCCCGAACGTCGGGTTCACCGGCAACCTCGACACCCGCACCGTGGCCAACGGCACGCACACGCTGCAGGCGGTGGTGCTCGATCGCCGCCCGTCGTATCCCGCGGCGAGTTATTTCGAGCGTCACTTCAGCACCAACAACAGCTGCTTCGACACCACGCCGCCGGCCGCGGCGATCGCCGCGCCGGGCAACGGCGCGACGGTGAGCGGCACGGTGACGGTGAGCGTTGCCGCGTCGGATAACGTGGGGGTGAGCCAGGCCTCGCTCTACGTCGATGGCGCGATCGTCGCGGTATGGAACGCGCCGCCTTACACCTACTCCTGGGACACGACGCGGATCCCGCCCGGCGCCCACACGCTGCAGGCGCGCGCCGCCGACGGTTGCGCCAACACCGCGGCGTCGGCGACGGCGACGGTCACGGTGCTGCCGACGCTGCGCATGTACATCGACCTGCCGGCGCCGAGCGCCAGCGTCGCCGGCAGCGCGGTGTCGATGCAGGGCTGGGCGACCGATACCGCGGGCATCGCCTCGCTGGCGTTCTCGGTCGACGGCGCGCCGCTGACGCTGAACGGCCCCTATACCTATGGGGTCGCGCGGCAGGATGTCTGCAACGCCTACCCCGGCGACCCGGACTGCCCCGCCGTGGGTTGGGTGGCGAGCTTCAACGCCACCACCCTGGCCAACGGCGGCCACACGCTCGGCGTGACCGCCACCGACCGGCACGGGCTGGCGGCGACCGCCACCCGCAGCGTCGTGGTCGCCAATGCGGTGACCTCCACGATGATCTGGATCCAGCCCGAGGCCGCCGCCGGCTACGGCCCGCCTGGCAGCCTGATCGTGGCCGGCAGCGTCGCGGGTGGTCCCGCCGGCGCCGGCGTGCAGCTGTGGTTCCGGGATGTGACCGCCGGCGGCGGCTGGATCGTGGCCGGAACGCTGGCCACGCCCGGGTCCAACGGCATCTGGGTGAACGCCATCCCGAATGCCAATGACTTCCACCAGTACGCGGCCTACGCGGTGTTCGACGGCGCGACGTCCACGATCTGCGTGTACCCGGGAGCCAACAGCATCATCTGGTGCCCGTAGGGCCCCCGGGGGGCGAGGATCTGGGCATGCAGGACCAGCTGGCGTTGGTCGCGATCGACCGCGCCGAGCTGCAGGTGGCGGCCGGCGAGCCTGGGGAAGTCGCCGCGCTGCTGAGCAAGACCCTGGGGCTGGCCGACAGCGGGGCCGCCCGCGAGACGCAGCGGATGCTACGGGTGCTGCGCGAGGCGGTGGTCGCGGGCGCTGGGAGTGCGGGGCGTTCCAGCGGGCGTTGATGGCGGTGCGGCGACGATCGTGGGTGAGGGGGCGGGGGGAGCGGGCAAGGTCTGGAAGCTGCGGCAGCAGCGTAAGATAGTGCGGGAATTGACAATGCCGTCGTGCATTCCGGTACAATGGAGAGTACAAAACTAGCGGGCCAGAGCCCGACTGAGGTGCCAGTGCCGGACGATGCGCCCGAAACGGTAGGTTCGCGCCTGGCAAAGCCGGCGAACTGGGTTGCACCGGCCGCCGCAATCGTGGCCTTGGCCATCCAGGTCTCAACTCTGACGCAGCCGCAGCAGTTGATAGCAACCGCCCTCCTGATCGTCATTGCAGTCCTGTCGTTCCTGATTGCGCGGCGCCGTTCGCGAGATCGGCGCTCGCGACTCGTGGATGCGACCAAGCTCAACCTACAGGCTGCGGACCCCAAGCATCTTTGGGGACGGGAAGTCGATAAGAAGGAACTACAGCGGTTCTGTGAATCCCATGTGACGGTGATCCTCGACGGCGAATCCGGAGCGGGCAAGAGCGCTCTGGTCCAGGCAGGCTTGATTCCCGAGCTGTTGGCGACGAGCTTTCTGTTCCCGGTGCTGGTCGATCAGCTCGGCGCCTGGGAAAGCGTACCCGAGATGCTGGCGGACATTCTGTGGAATCGCCTTAGCGATGAACAGAAGCGGCGTCTCGTGCAGTCCGCAGACGATCTGCCGTCGCAACCACCAGACATTCTGTCGGCCCTGGAATCGTTTCACGAGCGGTTGGGCCGCCGGCCATTGCTGGTTTTTGACCAGTTGGACGGCTTCGTCCTTGAAAACCTGAGCCACTTCCAGTCACCAGGTGGAGGCTGGATAGGAGCCAATTCGTTGACCAACGATCCGTTCTGGCACGGCCTGGCGGAACTTGTGTGCCGGAAAGCGGATCCAGTCCACTGCCTGTTCGTCCTTGGCAAGGACCTGATGGCAGTCAGCCATTCCTTCAGGTTTGGCAATGACGTGAAGGCCTTTACGATTGGCCCTCTGGACCCAGGTCTGCTCGAGGCATATCTCACCTCGCTGACCGGACACGATGTGATCTCCAACCAGTCAAATGGCTGGACTGACCTTCGACCGGAGCTAGTAAAAGACCTCAAACGTGCAGGCTTGATGCCAGGGCAGATCGCATTCGGATTGCGGTCTCTCGCAGCGTTCGAGCGACCGACGCTTGCCGAATACAGGAAAGTTGGCCGGTTGCGGGGCATGGAGGCGCGGTATCTCGAGGATCTGATCGACCAGGCGGCTGGCCAGTCGCACTTGCAGCCTGAGAAGGTGCGCTGCATTCTCGCCCGACTGGCCGGCGTGGATAGTGACGCTGGCGCCTCCTCCAGCCAGTCGGTGCCGCATGCGGTGAGTCGCCTCGTTGACGCCTGTTCCATCCCGGACGCCAGCATCACGATGGTGCTTAGATTCCTGCGGCACCACCGGATCGTGCGCCCCGTCTTCGACGGTGCCAGTCTCGATCTGGTATGGGCTCTGGATCATGATTACCTCTGCTCGGTGGTGGCGGAGCTCGCGTTGATGACCAGCCGATGGCGCCGGCGGCTGAAGGCGGCGAGCGATGCTTTCAATGGGGCAACGCCGCCCTGGAACCTCTTCCGATTGGCTCCCATCTACCTCCAAGTCGCCTTGGCGTGGCTCTGGATCTGGCGGAGATTCCGGTATCGGGATCTGGCCTCGTACGCGCGACTGAGCTTGCTCAGGTTCTCGTGGCTCCTGGTCGTGGCGCTGATCGGCGCCGCTATCCTGTCGCATATGCGTGCCGAGGTCTTCAAGGCGCTACTTGCTGATTGGGAGCTGCCGGTAGACCTCTATGACGTCCAGTCCCAGCTCGACACCCTAACGCTGCCCAGCTGCGTGACGCGCTTTGACTGGCTGGCCAGCAGTGTTACCCATCTTCAGATCGCGAAGATGAAGAGGCCGAACAGCAGCGATCGACAAGACCTTGCTCAAAGAGAGGTGCAGTTTCCGGCCTGGCTGGTATCGCTCGAGGTCGGCAACCTGCCGTCTCCGTTGAGGAGCCTTCAGGCGCTGCCGCGGAATCTGACGTATCTCAATGTCAGCGGGGACAGTCAATTAACCAGCTTCAGTGGACTGCCGAACAAGCAGCTAACGCACCTGGCGGCGAGTGGCGACGACGAGATCAGGTTTTCCGCGCCGCTGCCTGCTTCGTTGCAGTGTCTCGAACTTGGCGGTCAACACCTGACGTCTCTGCCTGAGCAATTGCCGGCAAGTCTGGTCAATTTGAGGTCGCTGCGGCTCGAAGGTACGCATCTGGTTTCCCTGCGGGGCCTCCCCGATTCGCTCCGCAGTCTCGATTTATCGGTGAACTCGAAGCTGCCGCAGGTTGATTACCTCCCACCGCTGCTCTCCGAACTCAGGATTGATGCTGCCAAGGTTTCAGGCGGTGTTCGGCTGCCCCTGTACTTGAAGGATTTGCATCTTAGCCGGACGAGCCTCGCGGATTTCAGCGGCCTGCCCGCGGGACTTGAAGCGCTTACGCTGAGCACGGTCGAGGTTGGAGACTGGAAGGGGATGCCGCCGTCGCTGCGGTCGTTGACCCTGATCAATATGCGCGTCCCGGAACTACCGACTGGCCTGGAAACTTTGGCGGTGCAGCTGCCAGCCGGGGATCTACCCTTCGAAAAACTACCACCGCGGCTGTCCGTGCTGCGGCTCTCGTTGACCGGCGCAAAGGATCTACGAGCATTGCCCAAGAACCTTGATGGTCTGGCGATAACGAATACGACGTTGGCGACAATATCGGGCTGTCCGACGACGGTTAAGAAACTGGACCTGCGTGGTACACGCCAACTGAGGCTGATCTCCGAGCTACCGCATGGTCTGGTGTCGCTCAACTTGATGAACTCGGTCGAGCTCGAAGTGCTTGAGAACCTCCCTGCGTCACTGCGATTCCTGAACGTCGCGGGAACGCGGTTGGCCAAGCTGCCCAAGCTGCCGTCGGGCCTCGAGGAGCTCGACATCAGCGGTACGGCGGTCCAGAGCCTGGAGGGTTTGCCTGGCGGCCTCAGGGTGCTGACGGTGAGCAGGGGCCAGCTGCGAGACCTTCGACATCTGCCCCGTTCGGTCCGAGCGCTCCGCTTCGTCGAGGTGCCGGAGGATCGCGATGGCCGAGAGGGCTCGCACTTTGGGTGTAATTGGTCTGACGCGCCGTTCGAGCGTTGGCACTGCATGGTACCAAGATGACGAAAGTGCGGTCGTCAGCGGAGCGTCGAAGGTCGACGGCGGCTGCGGGAGACATTGAGGGATGGCTCTATCTCGAAATGCTTGCAATGGTGCAGCAGCAAGGATACGATGGACGGTTAGAGTTTGGGAGAGTGGCTGGTTTGGGATTGGGGGGACCTTGGAGATTGCGAGAGAGAGGCCTTCGGCGGCGCCGGAGAGATGCCGATTGTCCATCGGACAGCGGGTTTGCGATCCCCTCCTTGCAAGGTCACCTCGATGGCCCTGGTGCGCCGCGCGCCCGCAGCGCTCCGTGGCCAGCGCGATCGACTCGCGCCGAGTGCCAAAATGGCATATCCGTACTGCAGCTCGAAGGTGGTCCGCTCTTCGATCTGGCTGTGACGTTTGTCACAGATTTATTCATTCCGACACTAGTAAAATCAGGGTGCGCTTACCTTCGGCGAGGGTGGCATGAGGGTAACGCCCCACTTACCCCACGAGAGACTCGCGCGGGCAACGAGTCGAAGTGGAGGAGGGAGAATGCATGAAGAGCCACCCCAGCTCCAGACGCTGGCCGGTTCGCCGGTACCTCGCCTGGGTTGTCCTGCTCGGCACCCTCACCTTCCCGGTTGAGGCCAGAACACCACCGCTCGCTGGCCACGCCGGGCGACGCACCGCCCTGCCGAGATCTGGCGCACCACTCTGTGGCGTTAATGGCTTGTCCCCAGACGGCGGTTTGAGTTGCGCGGGAGGG
Source organism: uncultured Acidobacteriota bacterium (assembly GCA_963732005.1). Classification (GTDB taxonomy): domain Bacteria; phylum Acidobacteriota; class Thermoanaerobaculia; order Multivoradales; family UBA5704; genus JASLEW01. The sequence goes on from CAVSXT010000005.1 coordinate 2,966,823, forward strand.
CCAGGCGGATGCGCCATGTAAGACCGTCGCTCGCCGGGCTCGCGGGTGCTGGGGCAGTAGCCCTGATCGTGGTTCTCTCGTCCCCCGCGTCACCACAAAAAAACAATAACAGTGGCGCTGGCTACGGTCAATCGTCGGAGGTTGTCAAGTCGGAGGGGCTCAACAAGATCCGGCGCGTGTTCCTCGCGCGGCGGCCGCGGTGGAGCACCTCGGCCGTGTGGAGCAGCGATAACGAGCTGTTGATGATCGATCAAGTTTACAACAAGGTGCTCCGCTACTCCCGTGCCGGAGAGGCACTGGGGACGCTACCAGATAGCGTGGAAACCGCGCTCGAGGATTTCTTTCCCGCGGGCGTCAGGAGTCGCGGCTCGGATCTGCTCTTCCAGACTACCACCCATCATCTGGTGGCGGTGGACCGGAACTACTACCCGCTGGCGCGCCAGGACTTTCGGGCCGAGGTGCCTCACACGTTAAGCGCCAAATCGCTATGGCAGTGGGAGCCATTCGGCGATGACATCATCTCGTTCAGCGACATCAACACCGGCGACCCGAATAATCTCAAGGACTGGCGAGCGGCGTACCTGCGGTTTCCGTTCGCCGATTCCGCAAACGCCACGGTGTTGGCGGAGTTCCCTTACGACCACCCTCTGAGGCTCTACAATCGGCTTGGTTTTCCCTACATGGCGGTCTTGGGGGACACGGCGTACATCCTACGAGTCGACGAGATGCGGATCTACGTGGAGGATCATGGTTCGCTACGACCGACTCCAATCGTGCTACCGGATGTGACTGCCGCGCCCGTGCTGCCGGCGTTCTACAAGCGGGAGGACATCACATCGGTAATGGCAGCCGTCGAGCGTTCCACGATGCCCACCGGCTTGTACGCTTGGCACGATGCCCTGTATGTGGTGATGAGGGTGGCCAACGGCAACACAAGCCAGTGGAAGGTCGTGAAGATCGATCCTGGTTCCTCCGAGGTCGTGGGTGTGGCTACCGTGATCACTCCAGCGAGTCACCTGCTGGTGGCCCCAGGGCAAGAGGACTGGGCATTCGTGGAGAAAGGACCGGTAAAGGGGTGGGGAGATCAGAGTATTGACAGCATCCTTTTTGTCCCGGCGGCGAGGTTTGCTGGGCAGTTGAGCGGTGAGCTGTCGGACTGAGATTCGCTGCTTAAATGGGGGAAACCGGCCCCGGAGCGCGCGTCAAGTTTCATGGCCGGCTCCCCCCAAGAATCCTTCCTTCCTAGCGCCCTGTTTCCTCTGTTTCGGCGAGTCCGGTGTGCCCTGGCCGGCTCGATCGATGCAAGAGTCGCAGTGTCGATCACGAGAAGCACTCAAAGACGCGGCAGGCGGCTGAGCGCGTCGGTTGGCACCCCGGCACTAAGGGGCGAGCGCCTGACGGCGGATGGAGCCAGGCGCAGGTCCACGGGGAACGGATCGGTGTGCTCGGGGCCGGGCCAGGCGGGGCCGAGATGCCGGAGGTCGAGCGCCGCCGCTAGGGCGGGGGCGAGCGACAGGACGATGCGCGGCCTCAGGGCGGAGAGGGCCGCGACGATCTCGCGGCGCAGATTGGACGCGGTGCCGTAGTGCTGGGTCCAGAGGCTCGGGGCATAGTCGGTGGCGTCGCGCTCGAGGTACTCCGCCAGGCCCCCCGAACCTGAAATGTGATGCCGGCGTCGCGGCCGGCGCCTGCGATGGCGAATCGACCTAGGACAGCGCGCTGCCAGCGGGATCGTGGCGGCCGGCGGCGCAGGTGGGCGAAGCCAGGCGTGGCGGCGGGCTTGGAGAAAACATGCCGCGCGTCCTGCCAGTCGCACCGCCGGGTGCGCGACGGCGGGGGCTCTTTTCGGGACCTGGGATATGCGCATTCACTATGCGTATGGACGATCCCTGGCGGACCTGGAGGAAGCCGACGGCGGGGCGGCCGGCGACGCCGTGCTGACCGAAAAGGAAGGTGCCGCCGGGCACCGGTCGCCGCTGCTGCTTGCCAGGCTGCGCAGCGGGGCGCTCGACGCCGACGCCATCGCCCACGAGGTGGTGCCCGACCTGGTGCGCCACTGCCCGGTCTGGCAGGCGGCCGACGAAGAGCTGCGGCGGCTGCGGCGGGAGGTGCGGCATTGGGACGAGGTGATCGTCGCCATGGAGGGCGCTGATGCCCCGGCGCTTTGGGCAAGGCTCGGTGGCCTGAGCCAGGACGCGCAGCTCCGGGCGGTCGACGAGGACGAGAAATATCACCACTGGGGGCTCTGCCGCCTGCTGCTGGCCGCGGGCCTGGAGGAGGCGGCGGCCGGGCGCGCGGCGCGGGCGGCGCGGCTCGCGTTGCTCGCGGTCCGGATCTCCCGCCATCTCGGCGAGGGATACGACGCGGCCTGGGTGGCGGACCTGACGGCGATCGGCTTGGCCCGGTTGGGCATGGCGCGCCGCCTGCTGGGCGAGCCGCATTCGGCGGGCCAGGCTTTCGCGGCCGCGGGGACGTGGTGCGCGCGCGGCACGGGCGATCCCCAGGTGGAAGCGCAGATCCTGGCGCAGGAGGCGGTGCTGCGCCGCGACCAGCGGCGGCTCGGCGAGGCGGTGGCCCTGCTCGAGCGGGTGGAAGCGCTGCTGGGCGGCGAGGAATGGGCGGTCGCCGGCGGCGAGCTCGAAGGGATGAGCGGGGCCGAGCTGCTGCTGCAGAAGGCGTGGTGCCTGCACCACCTGGGAAGACCCGAGGCGGCGGCGCCGCTGCTGGCGGCGGCCGCGAGCCGGCTGGGCGAGAGCCGCGGCGGGGCGGCGGCGGCGCTACGCACCTGGCTGTGGTGCGGCGAGGTCTGGTCGGCCATCGCGCTGGGGCGTGTCGAGGAGGCGGACGGCAGGCTCGCCGCGGCGGTCGAGCGGGCGGCGGCCCTGGGCCAGGCCGAGGTGCCGGTGCTGCTCGGCCGGGCGGGAGCGCGCCTGCGGCTCGCCGGCGGCGACCGGCAGGCGGCCAAACGGCAGCTGGACGCGGCGGCGCTGGCGCTGGTCGCGCACCAGGCCGGGATCGAAGCCGGGCTCACCTGGCTGGACCTCGCGAGCGTGTTCCTCGAAGAGCGGGACGACGCGGCGCTCCGCGATCTCGCCGACCAGGTCCTGCCGGCCTTCGGCCCGGCCGAGGTCGGGCGCGATGCGATGGCGAGCCTGCTGCTGTTCCAGCAGGCGTGCAGGGAGGGCAGGCTGACGGCCGAGCTGATCGCGGTGCTCGCCTCGCGCCTCGAGGAAGCGCGCCGGCCATCGCTCGCCTGGTGGAGCGCGCCGCCGGCGGCGGCGCGGGCGGAGGGCGAGGTCGCACCGGCCGGCCGGTCCTAGCGAGGCGTGCTCGGCGACGCGCTTGCCGATCGCGTGCTGCGCCGGCATGCCAAGGCGAGAATGCGGTGGGCGTCGCGACCTGGCGGTGACGACGGCAACCGTCGGGCAGCGGCGCGCGGGCCGCCTGGAGGAGACACGGGATGGAAGGCGTCGAGTTGGGGTCGGACATGGTCACGGAGGTGGTGGCGCGGATCCGGCCGGAGCTGCGACAGCTGCTATGGCGGTATGGGATCCCCGTGGCGAGCATGGTGGATGTGCTGGCCCGAGCGCTCGTGGCCGCGGCGGACACCTGGGAGGAGGGCGCCGACCGGGAGGATTGGGTGCTGGCGGCGGTGGAGCTGGAATGCAGTGCCTTTCGGCGGGGCGCCACGGGCGACCGGCGGCAGGGCTCGCGGTGCGCCGATCGGCGCCAGGGCGCGCGGTGCGCCGAGGGGCGGCGAGGCCGCTTGCCGCCGGCGGGGAGGGCAGTGTGGCGACCGGCGCCGAGGTTGGTCGAGCCGCCAGGAAGGGGCGACCGTGCCCGCTAGTGCGAAATCGATCCACACTGCCGAGTATCGCCGGATGCTCGCCGGGCTGCGTGAGGCGAGGAAGCGAGCCGGGCTCAGCCAGGCCGCGGTGGCCGCATGCTTCGAGCGGCCGCAGTCCTTCGTTTCCAAGTGCGAATCCGGCGAGCGCCGGATCGACGCCATCGAGCTGCGGAGGTTCGCCGCGCTCTACCGGCAGCCAGTCGCCTACTTCCTTAACGAGCCGGCGGAGTGGCCGTCGGCGTGAGGGCGGGAGAGGCTGGCGCCAGGCCCGCGGCACCAGGGGCCGGGCGATGGAAAGGAGACGCATGAGGCGCTGGATGACGTGGCTGGCCTTGGCGTGCGCGGTGGGGGCGGCCGGTGCGCGAGCGGCGGCGAGCGGCGGCCCGCTTGCGATGAGCCGAGCCTGGGTGATCGTGCCGGGAGAGGCTATCGGGCCGATCCGTCTCGGGATGTCTCGGGACGAGGTGCGGGCCGCGGTGGGTGAACCGGAGCGGACGAGCTTGGGAGGGTGGGAGTACCTGAGCGGCGGCTATGCGGTGCTGTTCAGCACGCCCCGCCAGACGGTGAGCGCGATCCTCGGCGGCGATGCAGGGTATCCGCACGGGGAACTGGCCAAGGCTTTCGTGGCCAGGACACGCGAGGGGATCGGGATGGGCTCGACGCGGGCCGAGGTGATCGCGGCGCTTGGCGAGCCGGCCGTCGCGACGGGAGTCGGCGCTGGCGGCGAGGTGCTTTCGTATCGAGGGCTCGTCCTCATGTTGGTCGACGGGCGGGTGGCGCATGTGACGGTGCGGGCGCGCCCGGCGTCGCGTTGAGTACGGCAGCGTCCGGCGCGGCGTTGAGGGTCTGCTTGGGCATCTCGGGAGGACCGGTGAGGATCGACGACGGACACCTGGACGAAACGGACCTGAACGATCTCGCCGCCTGGCGGCTGCCGGCGGAGCGCAGCCGGCGCATCGTGGCGCATCTCGCCGGGGCCTGCGCCGTGTGCGTGGCGCGGTTCCAGGCGCGCCTGGAGTGGCAGGAGCGCGGAGGCGCCTGGGTAGGCGCTTCCGACGGCGCCGGGGTGGGCGCCTACGAAGGCGCGGTGCTCGCGGCGATGATCAGGAGCCATGCTGCTGCCCGGGCCGAGCAGGCGATGCGCGAGGCCGGGGCGGCGCTCTGGGAGGGCCTGCGGGAGAGCCCGCCGGGGAGGCGGGTGACGGTGGTGCTGAACTCGCGGCGCTACCGCACCGCCGGGGTCGTCGAGGCGCTGCTGCGCGACTACCGGGCGGGCGGCTGGCGGGAGCCACGGGAGGGGTTGGCGCTCGCCGAGCTGGCCGTTGCCTTGGCCGAGCGGGTGGAGCCGGGCGGGCGGAGCGCGGAGCGGCTGGCCGACCTGCGGGGCGAGGCGCAGGCGATCGCGGCCGATGCGCTGCGGCTGGCGGGCCGCGCCCGCGAGGCGGCGAAGCTGCTGGTGCAGGCGGCGAGGACGCTCGCCGCCGGCAGCGGCGACCCGCTGCTGGAGGGCATGGTGCTGCGCTGCGCCGGCGGCATCTGGCGGGCGCTGCGGCAGCCGCGGCGGACGGTGGCGGCCTTTCGCCGCGCCGAGCAGGTCTACCGGCGGATCGGCGAGCTGCATCTGGCGGCGCAAGCGATGGTGGCGCGCTCCGAGGCCATCGGCCATTTCCACCCGGAGTGGGGGCTACGGCTGGTGCGGCGGGCGATCCCGGCGATTGACGGCAAGCGCGATCCCGAGCTCGAGCTGTCGGCGCGCCACGGCCTGGCGTGGTACCTCAACGACGCCGGCCAGGGGCTTGCGGCGCGGGCGGAGGTGGCGCGGAACGCGGAGCTCTATCACCGGGGCGGGGATGCGGCCCGCTGTTCGCGCGCCTGGCTCGAGGGTAGGATCGGCCGGTCGCTGTACGAGCTCGACGGGGCGAGGCGGTGGTACGAGCGGGCATGGGCGGGCTTCGCGGAGCTCGAGATGCCGGGCCACCTGACGATGCTCGCGATCGACCGCGCCGAGCTGCAGGTGGCGGCGGGGGAGCCCGCAGCCGCCGCGGCGCTGCTCGGCAAGACGATGGCGATGGCCCGCGGCGTGGGCGCGGCGGCCGAGACGCGACGGGCGCTGGGGACGCTGCGGGCGGCGGTGGCGGCCGGGCGAGGGGAGCGGGGGGACTTCCGGCGGGCGGCGCTGGCGGTGCGGCGGTCTTGGGCGGCGGGGTGAGGGGGGGGTGGGGGCCCGGCAAGCTCCACTGCGGCTGTGGAAGCTGCCCGGGTAAGGAAGCTCCGGGCCACCCACTCGTCCGCCTCCCCAGACCTCTCCCACACCCGTTGGAAATCCCTGGCCGCCGAATACGCGCCCAAGGGATTGCCGCAGCTACGCACAGCCGCGACGGCGAGGGTAACCAACCCAAGAAGAGGGGAGGAGCATGACCGACCTGGCGCCAAGTCCTGTCGTGCAGTTCGACCAGGCGCATCAAGCGGTGCTCGGCGTTCCTGACCGTGGCGAAGGCCTCTGCAACCAGCCTGGGGCACTGTACCTCGCCGAAGGCCTGCTAATAAAGCCGGGCTAGGCGGCGCGGTCTCCCGCCAGAGCGCTGCCCGACCAGATGACCAAGAAGTCGTCAACATAGGGCTGTGGGCATGCTTCTATATGCAGTTGACTAACAACGCCCAGGTCTTATATCGTTCAATGAAACTTGCCTCTAGCGCTTGTGCCTGCGCCCGCCGTGAAGAGCATCTTGCCGTTCGTCGTGGTCGCGGCAACCATCGGAATCTTCTTCGCCGTGGAGATCCGGTCTCCAGCCCCGGATCCGTCAGCCCTGCTTGCGGGTAGCTTGCCGACGGTCAAGCAGAAGGCGATCGACATTGTCGTCGACCTCACCAAGCTGCTGATGACCTGGAGCGTGGCCGTCATTGGCGCGATGGCCTACTTCCTCAAGAGCGCGCTCGAAGGGAAAATATTGCTGCGCCGGCGAGGACTGCTGACAGCGGAGCTGGTGATTCTGTGCTCGGTGTTCTCTCTCTTCTTCGGTCACCTGGTGTTCAACGCCATTCTAAACATGCTTGCGCTCGACATCTTCAGCGTCCAAGACACCGCGCTCGTTACCTGGGGTATTGCCCAGTACTGCGCGTTTCTGGCCTCGTTGGCGCTCTTTGGCCTGTACGTTCATTTCACGTATTGGCCGGAGTCGCAGGAGCCTCATCATCATCGCCAGCGGGCGAGGAGGGAGTGATGCTCAAGGTATTCGCCACATCAGTGTTCTTGGCCTTCCTGTATTCTTCGGCCGGGCGCGCAGACGATCTCATTGTTCAGCTCAGGTCGCAGCCTGGCGCCGTGAACGGCGAGCCCCTTTATGTCGATGGGGGGCTGGTGGGCCTCGTGGGCGACGCCTTCCGACTTTCGTCAGGCCAGCATGAAGCGAGATTTAGCGGCAAATACGGTTACTCGTTCAGGTTGACACTGGAGGTGTCACGCGAGGCCGCCAGTGTTTCGGCGCACGAGGCGAGACGCTGGGGCGATTGCGTGGGCGATCGGGTCGACCACCATGTTGTTCAGGAGTGGCACTCCCCTGAAGTCAGGAAGCTTCAGGATGGCGGTCTCACTCGGTGGGAAGTGGTGGTTCCAGATCCCAGCTATTTGCAGGAGGGGGGTCCAAACTCGGACTGCGTCCTCCTGAAAGGAATGGTCAAGCTCCGCGAACTAGGCAGCGTAGCGCTTGCCATATCGTCCATTCCCGTCGGAGCTGCCGTGTATATCAATGGCAGAAAGAGCGCGGCGACCAACACCACCCTCGCGGTGCCATTCTTCGAGAATCAGAAGACGATTCGCGTTCTCCTACGTAAGCCGGGTTATGTTACCTGCGGTGCCGAGATCAGCACCGAGATCAACCACAACTCGGTCAGCTGCACACTTGTGGCCTTGCCCACACCTCACGGTTCATAGAAACCGGCAGTCGATTCGAGAGCTGCCAGCCAACCCTGGCGGCGAACCGCGAACGCAGAAAACCCGGCAGCGTCGGCGAGTGGATCCCTTGGCGCCTACAGATCCGGGTGAGGCCCTCGGCCCTCGTCGCCACCGGAGGTGTATTCAGCGGGGGCTCGGCGCGCGAGCTGCGGTGGGTCGGGGCGCATTGCGGATCTGAGCGGCGTCCACCAGGTGGAGCTTCTCGGCGAAGGAGAAGGCGTTGACGGTCGTCGCGAGCTCGGCCGGATCGGCGCCGATCTGGCGCGTGCAGGCGGCGAATTCCGGGAGGTCGGAGAGGTAGTCGCCGAGCCGGTGGATGTGGAAGGTCTCGAGCTCCTGGGGATCGCGCAGCAGGTCGAGGATCAGGTCGTAGGGCTCGGCGGCGAGGCCGCGGGTTGTCCGCGGGTCGCTGCGGACGACCACCGACTCGTAGAGGTCGAGCGAGCGGCTGAGCTGCTGGGTGTAGTTGAAGGGGCCATGGGTGCGGTCGGCGCGCGCGCCGCGGGTTTGCAGGCGAACGATGACCGCTGGCGGGAGGGTGATGATGAGGCGGTCGGAACGGCCGGGTCGGTTCACCATGGGTCGGTCTCTATGGCGGGTTTGGCGCCGGTGGCGGTTCGGCAGGGTCGGGGTAGTAGTGGACAAAACCATAACATAGGCTGGTCGTGAGGGCGAGGCGAGGGTGGGGGCGCCTTTCGCGCGAGCCGCTGGTGCAGGGTTGGGTGGCGCTACCTCAGGGCTCGAGTGGAGGGCGCACCCACGACTGTGCTGCGTTGACCGGATCCATGATCGCCCCGCCCGTCTTGAGATCTAGCATCTTCACGAGATCCGCGAGATCGGCGTACTGGACCGAGGCGCGAGACTCCTGGTTGCGTTGCCGCATTTGAGGCGAGCTGTGGTACTCGACGGCCCACCGCTCGGACAAGCCGCCGGAGCTGGAGTTTGCTGGCCTCGAGATGGGGATGATTCGCAGGTAGGCGAGGCCTTTGAGGCGCGCGACTCGGCGGTTCAGGATGTGATCGAGGACGACAGGGCGAAGGTCCTCGGTGGGAAAAGCCTGCGCATAGGCTTGCCGATAGGCCCCGAAGTCGACATGCACCCAGACTTGGCGCGGTGCGTGGAAGATGCTGGCTCCGGTCATCTGCCAGATCGGCAAACGAGCGTCGCGGTCGGGCGGGTCGTGAGCCTCGATCAACCAGGCTCGCTTGGCGGTGCCGCCGCCGAGCGGCGCGACGATACGGCCGACATGCCGTTCGATCGCGGCTTCGTCCCGCGCGCCGATGGCGACGTACAGGCAAGGAGGCAATCCCGACCGTTGCGGTATTCGAACCGCCTCGTGGTCGATCTCGCCGGTTGTCATTCTTGGCCTTGTGGTTGGCGCGGGCCGGCGCGGGCCGGCAGCCTCAGCGGGGCGGGGCGTGGCGGATCTGGGCGGCGTCCACCAGGTGGAGCTTCTCGGCGAACGGATAGTTGTTGAGGGCGTCGCAAAACGGGCGCGGGTCGAGCTGGCGCTGGCGCGCCTGGTCTTGAAACGCCCGGAGCTCGAAGAGATAGTCGCCGAGGCGGAGGATGTGGAAGTCCTCGAGCTCCAGCGGTTCGGTCAGGATCTCGAGCACCAGCTCGTAGTGGTCGGGCGGCATGCCGGCGGTGCGGCGCGGATCGCTCCTGCCGAGCACGGAGTCGTAGAGCTCCATGGTGCGGATGAGCTGGTTGGTGTAGTTGAAGGGACCGTGGCCCTTGTCGCTGCGCGCGCCGCGGGTTTCGAGGGTCCGGCGGAGCTTGGGCGCCAGCGAGACGGTCGAGCGGCTGGAGCGCTGGCGCGGCGGCATGGCGGATAGTTTATCGGAAATGCATGCAACACATGCAACACCAGGAACGCCAGCCTTTCTGGCCTTTCTCCGGTTACCGGCACTTGGCTGACGATGGGCAAGCGGCGAGGCCCGCGGTGGCGGCGGCGCGCAAGCCGAAGGCGAAAGCCGCCCGGCTGGCAGTTGCGTTGGAAAGCCTGTTGTTGTTCCGTTGAATCATCGATCAGCTTGACGCTTCATCATCCGGGGGGCTGTCCCGGAAAGGGGGGCTCGAAGCAACTCTCATGCAGTGGCGAGAATCCGGGAGGGTGTGTGGAGACAGACGACAGTCATCTTGACCATCTCGAGCATCTTGAGGACGCCGAGCTCGAGGCGCTGCTTGCCTCGCCGCTGCGGGAGGAACGGAGCCGGCGCGCCTTGGCGCATCTCGCGGCGGGCTGCGCCGCCTGCCAGGCACGGTTCGAGGAGCAGGCCGAGCGGCGGGCTCGCGAGCTGACCGGCGAGGCGGCCTACGACGGACCCTTCGTCGCGGCGCTGATCCGGAGCGCCGCGGCGTGGCGCGGCGAGCGGGCGAAACGCGCGACCGGAGCGGCGCTGTGGGCGGGGGTGCGGGAGAGCCCGCCGGGCAGGCGCGCGACGGTGGTGCTGAACTCCCGGCGCTTCCGCACCGCCGGCGTGGTCGAGGCGCTGCTGCGGGACTACCACGAGCGCGGCCGGCAGGACCCGCAGGAGGGGCTGGCGATCGCCGGGCTGGCGGTCGCGGTGGCCGAGGGCCTCGACGCGGCCGCCTGCACCCCGGCGCGGCGGGCCGACCTGCTGGGGGAGGCGGAGGCGATCGCGGCGGACGCGAACCGGCGGGCGGGCTATTTGCTCAAGGCGGCCCGGCTGATGGGCAGGGCGGCGAGGACGCTCGCCACCGGCAGTGGCGATCCTTTGCTGCAGGGATTGCTGCTGTTGTACGGCGGCGGTTTCTGGGCAGCGTCCCAGCAGCCGGAGAAGGCGGTGGACGCCTATCGCTGGGCCGAGCTGGTCTACCGCAACCTCGGCGAGCTGCACCTGGCGGCGCAGGCGCTGGTGGCGCGGGCAGAGGTGATCGGCCACGCCCACCCGGAGCGCGGCATCCGGTTGCTGCGGCGGGCGATCCTGGAGCTCGACGGCGAGCGCGATCGGGACCTGGAGCTGACGGCGCACCACGGTCTGGCCTGGTACCTCAACGACGCGGGCCGAGGGCTGGCCGCGCGGGCCGAGGTGGCGCGGAGCGAGGCGCTCTACGAGCAGAGCGGCGACGCGGCGGCGGGCCTGACGCGCGCCTGGCTGGAGGGGCGGATCGAGCGCTCGCTCTACGAGCTCGACAGCGCGTGGCGGTCGTACGAGCGCGCCGCGGCGGGCTTCGCAGCGCTGGACATGCAGGTGCACCTGGCGATGCTCACCATCGACCGCGCCGAGCTACAGCTGGCGGCGGGCGAGCCCGCGGCCGCCGCCGAGCTGCTGGATCGGGCGCTGGCGCTGGCCCGCGGCCTGGGCACCGCGGTCGCGACGGAGCGGGCGCTGCTGACGCTGCGGGAGGCGGTGGCCGCCGGCCGGTGCGGGCGGACGGGATTCCGGCAGGTGGCGCTGACGCTGCGGCGCACCTGGGCGACGGCCTGACGGGAAGCTGACCGGGGGTGGCGCGCCGGGCGGTGCCGGGCGCCGGCCGCGGGGGGGCGGGGGCAGTGGCGGGGCTTCTAGAGCTTGACATGACATGGTGAGAGAAATGGGATCGCGGGAGAGCGGCAGGGCAGGGTGGCGGCGGCGGGCGCGGCGGTTTCGGCGGCGTTGCGGTGTCGCGGCGGCGCTGGCGGCGGCGGGCGCGCTGGCGCTGCTGGGCGCGGGCCGGATCAACACCAGTCCGAGCATGCCGCGCGGGCTCTATCTCGACCTGGCGGCGGAGACGACGGTGCTCTATTCATGGTCGTGCACAAGTATAACTTGGTTGACACCAATTATAGATATTGACATGGCATGGCCGCGGCAATAGAGTGCCGCTGGAACACGGCCGGCGGCAGGACGAGAGGGGGATCGAGAGCGGCATGCCCGAAGGCGGCGGGGAGCACTCCGAAGCGATGCGGCGCCACCTGGGGACCGGGATCGTGGCGGCGCTGGGCGACGACGACGTGACGGAGATCTACGTCAACGCCGGCGACGGGGCGGTGTGGCTGGACCGGCGGAGCGCGGGGCGGGTGCGCTCGACGGTCGAGCTGGCGGAAGGGCAGATCCGGTCGTTCCTCAACGCCGTCGCCAGCTCGCAGCGGGTGGAGCTGACGCGGGGCAATCCTCAGATCCAGGCGGAGCTGCCCGACGACGGGCTGTTCCGGCAGGCGCGGCTGCAGGGGCTGGTGCCGCCGCTGGCGGCGGCGCCGGTGTTCGTGCTGCGCAAGCCGGCGACGCGGGTGTTCGGCCTCGACGAGTACATGCGGCAGGGGATCCTGGCGCCGGCGCACCGCGCGGCGCTGGGACGGGCGGTCGCGGAGCGGCAGAACGTGCTGGTCGCCGGCGGCACGCGCAGCGGCAAGACGACGCTGGTCAACGCGGTGCTGCGCGAGATCGCGGAGCGGTGCCCGCGGGACCGGGTGGTGGTGCTCGAGGACACGCGCGAGCTGCAATGCGCCGCCCGGGACCGGCTGGCGCTGCGGACGACCGACGAGGTGGACCTTGCCGGGCTGGTGCGGCTGACGCTGCGCGCGAGCCCGGACCGGATCGTCATCGGCGAGGTGCGGGACAAGGCGGCGATGCAGCTGCTCGACGCCTGGTCGACCGGCCATCCCGGCGGGGTGGCGACGGTGCATGCGACGGATGCGGTGGGGGCGCTCGAGCGGCTGGACCGGCTGGCGCAGCGCAACGGCGTGCCGTCGCAGGCGCACCTGGTGGCCGAGGCGGTGGACCTGGTGGTGGTGATCGTCGGCGGCAGCCAGCCGCGGCGGGTGCGGGAGATGGTCCGGGTGCTGGGGTTGGATGGGAGCGGGGGCTACGTGCTCGAGGTGGTCGCCGGCGGCGGGGGCGTTGCCGGCGGTGGGGGCGTTGCGGGCGACGCCGGAATCGAGGGTGACGGAGCCGAGGGCAAGGAGGCAGAGCGATGAGCGCAGGGGCAAGGGCAGGCGAGCCGGTGTGTGCGCGGGCAGGTGGTAGGGCTGACGCCAGGGCCGGCGCAAGGGCGAGAGCCAAGGCCGGGCTGGTGGCTAGGGTGGCTGCCGCGCGGGCGAGGGCCGGGGTCGGGGTCAGGGTGGTCGGGAAGGAAGACGCGAGGCCTAGAGCCGGAGCGCGGGCGGATGCGGTGACCGGCGCGCAGCCGGAGGTTGCCGGAAGGAATGGTGCCAGGGCGGGGG